>NZ_JBGNUS010000001.1:662645-2891405 GCF_041951365.1 Actinomadura sp. GTD37
GCCCCCCCCCCCCCCCCCCGCCCGCTCACCAGGAGTCAGGCGAAGTTATCCACAGTTCGCGGAACTTCTTCGGCGCCTCGGTCCCGCCCCGCAAGGTGGGTGTCTCCGAACCTCGAAGGAGCATCCGATGAACCTCGCGGCACTGATCGTCACGGGCGACCCCGTCCTCGCCGACGGCCTGCTCCGCCTCGCGGCCGCCGCCGACGCCCACGCCGAGGTCGCCCACGGGCCCGAGGAGGCCAGACCCGCCTGGACGTGGCCGGCCCTCATCCTCGTGGGCGCCGACATGGCCGCGGACGTGGCGTCCGCCGGGCTCCAGCGCCGTCCGGGCGTCGTCCTCGTCACCGACTCCGCGACCTCGGAGGCGTACCGCCTCGCGGTCGAGGCCGGCGCCCAGGACGTCGCCACCCTCCCCGACCACGAAGACTGGCTCGTCAACGCGTTCGCCGCCGCCTGCGAACCCGAGGGCGGCTGGGCCACCACGCTCTGCGTCGTCGGGGCCCGGGGCGGCGCCGGCGCCAGCGTCCTCGCCGCGGCCCTGGGCCTCGCCGCCGCGGGCCAGGGGCTGCGCACCCTCCTCGTCGACGCCGACCCGTTCGGCGGCGGCATCGACCTCATGCTCGGGCTGGAGGAGCACGAGGGCGTCCGCTGGCACGACCTCGCCGAACGCCGCGGCCGCCTGAACACCGCCGCGCTGCACGAGACCCTGCCCCGCGCGGGCGACCTGTCCGTCCTGTCCTGGCGGCGCGGCGAGCCCGTCCCCGTCTCGGACGAGGCCGTGCGCGCCCTGCTCGACGCCGCCGCCCGCGGCTTCGACCTGGTCATCGCCGACGTCCCGCGCTACCCGGGCGACGTCGGCCGCGCCGCCCTGCGCGCCGCCGACGTCACGTTCCTGCTCGTCCCCGCCGAGGTCCGCGCCACGGTCGCCGCCGACGGCCTCGCCGCCGCCCTCCGCCGCGACACCGCCGACCTGCGGCTCGTCGTCCAGGGTCCGGCTCCCGGGGGCCTCACCCCCGACGCGGTCGCCCACGCCCTCGACATCCCGTCCGCCGGGGCCTTCGAGCGCGACCGCCGCCTCCCCGCCGCCACGGACGAGGGCGCCCTCGAACGGGCCTGCCGCCGCGGCCCCCTCCCCGACTTCTGCGCCAAGATCCTGGCCGACCTGGCCCTCCAGCCCTACGCCTACCGCGAAGCGGCATGACCGCCCGTCCCCAAGGCCCCACCGCGTTCCCGTGCCGACCCGTACAGGACGCCGCCGGACGGGGCGAAGGCACGCGGCAGCGGCATGGGCGTCGGCCTGCGCCGACCCGGTCGAAGGAGGATGCATGACGAGCCTGTCCGACGCGGTGCGGGATCGGCTGGCCGGGAGCGGCGGGGAGGCGACGACCGGGCGGGTAGCCGCGGCACTGCGCGCGGAGGAACGGCTGCTCGGCGACCGCGAGGTGCTGGCACTGGCGGACGAGTTATGCGCCGAGTTCGTCGGAGCCGGGCCGCTGGAGCCGCTGCTGCGCTGCCCCGATGTCACCGACGTCCTGGTGAACGGCCCCGACGAGGTCTGGGCCGACACGGGCTCCGGCCTCGTCCGCACCCCGGTGCGCTTCACCGACGAGGCGGCCCTGCGCCGCCTGGCCCAGCGCCTGACCGCCGCGGCCGGACGGCGGCTCGACGACGCGGCCCCGTACGCCGACGCCCGGCTGCCGGGCGGGGTCCGGCTGCACGCCGTCCTGCCGCCGGTGGCCGCGGGCGGAACCTGCCTGTCGCTGCGCCTGCCCCGGCGCCGCGCCTTCACCCTGGACGAACTCGTCGCGGCGCGGACCGTCCCGCCCGAAGGAGCGGACCTCCTCGCCGCGCTGATCGAGTCACGCGCCGCCTTCCTGATCACCGGCGGCACGGGGACGGGCAAGACCACGCTGCTGAGCGGGCTGCTGTCGCTGGCGGATCCGGCCGAACGGCTGCTCCTCGTCGAGGACTCCGCCGAACTGAAACCGGCCCACCCCCACGTCGTGCGGCTGGAGGCCCGTCCGCCCAACCTGGAGGGCGCGGGAGGCGTGACCCTGAACGACCTCGTCCGCCAGGCCCTCCGCATGCGCCCCGACCGCCTGGTGGTCGGCGAGGTCAGAGGCGCGGAGGTGGTCATTCTCTTGCAGGCGTTGAACACGGGGCACGAGGGCGGCTGCGGCACCCTCCACGCCAACACCGCCGCAGATGTGCCGGCCCGGCTCGAAGCGCTGGCCTGCACGGCGGGCTTGAGCAGGGAGGCCGTCCACAGCCAGTTGGCCGCCGCTCTGGACGTCGTCGTCCACCTGGTCCGCGAACCGGGCGGCGGCCGCCGCCGCGTGGCCGAGATCTGCCTTCTGCGCCGGGCGGCCGACGGGCTGGTCGGAGTCGTTCCCGCCGTGTCGTTCACCGCGTCCGGCGAGGTCGTCCCAGACCACGGCGCCGACGCCCTGCACGCCCGCCTGCGAGGAAACCGGTGATCATCACCCTGGCGATCCTCTGCTCGGCGGCCGCCGTCTGGACGCTCCTGGCGCCCGCGCCCGCCCTCCGCCGCATGAACCGCCTCGTGCCACCTCCTCGACACGACCCCCTGCGCGCTCTGCGAAGCAGCGTCGAAGCCATGCGCGAACGTAGAACCCGGCCACAGCGCCGGCGGACGTCCGTCATCGAACTCTGCGACGCCATGGCCGCCGAGCTGTCCGCCGGCCGGACCCCCGACGAGGCGTTCACGGCGGCCGTCACCGTCCTCGACCCGCAGGTGTCCCGCGAACTCCTCCACATCCCGCGCCCGCCGGCCGACCACCTGGACGAACTGGCGACCCGTCCGGGAGCCGAGGGCCTGCGCCTCCTCGCGGCCTGCTGGCGCATCGGCGCGGAACGCGGCGGCACGCTCGCCACCGTCCTGGACGGCCTGGCGGGCGCCCTTCGCGACGAAGAGGCCCAGCGCCAGGACGTGTCGGTCCAGCTGGCCGGCCCTCGCGCCACAGCCCGCCTGCTCGCCGTCCTCCCGCTCCTCGGCCTGGCCATGGCCGCGGCCCTGGGCGCCCATCCGATCCCGTTCCTCTGCGGGACCATGCCCGGCCTCGCCTGCTTGATCACAGGCTTCACCCTCAACCTGCTCGGCCTCCACTGGACCCGCAGCCTGGCCAAATCCGCTGAATCCCCCCACTAACCCCGCAGTCGCGCCCGCTAACGAAAGGGCTCGGCGTCGGCAGTCGACACGCCCGCACCCGGTCACACCGACCGTCAGCAACCCATCCGTGCGACGGGGCCGTGGGGCGTGCGAAAGGAAGTAGGTGAAGTGATGACGGTGTTGGCGGCCGTGCTCTGCGCGGCAGCCTCGGCGTTCCTCCTCCCCAACGGGACGAAGGCCGCCGCGAGGAGACTGGCGGGCCAGTTCGGGGGCCCTTCACCAGGAGGCGCGCCCCTGGCCGGTTACACCCGGTGGAAACGAGGCCGAGGAAACGATCGAGCGACGCTCACGCCGCGAGCGAGTGGCGAGAAGCAAATCCCTCCAAACGCAGACGGACGCCGCGACGCCCTGCTCCAACGCGACGCCCTGCTCCAACGCGACGTCCTGCTCCGTCGCGACGTCCTCCTTCGACGCGACGTCCTCCTTCGGCGCGTTGCCGCGGGTGCTGCGGGGGTGTTGTGCGTCGCGACGTTGGGTGGTCTGACCGGTGGCGTGGTCGGTGTCCTTGCGGCGGCGGCCGTCTGGTTCTCGTTCGGTCGCGTGGGGGCCGCGGAGCGCCGGCGAAAACGGGCGCGGCTCATCGCTGACCTTCCCATCGCGGTGGACCTCCTCGCGGCCTGCCTGCGCGGCGGCGCTCCCTGGCACGACGCGGTCGACGCGGTCGCGGATGCGGTGGGCGGCCCGCTCGGCGACGAACTGCGCGCGGTGTCCGTCCAGATCCGGCTCGGCGCAGATCCGGCGGAGGCTTGGCTCGCGCTCACGAAGGAGCCGATGCTCGCGCCGCTCGCCCGGACGGCCGTCCGGGCGGCGTCCACGGGCGCGGCCCTGGCCCCGTCCCTCGGCCGGCTCGCGCGCGACCAGCGCCGCGTGGCCCGGACAGAGGCCGCCGCGAGGGCCCGGGCGGCCGGCATCCGGGCACTCGCCCCGCTCGGCCTCTGCTTCCTGCCCGCGTTCGTACTCCTCGGCGTCGTCCCGGCCATCGCCGGGATCGCCGCGACGATCCTCCTGCCCTGGTGAGCCCGGGTTTTCCACAGAACTGTGTTCGGCCGCCGCCCGGAGGCGCGGCACAGCAGCCTGGAACGGAATCCGAACGAAAGGAGCCCCCATGCGGGCGATGAAGATGGTGGTGCGGAGATGGTCCAGAACGTGCGGAGACCGGGGAATGTCCACCGCGGAGTACGCGGTCGGCACCATCGCCGCGGCGGCCTTCGCCGGCCTGCTGTTCAAGATCGTGACGAGCGCGCAGGTGAAGTCGCTGCTCTTACAGATCATCGAGAAGGCCCTCAACCTCGCCGGCTGAGGGATCGCGGGATGGCCACGGCGGAGATCGCCGTGGCACTCCCCGCCCTGGTGCTGATCACCGCGGTCGCGCTGTGGGGCCTGGCGGCCGTGTCCGTACAGCTCACCTGCACGGACGCCGCCCGCACCGGCGCCCGCGCGGCGGCCAGGGGCGAATCCCTCACCGCGGTCCGCGAGCTGGTGGTGGGGGCCGTCCCGAAGGGGGCGACCGTGCGGATCCGCCGCGACGAGTCCACGGTCCACGTGGATGTCTCGGCCCCTGTCGCACCCCCTGCGGCGGTGGGTCTCCCACCTTTGACGGTCCATGCCCACGTAGCCGCCGCAACAGAACCCGGCGTCCACCCCGACCCCACGAACGCCCCGGGCGCCCCGCCCGATCCGAACATTGAGGCCGAGTTAGGACGCTGAGCCCCGTCCAAGGGAGGCGTCCGCGCAGCAAATCACCCTCGAACGCTGCGCCGCCTCCGAGGCCGCGTTGCGTTCGAGCGGCGGGCCGCGCTTGAACGCCATGCCGTCTCGAGGCTCGCGTTCAGGCAGCGGCCTGCACTTGAACCGGTGCGTCGTCTTCAGGGCCGCGTTTCAGGGCCGCGTTTCAGGGCCGCGTTGTGTTCGGGTCGCGACCTTGCTTGGACGCTGCGCCGTGCTCGGGTTCGCCCTTCGAGCGGCGTGCGGTGTGCGGTGTGCGGTGTCTGAACGCTATGTCGTCTTCGGCGGGTTGGGTTGGGGGGCGGTTGATAGGCGGATGTCGCTTGGAGGGGGCGGTTCGTACGGGTGGTGGGAAGCGGGCTGCTCGTCGGCCCGGGGTGTGGAGGGGCTGGCGGGTGGGTTGCCTTCCCGGTGGGTGAGCCTGTCCGGGGCGTCTGCGGGGCTCTAGAGAGAAAGGGATCTGGCCGGATGCTGGGGCGTTCGGCTCGGAGGGAGGAGGGCGGCGTGGTGCTGGGGCGGTGGCGCGTGGCGTGGTCGTGGTTGTGCAGGTCCGATCGGGGGTCTGGGACGGTGTGGGTGGTGGCGTTCTCGGCCCTTGTGTGGGTGGTCGGCGTAGCGGCGATCGCGGTGGGCGGGGTTCGGGGAGCGCGGCACCAGGGGGATGCGGCGGCCGACATGGCGGCGTTGGCGGCGGCTGCGCGGGTCGTCGAAGGCGGTGGGTCCGCGTGTGCGCTGGCCGGGGAGATCGCGGCTGAGTCCGGTGCCCGGTTGACGCGGTGCCGGGTGAGCGGGGACGTCGCAGAGGTCTCGGTGACCGTCCGGCTGAAGGTGCCGATGGGGATCGGAGGCTTGCGAGTGGTTTCTCGGGCCAGGGCTGGTCCTGTGGGACGAGACGGCGTAATCTGGCGCGATACGGCTCGTTGCACTGGATGTCAATAGGGTGAGGGGAGTCTTGGAGGATGCGAACACGTCTTTCTTTGTCATCGTCCTGTGACTTTGGCTACCCAGTGGTACGTTACGCTGCCGTAAGTCCATAGTTACCACCGGACGCGTGTGCCCCCGCGAGACTCTCGGCGGGATGAGACGAGCAGGACGCTGTCGAAGGGATTCTGGCGTGACCATCATTCGCAGGATCGGTGCGGTCGCGCTCGCGGCGCCCCTTGCGATGAGCTTCCCGGTGCTCGGCGCCCTGCCCGCGCAGGCCGCCACGACGAGTGTCATAACCCCGGCCGACGGCGCGGTCATCACGAGTGGTTCCCAGCTCACCGCCAAGGCCCACTTCGACTTCGCGATCACGATGCAGCTGCGGGTCAGCGGCCCCGGAATCGGTGACACGTTCCTGGCAGAGAAGGGCTTCTCCGGGGACATCTCGGGAACCTTCCCGATCAGTCGGAACGGTCGCTACAAGGTCGCCCTGAAGGGCAAGCAGACCGGGAACATCTACGACTCCAACACCTTCACGGTGCGGATCGCCCCGGCCGCTCCCACCGGCGTGTCCGCGAGTGTTTCCGGCAGCAAGCTCGCCGTGAAGTGGAACCGCGGCCTTGAGGACGACCTCACCGGCTACGCGCTATCGGGCTCCGGCGTGAAGTCCAGGTCCGGCTCGCTCGGCTCCCTCTGCCAGGGGACGAGCTGCTCCACCACCCTGTCGCTGACCCGGTCGAGCGGCGCGGTCTCCGTGGGCGTCCGCGCGCGACGCTCCACCGGGACGGGCGGGTCGCTGTACTCGAGCACCTCGTCGGCGACCTCGGCGGTGGGCGGATCCGGGTCGCTTCCCGGCGGCTCCGCTCCGTCGCTCCCGTCCGGCTCCGACGTGCCGAGCGCCGGCACGCCGCTGACGCCGTTCAACAACGAGTCGCCGGTCACCCTCCCGTCCGTCCAGCCGGACGGCGCGACGCCCGGCTTCACCTACCCCGCGCCGCAGATCGCCACCGACTCGCCGAAGGCACAGAACGTCGCGGCGACCGACCGGCTCCAGTGGGGCAAGAGCGTCGGCATCGCGATGATCCTGCTGATCGTCGCCGCGCACCTCGGCACGTGGACGCGCCGCCTGCGCGTCGCCCAGGCGGGCACGAGCAGCAACGGCATGGCGGCCCGGCTCGCGCGGAGCGGCACCGGCCGCAAGCGCGTCAGCAAGACACGGGACCATATCGCCCGCGCCGAGGCCCTCGCCAAGACGGCCCCGGTCCTGTCGGCGGCCGCCTCTCGTTCGGCGTCGAAGAGCAAGCCCGCCCGTCGTCCCGCGACTCTCGGCAACGGCTCCGGCGGCGTGAAGGTAGACATCGCCAAGCCCTCCCCCAACAAGAAGCCCAAGCGCAGCCACCGCCGCAAGTGACCGGCCGCAGGTCGTCCGGCGGGCGTCGCCGGCACCCAGGCGAAGATCGCTGACGGACCCCCGCAGGACCACCCGGGCCAGCGCTCAGACGCGGCACGGGAGGTGGAACCGGTCCGTTCACCACGCTCCGACGCCAAGTGACGGCCGTTCCTCCCGGCGAAGTTGTCGAGGGCCCGGGGTGGTCGGGGAGGCTGGCGGGGGTCGGACGAGGGGTCTAGGCTGCCTTGCCAGTTGGATCGCCCGGATCGTCCGGCAATGCGTCCTGTCGTCCGAGACCTCGGCCCTGTTCGTTTCGGGCCTGATGGAGAGGAGACCTCCGCATGATCTTCCTGGGGCTGATCGTCGCGCTCGCCGCCGGCGTGGCCGGTGTCGCCGTGGTGCTGGACAGCACCGGCGGCGCCCAGATGTCCGTCTTCGGCGACGAGATTCCAGGGATCACGCAGCAGTGGCACGTGTTCATGGCCGGCGCGGTGGTCGCGATCGTGTTCATGGCCGGGATGATGGTCGCGACGCTGGGGTTCAGGCGGGCGATGAACATCCGGCGTGAGCTGCGGGACCTGCGGGACGAGCACGAGGAGTCCCTGCAGACGCTGGAGATGGAGCGGCGGAAGCTGCAGCAGGCGCTCGCCCAGGCGCGGCGCGGCATGGACGACCCGGCCTCCGTGCCGGCCCAGCGCGTTGCACCGAACTGATCGTCCCGCGGGCCCGGCTGGTGCCGCCGAAGAGGGTGGCGACAGGGCTATTCGGGGGCTTGAGCCAGCAGGACGGCCAAGAGGGTGAGGGCACCCTGCTTGTCCAAGGGGTCGTTGCCGTTACCGCACTTGGGTGACTGGATGCAGGAAGGGCACCCCGACTCGCACTCGCAGGACTCTATGGCGTCCCGCGTGGCGTGCAGCCAGGAGGAGGCATCCGCGTAGCCGCGTTCGGCGAAACCCGCGCCGCCCTCATGACCGTCGTACACGAACACGGTGAGGAGACCCGTGTCGGGGTGGACGGCCGTGGACACGCCACCGATATCCCAGCGGTCGCATGTGGCGAACAGGGGGAGCAGGCCGATCGAGGCGTGTTCGGCGGCGTGGGCGGCGCCCGCGAGGTCGAGGTCGTCCAAGGAGGCGATCTGCGCTTCGGAGAGCGTCCACCACACGGCGCGGGTGCGGAGGGTGCGGGGCGGCAGGTCCAGGGGCTTCTCGCCGAGCATCTCGCCCGTTTGCAAGCGGCGCATCTGGTAGGCGACCACTTGGCGGGTGACTTCGACGGTTCCGAAGCAGAGCGTGGCCTCGCCCCAGGAGATGGAGCGGAGGCGTTCGACGATGCTGATGTCGGTCACATCGCGGGCGGTCGTCGAGTAGTCGGGGTCGGCCGCCTCTACGAGCGCGACGGAATCGTCCAGGTCGAGGGTGTGGACGATGTAGGACTCGCCCTGATGGATGTAGACGGCGCCTTCGTGGACGGTGGTGTGCGCGGATGCCTCGTCGACGGTGCCGAGGAGGCGCCCGGTGGACAGCTCCACCACCTGGATGGGCGCGCCGCCCGCTCCGCGGATGTCGGCCAGGTCGGCGGCCTTGTCGCGGCGCGTCCAGTACCAGCCCGCGGGACGCCGGCGGAGGAGGCCCCGGCGGACGAGGTCGGGCAGCAGGTCGGCGGTCGCCGGGCCGAACAGCGCGAGGTCGTCCTCGGTGAGCGGCATCTCGGACGCGGCGGCGCAGAGGTGCGGTTCGAGGACGTACGGGTTGTCCGGGTCGAGGACGGTCGCCTCGACCGGCGTCCCGAAGATCGCCTCGGGATGGTGGACGAGGAAGGTGTCGAGCGGATCGTCCCGGGCGACGAGGATGGAGAGGGCCGCCTGGCCGGAACGTCCAGCACGTCCGGCCTGCTGCCAGAGGGACGCGCGGGTCCCTGGCCAGCCGCAGACGAGGACGGCGTCCAACCCGGATACGTCAACGCCGAGCTCTAGTGCGTTGGTGCTGGCCAAGCCGATGATGGAGCGCGAGCGTAGAGCGGCCTCCAGCGCACGGCGTTCCTCGGGGAGATAGCCCGCGCGGTAGGCCGCGACCTGGTCGGCCAAGGCTGGAGTGACCTCGTGCAGCGCGCGCTTGGCGCTGAGTGCCACCGACTCTGCCCCGCGCCTGGAGCGGACGAACGCGAGCGTCTGGACGCCTTCGACAACGAGGTCGGCCAGAAGGTCGCCCGCCTCGGCCGTGGCGGTACGGCGGACGGGGGCGCCGCGCTCACCGCGCAGTTCCGTCAACGGCGGTTCCCACAGGGCGAAGGTCGCGGGCCCGCGCGGCGATGCGTCGTCGTCGACCGCGACGACGTCCAGCCCGGTGAGACGGGACGCGGCAGCCGCGGGCGAGGACGTCGTCGCCGACGCGAGGATGAACGTCGGGGAGGCGTGGTAGCGCCCGCAGATCCGGCGCAGGCGCCGCAGCACCTGCGCGACGTGGGATCCGAAGACGCCCCGGTATCCGTGGGCCTCGTCGATGATCACGTATCGGAGGCGGCGCAGGAACGAGGACCATCGAGGGTGCCCGGGCAGGATCGACCGGTGCAGCATGTCCGGGTTCGTCAGTATGTAGTTCGCGTGCTGCCGGACCCACGTCCGCTCGTCCTGCGGTGTGTCGCCGTCGTAGGTCGCCGCCCTCACCCGGGTGAGGTGCAGGGAGCGGAGCGCGCGGAGCTGGTCGGCGGCGAGCGCCTTGGTCGGCGACAGGTACAGGACCGTCCCCTCCCGGCGAGGATTCTCCTCCCCGGCATAGATCGCCTCGATGCAGGGCAGCAGGTAGCCGAGGGACTTGCCCGACGCGGTCCCTGTGGCGACGATCACAGAGCGTCCGGCGTGGGCGTGCTCGGCGGCGGCCGCCTGGTGTTCCCAGGGGGCCTCGATGCCCGCCGCGGCGAGCCGCTCGAGCAGGAGCGGCGGCGCCCAGGCCGGCCACCCGGCCTGGCGGCCCCGACGTGCGGGAACGCTCTCCACATGGGTGATGCGCTCGCGGCGCGACGGGTCGGCGAGGAGCCGGTCGAGGGGGGTTGAAGATCTTTGGGCGCCCATCAGGTTTTCAGTTTGCCAGCCTGGGCAAAACTACGGGAACGCCCCGGCGCCAGTGGGCCCGTCCCCCCTGCCCTGGCAAGTAGATCAGCAGGTCAGACGGGACGGCGCGAACTTTCGCCCGAGTGGGCGATTACGTGCGTACGCGACGCCGGAGCGTGGTTGAATCACGGCGAAGTCTCGAAGGCCGGTCACCACCGGTGGCCTGGGCATCGGGATCGGATAGTGCTGCACGGCGCGTGGAGGATCTGTGGACCTGAAGGTGAACGACTACACCACCGACGATGGCCTCACCGTCATCAACGTGGAGGGCGAGATCGACGTCTACACGGCGCCGAAGCTTCGCGAGAAGCTCATCGACCTGGTCAACAAGGGCAAGTTCCACCTGCTCGTGGACATGGAGAAGGTGGAGTTCCTCGACTCCACCGGCCTCGGCGTCCTCGTCGGCGGGTTGAAGCGGGTGCGCGCCCACGACGGCTCGCTGGAGCTGGTGTGCACCCAGGAGCGCATTCTCAAGATCTTCCGGATCACGGGGCTGACCAAGGTCTTCGGCATCCACGACTCGATCGCCGAGGCGGAGGAGAAGCGCAAGGGCGCCAAGTAGGCGGCCTGTAGCTGAGATGTCGACCGTTGAACTGTCCTTCAGCGCGCTGCCCGTCCACGTACGGACCGCCCGCCTGATCGTGACCGCCGTGGCCCGCCGCAGTGGCGTCGCCGAGCCTCTGCTGGACGAGGTGAGGCTCGCGGTCGGCGAGGCGTGCTCGCGTGCCGTGGAGGCCCACCGCCGGCACTGCCCGGACGAACCCGTCCGCCTCGAGCTCAGCGGCGCCGATCGCCGCTTCGAGGTGACCGTCAGCGACACCGTCCCCGGCGACGACACGCCGGGCGGCCTCCCGGCGACCATGGACGCCGACGAGTTCGAGTACGGCCTGGGCGAGGGCACCGCGGAACTGGGGCTGGCGGTCATCGCCGGGCTCGCCGACGACGTGGAGATCGCCGCCACGCCCAAGGGGGTCCAGATACGGATGAGCTGGCCGGCCGAGGCCGAGGCGACCATCTAGACGCGCTCCCGCCCCCACCCAGACCAGAGGCCCCGCCACCCCCGGCGGGGCCTTAGTCGTCCCTCGCGGCGCACCGCTCGCACTCCGACGGGGCCTCGGTCGTCTCCCGCGGCGCACCGCTCGCCCTGCGGCGGGGCCTCGGTCGTCTCCCCGAGGCGCGCTGCTCACTCCCGGGCGGGGGCCTCTGCCGCCCCCCAAGACGCGCCGCTCACCCCTGGGCAGGGCCTCGGCCGTCCCCTCAAGACGCGCCGCTCGTCCCGTGCCGCTCCGGTGGGGATGGGGGTGGTGGGGCGTCGGTTGCCGGGGTTGTGAGATTCTCTTTCAGTTGATCTAGATCTGGGCCGATTTGGGTCTGGACAAATTCTGTGTTAATGCCTAGCTTTAATGAGGACGCCGGTCATCGGGCCGATGCGCCCAATGTCGTATGCGCCTGTCAAGGTAGCGATTGGGTAAGGGATAGCTAACCCCGACTGACCTGCGGCGATGCCGCCTGGCCCGGCGTATAGGTCAAATTCCGGCGTATCACTCGTTGCATTTCGGCGACATCCTTCGCAAGGGCCGTGCGGCCTTAACATTCGACTTGCGCGTGCGTAGACTCCCGGCACCCGCGTCGCCGTGCGAGGTGTTCGAAATCATGACTCGCGGGGTACGCGGTAAAGATCGTCTTCTTTGTGACGATCGAGTCGCAATGCCCCTGTCGAGGAGGACGGATGTCCGGGTTTTCCCTGTCAAGCCCGGCCAGCGCAGAAGTGGATCTCGGCGGCGGCGACCTTTCCCTGGTCGTCGTCGTCGCTGTGATCGCACTGCTCGCACTGGCCGTCGCCGCGGGTCTCGTCCGCGATGTCCTGGCCGCGGGCCAGGGCACCGCCAAGATGCAAGAGATCGCCCGCGCCGTTCAGGTGGGCGCCAGCGCCTACCTGAAACGCCAGTTCCGAACGGTCGCGGTCTTCGTCGTACTGATCCCGCTCGTACTGCTGCTGCTCCCCGCCGACTCGACGAGCGAGCGGATCGGGCGCTCGGTCTTCTTCGTCATCGGCGCGCTGTTCTCCGCCGTCACCGGCTTCACCGGCATGTGGCTGGCGGTGCGCGGCAACGTCCGCGTCGCCGCGGCCGCCCGGGAGGAGGGCGGCGAGAAGACCGCGATGCGGATCGCGTTCCGCACCGGCGGCGTCGCCGGCATGTTCACCGTGGGCCTCGGCCTGTTCGGCGCGGCGGTCGTCGTCCTCGCCTACCAGGGCGACGCGCCGAAGGTGCTGGAGGGCTTCGGGTTCGGCGCGGCGCTGCTCGCCATGTTCATGCGTGTCGGCGGCGGCATCTTCACCAAGGCCGCGGACGTCGGCGCCGACCTCGTCGGCAAGGTCGAGCAGGGCATCCCGGAGGACGACCCGCGCAACGCGGCGACGATCGCCGACAACGTGGGCGACAACGTCGGCGACTGCGCCGGGATGGCCGCCGACCTGTTCGAGTCGTACGCCGTGATGCTGGTCGCCGCGCTCATCCTGGGGACGGCGGCGTTCGGCACCGAGGGCCTGGTGTTCCCGCTGATCGTCCCGATGATCGGCGTGATCACCGCGGTGATCGGCATCTTCGCGGTGGCGCCGCGCTCCGGCGACCGGTCCGGCATGACGGCGATCAACCGCGGGTTCTTCATCTCGGCGGGCATCTCGGCGGTCCTCGTCGCGATCGCCGCGTTCGTGTACCTGCCGTCGTCGTTCGCCGACCTGAAGGGCGTCACCGACGAGGCGATCCGCGGCCTGGACGCCGACCCGCGCTGGGTCGCGCTCGGCTCGGTGCTCATCGGGATCGTGCTGGCCAGCGTCATCCAGCTGCTCACCGGCTACTTCACCGAGACGAACCGCAAGCCGGTCAAGGAGGTCACCGACAGCGCCCGGACGGGCCCGGCGACCGTCATCCTGTCCGGCATCTCGCTCGGCCTGGAGTCGGCCGTCTACACCGCGCTCGTGATCGCGGGCGCCGTGTACGGGGCGTTCCTGCTCGGCTTCGGCAACACCACCGTCGCGCTGTTCGCGGTGGCGATGGCCGGTACCGGGCTGCTGACCACCGTCGGCGTGATCGTCTCGATGGACACCTTCGGGCCCGTGTCCGACAACGCCCAGGGCATCGCCGAGATGTCCGGGGACGTGACGGGCGAGGCCGCGTCCGTCCTGGAGCGGCTGGACGCCGTCGGCAACACCACCAAGGCGATCACCAAGGGCATCGCGATCGCGACGGCGGTGCTGGCCGCGACCGCGCTGTTCGGCTCGTTCCGGACGACGGTGATCGCGGCGCTCGGCGACGCGTCGCAGAGCGCCAAGGACGCGATCGGCGCAGAGTTCCTCGACTTCAACCTGTCGATCGCGAGCCCGAACGTCCTGATCGGGCTGATCATCGGTGCGTCCGTCGTGTTCCTGTTCTCCGGCCTGGCGATCATGGCGGTGGGCCGGGCGGCCGGACGGGTCGTGGTGGAGGTGCGCGAGCAGTTCCGCACCAAGCCCGGGATCATGGACTACACCGAGAAGCCCGACTACGACCGCGTCGTGGACATCTGCACCCGGGACGCGCAGCGCGAGCTCGCCACCCCCGGGCTGCTGGCGATCATGGCGCCGATCGCGGTCGGCTTCGCGCTCGGGTACGCGCCGCTGGGCGCCTACCTGGGCGGCGCCATCGCCGCGGGCGTGCTGATGGCGGTGTTCCTCGCCAACTCCGGCGGCGCCTGGGACAACGCCAAGAAGCTCGTCGAGGAGGGCCACCTCGGCGGCAAGGGCAGCCCCGCGCACGAGGCGACGATCATCGGCGACACGGTCGGCGACCCGTTCAAGGACACCGCCGGCCCCTCGATCAACCCGCTGATCAAGGTGATGAACCTGGTCGCGCTGCTGATCGCGGACGCGGTGGTGACGTACGCGGGCAACACGCTGCTGCGCGTCGTGGTGACCGTGCTGTCCGTCGGCGTCATCGTCGCGGCGATCGTGATCTCCAAGCGGCGCGCCGACCCGATCGCCGAGCCGTCCGCCGACCCGGCGGTCGAGGGCGGCGCGCCGAAGGACGCGTCCGTGGGCGGCGCCGAGGCGGAGGCCGTCGGGGAGGCGTCCCCGGAGGAGGCGGCGGTCGGCGCCGAGTCCAACGGCGCCACCACCGAGACGGGCACCGAGGAGTCCGCCAGCAAGGGCTGACGGCTCACGCGGAGAGGGCCGGCGGCGATCGCGCCGCCGGCCCTTTCGCATGCCCGGGGCCGGGTCACGAGCACGGGGCGCCGGCCGTACGCTTGGGGTGAGGGCCGGACGTCCCAGGCCCCGGACGGAGATCGGGAGGCGCTGTGGCGAGCAGCGGGCGCGGCGGGAGGCCGGCGATGTCGGGGCCCAAGGGCTTCGCCCTCGTGATCGGCGGGATGTTCGGGATCCTCCTCGTGCTGTGGGGGCTGGCGGCGCTCGTCGCGCCCTAGTGTGGCGGTCATGCCCACGCTCATCGTGCTCCGTCACGCCAAGGCCGTCGCCGGGTTCGGGACGGCCGACATCGACCGCGTCCTCGCCGACCGCGGGCGCCGCGACGCCGCGGCCGCCGGCGAGTGGCTGCGCGCGAACGGCCTCGTCCCCGGCCGGGTGCTGTGCTCCCCGGCCGCGCGCACCCGGGAGACGCTCGACCTCCTCGCGGTCGACGCCGGGGTGAGCTACGAGCCGGGGATCTACGACAACGACCCCGACGGGCTCCTCGCCCTCGTCGGCGAGACGCCGGACGACGCCGGGACGCTGCTGCTCGTCGGGCACAACCCGTCGGTGCACCAGCTCGTCCACGACCTGACCGGGCAGGCCCCGGACGCCTTCCCGACCTGCGCGCTCGCCGTGGTCGACCTGCCGGACGCGTGGCGCGACGTCCGCCCCGGTGCGGGCACCCTCCGCACCGTCCGCACCCCGAAGGGCTGATCCGCGCCGGGTCAGGGGCGGGGGGCCGCGGCGGTGAGGGACGCCTCGACGACCGTGCCGGCGTCCCGGCGCAGCGACCTGATCGTGTAGCGGGTGCCGGACACCTGGAGCAGCGCCTGGTGCAGCGGCGTGACCTCGTCCCGGTCGACGCCGGCCTTGATCTCGGCGCGGCGCCGCTTGGTGAGCGCGGACAGGTGGGAGTCGAGGTCGGCGAGCTCCTCGTCCAGCTCCTCGACGGGCGGGACGTTCTTCGGGTCGAGGTCCGCCGGCTCCTCCAGCAGGACGGCGGTCTCCTCGAACTCGTCGGCGAGCCGGTCGAGGATCTCGGGGACGGGCCCGGTGTCGACGGCCTCCGCGCGGGACAGCCGGGCCACCGCGATGAGGTGGTCGCGGGTGCGGTGCGCGGCGTCCACGGCGGTGCCCAGCCCGGTGATGAGGTCGAGGTCGGGCAGCCGCTCGTGGCCGAGCCGGGTGCGGGTCTCGGCGACGGCCTCCGCCGCCCGCTCCGCCGCGACGATCGTGTCGTGCGGCAGCCGGACCCGCTCGCCGGCGAGGACGTCCGCCGTCGCCCGGACGAGGTCGGCGTGCGTGCCGAGCAGCCGTTTGAGCTGCACGGGCAGCCGCTCCAGGTGCCCGGCGGGCCACAGCAGCCGGACGGCGAGGTACGCCATGACCGTCCCGGCGAGGGTCAGCCCGATCCGCTCCCCGGCGGTGAGCCAGTCGGCGGGCGTGGAGAAGTCGAGCAGCATCATCGCGAGCGGCGTGCCGAAGAGCGCCCAGTACGCGAAGTTCACCGACCGCAGCGCGAACCCGGCCATCGCGAAGACGAAGGCGATCACGGCGACGGTGAGTTGTCCGGGCGCCAGCGTGAGGACGACGGCGGCGGCGACGGACCCGGCCGCGGTGCCGCCGACGCGCTGCACGAGCCGGTCGACGGTCTCGCCGTAGGTGGCGCGCAGGCTCAGCATCGCGGTGATCGTCATCCAGTGCCCGTGCGAGAGGCCGACGGCGGCGGCGAGCGCCATCGCCACGACCGCCGTCACGTACACCCGCGACACCTGCCGGAACGATGGGGAACGGGTGCGGACGGCGCGCCGGATCCGCTCCCACACCGGCGTCGGGTCGAGGCTGCCGGGCATCCGGGGCGGCCCGATCCCGATCCGCAGGCCGCCCGCGACGATCCGCCGGGTGGAGGCGACCTCGCCGGCGATGCGGTCGATGGAGCGGCGCACCTGCCCGATCAGCGCGACCGCGATGAGGTCCTCGTCGCCGGCGAGCCCGGCGCGCCGGATGTGCTCGGCGGCCCGTCCCATCCGCCGGACGGCCGCGGACTCCTCCCGGCCGAGCGGCGCCCCGCCCGCCGTCGCGACCGCCCCGGCGAGCAGCCGCAACCGCGCGGCGAGCGCCGAGATCGCGGTCTGCGTCTCCAGCCGCCACTCGCGGTCCGGCGGGTAGTTCTTCGCCGCCTCCAGGACGGCCTGGAGCGTCACCGTCTCGTGCAGGACGCGGCCGAGCGCGTCGATGAGCCGTTCGGGGCGGGTCGGGTCGCTGCGGCCGCGTCCCGTCCGGTACAGCCGGTAGGTGGTGCGCGCGGCCGTCAGCGACTCCGACGCGGCGCGCCGCTTCTTCTCCCAGTCCGGCACGCGCGTGACGGCGAGGAGGTCGGGGTTGGTGAGTTCGACGGCCTCCAGCGGCGCGGCGTCGTGCGCGCCCACGTCCTCCGCGACCGCGTCGAGCGCCTCGGCGACGGCGTCGGCGCACTCGCTCAGCGACGCCCGCAGCGGCCGCAGCCGCCGCGCGGGCCACGGCGCCAGCAGCAGCCCGGCGGTGAACAGCCCGCCGATCAGCTCCAGGAGCCCGACGTCCAGCACGTCGGACGGCGGCCGGACGGCGCTCAGCAGCACCGCGAGCCCGGCCGTGGACCCGATCCGCGGCACCGCGACGCCGAGCGCGATCAGCGGCGGCACGACGATCACGGTCGGCCACAGGTGCCCGCTGAGCAGCCCGCCGACGCCCGCCCCGACGGCGACGACCCCGACCCCGATGGTGAGGCTGCGCGCCTGCGCCCCGTAGGGCCCTTCCGGGGCGCGCAGCGCGACCAGGTACGCGCCGAGCGCGATCACCGACCCCTGGCCCGCATGCCCGGTCAGCGCCCCGACGATCAGCGGGACGGCCACCGCGAATGCCGCGACCACCCCGTAGACGGGCGTCGCCTGCCCGTTCGCCTGAACGTACGCCTCCCGCGCACGCTGCAGCACCGCCGGCCCCTCCGCCTTCGCTCGCCCGCCCCGCGGGGATCGCACACCCCGCGCCCCACCCGTACCCCGATGATCACCACCCAAAAGACCCGGGACGCCCACCGCCTCGCTCCGTCGCCGTCGCCGCGCGGGGCCGCTACCGGTTGGCGGAGCGGCTCAGGGCGGAACGGGCGCAGGGCTGCTCGGCCGCGTCCTGCGGAGACGGGGTCGGCAGCCGACCGGACGGGGACCGGGCCGTCAGGGGGCCGCGTCGGCGGCGTCGGCCGCTTCGACCTCTTCGCGGGAGATGCCGAGGAGGAAGACGATCGTGTCGAGGTAGGGGACGTTCACGGCCGTGTCGGCGGCCTCGCGGACGACCGGCTTGGCGTTGTAGGCGATGCCGAGCCCGGCGGCCTGGAGCATGTCGAGGTCGTTCGCGCCGTCGCCGATCGCGACGGTCTGGCTGATCGGGACGCCGGCCTCGCGGGCGAAGTTCTTCAGCGCGGTGGCCTTGCCGGCGCGGTCGATGACGCGGCCGGTGACGCGGCCGGTGAGCTTGCCGCCCGCGATCTCCAGGGTGTTGGCGGCGGAGTAGTCGATGCCGAGGTCGTCGACGAGGGCGTCGGTGACCTGGGTGAAGCCGCCGGAGACGATCGCGAACTTGTAGTCGAGGCGCTTGAGGGTGCGGACCAGGGTGCGGGCGCCGGCGGCGAGGCGGAGCTTGTCGCGGACGTCGTCGATGGCGGCGGCGTCCAGCCCGGCGAGGAGGGCGACGCGTTCGCGCAGGGAGCCCTCGAAGTCGAGCTCGCCGCGCATGGCGGCCTCGGTGACCTTGGCGACCTCGTCGAGGCAGCCGGCGTGCTCGGCGAGCAGCTCGATGACCTCGCCCTGGATGAGGGTGGAGTCGACGTCCATGACGATGAGGCGCTTGGCGCGCCGGCTGAGGCCGCTCTGCTGGACGGCGACGTCGACCTGCTGCTCGGCGGCCTCGGCGGTGAGGGCGGCGCGGAGCGCCTCGGGGTCGGCGCCGGAGACGTCCATCTCGATGCAGGTGACGGGGTTCTGCGCGAGCCGCTCGATGCGGTCGATGTTGGCGCCGTGCGCGGAGATGCGTCCGGAGATGCCGGCCATGGCGGCGGGCTTCAGCGGCGCGCCGAGGACGGTGACGTGGAGGCGCCCGGTGCGTTTCGGCATCCGCCGGTTGCGGCCCGTGGAGAGCTCGATCTCCATGTCGAGGTCGTTCGCGACGTGCTCGGCGGCGTTCCAGACGCGTCCGATGTCGGCGCCCTCGGTGTAGGCGAGCAGGACCCCGAGGACGAGCCGTCCGCGGATGACGACCTGCTCGACGTCCGCGACCGTGAGCGGGAACTCCGAGAGTGTCCGGAACAGACGCGATGTCACCCCGGGGCGATCGCGTCCGGTGAGCGTGATGAGGAGCGTGCGCTGTGCTGACCCGTCCATAACTGCTTCCCACGGTACCGGCCGGGACGTGCGGGACGTGCGCCAGGTCCGCCATGCGAGACGGCTACAAGATCAGGTTGAGGTCGCCGAACTCGTGCCACAGGTACCTCTCGGCCAGGGCGGCGTCGTAGGTGGCGGCGAGCAGATCGGGGCCCGCGAGGGCGGTGAGCATCATCAGGTGAGACGACTTGGGCTCGTGCAGGCCGGTGAGGAGGCCGTCCACGGCCCGGACGCCGTTCTCCGGCGTCACGACGTGCTCCGTCCACCCCGAGGAGGCCCGGACGCGCCCGGAGGGGTCCACGGCCGTCTCCAGGGCCCGCACGGCCGTCGTCCCCACGGCGATCACCCGGCGGCCCTGGGCGCGGACGTGCCCGACGAGCGCCGCCGTCGGCTCCGGGACGCGGTAGCGCTCCGCGTACGGGGGTTCGTGGGCCTCGGGCGACGCGACGCCGGTGTGCAGCGTGATCGGGGCGATCAGGACGCCGTGCGAGACGAGCCGCGTCACGAGTTCGGGCGTGAACGGGCGGGCGGCGCTCGGCATCTCGGCACCGCCCGTGGAGCGGTCGTGCGCGAACGCCGTCTGGTAGGCGGCGGCCGGCCAGTCGCGGCGGACGTACCCGTACCTGATCGGCCTCCCGTGGCGGCGCAGGTAGGGGACGACGTCGGTGCTGAGCCGCGCCCGCCAGAGCCGGTCCGTGTGCCGGTCGACGAGGGTCAGCGTCGCGTCGCCGGGCAGCGGGATCCATTCGCCGGGGCAGCCGCCCGCGTAGGGGCGGCTCGTCTTGCCCGCGAGGCGGCGGAGTTCGACGAGCCACAGCCGGTCGTCCGCGCCGGGCACCGGGGTGGAGAAGTGCACGCTGATCCGGTCGAGCCGGACGGCGGCGGGCAGCGTGGACGAGGTGTTCACGACGAGCAGGTCGCCCGGGTCGAGCAGCGAGGGCAGGTCGCCGAACGAGTGGTGGGAGACCGCGCCGGTCGCGCGCCGGGAGACCAGGAGGCGGACGCCGTCGCGGGTCCGGCCGCGCGCCTCGGGCGGTTCGTGGGCCTCCAGCGAGGGGGGAAGGGTGAATTCGACGGTCATTTCGGGGCCTCCAGCCGGAGAGCGGCGATCACCCCGAGGAGGGCGATCGCGGCGAACAGCGTCCCGGCGACGGCGAGGCCGGTCCCGAGGCGGGCGGTCCCGAAGCCGGCGACGAGGGCGCCCGCGACGCCGACCACGAGGGACGAGCCGAGGGTGTCGCTGATCTGGAGCGCGGACGAGTTGACGCCCTGCTCCTCCTCCGCCGAGTGGTCGAGGAGCAGGACGGAGAGGCTGCCGATGGAGAAGCCCATCCCGGCGCCGCCGATGATCCACGCGGGCGCGGCGAGCCAGCCGGACAGCTGGAGCGCGATGGTGGCGAGGACGATCCCGGCGGTCACCAGCACGGCGCCGAGCAGGGCGTAGAACTCGCGGGGACGCTCGGACCGGCCCTGGATCTGCGACGCCGCCGACCAGCCGAGCGAGCCGGCCATGAGGACGATGCCCGCCTGCGTCGCGCTGAAGTCGTGCAGCTTCGTCAGCGCCAGCGGGATGAACACGTCCGCGCCGAAGAACGCGCCGGAGAGCAGGCCCCGGACGAGGACGACGCTGGGCAGCCCGCGGCGCAGCCGGAGCGTCCCGGCGGGCACGAGCCGCGGCAGCCCGAAGGCCAGGCCGGCGAGGCCCGCGAGCGCGGCGGGCAGCATCGCCCAGCCCGTGCCGCCGAGGCCGTACAGGAGGATTCCGGCGCCCGCCGAGACTGCGACGGCGGCGACGTACCGCGACTTGCCGGGGCCCGGTGCGGCGTCCCCCGGCTCGATGCCGCGCAGCGCGGGCACCAGCAGCAGCGCCGGCGGGATCACCAGCGGGATCAGCCCGAGGAACACCCAGCGCCAGCCGGCGTGCTCGGCGACGACGCCGCCGACCGCCGGGCCGATGAGCGACGGCAGCACCCACGCCGCCGACAGCGCCGCGAACACCCGCGACCGCAGCTCCTCCGGGTACACGCGGGCGATCACGACGTACATCGCGACGAGCGAGACGCCGGTGCCGAGGCCCTGCACGGCGCGGCCCGCGACGAAGAGCCACATGGACGGCGCCGCGCCCGCGACCACCAGCCCGGCGACGAACGTGCCGAGCCCGATCATGAAGGGGCGCACCGGGCCTGACCGGTCGATCCAGCCGCCCGCCAGCACCGTCGACAGCAGGCTCGTGATCAGGGTGGCGCTGAAGCCCCACGCGTACAGCGACAGGCCGTTCAGGTCGCTCGCGACCACCGGCATGACGGTGCCGACGGCCATGCTCTCGAACGCCAGCAGCGTGACGACGAGCACGATCCCGAACGTCGCCCCTCGAAACCCCGCGGTGAGGACGCCTCTCCCCGGATCGGACACCTGTTCATGATCGAGCACGGCGGTCATCGCGCGTCCGCCAGCCCGGCGGCCGTGTACCGGCCGCTCGGGCGGCGGTCGGCGACCAGCCGGCGCAGCGCGGCGGCGGCCTCGGACGGCGGCGGCGCGGCGTCCGCGTCCTCGCCGGCCGCGCGGAGCATGGCGGTGTTCATCTCGCCGGGGTCCGCCCACCAGACGGCCACGTCCGGCTCCTCCGCCGCCAGGACGTTCGACAGCTGCTCCAGCGCCGCCTTGGACGTCCCGTAGCCGCCCCACGTCTCGTAGCCCTCCACGGCCGCGTCCGAGGTGATGTTGAGGATCGCGCCGCGCCGCTCCCGCAGCGTCGGCAGGACCGCCTGGATCAGCGCGAGCGGCGCCAGCACGTTCGTCGCGAGGGTCCGGGCGAGGTCGTCCACCGGAAGCGCGCCGAGCCGGGGCATCGGCGTCGGCCCGAGGGTGCTCGCGTTGTTGACGAGCAGGTCGAGCCCGCCGGACACCGCACGGACGAGGTCGGCCCGGTGCGCGGGATCGGCGACGTCCCCGGCGATCCCCGTCGCGGCGGTCTCGGCCGCGGCCGCCGCCAGCGCGGCGGGGTCGCGGGCGTCGATGACGAGGTTCCAGCCGTCCCGCGCCAGCTCCCGGGCGAGCGCCCGTCCGAGCCCCTGCGAACCGCCTGTGATCAGTGCCGTCTTCATGGCCTCGACGCTAGGGAACGGTGCGGTCCCGGGGCATCGGCCGACCGTTCCCGGGCCGGTCGTCGGATGGTCCTAGGACCCCGGTCCCGGAAGGTCGGATCCGGATAGTCGTCCAGGCTGATTCGGGAAGACCCGCCCAGAGAGTACGGTCTTCACAAGCGGGCCCCGCAGGGCGCGCACAGGGGAGGGCGAGAGGGCGGATGCTGACCGACGACGGGTGCCGCGGCGACCAGGGCGCGACCCTGCACGCCGTCAGCTCCGCCGTGCTCGCGGTGACCCGGCATCTGTCCGTGCACGAGGTGCTGCAGGTGATCGTCCGGGCGGCGGCGCAGCTGCTGGACGCCCGGTACGCCGCGCTCGGCGTCCCCGACGACGAGGGCTCGTTCGCCGAGTTCGTCGTGGCGGGCGTCTCGGAGGAGGAGTGGGAGCGGATCGGCCCGCTGCCCCGCCAGCACGGCATGCTCGCCGCGATGCTGAAGAGCGCCGCGCCGAAGCGGCTCAGCGACATCCGCAAGGAGCCGGAGTTCGAGGGCTGGCCGGTCGCCCATCCCGTCCTGAAGGACTTCCTCGGCGTCCCGATCCGCGACGGCGAGGACGTGCTCGGCATAGTCTTCCTGGCCAACAAGCGGACTCCCGGCGGCTTCACCGAGCACGACGAGGAGCTGCTCGTCCTGTTCGCCGCGCACGCCGCGATCGCCATGGCGAACGCCCGCCTCTACGAGCACAACCGCGAGCTGACGGTCGTCGCGGAGCGCAACCGGCTGGCGCGCGAGCTGCACGACGCCGTCGCGCAGAAGCTGTTCTCGCTGCGGCTGACGGCGCGCGCGGCGTCGGCGCTGGCCGAGCGCGACCCGGCGCGGACCGTCCTGGAGCTGGAGCAGGTCGAGCGGCTCGCCGCGGAGGCGCTCGCGGAGCTGCGCGCCGTGATCTTCGAGCTGCGGCCCGCCGACCTCGCCGACGGCCTGGTCGCGTCGCTGCGCAAGCACGTCGAGGTCCTCGACCGCGCGCACGAGGCGACCGTGCGCATCGCCGCGGACGAGGCCGTCGTCCTGCCGGAGGAGCACGAGGCCGTCGCGTTCCGCATCACCCAGGAGGCGCTCTACAACGCGCTGCGACACGCCCGTGCCGGCCACGTCGAGGTCCGCCTCGGCACGCAGGACGCGTGGGCGGTCCTGGAGGTCGCCGACGACGGGTCCGGTTTCGACGCGTCCGACACCGAGCAGCAGGGCGGGCTCGGGCTCGCCTCCATGCGCGACCGGGCCGACTCCATCGGCGGCGAGCTCACCATCGACGCCGCGCCCGGGAGGGGCACGACCGTCCGGCTGGAGGTGCCGCTGTGACCTCGGAGCCCGGCGCCATCAAGGTCCTCATCGCCGACGACCATCCGGTCGTCCGGCAGGGGCTGCGCACCTTCCTCAGCATCCAGGACGACATCGAGGTCGTCGGCGAGGCCGTGGACGGCGTGTCGGCCGTGACACTGGCCGAATCGCTGGAGCCCGATATCGTGCTCATGGACCTCAAGATGCCGGGCGCCGACGGACTGGCCGCTCTGACGGAGCTGCGGGCTCGTGGGGTGAAGGCGCGGGTCCTGGTCCTCACCAGCGTCACGGAGCGCGGCCACGTGCTGCCCGCCGTGCAGGCGGGTGCGGCCGGGTACCTGTACAAGGACGTCGACCCGCAGGCGCTCGTCCAGGCGATCAGGGCGGTCAACGACGGGCACGTCCTGTTCGCGCCGGACGCCGCGGAGGCGATGCTGCGCGGCGGGCCGGCGGGGCGGGACGACGACCGCGGCCTGGCCGCGCTGACCGAACGGGAACGGGAGGTGCTCGTGCACATCGCGCGAGGCAGGTCCAACCGGGAGATCGCGCGCGCACTCGTGGTGTCCGAGAAGACGGTCAAGACGCACGTCAGTAATCTGCTCATGAAACTGGGAGTCCAGGATCGGACGCAGGCGGCGCTGTACGCGGTCCGGCACGGGGTCGGCACGTCCGGCGCGGCCGGGGAAACCGGGGAATCGGCCGTCCGCTACTGATACAACTCCTCTGACAGGATCGTCATCGAAATTGGTATGAACGTAGCAATCAGGTACGCAGCAGGCAGTGACATCGGGTGCAACCGCGAGAACAACGAGGACTCGGGTTACGCCGGTGCGCGGTTGATCGCGGTCGCGGACGGCATGGGCGGCTATGCGGGCGGCGAGGTCGCCAGCTCGACCGTCATCGGCTCCCTGCGCTCGCTGGACACCGCTGCCCCCAAGGACGATCTTGTTGAGGTGCTGGGCCGCGCGGTGGCCGAGGCCAACGAGAAGCTCCGCATCGTCCGCGAGGAACGTCCCGACCTCAGCCGGATGGGCACCACGCTCACCGCGATGCTCTGGTCCGGCGAGTCCGTCGCGCTGGCGCACGTCGGCGACTCGCGCGGCTATCTGCTGCGCGACGGCGAGCTGTTCCAGATGACGCAGGACCACACCATGGACGAGCTCCTCAAGGCCGAGGCGGAGCAGGCGGGCCAGACCGCCGACCCCGCCGAGACGTCGCGGCTCTCGCACGTCCTCTACCGGGTGCTGGACGGCCGCGAGGACCGCGAGCCCGACCTGCGCCTGCGCGAGGCCCGGCTCGGCGACCGGTACCTGCTGTGCTCGGACGGCCTGAGCGGCCCCGTCGACGCGCAGGCGATCTACGAGGTGGTGTCCGCGGAGGCCGACCCGCAGCGCGCGGTCGACCGGCTGATCGAGATGGCCCGCGAGAACGGCGGGCCCGACAACATCACCGCCGTCATCGCCGACGTCGTCGAGGCCGAGCACTTCCACGGCGGAGAGGGTCCCAGCGTCGTCGGCGCCGCCGCGCAGAGCTGAGCCCCCGGGGCTCCGCGCCGACGATTCATGGAACTCTTAGCGAGAAAGACTGCCCACGTACCTGCCGATTTGTCTTACTCTTGCCCCGGGGTGAAGTCACTGTGCTCTCCGTAACGGTCGTATCGCGGATCGTTGACGGCACTTGACCTACCTCCGGGTGCACCCGATATACGGGTCACTCACCTGTATGTCATCGAGGCGGAGGATTCGTTGGGGGGAGCGCCCGGGGCGGCGGCCACCGGTGCACCGGACGGTGTGCTCGGCGGGCTCGTCAGCCGGACCCTCACCGCAGCGCGGCACGGACCCCTGGGTACTGCGCTGCGCGTTGCGGCGATGGCCGTCGCGGCCATCGGCGCGTCGTGGATCCACCGGCTCAACGACCCCGGCGTGCTCTGTCCCCTACGGGCGCTCACCGGAATCCCGTGTCCCCTGTGCGGTGGCACGACCGTGTTCATCGAGCTCGGCTCGGGCCGTCCCGCCCTCGCCGTCCTCGCGAACCCGGTCGCCCTGACCGGCGCGATCGCCGTCGCCGCCGCACCGCTGGGCCTGGGACGACGGTGGTGGGCACTCCAGCCGAAGACCCGTGCCTGGATGCTCGGCACCGCCCTCGTGGGGTCGGAGCTGTGGCAGCTCGTCCGGTTGGGAATCCTGCGGGTTTGAGCCGGGGGAAATCCTCGGTCAGACTTGCGGAGCCCACCGGGTCCGGCGGGCGTCACATAACCACAGGGTCAATCAATAAGGAGCAAGTGTGGGTAACCCCTACGACCCGTACGGTCAGCAGCCGGGCTACGGGCAGCAGCAGCCCGGGTACGGCCAGCAGCCCCCGGCTCAGCCGGGCTACGGTCAGCAGCCCCCGGCCCAGCCCGGGTACGGCCAGCAGCCGCCGGCGCAGCCCGGGTACGGCCAGCAGCCCCCGGCCCAGCCGGGCTACGGCCAGCAGCCTCCCGCCCAGCCCGGCTACGGCGCCCCCGCGGCGCCCCAGCAGCCCGGGTACGGCCAGGAGGTCCACCACCACCACTACGGCTCGACCGGCCAGCTGGCCGAGTGGGGCTCGCGTGCCGGCGGCTACATCATCGACTACCTGATCTTCGCCGGTCCGGTCTTCGTCCTCTACCTGCTCAGCCTGATGCTGACCAGCTCCGGCAGCGGCGGCGCCGCGGTGCTCGGCCTGCTGTTCATGCTGGTCGGCTTCGCCCTGTCCGTCGCGGGCGGCCTGTGGATCTGCTACCAGGAGGGCACCACCGGCCAGTCCATCGGCAAGCGCCAGATGGGCATCCGCCTCGTCAGCGCGCAGACCGGCCAGCCCATCGGCTTCGGCATGGCGTTCGTCCGCAAGATCGCCCACATCGCCGACAGCTTCCTGTGCTACATCGGCTTCCTCTGGCCGCTGTGGGACGACCGCAAGCAGACCTTCGCCGACAAGATCTGCAACACGATCGTGGTCCGCGCCTGATCGACGACCCACGAGAACGGGGCGTCCCCATCCGGGGGCGCCCCGTTTCGTCATGGCACGTGATCGAACGCGCTGTTGCACGCCGCGACCAGGGCGCGGCGGACGGCGGCGTCGAGCAGCCGCAGGGCCTCGTCGCGGCGCCCCATCTGGTCGGCGCTGAGGCCGCGGTCGTCCATCTGGCGGGCCAGGTCGACGACGAGGGACAGCCGCCCGGCGAGCGCCGCGACGCGGTGGGCGCGCTGCGGGTAGCCGGGGGCGAGCGGGTGGCCGCCGCGGTCCGGGTCGCGCAGGTCGACCAGGGCGTCGGCGATCTCGGGCGGGACGCCGGCGAAGTCGTCCACGGTCAGCAGCGCCTCGGTGGCGTCCCGCATGGCGAGCGTGAGCCGCCGGTCGGCCTCGGCGAGGGACGGGACGTCCGGCAGCCCCGCGGACGCCTCGTGCGGCGTCCAGCGGACGCCGACGTACGACGAGCCGCGCCGGTCCACTGCGGGGACGAGGCCCATCGCCCGCCCGTCCAGGACGGCGATGACGGCGCCGCCCGCCTCGATCGCCGCGCCGTTGAACGCGGGCGGGCCGGACAGCCCGAGCGGGTCGCCGGGCTCGGGCAGCGCCAGCCGCAGCGCCGACAGCCCGCCGACGCGCAGGTCGCCGAGGCCGCGGCGCAGCGTCACCTCGGCGGGCTCGCCGCCGAGGATCTGCGGGCCGGCGTCCTTCTCGACCGCGTCGACCGCCTCGTCCAGGCCGACGTGCCCGGTCAGCCAGGCGTTGCCCCAGGCGACCAGCGCGGTCGCTACGGCCCTGCTCATTCCACCCTGCTCATTCTCTCGGGCTCATACTCCGGGCTCATTCCCTGACACTCGGCAATGGGCATGCGAACCACGATAAGCGCTCGGATCGCCGCTTCCACCGGACGTAAGGGACCTATCGCGGCGGAGGAGTGCCGTGGGGCCGCCGTTTCCACCGGGGATCCGAGGGTCCGCGGCCGCCCCGGATCACATAGGTTCTTTCCTGAGAGCGAGATCACGGGCTACCGGGATTGGGGACGAAGGCACGCGATGGGCGGCGAGGTACTTCAGCTCCGCGGAGTCGGGGTCAGGCGCGGCGGGGCGACCCTGCTGCGCGATGTCACATGGACGGTGGATGAGGGCGACCGGTGGGTCGTCCTCGGCCCCAACGGCGCGGGCAAGACGACGCTGCTCCAGGTCGCGGCCGCGATGCTGCATCCCACCGAGGGCCGGGTCGAGATCCTGGAGGAGGAGATCGGCCGCACCGACGTGTTCGAGCTGCGTCCCCGCATCGGCCTCGCCAGCTCGTCCGTCGCGGAGAAGGTCCCGGCCGACGAGACGGTCATCGACCTGGTGCTGACCGCCTCGTACGCGATCATCGGCCGGTGGCGGGAGGAGTACGACTCGACCGACGTGGGCCGCGCCGTCGCGCTGCTGGAGGCGCTCGGCTGCGCCGACCTGATCCGGCGGACGTTCAGCACGCTGTCGGAGGGCGAGCGCAAGCGCGTCCAGATCGCCCGCGCCCTCATGCCGGACCCCGAGCTCCTGCTGCTGGACGAGCCCGCCGCCGGCCTCGACCTCGGCGGCCGCGAGGACCTCGTCGCCCGCCTCGCCGCCCTGGCGGGCGACCCGGCGGCCCCCACGATGGCGATGGTCACGCACCACGTGGAGGAGGTCCCCGAGGGCTTCACCCACGCGCTGCTCCTGCGCGGGGGCGAGGTCGTCGCGCAGGGCAAGGTGGACGAGGTGTTCACGCCGGACCACCTGTCCGGGACGTTCGGGATCCCCCTGACGATCGACCGCCGGAACGGGCGCTGGTACGCGCGCTCCCTCCGCTGACCTCAGCGTCCGTTGGGACCGGTCCACGACCCCACGTGCAGGACGAACAGCGGCATTACCTAGCATCGTGGGGCGATTGCGAACTGGTGCGACCGGAGTGGGTGGGCCTTGGACGTCCTTGACGCGACCGCGGTGCTCGCCGCCGGGGTCGCCGCCGGCGGCATCAACGCCATCGTCGGCTCCGGCTCCCTGATCACCTTCCCGACGCTGGTGGCGCTCGGGTACCCGCCGGTCATGGCGAACGTCTCCAACAACGTGGGCCTGGTGTCGGGCAACATCAGCGGCGCGTACGGGTACCGCCGCGAGCTGCGCGGCCAGGGCCGCCGGCTGCTGCGGCTCGGCAGCGCCTCGCTGCTCGGCGCGATCGCGGGCGGCCTGCTGCTGCTGACGCTGCCGGCCGAGGCGTTCGACATCATCGTGCCGGTCCTCATCCTGATCGCGCTGGTGCTGGTGGTCGTCCAGCCCCGGATGCAGGCGTGGCTCAAGGCGCGCCGGGAGGCGGACGCGGCGCACCGGCCGGACGGCGGCGCCCTGCTGTGGCTGGGCGTGCTGGGCACCGGCGTGTACGGCGGCTACTTCGGCGCGGCGCAGGGCATCGTGCTCATCGCCCTGCTGGGGATCGCGCTGGACGACGATCTCCAGGTCCTGAACGGCGTCAAGAACGCGATGGCGGCGATCGTCAACGGCACGGCCGCGCTGCTGTTCACGGTGATGTGGGTGCTCGGCCGGACGGAGATCAGCTGGCAGGCGGTGGTGCTGATCGCGGTCGGCTCCACGGCGGGCGGGCTGCTCGGCGCGCGGCTCGGCCGCCGCATCCCGCCGCTGGTGCTGCGCGGCGTGATCGTGACCGTCGGGCTGGTCGCGATCGTCCAGCTGCTGACCAACTGACCGCGGCCTGCTGACCGACTGGCCAGGGCGCGACTGACCTGCGTCTTCCGGGTGTTCTGAGGGTTGCCGGGGCCGGTTTCGGGGTATAACTCGAACATAAGTTCGAACAACCGGAGGCGGCCGATGAAGGGCGACTGGGTCGAGATCGTGGTGGACGTCGGCGGCACGGACACCAGGACGTACGAGGTGACCGCGACCCGCGCCGGCCGCCGGGTGGAGATCGGCAACCGGCGCGGCGTGATCGAGGTCAGCGAGGTGACCCGCACCGGCACCGCGGTGCGGACCGCCCGCTTCATGTCCAATCGGGTGCTGGCCCTGGTCGAGCACCCCGTGTCCGACGAGCGGGGCGGGCGTCCGGACGACGGGCAGGGCTAGACAGGCAGGGTCGGACGGGCAGGGCTAGAGGGGCAGGGTTGGACGGGCAGGGTCAGCGGAAGTCGGCCTTGCGGATCCGGCAGTGGACGCCCTTGACCCCGTCCACCACCTGGCTGATCTCGAAGTCGGCGGCGGCGCTGAGGTAGGCGAGGGCGGTGTGCCGGGGCATGCCCTGGGTCGCCGACAGGAACCCGACGGCGGCGCGGACGGCCCGGCGCACGGCCTCGTCCAGGTCCTCGTGCAGGCCGAGCGGCAGCCAGTGCGCGCCCGTCTCGGCGAACGGCTCGCCGAGCGCGCCGAGGAGCGCGGCCGCCTCCGCGCGCGGGATCACGGTCAGCCGCAGCGTCGCGCGCAGCGGCGCCTCCAGGGCGGTGAGCGCGACCTCCCCGTTCCCTTGGGCGTAGTGCGGGTCGCCGGTGTAGAAGGACGCGCCGGGGACCTGCACGGGCAGGTAGAGGGACGAGCCGGCCTGGAGTTCGTTGATGTCCAGGTTGCCGCCGAAGTCGCCGGGCGGCACCGAGTGGGCGGGCTCGGCGGTGTCGGTCGCCACGCCCATCAGCCCGAGGAACGGTGCGAGGGGGAAGCGCGCGGCGCGTCCGTTCCCGTACGGGAGCAGCCCGAACTGGCGCCCGTTCTCCTCGACGACCTCGGTGAACTCGCACACGCTGTTGTAGGCGCGCGCACCGCCGTCCCGCGGGGGGCCGCTGTCGGGCTCGGTCTCGGGGAACTCGCCGGGCAGCGCGCCGTACCCGTGCCGGCTGCTGATGAAGCCGTAGGGGGCGCGCGGCAGCAGGCTCAGCGTCTCGACGCGCAGCATGTCGCCGGGCTCGGCGCCGACCACCTCGATGGGGCCGGTGACGACGTGCGGCCCGTCCTCGTCGTAGTCGTGCCGGACGCCGGACGCGGCGAGCGCGCGGGCGTCGGCGAGCACCCGCTCGGCGGGCACGCCGAATCCCGCGAGGTAGGCGGCGGGGTCGCGGCCCTGGTCCTCCAGGATGCCCTCGTGGCTGAGCGTGTCGACGGTGACGGTGTCGCCGGAGGCGATCCGCAGCACCGGGGGCCGGTCCCGGTTGGGGAGCCGGCCCCACAGGCACGTGTCGGGGGTGGTCGGGAGGTAGTGCGCGCCGTCGATGCGGCCTTCCTTCGGCTGAAGCATGACCGCATGCTCGCGAGCCGGTGGTGCGCCCCCGTTCCGGGACCGTTAACCGCAGGTAACAGATGCACCATACGAGATGGCGTCTCGCATAAGCGTTACAAATCGAGCACCAGGCGGGACGAGGCGCAGCGTCCGACGCAGATCATCATCGTGCGGCCCGCGGCCCGCTCCTCGTCGGTGAGCAGCGAGTCGCGGTGCTCGGGCTCGCCCGCGAGGACGCGGGTCTCGCACGCGCCGCAGTAGCCCTTCTCGCAGTCGTACGACAGCCCCGGCACCGCCTCGCGGATCACCTCGATCATCCGCCGGTCGGCGGGGACCCGCAGCGTCCGGCCCGTCCGGGCGAGGTGGACGTCGAACTCGGTGTTGAGCGCCGGGTCGAACGCCACCTCCAGCGCGTCGTCGCCGGTGAACCGCTCGACGTGCAGCCGGGGCCGGATGCCCAGCTCGTCGCAGGCGGCCTCGGCCGCGGCGATCATCGGGGCGGGGCCGCAGCAGTAGATCGCGGCGTCCGGGTCGGCCTGCTCCGCCAGGACGGCCTTCAGATCGGGGACGCCGGTCTCGTCCTGCGGCAGCAGGCGCAGCCGGTCGCCCGCGAGCGCGGACAGCTCGTCCCGGAAGGCCATCGAGGCACGGGTGCGGCCGCCGTAGACGACCTCGAAGGCGGCGCCCCGCCGGGCGACCTCGCGCACCATCGCCAGGATGGGGGTGACGCCGATCCCGCCCGCCAGGAACAGGTAGGAGTCCGCGTCCACCAGCGGGAAGTGGTTGCGCGGGCCGCGGACGCCGAACGTGGCGCCGGCCCGCGCGAGCGCGTGCACCTCGGCCGAGCCGCCGCGTCCGTCCGGTTCCCGCAGGACGGCCACGCGGTAGGAGCCGTCCGCCGGGTCCCCGCACAGCGAGTACTGCCGGACGCGTCCGGACGGCAGCCGCAGCTCAAGGTGCGCGCCGGGCTCCCACGCGGGCGTCTCGCTGCCGCCGGCGGGCGCCAGCGTCAGGGCGAGGACGTCGTCGGCGGCCTCCTCGGCGCGGGTCACGGTCAGCTCGTAGGGCGCGCCGGTCGCGACGGACGCCACCGCGGCGCCGTCGCCGCGCGGGCCGGGGGTGAAGACGGCCGGGATCGCGTCCCAGCCCTTCTGGTTGCCGCTGGTCGGGTAGCCGACGAGGCCGTCCTCCAGCACCCGGAAGTCCGGCAGCCGGGTCAGCACCTGCGTGATCATCTCGCGGAACATGGCGCGGGCGAGATGCGCGCCCGCGCAGCGGTGCGAGCCGATGCCGAAGCTGAGGTGCCGGGACGCGTCGCGGTCGAGCCGGACCTCCGCCGGGTCGGGGAACACGGCCGGGTCGTGGTTGGCCGCCACCCAGGGGACGAGGACGCGCTCGCCCGCCGCGACGGGGCAGCCGCCGACCTCGGTGTCGGCGAGCGCCGTCCGGGCCATCGACTGGGACGGCGCGAACGCGCGCAGGAACTCCTCGGTGGCCCGCTCCAGCAGGTCGGGCGACTCGATGAGGCGCCGCCGCTGCTCCGGGTTGCGGCTCAGGTGGACGAGCACCGACCCCGTCAGCGAGGTCGTGGTGTCGACGCCGCCCGCGATGAGCAGCCCGATCACCGAGACGAGGTCGTCCTCGGCGAACGGCTCGCCGGCCGCGTCCCGCGCGGTGGCGAGCGCGCTCACCGCGTCCTGCGCCGCCTCGGCGCGGCGGTCGCGGATCAGCTCGCGGATGCGCTGCTCCATGTGGGCGAGGCCCTGGGCGCCGCGCATCGCCCGCTCGCTGCCCGCGGGGGCGGCGAAGATGTCGTGGATCGGCCCGGCCAGCCGCGCCCAGTCCTCCTCGGGGAAGCCCAGCCAGTCGAGGGTGACGGCGGCGGGCACCGGGTTGGTCAGGTCGCGGACGAAGTCGGCGGACCCGTGCTCGATGAACGCGTCCACGGCGCGGGCGGCGTGCCGGGCGATCATCGGCCGCAGCCGGTCGACCGCCGCCGGGGTGAGCAGCGGGTTGATCAGGTCGCGGTAGCCGGTGGAGCGGGGCGGGTCCAGCTCGATCGGGTACTGCTCCAGGCCCGGCCCGCTCGGGATGACGATGGCGACGCCGTCCACGCCGGTGGGGGCGCGGGAGGAGGAGAAGGCGTCGTCGTCGCGGGCGATCCGGGACACGTCGGCGTACCGCGTCGTGTAGACGAACCCGCCGTGCGCGGACGTGCGGCCGACCGGACAGGACTCCCGGTACGCGGCGTAGTAGCCGACCGGGTCGGCGGTGCATTCGGCCGAGTGGTGGTCGAAGGGTGACATGTGCGCGGCTCCTGATGCGCGGGGTTCGCGCGGTGTTGCCCAGCCGCGCCACTGGGGTTCCGGAGGTCAGAAGGTGAGGACGGCCTTGCCGGCCGTGCCGTGCCGGGCGGCCTCGACGGCCTCGCCGATCCGCTCGAACGGGAAGTGCGTGACGATCTCCTGCACCGGGAACCGGCCCGCCGCGTGCAGGGCGAGCAGTTCGGGCACGAAGACCCGCGGCACGGCGCCGCCGCCGATGATGCCGGTGATCGTCCGGCCGTTCAGCACGCTGCGCCAGTCGAAGGTCATCTCCTCGCTCGGCCCGACGCCGATCACGCCGCAGGTGCCGAGCGGGCCGAGCGTCTCCACGGCGGTGCGGAGGACGTCGGCGCGGCCGGTGGTGTCGACGGCGAAGTCGAAGCCGTCCGGCGCGATCGAGGCCAGTTCCCCGGCGGCGCCGGCGCCGCCGGCCACGCCGTGGGTGGCGCCGAGGGAGCGGGCCGTGGCGAGCCGTTCGGCGTTGAGGTCGACGACGGCGACGGTGGTGCAGCCGCTGAGCACGGCCGCGAGGACCGCCGAGACGCCGACGGCGCCGGCGCCGAAGATCGCGATGGACGAGCCGGGCCCGGGTCGCAGCACGTTCAGCACGCCGCCCGCGCCGGTCTGGAAGCCGCAGCCGAAGGGCCCGGCGAGCGCGAGGTCGGCGTCCTCGGCGATCGGCACCACGGCCCGCGCGGGGGCGACGACGTGGTCGGCGAACGACGACTGGCCGAGGAAGTGGGCGTTGATCTCGGTACCGTCCATCGAGACGGCCGAGGTACCGTCGGGTCTCCGTCCGCTGAAATTGAGCGCGTCGAACCGCGTGCAGTAGCCGGGGGAGCCGGTCAGGCAGGGCCGGCAGTGCCCGCACGAGGTGAACGACAGCGCCACGTGGTCGCCGGGCGCGATCCCGGCGACCTGGTCGCCGACCCGCTCGACGATTCCCGCGCCCTCGTGCCCGAACACGGCCGGGGCCTCGAAGAACGTCGCGAACTCCAGGTCGGTGGCGCAGATGCCGACCGCGCTCAGCCGGACGAGGACCTCGTCCGGGCGGGGCGGGCCGAGTTCGACGTCCCGGAGGACGAAGGGCTCACCAGGCCGGTCCAGGACGGCGGCGGTGACGCGCATGAGAATTCCCCCAGGACATTTCACAGAAAGATACGGCATCTTGACATGCGGGATAGGTGCGGTCAAGGATTCCGGCATGTCCCCACTTGAAATCCCGGTCTCCCGGCAGCTCATCGACGGTGCGTGGATCCCCGCCGCGGACGGCGCCGTCCTCCCGGTGCTCGACCCCGCGAACGGCCGTCCCCTCCAGGAGATCGCGCGCGGGGGCGCGGCGGACGTCGACCGGGCCGTCGCGGCGGCCCGCCGCGCGTTCCCCGGCTGGGCCGCGACCTCGGCGTCCGAGCGCGGCGCGCTGCTCGGCCGCTGGGCCGCACTGATCATGGAGCGGGTCGAGGAGCTGGCCCGGTTCGAGGCGCGGGACGTGGGCAAGCCGCTGTCCGGCGGACGGCTGAACACCTACATCACGCACGGCATCGTCGAGTACTTCGCGGGCGCCGCCGACAAGCTCACCGGCGTCACGCTGCCCACCCGCACCCCGGACTACCTGGGCTTCACGATCCCCGAGCCGTACGGGGTGTGCGCGGTCGCGATCCCGTGGAACGTGCCGATGCTGCTGACCGCGGCCAACGTCGCGCCCGCGCTCGCGGCCGGCAACACCGTCGTGCTCAAGCCGTCCGAGATCGCGCCGCTCGGGCCGATGGCGCTGGCCGAGCTGGCGCGCGAGGCCGGGTTCCCGCCCGGCGTCCTCAACGTGGTCACCGGCCTCGGCACGGAGGCGGGCGTCGCGCTCACCGCGCACCCGGGCGTCGACCACATCAGCTTCGTCGGCTCCACCGCCACCGGCCGCGCGGTGATGCGCGCGGCGGCGGCCAACCTGGTGCCGGTCAAGCTGGAGCTCGGCGGCAAGTCGCCGAACGTGGTGTTCGCGGACGCCGACCTCGACGCCGCCATCCCCGCGATCGTCGCCTCCATCACCGAGAACGCGGGCCAGAACTGCTACGCGGGCTCGCGCCTGCTGGTGGAGGAGGCGGTCCGCGCGGAGGTGACCGAGCGCCTGGTGGCGGGCATGCGCGCCGTGCGGCCCGGCACCTGGGACCAGGACCTCGACATGGGGCCGCTGGTCAGCGGGCTCCAGTACGAGCGGGTGCTCGGCTTCCTGGAGGAGGCGCCCCGCGAGGGCGCCCGCGTGCTGACCGGCGGCGTGAAGGGAGAGGTCCCGGACGGCGGGTGGTTCGTGGCGCCGACCGTCCTGGACGGTGTGGAGCCCGGCATGCGCGTCGTCCGGGAGGAGGTCTTCGGGCCGGTCCTGACGATCCAGGGCTTCACCGGCACGGCGGAGGCGGTCCGGCTGATGAACGACACCGACTTCGGCCTGCTGGCGTGCGTGTGGACCGACGACGTGTCGCGGGCGCTGCGCGTGGCCAAGGACGTCCGCTCCGGGCAGGTCGCGGTGAACCAGTTCCACGACGCGGGCGTGATCGGGTTCCCGTTCAACATGCAGAAGGACAGCGGGTTCAGCGCGGGCGGCGGCTACGCGGCGCTGCGCGAGTACACGCAGGAGAAGGCCGTGGCGGTCCGGTTGCTGGACCGCTGAGCCGGACGGCGCCCTGACGTGCGGGCGGACGTAACCGGGAGTTTGCACAGAAGTGTTGACAGGCCCACGGCGCGAGGTTCAGAGTTGCCTCACATTGCGAGTCGATGGTCCGCAATGCGAGATGAGTTTGACGGCGGATTCGGCCGGAGGTCCTGGTGAGAGCACTGGTCCAGACTGCGTTCGGTGGCCCGGAGGTGGTGTCGCTGCGACGCGTCCCCGACCCGGTCCCCGGCCCTTCGGACGTGCTCGTCCGGGTGCGCGCCTGCGCGCTCAACCGACTGGACGTCCTGCAGCGGCGCGGCCCGGCCGTGCTGCCCGGCTTCCGCCTCCCGCACATCGCCGGGATGGACGTCGCCGGGCACATCGAGGCGGTCGGAGCCGAGGTGTCCGGCACAAAGACGGTCGGCACTGAGGTGTCCGGCACCGAGGCGTCCGGGCAGGCGGGCGGGCTCGCGACCGGTGACCGTGTGGTCATCGACCCGACGCTCGGCTGCGGCGCGTGCCCGCGGTGCGCCGCCGGGGACCCCGGCCACTGCGCCTCCGTCCGCGTCGTCGGCGGCAACATCGCCGGCGGGTTCGCCGAGTACGTGGCGGTGCCCGCGCGGCTCGTCCACCGCGTCCCCGCGCACGTCGGGCTGGCCGAGGCGGCCGCGCTGCCCTCGGCCTGGAGCACCGCCTGGCACGCCACGCTGACCGTCGGCGAGGTGACCGCCGGGGAGACCGTGCTGGTGCAGGCCGCCGCGAGCGCGGTCAGCATCGCCGCCGTCCAGCTCGCCAAGCGCGCCGGGGCCCGGGTCGTCGCGGTCGCGGGCAGCGACGCCAAGCTCGCGCTCGCCGGCGACCTCGGCGCCGACCTGCTGCTGCGCAACGACGCCGACGTCCCGGCGGCCGTGCGCCGCTTCACCGGCGGCGAGGGCGCCGACGCCGCGCTCGACCACGTCGGCGCGGCCACCTGGCGGGCCTCGATGGACTGCCTGCGCCCCGGCGGCCGGCTCGTGACGTTCGGCAACACCACCGGAGACGAGGTCACGATCTCCCTCGCGGGCGTCTACCACCGCGGGCTCCGCCTCCTCGGGTCCGGCGCCTACACCGAGGCCGACTTCGCCGCGATGCTCGCCGCCTACTACGGCGGCGGCCTGCGGGTCGTCCGGAGGGCCGAGTACGGGCTGGACGAGCTGCCCGCCGCGTTCGCCGCCGCCGAGTCGCGCGCGGCCATCGGCAAGGTCCTGGTCCGCCCGTGACGGCCCCCCTCCTGGTCACCGGCGGCACGGTGGTGACGATGGCGCCGGACCGCGCGGTCCTCACCGGCGCGACCGTCGCGGTCGAGGACGGACGCGTCGCCGCCGTCGGCGCGTACGAGACGCTCCGCGCGGCGCGCCCCGAAGCCGCCGAGCTGGACGCGGCCGGCTGCGTGGTCGTCCCCGGCCTGGTCAACGCGCACCAGCACTGCACCGTCGACCCGCTGATCCGCAGCGTGATCCCGGACGACATCGACGCCCAGGAGGCGATCTTCGGCTGGGCGGTGCCGCTGCACGGCCTGGTCACCGGCGACGACGACGAGCTGTCGGCGTCCCTCACCGCGGCCGAGTCGCTGCTGCGCGGCGTCACGACCGTCCTGGAGCCGGGCACCGTCGCCCACCCCGGCCGGGTCGCCGCCGGGCTGGCCGCCGCCGGGATCCGGGGCCGCGTCGGCGGCTGGGGCTGGGACGCCCCGGACGTCCCCTACTCCCTGCCCGCCGCCGAGGCGCTGGCCCGGCAGGAGGAGATCGTCCGCAGCCTGCCCGCGGACGGCCCGGTCACCGGCTGGATCACCCTGGTCGGCCACGACCTCGTGAGCGACGAGCTGTTCACCGGCGCCGCCGACCTCGCCGAGCGCCTCGGCACGACGATGACCTGGCACATGTCGCCCGGTCCCGGCGACGCCGAGTCGTACCTGCGCCGCACCGGCGCCCGCCCCCTCGTCCACCTGCGCCGGCTCGGCGTGCTCGGGCCGCGCCTGCTGCTCGGCCACGCGGTGTGGCTCGACGACGCCGAGGTGGACGCCGTCCTGGAGACGGGCACGGCGGTGGCGTCCTGCCCCGGCGCGTACCTGCGGCTCGGCCAGGGCTACACGCGGGCCGGACGGCACGGCGAACTGGTCGGGCGCGGCGGCCGCGTCGCGCTCGGCTGCGACGCCCACAACGCCGGCGACGCGCCCGACGTGCTGCGCGCCGCCGGGCTGCTGGCCGGCCTGGAGAACGACCGCGGCGCCTGGCCGCTGCGCGCCGACGAGGCGTTCGCGCTGGCCACCCGCGCCGGCGCCGAGGCGGTCGGCCTCGGCGACCTGATCGGCTCGATCGAGGTCGGCAAGGCCGCCGACCTCGTCGTCCTCGACGCCCGCGACCTCGCCTGGGCCCCGCCCGGCGACCTCGCGGCGCACCTGGTGTGGGGCGCCCCGAGCCACACCGTCCGCGACGTCGTCGTCGCCGGGCGGGTCGTGGTGCGGGACCGCCTGCTCACCACCCTCGACACCGGCGCGCTGCGCCGGGAGGCGGAGTCGCGGTCGGGCGCGCTGCTGCGCGCGGCCGGCCTCGACGTTCCCCGCCGCTGGCCGGTGCTCCCCGCGGACGCCCCGCGGGACACCGGCGACCACGGCTCCCGCCCACTCGCACGTTCCACCGTCCGATCGAAAGGACCCTGTGGTGAAGAACCGTAAATCGGTACGGATCGCGGGCGCGGCATTCGCATGCGCCACCCTGTTCGCGCTGGCCGGCTGCGCCGAGTCCGACGCCACCGCGAACAAGAGCACCGGCGGTGGCGGAGCCGGCGGCGCGCTGCCCGGTGAGCCCGACGTGAACGGCGACGGCAAGGTCGTCATCGGCGTGCTCAGCCCCGGCGACATCAACGACAACGGCTACTACGAGAGCTTCGTGTCGGGTGCCGAGGCGTTCGCCAAGCAGAAGGGCTGGACGGTCATCAAGCGCGGCAGCGTCCCGGAGACCGAGGCGCTGAGCGCGGCCCGCGCGCTGTGCCAGCAGAAGGTCGACATGGTCGCGCTCGGCGCGTCCGAGCTGAAGGACGCCATCCCCGCCTCGGAGGAGGCGGTCTGCCAGAAGACCGCCTGGTACGTCCCGAGCTCCGGCAACGTCGAGCAGACCCCCAAGATCATGCTGTCGACCGACGACCCCGCGCAGAGCATCCTGTCCGCCGGGTACGCGACCGGTGTCCTGATGCAGGCGCGCGGCACCAAGAAGGCCGCGTTCGTCGCCGGCATGGAGCTCGACTTCAACATCAACGCCTCCAAGGCGTTCAAGGCGGGCATCCGCTCGGTCATCCCGGACGCGACCGTCACCACGACCTACGCCGGCGACCAGGACGACGCCGCCAAGGCCAAGGAGGCCGTGCAGGCGCAGATCGACCAGGGCGTCGGGGCGGTCTACCCCTACCTCGGCGGGTCCACGGACGCCGCCACGAAGCTCGCCAACACCAAGAAGCTCATCACGCTGACCCCGGGCACCGACCGGTGCGCCTCCACCGACCCGAAGTTCGACCTCTCGGTGCTGTTCAGCCCCGGTGACTACTTCACCGAGGCGCTCAAGCTGTTCGCCGACGGGAAGCTGGAGATGGGCGTCCAGAAGGTGTGGACGATCGGCAAGGACCCGTTCCCCACCGTCAAGCTCTGCGGCGACGACGCCGCGGCCAAGCAGAAGATCGACACGTTCATGAAGGACCTCGCGAGCGGGAAGATCGACGCCGCCGCGGAAGTGGAGAGGCTCGGCAAGTGACGACCGACCGGGGCGAGGCCGGCGGCCGGGCACGGGCGCCGGCGCTGGAGCTGCGCGGCATCGGCAAGAGCTACGGGCGGGTCGCGGCCTGCGACGCGGTGGACCTGACCGTCCACCGCGGCGAGATCCACGGGCTGCTCGGCGAGAACGGCGCGGGCAAGTCCACCCTGATGAAGATCCTGCTCGGGCTCGTCCGGCGGGACGCCGGGACGATCCACCACGACGGCCGCCCGGTGGACGTCGCGGGGCCGCAGGAGGCCATCGCGCTCGGCATCGGCATGGTGCACCAGCACTTCAGCCTCGTCGGACCGCTGACGGTCTGGGAGAACATCACCCTCGGCGACACCGGCAGGGTCGACCGCGCGCGGGCCTGCGCGCAGGTCGAGGAGGTCGGCGCCCGGTACGGGCTGCCGATCGACCCCCTCGCCCCGGTGTCGCGGCTGTCGGCCGGGGAGCGGCAGCGGGTCGAGCTGATCAAGTGCCTGCGCCGCGACCCGTCCGTCCTCGTCCTGGACGAGCCCACGTCGGTGCTCACCCAGGCCGAGTCGGCGGAGCTGTTCGGCGTGCTGCGCGAGGTCGTCGCCGGGGAGGACCGCGCGGTGGTCCTGATCAGCCACAAGCTGGCGGAGATCACCGCGGCCACCGACCGGGTGACCGTGCTGCGCCGGGGCCGCGTCGCGTTCCACAGCGCGACCGCGGACACGAGTGCGCAGGAGCTGGCCCGGCAGATGGTCGGCCGGGACGTGTCGCTGCGCGCCGAGGCCGCCGCCCTCGGCATGCTCCCGGTCGAACGCCGGAACAAGCCGGAGGAGCAGCGGCCGGAGCCGGACGCCGCACCGGCGCTGCGCCTGTCGGGCCTCACCGTCCGCGCCGAGGGCGTCGCCCTGCTCGACGACTTCAGCCTGGAGGTCGCGCCCGGCGAGATCGTCGGCCTGTACGGGGTGGAGGGCAACGGGCAGGCGACGCTGGGCGACGTGCTGTCCGGCCTGGTCGAGCCGTCCGCCGGGACGGTCGAGATCGGCGGCGTGCGGATCGACCCGGCCAGGCCGGGCGCGCTGCACAAGGCGGGCCTCGGCATCGTCCCGGAGGACCGGCACGCGTCCGGCGTCGTCCTCGACATGAGCGTCGCCGACAACCTGGTGATGAAGTCGCTGGGCGGCGTCAGCGGCCGGTTCCTGGTCGACCGGCGCAGGACCCACGAGCTGGCGCGCCGGCTGGCGGCCGAGTTCAACATCATCACCTCGTCGCTGGACGCGCCCGTCCGCAGCCTGTCGGGCGGCAACCAGCAGCGGGTGGTGCTCGCCCGGGAGATGTCGGCGGACCCGTCGGTGCTGGTCGCCGCGCAGCCCACGCACGGCCTCGACGTCGGCGCCATCGAGGACATGTACCTGCGGCTGCGCAAGGCCGCGTCCGGCGGGGTCGCGGTCCTGCTGATCAGCACCGAGCTGGAGGAGGTCATGGCGCTGTCCTCCCGGATCGCGGTGATCTCCCGGGGCCGCGTCGCCGGCGTGCTGCCCACGGCCGAGGCCAGCTCCGAACGGCTCGGCATGCTGCTCGGCGGTGTGGCCGCGTGAGGCGACGGGGAGGTGGAGGATGACGGAGGTCGAACGGTCCGGGCGGCGGCTCGCCGCGGCGCTGAACGCCGGGCCCGGCGGCGCGCAGGTGGCCGCGACGACGGCGGTCGCGGTCGTGCTGGCGCTGGCGGTGTCGTCGGCGCTGGTCGCGGCGACCGGCGGGTCCCCGTCCGGGGCCGTGACGGCGCTGTACGACGGGAGCCTGGCGAACCCGGCGGCGATCAGCTCGACGCTGCTGTACACGGCGCCGCTGCTGCTGGTCGCGGTCGGCACGTGCGTGTGCGTCCGGGCCGGCGTGTTCAACCTCGGCCAGGAGGGCCAGGTGCTCATCGGCGCGCTGGCCGGGGCCGGGGTCGGGCTGCGGCTGGCCCTGCCGGGCCCGGTGCTGCTGGTGGTCGCGCTGGTCGCGGCGGCGCTGGCGGGCGGGGCGTGGGCCGGGCTCAGCGCGCTGATGCACCGGTTCCGCGGCGTCAACATCGTGGTGAGCACGCTGCTGATGACGTTCCTGGCGCAGCAGCTCGTCTCGTACGCGGTGAACACCTCGTGGCTGCTGCAGGAGACGCGGCGCGGGACCGCGACGGTCTCGCCGCAGTCCAACCGGCTGCCGGAGAACGGGCTCCTGGGCTCGTTCGGCGAGTACCCGGGCCTGCAGATCAACGGCGGCCTGCTCATCGCGCTGCTCGCCGCCGGGGTGATCGCGCTGCTGATCGCGCGCAGCCGGTGGGGCTTCCGGCTGACGATGCTCGGCCTGAACCCGCGGGCCGCCCGGCACGCCGGGGTGCGGGTCGCGGCGCTGAGCGGGACCGCGCTCGCGGTGTCCGGCGCGTTCGCGGGCGTCGCCGGGGCGGTGCTGCTCGCCAGCCCGGTCGGCACCAACCGGCTGCAGGGCGGCATCTCCAACAACATCGGCTGGGACGGGCTGCTGGTCGCGCTGGTCGCCCGCAACCGCCCGCTGGCGGCGGTCCCCGTCGCCCTGCTGTTCGGTGTGCTGCGTTCGGGGGGCGGGTTCCTGGCGTCGACCGGGGTACCGCACTTCCTGGTGGACGTGGTCAAGTCGCTGCTCGTGCTGGCGTTCGTCGTCCCGCCGGTCGTGACCGAGGCGCTGCGCCGCCGGCGCGAGAGCCGCGGGACCGGCGCCGGCGTGGGCGCCGCCGCACCCAAGGCCAAGGAGGCGGTCGCGTCTTGAGCGCCGCGGACAACATCTCCACGATCCTCGCCAGCGGGGCCCGGCTGACGGTGCCGCTCGCGTTCGCCGCCTGCGGGGAGTACCTCGCGGAACGGGCGGGGACGGTCAACATCTCGGTCGAGGCGATGATGCTCGGCGGGGCGTTCGGGGCGGTCGCGGGAGCGTCCGTCACCGGCAGCGCCACGACGGGCCTGCTCGCCGGGATGCTGGTCGGCCTGCTCATCGGGTTCCTGCACGGCAACCTGTCGCACCGGGCGGCGGTCAACACGTTCGTGGTCGGCCTCGTGCTGAACACGCTGGTGCTGGGGCTGACCAGCTACCTGATCGTCACCGGGTCGTTCACCGGGCACCAGGTGTGGCAGGTGAGCGTGCCGGTGCTGCGCGACATCCCGATCATCGGGCAGGTGCTGTTCGTCGAGCGGTGGCCGGTCTACCTGCTGATCGGCGTCGTCCCGCTGACGTGGTGGCTGGTCGAGCGCAGCCGGTGGGGCCTGGAGCTCCGCGCCGTCGGCGAGGACCCGCAGGCCGCGGACGTGACCGGCATCGACGTGAACGCGCGGCGCCGGCAGGCGCTGCTGTGGTGCGGCGTGCTGGCCGGGCTCGGCGGCGCCTACCTGGCGGTGGGCGAGGTCGGCTCGTTCAGCCAGAACATGACCGCGGGCCGCGGGTTCATCGTGATCGCAGCGGTGATCTTCGGGGCGTGGCGGCTGGGCCGCACGCTGCTCGGCTGCGCCCTGTTCGGGCTGGCCGACGCGATGCGGCTGGCGCTGCCCGCGCTGGGCTTCACGCTGAACTCGCAGCTGCTGATCGTCGCGCCCTACCTGCTGGCGCTGGTCGCGATGCTGGTGTTCGCCGCGAAGGACCGCGAGCCGCGCGCCCTGGGCAAGCCCTTCGAACGGGGCATCGCCTGACCTGTAGGACAACCTGGGGCCGGACGGTCCGGACCCGGACGATTTCGAGGAGGAGCACGTGACCGGACTGACCGCCGCGCGCTGGACGCATGTGGCGCTGCCGACCGGAGACCTGGACAAGGCGATCGACTTCTACACCTCGCTCACCCCGCTGGTGGTGGTCGAGCGGTTCAAGGACGCCGACGGGGAGAGCGCCTGGCTGTCCAACGACGGACAGGCGGAGACGCCGTTCGTCCTGGTGCTCGTCTCGTTCAACAAGGACCGGGGCGGGCAGCTGGGGCTGCTGCACCCGTTCGCGCACATCGGCATCGAGGTGCCGGCGCGCGGCGACGTGGACGCCCTCGCCGACCGCGCCCGCGAGCTGGGCTGCCTGCACTGGGAGCCGCGCCAGATGCCGGACCCGGTCGGCTACATCTGCGCGCTGAAGGACCCGGACGGCAACGTGATCGAGATCTCGCACGACCAGCGGGTGTTCGACACGGTCCAGGCGAAGTGGGGAGGCGGGTCCTGACCGCCGAGCCCGGCCCGGCCGGGCCGGGAGCCGCCGCGCGGGTCGAGGAGCGGACCCGCGCGGCGGCGCTGCGCTATCTCGGCGCGCTCAACCGGCACGACGCCGACGCCGTCGCCGGCTGCGTCGCCGAGGACTTCGTCAACGAGCACACGTCCGCGCTCGGGCGGGGCGTCACCGGGCGCGCCGCGTACCGGCGGCGGCTGGACGGCTTCCTGGCCGACTTCGCCGACCTGCGGTACGAGCTGGAGGACCTGGTCGTCCGGGACGTGCGGGCGGTGCTGGCCTACCGGATGTCGTTCCGCCTCGTCTCGGCCGGGAACGCGCCCGTCACGGTGCGCGGCGTGTTCCGGCTGTGGGTGGACGCGGACGGCCTGCTGGCGCGCCGGATCGACTACTGGGACGGGTCCGAGGTGACCCGCCAGCTCGACGCCGCCGCCGCACCCCAGGTCTGACCTGCTGTTCCGCCGGGCCGCTCGTCCATTGGACGGGCGGCCGGACGGGCTGCCCTGCCGCCCTCATGTTGCATTATGAGACGCCATCTCTCATTGCTTGACAGGAATCCGTCTCGCATCGAAAGATGGCGTCGTGCATGTTGTGATGACGTCGGCGGGCATCGGCCGGATCGAGGGCGCCTCGGTGGCCGTCCTGGACGCGCCCTACCCCGACCCGAACGCCCTGATCGAGGCGACCGGCTCGCTGGACGCGCTGGCCGAGGCGGAGGTCGTCCGGAGGATCCCCCTGGACGGCGGCGACCTCGGCGGCGAACCCGGCGGCGAACCCTGCCTCCGCGCCCCTCTCGCCCGCCCCCGCGCCCTGTGGGGCGTCGGCCTGAACTACCACTCCAAGGCCGAGCTGACCGGACGCCCCGTGCCGGACGACCCGGTGCTCTACCTGGCCGCCTCGTCGTCGGTGGGCGCCCCGGGCGCGGCGGTCCGGCTGCCGGCCGAGCAGACCGGCCAGATGGACTACGAGGCGGAGATCGCCGTCGTGATCGGCCGGACCCTCGACCGGGCCTCCGAGGACCGGGCGTGGGCGGCGGTCGCCGCCGTCACCGCGGCCAACGACATGACCGCCCGCGACGTCATGAAGCGCACCGGCACGCCCGCCCTGGCCAAGAGCTTCCCCGGCTTCACCCCGCTCGGCGCCTCGCTGCTCGCCCGCGACGCGATCGCCGACCCGGCCGCGATCGGCGTCCGGAGCCTGGTGGGCGGGCAGCCGCGGCAGGACTCCTCCAGCGCCGACATGATCTTCGCGATCCCCGAACTGCTGGCCCGGATCTCCCGGTACGCCGTGCTGCGCCCCGGCGACGTCGTGCTCACCGGCACGCCCGCCGGGACGGGCCAGGACCGCGGCGACTTCCTCCGGCCCGGCGACACCGTCCGGGTCGAGGTCGACGGCGTCCTGCCGCTGACCACCCGGATCCAGGCGTGACCCCCGCGACCCCCGCGATCTCCTCCACCCCTCACACGATCGGGAGTACATCGATGACCGAACAGAGCAGGCCCGTCTACGACCGCGTCCTCTCCGGCGGGACGGTCGTCGATCCCGCCTCCGGGCTGAACGCGCGGACCGACGTCGCGATCAACGGCGGCGCGATCGCGGCGGTCGGCGACGGGCTGGCCGCCGACGCGGCCGAGGTCACCGACTGCACCGGCCGCTGGGTGCTGCCCGGCCTGGTCGAGGGGCACACCCACATCTTCCAGCACGTCTCCAAGGTCGGCGCGCCCGCCGAGGAGGCGCACCTGCGCCGCGGCGTCGTCGCCGCCGCCGACGCCGGCACCGCCGGGGCCTCCACGTTCGCCGCGTTCCGCAAGCTCGTCGTCGACGCGACGCCGATGCGCGTCGTGAACTTCCTCAACGTCTCGGTGCTCGGCCTCATCGACTTCCGGTTCGGCGAGCTGATGAACCCGGACACGCTCGTCCCGGACGACGCCCTCGCCACCGCCGCCGAGAACCCCGACGTGGTGCGCGGCTTCAAGATCCGGCTGTCGGAGGACGTCGTCGGCGACAACTGGCAGATGCTGCTGAAGAAGTCGCTCCAGGTCGCCGAGCAGGCCGGCCTGCCGCTCATGGTGCACATCGGCGAGACGTCCGAGCCGCTGCCGGTCGTCCTCGACCACCTGCGTCCCGGCGACGTCGTGGCGCACTGCTACACCGGCAAGCCGCACGGCATCCTGGACGGCGACGAGGTGCTGCCCGCGGTCGCCGCCGCCCGGGAGCGCGGCGTGCTGTTCGACTCGGCGCACGGCAAGAGCAACCTCAGCTTCGAGGTGGCGCGCCGCGCGATCGCCAAGGGCTTCTACCCCGACGTGCTCAGCTCCGACACGAGCGCCCGCAACTGGCGCGGCCCGGTGTTCGACCTGCTGACCAGCATGTCGAAGCTGATCGCGCTGGGCGTCCCGCTGACCGAGGCCGTCGCCCGCGCCACCGTGCGGCCCGCCGGCCTGCTCGGCCTGGACGCCGAGGGCTACGGCCGGCTGGAGCCGGGCGGCCCGGCGCACGTGACCGTGGTCGAGGAGACCGCCGAGGTCGTGCTCCCGGACGCGGCCGGCAACACGATGACCGCGCCCCGGCTGGAGCCGGTCCTCGTCCTGCACGGCGGCGAGCCGGTCGAGACCGTCCCGTGGCGCGGCCTGTGACCACTGCCCTGCGGGGGCGGCTGCGGGCGGCGCTGGCGGCGGGGGACCGGGTGCGCGGGACGTTCGTCAAGCTGCCCGCGCCGGACGTGGTGGAGCTGTGCGCGCTCGCCGGCTTCGACTTCGCGGTCGTCGACCTGGAGCACTCCGCGCTGACGGAGGCCGACGCGATCGGCCTCGTCCGGCACGCGGAGCGCTGCGGGCTGCCGGCGCTCGTCCGGATCCCCGCGGTGGACGGGCCGCTGGTCTGCCGCCTGCTGGAGAACGGCGCGGCCGGGTTCCAGCTGTCGATGCTGAGCGACCCCGCGCAGGCGTGGGCGCTCGTCCAGGCCACGCGGTTCGCGCCGGACGGCGACCGGTCGGTCAGCCTGGCGAACCGGGCCGCCGGGTTCGGGCTGCCCGGCTCCGGCGGGCTGGCGGGGTTCCTGGCCGCCGAGCGGGCCGCCCCGCCGCTGCTCGTCGGGCAGATCGAGACGCCCTGGTGGCGGGACGGCGGCACGTCCTGGGACGAGGTGATCGCCGACCTCGACGTCGTCTTCGTCGGCGGCACCGACCTGGCGGTGAGCCTGGGCGCGGAGCCCGGCGGCGCGGCCCTGCGCGCGGCCGTCGCCGAGATCGAGGAGGCCGCGGCACGGCACGGGATCGCGTTCGGCGGCTGGGCCCCGTCCCCGCCCGCCGCCGCGGGCGCCGGGCTGGGCGCGGCGCGCTACCTGGTGACCGGATCGGACCTGCAGATACTGGCCGCCGGGCTGGGCGCGGCGGCCGGCGAGGGAGGCAACGGATGACCGAGAACGGGCGCAACGCCAAGCTCTACAACCGGGTGGTCGGCTGGGCCGACATGCCGGAGTCGGAGCTGCGCAAGGGGGTGCGGCGCCGGGTGTACTCCACCGACGAGGTGATGGTCGCGCACCACACCCTGGACGTCGGCATGGACCTCAACCCGCACAGCCACGAGGACTTCGACCAGCTGGTCTACATCGCCTCGGGACGCTGCAACTACTACGTGGAGGGCGTCCCGCACGAGATGACGGCCGGGACGTTCCTGCTGGTGCCGAGGGGCGCCGAGCACTACATCGAGCCGCTGGAAGAGCCGTGCGTCAACATCGACATCTTCGTGCCGCCGCGCGCCGACTTCGCCGCGTCGCTGGCGTACCTGGACGAACTGCCCTGAGCGCGGGCGTCCCGTCCTGGGCCCGCTCGGGCGGGGCGCCCCTGTACGGGGTGCCCCGCTCAGCCGGCCTCGGCCGGCGGGACGCCGTTGGTGCCGAGCCGCTGGGACAGCTCCTGGGTGATCCCCAGCAGCGCCTCGGCCATCGGCGAGTCGGCCTTGCGCGGGACGTCGACGGAGGTGCCGACGATCGCCATCGTGGCGATGATGGCGTCCCCTTCGAAGACCGGCGCGGCGATGGTGTGCAGGCCGTTCTCGGACGGCGAGTTGACCGACAGCCCGTGCGCGCGGATCCAGTCGACGTCCTCGCGCAGCCCCGGGGAGCGGCGCAGCAGCTTCGCCAGCGCCGGGACCTGGTCGGGCGGCAGGTAGGCGCAGAACACCCGGCCCTGCGCGGAGGTGGCGAGGTCGAGCCGCGATCCGACCCGGACGCTGATGCGGATCAGGTGGTCGGTGTTGTCGGCCGACCGCACGACGGTCGGGGACTCGCCGTCCCAGATGCTCAGCACGACGGTCTGCCCGGCGGCCTGGACGAGGCGGTCCATGTAGGGCTCGGCGGCGGACACGATCGGCAACGCCGCGCGGGCGGCCGCGGCGAGCGTGAGGACCTGCGGGCCGAGCGAGTACAGCGCGGTGCGGTCGTCGTAGCGCAGCAGGTTGGCCGCGCGCAGCGCCTTGGTGTAGCGGTGCGCGGTCGCCTTGCTGGCGCCGAGCCGGGCGGTGATCTCGTTCAGGCTCAGATGCGGCCGGCTCACCGTGAAGGAGTCCAGGATCAGCGCGGCGCGCTGCACCGTCTGGATGGACGGGGAACTCTCGGGAGTGTCTCGTGCGGTCCTCATCGTCGTTGCCATCCGTCTCTCGCTTCTGCCTCGGCCGTCGGTCGCCTGCCGTCCGGGGCGGCGGGCCGGGGCGGAATGACACGCCATCTCATCATGAGCCCGGCGGCGTCGGCAGGCCATCCCGGAGACCCGGCAAGCCCGTGCGGCAAAGGGCCGGCGTGCTCGCGCCGGGGTGATGACCTTACGTCAAGCCATCTCTTATTGCGAGACGCAATCATGGTAACTGGGACGTAGCTCGTCAAGTCCCCGGCGGATCGGTGCCGTCCGGCCCTTGACACGGCGATCCGGCCTGGGCAACGCTGTAGCACGATACGAGATGGTATCTCGAATAGTCGAATGAACCTGCGTGGAGGGGGTGGCGCCCGATGGCAGAGCCGAACGGCGGGGAGCTTCCAGGGCGGCTGGTCGTCGAGGACTGGGACGCGCTGACTTTCCGCGTCAACCGGGTCGCGTACCGCTCGGCCGAGATTTTCCAGGCGGAGCGCGACCGGATCTGGGCGCGGTCCTGGCTCTACCTCGGCCATGAGACCGAGGTCTCCGGGCCCGACGACTTCAAGACCCGGACGCTCGGCGGCAGGCCGCTCATCTTCTGCCGCGACTCCGGCGGGACGGTGCGCGCGTTCCTCAACGCCTGCCCGCACCGCGGCACGATCCTGTGCCGGGAGCGGGAGGGCTCCAGCAAGCTGTTCCAGTGCTTCTACCACGCCTGGACGTTCCGCAATAACGGCGACGTCGCGGCCATCCCGGGCAAGGAGGCGTACGAGGCCGCGGGCGAGGGCTTCCTCGACTCGATGCGGCTGCGCGCCGTCCCCCGCCTGGAGATCCACGAGGGCTTCGTCTTCGTCGCGTTCGACCCGGACGCGCCGCCGCTGGCGGACTACCTCGGCGACGCCGCCGACTACATGACGATGATCTCCGAGCAGCACGCCGACGGCATGGAGGTGCTGCCCGGCACCCAGCTCTACGGCGTGCGCGGCAACTGGAAGCTCGGCGTCGAGAACGCCATGGACGGCTACCACTTCTCGCCCACGCACAACACGTTCGTCGGCTACCTGCGGGAGACCGGCTTCGCCGTCACCGACGACGACCAGTACGCCTACAACCTCGGCAACGGGCACGGCCTGCTCGTCCTCACCGGGCACGGCGGCCGGATCAGCATGCTGTGGGAGCCGCGCTTCGGCGAGGACGAGAAGGTCCGCACCGCCGAGCACCGCGCCGAGATGGACCGCAGGCTCGGCCCCGAGCGGGCCCGCTACGTCGCCGACGAGAGCCACATCCTGTTCGTGTGGCCGAACCTCCTGCTCTTCGACCTCGAAGGGCTGTCGATCCGGCAGCTCGAACCGGTCGCGGCCGACCGGACCGACGTCCGTGCCTGGCAGCTCGCGCCGCGCGGCGAGGACGCCGAGACCCGCGCGCTGCGCATGAAGACCATGGTCAGCTTCGTCGGGCCGGGCGGACTCGCCACCCCCGACGACATCGAGGCCTACGAGGCGGTGCAGCGCGGCATCGAGGCGACCGCGGCCGATGCCCGTCCCGAGTTCGACTTCAGCGACATGTCCCGCGGCATGATCGACGAGGTCAAGGGCGTCCAGGGCCGGTCCATCGACGAGGGCGCGATGCGCGGCTTCTGGCGGCACTGGGCGGACGCGCTCGGCGTCGCGGACGGCCTGTCCGTCGCCGGCCCCCGCCCCGAGCGCTTCCTTGAGGGGAGGAACGTCCGATGACCGTACCGGCCACCACCGGGCACATCGGCGGGCGCGAGATCACCCGCGCCGACGTGGAGGACTTCCTCTACGCCGAGGCGGACATCCTGGACGCCTGGAAGTACGACGACTGGCTCGCCCTGTTCGAGCCCGGCGCCCGGTTCGAGGTCCCCGCGACCGACTGGACGGGCACCTCGATGCACGCGTCCGGGTCGTTCGTCACCGACGACTGGGACCTGCTGCGCGCGCGCGTCAAGCGGCTCAAGTCGCGCAAGGCGCACGCGGAGAACCCGCCGTCCCGCACGCACCGGATGATCTCCAACGTCCGGCTGCGCGAGCACGTCCCCGGCGAGGGAGGCGAGCCGGGCCTGCTGCGGGTGACGGCCGCGTTCATCGTCCACCGGGCCCGGGACGGCGAGTTCGACGCCTACGTCGGGCGCTACGACCACCTGCTGGTGACGGACGGCGACGCCCTGCGCTTCCGGCTGCGCCGCGCGGTCCTGGGCCACGAGCACCTGCCCGCCGGCAGCCGGCTGAGCTTCATCCTCTGAGGGAAACACGATGATCATTCACACCGTGGTGTTCCGGTTCCGGCCGGACGCGCCGGCCGACGCGGCCGAGTCCATCCTGGCGGAGCTGCGCACCTTCCCCGGCCGCTATCCGCAGATGCGGGACTTCTCGCTCGGCCCCAACGTCAGCACCCGCGACAGCACGTTCACGCACGCCTTCTCGGTGCGCTTCGACACCGCCGCCGACCTGCACGCCTACCTGCAGAGCGCCTCGCACGAGCGGTTCGTCCGGGAGCGGTGGCGCCCGGTCGTCGAGCGGCACCACATCGTCACCTACGAGACCGGCGGCAGGGCGGGCCGCCCGCGCGGCCCGTACGGGATGGAGTACGCCCGCATCGAGGTGCCCGACATGGCGCGCACCATCGAGTTCCTCCAGTACCACGTGGGCCTCCAGCTCGAACAGCGCACCGACGAGTACGCCTACCTGCGCGCCGACATCGAGCACCACTCGATCGAGCTGGTCAGCGCGCCGGAGCGGACCGCCGGGCACACCTCCGCCGTCGGCTACAGCGTGGAGAACGACGAGGTCCTCGCCGACCTGCGCAAGCGCGTCGCCGACGCCGGGCACGAGATCCTGGAGCTCCAGGACCGGCAGCAGGGCTTCTGCTCGGACGGCTTCGGGGTCCGCGACCCCAACGGCCTCATCGTCGAGCTGTTCACCGGCTTCCTGGAGTACGCGGAGCCGCCGCTGCAGGAGCTGCGCCCGGTCGACCTCGTCCACCCGTTCATCGCGACGCCCAAGTACGAGGAGTCGCTGGACTTCTACGCGAACGTGCTGGGCTTCCAGTCCTCGGACGAGATCGTCGGCTCCACCACGTTCATGCGCTGCGAGGACCGCTACCACCACAGCCTCGCCCTGCAGAACAACAAGGAGCACTACGTCGCGCACCTCTGCTTCGCGATGAAGAGCTTCGACCACGTGATGCGGGCCCGCGCCCGCGCGCTCTACAAGGGCGAGCCGATCGCGTCCGACCTCGTGAACCACTCGGCGTCGACGTCCATCGCGTTCTACATGCACGACCCCGCGTACGGGCCGCGGTTCGAGCTGTGCGACCGGCACCGCGTCTTCACGCCGGAGGAGCACGAGACGCACCGGCCGCGCCGGATGCCGCCGGACCCCCGCAACATCGACGTGTGGCGCCCGGCCGCCGACGACTGGGGCCGTTTCTGAACGCGCCGTTCCAGGACGCGGGCAAGGAGATCGTCCGCGTCCTGGAGTTCCTGGACGGCGTCCCCGCGCCGTACGGGCACGAGTCCGCCGCCGCCGTGTACCTCGCCTCCTGGTGCACGGCGCGGTGGCCGTGGATCGAGTGGACGGTCCAGCGGTACGGCCCGAACGGCGCGAACCTGTGCGCGGGCGACCCCGCGGGCGCCCTGCTGTACTCGCACCTCGACACGTCGCTCAGCGGCGACCCGGACGAGGACCGCGCCATCACCGGCCGCGCCGACGCCCCGGCCCCGCTGAAGGCCACGTCCTCGCAGGTCGAGGGCTTCGGGCTGGGCGTGGCGCGGGCCCCCGCCGCAACGGCCCTGGTCGCCTTCGTGTCCGCCGCGGCACGCGGGGCGCCCGCGAGCCTCCTGCTGGCCGGGTCGGGGACGCACCGCAGCGTCCTGCACGGCTCGGGCGGGACGATCCGCTCCACCGGCCTGGACCATTACCTCCGGGACGCGCCCGCGCCGTCCGCCGCGATCGTCGCCAAGGGCGGCCCGCCCACCCTGCTCTGGGAGGAACCCGGGGCGTTGTACCTGCGGGTACGGGTGCTGGGGCGGCACGGCGCCGTCCTGGCCCGCGAGTCGGCCACGCCGCACGGCGGCGTCATCGCCCACGCGGGCCCGGTCATCGAAGCCGTCGAACGCTGGCGGACGGCCTACGTGCAGTCGAGCACGGCGCCCGGCACACAGGTGGGCCCGGCCGCGGGCATCGGCTCGCTCACCGCGGGCCGTCCCGACAAGTCCGACCTCTTCCCGGCCCTGCTGGAGGCCGGCGTCTATGTGGTGACCGTCCCGGGCGCGGACCCGTACGCGATCGCCGCGGCGCTGCGGCGCGAGGTCGGTGCGGCGTGCGCTGACGGCCCCCTCTCCGCCTGCACGGTCCAGGTCGAGCTGGACGAGGTCCACCCGGCCGCCGCGACCTCGCCGGACGCGCCGATCGTCCGCACCGCCCGCACCGCGTGGCGCGAGGAGTTCGGCGCCGACCCGCCCCCCGTCACCGGTTGGACGGGCTCGACCGACGGCGTCGTCCTGCGCGCCCACGGCATCGACACCGTCCGCCTCGGCCCCGCGTCCCGTCCGTCCCCGCAGGATGCGAGATGCGACGTGCTGGACGTCGGTTCCTTGGAGGCATACGCGCGCCTCTACGCCCGCCTAGTCGCCGCTAAAGGAACCTGACAGACCGCCGTCGTTTCACGAGAAGGCGGCCCCCGCACGCACCTTCAACGGCCCGGCACGGGACACGCGCCCACCGTAAAAACGGCCGTCCGCGCCCTCCCCCGAGAGGACGCGGACGGCCGGGCTCACCGGGTCACAGTCCCCAGTTCTCGTTGGGGACGACGGCGTCGGCGATCCGGAAGCGCCCGCCGGGCATCGGCTCGGCGCCGGCGTCGTTGATGACGTTCTTGCCGAAGCCGGGGACGAGCGGGCGCCCGACGTCGCGGCGCAGCCAGAGGCGCAGCAGGTGGCGGCGGCGCTCGGGCTCGGGGAAGTCGACGTACCCGGTGCGCGAGTGCAGCGCGGCGTAGTTCAGCAGCCACTGGACGTCGCCCGGCTGGAAGTCCATGTCCAGGGGGAGTCCGGGCTCCTGCGCGATCTCGTCGAAGAGGTTCAGGACCTCGATCTGCGCCTCGGTCAGCCGGGGCACCTCCGGGTAGTCCTGCGCCGAGAAGATCATCGAGCTTCCCGCGTAGGTGCTGAAGATCCCGTCGACATAGCCGCAGATCGGCGACTCGTAGGTGTTGGCCGGGGCGTCCGGGTCCTGCTTGCGCCAGTCCCAGTGCCACGGCTCGAACAGCAGCGGCGCGAGGTCGGGACGGCGGCGCAGGACCTCGTTGTAGATCGTGGTGCCGCTGACCAGGCTGCTGGCGCCGCCGGCGCGGGCGCCGCGCAGGCACATGAGGGCGACGACGTCGGAGCTGTCGGAGTGGAACGGGAGCCGGTCGCGGACGCGGGACGGCAGCGCGGTCGGGTCGTCCAGCGTCTTGTTCGAGGTGGCGATGACGTGGTCGAGGACGTCGGCGTACTGGTTCTGCGGCATCGGCGAGCCGAGGTGCAGGCCCATCAGGTAGAAGATCGCGCCCGCGACCGCGTCGCCGTACTCCTCGGTGCGGAGCCCGCGGATCAGGATGAAGCCGCGCCCGGCGTCCATCTGCTGGGCGCACTCCTCGACGAGCCCGGCGCAGGCGTCCAGCGGGTAGTCGGCGGCGGTGACGGCGCGCAGGTCGGGGTCGTCCGCGACGAACCGGCGGCCGGCGGCCTCCAGCTCGTCCCGCTCGGCGTCGGACAGGTGGTGGATCCACTCGGTGGAACCGGCCAGCTCGTCGCCGCGCCAGGCGGACGGGCCGGAGATCGGGGACAGGTCGACGGTGATACTCATGCTGCCTCGCTACTTCGGGAGGGAGGGACGGCCGCGGACGCGGACGGGCCGCGGCCAGGGAAAGGCGCTGCGGTCGTCCGGTGCTAGAAGGGCGTCTGCGGCTCGCCCGCGGCCGTGCCAGGGCGCATGCCCTCACGCGGCGGCCGGACCCGCGACGTCTCCGAGTACGGCGGCGGCGAGACCAGCCGCTTGGCCGGTAGCCGCTCGGCGCGCAGCACCGGTCCAAGCCCTGGTGAGGCGACTCGGATCATGGCGTGCTCCCGGCGGTGAGGGATCGTCCGCAAACGGTAGGCCACCCCACCCGATCTCGTCAACCGAGACGCCATCTCGCATTAACGATTCGCGTGGCCCTAAGCGCGCAAGCCCGGAATGTCGTCCGTGGTGGCTAGTATCGAACATATGTTCAAGTGGGTTCTTGAGTGGTTCTCACCCGAACGGATCGCCGCGCTGATCGGCCTGGAGAGCGCCCCGGGCCGACCGAGTCCGCCACGCAAGGCGGACGCGCCGATGGCAGCCCCGCCCGACGTCCTCTCGACCTCCCTCGACGCGATCAGGAGTGCCCAGGCGCGGCAGCGCCCCGTCATCGTGATCACCTGCGCCGCGGACGGCCGGCCCCGGGTCTGCGTCCCGGACGCGGGGGAACTGCGCGTGATCGAGGATCGGCGCCTGCGCGTGGCGATATGGCCCGACAACCCCACCGCGATCGACCTGGACCGCGGTGAGCCCGTCCTCCTGGTCGTCACCGGTTCACCGGACGTCCACCTCATCCGCGCCACGGCCCGCCGCCTCGTCGGCGCCGCCATGGTGTGGGCTCACTACGACCTCACCATCACGTCGGCGCGGATCGCCGACCAAGGCACCACGCCCGCCCCCCAGCCCGCCCAGCAAGGCCACACCACCAAAGAGACCCTGGAAACCGCCCCCTCCCGCCGCCGAACACCCACCCCCCGTTGACCTGCGGCGTGTTGTTGTTATGCGCCTCTCGATAACAACAACACGCCGCAGATCAACGAGTGGGATACGGGGGTGTCACGGGACGCGCGGCGCGCCCTCGACGTCCACCGCCCTGTTGATCTGCGGCGTGTTGTTGTTATTCGACCTTCCAAAACAACAACACGCCGCAGGTCAACTTGGGGTGGAACAATTGGGCGGGGGTCGGCTGTGGTTTGGGAGGCGTGGTGGGTGTTGGGGGTCGGCAGGCGGTTGCGGCTGGGGGCGGTGTGGTGGTCGGCGCGGTGGTGAATGTGGCCACGGGGATGTTGACCCAGGAGTGGGGCCTCGCTTGGCTGGCGGCGGCGGTGGCGTGTGTTGCGGTGGGTGCGGGGCTTTTGGCGTGGCTGACGTTCCGGGCGGCGGCGGATTCGGAGCCGCCACGTCGGGTGTCGGCGTCCGGGGACGGCTCGATCGCGGCCGAGGGGTCGGTGACCGGGTCGTCTACCAAGGTGGCGCGTCCGGCTGCGGGCAGTCCGGCGGCCGCGCCGCCCGGCGAGGGGGTCAGCGCCTCGGGGTTGGGAGCGATCGCCGCCGGCGGTGATGTGGAGGACTCCCGCACCGAGGTCACCGGAGACGACCAGGCGACGCCATGAGGCGCGGGCGGGGCGGCGATGTGGGCCGGGGCGCGGAGCAGCCGGACGGACGGGTTGAAGCGCCCGGCCCCGCGGCGATGGCCGCCGGAGGCGACATCATCGACTCGTCCACGCACGTGGGGGACGTGTACCAGGCGGCCCCGCTGCCGCGCGCGGAAGAGGTGGAACCGCCGCCCTGGGTGCCGCCGGCTCTGCCGTTGCGCACGGCGACGTTCGTCGGGCGGGACGGGAAACTGGCCGAGTTGGACGAGGCGCTGGCGCGGTCCGGCGGGGCGGTGGTGCAGGCGGTCCATGGGCTCGGCGGTGTCGGCAAGAGCACGCTGGCCGCGCAGTGGGCGTACCAGCACGCCGACGCGCACGTCCTGACGTGGTGGATCACCGCCGATTCCGCCGCGGGCGTCACCGCGGGGCTGGCCGATCTGGCCGGGATGCTGGTGCCCGAGATGACCCGCGGCGCACCGGCGGCGGTGGCGCCGGAGGAACGGGCGGCCTGGGCGCGGCGGTGGCTGGCCTCGCACACCGGCTGGCTGGTGGTGCTCGACAACGTCGTCCATCCCGCCGATGTGGCCGAGTTGGTGAGCGGCGCTCCCGGGGGCCGGTTCCTGATCACCAGCCGCCTGCGTGAGGGGTGGAACGACCTCGTCCCGGCGTTGATCGAGCTGGACGTGCTCAGTGCGACCGAGGCGGAGGAACTGCTGACACGCATCCTCACCGCCGGACGGCCGGCCGCCGACCTGGCCGGTGCGTCCGAGCTGTGCGCTGAGCTAGGTCATCTGCCGCTGGCCGTCAAGCAGGCTGGTGCCTACCTGCGTCAGACGCACCTCTCCCCGACGTCCTACCTGGAGTTGCTGCGCGCCGACCCGGCGGTGATGTACGACCAGGCGGCACGCGGCGCCGACGGTGAGCGCACCATCGCCCGGACCTGGCGTCTTACCCTCGACCACCTCGCCGCCACCGGACCGCTGGCCGGGGACGTGCTGCGCGTGCTGGCGTGGTGGGCCCCCGAGGACGTCCCCCGCGCCCTGCTCGCCCCGCTCGGCGGCCCGGCCGAGATCGCCACCGCGCTGGGCGACCTGTCCGCCTACAACATGATCGCCTTGGACGCCGAGACCATCGCCGTCCATCGCCTGGTCCAAGCGGTCGCACGCACTCCCGACCCCCGTCCGGTCCAGGACGACGGCGACCCTCACCGCTGCCTGGGCGACATCGACCGCGCCCGCGCCCAGGCCACCGACCTGCTCAACCGGGCCCGCCCCGCCACTGAAGAGGACCCGGCGCAGTGGCCGGCCTGGCGGGTTCTGGTCCCTCACATCACCGCCCTGGCCGACCATGCCGCCCCCGGCACCGACACGATCGACACCGTGCTGCTGCTCGGCGAAACCGCGGCCTTCCTGCACGGCCAAGGAGCGATGGACCGCGCCATCACGTTCAACCAGCGCGCTCTGACCGGCTGCGAGCGGCTGCTGGGCGCTGATCACCGGGACACCCTGATGCTGCGCAACAATCTCGCCTACGCCTACCGGACGGTCGGTGATCTGGAGCGCGCGGTCCCGCTGTTCGAGGCGACGCTGGCCGACTACGGACGGGTGTCGGGCGATGATCACCCGGACACCCTGGCGTCGCGCAACAATCTGGCCTCCGCCTATTGGGCGGCCGGTGACCTCGGGCGGGCGATTCGGCTGTTCGAGGTGACGCTGGCCGACCGGGAGCGGGTGTCGGGCGCTGATCATCCGGACACTCTGACGTCGCGCAGCAATCTCGCCTATGCCTACCAGACGGTCGGTGACCTGGGACGTGCGATTCCGCTGTTCGAGGCGACGCTCGCCCGCCGGGAGCGGGTGCTGGGCGGTGACCACCCGGACATCCTGACGTCGCGCAACAATCTGGCCTCCGCCTACGAATCGGCTGGTGACCTCGGGCGTGCGATTCGGCTGTACGAGGCGACGCTGGCCGACCGGGAGCGGGTGCTGGGCGCTGATCATCCGGACACTCTGACGTCGCGCAACAATCTGGCTTCCGCCTATTGGGCGGCCGGTGACCAGGGGCGTGCGGTGTCGCTGTTGCAGCGGGCCCTCGCCGACTGCGAGCGGGTCCTGGGGGCCGATCATCCGAGGACCAGGGCGGTGCGGGCCAATCTGGAGGTGGCTCGGCAGGAGTCGCCGTCCTCCGGGTCGGGCGGGTCAGCCTAGGGGGCGGACCTGGAGGACGTCGTCTTCGGTCACCCGGGTTTCGAAGGCGGGCTGGCGGGCCGTGGCGGGGCCGTGGACGACCGAGCCGTCCGCCACCCGGAAGGTGCTGCCGTGCCAGGGGCAGACGACGCAGACGTCGGCGTTGTCGTCGGTGACGATGCGGCCCTGGTGGAGGGGACCGGCCAGGTGGCTGCAGCGGTCGGTGAGGACGTGCACCTCGTCGCCGGTGCGCAGCACGAACAGGTTGATGTAGCCGAGCCGCCGGGTGACCGGCCAGCCGTCCGGCAGGTCGGCGGCGCTGCACAGGTCGTGCCAGCCGAGCGGGACGAGATGGCCGACCTTCTCGGCGTGGCTGGCGCCGGCGGCCTGCCGGAACGCCAGGTGCCCGCCGAGGTAGGCGCCCGCGAAGAGGACGGACAGCCCGGCGAACCCGAACGCGCGGCCCGCGCCGTCCCGTCCCTGGTGGCGGGCCACGAGGGACGCCGAGTACAGCACGCTGCTGGTGGCCATCCCGGCGGCGTGGACGAGGCCGACGCGCTGCTGCTCGCGGTGCAGCGACCCCCAGTCGGCGAGGCCGGTGAGGACGGCCGGGACGGCGCCCGCGAGCCCGGCCGCGACCAGCGTCTGCGCGGCGCGGCGCGTCCCGGGCATGAGGTCCAGGACGGCGGCGGAGAGCCACATGCCGACGGGGACGTCGGTGAGCGGCGGATGGGCGGGGTGGCCGACCGGGACGCCGTGCAGGGCGTCCTTGACCGGGCCGGGGCGCAGTGTCCGCCGCACGGCCGTGGCCAGCACGCGGATCGTGCGGTCCAGGCCGGTCGCCTGCTCCAGGGCCTCGGTGGCGTCCGCGAACCGCGCGGACGTCTGGGGCCGGGTCCCGCGCCGGAATATGTTCACCCGTCGGGGCATGTCCCTCCTCCGCGGTCGATGAGACGCCTGGTGCGACATTAGTCGCCCGCGTTCTCCTGCGGCCAGTCATACCCCTACCTGCGGCCGGAGGGGCTAAACCACGGGGTCAGCGCGCCGGGACGGTCAGCGTGACGGGCACGCCGTTGAAGACGGCGTTGCCGGACAGGGGGTCGATCTCCAGTTCGTCGGTCACGGCGTTGACGTTGACGCCCGCGTGCTCGCGTGCGACGGCGGTACGCGTCCCGGGGCGGTCGTGGCCCCATCCGTGCGGCAGGCTGACGACGCCGGGCATGACGGTGTCGGTGGGCTCGGCGACGGCGTCGACGGCGCCCGTCCGGGACGTGACGCGGATCGTCTCGCCCGCGGCGACGCCCAGCCGGTCGGCGTCGGCGGGGTTGAGCTGGAGGGTGCAGGTGTTGGAGCCGCGCACCAGTTCGGGGACGTTGTGCAGCCAGCTGTTGTTGGAGCGCAGGTGGCGGCGTCCGATCAGCACGATCCCGTCGGCCGGGGCTTCGCGCAGGGCGGCGTGCAGCCGGTCGACGTCGGCGGCGAAAGTGGACGGGCACAGTTCTACGCGTCCCGACGTCGTGCAGAGCACCTCGTCCAGGCGGGGCTTGAGCGCGCCGAGGTCGAGCCCGTGCGGGTGCTCGGTGCGCAGCCGGGTGAGGGTGAGGCCGGACGGGTCGGCGCCGAAGGCGTCGCCGTAGGGGCCGAGGCGCAGCATCATGTCGATCCGCTGCTCGGTGAGCGTGCCGGAGTCGAGCGTCTTGCGCAGCTCGTCCGCTTCGCGGCCGTGCACGGGGGAGCCCGCGAGGGCGGTCGCCTTCGCCAGCGTCGAGGTGATGATCATTTCGTCGAGGGCGGCCGGGTCGCCGTCCGTCCCGGAGGCGATCATGGCGAGCCGGGCCAGGATGGCGGCCTCGCTCGGGCGGCCGTCCGGCAGCGGGACGACCGGCGGCGAGTAGCGCGCGTAGTCGCGGACGGCGAGCCCGGTCAGCGCGATGTCGTAGTGCGGCGTCTGCGCGGGGCGCGGCGGCGGCAGGACCGCGTGCGCGTGCCGGGTCGTCTCGTTCAGGTACGGGTCGACGCTCACCATGAACTCCAGGCCGGCGAGCGCGCGGTCGAGCCGGGCGGCGTTCGGCGCCGACAGCGCCGGGTTCCCGCCGATCGTGATCAGCGCCTTGACCTGGCCCTCGCCGGGCGTCTCGATCTCGTCCGCGAGCGTCGCGACCGGAAGCTCGCCGTTGACCTCGGGCAGGTCCCGGACGCGGCTGCGCCAGCGCCCGGTCGTGAACGGCTTCTTGCGGCGGTACACGGGGGCGTGCGCGGGACGCGGGAACATCGCGCCGCCCTCCCGGTCGAGGTTCCCGGTGAGGACGTTCAGGGCGTCCACGAGCCAGCTGTTGAGCGTCCCGTACGCCTGCGTGCACGTCCCGATGCGGCCGTAGACGGCGGCGCGGTCGGCGGCGGCCAGCTCGCGGGCCGTCCGCCGGATCGTGTCCGCCGGGATGCCGGTGGCGGACGCGACGCGCTCGGGCGCGAAGTCGACGGCGATGGCGCGCAGGTCGTCCAGCCCGTTGACGCGTCCCGGCAGGCGGTCTTCGACGAGGTCCTCGGCGAACAGGGTGTGGACGAGCGCCATGAGGAAGAACGCGTCCGTGCCGGGACGGATGAACAGGTGCTCGTCGGCGAGCGCGGCCGTCCGCGTGCGGCGCGGGTCGACGACCGCGACCTTGCCGCCGCGCGCCTGGATCGCCTTGAGCCGCCCCGGGAAGTCGGGCGCCGACGCGAGGCTCCCGTTGGACTCCAGCGGGTTCGCGCCCAGCATGAGCAGATGATCCGTCCGGTCGAGGTCCGGGACGGGGATCGCGAGGGGATCGCCGAACATGTGCCCGCACGCGACGTGCTTCGGCATCTGGTCGGCGGTGCTGGCAGTGAACAGGTTGCGGGTGCCGAGCGCCTTCACGATCGCGCCCGCGTACAGCGGCCCGGCGATCGAGTGCGCGGTCGGGTTGCCGATGTAGACGGCGACGGCGTCGCGGCCGTGCCGCTCGATGACGCCGGAGAGGCCCTGGAGGACGGCGTCGAACGCCTCGTCCCACCCGGTCGGCTCGCCTGCGACCAGCGGCTCGGCCAGCCGGTCGGGGTCGCCGTCGAGGCTCCCGAGGGTCGCGCCCTTCGGGCAGATGAAGCCCTTGCTGAACGGATCCTTCGCGTCGCCGCGGACGCGGGTGACCGTTCCCGCGTCGTCGAGGGTCAGTTCGAGCCCGCACAGGGCTTCGCAGAGGGGACAGGTGCGGAACGCCGTGCGGTCGCCCATCGGGACACTCCTTGTGTACGGGACCGTGGCCCCATTTTGACCGGTTGGCCCGGCCTGCACCATGACCGCCCCCCACGGCATGGCCGTAACGCCACTTTGAGAGTTGCTTTGAGGAGGACTTTCGGCAGCGCTAGGGAGCTGCTACGGAGCCGTGGGCCGCCTGGCTGCTGGTCGCCGCGCTGCTCGGGATCGCCGAGCTGCGCACCCTCACAGCGGCTCTCGGCCGGCCGTAAGCCAAGCCTTCGGCCCCACCCAGGACGCCCCCAGGCCCACCCAACCGGAAGTCCCCTTCGAACTGACCACCGCAAAGCCCAACGGCAAGGAAGACCCAGCCGACCGGCCCGGCCCCTCAGACGCTCTCTAGCTCCTTGAAGCTCACGCTCAGCTTCATGCCTTCGGGAAGTTCGGTGTCCAGCACGTCGCGGTGGACAGCGGCGAGTTGATAGCTGCGGCCCGACCAGTCGAGCCGGTGCTCCTCCACGGAGTGGACCGTCTCGTCGGCGTCCAGAACGACGATGAGGTACATGGGGATGCGCTGGCCCGCGTATTCCGCCTTCTTGTCCTGAAAGTCTCGCTGCCTGCTGTCGAAGCCGGCGATCTCCACGGCGGTGAAGACGCTGGCGCTCGTCAGCTTGACGTTTCCCTCAAGGCAGTGAAGGACGCTGATGTCCGGACGGCGCATGGTGAACCGGTGCCCCTTGTCGGTGGCATGGGCGTTGCGCTCGACGTAGTGCATGTCGGTGTCCGGTAGCACGTCGATGCAGGGACCATCTGCCGGTCGGGCGTCCGCCAAGGCGCGGGCGAGGTTCCGAAGGACGCGCTGGTGCCGGGGAGACGGTGATTCACAGAAGATGACACTGCCGTCCACCACTTCGATGGACTTGCACACCTCTTCTGGCAGGGCCTCGTACTGCTCCTCGGTGATGAGGAGGCTCGAGGGGTCCGTCGCCCATGCGGGCAGGGGCATGCTCGGGCTCCCAGGGTCGATCCGTCATCCGACCTGAGCTTATCTGTGCTGCGCCGGGCCGACTCCGTTTCACGTACCCGGGCTCTAACCTCGGCCCTGGTCACGGGTCGGGCGGCCGGAGGGCGCTCTAGCGCCCGGAGGCCGCACGGCCCGCCGAGGCGGGCGACCGCAGCGACACGACGCCGACCCGCACGGTCGCCTCACACCCGCACCGTGGCGTGAGGATCGACCGCCTCGTGACGGGGGTTCCAGGGGGTCGCCCCCCTGGGGGGACATGGCATGCTTGGCCGTCCGATGGGTCCATGGGGGCGGACGGAGGCGTGCTATGAGCAGGCGGGGGATGGCGGTCGCGACCGTGGCCGGGATGGTGCTGACCGCGGCGGCGTGCGGGGGCTCGGGCGACTCCGACGCCAAGGGGGCGACGCCGCCGCCGGCGTCCGCCGCGAAGGGCGGGGGCCGGACCTCGGCGCCGCCCGCCAAGGAGCCGATCGTCCTGGCGTTCGGGGGCGACACGCACTTCGAGGGGCAGCTGCGGGCGCGGCTCGGCGACCCGTCCACGGCGCTCGGCCCGGTCGCGAAGCAGTTGCGCGCCGCCGACCTCGCCATGGTCAACCTGGAGACGGCCATCACGACCGGGGGCACGCAGGCGCCCGGCAAGGAGTTCGCCTTCCGCGCCCCGGCGACCGCGCTGAAGGCGCTGAAGGCGGCCGGGGTGGACGTCGCGTCCATGGCCAACAACCACGGCATGGACTACATGGAAGGCGGCCTCCGCGACTCCCTGGCCGCGATCAGGAAGACGGGGTTCCCGATCGTCGGCATCGGCAAGAACGCCGACGCCGCCTTCAAGCCGTACCGCGTCACGGTGAAGGGCAACAAGCTCGCCATCGTCGGTGCCACGCAGGTATTGGACGACAACCTGATCCAGGCGTGGACGGCCACCGACACCAAGGGCGGCCTTGCGTCGGCCAAGGACGTCCCGCGGATGGTGCAGGCGGTGAAGGAGGCGCGCAAGGGGTCGGACGTCGTCATCGTCCACCTGCACTGGGGCGCCGAGCTTCAGCCTTGCCCGCTGCCGCGTCAGAAGGAACTCGCCCAGCAGCTCGTCGAGGCGGGCGCCGACATCATCGTCGGGGGCCACGCGCACATCCCGCTGGGCGGCGGCTACATGAACAACGCCTACGTCCACTACGGCATGAGCAATTTCGTGTTCTACTCCGCCAACGGCCAGACGGCGAAGTCCGGCGTGCTGTTCCTGAAGGTGGAGAACGGCAAGGTCACCAAGGACAAGTGGAGCCCGGCGCTCATCAGCGGCGGCCTCCCCATCCCGATGAAGGGCGCGGCCGCGAAGGCGGAGCTCAAGCGCTGGAACGGGCTGCGCGGCTGCACGGGCCTGTCGGCACGCCCCTCCTAGGCTGGACTCTCCCACTGTGGGAGGGATCAGGGTGGGGCCTGTGAGCGACGATCTCCTGCCGATCGGACGGTTCGCGCGGCTGTGCCGCCTGAACGTCAAGCAGTTGCGGCACTACGACGACCTCGGCGTTCTGTCCCCGGCGTGGACGGACCCGGCGTCCGGCTACCGGTACTACCGGCGCGACCAGGCGCGGGACGCGCTGACGGTGGGTCTGCTGCGGGCGATGGACGTTCCGCTGCCGGTGGTGGCGCGCGTGCTGTCCGGGGACGGGGGCGGCGCGCTGAAGCGGGCGCGGGACAGGATCGAGGCCGACATCGACCGGCGGCGGCGCGGCCTGCGGCTCCTCGACCGCGTCCTCGCGGAGGGGCTGCCGGCGGCGGAGGTGTCGATCGTCCGGGAGCCGGCCCGGCGCGTGTTCGCCGTGCGGGAGGCCGCGACGCCGCTGACGATCTCGGACGCGACATCGGCGTGCGTGCGCCGGCTGCTGCCCCAGATGTCGCCGGACGTCCTGCTGGTCGGGCTGTTCCCGCTGGACATGGCGGACGAGTTCGACGTGCGGGTGGCGGTTCAGGCGGCGGACGGTGACGACGTCCTGCCGGGCGGCCCGTTCGCGGCGGCCGTCCATGTCGGCCCCTACGAGGAGATTCCGCTCACTGTCCATGGCGTGCTCGCGTGGTTCGGCGACTTCGGGCATACGCCCGCCGGGCCCGTCCGCGAGGTGTACCTCAACGACCCCGCGACCACGCCGCCCGAACACCTGGAGACCCGGGTGATGGTTCGAGTGGGTGAAGACCAGTGAGTTGGTACGAGGCTTCGGAAGAGCCGGAGACGGTGGAGCACGGGGCCGTGTGCGGCTTGGCCGTCACCGGTCGCGGCGAGCCCGGCGGCGGCGCGTACGGCGAGAGCGTGGGTGCGCTGTACGCGGTCCTGGGCGCGCTGGACGCGCCGATGGCGCCGCTGGAGGGACGCTGGTGGGTCGAGGACGAGCGTTCGCCGTTCGACGTGCCGCGCGACCAGTGGCGGTGGCACCTGTTCATCCGGCTCCCGGACGACATCGTCTCGATCGGCCGCGCCCGTGCGGAGGCGGGGGCCGGGACGCCCGCCGCCGCGCGCGTCCAGCACGTCTCCTACAACGACGGCCTGTGCGTGCAGATGCTGCACCGCGGCGCCTACGCGGACGAGCCCGCGTCCCTCGCGCGCATGGACGCGCTGATGGAGGCCGAGGGACTCGTGGTGAACGGGCTGCACCACGAGATCTACCTGTCCGACACGAGGGAGACCGACCCGGCGAAGATGCGCACGATCCTGCGCCAGCCCGTCCGGTAGGGGCCCCTGGACAGTTCGCCGCAGGGGCGTAGTTTCACGGGAAACGGGCTCCCTACGGACCGGGCGGCAGGCTGATGCGAGACCAGCGGGTGACGGCGGGCGAGATCGAGCTGGGCGTGCGGGTGCGCGGTGCGGACGGCCGGCCGACGGTCGTCCTCGTGCACGGCTATCCCGACACGGGCGCGATGTGGGACGACGTGGCCGAGCGCCTCGCCGGGCGGTTCCGCGTCGTCGTCTACGACGTGCGGGGCGCCGGCTCGTCCGGCGCCCCGTCCTACCCGCTGGACTACCGGCTGGACGCGCTCATGGGCGACCTGGAGGCCGTCCTGGACGGTGTGGGCGCGGCGGGGCCCGTCCACCTGGTCGGGCACGACTGGGGGTCCGTGCAGGGCTGGGAGGCGGTCATCGGGGACCGGCTGCGCGGCCGCATCGCGTCCTTCACCTCGATCTCGGGGCCGGACCGGCGGCACATGGCGCGCTGGGTGCGGGAGGCCGTCCGGTCCGGGCCGCGCGGCGTCGCGGAGGTGCTCGGCCAGGCGCGGCGCAGCGTGTACATGCCGGTCTTCATGGCGCCCAGGGTGGGCGAGGCCGCGGCTCGTGTGCTCGCCGCGGGCTTCGGGCGCGTGATGCGGCTGCGCGAGGGCGCGGAGCCCCGGCCAGGGCACCCGGCGGAGACGTTGCGGGCGGACGCCCGCAACGGGCTCGGCCTGTACCGCGCCAACATGGGGCGCGGCGCGGGCACGCCAGGCGATGGACGGACGGACGTGCCCGTCCAGCTCATCGTCCCTGTCAAGGACCGGTACGGCTCGCAGTCGCTCCTGCTGTCCGCACGCGGGCCCGTGTCACGCCTGTATGTGCGTCGTGCTCCGGCAGGGCATTGGGTGGCGCGTAGCCATCCCGACCTCGTCGCCCGCTGGATCACGGAATTCGTCGACCACATTGAGGGCGGCCCAGAGACGCCGGGCCTCGCCCACGCGCGCGCGGCAGGACAACCGGGCCTGGACTTCGGCGGCGATCTCGTCGTCATCACGGGCGCGGGCAGCGGCATCGGACGCGCCACCGCCCGTGCCTTCGCCGCCGCAGGGGCCCGTGTGGTGATCGCTGACATCGACGAAGGCGCGGCCAAGCGCACCATGGACGAGATAGAGGCGACTGGAGGCGAAGCCCACATCTACGGGGTCGACGTCGCCGACGCCGAGACCATGGAGACGTTCGCCCAGTACGTCCGCGACAACCTGGGCGTCCCCGACATCGTGGTGAACAACGCGGGCGTCGCCATCGCGGGCTCCCTGCTCGACACGTCCGAGGAGGAGTGGGCGCGCATCCGCTCGATCAACCTGGACGGCATGTACCGGGGTTCGCGCCTGTTCGGACGCCAGATGGTGGATCGCGGCGAATGGGGCCACATCGTCAACGTCGCGTCGATGGCCGCGTTCATGCCCAGTCCGGAGCTGCCCGCGTACAGCGCGACCAAGGCCGCCGTGCTCCAGATGACGGAATGCCTCCGCCTCGACCTGGACCGCTACGGCATCGGTGTCTCCGCCGTCTGCCCCGGGGCGGTCGACACGCCCATCACGGGGAGCACCCGTTTCGTGGGTCTGCCGCCCAGTGTCGACAGCGAGCTGCGGGAGCGGATGGGGCGCGCGGTGGAGCGCCGCGGGTTCCGGCCGGAGAAGGTGGCGCGGGCGATCCTGCGGGCCGTCCGGCAGGACAGGCCGGTCGCCCTCGTCGCCGCCGAAGCGCGCTTCGGCCGCGCGCTCTCTCGCGTGTCGCCCACCGCCAACAGGGCGCTCGCCCGTCTCGGACGCCGTGCGGGCGACCGCATCCGGGCGGACGTCGAACGGCTCATCTAGCCGCTCTGAGGGCCTGCCGGAGCGTCTGCGTGGGGGTCTCGCCGAAGCGCTGACGGTAGTGGGCGGCGAAACGGCTCATGTGGAGGTATCCGGCCGCGCCGGCGATGTCCGTGACCGTGCCCGGCCCCACCGGCGCCACGGTGAGCGCCGCGCGCGCGTGGTCGAGCCTTACCCCGCGCAAGAGCTGCGTGGGGGTCAGGTTCCACTGGTCCTGGCAGATCGCCTGAAGCTGCCGGACGCTGATGCCGACCGCCGCCGCGATGTCGGTGACGCCGATCGGACGCTGATGGTTGGCCTCCACCCACTCGCGGATGGCCGCGGCGAGATGGTGCGGGCAGCGTGCCGGTTCCTCGGCGAGGCTCTCGGTGGCGGTGTGCGGCAGGCCGAGCAGGATGGCGGTGAGCAGCGACTCCTCCAGGCTGCGCGCCGCCAGCGGGTGGAGCCCGCCCCGGGCGGTCGCGTGGTCGAGGACGCCGCACACGTGCCGCCACGTGCGTTCGATGATCGACGCGGGCGCGATGGCGGGCGCCTCGACTCGGTGGAAGCGCAGCGGGGTGGTGCAGTCCCGCCCGAGGTGACCGGCGAGATGGTCGGCGAGGCGTCCGGTGCTCGTGGCGATGACGAGGCAGCCCAGCTCCGGGTGCGGCGTCATCCGCATCGGCTCGTCGTGGGACAGGACGAGGCTGCCGCCGGCGGTGTCCCGGTCGTGGGTGGCGCGGTACTCGACGCCCATGGGCGCCATGGGCGCGCACATGGCGAAGTGCCCTTCCGTCGGCGGTGTGTCGACGATGACCCCGCCGCCCCCGTACCGCACCCAGACCAGGTTGACGGCGCCTACACCGAGGGCGTTGACCAGACCGTCCAGCGGGTCGCCGGGCCTACGGGCCTGGAGGTCGTGCCCCACGGCGAACGGTTCGACCGTGTCGTGCAGGACGTCGATGTCCGTGCTGACGACGCGCTCGTAGGCCGACAGAGGCGGCGAGGTCTCGGCGGGAGTCATGTTCGTGTAGGCGGAGCCGTTTCTGGACGTTCGATGGACAGCACACCCCGGGCCCGCAGCCGCGGCATGACCTCGGCGGCGAAGTAGCCCAGTTCATCAGCGTAATTGAGGAACGACAGAGCGATACCGTCGAATCCAGCACGCGCGAACTCCGCGAGCCCGTCCGCGACGTCGTCGGGGTCGCCGATCAGCGGGCAGCTGCCGTGGCCGGCCGCGAACCTGTCCCGGTATATCTGGAGCATCTCCGGCGTGAACGACTGCGCGTGCAGCCCTTGCAGCCGCATGACCTCGTCCACCGCCGGCCAGTCGGCGTGCTCGTCGGCGTAGTAGTGCAGGAACTCCTCTGCCTCGGCCCTGGTCGGACGGCACACGACGTGGCCGAGCGTGAAGACGCCGACCGTCCGCCCATGGGACGCGGCCTCGGCGCGGATGGCCTTCACGATGTCCGCGCCGTCCGCGGGGCCGGCCACGACGGTGAACGCGCGGTCGGCGTTGCGCGCCGCGAACGAGCGCCCCTGCTGGGACGACCCGGCGTTGATGACCGGCAGGCTGTGCCCGTTGAACGGCTTCGGCCGCCCCACGACGTGCTGCAACTGGAAGAAGCGCCCGTCGTGGTCGAAGGGCTCGTCGGCGGACCAGATGCGCTTCACGACGTCCCACCACTCCTGCGCGAGCGCGTAGCGGGTGTCGTGGTCGCCGGGCAGCGTGAGGCCGAACATCTCGTACTCGGGGGCGTGCCAGCCCGCCACGATGTTCAGCCCGACGCGCCCCTCGCTGAGGTGGTCGGCGGTCGCGAGCTGCTTGGCCGCGACGACCGGATGGTGGAACGCCGTGTGGACGGTGCTGAACACGCGGAGCCGGTCGGTGCGGGCGAGCAGCCCGGACGCCCATACGAGCGGGTCGAGGGCGCTCCGGTGGAAGTCGGTGCCCTCCCCCCAGTCGGTCCAGCGGGCGACGGGGAGCAGGAAGTCGATGCCCGCCTCGTCCGCGAGGCGGGCCAGGCGGAGATTGTTCTCCCAGGTCGCATGCCACCTTTCCGGCGCGGTCGTGATCGCTAGTCCCGATTCGGTGTTGGGGGAGAACAGGCCAAGCTGGAATCCCATGACGACCCCTTTTTCGGTCCGGCCGGGTTCGGCATTGCCCGCCCAGTATCGGAAGCCGCCGGACGATCGGCAATGGCCGGAGCCGCCCGCGGCGGCCGGCCCGGGGTCACACCGGGATGGTGCCGAGGGCGAGCCGGTCGAAAGGCCCCGTCTCATTCGCGCGCCGCCCGTCCACCGTCGCGTACACGATGACGCTGGTGGGACGTTCTCCGTGCTCGCGTGCGCGCAGCGCCAATTGCTGCACGACCTCGGCGAGATGGGCTCCGCAGGAATCCCGGCCGTGCTCTCCGGAGACGGCCGCGTCCAGCCGGACATGGAAACACGACAGGCGGCCGCAGTGAGGCATCGAGCAGGATTGTTCGCCGTTGTGGGGAGAGCTCTGCATCAAGGGCGCTTTCGACGTCGCGAAGTCGGGCGGGCAAGCGGACGGGCCGCCTCCATCATGGCCCACGCCGCGCGACTCTTCAACGCGAACGAGATAGTCCACCGCGCACCTGAGCTAGTCCACAACCAACGCCAAATGCGCCTTTATCCGAATAAATCCCCCGACGGACCGAGGTCCGGCGACGTAGGGTGACGGGCATGATCCGCGTTCTCACCTTCAACACGCTGTTCAGGGGCCGCGCCCGAGACCGCATGGACGCGCTGGCGCGGCTCATCGAGGAATCGGACTACGACGTCGTCTGCCTGCAAGAGGTGATATCGCCGCTGATCCTGGCCCGGTTCCGCCGTGTGACGACCTCCTATCCGCACATGGCGCGGGCGCGGGCATTTCCCGGCCGGGCATTTCCGCTCGTCCGCGGCGGCTTGGTCACCCTTTCCCGGCGGTCGATCGTCCGAAGCCATTTCCAGCCGTTCGCACTGGCCCGTCCGGTCCGGCCAGAATGGCTGCTGAGCAAAGGCGCGCTGTTCGCCCGCGTGCAATTGCCCGGCGGACATCTGACGGTGGTGAACACGCACCTCTCCGCGAACATGGACATGGACTGGTCGCCGGACAACGCGTACACGAAAGTGGAGCAGGCCGAACTGGGCCGGCTCGCGGCGGCCGTCACCAGGATCGACCCGGCGGAACCGCTGGTGGCGATGGGCGACTTCAACGTCCCCCGCGACTCGCCGTACTTCGCGGCGTTCGCGTCCGCCGCGGGTCTCCAGGACGCCATGGCGGGCAGCACGGAGCCCACCTACCGCCCCGAATCCGCCGACATCGGGGCGATAGACCAGCTCCTCCACAGGCCGGGCCTGAAGGCGGAGACCCGCGTGGTCTTCAAGGACGCGGTCCGACTCCCCGGCGGCGACCGCGTCCACCTCTCCGACCACTACGGCATCGAGGCGACCCTCTCCGCGTCGCCTGGCTAGGCCGACGTGACGATGAGTTCGTCGGCGACCCATTGGGCGACGTCCACGGGGTAGGGCGCCGACAGTCCGAGGACGATGTGCCGGAAGCCGGCGCCGACCGCTTCGCCGATCGCGTCCCGGGTCATGCCGGGCCGGTCGTAGGAGACGGGCAGGTGGACGGAGCGGGTGATCGACGCGGGGTCGCGGCCGATCTCGGCGCAGTAGCCGTCCAGCAGCGCGCTGCGCCCGATCATGTCCTCGATGTCGCCGCCGGGGACGTTCCACAGGTCGGCGTGCTCGGCGGCCACGCGCAGCGTCGCGGACGAGCGCCCGCCGACGAGGACGGGCGGATGAGGGCTCTGGACGGGTTTCGGGTTGCAGAACGCCCCGGTGAGGTCGTGGTAGGTGCCGTGGAAGTCGAACGGTTCGGGTTCGGTCCACAACCGCCGGATGACCGTGCACGCCTCGGCGAGGCTCCCCACGGAGTGGGCGAAGTCGTGGAAGGGCAGGCCGTGCGCCGCGTACTCGCGCCGGGCCAGCGGATGGCCGGGGCGCGAGCCCGCGCCGATCCCGAAGTCGAGGCGCCCGCCGGAGACGATGTCGACGGTCGCGGCGATCCGCGCCAGCATCGCGGGCGGCCGGAAGCGGTTGCTGGTCACGAGCAGGCCGAGGCGCAGCCGCCGGGTCTGCGCGGCGAGCGCCGAGAGCAGCGTCCAGCCCTCGTGGACCGGCCCGCCGGGGTCGCCGCCGATCGGCATGAGGTGGTCGAAGAGCCAGGCGTGCTCGATCTCGGGGATCGTGTCCGCGTCCCGCCAGACCCGCAGGACGTCGTGGTAGCCGACCTGCATGGGGGCGGTCATGATCCCGAAACTGGTCCGGGGCGTGTGCGGCATGGAGTCGTCGGTCCTTTCTCGCCGGAGGCGCGGCGGAGGGTGTCCCGCGCGGACGGTCAGCGGCGCCGCAGCGCCGGGTCGAGCAGCGCGGGCGGGGTGTCGAACTTCTCGTGCGCGGCCAGGTCGGTGCCGGGGGCGACGATCGCGTCGACGGCGTCGAGGACGTCGGCGGTGAGCACGGTGTCGGCGGCGGCGAGTTGCGAGCGCAGGTGGTCGAGCGTGCGGGGGCCGATGAGCGCGCTGGTCACGGCGGGGTGCGCGGTCACGAACCCGAGCGCGAGCTCGATCATCGTCAGCCCGGCCTCGTCGGCGACCCCGGCCAGCCGCTCGACGGCGTCCAGCCTGGCCCGGTTGGCCGGGACGGCGGTGTCGAAGCGCTCCGGCATGACCGCCGAGCGGTGGGTGGCGACGTCCCGGCCCTCGCGGACCGCGCCCGACAGCCAGCCCGAGGCCAGCGGGCTCCACACCAGCACGCCCATCCCGTACTGCTCGGTCACGGGCAGGACGTGCGACTCGATGCCGCGCTGCAGGATCGAGTAGCTCGGCTGCTCGGTGACGTAGCGGCTCAGGTGCCGCTCGCGGGCCGTCCACTGGGCCTGCACGATGCGGTAGGCCGGGAAGGTCGAGGAGCCGAAGTAGCGGATCTTCCCCGCGCGCTGCAGGTCGGTCAGCGCCGACAATGTCTCCTCGTCGCTGGTCTCGGGGTCCCACCGGTGGATCTGGTAGAGGTCGACGTGGTCGACGCCGAGCCGGCGCAGGCTGTCGTCCAGCGCGGTGACCAGCCAGCGGCGCGAGCTGCCCCGGTGGTTCCGCTCGTCGCCCATCGGCATGTTCGCCTTCGTGGCGAGCACGATGTCGTCGCGCCGCCCGGCGATGGCCTTGCCGACCATCTCCTCCGATTCGCCCTCGCCGTACATGTCGGCGGTGTCGACGACGTTGATCCCGGCTTCGAGCGCGGCGTCGACGATGGCCGTGGCCTCGTCCTGGGGGGTGCGTCCGATCCGGCCGAAGTTCATCGCGCCGAGCGCGAGGGAGCTGACCTGCACACCGGTGCGGCCCAAGGTGCGGTACTGCATGACGTGTTCTCCAATGCGGGTTGCAAGGTGGTGGCGACGTGTGCGCGCTCGGCGCACGCCTGATTCGTCGCAGGGGTTGGTCGCGGGCTTGTCGCTCTGGCATCATGAGAACCGGAACAACGTCCCGCTTCATAAGATACGGAACGTTGTCCCGTTTAGCAACCGCGGCGGCGAAGGGAGCGGATGTGGTGCAGGACGGCGACCGGGGCGCGGAGCGCGCGGCCCGGCCCAAGCGGGCGGACGCGCGGCCCAAGCGGGCGGACGCGCGGCCCAAGCGGGCGGACGCCCGGCGCAACGAGCGGACCCTGCTCGACGCGGCCGCCGCCGTCTTCGTCACGTCGGGCGTCGACGCCCCGGTCCGCGACATCGCGGCCCAGGCCGGCGTCGGGACGGCCACGATCTACCGCCACTTCCCGACGCGGGCGGACCTGATCATCGGCGTCTACCGGCACCAGGTCGAGGCGTGCGCCGAGGCGGGCCCGGCGCTGCTGGCGAGCAGCGCGACCCCCTACGCCGCGCTCGGACGGTGGATCGACCTCTTCGTGGACTTCCTGGTCACCAAGCACGGGCTCGCCGCCGTGCTGCGGTCCGACGAGGCCGGCTTCGAGGCCCTGCACGCCTACTTCCTCGACCGCCTCGTGCCCGTGTGCGCCCGGCTGCTCGACGCCGCGGCCGCCGCGGGCGAGATCCGGTCCGACCTGGAGGCCATCCAGCTCATGCGCGGTGTCGGCAACCTCTGCATAGGCGCGGAGAACGATCCCGGCTACGACGCGCGCCGGCTGGTCGAGATCCTCATGGCGGGGCTGCGGCGACTGGGCTGACGTCGTCCAGACGGAGGGCGGCGGCCGGGGTTAGGCTGCCCGTATGTGTGAGCCGGGGGGTGCGCCCGCCGAGGCGCCGGCGTCCATGCCGCGGCCGGCGCCGGGGGCGGCGGTCGACCCGATCGCGTTGGAGCCGGTGGACGAGGTCGAGATCGTCACGCTGGTCGACAACGTCTACGACGCCCTGCTGACGAGCGACGAGCGCACCCGCCGGGCCGGATCCGGCGCGGGCGCGGTGGCGGCGCCGCTGTACGCCGAGGGCCGGACCTTCACCGGGATGATCGCCGAGCACGGCTTCGCCGCGCTGGTCACGGTGCGCCGGGACGGCCGCTCCACGACGCTGCTGTTCGACACCGGCCGGTCCCCGGACGCGATGGTCGTCAACGCCGACCGGCTCGGCGTCGACCTCGGCGACATCCAGGGCGTCGTGCTGAGCCACGGCCATTTCGACCACACGGGCGGGCTGGCCGGGCTGGCGGGCCGGCGCGGCGTCCGGGCGCTGCCGATGGTGCTGCACCCGCTGGCGTGGACGCGGCGCCGGTTCGCGGTGCCCGGCCGCGAGCCGGAGGAACTGCCCACGCTGAGCAGGCGGGCACTGGACGCGGAGGGCTTCCAGGTCGTCGAGCGCCGCGAGCCCTCCCTCCTGGTGGACGGCAGCGTGCTGATCACCGGCGAGGTCGACCGCACCACCGAGTTCGAGCACGGCATGCCGCCGCCGCATCAGGCGTGGACGGGGTCCGGCTGGGCGCACGATCCGCTCGTGGCCGACGACCAGGCCCTCGTCGTCCACGTGCGCGGACGGGGCCTGGTCGTGCTGACGGGCTGCGGGCACGCGGGCGCGGTCAACATCGTCCGGCACGCGCGGCGGCTGACCGGGGTCGACCGGCTGCACGCGCTGGTCGGCGGCCTGCACCTGGGCGGCGCGGCCTTCGAACCGGTCATCCCGCCGACCGTCGCCGCGCTGACCGAGCTGGCGCCGAGCCTCGTCGTGCCGGGCCACTGCACCGGCTGGCGCGCCCAGCACGCCCTGGCCGCCACCCTGCCGGACGCCTGGGTGCAGGGCAGCAGCGGCACCGCGTACCGCCTCACCGCCTAGCCGTACCGCCTAGCCGTCCTGGTAGCGGGCCAGGAGGGGGAGGAACAGTTCGTCCACGATGGCGATGACGCGTTCGTCCGGGACGGGTTCGAAGGTCATGAGCATGTCGTGGCGCAGCAGGTCGAACGGCATCGCGAGCACCGACTCCGGGACGCGGCCGAGGTCGAGCTCACCCCGTTCGGCCGCGCGCCGGTAGACGTCCCGCGACCGGAGCGGGCTCCCGCCGAGGACGTGGTCGCGCAACTCGGCGGGGGTGGTCCGGGCCTCGGCGAACAGGCCGCCGAGCTGCGCGCCGATCATGGTGGCGAGGTCGATGCGCCGCCGGGTCGAGGAGCGCATCAGCGCGATCAGGTCGCCGCGCAGGCCGCCGGTGTCCGGGGCGACGACCGGATCGGTCTCCCTGCGGTGCCGGATGGCGGCGACGACCAGGTCGGTCTTCCCCGGCCAGCGGCGGTAGAGGACCGCCCTGCTGGTGCCCGCCCGCAGGGCCACGCGCTCCATCGTCAGCGCGGCGAAGCCGGTGTCGACCAGTTCGTCCCAGGCGGCGGCCAGCAGCGCGTCCTCCAGCGCCTTGCCGCGTCGGCGGCGGCTCGGCTGCTCGGCCACGGCGTCCTCCATTAAGAGTCACTTGCGTTTCTTAGTCCGGCAGCCTACCGTCTGTCATAAGAAACACTCGTGACTCTTAATGTGGTGCGGCATGACCGCCGAGAACCGTCTCGACCCGAAGGTGCTGCGAACCGCCGGCGTGCTGATGGCCGGGGTCCTCGCGGTCGTCTTCGACACCACGATCGTCGGGGTGGCGCTGCACTCGCTGGCCGCCGACCTGCACGCCACCGTCGCCACCATCCAGTGGGTCACCACCGCCTACCTGCTCGCGCTCGGCATCACCGTCCCGCTCAGCACGTGGGCGATGGCCCGGTTCGGCGGCAAGCGGGTCTGGATGTTCTCCCTGGCGGTGTTCCTCGCCGGGTCGCTCGCCTCCAGCGCCGCCTGGAACGCCCCCGCGCTGATCGCCGGACGGGTCGTCCAGGGCATCGGCGGCGGGCTGATGCTGCCGGTCATGACCACCCTGATCGTGCGGGCCGCCGGCGGCAGGCTGCTCGGACGCACGACGGCGCTCGTCGCCCTGCCCGCGCTGCTGGGCCCGATCCTCGGCCCGCTGCTGGGCGGCCTGATCCTCACGCACCTCAGCTGGCGGTGGATGTTCTGGGTGAACGTCCCGTTCTGCGTCGCGGGCCTCTGGCTGGCCGCACGCCTCCTCGACCGCGACGACGACACCGCCGCCCGCCCCCGCCTCGACGTCGCCGGGCTGGCGATGCTGGCCCCCGGCATCGCCGCGACGATCCTCGGCCTGTCCGAGGCCACGACCGGCGGCTTCCTACGGCCCGGCGCGCTGATCCCGCTGATCACCGGCGTCGTCCTCGTGGCGGGGTTCGCCGGTTACGCGCTGCGCCGCGCCGACCCGCTCGTGGACGTCCGGCTGTTCGCCCACCGGCCGACCGCTTCGGCCTCGTCCGTGCTGTTCTTCTCCGGCTTCACCCTCTACGGGGCCGTCCTGCTGCTGCCGCTGTTCTACCAGCAGGTCCGCGGCGCGTCGGCCCTCGGCGCCGGGTTGGCGCTCGTCCCGCAGGGCGTCGGGGCGCTGCTCAGCCGCCCCCTCGCCGGCAGCCTGACCGACCGCCTCGGCGCCCGTTCGATCACCGTCGCGGGCTTCCTCGTGGTCGGCGCCGCCACCGTCCCCTTCGCCTCCGCCGACGCCCACACGAACACGTGGACGCTGGCCGCCTGGCTGCTCCTGCGGGGCATCGGCCTCGGCGCCGTCACGGTACCCGTCATGGCCGTCGCCTACCTGGGCCTGGACCGCGCGGAGGTCGCCCACGCCAGCGTCTTGATCCGCGTAGCGCAGCAGATAGGCGGCTCCTTCGGCACCGCCGTCCTGGCGGTCGTCCTGGCGAATGCCTTCACCGACGGCGACCCGGCCGCCGCGTTCCAGCGCTCCTTCTGGTGGGCCACCGCCTTCGCCGGGGTGGCCGCACTACTCGCCCTCGCCCTGCCGGGCCGTCCCGCCGTCCAGCCGCCCGACCGCAGCCCCGTCCCGTCAGCAACCGTCCGCGCCCGCCCATAGCAGGCACCGGAGCCCGGCATCGGCTACTGGTCCAGCAGAGTGGCGATCGCGCTATCCAGCCGGGATGTGCGGGCGGCCGGGGTGCGGGCCTTGAGGAGCGGGAGGATGAGCAGGTAGCGGTCGGTCTTGCCCAGTTCCGCGAAGCGCGCGGCGGCCTCCGGGCGGGCGGCGAGGGCGGCGGCCAGGTCGGGTGGGATGACGGCGTCGCGCTGCGCGGCGTAGGCCGCCGCCCAGCGGCCGTCCGCGCGGGCGGCGTCGATTTCGGCCATGCCGGACGGCCGCATCCGGCCGGCGGCGATCAGCGCCTCCGCGCGCTCGACGTTGACCCGCGACCAGGGGCTCCCCTTGCGGCGCCGCGAGTAACGCTGCAGGTAGAAGTGCTCGTCATGTGCCTTGCGCTGACTGTCGATCCAGCCGTGGCACAACGCGACCTCGCCCGCCTCGTCGATCCTGAGCGACGCGGCGGGCGCACCCTTCTTGGCGATCTTCAACCAGGCGCCGTCCTCGGTGTCGTGGTGCACGGCCAGCCACGCGTCCCATTCGGCGGCGTCCTGGAAGTGCATCATCGACAGTCCCCCTGCTCAGCGGTGTGAACCCCAGGCCAAAGGGTCGCACGGGGGACGTCACCACGTCGCGCGATGCCGTCCGACGTAGCCGTACCGCCGGGACGCGGCGTACGTGGTGGCCGTCCAGGTCAGCAGGGCCACGCCCGGTATGCCCAGGACGGCGGCGAGCAGCGTCACAGCGCACCTCCCGCCAGGTAGCGAAGTCGCCTCCGCGCGCCGTCGCGGTCGTCCGTCCGGCGGTGCGAACGTCGGGCGGGCCGTCGTGTCCTTGAACACCAACCGTAACCACAAGTGTCCCTCTGTGTCTTTAGCTGTCCCTAACGGTCCTCTGTCCTGCCATGCCCTGGTCAGCCTTAACGTGTCTTGTGTGGGAGAGATCGACCTTGACGGGCCAGAGCCGCTCTTTGAGCAGGTAGCGGGCGTTTTGCGTGAACGCATCGTGGTCGGGACGTACCTCGTGGGGCGCCGTATTCCGAGCGTCCGGGACATCGCGGATGAGTTCCGAGTGTCACAGACAACGGCAGAGGCGGCCGTCCGCGTACTACGGCGGGAGGGCCTCACGCGCGCGACCCGCGGACGGGGCACATTCGTCATCGCCGTCCCGCCCGCCGACACGAACGGCAGCCGCTAGTGCGTGTCGTCAGGCCGGGGCTCCGAACATGGGGAGGCACGGGGGGAGGCCCTCGATCGTGACGGGGATGGTGGCGTGGCGTTCCCACTCGGTCCGGGTGAGCCGCATCCGCTGTTCGGTGGTCATGGCGCCGCGGACGACCCGGCGCGCGACGCCGTTGTCCTGGTAGCCGAGCTTGCGCGACACCGCCGCCGAGGCGCGGCTGTCGGCGAACGCGCTGGAGAGGGCCTCGTCGGCGCCGAGACCGGCGAAGGCCAGATGCAGGACGGCGGCTCTCATCTCGGTGCCGATGCCCTGACCGTGGTGGCGCATTCCGAGCCATGAACCGGTGCTCACCTGGCGGAGGACGGCCAGGTCGCGGGCTCCGAGGTCCTGCTGCCCGACGACCTCTCCGGCGTGGAAGACGGTGAAGTCGAGCTGCCAGTCGTCCGGCGTCCACCGCCCGAGCGTCTCCCAGTGGTGCTGGACGACGCCGCGGGCCACCTCGGCGGGCGGACGGTCCGTCCACGGCACCATGAACGGCATCGTGTCCGGCGCGTGGATGCCGCCCGCGGCGACGTCGGCCAGGGCGGCGAGTTCTTCGGGAAACGGCAGCCGCAGTTCGAGGCGGGGCGTCGTCAGCCGCAGCCCGAGGAGCGGAAAGTGATCGACCAGCATGCTCAACCATGGCGCTTTCCGCCGCCCCGCGGCATCCCGTTTTAGCCGGACGGCCGCGGAAGCCCCCGCTAGAAGCCGAGCAGGAGGAAGATGATCCCGCCGACGACGTGCGCGAGGACGGTGATGACCAGGACGGCGATGAAGACGTTCTTCGCCGTCGGGTGATCGAAATGGGAGCCGGGACGGCCGCGCTGCGTCGAGCGCGCCTCGGCCTGCTGTTCGAGTTCGTCCAGCGACGGCAGGAAGGACGGTCGCCTCAGGGCCATCGGTCAACGTCCTTCCTGGTCAGGACAACGGTTACACCTTTGTCAACGTCGCGGGAGCATGGTTCTCTTCCGGCAGTGCACGGGCCGGGAGGCGCACCTTGGGTAGCTTTGAGGGCATGTCGTCCTCTCTCCTGTCGGGTGTCACCGGCCCCGCGCGGCAGGTCTCGCAGTCGACACGGCGCCGCAACCTCGGCGCGGTGCTGCGGGAGGTGCACCGGGACGGCGCGGTCTCGCGCACCGAACTCGCCGACCGGATGGGCGTCAACCGGAGCACGATCCTCACGCTGATCGCGAAGCTGGCCGCCGCCGGCCTGGTGCGGGAGGAGCCGTCGGCGGCGACGGGACGGGCGGGGCGGCCGTCGCTGGTCGTCCGCGCCGAGAGCGGCCGGGCCTACGTGCTGGCCTTCGACGTCGCGGTGGACCGAGTGGCCGCCGCCAGGGTCGGGCTCGGCGGGACGGTCCTGGAGCGCCGGGAGGCGCCGCGCCGCCGGGGCCAGGACGACCTCGACGAGGTCATCGGCGTCCTCGCCGGATTCGGCGCCGCGCTCGTCGCCGCGGCGCCCCCGGAGGCGGGCTGCGTGGGCGTCGGCGTGTCGTACTGCGGCCTGATCAGGGCGGTCGACGGCAAGGTGCGGCTCGCGCCCACCATGGGCTGGACGGACCTCGACGTCGGTCCGGAACTCGCCCGGCGCCTCGGGCTCGGGCTGCCCGTGGCCGTCGGGAACGAGGCCCATCTGGGCGCGCTGGCCGAACAGGTGCGCGGCGCGGGCGCCGGCAGCCGAAACCTCGTCTACCTGCACGGGGACGTCGGCGTGGGCGGCGGCATCATCGTCGGCGACCGGCTGCTGGACGGCGACGAGGGCTACGCCGCCGAACTCGGCCACATGATCGTCAACCCCTACGAGGGGCGTCCCTGCAACTGCGGTTCGCGCGGCTGCCTGGAGGCGGAGGTGGGTGAGGCGGCGCTGCTGGAGGCGGCCGGGCGGGCCGGCGGCCCGGTCGGCCGGGACGGCGTGCGGGCGGTCGTCCGGGCGGCGGAGGACGGGGACGCGGCGGCCCGCGAAGCCCTGGACCGGGTCGGCGGCTGGCTCGGCATCGGCGTCGTCAACCTGATCAACCTGTTCAACCCGGGCGTCGTCGTGTTCGGCGGCATGCTGAGCGAGATCTACCGGGGCTCGGCGTCCCGGGTCCGGGCGCGCGTGACGACCGGCGGCCTGCCGGTGTCGCGGGAGCGCGTCGCGCTCCGCACCGCCGCGCTCGGCTACGACTCGACGCTGGCGGGCGCCGCCGAGCTGGGCTTCGCCGCGCTGCTGGCCGACCCGCTGGGCGTCCTCGGCGCGGAGGGCCCGAACCGCCCGTAGCGCGGGCCCGCGCGGTCAGCCGTTCCCGCCCCAGCGCGGGCCGCCGTACCGCATGAGGACCCCTTCGACCTCCTTGCGGGACCCCCTGATCCGGTGCACGGGCACGACGATGATCCAGCCCGTCTTCCTCTCCAGGTAGCACAGCGGTGTACGCGGCCCCCGGGGCGGCGGATAGCCGGTGCCGGCCGCCGGGGCCACGCACACCGCCCACCCGGCGGGCGAATCCGCGCGGCGGACCACGACCCGGGCGATCCCGTGCCACGGGTAGCGGACGCGGCGGCCGCCGTGCTGGAGCTGGATGCCGTTCTGGCCGACCTCCAGTTCGCAGGGTCTCAGCAGATCCCTGGTGAGCGGGATCATCCACATCGCCGGTACGCGGACGAGCCAGACGGCGATCGCGAAGAGCGCCGCGTGTACGAGCGCGACTTCCGTGCTGTCGCTCAAGTCTCCGGAGTCGGTCGCGCTGACCACCGTGAAGATGCCGAGGAGGAGACCGAGCAGAAGGCGGAGCGAATGTCCCACGAGCGCGATAGCGACGGGCGCGATGCTGCCTTTGAACAGCACCGGGGGAAGCTGCTGGGGGCCGGGCGGACCGGGCTGGAGGACCGTGCCGGGATTCGGCGGTCCCGGGGCCACGGCCGTCCACCCGGAATTGTCGGCGGTGGGGCCGCTTCCCTGAACGGGGCCTGGCCCGGTTCCCGGAATGGGATACCGGGTCAGCATTTCCTGGACGGGCTGCGGAAGCCAGGCGCTGTTCTGCCTGGCGCTCGACAGGGATTCCAGTAATTGTGCCGGGTCCGGCCGCGCCTCGGGATCTTTGGCGAGGCAACGCTGGACGATTCCGTGCAGCGGCGCGGGCAGGCCGTCCAGCACGGGTTCCTTGTGGACGACGCGGTAGGTCAGCGCTTCGGACGGTCCTTCGCCGAAAGGCCGGACGCCCATCACGTGCGCGAGGACGGCGCCGAGCGCGAACACGTCGCAGGCCGGGGCGACGGTGCCCTCGGCCAGCAGTTCGGGCGCCATGAACCCGGGCGTTCCGACGTGCGCGGTGACGCCGGACGCGTCGACGGCGCGGGCGATGCCGAAGTCGATGACGCGCGGGCCGTCGGCCGCGAGCAGCACGTTGGACGGTTTGAGGTCGCGGTGCACGACGCCGACGCGGTGAATGGCCTCCAGCGCCTCCGCTAATCCGGCGCCCAGCACGAGGGCCGATTCGAGCGGAAAGGGCCCGTGCTCGGCGACCGCGGCGGCGAGTGACGGCCCGGCGACATATGCCGTGACCAGCCATGGGATTTCGGCGTCCGGATCGGCGTCCACGACGGGAGCGGTGTGAAAGCCGCCGACCTGGCGCGCCGCCTCGACTTCGCGTTTGAAACGGCGGCGGAACTCGGCGTCGGCGGCCAGCCCCGGATGGACGACTTTGACCGCCACCGGCCGTCCGCCGGGGGACGAGCCGAGGAACACCTGCCCCATTCCGCCGGCGCCGAGGCGTCCCGAAAGCGCGTATCGACCGACCGTCCGAGGATCCCCAGGTCGCAGTTGGTCCACAGCAGCGCCTCGCTGTTCCGTTGTCCCGGGCCCGCCCGCCCAAGTCCGGATGATCTTTCAGATTAAATCGGACCGGTGCCGCACGTGGTAGGTCGTCAGACGCATAAGCGGCGTCGATGTCATATTCGACGCGACCGTCCGGCGAACCCGCCGGGGACCGGGCGAGGTCAGGACGGGCGTCCGCCCGCGTGCTCGGCCAGCTCCAGCTCGATGAACGCGCCGATCATCGCGCGCCACACCGCCTCCGCGACCTCGGGGGCCAGGCCCGCCTCCGCCGCGCGCCGCCGCGCCAGCGCGACGACCTCCGCCACCCGGCCGGGCGCGCGGACGGCCTGCTCGTCGGCCTTGAACGCGGCGGCGGAGCGCACCAGCCCCTGCCGCTCGGCCAGCAGCCGGATCAGCTCGCCGTCGATGCCGTCGATCCGGGCCCGCACCTCGGCCAGTGACTCCATGCGCTGATCATCCCATGCCGGGGCCTATGCCACGGAAGTGGTGAATTGGGTGATCGTCACCTTCTCCTTGGGCCTGCCGTCGTCGAGGCCGCCGTCCGTGCCCCGCTCGGCGATCTCGTCGATGACGCCCATGCCGGACGTGATCTGCCCGAACACCGAGTAGCTGGGCGGCAGAACGGGCGCGTCCCCGTACAGGATGAAGAACTGGCTGCCGTTGGTGTTCGGCCCCGAGTTGGCCATGGCCACGGTGCCCCTGGAGTAGGTCGCACGGGTGTTCTCGTCCGCGAACCGGTAGGACGGGCCGCCCGTTCCGGTGCCGGTCGGGTCGCCGCACTGGAGGACCTTCAGGCTCGAGGTCGTCGTCAGGCGGTGGCATGACGTGCCGTCGTAGAAGCCCTTGCCCGCGAGGAAGGCCAGCGAGTTCACCGTGCAGGGCGCCAACGCCGGGTTCAGCCGCAGCTTCAGCGTGCCCGTGTTCAACTTGATCATCGCCTCGTTCGGCTGACCGTCCGGAACGCGGACCGGCGGCGTCCCGACGCTCCTGGCGCCGGAACCGTCCGCGGCCGGGTAGCCGCATGTCTGCCCGCCTGCGGCCGTCGTCCGCGCGACGGGCTCGCGGGCCTTCGCCGGAGGGTCGTCGTTCAGCAGGAGCACGGCGGAGACCCCGCCCGCGACGAGCAGCACACCGGCCGCCGCCGCAGCCGCGACCAGCAGCGAACGCCCGTTCCCTCCCGGCGGCGCGCTCCCCGCCTGGGGGAACCCCGCCGGAAGCGGCGGCGGCCCGCCCGGCGGCCCGCCTGCGCCCGGCGGCGTCCCGGCGCCTCCCGGCGGGGCTCCTGTGCTGGGCACCGTCCCCGCGTGGGGCGGCCACGCCGGGGACGGCCCGTTCGATGGCGCCGCCGCCGGAACGTCCGCCGCCGGGGGCGTCCAGGACGGGGGTGCGCCGACGGGGCCGGGCGGCGCGGGGGCGGGCCGCGCGGCGGCGGCCGAGGTGCCCTCGGCGAGGAGGTTCGCGTCCGGGCCGATGCCGAGGAGGCGCTGCAGGACCTGGGTGGCGGTGAGCCGCCCCGCCGGCTCCTTGGCCAGGCAGGACGCCGCCAGGTCGCGCAGCCGCCCGGTCAGCGCGCCGAGCTCCGGCTCCCCGTACAGGATGCGCTGCATGATCGCCGGGACGGAGTCGGCCCCGAACGGCGGCGTCCCGCCCGCGGCGAACACCATCGTGCAGGCCCACGCGAACATGTCCACCGGCGCGCCGCCGGCCGACCCCGAGACCTGCTCGGGCGCCATGTAGGCGGGCGTGCCGACCGCCCCGGTCATGGTGGCGGAGGTCGCGTCGAGCGGCCGGGCGATGCCGAAGTCGATGACCTTCGGGCCGTCCGGGCCGAGCAGCACGTTGGCCGGCTTGAAGTCGCGGTGGACGACGCCCGCCTCGTGGATCGCGGCCAGCGCGGTGGCGGTGCCGATGGCCAGCCTGACCTGCTCGTCGGGCGACGCGACGCCCCGCTCGGCGATCAGGTCCTTGAGCGAGGGGCCGTCGACGTACTCGGTGACGATGTACGGGAGATCGCCGTCGGCCGTGGCCGTGAGGACGCGGGCGGTGCAGAACGGGGCCACGCGCCGGGCCGCCGCCAGTTCCCGCTCGAAGGCGGTGCGGGCCCGCGCGTCCCGTCCGAAGTCGGCGTGCAGGAGCTTCACCGCGACGCGCTGCCCGGCGTCCGACTCGCCGAGGAAGACGGTGCCCTGGGCGCCTTCGCCGATCCGGCCCGTCAGCCGGAAGCCGCCCACCTCGCGGGGGTCATTGGTGCGCAGCGGACGAGTTGCAGGCATCCGCGAAGACTATCCACCGGCCCGGGACGGGGTCACTTCGTCCGGCCGATGCGCAGGAGCAGGTCGAGCAGGGTCGCCCGCTCGGCGTCCGACAGCGGGGCGAAGAACTCGGCGAGGACGTCGTCGGCGACCGCGTTCCCGGCCGCGAGGACCTTCTCCCCGGCGGGCGTGAGGTGGTGCTCGATGCTCCGGCCGCGCCCCGGCCGCCGGTCGACGAGGTTCTGCGCGACCAGCCGCGCGGCGAGCGTCCCGAACGCCTGCTCGCTCTGGTACGTCTCCGCCGCCAGCGCGCGGGCGGACGCCCCCGGGGAGCGGCCGATCGCCCGCAGCGCGTCCCACTGCGACGGCGTGGTGCCGACACCAGCGAGCCCGCTGTCCAGCGACCGGTGCTGCCGGTACTGGGCCTGCTTGACGGCTCTTGCCAGGACTTGTCCTTCGACGGGCATACATCCAGCCTAGAACCGGCTACGACGACGCTATGAGGTCCCTGTACCAGGCATAGGACTTCTTGGGCGTGCGCTCCTGGGTCTCGTAGTCGACGTGGACGAGCCCGAACCGAGGGTGGTAGCCCTCCGACCATTCGAAGTTGTCCAGCAGCGACCACGTGAAGTAGCCGCGGATGTCGATGCCCTCGTCGACGGCCGCGCGCACGGCCTTGATGTGGGCGTTCAGGAACTCGATGCGGGACGAGTCGTCCACCACGCCGTCCGGGCCGATCTCGTCGGCGAACGAGCACCCGTTCTCCGTGATGTAGAGCGGCGGCAGGTCGTAGCGGGTGTCGAGCGTACGGAGCAGCGACAGGAAGGCGTCCGGGACGATCGGCCAGCCCATCCCGGTGGTCGGGTACTCGGTGATGTCCACGATGTCGAAGGGCAGCGGCCCCTCGGTCGCCGTCGCCAGCCGCGTCGGGTGGTAGTAGTTCACGCCCAGGAAGTCGATGGGCGAGGCGATGACCGACATGTCCTCAGAGCGGATGTACGGCGCGTCCCCGACCAGGTCGGGGTAGCGGCCGAGCAGCACGGGGTCGGTGAACAGCCGGTTCATGAACGCGTCGAAGGCGTCGGCGGCCGGCTGGTCGGCGGGGGTCGCGGCCCACGCCGGGGAGTAGTGGTTCGTCAGCCCGACGGCGCGGGCGCCCCGGCTGCGCAGGGCGTTGACGGCGAGGCCGTGCCCGAGGAGCTGGTGGTGCGCGGTGGGGAGCGCGTCCATCATGAGGGCCCGGCCGGGCGCGTAGACGCCGAACGCGTAGCCGTAGGCCATGACGACCACGGGCTCGTTCAGAGTTATCCACATGTCCACGCGGTCGGAGAGGCGCTCGGCCGCCAGGTAGGAGAATTCAGCGAACCGGTAGGCGGTGTCACGTTCCATCCACCCGCCTGCGTCTTCGAGCGGCTGCGGGAGGTCCCAGTGGTACAGGGTGGCGGCGGGGGAGATCCCGGCCGCGAGCAGTCCGTCGACGAGCCGGTCGTAGAAGTCGAGGCCCTTCACGTTGACCGGGCCGTTCCCGGACGGCTGTACGCGCGGCCACGCGATCGAGAACCGGTAGGAGTCGACGCCGAGGCCCGACATCAGCGCGACGTCCTCCGGCCACCGGTGGTAGTGGTCGCAGGCGACGTCGCCGGTGTGCCCGTCCCGGACGCGGCCGGGCGTGTGGGAGAAGGTGTCCCAGGTGGACGGGCCCCGCCCGTCCTCGTCCACCGCGCCCTCGATCTGGTAGGCGGCGGTGGCGACGCCCCATCGGAAGCCTTCTGGCAGCCCCATCGCGTTCCCCTCCCCGACATGCCCGGTGCAAAATGCGAATAGCCTTCGGATATTAGTGCCGGGGTGGTGCGGGCGGAAGACTCCGGTGGCCCCGGGGTGGTGAACGGGGTCCGTCCATGCCGGGCACCCCCGCGTTCGGGGGACAATGGCGGGGTGACCGAGATCCGGACCCCGCTCCGCCGCCGTCCCGCCCAGCGCCGCAGCGCCGAACGCGTCCAGCGGATGCTCGACGCCTGCGCGGAGATCCTCGACGAGGACGGCTACGACGGCCTCACCACCACCCGCATCGCGCAGCGCGCCGAGGTGGCGATCGGCTCGGTCTACCAGTTCTTCCCCGACAAGCGCGCGGTGGCGCAGGCCCTCGCGCTGCGCAACCTGGAGGAGTTCGGCGAGCGGATCTCCGCGCGGCTGGCCGAGGGCGGCTTCGGCGCCTGGTCCGACACGGTCGGCGCGATCATCGAGATCTTCGTGGAGATGCACCGCACCGTCCCCGGTTTCCGGGTGCTGCGCTTCGGCGACGTCGCCGACGTCAACCTGCTCGACTCCGACGCCGACAACAACGCGGTGGTCGCCGACCGGCTGCGCACGATGATCGTCGGCACGTTCGGCATCCAGGACAGCCCCGGTCTCGCCACCGCGCTCGCCATCTCCGTCGAGGCCGGCGACGCCGTGCTCAAGATGGCCTTCCGCCGCGACCCGGACGGCGATCCCGAGATCGTCGCCGAGGCGGAGCGGCTGATACACGGCTACCTCGCCGCCCACATCCAGCAGCGCTGACCGGCCGGAACGCCCGAGGTCCCGCGTCCCCGACGCGGCGGCCGGCGCCGTGCTCCCGAAAAGCCGGGAGGAAAAGGACTCGCTGTGGCAGACTCCCACCGCACAACGCGACAGAACGGGTGAGTCCGCTGGACGAAGAGAGACTGCAGGCGCAGAACAGGCTGCTGATCCGGCAGCGGGTGCGCCTGATGGTGAACCAGTACGAGGTGCACGCCGAGACGCCGGACGGCGGCGAGGGGGAGCTGCTCGCCTTCGCGCAGCAGAAGCGGCTCGCGTTCAAGGAGCAGGTCACCCTGTACTCGGACGACTCCAAGACGCGTCCGATCCTCGGCTTCAAGGCGCGCAAGCGCATCGACCTGGCCTCCGCCTACGACATCACGGACGCGCACGGCCAGCCCATCGGCGTCTTCCGCAAGGACTTCAAGAAGTCGCTGCTGGCCTCGACCTGGCACATGGAGCAGCCGGGCCTCGGCGTGTCGACGGGCACCGAGCGCAACAAGTTCGTGGCGGTGCTGCGCCGCGTCTGGCAGATCATCCCGTACGTGGACAGCCTGCCCTTCGCCTGGCCGTACCACTTCGACTTCTACGCCGGCGACCAGGTCGTCTTCTCGGTGGAGAAGAAGTTCGGCTTCCGCGACCGCTACATCGTCGAGATCAAGGACCCGCGGCTCGACCGCCGCCTGGTCATCGCCCAGGCCGTCGGCCTGGACGCCCTGCAGTCCCGCTGACCTCCGCCGATCCGCGCCGGCCGTCGCCCGCGTCCCCGTCCGGGGCGCGGGCGACGGCTTTTCCCCGTGGCCCTCTCGCCCGTGGCCCTCTTGCCCGGTGGTCCTCTTGCCCGTGGCCCTCTCGCCCGTGGTTATTCGCATGACCCTGGTTTCCCCGCGCTTTACATGTTACGAAGGTATGTAAAGCTGTGGGCGGTTGCACACCGGCGTCGCGACGGCGCGGCGCAACGCCAGGAGGAGGATCCCCCCGTGAGTTCGTTCGACCTCTACTCCACCCCTGTCCCGACGGAGACCTGGAACGTCCCCATGGCGGGCGACACCCGCTTCACCTGGGAGTACGACGACGGCCGCGACCGGCTGCTGAACCTGTACCAGAAGGGCAAGGACAAGCAGTGGGACGCGCAGAAGCGCATCGACTGGAGCCTTGAGGTCGACCCCCTCAACGTCGCCGGGCTGCCGGAGAACTTCAACCCGCTCTTCGGGTCCGACATCTGGGAGAAGATGTCGCAGAAGGAGCGGGACGAGTTCGGCCGCCACCAGGGCTCGTGGCTGTTCAGCCAGTTCCTGCACGGCGAGCAGGGCGCGCTGAACGTGTCGGCGCGCATCGTCCAGTCCGTCCCCGACCTGGACTCGAAGTTCTACGCCGCGACCCAGACCATGGACGAGGCGCGGCACGTCGAGCTGTACACGAAGTTCGTGCACGAGAAGATCGGGATGTACTACCCGATCAACCAGGACCTGGCGAAGCTGCTCGCCGAGTCGCTGGAGGACAGCCGCTGGGACCTGCCCTACCTCGGCATGCAGGTCCTCATCGAGGGCCTCGCGCTCGCCGCGTTCGGGCTCTACCGCGACATGTCGACGAACCCGCTGGTCAAGCAGCTGCTCGCGTACGTCATGCAGGACGAGGCCCGGCACGTCGCGTTCGGGCGGCTCGCGCTCAAGGACTACTACGCCGAGCTCACCGACAAGGAGCGGGCCGAGCGCGAGGAGTTCGTCGTCGAGGGCTGCTATCTCATGCGCGACCGGTTCAAGGGCCGCGAGATCTTCGAACAGCTCGACATGCCCGTCGACAAATGCATGGAGTTCGTCGACAACTCCGACATGTACACCCTCTATCAGTCGCTGCTGTTCAGCCGCATCGTGCCCTGTGTCCGGGACGTCGGCCTCTGGGGCGACAAGGTGCAGGCCGCCTACCAGGACATGGGCGTCCTCGACAATGCCAAGGCCGACCTGGAGGCGCTGATGAAGCAGGACGAGGAGATCGCCGAGAAGGTCGACGAGGAGAAGTACGCGGCCGAGCTGGCGGCGCGCAAGGACGAGGTCGACCAGGCCATCTCCCTCGGCACCGCCGAGTAGACCGGCACCCGTCAGGCGGGGGCGTCCACCGGGACGCCCCCGCTTCGGCTTTTATCGGAACTTTCCGCTTTCCGCCCGCCGCGCGCGATGCCGCCGACCAATTCCGAAGATCTTGCTGTTGTTTACCCATTGGTTTTTCAATTCGCCGCGCCGGGTCCCGGGTTGTACTAGCGTCCCCGCTCGACGGTGCGCCGTTCTCGCCAGCCGCGTGGGCGCACATCACACGTGCAGGTTCAAACGTGCAGGTTCAAAACGTGCGGCTTCCAAACGTGCAGTCTTCGAACATGCAGGGTCAAAGCCGAAATCCCCGGGGGAAAGAAATGAAGTTCTCAGCCAGCAGCCTGGTGGGCGCCGCCGTCGTCGCCCCGTTCGCCGCGGCGCTCGCCGTCGCCGCCGTGCCCGCGAGCGCCGCGCCCGCGGACGCGGACGCCGCGCCGGGCCCGTCCACCGCGCTCCTCTACGACGCCGCCGCCGCGGCCAACCCGGCCGTCCGGACGCTGCCGGAGCCGGTCGTCCGGACCGGAGGGCGGACCGCCGAGGCGGCCACCGGCGCCGCCGACGGCGCCCTGCGCGCCATGCCGGGCGCGTCCGGACTCCGCCGCGGAACCGACCACTGCACGCTGAACCCGGGCAAGGCGGTCAACTCCCACGCCGGGACGAGCCTGCCGGAGACGCCGCTGGACGCGGCCGGGCAGAAGCCGCTCGGCGGTCTCCCGAAGGGCGCCTGCCTGGACGCGACGCGCGCCGGCGCCCGGGACCGCACCTCCGGCACGGACGCGCTGGCCGGCCCGGTCGGCACCGCGGGCCGGGCGCTCTCGAACGTCGGCGGCGCGGTCCGCGGCAGCACGATCGGCCAGATCGCGAACGCGCCGTCCGCCCTCCCGGCGGGCCGGCGCGCCGCCATGCCGGTGAGCATGGCGCTGCCGGACGCGCTGCCGGGCGGGCTGCCCGTCGACCTGCCGAACGTGCCGGCCGCGCTCGCCGCCGCGCAGCCCGGCGGGCTGCCGGTCGGCGCCGTGCTCTTCCCGCCGCGCGAGCGGCGCGCCGGATCGGGCACGCCGGTGCCGTCCGACGAAGTCCTCGGCCAGGCGAACGGCGCCGTGAACAAGGCCGGCGCGAGCATCGACCAGACCGAGGACGGCGTCGGCCAGGTCGTGGACGTGCTGAAGACCAGGGACCGGGGCGCGCGGCGCGCGGACGGCCCGCTGTCGAACGGCCCGCTGAGCATGCCGGACGCGTCCGCGCTCGGCCTGCCGGCTCTGCCCGGCATCGGGTGATATTTAGCTACTCGCTCAACACTTCCCGGGGCGTTCCGTTGGCGGGGAGCGATTGTTATTTGCCCGAGATCGCACGTCTATGGCGAGTAAAAACGATCTACACAGGCAGTTACCGCGCGAAGTCGATCAACTGCCCAGCGCAAAGACTAGGGTGACAAAGCCCACAAATCAGGGGCCTGTGTCTTGATTCACGCGATACGCAACGTACGGTCAAGGACTTGTGCGGCACTTTAGAGATCAAAAGTAAAGATGCCTTTCCAGCCGCACCTGCCGGACGCCGGACCGCGATGAACGCGGACGCGCCTTGAGAGAGCGCGGAGAGACGGGCCAGCGAGCCCGCGGGCGGCGGAGGACTCGGGGGACGAGCGAGGTCGCCTGAGCGCGCCGTGAGATGAGCCGGGCGTCCGGGGTCCTGTCCCCTAACAAAGGACTCCTCTGTGGGTAGCCCTGTCAGGCGTCTTCTTCGAGCGCGCCTACGAACCGTCCTGATCGTCTCCGGAGCCGCCGTCGCCGTCCTCACCGTGGGCGCGTTCGCCCTGGTCAACGGCAACGGATCCAGCAGATCGGCGCAGGCCGCGCAGACCGCGCCACCGCCCGCCGACCCACCCGCCGACCCGTCCGGCGATCCGCTCGCGGGACGGCCGGGCGCGGACCCGCCGCGGGCGAGCCGCGGCAAGCCGCGCACACCGGAACCGTCACCGGCGAAGTCGCCGAAGAAGAAGCGGGCCAAGTCCGACAGCGAGGCCGCGCACCTGGCGAAGCCCGAGAAGAAGCGCAAGGTCGTCGCCTCCGGCTCCTGCGAAGCCTCCTACTACTGGCAGGGCCAGATGACCGCCAGCGGTGAGTCCTTCGACCCGGACGAGCTGACGGCCGCGCACAAGACGCTGCCGATGGGCTCCAAGGTCCGGGTGACGAACAAGAACAACGGCCGTTCGGTCACCGTCCGCATCAACGACCGCGGCCCGTACGCGGGCGGCCGCTGCCTGGACCTGTCCAGGGCGGCGATGAAGAAGGTCGGCGGCACCGGCTCAGGGGTGATCCCCGTCCGCTACGAGGTGCTCTCCCGCGGCTGACCCGCGAAGAGCGGCTGGGGAGCGTCCTGGTCGCCGGTCGTCCAGGCGCCGTGCCGGACGTCCTCCGGGAGGTCGCCGGTCTCGGGCCGGGCGTCCGGGCGGCCGGCCTCGCCCGGCCCGTCCAGCGGGCGGGCCAGGTGGTCGCGGAACCAGTCGGTGAGGGCGGTGTCGACCTGGACGGCCTCGGTGATCGGCGGGCGGGGCTCGGTGCCGGGTTCGGCGGCGAGCGCGTGGCCCATGCGGAACGTCGTGGACTCGACCGGTCCGGTGCCGTGCCGGCGCAGCAGGTCGCGCAGGCCGGAGATCTCCCGGGCGGGGACGACGCGGTCGCGGGCGCCGCCGATGAGCAGCGTGGGGACGTCCCGTCCGGCCAGGCCGTCGGCGAGGGCGCCGAGGTCGAGGCGGTCGGCGAGGTCGGCGGCCTGGGGCGACCAGTCCCGGTCGCGGCCGGAGCGCTTCTCCACCGCCCGCGCGGCCCGTGCCGGGGCGACGACGGGCGCCACGAGCGCCGCGGTGGTCACCGGCACGGCGCCGCGCAGCACGGCGAGCAGCGCGGCGGCGGCGCCCGCGCTGAAGCCGGCCACGGCGATGGGGCCGTCCTCCAGCGCGAGGTCGCGGCGGATCTCCGCGAGCGCGCCGGGCAGCCCCTCGGCGGCGCTCTCGACCGCCGCGCAGTACGCCTCGATGGCCGCGCTCTCCAGGATCGCGCCGGAGCCGAGCCCGCCCGGCGAGCGGCCCGGCAGGTCGAGGAAGACCCGCCACACCGGCACGCCGGTCATCGGGACCGCCGCGGCGAGCGCGGCGGCCGTGCGGGGCGGGTCGAAGCCGGGCCAGGCCACGATCAGCCGGACCGGGCCGGAGGCGGTCGCGTCCACCGCGGTCGGGGGCAGCGCGACATAGGGGTCGCCTGCCGCGGTGCCGTGGACGGGACGGTTCGAAGGGTCGCCGCTCATATCCGTTCGTCAGCTCCTGCCATGCTCGACGGGCCAGGCCGGTCGTGCTGGGGGAGGCGCCCGTGGGGACATGCTCGCAGTGCGCACCAGGCAACACGCCGTGAACCGCCGCGCGTCCGCCCTGAGAGTGATGAAGACCTCACCTGCGAGGCAACTCGATGGAACCGCCGCGCGACGTGCGCCGGGACCTCCGGGGCCCCGGCGGCGGAGCGCCCGTGACTTCCGCCTCATGACCGGACCGATGGAACATTTCCGGCAATCGTCGCGTCCTAGCTATGCGTGGGCGCCGCGGGGGCGCGCCCACCTGGACCTCGGACGAGGAGTGCTCGTGGACAGCAAGCGGAGTGCGGCCGCCGCCGGGCAGGCCTGGCAGATCTACAGCGAGACCCTTCAGCCCGACGCCCCGGGGCTCTGGACGCGGGTACGCGCCGTCCCCCGGATGCTCAAGTCGGTCCTGCGCGGGCAGTACAAGGGCATGTCCTTCCGGACGCTCGGACTGCTCGCCCTGGGCGTCGTCTACATCGTGTCCCCGATCGACGCCATCCCCGACGTGATCCCCGTCGTGGGCATCGCCGACGACACGGGCCTCGCCCTGTGGCTGGCCGCCGTCCTCGTCCGGTCCGCGGGCGACTTCGTCACCTGGGAGCGCGGCGGACGGCCCACCGTCATCGTCGGCGAGCCCGTCGACTGACCTGCGTATCCACCGCCGGTGACGTCCCGTTCAGCGGGATCCGTCACCGGCGGCGGCATGCGGCGGTGCGAACCTGCCAGCCGTCCGGGCCGATCGGCAGCAGGGAGCCCCCATGTCACGTGCGTCCGCAGGGATCCGAGCGGCGTGCGCCGCGATGGGGGCCGTCACCGCCCTGTCGCTGGCCGTCCCCGCAGCGTCCGCCGACGAGGGGGGCCACGGGAATCCGCTGATCACGGCGCCGTCGGTCACCCGCGACACGGACGGCACGTACCGGCTCCACTGGGAGAAGCGCCGCCCCGGCGCGGTCTACGTCTACGCCGCCGCCGACTCGCGCGACCCCTCCCGGGACGGCGAGCTGGTCACGGTGACGTCCTCGGGCGACGCGCGGATCACCGGCCTCGACCCGGCCCGCCGCTGGTACTTCGAGATCGCCCCCCGGCGGTCGGAGCGGGCGCACGGCGCGATCGCCGCGGACCGGCACGTCGCGCTGGCCGGCGCCGACAACCTGCGCGACCTCGGCGGCTACGAGACGGCGAACGGCCGCACGGTGCGCTGGGGCCTCGTCTACCGCTCGGACGCCCTGGCCGCGCTGACGGACGCGGACATGACGACGCTGGCGTCCCTCGGCCTCGCCACCGCCGTCGACTTCCGCGGCCGGCCGGAGATCGACAGATCGGGCCCCGACCGGCTGCCGCCGGGTACCGCGGCCGTCCACCTGCCGCTGCTCGACGAGTCCAGCAACGCGCTCTCCGTCGCGATCCAGGAGGCGCTGAGGACCGGTGACCCCGGGGTGGTCGACGACCTGCTCGGCGACGGGAAGGGGGAGCGGATCGTCGTCGACGGCTACCGCGCCCAGGCCACCAGCGAGGCGGCGCGGGCCGGTTTCCGGCAGGTCCTCCTGCACCTCGGCGACGACGCCCGGACGCCGCTGCTCTTCAACTGCACCGCGGGCAAGGACCGGACCGGAGTGATGTCCGCGGTCGTCCTGCGCCTGCTCGGCGTCCCGGAGAAGGCCGTCGTCGACGACTTCATGCTCTCCAACACCTACCTCGCGCGGTCGCACGAGCGGACCTACACCTACCTGGCGAGCCAGGGCATCGACGTCGAACTCATCCGCCCGCTCCTGGAGCAGCGGCCCGCCTACCTTGAGGCGTTCTTCGACGGGGTGCGCGCCGAGTACGGAAGCTTCGACCGCTACCTGCGGGACGGGCTGGGCCTGGACCAGCCGACCATCGTGAACCTGAGGAAGAAGCTGCTGACGCGCTAGCGCGGTCGCCGGCAGGTCCCGATCGGGGACCTGCCGGAGCATCCCGGCCTCCCCCGCGGCGTCAGGAGGGGCTCAGCTCTTTCGCGAACCGTTCGGCGGCGTCGCGCATGATGGGCACGACGTCCGGGACGGCCTCGCGCGTCATGCGCCCGGACGGCCCCGACACCGAGATCGCCGTCAACGCCGGCGCCCCCGGCAGCGGCACCGCGACGCAGCGGACGCCGATCTCCTGCTCCTCGTCGTCCAGCGCGTAGCCCTGCGCGCGGACCCGCTCCAGTTCCGCGAGGAGCGCGTCAGGGTCGGTGAAGGTCTTGGGCGTGTGCGCCTCCATGCCCGTCCGGGCCAGGATCTCGCGCACCTTCTGGTCGGGCAGCTGCGACAGCAGCGCCTTCCCCACGCCGGTGCAGTGCGGCTGGACGCGCCGTCCCACCTCGGTGAACATGCGCATCGAGTGCTTGGACGGCGCCTGCGCGACGTAGACGGCCTCGTCGCCCTCCAGCACCGCCATGTTGGCCGTCTCGCCGACCTCGTCCACCAGCCGTGCCAGCACCGGCCGCGCCCACGTCCCGAGCAGGCGGCCGGCGCCCTCGCCCAGCCGGACGAGCCGCGGGCCCAGGGCGTAGCGCTTGGACGGCTCCTGCCGCACGTAGCCGTGGTTCACCAGCGTCCGCATCAGCCGGTAGATCGTCGGCATCGGCAGCCCGGAGACCTCCGTCAGCTCCGACAGCGCCATCTCGCCCCCGGCGTCCGCCAGATGCTCCAGCAGGTCGAACGCGCGCTCCAGCGACCGAACGGCCTCCGCCACCCGGGTCTCCTCTCCCTCGCAACCCACCCGATTCTACGGAGAATCGATTTCGCTGTGCGAAAGAGAAGCGGTTGCCGCAGTGATGCACGTTACTCGTCCCGGCGATATGGCAATAACTGTCTGTGCCCGGCGCCTCGGCGCCGCCCCCCTGGCAGCCATGCAAGGAGACCGCTGGGGGGAACGGTGCGCCGAGGGACACGCTGGGGCGCGGTCACGGCCGGCACGACGCTGGCCGTGGCGATGGCGGCGAGCCCTTCCGCCGGGGCCGTGCCGGACGCGGCCCAGCCCGCGGCCCGCCTGATCATGGACATGACGACCTCACGGGGCGTCACCACCGGACGCGTTCACGCCCTGACCTACACGGTCCGCGTCCACGCGGAAGGCGGCGTCGCCCACGACGCCACCCTGCGCCTCACCGCGGACCGCCCCCTCTCGTGGACGCGCCATTCCGCCGGCTGCGTCCCGTCCGGTCACCGCGAACTCCGCTGCGCCTTGGGCGACCTGGCCGAGGCGCCGAGTGAACGGACGGCCACCGTCCGGATCCCGGCCTCGGCGACGTCCGCGAACCTGACCGTCCTCGCGGTGGCGAGGGCCGCGAACGCCCCCAGCCGCTCGACCCGCGCGGTATTCGCCCTCCCCGCCCCGAAGCCGCCTCCAAGCAACGACCCCGGTTCGACGACTCCCGCGCCCTGCACCTCCGGTGGGACGACCAGCAAACCGTGCCCGTCCCCGCACCCCACACGTCCGAGCGGCCCTGCGACCGGCCACTGCCCGCCCCGCACGACAAGCGACAACACCGAGCCGTGCCCGCCCCCAGAAGACGGCCACGCGCCGCCAAGGACGCCGTGTGCGAGCAGCAAGGCGAGCGTCGCAGGCAGGCCCTGTTCCACGGTGAAGCCGTCCGCAGGTGACGGCCACGCGCCGCCAAGGACGCCGTGTGCGAGCAGCAAGGCGAGCGTCGCAGGCAGGCCGTGTTCCACGGTGAAGCCGACTGCGGGTGACGGCCACGCGCCGCCAAGGACGCCGTGTGCGAGCAGCAAGGCGAGCGTCGCAGGCAGGCCCTGTTCCACGGTGAAGCCGTCCGCAGGTGACGGCCACGCGCCGCCAAGGACGCCCTGTGCGAGCAGCAAGGCGAGCGTCGCAGGCAGGCCCTGCTCCACGGTGAAGCCGTCCGGCGATAAGCCGAGCCCGTCCGTGCATTCCTCGGGTGTGAAGCCGACTGCGGGTGGCGGACACTCGTCGTCGGGCGCGCCGTGTACGGGTGGCAAGGCGAGCGTTGCCGGGAGGCCGTGCTTCACGGTGAAGCCGTCGGGCGTTGAGCCGCGACCGTCCGGCAGTGGAGGGACGGCGCCTAAATCTGGTCAGTGCGGGGGCGGTGCGGCGAGTGCCGATGGGGTGTCGTGCCCCGGCGTGGAGCCCTCTGTGGCCGAGCCGCCTTCGGACGACGAGCCCGGGGCGGGGGCCTCTGCGGGGGGCCACTCGCCGGGAGGGGGGCCCGCTGTGGTGGGGGAGCCGTCGGCGGGGACGTTCGCCGTGCCGGACCTGCCCACCGTCTCGCCGCCCGGGGCGGTGGTGCTGCCGCCGGTGAACGCGCCGGCGGCGCCGCAGGTGGCGCTCGGGCAGAGCCGGATGACGTTGATGTCGCCCGCCGGGATGGAGGAGGCGGACGAGACCGACTGGGCGGTCGTCATCGGGATCGCGCTCGTGGCCGAGATCGGGCTGCTGTGGGGGATCGCCTGCGTCGGGTTGCTGAGGAGGCGGCTGGCGCTGGACCGGGCGGCGTCCGACGGGTGACCGCGGTGGCGACGGGTGACCACCGGCCGCTCTGCGACAGACGTATTGAAGGGCATTGCATCCCAAATCGGGACCGGTGACAGTAGGCTGACCGGCTGATAGTAAACGCTGTCGTGACGGACAGGGGATCCGGTATGTCAGACGCGACGCTGCGATGTCCGAAGTGCGATTCCGAGCTCGACACCCACGAGCGCCACGGGGTGGTGATCGAGGAGTGCCCGGGGTGCAAGGGCGTGTTCCTCGACCGCGGCGAACTGGAGCAGCTGATCGACGCCGAGAGCCGCTACCTCGCGGAGCTCCCGGACGAGGTGAACCCGGAGACGGCCTACCAGGGGCGGCACCGCCGGGGCATCGTGGAGCGGATCTTCTCAGGCGGGTGAGCGGGCTCCGGCACGGTCGGTGACCGTGCGGACGCCCAGGCGAATCCCGTTGTCACGGCGGTGACAAACCGGCCTGCGGCGAATGTGACCGCGAGCTAATATCGCGCACTGACTACCATCCGGTAGCTTGACGATCATCGCCGGTCGCCGAGGGCGTCCAGACACCGCCGTCCGGCCGACGCGGCCACACCCCGCCGATGGCGCCCACCCGTACCGCACCGGGCCCGTCCGGCCCGTCCTCCCGGGAGAATGATCCATGGCATTGGGCTCGCTGCTTCCCGATCTGCTGCCCGGCGGCTCCGGCCGCACACCGCTGATCGAACGCGTCGCGAGGTGGGCGGAGGAGAAGCCGGACGCCCCGGCCTTCACCTTCGTCGACTACTCGGCCGACCCGGCGGGCGCGCACATCACGGTGGACTGGGCCGAGGCCGACCGGCGCGCCCGTGCGGTCGCGACGACGCTGCGGCAGGTCACCGGGCCGGGAGAGCGGGCGGCGCTGCTGCTGCCGCAGACGCTCGAATACATGATGACCATGCTCGGCGCCATGTACGCGCACGTCATCGCGGTGCCGCTGTTCTCGCCCGACCTTCCGGGGCACGCCGACCGGCTGATCGGCGCCTACACCGACGCCGAGCCCGCGGTGATCGTCACGACGCGGAACGCGCTGCCGCACGTGGAGAAGTTCCTCGCCGACCACGACGTCCCGCAGCCGAAGGAGATCCTCTTCGCCGAGGAGGTCGACCTCGCGCTCGCGGACAGGTGGGAGGACGAGCCCATCGCGTTCGACGACCTCGCGTACCTGCAGTACACCTCGGGGTCGACGCGGCGCCCGGCGGGCGTCGAGATCACGCACGGGAACGTCACGGCGAACGCGGCGCAGCTGTGGGCCGGGTGGGCGCCGGAGAAGCCGAACCCCGAGCTGGTCAGCTGGCTGCCGCTGTTCCACGACATGGGCCTGATCGCGACGATGGCGCTGCCGCTGGTGAACGGCGACCACGCCATCTACACCGACCCGGTCTCGTTCATCATGAACCCGATGCGCTGGCTGCGGCTGATCGCGGACCGGCCGGGCAAGAACGTCTACACGGCGGGGCCGAACTTCGCCTACGAGTACGTCGCGTCGACGGCGTCGCCGGAGAAGCTCGCCGGCCTGGACCTGTCCGGGCTGACGACCTGCCTGAACGGCGCGGAGCCGATCCGCACGTCGACGCTGGCGACGTTCGCGGAGGCGCTGGCGCCGGCGGGGCTGCGGCCGGGCGCGCAGGCGCCGGGCTACGGGCTGGCGGAGGCGACGGTGTTCGTGACCGCGGCCGCCGAGGACGTCCCGCCGAAGATCATCTCGGTGGACCGGGAGGCCCTCACCCGGGGCGACCTGCGGCTGGGCGAGGGCGGGTCCGAGCTCGTGTCGTGCGGCCGCCCGTGCGGGCAGCTCGTCGCGATCGTCGACCCGGACACCCGCGTGGAGCAGCCGGACGGCCGGGTCGGCGAGATCTGGGTGCACGGGCCCAACACGGCGCCCGGCTACTGGCGCAACTCCGAGCGGAGCCAGGACACGTTCGGCGGCGAGCTGAGCGAACCCGGCGAGCTGCCCGCCGGGCCTTGGATGAAGACCGGCGACTACGGTGTCGTCCACGAGGGCGAGCTGTACGTCACGGGCCGCATCAAGGACCTCATCATCGTGGACGGCCGCAACCACTACCCGCAGGACATCGAGGTCACGACGCAGGAGGCGCACCCCGCGATCCGTCCCGACTACGTCGCGGCGTTCGCCCTCACCGGGGACGAGACCGAGCGGCTGGTGATCGTCGCCGAGCGCAACCGCCGGGTCCCCCTCGGACGGCTGGACCTCGACGAGGTCGAGGCGGCGGTGCGCGGCGCCGTCAACGTCGAGCACGAGATGAGCGTCCACGACTTCGTGTTGATCGAACCGGGTGGCGTGTCGCGCACGTCCAGCGGAAAGATCGCACGTGCGGCGACGCGGCAGCGCTACCTTGACGGCGGACTGCCGACGACGGCGGCGCGCCTCGCGTCCCGCAGGTAGGGCTTCGCGCGAGTAGCTCGGATCCGGGGCGGCCCGCCGCCCGCGGCGAAACAGGAGGATCATGCTTTCGGGGCTGGGGCGTCTCATCCACCGGCGACGGTGGACCAGCCTTGTGCTGATCCTGCTGATGACCGTGGTCGCGGGCGGCTGGGGCCTCGGCGTGTTCGCCAAGTTCAAGGAGGGCGGCTTCGAGGACCCGGACGCGTCCTCGACGCTCGTCGCGAAGCTGGGCGCGACCTACTTCGGCAGCACCAACCCCGACGTCCTCGTCCTCTACACGAGCGACACGATGACGGTGGACGACCCGCGCTACGAGGCGAGCGTCGTGTCGACCGTGGCGCGGCTCCCGAAGGCGCAGGTCGAGGAGATCATCTCCTACTGGTCGTTCGACGGTAAGGCGGCGGAGTCGTTCACGTCCCACGACCGGCGCTCGACGTTCGTCGCGGTGAAGCTGCGGGGCGAGACCGGCGCGACCATGACCGAGAACTACCACGCGGTCAAGGACGGGCTGGTGGCGCCGGGGCTCCGCGTCCAGTACGGCGGCGCCATCCCGCTGGGCGAGGAGTTCGGCCAGCAGGTCGTCACCGACATCGTGCGCGCCGAGCTGATCACGGCGCTGCCGCTGTTCATCCTGCTGATGATCCTCTTCGGCGCGTGGATGGCGGCCCAGCTGCCGATGATCGTGGCGATCTTCTCGACGATCGGCGGCCTGGCCGTCCTGCACGTGGTGACGTACGCGGCGGACGTGACGTCGTTCGCCTTGGAAGTCGTCACGATGATGGGCGTCGGCCTGTCGATCGACTACTCGCTGTTCATCATCAGCCGGTTCCGTGAGGAACTGGAGCGAGGTATGTCCGCGCAAGGGGTGCCACCGGGCAAACCCTGGAAGCGTGAGCGGGACAAGGCTTCGCGCAAGGCCGCCAAGAAGGCGTACAAGGCGGACCTGAAGCCGCTGCGGGAGTCGGCCCTGGCCGCCACCATGGCGACCGCGGGCCGCACCATCCTGGTCAGCGGCATCACCGTGTCGGCCGCTCTGGCGGGCCTGCTGCTGTTCCCGCAGATGTTCCTCCGGACGATCGGGCTCGCCGGCATAGCCACCGTCATGGTCGCGGTCTTCGGCGCCACGGTGCTCCTGCCGACGCTCCTGGCGCTCCTGGGGCCGCGCGTCGAACTCGGACGCATGCCGTGGCGGCGGCCCACGGCCAAGCGCGCGCAGCGCGACCCGGAGAGCGGCTTCTGGTACCGCCTGGGCCACAGCGTGATGAAGCACCCGCTGCCGTACTTCGCGGTCGTGCTCGCCATCCTGGGCGTGATGTTCGTGCCGTTCCTGAACGTCCAGTTCGGCAGTGTGGACGCACGCGTCCTGCCCAAGGACAGCCCCACCCGCGCCGTGGTCGAGACCATCAAGAAGGACTTCCCGAACGGTTCCGTCGAACCCATCGACGTGGTCATCTCCGGTGACCTCATCCCCCGCGACTGGAAGCCCGCCAAGAAGGACGACCCCATCCCGCCGTACCTGGAGGAGTTCCGGCAGCGCCTGGGCAAGCTCCCCGGCGTCACGGAGGCCCAGTTCACCGGCTACTCGGGCTCGTACGGGGGCGTGCGCATCTCCGTCACGCACAAGTACGAGCCGATGGACGAGCACGCCCAGGACCTCGTGACCCGGATCCGCGGGATGAGTCTGTCCAAGGACGGCTACCCGATGCACATCGACGTCGGCGGCAGCACGGCCGCGCAGATGGACCTGATGTCCAGCCTGATGCGCACCCTGCCGAAGATGGCGCTGTTCGTCGGCGTCGCCACGTTCATCCTGCTCTTCATGTTCTTCGGGTCGATCGTGCTGCCGCTGAAGGCGATCGTGATGAACGTCCTGTCGATCGGCGCGTCGTTCGGCGCGATCGTGTGGGGCTTCCAGTACGGGCATCTCGCCGGCGTCCTCGACTTCACCCCGACCGGCGGCGTCGAGGCCACCAGCATGATCCTCATCCTCGCCGTCGTGTTCGGCCTCTCGATGGACTACGAGGTCTTCCTGCTCAGCCGCATCCGGGAGGAATGGGACCGCACCCATGACAACCGCGTCGCGGTCGCGTCCGGCATGCAGCACACCGGCGGCATCATCACGAGCGCCGCGCTGCTGTTCCTCGTCGTCGTCGCGGCGTTCAGCATGGCGGGCATCACGGTCGTCAAGCTGATCGGCGTCGGCATGTTCGTCGCGGTCGTGGTGGACGCGGCCCTCGTCCGCTCGCTGCTCGTCCCGGCGACGATGCGGTTCATGGGCGCGGCGAACTGGTGGCTGCCGCCCTTCCTCGCGGGCCTGCACGCCCGCATGGACCTGCGCGAGCACACCGCCATGGTCCCGGCGGGCGCGACCGCCGCGCCGCCGCGCCTCCCGGACGAGCAGCCGTACCCGTACGCGCTGCACTGGGAGGAGGCGGGCACGGAGCCCTCCGCTCCGCAGCGCGTGGCCGCCGGCGAAGCCTTCCAGGCGCCGCCGCCCCCGCCGCCCGCGCCCGTTCCGCCTGTTCCGCCCGTTCCGCCAGTACCGCCTGTTCCGTCGCGTGCCGCCGCTCCGCGCGGCGGCCGGGCGGCGTTCCGGCCGGCGGAGCCGCCGCTCGCGCACGAGAGGTCGGCCGTACCGCAGTCGCAGGACGGGTTCCGGCCCGCCGCGCCGCTGCCGGGGCCGACCGAGCCGCCCCGGCTCGTCTTCCGGACGCCGGACGGCGCCGAGGCGGACAACGGGCACGCCCCCGCAGGCGGCGCGCCGTGGCAGCCCTGGGCGGACGGCCCGCCGCAGCCGAGGCCGCGGCGCGACCCGCGCACCCGGCGGGCGATCGTCCCCGCCCCGGACGGGTCCGGCTGGCGCTGGAGCGACGTGGCGGACGATCGCTGAGCGGCGCGTTCAGCGCAGCAGCGAGTCGATGATCTCCCGGGCGCGGCCGGCGCCGTCCTCGGCGCGGATCCGCCGCCCGAGGGCGTCCGCGCGGTCGGCGGTCTCCGGGTCCTCGACGGCCTGCCGGATCTTCGACGCGAGCCGCGGCGCCGTCATCGCGCGGAACGGCAGCGGGGCCGGTCCCGCGCCCAGCGCCGCCACGCGCTCGCCCCAGTAGGGCTGGTCGCCGAAGAACGGGCACACGACGGTCGGCACGCCGGCCCGCAGCCCGGCGGCGGTCGTCCCGGCGCCGCCGTGGTGGACGACCGCCGCCGTCCGCGGGAACAGCCACGCGTGCGGGACGTCCCGGACCGCGAGGACCTGCTCGTCCGAACTGCCCGGGTCGCCCTGCACGATGCCGCGCACCCCGGCGAGCTTCAACGCCGTCCGCACGGTCAGGTCGGTCATCTCGGAATCCTTCGGGACCATGCTCCCGAACCCGACGTAGACCGGCGCGGGGCCCGCCGCGAGGAACTCCGCGAGCTCGGCGGGCGGCTGCCACTCCGGCTCGTCGAGGAACCAGTACCCGGTGAGGTGGACGTTGCGGCCCCAGTCGGCCGGGCGCGGGACGACCACCGGGCTGAAGCACGCCAGCACCGGGCCGTCCGGCCGCCGCCCCCGCAGCGGGAGGCGCGGCAGCCGCAGCGTCTCGTCCCGCCAGGGGTTGATGAAGGGGCGCGACAGCTGCCACGCGATCTGGTCGACGGCCCGGAAGCTCGCCCGCCGCGCCCACGGCCCGAGCGCCCGCGCCTGCGGGACGAACGGATGCGGGAACGCGCCCGTAGGCTCGCTCGGCTGAAAATGAATCAGCGCCCACGGAACTCCGAGATGTTCACCAATGTGCACGGGAAGGAATCCGAGTGTCGGTCCCAAGATGAGGTCCGCGCCCTTACAGGCGTCGAAACACTCGGCCAGCAGCCGTTCTGCCATCGGGCCGAGGATGCGCCGGAATCCGCCGAGGAACTTCACCGGATTTCGCCCGCCCGCGAGCAGCTCCTGCCCGGCGTCGGATTCGAGGATCTCGGTCGGGTCGGCCGTCAGGGGCGCGAGTTCCAGCCCCGCCGCGACGGCCATCGGCGCGTACCGCGCGCTCGCCACGAGCCGCACCTCGTCGCCGCGCGCCCGCAGCGCGAGCCCGAGCGCCACGCAGGGCTGGATGTCCCCCCGCGACCCGGCCGCGAAGATCACGATTCTGCTCACGGGTGCCTCCTACCAGGCGTCGCTGCGCGGGGTGACCTGCGGATCCTCCGCCGGTTCCGCCTCCGGGACATAGGGCTGGTACCAGCCCTCCGGCGGCGTCGGGCGCTCCCCGTCCTCTCCGGCGGGCAGTGCCCCGCCCGCGGTGTCCCCCGCGCCGGGCCCGCCCGGCGGGTTGACCGCGGCTTCGCGTTCCGCGGCCTCGGCATTCCACGAAGCCCGCAGGACGGCCGGGCCATCTCCCTTTTCCGGACGAGTTTCCGAACCGGCCTCGGGGGCCTGCCCCGAGTCGCCGGAGTTCGGCGTCGCCTCAGCGGGCGACGGCGTCCGCGGCTCTGGCACGGAACTGCTCTGGTCAGGCGTGGACTCCGGTTCTGAAGTGCCGGAATTCCACGCGGCGGCCGGGGTCGGCTGAGCGCCGCCGGACGGGGCGGTGTCCGTGCCACCCGGGAGTGCGGCGTCCGGGGCGGGGTGCGGGGGGACCACCGGGATCGGAGCGGTCGGAAGCGCGGCCTCGGGAGCCGGGCCGTCCTCGGGAGCCGGGCCGCCCTCCTCCTCGCCGTCGCGCGGCGCGGGCGGCTCGGCGGGGGGCGCGGGCCACGGCGTCGGGGCGACGCGCCCGTCGTCCTGCCAGGTGTAGGCGTCGTCCGCGGGCTTGAGGTCGTCGGTCCACCAGTGGGGCCCGGGTGTGGAGGCGGAGACGGATTCGTCCGGCATGGGTTCGTCCTCCCAGGTGAGGGGAAGCGGGAGGGGCACGTTCGGCGGTGCGGCGCTCGCCGTGGCGACGGGGGCGGCGAGGGGTTCGGGCTCGGCCGCGGCGGCGGGCGCGACCAGGACCGGGATCGGGTCGCGCGGTGTCGCGGACGGGTCGAACTTCGGCGCGTCCGGCACGATGGGGGACGTCTTGCCGTGCTTCGGGCCGAGCCAGCCCCGGCGGCTGGGCAGGGTGATGCCGCTGACCAGGCCGCCGATGAGGACGAGGACGGCGCCCAGGATGAGGCCGGAGGAGGTGCCGGCGCGGAACGTCTCCAGTTCGGCGGTGCTCGCGCCGTCGTCCGGGATGTGGTGGATGAGCAGCCCGACGATGGCGATGCCGAACGCGCCGGACGCCTCGCGGATCACGTTGATGACGCCGCTCGCGACCCCGGCCCGCTTCTCCGGGACGGCCTTGAGCACGTACATCACCAGCGGCATGCCGAGGGCGGCGCCGACGCCGACGAGCATGACGCCGGGCATGAGGTCGGCGTAGCCGTCGCCGACCTTCAGCATGGAGAACAGCACCATGCCGAGGCCCATCAGCGCCATCCCGGCGCCGATCGCCGGGCGGGGGCCGATCTTGGCGGCCATCAAGAACGCCACCGGGGTCAGCACGATGATCGCGATGGCCGGGGGCAGCATGACCAGGCCCGCCTCGGACGGCGAGAAGCCGAGGAAGCGCTGCAGGAACGGCTGCGAGTAGAACATCATGCCGTTGAAGCCGATGCCGTACAGCATCTGCGACAGCAGCCCGCCGGTGAACACCCGGTTGCGGAAGAACCGCAGGTCGATCATCGGGTCGGGGGCCCAGTTCTCCACCACGACGAAGCAGACCAGCGCGATCACGCCGAGGGCGAAGACGCTGAGCACCGACGGGTCGGCCCAGCCGTGCTTGTTGCCGGACTCCAGCCCGTAGATGAACGCGAACAGCATCGTCGCGGAGATCAGCACGCCGGGCAGGTCGATGCGGGCGTGCTTGTTCTCGCCGCGCGAGGTGAGGACGAACAGGCCGAGGACGGTCACCAGGATGCCGGGCAGGATGTTGATCAGGAAGATCCAGCCCCAGTGCCAGTGCTCGACGATGAACCCGCCGATGGCGGGGCCGAGCGCGGTCGCGGCGGACGCGGCGCCGATGAAGGCGATGTTGCCGATCGAGCGCTGCTTGTCGTTGCGCCCGACGGTGACCATCACCTGCGTGGCGGGGAGCACGAGCGCGGACCCGGCGCCCTGCACGATGCGGGCGACGATCAGCACCTCGGAGGTCTCCGCGAGCCCGCAGACGGCGGACGCCGCGGTGAACACGACCATGCCGGTGGTGAAGGTGACGCGGCAGCCGTAGACGTCGCTGAGCCGCCCGCCCGTGATCATCAGGCAGGAGAACATCAGGATGTAGCCGGTGGCGACCCAGTCCTTGGCCGAGGACGACATGTCGAGGTCGGCCATGATCGTGGGCAGGGCCGTGAAGACCACCGTGTTGTCCATGGTGGTCATGAACGCGCTGACGGCCACGACCGCCAGCGCCCATCGGTATCGGCCCCGGGTCAAGAGTCCGTACGGCGAGGGTCCCGCACCGGGAAATCCGCCGCTTCCCCCTAAAAGCAGTAGTCGCTATTGTTACTATTGGTTGGCGTCTCGTTACTCAGCCCTGACTCTTCGCAGGGCCGCCCCAACTATCCCATCAGGCCACATTGGTTACTGCCGAGTCTTGTCATCACCGTGACAAGACGTCGCTGAGAAAAGTGGTCTGGATGCGCATCGTGAGCCGGTCAGTGTAGGACAAAGTGGTCCCTCCGCTTCGATGAACGATCCCGGTTTCATGGGGGGAACCCAGCGCATGCAGAGCAATGATCGTTCCGGAGCCGTGCGGGAGTCCACCCCGCGGGACGAGACTCGGATCTCTGAGGATTCGATCCGTCGGCACCTGATCGAGCAGATCGCGCGCCGCTCCAGGACCACCGCCGCCGACGTCGACCCCGACCGTCCGCTGGAGGAGTTCGGGCTCGCCTCCCGGGACGCGGTCGCGATCGCCGGCGAGCTGGAGCAGATGCTCGGACGCTCCCTGCCCGCGACGCTCGTCTGGGAGCACCCCACGATCAACAAGCTCTCCGTCGCGCTGGCGGGCGGCGGCGCCGCCGCCCGCGAGCAGCCGGAGCCGGAGCCCGCCCGCGCGGCCGCGAACGACGAGCCGATCGCCGTCGTCGGCATCGGCTGCCGCTTCCCCGGCGGCGACCGCGACCTGACCGGCCCCGCCGACTACTGGCGCTTCCTGACCGGGCGCGGCGACGCGGTCCGCGAGGTGCCGGACGGCCGCTGGGAGCCGTTCGACGACGGCTCCCCCGAGGTCCGCGACCTGCTCGGCAGGACGACGCGGCTCGGCGGGTTCTTGGAGGACGTCGCCGCGTTCGACGCGCAGTTCTTCGGCATCACGCCGCGCGAGGCCGCGGTGATGGACCCGCAGCAGCGGCTCGTCCTCGAAGTGGCGTGGCAGGCGTTCGAGCACGCCGGCATCGGCCCGGCGTCGCTGCGCGGCAGCCGCACCGGCGTGTTCGTCGGCGTGTCGGCGCCGGAGTACGCGGCGTTCACCGCGTCCGACCTCGCGTCCCTGGAGCCGTTCACGGCGACCGGCGCCGCGCTCAGCATCATCGCGAACCGCCTGTCGTACCTGCTCGACCTGCGCGGCCCCAGCATGATCGTCGACACGGCGTGCTCGTCGTCGCTGGTGTCCACGCACCTCGCCGTCCAGGCGCTGCGCAGCGGCGAGGCCGACGTGGCGCTCGCGGGCGGCGTGAACCTGCTGCTGTCGCCGACCGTCACGATGACGTTCGACCTCGCGGGCGGGACGGCGGCGGACGGGCACTGCAAGGCGTTCGACGCGTCCGCCGACGGCATGGTCCGCGCGGAGGGCTGCGGCGCCGTCGTCCTGAAGCGCCTGTCGGACGCGCAGCGCGACGGCGACCGGATCCTCGCCGTCGTCAAGGGCTCCGGCGTCAACTCCGACGGCCGCTCGAACGGGCTCGTCGCCCCGAACTCCGACGCGCAGCGCGCCCTGCTCCGCGACGTCTACGCGACCGCGGGCATCGACACGCGCGAGGTCGACTACGTCGAGGCCCACGGGACGGGGACGTTCCTGGGCGACCCGATCGAGGCCAAGGCGGTCGGCGAGATCCTCGGCGCGGGACGCGACGACGACGCGCCCCTGCTGCTCGGCTCGGCGAAGTCGAACCTCGGCCACATGGAGTCGGCGGCGGGCATAGCCGGTCTCATCAAGGCCGTCCTCGCGCTGCACCACCGGGCAATCCCGCCCAGCGCGCACTACAAGGAACCCAACCCGCACATCCCGTTCGAGGAGCTGCACCTCGCGGTCGTCGCGGAGGAGATCCCGTGGCCCGACCGGGGGCACCCGGCGCGTGCGGGCGTGTCCGGGTTCGGCTTCGGCGGGACCAACGCGCACGTCGTCCTGGAAGAGGCCCCGGCGCAGGAGACGACCGTCAAGCCGACCGTCGTCAGGACGTTCCCGCTGTCCGACACGAGCGACGACCGCATCCGCGACCACGCGGCCCTTCTCGCGGAGTGGCTCCCGAACCAGGACGACGTGAAGCTCGCCGACGTCGCCCGCACCCTGCACGGGCGCGCCGGCCGCGGGCGGTCCCGCGCCGCCGTCTCCGCCAGGGACCGTGCCGGGTTCGTGGAAGGGCTCACCGCCCTCGCCGAAGGCCGTCCCCACCCGGGTGTGGTGACGGGTTCCGCGCTCGGCGCTCCGGGCCGTCCGGTATGGGTCTTCTCCGGGTACGGCGCCCAGCGTGCGGGCATGGCGCAGCGCCTCCTCGAAGAGGAGCCCGCCTTCGCCGAGGCCATCGACGACCTGGACGGCCTGTTCGCCGAGGAGGGCGGCCCCGGGCTGTGGGCGCTGCTCGAAGAGGGCCGCAAGCCGGACGGCCCCGCCGACGCCATGCCGGTGCTGTTCGCCATCCAGGTCGGCCTGGCCCGCATGTGGAAGTCGTACGGCGTCACGCCCGGCGCGGTCGTCGGCCACTCGATGGGCGAGGTCGCGGCGGCCGTCGTCGCCGGCGCGCTCACGGCCGAGGACGGCGTCCGCGTCATCTGCCGCCGGTCCCGCCTGCTGACGCGGCTCGTCGGCGGCGGCGCGATGGCCGTGCTCGGCGCGTCCGCCGACGAGGTCGCGCGCCTCGCGGACGGGCTGCCCGAGGTGTACGCGGCGGTGCACTCCTCCCCGAGGCAGACGGTGGTGACCGGCGACGCCGACCAGGTCGCCGAAGTGGTGAAGCGCGCCGAGGCCGAGGGGCGGCTCGCCCGGATGGTGCAGGCCGAGGGCGCCGGGCACTCCCCGCAGGTCGACCCGCTGCTCCCCGAGCTGCGCGAACTCCTCGCCGACGTCGGCGCCGAGCGCGGCACCCCGCTCGCCGACGGCATCGCGCTGTACACGACCGCCCTCGACGACCCGCGCGCCTACCTCGGCTCGGACGCGGTGCTCGGCGTCGAGCACTGGGCCGCGAACCTGCGCAACGCGGTGCGGCTCACCGACGCGGTCTCGGCCGCGTCCGAGGACGGGTTCCGGACGTTCGTCGAGGTCAACGCGCACCCGATCCTCGCCCACGCGGTCGGCGAGACCCTCGACGGGACGGGCGCGCTCGTCACCCACACGCTCAAGCGCGCGCGGAAGGGCGAGGAGACCGACGACACGCTCACGTTCCACGCGCAGCTCGCGACCCTCGCCGCGCACGGCCACCGGGTCGCCGTCCCCTCGGACGGGCGCATCGTCGACGTCCCGCAGTCGCCGTGGCGGCACGAGCGGCACTGGGTCGACCTGTCGTCCCGCGCGGCGGCGAAGAACGACGAGCATCCGCTGCTCGGCGCGCACGTCGAGCTCCCCGGCGAGGACCGGCACGCCTGGCGCGCCGACGTCGGCCTCGCCGCCCAGCCGTGGCTGAAGGGCCTGGCCGTCCACGGGCTGCACGCCCTGCCGGTCGCCGCGTTCGCGGAGATGGCGCTCGCCGCGGGCGCGACCGCGCTCGGCACCGGCGACGTCCGCGTCAACACGCTGTGGATCGAGCGTCCGCTCGCCCTCGCCGACCACACGACCGTGACCACGACGTTCGCCGAGGCCGAGCAGCGGGTGGAGATCCACGCGCTGACGCCCGCCGGCACGTGGGCGCGGCTGGCCAGCGCGGACGTCGGCGAGGACCACCGCGCCCCCGCGGCGTCCGAGCCCGGCGCGGCCACCGAGGTCGCCGCCGCCGAGCGCGGCAGCCGGCACTACCGGCTGCACCCCGAGGTCTTCGACCGCTGCCTGTCCGTGCTGTCGGACGAGGCCGCCGGCTCGGTGGACGGCGGCGAGGGCGGCGTGTGGCTCGCCGAGACCATCGGCAGCCTCCGCGTGTACGGACCGACGCATCGCGGCGGCCACGTCCGCGCGGCGGTCGTCCAGGACGACGACGGCGTGACCGGCACGGTCGCCCTCCTGTCCGCGGACGGCGGCCTCCTCGCCGAAGCGACCGGCATCGTCCTGCGCCGGATCGGGCGGCCCGACGTCCCCGTCCCCCTCGCCGACAAGCTCGTCGAGCTGGTGTGGGACGAGGCCCCGCTGCCCGGCACGGAGGTCCCGGACGGCGGCACCTGGCTGGTGCTGTCCGACGAGGACGACGCGCTCGCCACCGCGACCGCCGCGGGTCTGGAGGAGCGCGGGAAGACCGTCATCCGGCATCGGGCGACGAACCGCCCGCCGGACGACCACCCGGCGATGAAGGAGCCGGTCGAGGGCGTCGTGCTCGTTCCGTCGGCCGATCTCGTCGATGAGGAACTCGTGCTCGCCGTCGTCGGCGTGAGCCGGTCACTGCCGGACGGGCCGCGGCTCTACGTCGCGACCCGCGACGCCCTCCCGCTGCACGGCGCGGAGGGGCTGCCGGGCCACGGGTTCGTCAGCGCGCTCACGCGTGTGCTGGCGTTCGAGCGGACCGTCCAGCGCGCCACCCACGTGGACGTCGACCGTCCGGCGGATCTCGTCGCCGAGCTCCTCGCCGGCGCCGACGCGCGCGAGGTCGCCTGGCGCGGCGGGACGCGGTACGCCGCGCGGCTCGCGCAGGCCGCCCTGCCGGCGGCGCCGGCGAAGCGCAAGCGCGTCGTCCGGCGCGGCGGCGCCTACGTCATCACCGGCGGGTACGGCGGGATCGGCCTGGTCACCGCGCAGCTGCTGGCCGAGCGCGGGGCGGGGCGCATCGTCCTGTCCGGGCGCGGCGGGCCCGGCGCCGACGCCGAGAAGGTGATCGCCAGGCTCCGGGAGAGCGGCGTGGACGTCGGGGTCGTGCTCGGCGACATCGCCCGGCCCGGCACCGCCGAGCGGCTCGTCCGGGTCGCCCGGGAGGACGGCGAGCGGCTGTGCGGCGTCGTGCACGGCGCGGGCGCCATCGACGACCGGCTGATCGCCGACCTCGGCCCGGACGATCTCCACAGGGTGTGGACGGCGAAGGTCGAGGGCGCGCGGAGGCTCAGCGAGGCCACCTGGGATCTCGACCTCGACTGGTTCGTCACGCACTCGTCGGCCGCCGCGCTGCTCGGCTCGCCCGGCCAGGGCGCCTACGCCGCCGCGAACGCCGCCGTCGACGCGCTGATGGCCGCCCGGCGGGCGCAGGGGCGGCCCGGGACCACCATCGACTGGGGCACCTGGTCGCAGGTCGGCGGGGCCGCCGACGCGGCGGTGACCGTCATCGACCCGATCAGCCCGGCGGAGGGCGCCGAAGCGCTCGAAGCGCTGCTCGTGCACGACCTGCCGGCGACGGGCGTGCTGCGCTTCGACCCGGCCACGGCGGTCGGGCTGTTCCCCGAGATCCGCGACATGCCGTACTTCGCCGCGCTGACCGAGGCGGCGGACGAGCTGGGCGCGGACGACGCCGGCGACTGGCCGGGCGTCGCGGCGCTCAAGGACCTCGACCCGGCCGCCGCCCGCAAGCTGATCGCCGCGCAGATCCGGCACCGGATCGCGGCCGTCCTCGGCTTCGACCCGCAGCGCCTCGACCCGTCCGTCCCGCTCACCGACCTCGGCCTCGACTCGCTCGTCGCCGTCCGGATCAAGAGCGGCGTCGAGCACGACCTCGGGCTGACCGTCCCCGCGTCGGTCCTGCTCCAGGGCGCGAGCGTCAACGTGTTCGAGGAGTGGGCGGCGGGCGAGCTGGGCCTGTCCGGCGCCCCGGCGCCCGCGGCCGTCTCGAACGCCGAGTCCGGGTACGTCATGCCGCGCGACGCCGCCGAGCGGCTCGCGGTCCGCATCTTCGAGGACATCCTCGGCCTCGACCGCGTCGGCGTCACCGCCGACTTCTTCGCCGACCTCGGCGGACAGGAGCACCAGGCCGACCAGATCGTGGCGCTCGTCTCCACCGAGCTCGGCGCCGCGGTCACCCGGGGCGAGCTGTTCGAGGTCCCGACGGCGGAGAACGTCGCCGAGTACATCCGGGCGGCGGACGAGGAGGCGGCGCGGCAGACCGTCCGTCCGCTGAGGCCAGGCCGTTCCGGGGGGAGTGGGGGGTCGTCCCCCCACAATGACGGCGACCGGCGGCCGATCTTCATCGCGCACCCGGCGGGCGGCACCACCGCCTGCTACCGCCAGCTCGTCGACCTGCTCGGCGCCGACCAGCCGGTGTACGGGCTGGAGCGGTTCGAGGACGCGCCGCCGGTCGAGGAGCGCGCCGCCCGCTACGTCCAGCACCTCCTCGAAGCGCAGCCCGAGGGCGCGTTCCGGCTGGGCGGCTGGTCGTTCGGCGGCGTCCTCGCCTACGAGACGGCCCGGCAGCTGAAGGCGGCCGGGCGCGAGGTCGAGTTCGTCGCGCTGTTCGACGCGGGCCTGCCGCTCCCGGTGGACGACGAGTCCGACACGCTCGCCCGCCGCTTCTCCGCGTTCGCCGACTACATCAACGAGACGTACGGCCTGGACGTCACGCTCACCTACGAGGAGCTGTCCGGCCTGGACGAGGAGGCCCAGTTCGCGCTCGTCATGGAGCGCGCGGCCCCGCTCGTGGACTACATCCCCCCGGCGGCCCTCACCCACCAGCTCACGTCGCACCAGGACACCCGCTCCCTGGAGGCGTACCAGCCCGAGCCGTACGACGGACGTGTCATCCTCTACTACGCGCCCGAGGAGACCCCTTGGGCCGTCCGGGATGCCCGTTATGTGCTCGACGGGACCAACGGTTTCGGCGGGCTCTGCTCCGACCTGGAGATCGTCACGATCCCCGGGGTGCACCACCTCAACCTGCTCGACCCGCCCGGTGTGGAGGTTCTCGCCGCGCACCTGGAGGGCAGGCTGGCGGGACGGCGGGAGCGCGACGCCGTCCTCACGTCAACAACGGCCCGCTGAGGGCCGACTCACCTCGAACCCCGTCGTTCCACGGAGGAGACCCATGGCCCAGTCCGGCTCGTCCCATGCCCTGCTCGACGCCGTACGCTCCGGCGCGAGCGGCCCCGAGCTGCGGGAGATCGACCTGCCGACCCGCTTCCGCGCCGCGTTCACCCGCAAGGACGAGGTCGGCATCTTCGAGGGCCAGACCGACAAGGACGTGCGCCGCTCCATGCACGTCGGCGAGGTCGAGATGCCCGAGCTGGCCCCCGACGAGTGCGTGGTCGCGGTCATGTCCGCGGCGATCAACTTCAACACCGTCTGGTCGGCGATCTTCGAGCCGGTCCCGACGTTCGCGTTCCTGGAGAAGTTCGGCCGGCAGGGCTGGTACGGCGCCCGGCACGACCTGCCGTACCACATCCTCGGCTCCGACGGCTCCGGCGTCGTCGTCCGCACGGGCGCCGGCGTGAAGCACTGGAAGGTCGGCGACAAGGTCGTCCTGTCCCCGTCCTACGTGGACGAGGAGGACCACGGCTCCTACGACGACGGCATGATGTCGGAGACGCAGCTCGCCTGGGGCTTCGAGACGAACTTCGGGTCGCTCGGCGAGTACTGCATCGTCAAGGCGAACCAGCTCATCCGCAAGCCCGCGCACCTCACCTGGGAGGAGGCGGGCTCCAACACCCTGTGCGCCGCGACCGCCTACCGGATGCTCGTCGGCACCCACGGCGCCCGGATGAAGCAGGGCGACGTCGTCCTGATCTGGGGCGCGACCGGCGGGCTCGGCTCGTTCGCGACGCAGCTCGTCAAGAACGGCGGCGGCATCCCGGTCGGCGTCGTGTCGTCGGAGGAGAAGGCCGACATCGTCCGGTCGCAGGGCTGCGAGCACGTCATCAACCGCAACGAGCTGAACCTCGGCGAGCAGGGCCTGCGCCACCCGAAGGCCGGCCGGATCCTCGGCGAGGCGATCCGCGGCCTCGTCGGCGAGGACCCCGGCATCGTGTTCGAGTACCTGGGCCGCGAGACGTTCGGCTCGTCCGTCTACGTCGCCAAGCGCGGCGGCAAGATCGTCACCTGCGGCTCGTCGACCGGCTTCAAGCACGAGTACGACAACCGGTTCCTGTGGATGCGGCTGAAGAGCATCATCGGCTCGCACGGCTTCAACTACCACGAGGCCGTCGAGATGAACCGGCTGATCGGCCTCGGCATGATCCACCCGACGCTGTCGAAGTCGTTCCCGCTGGAGGAGGCGGGGGAGGCGACCCGCGCCGTCCAGACGAACCAGCACATCGGCAAGGTCGCCGTCCTGTGCGGCGCCGAGAAGGAGGGCCTGGGCGTGGACGACCCGGCGCTCCGCGAGAAGATCGGCGAGGAGAAGCTCAACCTCTACCGCCGCTGACGCCTGCTCGGAAGGACGGGCCCGGATCGCCGGGCCCGTCCTTTTTCATGTCTCGTCCGCCGCCGGGGCGTCGTCGCCGAGGCCGAGCAGGAGGGCGCGCAGCAGCCCGGCGAGGGCCTCCTGCTCGCGGGGGCCGAGTGAGGCGAGGATGCGCCGCTCGTTCTCCAGGTGCGCGGTGACGGCGCGGTCGATCAGCTCGCGGCCGGCGGGGCTGAGCGCGACGACGACGGTGCGCCGGTTGGCGGGGTCGACGTCGCGGGTGACGTAGCCCTTCGCGACGAGCCGGTCGAGCCGGTTGGTGACGGCTCCCGAGGTCACCATCGAGGAGCGCGCCAGCGCGCCCGCGGTCATGCCGCCCGGCGAGCCCGCGCGCCGCAGGGTGGCGAGGACGTCGAACTCGCCCCGCTCCAGCCCGAACTCGGCGAAGAGGGCCTTGAGCTCGCGCTCGGCGAGCCGCGTCACCCGGGACAGGCGTCCGAGCACGCCCATCGGGGACGCGTCCAGGTCCGGGCGGGCGCGGGCCCACTGCTCGATGACGAGGTCGACGGCGTCACGCGTCACCTGAACTCCTCAACGTTGAAGTATTTGACGTCAAGGTATCACTCGTTCTACAGTCCTCAGTGTTGAAGATTTCAACGTTGAAAGGTTCCTGGAGGAGGAGACATGATGCGCGTCACGGCCATCGACCACCTGGTGCTCAACGTGCGGGACGTCGAGCGGGCACTGGAGTTCTACGCGGGCCCGCTCGGCCTCCGGGCGGAGCGGGTCGAGGAATGGCGGGCGGGGAAGGTCGGCTTCCCGTCCGTCCGGATCAACGAGTCCACGATCATCGACCTGCTGGACGCTCCGCGCAGCGGGTCCAACGTCCACCACTTCTGCCTCGCCGTCGAACCCCTGGACTGGCGGGAGGTGATCGAGTCCGGCGTGTTCACCGTCCTGAAGGGCCCGGTCGACCGGTTCGGCGCCCGCGGCATGGCGCGGTCCGTCTACGTCGAGGACCCCGACGGCAACGTCATCGAGCTGCGCTGGTACCCCGAGGACGCGGAGGGATGAGCGCCATGACCGGGCAGAGCCCCCTCCCGGCCGCACGGGCCTGGCTCGGCGTCGCCACCATCACGGCGAGCCTCTTCGTCTTCCTCACGACGGAGCTGATGCCCGTCGGCCTGCTCACCCCGCTGAGCGAGAGCCTGGACATCTCCGTCGGGATCGCCGGGCTCATGGTGACCCTCTACGGCGTCTCGGCCGGCCTCGCCGTGACGTTCATCGTGGCGTGGACGCGGCGCGTCAACCGGCGCGTCCTCCTGTCCGCCCTGCTGGTGGTGCTCGCCCTGGGCAACCTGGTCACGGCCGTCGCGCCGAACTACCCGGCGGTCCTGGCGACACGGCTCGTCATGGGCTTCGCGAGCGGCGTGTTCTGGGCGATCGGCGTCAGCATGGCGATGCGCCTCGTCCCGGAACGGCACGCGAGCCGCGCCGCGGCCGTCGTGATGTCCGGCATCTCGATCGCCACGGTCGTCGGCGTCCCGCTCGGGACGATCCTGGAGGACCTCACCAGCTGGCGGACCACGTTCCTCATCTGGGCGGGCCTCAGCCTCCTCGTGCTCCTCGCCGTGGCCGCCGTCCTGCCCTCGCTGCCGTCGGCGAACGCGGTGTCGGTCCGGGAGGTCTTCGGGCTGCCGCGCCACAACGCGCGGCTGCGCCTCGTCCTCACCGCCGTCGTGCTGTTCGTCCTCGGCCACTTCGGCGCCTACACGTTCGTGCGCCCGTTCCTGGAGGACACCGCGTCCGCCTCGCCCGTCTTCATCACCGTGGTGCTGATGCTCTTCGGCGCGGGCGGCGCGGCCGGGAACCTCATCGCCGGATACACGGTGAACAAGAGCCTGCGAGGGAGCTTCATCGTCGGCTCCGCGGGCCTGGTGGCGTCCCTCCTCCTGCTGCTGGCGATCGGCGGAGGCAGGACCGGCGCGGTCATCGCACTGATCCTCTGGGGCGTCTCGTTCGGCGTCGTGCAGCTCTCCCAGGTCAACATGACCCTGGCCGCCGCACCGGAGACCTTCGAGGCCGCGATGTCGCTGAACACGATGGCCTACAACACGTCCATCGCCCTCGGCGCCCTCTTCGGCGGCCTCTTCGCCGACCACTTGGGCGTCACGAACATCGCCTGGTTCGGCGTGGTCCTGACCGGCGCCGCCCTACTCCTCATGTCCACCACCGGCGGCCGCACCTCCGACCCGTCCCCGACGCAACCCGCCCCCGAACTCATCAAGTAGTGACCAGGCCGGACGCCCTGGCCGCCGGGTCTGCCCCGGCGGTCAGGGCTTTCTGCCGCCAAGCCCCTGAACGACCCACGGGACGAGCGACGCGGCGACTTCCGCACACGCCCCGTCCAGGTCGGAGCAAGCACCCAAGCAGTCACCAGTGCTCGACACGAACCACCACCCGGCCCCGTCCCGGAGGGCGGTGACACTCTCCCCGACGCAGGGAACGCGCGGATCGAACACCCGCAGCAGTGGCCGCGATCCGCCGTAGCGGGGCCGGGCCGTCCACCCGCCCCGCCGCAACCGGCGGGCGAGCCGGTCGAGACGCCGGCGCGCCCGCCAGACGTCCAGGAGGGACGGCGCGGCCGGTGGGCGCGGGGGACGCCCGCCCGCCCGCGCCGCCTCCCTCCCCGGGGCCGTCCGGGGGCGGACGGCCCGCTCCGGCGCCGAGCTCACCGGAGGTCTCGCCGAAAGCCGCGCGCCCGCACGGCCTCCCGCAGCAACTCGTCCCGCAACTCCACGGGGTTCGGCCGCATGACGGTCGCGTCCACCCCCGCCGAGGGGTCGATGAGCGTGGCGACGTACTCGCCGAGCCGCCCGTCCCAGCGGCGCGACCGCCATATGCGGTGCCCGGGGAAGTCCTTGCGCAGCCGATCGAGTGCGGGGTTATCGAACGGAATTGTGTCTTCCATGGAAGGTCCTGTAGTCATTCTTGCCGCCTGTGAATGTGTTATAAGAATCACAGCGCGTATGACTGCTGACCAGCAAGATGGTCAGAGGAATGCCCGACCCCCCGGAAGATCAAGGAAACCCGGACACGGGTTTCAGCAAGGAGCCCCCCATGGGAACGAGGAGCGAACCATATGAAGCTCCGGCAATTCAGACATTCGCCACGGAATTGACGGAATGGCGAACGCAAGCGAGTCTCACCCAGACCGCCCTCGCCGAGACCCTCGGCTACACGCCCCAGTGGATCAGCCAGATCGAATCCGCCAAGAGCATCCCGTCCAAGGAGTTCGCGGAGAACCTCGACACGTTCTTCAAGACCAACGGCCTGTTCCACCGGCTGTGGAAGCGCATCATCGACACCCGCCACCAGGCGATCCTCCCGCCCGGCTTCACCGAGTACACGGAACGCGAGGCCGAGGCGAGCCTGGTGCGCATCTACCAGTTGACGCTGGTACATGGGCTTCTCCAGACCGAGAACTACATCCGTTCCGTCGTCGGCCACGAACAGGACCCGGACACGGCCGAGCAACTCGTCGCCGAACGTCTCAAGCGGCAGGAGATCCTCACCCGCGAGAACGCGCCCAACGCGTGGTTCACCCTCGACGAGGCGGCACTCCGGCGCGACATCGCCGGTCCCGACATCATGCGTGAGCAGCTCGCGCACCTGCTCGCCCTGGCCGAGCGCCCCAACATTTCAATCGACGTCGTCCCGATGAGCACGGGGTACTACCCCGGCCTAACGGGAAGCTTCACCACCCTCGGCTTTGCCGATGCACCCGACGTCGTCTACGGCGAGATCGCCGGGCAGGGGATGCTCATCACGGACCCGCGAACCGTCGCGAGCTTCGCGGTAAGGTACAACTCGCTACGAGGTGACGCACTTCGCGTCGAGGAATCGCGGACTCTGATCAAAAGCGTCATGGAGGAGTACGGATGATCCCCACACCGGATCTGTCGGCCGTGAAGTGGCGCAAGGCGAGCCGTAGCGGCCATGAGGGCGGCGACTGCGTCGAGGTCGCGAACGTCCCGCAGGTGGTCGCCGTCCGGGATTCCAAGGACCCGGACGGGCCGAAGCTCGCCTTCACGACCGCCGAATGGCGCGCGTTCGCCCGCCGCATCACGTCCGGTATCCACGACCTGCCCTGACCCCCGAGCGACGAGCCCCTGCCCCTTCCGGGTGGGGGCTCGCTCACACACCTCCATCGCGGAGTCGCGAGTTGTTGCTGATCTCGCAGTAACGTCCGGCTCACTGTCGGGTGAGGCGTTCTCCGTCCAGAAAACGTGGATGCTGCTTGAGAGCGTCTTGGAGGTGCACGGATGATCCCCACACTGGATCTGTCGGCCGTGGTGTGGCGCAAGGCGAGCCGTAGTGGTCATGAGGGCGGCAATTGCGTCGAGGTTGCGGGTGTGGCGCGGGTGGTCGCGGTTCGGGATTCCAAGGACCCGGACGGCCCGAAGCTGGCTTTCACGTCCGCCGCGTGGCGTGCGTTCGCCCACCGCGTCACGTCCGGCGCCCACGACCTGCCCTGACTGCCGACCGAGGAACGTGATGGTCGCGGTCGGTGTGGTCACCCCGGAACGTCAAGGAGCCACTCTGTTGAGATCGGACAGCGGGGTGGTCCGTCACTCGGGAGCGGGCCATTCGTCGGCCAGGAGCGCGTATGAGAGACCGTCGAGCCATCCCTTGGTGCGGTGGAGAGAGTCTCTCACCGTGTGCTGTTCGCGGCGCATCCCAACCCGCTCCATCAGCCGCCACGAGGCTTCGTTGTCGTAGAAGCAGTCCGCGTGCAGGCGGCGCAGGCCAAGGCTTCCGAAGGAGACGTCGATGAGGGCGCGTACCGCTTCGGTGGCGTAGCCCTTGCCGCCGTAGGCGGGATCCAACGTCCACCCGAGCTCTCCTTGGACGTTTTTCGCCTGGTCAGCGACCTCCTCCTGGGCCCAAGCGTCCTCGACCCGCAGCGTCAGATCGCCGATCACCCGGCCGTCCAGTTCGACGATGAGCAGGTCTGCGAGCCGCTCCTCGCGGAGAAAACGCGCACGGTAGTCGTCGTACGTCGTCGTGGCGGCCCCGACCCATTCGTGAATCTCCGGGAGTTGCCGGTAGGCCCACGTCGCGTCCACGTCGTCGGGGGCAGCCCGGCGCAACAGCAGCCGGTCGGTGGAAAACGGCCAGTCCAGCGTGTCCAGAGGGTGGTGCATGGGTTTCATGCTGGCAGAGAGCCGTGGTGGCGCACAAAACGAACGCGGCTGCTGAACAGGCGGTCGCGGTCCTGGATTCCGAGGACCCGGACGGGCCGAAGCTGGCCCTCATGTCCGCCGAGTGGCGCGCGTTCGCCCACCGCGTCCCGACCTGTCCTGACCACCGAGGGTGTTCGGTGTTCGGTCATGACCGAACACCGAACACCGAACACTGTGCGGTGGGTCAGCCCAGGGATGAGATGAAGCCGAGGGTGATGACGGCCAGGGATCCGAGGCCGAATCGGGCCGCCGACCGGCGGGTGGGGCGGGGGCCGTTGAAGAGGACCGCGAGTCCGAGGGGGACGAGCGCGATGCACAGGCCCGCCGCGCCGACGACCGACAGCGGTGTCGTGCCCTTCAGGACGCCGAGCGGCAGGAGCGCCGTGAGCGCCAGGGCGAGGGAGCGCACTGGGCCGAGGAGGCCGGAGCGCCAGGCTCCGGCCGCCAGCACGATCCAGCCGAGCATGATCGCGAACGAGGCGTACTGGAAGATGTGGAATGCCTGGTAGGAGTCGCCGACGGTCGTCGTGGCCGATCGTGATCCCCCTGCGTCGACGAGCCGGAAGGCCAGATGGTCGGCTCCGGCGTGGAACGTGCGGGCGAACAGACCCAGCAGGGTGAGGCCGCCGCCGAGTGCCGCCAGGGTCGGGTGGGCGGTGCCGATGCGGGCGGTCAGGGCGCTCACGGCAGGCCACAGGGCCACGGTCCCGGCCGCGAAGCAGCTGTAGGACGCCGTCATCAGCGCCGGGTGCCGATCGTAGGCGGCCAGCTGGTCGGGGAAGAAGAAGTGGAACCGCGCCCGCAGCACCACCCCGGCCAGCAGCAGGACGGGCCCGAGCAGCAGCGAGGCGCCGGCGAGCCACCGTCCCGGAAACGCGAAGACGGCCTGTGCCGAAGGATGCGGAGAAGACATGGCCACAGGCTGCCCGCGCGGAACCCTCCGGCGAATCGGCGCCCAGCGGACATTCCCGGTTCGGTCTCGCGTGGACGCCGCCCGCCGGAATGGCGGCCCTGTTCTCCCCTGGGATGATCCACTCTGGTCTGATGCGGCCGCTGACCTCGGCGGATAATGTGCGCCCCGTGGACGAAGCCGACTTCGAGGCCGATCAGGCGAGCCTGGTGCGCCGGGGCCGTATGCGCGCCCTCGACGTGCTCCTGGCGGTCGTGCTGGTCGCGGTGATCGTGGTCGTCGCCGGGAACATGCTCAAAGACCGGCCGGACTTCACGCTGCCCTTCCTGGCGTCCTGCCTGGTGGCGGTCGTGCTGGGGGCGCTGGTCGCGGTGCGGCGGCGGTGGCCCCGGCGCGTGCTCGCGGCCGCGGTGGCGGTCTCGTGCGTCGCGACCGTGACCGGCGTGCTGTGGGATCCGTTCCTCGCGCCCGCGCTCGTGCTGTGCACGGTCGCGTCCGTCGAGCATCCGAGGCGGTCGGCCCGCGCCCTCGGCGGGTGCGCGGCCGCCGTGGCCGCCGCGGCGGTGATCGCCGAGGCCGTCCACTCCCGGTACGGCCCCGCGGTCGCCGCCGGGTGGACGGCGGCGGCCTGGCTGCTGCTCGCCTGCGGCTGGCTCGCCGGGCACCTGCTGCGGCGCCGCCGGTGGAACGCGGCGTGCCTGGCCGAGCAGCGGGCGCGCCGGATCCAGGCGGACGAACGGCTGCGGATCGCCCGCGAACTGCACGACGTCGTCACGCACGGCATGGGGCTGATCGCCGTCAAGGCGGGCGTCGCCAACCACATCGCCGGCACGCGCCCGGAGGAGGCCCGCCAGGCGCTTCAGGTGATCGAGACGACCAGCCGCGACGCCCTGGCCGAGATGCGGCGCCTGCTCGACATGCTCCGCCGCGACCCCGCCCCGGGCGCCGACCTCACCCAGCCCGGCATCGAGGGGCTCCAGGACCTGGCCCGGCACGTCCGGGCCGCCGGGGTCGAGGTCGAACTCGCGGTGTCCGGCGAACACCCCCTTCCCGAAGCGCTCCAGCTCACCGTCTACCGGATCGTCCAGGAAGCCCTCACCAACGTCGTCAAGCACGCGGCCCCCACCCGCTGCCGGGCCACGGTGGACGTCTCGGCACGTCAGGTGAGCATCCAGGTGGCCGACGACGGTGCGGGCCGCCCGCCCGTGAAACCGGCGCCCGGCGGGCACGGGCTGGTCGGGATGCGCGAACGCGTCGCGATGTACGGCGGATCCTTCAGCGCCGGGCCCCGCGCCGGGGGCGGCTTCGCGGTCGCCGCCACCCTCCCGCACGGCGGCGACCGGTGAGCGCGCCGATCCGCGTCCTGGTCGCCGACGACCAGGCCCTGCTGCGCGGCAGCTTCCGCGCCCTCATCGAGACCGCCCCCGACCTCGTGGTGGTCGGCGAGGCCGCCACCGGAGCCGAGGCCGTCGAACTCGTCCGCACCCGGCGGCCCGACGTCGTCCTGATGGACGTGCGGATGCCCCACATGGACGGCATCGAGGCCACCCGCCGGATCCACCAGGACGCCGACACCCCGGGCGTCCGGGTGCTCATGCTGACCATGTTCGACCTGGACGCGCATGTCTTCTCGGCCCTGCGCGCCGGCGCCGCCGGCTTCCTCCTCAAGGACACCCCGCCGGCCGACCTCCTGAACGCCGTCCGCGTCGTCGCCGCGGGCGAGGCGCTTCTGGCGCCCACCGTGACCCGCCGCCTGATCGCCGAGTTCGCCCGCCTGCCCCAGCCCGAGCGGCCGCCGCCGCGCGCCCTCGACGGCGTCACCGGCCGGGAGCGCGAAGTCCTCACCCTGGTCGCCCGCGGCCTGTCCAACACCGAGATCGCCGAGCACCTGCACCTGAGCCTGGCCACGGTGAAGACCTACATCGGCCGCCTGCTCACCAAACTCGGCGCCCGCGACCGCGCCCAACTGGTGATCGTCGCCTACGAGTCCGGCCTCATCACCGCCCGCTGACGTCAGGCGGCGTCGGTGAACTCCACCTTCAGCCGGGCGCCGAGGGCGTGCGCGAGCCGGTCCAGGACACCGATCGTCGGAGTCGGGCCGCCTGCCTCCAGCCGGGACAGAGCGGGCTGCGTCAGCCCCGCCCGTTCGGCGAGTTGAGTCTGCGTCAGCCCCAGGGCGATACGGCGCTGCCGGACGGCGTTCCCCAGCTCGAACGCCAGGCGGGCCTCTTCGCGCCCTGCCCGGACCTCGTCATTGTCGCGCCCCGATCCAGGCGCCCACCGCTCGTGTGGGCTGTGCTTCTCCGTCACTTTTCACGCCTCCCGGTTGTATTCCTCCCGTGCATGGCCGTGTTCGGCTTCGCACTGTGCACGTGCTCGCGTCGCTCGCGCAGCCTCAGCGTTCTCTCGTTCCCTGGTCTTGCAGAAGACCGGACTTCAGGCTCGATCTCGATGTCATACAACTCCATGCATCGAACGCTATATGCATCGAACGCTATCAGGCGGCCGGTTCGATGAGAAGGGCCTGGTCGTCAGGTGGTGGACGGGAACGGGGAACGCCCGCCGGTGCGTCCACCGGCGGGCGTTCCCCGTTCTTCGGGTCAGGAGCTGACCTGCTTGGCGTAGACGATCAGGTTGTCCGTGTAGTGGCCGATCTTCTTGTCGAAGGCGCCGCCGCAGGTGACCAGCCGGAGCGACGCGTGGTCGAGCGCCTCGCCGAACACCTTCTCGTGCGGGAAGGCGTCCTTGTCGACGCGCTGGGTGCGCTGCACGGCGAACGTCGCGGTGGACCCGTCCTTGCGGGACACGGAGATCTTGTCGCCGGGCTTCAGGTCCTTCAGCCGGGCGAACACCGCGGCCTTTCCGTTCGCGTCGACATGGCCGAGGATCACCGCCGGGCCGACCTCGCCCGGGGTGACGCCCTCGTCGTACCAGCCGGTGAGGTTCGGCTTGCTCAGCGGCGGCTCCTCGACGCGCCCGTCGGGCCGCAGCCCGATCGAGCCCACCGGGGCCGACACGCCGATCTCCGGGATGGCGATCTTCGTCGGCGGCGACTGGGACAGGGGGTGGACGTTCGACGCGGGCGTGGCCGCGCCCGCCGTCTGCGTTGCCGCGGGCTCCGGGGTGCCCGGCGAGGCGGTGTCCCCGCCCCCGCCGCAGCCGCTGAACAGCAGTCCGATGAGCAGCGCGCCGGTCGCCGCGCCGGCGGCGCGGCGACCGGTGGCCGAAGCTGGGAGTTCCGGCAACGTTACGACCGCTCCCCGGCCGTCCGGCGGCGCAGCACGACGGCGCCGAGGCCGAGGGCCGCGAGCGCGCCCCACCCGGCGGCCAGTAGGCCGGCCGGCGAGCCCTCGTTCCGCGTGTAGGTGCTGCCGTCACCGGTGTCGATGCGGCCGGTCGGGATCTTCGGCGTCGTGGGCTTCAGCTGGCCGGGCTTGCCGGGCTTGGTCCCGCCCTTCTCCGGCCGGGTGGTGAACTTGACCGAGCCGTAGCCCTTGCAGACCACCGTGGCGATCGTCGGGTCCGGCAGGTTCTTGCGGAACGTCCCGGTGGCGGTCCAGATGGTCTTGCCGGCCTTCTTCACCGGAAGCGGGTTCTGCGTGTAGCCGTTGCCGGTGATGGTCACCGAGGTCGGGCAGATCACGTTGAACTTCGTCGTGTAGCCCGGCGCGACGCGCATGCTGGACAGCCGCACCTTGTCGGGGCCGAACTTGAAGGTCGGCTTCGGGTCCTCGCCGCCGGGGTTCTCGGTCGGCGGCTTGGGGGCCGCCACCCACGTGAGCTTGCCGTCCTCGCCCTTCACGCAGTTCAGCTCCATGCCGTCCGCGTCCTTGACGGTCTTGCCGACGTCCTCCTGGGTGCAGGCGTCACCGGCCTTCGGCGGGGTGTCCGCGAAGGCGGGGGCGGCCATTCCGAGCATCATGGAGCCCGCAGCGATTCCCACCGCAGCCAGCCGACTTGCGCGCATTGGTCTTCTCCTCTGTTGGGGGCTTCTCCGTGCCCCGGGCGAAGCGTGATTCGCCCCGTGCAATGGCGGGGGGATGTGCCGCGGGCCGGCGGCTGGCAATGCAGGGCACTCGCAGGACGGTGCCGGGGAGACAAGGAGAATGCTGAATCCGTAGCTTAGCGATGTTCGGCCGCGCCACCAGGGGATATGGGCGGCCACTTGACCGATGTCCGGACATGGACATTCGCGCCGGCCGGGTAAACCTCCGCTCGGCCGCGCCGTCCGCGCCCCTTCAGGTGGGCAGCGGCCGTTCGTCCACGACGTGCTTCATCACGAGTGTGGAGTTCAGCCGCTGCACGCCGGGCAGCGCGGACAGCACATCGTCCTCCAGTTCCTGATAAGCGGTCAGATCGGCCGTGACTATGCGCAGCAGGTAGTCGGGATCGCCGAACAGCCGCTGCGCCTGCACGACCTCCGGGACCCGTGTCACGGCGTCCTCGAAACCGAGCAGCGTGTCCCTGTCCTCCTGCCGCATGGTGACGAATACGAGCGCCTGGAACGTCAGCCCGAGAGCGGCGGCGTCCACCACCGCCCGGTAGCCGCGAATGGTTCCGCTGCGTTCCAGTTCCCGCAGCCGCCGGTGGCAGGGCGAGACGCTCAATCCGATCCGGGCGGCCAGATCCGTGACCGTCAGCCGCCCCTCTTCTTGGAGGACGGCAAGGATTTTGCGGTCGATCGCATCCATGGCGCAGATCCTTCCACGGAGCGCGATATTCCGGGCGAAAGTCGGGAACACCTTCCGGCCGATTGTGATTAGCCTTCCCGCATTGACCCCCATGAGGGAGGGAAATCGTGGCGGCCGGCTCCGTACTCGCCTTCTGGACGATCGCCTTACTGCTCATCGCCGTGCCGGGCCCGGACTGGGCGTTCACCATCGGCGCGGGCCTGCGCGGCCGCTCCGTCGTCCCGGCGGTCGGCGGCCTGGTCGCCGGCTACGCCGCCGTCACCTGCGTCGTCGCGGCGGGCGTCGGCACCCTGGTCGCCGGCTCCCCGTCCGCCCTCGCCGCCCTGACCCTGGTCGGCGGCGCCTACCTCGTCTGGCACGGCGCGACGGCCCTCGCCCGTCCCGCCCCGCCCGGCGCCGTGCCCGAGGCCGGTGCCGTGCCCGAGGCGCGCACCGGGCGGCGAACCTTTCTGCGCGGCATGGGCGTCAGCGGCCTCAACCCCAAGGCCCTGCTGCTCTTCCTGGCGCTGCTTCCGCAGTTCACCGACTCCGGCGCCGACTGGCCCGTCGCCGGCCAGATCGGCGTCCTCGGCCTCACCTTCACGGCCACCGGCGCCGCCTTCTACCTCTGCCTCGGCACCCTCGTCCGGACGGTCCTGGACGGCCGCCCCGCGGCGGGTCTCCTGATCGCCCGCCTGTCCGGCGCCGCCATGGTGGCCGTCGGCGCCTACCTGCTCCTGGACGAATTCCTGCTGTGACGGCGATCAGGACGCCGCGCGAGGCCGCCTGCCGGGTCCGCTCGTACTCGGCGAGGGCGCACGCGGCGCGGGCCGCCGCCCCGGAGGAGGGGCAGCGGCCCGGTGGAGGCGTGCCAGGGTCAGCGGTGGGTGAAGACCGGGTTCCAGGAGCCCGCCCGGTCCGAGCGCTGGTACCCGGTGAGCGGGGTGATCTTCCCCTTCAGCGTGACCAGCAGGAGCCGGTTGCGGAACTCGCCCTTGCCCTTGCACTTCTCGACGTCGCAGCCGAGGGCGAACAGGCGGCTGTCGTCGGCCCACGCCAGGGCCTGCTGGATGGGGAGGACCGCCACCTTCTCGCCGCTGTCCACGTTGGTGACGGTGACGGCCGGGCCGGGATTGGGGCCGAACTTGGGCAGCAGGGTGCCGTTGGGGGACAGGCCGGCCTCTTCCGCGACCTCGGTGGTGACGGCCGTGCCGGACTTGGACGCGGACTTGGACGGTGCCGGTTTCGACTGCTGCCTGCCGTCCAGGTCGTAGAGGACCTTGTCCGGGTCCTGGGCGGTCGGCGCCCAGATCAGCTTCCCGTCCCGGCTCCAGCCCAGGTCCTGCCGGTTGTTCGGGTTGTCGGGCATCCCGGGCAGCGCGTGGAACGCGCCTGCGTCGGCCGCGCCGCCGACGATGTAGTAGCCCGTCCGCGGCGACTTGCCCGGCGGCCGCCCCGCCTGGTCGGGGTTCGAGGAGTAGGACGTCAGGAGCAGCCGGCGGCCGTCCGGCGACCAGGCGAGCCCCCCGACGGGCTTGTCGACCTTGATCCAGTGCGTGACCTTCCGCGTCTTCATGTCGAGGACCCCGACCTTGGACGCCGGCAGGTCGCCCGCCAGGACGGCCGCGCGCTGCATCCCGGGCGCGACGCTGAGGTACGTCCAGTTCGTCTGCTCGTACATGGCCGTCGACGGGTTGTAGAGGTGCCAGGTGCGGCGGAGGACGCCCTGCCCGGCGCCCATCGCCGAGTTGTGGGTGTAGTAGGCGGCGACGGCCATGTGCCCGGCGGCGACGAGGCGGCGCGGGAAGGCGCTGCCCAGGTCGGTGCGCAGGCTCGTGTCCTTGGACAGCGACACCGGCGCGAACGCGACCTCCGGCGTCTGCGGGCGCACCGGCCCGCCGGAGACGAGGACCACGGCGGCGGCCCCGGCGAGGAGCGCGCTCGTCCCGCCGGCCAGCCCGAAGGTGCGGGAGCGGCGGCGGGTGCGTCCGCGCAGCGCGCGGTCGGCGAGGCCCGCGGGGACCCGGGCCTCCTCGGCCCAGTCGTCCAGCGTGCTCTTGACGATCGTGTCGGGCTTCATCGGTGAGCCTCCTCGGGCTTCGGGTCGTTCAGTTCGGGGGCCAGTTCGCGCAGTCGCGCGAGCGAGCGGTGGGTCGTGCTGCGCACCGTGCCGACGCTGCAACCGAGGATCCGTGCGACCTCCGCCTCGGGCAGGTCCTCGAAGAAGCGCAGCACCAGCACCGCCCGCTGCTTGGACGTGAGGCGCGCCAGGGCGCCGCGCACGGTCAGTTTCAGGTCGACGGCCGACGTGGCGTCCCGCACGGCCTCGTCGGGGAGCGCGGCGCCCCGCGTCTCGCGCCGCCGCCGCGTCACCCGCCACACGCTGATCTGCTGGCGGTACATGGTGCGCCGCACGTACGGCTCGGGGTTGTCGACGCCGCTCCAGCGCGCCGCCGTCTTGGTGAGCGCGGTCTGCAGGAGGTCCTCGGCCGCGTGCTGGTCGCCGCCCGCGAGCAGGTAAGCGAGGCGCATCAGCGCGACCGATCTCGTCTCCACGAACTCACGGAAATGCCGCTCTTCCGTGGCATCCATCGTCACCTCCGAATTGCTGTCCCCCTAGAGACGCTCGCGGCGGCTTCCCGCTATGCCTGGGTGCGCCGATTTTCCGGCGGGCGCGTCCAGTGAGCGACGGTGGACGCTCGGTGACCTGCTGGAAGATCGCGCGACTTCCGGTCGTGCCGGTGTTTTGTCATTCGGTCGGCCGAAGCTGGACGAAAGCCGACCTAGACTTTGCGCCCGAGCACGGAACGGGTCATGATTTGCCTCACACAGGTCCCATAAGTAAGTAATTACCCCTTGTGTACGGCGCGCAACGCTGGGGGACGAGCAAGGGAGGGTTCCGTGGCGAACGACGGTTCGACCACCAGCGGGCGCCCCTGGGTGGATCTGCCCAGGGAACTGGCGGATCACATGCGGCCCCACCTCGACGAGGTGGCGGACGACATGATCCAGGAGATCCAGACGCGTGTCAGGGAGTACGACCGTCCAGGGGACGGCTCCTACTCGGGGACACTGCGGCTCGCCGTCGAGCGCGTGCTCCACTACTTCGTGGACCGGGTGGCCGACCCCGCGCACGACCCCGCCCCGGTGACCGACTTCTTCCGCGCCATCGGCCGCGGCGAGGCCGGCGAGGGGCGCAGCCTCGACGCCATGCAGACCGCGATGCGGGTCGGCGGCATGGTGGCGTGGCGGCGGATGACCGAGGGCGCCGAGCTGCTCCAGGTGTCGCCGCGCACCCTCGGCGCCGTCGGCGAGGTCCTGATGGAGTTCCAGGACGAGCTGGCGCACGCCGCCGCCGAGGGGTTCTCCCAGGCCAAGGCCGCCGTCGCGGGCGAGATGCAGCGCCGCCGCAAGCGCCTGCTGGACCTGCTGTTCGCCGACCCGCCCGCCGCGCAGGAGGCCATCGCCGACCTCGCCGCCGCCGCGCACTGGCCCGTCCCCAGGACGGTCGCCGCGGTCGCGCTCGGCCGCCACCAGGACACCCGGCAGCCCGCGTTCCCGCCGGACGTCCTCGCCGACCTCACCCGGCGGACCCCCAGCCTGATCATCCCCGACCCGGACGGCCCCGGCCGCGCCAAGCTCGTCGACCGCGCCCTCGCCGGGACGCTCGCCGTCGTCGGCCCGACCGTCCCGCTGATGGAGGCGGCGCGGTCGATCCAGTGGGCGCGCAAGACGCTGCACCTCGTCCAGCGCGGGGTGATCGAGGCGGAGAGCGGCGTGATCCGCAGCGTGGAGCACATGTCCACGCTGATCCTGTTCCAGGACGAGGGGCTCATCACCTCGCTTGCCGACCTGCGCCTCGCCCCGCTCGCCCACCTGCGGCCGAGCCAGCAGGACCGGCTCGCCGAGACGCTGCTGGCCTGGCTCCAGTCGGGCCGCAACGCCAACGAGGTCGCGATGCGGCTGCACGTCCACCCGCAGACCGTCCGGTACCGCCTGCGGCAGCTGGAGGAGCTGTTCGGCGACCAGCTGCTCGACCCGGACCTGCGCTTCGACCTGGAGATCGTGCTGCGCGCCCGCGCGCTGCTGGCCGACAACGCGGGCGAGCGGATCATCCCGCCGGCCCGCGAGGCGGTCGGCGACTCCGGCGAGGTCGTCAGCTTCCGGCGCACCTGAGCGGGGCGCCCGCCCGGCCGGACGGCGCACCGGCCGGCCGGGGGGCGGGCGGCGCGCGGCCGGTCAGTTCCGCTGGGACCGGCGGAGCCGCTCGGCGGTGGCGACGCGTTCGGCGAGCCGGGTCTGCGCGTCGCAGAGCAGCCACAGCTCGCCCTCGTCCAAGGCGACGATCTGCTTCAGGCAGCCGTTGACGAGTTGGTAGTCCGACAGCTGGGTGATCCGGGTGGCCCGCAGGCCCTTGTCCGAGCGCTCGCTGTGCCACCCGGGCATGCACATGATCACCGACATTGCGCGGGGCTCCCTAGGTCGGCCTATGGTAGGTCTACCATAGGACTACCAAGCATCGCCCACAACGCGTTCAGCGGAACCCCAAAAGGGTGCCCGGACGGGTGGGATCTGTACGGTGTGAGGTCAATGCACTGACCCGAAGCAGGATCTGGTATGCCGCGACCCCCCACGAAGGCACAGGCGATCACCAACGCCCTCGCCGCCCGCATCGTCGAGGGTGAGCTGGATCCGGGGGCCTGGCTGCCGTCCGAGCGGCGGCTGGCGAGCGAGTTCGGCGCCGACCGGTCGACCGTCCGGCGGGCGCTGCGGATGCTGGCGGAGGCCGGCCTCGTCAGGCTCAGGCACGGCGCGGGCGCGCAGGTCCGGGCGGCGCCGAAGGTGCGGCGCGCGGCGGCCGACATCACCCGGCAGGTCGGCGCGTGGCGCGGCTTCCACGTGTCGGCGCGGCAGGACGGGCGCCGCCCGTTCACCCGGACGACCGTGTCCGAGGTCGAGGCCGGCGAGCGGCTCGCGCCCCGCCTCGGCGTCCCCGCCGGGACGCGGGTGCTGGAGCGGGCGCGCGTCCAGGGCGTGGAGGGGGAGCCGCCCGTCCAGACGGCGACGACCTGGGTGATCCCGGAGATCGTGGAGAAGATCCCGGTCCTGCGGGAGGTCGACACCGGCCCCGGGGGCATCTACTCCCGGCTGGAGGAGGCCGGCCACCGGATCACGTTCGAGGAGTCGGTGACCTGCCGCCTCCCGCGCGCGGACGAGCAGGAGACGCTGCGGATCGGGCCGGAGCAGCCCGTCCTCACCCTGTGGCGCCGCGCCTACGACCAGGAGGACCGCGTCGTCGAGGTCACCCACCGGGTGGTCGTCGGCGACCGGCACGAACTCGTCTACCGCTACGGGTCGGGAGCGTGACATGAGCCGTGACATGAGCGGGGAGCCGGCCGTCCGCCAGGTCGGCACGCGGATCGTCTACGAGAACCCGTGGATGGTCGTCCGGGAGGACGAGGTCGAGCGGCTGGACGGCTCGCGCGGCATCTACGGCGTCGTCGAAAAACCCGACTTCGTGCTGGTCATCCCGGTGGAGGACGGCGGGTTCCACCTCGTCGAGGAGTACCGGTACCCGATCGGGAAGCGCACGTGGAGCTTCCCGCAGGGGTCGCTCCCCGGCCGCCGGAACGCCGACCCGGAGCGGCTGGCCCGCCTCGAACTCGCCCAGGAGACGGGCCTGCGCGCCGGGACGCTGAAGCACCTCGGCCACCTGAACTGCTCGCACGGGACGAGCGGCCAGGGCTTCGACGTCTTCGTCGCGTCCGACCTGACGGCCGGGGAGCCCGACCGGGAGCCCGAGGAGCAGGACATGCGGCACGAGTGGTTCACCCGGGACGGGTTCAAGGCGCTCATCCGGGAGGGCCGCATCACCGACGACTCGACCCTCGCCGCCTACGCCCTCCTCGTCATGGACGATACGGGCTGAAGCAGTCGGCCGACTCGTCGACGGGACGCCGATCGAGGATGTCCCGGGCCCTGGCCCGCGACAGGTTGGCGCTCATCGCCGGTTCGTTCTCGGCGAGCTCGAACGCGATCTCGCGCAGCGCGCACGACCGGCTCGGCTCCGGCAGCCCGTCCAGCGCGGGCACCGCGTCCGCGGACAGCTCCCGCAGGTACGGGACGTCGATCTTGCCGGTCGCCGCGTAGCGGGCGACGTTGTGCTCGGCGATGGACCGGTCCGGGTTGAACACCGCGAGGACGATCAACGCGACCGCGCCGCTCGCGGCGACCGTGCGCGGCAGCCACGGGACGCGTCCCTTCACGACCCCGGCGGCGGCCACGAGCACCACGACGAAGCCGAGCCACAGTTCGAACGCGTGCACCCACAGGCGCAGCCTCGTCCAGCCGAAGGTCTCCTCGTACAGGTAGAGGCGCCGCAGCGCGACGGCGACGACCACGAGCGTCAGCGCGCACAGCAGGCCCAGCAGGGCGCGGACGGTCCCGCGGTGGCCGGCCGGCGCGTACCGCTTGGCGACGGCGACGACCACCAGGACCAGCACGGTCACGACGACGAGCTGGAAGAACCCCTGCCGCGCGTACTCGGCGTACGTCAGCCCGGTCGAGCGCAGCAGCTCGTTCTTGTCGTCCGCGAGGAACACTCCGGCCTGGATCGCGCAGAACACGAGGAACAGCAGGTCGAGCGCCGCGATCGGCACCGCCCACGACCAGCGTCCGGCGGGCTTGGCGGGCTCGGGGCTCAGCATGCGCAGCGGCGGCGGCGCCTGCCCGAGGTACGCGCCGGCGGACGCCAGCAGCAGCGTCGCGGCGCCCGTGAACCCGTACACGACGACCGAGACCGCCGACACCTCGGGGACGAGCCCGGCGGCGAGGCTGCCGAACGCGGCGTCCGCCCCGACGAACAGCGCGCCGAACACCGCGAGCAGCCCGCCCGCGATCAGTCCCGTCCGGATGACCGGCCACGTGTTGCCCTTCCCGGACGTCACCGCCCCGAACGCGCCGCGTCCCGCCCACGGCAGCATGGCGCCGGCCGCGGGCAGGACGGCGAGCCCGCCGAACATGACCTCCGGCCACGACCGTCCGCCGGACGCCGCGTACGAGCCGATGGCGACGGCGAGGAGCAGCGCGGGGACGACGACCCACTCCGCCTCCCGCACCGCCGCGGTCGCGGTCAGGCCCACGGTGAGCAGCCCGAACACGATCGCCGTCCGGTTGACCCGCGCCGTCCGCGCCTTCCGCGCCTTGCCGGGGGGCCGCACGAGCCGTCCGGCCGACCACGCCGACGCGGCCGCCACGTACGCGACGGCGGCGGCGGCGATGACGACGCCGACCCCGAGCAGCCCCTCCCTGAGCTGCGGCCCGACCGCGACCGCGCCGATCACCCCGGCGATCACGGCCCCCGCCACGAGCGACGGCGCCATCGGCCGCGCGGGCCGCCGCCACGCCCGGAACGCCTTCTCGATCTTGGTCGGCTCGTGGACGTACGGCGGCAGCGCGGCATACCCCGGCTGCGCGCCGTACGGCACCGCCCCCTGCGGCGGATACCCCACCGGCCGCACCCCAGCGACCGCCGGAGGCCGGCCGACCGCCGGAGCCCCACCGGCTGGCGGAGCCCCGCTGGGCGCCGCGAACCCCCCGCCCGGAGGCGGCACCTGCGCGGCGACGCCAGGGGGACCGCCGGGCGGCACGACTCCGCCGAGCGGCGGCGTCTGCGCGGCGCGGCCCCCCGACACACCCGCGTTCTCCTTGCCGGGTTCTGAGGGGACTTCGGGAGGTTCGGTCCGGTTCTCGGGGGTCGTCGGCGGAACACCGGCCGGTTCGGACGGCTGGGCCGGGCCCTCGGGCGGGTCGGTCGTCATGCGGGTTCTCCGATGTTCGGGGGGATCATGACGCGGATGCGGCAGCCGCTCGGGGTGTCCAGGACGGTGATGTCGCCGCCGTGCAGGTCGGTGGCCCAGCTCGCGATCGCGAGGCCGAGCCCGGTGCCGCCGCCGGGCGTCCCGGGTCCGGGCACCGAGCCGCGGGAGAAGCGCTCGAAGACGCGGGCGCGCTCCTCGGCGGGAATGCCGGGTCCCTCGTCGGCCACTTCGATGACCAGTCCGCCCGGCGGGTTCGCGGGACGCGCGGTGACGGTGACGGGACGCCCGTCCGGGCCGTGCCGGGCGGCGTTGTCGAGCAGGTTCGCGACGATCTGGTGCAGCCGGTCGCGGTCGGCGACGGCGTGCAGGCCGGGCGCGACGTCGACCTCGAACACGGCCTCCGGGCGACCGGCGCGCGCCTCGGCGGTGACGCCGTCCACGAACTCCGCGACGTCGATGTCCGCGAGGTCGAGGACCGCGGCTCCGGCCTCGACGCGGGACAGGTCGAGGAGCTGGGTGACGAGCCGCCCGAGCCGCTCGGTCTGGTCGAGCGCCGTCTCCAGGACGTCCGGCGTCGCGGGCGTGACGCCGTCCGCGACGTTCTCCAGGACGGCCCGCAGGGCGCTGATCGGCGTGCGCAGCTCGTGCGACACGTTCGCGACGAACTCGCGGCGCTGCCGCTCCACCTCGGCGAGGTCGGCGGCCATCCGGTTGAACGCCTGCGCGAGTTCGCCGACCTCGTCCCGCGACGTGGCCCGCACCCGGCGGCTGTAGTCGCCGCGCGCCATCGCCCGCGCCGCCGCCGTCATCTCCCGCAGCGGCGCGGTCATCCCGTGCGCGAGGAGCTGTATCACGACCAGCGAGATCAGCACGCCGACCGGCATCGTCTGCCGCGCCCGGAACCCCATCGGATATCCCCACAGGACGATCAGGACGGCGACGCACGCGGTCACGACGACCACCACGCCGAACTTCACCTTGATCGACCGGAGCGGGTCCAGCGGCCGGGGCAGCCGCGCCCACAGCCTGTGGACGACGGCGGTCACGACGCGGCCTCCAGGCTGTAGCCGACGCCGTGGACCGTGCGTATCAGCCCCTGCCCGAGTTTCCTCCGCAGCGCCTTCACGTGGCTGTCCACGACGCGGGTGCCGGACGCGTCCGCCCAGTCCCACACCTGCTCCAGCAGGACGGCGCGGGTCAGCACCGTCCCCCGGTTGCGCAGCAGGCACGCGAGCAGGTCGAACTCGGTGGGCGTCAGGTGGACCTCGCGGCCGTCCCGGCGCACCCGCCGGGCCCGCTGGTCGACCTCCAGCTCCCCGACCCGCACGGCCTCGTCCGCCGCGGCGCCCATGGCGGGCCGCTCGACCCGCCGCAGCACCGCCCGGATCCGCGCGACCAGCTCCCGCATGCTGAACGGCTTGGTCACGTAGTCGTCGGCGCCGACCCCGAGCCCCACGAGCAGGTCGGTCTCGTCGTCCCGCGCCGTCAGCATCAGCACCGGCACGGGGCGCTCCGCCTGGACGCGGCGGCACACCTCCAGGCCGTCGAAGCCGGGCAGCATCACGTCCAGCACGATGAGGTGCGGCTCGTAGGCACGCGCGCGCTCGACGGCCGAGGGCCCGTCCCCGGCCACCTCGACCCCGAACCCTTCGGCGGCCAGCCGATCCGCCACGGCGCGCGCGATCGTCGGCTCGTCCTCGACCACCAGAACCCGAGTCCCGTTCCCAGTCACGCCCCAGACTCTAAGAGCCCGGTATGCACACCCCGAGCACGAAATGTGCAGGACTCGTGAAGATCCCCACCCGGGGACTACAACCCGACGGGCCAGGTGTGGACGGGGACGTTCTCGCGGGTGCGTTCGGCGTAGGAGCGGGTCATCATGCGGAGGGCGTCGTGGCGGGGGACGCCGTAGGACTCCTCTATGGCGTCGACGGTGGCGATCTGCCAGGCGGCGCCGGTCTGGCCGGTGACGCAGCGGCGTTCGATGATGCCGAGGAGGCGGTCGCGGCGGACCGGGTCGACGCCCCACCGGTTGAGGCCCTCGTGGGCGAGGGGGAGCAGTTTGCGGAGGATGAGCTCGGCGGCGGGGACTTCGCCCATGCCGGGCCAGTAGAGGGTGGAGTCGAGGCCCTCGCGGGCGGCGCGGTGGAGGTTCTCTTCGGCGGTGGCGAAGGACATGCGGGTCCAGATGGGGCGGTCGGCCTCGGCGAGCATCCGGACGACGCCGTAGTAGAAGGCGCCGTTGGCGACGACGTCGGCGACGGTCGGCCCGGCGGGCAGGACGCGGTTCTCGACGCGGAGGTGGGGGCGGCCTTTGACGACGGCGTAGATGGGGCGGTTCCAGCGGTAGATGGTCCCGTTGTGGAGAGTGAGTTCGCCGAGTTCGGGGATGCCGCCGTCGTCCAGGACGTCGCGGGGCTCCTCGTCGTCGCAGAGCGGCAGCAGGGACGGGAAGTAGCGGGTGTTCTCCTCGAACAGGTCGAAGACGGACGTGATCCAGCGTTCGCCGAACCAGACGCGGGGCCGGACGCCCTGCGTCTTCAGCTCGTCGGGGCGGGTGTCGGTGGCCTGCTCGAACAGCGTGATCCGGGTTTCGTGCCAGAGCCGGTGCCCGAACAGGTAGGGGGAGTTGGCGCCCATCGCGACCTGCGCCCCGGCGATGGCCTGGGCGGCGTTCCAGTAGGCGCCGAACTGGTCGGGGCTGACCTGGAGGTGGAACTGGACGCTGGTGCAGGCGGCCTCGGGGATGATCGTGTCGGCGTGCATGTGCAGTGGTTCGTGCCCGTCGATGTCGATGCGCATCTCCTCGCCGCGCGCGGCGAAGATCTGGTCGTTGAGCATCTTGTAGCGGGCGTTGGCGGAGAGGGTCTCCTCGCCGATGTCGGCGCGGCGCAGTGTCGGCAGGATGCCGATCATGACGAGCCCGCCGCCGACCTCGTGGGCGCGTCCGTCGGCGTGCTGGAGGTGGTCGCGGACCTCGGCCTCCAGTTCGCCGGTGCCCTCCCCGCCGAGTTCGCGGGGCGGGATGTTGATCTCCAGGTTGAACTGGCCGAGCTCCGTCGCCCAGGCCGGGTCGGCGATCGCCTTGAGGACGTCCGCGTTGCGCATCAGCGGATCGCCGATCGTGTCGATCAGGTTGAGCTCGATCTCCAGCCCGATGTGGGGGCGTTCGAAGTCGAACTGGGATTCGCCCAGCATGCGGGCCAGCACGTCGAGGCACCTGCGCACTTTGTCGCGGTACCGCCGCCGGTCCTCGCCGCTGATGGTGACCGAAGCCACGTCCCTGCCCATGTGTCCGTCCCTGTGCTTCGGAGGAACCGTCATAAAACGGGATGTCCCGGTGAGCGAGGGTGAAAACCCGGCATCCGTTTTCTGACTCTTGGTTGGTGATCGACGGATAACGTGTGCCCGGGAGGGAGCATGCACATGCGCCCCCGGTCCATCCGGGCCAGGGACACGCTCGCCGCCGCGGTGATCGCCGGGCTGGTCTTCGCGGTCACGGCCACCGGCGTCGACTTCGCCGTGCGCGGCCAGATCAAGGCTGATCTCCTCCGGCAGACCCAGGTGGACGCCCGCCGGGTGAGCGGCGGCGTCCGCGACGGCTCGCTGGAGGGCCCGATCCCGGACGACGGCAGGGGCCGCGTCCTCATCCAGGTCGTCGAGCCCGGCGGGCGCGTGACGAACGCGACACCGGGCGCGGCGGGCCGGCGGCCGGTGAGCAGACTCTGGCCGTCGAGCAACCTGCGCGTCCGCGACTACACCGAGTGCCGCGGCGTGTGGCCCGGCCGCGAGTGCTACGTCATCGAGGCGATCAGGGTCAGCACCGCGCGCGACTCCGTCGTCGTGTACGCGTCGGCGCCGCTGCCGCCCTACCTCACGAACGGGCTGCTGGAGGCGATGCTCGCCGCCGGCGTCCTGCTGCTGGCCGGGGGCGTCGCGTGGATCACCTGGCGGGTCGTCGGCCGCACCCTCGGCCCGGTCGAGGCGATCCGCGCGCAACTCGCCGAGATCAGCGCGACGGACCTGAGCCGCCGCGTCCCGCAGCCGTCCGGCGAGGACGAGATCGCGCAGCTCGCCCGCACCGCGAACGCGACGCTCGACCGGCTGGAGGGCGCGGTCGGACGGCAGCGGCAGTTCGCCTCCGACGCGTCCCACGAGCTGCGCACGCCGATCGCCGGGCTGCGCGCCAACCTCGAGGACGCCGCGATGCATCCCGACGACACGGACCTGCGGGAGGTCGTCCGGTCGGCGCTGCGCGACACCGACCGGCTGGAGTCGATCGTCACCGACCTGCTGCTGCTGGCCCGCATCGGCACGGGCGGGACATCGATGCAGGAGCCGATCGACCTGGCCGCGCTGGCCGGCGCGGAGGTCCGCCGCCGCGCGTTCACGCTGCGGGTCGTCACGGAGCTGCCCGCGGGGGTGACGGTGCGGGGGGTGCGCATGCAGCTCGTCCGGCTGCTCGGCAACCTGCTGGACAACGCCGAGCGCTACGCCGGCTCGTCCATCGAGATCGAGGTGGCGCGGGAGGACGGGCAGGCGCTGCTCGCCGTCACCGACGACGGCGCGGGCGTCGCGCCCGCCGACCGGGAGCGCGTCTTCGAGCGCTTCACCCGCCTCGACACGGCGCGCAGCCGCGGCGCCGGCGGCACCGGCCTCGGCCTCGCGATCGCCCGCGAGATCGCGCGGGCGCACGGCGGGACGCTCCGGATCGAGGACCATCCGGCCGGCGCCCGCTTCGCGCTGCGGCTGCCGCTCGTCCCGCCCCCCGGACGCGCGAAGGGCCGTCCGAGACCGGACGGCCCTTCGTGACGGGGAACTAACTCCCCGGGGAGGCTCAGGCGCGGACGGCCTGGATCTCCAGCTGGATGTCGACCTTGTCGCTGAGCAGGGCCTTCTCGCCCTTCAGCGGGACGTTGAACTCGATGCCCCAGTCCTTGCGGTTGATCGAGACCTCGGCGGAGAACCCGGCGCGCGTCCCGCCCCAGGGGTCCTCGGCGACGCCGTTGAACTCGACGGACAGGGTGACCGGACGGGTCACGTCCTTGATCGTCAGGTCGCCGTCCAGGAAGTACTCGCCGCCCTCGGCGCGCACGCCGGTGGTCGCGAAGGTCATGGTCGGGTGCTTCTCGACGTCCAGGACGTCGGAGGTGCGCACGTGGGCGTCCCGGTCGGCGTTGCGGGTGTCGATCGAGGCCATCTTGATCTCGGCGACGGCGGTCGACTCCGCCAGCTCGTCGGCGATCCGCACGGCCCCGGTGAAGTCGGTGAACGTGCCGCGCACCTTGGTCATCAGGTGCCGGATCACGAAGGTGACCTCGGAGTGCCCGGGGTCGATGTTCCAGGTCCCGGCGGTCAGCTCGGGGGCGACGGCGGCGATGCTCATGGTGGCTCCTGCGAGGTAGATGTTGAAACTTCAACGACTTGTCGAAGGTTAGTTGAGGGTTCAAACAGTTGTCAATCCCGGATTGTTCCAGGCGCCGCGCGGTGGTCCGCGAGCAGGGGGGATCGACGGTCCGCGACTCGGTCCCTACGGCGTGCAACCCCCGCACCGCCTCATGCGTAATCAGCGGGCACAGAGGCGAGCCGGAGTCTCTCCGGCGGGATCACTTGGAGTCTTCGTGAGCGATGCACCACCGCGCGCCGCCCTGCCGGCGGCCGGGGCCGCGGCGCCCGTCCTGCTGGCGGCGGCCCTGCTCGTGACCGGATGCGGCGGAGCGGGCGAGCCCGCCCCCGCGCACGCGTCCCCGGCCGGGGACGCGAGCGAGCTGCCGCAGGCGACCACCTACACGACCCTCGACGACCTGCCGCGGGACGCCTCGGCCCCCGCGGCGGGCAACGGGACGGTGGTCCACCCCGAGGCCGCGACCCCGGTCTCCGCCAAGCCCGGCGCGCCCGCCGTCGCCGAACTGCCGAGCACGCAGCTGAAGGGCCCCACCTGGGTGCCCGTCATCGAGGCCCGGCCCGGCTGGCGGCGCGTGCTGCTGCCGAGCCGTCCCAACGGCGTGACCGGCTGGATCCCCGACACCGGCCTCAAGGCCGCGCGCAGCGCCCATGTCGTCAAGGTCGACCTCGGCGACCGCACGATGGCGCTCTACGACGCGGGCCGCAAGGTCGGCGCCTGGAGCGTGGCCGTCGGCGCGCCGAAGACGCCCACCCCCACCGGGCGGACGTTCCTGCTCGCCTCGCTCGCCCCCGCGAAACCGACGTACAGCCCACTGATCCTGCCGGTCGGCGCGCACTCCGCCACTCTCGACACCTTCGGCGGAGGGCCCGGCACGGTCGCGTTCCACGGCTGGCCGTCCACGGACGTCTTCGGCAAGGCCGTCACGCACGGCTGCGTCCGCGTCCCGGCGGACGCGCTGAAGCGGCTCGCCGCGGTGCCGCTCGGCACCCCCGTCCTGATCGACGGCTGACCGAGACCTCCGGCCGCCCGGCCGGTCCCGCTCACCCCCGACCACGATCATGAAACCGCAAGGAGAAACCGTGCGTTTGCAGACACTCACCAAGGTCGCGGCCGTCGCCGGCGTGCTCGCCCTGCCCTTCGGCCCGGCCCCCGCCGCGTCCGCCGCCGGCGGCGGCACCGGCTCGGCCACCGCGATCTCCGCGACGGGCCCGGTGGCCATCCCGGCGACACCGGCGGTGCTGTCGTCCGGGCAGCGGCCGACCCGCGAGAGCGTCGCCGAACTGCCCGCGAACCCGCTCGTCGAGGCGAGGCTGCTGAACGCCGCCGCCTGGTCCGGGCACGGCCGCGCGTCCGTCGCCGACCTGAGGGCGCCCCGCCTCGGGCTCGCCGCGCACGCCGTCACGGCCAAGTGCGAGAACGGCAACGGCGTCTCCCACCTGACCAGGGCCACGCTCAACGGCCGGACGCTGAGGCTGGGCGCGTCGCCCGGCACCGCGATCAACGCCGACCTGCCGGGCCTCGGCACCGCGACGATCACGCTGAACAAGCACGTCAAGGACAAGGACGGCCGCCTCACGGTCACCGCCATCGAGGTGGTCGCGAAGCTGGCCGGCAAGACCCAGACGCTCAGCATCGCATCCGTCACCTGCGGCAAGGCGGGCACGCCCGGCGGCCCCGGCAACCCCGGCAAGCCGGGCGGATCGCCGGCGGAGCCCCCGGCGCCCGCCCCCTCGGCGCCGTCGAACCCGGCCCCGGCCCCCACCCCGGTGACCGGCGACCTCCCCGTCACGGGCTGACGTCCTGACTCCGGGAAGGGCGCCGGTCACCGGGGTGGGGACCCGGCGCCCTTCCCCTGCCACGTCGGCGTCCGCATGTGGCCACCGCGTCCAAGACCTGCGGCCTCCCGCCCCCCGCCCTAGAATCCCGTTCAATGCCGGTGAGCGAGAGGGGCCGCCTGATGGACGGGCAGGGCACGGCTTCCGCGGCGGGCCGTCCGGACGAGGACGCGCTCAAGCCGCACATCCCGCACTCCGCGCGGGTCTGGAACTACCTGCTGGGCGGCAAGGACCATTTCGAGGCCGACCGGCGGGCCGCCGAGCACTCCATCAGCCTGAAACCCGACATGGTGGAGCAGGCCCGCGCCGACCGGGCGTTCCTCGGGCGCGCCGTCCGGTACCTGGCGGGCGACCAGGGCGTCCGCCAGTTCCTCGACATCGGCACCGGGCTGCCCACGGCAGAGAACACGCACCAGGTCGCGCAGCGCGTCGCCCCCGAGTGCCGGATCGTGTACGTCGACCACGACCCGCTCGTGCTGGCCCACGCCCGCGCCCTGCTGACCAGCAGCCCCGAAGGGGAATGCCACTACATCGACGCCGACCTGCGCGACCCGGACAAGATCCTCGCGGACGCCGGACGGCTGCTCGACCTCACCCGTCCGGTCGCCGTCATGCTCGTCGGCATCCTGCACCACGTCGAGGGCCCGGACGCGTCCCACGCGATCGTGCGCCGCCTCATGTCGGACATGCCGTCCGGCAGCCGCCTGGTCGTCAACCACCCGACCAGCGTCGTCCACGGCGAGCGGTCGGAGAACAGCGCGCGGGGATGGAACGAGTCCGGCGGCAGGCCCACCGTGACCCTCCGCACCCCTGACGAGATCGCCGCCTACTTCGACGGCCTCGTCATAGAGGAGCCGGGCGTCGTCTCATGCTCCCGCTGGCGCCCGACCCCCGACCTCAGCGAGCCCGAGGTAGACGCCTTCTGCGCCGTCGCCCGCAAACCGTAGAGGGCCCCGCTCGCCCCTTCTGTGCCCGCCGCCCCGCTTCCCGGCTTGTATTTACACAGCTACTCTTGTAAAAAAGGGAAGAATAGATCGTCGGGAGGCGGACATGTCCCATGGGGTCGAGGTCGTGCTCGCGTGCGTCCTCGTGCTCGCCGCGGCCGTGTGGGTCGGCGGGTACGTGGCGATCGGCCTGGTCGCCCGGGTCACCGTCCAGACGCTCGGCCCCGCCGACCGCGTCGCGTTCTTCCGCGCCCTGGGCCGGCGGTACCTGATCGTGGGGACCTCCGCGCTGGTGCTGGCCCTGGGCAGCGGCGCGGCCCTGGTCGCCGGCCGCCCCTGGGACGGCACGCTCACCGCGACCGCCCTGCTGGCCGCCGCACTGGTCGCCGCCCTGGCGTTCGGCGTCGTCCAGGCGCGCCGGATGACCCGCCTCCGCCGCGACGCCCTGGCCCGGCCCGATGACGCGCCCCTGGCGGCCCGCGTACGGCACGGAGCGCGCGACGCCGGCCTGCTGCGCGCCGCGATCGGCCTCCTCAGCCTCGCCCTCGTCGTCCTCGGAACAATCCTCGCCGCCTGACCACCGGGCCGGACGACTGCTCATACCAGGAAGGCCGCCAATACCAGGCCGACCAGGATCAGCCCCATGCCGGTCCCGACGAGCGCGCCGTGCACCATTCCGAGGGAATACCGGTCGGACCCGCGTCGGTGCCGCGGGTGGCCGTTCATGTGAACCTCACCCGAAACCAGACCTTGACGTCGTCCTTCGGCAGCATCGTGATGCCCCACTGGTCGCTGAACAGGGACACCAGGTCCAGCCCGCGACCGCCTTCGGCATCCGGCGCGGCGTCCTGCTTCCGCGGTCGCGACCCGCCCGGCCGCCCGTCGTTGTGGACGGCGACCTCCGCCCAGCCGCCGTCCAATATGCAGGTCACCCGGACGTGCGGTCCCGTCCCGTAGAGGACCGCGTTCGTGAGGATCTCCGAAAGCGCCTGGAGAGCGTCGTCCACCTTGGGTCGCCCCTCGCCGAACGCCCGTTCCAGGACGTCCCGCAGCCAGCGCCGCCCGACCGGGACGCTCTCCACCTCGGCCGCCAGCCGAATGCGCGAGCGGATCGGCCGGTGGCCGTCAGGCGGCGGTCTGCGACCTCAGCGGGTGGGCGCTGCCCTCAAGGAGGACCTGGGCGACGAGAGCCGGGTCGTCCGCCATCGGGACGTGGCCGCAGCCCTCCAGCCACACGAAGCGGGCGTCCGGCAGTTGGCGCTGGGCGCGGATGGCCTGGCTGCGGAGCAGCAGGCGGTCCTTGGTGCCCCACGCGATCGTGACCGGGACGTCGGTGCAGGAGCCGCGGAAGCGGGCGGTGCGGCCGGCGCGGAGGGTCGGCTCGAACCCGGGCGCGTCGCGCATGGCGCGGGCGTCGCCCGCGAGGACCTCCAGGTCCATCAGGTCGGGACGGCCGTAGATCATGCCGAACATCGCGGTGCGGCGGCGCGGGGAGCGCGCCAGGCGGGTCAGGACGGTGTCGGGCACCCGGGCGCCGAGCCGGGACGCGCGCAGCACGGACGCGGCGTAGCGCAGTTCCGCGGCGTTGAAGAACCCGGCGGGGGACAGCCCGGTCGCCGAGCTGGCGAGGCCGCGGTCGGCGGCTTCGAGGGCGAACAGGCCGCCGAGCGAGTTGCCCGCGATGTGCGGCCGGTCCAGGCCGAGTTCGGCGAAGGACTCGGCGAGCAGCGCGACGACGGTGTCGAGCGAGTACGGGGTGCCGTCCGGGAGCGGCGGGGAGTCGCCGAAACCGGGCAGGTCGACGGCGATGACGTCGCGTTCCGCGGCGAGCACGTCCATGACGGGGGTCCAGCCCTGCCGCCGGTGGCCGATCCCGTGCAGCAGGACGAGGGGCGGCCCTTCGCCGCGGCGTTCGAAGACGATGTCCACGGCCGAAGGGTAGGCCGGAAGTTACTCATCGGTCACTAGTGACGCTCGTCACTGCGCGCACTCGGCCGGGCGGCGGTGCTCCAGGGCGGCCCTCAGCTGCGCGCGGCCCCGGTGGATGCGGGAGCGGACGGTGCCGAGCTTGACGCCCAGGGACGCGGCGATCTCCTCGTACGACAGGCCCTCGATGTCGCACAGGACGACGGCGGCGCGGTACTCGGGGGCGAGGGCGTCCAGCGCCTTCTGGATGTCGGCGTCGAGGTGCCGGTCGTCGTAGGCCTGCGCGGGCGTCGGTTCGCGGCCCCGCAGGCGCTCGGCCGCGTCGTCGCCGAGCGAGTCGAACCGGATGCGCTGCTTGCGGCGGGCGCGGTCGAGGAACAGGTTGGTCGTGATCCGGTGCAGCCAGCCCTCGAACGTGCCGGGGCTGTAGGACGACAGCGACCGGAATACCCGGATGAAGACGTCCTGGGTCAGGTCCTCGGCGTCGTGCCGGTTGCCGGTCAAGCGGTACGCCAGCCGGAACACCCGGGTCGAGTGCTCGCTGACGATCTCCTCCCACGTCGGCGGGGTCCACGCCATCGCGCCTGCGCTCACCACTACCCCCGTCTGATACTGAATCGTTACGGCCAAGCATGCCGGTACCCAGATAAGAGCCGTGTAAGGACCTCGTGCGTGGCCGGATGAGGCGATGTGGGATGTGACTCATCTCATTGGACCGAGTGTCGACAAGGATTGAGTTCGGCGCCGGTCCGCATGGAGGATCGGGAGCAGTCCCCACCCCGACACCTGCGAGGACGTGGCATGGCGCGAAGCTACAACCTGGCCGACCTGATCGAGATCCTGGCCGCGGCGGGGCCGGACCGCCCCGCCCTCGTGGCCGGGGCCGAGCGGCGGACGTACCGGCAGCTCAACGAGCGTGCGAGCCGGGTCGGCCACCATCTGGCGGCGGCCGGGATCCGGCCCGGCGAGCACGTCGCGATCCTCGCCTACAACCGGGCCGAGTGGATCGAGGCGATGCTCGGCGTGTTCAAGATCCGCGCCGTGCCGATCCCGGTGAACTTCCGCTACGTCGCCGCCGAGCTGCGGCACGTGCTCGCCGACTCCGACTCGGTCGCGATCATCGGGGAGCGTTCGCTCCTGGCGAAGGCGGAGGAGATCCGCGGCGAGCTGCCGAAGCTGCGGCACGTCGTCGTCCTGGAGGACGGCTCGTCCTCCGGCGGGACGCCCTCCCACGGGCAGGACCCGGCGGACGAGATCCCCGGAGCGGTCGAGTACGAGAAGGCGCTGGCCGCGGCCGACCCGTCCGACGACTTCCCGGCCCGCTCCAGCGACGACCGCTACATCATGTACACGGGCGGCACGACCGGCTACCCGAAGGGCGTCGAGTGGCGCTGCGAGGACATCTTCTTCGGCGCGCTCGGCGGCGGGAACGTCCTCGGCGACCCGATCGGCAGCCCGGAGGAGCTGGCCGCCAACGCCGACCAGCCCGGAATGGCCGTCCTCGACTGCGCGCCCGTCATGCACGGCGCGGGCCAGTGGGTCGCGTTCATGGGCCTGTTCAGCGGCGCCAAGGTCGTCCTCTACACCGACCACGCGTTCGACGCGGACGAGGCGCTGCGGCTGCTCGCCGACGAGAAGGCGAACGTGCTGATGCTGGTCGGGGACGTCATGGCGCGGCCGGTCGCGCAGGCGCTGGCGGGCGGCGGGCACGACACGTCGTCGCTGATCGCGATCGCGTCGGGCGGCGCGCCGCTCACCGAGGGCGCCAAGCAGGCGCTCCAGGAGCACCTGCCGAACGTCATGTTCCTCGACAACTACGGCGCCTCGGAGACCGGCGCGTGCGGCCCGTCCGTCGGCGCCAAGGAGGGCACGGCCCGGTTCATGATGAAGCCGGGCATCACCGTCCTGGACGACGACCTGAAGGCGGTCGGGCCCGGCGAGATCGGCAAGCTCGCGCGCAGCGGCCACATCCCGCTCGGCTACTACAACGACCCGCGGAAGACGGCGTCGACGTTCTTCACCGACGCCGACGGGACCCGCTGGTCGGTCCCCGGCGACTTCGCCGCCCTGGAGGAGGACGGGACGATCACCCTCCTCGGCCGCGGCTCCCTCATGATCAACACGGGTGGGGAGAAGGTCTACCCGGAGGAGGTCGAGGTCGCGCTGAAGGACCACCCCGACGTGTACGACGCGGTCGTCGTCGGCCTGCCGGACGAGCGGTTCGGGCAGCGGGTCGCCGCCGTCGTGGCGCCCCGTCCGGGCGCGACCGTCACGCTGGAGCAGCTCACCGAGTACTGCCGCGGCCGGCTCGCCGGATACAAACTCCCGCGGCAGATCACGGTGGTCGACGAGGTGCAGCGCACCGCGGTCGGCAAGTCCGACTACAAGTGGGCGCGCAGCGTTCTCGGATAACGGCGCGCCCGGCCCGGCGGCGTTCCCGGGTAAAGGCGCGGCGTGTGGTCATACCACGGTCGAGCGCGCATTTCCCGCCGGGCCGCGGTCAAAAATCAATTGATGCCGAAGGGGCGTGTCTTGGGCGCGTTCCGGCGATTATCCGATTCATGAATGGGGATCGGTTGATACCGCTCGCGCGACGGTATCGCCTGCTCTCTGTGGTCGGCAGGGGCGGCATGGGCACCGTCTGGCGGGCTTACGACGAGATGCTCGACCGGGACGTCGCGGTCAAGGAGGTCCACCTGCCGCCGCGCATCACCCAGAGCGAGCGCAGGGTGATGTGCCGGCGGCTGCTGGCGGAGGCGCGCGCCACCGCCGCGCTGCGGCATCCCGGCGTGGTCGCCGTCCACGACCTGATCATCGAGGACGGGCGCCCGTGGATCGTCATGGAGTTCCTGGAGTCGTGCTCGCTGAACCGGCTGGTCACCGAGGACGGCCCGCTCGGCGTGCGGCGGACGGCGGAGATCGGCGCGGCGGTCCTGTCGGTGCTGAGCGCGGCGCACGCGGCGGGCATCCTGCACCGCGACGTCAAGCCCAGCAACGTCCTCGTCTGCGACGACGGGCGCGTCCTCCTCACCGACTTCGGGCTCGCCGTCCAGGCGCACAACGGCCAGGAGCTGGCAGACACGATGCCCGCCGGGATCGAGGGGTCTCCCGCCTACCTCCCGCCCGAGCGCGTCGACGCGCAGCCCAGCGTGGAGGCGTCCGACCTGTGGGCGCTCGGCGCGACGCTCTACACGGCGGTCGAGGGCTTCTCGCCGTTCCTGCGCTCGCACGCGCTCGCGTCCATGATGGCGGTGCTTCTCGGCGACTACGCGCGCCCGGTGCGGGCGGGCCCGCTGACACCGGTCATCGAGGGGCTGCTGCGCCAGCGGCCGGAGGACCGCCTGACGGCCGAGGCCACCGCCGACCTGCTGCGGGACGTCGTCGCCGCCCTCCCGGAACCGGGCATCACGCGCGCGACGCTCCCGAAGGAGGCCGGCGTCCCCGCCCGCTCCCTGCCCGTCCCGTCCAGGCACCGGGCCGTCGCGCGCCGCCGCGTCCCGTGGGCGCTGCGCGGCGCGTGGGTGACGCGGGACGCGTCGCGGCGCCGGGCCGTGCGGGGGCCGCGCGTCCCGTGGACGCTGCGCCACGGCTCCGCCGGGGCGCCGCCGTGCGGTTCCCGGCGGGCCCGCGGCCGGTGGCGGGGCCGCGGCGGCTGGACGCCCCACGCCCTGGCGGCCCGGACCAGGCGGACGTTCCGGGGCGGGCACGTGCGGCCGGGCGCCGTCGTCAGCGTCGCGGTGCTGGCCGCGCTCGCGGCGGGCGCGGGCACCTGGGCGGCCCGCTGGACGGCGATCGGGAAGAGCGACGCGGTCGCGCTGCGTCCGGCGGCGGGCGTCACGGCCAGGACGGCGCGGTACCGGGAGGCGGGCGCCTACTCGGTGCGCGTGCCCGCGGGATGGCAGGCCGAGCGGCGCGGCTACGTCATGGTCTGGAAGGACGCCGTGTCGAGCCGGGGGCTGCGCATCGCCCCGGCGGCGGGCGGCGATCCGCTGTCCGGGCTGCGCGCCGAGGAGCACCGGGCCGTCGCGGAGCACCGCTATCCGGGGTACCACCGGCTGCGGCTGGAACCCGTCCCCGAAGTGATCGCGGGCGCCGCCGAATGGGAGTTCACCTGGCGGGAGGACGGCCGAGCCGGCGGCGGGGACGGCGTCCGGCACGTGCTGTGCAGCCGGGCGGCCGGATACGAGTTCTGCTTCTACGCGCCCGATCCCGACTGGACACCGGGCCAGCTCCTGTACGACGAGGTGCTCAGATCGTTCAAGCCCGAGAAGGACTAGGCCGTCTGCTGGAGGCGGAGCAGGAACTCGGCGTTGGAGGAGGTGCCCTTCATCTTCTCCAGGAGCTGCTCGACGGCCTGCTGCCTCTCCAGCCCCTGGAGGGCGCGGCGCAGGCGCCAGGAGAGGGCGAGCTCCTCGGGCGACATGAGCAGCTCGTCGCGGCGGGTGCCGGACGCCTCGATGTCGACGGCGGGGAAGACGCGGCGGTCGGCGAGGCCCCGGTCGAGCTTCAGCTCCATGTTGCCGGTGCCCTTGTACTCCTCGAAGAAGACGTCGTCCATGCGGGACCCGGTCTCCACCAGCGCGGTGGCGAGGATCGTCAGCGAGCCGCCGTTCTCGATGTTGCGGGCGGCGCCGAAGAACTTCTTCGGCGGGTAGATCGCGGTCGTCGCGACGCCGCCGGCGAGGATGCGGCTGCTGGACGGCGCGGCCAGGTTGTAGGCGCGGCCGAGCCGGGTGATCGAGTCGAGCAGCATGACCACGTCGTGGCCCTGCTCGACGAGCCGCTTCGCCCGCTCGACGGCCAGCTCGGCGAGCGCGGTGTGGTCCTGCGCGGGACGGTCGAACGTCGAGTGGATCACCTCGCCGCGCACGGTGCGCTGCAGGTCGGTGACCTCCTCCGGCCGCTCGTCGATGAGCACGACCATGAGGTGGACCTCGGGGTTGTTCTCCGCGATCGCGTTCGCGAGGGCCTGGAGGACCATCGTCTTGCCGACCTTCGGCGGCGACACGATGAGCCCGCGCTGGCCCTTGCCGATCGGCGCGACCAGGTCGATGACGCGGGTGGAGAGGGGGCCGGTGTCGAGGCGCAGCCGCTCGTCCGGGAACAGGGGGGTGAGCTTGCCGAACTCGGGGCGGTTCGCCGCCTCCGCGGGCGGGAGGCCGTTCACGGTCTCGACGCGGGCGAGCGAGGAGAACTTCTCCCGGCTCGACTTCGACGTCTTCGCGGTGCCCGCGACGACGTCGCCGGAACGCAGGTGGTGCGCGTTGACCTGGGCGAGGGAGACGTGCACGTCGTCCGGCCCGGCGAGGTAGCCGGAGGTGCGGACGAAGGCGTGCTTGTCCTGGACGGCGATGACGCCGTGGAACGGGACGGCCGGCCCGTCGTCGGCGGGGCGGCGCCCCTGCTGGCCGCTCTTCCGGGCGCTCTGCGGGGGCACGGAGTGCGCCTGCGACTTGCGGCCGGTGGTGGCGGGGCGTTCGGTGGTGAGGGTGGAAGTGGACATGCGGGTCCCTTCTCAGGCTCGCGCGGTTCGGTCCGTGCGGCCTGGAGTCGAATCCCGGGTACGGCGGCGGAACCCGCGGCGCGTACGCGAGAGGAATACGAGAAATGCAGCTCGGTTCACCGGGCTGACGTCTGCTCCCTTGTGCGGCGATCCAGAACGCCGGACTGCGCGTACCGGACCGGGAAGATCACCGGGCGCTCAGATGGCCCGGGCGGGGAAGAAACGTCCTCGATGCGAATCGTGGAACTCCGAAGACGTTGTCTCGACAGTACAGCACTCGGCGCGGGTTTCGCATTCCCCGATTGCCGCGGATTGCTCTCATGCGGGTCGATCCCCCTGTGGCGACGTGACGCGGCGCCGTTCGCCGGCGCGTGTCCCCCGACGCGCGCCGCAGGCCGTCGGTGGTTATGACTCCGCGAGGGGCGCAGGGGTTCCGATCGGTGCAGATGCCCCGGGGACGCCCCCGGGAAACGCGCTCCGTACGATGAGCGGCGTCGGAGCAGAGGGGGGACCCGGGGATGAACACGGCCGTCGGGCTCGGCGTCGAGGTCGCCGCGGGCGTCGGGACGATCACCATCGACCGGCCGGCCAAGCGGAACGCGATGTCGGCGGACATGTGGCGGGCGCTTCCCGGCATCCTGGACGCCCTCGCGAAGGACCCGTCCGTCCGGGTCGCGGTGCTGACCGGCGCGGGCGGCGACTTCTGCGCGGGCGCCGACATCGCCGAGCTGGACGACATCCACCGCGACGACGACTCGCACCTGTCGACGGTCGCCGAGCGGGCGCTCGCCGCGTTCCCGAAGCCGGCGCTCGCCGCGATCGAGGGGTACTGCGTGGGCGGCGGCTGCCAGCTCGCGGCGGCCTGCGACCTGCGCTTCGCCGCCGAGGACGCCCGGTTCGGGATCACCCCGGCGAAGCTCGGCATCGTCTACCCGGCCGCCGCGACGGCCCGGCTCGTCCGCCTCGTCGGGCCGTCCGCCGCGAAGTACCTGCTGTTCTCGGCGGACCTGGTCGGCGCGGAGCACGCGCTGCGGATCGGGCTGCTGGACGAGGTCGTCCCGGCGGGCGGCCTGCGCGACCGGGTCGCCGCGTTCACCGGGACGCTCGCGTCCCGCTCGCTGCTGACCCAGCAGGCGACCAAGGACATCGTGGACGCCGTCAGCGCCGCCGGACCGGTCGCGGAGAAGTCCGCCCGGTGGCTGGCGGAGGTCGCCGCGAGCGGCGAGGCCGAGGAGGGCGTCGCCGCGTTCCTGGAACGCCGCGCGCCCGCCTTCACCTGGACGTCCCCCGCTCGTTGAGGTCGCCCGCGCCGCGGGCGGGCCATCCCGACAGGTCGCAGAACCGGCCCCGCGGGAGCCGGTGCAGGCGGCGGGCCGCCTCCGCCGGATCGTCCAGCGGGCTCCCGGCGGACCGGCGCAGCTCCGCGAGCGGCAGCACACCGCACACGAGCGACTCCGGCGTCGCGACGATGAGGAGCGGCCCGAGCTGCGCGCCGCCCCGGTCGAGGCCGCGCAGCGCGCCCAGCAGGCCGCGGGCCTGCTCGGTCGTCTCCCGGCAGCCCTCGCGCAGCGCGGCGACGAGGTCGGTGAAGTCGCGCTCCAGGCCGCGCGGGCTGCGCCCGGACAGGTAGTACCGGTCCCGGTCGGTCAGCTCGACCCGCAGCCCGTGCTGCTCGGCGAGCCGCTCGTACGGGCCGGTCAGCGCGGCCCGCGCGTCGCCCGGTTCCGCGGTGAGCGCCCCGGCGACCAGCTCGGCGGGCTCGCCGCCGAGGGACGCGGCGACGGCCTGGTCCAGCCGCCCGACGAGGTGCGCGCGGAGCACCGCGACCTCGGCGGCCAGCCGGTCGAGGGACTCGCGCTGCTCGTTCGCCGTCTCGCGCTGCCGGTTCAGCCGGCCGCCGACGTCCGGCAGCAGCCGGTCGTTGATCTGCGTGATCAGGGACCGGATCCGGGCGTCGGCCGCGCCGAGCGCCGCCCGGTCGCGCTCCTGCTCGGCGGCGAGCCGGTCGAGCCGCTCCCGCTGGGACGCGCGGAAGCCCTCCAGCTCGTCCCGGGTGCCCTTGAGCGCGCGGAGCTGGGTGCGGATGTCGGCGATCTCCGGTGCGCCCGGGGAGTGCCGGCGCTCGAACGCCAGGTACAGTTCCCGGCCGGCGATCGCCAGGCACAGCAGGACCAGAATCACCGTCATCGCGCCCTCCCGGGGCCGTCTCGCGGAGCAAACTATGCCACCCGGTACGGCCCCCGGCTCCCCGCCGGCGCGAACCCGGCGATCACCGGGCCCGGCCGCCTACTTGTTCAGGTAGGCGAGGACGGCGAGGACGCGGCGGTTGTCGTCGCCGGTCACGGCCAGGTCGAGCTTCGCGAAGATGTTGGCGGTGTGCTTGGTGACGGCCCGCTCGGTGACGACGAGCCGCTCCGCGATCGCCGCGTTGGACCGCCCCTGCGCCATCAGCTCCAGGACCTCGGTCTCGCGCGGGGTGAGCCGGCTCAGCGGGGTGTCGCGGGTGCTGCTGGCGACGAGCCGGGAGATGACCTCGGGGTCCATCGCGGTGCCGCCCGCCGCGACCCGGCGGATCGCGTCGACGAACTGGGCCGCGTCGAACACCCGGTCCTTCAGCAGGTAGCCGATGGCTCCGGTGCCGTCCGCGAGCAGCTCGCGGGCGTAGAGCTGCTCGACGTACTGCGACAGCACCAGGACGGGCAGGCCCGGCACCCGGCGGCGGGCCTCCAGCGCGGCCTGGAGGCCCTCGTCGGTGAAGGACGGCGGCAGGCGCACGTCGACCACCGCCACGTCCGGGCGGTGGTCGAGCAGTGCCTTGAGGAGCGAGGGGCCGTTGTCGACGGCCGCCGCGATCTCGAAGTCGTGCGACTCCAGGAGGCTGACCAGGCCCTCCCTCAGGAGGGCGAGATCTTCGGCGAGGACAACGCGCACGGCAGCTCCAGGGTCACCATCGTCGGGCCGCCCACGGGCGAGGTGAGGGCGAGGACGCCGTCGAATGTACCGATCCTGCGCTCGATGCCGCGCAGCCCCGTCCCGCCGTCGAGGGTCGCGCCGCCGCGCCCGTCGTCGGTGACGGCGATGCGGAGCATGCCGTCCTCGTACCGCATGTCGATCCACACGCGGGACGCGCCGGAGTGCTTCGCCGCGTTGGTGAGGATCTCCGACACCGCGAAGTACGCGGCGGACTCGACCGGCGCGTCGGGGCGGCCGGGCAGGTCGGCGGAGACCTCGACGTTCAGCGGGTGGTCGAGCGCGAGCGCCTTGACGGCGTCGCCGACGCCGCGGTCGGCGAGCACCGGCGGGTGGATGCCGCGGACGAGGTCGCGCAGCTCGTGCAGCGCCTTCGCCGACGTCGCGCGGGTCTCGCTGAGCAGCAGCCGGGCCTTCGCCGGGTCCTTGTCGAGCAGGTGCTCGATCGCGCCGAGCGTCATGCCCATCGCGACGAGCCGGGCCTGCGCCCCGTCGTGCAGGTCGCGCTCGATGCGGCGCAGTTCGGCGGCGGACGCGTCCACGGCCTCCGACCGCGTCTCGGTGAGGTGCCGGACGCGCAGCGCGAGCTGCGACTTCTTCGTCGGGCCGAGGATCGTCCGGCCCCAGCGCCCGTACACGTTCAGCATCCGCGGCGCGATCGCGTACCCGACCGCGACGCAGGCCGTCGCGACCGCCAGGGTGGACACGACCCGGCCCGTGTCGCTGCCGTAGCCCTCGGTGACGTGGATGTAGGTGTACCAGTCGCTGCCGCCGTAGTGGCCGATCATGTCGCCGGCGAACGCGGCGAGGACGTACCCCCAGATCCCGTACAGGACGAGCAGGCCGGGCAGCGCCGCCGTGAAGAGCGCGACGACCGGGTCGATCACCACCCAGAGGTAGTCGCGCCAGGTGGCGGGGTCGGAGATCAGCGCGATGAACCGCTTGAAGTAGCCGTGCACGCCCGGCTCCGGCTCGGGTTCGGGCAGGTACGGCCGCTCGATCCGCACGTCCGTCCACCGGTTGATCCGGTCGCGGTACGCGTCGAGCTGCGTCCGCAGCAGCATCGTCGCGGACGGGAACAGCAGCACCCCGACGAAGCTGGTGATCATCGAGATGACCGTGATGAACCACAGGCCCACGAGCGTCGCGGGAATGCCCAGGAGCATGAACGCGAGCCCGCGCCAGGCGGCGATCGCGTGCCGCTGCAGCCTTCTCTGTTTCACCAATCCACCGTCCACCGGATCCTCCGCGGGTCGCTTGCCGTCTGGAGTCCAGTCTTCTGGCGCGCGCCCCGCAGCACAGTGTGCCCGCAACCCGGGACCGGGGTGTACTTACGTCCACCCCGGGACGCCGTTTAGAGCCATGTCGGCGGGGGTGCGCGCTTCCTAGCGTCAGGGGGTGCCACCTCGCAGACGACTAGACCAGGGGACCCCATGAAACGGAATCTCGCCGCGGCGCTCGGCGGATGGAGCGCGCGGCACCGGATGACGGCCATCCTCGGCTGGCTGCTGTTCGTCGTCCTCGCCTCGGTGCTCGGCGGCGCGGCCGGCCAGGTCACGATGGCGGACCACGAGCAGGGGACCGGGCAGTCGGCGCGGGCCGGGCAGATCCTCGCCGAGGCCGGGGTCGAGGATCCCGACCACGAGACGGTGCTGGTCTCGGGGGCGCCGGCGGCCTCGCCCGAGATGCGCCGGGCGGTCGCGGACGTCCGGGCGAACGTCCAGGCCACCGGCAAGATCACGGAGCTGCGCCGGGACGTCGTCGCCGAGGACGGGCGCAACGTGATCGTCCAGTTCACCGTGCGGGAGCTGCCGGACGACCCGCTGCCCGCGATCCTGGACGCGGTGGCGGAGGCGAAGAAGGACAACCCGTCCGTCCGGATCGGGCAGTTCGGCGGCGCGACCGCCGACGCGTGGTTCGACGACGCCCTCGGCAGCGACTTCGCGCGGGCCGAGATGACGGCCCTGCCGCTCGCGCTGGGCATCCTGCTGGTCGCGTTCGGCGCGCTGCTCGCGGCGGTGCTGCCCGTCGTGCTGGCCTTCACCGCCTTCCTCGCCGCGACCGGCGTCCTCGCGGTGGCCAGCCACGCGCTGCACGTCGACCAGACGACGAACTCGGTGATGCTGCTGATGGGGCTCGCCGTCGGCGTCGACTACTGCCTGTTCTACCTGCAGCGCGAGCGCGAGGAGCGGCGCAGGGGGCGCGACCGCGAGTCCGCGCTGGCGATCGCCGCGGCCACCTCGGGCCGTTCCGTGCTGGTCTCCGGGATCACCGTGATGGTCGCGATGTCCGGGATGTTCCTGTCCGGCCTGCTCTTGTTCAAGGGCTTCGCGATCGCGACGATCCTCGTCGTCTGCATCGCGATGCTCGGCTCGGTGACCGTCCTGCCCGCGCTGCTGTCCCTGCTCGGCGACAAGGTCGACTTCGGCCGCGTCCGCCTGCCCCGGCGCCGCGCGGGGCGCGCCGGGGTGGTCGGGACGCTACTGAGGCCCGTCCTGGCCCGTCCCGGCGTCGCCGCCCTGCTGTCGGCCGGCCTCCTGCTGGCGCTGGCCGCGCCCGCGCTCGGCATGAAGACCGAGCGGCTCCGCATCGACCAGCTGATCCCGCCCGGCGAGGAGATCGCGCAGACCTACACCCGGCTGAACGAGGCGTTCCCCGGCAACCCGGAGCCCGCGGTCGTCGTGCTGAAGGCCCGCGACATCAACGCGCCGCAGGTCGGGGCCGCCGTGGCCGAGCTGAAGCGGCAGGCGGTCGCGTCCGGCGAGATGAACGAGCCGATCGACGTGACCGTGCACGACCGCGCGAACATCGCCGAGATCGAGGTGCCGCTCGCCGGGAAGGGAGCCGACGCGGCCTCGAAGCACGCCCTGGAGACCCTGCGGGAGCGGATCGTCCCGCGGACCGTCGGCACGGTCGGCGAGGCGCCGGTCACCGGGCAGCTCGCCTGGTCGCTCGACTACAACGACCGGCTCAAGGCCGGCACCGCGCCCGTGTTCCTGTTCGTCATGGGCGTCACGTTCCTGCTGATGCTGATCTTCTTCCGGTCGCTCCTGATCGCGGTCACCGCGATCGTCCTCAACCTGCTGTCGGTCGGCGCCGCGTACGGGGTGATGGTCGCGGTCTTCCAGCACGGCTGGGGCGACTCCCTGGTCGGGACGACGGGCGCGGGCGCGCTGGAGTCCTGGATCCCGCTGTTCGTCCTCGTCGTCCTCTTCGGCCTGTCGATGGACTACCACGTGTTCGTGGTCTCCCGGATCCGCGAGGCCCACGACCGGGGCCTCGACACCACCGGCGCGGTGAGCGAGGGCGTCCGCGCCACGGCCGGCGTCGTGACCAGCGCCGCCGTCATCATGATCGCAACGTTCGGGATCTTCGGCACGCTCTCCATGCAGGACTTCAAGCAGCTGGGCGTCGGCCTGGCGGTCGCGGTCCTGATCGACGCGACGATCGTGCGGGTCGTCCTGCTCCCGGCGGTGATGGCCCTCCTGGGCCGCGCGAACTGGTACCTGCCCCGCTGGCTGGACTGGCTGCCCAGCGCCTCCCACGGCGAGCCGGGCCGGGAGACGCGGGAACCCGCGCGCAACCCGCTGACCCTGGCGTGAAAGAGCAGGCTCCGCGGTCACCGGACGAGTGACCGCGGAGCCTGCTTCGCGTCGTCCCGCCGCGGAGCCTGCTTCGCGTCGTCCCGCCGTGGAGCCTGCTTCGCGTCGTCCCCGCCGCGCGGCGCGGGGTCAGAGCGCGACGAAGGTCAGGCCGCGCTTCTTCAGTTTCGGGATGGCGGAGCCGAGGGCCTTGAGGGTCTGTGAGCGGTCGCCGCCGCCGTCGTGGCACAGGACGATGTTGTTCTCCTTGCCCTTGAGCAGGGCGCGGCGGATGCGGCCCACGCCGGGACGGGCCCAGTCGCGCGGGTCGACGGCCCAGTCGACCGGGAGCATGTCGTGCTCGGCGACCAGCTCCAGGACCGCCTTCGACCAGTTGCCGCCGGGGGAGCGGAAGAACTGCGGGACGACCCCGGTGACGTCCGCGATCCGGTCGTGCGCCTGGACGATCTCCTTGCGGACCCGCTTCTTCGGCAGGTTCGCGATGGAGATCGGGTGGGTCTCGGTGTGGTTGCAGATCTGGTGGCCGGCGTCGGTGATGCGGCGGGTGAGCTTCGGGAACTCCTTCACCTGCTCGCCGATGACGAAGAACGTGGCGTGGACCCCGTGCTCGGCCAGCAGGTCGAGCATCTTCGGCGTCCACAGCGGGCTCGGGCCGTCGTCGATGGTCAGCGCGATCGACTTCGGCGGCGCGGGCGGGGCCAGCTGGGACAGCTCCCGGACGGGCTTCTCCAGCGCGGTGAGCTTGCCCGGCGTCCAGGTCGCGGCCCGTGCGGTCGGGGTGGGCGTCGGGGTCGGCGTCGGATGGATCACCGGTCTCGCGCGGGGCGTCGACGCGGGCGCGGCCGCGATCGGCGAGCCCCCGGAGGGACGCGCGGCGTCCGCGCCGAGCGTGGCGAGCCCGGCGGCCGCGCCGAGCAGCCAAAGTGCTTTGCGGCGGGATGTCCCACCTGACTCCTCAACCTCCACAAGTCCCACGCTATCGAGGTTTTAACCGGGTAGGAGACCGCTATGGGATCACAATCGGGCCTATTGGGCGGCGGGTGAGCACGGCGCCCCAGGTCGGCCCGCTGCTGGCCTTGGTGCTGACCTCGCTCGCGGCGGTGGCGGCGCTGCTGGCGCGGGTCGGCGGGCTCGGTCTCGGCCGGGACATGCTGGTCGTCTCCGTCCGGGCCGCGGTGCAGCTCACCGCGGTGTCGCTGCTGATCGCGGCGGTGCTGCGCAGCGGCGGGCTGACGGCCGCGTTCATCGCGGGCATGGTCGTGATCGCGGTCGTGACGGCGGGGCGGCGCGTCACCGGGTCGCTGCGCGGGTCCGGCTGGTGGACGGCGCTGCCGATCACCGCCGGCGTCGCGCCCGTGCTGGGCCTGCTGCTGGCGTCCTCGCTGGTCCCGCCCCGGACGGTGGCGGTGCTGCCGATCGCGGGGATCTTCATCGGCGGCGCGATGTCGGCCACCGGGCTCACCGGCCGCCGCGCGCTGGACGAGCTGACCGCGCGCCGCGGCGAGTACGAGGGCGGCCTCGCGCTCGGCCTGCCGCCCCGCGACGCCGCGCTGGAGGTGTGCCGCTCGGCGGCCGCGCTCGCGCTGTTCCCCGTCCTCGACCAGACCCGCACGGTCGGGCTGGTCACGCTGCCGGGCGCGTTCGTCGGCGTGCTGCTCGGCGGCGCCGACCCGGTCGAGGCGGGCGCGGTGCAGCTGCTCGTCCTCATCGGGCTCCTGGCCATCGAGTCGATCGCGGTCCTCATCACACTGGAGCTGGTGGCCAGGGGCCGCCTCGACCACGCCGCGTCGTACAGGAGGTTGTGAATGGATGCCAAGGCGCTGGACGCGCTCGGCGGCGAGCTGCTCGACTGGCGGTTCAAGGCGATCCCGGCGTCCGCGCACGGGATGACGGTCCGCGCGGCGCGCGAGGCCCGGCTGCCGCTGGACGACTTCGGGACGCCGCTGCTGACCCTGGACGCCGGCGCCCTCGACCGCAACGTCCGGACCATGGCGCGGTGGACGGACGACGCCGGCCTGCTGCTCGCCCCGCACGGCAAGACGACGATGGCCCCGGAGCTGTGGCGGCGGCAGCTGGACGCGGGGGCGTGGGGCATCACGGTCGCGAACCTGCCGCAGCTCAGGGTCGCCCGCGCGTTCGGGGTGCGGCGCGTCCTGTACGCGAGCACGCTGCTCGACCCGGCCGGTCTCGCGTGGCTGGCCGGGGAACTGGACGAGAGCCTGGACTTCGAGTTCGTCTCCTGGGTCGACTCGGTGCGCTCGGTGGAGCTGATGGACGGGGCGCTGCGGGCGGCCCGGAGCCAGCGTCCGGTGGACGTGTGCGTGGAGCTGGGCGAGCCGGACGGGCGCACGGGCGTCCGCGACGACGGCGACGCGCGGGAGGTCGCCGACGCCGTCCGGAAGGCGCTGAATCTCCGGCTCGCCGGGATCGGCGGGTACGAGGGCGCCCTCGCGCACGACGCGTCCGAGCGGAGCCGCGCCTCCGTGGACGCCTACCTGCGCCGTCTCGCGAACCTGTACCGCGGGCTGGAGTACGAGGTGGACGAGCCCATGGTGACCGCCGGCGGCAGCGCGTACTTCGATCAGGTCGCGGACGTGCTCGGCGGCCCGGTCGCGGAGGAGGGCGGACGGGTCGTGCTGCGGTCGGGCGCGTACATCATTCACGACGACGGCTTCTACAAGGGCATTTCGCCGTTCGTGCGCGGGGCCGGCGCGCCGTTCCGCTCGGCCATGCACGCGTGGGGGCGTGTCATTTCCCGTCCCGAACCCGCGCTCGCACTCCTGGACGTCGGCAAACGCGACGTGCCGTTCGACGAGGGCCTGCCGGAGCCGCAGCTCGTCCGGGGTAAAGGCCCCCTGGACGGCGCCCGCGTCACCGCGCTCAACGACCAGCACGCATTCCTCCGCGACTCCGATGCCGAGGAAGGGGACGTGGTCAGGCTCGGTCTCTCCCATCCGTGCACGGCGCTCGACAAGTGGACGATGATCCCGGTCGTGGACGACGCCGACGCCCGGCACCCGGTCGTCGTCGACTACGTCCGCACGTTTTTCTAAGGGTCGGCCGGCCGACACAAATTACTGACGAGTTTGTGTCCGCCGACGAAATCGATTTACCACGCGACATTCGTGTTGGCCGAGGTGTTACGGTGCTTCCTGCATATCGGGGGCCGGACGTCCTCGCCGGGAACAGGCGGGACGGCCGTGCGATCACGGCCCGGCGCAGCCGGCGTGTGGTGACCGATTTCGTCCAGGCAGTGCGCCACGGGGGCCGATCTGCGCTGGACGACGTCCACGACACGGCGCTGACCCCGTCGCCGGGTCCGGTCGACCCCCCGATCGAGGGAACCGCGCGGCCCCGCGGCTTCCACCGGTCAGGGGAGCAGGCCGGCGCGGCGCGCGGCGGTCACGGCCTCCAGCCGGGTGTGGCTGTCGAGCTTGCGCATCGCCGAGCGCAGGTAGCTCTTCACCGTCTCGGGCAGCAGGCCGAGGTGCTCGGCGGCCTCCGCGTTCGTGCAGCCGATCGCCACGTACGACAGGACGTCCAGCTCGCGCGGGGCCAGCACGGGGCCCGGCGCGGCGTCCGACGCGTCCAGCCCGGCGGCGGCGAGGCGCAGCGACGCCCGGCGCAGGCGGTCGCGGGTCGGCAGGTCCCGCACCTCCTCGGCCAGCGCCCGGAGCTCCGCGTGGACGGCCCGCACCTCCTCCCAGCGCGCGGCCGGCGCGGCGGGCGAGCCCGGCGGCAGCCGCGCGAGGGCCTCGTCGGCGCGGTCCTGGACGGCGAGGTCCTGTTCGAGGTCGCGCGCGGCCTGGACGGCGGCGCCCACGACCCGGTCGGCCAGCCCCAGCGGTTCGCGCAGCGCACCGTACAGGACGCCGCGCACCCGCCGCCGGACGACGATCGGGACGGCGACGATCGACAGCAGCCCCTCGCGTCCGACGGGCTTGTCGTAGTCGTGGCTGATCGCCGCCGAGCACGGATAGTTGCTCACCCAGGCGGGGCGCCCCATCGCCATGGCCTTGCCGCCGAGCCCGTTGCCCTGGCGCACGACCAGGCCGTTCAGGGAGTCGGTCGTGTTGCCGACGAGTTCGGTGATGCGGAGCCGGTCCTGGCCGCTCAGCGCGCCGCCGAACACCATGGGCAGGCCGGTCGTGCGGTGCAGCGTCAGCACCGCCGTCCGGACGGCCCCCGCGTCGTCGCGCGTCATCCCGCGGGGACGGCCCCCGAGGCTCGCCGGACCTCCCGGCACAGGCGCATCCATGGCTCCGAGCATGCCTTGCGGGGGTCTCGGCGCGGAAGGCCGCGCGCTCAGAAAGTCATGCGTGCCGGGTCGCGGCGGTGTCCTCCAGCCCGAGGATGTCGACGGCCTCGGCGCGCATCTGCACCTTGCGGATCTTCCCGGTGACCGTCATCGGGAACTCGTCCACGACGTGCACGTAGCGCGGGATCTTGTAGTGGGCCAGCCTGCCCTCGCAGAACGCGCGCAGTTCCCCGGCGGTGAGGCCGGGCGCGCCCTCGCGGAGGCGCACCCACGCCATCAGCTCCTCGCCGTACTTCTCGTCCGGGACGCCGATGACCTGCGCGTCCACGATGTCGGGGTGGGTGTAGAGGAACTCCTCGATCTCGCGCGGGTAGATGTTCTCGCCGCCGCGGATCACCATGTCCTTGATCCGGCCGGTGATGTTGACGTAGCCGTCGCCGTCCATCACGGCGAGGTCGCCGGTGTGCATCCAGCGGGCGGCGTCGATCGCCTCGGCCGTCCGGTCGGGCTCCTGCCAGTAGCCGAGCATCACCGAGTAGCCGCGGGTGCAGAACTCGCCGGGCACGCCGTGCGGGACGGTGACCCCGGTCTCCGGGTCGATGATCTTGATCTCCAGGTGCGGCAGCACGGTGCCGACCGTGGACACCCGCCGGTCGAGCGAGTCGCCCGCCCGGGTCTGCGTCGACACCGGCGACGTCTCGGTCATGCCGTAGCAGATCGCGACCTCGCTCATCCCGAGCCGCTCGATGACCTGCTTCATCACCTCGACCGGGCACGGCGAACCGGCCATGATCCCGGTGCGGAGGGTGGAGAGGTCGAGGCCGCCCAGCGACGGCTCGTTCAGGACGGCGATGAACATCGTCGGCACCCCGTACAGCGACGTGCAGCGCTCGGCCGCGACCGCTTCGAGGGTCGCCTTCGGGTCGAACGCGGGCGCCGGGATCACGACGCACGCGCCGTGGCTGGTCGCCGCGAGGTTGCCCATGACCATGCCGAAGCAGTGGTAGAAGGGCACGGGGACGCACACGCGGTCCTCTTCGTCGTAGCCGCACAGCTCGCCGACGAAGTAGCCGTTGTTCAGGATGTTGTGGTGCGACAGCGTCGCGCCCTTGGGGAAGCCCGTCGTCCCGGACGTGTACTGGATGTTGATGGGGTCGTCGGCGGTGAGCGTACGGGCGATCTCGTTCAGGACGGCCGGATCACCCGTCCGGCCCGATTCCATGAGCGCGTCCCAGGCCGGGGTGCCGATGAGGACGACGTCGCGTAGGGCGGCGCACTTGGGCCTGACCTCCTCCACCATCGCCGCGTAGTCGGACGTCTTGAACGTGGACGCCGACACCAGCGTCCGGATGCCCGCCTGGTTGAGGACGAACTCCAGCTCATGCACCCGGTACGCGGGGTTGATGTTGACGAGGATCGCGCCCAGTTTCGCCGTCGCGTACTGGACGAGCATCCATTCGGCGCAGTTCGGCGACCAGATCCCGACACGGTCGCCTTTGACGACGCCGAGGTCGCGCAGGCCGAGCGCTACCGCCTCCACGTCGTCGGCGAACTGCTCGTACGTCCAGCGCTTGCCCGACGTCCGGTCGACGAGCGCGTCGCGCTCGGAGAAGGCGGCGACCGTCTTGTCGAGGTTCGCGCCGATGGTGTCACCGAGCAGCGGGGTGGTCGACACGCCCGACGCGTAGGAGAGGGTCATCGCAGGTCCTCCTCGCGGAACTCGCCGTCCGGCCGGTCGTTCTCGCCCGGGTGCTTGTCGTTCTCGCTGGCGCGCAGCTCGACCCGGCGGATCTTGCCGGAGATCGTCTTCGGCAGCTCGGCGAACTCCAGCAGCCGGACCCGCTTGTACGGGGACAGCTGCGCCCGGCTGTGCGCGAAGATCGCCTTCGCGGTCTCGGCGGTCGGCTCCCAGCCGTTCGCGAGCGTCACGTACGCCTTCGGGACGGCCGCCCTGACCGGGTCGGGCGACGGGACGACGGCGGCCTCCGCGACCGCCTCGTGCTCGATCAGCACGCTCTCCAGCTCGAACGGCGAGATCTTGTAGTCGGACGCCTTGAACACGTCGTCGGCCCGTCCGACGTAGGTGATGTATCCGTCCTCGTCGCGGGAGCCGATGTCGCCGGTGTGGTAGTGGCCGCCGGCCATCGCCTCCTCCGTGCGCTCGTCGTCGCCGTGGTAGCCGGTCATCAGCCCGAGCGGGCGGTCCTCCAGGTCGAGGCAGATCTCGCCCTCGTCCGCGGGCTCGCCGGTCAGCGGGTCGATCAGCACCACCCGGTAGCCGGGCAGCGCCCGTCCCATCGATCCGAGCTTGACCGGCTGGCCGGGCGTGTTGGCGATCTGGGCGGTCGTCTCGGTCTGCCCGAACCCGTCCCGGATCGTCCGGCCCCAGGCGTCCTCGACCCGCTGGATCACCTCGGGGTTCAGCGGCTCACCGGCCGCGACGACCTCGCGGGGCGGGGTGGCGAGGCGCCCGAGATCGGCCTGGATCAGCATCCGCCACACGGTCGGCGGCGCGCAGAAGCTCGTGATGCCGCAGCGCTGGATCGTGTCGAGCAGCCGGTCGGCGTCGAACCGCGTGTAGTTGAAGATGAACACGCACGCCTCGGCGTCCCACGGCGCGAAGATGTTGCTCCACGCGTGCTTCGCCCAGCCCGGCGACGAGATGTTGAGGTGGACGTCCCCCGGCCGCAGCCCGATCCAGTACATCGTCGACAGGTGGCCCGCCGGGTAGGACGCGTGGGTGTGCTCCACCAGCTTCGGCTGCGCCGTCGTCCCGGACGTGAAGTAGAGCAGCAGCGTGTCCCGCGACATCGTCAGCCCGTACGGGGTGAAGGCCGTCGCCTCGTCGTAGGCGCCGGCGTAGTCCACCCAGCCGTCGACGGGCGCGCCCACCGCGATCTTCGTGTACTCGCCCTCGACCCCGTCGAACTTCCCGGTGTCGGCCGAGGCGACCACCACGTGCCGCGCCCGGCCCCGCGTCAGCCGGTCCTGGAGATCGGCCGTGCCCAGCAGCGGCGTGCACGGGATCATGATCGCGCCGATCTTCATCGTGGCGAGCACGGTCTCCCACAGCTCCACCTGGTTGCCGAGCATCAGGATGATCCGGTCGCCGCGCCGCACCCCCGACCGCCGCAGCAGGTTCGCCACCTGGTTCGACCGCCGGGCCAGCTGCGCGAACGAGTGCCTCGCCTCGGAGCCGTCCTCCTCGACGATCCACAGCGCGGGCGAGTCGTTCCCCTCGGCGATCTTGTCGAACCAGTCCAGCGCCCAGTTGAAACCGGTCAGCACCGGCCAGCGGAACTTCTCGTACGCCGTCGCGTAGTCGTCGCGATGCGCGAGCAGGAAGTCGCGCGCCGCGCGGAACTCGACTGCGGGCATGGTCTCTCCTCGTAGCCGCACGGACACCCGGTCACCTGGATGGTTGGCCATCCGGGTGACCCGCGCCACCCCCGAACGGGGGTAGTCGTGATCGTCCTACCCGGTCGCCGCGGACGTCGACCGCGGCGACCGCGGCGACCGTGCCGCGTGCCCGCCGGTCCCGGCCGCAACGGCGGACGACCCGGGGCCGGATGGCCGCGGGTCGTCCGCCGTGATGCGCCTTCGTTCAGCGCTTGAGGGAGCGCAGCAGCTCCCGGGTCTCGTAGCGGCGGTTCCAGGCGATGGCGGCGAAGACGACCGCGAACGCGGCGGGCATCAGGGCCCAGGCGGGGTCGAGCACCAGCAGGTGGGTGGTGACGGCGCCGGCCATCAAGCCGATCAGCCCGGTCGCGGCGAGCCCGGCCAGCCGCGGGATCAGCAGCCCGATCGCGCCGGAGACCTCCACGACACCGGTGACGTACCGGAACCACTGGCCCCAGCCGATCAGCTCGAACGACTCGACCGCGTCGGCCTGCCCCACCAGCTTGGGCAGGCCCGAGGCGACCAGCAGGAACACGGCGAGGAGGATCTGCGGGACCCACAGCACCTTGCGCAGCGTGCGGCGGTCGGCGGCGGTCTGGACGGGGGCGGCGGTGCGGGACTGGACGGTCTGGGCGGTCATGGCGGTGGTCCTTCCGTACGGTGTGTCTCATCGGCCTTTCACTGACGCGTCGTACGGGCCGGCCCCCGATCGACACTCCGCCCGATTTTTCTTCAAGATTTTTCCGCCACCGCATAAGCCCAGGTCAGCCGGTAGGAGAGCTCAGTCGTGCGGCGCCGTCCCGGCCGGCAGGTGATCGTGCCGCCGGGGGCGCGCGGTTCCGCGGCGGCGCGCGACGACCGCCCAGACGAGCGGCGCCGTCCCGGCGGCCAGGCCGATGACCGCGGCGGGGAGCAGGAAGCCGAAGCGCAGGCCGATCGTGGCGCGCACGTCCACGCCGGGACGGCCGTCCAAGCGCATCACCACCACGGACCAGGCCCCGCCGGTCTTGTCCCACTTGACGGTGCGCGTCCCCGGGCCGGCGGAGCTGGCGACCCAGAACGGCTGCCGTGACGGCGGTGCGGTCGCCTGGGGGACGCCCTGGACGCTGCGGAAGACGGGCCTGAACGGGTCGAGGTCCGCCGACACGAACTCCTCGTGCGCGACACCGCGCAGATAGCGGTCGACCTGCTCCTTGGGCCCGACCCCCACGAACAGGGGGACGCGGGGGTCGGCGGGACGGACCACGATCTCGACCTCGGCGAGCTCCCCGAGGTCGGGCATGGGGTTCCCGGCGCGGGCCGTCTCGGACCCCACCTCGATCTCGTCGGTCTTGAGCGCGACGGCCGAGGTGCCGAAGCTCCGTTCCGGGGTCGTGAACGCGCCGCCGGAGGCGGCCTGCAGGGCCGCGGCGGCGGCCAGCCCGGACCCGGTGAGCAGCAGCGGGGCCGCGACGGCGGTGACGGCGAGGGCACGTTTCATGACCGGTCCTTTTTAGTACGACTGTGCTACCAAGACCGAAGGTAACACAGGTGTGCTATAAAAACCTCATGCCGAAGGTGGTGGATCCGGCCAGGCGCCGGCAGGACGTGGTCGCGGCGGTGTGGCGGGTCGTCCGGCGGGACGGGCTGGACCGGGCCTCGGTCCGCAACGTCGCCCGCGAGGCGGGGCTGTCGGCGGGCTCGCTGCGGCACTACTTCGCCACCCAGCCCGAACTGCTGGCGTTCACGCTCCGGACGATCATCGAGCGGATCGAGACGCGGATCGCCGCGGCCCCGCCGGCGGACGGCGACCCCCGGGACCGCGCCGCCCGCGTCCTCGGCGAACTCCTCCCGATGGACGCCGAGCGCGCCGCCGAGAACCACGTCTGGCTCGCCTTCACCGCCCGCGCGCTCGTCGACCCCGACCTGCGCGCGCTCTGCGAGGAGGCCCACGCCGCCCTGCGCTCCGGCTGCCGCGCCCTGGTCGCGTCCCTCGCCCCCGGAGCGGACACGGAACTGGAGACCGACCGGCTCCACGCCCTGGTGGACGGCCTCGCCGTCCACGCCGCCCTGCACCCCCGGACCACGACCCCGGCCCGGATGCGGGCCGCCGTGTCCGCCCACCTCGACGACCTCTACCGCCGCCCCTAGACGGGACGAGCCGCGAACCCCACCGCCGCCCGCCCCGCCCCCGTCCCCGTCTCCGCCGCCGAACTCGCGGTCAGTCCCCCAGCCGGGTCAGCGTGCTGGACCAGTCGTAATGGGAGCCGTGCATGACGGCGCCGTCGACCCAGGCGGTGCTCACGCCGTGCGGCGCTATCCGCATTTCCGGCGAATATGCCGTCGCCGCCCCTGTGCGCTTCGGCCGCAAAGAGCACCGAGTGAAGAAGTCGAAGAGGTAGTAGTCCGTCTTGGTGTACACGCTGCAGTTCCAGTAATACGTGCCCGCGGCCAGCCGAATCTCGTACGTGTGCTGCGCGACGCCAGGCGGGTTGTATTCGTCCCACTTGTGATTCCAGGCGTACTTGCCCGCTGCCAGGTCGATCTCGCGATCGGCCGGCCGGAGCCGCGCGCTGGCCGGCGCCACCCAGATGGCGGAGTCGGCGAGGAACATGTCCACCTTCATTATCTGCGCCGGCGGGGACGCGTTCGCCGGCGGCGCGGCCAGCAGTCCGCCGGCCAGCAGCGCCGATCCGGCGGCAAGTCCGGTGGCCGTTCTTTTCATTGCCATCCTGCCTCTCCTCTGGAGTTCTGCGTAATTGGCTCGATATTGGACAGCATCACATGGGGTCCGCCAATTCGCATACTGCGTCGGGAGGCATTGCCCGTACTCCGCGCGGAGTAGTGGCCCGAGCCGGTGAACGCGGCCCGCATGCGCCGGTCGTGCGTCACGACGACCAGGGCGCCCCGGTATCCGGCCAGCGCCTCCTCCAGTTGCTCCACGAGCATCGGCGACAGGTGGTTGGTCGGCTCGTCGAGCAGGAGAAGGTCGACGGGGTCGCTCACCAGCCGGGCCAGCTCGACCCGCCGCCGCTGCCCGTAGGAGAGCTGCGCCAGGCGCAGCCCGAGGTCGGACGGCCGGAACAGGCCCAGGGCGAGCAGCGCGTCGGCGTGCTCGTCCAGGCTTCCGGGACGTCCGCGCGCGTAGGCGCCCAGCACGGTCTGATCCGGTGCCTCGGCCAGGTCTCCAGCACGGCGGGCGTCCAGTTCGTCCTGGCGGAAGAAGCCGACGCGGCCTGCTCGGCGCACCTCGCCCGCGTCCGGCGCCAGCTCGCCGGCGAGCACCCGCATCAGCGTCGTCTTCCCCGCTCCGTTCGGGCCGGTCACCAGGAGCCGCTCACCGGCGTGGACGGTCAGGGAATCGATGCGGAGCCGCCCCTCGACCACCACGTGGTCGACGGCGGCGATCTCGGCCCCGGCGGCGGCCTCCGCCGTCGCCAGGGCGGCGGTGAAGCGCAGCGGCTCGGGCGGCGGCGGCGCCGGGTGGTCGGCGAGCCACCGCAGCCGCTGCCGCGACTGCCGGATGCGTCCGGCCGCCCCGTGCGTCCGCGAGCGCGCCCGCCAGGCCCCGGTGCCCATGCCCGCCTTGGCCGCCTTGCGCGGGATGCCCGCCAGCCGTCCGGCGTTGGCCGCGACCAGCGTCGCGTGCCGGTCGCGCTCCGCCGTCCACTCCTCGTGGGCCCGCAGTTGCGCGGCGCGTTCGGCGGCCTTGGCCGCGAGGTATCCGGCGTACCCGTCGCCGTAGCGGCGCACCCGCCCGTCGCGGACCTCCAGGATGGCGGTCGTCACCCGTTCCAGGAACATCCGGTCGTGCGTGATCGCCACGACCGTCCCCCGGTGGGCGCGCAACCGCTCTTCGAGCCACGCCACGGCCTGGTCGTCCAGGTCGTTGGTCGGCTCGTCGAGCAGCAGCAGTTCGGGAGCGGACGCCAGCGCGGCGGCCAGGGCGAGCCGGGAGCGTTCGCCGCCGGAGAGCGTGCCCAGGGCGCGCTGCCGGTCGAGCCCGGGGAGGCCGAGCCCGTGCAGCGCGACGTCCACCCGGGCATCGGCCTCGTAGCCGCCGCGCGCCTCGAACTCCGCGACGAGCTGCGCATAGGCGTCCAGGCCGCCTTCGCCGAGTGAGCGTTCGGCGGCGCGCATCCGGGTTTCGAGGTCGCGCAGGTCCGCCAGCGCCAGGTCGATCGCGTCGGCCACGGTCGCGTGCGGCGGGAGCGCGAGCGCCTGCGGCAGGTATCCGGTTCCGCCCGGCGCGGCCACCACGAGTTCGCCGTTGTCCGGCCGCTCGGCGCGGGCCATGAGCTTGAGCAGCGTGGACTTGCCCGCCCCGTTGTCGCCGACCATCCCGATCCGCTCGCCGGGCCGCACGGTGAGCGACACCCGGTCGAGGACGACCCGGTCGCCGTACCGCTTGGTGATCTCGGTGAGCGCCAGTTGAGCCGCCGCAGTACGCAAAGGCTCACCTCCTTGTCCGAATCGAGACGATACGTTCCGTCTCGTCTACCTCGAGTATGCGACCCGACGGCCATCCGGTCAAGACGGACCGTCTCGTCTCGCTCACTGCTATGCTCCTGGACGTGTCGCAGCCGAAGAAGCCGAACCCCGCCCGGCGTAGTGAGCGGTCGCGGCGGGCCGTCCTGGACGCCGCGCGCGAGCTGGTCTCCGAACTCGGATACGCCAAGGTCTCGATCGAGGCCATCGCCGCCCGCGCCGGGGTGGGCAAGCAGACGATCTACCGCTGGTGGCCGTCCAAGGGCGCGGTCATCTTCGACTCGTTCCTTGAGCTCAGCCGAGGCGAGGAGGGGGTGCGGCTGCCCGACACGGGCGACCTCGAAGCCGACCTCAGGGCCGTCATGCGGGCGACCGCCGCCGAGTTCGCCGACCCGGCGTTCGAGGCGCCGATCAGGGCGCTCAACATGGAGATCATCGCCGATCCCGCGCTCGCGGCCCAGTATCGCGAGAAGCTGGCCGGCCCGGTCGACGAAGCCAAGAAGGAACGCCTGCGCGCCGCCCAGCGGGCCGGCCAACTCGCCCCGGACGCCGACCTGGACCTGGTGCTGGAAGTGCTGTACGCCCCGCTCTACCAGCGCTGGCTCCACCGATCCGGCCCGCTCACGCCCCAGTACGCCGACGCCCTAGTGAAGACCACCCTCCGCGCCTTCGCCCCCTGACCCCTTCACCCCCCGGACCGCGAAGGACGCGGAAAAGACTGGGAGGGCGGCATGTTTGCGTTGGGGTTCTGCTACTTGGACGGGATGTAGGGCGGGGCTACGCCCCAGCCCCAGTGGGGCATGGGGGCTTCGAGGGGCGGCTTCGCGTCGGGCTGGGAGTTGGCGAGGGCGATCCGGGTGCCCCACTCGATGTAGGACGCGAACGCGGCGCGGAACTCGGGGTCGTCGGGGAGGCCGACCTCGTCCGCGGCCTCCATCAGGAGGGAGACCCAGCGGCGGCGCTGCGCCTCGGTGATGCCGCGGCCGAGGTGCTGCCGGACCATGTGGTGGTAGCCGCCGCGCTCACCGCTGTAGCGCTCCGGGCCGCGGAAGACCTCGGCGAGCCAGGCCGCCACCCATTTGGGGTGGTCCGGGGCCATGTGCTCGAAGAGGGGGAGGAGCAGGTCGTCCTTGAGCACGTTCGTGTAGAAGACGTCGGTGAGGCGCTCGAACGCCTCGCTTCCGCCCGCCCAGTCGTACATCGTCGGGACGGACGACCCGGTGCCCGCCACCGGCGTCCGCTCGTAGTGCCGCATCTCTTCGATCTGCCGCACGTACGGCTTGATCTCGGCGAAGAAGGCGGGGAAGTGCTCGCCGCCGCGGAACCCCTGCATGTGGTCGTCGGCGGACGTCCAGCGGATGCGCAGGATGTAGGAGGACGGTTCCTCGACGCACCGCGACAGCTCGTAGTCGACGCACTGGGGCGCCGCCGCGAGCGGGACGGACGCGCGCGCGTAGGCGGCCTCGAACTCGTCGGCGAGGTCCGGTTCTATGCGGTAGCGGATGTATTCGACGATCACGAGGCCCCCTGGACGCTGCCGGTCGGATAATCAATGTAATCCTGTAATCATCCACCCGGATAGCGAAACGACCAATTTCGTCGCGTCCGGCGGGGTGGCCGCGACCACCCCGCCGGACGCGTACAGGTCAGTCCCGCGACGGGGAACGGCGGAGCCAGGCGACCGCGCCGCCCGCCGCCGCGACGACCAGCGCGATCAGGCCGATCCACAGCCAGCCGGACGAGCCGCCCGAGTCCTCGCCGGACGTGGTCGCGGCCCGGCTGCTCGCCGGAGCGGGCGCCGGGGCCTGCGACGCGGAGCCGCTCGGCGAGCCCTTCACGGTGAAGGTGTAGGTGCCCCCGACCGGGTGCCCGTCCGAGGAGACGACCCGCCACCCCACCGTGTACTCGCCGTTCGGCAGCGCGCCGCCGACCGCCTGGGTGACCTTGTTGTCGACCGCTCGCGGCGATCCGGCCTGGTGCTCCGCGCCCGACGCGTCCGTCACGACCACGCGCGGCAGCCGCACCGGGTCCGAGTAGGTCAGGACGATCTCGGACGGCGCCGCGACCGTCGAGTCCTTCTCGGGGCTCGCGGACGTCAGCGCCGCATGGGCGGAGGCCGGCGCCGCCGTCAGGGCCAGGACCGTACCGGCGGCCAGGATGCCGGCCGCCGTCCGTCGCATCGCCTTGATCATGCCCGGCTCCGGGCGCGGCTCAGGACGTGGCCGCCGAGGCCGAGGCCCGCGACGCCGGCCGCGATGCCGATGCCGCCGAGGAGCCGGGCCGTCCCGTCGTCGGACGAGGCCGCGGCCTTCGCGGCGGGCTTCTGCTCGGCGGTGAGGCCGACCGCCGCCGCCCCCTTCGGGGTGAGCTTGAGGGTCGGCGCCGGGTGCTCCGGCTCGGCGGCGCCCTCGGCGGGCGCCTCCTCCCACTTCACGACCTCGCCGTTGGAGTACGTCTGGTCGGCCTTGAACATCAGCTGGCCGGTGTCGGTCGGGAGCGGCCCCATGGAGACGTCGAACTCCTGGAACTGGCCCGCCTCGATCTCGCCGCCCGACCAGGTGATCGTGGTGACGGCCTCGGTCAGCTCGCCGCCGTGGGACTGGATCGGCTTCGGCAGCGTGGACTTCTCGGCCTTCACCGTCCAGCCGGGGGCGGGCCGGACGGACACCGAGGCGAGCGGGTGGTCGGCCGGCAGGTGCACGACGACCTTCGTCGTGGCGGCGTTGTCGCGCTCGTTCGGCACCCGGAAGGAGACCTTGGCGTACGAGCCCTGCTCGGCGCTCTCCGGGTTGGCGGTGACGTGCGCGGACGCGGCGGTGGCGAGGGCGGCCACGGACATCGCGGCGAGTGACGTGAGGGCGCCCAGCCGGCGCGCATGCGTGGAGAAGGACATGACGGAACTCCGTTCGAGTCGTACGGGAGGAGCCGGGCGCGCCGTGGATCGGCTCGGCGCCCGGTGACGTACGGCGCCCGCTTCAGCGGTGTGCGAGCGCCCTCGAACGCGGCGGGGGACCCCGCCGGACGACCTGGTGCCGGAGCACCCGGCCGACGGCCGTACCGGCGGCCGCCGCCGAGACGACCGGTACCGGCGGCGGCGCCATCGGCGTCTCGACCGTCAGCAGGGTCAGGAGCAGCCGGACGGGACGGTCGGCGGCGCCGGCGATCCGGCGGGCCGCGGTCCACGCGGCGCGCTCGCCGCGCCGCAGCCACCACGCGGCGACCAGCGCGGCCACGCAGTGCGCGAGCGTCATGACCAGCCCGTTGCCCGCGCCGTGCGCCGCGGCCGGGGGCATGACGTCGGCGTGCATGGCGGCCGACTCCATGGCCGGCGACATGTGCGCGTGCGTCGCGGGCGCGTGGTGCGCGGCCGAGCCGGTGGCCGCCTGCGTGAAGAGCGTGTGCAGCGCGAACTGCCCGCCGAGGAGGCCGCCCAGGATCGTGGCGAGGGAGCGTTCGTGCCCCGCCAGCATGAGCGTCACGCCGAGGACCGCGCCGAACCCCGTCAGGCCCGCCCACCAGGGGACCGTGTCCCCGCCTGCGAGAACGTGCCCGAGGACGGCCAGGGCGACGCACACGGTGGCGAAGACCACCGCGCGGGACGCCCGGAACCAGGGCTGCGGGGGATGCTCGGACATGACGCGACCATCGTGCCACCACCGTCCGGCGGTGCGCGGCCGCCCCCGGGACAAGCCCCGACCCGCCCAACATCTTGGGGTTGCACAAAGATCGTCGACTAGATGTAGGGTTCAATCCCGTGCTGGTTCGCCCCCGCCGTCCGCGGCGGGGGCGACGTGAGAGGGAACCCGGTGCGAGTCCGGGACTGCCCCGCAGCGGTGAGCGGGAACGACCGCCGTCATAGGCACTGGGCCGTACGGCCCGGGAAGCGACGGCCAGTAGAGCGCCTCCTCCGGGAGGCGGCGCCCGCGAGTCCGAAGACCTGCCCGCACGTTGTTCGTCCAGGCCTCGCGGGTGGGCCGGGGGCGGAGCGCGGCCTGCCGCCGCGTCCCGTTCGCATGCCCCCGCGAGGCGGCTCGCGAGGGGAGATGCACGTGACACAGGCTCTGGCCGCGCCGCCGGCGACGGGGATCACCGCGGAGGTCGAGGCCGCCTGCGCAGGGGTGCCGGGGGTCGAGGCGGGACGGGTGCTCGCCGCCGTCCGGACGGGCTCCGGCGGGGCGCCGGCCGCCCGGAACCGCCCTGGAGGCGGGCTCGACGAGGCGGCGCTGCGCGATCTCGCGATCGGCGAGGCCGCCGCCCTGGTGCCCGCCGAACCCGGCTACTCCAAGGTCGCCGCGCGGCTGCTCGGCGCCCGGATCCGGGACGAGGCGGCGTCCGCCGGCGTCTCGACGTTCGCCGGGTCGGTCGCCGCCGCGCACCGCGCGGGCCTGCTGGCGGACGCCCCGGCCGCGTTCGTCGCCGCCAACGCCGCCGCCCTCGACGCGCTGGTCGACGAGTCCGCCGACGACCGGTTCGAGTACTTCGGCCTGCGCACCCTCTACGACCGGTATCTGCTGCGTCATCCGCGGTCGCGGCTCGTACTGGAGCGTCCGCAGCACTTCCTGCTGCGCGTCGCGTGCGGGCTCGCCCATCCCGGCGACGCCGCCGCGGGAGGGCGGTCCCCCTCGGCGGACGGCGACGGCGTGGCGGAGGCGGCCGAGCTGTACGCGCTGCTCAGCACGCTGTCGTACCTGCCGAGCTCGCCGACGCTGTTCAACTCGGCCGCGCGCCGCCCGCAGCTGTCGTCCTGCTTCCTGCTCGACTCGCCGCGCGACGAGCTGGAGTCGATCTACGAGCGGTACGGGCAGGTCGCGCGGCTCAGCAAGTACGCGGGCGGCATCGGGATCTCGTGGACGAAGGTCCGGTCGCGGGGCTCGCTGATCCGCGGCACCAACGGGCATTCGAACGGCATCGTCCCGTGGCTGCGCACGCTGGACGCGTCCGTCGCCGCCGTCAACCAGGGCGGCCGCCGCAAGGGCGCGGCCTGCGTGTACCTGGAGCCGTGGCACGCCGACGTCGAGGAGTTCCTCGAACTGCGCGACAACACGGGCGAGGACGCGCGCCGCACCCACAACCTCAACCTCGCGAACTGGATCCCGGACGAGTTCATGCGCCGCGTCGAGGACGACGCCGTGTGGTCGCTGTTCGACCCGAAGGAGGTCCCCGAGCTGGCCGACCTGTGGGGCGACGCGTTCGACGCGGCGTACCGGGCGGCGGAGAGGGACGGGCGGTTCGTCCGGCAGATGCCGGCCCGCAAGCTGTACGGGCGGATGATCCGCACGCTCGCCGAGACCGGCAACGGCTGGATGACGTTCAAGGACGCCGCCAACCGCGCCTGCAACCAGACCGCCGAGCCGGGCCAGACCGTCCACCTGTCGAACCTGTGCACGGAGATCCTTGAGGTGACGAGCGACGGGGAGGCGGCCGTCTGCAACCTCGGATCGGTGAATCTGGCCGCGCACGTCACTTCCGCCGGGGTGGATTGGGAGCGGCTTCGCTCCACGGTCCGCACCGCCGTCCGGTTCTTGGACCGCACCATCGACCGGGGCTTCTACCCCACCCCGGAGGCGGAGAAGGCGAACCGCAAGTGGCGACCGGTCGGCCTAGGCGTGATGGGCCTCGCGGACGTCTTCTTCACGCTGCGCCTGCCCTTCGACTCCGATGAGGCACGTGCGCTGTCGACGCGCATCGCGGAGGAGATCGCGCTAGCCGCCTACGACGCGTCCGCCGATCTCGCCGCCGCGCATGGCCCGCTCCCCGCCTACGCCATGACGCGCACCGCGCGCGGCCAGCTCCACCTGGACCACTTCCCGGACGCGGCGCCCACCCGTCCGGACGCGTGGGCCGCACTCCGGGAACGCGTCGCCGAGGTCGGGCTGCGCAACTCGCTGCTGATCGCGATCGCGCCGACCGCGACGATCGCGTCCATCGCGGGCTGCGGCGAGTGCATCGAGCCGCAGGTGTCCAACCTGTTCAAGCGCGAGACGCTGTCCGGCGAGTTCCTGCAGATCAACGGCTACCTCGTGGACGACCTGAAGTCGCTCGGGCGGTGGACGCCGGCCGTCCGGGAGGCGATCAAGAAGGCGAACGGGTCCGTCCAGGGCCTCGTCGACCTGCCGGACGAGATGCGCGCCCTCTACCGGACGGCCTGGGAACTGCCGCAGAAGGCGCTGATCGACCTCGCCGCCGCCCGCACCCCGTACATCGACCAGGCGCACTCGCTGAACCTGTTCATGGAGACGCCGACGATCGGGAAGCTCTCCTCGATGTACGCCTACGCGTGGCGCAGCGGGCTGAAGACCACCTACTACCTGCGGTCCCGTCCGGCGACGCGGATCGCGCAGACGACCGTCGCCGCGGCCGTGTGCTCGCTGGAGAACCCCGAGACCTGCGAGGCGTGCCAGTGAGCGCGCGGACGGAGGAGCGCGGCATGCTGCTCGACCCCGGCATGGACCTGACCCTGCGGCCGATGCGCTACCCCGGCTTCTACGAGCTGTACCGGGCCGCGATCCGCAACACGTGGACGGTCGAGGAGGTCGACCTGGCCTCCGACCTGGTGGACCTCGGCCGCCTCACGCCCGGCGAACTGCACCTCGTCAACCGGCTCGTCGCGTTCTTCGCCACCGGCGACTCGATCGTGGCGAACAACCTGGTGCTGAACCTCTACAAGCACGTGAACGCCCCGGAGGCCCGGCTCTACCTGTCCCGGCAGCTATATGAGGAGGCCGTCCACGTACAGTTCTACCTCACCCTCCTGGACACCTATCTGCCCGATCAGGACGAGCGCGTGCAGGCGTTCGCGGCGATCGAGCACATCCCGTCCATCCGGGCCAAGGCCGAGTTCTGCTTCCGCTGGATCGACTCGCTCGGCTCCCTGGACGAGCTCCGCACCGCCGCCGACAGGCGCGCCTTCCTGCTCAACCTCATCTGCTTCGCGGCGTGCATCGAGGGCCTGTTCTTCTACGGCGCCTTCGCGTACGTGTACTGGCTGCGGTCGCGCGGCCTGCTGAACGGCCTCGCCTCGGGGACGAACTGGGTCTTCCGGGACGAGAGCATGCACATGAGCTTCGCGTTCTCCGTGGTCGACACCGTCCGCGCCGAGGAACCGGAGCTGTTCGACGCCGAGCTGACCGAGCAGGTCGTCCGCATGATGGAGGAGGCCGTCCAGGCGGAACTGGCCTTCGCCCGCGACCTGTGCGGCGACGGCCTGCCCGGCATGGGCGCCGACGACATGCGCGCCTACCTCGAATACGTGGCGGACCAGCGGCTCGTCCGGCTCGGGCTCCCCGCCCGCTACGGCACCGCGAACCCGTTCGCGTTCATGGAGCTGCAGGACGTCCAGGAGCTGTCCAACTTCTTCGAGCGGCGGGTTTCGGCCTACCAGATCGGCGTCGAGGGGAGCGTCACCCTCGACGAGGCGTTCTGAACTTCTGCGACCGGGCACTCGTTGGACGGAGACCTAGTCCGAGGAGGACGACCATGCCCATCGTCGACCGGATCATGAGGTACGCGAAGGGCCCGCAGGGCCGCAAGATGCGCGCGAAGGCCGAACGGTACGCCCGCGACCCCCGCATGCGGGCGAAGGCGCGCGGCCTGCTCGCCAAGTTCCGCGGTGGAGGCCGCCGCCACTGACCCGGCCCACGACGGCCCGCCCCCACCCCAGGGGGCGGGCCGTCTGCGGCTCCGCCCCGGAAAGGCTCGCCTCCGATCGAGGATCTCGTGGTGGCGTCCGCCGGAACGAATCTCTTGCGAGCTGGACGTAACTGCAAGTCATTTGCAATAGTGGCCGTATGGCCGACTACACGCTTCCCGACCTGCCCTACGACTACGCCGCCCTGGAGCCGGCGATCACCGGCGAGATCCTGGAGTTGCACCACGCCAAGCACCACGCCGCCTACGTCAAGGGCGCCAACGACACGCTGGAGAAGCTCGCCGACGCGCGGGACAAGGAGCAGTACGGCGGCCTGGTCGGCCTGGAGAAGACCTTCGCGTTCAACCTCTCCGGGCACGTCCTGCACTCGATCTTCTGGGACAACCTGTCGCCGGACGGCGGCGACCGTCCGGACGGGGAGCTCGCCTCGGCGATCGACGAGCACTTCGGGACGTTCGAGGCGTTCCAGAAGCAGCTCACCGCGGCGACGTCCGCCGTGCAGGGATCGGGCTGGGGCGTCCTCGCCTGGGAACCCCTGGGCCGCCGCCTCGTCGTGGAGCAGATCTACGACCACCACGGCAACGTCGGCATGAACACCACACCGCTGCTGGTCTTCGACGCCTGGGAGCACGCGTACTACCTGCAGTACCGCAACGTCCGCCCGGATTACGTGGAGAAGCTCTGGTCGTTGGTGAATTGGACGGACGTGCGGGCCCGCTTCGACGCGGCCCGCGCGTCCTGAGAGACGGCGGCGCCGGACGCGGCGCCGCTCTGGGGGCGGCGTTCACCTGGCCGGGATCGTGCTCAGAACCTTTCCTCGCGGCCTGGTGAACGCCGCTTCCGCATTGGGCGCCGGCACTGGCGCGGCCGGACGCCGTTTTGCGTGGTCACCGTCCTGCCGGGGCGATGCGCCACCGCCGCTGGGACGACCCTAGGCTGCCCTACATGACCGGCGAGTACCAGCACTGGGAGAACGTCCCGACACGGTGGAAGGACAACGACGTCTACGGGCACGTCAACAATGTCGTCCACTACTCGCTCATGGACACCGTCATCAACGAATGGATGATCCGGACGGCGGGCTTCGATCCCGCGACGTCCGCCTCCATCGGCCTCTGCGTCGAGTCCCACTGCGAGTACAAGGCCGAGGTTTCGTTCCCGGACGCGATCAGGATCGGTCTCCGCATCGGAAAGCTGGGCCGGTCCAGTGTGCGCTGGGAGATCGGCATGTTCCGCGCGTCCGACGGGGTTACCGTAGCCGAGGGCCACTTCGTGCACGTCTTCGTGGACCGGCACACCCGCCGCCCAGTCGAGATCACGGGCCCCGTCCGCGCCGAGATGGAGAAGCTGGTCACCCCATGACCGATACCCGCGCCGCCGTCCTCGTCGAGTCGGGACGTCCCGCTCCCTACGCGTCCTCGCGCCCCCTGGAGATCGCCGACCTGCGCCTCGACCCGCCGGGCCCCGGCGAACTCCTGATCAGGATCGGCGCCGCGGGCCTCTGCCACTCCGACCTCTCGGTCATCAACGGCTCCCGCCCCCGCCCCCTCCCGATGGCCCTCGGGCACGAGGCGGCCGGCGAGGTCGTCGAAACGGGCCCCGGCACGGAGTTCGCCCCCGGCGACCACGTCGTCCTCGCGTTCGTCCCGGCGTGCGGCCACTGCGAGCGCTGCGTCGGCGGACGTCCCGCCCTCTGCGGCCCCGGCGCCCAGGCGAACGCCGCGGGCACCCTCCTCGGCGGCGGCAAGCGCTTCATCGCCCCGGACGGCACCCGCCCCAACCACCACCTGGGCGTTTCGGCGTTCTCCGAGTACACCGTCGTCTCGTCCCGCTCCGCCGTGAAGGTCGACCCCGACCTCCCGTTCGACATCGCCGCCCTCTTCGGCTGCGCCGTCCTGACCGGCGCGGGCGCGGCCCTCTACAGCGCGGCCGTGACCCCCGGCGACACCGTCGCCGTCTTCGGCCTCGGCGGCGTCGGCCTGGCCGCCGTCCTCGCCGCCAAGGCCGCCGGCGCCGCGACCGTCTACGCGGTCGACCTCGTCCCGGACAAGCTCGACCTCGCCGAGGAACTGGGCGCCCACCCCATCGAGGGCGGCCCGGACGCCACCGAGGCGATCCGCGACGTGACGTCCGGCGGCGCGGAGAAGGTCATCGACACGACCGGCGTGGTGCGCGTCCTGGAGCAGGCGTACGCCGCCACCCGCGCGGGCGGCACGACCGTCACCGTGGGCCTCCCCGCCCCGGATACGCCGCTGACCCTCCCCGCCCTCAGCCTCGTCGCGGAGGAGAAGACCCTACGCGGCAGCTACCTGGGCTCCTGCGTCCCCCGCCGCGACGTCCCCCGCTTCATCGCCATGTACCGCAACGGCGCCCTCCCGGTGGACGCCCTCCTCACCGGCCGCCTCCCCCTGACCGACATCAACGAGGGCTTCGACCACCTCCACACCGCCCAAGCCGTCCGCCAAGTGGTCACCTTCGACTGACCAGACGAACGCCCCCTTGCGCTGCTCCAGTACGGGGACGGGGGGACAGCGGCGTCCTGAAGATGGCGCGCCGAGGCCGACAGCAGTTCCCGGACGCGGGCGATGACCTGCTGCCACTCGGGCAGTTGGCCGTGGCAAAGGGCGTCCTCGCTCGCGGTACGGGCCGCCGCCTGCCCATCGAGCCTGCGCCGCTCGGCCGACACCAGATCACCGAAGTCGGACACGTCGCCGTCCTTCCACGTCGCGGACCTGGAAGCACCGCGGACACGGCGGCCGTCCCCAAAACGATCCCACACCCACCCAAGCGACAACCTCCTGGAACGCCGGGCAGCGAAGCTCACGTAACCGCCGGCCACCAGAGAACCCGCGCGCCGCTCGGTTTCGTTGTGCCCGCCATGGGACGGGCGTCAAGCTTGGTCTCGAGCGGTGACCAGCGCAGCCCGGTACTCGCCGAGCCACCCGGCGTACACGGTCCACTCGGCGACGAGGCGGCCGAGCCGTGGCCGCAGCGGGCCCCCGGCGTCCTTGAGCATCGTGGTCAGGGCGCCGAGCTGAGTGGAGACGGGGGCGAGGACGGCAGCGGCTCCGAGCGCGTCCTCCAGCCTCCGCTGCCCGGCCAGGACGATGGCCAGGGCCTCAAGCACCGCGGCATCGAGCCGCGCGGGGCGCAGCGTCGCAAGAGTGAGGCGCTCAACATCGTCCGGCGTGAGGCCATCGCGGTGCCATGCGGCGCTGCGGGAGTGCGGGCAGGCGCCGAGTCACCGTGGACGAGATCGAGCAGACCAAGGCCCGTCTTCGGGAGGATTTCCCGGGCTGGACCATCATCCGCAACCTCGACCTGCTCGCCGTCGCCCTCGCGCCCAAGGGCTACCGGTACGTCAAGCTCTACCAGGCCGACGAGCTCCCCACCCGCCCGCCAACGCTGTGGGTCTTCGCGTTCGGCCTGGACGACCACGTCCGTGTTGCGGTGAGCGTCCGCGCGACGCCCGGCGGCAACTGGGCCTACTACGAAGCCGGAAGCAGACGCTGCGGCCACCTTTCGCCCTGCGGTGACACCAAGCACGCCGCCGACCAGGTGGACGCACTGCTCAAACACCGCATGTTCCCCGCCACCTGGTAACGCCGAGGGAATTCTGATGACGCATCTTCCCCCACCTCACCTCAGCGACCATCCAGCCGCCCGCCTGGGGCTCGACACCGACATCGGTCAGGCCCTCGGCGATCTGCGCCGCGCTTTCCCCGGTCCCTGCATCTGGTTCGGCGAGCGGAGCGGCTCCCTATGGGCTCTCCTCCCTGATCGCCTGGTCGAGGCGAAAACGTCGGCCGACTTGGCTCACCGCCTGCACGCCGCCCTGTCCCCCCAACGGCCTACCCCCACCCACCGATCCCGCCCAAACAGCGCGCCCGCACGTGAACGGCAATCCTCACTCAACGCCCCACACTCCGACACGAGGGCAGAGCACCCCCGAGGGCCACGCTGTCCGGACCGAAGCCGGAGCACCTCATCCGCAGCCCGCCGACGTCCCGCCAGGACCAGATTCACGACCAGGCACGTCATTCACTACTTCCTGACCAGCTGCCTCCACCTGCAACCCATCCTCCCGCGCTGACGAGTCAGGTGCGGCCGCGAGGTGACGCGCAAGTAATCGGTTGGGGCTCTGCTGCTAATTCTCCACCGCCACATCCGCACCGTTGCGGTTGAACCACCGCTCTAGCTGGACGCCGGCGAGTTCGGTTGTGGCTGCTCGGGTGGTGAGGACGATGGAGCCGACCACGCTCCCAGTCATGCCGGTCACCTTTACGTTCGTGAGATCGGTTTCCCCGAAGGCGGCCATTGTCGCGGTAGATTCGCGCAGGTCGGCGTTCCTCATGTCGCAGCCGATGAACGAGGCATCGCCAAGGTCCGTCCGCCTCATATCCGCGCCGACGAAAGATGTGCGTATGCATTCTGCACGCCCGAGCTTTGCACCGACCATCCGGGCTCCCGCGAAGTCCGCCTCCGTGAGGAAGGACTTCACCAGTTCGGCATCGGACAGATCAGCCTCCCTGAAACTCGTGTTCTCGCAGTGCGCTCTCCACAGCAGGCTGCGGCTGAGGTTGGAGCCAGAGAAAACCGAACCGCTCAACCACGCCTCGGTGAAGTCGACGCCATCCAGATCGGCACCGCGGAAGTCCAGATCCAGCGCATAGAGGGTCGAGTCAGGGCTTGAGAGCCAGTCCCGCAGAGTCGCGGCCGCCTCCGCGTCGAGCGGCCAAGTGCGCGGCCCCCAGCCGCTGTCATGGGTACCAGATGACGCGGTCACTCCACCCCTCCCGTTCAACGATGCGCCGCATGTCGTCGATGGCGCTCTGGTCGGCATTTCTGGTGTCGATTATCACGCCGCGGTTCATCTGGAACTGCTTGAGCAGTGTACGTTGAAAGTCTGTCGAATTGTAAGCATTTGGGAATGGTCTTGCGCGGACATGTTTGGGGACGCCCGGCGGCCAGTCCGAGTGGATGCCCTTGATGTCCCAGTGGATCCCCTTGTCGATGAAGTCTCCTTGCTTGGGTCCGCTGGGACGCCTGTAGTTCTCGTCGAACAACCCTCTCTTGAGCAGATCCAGCGATATCCTAGCCTCGTCCTTGGAGCCTTTGGTGGCCTTGAAGTTATGGTCTGGGTCTCTTGTCGCCTCTGTGTATTTTTCTGGGTTCAACTCCTTCAGGTCGTCCAGATGGCCCTCCAGGGCCTGTTTCTCCGCAGGCGTGAGGGCGGGATGCGGTTCATCGGCGCTGGCAGGCCTCCGGGGCAGCGCCGGGTGGGTTCGTTCCGCCCCCTTGCGAACTACTTGAGGGGCCTCTGGGGTTTCCGGAGGCTGGCGGGTGAGGTCTTTGGTTTTGGGGGCCTCGGCGGCGGCCTCTTTTAGGGCCTGGGCGGATTTTGCGGTTTCGGGTTTGGTGGTGCGGCGGAGGGCGGAGGCGAGGCGGGCCGTTATGCCGGAGCCTGAGCCGGTGCCGCCGGTTACCGCCGTTATGACGATGGTGGGGGCGGCCTCGCCGAAGGCGCGGACGGGGTCGCGTTTCCATTCTTCCCAGTTGATGGCCGCCTTGGCGAAGGCGATCGGGTGCTGGACGCCCTGGGCGAGGCCCTGGATCTGGCCCACGGGGCCTCGCTCCAGCCAGCCCTTCGGCTTGATCGCTATGTAGAACGGGGCGGTCATCGGGTTGCCGGCCAGGGCGCTGAGGCCCATGTCCTTCACGCCTTGCCCGAGGCCGGGGAGGTAGTGGTGGGCGTAGGCGTTCCAGCCGTCGCGGAGCGGGTCGCCCGTCTTGGCGGATTGGACGACCTGTTGGCGGTCGGTCTTGAGGAGTTCGTCGCGGCTTCGGCGTACTTCGGACTTCTGCTGGGAGATCCTGCGCGCGGCGCCGGAGATCGTCCGGGCGGGGGCGGTGCTGAGGCCGAGGTTGGCGAGGATTTCGGAGAGGGCCTGGGCCGCGTCCTGCCAGGAGTTCGAGGCTCGGGTCAGTTCCGCGCTGAGCTGGTCGAGTTTCTCCGGTGAGCCGCTGCGCACGGCCGAGGTTTGGCGGCCTCCTCGGGGTGCGCCCGGGATGTAGGGGTCGCGGACGCGGGGCAGGCCGGCGGCCAGGTGGCGGACCGAATCGAAGGCGGCGTAGAAGGCCGCGCGGGCGTCGTCGTGCTGGTTTGCGAGGGTCTTCTGGAGGCGGTCGGCGGCCGGGCCCACTAATGCTCCGTCGAGGAGGAGCGTGTGGGCGCGTTTCAGGGCGGGCCCGTGTTCCTCGGCTAATCGTTTGACGTGCGGTAACAGGGACGCTGCTTGCTCTGCCCGGTCCATCGAACCTCCTGTCCGACGGAAAGTCAGGCTAGAGGTTGTGAACGCCGCGGGCGAGGGGTGAACTCGTAGATCCCCCGGCCTTTTCAGGTCAGGACGTGGGTTGTGAGGAGTTGTTCGAAGTCCTTTTCGAAGGACTTGTAGAGGGTGCGGAGGGTGGGGCCGGGCCAGTCGGGCGGGAGGAGGGACGGGGGCAGCAGCGGGTCGTTCAGGAGGTGGCGCAGGACGGCGGCGGCGAGGGTGAAGCGGTCGGCTATTTCGGTGGCGGCCGAAAAGGCGGTGCGAAGGGCTTCGGCTTTGGTCGTCCAGGCGCCCAGGTCCCAGAGGGCGGCGGCGAGGAGCGCCGGGTCTTCTTCGGGGCGGCCCGTCAGGAAGGTGCATTGGCGGACGACCGGGGCCGGGCGGGTGCGCGTCAGGTTGGCGGGGCGCAGCCAGGTGCCTTCGCGGAGTTCGGCGAGGCGGAGCGCGGACATGGCCTGGCGGAGCGCGGCGCGGTCGGCGGCGGGGCGGCGTTCGGCGGTGATGACGGCGATCTCCCAGGAGCCGTCCCAGGGGAGGGTCCGCGGGGAGCGGCTCTCGTCCTGGCGGGCCTGGCGGGCGAGGAGCCGCTCGGTGAGGGCGTACCCGCCGCCGGTCTGGACGAGGTCGCCCGAGGCCACCATGCGGGACAGCGCGACCCGGACCGTCCCCTCGGCGATGCCGAACAGGTCGCCGACGCGGACGAGGTACCGGGCCGGGAGCCGGGGCGGGTGGACGCCGAGCAGCGTGCTCAGCACGACCGAGCGGGCGGTGAGCGGGCGGATCTCCAGGCTTTCCATGGCTGGTCACGACCCTACCGGGATGGGCTCAGATCACTCTGATCTGCCACTCGCCCTGTGCCTCCACATGGAGGAACGAGCCGCGTGCGGCGATGGTGCCGTCACCGGGCAGCACCCACGCCGACCATGTGCCGGTGCATTCGACGCGCAACTGGACGGGACAGTCGGTTTGCAAGGAAAGCGGCCGGACGAGGCGGATCTTACGGTCTTCCATCATGTGACGTAGAAGCGTAATGTCGGAGTATGACGTCCTATCTGATCGAGCCGTTCGACCGGCTGCCGTTCGGCGGCGCGGCGAAGGCGCGCCGGTACGCGACCGAGCGCTACCGGGGGGCCGTGGGCCGCAACTGGTACGACTGCGATCCCACGCTGCGGTTCCTCATGCGGCGCCACCTCGGGGACGGGTTCGGCTGGGCCGAGCCGCGGCTGAAGGAGATGGGCGCGCTGATGGGCGGCCCGATCGCCGAGCGCGCGGAGGAGACCGACCGCAACCCGCCGCGGCTGGAGAAGTACGACCGGTGGGGACGCGACGTCAGCGAGGTCGTCATGCCGCCGTCGTTCGAGGCGGCCCGCAGGGATCTCGTCGCGACGTCGTTCACCCGGCCCGATTTCGTCGCGGACGCGAAGGCCGGCGGGGTCGACGCCGCGCCGCTCGGCGTGGCCTGGAGCTACCTCCTGGACCAGGCCGACATCGGCATGGCGTGCGCGCTCGGGACCGGCGGCGACATGGTCGTGCGGCTGACGGAGATGTTCGCGCCGGACGACGTCAAGGAGCGGGTGCGGGACCTGTTCGCGGCCGGGGAGATGTCCGGCGAGGCCGCGCAGATGCTGACGGAGCGATCGGGCGGGTCCGATCTCGGGGCGCTGGAGTCGACCGCGTCCAAGGACGGCGACGCCTGGCGGCTCAACGGGTTCAAGTGGTTCGCGTCCAACGCCAACGGGTCGGCGTTCGTGGTGCTGGCCAAGTCCGAGGGCGGGGTGGACGGGGTGCGGGGGATCGCGCCGTTCCTCGTCCTGACGGAGCGGCGGGACGGGTCGCGCAACGGCGTCCGCATCCGGCGGCTCAAGGACAAGCTGGGCACGAGGTCGGTCGCGTCGGCGGAGATCGAGTTCACCGATGCGGAGGCGTTCCTGCTGGCCCCGTCGTCCAGCGCGGGGCAGGGCGGGGACGGCAGGGGACTCGCCCGCATGATGGAGCTGACGAACGGCGCCCGCCTCGGCATCTCGATGATGGGCCTCGGGTGCGCGCGGCGGGCTCTCGTCGAGTCGCTCTGCTACGCGCGGGCCCGGGAGGCGTTCGGTGCCGCGCTCATCGACCAGCCCCTCATGCGGCGCAAGCTCGCCGAGCTGATCGTGGAGACCGAGGCCGCCCAGGCGCTCGTCTTCGACGGGTACCTGGGACGGCCCCGGCTCCGCATCGGCGCCGCGCTGATCAAGCTGAGGGCGTCCCGGCTGGGCGTGACGGCGGCCAGCGACGCGATCGAGATCCACGGCGGCAACGGGTACATCGAGCAGTGGCCGGTGGCGCGCATCCTCCGGGACGCGCAGGTCAACCCCATCTGGGAGGGCGGCGACAACGTCCTGTGCCTGGACGTCCGGCGCGCCATAGAGCGGCAGGACGCGCACGAGCCGTTCCTCGACAGGCTCACGCAGGCCGTCCGGCAGGCCCCGGACGGAGACGACGCGACCGCCGCCCTGGTCGCCGACCGCATCGGGCATCTCCGCCAGGCCATAGAAACGTGGCGCGGCCTCGACAGGACCGTCGCCGAAGCGCGGCTCTTCCCGCTCGCCCAGTACATGGCGGACGTGTACGCGGCGGCGCTGCTGCTGGAGCAGGCGGGCTGGGAGCGCGCCGATTCGGGGACGGACCGCAAGGCGCTCGTCGCACGCCTCTACGCTCGGAGTCACCTCGCCGACGCCGGTCCGCTGCGCGCGATCGACGCCCCGGCGGAGGACCTCGAACGCTTCGGCGACCTGGCGGACGGCGCGTTCATCGGCGACTAGGAGGCCGCGTGGCGGTACGGATCGAACGGGACGGGCCTGTCACGACGGTGGTCATGTCCCGTCCCGAGACCCGCAACGCCGTGGACGGGACGACGGCGCGTGAGCTGGCCGCGGCGTTCCGCGCGTTCGACGCGGACGAGGGCGCGAGCGTCGCCGTCCTGTGGGGCGAGGGCGGGACGTTCTGCTCCGGCGCCGACCTCGCGTCGATCGGCACCGGCCGCAGCCCGCGCGTCGACCCGCCCCCGGCGGACGGCCCGCTCGGCTGCACGCGGCTGCGCCTGTCCAAGCCGGTGATCGCGGCGGTCGCCGGCCACGCCGTCGCCGGCGGGATGGAGCTGGCCCTCTGGTGCGATCTCCGGGTCGTCGAGGAGGACGCGACGTTCGGGATCTACTGCCGCCGCTGGGGCGTCCCGCTCGTGGACGGCGGGACGTTCCGGCTGCCCCGGCTGATCGGCACGAGCCGCGCGATGGACCTGGTCCTCACCGGGCGCCCGGTCGGCGCGCGGGAGGCGTTCGAGATCGGCCTCGCGAACCGGCTCGTCCCGGCGGGCGCGTCGCGGGAGGCCGCCGAGGCGCTCGCGGCGGAGCTGGCCGGGTTCCCGCAGACCTGCCTGCGCAACGACCGCATGTCGGTGCTGGACGCGGAGGGCCTGCCGGAGGACGAGGCGGTCGCCGCCGAGTACCGGCACGGGATCGGCTCGCTGGACGACGCGCTCCGCGGCGCCGCGCGGTTCGCGGACGGCCGCGGCCGGCACGGCGACTTCACCGACATCTGAGCCCGCGCACCGTCCGCCGCACGGCCGGGGATCGTTGACCGAACCAGATTCGGCCCCGTAGGTTCCCAGTGTGGCGGCAGCCCCGATCGAGGAGCAGAACCGATGACGCTGACCGTGGACCGGGCGGGGCTCGACCTCGCCGACCCGAAGGCCTACGCGGACGACCGGCGGTTCCACGCGTCGCTCGCGCTGCTGCGCCGCGAGTCGCCGGTGCACTGGGTGGACGGCCCCGGCTACACCCCCTTCTGGGCGGTCACCAAGCACGAGGACGTCCTGGAGATCGAGCGCAACCACCAGATCTTCCTGAACGCGCCGCGCCCGCTGCTCGGCACCGCCGAGTTCGACGAGCTGAACCGGCAGCGCGCCGAGCAGGGCATCGCGCTGCGCACGCTGATCCACATGGACGACCCCGACCACCGGGTCGTCCGGGCGATCGGCGCCGACTGGTTCCGGCCGCGCGCTATGCGGGCGCTGGAGCCGCGCATCCAGGAACTGGCGAAGCGGTACGTCGACCGGCTGGTGGAACTCGGCGGCGAATGCGACTTCGCGCAGGAGGTCGCCGTCCATTTCCCGCTGTATGTGATCCTGTCGCTGCTCGGGCTTCCGGAAAGCGACTTCGGCCGCATGCTGAAGCTGACGCAGGAACTTTTCGGCGGCGATGACGACGAGTTCCAGCGCGGCGCGACGAACGAGGAGAAGCTCCAGGTCCTGCTCGACTTCTTCGCCTATTTCCAGGGGCTGACGGAGGCGCGCCGCAAGGAGCCGACGGACGACCTCGCGTCCGCCATCGCGAACGCCCGGATCGACGGCGAACCGCTCAACGACTTCGACACCGCCTCGTACTACGTCATCGTCGCGACGGCCGGGCACGACACGACGAGCGCGACGATCTCGGGCGGCCTGCAGGCCCTCATCGAGCACCCCGACCAGCTCGAACGGCTCCAGCGCGACCCGGAGCTGATGCCCTTCGCGGTGGACGAGATGATCCGCTGGGTGACGCCCGTCAAGGAGTTCATGCGCACCGCCACCCGCGATTACGAACTGCGCGGCGCCACGGTTCGCGAGGGCGACGCCGTGCTGCTCTCCTACCCGTCCGCGAACCGGGACGAGGACGTTTTCGACGACCCGTTCCGCTTCGACGTGGGCCGCGACCCGAACAAGCACCTCGCGTTCGGATTCGGCGTCCACTACTGCCTCGGCGCGGCGCTCGCCCGCATGGAGATCCGCGCGTTCTTCGCCGAGCTCCTGCCCCGCCTCCGCTCCATCGAACTCGCCGGGACACCGGAGAGCACCGCCACGACGTTCGTCGGCGGACTGAAGCGCCTTCCCGTCCGCTACTCCATCGCCTAAGGACATTCCTGGTGCAGATCAACGCCGCGGTGCTGCGCGCCGCAGACGCCCCCTACACGATCGAGTCCCTCGACCTGGCCGACCCGGGCCCGGACGAGGTGCTCGTCAAGATCGCGGGCACCGGGATGTGCCACACCGACATGCTCGGCCGCATACCGGGCGACCTGGTCACCAAGCCGGTCGTGCTCGGCCACGAGGGGTCGGGCGTGGTCGAGGCGGTCGGGCCGGGCGTCACGGGCCTCACCGCGGGCGACCACGTGGTCATGTCGTTCGACTCGTGCGGGACGTGCGCCAACTGCCGCAACGCGCAGCCCGGCGCCTGCCCGCAGATGGCCGCGCTCAACATGCTCGCCATCCCGCTGGACGGGACGCCGCGCGCCACCACCGGCGACGGCGAGGCCGTCCACACGCGCTGGTTCGGGCAGTCGTCGTTCGCGACCCACGCGCTCGGGACCGTCCGCAACACCGTGCCGGTCACCGCCGACGCCCCGCTCGAACAGCTCGGGCCGCTCGGCTGCGGCGTCCAGACCGGGGCGGCGTCGGTGCTCGTCTCGCTCGGCGTCCGCGCCGGCGACAGCATCGCGATCTTCGGCGCGGGCGCGGTCGGGCTGGCCGCCGTGATGGCCGCGCGGGTCGCGGGCGCGGCCGTCATCGTCGCCGTCGACCTGCACGAGTCGCGGCTCGACCTGGCCCGCGAGCTGGGCGCCACGCACGTCCTGAACGGGGCGGACGACGACATCGCCGGGCAGATCCGGGCGATCTCCGGCGGCGAGGGCGTGCAGTACTCGTTCGACTCGACCGCCGTCCCCGCGGTCGTGTCGACGGCGGTCGCGTCGCTGCGCACCACCGGCGTCTGCGGCCTCGTCGGCGTCGGCGCCGCCGAGTACACGCTGGACGCGAACCTCCTGCTCATGGGCCGGACGGTCAAGGGCATCATCGAGGGCGACGCCGTCCCGCACACCTTCATCCCGACGATGATCGAGCTGTGGCGGCAGGGCCGGTTCCCGTTCGACCGGCTCATCACGACCTACCCGCTCGACCAGATCAACCAGGCGGAGGCGGACACGACGTCCGGCAAGGTCGTGAAGCCCGTCCTGATCCCCTAGACGACGCGGTGGAGGAGGCCGCCGCCGCTCGCGAGGCGGCGGCAGTTCTCCGCCGCGACCGCGAAGTACCGGTCCCACGTCTCGCCGGTCAGCCAGGCGACGTGCGGCATGACGACGACGTTCTCCAGGGCCAGGAGCGGGTTGGACGCGTCCACGGGCTCCTCCTCGAAGACGTCGAGGCCGGCGCCGCCGAGACGGCCCGAGGCGAGCGCCGCGACCAGCGCCGCCTCGTCGACGACCGCGCCGCGCGCCGTGTTCACGACGATCGCGCCGGGCGGCAGCAGCGCCAGCTTCCCGGCGTCGAGCAGATGACGGGTCCCGTCGGTCAGCGGGATGTGCACCGACACGATGTCGCTCGCCCGCAGCAGGTCGTCCAGCTCCCGCCAGGCCGGGTCGTCGCGGCGCGGCCGCCGCGACGTGAAGAGGACGTTCGCGCCGATCGCCTCCAGCATGCCGCGCAGCAGGGTGGCGATCTCGCCGCCGCCGAGGAGCCCGACCGTCCGTCCGGCCAGTTCCCCGCCGACCAGGGCGCGGTCGGCGGGCCAGCCCTCGCCGCGCCGCGTCCGCGCGTCGAACGCGACGACCCGGCGCAGCGCCGCCAGCATCAGCAGCAGGGACGTCTCCGCGACGGCCTGCGCGTTCTGCCCCGGCATGTTCGCGACCGCGATCCCGCGCCGCTTCGCGGCGTCGAGGTCGATGGTGTTGACGCCGGTGCCGAGCTTCTGGATCAGCCGCAGCTTCGGCGCCCGGTCCATGTCGGCGGCCGTGAGGGGACGCAGGACGTGCCAGACGACCTCGGCGTCCGGCAGCAACTCGGCGAACCGCGCGTCGTCCTGCTCGGAGCAGCTCACGATGTCGAGACCGGGCTCGTCGTGATCCATGTCGTAGTGCAGCAAAACCCGCATCCCGGGCACTCCCGTCCGTGACCCCGGGTCGGCGCCCGGTCCTCCCCACGGATTATGGTGCGGATCATGAGGTCGAGCGGCGGCGGGATGTGGACGGGCGTTCCGATCGTGCAGGCGCCGATGGCGGGCGGACCGTCGACGCCCGAGCTGGCCGCCGCCGTCTCGGACGCGGGCGGCCTGGGGTTCCTCGCCGCCGGCTACAAGACGCCGCAGGCCATGCGCGCGGACATCGCCGCCACCCGGAAGCTGACGTCCCGCCCGTTCGGAATGAACGTCTTCATGCCGTCACGGGACGAGATCGACCCCGTCCTCGTCGACGCCTACCGCGACCGACTGGCATCGGAGGCCGCCCGTCTCGGCGTCTCCCCGGGCAGCCCCGCGGCCCGCGACGACGCGTACGAGGCGAAGATCGCCGACCTCCTCGCCGACCCGCCGCCGTTCGTGTCCTTCACCTTCGGGTGCCCGCCGCCGGACGTCGTCCAGGCGTTCCAGGCCCGCGACGTGGTCGTGATCGTCACCGTGACGTCCGTGGACGAGGCCCGCCAGTCGGCCGCGGCCGACGCCCTGTGCCTCCAGGGTTCCGAGGCGGGCGGGCACCGGGGCTCGTTCACGAACGCGTCCGACGAGCCGCTGCCGCTGCGCGTCCTGCTCCACGCCGTGCGCGCGATGACCTCGCAGCCCCTCATCGCGGCGGGCGGCCTCGCCTCGGCCTCGGACGTCGCCCGGGTCCTCTCCCTCGGCGCGGTGGCCGCCCAGCTTGGGACGGCGTTCGTCCGGTGCCCGGAGAGCGGCGCCAGTGCCGTCCACAAGGCCGCCCTAGCGGACCCCCGCTTCACGTCCACCGCGATGACCCGAGCCTTCAGCGGACGTCTCGCCCGTGGCCTCGTCAACCGTTTCCTCACCGAACACTCGGCGCACGCACCCGCCGCTTACCCCGACGTCCACTACGTGACCTCGCCCCTACGCAAGGCGTCCGCCGCGCAAGGCGACCCGGAAGGCGTCAACCTGTGGGCGGGCGAGTCCTTCCACACAACAACCGAAGCCCCCGCCGCCGAACTCGTACGCAGCCTCACACCAGCCTGAGGGGCGCTCGAACGCGATGCTTACCGAGACCTGACCCCGCCGTTCTGGAAGCCGCGAAGCGGCAGGGATACCGTCGCACCTACGACGTGACGTCCGAACCGACCTCCTTGGCGGGAGGCATCATGCCTATCCGGTTCTTCGACCAGACAATCCGGATGCTTACCTCTACGGCCGACACCGATGGCGCGCTGGGCGCCGTCGAGGTCGCCGGTCCGGGAGGGGCCGCGCCCCCTCCGCACGTGCATCACCAAGAGGACGAGGCGTTCTACATCCTTGAGGGCGAGTACAGCGTCTTCGTCGGCGACGATGTGATCACGGCGTCTCCGGGCACCTGGGTCTGGGGGCCGCGCGATGTGCCGCACGGCTACCAGGTCCATTCGGAGTGGGGCCGCCATTTGAGCCTCGTCCTGCCGGGTGGCTTCGAGACCTTCTTCGAGGAGAGCGCGGCGATCGCCACCCCCGACGCCGACCCCCGCGACGCGATGAGCGACCTCACCGCGATCGCCGCCCGCTACGGCGTCGAATTCCTCGGCCCCACCCCACCCCCACGCTGACACCGCCCTCGCCGAGCACCTGGAACACCCCACCGAGACGCCGCCACTACCGCTGAAGGCGTCAGCGGACGTGGGAGCGGAGGACCGCGCGGAGGGCCGCGCGGGTCAGCAGGAGGGCGCGCCCGTCCGGGTCCTTGCTGTCCCGCACCGCCACCACCGCACCGGCCGCGTCCGCCAGTTCGACGCACTCGCCGCCGTTGGGCCCACTGTGCGCGCTCTTATGCCAGTGCGCGTCGGGGACGCCTGCAAGTTCGACGCAGTCGCCGCCGTTCTCGCCGCTGCGGCTTGCTTTGCGCCAGTTGAGGTTTTGCAGAGGCATGGAGCCAGTGTCGGACGCGCCGGGTGAGGCTGTCATGGGGCGCATTGGTTCCGGTTGGCTTACCGGTTCGCGAGGTACACGTTGAGCCTCCGCGTGCGGGATGTTCGACGTGGCGACGGCCTTGTGGCGGGCGGCGTACCACCTGGTGGGCGATGCGGACGCTAGGTGCGGCGGGAACCGTGCTGGGCGACATGCGCAGCGCGCGAGTGGGCGTGACGTGGGTTAGTGGAGGTGGTGGTGGAGGGGGGTGGCGAGTTCGGTGGTGCTGAGGATCAGGGCGACCGTGTAGTCGATGAGGTGGTCGCGGTCGATGCCGAGATCTCCGCGGAACCAGGTGGTGAACAGCTCCCAGAGGCCGGCCGTGAGGGTCAGGCCGGTCAGCTCCACGTCGATGTCGGGGAGGAGGACCTGGTCCAGGGTCTCGTGGGTCTCGGCGGCGAAGATCGCGGCCATGGTCCGGATGATCTCGATGCGCCGCCGCTGGAGCAGGGGCGAGGCGGGGAACGCGTGGGTGAGGATGTGGGCGCGGCGCGGGTCGCCGGTCAGGAAGTCGAGTATGGCGGTCACCACGGCGCGGGTGCGGGGGCGCGGGTGGCGCGGGGCCCGGCGGGCGGCGGACAGGATCACGTCGGTGCCCTGGGCGACCTGGTCATCGATGATCGCGAGGAGCAGGGCGTCCCGGTCCGGGAAGTTCTCGTAGAAGTAGCGGTCGTTGAGCCCGGCCTCGGCGCACACCTTCCGGACGGTCGCGGCGGCCCACCCCTGCGTGCCCAGCAACTCCAGCCCGGCCGCCAGCAGCGCCGCGCGGCGGCGGGCGCGGCGCTGGTCGGCGGGCACGCCGCGGTACGGGCGCGCGGGAGCGGGCTCGGACGTCACAGTCCCGATTGTGCCGCATCCCTTGACTTCGCCCACGGATCTGGGGACGCTGAACACCAGAATTTCTGGTGTGATGCTTCACCAGAAAGCGCGACGAGACGGGAGCGTGAGGTCCGGTGGCCACGGAGACCCCCCGACAGCTGACGCCGGCGGACATCGACCTGAGTGATCTGCGGTTCTGGGTCCGCCCCCTGCACGAGCGGGCGGAGGCGTTCGCGGTGCTGCGCGCCCAGCCGGAGCCGGTGTTCTCGACCCTGCCCAAGCTGCCCTTCCTCCCGCAGAGCCCGGGATCCTGGGCGCTGACCCACCACGCCGAGGTGGCGGAGGCCAGCCGCAATCCGGAGGTGTTCAGCAGCGAGCCCAGCGCCACCAGCCCGGCCGACATGCCGCGCTGGATGGACAAGTACTTCAACTCGATGATCGACATGGACGATCCGCGGCACGCCAAGATCCGCCGGATCGTGTCCCGCGCGTTCAGCCCGAAGATGCTCGCCAAGGCCGAGGACGACATCGCGCTGCGCGCCGCCCGGATCGTGGACGAGCTGATCGAGGCCGGCGGCGGCGACTTCGTGTCCCAGGCCGCGGCGCGGCTGCCGGTCGAGGTCATCTGCGACATGCTGGGCATTCCCGTCCAGCATCACCGCCGGGTCGTGGAGCTGACCAACATCATCGTCGGCTACAGCGACCCCGAGTACGTGGGCGCGACCGTCGAGTACAGCGGCGGAACCGCGAAGCTGGGCCGGGTCGCCACGATCCGCATGCTGGGCACCGTCGCGTCGGCCGGGTGGCGGCTGCACCGGCTGGCCTCCCAGCTCGGGCGGGAGCGCAGGGCCACGCCGACCGGCGACCTGACGTCGGCGCTGGTGAACGCCAACGTCGACGGCGAGCGGCTGAGCCCGCGCGAGTTCGCCGCGTTCTTCCTGCTGCTGGTCGTCGCCGGGAACGAGACCACGCGCAACGCGATCGCGCACGGCCTGAAGCTGTTCACCGAGCACCCCGACCAGCGCGAACTGCTGCTGGAGGACTTCGACGGGCGCATCGCCGGGGCGATCGAGGAGATCGTCCGCTACAGCAGCCCCGTCATCTTCATGCGCCGCAACGTCACCCGCGACTACGAGATGAACGGCCACACCTACCGCAAGGGCGAGAGGGTGACGCTGTTCTACTGGTCCGCGAACCGGGACGAGGCGGTCTTCACCGACCCCGACCGCTTCGACATCCTGCGCTCGCCCAACCCGCACGTCGGGTTCGGCGGCCCCGGCCCGCACTTCTGCCTGGGCGCCAACCTCGCCCGGCGCGAGATCACGGTGATGTTCCGCGAGCTGTTCACCCGCCTGCCCGACATCACCGCGGGTGAGCCCGACCGGCTCATGTCCGGCTTCATCAACGGCTACAAGCGCCTGCCCTGCACCTTCACCCCGCCCACCGCCCGTCCCCGCGCCTCCGCGTAGCGGACGGTCCCCCCCGACTTCAGCCGGACACCGCCGATCCGGGCGGAAGAGATCTTGACGTGGGGCGGCGGGGCGCCGAGATTCGTTGTGTGCGAAGGACGTGGTGCGGGTCCCGTGTTCTGCGGGCCGCCGTCGCGGCCTTCGTCTCCCTCGGCGCGCTCGCCGGCGGGGAAGCGGCCGTCGGCACGCACCACCCGGGGGCCTCGACCGTGCGGTCGCCCAACGGCGTCCTCTCGCTGACGCTGTCGGTGGACGGCGGACGGCTCGGGTACTCCGTCGGACGGGGCGGATCTGTGCTCGTCCAGCCGTCCGGGCTGGGGCTGAGGCTGGCGGACGGGACGGTGCTCGGCGGCGACGTGCGGGTCACGGGCAGCCGCGTCACCTCCCGTGACACGACCTGGCGGCCGCTGTGGGGCGCCGACTCCCAGGTGCGGGACCACTACCGGGAGCTCACCGTCGAGTTCCGGCAGGCGGACGGGCGCATCTTCAGCGTCGTCGCCCGCGCCTACGACGACGGCGTGGCCTTCCGGTATCAGGTGCCGAGGCAGGCGGGCCTTCCGTCGCTGGAGATCGTGGACGAGGTGACGGAGTTCGCCCTCGCCGGTAATCCGGAGGCGTGGTGGACGGAACGGGACTTCGACACCGACGAGAACATGTGGCGGTCGTCGGGCTACGGCGCCATGGGTGCCTCCAACACTCCGGTGACGTTCCGCTATCCGTCCGGGACGTATCTGTCGATCCATGAGGCCGATCTGAACGACTACGCGGCGATGACCGTGGTGCCGGAGCGGGGGCGGCTGCGCGCCGCGCTGGTGCCGACGCCGGGACGGACGGCCGCGGTCGTCACCCGCACCGGGCGGGCCACCCCGTGGCGGGTCCTGACGATCGCGGGGACGGCGGGCGGGCTGATCGAGTCGCATCTGGCCGAGAACCTCAATCCGCCGTGCGCGATCTGCGGGGGAGACACGTCCTGGATCAAGCCGGCCAAATACGTCGGCATCTGGTGGCTGATCCAGCACGGCCAGGCCACGTGGAAGGCCGGGCCGCGGCATGGCGCGACAACCCGGCGCGCTAAGCAGTACATCGACTTCGCCGCCGCGCACGGCATTCACGGGCTGCTCGCCGAAGGCTGGAACCGGGGCTGGGAAGGGTCCTGGGCCGACCAGGACTTCACGAAGGCCACGTCCGACTTCGACCTCGCCGAAGTCGTCGCCTACGGCAAGAGCAAAGGTGTCGAATTCATCGCGCACAACGAGACCGGCGCCGGGGTCGACGGTTACGCGAAGCAGATCGACGCCGCTTTCACGCTGTACGAGAGCCTCGGGATCCGCTACCTCAAGACCGGTTACGTGGGGGACGTCCCCGGCCACCACCACTACGACCAGCGGATGGTCAACCATTACCGGCTCGTCCTCGAAAAGGCCGCGCGGCACCGCATCAACGTCGACTGCCACGAATGCGTCCACGCGACCGGGGAGGTCCGGACGTTTCCCAACGCGCTCGCCCGGGAGGCCGTGCGCGGCCAGGAATGGGACGCCATCGACGACGATGGCGACACCCCGGAGCACACCCTCGTCCTGCCTTTCACCCGCATGCTCTCCGGCCCCATGGATTTCACCCCCGGCATCATGGACGTCCTGTGGGACCCGCGAAAGAACGGCCGGCGCGTGCGCACGACGGCCGCCAAGCAACTGGCCTACTACGTCGCCTATTTCTCCGGCGTCCAGATGGCCGCCGACCTGCCCGAGCACTACGCGAAGTCGCCGGGCCTGAAGTTCATCGAGGACGTGCCGGTCACCTGGGACGAGACGAAGGTGCTGTCCGCCGATATCGGCGACCATCTCGTCGTCGCGCGGCGCTCGGGCGCCGACTGGTATGTCGGCGCGATGGCGGGCGAGCGGGCGCGGACCGTGCGGTATCCGCTCTCCTTCCTCGGCGCGGGCACGTGGGTCGCGGAGTCCTATTCGGATGCGCGGAAGGACGATCCGGCGGCGCTCGACGTCGGCCGTTCCGCCGTCACCCGCGACGACGTCTTCACGGCCGTCCTCCAGCGCAGCGGCGGCCAGGCGGTGCGCTTCCGTCCCGCCGCCTGAGAATCGATCGTCATCCGCCGGGGGACGGCAGGGCCTGCTGGCCGCCGTCGATGTCGTAGGTGCCGCCGGTCAGCGCGGTGTTGGTCATCAGATGCACCGCCAGCGCCGCGACATCGCCCGGCTGGACGACGCGTCCGATCGGCAGGGTGGCCCGCAGCTGCTCGCGGCGCTGCTCCAACTGGTCGCCGAGCAGGCGCGCCGACAGCGGCGTGTCCACGAATCCGGCGGCGATGAGGTTGACCCGGATCGGCGCCACCTCCAGCGCCAGCACGGCGGTGAGCGCGGGCAGGGCCACCGTCAGCGGCGACGACACCGCGAGCCCGAGGGCGGGACGGCGTGCGCCGGTGCCGCCCATGAACACCAGCGAACCGCCGTCCGGCATCCGTCCGGCCACCGCGAGGGCGATACGGATCGGCAGCCACAGGTGCTCGTCGACCTGGCGCTGCGCCTCCGCGAAGTCCAGGTCCGCCAAGCGCGCGTAGTAGTTGCCCCCGGCCGTCACCATCACGTGGTCGACCCGTGGCAGTTCTGCGAAGAACCGCCGGAGGCGCTCGGGATCGGTCGCGTCGAACGCCGCCGTGCCCGACGCGCCGACGTCCGCCGCCGCGTCCCGCAGCCGGCCGGGGTCGCGGCCGGTCAGGACGACCTCGGCGCCCTCGGTGCGGGCCAGGCGGGCCGTCTCCCGCCCGATGCCGGCACTTCCGCCGACGAGCACGACCGTCTGGCCGTGCAACCGCAGATCACGTCCATCGGGTGAGCCGGGTGTCGTCATGTCCCATCCAAGTTCTCGGGAAGTCGGCTATTGCTGCGAGGTCGGCTGGTCGTTCGGGGAGCCGCGCTGCGCGGCCAGGGCGGACGTCGTCAGGCGCTCCATGCGGCGGCAGGCGTTGTCGTAGAACCTGAGCTGGGTGCGGCGGCCGAAGAGGAGGAAGCCGATGCGCACGACGGGGTTCGGGTCGTCCGCCGGCTGCGAGAAGGCGTGGATGTGGAACTCGACCTCGCCGGTGTCGAGCCATTTGCGCACTTCCTGGTCCATCTGGCCGCGTTCGAGATGCCCCTTCAGCGTCCGGTAGTTCCACCCCCAGACGCGGGCGCGGCGGCCGCCGATCTCGACGACGTCGTCGACGACGCCCCCGACGCGGAGCCCGAGGTGGAAGCGCAGCCCGGAGAACCGGCCTTCGAGCAGCATGTCCCGGCCCGGCTCGGGAGGGCCCGAACGGCAGACCTCCTGGATGATCGCGGGATCGGCGTACTCGTAGTCCCGCACGAGGCGGCAGGCCGTCTCCCAGCTCCCGCCGGGGACCGGCGGGCCGGGCGGCTCCGGCGGCAGCGGCTGCCGGTAGTCGTCGACGTACCAGCCGCCCTCCGGACTGCTCACGTCGTGCCGGGACGGATCGAAGTTCAGCGGACGCCGGTGCAGCCCGGCGTGCAGCCGCCGCATCCGGCGCTGGAAGCGGGCGCTTCTCCTCACGGGGGAGCCTTCCGCGGACGGCGGCGTCGCTCGGCGCCCGAGACCTGCTGGACGGCGGCGTAGGTCGGCCCCCGCACCTGCTGGAACCACCCCGCGGGGGCCAGCCCCCGGATGGGATTCCGGGCGGGGTCGAAACGGCCGGGTTCGCTGTCGTCGCCGCGCGCCGGGCCCAGGAGCCGCAGTTCGCCGAACCGCTCCCACGCGCCGAACTCGGTGGCGACCAGCAGGTCCAGCGGCAGCGGCCACTCGTCCACGGCCCGTGCGAGCGCCGTGAGGTCGGCCGGCACGGCCGGGTTCCGCCGCGCGGCCGCGGCCAGCAGGAGCCGCCGGTCGCCGGCCCGGTAGGGGAGCAGGGAGCCGTAGAACGCCGGGCTCCAGCGGGTCGCGGGCCGGAGCAGGTGGCGGCCCAGCGGCGTGCGGCCCGTGGTGGCCAGCAGCAGTTCCGCGTCGCCGTCCGGCGGCTGCCGCCAGCGCATGGCCAGGCCGAGGATGTCCGGCAGGGCGGGCGGGAGGCCCACCGCGCGGGAGAGCCGCACTTCGGCCACCAGTTCCGTGTGATCGTCCAGGAGCGGGACGCCCCAGTACCGGGACGTGCCGTGCAGGACGAGCGCGGCGTCGAACACGAGCCCTCTGGGGTGCAGGGGACGGTCGCGCAGGCGGGCCGCCAGTGCGAAGGTCCGGGCGAACGCCGCGGTGACCGCGCGGGCGACCGGCCGCTTGCCTCCGGGGACGGGTCCGTCCGCCCGCTCGGTCTGGGTCTCCACCGGGCCGGCCATCCGGCCGCCGGACAGGTCGGCGACCCGGGTGCAGAAATGCGTCCACATGTGGAGCTGCATCTCCTTCGCGATGCCGACCTTCTCGTAGAGGAGCTGCGCCAGCCGCTCGCCGCTGCGCGCCCAGGACTCGATCGTGAACACGAGGTCGCCGTTCCCCGCCTCGGCCGCCCGGAACTCGATCTCCCCGGCCTCCAGGTGGCCGCGCAGCGTCACGAACCGGAACGACTCCGCCGTCCGCTCCACCACCCGGACCGGGCAGTTCCACGGCCCCGGCATGTGGACGACGTACTCGTCCTCCCGCGCCAGCGGACGGGAGGCCCCCGAGGTCTTGTCGAAGACGGCGACCTCCACCGGCGAGGCGGCGTTGAGATCGTCGCCCAGCCGCGTGATCAGCTCGGCCGGGGTGAGCGGGCTGCCGGTGATGCGGACCCGGTAACGCCGCTGGTAGACGGGCCCGACGCCCTGCCGCACGTCCTGCACCCGGTCGCCGCCGCGGTGCGGGATCCGGTCGATGTCCGCCGCCGCCGCGGCGGTGTCGGTCCGGCGCCGCGACACCCGGCGGGAGTGCCGCAGCCACCGCCAGGCCGCGAGCCCCACGCCGGGCGGCCAGCGCGCCGACCGCACCCGGCGCCGCCAACGAACGCGCACGGCGCCTCCCCCGATTCGCCCTGTCGTCGTCACCCCGATCCCCCGGGGTCATGGGGCGCGCTCTACCCGGTCTGACCAGCCTGAATCCCCGGCATCGGACGTGGGGCCAAGCGCATGCCGAGCGACCGGTGTGTCTCGGAGCACGGACGTTTGTGCCCGTGGACCGAGTACGATGACGCTGAGACGTTCCGCCCTGTGTCCGCGGATCAGCATTCGATGCTGCCCGAGGTGACGAGAATGGCGAACGACCGTGACATCCGTGCCGAGGCGTACCGCACGCCGGCACTCTCCCCAGATCGCACGTCCGGCGCCCCGCTCATGGCAGGGCAGGGCCAGCGCGCCTCGCTGATCGCCGGCAGGTTGTCCCGCGCACTGCACTCGATGGCGGCGATCTCCCGCGTCGACGGAGTCGCGCTGATGCTGGCCGGTGCGGCGAGCGGGCTGCGCGCGATCGGGGGGTCCACCGCAGAGGGACTGAAACTGGAGTATGCCCAGCAGGACGAGCAGGCGGGCCCGGCCCACGACGCCGTCTTCGCCGACCACCCGGTCGCCGTCGCGGACCTGGACGGCCACGGCGCGGCCGGATACGCGCGGCTGGCGCGCAGCGCGGCGCCCGTCAAGGCCGTCCTGGCGATCCCGATCCATGTCGAAGACGACGTGGTCGGGGCGTTGAACTTCTACCAGTGCAGGCCGTGCACCTGGACGAGCGGGCAGATCGCGGTCGGGGAGCACCTCGCCGACACCGCCGCCGACCTCCTGGTCCGGCTCGCCGCGCATTCCGCACCCGGCGACCGCGGTCGGCCGTAGTGCCTCCACATCTCGCCGACCATGGTTCTCTCGTAAGGATGTGGAGCACGTGATGCATATCGATAACGAAGCGCTGGATCTCAGCCTGGACCACCTGCGCAAGGCCGCGCACGAGCCGGACGTGGTCCGCGCCCTCCAGCGGGTGGTCAGCTCGGTCGACCGGCTGTTCGGCTACGACGGCGCCGGCATCATGCTCATCGACGAGGACGAGGCGCTGCTGTACGTGGCCGCCTCCGACGAGGTCGGACGATCCCTGGAGGAGGCCCAGACCAGCACCGACCAGGGGCCGTGCTACGACACCTACGTCAAGGGCCGCCCGGTCACGACCAAGGACGTGCGCTCGGATCCCCGCTGGCCGCAACTGCTGGACGTCCTGGACGAGCGGGTGCGGGCGGTCGCCGGAGTGCCGCTCCTGCTGGGCGGGAGCCCGGTCGGCACCTTGAACGTCTACCGCTCCGAGCCGTACGGGTGGGACGACTCCGACATCACGGCGTTGCGCGCCTACGCCGGCCTGATCGGGGAACTCCTCGCGGCCGCGCTGTCGTCCCGCGAGCACAGCGCCACCGTTTCCCAGTTGCAGTACGCCCTGGACTACCGGGTGGTCATCGAACGAGCCATCGGCTACCTGATGGCCACCTACGGGCTGGACGCCGTCTCGGCGTTCAACCGGCTGCGCAAGCAGGCCCGCGACAGCCGCCGCCGCGTCGCCGACCTGGCCGCCGAGATCCTCCAGGACGGCATCGCCTAGCCGCACCCCGCGGCGCCGCCCCGGCCCGCCCCCCGCCGACATCCATCCGACCCCGCATTCGTTGTCCACTCCATCTCGGTCCGGCCCCTGCCCCTGCCCGGTTCCGGAGAATCCACACAGCTCATGGAGGCTCTGTGACCCTGGCAGACAAGCGCCCGCACGGCGCTCGACCCGCCCTTCCCCCGACCACCGAAAGCACCGTCACCTGCGCGAACGGCGCGCTGCTGCTGACCGTCGACGCGCACCCCGACGGGACGACCGTGGAACTGCGGCTGAGCGGCGAACTCGACGTGGCCGGCTCCGGAGACCTGCGCCGGCACATCGGAGCCGTGATCGCCGCCCATGATCCGCACCGGCTGGTGCTGGACCTCTCCCGGCTGAGCTTCGCCGACTCCAGCGGCCTGGCCGCGATCGTGTGGGCGCACAAGGCGATGTCCGGACGCGGCGGCCGGCTGCGGCTGCACCATCCGCATCCGCGGGTGCTGCGCGTCCTGCACATCACCGGTCTCCACACCCGCCTGCACATCACCGAGGCGGACGCCGCCGAACCCTGCGGACCGCTGGGAGCGCACCGCCGCCCCGCCCGCTGAGAACCCCCGCTGACCGGCGACGCCGCCGGTCAGCGGTCCGCGCCGGATCCCTGCCCGCTGAACCCCTGCCCGCTGAACCCCTGCCCGCTGAACCCCTGGCCGCTGTCTTCCTGGCCGCCGAACCCCTGCGCTGCGGCGAGGCGTTTGGGGGCCGAGAGGCGCCAGGCTTCGGTGGTCAGCTCGGCCAGTTCGTCCGCGTCGACCTCCCGCAGGTTCACGTTCACCCAGGCGAAGCGGCCGCTGGCCCAGGACGGGGAGAAGACGTCCGGGGCCTCGGCGACGAGCGCGGCCTGCTCGTCGCGGGTGGCCTTGAGCATGGCGGTCTCCTCGGCCTCGTTGAGGTAGCCGAAGCTCTTGCCCCGCACCCGGAAGCTGGTCATGCCCCCGAACGACTCGTTCTCGGCCACCTCGGGGAGGCCGTGCGCGACCTCCAGGAACAGTTCGACGCTCACACTGGAAGGCGTATCAGCCGGGTCGGACGGTTCGGACCGTTCGCGTCCGGCGGGCGCGCGTCAGGCTTCGGCTCGAAATGACAACCTAGCGGCCGGGCCCGCCCCCCCGGCCGCCGTCCGGGATCAGGGCTTTCTGGCCAGGCCGCAGAACTGGTAGACGGGCTTCGGCGGACGGCTCGCGTCGCTGACGGCCGGACGCCACTGGGAGCAGGAGACGACACCCGGCTCAAGGATCTCCATGCCGTCGAAGAAGCGCTCCAGTTCCGCGCGGCTGCGCAGGCGCATGGGCGCGACCCCGGCCTGGTTGCTCATGTCGACCGCCTGCTGGGCGGCCTCCCCGTCGACCTCCCCGGTCGGGTGGGCGATCGCCAGGTGGCTGCCGGGCGGGACGGCGCCGAGCAGCCGGTCGACGATCCGGTGCGCCTCGTCCTCGCCGGTGATGAAGTTCAGGACGCCGAGCATCATGATCGCGACCGGCCGGGTGAAGTCCAGCGTCGCCGCGGCCCGCTCAAGGATCTTCTCGACGTCGCGGGCGTCCGCCTCGATGTAGTCGGTGGCGCCATCCGGGGTGGAGGTCAGCAGGGCCTGGGCGTGCGTGAGCACCAGCGGGTCGTTGTCGACGTAGACGATGCGGGCCTCGGACGCGATGCCCTGGGCGACCTCGTGGGTGTTCCCGGCGGTGGGCAGCCCGGTCCCGAGGTCGAGGAACTGGCGTATGCCGGTCTCGCCGGTGAGGTGGGTGACCGCCCGTCCGAGGAACTGCCGGTCGGCGCGGGCCGAGGCGACGATGTCGGGGATGACCGCCTGGATCCGGTCGCCGAGTTCGCGGTCGACGATGTAGTTGTCCTTGCCGCCCAGCCAGTAGTTCCAGACCCGGGCCGTGTGCGGCACGGAGGAGTCCACGGTCGGTGGCCGCTGCGACGCGCCGGCGGCCTCGTCCGGGGCGGAGGTATCGGTCATACGCCCGAGATTAACCACTTCCGGTGCGCACGGCCGGAGGAAACCGAAAGCGCCCGGGATAGGGCCGGAAGTCCCGTGGGGACGGGGTTTTCGGGCGTGCGAGGCGTCCGGTCCGAGGACTTTGGGCCCGGTGAAACCGGACCGAACGGATCTACGGCCGGACGCCGGACCGGAGTTGAGTAGGGGGTGAAGGAAGAACCGGCGATGTGACGGAAGGTGAGACGGCGATGGCGGTCTCCGAGCACAAGACGCAGGCGCGGCGCGGCACTCTGATCCGGGTGGCGGCTCCGCGGCCGCTGACCGAGACGCCCGCCGCCCGCTACATCTGGGCAGCGGCCCGGCTGGCGCTGGGCTGGGTGTTCGCGTGGGCATTCGTGGACAAGCTGTTCGGGCTGGGCCACGCCACGCCGGCGGGCAAAAGCTGGCTGGACGGCGGGAGCCCGACCGAGGGGTTCCTGGCGCACGCGCCCAAGGGCCCGATGGCGGGGTTCTACAACGACCTGGCCGGTGCGGCGTGGGCGGACTGGCTGTTCATGATCGGGCTGGCGGGGATCGGCGCGGCGCTGATCCTCGGCATCGGGATGCGGATCGCCGCCGCGGGCGGCGTGGCGCTGCTGGTGCTGATGTGGGCGGCGGTGCTGCCTCCGGAGAACAACCTGTTCATGGACGACCACCTGATCTACGCACTGCTGATCGTCGGGCTGGCTCTCGTCAGCGCCGGCGACACCCTGGGCCTCGGCCGCTGGTGGGGCAACCTCCCCCTGGTCAAGCGCCTCCCCATCCTCAAGTGACCTAGCACCCCGAAGGGCGTCCGCCGCGGCGGGCGCCCTTCCCCCTTCTGGGCCGGGCTTTCAGGGCCGGTCAGTCGTCGGTGAGGCCGGCGGCGCGGGCTTCGGGGTAGTCGTCGTCGATGTGCACGACCCGGCGTCCGGCGCGCTGGAGGAGGCTGCTCGCAGCGGCGGCCCGGTAGCCGGTGCTGCAATGCACCCAGACCGTCCCGTCCGGCACGTCGTCCAGCCGGTGCGGGAGTTCGGGCAGCGGGACGTGGACGGCGCCGTCGATGCGGCCGTCCTCCCATTCGTTTCCCATGCGGACGTCGAGCACGACGTCCGGTGCGGGGAGGTTTCGCGGGGGACGTCCGGCGCGGGCGGCGGCGAGGTCGGCGAACGCGGCGACGTCCGTCTCGTCCAGCCGGGACGGGTCGCCGCCAGCCCACTCCTCCGGCGTGCCGGTCGCGGACGCCGCAGGACGATCGATGCCGATTCGCGCCAGTTCACGCTGCGCCTCCGCCAACTGACCGGGGGTCTCGCCCAGCAGCGTCAGGGGCGCTCCCCATTCGGCCATCCAGCCGAGCCAGGTCGACAGTTTCCCGTCCACGCCGAAGCTCAGCGTCCCGGCCAGGTGCCGCTGGGCGAACGCCTTGCGTGAGCGGAGGTCCACCACCCATTCCCCGGCGGCGAGGCGGTCGCGCAACTGGCCGGGGTCGGCGGCCTCGGCCGGCGTGAGGTCGATCAGGCCGGCGCCGCCGGTGTTGCGGGCGCCCATGTGCGCGTAGTACGCGGGGTAGGCGTCGAGCCCGGCCAGGGTCTCGGCGACGAAGCCGTCGGCTTCCAGGCGGAGCGCCGGGTTGGTGCGCCGCTCGTCGCCGATGGTCGAGGCGGACGCGTCCGACTGGCTCGCCGAGCAGAAGCTCCCGAAGCCGTGCGTGGGCCAGATGTGCGCGCCGCCGGGGAGGAGGTCGGCCAGGCGCCGCGCCGAGGCGTGCTGGTGGCGGGCGAGCGCGTGGGCGTGCTCGGGGCCGAGCAGGTCGGTGCGCCCCGTGGTGCCGAACAGCAGCGACCCGCCGGTGAACACCCCCTCGGGACCGTCCGGCCCGGACAGGACGTACGACAGGTGGTGGAAGGTGTGCCCCGGAGTGGCCACCGCCCGGATCCGCAACGTCACGGAGACGGCGATCTCGTCCCCGTCGGCCACGCCCACCCGGTCGAAGCCGACCTCGTCCGCGGCGGCGAACAGGTAGGACGCGCCGGTCGCCTGGGCCAGCGCCAGCCCGCCCGACACGTAGTCGTTGTGCAGGTGGGTCTCGGCGACATGCGTGATGCGGACGCCGAGCCGTCCCGCCAGCGCGAGGAAGCGGTCGATGTCGCGCTGCGGATCGACGACCAGCGCGACCCGCCCGTCATGGGCGAGATAGCTGCGGTCGCCGAGGGAGGAGGTCTCCACCACCTCGACCTGGACTCCGTCGTTCCTCATCTTGACCCACTCCAATACGGACCGGTGTGCGCGCCGTTCCTTCCCTTCCCGGCGCACCTCGCACTATACCCCCCGGGGTATAGCGGAGAGCCGGCGCGGCCGCCCGAGGCCGACGACGCGAACGCGGAATCGTGACAATGCCGACCTGCCGGTTCTTCGGCCATGACCACCGCTTCACCGCCGACGGGACGACGATGCGCTGGTCGTGCGTGCGCGGATGCGGTGCCGGAGGCTCGAAGGAGTACGACACCGCCGCCCGCGCACAGCGCTATGCGCGGGCCTTCGACAAGAAGAACACCGACGATCTGGGACGGCGTGCCCCGCTCGTGGGCCTCTTCCCATTGCGCATGGCCCGCGCCATGCGCAAGCGGGTCGAGGGCGGACGTCAGGCTTGAGTGAAGGTGTGGGTCTGTCCCGGCTCGACATAGGTCGCCTGGGAGGCGAAGCCCCGGAGTTCCATTTCGCGGCGGAAGTCGTCCAGCGGCGAGCTGAGCACGCCGTAGTCGTTGTAGTGGACCGGCACCGCACGTCCAGGACGGATCGCCTCGAACAGGTCGGCACCCTGCTTGGCGTCCATCGTGACGATGAGGCCGCCGGGCAACTTGGTGCCGCCCAAGTGGAGGATGGCGAGATCGATGTCCCGGGTACGGCGGGCGATCTGGTGGATGCCGTCGAACATCAGCGTGTCGCCGGTGATGTAGAGGCGGTACTGCACCTCGCCGGTGGCCGGGCCGAACTCCAGGAGGCTGCCCATCACCGGGGGCAGCAGGAAGCGGGCGGGGCCGGGCGCGTGGCGTCCGGGCAGCGCGGTGATGCGCAGCAGCGCCCCGTCCTTCACCAGGGTGTGCGACTCCCAGGAGCGCAGCCCGACCGCGTGCCGGAACCGGTGCCAGCCCTGGAGCCGGCGCGCCGCGTGCGGCGTGGTGACGATCGGCAGGCCGCGGTCGAGCTTCGCGCGGGCGACCCGGTCCCAGTGGTCGCCGTGCAGGTGGGACAGGACGACGGCGTCCAGGCGCGGCAGTTCTTCGATGCGCAGCGCGGGCTCGGTCAGCCGTTTGGAGGAGAGCCCGAACCCGAGATAGGCGCGCTGCCCGCGGTGCAGGAAGTTGGGGTCGGTCAGCAGCGTGAACGGCCCGCACCGCAGCAGCGATGTCGCATTCCCGACGAACTGCATCGTGAGCTGGCGTAGTGCGAGGTCAGGCAGGGTCTTCATGCTCGATTCCCCCCTTCTCGTCCCCATTGTTCGCCCCGTGATGCCCGGCGGAACGCCGCCGAACCCCGCCGTGCCGGACGGATGCCGTTCGCCGCCCGAGCATCGCCCAAGTGGGGAGATTGCCTCATAATTCGTGCATCACAAGTTGCGGCGATGGAGGCGAAAAACGGTGAGCGACATCGAGCAGGCCCCTCCCGGGGTGGACAGCACGGTCCCCAGCCCGGCTCGAATGTACGACTACATCCTCGGCGGCTCGGCCAACTACGAGGTCGACCGCGAGGCCGTGAAGACGGTCCGCGCGCACATGCCCGACCTGGAGGACGCGGCGTGGGCGAACCGCGGGTTCCTGCAGCGTTCGGTGCGGTGGCTGGCCGAGCAGGGCGTCCGGCAGTTCATCGACGTCGGCGCCGGCCTGCCGACCGGCAACAACACGCACGACGCGGTGCAGAAGGTCGCGCCCGACGCGCGGATCCTGTACGTCGACAACGACCCGCTGGTCGGGATCCACGCGAAGGCCCTGCTGGAGGGGGTGGCGGGGACGGCGTTCATCACGGCCGACTTCCGCGACCCCGAGGGCCTGCTCGGGCACGACGAGACCCAGGCGATGATCGACTTCACGCAGCCGGTGGCGCTGCTGCTGGTGACGGTGACGCACTTCGTGTCGGACGAGGACGACCCGTGGGGCGTCGTCCAGCGGTACGTCGGCAGGCTCGCGCCGGGCAGCTACGTGGCGCTGTCCGCGATCAGCAGCGACCGGCAGGTCAGCGAGGAGCTCGACGAGGTCACGGCGGTGTACGCCAAGTCGTCGTCCCGGGGCGCCTACCCCCGGCCCCGCGCGGACATCGAGCGGTACTTCACCGGCCTGGAGATCGTCCCGCCGTACAAGGGGGCGCCCGCGGAGCTGTGCCACCTCGGCGTGTGGGGCGCCGAAGACCCTGACGAGGCGAACAGTGATGGCTCACGTCTCGGCTATGCCGCTGTGGCGAGGAAGCCATGATGACGAAGCCGACCGCGGCGGAATTGGGCGTCGACCCGGACACCCTCGACTGGCGGCGCTCGGGGAACGACGAGGGCGGCATCGAAGTCGCGTTTGTCGGGGAATGGACGCTTTTGCGCACGTCCGGGGCCCTGATCTCCGTGTTCGACGAGCACGAATGGGCCTGCTTCCTGGACGGCGTGCGGAAGGGTGAGTTCGACCGGGCCGCGTCGTGAGGCCGTCCCATGTCCGCTCCATCTGACGGAAGTCGTGAGGTGCTTCCTGATCCGGCCAAATCTGTGATTCACAAATTCGGAAGGCGTATGCTGATGCCGGCCGTATGTCAAGGGAGGTGGTGCCGATGAGCGAGGCGTACGGCGCCACCATTGCCAAACGGGGGCTGGCGCGCCGCTTGCGAGAGCTGCGCGTCGGGACGGGATACACGGCCAATCAGGTCTGCGACCGGCTGAACTGGGGACGGGGCAAGGTCGGCCGGTTCGAGGCCAACAACTGGGTTCGACCCGAACTCAGTGACATCCGCGACCTGGCGCGCATCTACGAGGGCAGCGACCTCGACGAGCTCGAGGTACTCGCGACGCGCGCCCGGCAGCGGGCCTGGTGGCGTGACTACCCGGACGTGTTCCACAACGAGTTCCCCGGCTATGAGGGGGACGCGTCCAGCATCCGGGTGGTCATGCCGCTGGTGCTGCCGGGGCTGCTGCAGACGCTGCCGTACATGCAGGCGCTGCTGTCGACCGGGCAGCAGACGCCCGAATGGCGGGAGCAGGCGCTGCGCGCCCGGCTGCGGCGGCAGCAGATCCTCGAACGCGACGACGGCGCGCCGAGGCTGTCCGCGCTGATCACCGAGGCGTCCCTGATGTACGAGTGGGGCGACCCCGGCGACCGCCGCGCGCAGCTGCGCCACCTGCTGACCATGTCCGCGCGGCCGAACGTCGAGCTGCGGCTGCTGCGCCTGTCGGACGGCCTGCACCCCGGCATGTCGACGCTGGTCAACATCTTCGAGTTCCCCGGCGACGAGCCGTGCATGGTCTTCCTCGAGAACGACGCGGACATCCAGGAGATCGACGACGCGAGCAAAGTGGAGGCGTATGGCGAGATCTTCGAAGAGATCCGCGCGGCGGCGCTGAGCGCCGCCCACACCGCGGCTCACCTGGAGTCACTCATCGCGAAGCTGGAGTAAGACTTATGGACCTCTCTCAGGCACGCTGGTTCAAGGCCACCGCGAGCGCGAGCAGCAACGGCGGATGCGTCGAGGTCGCCGACCTCGAGACGGCCACCGGGCTGCGGGACAGCAGGACGCCGGAGGCCGGGGCGCACGTGGTGCCCCGGTCCGTCTTCGCCGCGTTCCTCGAAGACGTGCGGGCCGGCGGCTACGACCGCTGACCGACCGGGCCGCACACAGGATCCCCCAGGGCTGCATCCCTGGGGGATCCTTCATGTGTGCGGCCCTCTCTCAGGCGCCGTCCACGCTACAGCGGCCGGCGACGGGCGTACCGGGTCCGCCGGTACACGTTCCTTATACCTGGAGGAAGAGTGTTTTGGTAGCTTTCGCCCGTATTTGGTGAACGTCTCAACACCCCGCGCATGATCCTTGCGATCTATTGCTCCGGAAGGCCAGAAATGTGCGAAGCTTGGAACTGTGAATCACACATAGCGACTCGCGAACCATCGAGATTCAGGTCGCGAATGTCTGATTTGCGACTGTCTCCGTAACCCCCGAGGTGGGCGTCATGACGAAGGCCGCAGCGACGTGCGGGATTCCGTGGAGGCTGGAGAACGGCGGTTGCGCGGCCCTGCCGCTGCCCACCGACGACTCGATCGCCCGGGTTGCGCGCGCCCACGTCACGGGACTGCTCCCCGCACTCGGGCTCTCCGTCCAGGACGTCGACGACGTCACCCTCATGGTCAGCGAACTGGCCACGAACGTCCTCCAGCACGCGCTGCCCGGCGGAGACGGGGCCGCGCCGGAGCTGTGGGTCTACCAGCGCACCGACGGCCGCGGCCGCGACGAGCTGGTCGTCAAGGCGTTCGACACGCTCCGGGCGTGGCGCCCGCAGACGCCGACCGGGCCGATGCCCGAACACGGCCGCGGGCTGGAGATCATCGAACTGCTGACGCAGGGGCGGTGGGGGCACCATCCGTCCCGCTCCCGGCTGCGGTCGCCGGCCGTCCGGGGGAAGGCGACGTGGTTCGCGCTGCCCCTCCCGCGCACCGCGCGCCGGCTCCGGCACACCTGGCGGATGGACGAGCCGCACGCCGCGAAAGACCTGCACGGCCTGCTCGTCCAGCGCGGCATAGCCGAACTCACCCCGATCGACGAACTCGGCGTCTCCGTCCTGTCCGGGCACGACGACCTGACCGTGTGGTGCGAGTCGGCGACGTTCCGCTGGAGCTCCCGGTCCGGGGAGTCGGGCAAGATGCCGATCGCCGACATCACGGAGGTCTGCGAGCAGCTCGTCCGGCTGTGGGAGTGCATGAACGACTGAGGCCGGTTCCGGCCACGCGAGCGGCCGCCGCATGGCCCGTGGTGGGGGCGGGCCATGCGGCGGCGGGGGATCAGCCGGCCAGGTCCGCGCGGACGCGGCGGGCGGCCGCCACCAGGTTGCGCAGCGCCGCCTCCGTCTCCGGATAGGCGCGGGTCTTCAACCCGCAGTCGGGGTTGACCCACAGCCGTCCCGGCTCGACGGCCCGCAGCGCGCGCCGCAGGTTCTCCTCCATCTCCTCGGCGGAGGGGACGCGCGGCGAGTGGATGTCGTACACGCCGGGCCCGATGCCGTTCCCGTACCCGGCGGCGCGCAGGTCGCCGACCAGCTCCATGTGCGAGCGGGCCGCCTCCACGCTCGTGACGTCGGCGTCCAGCTCCCCGATCGCGCCGATGATCTCGCCGAACTCCGAGTAGCACATGTGGGTGTGGATCTGTGTGGCGTCCCGCACGCCCGACGTGGCCAGCCGGAACGCGCCGACCGCCCAGGCGAGGTAGCCGGGACGGTCGGCGTCCCGCAGCGGGAGCAGTTCGCGCAGGGCGGGCTCGTCCACCTGGATGACGCGGATCCCGGCGTCCTCCAGGTCGGCGATCTCGTCCCGGAGGGCGAGCGCGACCTGGCGGGCCGTCTCGGCGAGCGGCTGGTCGTCGCGGACGAACGACCAGGCCAGCATCGTGACCGGCCCGGTCAGCATCCCCTTGACCGGCTTGTCCGTGAGCGACTGCGCGTACACGGCCCACTCGACGGTCATCGGCCGCGGCCGCGCGACGTCGCTGTGCAGGATCGGCGGCCGGACGTACCGCGACCCGTACGACTGCACCCATCCGTGGTCGGTGGCCGCGTACCCGTCGAGCTGCTCGGCGAAGTACTGCACCATGTCGTTGCGCTCGGGCTCGCCGTGCACGAGGACGTCGAGGCCGAGGTCCTCCTGGAGCGCGATGACGCGGGCGATCTCGTCCTTCATGGCGCGCGTGTACTCGGCGCCGGTGACGCGCCCGGCGCGGCGGTCGGCGCGGGCCCGGCGGATCTCGGGGGTCTGCGGGAACGAGCCGATCGTGGTCGTCGCCAGGTCGGGCAGGCCGAGCGCGTCCCGCTGCGCGGCGAACCGGGCGGCGCGGTCGCCCCGGCGCGTGTCCGCCGCCGACCCGAGCCGTTCGCGGACGGCCCGGTCGACGCCCGCCTCCGGAAGGGGCGCGGCGTCCGGGACCGGGACGTCCTCGCTGAGCGCCCGTCCGAGGGCGACGACCTCGGCGACCTTCTGCCGGGCGAACGCGAGCCGTCCGCGGACGGCGGGGTCGAGCGCCGTCTCGGCGTCCAGGTCGAGCGGGACGTGCATCAGCGAGCAGGACGTGCCCACGACGACCCGATCGACGAGCCCGAGCACGGAGGCGCAGGCGGCCAGGGCCCTGCCCGGATCGGTGCGCCAGACGTTCCGCCCGTCCACCACGCCCGCGACGAGCGTCTTGCGCGGCATCCCGCCGACCGACGCGAGCACGTCCACGTTGCCGGGACCGGCGACGAGATCGAGCCCGACGGCCTCGACGCGGGAGCGCCCCAGCACCCGCAGCGCGTCCGCGCCGATCGTGCCGAAGTACGTGGCGACCATCAGCCGCGGCCTGCTGGTGAGCCGCCCGAGGCGGGTGTAGGCGCGGGCGAGCGCGTCGATCTCCGCTTCGCTCCGGTCGGCGACGAGGGCGGGCTCGTCCAGTTGCACCCATTGCGCGCCCGACCCGGCGAGCCGCTCCAGGACCTCGGCGTACACGTCGACCAGCCCGTCGAGCAGGTCGAGCGGCCGGAACCCCTCCTCCGCCGGCTTGGCGAGCAGCAGATACGTGAGCGGCCCGACGAGGACGGGACGCGTCTCGACGCCGAGCGCCCGCGCCTCCCGGTACTCGGCCAGCGGCTTCGCCGCCGCCCCGTCCGCCAGCCGGAACCGGGTGTCCACCCCGAGTTCGGGGACGATGTAGTGGTAGTTGGTGTCGAACCACTTGGTCATCTCGAGCGGCGGGACGTCCTGGACGCCGCGGGCCATGGCGAAGTACCGGTCGAGCCCGGTCAGGCGCCGGTACCGGTCCGGAACGGCGTCGACCAGGACGCTCGTGTCGAGCATCTGGTCGTAGAAGGAGAACGTGTTCGACGGGACGTCGTCGAGCCCGGCGTCGCGGAGCCCCGTCCAGACCTCGGCGCGCAGCCGGGCGCCGGTCTCGGCGAGCGCGCCGGCGTCGGCGCGTCCCGCCCAGTAGTCCTCGGTGGCGGCCTTCAGTTCCCGGTCGGCCCCGATTCGGGGGTATCCGAGGATCGTCGTGTTCATGGCGGCTTCCCTCGCTGTGCCACGGGCGGCCCCGGGAACGGCGACGGCACGCCTGCGCCGCCGGCCTTCCCGCGAGGCCGCACACCACCGCGCACCGGCCGGCGCGCGGGCGGAGGCAGGTCTTCGGACTCGCGGGCGTCGCCTCCCGGAGGAGGCGTCCTACTGGCCGTCGCTTCCCAGGCCGTTCGGCCCAGTGCCTATGACGGCGGTCGTTCCCGCTCACCGCTGCGGGGCAGTCCCGGACTCGCACCGGGTTCCCTCTTACGACACTCGAAAGGAGTGAACCGTCCGCGCCCGCGAGTCTACTCGTGCGCGCGGCGACGATCACGGGGGACCGCTCGTGCGCGGTCGGCGCGGTCGGCGGGCGGGGTGCGCGACGCGTCGCCGCGCGCCTGCGGATCGTCTTCGTCACGGTCTGTCGAGATGCCTCCACAGAGGATGAGGTGTTTTGAGATGATCTCAACTTGTCCTTCAGGATCGGGGAGGTGTCGCTGGATGGAGCCGCTGCGACCGGGTGATCCGGGCAGGGTGGGCCCCTACCGGCTGGAGGGGAGGCTGGGCGGCGGCGGTATGGGACTGGTGTTCCTCGGCCGGTCCCAAGGCGGGAGGCCGGTCGCGGTCAAGGTGGTGCGCCCCGAACTGGCCGAAGACGCCGGGTTCCGGCGCCGGTTCGCCCAGGAGGTGGAAGCGGCCCGGCGGGTCGGCGGCTTCTACACCGCCCAGGTGGTCAACGCCGACACCGAGACGCACTTCCCGTGGTTGGCCACGGCGTTCATCCCCGGCCCGTCGCTTGAACAGGCCGTCCGCGAACACGGGCCGCTGCCCGACCATGCGCTCAGCGCTCTGGGAGCGGGACTCGCGGAGGGACTGGCCGCGATCCACCACGAGGGTCTCGTGCACCGCGACCTCAAGCCCGGCAACATCATCCTCGCCGCCGACGGCCCCCGCGTCATCGACTTCGGCATCGCCCGTGCGCTGGACGACGCCTATACCTCCACCGCCGCGCTCGGGACTCCCGGGTACATGTCGCCCGAACAGGTCGGCGGACTGGCGGTCGGGCCGCCCAGCGACGTGTTCGCGCTGGGCGCGGTGCTCACGTTCGCGGCGACCGAACACGGCCCCTTCGGCACCGGGCCGGCCGGAACGATCGTCTACCGGATCGTCCACGGCACCCCCGACCTGACCCGGCTCCCCTCCCACCTCACCGGCCTGATCAGCGGCTGCCTGGCCAAAGACCCGAGCCTGCGGCCCCGGCTCACCGAGATCCTGGACCATTTCGCGAATTCCTCCAAAGCGACCATGTTCATGCCGGGCGGCCTGCCGGCGGAGGCTGGTGATCCGGCGGCGCATCATTCCGCTGATGGTCGGATCGAGTTCTTCGTGCGCGGTGCGGACGACCGTCTGTGGCATTTGTGGCAGGTCGCGCGGGACGGCGACTGGTCCGAATGGGAAGACCTCGGTAGGCATCGTCCGCTTCCGGGCGGGGGGTTTCTGTCGGTGGCTGGTGATCCGGCGGCGCACAGTTCGGCCGATGGTCGGATCGAGGTTCTTGTGCGCGGCACGGACGACCGTCTGTGGCATTTGTGGCAGGTCGCGCGGGACGGCGACTGGTCCGAATGGCAGGACCTCGGTAGGCATCGTCCGCTTCCGGGCGGGGGGTTTCTGTCGGTGGCTGGTGATCCGGCTGCGCATCATTCGGCCGATGGTCGGATTGAGGTTTTCGTGCGCGGTGTGGACGGTCATCTGTGGCATTTGTGGCAGGTGGCGCGGGAGGGTGGTTGGTCTAACTGGAGGGATGTGAGCGGGTATCGCTCGCATCCGGAGGATGGTCCGCTGATGGTGGCGGGTGATCCGGCTGCGCATCATTCGGCCGATGGTCGGATCGAGGTTCTCGTGCGCGGCGCGGACAACCATCTGTGGCATATGTGGCAGGTCGCGCGGGACGGCAACTGGTCCAACTGGCAGGACCTCGCCAGGCATCGTCCGCTCCCGAATGGGGAACTGCTGTCGGTGGCGGGTGATCCAGCGGCGCATCATTCGGCCGATGGTCGAATTGAGGTCTTCGTGCGCGGTGTGGACGGCCATCTGTGGCATTTGTGGCAGGTGGCGCGGGAGGGTGGTTGGTCTAACTGGGATGATGTGAGCGGGTATCGCTCGCATCCGGAGGATGGTCCGCTGATGGTGGCGGGTGATCCGGCTGCGCATCATTCGGCCGATGGTCGGATCGAGGTCTTCGTGCGCGGCGCCGACGGTCATCTGTGGCATATGTGGCAGGTCGCGCGGGACGGCAACTGGTCCAACTGGGAGGACCTCAGCAGGCACCGTCCACTCCCGAACGGGGAGCTGCTGACGGTGGCGGGTGACCCCGCCGCGCATCATTCGGCCGATGGGCGCATTGAGATATTCGTGCGCGGCGCGGACGGCCATCTATGGCATTTGTGGCAGATCGCACGGGACGGCGACTGGTCCGAATGGCAAGACCTCGACAGGCACCGTCCGCTTTTCAATGAGGGCTAGCGTGGGCAGGACGATGCCGGACGCCTTCCGCTAGTCGACTCTGGCGGCGCATCCGCCGCTGCCCTGGCCCCCGGAACCGCCGCACTCTCCGGCCGAGCCGCCGCGGGGGTTCTTGGTGACGGACGCCCTGCACTTGCCGTCCCCCAGCCATGAGCACTTGGCCTTGGGACGGCCGTGCCGCGACGGGGAGGGCGTGGCGGCCGGGGCCGCGGGCGCGACCGTGGGCGCTCGGTCGACGACCTCCGGCGCGGGCGTCGCCGGGCTCCCGGCCCTCCCGCCGCCGAAGCCGTAGTTGATCAGGGCGGCGGAGAGCAGCGCGGCCGAGGTGATCACGGCGGCCAGCAGCGTGGCGGCCGACGAGCCGATCCGCCGGCGCCGCCAGAACGGCCGGCCGTTCGACCGCCTGCCGGGACGGGACGAGCGTCGCACCATGTTCGGAACCCGCTTCCTCGCGTACTGAGAGTAGGCAGCAGACTACGCGACGCCATAAAGAACCTGCCGGGAATTGCGGTTTCCCGGACGCGCCACGATGGGTGGAAACCGTCGACAGGAGGATGTGCCGTGAATCGGTCCTATGTGGTGACCGGAGGAGGACGGGGCGTCGGCCGGACGATCGTCGAACGCCTGCTCGCCGACGGCGGCTCGGTCGTCGTGATCGAACTCGACCCGGCCGCGGTCGCGTGGGCGGAGGGGGTCGCGCGCGTCATCCCGGTCGTGGGGAGCGCGGCCGACGAGGACGTCGCCGGACGCGCGGCCGACCTCGCGCAGGAGGCCGGGACGCTCACCGGCTGGGTCAACAACGCCGCCGTCTTCCGCGATGCCCCGTCCCCGTCCGCCCGTGAGCTGCTGGACCTCGTCGCGTTGAACTTCGACCCCGCCGTGGTCGGCTGCGTGACCGCCGTCCGCCGTTTCCTGGACGCGGGGACGGGCGGTGCGATCGTGAACGTCTCGTCCCACCAGGCGCAGCGTCCGGTGCGCGGCTCCCTCCCCTACGCGACGGCGAAGGCGGCGACCGAGGGGCTGAGCCGGGCGCTGGCGGTCGATTACGGCCCCCACGGCATCCGCACGAACGTCGTGGCGCTCGGCTCGATCACCACGGAACGCTACGAGGCCCTCCTGGAACGCCAGGGGCCGGCCGAAACCGCGCGCATCGAGAACGAGATGCGCCTGCTCCACCCGCTGGGCCGGGTGGGACGTCCGGACGAGGTGGCCGCGGCCGTCGCCTACCTGCTGTCGGACGAGGCGAGCTTCGTCAACGGAGCCGTCGTCCCCGTCGACGGCGGCCGCCACGTCCTGGGCCGCGACCCTGAAGAGCGCTGACGGGGGCCGGGGGGCGAATGAGTCCAAGGACACAGACCCTGATGATCAAGCTCGCTACGCTCGATCAAATAGACGCTGGTGTTCAGCAGGTGTGAGGCAGGTGGGATGTCCGGCGCAGGACTCAAGGCGCTCAGGGACGGCGATCCGGTGCGGATCGGGCCGTACCGGTTGCTGGCCCGGCTGGGGGCCGGCGGGATGGGCCAGGTCTATCTGGGGCGCTCGCCGGGCAGGCGGCTGGTGGCGGTCAAGATCGTCCATCCGCACTTCGCCGACAACGCGTCGTTCCGCCGCCGGTTCGGGAAGGAGGTCGCGGCGGCGCGCCGCATCGGCGGCTTCTACGCGGCGCAGGTCGTGGACGCCGACACCGACGCCGACCCGCCCTGGCTGGTGACGGAGTACATCGCGGGTCCGACGCTGCAGGACGCCGTCGACGAGCACGGACGGCTGCCCGAGACGTCGGTGGCCGCGCTCGGCGCGGGCCTCGCGGAGGGGCTGCGGGCGGTCCACGAGCAGAACGTGATCCACCGGGACCTCAAACCGGGGAACGTGCTGCTGGCCCAGGACGGCCCCCGCATCATCGACTTCGGCATCGCGCGTGCGCTGGACGCCGCGTCCCAGAGCCTGACCCTGGTCGGCACGCCCGGGTACATGTCGCCCGAGCAGTACCTCGGCGGCGTCATCGGGCCGTCCAGCGACGTGTTCTGCCTGGCCGCCGTGCTCGCCTTCGCGGCCACCGGCCGCCACCCCTTCGGGGAGGGGCCGCCCGACGCCCTCGGCTACCGCGTCCGCCACGAGGACCCGGAACTGACGGGCGTCCCGGCGTCGCTGCGGGGGCTGATCGCGGCCGGGCTGGAGAAGGACCCGGACGACCGTCCCGCGACCGGCGACTTCCTGGACCACTGCTCGGCGCTGGCGGCGGACGAGGGGATGTCCCTGCCGCAGACGTTCGCCACGATGATCGCCACGCGGGTGGCGGAGACGGAGATCTTCACCCGCAGGGCCGACGCGGGAGAGCGTCCGCCGGAGCAGCCGCAGCAGGGCCCGGGGAACCGGCCTCCGCAGCCACCACCGCAGGCACCTCCGCAGGCACCTCCGCAGGCACCTCCGCAGGCACGTCCGCAACGGGTGCCGCAGGGGCCGGGCGCGGGGCGTCCGCCGGGGGCCAGGTCGCCGGGGCCGCTGAACGCCGCGGTCGCGGTCGGAGTCGTCGGGGTCGTGATGATCGCCCTGCTCATCGCCTTCGCCGCCGACGACGACAGGTTCGGCAGGTCGAGCAACGCGGACGGCACCTCGACCCCGACTTCGTCCGCAAGCCGGACGTCCGGCCGCACGAGCGGATCGGGGAGCACCTCGCGGCCGAGCGCGAGCCCGACCCCGGACCCGACCTGGGAGGCGTTCGACGACATCTCGGTCAACGACTGCCTGGACGCCTACAAGGACCCCTATGACAGCGGCGAATGGAGCGAGAACACGCCGAGCGCGGTCTCCTGCGGCCGCAGCGACGCGTACGTGAAGGTGACCGGAGTGAGGGATTCGAGCACCGAGTGCAATTCCGAGACGCTGGACGGCGAATCCTGGTGGCGGTCCCCCGCGCATGACGGGGACAATATCTACCTCTGCGTGCGGCGGCAGTTCCGGAAGGGCGAGTGCTTCCTGGGGAAGAAGGGCAAGGACGAAAGCAAGGTGTACATCACCGGGCACGGCCTGATGACCTCGTGGTCATGCAGCAAGAACACCGTCCCGAAGGACTTCGATTACATTCTCCAGTTCACCGGCTACTACGCGACCAGGTGTCCGAGCGGCTCCCGGAGATGGAACGACTTCCGCGAGGGCGTCCTCTGCGCCCGGGTCATGTGACCGGCCGGTCCGTGGTTTCCCGGACCGCCGCCCGCAGGCCCCGTGTTTCCCCGGACCACCTGGGAGAACGCGACAGGTAGGACGCGTGGCCGCCGGGCTCGGTTGACAGCGGACCCGGAGTCGGCCAGCGGTCCCCGCGGATCGGCGAACACCTGTACACCTGGGGATTCGTCCGATCAGAAGGGATCCACAAGTGAGGAAGCTTCTCGTCACGGGGGCCGCCGCGATCGCGGTGGCGGGAGCCGGAGTGCTGCTGGCGACGCCGGCCGAGGCCGCGAGTCCGGTGCAGATCTACCGGGTCTACTACAACTCGCCGGGCAGCGACACGGGGTCGAACAAGTCGCTGAACGCCGAATGGGTGCAGCTGTTCAACACGTCCCGCTCGTCCAAGAACCTCAAGGGCGTCAAACTCCGCGACAAGACCGGTTACTCGTACACTTTCGGCTCCTACACGATCAAGGGCCGGAAGTCGGTCTACATTCACACGGGCAAGGGGACGAGCACCGCCACGCACCGCTACTTCGGAAAGACCTGGTACGTCTGGAACAACACCGGCGACACCGCCTACCTCCTCTACCCGAGCGGCCGCGTGGCGGACAAATGCTCCTGGGGGCGGACGGGCTCCTCCAAGTACTGCTGAGCGGCGTCTCCCGTCCGCCCGCGACCGGGGCGGTCAGCGGGCGCGGCGGGCGTTGAGGCGGGCGGCCTGGCGCGTCAGGTGGCCGCATTCGGCGAGGTTGGGCGCCTTCCGGGCCGCCTCGGCGTACAGCCGGGCCGCCGTCGCCAGGTCGCCGTCGCGCTCGTGGAGGTACGCCGCCACGGCGGTGTGGCGGGGCACCGAGTCGTCCACCTCGGCGAGCGCCGCGAGGCCGGCGCGCGGCCCGTCGGCCTCGCCGACGGCGACCGCGCGGTTGAGCCGGACGACGGGGCTGCCGGTCAGGCCGGCGAGTTCGTCGTACCACTCCACGATCTGCACCCAGTCGGTCTCCCCGGCGGTGGGCGCGTCGGCGTGGAGCGCCGCGATGGCGGCCTGGGCCTGGAACTCGCCGAGCCGGTCGCGGGCGAGGGCGCCCTGGAGGATCCGGACGCCCTCGGCGATCATCTCGGTGTCCCACCGGCCGCGGTCCTGCTCGGCGAGCGGCACCAGGCTCCCGTCCGGCGCGGTGCGTGCGGCGCGCCGGGCGTGGTGGAGCAGCATGAGGGCGAGCAGCCCCGCCGCCTCGGGGTGGTCGATCCCGGCGGCGAGCCGCCGGGTCAGCCGGATGGCCTCGGCGGCCAGGTCGACGTCGCCGGAGTAGCCCTCGTTGAAGACCAGGTAGAGGACGCGCAGGACGGTGGCGACGTCGCCGGGCCGGTCGAACCGCACGCCGGAGACGGTGCGCTTGGCGCGGCTGATGCGCTGCGCCATGGTCGCCTCGGGCACCAGGTACGCGCGGGCGATCTGGCGGGTGGTCAGCCCGCCGACGGCGCGCAGCGTCAGCGCGACCGCCGAGGACGGCGTCAGCGACGGGTGGGCGCACAGGAAGTAGAGCTGGAGCGTGTCGTCCGCCGCGGGCGCGGGGCCCGGCGCGGGCTCCTCGTCGGCGGTGTCCTCGCGCCGGCGGCGTGCGGCGTCGGCGCGGGTCGCGTCGAGGAACTTGCGCCAGGCGACGGTGACGAGCCAGCCCTTCGGGTCCCGCGGCGGGTCGTCCGGCCAGCCGCGGACCGCCTCGACGAGCGCGTCCTGCACGGCGTCCTCGGCCGCCGCGAAGTCGGCTCCGCGGCGGACGAGGATGCCGAGCACGCTCGGCGTGAGGCTCCGGAGCAGGGCCTCGTTCAGCTGCGAGGTCACTCCGTGATGGTGGGCGGCTCGGTCATGAACGGGCGCAGCTCCAGCCACTCGTGGATCGGCTCGCCGCCCGCCCCCGGGGCCGCCGACAGCTCCCCGGCCAGCTCGACGGCGCGCTCGTGGCTGTCGACGTCGATCACCATCCAGCCGGCGATGAGGTCCTTGGTCTCGGCGAACGGGCCGTCGGTGACCGGCGGGCGGCCCTCGCCGTCGTACCGGACCCAGCTGCCCTCGGGGGCGAGGGCCTGCCCGTCGACGAACTCGCCGGTCTTCTCGAGCCGGTCCGCGAAGTCCTGCATGTACTGCATGTGCGCCGAGATTTCCTCCGGCGTCCACTGGTCCATGGGCGCGTCGTTCACCGGGGCCGGGGCGCCGCGGTAGTGCTTGAGCAGCAGGTACTTGGCCATCGTGACTCTCCTCGTTGCTGGTGCGACCCGTCTTGGATCGCGTTCCCCCCAGGGACGGAGCCGACCGCGCCTTCTCGACATCCCCGCCAGAACTTTTTTCGCCCGTCTCAGCGGTAGCTCGTCCGGTCAGGAGTTGGCGGCGTGGTCCTCGATGGTGATGCCCATCGCCGCCGCCAGGGTCAGCAGGAGGCCCTGAGCGTCAGCGGTGGTCACCGTGGCGCCCGCCAGGCTCTGGACGCCGTTCACGCCGTAGAGGTCGCACTCGGAGAGCCGGGCGCCCTTCATGTCGGCATGGCTGAACTGCGCGCCGGTCAGCTTGCAGCGTTCGAAGCGGGCGCCGGAGAGATCCGCCTCCTGGAAGTTCGCCGTCGCCAGGTTGCAGTCCCGGAACACCACGTTCTTGAACCGGCAGAAACGGAACGAGGACAGGTCGGCGCGGCAGTCGCTGAACAGCACGTCCCGGAGCGAGCAGCCGGCCAGCGACGTCCCCGTCAGGCGGCTGGCGTCGATCGCCACGTTGAAGATCCGGGAGTCGTGCAGTTTCAGGTTCGCCAGGTCGCAGGCGGCGAACTCGACGTCCCGCAACTCGGCCCGCCGCATGACCGTGCCCGCCAGGCGCGTCTCCTGGAAACGGCACCGCTCGAACTCGACGTCCTCCGCGTCACGGTCGGACACGTCCAGCGCCCCGAACCGCATCGACAGGTACACGCCATCGTCAGCCAGCTCGCACTCGGCCGCCCCCGCCTCAGCCAACGACCGCGGAATCACCGGAGCCACCGGCTCCCTGACCCGCTTCGGAGAACGCGCTCGAACACCACCACTTGGCACGCACCCGACCCTACCCATCCCCCTCCCGACGCACGGCCACTCGCCCGAAGCTCAGGTCCGCGTTCGGCGCACGCCATGATGTCCAACGAGAGAGGAACCGGCTCGCTGTCCGTTCATTGCCGACCGCTGGTACGGAAGAACGAACCCGTGCGGACTCGGCGTGTAGTGGTGGCCATCCCCGTCTGGTTGGCGCCAGATCGCGCCACCCACTCGGCCCCCGGTCGAGGCATGGACGCAGGCGCGGCGCGAACTCTCTGTTTCTCGCCGGACGCATCACCGCACTGCGCCCCACCGCTGACGGGGTCCACGGCCGAGAGAGGCTCAAGCGCCGCCGATTCGGATTCGCCGTCGGCAAGTACGAATCACATGGCCTTGAGGGTTTCGGTGAGGCGTTGAAAGTCTTTGTAGGTGATGACGAGTTTGGGGCCGTTGGGGTCCTTGCTGTCACGGACGGCGACTACGTCAGGAGTGCTGGCGACTTCAACACAGTTTCCGCCGTTGGAGGTGCTGCGGCTGGCCTTGCGCCATGTCACGCGGCTCAGGTCCATGTCTCGTCCGTTCCTCGCGGTAGGCGGTGTGCGGCTCAGAGGTTCTTGAGGGCCTGGGTTAGACCTCGAAATTCCTTTTGGTTTAGGGTCAGCTTGGGGCCGTCAGGGTCCTTGCTGTCGCGGATGGCGATCAATCTGCTCACGGGTGCAAGCTCTACACAGTTGCCACCGTTCTCTGTGCTCAGGCGTGTCTTGCGCCACGGTACGTTACTCATGTCCATTTCTCTATCATCACCTTTCTGATGAAGTCTCGGGACATACGTGCTGGCAGTGCTTTGCTTCTCAAGCTATCAAGGGTGCGCGCGATCGCCGCAAGGTCGCCCGAGTCATCCGTAGTGATCCCACGGACAGTGGTTTCTAGGTAGGCTATCTCGCTGCGATCTTTCATTGTTGCGAGGACGAACGATCCACCATTGCCGGCTGGGGTGCCGTCATCGTTCACGACGATCTGGATAGTCACGTTCGGTAGCTCGCTCATGGTCAGCAGATGTTCGAGTTGCTGCCGCATGATCTCCCGAGAGCCCACAAGGTGATGGAGAACGTGCTCGTTCAGCAACGCGATCAGGGTAACCGGTGCTGGTACGTCCCGCTTGAGGATCTCTTGCCGTGTCAGGCGAGCGATGACGGCTTCGTCCGTGCTCAGAAGCGTGCGGGCGTAGTCATCGATCTGAAGTAGCCCGGGTACGACGCTGTGCTCCCAAGTCACCAGGATCTCGGCCTCGCGCTCCACCTCGGGCCAGTCGAACCACGTTGGGAAGCCGAGTGCGCCGTCGCCGTTCAGGTCGTCGTAGAGGTTGAGGAGGGTGCCGCCGGCCTTGAGTTCGGGGTCCATGATCTCGACGAACTCGCGTTTGCATCGCTTCTTCCCGCTTTCGATCTGCGAGACGAAGGACGCCGTCTTGCCGGTGCGCTGTGCGACGCGCGCCTGGCTTAACCCGGCGCGCTCCCGGTATCGGCGGAACTGCCGTCCGAAGGCCGCAAGGGCGGGTGACGTCGCTGCACGTCGGCGGGGGGATGCCATGCTCGCGCTCCTTAACCTGCCGGTACCGGGGAGTAACCGGAGATTGAAGATCAACATTGAGTTGTTGCGTCTTTCTGGACGTTAACACTGACTCTGCGTCGATGGGTGGCTTACTGACAGACACAAGAACCGGACACGTTCGAAGGTCGTACCGATGCCACCTGTAGCTCTTGCGCCGGAGAGGCCGGCGCTCATCCTGGAGCCGACCGATCAGGCGCCCGCCAAGGCGCGCCGTTACCTGACCGCGCGGTTCCGTGAACTCGGGCACGCCGACGACTTCGCCGGACGGCTCGTGGTTACGGAACTGGTTACAAATTCGTACATGCACGTCGGAGTCGGACAGATCGTCGTCCGCATTTTCCCGGATGTGCGCGAGCACCTGACCGTCATCGAGGTTCAGGACGAGGGGACGGCCCTGCCGGTCGTCCGGGGTGAGGACTGCGACGCCATCGGCGGGCGCGGGCTGCTGCTGATGGCCCGGCTCGCCCACGACTGGGGCGTCCGGCCGCTCGGCGAGGAAGGAAAGATCACGTGGGCTCGCTGCGCCCGTTGACCGTCCGGGCCGAACGGCACCTGCTGCGGTGGCGGACCCTGCGCGGGCGTCCCACGGCGATCCGGTACCTGGACCTGCTCGCCGTCGCCGTCCAGGCCAAGGGCTACAAGGCCGTCAAGCTCTACCGGGCCGGTGACCAGCCCGCGCGTCCGCCCGTCCTCTGGGTCTTCGCGTTCAGCCCCGACGACCATGTTCGGATGGCCGTCGCCGTTCACGCTTTTACGGGCGGTGTGTGGGGCTACTGCGAGGCCGGACGCGGACGGCGCGGGTACCTCGCGCCCTGCGGCGACACCAAGTCCGCCGCCGACCAGGTCGACGGCGTCCTCAAGCACCGCATGTTCCCCGCCACCTGGTAGGGCCGCTCCCGGAGGTATCACGGTGAACCCCCACGCTTCTTACAGCCGATCGTTCGACTACGGCCCCGGTCCGGCGGGCGCCTTGGAAATGGACCTCGACATTGATCGGGTCCTCGACGAGCTGCGTCGCTCCTTTCCCGGCTTGTGCATGTGGTGGGGGGAGTTCAGCGGATCGCTGTGGGCGCTTCTGCCGGACCGCCTGGTCGAGGCCAAGACCGGTGCCGACCTGGCTCGGCAGCTCTACGACATCCTGGGCCGTCCGCGTCCTCCGGTCGCGGACGCCCCTGACGTGCCGTCCGTCCGCAGGCCGGACGGGACGTGGAACGTCGCGAGCCGGCCGCCCGCCCGCGCTACGTCCACACGCCGATCGCGCCCTGTGCTCGGCCGCGCTCTGATCGCGGTTCTTCGCATGGCCAGAATGTCCGCTTGGCCGGTACCGCTTGCTTGATCAGCGGAATGCGGGTCGGGCCCGGGATGCCAAAGGACACGTCCGCCCGGCCGCCGGGTGCTTGGGCGCGGGCGGGTTTGTCGGTGGGGTGGGGCAGGGTGAGGGGGAGTGAGAGGGGGCGCTGGTGATCATTATTTCGGGGGCCTTGTACGTCGAGGCGGGGACTCGGGACGGGTTTCTCGACGGGTGCCGGGAGGTCGTGGCGCTGGCGCGGGCCGCGCCCGGGTGTCTCGACTTCGCGCTGTCGGCCGACCTGGTCGAGCCTGACCGGATCAACGTGTACGAGCGGTGGGAGAGCGGGGAGGACGTCGAGCGGTTCCGGGGCGGGGGGCCCGAGCCCGAGCAGGCGGCTCGGATCCGGCACGCCGAGGTCATGAAGTACGTGATCTCGGGGGTCGAGGCGCCCTAGCCGCGGATGGCAGAGTTGAGGGGTGCGGGTTCGGATCCTTGGGCCGTTGGTCGTCACGGACCAGGGGAGTGCTGTCGCCGTCGGCGGGGCCCGGTTGCGGGCGCTCCTGATCCGGTTGGCGCTGGAGCCGGGGCGGACGGTCGGCGTCGACGCGCTCGTCCAGGCGCTGTGGCCGGAGGGCGGGCCGGGCGTGCACGCGTTGCAGGCGCTCGTGTCGCGGTTGCGGCGGCGCCTGCCGGAGGGCAGGTTGCGGTCGGTGTCCGGCGGTTACGTGCTGGACGTCGAGTCGGTCGACGCCCCGGAGTTCGAGCGCCTCGCCGGTGCGGGCGGCAGGGCGCTCCGCGACGGTGACGCCGAGCGCGCCGCGGGCCTGCTGCGGGCTGCCCTTGAGCTGTGGCGCGGGGACGCGCTCGCCGACGCGGCCGGTGCGCCGTTCGCGGACGCGGCGGCCGTCCGGCTGGAGGCGCTGCGGATCTCGGCGGTCGAGGACCGGGTGGCCGCCGAACTCGAAACGGGCGTCGAGCCGGCGCGGCTGGTCGCCGAGTTGGAGGAGCTGGCGGCGCTGCATCCGTTGCGGGAGCGGCCCCGCGCGCTGCTGGTGCAGGCACTGCACCGGGGCGGACGCTCGGCCGAGGCGCTCGGCGTGTTCGAGCGGTTCAGGCGCGTGCTGGCCGAGGAGCTGGGCGCCGATCCCGGGAAGGAGCTGCAGGACGCGTACCTGGCCGTCCTGCGGGCGGCGCCCAGGGAGCGCACGCGCGGGAACCTGCGGGTGCCGCCGACCAGCTTCGTCGGGCGGGAGAGCGAGTGCGCGTGGGTCGCGCGGGCGCTCTGGGACGGCCGGCTGGTCACCCTGGTCGGGCACGGCGGGGCCGGCAAGACGCGGCTGGCGGCGAAGGTCGGCGCGGAGCTGGCCGGACGGTTCCCGGGCGGCGTCTGGCTCGTCGAGCTGGCGGGCGTCGACGACCCGGCGGAGGTGCCGCGCGCGGTCGCGGGCGTCCTCGGGCTCCGGGACGGGACGAGCCGGCTCGTCGAAGCCCTGTCCGCCGACGAGACGCTGATCGTGCTGGACAACTGCGAGCACGTCGTGGACGCGGCGGCCGGGCTCGTCCACGACCTGCTCGGCGCCTGTCCCAGCCTGCGGGTACTCGCGACGAGCCGGGAGCGGCTCGGTGTCGACGGCGAGGCGCTGTGCCCGGTGCCGCCGCTGGACCGGCCGGCCTCGGTGCGGCTGTTCGCGGACCGGGCGGCGGCCGTCCGGCCGGGATACGAGCCCGACCCCGGGGTCGCCGCCGAGATCTGCCGGCGGCTGGACGGGCTGCCGCTCGCGATCGAGCTGGCCGCCGCCCGGCTGCGGTCGATGTCCGCGGAGCAGCTCGCGGCACGCCTGGACGACCGGTTCCGCGTGCTGACGGGCGGGAACAAGGCCCTGCCCAGGCACCGGACGCTGCGCGCCGTCGTCGCGTGGAGCTGGGACCTGCTGGACGACGCCGAACGCCGGTTCGCCGAGCGGCTGTCGGTGTTCCCCGGGACGATCACGCCGGAGACGGCGGCCGAGGTGACCGGCGCGGCGGAGGCCCTGGACGTCCTCGACTCGCTCGTCGACCGGTCGCTGCTCCAGGCCGTCGACGGCGCCGAGCCGCGCTTCCGCATGCTGGAGACGATCCGCGAGTACGGCCTGGAGCGGCTGGCGGGCGACGCCGGCCCGGCCCGGGACGCGCACCTCCGATGCTTCCTCGGACTGGCCGAACGGGCGGAGCCGCGGCTGCGCCGTCCCGAGCAGCTGGAGTGGATCTTCCGGCTGGCGGCGGAGCGCGACAACCTGCTCGCCGCGCTGCACCACGCCGTGGACGAGGGCGACGCGGAGCGGGCCGTCCGGATGGGCGCCGCGCTGGCCACGTTCTGGATGATCCAGGGCGATCACGCTGAGGCGGCGCGGCGGCTGCGGCTCGCGCTGGAAGTGCCGCGCCGCGCCCCGGTGCCGGGGGTGGCGGCTGCGCTGGGCGGTTACGTGTTCAACACCGTCCTGTCCGGCGGCGCGGCGCGCGACGACCCGCTGATCGGCGGCCTGCGGGGGCCGGGTGCGCCGCCGCCTGCGGGGCCCGCCGACGGGCATCCGCTCGCCGCGCTGATCGCCCCCGCCACGGCGCTGCTGGCCGACGACCCCGCCGGGGGCGTCGCGGCCGTCGACCGCCTGCTGCCCCACGACGACCCGTGGACGAGCGCCGCGCTGCACCTGACGCGCGCCATGCTCAACGGCAACCGCGGCGAGATGGGGCAGGCCGCTGCGGACATCGTCGCGGCTCAGGCCGGGTTCCGCGCGGCGGGCGAGCGGGCCGGGCTGGCGCTCGCGCTCGCGTTCGGGGCCGAGACGCAGACCGTCGACGGGCACTTCGCCGACGCCGTCGCCGCGCTGGAGGAGTCGATCGGGCTGCTGCGCGAGCTGGGGCAGGACGCCGCGGCCGGGTTGCAGCGGGTGATGCTCGCGAAGGCGCGGGCCCGTTCCGGCGACGTCCGGAGGGCGCGGGACGAGCTGTCGGCGATGGCCGCGCCCGGCGCCGCGACCCCGTCCCGCCACCTGGTGCACGTCCGGCTGGCGCTCGGCGACCTCGCCCGCCACGCCGGGGACGCGGCCGAGGCCGCCGCGCACTACGCCGCCGCCGGGCGCGAGCTGGACCGCGTCCCGTCCTACCCGCAGTTCCGTTCGCTGCTGGAGGCGGCGCACGCCCAGCTCGCGATCGGACGGGACGACCCCGGGGAGGCGGCCCGGCGCCTGCGGAAGGCGCTCGCCCTCGCCGTCGGCGCGCCCGACATGCCGATCGCCGCCGTCGCCGGATACGCGGTCGCCCGGCTCCGCGCCGCCGCCGATCCCCGCGCGGCGGCGGAGGCGCTGGGGGCCGCGGCCGTGCTGCGCGGCGCGCCCGACGCGTTCAACCCCGACGTCGCCCGGCCCGCGCGCCGCCTCCGCGGCGAGCTGGGCGAGCGCGCCTACCGCGACGCCTACGAGCGGGGCCGCGGGCTGGACGTGACCGGCGCGCTCGCCCTGCTGGACGATCAGCTGCGGCGCCGGTAGGCGGCGACGGCGAGGGGGCAGAACACGGCGAGGAAACCCGCCGACCACAGCAGCGTCGCCGTCGCCGGGCCCGCCACCGGCCCGCCGACCAGCAGCCCCCGCGCGGCCTCCACCGCGTCGCTGACCGGGTTGACCTCGACCCATGCCCGCAGCCAGCCGGGCATCGTGTCGGCCGGGACGACCATGTCGGTGCCGAAGGCCAGCGGGAAGATCCCGAGGAACGCGACCGTCTGCACGATGACCTCCTCCCTGATCAGGACGCCGATGAGCACGTTGATCCAGCCCATCGCGAAGCCCAGCGCGGTCGCCAGGCCCACCGCCGCGAGCGCCGACGCCGCGTCCGTCTGGACGCGGAACCCCATCAGGTAGCCGGTCGCGAACAGCACCGCCGCCGCGACGACGTACCGGATCACGTCGCCGAGGACGATGCCGACGAGGGGCGCGGATCGTCCGATGGGCAGGCTGCGGAACCGGTCGAAGACCCCTTTCTTGATGTCGGTGTTGATGCTGAGCCCGGTCGCCAGCATTCCGGCGAGCAACATCGTCATCACCAGCACGCCAGGGAACACGTACTGCAGGTACGAGTGCGTGGACCCGGACACCGCGCCGCCGAACAGGTACACGAACAGCAGCAGGAAGAGGATCGGCATGAACAGCGCGTCGCTCAGCACGCCCGGGTTGCGCCGCGTCTTGGTCAGGCTCCGCCCGGCGAGCAGCAGGCTGTGCCGGGCGAGCCGGTAGCGCCGCCGCGGCCGTCCTGCGCCGCCGGAGTCCGATCCAGCGCCCGGTGCGGAGACGGGAACGGGGTTCGCGTCCGCCGCCCGCGGGTGTGCCGTCCGGTTCGTGTCGGTCATGCCGCCGCCTCGTCCTCGTCCTCGGCGGAGGAGGCGCGCCGGCCGGTCAGGGTGAAGAACACCTCGTCCAGGCTGGGCAGCCGCAGCGCCAGTTCGGTGACGCCGATCCCGGCGGCGTCCAGGCGGCGGACGGCCTCGGTGAACGCGCCTTCGCCGTCCCCGTCGACCGGCACCGAGACCACGTCCCGGCGCGGGGGCTCGACCTCGCGTCCCGACACCGCGCGCAGGATGGCGGCGGCCTCGGCGAGCCGTCCCGGGTCGCGCGGTCGGACGATGATCGTCTGCCCGCCCGCGATGCGCTTCAGCGAGGCGGGCGTGCCGGACGCGATGACGGAGCCGCGGTCGATGACGGTGATCACGTCGGCGAGGGCGTCGGCCTCCTCCAGGTACTGGGTGGTCAGCAGGACCGTCCCGCCCTCGTCCGTCATGGCCCGGATCAGCCGCCACGCCTCCTCCCGCCGGCCCGGATCGAGGCCGGTCGTGGGCTCGTCCAGGTAGATGACGGCGGGCCGCCCGATCAGGCCGGCGGCGAGGTCGAGGCGGCGCCGCATCCCGCCGGAGTACGTCGAGACGCGGCGCCCGGCGTCCTCGGTCAGCTCGAACCGCTCCAGCAGTTCGGCGGCGCGCGTCCGCGCCTCGGCCTTGCGCAGGTCGAGCAGCCGTCCGATGAGGACGAGGTTCTCCGTCGCGGTGAGGTCCTCGTCCACCGACGCGTACTGCCCGGTGAGGCCGACCAGCTCCCGCACCTTCGCCGCGTCGCGGACGACGTCCAGCCCGCGGACCTCGGCCCGTCCCGCGTCGGGACGCAGCAGGGTCGCGAGAATCCGTACGGCCGTCGTCTTGCCTGCGCCATTGGGACCGAGGACGCCGAGGACCGTCCCCGGCCGCGCCGCCAGATCCACCCCGGCCAGCGCGGTCGTCTTCCCGAATCGTTTGACCAGGCCCTCGGCCTGGAACGCGTAGCTCATGTCCCGGAGGCTGCCGGGCGCCGCTCACAAACCGCTCACACCCGGCCCGCCCGGCTACTCCAGGTCGAACTTGACCTTCTGGCCGTCGATCGACGTCACCCTGATCGTGACCGGCCCCACCTGGGAACTCTCCCCGTTCGCGATCGTTGCGGGCGCGGACCCGGCCGCCGACACCGTCATCCCTCCGCTGGAGATCTGCGAGACGGTGACGTCGACGTCGTTGACCTCCACGGTCTGTCCGGCGCCGCTCACCGTCACGTGGCACTTGCCGTTGACGCAGCTGTGCGTGTTGGACTGGCATCCGCTGAGCAGCAGGGCGCCGCCGACCGCGAGAACGGAGAGAACCGGGACTGCACGCTTCACAAATACTCCCATGTTGGACGATCTCGGTATATCGATGTGTCGTCCGTCCGTCCGGTTCCGCACGGCAACTGGCTGGAAGCGGACAGCCCTGAGCCAGAACCGGAAGCCCCTGAGCGGCATCGGATCACCGGTCGCCGGACGGGGGCGCCGGGCCGCCTCCGTGCCCGGTCACGCGTGCCACCACGGATAATGAGCCGGTGTCCAGTCCAGGTGTCTCGGCTCGGGAAGCCGAAGTGCTCGCGCTGCTCGGCGAGCACCTCAGCAACGCGGAGATCGCCGCGCGGCTGGTCATCTCCGTCCGCACCGTCGAGTCGCACGTGTCCTCGCTGCTGCGCAAGCTCCAGCTGCCCGACCGGCGGGCGCTGGCCCGGCACGCGGCCGAGGCCGCGCCCGCCGGTCGGGCGGCGCCCGCGCTGCCGGCGCCGCTGACGTCGTTCGTCGGCCGGACGCGGGAGCGCGCGGAGCTGGCGGACGCCGTGCGGAAGCACCGGCTGGTGACCGTGGCCGGGCCGGGCGGGGTGGGCAAGACGCGCCTCGCGCTGGCGGTGGCCTCCGACCTCGCCGACGACCCCGCCGCCGATCGCGCCGGTGACCGCACGGGCGACTTCGCCGACGGGGTCTGGTTCGTCGACCTGGTCCCGGTCGCCGAGCCGGGACGGGTGGGCGCGGCGGTCGCGGCGGCCGCGGGCGTGGGCGAGCGGCCGGGGCAGAGCGTCGACGACGCGGTGCTGTCCGCGCTGGCGGACCACCGGGCGCTGCTGGTGCTGGACAACTGCGAGCACGTACGCGACGGGGTCGCGCCCTTCGTGGAGCGGCTGCTGGCGGCCTGCCCGCGGTTGCGGGTCCTCGTGACGAGCCGCGCCCGGCTGATGGTGCCGTTCGAGCGGGTCCTGCCCGTCCCGCCGCTGTCGCGGGAGGGCGGCGACGAGTCGGACGCGGTGGCCTTGTTCATGGACCGTGCGGCGGCCGTCGGACGGCCGACCGGACCGGCGGTGAGCGAGGGGGTCGTCGCCGTCTGCGAACGGCTCGGCGGCATGGCGCTGGCGATCGAGCTGGCGGCGGCGCGCTGGGCCACGCTCGGGCTGGACGGCCTCATCGCCGGGCTCTCCGACCAGCTGCGCATCCTCACCGGGGGTCCGCGCGCCGACGACCGGCACCGGTCGGTGCGGGCGGTGCTGGACTGGAGCCACGACCTGCTGGAACCGGACGAGCGGGCGCTGCTGCGCCGGTCGTCGGTGTTCGTCGCGCCGTTCACCGCCGAGGCCGCCGCCGAGGTCGCCGGGTTCGCGCCGCTCGACGCGGCCGGGGTCGTCGACGGGCTCGGCGTGCTCGCCGAGCAGAGCCTGCTCACCGCGGCGCCGTCCGAGGGCGGCACCCGGTACCACGCGCTGGAGACCATCCGCCAGTACGGGACGGAGCGGCTCGCCGACGCGGGCGAGCTGACGGACGTCCGATCACGGCATCTGCGCTGGTGCCTCGCCGGCGCGGACGCTCTCGCGGAGAGCGGCGGCACGGACTGGCGCGCCCGGTTCGACGCCGTCGCGGAAGAGCTGCGCGCCGCCCTCGCCTGGGCCTCCGACCGGCCGGAGCAGCGCGCGGACGCCTACCGGCTCGCGCTGGCCATGGCCGAGGCGGCCTTCGCCCGCAACCTGCTCGGCGAGGCGCAGCAGCGGTTCGAGCAGGCGGCCGGGCTCGCCGCCGCCGACGACGCTGGCGCCGACGACGCTGGCACCGACGACGACGACGCCGACGCCGCCGACGCCGCCGCGGCACTGCGCCAGGCCGCCGCCGTGGCGGGGTGCCGCAGCCTCGACGGCGAGAGCTTCCGCCTGCATCGCGCCGCCGCGGGGGCCGCCCGCCGGGCCGGGGACGCCGCCGGCGCGGGCCGCGACCTGGCGACCGCGGCCACCGTCGCGTACCGCTTCTCCAGCTCGTTCGCGGACGCTCCGCCCGTGGACGAGGTGACCGCCATGCTCGCGGAGGCGCGGGAGCTGTGCGCCGCCGCCGGGTCCGGCGACGCCCTGGCCGCGGAGGCGGCCGTCGCGCTGGCCGAGGCCGCGGTGGAGGCGGACGCGTTCGGCGCCGTCCAGGGCGACCCCGACAACCCCGCGCAGGAGACGGTCGAGCGCGCCGAGCGGGCGGTCGAACTCGCGCGGCGCGCGGGCGACGCGGTGGCGGAGTCCGCCGCCCTCGACGCGCTCTCCGGCGCGCGGAGCTGGGCGGGGGAGCCGTTCGCCGCCGCTGCCGCCGCCCGGCGCAGGCTCCGCCTCCTGGCGTCCGGGCCGTCCACCCCCGCGAGCACCCACGAGCGGATGGACGCCCTCGCCATGGCCGCCGGGACCGCCGTCGGCGTGGGCGAGCTGCCGGAGGCGCGCCGGTGGGGCGGGCAGCTCGCCGGTCATCCGCTGCTCGCGGAGGCGGGCCACCACGCGACGTCCTGGCTCCTGGTCGCGGACGCGTTCGCCGGCGACGCGGGCGCGGTGCTCGCGACCAGCGGGCGGTTCCTGGACGCGTGGGAGCGGAGCGGACGGCTGCGGTCGCGCTCCGCCGGACCCGCCGCCGCGTCGGTCGCGATGATCCACGGGCTGCGCGGCGACCACGGCGCACGGGCGGCCTGGCTCGCGGTCGTCGACCAGTCCGGCCCCGAAGCGGACCACCGCCTGGGGTACGGGGCCGTCTTCGACGCCATGGTCCTGCTCCACCACGGCGACGCGGACGCGGCGCTGGACCGTGTCGCGCCCGAGCCCGACCAGGTGTGGAAGTGGGTGTGCTGGGTCTGGCTGCACTGGTACGTCGCGCTCAGGGCGGAGGCGGCGGTGCTCGCCGGACGCCCGGACGCCCGGGGCCGGATCGCCGCCGCCCGGACCACGGTCGCCGGCAACCCCGTCGCCTCCGCCCAGGTGGACCGGGCGGAAGCGCTGCTCGACGGCGACCGGCCCCGGCAGCTCGCCACCGCCGCGGCGTTCGACGCGGCCGGGTGCCGCTACCAGTCGGCGCGCACGCTGCTGCTCGCCGGGGGCGAGCACATCGCCGCCGGCGAGGCCGCCCTGGCCGGGCTCGACTTCGCGCCCGCGCCCGTCCGGTAGGCGGCGCAGCCCACCGCCCGTTTCACCGGCTCACCGCCTGCTTCACCAGCGTGACGATCCGCTCCTCGACCGCGGGCGTCACCTCGGTCAGCGCGAAGGCGGTCGCCCACATCGCGCCGTCGTCCAGCTTCGCCGCGTCGTTGAAACCGAGCGTCGCGTAGCGCGCCCTGAACTTCGCCGCGCTCTGGAAGAAGCAGACGATCTTGCCGTCCAGCGCGTAGGCGGGCATCCCGTACCAGAGCCTCGGCGCCAGCGCCGGGGCGCCGGCCGTGATCACGGCGTGGACGCGCTCGGCCATGGCCCGGTCCTCGTCCCCCATCTCGGCGATCTTCGCGAGGACGTCCCGCGCCGCCTCCGCGGCCTTGTCCGCACGCGAGCCGCGCCGGGCCGCCTTCCTCTCCTCCTGGGCGTGCTCCTTCATCGCGGCGCGCTCCTCGGCCGTGAACCCCTGGTACGTGCCGCTCTCACTGCTCGCCATGACCGCTCCTGTGCCGCTCGTAGGGTCGCGATCGCGCCGCCGCGGGTTCCGCCGGGCCGATCGCCGTGGTCACAGCCTTTCCCGTCCGCCCGGCGGCCCGCCTCCGTGCCCACCACGGAAACCACCACGCAGTGCCCGGCGCGTACCCGAGCCGGGCCGTCCGCCAGGTAAAGGATTTCACCGGCGTTCATCCCGGCGTGAAATGCTTGTTACCTGGGTGTGCGTGTTCGTCGTAGAACGTCCCTGAGGAGCAGAGCGTGGCCGAAAGGCATCTCGAGATCGAGCAGAAGTACGATGCCGCCGCCGACTTCGTCCTGCCGGAGCTGGACGGCCTGCCGGGCGTGGCGGCTCTCGGCGAGCCCGAGGTCCACGAGCTGCACGCCACCTATTTCGACACCGACGACCTGCGGCTCGCCGCGCACAAGATCACGCTGCGCCGGCGGCGGGGCGGGACGGACGCGGGCTGGCACCTGAAGATGCCCGCCGGACCGGACAGCAAGCAGGAGCTGCGGGCGCCGCTCGGCCGGCCGCTGGTCGTCCCGGCGCGGCTCGCCGGGCTGGTCGCGGCGTACACGCGGGGCGCGGAGCTGCGTCCCGTCGCGACGCTGGAGACCCGGCGGACGGTCGTCCGGCTGTTCGCGGCGGACGGCGCCGAACTCGCCGAGGTCGCCGACGACCTGGTGACCGGGCGCGGCCGGGACGCCGAGCCCGAGCGGTGGCGGGAGATCGAGGTCGAGCTCGGCGCCGGCACCGCGGAGCTGCTGAAGGCGGCCGGCAAGCGGCTCCGCAAGGGCGGCGCGAAGCGGGCCAAGTCGTCGTCCAAGCTCGGGCGGCTGCTCGGGGAGGCGGTCGTCCCGTCGCGGGCCGCGGCGGCGCGGTCCGCGTCCAGGTCGCGGATCGCGGCGGCGACCAGCAACGGGAAGGCGCCCGCGATCACGACCGGCGAGGTCGTCATGGCCTACCTCGCCGAGCAGGTCGAGGCCATCGTGGACTTCGACCCGAAGGCGCGGCTGGGCGAGCACGACGCCGTCCACAAGATGCGGGTCGCCGTGCGCCGGACGCGGAGCGCGCTGCGCAGCTACCGGCCCGTCCTGGACGCCGGGCGCACCGTGCCGCTCAACCCGGAACTGCGCTGGCTCGCCCAGGAACTGGGCGAGGTCCGCGACCGCGAAGTGCTGCGCATGCGGTTCCAGGGCGCGCCCGAATTCCTGCTGGACGATCTGGAGAAGCAGGAGCGGTCCGCGTACCGGCGGCTGAACGCGGCCCTGAAGGAGCCGAGGTATTTCGCGCTGCTCGACGAACTCGACCGGCTGATCGCCGATCCGCCGCTGGCCGCCGAGGCGGGCAAGAAGGCCCGCAAGGAACTGCCCGGCCTCGTCACGCGGGCGTGGGACCGGATGGCCGGGGAGTACGCGTCGATCAAGACGGCCGCCGACCCCGACATCGCGCGGCACGAGACCCGCAAGGAGGCCAAGCGCGCCCGGTACGCGGCGGAGCTCGCGGTCCCGGTGCTGGGCGTCGCGGCCAAGCGGGTGGTCGAGGACGCCAAGCGCATCCAGGGGGTCCTCGGCGGCTACCAGGACGGCGTCATCGCGATGGAGCACCTCGCGGCCGCCGCGAAGCGCACCAGCGTTCCGGCGGAGGCGTTCACCCTCGGCGTCCTGTACGGCAGGGAGCAGTGCGACGCGGAAGCCGCCCGCGACCGGCTGGCGACCACCTGGTCGCGGACGCTCGGGCCGTCCTTCTGAGGTCGCCTCTCCAGAAGCGGCGCCGTTTCCAGAAGCGGCGCCGTTTCCAGAGGCCGTGCCGTTTAGGAGCGTGCCGTTTAGGAGCGTGCCGTTAGGGGCTGTGGCGTTCGAGGGACGCCATTGCGTCGCCGGCGAGGTGGGCGACCCAGAATTCCGCCTTGCGGAGGCTCGGGTCGTCCGGGACCTTCTCGCCGAGTTCCCGGCACAGGCCGGTGACGAGTTCGGAGACGACCTCGCCGTGCGTGCACACGACCGCCGGGACGCCGGTCAGGGTGAGCAGCCGCTCCACGGCCTGCGCGGGACCGGTGTCGCCGACGGTGAAGGCGGCGTCCGTGGCGACGGGCGCCCGGGTGAGGCGCGCGTAGGGCAGGACGGTCTCCAGGCAGCGGGCCGTCGCCGAGCTGATCACCCGCAGCGGGCCGTAGGCGTGCAGGAGGCCGGTGAGGGCGGCGGCCTCGCGGCGGCCGGCGGCGTCCAGCGGGCGCAGCTCGTCGGCCTCCCGCCACGCGTGCTTCTCCCCGGCGGACGCGTGCCGCAGGATCACCAGCGGCGACGTCCGCGCGGGGCCGCGCAGGAACTCGTGGAGCAGGTCGGCGTCGTGCCGGTAGCTGAGCCTGGCCTCCGCCTCGCCGGCCGGCAGCCAGACCAGCTCGTCGACCTCGTCGTTGGGCGTGAACACGCTGGACGCGACCGGCCGGGCGGCCCAGTAGTCGACCTGCTTCGTCCGCTCCCCGATCGGATACGTGCTGGTCGGGAGGCGCCGGTCGAGGCGGGCGACGATGCCGGTCTCCTCCTCGATCTCGCGGACGGCGGCGCGCAGCACGTGCTCGCCCCGGTCGACCTTGCCCTTCGGGAACGACCAGTCGTCGTAGCGGGGGCGGTGGATCACCGCGAACTCCGGCCCGCCCCCCGGCGCGTCCCGCCACAGCACCGCGCCCGCCGCGTGGATGACCTCAGCCATCGACCGTCCTCCACCGGCGGCTCTTGACGAGGTGGGTCTGGATGTCCTGGAGCGTCTCGCCCGGACGGGGCCGCGCCCTGGTCCACGTGCCGGCGCCGTCGAGCGCCCACGCGTGGGTGCCGGACTCCATCGCGCGGTCGAGGAGGGCGAGCAGGTCGTCGCGCTGGGCGCGGTCGGTGACGGTGACGAGGGCTTCGACGCGGCGGTCCAGGTTGCGGTGCATGAGGTCGGCACTGCCGATCCACACCTCGGGCTCGCCGCCGTTCTCGAACGCGAACACGCGGGAGTGCTCCAGGAACCGGCCGAGGACGCTGCGCACCCGGATCATGTCCGACAGGCCGGGCATGCCGGGACGCAGCGCGCAGATGCCGCGCACCCACACGTCCACCGGCACCCCGGCCTGCGACGCCCGGTACAGCGCGTCGATGATCACCTCGTCGACGAGCGAGTTGCACTTGACGCGGACGCGGGCGGCATGGCCGGCCCGCCGGTTGTCGATCTCGTGCTCGATCCGCTGGACGAGCCCCGACCGCAGGCTGTTCGGCGCGACGAGCAGCCGGTTGTAGGAGCTCTGCCGCGAGTAGCCGGTCAGGTGGTTGAACAGGGCGCTGACGTCCTCGCCGACCTCGGGGTCGGCGGTGAGGAGGCCGAAGTCCTCGTAGAGGCGGGCGGTCTTCGGGTGGTAGTTGCCGGTGCCGATGTGGCAGTAGCGGCGCAGCTGGCCCTCGTCGTCCTGCCGGACGATCAGCGCGAGCTTGCAGTGCGTCTTCAGCCCGACGAACCCGTACACGACGTGGCAGCCGGCCGTCTCCAGCTTGCGCGCCCACGCGATGTTGGCGCGCTCGTCGAAGCGGGCCTTCAGCTCGACGACGACCACGACCTGCTTGCCCGCCTCGGCGGCGCTCATCAGCGCGTCCACGATCGGGGAGTCGCCGCTCGTCCGGTACAGCGTCTGCTTGATCGCGAGGACGCGCGGGTCGGCGGCGGCGTCCTCGATCAGCCGCTGGACGGTCGTGGTGAACGAGTCGTACGGGTGGTGGACGAGCACGTCCCGCTCACGGATGGCGCCGAAGATGCTGGCGTCCTCGGGCAGCGCCTCCTTGGACGGCACGAAAGGGGGGTATTTCAGCTCCGGCCGGTCGAGGTCGGCGATGGCCGCGAGCCCGCCGAGGTCGAGCGGCCCGACGACGCGGTAGATCTGCCCCTCGTCCACCGCCAGCTCGGACGTGAGCAGCTCCAGCACGCCCAGGGAGATCGACTCCTCGACCTCCAGCCGGACGACCGGGCCGAACCGGCGACGCAGCAGCTCGCGCTCCAGGGCCTGGAGGAGGCCCTCGCTGATGTCGTCGTCGATCTCCAGGTCCTGGTTGCGGGTGACGCGGAACGCGTGGTGCTCCACGACCTCCATCCCGACGAACAGCTGCCCGAGGTGCGCGGCGATGACGTCCTCCAGCGGCGTGAACCGGTCGGGGGACGCCTCGATGAAGCGCGGCAGCAGCGGCGGCACCTTGACCCGGGCGAACATCGTCGCGTCCGTCTCCGGGTCGCGGACGATCACCGCCAGGTTGAGCGACAGGCCGGAGATGTAGGGGAACGGGTGGGCGGAGTCGACGACGAGCGGGGTGAGGACGGGGTAGATCCGGTCGCGGAACAGCCGCCGCAGCCGCTCCTGCTCGGTCTCGGCCAGCTCGTCCCAGCGCAGGATGTCGACGCCCTCGTCGCCGAGCGCGGGACGGACCTCGTCGCGGAAGCAGGACGCCTGCCGGATCATCAGCTCGTGCGCGACCTCGCCGGTGCGCTCCAGCACCTCGCGGGGCTGCCGCCCGCTCGCGGACTGGACCGCCAGCCCGGTCGCCATCCGGCGGGCGAGGCCGGCGACGCGCACCATGAAGAACTCGTCCAGGTTGCTGGAGAAGATCGACAGGAACCGGACGCGCTCCAGCAGGGGGAGGGACGGGTCCTCGGCGAGTTCCAGGACGCGCTGGTTGAATCTCAGCCAGCTCTCCTCCCGGTCGAGGAAGCGGTCGTCGGGCAGCGCTTCGGCGTGGGGGAGCTGTCCTGGGTTGACGGTCATACCGTGATTTTCCCTGAGCAAGATGAACGGCGGTCGAACTCGGATGTTTCACCGAAGTATCAGACACTCCGATCATGCCCCGGGTTCCCGCTGATCACTCGGTATTTCCCTGGGCGTTCCGTGCCGGTTCAGGTGTTTCGCCCGCTCAGGTGGCTGGTGTGGGCGGTGTCGGCCCGGTCGCCGTGGTGCAGGACGGACGCGCCGCAGCAGGCCAGGCCGGCGAGCACGGCGAGCCAGGCGACGGCGCGGCCCGCCCGCAGCCCGTAGCCGCAGGTGATCCAGCGCAGGTGCAGCCAGAGGCGGCGCAGCGGATCGCGCTCGCCGCGCCGCCGCATCTCCAGCGCGCTGTACCGGAAGTCCCGGGCGAGCCGGTTCCGGTCGGCGCCGGCGGTGGCGCGGGCCAGCTCCAGGTAGAGCACCCGCAGGCGGTCGGCGTCGCCGGCGCCGCGCGCGAGGCCCTCGGCGAGCACCGCGCGCTCGCCGCGCCCCCACGGCCGCAGCGCCCGCCGTTCCGGGACGGTCGCGAACCGGCAGTCGCCCGTGATCACGAGCGCGTCCGGCCGGCGCAGGCCGAGGAAGCCGCACCCGCTCAGGTCGACGTCGGCGAGGTGCAGGCCGGCCGCGTCGACCCGGCGCAGCGAGGTGACGCGCACGGCGGGCGGGCCCGCGGACGGCGGGGTGAGCCCCTGGATCGGACGGGCCAGCGACCGCACCGCGGCCGGGCCCTCGAACACCGCGTCCTCAAGGTCGAGTTCCGCGTGCCGTAACCGGAACCCCGCCTCCCCGTGCACGATGACCCCGCGCGCCGCGACCTGCGGCGCCGCCGCGTGGACGCGCAGGCCGCCGTGCACGGCCGCGTCCGACAGCACGATCCGGCCGCCCGCGACCAGCGGGCCGAGCCACACGCCCTGCCGGAACCGGGTCCGCTCGAACCGCGCGTGCCGGGCCACCTGGACGCGCTTGAACGAGACGGGCCCGCCGAAGCACGCCGCCTGCATCGCCGCGTCCCGGCCGAAGCGGGCGCGGTCGAAGCAGGCCGCGCCCATGAACACCGCCGTGCGGAACGAGGCGTCGGCGTGCCAGCGCGCCTCCCCGAACAGCGCGTCGCCGGTGAAGACGGCCTCCTCGAACGAGGCGTACCGGTGGAAGCGCGCCTCGTGGAAGGACACGTTGCGGCCGAACCGCGCCCCCCGGAACGAGGCGTTGCCGAAGAACCGCGCGTCGTAGAAGGACACGCCGCCGAGGAACCGCGCGCCGTCGAACGAGCCGTCGCCCTCGACGCAGAGGCCGCGCAGCACCGCGCCGGCGGGCAGGACGGCGCCGTCGAAGCGGGCCCGGCCGAGGTGGGGCCGGCCGTCCGGGCCGGTGACGGCGTCCAGCACGGCGTCCAGCAGCCGCGCCGGGACGGTGACGCCGCGCAGGTCGAGGTCGGAGCCGGGTCGCAGCGCGCCCGTGAACTCGTCCAGTTCGGACGGACGCAGGTGGGCGGGGCACCCCCCGAGCCGCCCGGCCGACCGTCCGCTGCATCCGCGGACGGCCGAGCATCGAGGCCAGAACACCGTCGTCGAGGAAGGCTCGTGAGAGGTCACCGTCACGTTCTACCCATGGCGGCGCGCTGAGTGAAGGTCTCCCGGCCGCCAGGTACGTGCGACCTCGGCGCAAGCCCCCGCGGGCGGGGCCGATAAAAAGGCGGGGTTGTTTTGTCAGACCCTCGCGTAATGATTTGTGTTATGAGCAGAGACACCCATCCGGGGGTGCAGTGCCCGCACTGCCAATCGCATCTCGCGCTCGTCCCCGTGCCCGGGAACACCGTGCCCGCAAAGACCGGGTCCGGCAACACCGTTCCTGGAAACACCCTGCCCGGAAACTCCGCAACCGTCCCCGCGTCCGCGCCCCTCCTGCCGATCGTCGTGAAGGAGGAATGGCAGCCGCCGCCCGTCGCCGAGGTCCTCGCCGTTTACGCCGGACGCGCCAAGGACACCGTGACCGCCGCGCGCGGCGCCGCGAAGGTCAGGGAAAGCCTCAACCGCGCCAAGGCGGCCTCCGCGCAGCGCCGGAACGCGCAGCGATCGGCCCGCCGGACGCCCAAAAGCGCCTGATCACATCTCGGCCGCTAACGCCGGGAAGGGACGGCGCCATCGGATGGCACCGCCCCTTCCGCGAACGGGTCAGCGCGGGTGGGAGTCCGTCCATTCCGTGTTGACCGTGAGGGTGGAGTTCACCGCCCGGCCGGCGGGGATGCCCGTCCCGGCCGCCGGTGTCAGCACGATGTCCTCCCTGGCCAGCGCGGTCCCCGAGGACAGATCAATGATCATCTGATGGCGGATCAGACCGCGGCTCGTCCGCTCGTCCACCGCGATGGCGTTGCCCGTCCGCCCGTGCGGGTCCCGCACCTTTCCGACCGACTTCACCGCCGGCAGCGCGGCCAGCATCCGGAATCCGGCCGCGCGGACCTCCGGCCTCACGGGCATGTCCATCACCAGGCCGCGCGCCACTTCGTAGAGCCATTCGTCCGACGACATCGGGTCGTCCGACTCGGTGCCGTGGCCCTTGTACCAGCGCATCAGCTCCGCCTTGAGGCGCTGCGGATCGGACGGCAGCGACCGCAGATCCTTCATGGTCACGTTCCGGCCGAGCCAGAACACCTTGTCGCCGTCGACCTGTGCCGAACGGCTCACCTTCGGACGCCCCGGCGCGGTCGTCGCCGTGAAACCCTTCGAGCGTCCCTTGCTGCCCTCGGGTGCGGGGATCTTGATCTTGAACTCGGCCGGTGATCCGGCCTTCTGCCAGGCCATCACGTCCTCCAACGTGGCGGGTTTGGCGCCGAGGTTCTGCTGGAGTCCCACCATCTTGATGCCCGGCTTGCCGGGGACCCAGGTCTCCGACTTCTCCCGGACGGTGACGCCGTAGCGGTTCGCGCCCTTCCCGACCATGTAGAGGTGGGACGTGATCGTCGCCTGATGCCAGTACGCCCGCGTCGTCTCGGTCTGCCCGTCGGCCTGCTCCGCCGCCGCGAGCAGCACGGACTTCGCGTCGAGCGCCTGCTCGGCTCCGCCCGGCCCCGCCGTCCCGCCGGTCGGACCGGCCGGGTTCCCGCCGGTCGTGACCACGGTCGCCGCGACGATCGCCCCCGCGGCCACCGCCCCGGCCAGGCTCAGCCCCCACATCGGGCGCACCCGCCGCCGCGCAGGCGCGGCCTTCGCGCCCGCCGGGGCCTCCGCCATGGCGCGGGACAGCTCCGCGTGCCGGACGCGCTCGTCGACCGGCGTGTCCGGGTCCAGCTCGGCGGGCCTGGCCTGCCGCAGTGTGTGAAGCACGTCCTTCATGACATCTCCTCGCTGATGATCCCCACCTGCGGCCGCGCGCCGGCCCGTGCGGGCATGCCGTCGGTCCTCGCCGGTCCGCCGCCGTCATCCGGGGCGGTGGCATGGCCGAGACCGCGCCGGTCCGCCGCCTCCTGCTCGACCGCGCGGAGGAGGCGGCGCCGGGCGCGGTGCAGGCGCACCCGCAGCGCGGCGGGCGAGCAGCGGACGACCTTGGCCGCGTCGCGCGGCGTCAGCCCCTGCCAGGCGATCAGGATCAGGACCTCCCGGTCCTGCTCCGGCAGCGCCGCCATCGCCCGCAGCACCGCGAGCCGTTCCGCGACGTCCTCGGCGATGTCGCCGGCGGGCCGCGGGGCCAGCCGGCCGAGCTCCGCCGTGAACGTCTCGCGCCGCACCTCCGCCCGGCGGCCGTCGCGCAGCACGTTCCGCGCCACGCCGAGCAGCCACGGCAGGGCCGGTTCGGGGACGTCCGCGAGCCGCCGCCACGCGACCGCGAACGTCTCGCTCACCACCTCGTCCGCGACCTGCCGCCCGGCGCGGCTCGCGGCGTACGCCCACACGTTCTGGCGGCACGCGTCGTAGATCGCGGTGAAGCGCTTTTCATCGGGGGTCACTCGGTGTCACCGCCCGTCCCTCCACCGCTGTCGTCCGACACCGCTTCTGCGTCCGGCACCGCTTCTCCGTCCATCCAGGTGTTCATTTCACGAGGTAGTGGCCGGGGAGGCGTCCTTGTTACACCGAATCCCGGAAACACGCGACGAGCGGGGCGGGCACGGACCGCGCGGCGGTGGACAACCCGCGCGGGCGTCACCCGCTGCCACGTCCGGCACAAGTAGGTTGAGGGCGTTCCGACCGTCAAGTGCCCTTAATATTTGCTCTACGGCAAGCAAACCCCCTGGTCCCCCCGGTTGCGCCGGATCGAAGGAGCTGAGACATGGCCGCGATGCACAGTCGCGGTGCGGAGCGGCTGCTCGGGGTGGCAGGCTCCCCGCACCTCCTCCTGGTCGAGGACGATCCCGGCGACGCGTTCCTGTTCGAGGAGCTGCTGGCCGAGGCGCAGCCCGGCATCCGGGTCACCGTCGCGACGACGCTCCGCGAGGCGCTCGACGCGCTGCGCCCCGAGATCCAGTGCGTCATCGTCGACCTGTCGCTGCCGGACGCGCAGGGCCTCGACGCCCTCCACCAGGTGCGGACGCACGCCCCGACCACCGCGGTCCTCGTGCTGACCGGCCTCGACGACGCCCACGTCGGGGTCGAGGCGGTCGCCGCCGGCGCCCAGGACTACCTCGTCAAGCAGGACGTCGACGGCGCGCTCCTCACCCGCGCGATCAGCTACGCGATCGAGCGCCAGCGCGCCGACGAGTCCGAGCGGCAGCTCGTCGAGGCGCGGGCGCTGAGCCGGGAGAACGCCCGGCTGGAGCGCGGGCTGCTGCCCGTCCCGATCCTGCACGACCGGACGCTCCGGCACCACACCCGCTACCGGCCCGGCCGCGACCGGGCGCTGCTCGGCGGCGACTTCCACGACACCGTGGAGACCGAGGACGGCACCGTCCACGTGGTGATCGGCGACGTCAGCGGGCACGGCGCCGACGAGGCGTCCCTCGGGGTGCGGCTCCGCATGGCGTGGCGGACGCTCGTCCTCGCCGGGCACACCGGCCCGCAGATCCTGGCCACGCTCGACGCCGTCCTCCAGCACGAGCGCTGGGCCGAGGAGATCTTCACCACCGCGTGCACGCTGACGATCGCGCCGGACCGGCGCAGCGCCCGGCTGCACCGCGCCGGGCACCCGCGCCCGCTGTTCTTCGGTCCCGGCGGCGTCGAGGTGATCGCGGACGAGCCGCGCGGCCCGGCGCTCGGGCTGATCCCCGGCGTCGACTGGCCCGCGGTCGAGCTGGAGCTCGGCGACTCGTGGGGGCTGCTCCTCTACACCGACGGGCTGATCGAGGGGCGCGCCGGCGACGGCGAGTACCTCGACCTGTCCGGGCTGGTCGAGCTGGCGAAGCTCGCGCACGGCGACGGGCGGCGCGGCGACGTCCTCATCGACGGGCTCATCACCGAGGCGGAACGGCTGAACGGCGGCGTCCTGTCCGACGACCTGGCCGTCCTGCTGCTCAGCCGGGGGGACGGCTGATGGCGGCGGAGGCGGGCGGCCCCGGCGGCGCCGAGTCGCGCCCCGCCGGGCCGGCCGGGGAGTTCGCGATCAGCGGTCCGGCCGTCGTCCTCCCCGCGGCGGACATGCCCGCGGGGCACGGGCTCGGCCGGATGCGGCTCGTCCGCATCTACCAGATCGGCGGGTTCGTCCTCGGCCTGCTCCTCCTCCTCGCCATCGGGCAGGCGGGGATCGCGATGTACGGGAACGACCAGGCGCGGGACGTCGTCATCAACAAGGTCGACCCGGCGACGCTGGAGCAGTTCCGCCTCTCGACCGCCGTCACCAACCAGGACATGGCCATCCGCGACTACGCGCAGGACGGCCGGGCCGAGCACGTCGTCCAGTACCGGGAGGCCGTCCGGCAGGAGGCGGAGTCGGCGGCCCGGATGCGCCGGCTGCTGGCCGGGGTGCCGGGCAGCCAGGACGTCGACCGCCTGCTGGACAAGGCGACCGCCGACTCCAGGGCGTGGCGCGCCGCCTTCGCCGACCGGATCGCGGCCGGGCCCGGCGGGCGGGGCGTCGACCCCGACGCGAGCCGGGACGCGCGCCGCCTGCTCACCCAGGCGCGCGGCGACATGACCCCGCTCCAGATCGGCATCACCAGGCTGCACGACCGGGCCGCCGCGAAGCTGCGCTCCCGCGCGAGCACGGCCCAGTGGTCGACGATCGCGGCGCTCGTCATGGTCGTGGTGACCGCGCTGCTGCTCGCCGTGCTGTTCCGGCGGACGGTGCTGACCCCGGTGTCCTCGCTGACCGGCCGCGTCCGCGCCGTGTCCCAGGGCGACTTCGGGCACCGGCTGGACGTCCCCGGCCCGGCCGAGATCAACGAGCTGGCGGTGATCATCGACGCGATGCGGAACCGGATCGTCCGCCAGTGGCGCATCAGCGAGGAGAAGACCCGGCAGCTCAACGAGCAGACCGAGGAGCTGCGCCGGTCCAACGCCGAGCTGGAGCAGTTCGCCTACGTCGCGAGCCACGACCTCCAGGAGCCGCTGCGCAAGGTCGCGAGCTTCTGCCAGATGATCGAGCGCCGGTACGGGGACCAGCTCGACGACCGGGGGCGGCAGTACATCGCGTTCGCCGTCGACGGCGCCAAGCGCATGCAGGCCCTCATCAACGACCTGCTGAGCTTCAGCCGGGTCGGGCGGATCGCGCGGCCCGAGGAGTCCGTCGACCTGGCGGACGTCGCCCGGCAGGCCACCGACAACCTGGCGGCGCTGCGCGAGGAGACCGGCGCCGAGGTCGACGTCCGCGACATGCCGCACCTGCCCGGCGACCGCACGCAGCTCACCCAGCTCTTCCAGAACCTCATCGGCAACGCGATCAAGTTCCGCCGCGAGGGCGTGCCGCCCCGGGTCGTCATCGACGCCCGCCGCGACGGCGACGAGTGGGTGTTCAGCTGCGCCGACAACGGCATCGGCGTCGAGCCCCGCTACGCCGACCGCATCTTCCTGATCTTCCAGCGGCTGCATCCGCGGGACGAGTACACCGGCACGGGCATCGGCCTCGCGCTCTGCAAGAAGATCGTCGAGTTCCACGGCGGACGCATCTGGCTCGACACCGGCGAGCGCGGCGAGCCCGGCGGGCGGGGCGACGAGCCCGGCACCACCTTCCACTGGACGCTGCCGGTCCAGTCGCACATCGGCAACGGAGGCGACACATGAACGAAGGCCCGCATCCCATCGAGGTCCTGCTCGTGGAGGACGACCCCGGCGACGTCCTGCTGACCGTCGAGGCGTTCGAGCACAACAAGGTCAACAACACGCTGAACGTCGTCAACGACGGCGAGCAGGCGATGGCGTTCCTGCGCCGGGAGGGCGAGTACGCCGCCGCGCCCCGCCCCGACCTGGTGCTGCTCGACCTCAACCTGCCGCGCAAGGACGGCCGCGAGGTGCTCCAGGAGATCAAGGACGACGAGGACCTGCGCTGCATTCCCGTCGTCGTGCTGACCACGTCCGAGGCCGACGAGGACATTCTGCGCAGCTACCATCTGCACGCCAACGCCTATGTCACCAAGCCGGTCGACTTCGACCAGTTCATCTCGGTCGTCCGCCAGATCGACAATTTCTTCGTCACGGTGGTCAAGCTGCCGCGCTGACCCACGCCCGCCTACCGCGCCGCGTCGCCCGCGGACCCGCAGGTCCCGGGATGCCGTCGGCGACATCGTATGTAACAGTGGAAGGCATGGTGGACACGTCGGGTGAGGGCGCCGCGGACTCCGCGGTGGCCCTGGACGGCGCGGCGTCCACCCTGATGCACGTCTGGTCGCGCGCCCACAACGCCCCCGACGTGCCCGTCCCGTCCACGCAGCTCCGCGCGCTGTTCGTGCTGGAGCGCGGCCCGGTCAACGTCAGCAATCTGGCCGGCGAGCTGGGCGCGCTGGTGTCGTCGGCGTCCCGGCTGTGCGACCGGCTGGAGGCGGCCGGGCTGCTCGCCCGCGACCCCGGCCGGGACCGCCGGGAGGTCACCGTCCGGCTGAGCGCGGGCGGGCAGGCGCTGCTCGACCGGCTCCGGGTGCGGCGGCTGGAGGAGCTGTCCCGCGTGCTGGCGCTGATGCCGGCGTCCGCGCGCGCCGCGCTGCTGTGGGGGCTCACGGAGTTCCACGAGGCGGCCTCCAAGCCCGGCGGCGAGGACGGCTCGTTCTCCATGCTCGCCTGACTCGTCCGCTTCCATTCGGTAAGTCGCAACCCTCCGCAAAGCCTCCATTAAATCGGTGGTTATCGCGATTTAGAATGGCGGGTTGCGGCGCACTTTCGCCATTTCCGATACGCGCGGCCGCACCACTACTAGCATCCCGGCTCATGGCGACCACAATTGCCCGGCGGCATTCCCGCCGCACCGTCACGGCCGCCGGGCTGCTCCCGGCGGCCGCCGCCGTGCTGCTGCTCGGCGGGTGCGGCGGCTCCACCCCGCATGGCACGGCGTCCGCCGGCGAGAAGGGCGCCGGCCCCGCGGCCCCGGCCGGGAAGTCCGGCAAGGTCCCCGAGGCCACCACGTTCAGCACCATTCCCGGCGCCCCCGCGGACGCGACACCGGACGGCGCCACCGACGGACTGGTCGTGCACCCGACCCGTCCCACGCCGGTGCTCGACCGCCCGGGGGGACGCCGCGTCGCCACGCTCCCCACCACCCAGTTGAGCGGCCCCACCTGGGTGCCGGTGGTGGAGAGCTCCGGCGGCTGGCGGCGGGTGCTGCTGCCGAGCCGCCCCAACCAGGCGAGCGGCTGGATCTCCGGCGCCGGGCTGCGGACGGCGCACACGCCCTACACCGTCCGGGTCGACCTCGCGAGCCGGCGGCTCACCCTGCTCAAGTCGGGGCGGCAGGCGGGCCGGTGGAAGGTCGCGATCGGCGGCGCCAAGACCCCGACGCCGCCCGGCCGGACGTTCGTCCTGGCCACGCTCGCCCCGGCCAAGAAGACGCCGAGCCCCATCGTCCTGCCGCTCGGCACCCACTCGGCCACCCTGGACACCTTCGGCGGAGGGCCCGGCACCGTCGCCCTGCACGGCTGGCCCGACGCCTCCGTGTTCGGCAAGGCCGTCACGCACGGCTGCGTGCGGGTCCCCGCCGACGCGCTGAAGGCGCTGTCCCGCGTCCCGCTCGGCTCGCTGGTGTTCGTCACGGCCTGATCCACGACCGCACAAGAAACGGAGCACATCCATGCGTCACAGACATGCCTTCAGGCGCCTCGCCACGACCGGCCTGCTCGCGGGCGGCCTCGTCGCCGCCGGGCTGCCGGCCCTGGCCGCCACCGCCACGCCCGCGGGGGAGGGCTCGGCGTACGGGCTGGCCCTCACCGGGCCGGTGGACGTCCCGCCGGTCCCCGCCGTCGCCTCCACCACCGGAAACGTCCGCAAGAGCCTGCTCCGGCAGGACCGCAAGCTGGTCAAGGCGTCCGCGCTGGACGTCGACGCCTCCCCGGCCCGCGCCGGCTCGTCCGTCGCGCGGCTCGCCGTCCCGACCGCGGAACTGGCGGCGGACGCCGTCTCCGCCAAGTGCGTCGACGGCCGGGGCGCGGCGCACCTGGCCAACGCCGTCCTCGCGGGCAAGCGGCTGGACGCCTCCCCGCCGCCCAACACCACCGTCCCCGTCGACGTGGACGGCCTCGGCCGGACGGCGCTCATCCTCAACAAGCAGCAGCGCACCGCGGACGGCCGGCTCGCCGTCACCGCGATGGAGCTCATGCTGCCCCGCGGCAAGGGCGCGCTCAGGGTCGCGTCCGCCACCTGCGGCCGCGGCGCCCCGGTGCGGGGCCCGGCCGAGGCGCCCGCGCCGAAGCCGGTGAAGCACGACCTGCCGGTCACCGGCTGACCCGGCACGCGCCGGCCCGGCGGGCATCCGTCCGCCGGGCCGTCAGCCCGCCAGCGACTTCTCGAAATGCACGATCGCGCCGTTGCGGTGCACGCGATCGGCGATGTGCAGATCTTCCGTGAACGCCCGCATCAACTGGAGCCCCCGGCCGTGCTCGGCCAGCGGCGGCGCCTGCGCGGCCCCCCAACCGGCCCCGGCGCCCGACCCGGCCCCGGCGCCCGGCTCCGCGGCCCCGGACCCGGCGGGTGCGACCGCTTCCACCGCGACCACCTCGCCTGCGAACGCCTCGTCCGTGAGCGCCTCGTCCGTGAGCGCCTCGTCCGTGAGCGCTTCGTCCACGACCACCTCGTCCGCGAACGCTTCGTCCGCGACCTCGGCGGCCGCGCCCCCGTCGATGACCTCCACCACGCATCTCGCCCCGTCCATCCGCGCCCTGACCTCGTACTCCATTCCGGCCTCGGCGTGCTGGATGACATTTGCGCACGCCTCCCCCAGAGCGAGCGCGATATCGGCACGGATCTCGGATCCCACCCCGAGCCCGCGGAGAGAGGCGTCGAGCGTATGCCGCACCAGCGGAGCGCTCTCGGCGTTCCTCGGCAGGGTCATTTCAAGAACGACCTCCATGCCAATCGCCTCCGTTCCCTCTAGCAGCCAGATTTCCCACACGCCACCCTGGGAAACTCAACCAACCCGAAAAACGCGACGACCGGTGGCCGGCGCATATTCGGGAATCCCCGGCGAGCGCCCGAACGCACGCCCCGTCATTCGTCCGCGCGTCCGGCCAGCTTTCGTTCGGCGGCGACCTGCTGCTCGTCGAGGCCCTGGTAGTCGCTGCGCCGATGCTGTGCGGCCTGGTCGTCGATCCACCGGCCGTGCGCCTCCCAGGCGGCCTGCTTGCTGACGCCGAGCGCGGCGCCGATCTGCGCCCACGACGCCCCGGCCCGCCGCGCCGAGCGGACGGCGAGCTGCCGCCCGTAGACCGCCTTCCTGGCGATCACCTCGCCCAGCGCGAGAAGTTCCAGCACCTCGGGTCGTCCCAGCGGCGTGTCCCCGGCGGCGTCCCGGACCCACAGCTCGTCGTGGCGCGCCGCCGCGCCGGGCAGCGTGATGTCCCGCTCGATCGCATCTGGAGTAATCATGCTCCGAGTCTGCGTGTCAGGACCTCCTGACGTCAAGCTTTCCTGACGTCGCCCGGTTCGGTATCTGGCAGACTGGGGCGGTGGTCAAGTCGCTGCGTCCCCAGAACTACAACGAGGTCCTGTACGTCGGGCACTTCTTCCGCAAGGGCGTGCCCGTCCTCATGGACCTGACCGACCTTTCGGATCGTGAAGCCAAGCAGCTCGTCGACTTCGCGACCGGCCTCGTCTTCGGGCGGGGCGGCGCGCTCGACCGCGTGGACCGGAAGCTCTTCCTCCTCCAGCCCTAGCCGGCGCGCCGCCCCGCGACCCTCGTCGTGCGGGTCAGGCGCCGGCCGCGTGGTTGAGGACGAGGCCGGGATGCGGCCAGTTCTCGATCTTGAGGAGGTGGCCGGTGCTGGAGGCGGTGACGTAGGCGGTGCGCATGTCCTCGCCGCCCCAGGTGATGTTGGTGATGCCCGGGTCGTTGTCGACGTCGATGTCGACGAACCGGACCAGGTCGCCCTTGGGGCTGATGATCGAGATCCCCGCGTGGACCATGGACGCGACGCACACGTTGCCGTGCCCGTCCACGCCGAGCGAGTCGAAGTTGGTGTAGTCGGCGGCGGTGTAGAGGAAGTTGCCGCCGCCGGAGCCGCCGAGCGACCGGCCGCCCTCGATCACGCCGGGGCCGGTGACGTCCCACCACCAGACGCGCGCGGTGTAGGTCTCGCTGACGTACAGGCGCGTGCCGTCGGGGGAGAGGCCGATGCCGTTCGGGCCTTCCATCCCGGCGGCGATCATCTCGATGGACGAGCCGTCCGCCTTGGCGTAGAAGAGGCGGCCCTTGTCGCCGGTGACGCCGTCGCTCTTGCCGTAGTCGGTGAAGTAGATGCCGCCGTGGGCGTCGACGACCAGGTCGTTCGGGCCGCGCAGGCCCTCGGAGTAGAGGGTCTCGACGGAGCCGTCCGACAGGTCGACGGCCTGGATGCTGCCGCCCTTGTAGTCGGCCGGGATGCCGCCGGCGAACACGAACCCGCCGACCTCGAAGCGGTTGAGGCCGCCGCAGTTGGCGATGTAGACGCGCCCGTCAGGGCCCAGCGCGGACCCGTTGGGGCCGCCGCCGGTCTCGGCGGCGACGGACGTGGTGCCGTCCGGCTTCACGCGGGTCAGGGTGCCGCGGTGCAGTTCGACGACCAGGACGTCCCCGTCGGGGAGGACGGTGGGGCCTTCGGGGAACATCAGCCCGGCGGCCAGCTTGGTGATCTTCAACTTCTTGCCCTTTCGGGGACGCGGCCGGCCGGTGGCCGCCGTTGCGGTGCCGGTGCCGCCGAGGACGGCGGCCATGCCGAGGCCCCCGAGCAGCGACCTGCGGGTCAGGCTCACGAGACCTCCCGCAGGATGCGGCGGGCGGTGCTCTGGATGTGGACCTCGTCCGGGCCGTCGTAGATGCGGGCCTCGCGGGCATGGCGGTACATGCGGGAGAGCGGGGTGTCGTCGGTGAGCCCGGCGGCGCCGTGCACCTGGACGGCCCGGTCGACGACGTTGTGCAGCATGCGGGCGCCGACGACCTTGATCGCGCCGATCTCGATGCGGGCCTGGCCGCCCGCGTCGATCTGCTCGGCGGCCTGGAGGGTGAGCAGGCGGGACGCCTGGATCTCGGTGTAGGAGTCGAAGACGTGCTGCTGCATGAGCTGCTTCGCCGAGAGCGGCTCGCCGAACGCGACGCGGGAGCCCAGCCGGGCGCACATCAGCTCGAAGGCGCGCTGCGCCTGGCCGAGCCACCGCATGCAGTGGAAGATGCGGCCGGGGCCGAGGCGGTCCTGCGCGATGACGAAGCCGTGCCCGCGCGGGCCGAGCAGGTTGTCGGCGGGGACGCGGACGTCCTCGTAGGCGACCTCGTAGTGGCCGCCGTTGAGGCCGAGCACGGGCGTCTCCCGGACGATGCGGTAGCCCGGCGTGTCGGTCGGCACGACGATCATGCTGAAGGAGCGGTGCGGGGACGTCCCCTCGGGCTCCGTCCGGCACATGACCGTGGTGTAGGCGGCGTCGGCGGCGCCGGTGGTGAACCATTTGCGGCCGTTGATGACCCAGTGGTCGCCGTCCAGGACGGCCCTCGTCTGGAGCTGGGTCGGGTCCGAGCTGGCGCGGTCGGGTTCGGTCATCGCGAAGCTGGGCGACACCTCGCCCGCGACCATCGGGGCCAGGTAGCGCTCGCGCCAGCTCGGGCTCGCGTACTTGTGGAGCATGAGCGAGTCCTGGAGGGTGAACGTGCCGAGGGCGAGCTGCCCCCATTCGCTGCGTCCCTGCACCTCGTTGACGTAGACGTAGTCGAGGAAGGGCAGGCCGCCGCCGCCCAGCTCCGCCGGGTGGCCGAGCGCCCAGAGGCCCTCGGCCTTCGCCTCCTCCCGGAGCCGCTGGAGCCTTGCGCGGTCGCCGCCGTTGAGCGCGGGCTCGGCCGGTTCGACGCGTTCGGTCATGAAGGCGTGCACGGCGTCCCGGACGTCCCGGACGCGCTCGGGCACGGGGAACAGCATCAGCTCCCCCCGGTCAGGTCGGAGGCGATGTCGCGGTCGCCGTAGCCCTCGGGCGCCTCGACCTCGGTGATCGGCTCGGGCCGGTCGTCGAACTCCAGCCGCAGCGCCCGCGACATCACCGCGTGCATGTCGTACATGCAGGTGATGTAGGTGAGCTGGAGGATCTCCTTGTCGGAGAGATGCTCCTTCAGCTTGTCGAAGACCGCGTCGGGCGTCCGGCCGCCGTCCAGGACGAGGCAGTCGGTGTAGGCGAGGACGGCGCGCTCCAGCGGCGAGTAGCACTCGGCCGTCTGCCAGTGCGGGATCGACCGGATCTTGTCCTCGGCCATGCCGAGCGCCCGCATCTGCTTGCAGTGCTGCGAGAACACGAACTGGCTGCCGCGCGCCCAGCCCGCCCGGCACTGGCCGAGCTCCCGCAGGACGGGGTCGAGGTCGGCGTTCCGGTACAGCGCGAAGCCCTTGACGGCGTGCCGGAACACGTCGGGGGACTGGGCGAAGACCGTCCACCAGTCGCCGGGGGAGCCGGTCGCGGTGCCGTGGTCCACGGCCGGATCGCGGTCGGGCGCGAAGAGGTGGTCGTAGAAGAACAGGATCCGCTCGTCGGTGACTTCGGCGCGGGGGACTTCACGCAGTCGCGGCATGCTTTTCCTTGGGGTGGGTGCGGTCGGCGGCGGTCTTGGGGGCGTGCGAGACGTCGGACTCGTCGAACTCGCGCGTCCAGCAGGCGAATTCGAGGAGGATCCCGTCGGGGTCCTGGAAGTAGAAGGAGCGGACGAACACGCCGGGGTGCAGTTTGGCGGCGACGGTCGCGGGGCTGTCGTCGTGGTTCAGGATGGGGCTGACCGTGACGCCCTTCTCCTTGAGCCGCTTGCGGTACTCCTCGAACTTCTCCGGCGGGACGTGGAAGGCGACGTGGTTCATCGAGCCGACCGCGCTGACCAGCTCGCCCTGCTCGGGACGGCCGGCCGGGGCGGAGACTCCGGGGACGGGGTCCGGCGCGTCCGGGAACCAGAAGAACGCCACGCTGTCGCCGCCGCCGCAGTCGAAGAAGAAATGCTGGCCCATATCGCCGGGCAGGTCCAGCGTCTTGATGAGCGGCATTCCGAGGACGCCGGAGTAGAAGTCGATGGTGCGCTTCATGTCGGAGCACACCAGGGCCAGGTGGTTGATTCCGCCCAGCTGGAACTCGGTGTTCATGAAACCTCCTTGAATCGGGAGCGCAGGTCCCGTTTCAGGACCTTGCCTGCGACGTTCCGGGGAAGTGCGTCGACGAACTCGATGCGGCGCGGGACCTTGTAGCCGCCGAGGTGCTCGCGGGCGAAGGCGATGACGTCCGCGGCGCCGATCTCCTCGCGGACCACGACGGCGGCGCAGACCGACTCGCCCCAGCGCGGGTCCGGGACGCCGAACACGGCCGCGTCCGCGATCGCCGGATGCCGGTACAGGACCTGCTCGACCTCGCGGGACGCCACGTTCTCCCCGCCCGTGATGATCATGTCCTTGATGCGGTCCACGATGTAGACCATGCCCTCGGCGTCCCGCCGGACGACGTCCCCGGTGCGGAACCAGCCGTCCCGGAACGCGGCGGCGGTCAGCTCGGGCTCGCGCCAGTACCCGCGCATCACCTGGTCGCAGCGGACGACCATCTCGCCGGGCTCGCCCTCGGGGACGTCGCGGAACTCCTCGTCCACGATGCGGATGTCGGCGAGGTCCATGACGCGGCCGGCGGCGGCGAGCAGGTGCGCCTCGCCGGCGGCCGCGCGGCGGTGCTCGGCGATCCCGAAGTGCAGGATGTTGCCGCCCAGCTCGCTCATGCCCATGCCCTGGTAGAAGTCGCAGCCGAGGACGTCCATCCCGCGGCGCAGCACCTCGGCGGGGATCGCGGACGCGCCGTACCCGATGGCCTCCAGCGTGCCGAGGTCGTGGTCCTCGATGCCGGGGTGCGACAGCAGGAACGCGATCATCGTGGGCGCGAGCCCGGTCTGCGTGATCTTCCAGTCGGCGACCAGCCGCAGGAACGTGTCGTTGTCGTAGGACCCGACGATGCCGACCGTCGCGGCCCGCAGGTGGAAAACGACGGCCGTGTAGCCGCCGACGTGGCACAGCGGGAAGCAGAACAGGAACCGGGTCGCGTCCGGGATCTCCCAGTGCGCGACCGAGCTGATCACGCCGGTGACGAGGTTGCGGTGGCTGAGCATGACGCCCTTGGGCGCGCCGGTCGTCCCGCTGGTGTAGACGAGCCAGGCGACGGAGTCCTCGTCGGCGCGCGGCGGCTCGGTGGCCGGGGCCCCGGCGACCAGGTCGAGGTAGTCGTCGTCCAGGTTCACGACGACCTTGACGGTCGGCATGGCGTCGCGGAGCCGGTCCATCGCCTCGGCGTACTCGCTGCTCACGATGAGGACGGACGCCTGCGCGTGGTCGACGAGCCCGGCGATCTCGGACGGGTGGAGCCGGTGGTTGAGGAAGGTCAGCGCCATCCCGGCGGCGGGCACGCCGTAGTACAGGTCGAAGTACTCGGGCCGGTTGCCGGACAGGACGGCGACGCGGTCGCCCGGTTCGGCGATGGCGCGCAGCGCGTTGGCGGTGCGCCGGACGTTGTCCCGGAGCTGGGCGAAGGTGATCTCGCGGTCCTCGAACAGCACGGCCGCGCGGTCCGGATGCTTGCGCGCGGCGTACTCGACGATGTCGTTGATCAGCATGAACGGCCCGCCATCGCGCCTCCTGGAAGTTGACTTGACAGTCATATCAACTTGCTCGATGCTCGGATACTGTTCCTGCGAACATCGGGTTGTCAACCCCCCCGGCGAAGGGAACCACGGCCATGCGGAGCGGCGACGAGCCCGGCGGCCAGCCGCTCACCGAGCGCGGCGCCCGGACCAGGGAGCGCCTGCTCACCGCCGCGCGCGAGGTGTTCGAGGAGCGCGGCTTCCCGGAGACCCGCGTCGCGCACATCACCCGGCACGCCGGGGTGGCGTACGGGTCCTTCTACACCTACTTCCCGTCGAAGGAAGCGGTGTTCCTGGAGGTCGCCGACCGGCTGTTCGAGGACATGACGGGCCACAACCTCGTCCCGCTGGCCGGGCCGTCCCCGGCCGCGCGCATCCGCCGCGCCAACCGCGCCTACTACGAGGGCTACCGGCGCAACGCGAAGATGATGGCGATCATCGAGCAGGTCGCCACGTTCAACGAGGAGTTCCAGGAACTCCGGCGCAAGCACCGCGCCGCCTCGGTCGCGCGCTCGGCGAAGGCGATCTCGCGCTGGCAGCGCGAGGGGCTCGTCCCCGCCGACGTCGACCCTGAGATGACGGCCCGCGCGCTCGCCGCGATGGTCGACCATTCCCTGTACCTGTGGCTCGTCCAGGGCGATGATCCTCAGGGCACCGAGCGCCTCTTGGACACCCTCGACGCGCTCACCGTGCGCGCCCTCGGCCTGCCGTCCTGACGAAGGAGACCCGTGGAGATCGCCGACCGCTTCATGACCGCCATCACCTCCGGAGACGTCGACGCCCTCCGCGCGATCTACGCGCCGGACGCGCGGATCTGGCACAACGGAGGCCCGGGGGGCGGCTCCGAGCAGCCCGTGGACGACAACCTCCGCACGCTCGGCTGGCTGTCGCGCAACCTGCGCGACTTCCGCTACGAGGAGATCCGCCGCGACCCGCTGCCGGACGGCTACGTCCAGCGGCACGTCCTGCGCGGCAGCCTCCCGGACGGCACGCCGGTCGAGATGGCCGCGTGCCTGTTCGCCACCGTCTCCGGCGGCCGGATCGTCCGCATCGAGGAGTACGCCGACACCCGGGGCAGCGACCCGCTCCGCGACCTCGCCGCCGCCCAGCGCGCGGCCCGCGCGTGACCGCCGTGGCGGCCGCCCTCGCGGCGCGCCTGGGCGCGGAGATCAACGGCCTGCGCCGGCTGTCCGGCGGCGCCAGCCGCGAGACCTGGTCGTTCGACGCCGGCGACCGCGCGCTGATCCTGCGCCGCGACCCGCCGGGCTCCCCCGACCCCACCGCGATGGCCCGCGAGGCGGCCCTGCTGGCCTCGGCCGCCGCGGCCGGCGTCCCCGTCCCGGCCCTGGCCGACCACGGCGACGACCTGGCCGGCGCCCCCTTCCTCATCATGGAGCGCCTCCCCGGCGAGACGATCCCCCGCCGCCTCCTCCGCGACGACCGCTTCGCCGAAGTCCGTCCCGGTCTGGCCCGCGAACTGGGCGCGATCCTGGCGCGCCTCCACACGATGGCCCCCGTCCCGGACCTCCCCGACCTCGACCCCCTGGACGCCCTCGCCGAGCACTACGCGAACTTCGAGCCGCGCCCCGCCGTCGAACTGGCGCTCCGCTGGCTGGACGACAACCGTCCACCGTCCAACGACCGCCGGACGGTCGTCCACGGCGACTTCCGCAACGGCAACCTGATGATCGACGAGACCACCGTGCGCGGCGTCCTCGACTGGGAGCTGACCCACCTGGGCGACCCGGCCGAAGACCTGGGCTGGCTCTGCACGAAAGCCTGGCGCTTCAACTCCCCGCACCCGGTCGGAGGCTTCGGCCCCCGCGAAGACCTCCTAGAGGGCTACGCGTCCGCAGGCGGCACCCCGCCGACCCTGGAAGAACTCCACTGGTGGGAGGTCTACGGCACGCTCCGCTGGACGATCCTGTGCCGCCACCAGGCCGAGCGCTACCTGAACGGCTCGGACACGTCCATCGAGTACGCCGTCCTAGGCCGCAAGGTCTGCGAGCAGGAACACGACCTGCTCCTAGCACTGGGCCTGACCGAACCCACAACCGTCCAAGACCCCTTGGAAACGGCCCAGCCGACCGACACGCCCCCACACGACCGTCCCAACGCGCAGGCCCTGATCGACGCAGTAGGCGCCTTCCTCCTCCAGGCAGACCAACCCGACGACCGCCTACGCTTCCACGCCCGAGTAGCCGCCGCGGCCCTGGCGATAGCGCGCAGAGAACTCCTCCTAGGCGAGACCCACAAGAAGGCTCACGAGAACCGGCTGAGCGCCCTCGACTGCAAATCCGACCCGGACCTGGCAAGAGCCATCCGAGAGGGCGCCCTGGACGCCCGCATGGACGAGGTGACCGAGGCGGTAAGAGCCTCGATCATCGACAAACTGACAGTCGCCAACCCCCGCCACCTCGCCCTCCCCACCGCCTGACCGGCACCGGCGTCCCGGCGGTGGCGCGCGTCAGGTGAGGTGGTACTTCATGCCCATGTGGGACGGGCGGAAGCCCATCTTCTGGTAGAAGCGGATGGCGTCGGGGCGCTGGCGGTCGGTGGTGAGCTGGACGACGCGGCAGCCGCGGGCGCGGGCCTGGTCGATGGCCCAGTCGATCATGAGCTGGCCGACGCCGCGGCCGCGCTGCTCGGCGGCGACGCGGACGCCCTCGATCTGGGCGCGCTCGCCGCCGGTGTAGGTGAGGCCGGGGATGTAGGTGAGCTGGAGGGTGCCCGCGAGCTCGCCGTCGACCTCCGCGACGATCACCGCGTTGCCGGGGTCCTTCTCGATCGCGGCGAAGGCCCTGAAGTAGCCCTCCGGGATCTCCTCCCCCGGTGTTTCGCGGGTCGATCCAAGGGGATCGTCGGCGAGTAGCCGGACGATCTGCGGAAGATCGGCCACCGTCGCCTCGCGGAAGGTCACTTCTTGATCACGCTGCACACCTCACAGGTTATCCGGACGCTAAGTTGCAACGTTCGCGTATGTCTTGTAGTACTACGGGATGTAGTACTACGTTGAGTGGAGACCACCCCCGCCGAGGAGAACCCGCACGGTGGTCTCGTCGCGGCGCAGGGAGAAGCCAATGCACAGCAACGAGAACAACGAGAACGAGGAGCACTGGACCGACCACGCCATCTGTCGTGGAGCCGATCCGGACCTGTTCTTCCCGATCGGCTACTCGGCGTCGTTGCTCCAGGAGCAGCAGGACGCCGCCAAGGCGGTCTGCGCGAACTGCCCCGTGATCGCCGAGTGCCTCACCTGGGCGCTGAAGGTGGGCGAGCCCGACGGCATCTGGGGCGGGACGACCCCGGAGGAGCGCCGCTACCTGCGGCGGACCGCCGAGGCCCCGGCCCGCAAGCCCCTGCCCGTCATCGTGGTGCGCGGCGACGCGTCCGAGTCGGAGCACGCCTCCGCCGCCTAGGGGAGTAGGGCCACCTTGCCGACGACCCGGCGGTTCAGCAGGTCGTCCAGGACTTCGCCCGCCGACGCCAGCGGCGCCGTACGGGGCGGCACCGGGGTGAGGCCGCCCTTCGCGACCATGGCGAGGAGCTCGTCCAGGAGGGCGCGCTGGTCGAGCGGGTTCCGCATCGACCAGGCGCCCCAGTCGACGCCCACGACCGTCCGGTTGCGCAGCAGGACCTGGTTCAGCGGGAGGGACGGGATGTCCCCCGAAGCGAACCCGATCACGACATAGCGGCCCCGTTCGCGCAGCGAGCGCAGGGCGGGATCGGCGAGCGCGCCCCCGACCGGGTCGTAGACCACGTCCACTCCGCCGTCCGACCAGGCGCGGGCGGCCGTCTTGATGTCGCCGGTGGCGGCAACGGTCTCGTCCGCGCCCGCGTCGCGTGCGGCCTCCCGCTTGGACGGTGTCGACGCCGCCGCCAGGACGCGGGCGCCCAGCGCTTTCGCCACCTGGACCGCCGCCAGGCCCACGCCTCCGCCGGCGCCGAGGATCAGCACCGTCTCGCCTGCTCGGAGGGCCGCGCGGTCGCGGAGGGCGAAGAGGGCCGTGCTGTAGCTCTGGGTGAAGGTGGCGGCGCGGGGGAAGTCCAGCTCGTCCGGGATCGGGACGGCCGAGGCCGCGGGCACGGCCGCCTCCGCGGCGAACCCGCCGAGGCCGCACATCGCCAGGACGCGCTCGCCGGACGGGAGCGTCCCCGCGACCTCGCTGCCCGGGACGAACGGCAGCGGCGGCTTGATCTGGTACCGGCCCTGGACGAAGAGGGCGTCCACGTAGTTGACCCCCGCCGCCTCCACGGTGATGAGGACCTGGTCCGGCCCGGGGACGGGGGAGCCGGTCTCCGTGACGACGACCGAGCCGAGTTCTTCACAGATCGCTGCGCGCATCCGACCACTATGCCGGAAAGGCCGGGTGGCACCTTCCGGACGTCCCGGCCGTTGACGGTTCAGGGACGTCCAGACATACGGTGGCAGATATGAGCTATACCCCCGACCGGCAACGTTCCGATGAGCTGGCGAAGCACGGCGTCCGCGCGCTTTCGTCGCTGGTCCTGGTCGGCTCCGTGACCGCGGTGATGTGGGTGCTGGAGGCGCTCGACTACACGACGAACGGCTGGCTCGACCGGTTCGGGATCCAGCCGCGCGACGTCGACGACCTCCCGGACATCTTCACCGCGCCGTTCATGCACGCCGGCTTCGGCCACCTGATGGCCAACACGCTGCCGTTCCTCATCCTCGGGTTCATCGCGGCGGCGCGTGGCATCGGCAAGTTCCTGGTCGCCAGCCTGATCATCATCGTGGTCGGCGGGCTCGGCGTGTGGTTCCTCAGCTCCGCGAACACGCTCGGGTCCAGCATCCTGATCTTCGGGTTCTTCGGGTACCTGGTCGGCCGGGGGATCTTCGAGCGGCGGCTGCTCGACATCGGCATCGCCGTCGCCGTCGTCGCCGTCTACGGGACGATGATCCTCGGCGTGATCCCCGGCGACCCCGGCATCTCGTGGCAGGGCCACCTGTTCGGGCTGCTCGGCGGCGTCCTCGCCTCCTGGTTCCTGCGCCGGAACTAGTTCGGGCGGATCGTCACCTCGGAGACGACCGCGTCCCGGGGCGTCTCCATGGCCGACACCAGGACGCGGGCGACGGTGGCGGGGGCGGCGAAGTCGTCCTCGGCGTAGGGGTGGCCCTCCTGGGCGCGGACGCTGCGCTGCATCTCCGTGGCCGTCCGCCCGGGGTAGACGGTCGTGACGCGCAGGGACGTCTCCTCGGCGCGCAGCGAGTCGGCGAGTGCGCGCAGCCCGAACTTGCTGGCCGCGTACGCCGACCACTCGGGGTTCGCGCGCAGCCCGGCCGTGGAGTTCACGAAGACGACGTGGCCCTCGGCGGCGCGCAGCGCGGGCAGCAGCAGGCGGGTCAGCTCGGCCGCCGACACCAGGTTGACCGACAGGTGCTCCATCCACTCGTCGGCCTCAAGCCCGGCGACGGGCGACAGGTGCACCATGCCCGCCGCGTGGACGACGCCGTCCAGCCGCGCGGGGATCCCGGCCGCCGCGAGGGACGCCTCGATGCGGCGCGGCTCGGTGAGGTCGAGCGGGATCGTGGTGATGGACGTGCCGCGCGGCGGCGAGGTGACCGCGCCCGGGTTGATGACCTGGGTGGCGGCGTGCGCGCCGGTCCCCAGCGTCTTGGCCAGCGCGTCGAGGCGCTCGGGGGAGCGGCCGGTGAGGATCAGGTCGTGCCCGCGCTCGTGCAGCAGTTCGGCGACGGCCGTGCCGATGCCGCCCGTCGCCCCCGTGATCAGATACGTGCCCATGAAGTCCCATTCTGGTTGATCCCTACCCGGGTGGACGCCCGGGGCGGCCGGTTAGTTCGGACGCAGGACGCGGGTGACCCCGGCGATCAGGGCGGTGGCGAGCACCCAGCCCGTCGTGACGAGCCCGTACGCCACCCAGCGCGACCAGTTCACCGCGTCGTACGACAGCTGCTGCCCGAACGTGTCGAGCGGGATCAGCAGGTCCAGCGTATAGATCAGCGCGTGGAACGCGGGCAGTTCGTTGCCCGGCTTCACCGGACGGGGAGTCTCGATCGAGAACACCGTCGTGCCGAGGGCGAGCAGCGCCGCGAACCAGGCGAACGCGAGCCACGGCCGGTAGCCGAACCCGACCGTCCAGTCCAGGAGGTGGTTCCACGCCTTGCCCACCGGGTGGAGCCTGCGGCGGCGGGCGCGGAGCTTGGCGAGATGCACCTTGCGGGCGAGGTCGTCGTGGCCGATGCCGTGGTACCAGGCTGCGAGCTGCTCGTACGGCTGGAGGTGGAACTCCTTGTCGCGCGCCACCCAGCTCAGCCGGTCCTTGAACTGGGCGCCGCGCAGCGTCTGGTAGGTCATGCCGTTCAGGTACAGCTCGTCCGGCCAGACGGACGGATGGTCCTGGATCAGGTCGATCCTGGAGTGCGAGAGCGACACCCGGCCCTTGATCTTCCCCTCCGGCCACAGGAGCAGCTCGGCGGCCTGGATATGGCTGGCGTGCAGGGCCAGCCGGGCCGGGTCGGTGGAGTCGAGGCGCGCCTTGCTGAACGACAGGATGCCGTTGAAGCGGCCGCTGCGCAGCCGGACGGTGCCGTACGTCGTGAAGCCGTTGCTCAGCTCGGCGGTGTCCTCGACGACGATGTTCTGCAGGTCGAGGGCGATCCGGCCGGGGTTGCGCAGGACGGTCCGCTCCATGAACAGGCCGCCGTTCATCCGCGCCCCGACGAACCGGACCCCGCCGGTGATCTCGGCGTCCCGGATGAACGTGCCGACCTCGACGACGAGGCCGCCGCTGAAGATCGCCCACTGGGTGGGGTCCGTCGCGGTGATCCGGGTGCCGTTCATCCGCAGGCCGCCGCTGAGCTGCGCCCTCGGCAGCCGCACCGAGCCGTCGATCCGCGACCCGGACAGGCTCATGTAGCCGTCCGCGCGGAGGCCGCCGCCGTCGAAGCCCGGCATCCGGCAGTCGGCGAACCGAAGCTGCCGGGTCTCGGCGTTGGAGAAGTCCGGCTCCTCGACGAGCCGGCAGTTCTCCAGCCGGAGCTCGTGCTCGACGGTACCGCCCCGGACGTCGATCCGCCCGGTGATGTACGCGCCGCGCAGCCGGACGGCGGCGACCGCGCCCGCCTGGGACTCGCCGGCGCCGAGCAGCAGCCGGGTGATGGTCTTGCCGCGGACGATGCGGTTCGGGTCGGGCCCGGCGGGGAGGTCGTCGCCGAGGACGACGGTCGCGCCGGTCGGGAACGCGGCCCAGAGGCGCCGTTCCGCGTCGTTCAGTCCGGGAGGCTGGGGCACGGGACCTCTTTCTACGCGGCGATCCCCTCCGCGATCAACTTCGCGGAGGGGATCGTGCCGGAAACGGCCGGCAGACCGGCGCCCGGCTGGAACCGGAGGACCGGTGCCCGGCTGAAGCCGGAAGTCCGGCGTCCGGCTAGAAGAAGCCGCGGCGGCGTCCCGCGTCCTGGAGGAAGCCGTCGAGCTGCTGCTCCCAGTTGGTGTGCTCGACGCTCGCATAGTCGACGGTGAAGCGGCTGAACGCGTCGTGCCCCTCGGTGAACACGCCGCCGCGCTTGTCGAGCTCCAGCACGACCTCCATGGAGTGCGGGTTCGACACGAACGTCACTTCGAGCTGCTTGATGCCGCGCGCGTACTGGCCCGGCGGGTAGAACTCGATCTCCTGGTAGAACGGCAGCTCCTGGTGGACGCCCCAGATGCGGCCCTTCTCGCAGTCGGCGTTGCGGAACTGGAAGCCGAGGTTGGAGAAGGCCGCGAGGAGCCGCTCCTGCGCGGGGAGCGGGTGGACGGCGATCGGGTCGAGGTCGCCCGGGTCGAGCGCCCCCGCGACCTCCAGCTCGGTGGCGATCCCGACGGTGGTGCCGTGCAGGGGCCGCCCGTACATGTGGGTGAGCGGCGCCTCCCACGGGATGGGCATCTGGAACGGAACGCTGTGCCGGGCGCCCTCTTGCAGGCTGAACCCGCCGGCGACCGGCATCTTGGCGTACTCCAGGTTGGAGGTGTACTCGTTGTCGCCCGACTCGACCTCGACCCTGGTGCGCAGTGCGAGGTTCACCGACTTGATGTCGGAGTTGTACTGGCCGCCGATGATGGTGACCTCGCCGGTGACGACGCCGCCCGGCGTCGTGTTCGGGTCGTGCAGGATCGTTTCGATGGACGGGCCGCCGATGCCCATCGCCTGCCGGAGCTTCTTGAAGACCAAGACCGGTCCCTCCCGTTTTCGGAGCACTCCCCGCGCTCTGTCGTCCCATAGACGCTGTTACGGGACATTACGTTCCGGCAAAGCGTCCGTGACCTGCGAACCGCCAGGTTGTGTGGCCGTCTGCGGCCACACCCGGCGCCCGCCGGGCGGTGCCGCCGCTCAGTGCCCGCCGCCGGCGAGGTTCAGGCCGATGACGCCGAGGATGATGAGCGCCAGCGCGCCGATCTTGACGGCGGAGACCTGGTCGCCGAGGACGAGCATGCCGAGCGCGGCCGTCCCGACCGCGCCGATGCCCACCCAGACCGCGTAGGCGGTGCCGACGTCGAGGTTCTTCAGCGCCAGGCTGAGCAGGCCGAAGCTGGTGACGGCGAACACGAGGAAGCCGGCGGACGGCAGCGGTTCGGTGAAGCCCTTGCTGCCCTTCAGGCAGAGGGCCATGGCGACCTCGAAGAGGCCGGCGACGATGACGAGGATCCAGGCCATGATCGTGCTCCCGGTGCGAGACGACGGTGGTCACGCGTCGTCTTCGCATTCCGGGTACGGCGCACCTCGTCCGGGAGGGTTCGGGCCCTCGTCCGCGTCAACGGCCCGATACGGCGGGATGTTCCCGGTAGGAGCGGCCGAGGGCGCGGTACTCCCAGCCCGCCGCGCGCCACTGGGCGGCGTCGAGCGCGTGCCGTCCGTCCACGATCCGCCGGTTCCGGACGACCGCGGCCAGCGCCTCCGGGTCGACCTCCCGGAAGTCCGACCATTCGGTCAGCAGGACGACGACGTCCGCGTCCTGCGCGACCTCGAACGCGCTCTCGCCGTACCGCAGCTCGGGGAACGCGCGGCGGGCGTTGCCGAGCGCGGCCGGGTCGTAGACGCGGACGTCGCCGCCCAGGTCGTGCATCGTGTGCGCCACGTCCAGCGCGGGGGCGTCGCGGATGTCGTCGGAGTTCGGCTTGAACGCCGCGCCCCATGCGGCGATGCGCCGGCCGGCGAAGTCGCCGCCGAGCAGCTCCCGGACGAGGTCGACGGTGCGGGCCCGGCGGCGCCGGTTGATGTCGTCGACCTGGCGGAGGAACGACACGGCCTGGCCGACGCCGATCTCCTCGGCGCGGTGCGCGAACGCGCGGATGTCCTTCGGCAGGCAGCCGCCGCCGAAGCCGAGTCCGGGCTTGAGGAACTTGCCGCCGATCCGGTCGTCCAGCGCGAGCGAGTCGGCGAGGTCTTTGACGTCGGCGCCGACCGCCTCGCAGACCTCCGCCATCGCGTTGATGTAGGAGATCTTGGTGGCGAGGAAGGAGTTGGCGGCGACCTTGACCAACTCGGCGGTGGCGAGGTCGGTCCGCACTACCGGGGTGCCGAGGTCGAGGACGGGTTTGAACGCGGCGCGCAGCCGCTCGTCCGCCCAGTCGGAGGCGACGCCGAACACCAGCCGGTCCGGGCGCATCGTGTCGTCGACGGCGAAGCCCTCGCGCAGGAACTCGGGGTTCCAGGCCAGCTCGACGTCCGCGCCGGCGGGCGCCAGCCCCTGGAGGAGCCCGGTGAGCCGCGCGGCCGTCCCGACCGGCACCGTGGACTTGCCGACGACGAGGGCGCGGCGGCGCAGGTGCGGGGCGAGGGAGCGGACGGCGGCGTCGACGTAGGACAGGTCGGCGGCGTCCGAGCCGTCCTGCTGGGGCGTCCCCACGCACACGAAGTGGACGTCGCCGAAGGCGCCCGCCTCCTCGAACGAGGTGGTGAACCGGAGCCGGCCGGAGTCGAGCGCCTTGGTGAGCAGCTCCGGCAGTCCGGGCTCGAAGATGGGGACCTCGCCGGACGCCAGCCGGTCGATCTTGTCTTGGTCGACGTCCACGCCGAGGACCTCGTAGCCGAGCACGGCCATGCAGATGGCGTGCGTGGCGCCGAGGTAGCCGGTCCCGATGACGGTCAGTCGCGGGCTCCCGGGCTCCTCCTGGTTCATGCGCACCTCCTCGTGCCTCACGATGTTCACGCCCCCGCCCGATCTTCCCATCACCGTCCGGCGGCCCGGAGGAGGGTCCGGTGCGGGTCGCGCGGGACCGGCGCGACCTTGTGAGTTGCGTCACGCGAGGCGGCTGGACGTGATTCGATGTGCCGTGCACCCCCCGAATCCGACCGGTTTGTGTGGTTGCCACTGGTTACCAGCGGGTAGCATGATGTTGAGTTACTGACCAGTACGCAGCGGGGCCCCCGGCCGCCGCCGGAAACCAGACGGAGTCTCGAATGGGGCACTACAAGAGCAACCTCCGGGACCTGGAGTTCAACCTCTTCGAGGTGTTCAGGCGCCAGGACCTCCTCGGCAGCGGCCCGTACGCGGAACTGGACGAGGACACCGTGCGCAGCATCCTCGACGAGGTGAACCGGCTGGCCGAGGGGCCGATCGCCGACTCCTTCGAGGACGCCGACCGCCACCCGCCGAAGTTCGACCCGGCCACCGGCGCCGTCGAGATGCCCGAGAGCTTCAAGAAGTCGTACAAGGCGTGGATGGACGCCGAGTGGTACCGCCTCGACCTCATCCCCGAGCTGGGCGGCACCGGCGCGCCCCGCTCCCTGACGTGGGCGGTCTCCGAGCAGGTGCTGGGCGCCAACCCCGCCGTCTACATGTTCTCCTCCGGCCCCGGCTTCGCCCAGATCCTCTGGCACATCGGCACGCCCGAGCAGAAGAAGTTCGCCGAGCTGGCCCTTGAGCGGCAGTGGGGCGCCACGATGGTGCTGACCGAGCCGGACGCGGGCTCCGACGTCGGCGCCGGGCGCGCCAAGGCCGTCGAGCAGCCGGACGGCACCTGGCACATCGAGGGCGTCAAGCGCTTCATCACCTCGGCCGAGCACGACATGTCCGAGAACATCTTCCACCTGGTGCTGGCTCGCCCTGAGGGCGCCGGCCCCGGCACCAAGGGCCTGTCGATGTTCCTCGTGCCGAAGTACCTGGTGGACGTCGAGACCGGCGAACTGGGCGAGCGCAACGGCGCCTACGTCACCAACGTCGAGAAGAAGATGGGCCTCAAGGTCTCCACGACCTGCGAGCTGACCTTCGGCGAGAAGCACCCCGCCGTCGGCTACCTGGTCGGCGACGTGCACCAGGGCATCAAGCAGATGTTCCTCGTCATCGAGTACGCCCGGATGATGGTCGGCACCAAGGCCATCGCGACGCTGTCGACCGGCTACCTGAACGCGCTGGAGTACGCCAAGGAGCGCGTCCAGGGCGCCGACATGACGCAGATGACGGACAAGGCCGCGCCGCGCGTCACGATCACCCACCACCCGGACGTCCGGCGCAGTCTCATGACGCAGAAGGCGTACGCCGAGGGCATGCGCGCGCTCGTGCTGCTCACCGCGTCCTACCAGGACACCGTGCAGATCGCCGAGTACGAGGGCCGTCGCGACGAGCAGGCCGAGAAGATCAACGACCTGCTGCTGCCGATCGTGAAGGGCTTCGGATCCGAGCGGGCGTACGCGCTGCTCGGCGCCGAGTCGCTGCAGACCCTCGGCGGGTCCGGCTTCCTGCAGGACTACCCGATCGAGCAGTACATCCGCGACTCCAAGATCGACACGCTGTACGAGGGCACCACCGCGATCCAGGGCCAGGACCTGTTCTTCCGCAAGATCCTGCGGGACAACGGCGAGACCCTCAAGATCCTCGCCGGCGAGATCCAGGCGTTCGCCGAGTCCGAGGCCGGCAACGGCCGGCTGAAGAACGAGCGGGCGCTGCTCGGCCGCGCGCTGGCGGACGTCCAGGGCATCATCACCCCGATGATCGGGTGGGCGCTCGGCTCGATGGAGGACCCGAAGCAGCTCTACAAGATCGGGCTCAACTCGTCCCGGCTGCTGCTCGGCCTCGGCGACCTCGTCGTCGGCTGGCTGCTGCTCCGCCAGGCCGAGGTGGCGCTGGCCGCGCTCGGCGGCGGCGACGTCTCCGACTCCGACAAGACGTTCTACAACGGCAAGGTCGCGGCCGCGCAGTTCTTCTGCCAGACCGTCCTGCCGCGCCTGGCGTCCGACCGGGCCGTCACCGAGGCCACCACCCTGGACGTGATGGAGCTGCCCGAAGAGGCGTTCTGACTCTCTGACGCGGGCCCCCGCCGGACTCCCGGCGGGGGCCCTGCTCCATCCCGGACCTGGAGATCGGAACCTGCCTGCACCGAGGAGCAGGGCCGGAGCCGCCGCGGCCGGTCAGGGTGCGGGCGCCTCAGGGAGGGCCCCGGAGGAAAATCTTCCGAAATGGAGACAGTGAGGGTTCCCGGCGTGCGCGACAGTGATCTGCCAGCCGGTCCGCCGCCGTCCGCACGGTGGCTGCTGACCGGGTTCTGGGTTTGTGCGGCCTCGCATCTGCTGCTGGTGGCCGCGGACCTCGGGCCATGGGACGCGCTGACCAAAGCGATGCTGCTGCCGCTGCTGGCCGCGTGGGCGGCTGCCCGCGGCGGGTCCCGGGGGCTGCTGGCGGCATTGCTGCTGTCCTGGGGCGGAGACGTGCTGCTGTCCATCGACGGGCTGTTCATCCCCGGGATGGTGTCGTTCGGTGCCGCGCACGCCTGCTACATCGGCTGTTTCGTCCGCCGGGGCGCACTGCGCAGGCTGCAGCGCCTTCCGCTGATCCCGCTGCTGTACGGGCTGGGCTGGGCCGCGGGCATCGCGGTGATCTGGCCCGGCCTCGGCTCGATGGGGCCGCCGGTAGCGGCCTACTCGCTGCTGCTGCTCGTCAGTGCGCTGACGGCGCGGGGCTTCAGCGTCCGGGCGGGGACGGGCGGGCTGCTGTTCCTGCTCTCGGACTCCCTCATCGGCGTCGACCTCAGCGACCTGCCCCGGCTGCCGCTGCACGGCGTGATCGTCATGGCCACCTACCTGGCCGCGCAGTACCTACTGACCTCAGCCCTCCTGAACAAGCCACGCCACACCCCGGGACCCCCACGTTGACCTGCGGCGTGTTGTTGTTATCCGGCCTGCCATAACAACAACACGCCGCAGATCAACGAGGGGAGTGCCGAGCCGCGGACCTTGCGGACGTCCAGGTGCCGTCCGCGCGGCGGGTGGACGGCCGGGGGCGGCGCGCATGGGGATCGGGCATGGGGTGGTGACGCGGGCGGGGCAGGGGCAGAGCGGCGCGGGAGTTGCCGGGCCAGATCGGCGGCCGACTTGGCTTCGACCAGCCGGTCCGGCAGGAGCGCCCAGAGTGAACCGCTGAAATCGCCGTACCAGATGCAGATCCCCGGGAAGGCGCGCTGTAGGTCGTCGAGGGCCTGGTCGATGTCGAGGTCAAGCTCCAGACGTCCCACTGGACGCACGGACATCGGTGGCATGGGCGCTGAGCGGGATTGCGGCGGCCCGTCATGCCGCGCCTCGGGTGGGTAGGTCATCGCGATACCTCCGGCCGCGCTACCAGGTGGACGGGAACATGCGGTGCTTGAGGGCGGCGTCGACCTGGTCGGCGGCGCGCTTGGTGTCGCCGCATGGGGAGAGGTAGCCGTGGCGTCCGCGCCCGGCCTCGTAGTAGGCCCAGCCGCCGCCAGGCGTGGCGTTGACCGTGACGGCCACGCGGACGTGGTCGTCCGGGCTGAACGCGAAGACCCACAGCACTGGCGGACGAGTGGGGAATTCGTCCGCCTGGTAGAGCTTGACGAAGCGATAGCTCTTGGCCTGGACGGCGACGGCGAGCAGATCGAGATTGCGGATGGCGGTGGAGCGTCCCAGCCGGGTCCGCCACCGCAGCAGGTGACGGCCCGCCTCGACGTTCAGCGGGCGCAGCGAGCCCATGTGATCTTTCCTTCCTCGTTGAGCGGGCGGACGCCCCAGTCGTGGACGAGTTGCTCCATGAGCAGCAGGCCGCGCCCGCTCTCGGCGTCGTCGTCCTCGCCTTGGACGATGGGGAGGGCGCTGCTCTGGTCCCAGACCTCGATGACGGTGAGCGGCTCGTGCACGTCCGGGAAGACGCGCACGACGATGTGCCCGATGCCGACGTGCTTGTAGCTGTTGGTAACCAGCTCGGTAACCACGAGCCGCCCGACGAAGTCGTCGGTGTGCCCCAGGTCGCGGAACCGGTCGGTGAGGTAACGGCGCGCTTTCGCGGGTGCCTCATCAGATGGATCGAGGACGAGCGGCGCCGGCTCCTCGGGCGCGAGCAGTACTGCTGGCATCGGTGAACCCTCCAGCCTGGACGGAGGCTGATCTCGAACCGGGCCAACCCACCAAACCGGAAGAACCCGCCGCTATCACCCTGTGTTATCGAACGAACACCATCAGGCCACGCGCAGGATTACGATGCTTGTGAAGCGGTCGACTACTAACAAAAGAGAAACAAGAGCTGTCACTCCTGCTGACAACCCTCCGTCGCTCCCCGAAGGTCGCCATGACGATGTACAACAGGGTCCAGCCCGAGTTCCTGAGCTTCGGAGCAGAGGTGAAGCGCCTCCGAAAGGCTGCGGGCTTCAGTCAGCAGACCCTCGCTGACCTGGTCAACGTGACTCGCAGTTACATCGCGCAGGTTGAGTCCGGCCGGACGCGCTGCCGTCGAGAGTTCGCCGTCCGGCTCGATCGTGCCCTCAAGTCCGGCACGACCCTCGTCGAGGTCTGGGACGAGCTACTAGAATCAATCAAGTCCGACAAGTACCCCGAGTTCTTCGCCAACTTCCCGAAGGCTGAGCAGTCGGCGGATATGCTCCGTTCCTACGAGGACAGGGTGGTCTATGGACTCTTGCAGAACGAGGCTTACGCTCGCGTCCTCCTGAACGACGAGGAGGCGGTTAAGAGCAGGATAAAGCGGCAGGAGATCCTATACCGCAATCCTCCGCCCAGCATAATAGCCGTCATGGATGAGACGGTTCTATATCGGGAGGTCGGAGGAAAGGTGGTGATGAGAGAGCAACTCGAAAGACTCCTCGAACTCTCTGAGATGGAGAATGTCAGCGTTCAGGTGGCACCGGTTCGCTACATCCGGAACGTCTGGGCAACCTTCACGATCGCTACACTCCCCGATCAGCGTCAGGTGGTCTACACGGCCAAAGCCTATGGTGGTGAGACTTCGACAAGTCCGCCTCATGTGGCATTCGTCAACAAGGCTATGGCAACACTCCAGGCTGAGGCGCTGAATGTGAGAGATACGCGAGAACTCATACGAAAGGTGATTAAAGAAAGATGGACTTGAGTAACGCAAAGTGGCGCAAGTCGTCCCGCAGCAATGAGTCGGGAGACAATTGCGTCGAAATTGCCGGGGGTGTTTCTGTTATCGCGCTCCGTGACAGCAAGGACCCGAGCGGCCCTAAGATATTCGTAAGTTGTGGCGAGTTTCGGCACTTTGTCGAGTTGCTGAAGAGTTTGTAAGGGCGGTTCTCCTCTGCTGGCGAAAGCAATGAAAGCGATGGCTTTGAGTAGGGCAGTATGGTGCAAGGCTGCTCGTAGCAATAACTCAGGGGATGCTTGTGGCGAGGTCGCCGATATGTCGAATGTTGTGGCGCTTCGCGACAGCAAGGACCCTGACGGCCCCATCCTCTTGGTGAGTCGCGCCGACTTTGGCCACTTGGCTCAGACGCTCAAGAACACCTGACAGACATAGCGCGACGGATGACAGGTGATGCGCTTGGACGGGAGCGGCTGGCGCACGATGGCCGTGCGTCAAATCGAAGCTCGTCACCCGCGAACATGATGTCATCCCCGGAGTGGACATCTGCGGGGCGCGGGCGGGAGTCGAAGAGGCCGCCCCAACCTGCCGGAGTCAGGCCGCTGCGCATGTTCTTGTGCACGGCGGTCAGGTGGTCAGGCGGCGGCGGATGCTGCAGAGGACCAGGCGGGCCGGGCGGGTGAGCATGAGGAGACCCGTTAGGACGGCGAAGATCGCGAGCACGGTGCCGAAGAGCCACGCGTCCTTGGACCCGAGTGCCAGGACCAGCGCCAGGGCGATGCCGGGCCGGGACGCATGCTGTCGGCGACGAACCTGAAGGAGGTCGACGAAGCGGACCCTGCGGTTCATCGGCTGTGGGTGATGTTGGTGCAGGTCCCGGTAGGGCGTCGGCTGGCTGCTGCTCCGCCAGGCCGAGGTCGCCCTGACCGCCCTCGGCGGCGGCGACGTGTCCGACTTCCGACAAGGCGTTCTACAACGGCAAGGTCGCGGCCACGCAGTTCTTCTGCCAGACGGTGCTCCCGCGCCTCGCCTCCGACCGCGCCATCACCGAGTTCACCCCCTGGACGCAATGGACCTGCCGGAAAAAGCGTTCTGACCTTCTGACACAGGCCCCCGCCGGACTCCCGGCGCTGCGTTGACCTGCGGCGTGTTGTTGTTATGAGCCGCCGGATAACAACAACACGCCGCAGGTCAACGACGCGGTGGCCCGGTCGAGGTTCGTCCGCGACAGGCCGCAGTTGGGAAAAGCGTGGCGGTCGCGCCTGAGCCGATCACCGCCCGGCGCTCGCGCGTATGGCGGGGGCTGGCGGCGTTCACTAAGATCGGCCGCGTCCCTCGCCCGTTTCCCCCGTCGGATGGCCGATGCGTGCTTCGCCCCTCGCCGTCTCTCTCGTTGGCCTTCTCCTCGCCGCTGGTTGTGCTGACAGCGGCCGGGCCGAGAGAGTCGCTCCGCCGACCGTCACGGTGGGTGGTGATCCGAGCCCTGCCGCGCAGAGCGCCGGGGCGTACTCCAAGGAGGGCTGGTTCGGCGGCGCGGACGGCCTGCACGCGCGGGTGGACGTCAGGAGCGTCGAACGCCAGGCGGCCAAGGCCGTGCTCCGGTACAGCGTGACGTCGCTGGACTCGGCCGCCAAGTCGGTGCCGTTCGAGATCGCGCTGGTCGATCCGGTCGGGCGCAGGCTCTACAAGCCGACCGGGACGACGAGCGGCTCCGGCTTCACGCCGGGGGCCGTGCGGGAGATGGCCGCCGAGTACCCGCCGATTCCGGCGAGCGTCCAGAAGGTCACGCTGATCACGCCGGGGACGGCGGGGGAGTTCACCGGCATCCCGGTGACCAGCGGGAACTCGTCCAGCCCGAGCGCCGCTCCGACCACGTCCGCGCCGCCCACCTCGCCGTCGTCGAGGCCGTCGGTCGGCGCTGAGCCGTCCGTGGGGGCCGAGCCCTTTGGACGTTCCACTCCACTGTCGCCGTCGCCGTCCGCTTCCGCCTCGCCCTCTCCTTCGGCAGGCGCCGGGGCGAATCCCGTGGATTTGTACGACATCGTCGAGGGCGAGACGAAGGACGTGACGTCCAGCCAGTCGGAGGTCACCGTCAACCTGCGTTCCGACGTGCTGTTCGACACCGACTCCGCGAAGCTGTCGGACCGCGCGAAGGCCCTGCTGGACGAGGCCGCGCAGCAGATCAAGGCGAAAGCCGCGCGCTCGCTGACGTTCGAGGGGTACACCGACAGCAACGGCACCGACTCGCACAACCTGGAGTTGTCCGGGAAGCGCGCCCAGGCCGTCATGAAGGAGATGAAGACCCGGCTCGGCGACGGCTTCACCTACACCGCGCGGGGCAGGGGCGAGGCGGAGCCGGTCGCCAGGGAGGGCGGCTCGGACGACGCCGCGGCGCGTGCCCGCAACCGCCGAGTCGAGATCTCGTACCAGGTCAAGCAGACCAGCACGTCCAGTCCCGCAGGCGCCGCCGCCCCGCCCGCCGCGTTCCACGCCGAGGACGGCACCAAGGTGGCGAGCCGCTACGGCCGCTTCGGCGCGGCCAAACGGCGCATCGACGTCAAGCCCTTCTACCGGGACGGCGCCTACATCGTCGCCGTGTTCGACATCGTGAACGAGGGCCCCGGAACCACGCCGCCGGACGCGTCCTACCCGCACAGGGACTACCCGGGAGGCGTGTTCAACGCGTTCTCCATCCAGGCCCCCGGCGGCAAGGACGTCTACCGCGCCGTCCGCGTCGGCCCCGGGACGCCGGGCGGCACCAGCCGCTACGTCGATCCCGGAGGCGCCGTCTTCCGCACCGGCGTGAACCAGCCCGTCCGGGGCTTCGTCTACATGCCCGCGCCGCCGGGCAACGTCACGTCCGTCGTCTTCGACGCCGGCCCCTTCGGCAAGGTCGACAAGGTGCCCGTCAAATAGACCGCGGTTCCGTGGGGCCGGCCTGGGCCGCCCCCACGGACCGGTCGTCAGCCCCAGGCGAGCATGCGGATGGGGTCCTCCAGCATGTCGCCGACGTCGCGCAGGACGCGGGAGCCCAGTTCCCCGTCCACGATGCGATGGTCGAACGACAGGGCGAGCGTGGTGACCTTGCGGATCGCCAGTTCGCCTTCATGAACCCACGGCATGTCCCGGATCTGGCCGAACGCCAGGATCGCGGCCTCGCCCGGCGTGAGGATCGGGGTCCCGGTGTCCACGCCGAAGACCCCCACGTTGGTGATGGAAATCGTCCCGTTGGAGAGGTCCGCGGGGGACGCCTTGCCCGCGCGCGCCTTCTCCGCCAGCTCGTTCAGCGCGCGCGCGAGGCCGGGCAGGTCGAGGGCTTGCGCGTCCTTCACCTTCGGCACGATGAGGCCGCGTTCGGTGGCCGCGGCTATGCCCAGGTTCACGTAGCGCTTGACGACGATTTCCGCGCCGTCCGGACCGTCCTCCCACGTGGAGTTCACCATCGGGTGGCGCCGGACGGCGGTGAGCAGCGCGCGCGCCACCAGCAGTAGCGGCGACACCTTCACGTCCGCGAACTCGGGCAGTTCGCGGAGCCGCTTGACGGTGTCCATGGTGCGGGTGACGTCCACCTGGAGGAACTCGGTGACGTGCGGGGCCGTGAACGCCGAACCGGACATCGCCGCCGCCGTGGCCTTGCGGACACCCTTGACCGGCACCCGCTCCTCGCGGGGGCCCGCCTGCACGGGCACGGGCGCCTGGGACGGCGCGTGCTGCGCGGCGAGGATGTCGTCCCGCGTGATCGAGCCCTGCGGGCCGGACCCCGTGATCGCGGCGAGGTCGACGCCGAGGTCCTTCGCCATCTTCCGGACGGGCGGCTTGGCCAGCGGCAACCCGTTGTCCACAGGCTGTGGACGAGGCGCCGGCGGCTGCACGGCGGGGGCCGGCTGCACGGCGGGCGCGGGCGGTGCGGCGGGGGCGGGCGGTGCGGCGGGGGCGGGCGGTGCGGCGCCGTCGGCCGACCTGCGCGGCCGGCGTTTCGTCGCCGCCTCCTTGACCCCGTACCCGACCAGCACGGGCTGCCGCTTCGGCGGCTCCTGCGCCGTGGCCGCGCCCGGCTCGTTCGCGGTCGGCACGCCCTCCTCGCGCAGCGCGGCCGCCTGCGCCGGAGGCTCCGACACCGGCGTCGCCACGCCGCCCCCGCCCCCGGCGTCCACCGAGATGATCGGCACGCCGACGTCGACGGTCTGCCCCTCGGTGACCAGCAGTTCGGTCACCACACCGTCGAACGGGCAGGGCAGTTCCACGATCGCCTTCGCCGTCTCGATCTCGACGATGGTCTGCCCGTCCTCGACGGTGTCGCCGGGCTGGACGTGCCATTTGACGATCTCTGCCTCGGTGAGGCCCTCGCCCACGTCCGGCAGCTTGAACAGTTTCGGCTGGCTCACCGGGTCACCACGCGAAGGTACGGTCGACCGCGTCCAGGATGCGGTCGAGGTCGGGCAGATAGTGGTCCTCGATGCGGGACGGCGGGTACGGGGTGGAGAACCCGCCGACGCGCAGCACCGGCGACTCCAGCCGGTAGAAGCACCGCTCGGTGATCCGCGCGGCCAGCTCGGCGCCGAACCCGCCGAACACCGGCGCCTCGTGCACGACCACGCAGCGTCCCGTCCGGTTCACCGACTCCGTCACGGCGCCGATGTCGAGCGGGTTGAGCGAGCGCAGGTCGACGACCTCCACCGACCGCCCCTCCTCGGCCGCCGCGGCGGCCGCCTCCAGGCACGTCTTCACCGACGGCCCGTACGCCAGCAGCGTCACGTGCTCGCCCGGCCGGACGACCCTGGCCGTGTGCAGCGGCGTCCAGTCCGTCCCGTCGGTGTCGACGTCGGCCTTGTCCCAGTACCGGCGCTTCGGCTCGAAGAAGATCACCGGGTCGGGGGACGCGATCGACTGCTGGATCATCGAGAACGCGTCCACCGGGTTCGAGCACGTCACCACGCGCAGTCCGGCCGTGTGCGTGAAGTACGCCTCGGGCGACTCCGAGTGGTGCTCCACCGCGCCGATGCCGCCGCCGCACGGGATCCGGACGACGACCGGCAGCGACAGCTTGCCCAGCGACCGCATCCGCATCTTCGCGAGCTGCGTGATGATCTGGTCGGCGGCCGGGAACACGAACCCGTCGAACTGGATCTCGACCACGGGGCGGTACCCCCGGAGCGCGAGACCGATCGCCGTCCCCACGATGCCCGACTCGGCGAGCGGCGTGTCGATGACGCGCTCCTCGCCGAAGTCCTTCTGCAGGCCGTCCGTGATCCGGAAGACGCCGCCGAGCTTGCCGACGTCCTCGCCCATGACGAGGACCTTCGGGTCGTTCTCCATGGCCTTGCGCAGACCTTCGTTCAGCGCCTTGCCGAGGGTCAGGGTGGTCACTTCGACTCCTCCTCGAACGACGCGAGGTAGGCCGCGAACTGCTCCTGCTCCTCCGTCATCAGCGGATGCCGCTCCGCGTACACCTCGTCGAACATCGACAGCGGCTCCGGGTCGGGCATCGCCCGGCAGCCCTCGCGCAGCTCCTTGGCCAGCCGCCCGGCCTCGTCCTCGACCTTCTCGAAGAACCCCGCGTCCGCCAGGTCGTTCCGCACCAGGTACGCCTTGACGCGCTCGATCGGGTCCTTGAGCTTCCACGCCTCCTCTTCGGCCTTCAGCCGGTACCGCGTGGGATCGTCGGTCGTCGTGTGGGCGCCCATCCGGTACGTGTACGCCTCGACGAGCGTCGGGCCCTGCCCCGTCCGCGCGTTCTCCAGCGCCTTCCTCGTGACCGCCAGACACGCGAACACGTCGTTCCCGTCCACCCGCAGGCCCGGGAACCCGAACCCCTGCGCCCTCTTGTAGAGCGGGATCCGCGACTGCTTCTCCAGCGGCTCCGAGATCGCCCACTGGTTGTTCTGGCAGAAGAAAACGATCGGCGCGTTGAAGACCGAGGCGAACACGAACGACTCGTTCACGTCGCCCTGCGAGGTCGCGCCGTCCCCGAAGTAGGCGATCGTGGCGCCCGCCGACGGCGTGCCCAGCACCCCGTCCCGCTGGATGCCCATCGCGTACCCGGCCGCGTGCAGCGTCTGGCTGCCGATCACGATGGTGTACAGGTGGAACCCGTGCTCGGCGGGATCCCACCCGCCGTGGTTGACACCCCGGAACAGCCCGAGCAGCTTCAGCGGCTCCACGTCCCTGCACCACGCGACGCCATGCTCGCGGTAGGTCGGGAACACCATGTCGTGCTCGGACAGCGCCCGCCCGGAACCGATCTGGGCGGCCTCCTGCCCCAGCAGCGACGCCCACAGGCCGAGCTCGCCCTGCCGGGTCAGCGCCACGGCCTCCAGGTCGATCCGCCGCACGATCACCAGATCGCGGTACAGGTCGCGCACGTCCTCGGCGCTGAGGTCCAGGGGGTAGTCGGGATGCTCGACGCGCTCCCCCTCGGGGGTGAGCAGCTGGACGAGCTCGGGCTCGGCGAGCTGCGGGGTGTCGGGCGCGCCGCGCACGGAGTCGATCGTCATCGATGACACTCCTCGTTCGGGGCCGGAACCACGGGATCGCCGCGCCGCCGGCCGATGTCAACGGCCACCGCCCCCGGTAAGGGACAAAAGCCGCAATGCCATCGTGGCAGACATCACACCCTGCGATGCAAGTCCCGCCACCGTGATCCCTACCCCAGTCCCGCCCCCTGACCCAAACACGCCGCAGCCCACCCCCGAACCGTCCCGCCCTGGCATCATCGACAGGTGCGTTACACGAGGGTCATCCCACCAGTAGCCCTCCTGGCAACCCTGACCGCCTGCACCCACGACACCCCGTCCTTCAACCCGACCCCCCACCCCACCCGCCCCGGCCAGGCAGTCGTGATCGCCGGCTCCCCGGGTCTGAACAAAGACCCCAGGGATGGCGAGTTCGCGCTCCGGAGCAGCGCCTACGGCGGGGGAGGTCTCGCTGTGTCACGCGATGGGACGGTCTACTACCGCGTCTACCACGGCGAAGATGGGCGCATAGTGCAGTTGGGCAAGGACGGGCGCATCCAGTTGAACGCCGTCGATATCGCCCCGGACCAGTTGCTCGTCCAAGGCGGCGATCTGTGGCTGCTCGCGGCGAAGTCCGGCATGGCGATCACGAAGGTTTCGCTGGCCGACTGGAAGCAGACGCCGATCGTCGACTGGACGACGCGGGCGGCGGGCAAGGGGATCAAGGTGACCGGTGCGTCCGGTGATCCGATCGGTGACGGTGAGAAAAGCGGGCTTTACTCGGACTGGGCCGGCGCGAGGCTCTTCTCGCGCGCGGACGGCACTCCGATCGTCGTTTCCAGCGCGGGAAGAATGTTCGAGGCGCTGGGGCCCGAGAGACTCCGCGAGTGGTCACCGCCGGGCTACGCCAAGGCGCTCTCCGGGCTGACGAACGGCAAAGGGCTCCGACCGGAGGACGCCGTCACCGATGAGAACGGCCAGTCGACTCTGCTAGGGAAAGCCGGTCTCGTCTACATTCCGCGAACCGGGCGCGCTCGCTATGTTCGGTTTCCCGCATCGACGGCCGCGTTGCCTCCGTGGTCCGCGTTGGTCACAACCGGGCAGGGAGATGTGCTGCTCCTGGGAGGGACGACGGCAACGCGGCGCACGCCGCGTCCGACGATCGTCCGCGCCGACGGCCGGATGGAGCGCTTGTCGTGGGGCGGCTTCAAGTGGTGCCCAGGCGCCGCAGGCGGCCTCGCCGCCATCGCCTCCGCCCTCCCCGCCGGCGCCGTCCGGCAGCAGAATGGCACCATTCTGTTGAACGACCGGAGGTGCGGGCAGGTGTACGCTTTCAACCTCCCCGCGCGGCTGGACGGCGTTTCCTTCGAGGACTAACTGCCGGGCGGCCGGTTCTGGTTGATGGCGTTCTCGATATTTCGGATCAATCGCGTTCCGTCCATGACGTCTGAGTGCGGTGTTGCGGGGCGGAAATGATGTTCCTTTGTCCAGTGAATGACAATGCCTCTCTGGGCGTCGGTCAGTGCGTCCAGTCTGAGTAGTGCATCGATCTCCTTGTTGCCGGTGTGGCCGTCATTGGCCAAGGCGTATCCGCGAGCGAGGTCGATGTAGAGTTGGTCTCCGTAGGTCGAGTCATGTGCCTGGATTTGGCCCATGTTCTTTTCGAAGTCCTTGTGCTTTACATTTTCCAGGGCCATGTCAGTGCCGATACTGTAGGCGTCCGTCACGCCCGGAATCTTGCCGACCGGACTCAAACCGATGCCTGCACCGACGAGATTCCGCAGGCTGGCCAGACGCTTCTGGGAGTCCTCGAACTCCTTCTGGGTGAGTTTCTCCGTATTGCTTCTCTCGACCAGATAGGCGGCGATGAGACTGCCCTCGAGGTAACCGGCCTTGTCGGCGGCTCCTTCGAGGTCGTGATGTGGTAGCGCCCATGCGAACAGCCGCTGACGGTAGAGGCGGGTGTCGAGCGCGAGTTGGGCCCACGCTCTGTCATCGTCGGCGAGCGTGCGCAAGAAGGACTGGATCTCTTGGCCGCTGAGGTCCGCGTGCGCGTGGCCGGTCACCGGGTCGACGCCGGTGAGGCCGGTATCGCTAACGGCGACGTCTCCTGTGGTGAGCACTGGAATGTGCATACGGATCATACCGAGGAGTCCGGTGCGCAGTCCGGGGCCCAGTTCGGCGGCATAGTGCCTGCTCCGGTTCATCCAGGCCGGGCCCATGTCGGCTCGCGGGATGAGATCGAACCAGGGAATCAGGTCTGGGAGGGTATCCTTCTTGAGGAACTTATCAGTTTTCTCTCTTCCCTTCTCGTTCCACCAGGCCACCGCTTTGATGATTTCTGCCGCATTGGTCGCTGCTTCCTTGTCGTGCCCCTTCTCCGGGGCCGTGGCCAGTTGGATCACCGAACCTGCGATCGTTCCTCCGTCCGGCCAGTCCGGGGCCGTGAGCAGCGAGGCATAGGTAGTTCCGTTGCCGCGGCTGAGCCATATCAAGGGGTCCGCTTTGTCCGCGTCCTTTATCGTGAACGCGTCATCGAGCTGGCCGGCGGCGAGAGTTCTGGCTGCGGTGAGATCTTTCTGCTGGGCTATGCGGCCAAGGACGTTGAGGGCGGGGTCGTACTCCTTCAAGGGCTTGAGGTCCACCTCTCCGGTGTAAGGATCGTTGAAGCCCCAAGTCGTCCACCAGGTTCCCTCCGGCTGGTTGAGTACCTTGTAGTGGGGTTCGCCGCGTCCTGCGCTCGTGGTCTCTGTGATCTTGTATGACGGGTGTTTCTGGCGCCAAAGGAGGGCGGCTTTGCCTAGGTCGGCAAGGATGGCGCTGCTCCATTTGACGTTGGGGGCGCTCAGCTTGACCAGGAGGGCTTGGCCGGGCATGTCTGTGCCTGCGGGGCCTAGGGCCTTGGCGGCTATGCCTTCGGTTTCCTTCTTGCGGGATAAGGCTGCTAGGGCGGTGCCCAGGTCGCCTACGGTTTTCTTGTCTTCGGGGGTCAGGCCGCTGGTGTGGTGTAACTGGTGGAGGCGGTAGGGGAGTTTTCCGGCGGAGCCGGGTGGGATGTTGGAGAAGAACGCTCCCAGGTACGCGGTGTTCTTGCTGTTCTCGCGGAGGGTGCGGGCTATCTCGGACATGAGGGCCGGGGTGGCGGCGCCCGGGTGGGCGGTGTGCTTCTGCCAGGCGCGGGCCTGGAGGCGGGCCAGGTCCGTCATTTCCTTGGAGCCGTAGCGTTCCAGGTCGGGGACCTGGATCACCGGGCCCTGGATCAGGGGGACGGGGCTCACCTCGGTTTCGGCCAGGGCGTACATGATGCGGGTGCGCATGCGGGACGCCTGGGTGCGGCACCAGGCGGCGGCGTTGTCGCAGGACGTGGTGCTCGGGATGTCCGGGTAGGCGAGGGCCAGGTGGCCGCGGATCATCTTGCCGCGGTGGGGGAGGTCGGCGGCGGCGCGGTTCAGGGCCGTTTCCAGGCGTTCCAGGGCGGACGGGGAGACGGACGCGACGCCGGGCTTGCCGGTGGCCGGGGCGACGCGGGGGATCTCGGGCGGGTCCAGCGCCAGGGGGACCTGGTTGAAGCGGACGACCGTGCGCTCCACGTCCAGCATCAGGCGGTTCAGCGACCGGTTGTGGCCTTGCAGGTCGGTGGTGAACGCGGCGGCGGAGCCGCCCTGCCAGGTCTGCGGGCCCATCTGGCGGGTCACTTCGGACATCGCCGTGGAAACCGCCTGCAGTTCGGCGTGCACGGCGCGTGCGTCGATCTTGAGGGCCATGACCCGCCTCCTTTCGCCCTGTGACCGGTAATGAAAGGAAGGCGGGGCCGGAGGTCATTCGCGGGAGAGGGCCCGGGTGGCGCCGGCGGCGACGGTCAGGCCGAGGACGAGGCCGGCGGCGACGATGAGGTTCGCTATCCACTGGTAGACGCCCTTGGGGGCGAACTCGACCTCCTGGCCGAGGCTGCCGATGGGCAGCAGCAGGTCGAGCGTGTAGAAGAACGGGTTGAAATGCGGCTTGTGGCCTCCGTCCAGGACGTCCGGCCGGTGGAGGGAGAAGACGATCGTGCCGAAGGCGAGGAGGCCGATGAGCCAGCTCGCGGCGCGGAACGGGCGGTAGCCGTAGCCGACCAGCGCGTCCTGCATCCAGCCGACGATCGTGCGGGGGACGCCCTGGGTGCGGCGGCGGTCGCGGGCCTTGGCGAGCAGGACGGAGCGGCCGTCGGCGTCCAGGCCGAGGGAGCGGTAGGTCTGGGCGAGGCGCTCGTAGGGCTGCGGGGCGTAGCCGTCGGTGTCGCGGCGCAGCCAGGCGAGGCGTTCCCGGGCGCTGAGGGGCGGTTCGAGGGTCTCGTACTGGAGGCCGTCGAGCTGGAGGCGTTCCGGCCAGGACGCGGCGTCGTCGCGGAGCAGGTTGATGCGCGCGTAGGAGAGGTCGGCGGTGCCCTTGATCGGCTCGGCGGTGCGCAGCAGCAGTTCCTCGGCCTGGACGCGCTGCAGGCTGAGGGCCGTCCCGGTGTCGTGGCGCAGCCGGGCGTCGCGCAGGCTGAGCTGTCCGGTGACGCGGGCGCCGGAGAAGCTGACGGCGCCGACGGCGGTGAAGCCGTCCGAGCAGTAGACGTCGGTCTCGACGGCGAGGTCGTCGGCGTTGAGGGCGGTGCGCTGCGGCGCGGACAGGGTCGCGCCGACGAAGGAGAGGTAGCCGCCGACGCGGGCGCCGCGGAGCCGGATCTCGCCCTCGGCGGTGAACCCGCCGTCGCAGAACACGTTCGCGGCCACGTCCAGGCGGCTGGCGTACAGGGCGACGCCGGACGGGTTGTAGAGCCGCGCGCCCCGGAAGATCAGCTGCCCGCCGATGCGGGCGCCGGGCAGCCGGACCTCGCCGTTGGCGATGAACCCCTGGTCGCAGTAGACGTTCGCCTCGACGGCGAGGCGGTCGGCGAGCAGCGCGTCCCCGCCCGGGTTGGTCAGCTGGACGCCCGACATGTTCAGGATGCCGGTGATGTTCGCGCCGTCCAGCCACAGGCCGCCGTTGATCCGGCTGCCCTCCAGCCACAGGTGGCCGTCCACCCGGGTGCCGGACGCGACGAGGCCGGGCAGCCGGCAGCGCATCAGGTGGACGCTGGTCATGGTCGCCCAGTACAGGTGCGGCGACTCGTCGAACGAGCAGCCGGTGAGCGCCAGCGGGACGGTGACCTCCGCGTGCCCGAGGTTCAGCGACCCGGTGATGCGGGCGCCGGCGAGCCGGACGGCGGCGACCTGCCCCGGCTCGGGCTCGACCGCGCCGACGAGGAGCGCGACGAGGACCTCGGCCCTGACGATGCGGTCGTGTCCCCACCGGTCGGACTGCCCGGTGTCGTCGAACGCCGGGTCGCCCGTCGACAGGTCGACGGATTCGCCCTTCGGGAAGGCCTTCCAGAGGCGGCGCTCCGAAGGGGTCAGATCGTCGATGTTCATCGGCAGGCTCCGGGGGGTGCGGTCGGCTCGTGATGGGTCATGGTGCCGTACGCTTCAGATCGTAAGGAAAAGCGCAGATCAGTGGAGGGGGCGGTCGTGGCGCGTGTCGTCGTGGACGTCATGCTCAAGCCGGAGATCCTCGACCCGCAGGGCCAGGCGATCGCCAGGAAGCTGCCGCAGATGGGTTTCGACGGCATCGTCGCAGTCCGGCAGGGCAAGCGGTTCGAAGTCGAGCTGGAGGGCGACGCCGACGAGGCGGCCCTGGAGCGGGTCGGCAAGATCGCCGAGACGCTGCTGGCCAATCCGGTGATCGAGAACTACGAAGTGCGCGTTCTCTGACCGGTATCGGACGCGCCGGTCCGGTGTTCGCCGGAAATGGCGCGGAATACTGTTCGGTATCCGGACGGGACCGGTTCGTTCCCGGCGTTCCGCAGGTCCGCGAGATTTCCGTGAAAGACCCGTGAGTACCGCGATTACGGAGTATTCGGCCGGGGAATTGTTAGCTGCGTCGAGTCGTCGAGCACGCTCCGGGGCCGGGGGAACGGTCGTTGAACCGGGGGCATGACACGAGGTGTCCGGGTGGATATGAGGTTCTCGCTGGCGCTGCCGCGCGAGGCGCTGAGCATCCCGGTGATCCGGCGGGTGGTGGGGGACGCGCTGCGCGGGCTCGGCGTGTCCGACGACTGCGTCGACGACGTCCTGGTCGCCACCTCCGAGGCGTGCACGAACGTCGTCCTGCACGCCCGCGCGACCGGGGAGTACGAGGTGACCGGGCACGTGGACGACGGCGTGTGCATGCTCAAGATCAAGGACTCAGGCCGCGGGCCGCGGCCGGCCCCGCAGGACCGGGGCGTATTGAGCGAGTCCGGGCGCGGGCTTAAAATCATGCGGGCGCTGGTGGACGACCTGGACATCGACTCCTCGCCCGACAGGGGCACCGTCGTTCACCTGCGAAAGCGCCTGACCTGGCGCGACGGGGCGCTGATAGGCCGCCTCGACGCCCGGCTCATGCCCAACGCCGGGTAGATTAGGACGCGCGCGGGGGGTATGCGACGCGCAGCGGGGTGATCGGCGGAGGAGATCCCGACCGTCCCGGCCGCACCTCATTTCGGAGGAACAAGACGATGGACGCTGCCCGGGTTGGGATCATCACCTTCCCAGGTTCACTGGACGACAAGGACGCCGCACGCGCCGTCCGGCTGTCCGGCGCCGAGCCGGTCGTGCTCTGGCACGGTGACCACGACCTGCGGGGCGTCGACGCCGTCGTCCTGCCAGGCGGGTTCTCCTATGGGGACTACCTGCGGGCCGGGGCGATCGCCCGGTTCGCGCCGCTGATGACGGAGCTGGTGGCCGCCGCGGCCGCGGGGCTGCCCGTCCTCGGCATCTGCAACGGCTTCCAGGTGCTGTGCGAGTCGCACCTGCTGCCGGGCGCGCTGCTGCCGAACGCCGGCCTGCACTTCGTCTGCCGCGACCAGCGGCTGCGGGTCGAGAACGCCGGCACCGCGTGGACCGGCGAGTACAGCGAGGGCCAGGAACTGGTGATCCCGATCAAGAACCGGGACGGCCGCTACACCGCCGACCGGGAGACCCTGATCGAACTGGCCGACACCGGCCGGATCGTCGCCCGTTACGTCGACCTGAACCCGAACGGCTCCCTCGACGACATCGCCGGCATCTGCAACGAGGCCGGCAACGTGGTGGGGCTCATGCCCCACCCCGAGCATGCCGTGGAGTCGCTGACCGGTCCGTCCACCGACGGGCTCGGTTTCTTCACCTCTGTCGTCAAGAGACTGGTCAACGCATGAGTGAGCAACGGCCCCACGCTTCCGGACGAGCCACCCGGGACTCCTCGGACGAGCCGTCGATGGAGTGGCTCGGGGAGCTCAAGTCCGACGCGGACGACCCCGAGCTCCAGCCCGTCAACCCGGCGGTGACCCAGGGCTTCAAGGCCATCATCGAGGAGGACCGGCACGCCGTCCAGGCAGGTCGGCCCGCGCCGCAGGACCCCGCCGTCCAGGCCTCTCCCGGGCCGTTCACGGGGCCCATGCCGGTGCTGGACGGCGAGCAGCCGCCCCCGCCCTCGGACCCCCTCGACGGGCCGGGCCAGGAGTTCGCCCGCGCCCTCGAGGAGGAGCGCGCCGCCGGCGACCCGACGTCCACCGTCGTCGACCCGGCGCTCGCGGACCCCTCGCTCACCATGCCCGACGCGAACGGGTTCGCCGCGCCCCGCCCGCCCGCGGAGCCCGGCGCGTCCGGCACCGGCCCGCAGCCCGCCGTGGGCTCCGGCACCGGCCCGCAGCCCGCCGTGGGTTCCGGCACCGGCCCGCAGCCTGCCGTGGGTTCCGGTACGGGGCCTCAGCCGACCGTGGGTTCCGGCACCGGGCCTCAGCCTGCCGTTGGCACGGGTACGGGGCCGCAGCCTCTCATCGACCTCGAATCCGGCCCGCTGGCCCGTTCCGAGGGCCCTGGCACGGGCCCGCAGGCCGCCGTCCGTCCGGGTAGCGGCCCGCAGCCCGTCATCGACTTGAACTCCGGCCCGCTGGCGCGTCCTGAAGGCCCCGGTACGGGCCCCCAGCCCGCCGTGGGTTCCGGCACGGGTCCGCAGCCCGCCGTGGGCTCCGGCACCGGCCCGCAGCCCGTCGTGGGTTCCGGCACCGGGCCGCAGCCCGCGGTCGGCTCGGGCACCGGCCCGCAGCCCGCGGTCGGTCCCGGCACGGGCCCGCAGCCGGTCGTCAGCATGAACACCGGTTCGCTGGTGCCCGTCCGCGCCGAAGGCCCGGGAACGGGTCCGCAGCCTCGCATCGGCCACGGGACGGGCCCGCAGCCCGCCGTGGGCCGGGGAACGGGTCCGCAGCCCGCGCTCGGCCGGGGCACCGGCCCGCAGCCGAGGGTCGGGTCGGGGACGGGCCCGCAGCCGTCCATCGGGCGGGGGACCGGCCCACTGCCCGCGATCGAGGGCGCCGCCCCGGTCGACCCCGGCACGGACACCGTCGCCGTCGCCGCCGCGACCCCCGAGCGTCCGCAGCCCCACGTCGAGCTGGGGATGAACGACGAGGAGTACCGGCGCGTCCGGCACATCCTGGGGCGCCGCCCCACGTCGGCGGAGCTGGCGATCTACTCGGTCATGTGGAGCGAGCACTGCTCCTACAAGAGCTCCAAGGTGCACCTGCGCCAGTTCGGCGACAAGGCCCCGAAGACCGACAAGCTCCTAGTCGGCATGGGCGAGAACGCCGGTGTCGTGGACATCGGCCAGGGTTGGGCGGTCACCTTCAAGGTCGAGTCGCACAACCACCCCTCGTACGTGGAGCCGTACCAGGGCGCCGCGACCGGTGTCGGCGGCATTGTGCGCGACATCATGTCGATGGGCGCCCGTCCCATCGCCGTCATGGACTCGCTCCGTTTCGGCCCGGCGGAAGCCCCCGACACCCAGCGCGTCCTGCCCGGTGTGGTGGCCGGCGTGGGCGGTTACGGGAACTCGCTCGGCCTGCCCAACATCGGCGGCGAGACCGTCTTCGACGCCTGCTACGAGCAGAACCCGCTCGTGAACGCGCTGTGCGTCGGCGTGATGAAGCACGGCGACATCAAGCGCGCCGTGGCCCCCGGCCCCGGCAACAAGGTGATCCTGTTCGGCGCCCTGACCGGCCCGGACGGCATCGGCGGCGCGTCCGTCCTGGCCTCGGCGACGTTCGACGAGGAATCGCACCAGAAGCGGCCGTCGGTCCAGGTGGGCGACCCGTTCATGGAGAAGCTGCTCATCGAGTGCTGCCTGGAGCTGTTCCGCGAGGACCTCGTGGTCGGCATCCAGGACCTCGGCGCCGCGGGCGTGTCCTGCGCGACGACGGAGCTGGCCGCGGCCGGCACCGGCGGCATGCACGTCGACCTCGACGCCGTCCCGCTGCGCGACGCGACGCTCCGCCCCGAGGAGATCCTCATGAGCGAGTCGCAGGAGCGCATGATGGCGGTCGTCTCGCCCGACAAGGTCGAGCGCTTCATGGAGATCTGCGGCCGCTGGGAGATCCCGGCGACGGTGATCGGCGAGGTCACCGACACGCGCCGGCTGGTCATGACGTGGCGCGGCGAGACGATCGTTGACATCCCGCCGGTCACGGCCGCCGACGAGGGCCCGGTCTACAACCGCCCGCTGGAGCCGCCGCACGATCTCGGCGCCCTGCAGGCGGACACGCCGGGGCGGCTCACGCGTCCGTCCAACGGCGACGAGCTGCGCCGGACGGTCCTGTGGCTGACCGGGTCCCCGAACCTCGCCAGCAAGACGTGGGTGACGTCCCAGTACGACCGGTACGTCCTGGGCAACACCGTCATGGCCATGCCCGAGAACGCAGGCGTGGTGCGCATCGACGACGAGTCGGGGCTCGGCATCGCGCTGTCCCTGGACGGCAACGGCCGCTACACGCGCCTCGACCCGTACTCGGGCGCGCAACTCGCGCTGTCGGAGGCGTACCGCAACGTCGCCGCCACCGGCGCGCGGCCCCTGGCCGTCACCAACTGCCTCAACTTCGGCTCCCCGGAGGACCCGGGCGTCATGTGGCAGTTCGCGCGCGCCGTCGAGGGCCTCGCGGACGGCTGCCAGTACCTGGGCATCCCGGTCACCGGCGGCAACGTCAGCTTCTACAACCAGACGGGCGACACCCCGATCAACCCGACACCGGTGATCGGCGTCCTGGGCGTCCACGACGACGTCCGCCGCCGGGTGAACATGTCGCTGACCAGTGACGGAGCCACGATCGCGCTGCTCGGCGAGACGCGCGAGGAGTTCGGCGGCTCGGAATGGGCGCACGTCGTCTACAACCACCTGGGCGGCCTGCCGCCGCTGGTCGACCTGAAGGCCGAGGCGGCGCTGGCGTCGGTGATGGTCGCCGCCATCCGCGACGGCCTGGTCACGGCCGCCCACGACCTGTCGGACGGCGGCCTGTCGCAGACCCTCGTGGAGTCGTGCCTGCGCGGCGGCCTCGGCGCCCGCATCACCCTCCCGGGCGACCCGTTCGTGTCGCTGTTCAGCGAGTCGGTGGCGCGCGCCGTGCTGGTGGTCCGTCCGGGCGCCGAGGCGCGCCTGGCGGCCCTGTGCGAGTCCGCGGGCGTCCCGGTCACCCAGATCGGGGTGGCGGGCGGCGACGCCCTCCACGTGACCGGACGCGGCCCGGACGGCGACCAGCAGGAGCTGTTCAGCATCGGCCTCTCCGAACTCCGCGAGGCCCACGAACGCCAGCTCCCCAGCTACGCCGACTGATCGACACGCAGCCGAAAGGGGGCGCCCCATCCCGGGGGCGCCCCCTTTCGCGCGCTGATAAGGCGCTCCGCGGCGGCGAGGACATTTGGCCCGACATCGGCCCGACCGGACGGGGATCGACTTAAGCCTGGTCGGCGTGGAGCAGAAGTTCGGCGATCCCCTGCACGCGAGAGCGGGTGATGCCCGTGCGCTGCTCGACGGTCAGACTAGAAGACCGAGATGTGGACGTGGTCGTAGTGGTTGGCGGTTACGCCGCCTCGGTTCTCCATGGCGCGCCAGCCGGGGCTGCGCATGTCGTAGATGCGCTGGCGCCAGATGACGTACTTGATGCCGAGGGCGCTCGCGTGTGAGATGGCGTACTGGGCGGCGCGGTCGCCCTGGGCCTGGGCGCTGCCCGAGGCCATCACGCCGCCGGTCGTGACCATGAAGTCGCAGGCGTGGCCGGAGCCGTGGTCCTGCGGGTCGCCGGTGAGGCGGACGCAGCCGATCGTGGGGAAGGGGCCCGTCTCCAGGTCGATGGTGTTCTTGACCTTGAGCATGCGGGGTGTGACGCCGCCCATGCCGATGCTGGGCGACTCGGGCTTGTACTTCTTGACGAGCTGCTGGATCTGGCCCTTGCGGTTCCGCAGATCCTTGATCTCCTTCTTCAGCTCCGTCATCTTCTGCTGGGCCTTCTTGCGGGCCGCGAGCTGGTCGTTGACGAGCTTCTGGATCTGCGCGACCTTCGCGGCCTTGTTCTGCGCGATGTGGCTCACCAGGGTGGCGTTGCTGAGCAGCTCGCTCGGGTCGGCGTCGGCCAGGAACGTGACGGTGGGGTCCTCCCCGCCGGTCATGTACTGGGTCGCGGCGAGCTGGGCGACGAGGTCGCGGGCCTCGATGAGGTCCTTCTGCAGGTCGTTGGACTTGCTCAGCGCCTTCTGCGCGGCGTACTGGGCGTCCTTCAGCTTGGCGAGGTCGCCGCCGTACTCCTTGTCGAGCTTCTCGATCTGGCGGTTCAGCTTGGCGAACTTGGCGCTGTCGCCCGGGTCCATGGGGGCGGACACGGGCGGCGCCGCGCTGGCGGACGGCGTCGCGGTGCCGATCAGCGGCAGAACCGCGGCGATGGCCACGAGAGCCGCGGCGGCGCGTCGGCCACCTCGCCGGCGCGCGGTGGGCCGACAAGTGGAGGCGGGGGTCTCCACGTGTTCTCCTCTCCTCATGGCCGTAGGTACGGACGTCCGGTGGCCCGAAGGTCAATGAAAGCTAAAGAACCGTCGGCCCCGCCAAGGGTAGACCCCTGGATCCGGTGGGACGGCGTGGTACGTGAGAAGCCCGGCTCCCTTCCTGGGGAGCCGGGCCATCTTACGTGACAGGTCTCACATCGTGCCCTTGTAGACGAGCCGGTTCGCCTGCGAGCGCAGCCGCTTGAGGCTGTGCGTGGAGTTGTCGTTCAGCCACTTCTGCACCGTCGGGAAGGTGGCCGTCTTGTGCGTGGACAGGTACAGCGCCGCGACACCGCTCACGTACGGGGCCGCCATGGACGTCCCGCTGAGCCCCTTCTGGCCGCCGCCGGGCCAGGTGGAGTAGATGCCGTAGCCGGGGGCGTTGATGTCGATGCACTTGCCCCAGTTGGAGAACGCCGCGCGGTTGTCGTACTTGGTGGTCGCGCCGACCGTCATGACCCAGCCCGCGCCGGACGGCGAGAAGTTGCAGGCGTCCTTGTTGTCGTTGCCGGCGGCCACGGACACGAACACACCGGACTTCGACAGGTTCATCACGGCCGTGTTCACCGCCGTGGACTTCGGCCCGCCGACCGACAGGTTCGCGACGGCCGGCTTGGCGGCGTTGGTGCGGAGCCACTGGGCGGCGCCCACGATGTCCGACATGTAGCCGTAGCCCTCGCAGTCGAGGACGCGGAGCGCCCGCAGCTTCACGGACTTGGCCGCGCCGTAGGTCTTGGAGCCGATGATGCCCGCGACGTGGGTTCCGTGGCCGTTGCAGTCGTTGCCGTCGCCGCCGAACTGGGGCGCCGTCCAGGCGACGGAGGCGCGGCCCCCGAAGTCCGGGTGCGTGACGTCGATGCCGGTGTCGATGACGTAGGCGTTGACGCCGCTTCCGGACGATTTGTAGTAGTAGCTCTTGGAGAGCGTCTTGGATCGCTGGTCGATCCGGTCGAGGCCCCAGGGCAGCGGGGCGCGCTGGGTCGTGTTGGTCTTGACGACCTGGTCCTGCTCGATCGCGGCGACGCGGCCGTCGTGGCGCAGCTTGTCCAGCTGGTCGCCGGTCAGCTTGGCCGCGAAGCCGTTCAGCACGCCGTCGAAGCGCTTGACTCCGGCCGCGCCGGCCTTCTTGGCGGCGGAGTCGGTGGACGCTCCGGGCTTCAGCGTGACGATGTACTGGCCGGGCACGGGGGTGCCCTGCGCCGCGGTCACCTGGACAAGGGACGCGGAGTCGGCGAGCACGGGGAGCGTCGCGGCGGCGCCGAGGCACGTCGCGACCGCGCCGGCGAGCAGCAGCCTTCGGTGGACAGCCCGCAAGGCCTCTCCTTCTGCCGGGGGTCCGCGCGCGGCGGGCCCCGTCACAAGATCGATGATTTCGATCGAGGGAGACCTTAGCGGAACTGTCCTGATATGAGGGGATGAATTGGGCGTACTGCCCAGATGTGGCTATCGGTCAGCCGCGGGCGAGGCGGCCTCCGTAGCCGAGCTTCGTCCCGGGCCGGCTCCACGTGTACTGGAGCGTGCCGTCCGGCTGCCGGGTGATCTCGGCCATTCCGCTCGTGCAGGGCTTGCCAATGGCGAGGTTCATCTTCAGCGCGCTCTCGGTGCCCCGGGTCAGCGTCAGCGTGCCGGTGCACTTCTCGCGCGGATATATCGCCTGCGCGGTGGTGCCACCTGCCTCGAACGTGACCTCCACCGGGAAGGACACGTTGCGGTTGGTGTTGACCAGGGTTCCCTTCCAGGTCCCCGCGAAGGAGGCGGGGATCGTCGTCACCGGACGGTTGTTCGACGCCTGTGTGCTGTCCGGGGGCGCCCCGTTGTCGTCCTTGAGTTGCGGCCACAACACCAGCGCGATGATGGCGATACCGACGCCGACGCCGATGAACAGTGACAGTGCGACGCCGAGCACGTGGTTGCCTGGGCGCCGCATCCGCGCGATGGAGGACAGCGGTGAGGAACTCCGGCCGCCGTCGTCCCGGTCACGGGTGAGCCCAGGGATGAGGTGCGGTTCGGTGGTGTTCGGATGGTCGTGCATGTCGACCGCGTCGAACGTGGCCGTCGGGTCGGGGGCGACTGCTTCGAACCTCGCGGTCTGGTCCGCTTCGACGGGGCCGTCCCGCCGGTCGGCGCCGACCGCCCCCACAGCGCCGAAGGTCGTGGTCGCCTCGAAGGCCGCCGGGTCCAGGTCGACCGCGAGCGGCTCAGGTGCCGGGGCGGGTGCGGGCTCGGGCTCGCGGCGCGTCCGGCGGGTGCGCGAGAGCTTCCCGAGGAGCGGGATGGACGGCGACGCGCCCTCCTGCGGCGGCCCTAGGGGGCCCGACGTCGGCGGCGGTACAGGCGGTGCGGCCGGGACGGGGCCGGGCATGGGAACGTGCCCCGATGGACGCCCTGGGGCGCCCATAGGAGGACGCGAGGGCGGCACCATCGGCGGGACGTTCGGCTGGGCGGTCCGTCCCGAGGCCAGAGCGCGCCCCTCCTCCACCATCGAAGGGGGCATGCGGCCGGGCAGCGGGCTGCCGGGGGCCAGAAGCCGTTCAAGAACCTGCGGAGCCGTAGGACGCTCCGCCGGATTCTTGGCCAAAGCGCTCGCCAGGATCTCGCGGATGGAATCGGGTACCCCCGACAGGTCCGGCTCGTCGTAGACGATGCGCTGCATCACTTCGTGGGGCGAACCCACCCCGAACGGCGGCTCCCCGGTGGCGGCGAACAGAAGGGTCGACGCCCAGGCGAACACGTCGGCGGCGGGGCCGATGCCCATTCCGCTCAGCTGCTCCGGGGCCTTGTAGGACGGGTTCTCGGTGATGTGGCCGGTGAACGCGACGTTCACCGCCTCCAGCGCGCGCACGATGCCGAAGTCGCTCATCCTGGGCCCGTCCCGTCCCAGCAGGACGTTTCCGGGCTTCAGATTGTGATGAAGCGCACCCGCCCGGTGGACGGCCGCGAGAGCGACCGCCATGCCGACCGCCAGCCGCTCGACGACGGCGGCGCCGCGCGGGCCCTCCTCGTCGACGAGCTGCTGGAGGGACGGCCCGTCCACCCACTCGTTCACCACGTAGGGACGGTCTCCGTCCACGTCGGCGGCCAGGATCGCCGCCGTGCTGAACCCGGACACCCTCCGGGCGGCGGAGAACGCGCCGGTGAACCGCGACCTGGCCACGGGCTCGCCGCTGAGCCGCACGTGGAGGACCTTCACGGCGACGTCGCCGCCGGACGGGTCCCTGCCGAGGAAGACGGCGCCCTGCTCGCCGACGCCGAGCCGGCCCGTGATCTCGAACGAGCCGAGTCTCCGCGGGTCACCCGGCTGCAGGGGCAGCGCCTCGGGCATCTGACGAACCTCCGTGTCCTCCGGGGACGGCGTCCCCGGCTCCCCGTTCCGCTCACTCCCCATGCCTGCTCCGGGGTCCTTTTTACCGCCTCCGCGACATGGCGGCCGACCGGGTAACTTCATTCGCGATGCCGCGAACTCCGCTTTCTCTCGCTGTCCTGAACGAGCAGCGCGCCGCGCTCGGCCTGCCGCCCGTCACCGGCCCGGACGAGCCCGTCGCGCTGCGTCGCGCGGCCCTGGACACCGTCCTCGCCGCGGCCGGGGCGGGAGGCGCCGAACCGTCCCGGCCGGTGGTCAAGGGGGCGGTGCGGTTCCTGCTCGACCGGCTGGCCGAGCTGGCCCCCGGTCGTTCGGTGGAGGTCCGGGTCCCTCCGCACGCCGCCGTTCAGTGCATCGACGGCCCGCACCATACCCGTGGAACACCACCGAATGTGGTCGAGATGGACGCGCCGACCTGGATCGCGCTGGCCACGGGGGGGTTGGCCTGGGCGGACGCGGTGGCGGACGGACGGGTCCGCGCCAGCGGCGCGCGCGCAGATCTGTCGGGATATCTTCCCCTGCCCATCGACTGAGCGGCCGCCGTGCGGGAGTATCCGCCTTGCTGGAGGTGATCCCGTGCTGATCGCGCATTGGACGTTCGACGTCGACACCGTGGAGGGCCGCAGGGTCGCGGACGCGACCGGCGCCGGTCCGGCCGCCGAACTGGACGAGACGGCGGGGATCGTCCCCGGCCGCGAGGGGGAGGCGCTGTCGCTCAGCGGGCACGACCGGGCCGTGATCCCCGCCGCGCCCCAGCTCGTCCTGAGCCAGGTGTTCGGGTTCAGCCTGGCGTTCTTCGTCCAGGTCACCGAGGCGCCGACCGGCGAGTGGCGCAGCCTCGTCTACAAGCCGGTCGCCGAGAACGACGCGCGCGGCCTCGGCCTATGGCTGTATCCGGACGCGATGAGGCTGCGGGTCCAGTTGTTCACCGTCAAGGGCCCGGACTACGTCGACAGCCGCACCAGGCTGTCGGTGGGGGAATGGACCCATGTCGCCTTCGTCGTGAACCCGCAGGGGATGGTCCTCTACATCGACGGCCGGCCGGACGTGACCGTCCCGCTGGAACACCCCGTCGTCACACCGGCCGGACCCATCTACCTGGGCAGAGAGCCCACCAAGCCCGGGTTCGGCGGCCTCCTGGAGGACTTCCGCGTGTACGCCTCGGCGCTCAACGAGGAAGCCGTCCGAGCCCTGTCGGACTGAGACCGGCCGACTGACCTTTCGCCTGGGCGAAGGGGAACTCGCGTTCCACACACGCCTGGCGTGACGGCTCGTCCGGGTACCGCGCCTCGTCCCCGCACTGCGCGGCCTTGCTGAGCAACCAGAAAAGTGATCCCGCGCCTATGAGGAGGGCCAGGGCGGAACAGGTGACGCCCACGATGGCGGGTCGCCGGTCGGGGTCGCGCCGGACGAGGGAGACCGTCCCCAAGGCGAGGCCGACGAGCGCGGGGACCATGCCCGCCAGGCAGAGCACGAGACCCGCCAGCCCGGCGATTCCGAGCACCTGCGAGGCCCGCGCCATCCCGCTCTTCCGGGGCGGGGCGGGCGGCGCGTAGGTCTGGTAGCCGGGCAGTGTCATGGTCCCTCCACGTGTCCGTCCTCAGATTCCCCCGGACCGCGTGATGCCCGTGGTTCAGGGGGGTAAAGGTCCGTTAAGACATGCCACCGATCGGAGCAGGTGAACCGGGCATCTAGACTGGCGAGCGTGCCTCTCCGTGACGGACGTCTGAGCCACGACATCGACCCCTCCGACCGTGCTCCGCAGGATGCCTGCGGTGTGTTCGGCGTCTGGGTCCCTGCCGACCAGGCGTCACGGGCCGAGGTGAGCAAGCTCACCTACTACGGCCTCTACGCCCTGCAGCACCGCGGCCAGGAGTCGGCGGGAATCGCCGTCAGTGACGGATCCCGCATCGTCGTCTTCAAGGACATGGGCCTCGTCGCCCAGGTCTTCGACGAATCGGTCCTGAACACCCTCCGCGGCCACATCGCCGTCGGCCACTGCCGCTACTCCACGACCGGATCGCCCACGTGGGAGAACGCGCAGCCCACGTTCCGGTCGACGGACGCGGGCGGGCTCGCCCTCGTCCACAACGGCAACCTGATCAACACCCTGGAGCTCGCCGCCAAGCTGGAACCCGGCGTGCTGACCGCCACGACCGACACCGAGGTCCTGACGGCGCTGCTCGCCCACCAGACCGAGGGCGGCCCCATGGCGGCGGCGCGGGAGATCCTCCCGGCCACGCGCGGCGCGTACTCCCTCGTCTTCATGGACGAGGACACCCTGTACGCCGCCCGCGACCCCGAGGGCGTCCGCCCGCTCGTGCTCGGCGAGCTGGAGGCCGGCGGCTGGGTGGTCGCCTCCGAGACGGCCGGGCTCGACATCGTCGGCGCGCGCTTCGTCCGGGAGATCGAGCCGGGCGAGATGGTCGCGATCGACGGCGAGGGCGTCCGGTCCGAGCGGTTCGCCGAGCCGCGGCCCAAGGGCTGCCTGTTCGAGTACGTCTACCTGGCGCGGCCCGACACGACGATCGCCGGGCGCAGCGTCCAGGCCACCCGCGTCGAGGTGGGCCGCCGGCTGGCCCGCGAGCACCCCGTCGAGGCCGACATGGTCATCCCGACGCCCGAGTCGGGCACCCCGGCCGCGATCGGCTACGCGGAGGCGTCCGGCATCCCCTACGGCCAGGGCCTGGTGAAGAACTCCTACGTCGGGCGGACGTTCATCCAGCCGTCCCAGACGATCCGGCAGCTCGGCATCCGGCTCAAGCTGAACCCGCTGCGCGAGGCGATCGAGGGCAAGCGGCTCGTCGTCGTGGACGACTCGATCGTGCGCGGCAACACCCAGCGGGCGATCGTCGGGATGCTGCGGGACGCGGGCGCCGCCGAGGTGCACGTGCGCATCTCCAGCCCGCCCGTCTCCTGGCCCTGCTTCTACGGCATCGACTTCGCGACCCGCGCCGAGCTGATCGCCGGGAACCTGTCCGTGGAGGGCATCCGCGACTCCATCGGCGCCGACTCGCTCGGTTTCATCTCCCTGGACGAGCTCATCTCCGCCTCGCACATCGCCAAGGACAACCTGTGCCGGGCGTGCTTCGACGGCATCTACCCCATCCCGGTGGAGCAGGACGCCAGCGGCAAGCATCTGCTCGAGGTCGGCAGGTGACGTCCTACGAGGCCGCCGGTGTCGACATCGCGGCGGGTGAGCGCGCGGTAGAGCTGATGAAGTCCCGGGTGGCCCGTTCACGGCGACCTGAGGTCGTCGACGACGTCAGCGGGTTCGCGGGCCTTTTCGACGCCTCCGCGTTCCTGAAGTACAAGCGCCCCCTGCTCGCGACGTCCACGGACGGTGTCGGCACCAAGGTCGACCTGGCGCGGCGCCTCGGCGTCTACGACACGATCGGGCACGACCTGGTCGGCATGGTCATCGACGACCTCGCCGTGTGCGGGGCCGAGCCGCTGTTCATGACCGACTACATCGCCTGCGGGAAGGTCGTCCCGGAACGGGTCGCCGACATCGTCGGCGGCATCGCGGACGCCTGCGCCCTGGCCGGATGCGCCCTCGTCGGCGGCGAGACCGCCGAACACCCCGGCCTCCTGGAGGCGGACGAGTTCGACCTCGCGGGTGCGGGGACGGGCGTCGTCGAGGCCGACGAGATCCTCGGCCCGGACCGCGTCCGGGTGGGGGACGTGGTCCTCGCGATGGCCTCGTCCGGCATCCACTCGAACGGGTACTCGCTCGTCCGGCACATCCTCGCCACGACGGACCTGACCCTGGAGGGCACGCCCGCCGAACTCGGCCGTCCGCTGGGTGAGGAACTTCTCGCCCCGACGCGCATCTACGCCAGGGACTGCCTGGCGCTGATCCAGGCCGGCGGGGTGCGCGCCTTCGCGCACATCACGGGCGGCGGCCTGGCGGCCAACCTGGCGCGCTCCCTGCCCCCGGCGGTGGACGCGGTGCTGGACCGCTCGTCCTGGGAGGCGCCTGCCCTGTTCCGCGTCCTGCAAGAGCATGGCGGCGTGCCGCAGGCCGAGATGGACAAGACGTTCAACCTGGGCGTCGGGATGGCCGCGATCGTCAGCCCGGACGCGGCCGACGCGGCGCTCCGCCTGCTGTCCTCCCGCGGCGTGCCCGCCTGGACGCTCGGCGAGATCACCGCGGGTACCGGCAAGGCCACCCTCGTCTAACTCACACGCACAAGGGACTCGCCCAACCAACTCACACGCCTGACTCACGTGTGCGACCCGCACGCCGAAGCGTGCGCCTGACCACACCGGCCGGGGAACCGACGCCGGACATGCCGTGTGCAGGGCTGAGAGGCGCGGTGAGCGTCTCTCAGCCCCCATGCGTCACACGGGAAGTGCGAGCCGCCGAAGGTGCCTCAGAGGCTCTCTCGGCGGCTGCCGGAAACCATGACCCACACACCCCCATGAGGGAAAACCGCCGCGAACATGCAGAAGTCACGACAAACGCCACTGCCCGTGGGGGCAGTGGCGTGCTGTCAGCCGATCAACCGGAGGTGCCGTCCTTGCGGGGCTCCGTACCGTAGTCATCGGCGTAGTCGGCGTACTTCTCGGCGAGCTCGTCATACGAGTCGTCACCGGAGTCCGGGACTCCCAGTTCGTCCTTCAGGCGGTCGAGGTCCGTGTTGCCGGTGTTGTACTTGAGCTGCCGGGCAACCTTCACCTGCTTGGCCTTGGCTCGGCCGCGACCCATTGGCTCGACCCCCTCGATGGTCAGGGCTTTCGTGGGCCCATCAACGCGCGCGTGTACCACACGAACCGGTGCCTGATGAGCCATGCGTCAGTCACGGGTACAACCGTACCCGTTTTGCGCCTGGCTCGGTACATCGACGGTACGTGGCGGCGCCCCTGTTGCGGATAACAACAGTGTATCCCGTGGTCACGAGTACGTGCCAAGGCCGCCGTGGGACGGTCGTACAGTGCCCCACGGCGGCCCTTACAACGGTCTTGCAACGGTCTAAACAGGTCTAGGAAGCGCGCTGCCCGGATCGTCCCAGCCGGTCCATCTCATCCATCTCGTCCGTTTCGTCCGGACTCGGCAGTTCCGATCTCAGAGGAGGATCCCCCGAAGCCTGCCGATCTCGGACATCCGGCGCTCCGCGAGCCGGTCCGCGGCCACGGCGGGCGGGACGCCATCGTCGGCGGCCAGCGCGAAGATCTTCCGGGTGGTGTCGTAGATGCCGGAGGCGCGGGCCTTGGCGCGGTCGAAGTTGAAGCCCTCGATCTCGTCCGCGACCTGGATCACGCCGCCGGAGTTCACGACATAGTCGGGCGCGTACAGGACGCCCCGGTCGGCGAGGCTCTTCTCCACGCCCGTGTGGGCGAGCTGGTTGTTCGCCGCGCCGCACACGACCTTGGCCTGGAGCACGGGCACGCTGTCGTCGTTGAGGGAGCCGCCGAGCGCGCACGGCGCGTACACGTCGATGTCCGCGCGGACCATCGCGTCGGCATCTGCGACGACCTCCACCTCGGGGTGCAGCGACCGGACCCGGTCGATCGCGACCTCGTTAACGTCGCAGATGACCACGTCCGCGCCGTCTTCACGGAGGTGCTCCACCAGCCGGTGGCCGACCTTCCCCACGCCTTCTACCCCGACCCGCTTGCCGCGCAGGGTGGGCGTGCCCCACACGGTCTCGGCGGCGGCGCGCATGCCCTGGAACACGCCGAACGCCGTGAGGATGGAGGAGTCGCCCGCACCGCCGTGCGCGATCGTCCGTCCGGTGACGAAGCGGCACTCCCGCGCCACGATGTCCATGTCCTCGCTGTACGTGCCGACGTCGCACGCCGTGTAGTAGCGGCCGTTCAGCGACTGGACGAAGCGTCCGTACGCCCGCAGCATCGCCTCGGACTTGTCGATGGCGGGATCGCCGATGATGACGGCCTTGCCGCCGCCGAGGTCGAGGCCGGCCAGGGCGTTCTTGTAGGCCATGCCCCGGGACAGGTTCAGCACATCGGCGAGCGCCTCCTCCTCGGTGCCGTAGGGGAAGAAGCGGGTTCCTCCCAGGGACGGGCCGAGCGCGGTGGAGTAGACGGCGATGATGGCGCGCAGGCCACTGGCTTCGTCCTGGCAGAAGACGACCTGCTCGTGTCGGGGTTCGGTGCCCTTGTGGGGCGCCCCGAAGACATTAGGCACGGTAGTGCCCTCCTCTCTGTCTCCAGATCAGACTAGGGCGCGGGATGGTCCACGTCCGCCCTGATCTCGTGCCACGATGCGGTGGTGCTTCCGTACGCCGCGTACCTACGGGTTTATGAACCGGTGACCGCGTTCCCGGAGCCGGCGCGGACCCTGTGGACGGTCTACGCCGACTCCCGGCGGCGCCCGCGGCGGATCCACGCGCTCGACGTGGAACACCGCGAGGCCGCGCTCAGGCTGACCGGCACGCCGCCGGAGGTCGCCCCGGAGCGGGAGAGCAGGGACGCCTACGTCCGGCGCCTGGACGACATGATCTACGTGTGCCCGTGGGGGACGCGGCTGCGCTCCTGGCTGGCCTTCGAACGGTTCAGGAACGAGCACGCCGCCGGCGTCGCGGCCGCGTTCGTCCCGCCGCCGGTGGCGGAGCGCGCGATGAGCGACTTCGAGCGGTGGAAGCACGCCGGCCGGCCGCTGCGCCCGCACATCCTGACGAGCACCTGGCACGTCCCGCTGGACTGGTTCGTGCCGTTCGCGCGCGGCGAGCGGTGCCTGATGCTCGGCACGCCCGGGACCGGGTACCGCACGTCCGACGAAGCGGCGGAGGAACTCGCGGGCCACGGCCCCGCGACGGCCGCGCCCGCGCGGACCCTCAGCTACGTCACGTCGATGGGGGAGGCGCGCCGCCGGGTGGCGGCGGCGCTCCCGGTGGTGCGCGAGAACCTCGGCGACGGGACGCGCGAGGTCTACCTCCTGTCGGCCGGACGGCTGGAGACGCTCGCCCGGTGGCTGGGCGGGTTCCACGCGCGCGCCCTGGTCGAACTCGACTACGGCGGGCTCGTCCACCTGCTGGACGACCGGACCCTGCGCGCGGACGAGTCGGTGGCCGAGATGACCGTCGCGCTGACCGGGATGGAGCGCGGCGAGGTCGAGTTGACGGTGGCGATGTACAAGCGGCTCCTGGCCCGCTGGCGGCCCGTCCGGGCGCTCGAGGCGGCGAACTAAAACAAATTTCCCGAATCCGCGCGCGATACGACTATACGTATCGCTAGAATCACGCAGCGTGACCCAGTTGCTCTCGCTCAGGTGCGGCACCCCGCGGCCGCGGGGATGTTTGCACGCAACTACCGCCAGGAACTTGCTTGTTGCGCTGAGTGGTGGCAAGGTTACACGTTGTGATGTCATAGTGGCTCTTTCGGGCCATAGGGGACATCAGTGACCACGCGAGGATCAATCGCAGGATCGCTGTCATCGGTCCACGGAGGAGAGGCCGCAAACATGTCAGCACGTACGCCAGAGGCCGAGCCCCTGCTGACGCCGGCGGAGGTGGCGACGATGTTCCGCGTCGACCCCAAGACCGTCACGCGGTGGGCGAAGGCGGGGAAGCTCACGTCCATCCGGACGCTCGGGGGGCACCGCCGCTACCGCGAGGCGGAGGTGCGGGCGCTGCTCGCCGGCATCCCGCAGCAGCGCTCGGAATAACGCGCACGGCACTACGAGGGGGGACGGCCGGGAGGCCGCTGGCCGATCTCGCACGCGAGGTCCGGTTCAGAGGTCTCCTGGACGAACGGCCGGGACCACGGTCATCCGAGAACCGTGCGTCCCGAGCCGATCACCGTTCGGCCGGTGTCCCGCCCGCGAACACGCGGGCGGGATTCTGGCCTGCACAGAATTTCGGACACCCTAGACTCATCCGTCCACAACCGGACACCGGCCACGACAGCCACGGGAGCCACGGTGCTCCCGGCGGCTACTTGCTCATCTCCTCTTGGGAGAGGCGGTCGAACAGGGCGCCGGTGCCGGGGTCGTGCCGTCCGGCCGCCTGCATGATGACCACCAGCTGGTCGACGAGCAGGCGCTCCAGGTCGGCGCGGGCCACGTCCCGGTTCTCCAGCCAGTCCAGGCCGGCGGTCTCCACGATCGCCATCCAGCAGCGCAGCGTGATGCGCAGGATCGGCGGCGGGGCCTCCACGTCCAGCGAGTGCAGGATCCGGTCCAGCAGGAGCCGGCGGATGCCGTCGACGATCTCGCCCGCCTCGCCCGACCGGTCCGCCGGGCCGCCGCGCAGCAGCGCCGTGTAGCCGGCCGCGTGGGTCTCCACGAAGTCGAAGTACCGCTTCAGGGAGATGTGCAGGCGTTCGAGGGGCTTGCCCTCGGTGGGCGGTTCGAGCAGCACCGACAGCTTCTTCGCCGCGCTGCCGAGCGCCGCGATGTACAGCTCGTACTTGCCGCCGAAGTAGTGGTAGACGAGCGCGCGCGACGCGCCCGCGGCGGCGGCGACGTCGTCGATCGAGATGTCCTCGGGCGATCGGGTGCTGAACAGCTGCAGCGCCGCATCGATCAGCTCGTCCCGCCGCTCGTCCACGCTGAGCCTGCGACGGCCCCGTCCGCCGCCCTGCCGGCCTCGGGCCTTGCCGCCGGCCACCGCACGATCTCCCACCTGGGCAGCGTATCCGAGCCGGACGCGCGGGCGTCCCCGCCGACCGCGGACGGGGCGGGCTTTTTCACCGGGTCGTGATCGGCCGCGGACACGGCTGTGATCCGGAACACCACAGCCCTGAACCACCATTGGCGTATGCCCGTTACTCCCTGTTGCGACGATATGGGGGGAAGGCGCGGCATCATGGCATCTCCTCCCGAGCGGAGGACGGCGCGCCGGTCCCCTGACGGCGCGTCGTCGCGGCAGGTCCTGCAGGTCCCCCCGGACGGAGTGCCATGTCAGCTGATGAACCGAATCCCCCGTACGACAGGCGGGGAGAGGACGCGGTCCCCCGGCCGCGCAGCGGATCCTCTCCCGCCGCGCCCGACGAGGGGAGGTCGGTGCCCGCGCCGAAACCGACGATCCGCAACGTCGCGGAGCGCGCCGGCGTCTCCAAGTCGCTCGTCTCCCTGGTGATGCGGGGGTCGCCGCATGTGAGCGAGCGCCGGAGACAGGCCGTCCTGCAGGCCGCCCGGGAGCTCGGTTACCGGCCGAACGCCGTCGCGCGGAGCCTGGTCGAGGGCCGCACCCGGCTGATCGGCGCCATCGTCGCCGACCTGCACAACCCGTTCTTCGCCGAGTTCCTCGACGGGCTCCAGGAGAGCCTGCACGGCGAGGGACTGCGGATGCTCGTCGGCAGCGGCCGCTGGGACCCGCTGTTCGAGGCGGAGGCGGTCGAGGCGTTCCTGGAGATGCGGGTGGACGGGCTGGTGCTGCTCAGCGTCGTCCCCGAGTCGCTCAAGGAGGCGGCGGCCAGCGTCCCGGTGGTGGTCGTCGGCGAACGCGACGTCCACGGCGTGGACATCGTGGTGGACGACGACGAACTCGGCGCCAGCCTGGCCGTCGACCACCTCGTCGAACTCGGGCACCGCCGCATCGCGCACATCGAGGGGGCGCGCTCGACCACCGCGCGCTACCGCCGCGCCGGCTACGAGAAGGCGATGCACCGGCACGGGCTCGCCGCCGAGATCGTCGTCGAGCCCGGCGACTTCACCGAGGACGGCGGCTACCGCGCCGCCCGCTCCCTGCTGCGCCGCGACGCCCGGCCCACCGCGATCTTCGCTCCCAACGACCTGGTCGCGACCGGCGCCCTCTCGGCCGCCGACGAACTCGGCATGGGCGTCCCCGCCGACCTGTCGATCGTCGGGTACGACAACACCCACCTCGCCGCGATCCGGCACATCTCACTGACCAGCGTGGACCAGCCGCGCCGCGACATGGGACGCGTGGCCGCCGAGCTGCTCACCGCGCGCATCGGCGACCCGTCCCGGCACGCCCGGCAGAACCTGGTCGTCCCGCACCTCGTGGTGCGCTCGACGTCGGGGCCCGCTCCCGCCCCGTGACCGCCGCCCCCGGTGGCCCGAAGCTCGTCCCCCCGCCGCACTTCGCTCCCGTACATGCGCGCTCCCGCACTTGCGCGTCCCGGCCGGTGAGGCCGCGTCCGCGGCCGGTTATGGCCGGGGTAGGCGGACGGTCGATCGTCCCTGGAACCGGTGTGCGCCGGGTAAGGGGCTGGCCAAGCCTGCCGCATTCGCCAGCCTTCGGCCCGCCTCCGGGGGTTAATGGGGACTCACCGTCCGACGGGTGGACCCGGGCGGCCTCGGGTGAGGCCGCCCGGACGAGGCCCCGCCGGACACAGGGAAAGTCCACTGGAGGGTTCAGCCCGTGCGTGATCCGGAACTGGTGTCGTGCGCGCAGCGCGCGGCGAGTGAGTTGGAACGGGCCTGGTCGGAGTGGCGGCACTCGCGCGGCCTGGCCGAGCAGGTGTCGGAGTCGGTCGCCAGCTACGTGGCCCATTCGATCGACCACCCGTGGGGGCGGCCCCGCGTCGTCCTCGGCCTGGACGCCGACGAGGCCAGGGCCCTCGCCGCGCTGCTCGGCAAGGAGGACCCGCTCCGCTGATTTCCCGGACTTCGTTTGACGAACCTCCGCGGCCGTGCAGACTGTCAGGGTCCCGGTAACGAAGTCATTACGGAGGAATCGGCCTGTGCGCATCCATCGAGGCGGCTCGGCGGTCGTCGGTCTCGCGCTGTGCCTCGGCGCGCTCGCCGCGTGCGGCGACTCCTCCGATCCGGCCACCGGCCAGGCCGCGACTCCGCCGACGGCCCCGTCCGCGGAGAGCGCCCGCACGCCCGCGTCCGCGAAGGACGACGCCGCCTCGCTGGACGGCAAGGTCGTCGTCCTCGACCCCGGGCACAACGGCGGGAACGCCGACCACCCGACCGAGGTCAACAAGCAGGTCAAGATCGGCAACGGCAGCAAGGCGTGCGACACGACCGGCACCGAGACCAAGGCCGGCTACACCGAGCACGCCTTCACCTGGGACGTCTCCAACCGGCTCGCGAAACTGCTGCGCGCGCGCGGCGCCAAGGTCGCGCTGACCCGCAAGGACGACAAGGGCGTCGGCCCCTGTGTCACCGAACGCGCCGCCGTGGGCAACAAGCTCAAGGCCGACGCCGCCGTCTCCATCCACGCTGATGGGGCCTCCCCGTCCGGCCACGGATTCCACGTCATCGAGCCCGTCTCCATCGGCCGCAACGCCGACATGGTGTCCGGCTCCGCCCGGCTCGGCAAGGCCCTGCGCGACGCTTACCACAATGGCACCGGCATCCCGTACTCCAACTACCTGGGCGAGAAAGCCATCGACCGCCGCGACGATCTCGGCGGCCTCAACATGTCGACCGTCCCCAAGGTCTTCATCGAGTGCGGCAACATGCAGAACAAGGCCGACGCGGCGAAACTCTCCAGCGCCGCCTTCCGCCAGCGCATAGCCGAATCCCTGGCCAAGGGGTTCGAGGGGTACTTGAGCAGTTGACCGGGGCGCCCTCGGACCCGGGATGTCGCGTGACTCGTCCAAGCGGGTGACGTGATCGTCCGGGAGGATGGGCGGGTGAGTGGTCTTCTTCGGGTGCGCGAGTTGCTGGTCGGTAGCGGTTACACCGTTGCGGGGGTGCGGGAACTGCTCGGGGCGGTCGCCGGCGGGGCATTGGCGCGGGATGAGATCGTGCCGGCGCTGCGGGCCACGCGGGGCGGGTCGGCCGTCGAGGTGCTGACCCGGTTGTTCTGGTTGCAGGTGCCGGTTCCCGCGGACGCGATCGAGTCGGACGAATTGGCGGCGGCGGGGCTCGTCGAGACGTCCGGCGGGGAAATGCGGGCGCTGCTGCGAGTGGAGCCCGTCGAGGGTGTCGGCGGGGACGGACATGTCGGGTACGTCGTATCGGATCTGAAGGTGCGGCCGGGGTCGGGTGTTCCCGCGGGTGATCACGTGGTGGGGGCGGGCGGTGCGTCGGGCAATTTGGCGCGACTGGTTGTCCACAGGGCTGTGGATAACGTGCTCGATCTCGGGACGGGTTGCGGGGTCCAGGCCGTGCATCTGGCGGCGCGGAATCCGTCCGCGCGTATCGCGGCGACGGATGTCAATCCGCGGGCGCTGCGACTGGCGGCGATGAGCTTCGCGCTGTCCGGCGTGGACGGCGCGGAGCTTCTCGAAGGGTCCTTGCTGGAGCCCGTCCGCGGTCGGCGGTTCGATCTGATCGTGTCGAATCCGCCATTCGTCGTGGCGCCGGACGAGGGGCCCCGGTTCACTTACCGGGAGTCCGGGATGGCGGGCGACGACTTCTGCCGAACGCTTGTCGGGGAGGCCCCGAAGTATCTGAGCGACGGCGGATATTGCCAGCTCCTGGCCAATTGGCTGCACATCGGCGGCGTTCCGTGGGAGGAGCGCGTCGGCGCCTGGGCGGACGGGTGCGACGCCTGGATCGTCCAGCGGGACGTCCAGGATCCGGCGGAGTACGCCGAGCTGTGGCTGCGGGATTCCGGTGAGGCCGGGACGCCCGAGTACCGGGCCCGGTACGAGGAATGGCTCGACTACTTCGAGCGGCGGAACGTCGTCGGGGTCGGCTTCGGATGGATCACGTTGCGGCGGAGCGAGCGTCCGGTGGTCCGTGTGGAGGAGGTGCGGCACGCCGTCGAGGAACCGGTCGGCGCCTATGTGGAAGAGGTCCTGGACGGGCTCCGGAAGGGCGCAGAGTTTTCCACAGGCTGTGGACGAAGGCTGGCGGCGGTGGACGGGCTCGTCCAGGAACAGGTGGGCCCGCCCGGCGCCGAGGACCCGGAGCGGATCGTCCTGCGGCAGACCGGGCGCCTGCGCCGCGCCGCCGGGGTCGGCACGGTCGAGGCCGGCCTCGCCGGAGTGTGCGACGGCACCCTGCCCGTCGAACCGCTGCTCGACGCGATCGCCGAGCTGACGGCCATGGAACCGGAGCAGGTCCGTGCGCACGCCGACGTCGTCCTGCCGGAGCTGATCGCGGACGGCTTCTTCACCTGGACCGGACGACCGTCGCCATCGCCGCGCCCAGGTCGCGGTGCCGCGCGATGAGCACGGAGAACCCGATCGCCAGGTAGACGCCGGAGAGCACCAGCCGGGCGCTCTCGTCCGGCAGGACGAACTGCACGGCGAACAGCGCGAACAGCACCGCCGCCTCCCAGCGCCGGAAGACGAGGTCGACGAGGAGGGCGAGCCCGAGGACGGTCTGCGCGGCGGTCAGCAGCACCTCCTCGGTCTGCCGGGAGTCCAGCGGCAGCGACCAGTCGCCGCCGCCGATCCGGTAGGCGATGGGCAGGGTGCCGATCAGCAGCGTCCACTGGTTCACCTTGCTGGACAGCAGCGTCCCGATCGCGTCGGCGTCTCGCAGCCGCCACGCGAACATGACGGCGACGAGCAGTTCCGGCGCCTCGGACGCGAGCGGCGCCAGCCACTGCACCAGCAGGAACTCGTCGATGCCGAGCGACGCGCCCGCGTCCACCAGCGCGTCCGCGAACGGTTTCGCCGACGCGAACACGATGCCCGCGCCGAGCGCGAACCCGGCCGCGACCGCGGTCCGCCGCCGTCCCTTCGCCAGCGCGGCCAGGCGGGCGGGGACGCCGGTGAGCTGCTCGACGTCCGCGTCGCGGCGCCGCGAGATCCGCGCGAGGTAGAGGACGTACACGGCGATCAGCACGATCGCGAGATACCAGCCGATCTCGCCCGTGAGCGCCGGTACGAAGCCCAGGACGGCGGCGATCGCGAGGAAGCCGAGTTCCCTGCGGTGCCGAGGGGTCAGGCGGACGTCCCGCACGCCGGTCCCGGGCGCCGCGTGCCGTCCCCGGCCGCCGCCGGAACGTCCGGACGCGCGGCGTGCGGCGAGCGTGAACGCCAGCACCACCAGCGCCCACCCCACCCCGACGAGCAGCCGGTTCGCGCCCGTCATGTTGGCGGCCGCGTAGGCGGTGTACGCCGGTCTCGTCCCGGCGGCGTAGGCGTAGTAGAGGTCGACCGCGTACTCGGGCAGCACCGCGATGAGGGCGAGCAGCGCCAGCGCGAGCGCCCCGGACATGTCGGCGCGCGCCGTCTCCGCCGCCCACATGAGCAGGACCGCCGCCGCCAGCACCCCGGCGCCGAAGATCACCATGGCGGCCACCGCCGGCGGATGGAACCCGCCCGCCCGCGTCACGGCCGCGGGGAGCGCGAGGACGAGCGCCGCCGCGACCCGCACGAGCAGCGTCTCGCGCGCGATCGACTCGCCGGCCATACCCGCACCGTGCCCCGGGTCGTCCAGGCGATGCGGACGCGCGGCAACCAACGGGCAAAGCCGGAGGCGCGACCAACGGGCAAGGCCGGGGGCGCGACCACCGGGCAAAGCCGGGGCCGTGGTCGGCGCGCGGGCCGGGTCAGTCGCGGCGGCGGGCTTCGGCCAGGGTGCGGAAGGCGCTGGTGCGGAGGCGGCGGGAGAGGGCGCGGTTGACGCGGTGCGCCCAGAAGGGGCCGCCGTAGATCATGCCGGTGTAGCCCTGGACGAGGGTCGCGCCCGCGCGGACGCGTTCCCAGACGTCGTCGGCCGTCTCGACGCCGCCGACCGAGATGAGCGTGAGCCGTCCGCCGGTGCGGGCGCGGAGCCGGTGCAGGACGTCCAGCGACCGGTCCTTCAGCGGCGCCCCGGACAGCCCGCCGGTCTCCTTCACCAGGGCGGGCGGGCTGAGCAGGGCGTCCCGGCCGATGGTGGTGTTGGTCGCGATGATGCCGTCCAGGCCGAGGTCGAGGGCGAGGTCGGCGACCGCGTCGACGTCGTCGTCCGCCAGATCGGGGGCGATCTTGACCAGCAGCGGGACGCGGCGCGCCGACGCCCGGTCGGCGGCCTCGCGGACGGCCGCCAGCAGCGGGCGGAGATGCTCGACGGCCTGGAGGTCGCGGAGGCCGGGCGTGTTGGGCGAGCTGACGTTGACGACGAGGTAGTCGGCGTACGCGGCGAGCCGCTCGGCGCTCGCCACGTAGTCGGCCGCGGCCGACGCCTCCGGGACGGCCTTCGTCTTGCCGATGTTGACGCCGACGATCGTGCCGGGGCGGCGCTCGCGCAGCCGGCGGGCGGCGGCCTCGGAGCCCTCGTTGTTGAAGCCCATCCGGTTGATGACCGCCCGGTCGGGCGGGAGCCGGAACAGCCGGGGGCGCGGGTTGCCGGGCTGCGGGCGTCCCGTCACCGTCCCGATCTCGACGTGGCCGAACCCGAACGCGCCGAGCGCCTCGTAGGCGACGGCGTCCTTGTCGAATCCGGCGGCGAGGCCGAGCGGGCTCGGGAAGTCGAGCCCGAGCGCGTGCACGGCGAGCGCCGGGTCGCGCGGCGCGAGCAGCCGGCGCAGCAGCGCCGCCGCCCCGGGCACGGCCTGGATCCCGCGCAGCGCCCGCAATGTCAGGTGGTGGACGGTCTCCGCCGGGACGCGGCTGATGACCAGTGAGAACAGGAGTCGATACATCACCGCGAGTATCTCAGGCCGCCCGTGCCGAGAACCCGTCGAGGTCGGCCGGAGGCGGCGCCCCTGCCGGGCGCGATGGGGAGTGCAGGCGGTCCGCGCGGGCTCAGTTTCCGCGGAAGGTGCGGCGGAGCGTGAGGCGGACGTCCCGGGCGGCCTGCCGCATCGTCCGCCGGACCGCGCCGGCGGGTTCGCGCACCGACACCCGCCACGCCGCGCGGACGCCGTGCCCGATCGGGCGCAGGACGCTCGCCCGCACCCAGCGCGCGGGCGCGACGATCACGACCTGGACCGGGGTGACGACGAGCGTCCGCCAGAGCCACCGGAGGACGCGGGACGCGAGCCGCCACGTCCCCACGGCTCCCGCGACGACCGGAGCCAGGACGTATCGCCACAATGCCCGAGCCGGAAGGACGAACAGCACGCGTCCCAGCCGGCGTAGGCAGCGGCCGAGCAGCCGCCATGACCAGACCAGGCCGTCCGCGAAGGCGCGCAGGCCGGACGCGAGGACGCTCCCGAGCGCGCCGAGGACCGCGAGCGCGCCGCGCCCGAGCCACGCGAGGCCGAGCAGCGGCGGGCGGAGAACGTACCGCCACAGCAGCACCGCCGGCAGGACCACGAGCACGCCGAGGAGGAACCCGATCCCCTGGAAGAGCAGGGTGAACCCGCGTCCGGTGATCGCGAGCAGCCAGGCCAGCCCCCGGCCGATCGCCAGCAGCGGACGGAGCAGGGCGAACTCCAGCAGCCGGCCGATGCCGCGTCCGATCAGCGCGAGGAACCGGCCGACCGGGGCGATCAGCACGCGGTGGAACCAGCGCGCCAGCCGCCCGGACCCGCGTCCGAACCACCGCAGGAACCCGAGGATCACCACGACGGCGAGCCAGCGCAGCGGCCGGACCAGGAGAAGGCCGAGCAGCGCGCCGATCCCGCGTCCGATGGCCGCGGCCAGGCGTCCGGCGGGGGCGAGCAGCCACCCGTACAGCGCGAAGCCGATGCCGCGCAGGATCCGTCCGATGAAGCGGGCCAGCCGTCCCGGCACCCGGGTCAGGGCGTGCCATGCCCGGCGGATCCCGCGGCCGACCAGCACGAACAGGTCGTGGACGAGGCGCAGCGGCAGCACGACGACCAGCGCGACGATCCGTGCCGGGACGACGATCCACGCCGGGCCGGTCCGCGCCGGAACCGGCTCCTTGCTCAGGTCGATCGTGCCGCCCGCAGGCTCGTGTCCGGTCACCGCTGCCTTCCTTGCCGGTCTTCGCCCGCTTTGACCCGTTCTGCGGGCGTCCGGTTCCCGGCTTGAACCCATCCGCGCGGCTCACCGTACTGCTCGTCGATCCGGGAGAGCGGTGCGGCGGCTCGTCCGCGATCGACGTACGGGACCTGGACCGGAGCCGGGCCCTGACGACCTGGAGGGACGACACCATGAAATTTCCACGCTGGGTGATCCCCGTCGCGGCCGCCCTCACCGCCTCGGGGCTGGTGCTGAGCGCCTGCGGGCAGGAGCGGGCCGGGGGGAGGCAGAACACGGCCGCGGGCTCCCAGGCGCAGGCCGCGCCGCCCGCCGACGCGCCCGCCGCCGCACCGGCCGCGCTGGAGGTCGCCAGCGTCACCAGACTCGGCAAGGTCGTCACGGACGGCGACGGCCGGACGCTGTACCGGTTCGACAGCGACACGGCCCGCCCGCCCGCTTCCACCTGCGCGGGCGCGTGCGCGAAGGCGTGGCCGCCGGTGGCGGCGGGCACGGCGGAGACGAGGGTCGAGGGCGTCCAGCAGTCGCTGGTCGGCAAGGTGAAGCGGCCGGACGGGACCTGGCAGGTCACGCTCGGCGGATGGCCGCTGTACCGGTTCGCCAAGGACCAGAGCCCCGGCGACGTCAAGGGCCAGGGCGTGGGCGGCACCTGGTACGCCGCGTCCCCGACGGGCAAGAAGGCCGCCCCGGTCAAGAAGGCCGCCGACAAGCGCTGGAAGGGCTGGACGGTCGTCAAGGCGAAGAAGGACCCGAAGCTCGGCCTCATCCTGACCGACGGCGACGGCCGGACGCTCTACCGCTTCGACAAGGACACCGACAAACCGCCGACCACCAACTGCTTCGGCGCCTGCAAGAAGGCATGGCCGCCGGCGACCTTCAAGGGCTGGAAGAAGCTCAAGCTCGAAGGCGTCAGCAGAAAGGCCGTCAACTTCATCGAGCGCAAGGACGACGGGAAATGCCAGCTCACCATCAACGGCTGGCCCATGTACTACTACGAGAAGGACGAGCAGCCCGGCGACACGAACGGCCAGGGCGTCGGCGGGGTCTGGTGGGCGACCACCCCGACCGGCAAGAGGGCCGCCGCCACCGGCTCGAACACCGGTGACGGAGGCGGCGGCTACGGCTCGGACGGCGGCTACTAGCGGGGCGCCGCAAGCGCCCGCACAGGCGAAGGCGCGGAGGACTCGCGGATCGGTCGGGGTCCGCGATCCCTCCGCGCCTTCTTTTTCGCCGGCGTTAAAGCGAGCGTTTCCGAGGAAAGCGGGCCGAAATCGCGTCCTTTCGCGGGACGGGACGCCGCCGCACAACTGAAACCCATGTGGCCTATGAGGTAGGTCATTGTCACCCCGGACATATTTCGTTTGACCTAGGACATACCGCATCTCGACAGTGGCCAGGCGCGATGTTCGCATGGAGATCCGGTCCCGCCGCGGGTGCGGCCCGCGGACGTGCTCGCAGCCTGGTGGGAGGCTTCGGGAGGCCCGCATGGTCGAGCGAGTCGGACGAGTGGGGGCGGGCGCGCCGGGACGTCCCCGGCGGCGGGGCGGAGCGGCCGGGTCGCACGGGCCGCCGGGGCTCCTGCGGGCGGCGGTGGCGCTGGTCCTCGCGGCCGGCGGGCTCGCGGGGTGCGGGAGCGACGGCGGGCCTCCGAAGCTCACCTGGTACATCAACCCCGACAACGGCGGGCAGGCGGCCATCGCCGAGTCCTGCACCCGGGCCGCGGGCGGGAAGTACCGGATCGAGACGTCGCTGCTGCCCAGCGACGCGACCCAGCAGCGCGAGCAGCTGATCCGGCGGCTCGCCGCCAAGGACTCCGGGCTCGACCTCATGAGCCTGGACCCCGTGTTCGTCGCGGAGGCCGCCAACGCCGGGTTCCTCCGTCCGTTCACCGGGAGCGAGGCGGCGCCGCTGACCGAGGGCGTGTTCGACACGGCGGTGCAGAGCTCGACGTGGGAGGGCAAGCTCTACGCGGCGCCGTTCTGGGCCAACACCCAGCTGCTCTGGTACCGCAAGTCGGTGGCGCGGAAGGCGGGCATCGACCCGTCCGCACCCGGCTTCACGTGGGACGCGCTGATCGACGCGGCCGTCCGCACCGGCACCACCATCGGCGTGCAGGGAAACCGGTACGAGGGGTACACGGTCTGGATCAACTCGCTGATCGCGTCCGCGGGCGGCCGGATCCTCAGCGACGCCGAGAAGGGCGACAAGGCCGCCATCGACATCGACTCGCCGGCCGGGCGGCAGGCGGCGTCGATCATCTCCAGGCTGGCGCGGTCGACGGCGGCGAGCCCGACGCTGTCCACCGACATCGAGGAGCAGTCCCGGTCGACGATCAACGGTCCGCGCGGCGGCTTCCTGCTCAACTGGGGCTACGTGTGGCGGGCCGAGAAGGGCGACGCCGAGGCGGGCGCGATCGACGAGAACGTCGTCGGCGACCTGGGGTGGGCCCGGTACCCGCGGGCGGACCCGGGCAAGGAGAGCAAGCCGCCGTTCGGCGGAATCGAGATCGGGGTCGGCGCGTACGGCGAGCACCGCGACGACCTGGCGATCGAGGCGGTCGCGTGCATCACGTCCCCGGCGAACATGAAGCGGTACATGCTCGACGAGGGCAACGTCGCCGCCCGTCCCGCGATCTTCGACGATCCGGACGTCCTCAAGGAGTTCCCGATGGCCCCGCTGATGCGGGACTCCATCGCCGCGGCGGCGCCGCGTCCCGCCACGCCCTACTACGCGGACGTGTCCGGCGCCATCCAGAACCGGTGGCACCCGCCGGCGTCGGTGGACCCGGCGAGCACGCCGCGGAAGTCCGCCGAGTTCATCCGCGAGGTCCTGCAAGGCAAGGCCCTGCTCTAACGGAGGTGTGCGGATGACGTCCGCAGATACGGCGCTCAAGCGTCCGGCCGGCGCCCCCGTCCGGGCGGAGATCTCCGACCGCGGCCGGGCCGAGCGCAGGCTGGGGCTGCTGCTGTCGGCACCCGCCGTGGTCGTGATGCTGCTGGTCACCGCGTACCCGCTGATCGACGCGCTGTACCAGTCGCTGTTCAGCTACCGGATCACCGCGCCGGACGACCGGCGGTTCGTCGGCCTCGGCAACTACGCGACGGCGCTGTCCGACCCGCTGTTCTGGCAGACCGTGCTCACCACCCTGATCATCACCGTGGTCACGGTGGGCGTGGAGCTGGTCATCGGGTTCGCGCTGGCCATGGTGATGCACCGCGCCGTGTTCGGGCGGCGGACGGTGCGGACCGCGATCCTGCTGCCGTACGGCATCGTCACGGTCATCTCGGCGTTCGCGTGGAAGTACGCGTTCGACGTCCAGTCGGGGTTCGTGAACTCCTGGTTCGGGCTCGGCGACTTCGCCTGGTTCTCCGACCGCTGGGCCGCGCTGTTCGTGATCGTCCTGTCGGAGATCTGGAAGACGACGCCGTTCGTGTCGCTGCTGCTGCTCGCCGGGCTGGCGCAGGTGCCGCGCGACCTCGGCGAGGCCGCCACGGTGGACGGCGCGACGGCGTGGCAGCGGCTGAAGCGGGTCACGATCCCGAACATGAAGGCCGCGATCCTCGTCGCGGTGCTGTTCCGGACGCTGGACGCGTGGCGGATCTTCGACAACGTCTTCATCATGACGTCCGGCCAGGAGAAGACGCAGGTGCTGTCGTTCCTGACCTACCAGCAGATCATCACCCGGACGGAGCTCGGCCTCGGCAACGCCGTCGGCGTGCTGCTGTTCCTGTCGGTGGTGCTGATCGCGGCCGTGTTCATCAAGGGGTTCCGGGTGGACCTCTCCCAAGTGCGAGGTGACCGCTGATGGAGTCGGCACGTTCGAAGTCGCTGTGGATCGTCGCCTCGCTGCTGATCCTGGTGTGGACGGCGTTCCCGATCCTGTGGATCGTGATGCTGTCGTTCAAGACGCCCAGCGAGATCGGCAACGTCCAGGGGTTCTTCCCCCAGGACTGGACGTGGCAGAACTACGAGACGGTCTTCAAGACCGACCTGTTCACCTCCGCGCTGATCAACTCGATCGGCATCTCGCTGATCGCGACGTTCGTCGGGGTGGTGTTCGCGACGCTCGTCGCGTACGCGATCGCCCGGCTGGAGTTCCCCGGCAAGAAGATCATCCTGTCGTTCGCGCTGGCCATCGCGATGTTCCCGGTGGTGTCGCTGGTCGGGCCGCTGTTCGACCTGTGGCGCGACATCGGCCTGTACGACACGTGGCCGGGCCTGATCATCCCCTACATCTCGTTCGCGCTGCCGCTCGCGATCTGGACGCTGTCGGCGTTCTTCCGCGAGATCCCGTGGGAGATGGAGCAGGCCGCGCAGGTGGACGGCGCCACCACCTGGCAGGCGTTCCGGAAGGTGATCGTCCCGCTGGCGGCGCCCGGCGTGTTCACCGCGGCGATCCTGACCTTCTTCTTCTGCTGGAACGACTTCGTCTTCGGGATCTCGCTGACGTCCACCGACAGCGCCCGGCCGGTGCCGGCGGCGCTGGCGTTCTTCACCGGCGAGTCGTACTTCGAGCAGCCCACGACCGCGATCTGCGCCGCCGCCGTGGTGGTCACCGTCCCGGTCGTGCTCATCGTCCTGGCGTTCCAGCGCCGCATCGTGGCCGGGCTGACGTCCGGCGCCGTCAAAGGCTGAGAGGAATCATGGCCGCCATCTCCATGAAGAACATCGTCAAGCGGTACGGCGACGGCTTCCCGGCCGTGAACGACGTGTCCCTGGACGTCAAGGACGGCGAGTTCATGATCCTGGTCGGGCCGTCCGGCTGCGGGAAGTCGACGCTGCTGCGGATGATCGTCGGGCTGGAGGACATCACGTCCGGCGAGATGGTCATCGGCGAGAAGGTCGTCAACAAGGTCGCGCCGCGGCAGCGGAACCTGTCGATGGTGTTCCAGAACTACGCGCTGTACCCGCACCTCACCGTGTTCGAGAACATCGCGTTCCCGCTGCGCCTCGCCAAAGTGACGGACGACGAGGTGCGGCGGCGCGTCAAGGAGACCGCCGAACTGCTGGAATTGACCGAGCATCTCGACCGCAAGCCGGCGAACCTGTCCGGCGGGCAGCGGCAGCGGGTCGCGATGGGGCGCGCGATCGTCCGGCAGGCGGACGCGTTCCTCTTCGACGAGCCGTTGTCGAACCTGGACGCGAAACTGCGCGGGCAGATGCGCACCGAGATCGCCCGGTTGCAGCGCCGCCTCGGCGTCACCACCGTTTACGTCACGCACGACCAGACGGAGGCGATGACGCTCGGCGACCGGGTCGCGGTGCTCCGCAAGGGCGTTCTGCAGCAGGTCGGAAGCCCGCGCGAACTGTACGAGGAGCCCGTCAACCTGTTCGTGGCGGGATTCATCGGGTCGCCGTCGATGAACTTCCTGCCCGCGTCCGTGGACGGGACGTTCCTGGAGACGCCGCTCGGCCGTTTCGAACTGCGGGACGAGCGAAAGGCCGCCGCGATCGGCGACCGTTCGGTGGTGCTGGTGGGAATCCGTCCGGAGCACTTCGAGGACGCCTTTCTGGTCGGCGAGGAGAAACGGGCGAAGGGCAGCATCGTCCGGGCCCGGGTGGACGTCACCGAATGGCTGGGCAACGAGCTGTACGCCTACGTCCCGTACGAGGCGCCCGAGGATCTGGCCGCCCGGCTGCGCGACCTCTCGCGGGAACTCGACAGCGACCAGTTGCGCACCCAGGCCGTCGTGGCGCTGGACGCGGCCAGCCTGATCTCGCCGGGGCGCGAGGCGGAGCTGTGGATCGACACCACCAGGGCGCACATCTTCGACCCGTCCACCGGCGAGAACCTCACCCGGGACGAGGAGCGCGTCGCGCAGCTCGGCCGGCTCGCCGAGGAGTCGCGCGAGGCGCAGCGGGAAGCGCAGCGCGAGCCCGCGCCGGGCGCGTCCGTGGCGGAGCCGTGAGCCGACGGGGCGACTGCTCGCTGTCGAACGTCGCGCGTGGCCGAGCCCGGCCGCCACCGCCGCATCCTCATGGCCCGCACCGGGCTGGACGCCCAGGAGAAGCAGGCCCGCCGCCTCCTCAACGACATCGCGGGCTTCCGCGGCCATCTGGAGCGCGTCCGCGGCGGGCCCGTCCCCGAGGTGGTGGCCTCCAACCGGTGGCTCGCCGAGGTGTACGAGCCGGTCGTCGGCGCGGTCCCGGCCGGGCTGCGCGACCGCCTGGACGAGGTCGAACTGTTCCACGAGGTGCTCGAACACCGCTGGTTCCTGTCGGAGAAGTCGGGCCGGGACGTCGGGACCACGGCCGCCGCGCGCGACTACTTCGCGTCCGTCCTGCCCTCCGTCCCGGCGGACCTGACCGAGACCGGCCGTCCCCCGGACAGGACGAGTTGATCATCTCTCGCCCGCGAGTACGCGATCCACCGGATCCCCGGCTCCGCCGCTAGCCGACCTCGTCGTCGCGGAGGTTGAACGGGCGGCAGCCGTGGTGCCCGCTGTTCGGGGCCAGCCCTTCGCGCGTGACCAGATGATCGGTGCCGTAGCCGCGCCGCTGCTGGTAGGCCCAGTAGGCGGTGCGCCGCCCGCTGGTCCACCTCTCGAAGATCAGCACTTCGCGGACGCCGGCGCCGCCGCTCGCCTTGATGACGAGATCACCCGGCCGCAGCGCCGCCTGCGGGACGTGGCGGCAGTACGACGCCTCCAGGAGCGCCGAGTTCGGGCCCGGTTTCGGGAGCCGCAGCACCATCGACGCGTAGCCGGAGCCGTCCGTCCGGTAGCCCTGGTAGCTGGCCGTCTGGTCGTACGGCACGCGCTTCGGGCCGTGCGGATGCCACGCCCGCGTCCGCGCCAGGGCCTCCTGCCGCGTGATCGCCCTGACCTGCGGGCGGGCCGTCCCGGCGGCGGGCGGCGCGCCGCCGTCTCCGGACACCGGCGTCCCGCGCAGGGCCGCGCCGAGCGCCACCCCGCCGGCCCCGGCGGTGACCGTGCACCCCGCGACGGCGGCGAGGAACAGGACCCGCCGCCGGCCCCTGCCCGGCCGCTCCGCCTCCGCCACGGGGGCCGCCGTGTCCGGCGGGGCGGCGGCCGTGCTCGGTGGCGGATCGGACGGCTGATCCTTCGAGGGCCGGCGGCGCGCCTGGTCGGCTATCTCCCAGAGGATCTCGAGGCGGCGGACGTCCGCGCCGCAGAGGTCGGCCAATGACGCGACCGCGTCCACGGGGATCCACGTCTCGCCGCTGAGCCAGCGCCCCCAGGACGATCGGCTCGCATGGGTCCTGCGTTCGAGGGCGCGGAGGTCGTACCCGGACTCCTCTTTCAGGTCGCGCAGTTCGGTGAGCAGGGTGCGCACCGCCTCCGGCAGCCCGTCGGGCAGCGGAGTCGGCGGTCGGCTTCGGCTCATTCGCGATTCTCCCGCAGGTCATACCGCCGGTCGGGAAGTCGCCGGCCCATATGTGCGCATCGGAACTCGGTCAGCGCCGCCCACATTATGCCCGCTCCCGAGATGTTGTGGCGGGATATGCCGTTGATCACCCACGGTCCGCCATTGCGCACCCAAGGTGATCGTCGCGAGTCGTCGAATTCTGTCCCGCCGTCCCGCCGACGACCGGAGCGCGGCGGAGATTGTGCAGGTCAGCGCTGTCCCGGACGGCGCGTGTCCCAACTTCCCGGAGAAGTTGGCGAATGCGGCAATGCGGTCCCTAGGGTTTGCCGAGTCGATCGACGGCTCCCCCTCGGCGTCCCTCGCGGGACGCAATTCCGCAGCCATTCACGGAGGATTATCAATGGCTTCCCCCCGCACCCTTCTCATCGGCGCCAGCGCGCTGGCGCTGGCCGGCGGCACGGCCTTCGGCCTGGCCGGGGCCACCACGTCCGCCGCGCCGGCGGCGCCCGTCCGGGGCGTCCAGTTGCAGGCGGCGGACGGCCAGGTGGCGGTGGCCGCCGTCCCGAAGGTCACCCGCGCCCAGGTCATCTCCCGGGCCAAGACCTGGCACCCGCACACCAGCAGCCGCGTGCCCTACAGCCAGTCGAGGACCCACGGCGGCTACCGGACCGACTGCTCGGGCTACGCGTCGATGACGCTGCGGCTGCCCAAGCCCGGCCCCAACACGGTCGGCCTCGCGTCGTCCACGTACAGCAAGCGCATCAAGATGTCCCAGCTGAAGAAGGGCGACCTGATCATCGACGCGATCGGGAGCAACACCACCCGGCACGTCGTCATCTTCGAGAAGTGGACGTCCGGCAAGCACACCGCCTACTGGGCGTACGAGCAGCGCGGCGGCTACGGCACCGACCACCGCACCCGCACGTACGGCCTTTCCAGCGGCAGCCAGTACAAGGCGTACCGGCCGAAGAACCTCACATGAGCTGACCGCCCCCCGCGAAACGCCCGGCCGGGCTCCCCGGCCGGGCGTTTCACGTCAGGGGGTCTCCGTGATCTGCCACCGGCCCACATCGCGGTGGCCGGAGTCGTAGACGACCGACTCGTCGCCGGCCTTCAACTCGTAATGCCGGACGTTCCCCGCCCAGTACCGCAGGATGCGCCCCAGTTCCTTGGCGGCATCCTCGGCGACGGCGCCCTCGCTCAGATCGACCTCGAGCACGAACTTCACGCTCTCACCTCCACCATGAATCCTGTCATTGAGACGCCTAGTGAAGGTTTGGCCGCGCTGCCCCCTTGCTGGGTGGAGCAAGCACCGGGGAACCCTCAAACCTGGTGCACCTCAGCGGAGGCTTCGCGCATTTCGTGTTAGTGTCGATTGTCATGAAAAGGTCGTACACCCAGCGGGCCAGGGCGCAGTCGGCCGAGGCGAACCGGCGGCGGATCCTGGACGCCGCCGTGACGCTGCTGAGCTCGCGGCTGCGCTCGGACATCCGGCTGGAGGACGTGGCCGCCGAGGCGGGCGTGAGCGTGCCGACGGTGCTGCGGGCGTACGGCAGCCGGGCGCGGCTGATCGAGCTGGCGCTGGAGAAGGTGCTCGAAGGGATGGGCGCCGAGCTGGAGCGGCCCGAGCCGGGGGACGTCGCGGGTTCGGTGACGGCGTGGTTCGACCACTACGAGAGGTTCGGCGACGCGGTGGTGCGCAACCTCGCGGACGAGTCCGACCCCGCCGCGGCGCCGATCGTCCGGCTCGGGCGGACCCTGCACCGGCGGCATGTCGAGCGCCAGCTCGGCCCGCGGCTGGCGGCGGTCCCCGAGGAGCGCCGCGCGACGGTCGTCGACGCGCTGGTCTGCGTCTGCGACGTCTACACCTGGAAGCTGCTGCGCCGGGACATGGGACGTCCGAGGGACGGGGCCGAGGCGACGGTGGCGCTGCTGATCGAGTCCCTGCTGAAGGGGGAGTGACATGTCCGGTTGGTTGCTGCTGACCTGGGACGGGGCCGGGAACCAGGCCCCCATGACCGCGCTGGCTCAAGGGCTGGCGGCCCGGGGCCACGAGGTCGTGTTCGCCGGTTACGCAGGTCAGCGGGCCCGTTTCGAGAAGGCCGGGTTCGGCTTCCGGACGCTGCCCCGCGCCGCCGCGGGCTACCCCGCCGCGACGCCGCCGGACGGCTGGCTGCCCGCGCTGGCCGACGCGGTGTGGGCCTGCCGCGCGCAGGTGGCGGACGTCGAAGAGGCCCTGGCGGACGGCTCCTACGACGGAGTGGTCGCCGACTGCCTGATGTTCGGCGCGCTGGCCGCGCTGGAGACGTCCCCGATTCCGGCAACGGTGCTGGTGCACAGCGTGCCCGGGGCGCTCTGCCCGCCGGGCGAGGGCATGGACCCGATGCTGCTGCCCGCGGTCAACGCCCTGCGCGCCGCCATGGGCCGTCCCGCCGTCGAACGCCTGTGGGACGCGTGGACGCCCTTCCCCGCCCTCTGCGCCGGCATCCGCGAACTGGACCCGCTCGCCGGGCAGGCGCCCCCGTCGTTCGACTACGTCGGCCCGCTGTTCCAGGAGCAGCGGCCGTCCGGCTGGCGTCCGCCCTGGCCCGTGGACGACACCCGTCCGCTCGTGGTGGCCGGCTTCTCCACCGGGCTGGCGTGGGACCAGACGTCACGCCTCCAGCGCACCCTCGACGCGTTCGCAGGCGACGACTCGCACCGCCTGCTGGTCACCACCGGGGTGATGGACGCCGCCGGGCTGCGCGTGCCGGAGAACGCGACCGTCCTGCCGTGGCTGCCGCACGGCGAGATCCTCCCGCGGGCGGCGGCGGTCGTGACGCACGCGGGCCACGGCACCGTGAGCGCCGCCCTCGCCCACGGCGTGCCGCTCGTCGCGCTCCCCAACCCGGCCGCCGACCAGCCGATCCTCGCCCGGCGCACGGCCGGGCTGGGCGCCGGCATCGCCCTCGACGGCGAGGACGCCGGCCCGGCCGCCATCGCGGCGGCCGTCCGCACGGTGATCGGGGAGCCGTCCTACCGCGCGTCCGCGGCCTCCCTGGCCGACCGCATCGCCGCCGCGCCGGGCCTGGCGGGCGCGGTCGGCCGGCTCGAACGCCTGGTCCGTGCGGCGCCCCGCGCGTAGGCGGTCCAGCGGCGTCCGGCCGCCTTCAGGCGAGCGGTTTCACCAGCAGCTCGAACTGGAGGTCGTCCCGCTTGGGCAGGCCGAAGCGCTCGTCGCCGTAGGGGAACGGGCTCGTCTCCCCGGTCCGGACGTAGCCGCGCCGGACGTACCAGGCGATCAGGTCCTCCCGGACGCTGATCACCGTCATGTGCATCTCCTTCGCGCCCCACTCCTCGCGCGCGACCCGTTCCGCCTCGGCGAGGACCTTCTTGCCGAGGCCGCCGCGCTGAAGCGCGGGATCAACCGCGAACATGCCGAAATACGCGTGCCCGCCGCGGTCCTCCAGTTGGCAGCAGGCGACCAGGCCGCCGTCCGCCTCGGCGACCAGCATCCTGCTTCCGGGGCCGCCGAGGGCGTCGGCGACCATGTCCGGGTCGGTGCGCCGCCCGTCGAGGATGTCGGCTTCGGTGGTCCATCCGGTGCGGCTGGAGTCGCCCCGGTAGGACGACTCGACGAGCGTGACGAGCGCCGGGACGTCGGCCGGCGTCGCCGAACGGAAGGTGGGGTTCGCAAGGCTCACGAACGGGACTCTAACGCCGGACCGCGCGGACCCGCCGACCTGGCCCGGAACGACCGGCCCGCGGACGGCCCGCCCCGTCGCTACGCGCCGTCGCCCGCCTGGTCGACGCGGCAGTCGCCGCCGATCGGGCGGGTGATCGACCAGTGGCGGCGGAAGTGGCACTTCGACATCTTCCAGCGGCCGTCCTCGACGACGTACTCGTCGTCGTACTCGCCGGTGGTCACGGTCTCGGTGTTGTTCAGCAGGTTGACCTGGCGGAACTTCAGCGTCCAGCGGCCGGACGCGGTCGTCTCGCCGTGGACGGTGATGTCCGGGTGCATCGCGTGGTGCATGTCGAGGACGGCGTGCCCGCCGTCGACCCGCTGGAGCGCGATGCGCTCGAAGACCCGCGCCATGCCGTCGGCGTCGTCGAAGGCGCCGAGCCGGCCGTAGTCGACGGAGGCGCCGGACGCGATGAAGCACGCCCGGAACCCCTTCGGGTCCTTGGCGTCGCAGGCGCGCAGGTAGCGGTGCTTGAGGGCCTTGATGTCCTCGATGGCCTCCAGGCGGGCGATGCGCGCGGCGAGGTCGGGGCTCGGCATGGTCAGCGACTCTCGTCCGGCGGGGGGTGGCGCGTCCAGTGGTGTCCCGGTGAACGGGAGGGGAGGAGATCGCGGCGGGACGGACGCCGAGGATCGTCGGTATGAGCCTTGGCGAGGAGGACGTCCGGCACCGGATGCTCGACGTCGGCGACATCGCGCTTCACGTGGTCGAGCAGGGACCGGGGGACGGGCTTCCGGTGGTGATGTGCCACGGGTTCCCCGGGCTCTGGTACAGCTGGCGCCATCAGCTTCCGGCGCTGGCGGCGGCCGGGCATCGGGCCATCGCCGTCGACATGCGCGGTTATGGCCGGAGCGGTCGTCCCGCCTCGCCGGGGGAGTACGACCGGCGGCGCACCGCCGCCGACATGGTCGGGCTCTTGGACGGGCTCGGCATCGAGGAAGCCGTGTTCGCCGGACACGACTTCGGAGCCGCTCTCGTCTGGGACCTGCCCCAGTGGGCCCCCGGACGGGTCAAGGCGCTGATGCAGTTGAGCGTCCCGCGCATGCCCGTTTCAACGCGTCCGCCCACTGAGATCTATGCGCGGATGGCCGAACGGCACTTCGTCCATGTGCACTACTTCCAGGAGGAGGGGCCCGCAGACGATGAGCTGGGGGCGGCCCCTGACCGCTTCCTGGCGAACATCTTCTGGGCACTCAGCGGCGGATACCGATACCTCGACATCTGGCGGCACCCCAGCGAAGGCAACGGCTACCTCGACGTGCTGCCCGAGGCCCCGCCCCTGCCCTGGCCGTGGCTGTCGCAGGACGAGTTCGCGTACTACGCCGATGAGTTCCGCCGGACGGGCTTCACCGGTGGCCTCAACTGGTATCGGGCCTACGACCACGTCTGGACGGAGAAGCAGAACCGTCCGGACGAGCCCGTCACCGTCCCGGCGATGTTCCTCGTAGGCGAACGTGACCCCGTCCTGCAGATGATGGGGTCGAACGCCTTGGACCAGATGAGGAGCCTGGTGCCGGGCCTGCGCGACGTCCATGTCATCGGTGGAGTGGGCCATTTCGTGCAGATGGAGGCGCCCGGTGAGGTCAACGAAGCCATGCTCGCCTTCCTCTCCCACCTCGCTTGACGCGGCCCGCCCCGGGGGTAAGCACAGGTCAGCGGGGTAGCAACAGCACTGTGGCCGACCCGGCGGAAGCGCGGGGCCTCAGAAGCAGCAGGGACGGGGGAACCCGAGATGAGCAAGGAACCCACCAGCGGCGCCGCCGAAGCGGACATCAGGCGGCGCATCCACCGCGTCGGGACCGGAGCGAGCGACGCCCCCGGGCACCTCGACACCGACGCCGACGCCGCCCCGGGCACCGAGGACGCCGAGAAGGACGTGGCGGGACGCATCCGGCGCGTCGGGACGGGCGGCAGCGACCACCCGAGAAGGGGCGACTGACCCGGCCGACCGGCCGACCGGCGGGCGCGGCGGCGCCCGCGCCCGCCTGCCCGCCTCACGCGAGAAAGATCTCCAACGTGCGTTCGTAGAGGTCGGAGCCGTCCTCCCCGGGCATCAGGTAGCCGCCCACCCACGACCGCAGCATGAGCCGGGCGCGCAGCCGCGCGTCCGCGGCGCCGAACCCGAGATCGTCCAGGCAGGCGGCGATGTGCCCGAGCAGCGCCCGGTCGGCGAGCCGCACCGCCTCCTCCGCCGCCGGCTCGTGCTGCGCCCACAGCCGCATCGCCCGGTCGATGGGCGCGATCTCCCGGCCGAGCGCCTGGATGCGGCGCAGCCGCTCGCGCGGGTCGGCGGTGCTGCCGAGGGACAGGCCGAGCACCTCGTCCGTCCGCTCGTGCGCCCACCGGTCGAGCAGGGCGCGCATCAGCTCGGGACGGTCCGTGAAATGCCAGTAGAAGCTGCCCTTGGTGACGCCGAGCCGCGCCGCGAGCGCGTTGATCGTCACGCCGCGCTCGCCGGCGCGGGCCAGCTCCTGGTAGGCCGCCTCGATCCAGTCCCGCCGCGCCACCTTCGCGCGGGTCGTCACGCCCACCGCCGGTCAGACGAGGACGACCGGGCCGGGGTCCAGGCCCAGCCCGATCCGGCCGTAGAGGGCATAGGCCGCGTCCGGGTCGAACACCACATGGCCAGAGATCGTATTCACATCCCGCTGCGCCCGCTGGAACGGGGAGGCGGTGAACTGCGCGCTCGCGCCCGCGGCGGAGCACAGCTCGTTCACGACCCGCCGGGACGTCGCCGCCACGTGCGCCGCGACCAGCCGGGCCCGCGCCCGGTCCGTCATGCCGAGGGCGCGGCCCTCGGCGACGGCGTCCGTCACGTCCCGCAGCGCGCCCTCCAGGAGCAGCCGCGCGGCGGACAGGTCCGCGGTCGCCGCGGCGAACCGGATCTGCCCGCTCATCAGGTCGCGCTGCCGCTCCCCGCTGTAGGCCATCACCCGGGTCGTCATCCGCTCGGTGAACCGCGCCAGCACCCCCTCGGCCGCACCGAGCACGGGCGCCGCGCCGGTCAGCGCGAACACCGGCACCAGCGGCGTCCGGTAGAGGGGCCCGGGATGGACGTGCGAGCCGGGCGAGCGCCCCTCGGTCAGCTCCAGCAGCGGAACCGACCGGTGCTCGGGGACGAACACGCCCGGCACCTCGATGTCGTTGCTGCCCGTCCCTCGCATCCCGCTCGTGTGCCACACGTCGTGGACGGTGACGTCGTCGCGCGGCATCAGGAACAGCCTCGGCTCGATCGTGTCGTCCACGGTGACCAGCGCCATGACCATCACGTGGTCGGCGTGCATGACCCCGCTGCCCCATCCCCAGCGGCCGGTGACGGTGTGGCCGCCGTCCGCGGGTTTCGCGGTGCCGGACGGCGACAGGACGCACGGGATCAGCGCGTGCGGCCGCTCCGCCCAGACCTCGGCCTGCGCCCGCTCGGGGAACAGCCCGACCATCCAGTTGTGCAGGGTGTAGATCACCGACAGCCAGCCGGTGGACGCGCAGGCCGCGCCCGCCTCCCGGCAGGCCGCCGCCATCGCGGCGAAGCCCAGCTCGGGCCCGCCGAACCGCTGGGGGACCAGCATGCCGAACAGGCCCGTGGCCGCGAGGTCCGCGATGGTCTCGTCCGGCAGCCGGCGCGCGGCCTCGGCCGCCTCGGCGCGCTCCGCCAACTGGGGCGCGAGCTCCCGCACGCGCCGCACGATCTCGTCTCCATACTCCATGGTACGGAGACCATACTCCTAAGTATGGTCGAGGGACAGGCCCGTCCCGCGGCCGGACGCGTCGCGACGGCGGGTCAGCCGGCGCGCCCGGTGCCGGCCGACCGGGCGGCGGGCGAGGCGGCCAGGTAGTCCAGCGCCTTCTGGGTGGAGCACTCGGTGGACGGGTGATAGCTCCGCCGCAGGTAGCGGCGCGCTGCGGCGATCATGAAGCGGTTCCCGGGCAGCAGGCCGCGGCGGACGGCGCGGCGGTAGTCGCGGACACGCGGCCGCACACCGTGCAGGGTGGGGTCCTTGGCGCACAGGAAGGCCGAGCCGGCGTAGACGGCCAGCGGCATCGCGAGCACACCGGCGAAGAAGGTCACGAACCGCCGCCAATAGGCGCCGGACACGTACTCGTACACGTCGAACGCGACCGAGCGGTGCTCGACCTCCTCGGCGCCGTGCCACCGCAGCAGGTCCATCATGGTGGGGTCGGCGCCGGCCTCGTCGAGCTCGCGGGCGTCCAGGATCCACTGGCCGAGCACGGCGGTGTAGTGCTCGATCCCGGCGATGATCCCGACGCGCAGGTTGAGCCAGCGCCTGCGCGAGATGATCCGCAGCGGCGGCCGGTCGCCGAGCAGGGTGGTGAACAGCCACTCGACCCTGCGGGTGAGCGGCCGCGGGTCCAGCCCGCGCTCCAGCATCTGGCGGTCGAGGACGCCCTGGTGGGAGTAGGCGTGCACGGCCTCCTGGCCCATGAAGCCCTTGACCTCCGCGCGCAGCCGGACCTCGTCCTCGCCGATCAGCGGCAGCGTCTGCTTGTAGACGTGCACGAACCAGCGCTCCCCGGCCGGCAGCAGCAGGTGCAGGGTGTTGATGAAGTGCGTGGCGACCGGCTCGCCGGGGATCCAGTGCAGCGGCGTGCCGCTCCAGTCGAACCGCACCCGCCGCGGGACGATCACGGGGTGCCGCTCGTCCATGCCGCCGGCGACCTGAGTTTCCGTCATGGTTCCTTCCTCTGCCGCGCCCGCTTCAGCTCAGCGGGCGTGCGCGGCGGCCCAGCGCCGGACGTGGGGCAGGTCGTCGTCCAGCCAGTAGGCGTCGTCCTCGGTGACCACCAGCAGTTCCTCGAACTTGGCGCCGACGTCCCCGAGGGCCAGGTGCGGCTCCACCGCCCATAGGCCCGGTGTCGGGGCGTGCCGCGATAGGCGGGAGCCGTTCCACAGCGTGGACCGCCCCTGCAAACGCTCCTTGATCAGCTCGCGTCCCACGGTCTGCAGGGTGCGCGCCCCGAACGCTCCGACGACGAGCTTGCGGGGCAGCCGGCCGCCGACCCGGCCGACCTGGTGGCCGATGACCCTGCCGGGATACTTGCGGTGCCGGTTCTCGTACCCGTGCCGGAGGATCTGCCGGTCGACCTCGGCGTAGACGTCGGCGAAGGTGCGCCGCTCCCGCACCAGCTCCACGATCAGCTCGCGGTACACCGCCAGGTCGGCCGTCAGCCGTTCCCAGGACCGGTTGGCGCCCAGGCATCCCGCGTACCCGATGTCCGCGGTGTAGCCGTCGGCGATCGGCGCCGCGTCCAGGACGTAGGGCATGCCCTCGGCCAGCCGCCGTCCGGTCGGCAGGAACTGGTGCGGCAGGACGATCCCGCGGAAGGCCGTCCGGTCGCCGAACCACGCGAACGGGACGTGGAACCAGTCGTCGACGCCGCGGCTCTCCAGCCACCGGCGCATCCGCCGCGCCGCCTGCCGTTCGGTGATCCCGGGTTCGAGACTCCCCGCCACCGCCTCGGCCGCCTCGTAGGCCAGCCGCTGCAGGTCCCGAAACCGCTCCGGGCTCTCGTTCATCGCCTCACGCTCCGTGTGCCGCTCGGCAGTTTAATTGGACGCGCGATCTAATATCGGCCGCGGTCGAACGAAAGTCAAGAAGAGGCCCCGGCAGCCGGCGCGCCGTCGCGGTCAGGCGGGTTCGAAGAGTTCGACGAGGTTGCCGGACGGGTCGGCGAGCAGGATCTGGCGCCCGCCGGGGCCGGCGACCACGTCGCCGCGGAAGGCCAGCCCGGCGGCGCGGAGCCGGCCGATCTCCCGGTCGAGGTCGCCGACGACGAGGTGGACGCGGTTGCGTCCGGCGGCGCCGGGCTCGGGAGTGGCGCGGGCGCCGGAACTGCCCGGCCCGGACAGGAGCAGCCGCAGCGGCCCGCGCGCCACGTCGGCGAAGGCGGGCGCCGGGTTCGTGAGCAGCGTGAAGCCGAGATGCGCGGTGTAGAACTCGATGGCGGCCTGGACGTCGTCGACGATGTAGCGGACGCTTGCGAACTGGTCGGTTTCGGTCATTGCCGGACCTCTCGTGCTGGGTGGACGAGTTGGGGCAGCAGGTAGCGGATGCGGGTGTCGATCTCCGTCGCCGCGTGGACGAAGGCGGACGCGCCGCCCTGCTCGGCGCCGTCGGCCGCGGCCGGGTCGGGGATGCTCCAGTGGACGCGTCGCGGCTCGTCGCGGAAGTCGGGGCAGACCTCGCGGACCTTGTCGCACAGGGTGATCACGTAGTCGAACCGGCGGCCGGCCAGGGCGTCCAGATGCCGGGGCCGCCGGTCGCCGACGTCGATGCCGTAGCGCTCGCGCAGCACGCGCACGGCGTCCGGGTGCAGGCGCTGCCGCGGATGGCTGCCCGCGCTGGCCACCTCGACGCGTCCGCCGCCGCGATGGCGCAGCAGGGCCTCGGCGATCGGTGAGCGGGCGCTGTTGCCGGTACAGGTGAACAGCACGGCGGACGGACGGGCCGACTCGATCGCGGGTGGGGCCGGGCTGAGCCGCAAGGCGGGGTGAAGGGCGGCGCCGGTCGCGGCCAGCGCCCGCGCGCAGCGCTCCAGATCCAGGTGGTAGTAGGTCTGCCGGGCGTCGAAGCTGCTGCGCCGCGCGGTGACGAGCCCGCCTTCGCGCAGCCGCCGCAGATGGTAGGAGACCAGGTTCTGCGGTTGCCCGACCAGCTCCACCAGCTCACGAACCTGGTAGTCGCCCGCGGACAGCTCGCTCAGCAGCCGCCACCGCAGCGGATGGGCCGCCAACCGCACGAAGGCCGGAGCGCCTTGATCTGAAAGCCCCACACGGCGGAGGATACATCAAACCGCTTTGATGTATCAGATGAAGGAGGAGAGCATCGCGACGGCGGCGACTACCCGCGTCCACGTCGCCACCGGCCTGGACGCACGCGGAATCGTCCTCTCCCGCCGCCCCGCGCAGCGGTCCCGAAAGTCGGCCGTGCCGGGCGATCGTTCGTGGCATGCCTTTCCGTGGAGCGGCCGCGCGGCCGGATCGGCAGGTGGCCTGATCTGGTCAGCCGAAGATCCACAAGCCGCCGCCCGCTATGATCATCCGACTTTGCCGCGCATATTCGGAAGGGCATGATGAATATCGACTTCGGCGCCGATGCCGCATTCTCGTGGTACGTGGTATTCCTGCTGGGATCGGGCGTCGTCATGCTCATCATGGCGGCGATCGGCGGTGGCCAGAGCGTCGGCGAAAGGCTGCTCAACCTCGCCTTCGGAGTGGGGTTCCTCGGTTACGCGGTGTATCTGGGCTTCATCTTCGACGGCGGCGAGTACTTCATGTTCTTCTACGCCTTCATTCTGCCGGTGCTCATGCTCTTCAGATTCGTGAAGGCACTCTTCGGCGAACGCGCGAGCGCCTGACCGAGGCTCGGGACGTCGGCCGCCGGACCGGTTCGCCGGTGCGGCGGCCGACGTCTCGTGAATGGTCCGCCCTCTTCGGCTGCGCCTGGGGCGACTATCCGTGTACTGTCGACTTCTCCATGTAGTGGTCGGCTTGCGACGGGCGGGAGCGCCGAGAGTGGAGAAGCTCCGTTTACGGATCGCCGTCAGAGAGGGCGATTGGGCCGCGTTCTACGGGCCTTTCGGCGCTCGTCTCGCTTACCCCATGCAGGATATCGCGGCCTTTTCGTCCCCCGGGGCCGCTTCGGCCGACCCGCTGGCCCGCTGGCGCGAACTGGACCGGGCCGGATTCGGCGAGACGGTGGAGGTCGCCGTCCGGCCGCAGTCGAGCATCGCGGAACTGACCTCCCTGGCCCTCGCGACCGCGCGCGAGCACGGCCGCGCCCGCCCGGACGACGCTCCGGGGCCCGGCGACGACGACGCTCCGCAGTTCCCTCCGCACGGGGAGATCATCCGCGTGTGGCTTCACGACACGGACGGTGAGAGCTACCCCGAGGACATCTCGGTGGAGGACGCCGGGCTGTGCGACGGCGACACCGTCGTACTGAGCATCGAGCGAACGGCGACGGGCGCTTACTCCATGGGCCCCGCGCCCGATCCGCAGGCATTGTTCCGCAGCCTGCAACTGGGGGCGCGCTCAACGTCGCCCCAGTCGCTGCCCCGGCTGTGGGGAATCCTCCTTTACACCGACGCGGACGTCGAACTGGCCACCTACGTCCGCACGCACTTCGACGAACTGAATGCCCTGTCGGGCCCGATATTCAGGTTGTTCGTCCTTGAACGTCCGGCGAACTGGTCGGCGACGAAGCGCTACTGGCGCGACAACCTCGAACCGGAGCTGTACCGGGTCTTCAACACGCTGAGCTGGCTCAAATGGAAGCCCTACGAGCGGCACCGCGCCTACGACATCGCCCGCACCCTCGGCGTCGACCCGGATCTGCTGCCGTGCCTCGTCCTGGTGCGGGCCGACGCGATGGAGAACCGGATCGTGTTCCCCATCGGCGAGGTCTCCCCGAAGTATCTGCGCAGGCTGTTCGGCGAGATCCTGCGAACGCTCGACGCCCCGCCCGACCCTTACTCCACCTCCACCGCGCTCTACCCGTTCGAGGAGTATCTCCCCGCCACCGGCGACGGAAGCGCGACGCAAATCGACCGGGCGGCGTTCGAACGCGTCGCCCGCGCGGAGGAGCGCATCCGGCGGTCGCTCGCCAGGCCGCTCTTCCGCAAGCGCGAGAACACCTACATCCTCAACGGCTACACGGCCATCGTCGAGAGCGGCGCCACCATGGTTGAGAACTTCAATTTCCACGGCCAGACCACGTTCATCAATCGGCCGGTCAACACGGTCGTCCAGGATTTCCAGAACACCCATTCCTCGCTGGCCGGGCAGGAGCACCTCGCCGAGCTGCTGCGGCTCGTCCTGTCCAGCACCGATCTGCCCGACGAGCACAAGGAGGAGGCGGCCGGCGTCATCCAGGGCGTGGCCGTCGACCTCGACCGAGCGGAACCCGACGAGGCGGCCGCGAAGACGAAGCTGGAAATGCTCCGCACGGGCCTCACCCAGGCCGCCGACATCGCCGGTCCGGCCTCCGCGATCCTGGCGTCGATCCTCGGCGCACTGGGCGCCTGACCCGCCGCCCCGTCCGCCGCAACGCAGTTGCCGGCGGGCGGACGCGTTGCGGTGGAGCGGGACCACAAGGCCCCCCGGTGACGACGCTCGACAAGGTCCCCCGGGCGGACGAGCTGCTCCGCGCGGACGGCTACCGCAACGGTCCACCGGCGACCTGCCGGATCCGCGTGTACGCGATCAGGGGTTCCGTGACGGCGGGCCGGCCAAGATGCGCGCCAGCAGGTCGCGAAGGTGCCGCCGGTCGCCGCCGGGAAGGTCGAAGAACGTCGTGGCCAGCGCCTGGGCGCTGGAGCGCAACTCCCGGCGTTTGAGCTCTCCCGCCTCGGTGAGCACGACGTGCTTGACGCGGCGGTCGTCCGGGGCGGACCGGCGGGTCACGAGACCGCGGCGCTCCAGGCCGTCGACGATGCCGGTGACGTTCGACGGCTCGCACGACAGCCAGTCGGCCAGCTGACGCATCGGCGCGGCGCCGGACAGGTTGGTGAGGACGAGCGCCTGGGCCGGGGGGAGGCCGAGTTCCGCCGCGGCGGCGTTGAACTGGGCGCGCAGCCGCCCGGTGACCTCGAAGACCAGGCCGCTCAGCTCCGCCACGACCTGATCGGCATCGGTGTCGGCGTCGGGGCTCATACGGCCAGCATAGCGGCCGTTTAAGCGTCTGAACTGTTCAGCTCCTTCAGTAAATGCTACGATCCGGCGGCACAAGAACTTCATGAGCTGAACTATCGAGCTGCTTAAGGAGCTGGTCGCGATGACGCAGGTGAGTGCGGGCAGGCATGTCGGCGTCCCAAGTCCCCGAGGTGCGCGGGCGCTCGCCGTGGCGGGCGCGGTCGCGGCGGCCCTGGTGGTCTGGGCGGCCGGAGATCCGCTGCTGGGCCATGACCTGGTCATCCAGCAGGAGGGGCAGGAGCCGCGGGACCTGGGGGCGTCCGCCATCGGCGTCTTCGCGCTGGTCCCGTCGCTGCTCGGCTGGGCGCTGCTGGCCGTGCTGGAGCGGGTGACGCCGCTGGCGGCCCGGATCTGGACGGCCACCGCCCTGGTCTTCCTCGCGGTGTCGTTCCTGCCCGTCCTCAGCGTCCACGCGTCCGGCGGGAGCAAGGCGGTGCTCGCCCTCGCGCACGTGGCCGTGGGCGCCGTCCTCATCCCGGTCTTCTGGTGGACGGCCAAGGTCCGCCGCGCGGGCGGCGGGGGCGGACGGTGACCGCACCCGACGAGCAGATCTTCGACAGCCCCACCCCCTGGGTCGCCGACCATGTCCGCGCCTACCTCGAAACCGATGGCGCGGAGGGCCACCTCTACCAGGGCTGGCCGACGCTGCTGCTCACCACGCGAGGCCGCCGGTCGGGCAGGCTGCGCCGCACCGCGCTGATCTACGGCCGGGACGGGGACCGCTACCTGCTGGTGGCCTCCAACGCCGGAGCCCCCCGGAACCCCGCCTGGTACCTCAACCTCACCGCGGATCCGCACGTGACCGTGCAGATCGGACCCGACACGTTCACCGCGCGGGCCCGCACGGCCGCCCCGCAGGAGAGGCCGCCGCTCTGGGACCTGGTGACCTCGGTCTTCCCTCTCTACGACACCTACCAGGCCGCCTCCGGACAAGACATCCCACTGGTGATCCTGGACGCCGTCACTCCCCGGCCCGCCCGTCAGAGCCAGGTGGAGTATGCGCCGTTCCAAGGAGCGAAGAATCCGAGTGTGTCGGGATAGAGCCCGGCTCATGGCGGGCGCAGCGGCCTTCGTCGCGCGGTGCTGTCACAAACGGGCAGGACGTCTTGTCCTTACCTGTGGACAATCACTGCTGGGAGGAACGCATGAGCTCTCACCTGCCCCCGGGCGTCGAGGTGGTCTCGACCCCGCCGGATGCCGCGGCCAGGATCATGGACGGGGCCGAGGCCAGGACGATCCGCGTCACGCTGCCGCCCGGCGACCCCGGCGCGCCGCCGCACCGACACCCCGGGCCGGTGTTCGGCTACGTGACCCAGGGCGAGATCCTCTTCGAACTGGAGGGGCAGGCGCCCCGGGTGATCAAGGCCGGTGACAGCGTGTTCGAGCCGGGCGGCGACGTGATCCACATCCAGGGCGCCAACAACCTCCCGGACGCGCAGTCGCAGCTGGTGGTGACCATGTTCGCGCCTCCCGGAACCCCGATCCTGACCGTGGTCGGCGATGAGGAGATGGCCGAACGCCGGCACCTGCGGGTCCCCCGCCCCTGAGAACCGGCGGCGGTCCGCGCCGCGGACACCGCCGACGCGGGAGAGGGGACCGGGCGGGCGGGGGCTGCCGTCCGTCCGGTCCCCGTCTACCTGCCTGCCGAGCTCAGCGTGAGGCGGCTCCGGGATCTGGGCGTGAGGCGGCCGGCGCCTGCCAGACCGGTGAAAAGCACCTGCTGGAATGGTGGGGCTAATGCCGGTCGAGGCCGTCGAGCATGAGGGACAGGAAGCGCTCCGGGATGACGCCCGGGTGGCAGGCGAAAACGTTGAGCAGTTCCATGAGGTCGTCGGTGCCGACATCTGAACGCATCGCACCGTCCGCCTGCGCCTGCCGTACCAGCTCGTCGAGTCGCTGCACGAGCGCCTGCCTGGCCTCTGGAGCGGTAGTCCCGGCCAGCGCGGCCGCGATGGCGCCGCGGCCCTTCTCCACGCTGTGGACGACGAAGGCGCGAACGGCCGCCCGCGCGTCGGGCTCGGCCGCCACTGCGCGGTCGAGACCGTCCATGAGCTCGTGGACGTACTGCTCCGCCAGGGCGGCGAGCAGCACGCCGCGGTCGGGAAAGCGGCGGTAGAGCGTGCCGACGCCGACGCCGGCCCGGCGGGCGATCAGCTCCATCGGCGCGTCCGCGCCGCGCTCGGCCACCGCGTCGCGTGCGGCCTCCAGGATCTTGTCCCGATTGCGGCGGGCGTCGGCGCGCATTGAACTCCCTTGAACTGGACGACAGGCTTCCGCTTAGTATATAACCGGAAGCTGGCATTCCGCTTAGGGGGTTGCGATGATCGTGGTGACGGGTGCGACGGGCACGATCGGACGTGCGCTGATCGACGAACTCGGCGGCGCGGCACGAGCCGTGGTGCGGCGCGCGGAACAGGGCGAGGAACTGGGATGCGACTACGTGGTCGGCGACCTGGAGCGGCCCGAGAGCATCCCGCTCGAACCGGGTGACAGGCTCTTTCTCAACAGTGCGCTGTGGCCGGGCTTCGCGCGTGCGCACCAGGCGGTCATCGATCACGCGGCGGCCGCGGACGTGGCGCAGGTGGTGACCGTCTCCGTGCGCGGCGTGTCGTCGGCGAGCCTGCTCGGGTTCGGCATGCACGGGCGGGTCGACGCGCATCTGAAGGCGTCGGGAGTGCCGTGGTCGATCCTGGCGCCCGTCGGCTTCATGCAGAATCTCGCGGGCGACGTCGACGAGGAGGGGCGGATCTTCGGCTCGTACGGCAGGGGCGGGGTCGGCTACATCGACGCGCGTGACATCGCGGCGGTCGCGGCCGTGCTGCTCACGCGTCCCGTCGGGGCCGACGCCACGTACGAGCTCACCGGGCCGGCGGCGCCGACGCATGACGAGGTCGCCGCCGAACTCACCCGGGCGCTCGGCCGGACCGTGCGTTACGTGGACCTGACGGTCGAAGAGGCCGCCGTCCACCTGAAGGGGCGCGGCATGCCCGCCGAAGCGGCCCGTGACCTGGCCGAACTCATGTCGCAGATCGGCGACGGGCGCTGGGCGAGCACGACCACGACCGTGGCCGACATCCTGGGTCGCGAACCGCGTTCACTGCGCGAGTTTCTCGCATAGACGTGTGCGGCGGCGGCGCATGGCCGTCCGGTGCCTGGATCCGCTCGCCGAAGGGGTCGCCGCGCGCGGGGAACCGTCCGGGACGTCGGGCCGTGGTGGATGTCCGCCGGACGAGTTCGTTGACCTGCGGCGTGTTGTTGTTATGGAGGGGCGGATAACAACAACACGCCGCAGGTCAACGGGGGTTGGGGCGGTTAGGGGGCGGGGAGGATGCGGCCTTTTACTTCGCCGAAACCTATTCGGGTGTTGGACGGGGCCGGGGCGGTGGCGGTTATCGAGATCTCGTCGCCGTCCTCTAGGAACGTGCGGGTTTCGCCGTTGACCTCGATCGGTTCCTTGCCGCCCCAGGTCAGTTCTATGAAGGCGCCGCGTTCGTTTTTGGCGGGGCCTGAGATGGTGCCCGAGGCGAACAGGTCGCCGGTGCGGGACGCGGCGCCGTTCACCGTCATGTGCGCGAGCATCTGCGCAGGGGACCAGTACATCTCGCGGTAGGGCGGACGGGAGACGACCTGTCCGTTCCATGAGACCTCAAGGGAAAGGTCCAGGCCCCACGGGTTCTTCTCCTGGAGGTACGGGAGGGGCTCCGGGTCTTGGGACGGGGTCGCCACGCGGGCCGCTTCCAAGGCGAGGAGGGGGACGACCCAATGGGAGATGGACGTCGCGAAGCTCTTCCCTAGGAACGGCCCAAGGGGGACGTACTCCCAGGCTTGGATGTCACGGGCCGACCAGTCGTTCACCAGGACGACGCCGAAGACGCGTTCGGAGAAGTCGTCCGTGGGCACAGGGGTGCCCAACGGGGAGCCCGTGCCTACGACGAAGCCGACTTCGGCCTCGATGTCCAGGCGGCGGCTCTCGCCGAAGGTCGGCGCGTTCTCGCCTTTGCGCTGGCCGGTGGGGCGGACGATGTCCGTCCCGGACGGGACGACCGTGCCGGCGCGGCCGTGGTAGCCGACCGGGAGGTGCTTCCAGTTCGGCATCAGCGGCTCGGAGTCGGGACGGAACAGGCGGCCCAGGTTCGACGCGTGGTGTTCGGACGCGTAGAAGTCGACGTAGTCGGCGACGTCGAACGGCATGTGCATGGTGACCGCGTCCACGGGGTGGACGGCCGGGTCGGGAACGTCGTCCGAGACCAGGTCGAGGATCTGTTCGCGTACTTCTACCCAGCGCGCGTGGCCTTGGGCCAGGAAGGGGTTCAGGGACGGAGCCGCGAAGACCTCGTCGTCCAACGCCAGGGCAAGGTCCACGACGGAGTCGGCTACGCGGACGCCCACGCGGGGTGCGCCGCCGGGGGGAGAGAAGACGCCGTAGGGGAGGTTGGCGAGCCCGAAAAGGGAGCCTTCGGGAATCGCGATGCGGGTCATCGGGTGGTCTCCTGGAGGGCGGACGCGAGCAGGCCCAGGTCCGCGAGTTCGTTCAGGGGGTCGGTGATGCTGCACGTCCCGAAGGACAGGAAGCGGCCGCGGGCGGCGATCGTCCGGGCCTCGCCGAGCGACGCGACGCGGGACGCGATGGACGGCGCGTCGCGGTCGGCGAGGATCGCGGCCAGTTCCGCGACCGGACGGGCGCGCAGGGCGGCGTCGGTCGCGAGCAGCAGGTTCAGGAAGCCGTGCTGGTGGAAGCCGGTCTCCGGGTCGGTGTTGCGGACGGGGTGGTGCAGCCCCGCCGTCGCCTTGAACGGCAGGCGGGCGTCCACGACCGACGTGATCCCGGCGGCCAGTTCGTCCGGGCTCGGGTAGAGGTGCGCCTTCACGCCGCCGGTGCGGAACTTCGCGCGGTGCCGGCGGGCCGCGACCGCCGCGATCATCGCGGGGCGGCGGTCGTCGCGCGGGATCTCGACGTAGACGGGCGCGGTGACGGGGCCGAGCAGCCGGAAGAACTCGTCCGGCCGCATGCCGGGCGGGACCGCGACCTCCAGGCCGCGCACGGTGACGGGCAGGTCGGCGGCCGCGAGCAGGGCCTTGGCGGCCTGGCACGGCCCGGCGGGCGCGGTGATCGACACGTCGAGGGGCTCGCCGTCGCGGAGCAGCGGGTACGCCTCGTCCAGCGCGGTCGCCGGCAGGACGAGGGGGCCGACGAGGCCGGCGTACGGGGCGGCGCGGTGCGCGCGGTGGGCCGGGACGGCGTCGGCGAGCGGCGCGAGGCCCGGCGGGAACACGGCGGCGTCGTCGCACAGGCCGAGGGCGAACGCGGGGATCATCGCCGGCCCGCCCACGTCCAGGCGTAGCCGGGGTCTTCGCAGGCCAGGCCGCCTTCGCCCAGTTCGAGCGGGTGGAAGGTGTCGACCATGACCGCGAGTTCGTCGAAGAACTCGACGCCGATGCTGCGCTCGTAGGCGCCGGGCTGCGGGCCGTGCGCGAGGCCGCCCGGGTGGACCGACACCGAGCCCTGGCCGATGCCGGAGCCCTTGCGCGCCTCGTAGTCGCCGCCGCAGTAGAACATGATCTCGTCGGAGTCGACGTTCGAGTGGTAGTACGGCACCGGGATCGACAGCGGGTGGTAGTCGACCTTGCGCGGCACGAAGTTGCACACGACGAAGTTGTGGCCCTCGAACACCTGGTGGACGGGCGGCGGCTGGTGGACGCGGCCGGTGATCGGCTCGAAGTCGTGGACGCTGAACGTGAACGGGTACAGGCAGCCGTCCCAGCCGACGACGTCGAACGGGTGCCGCGCGTACGTCATCCGGGTGCCGGCGATGCCGCGCGAGGTGCGGTGCTTGACGTAGACCTCGGTGTCGGCGCCGTCCGCGAGGAGCGGTTCGGACGGGCCGTGCAGGTCGCGCTCGCAGTACGGGGAGTTCTCCAGGAACTGGCCGTAGCGGGAGAGGTAGCGCTTGGGCGGCGCGATGTGGCCGGTCGCCTCGATCGCGTAGGCGCGCAGCGGCTGGTCGCCTACCGGCAGCCAGCGGTGCGTGGTGGACGCCGGGACGACGACGTAGTCGCCCTGCTCGGCGGAGAGCGTCCCGAAGATCGTCTCGACGGTGGCGGCGCCGGACTCGATGTAGACGACCTCGTCGCCGGTCGCGTTGCGGTACAGCGGCGAGTCGGCGGCGGAGACCACGTAGGAGAGGCGCACGTCGCCGTTGCCGAGGATCACCCGGCGCCCCGTGACGACGTCGGTCTCGGCCCACGTCTCCTTGGGGAACAGTTCGTGCAGCTTGAGGTGGCGCGGCTTCAGCGGGTGGTTGGGCGTCGTCGCCGTGTCGGGGACGTCCCAGGTCCGGGAGTCCGTGATCGCCGACGGGATCTCCCGGTGGTACAGCAGGGACGAGTCGGACGAGAACCCCTCCTCGCCCATCAGTTCCTCGAAGTGGAGCCGCTCCTCGCCGTTCCCGGGGCCGATGTGACGGTGCTGGGTGTGGCGTTTCGGCGGCACGTGGCCGACCCGGCGGTAATGGGCCATGGTCCCTCGCCTCCGATGATTAACGCATTAACTACTTTCTGCCGACACTACGACTCTTCTTCCGTGCAGGGAAGGGCCTAACCCGGTCATGGCCCGCGGGCCGGCTAGGTGCGCTCCCGCACGTCGAAGGACGTCCGGCCCGCGATGAGCTTGTCCAGCAGCATGATCAGCATCTGCTGCTCGGTCTCGGTCAGCGTCGCCGCCCACTGCCGCTCCCGCTCGTGCTGCGCGGTGAAGATCTCCAGCATGGCCGCGCGGCCCCGCTCGGTGAGCGACAGGATGACCGACCGGCCGTCGCGCTCACCCGGCGTGCGGGTCATCATCCCGTCCGCGACCAGCGTCTTCGCGAGGTTGGACACGGCGGCCCGGCTCATCCCGGCGAGGGTGGCGGCCCGTCCGGGCTCCAGCGGACCGGCGAGCCAGGTCACGAACAGCAGCCGGAACCCGGCCCACGAGTGCCCGCGCGGGCGGTGCACCGTGGACTCCAGGTCGTAGGTGACGATCGCCGAGGCCCGGTTGAGGGTGAGCAGCAGCCGGGTCGCGAGCCGGTCGGGGAACCCGAACTCGTCGGCCAGGCGGCGTCCCGCGAGGTCGACGAACGTCCAGAAATCGGGATCGGCCCGCTCATCGTCCGCGCCCATCGCCTCGCACCCCAATCCGATTCATGGATTGACCATTTAACCCGCCGGGCGGCCAGTGTGTCAGGGGGAGATCACCGGGCATTCCCCGAGCGGGAGCGACACGGGGGAGGGCCGATGGCGACCGTCGCCGACCAGTTCATCGAGGTGCTGCGGCAGGCCGGCGTGCGGCGCGTGTACGGCGTGGTGGGCGACAGTCTCAACCCGGTCGTCGACGCCGTCCGCCGGACGGACGGCATCGAGTGGGTGCACGTCCGCAATGAGGAGGCGGGCGCGTTCGCGGCGGCCGCCGAGGCGCAGACGACCGGGCGGCTCGCCGTCTGCGCGGGCAGTTGCGGCCCCGGGAACACGCACCTGATCCAGGGCCTCTACGACGCGCACCGGTCGGGGGCGCCGGTGCTGGCGCTGGCGTCGCAGATCCCGAGCGTGCAGATCGGCAGCGGCTACTTCCAGGAGACGCATCCCGAGCGGCTGTTCGTCGAGTGCAGCCACTACTGCGAGACGATCGTCACGCCGGAGCAGATGCCGCGCATCCTGCGGACGGCGATCCAGCACGCGCTCGGGCACGGTGGCGTCGCGGTGCTGACGATGCCCGGCGACACCGCCGGCAGGGACGCCGTGGCGCCGGCCGGCGAGCACGACTTCCTCGTCACGAAGGGGATCGTCCGGCCGCCGCCCGACCAGGTGGCGCAGCTCGCCGGCGCGCTGAACCGGGCGCGCAGGGTGATGCTGTTCTGCGGCTCCGGCGTGAAGGACGCGCACGCCGAGGTGATGGAACTGGCGCACCGGCTGCTCTCGCCGGTCGGCCACGCGCTGCGCGGCAAGGAGTGGATCCAGTACGACAACCCGTTCGACGTGGGGATGAGCGGACTGCTCGGGTATGGCGCCTGCTACGAGGCGATGCAGGCGGCCGATCTCGTCCTGCTGCTGGGCACAGACTTCCCGTACGACCCGTTCCTGCCTGGCAAGAACACCATCCAGGTGGACGACGACCCAGCGAAACTGGGACGGCGCACACCGCTCGACCTGGCGGTCCACGGCGACGTGGGGGAGACGCTAAGGCTCGTCATGGAACAGGTCGAGCAGAAGCAGGACCAGTCGTATCTGGACGACATGCTGCACCGCCACACGCGCGCTCTGGAGAACGTCGTCTCCGCCTACACGCGCGACATCGAGAAGCACATCCCGATCCATCCCGAGTACGTCGCGAGCGTCCTGGACGACCTCGCCGCCGACGACGCGATATTCACCGTGGACACCGGTATGTGCAACGTCTGGGCCGCCCGCTACCTCACCCCCAACGGGCGCCGCCGCGTGATGGGCTCGTTCGTCCACGGCTCCATGGCCAACGCGCTGCCGCACGCCATCGGCGCCCAGTACGGCGCGCCCGGACGCCAGGTCGTCTCGCTCTCCGGCGACGGCGGCCTCGGCATGCTGCTCGGCGAGCTGCTCACCGTGCGGCTGCACCGCGTCCCGGTGAAGATCATCGTGTTCAACAACGCGTCGCTCGGCATGGTGCGCCTGGAGATGATGGTGGACGGCTTCCCGGCGTTCGAGACCGACCACGAGCCCGTCGACTTCGCGGCGGTCGCCGCGGCGATGGGGATCGAGTCGGCGCGGGTGGAGCGCCCGTCCGACGTCCGCACGCTGATGGAACGCGCGCTCGCCTCCCCCGGCCCGTACCTGCTGGACATCGTCACCGACCCGAACGCGCTGTCCATCCCGCCGCACATCACGCCGCAGCAGGTGAAGGGATTCGCGCTGTCGGCGGGCAAGACCGTCCTCACCGGCGGCGTCGGCAGGATGCTCGACCTGGCCCGGAGCAACCTCCGCAACATCCCCCGGCCATAGCGGGACGGGGCCTAGCGGAACTCGCGGGCGATCTCGGTGAGGGTCTCGTCGACCACTTCGGGCATGGTGCGGGCGCGCCGCTCGTCGATCCAGGTCACGGTCGCGATGCGGAGCGCGGTGATGAACGCGCCGGCCATGACGCGGGCGCGCAGCGGCGGGAGGCCGTCGCGGGCGGCGATCAGGTCGGCGAGGGTTCGCTCGAACTCGGCGTAGTGGGCGAGCTGCCTCGCCAGCACCGACGGGTGCTTGCGGGCCAGCCGGACCTGCACGGCCCACTGCGGGTCGAGGGGGCCGAACTGCTCGTGGACGGCGTCGAACGCCGCGCGCAGCGCCGTCCAGGACGACTCGTCCGGCGGGCGGGCCTCGAACATCTCCAGCAGGGAGCGCATCCGCTGCTCGCCGCCGTAGAGGAGCGCGTCCTCCTTGCCGCCGAAGTAGTTGGAGAAGGTGCGCCGGGAGACGCCGGCCGCGTCCGCGATGGCCTCGACGGTGACCTCGTCCAGGCCGTGCTCGACGGAGAGGCGCATCGTGGCCTCGTGCAGGGCGCGGCGCGTCGCCTCCTTCTTGCGCTCGCGCAGCCCGCCCTTGCCTGACCGCGGCTCGCCCTTGCCCGCGGGCAGGCCGCCCTCGCCGCCGGGCAGGCCGTCGGGCAGGCCGCCCTTGCGTTCGCGCAGTCCGCCGCTCGTCTCCATGGTCAGTACAGCCTATCCATCGTCGAATGCTGCTTAGTGGGAAAACTTGCCCAACGGGAATAAGATTCCCGGGTCGCGGGGTTGAAGCCTCGTTCCCAACTTCTCGCGGAGGCGTCCCTTGACCGTTCCTGCCCCGTCCAGACCAGCGCCGATGTCGCATCGGCAGGTCCTCGAAGCGCTCAGCGGCCTGCTGCTGGTGCTGTTCGTGGCGATGCTCAGCGGCACCGTCGTGTCGACCGCGCTGCCGCAGATCATCGGCGCGCTCAAGGGCAGCCAGTCGCAGTACACGTGGGTCGTCACCGCGACGCTGCTGGTGTCCACCGCGAGCACCCCGATCTGGGGGAAGCTGGCCGACCTCTACGACAAGAAGACGCTGCTCCAAGTGGGCGTCGGCATCTTCGTCGTGGCCTCGGCGGCGTCCGGGTTCGCGCAGAACACCGAGCAGCTCATCGCGTTCCGGGCCGTCCAGGGCCTCGGCGTCGGCGCGCTGCAGATCCTCGTGCAGATCATCATGGCCGCGATGATCAGCCCGCGCGACCGCGGCCGCTACTACGGCTACCTCGGCGGCGTGATGGCCGTCGCCACGGTCGGCGGGCCGCTGCTCGGCGGCCTGATCGTCGACTCCTGGCTCGGCTGGCGCTGGTGCTTCTTCATCGGCGTCCCGTTCGCGCTCGTCGCGTTCGCGCTGCTGCAGAAGACCCTGAAGCTGCCGGTCATCCGGCGGCCCGACGTCAAGATCGACTACGCGGGGGCGACGCTGATCGCCGCCGGTGTCAGCATCCTGCTCATCTGGATCACGTTCGTCGGCGAGCACTTCCCGTGGCTGTCCTGGCAGACCGCCGCGATGGCGGGCGGCGGCGCCGTGCTGCTGGCGGCCGCCGTGTGGGTCGAGTCCCGGGCGGCGGAGCCGATCGTCCCGCTGGACATCGTCGCGCGCCGCAACACCGCGCTCGCGATCCTCGCCAGCCTCGCGGTCGGCATGGCCATGTTCGGCGGCGCCGTGTTCCTCGGCCAGTACTTCCAGATCGGGCGCGGCTACAGCCCGACCAAGGCGGGCCTGCTCACCTCCCCGATGATGCTCGGCGTGTTCGGCGCGTCCACGATCGCCGGACGCCTCGCCACCAAGACCGGCAAGGTCAAGCCGTACATCCTGTTCGGGACGGTCATGCTGACCGCCGGGTTCGGCATGCTGGCCACCATCGACCACACGACCTCGCTCGTCTTCCTCGGCGTCGGGATGTTCCTGATCGGCGTCGGCGTCGGCATGACGATGCAGAACCTGGTCCTGGTCGTGCAGAACTCCGTCCAGCTGAACGAGATCGGCGCCGCGAGCGGCACGGTCACGTTCTTCCGCTCGCTCGGCGGGACGGTCGGCGTCTCGGTGCTCGGCGCGATCCTCGCCAGCCAGGTCGCCGGCAAGATCGCCGACGGGCTGCGGCGGCTCGGCGTGGACCCGACCTCGGGCGGCGGCGACACCGGCAACCTCGACGTCGCGGCGCTGCCCGCGCCGGTCCGGGAGATCGTCCGGGCGGCGTACGGCGACGCGACCGGGCACATCTTCCTGGTGTCGACGGGCATCGCGGTCGTCGGGATCGTCGCGGCGGCGCTGCTCAAGCCGGTCACGCTGCGCGACAGCCTCGACCTGGTGAAGCCGGCCGAGGAGGACGGCCCCGTACCGGCCGTGAAGGACGGCTCGTTGTCAGGTTCCTGATAACGGGCCGGCCGAAGAGCTGGGTTCAGTCAGAAGAGGACGAAAGCCGCCATCCGTACGGTCGGTATCCGGGATCTCGCAAACCGGAGGCGGTAGATGAGCGGACGTTCGGAGTTCGGGCACCGGGCGGTGTCGGTCGCGCGGGCGGGCGGCATGTTCGCCCGCAGCGGGCTGTGGCGCCCCGGCCCGCCGCTCAAGGTCGTCCGCCAGCTCGACGCGCTGCGCCGCTGGGGCACCCTGCTCGGCGGGACGGTCGCGTCCGCCGCCGCCCGCGACCCCGGCGTCGTCGCGATCATCGACGACGCCGGGGAGCTGACCTACGGCGAGGTCGACGCCCGCACCGACCGCCTCGCCGCCGCGCTCGGCCGGTTCAACGACTCGCCGCGCGTCGCGGTGCTGTGCCGCAACCACCGCGGCATGGTCGAGGCGCTCGTCGCGTGCAGCAAGCGCGGCTCCGACCTCGTCCTGCTCAACACGGGGATGAGCACCGAGCAGCTGCTCACCGTCCTGCGGCAGCAGCGGGTCGAGGTCGTGATCGCCGACTCGGAGTTCGCGGACTTCGTCGCGGCCGTCCCGAAGACCGTGCACGTCCTCACGGCGGGCGGGACGGGCTCGGAGCTGGAGAACGCCATCGCCACCGCGCCCGCCGGTCCGTCCCGCCCGCCGGAGCGGGCCGGCCGGACGATCGTCCTCAGCTCGGGCACGACCGGCCGCCCCAAGGGCGCCGACCGGCACTCGCGCCCCGGGCTGTCGCCGCTCACCTCGATCCTGTCCCGCATCCCGTACCGGGTGCACGAGCGGATGTTCATCGAGGCGCCGCTGTTCCACACCTGGGGCTACGCGATGCTGCAAGCGGCGATCTCGCTGCGCGCCACGCTCGTCCTGCGGCCCCGGTTCGACCCGGAGCAGACCCTCCGCACGCTCGACGCGACCGGCGCGACCGCGCTCGTCGCCGTGCCGGTCATGCTCCAGCGCGTGCTGGACGTCCCGGAGGCCGTGCGGCGCAAGTACGACACGTCCGCCATGCGGATCGCCGCCGTCAGCGGCTCGGCCCTGCCCGCGACGCTCGCCACCGCGTTCATGGACGAGTTCGGCGACGTCCTCTACAACCTGTACGGGTCGACCGAGGCGTCCTGGGTGACGATCGCCACGCCCGCCGACCTGCGCGCACGCCCCGACACCGCCGGCACGCCGCCGCCCGGGACGCGGGTCGCGATCCTCGACGACGGCGGCGTCCCCGTCCCGCCCGGCGCCACCGGACGGATCTTCGCCGCCAACGAGCTCCTCTTCGCCGGCTACACCGGCGGCGACACCAAGGAGATGCGGGACGGCCTGATGAGCCTCGGCGACGTCGGCCACCTCGACGAGGACGGCCGGCTCTTCGTGCACGGCCGCGACGACGACATGATCGTCTCGGGTGGGGAGAACGTCTTCCCGGGCGCGATCGAGGAGGTCCTGGAGAAGCTGCCGCAGGTCCGCGAGGTCGCCGTCGTCGGCGTCCCGGACGAGGAGTTCGGGCAGCGCGCGGTCGCCTACGTCGTCGTGCGCGAGGGCGAGGCCCTCGACGCCGACGCCGTCCGCGCCCACGTCCGCGCCCAGCTGGCGCGCTTCGCGGTCCCCCGCGACGTCCACTTCCTGGACGCGCTGCCGCGCAACGCCACCGGCAAGATCGTCCGCCGTTTCCTCAACCCCTGACGGGCGTCCGGCGGGGCGGTGCTCCCGTCACGGGGTGACGGTGAACCAGAGGCGCGTCCGGCCGGGGGACTGGTCCAGGCCCCACTCGCCGGCCAGCGCGTCGATGACGGTCAGGCCGCGGCCGTGGTCGAGGCGGCGGCGGCCGTGCGGGTCGGCGTCGGCCGGATCGGCGTGGGCGGGGCCGTCGTCGGCGACCTCGACGCGCAGGACGCGCCCGTCGGTCGCGATCGTCACCGTGACGAGCCCCGAGCCGTGCAGGACGGCGTTGGCCACGGCCTCGGCCGTCATCAGCTCGACGTCGTCGAGAAGCTCCTCGTCCGCGACGACCTTGGCGGCACGCTCGCGCACGGCCCGGCGCGCGCGCCGGCCGCCCTCGCCGTCGCGGCTGAAGCCGATCGGTTCGCCGAGCCGTTCCATCTCCGCGGTCAATGCATCACCACACCCTGGATTCGATTCGGGAGCGCAACGCAATCATTCACCTGCGCTGCGTGATCGGCAACGCGACCGGAGTACTGATCTTGGCCTTTCCGGGACAGCGGGGCCGGAGGATACTCACCGATGCGCACAAAGCGGGTGTTTTCTCCGTCCTGCGGCGAGAATCAGCGCAGGCCCTCCGTGTGTCACCATCCGTTTCGACAGCGTCTTTCGCCGGGTGGGGCGAAGGACAGAGCCTGTCCCGGAGGTGCGCCATGCACGCGGTCGTTCTCGCCTGCGCCGCGCAGGCCGTCTACATCGTCGCCTACGTCCTGTTCAAGACGGCCACCGGGCGGATGGGCCCGATCGGGGGCCGGCATCCGCTGCACGCCGCCGGCCGGCTCGTGCGCAGCCCGCGCTGGTTCGCCGCGGTCGCGGTGGTGCTGGCGGGCTTCGCCCTCTCGGCACTCGCGCTCGTCACGCTGCCGGTGGTCGCGACCCTGCCCGCCTACGGGCTCGGCCTCGTCCTGCTGCTGGCCGTCGGGATGAGCGGGTTCGGCGAGCGGCCGACCTCGCGGGAATGGCTGGCCGTCCTCATCACCGTGGCCGCGATGATCACCGCGGCGCTGTCGGTGCTGCCCGGCCACGGCGAGTCGCTGCCGGACGCGCTGCACCGGCCCGGCGGCGCGGCGGCGGCCGCCGCGCTCCCGCTGTGGAAGGCGGGCCTGGTGTTCGTGCCGTCGCTGGTCCTGCCGGTCTGGATGTTCTGCGTGCGCGACCGCCCGGTCAGCGGCCGGCACGCGCGGCCGCTGACCGGCATCGCCTACGGGCTCGGCGCGGGCGTGCTGCTCGGCGCCACCGAGGTCTTCGGGCAGGGCATGGCGATGATGCTCGCCGCCGGCCGGCGGGCGGACGTGCCGGCGTCCCCGCACCCGTACCTGTTCCTGCTCGCGGGCGTCCTCGGCCTCGGGCTGCTGTCGATCGGCCTGCAGCGCTGCCGCCTCATGATCGTCGTCACCGTCGTCACGGTGACCGCGAAGACGCACCTGCTGCTGTCGGCGACGCTGCTCTACGGGGAGCCGTGGCCGCGCGACGCGGCGCCGTTCCTGCTGCGCGTCGCGGGCGTCGGGCTGGCCGTCCTCGCGCTGTCGGCCTTCCCGCGGCACGAACGGCGCGCCCGGCCCGTCCGGTCGCGGCACGCCGCCGCCCCGCCCGCACCGCCGCAGGCGCGGCCCGCAGGCCCGCCGCAGGCGCCGTGGGACGTCCCGGCGTCCGCGCGGCACCGCGCCCTGCCCGCGGTTCCGGCAGCGGGGCCCGGTGCGCCGCCGCCGGCGTGGCCGGTGCCGCTCGGGCCGGACGGGCGGTGGGAGGCGCAGCGTGCGCACCCCTCCCAACTGGGTTGATGCAATCTTGTCACTGACAAGATAGGGTGGGGGTGAATCAAGGTGAGGAGCCGACGATGACGGACGACCCCGGCCTGGCACGGCAGATGTGGCACCAGCTCGAACCCGTGCACGCCCTGTTCTGGTATTCGCCCGACGTGTTCGCCGAGGCGGCGGCGCTCGGCTACGCGGTGGACTCCCGCTGGCCCAGCTACTTCGCCTGGCGCGCCGCACCGCTCGGCGCCGCCGGCCCCGAGCGGGTGGCGTCCGCCTTCTACAGCTTCAGCCCGCGCACGGTGGCCGAGCACATCCCCGCCGCCTGGGCGGTCGCGCCGCCCGAGCGCGTCCTGCGGGCCCGGGAGCGCGCCGTCGACCGCATGTACCGCGGGCTGCTCGGCGACGGCATCGGCTCCCCGGACCTCGCGGAGGCCGCCGGGCTCGCCCGCGCCGCCGCCGAGGCGGCGAGCACCGCCGGGCGCCCGCTCGCCGCCGCCAACGCCGACCTGCCCTGGCCGGACGAGCCGCATCTCGTCCTGTGGCACGCGATCGGCATCCTGCGCGAGCAGCGCGGGGACGGCCACGTCGCCGCGCTCCTCGCCCACGGGCTCGACCCGGCGGAGGCGCTGGTCTCGTTCGCCGCGGTCGGCGCCGCGCCGGTGGAGACGTTCGCGAGCCGCGGCTGGACGGACGCCGAATGGGCCGCCGCCCGCGACCGCCTCGCGTCCCGGGGCCTCGTGGACGCCTCCGGCGAGGCGACCGGGAAGGGCCGCGAGCTGCGCGACTCCGTCGAGCGGATGACCGACGACCTCGCCTACGCGCCCTGGCGGACGCTGGGCGCGGGCAAGGCCGCCCGCCTCCCGCAGCTCACCATGCCGGTCCTGGTCAAGGTGCTGGAGACCGGCCTGATGCCCGGGAGCAACACGCTCGGCATCGGCAAGATCCAGGCGCCGTCCCGCTGAGTCAGCGGCGGGGGAGGCCCCAGGCGGTCTCCTCCAGGCGGCCGGTGTTGCCGAGGTCGATGGGGCCGTCGGCCTCGACGATGACGACCGGCCGCCCCGGCGCCGGCCGCACCTCCAGGTAGCGGCCGGCGACGGCCGTGGTGGTCGGGTCGGTGACCAGGTTGCGCCAGACGATCCCGAACACGGCCGACCCGCCGGGACGGATCGTCAGCGGCTTCGGCCCGTCGTCCTTGATCTGCCTGCTGCCGCGCACGATCTGCACGTCGAACGGCTGGCGGTCCTCGGCGAGGACGCGCAGCGCCGGATAGCCGTTCAGCCTGTAGGGGCGGTCGCCGCAGTTGCGCAGCGTGATCGTCACGGCGCGCAGGCCCATCGCGGCGTCGGGCGTGCCCATCCCGACGCTGATGCCCTCCGGCGTGCAGGCGGGCGGCGCCGGCGACGGGCGCGGGGCCGGCGGCGCGGGGCTGGTCGGCAGCACCGGGTAGGGCTCGGACGGGACGGCGGCGGGCGCCGTCTCGGTGCCGCAGCCGCCCACGCCGGCCAGCACCGCCGCGACGAGGAGGGGGATCGCTGTCCGCCGGGTCAGTGTCACCTGGGGATCATTACAGACGAATGTGGACGCCGTGTGTCGCGCCGGGCGCGCAGGCCGCCGGTGCGGGCGCGCACCTCGGCGCCGCGGGCGCGCAGGTGAGCGGCGCGCAGGACGACCTCGATGCCGAACCGGGCCTCCGGATCGGCCAGCTCGTCGCCGAAGATCTGCTCGATCTTGCGCATCCGGTACCGGACGGTCTGCGGGTGGATGTGCAGCAGCGCGGCGATCTCGGCGGCGGTGCCGCGGGTGACGAGCCAGGTCCGCAGGGTCTCGGTCAGCCGGTCCTGCTGGCCGGGCGTCATGCCGTCCAGCACGGCGAGCCGCCGCCGGGCCAGCTGCTCGACCAGCGCGGGGTCGGACAGCAGCCACAGCGTCACGAGGTGGTCCTCGCACAGCGCCACCGGGCCGTCGAGGACGCCGTCGAGGACGAGGCCGAGCGCCCGCCGCGCCCAGCGGAGCGAGTCGGCGGCCTGGCCGGGCGGCAGGGTGAGCCCGACCGCGACGCGGCGGCCGGGGAGCGCCTTCTCCAGCATGGCGCGGCGCTCCGGCGAGAACGGGCCGGGCACGAGGAGGTGCGGGGCGGCGCACTCCACGTCGGCGAGGACGTCCTCGTCGAGCGAGGTCCACACGCAGCGGGCCTCGGGTTCGACGGCGATGAGCGTGACCGCGGCGGGGACCTGCCATTCGGCGGCCTCGGCCGCCTCGGCCAGCTCGGTCCCGGGGCCGTCCAGGAGGACCCGCAGCAGGCGGCGGCGCCGCTCGTCCAGCGCGGGGATCGGGCGCGCCCTGGCCTGCCGGTACCCGTCGAGCGACAGTGCCGCCAGCTCGTCCAGGTAGACGAACAGGGCGTCGGCGAGGCGCGACATGACGGCCGCGGAGATGTCGTGGCGGGGCGCGACCCGCATGACGCGGCGCCACGCGGCCTGCCCGCCGACGCGGTAGGCGGCCTGCAGCGCGTCCATGCTGCGTCCCTCGTGCGCCTCGTACTGGCCGAGCATCCGGGCCGTCCCGGCGCAGTCGTCGCTCACCTCGGCCGGGCCGGGCGCCGCGACCCGGTCGACGAACGCCGCGAGCTGGTGTTCGACGCTGCGCCGCAGGACGTGTCCGTAGGGGCCGTCCAGCGGCCGGGCGTACTCGGGGATGGCGCGCCGGATCTCGGCGACGATCTCCTCGGCGAGGCTCGGCAGTTCCGGCCGCATGATCCGGGCGAGCCGCGGCGGCAGCGGGACCGAGCGCTCGGCGGGAGCCGCGTGGTCGAGAGTTCTGGGCATCGGACACCTCCGTCACCGCGTTCGCGCGACCGGGGCGCGGGCGGACGGGGCGGAGCCGCCCCGCCCGGCCCGGTCGGCGCGGGCGGCGGTAGTGCGAGACCGCGGGCGGGGTGGCGCGCCGGTCGCAGACCTGGTGCGCCGGTCCTTCCGCGGTCCGGGACACCTTGAAGGTACGCAGGGCCACCGGAGCATTCTGTAGAGCCAGGGAACAAAACGAGAAACGCGCTACTCACCTGTTTATAACTTGACGTCCATGCGGCCAGCTGGGATTCCGCGAGGGTTCTGGAACCGCGCGCCGCTCCGATTATCGGTGGGCCGGGGAGAACTATCGCCGGATGCTAGAAAAAGATTCACGTTCGGTTCCGGCGGAGGTATTGGGATCAGTTCTGGTCGGCGGCGTCACCGGCCTGCCCGCGCTTGCCCCGGCCGGACGGAGTTGTTTGTCACTTTCGCAAGAAGAGCGCCGTGCTCTCTCGTCGCAGACGCAATTTCTTCCGCGGCCGCCCTGTGGGAGCGTTGGTCGAAAAAGCTCGCCGGCCCGGCTTCGGCCGTCGCTCTAGGAGTGGCCGGTTCACCGTGCGGGACAGGCCGGTGACCCCGCGTCAGGACGGCTCGTCCTCCGGCTCCGGGCGGGGGCCGGCGCGCCGCGCCTCGTCACGCTCCCGGATCAGCCGCGCCAGCTCGTCCGTCACCCGGTCGAGGAAGGCGTCGACCTCGTCCACGGAGTAGCCGGTCATCAGGCGGGTCGTCGCGAACCGCTGCCTGCGCACCGCCGCGGGCGTCAGCCGCGGCTCGCCGCTCTGCCGGGAGCCGTCCGGGGAAGGGGCGGGGGAAGCGGCCGCCTTCCGGTTCCACATCTGTTTCGCCATGCCCATGATCACCTCTTACCACAGCGTGAAGTCCCCCGGACGGCCGTTGCGGAAAGGTTTTCGAAGAACGCTGGTTCCGGGTCGGCCTCCTGAACGACGGTGAGCATCTCATCCCGGCGCCGCCGGTCGGCGTCGCACCCCCGAGGCACGCCGTATTCATCGCGCGATGACAGTTTTTCGAGGCGGTGAGAGCATCGGATGCCAAGCGGGCGGCCCGTCATTGCGCATTATCGACGGCCTCCTTATCATCCGGTCTGGCGGACGTCCCTTTCCTTGAGGAGCCCCCATGGAACCCGTGATCGAGCACCGCCTCGGCAGCAGCCCGAAAGCACGCAGGTTCGCGCTCTTCATGAGGGTTTTCATCAGGCCGGTGTTCTTCTACAGCCCGCTGACCCGTTTCATGCTGCGGCTGGCCGTCGTGCTCGACTGGGGCGCCCCCCTGCTCATGCGCCCGGCCAAGGGCACCGTGGTCGAGCGCGTCGAACTGGCGGGCTTCCACGGGGAGTGGATCCGCCCGGACGGACGCGCCGCCGACCGGGTCGTCCTCTACCTGCACGGCGGCGGCTTCTTCTGCTGCGGCCTGCGCACCCATCGCGGCCTCGTGGCGAGGATCGCGTCCCGCTCGGACGCCGTCGCGTTCTCCGTCGCCTACCGGCAGCTGCCCGGCGCGCCGCTGCCGGTCTCGATGGCGGACGCGCTGGAGGCGTACGGCTGGCTCCTCGACCAGGGCCGCAAGCCGGAGAACATCGTCATCGCGGGCGACTCGGCCGGCGGGTTCCTGGCCTTCACCAGCGCCCTCGCCGCGCTGAAGAACGGCCTGCCGGCCCCCGCCGGGATCGTGGCGCTCTCCCCGCTGGTGGATCTCGACCACGAGGCCCGCGCGTCCTACGAGCACACCCGGCGGGACGCCTACGTGCCCGTCCACCGACTGAAGGCGCTGAAGCGCCTCCTGCTCGCCGGCATGGACGGCGAACCGCTGCCGTCCCCCTGCGACCGCGACCTGCGCGGCCTGCCCCCCGTCTTCATCGTCGCCGGTTCCCGCGAGGCCCTCCGCTACGACGCGGAGCTCATGGCGGAGCGGCTCGCCCAGGCCGGAGTCCCGCACCGCCTCCAGATCTGGGAAGACCAGATCCATGTCTTTCCCGCGTTCGCCGGCGCGATCCCCGAAGGCCGCGAGGCCATCGGGGAGATAGCCGCGTTCGTCCGCGACACCACGTCCCCGGTGGCGCTCGCGGACTAGCGCGTCCGAGGCGTCGACAGGGACTCCATGCAGGAGATCAGGGCGACCTGAGTCTCGCTGTCCGAGCCGGGCGGCGGAGTCCACACGCGCACGTTGTCGGGCACGTCGACGCCGTGCCGGCGCATGCACGCGGCGAAGGCGGTGACCGTCTTGGACGGGGCCGTCGTCGGCCGCGTGGCCGCCGGTGCGGGGACGGGCGCTCCCGGCGCGGGCGTGACCGGGCTTCCGGGATCCGCGGCCGGCGGGGACGGCGCGGCCGTTCCGCCCGGCGAGGGGGAGCCGGACGAGGGGGAGCCGGCGGTGACCGGTGGCGGCGCGGTGGCGGCGCCCCCGCCGCCGGTGCTCCCGCCGCCGTCCCCGCCGCAGCCCGCCGCGGCGAGCGTCAGGGCGGCGGCGAGCAGCACCGCCGCCGGGCTGGTTCGGGGCATGGGCTCCACCTGGTCCTTCCGGTCGCGCGGCTCGGGAAACGACCGCGGGAAGTCCAATTATCAGGCCGCCCGGCAGATCCCGCTTATCAGCCGGGAAAGGTATGCGGAGGGCGGTTTGTGGGTTGATTTATAACGCGCTCCGGCGGTGCGGGCGGCGCTATTAAATGCTCGTCCGCAGATGAGCCGGCCGATTTTGTGCGCACCGGGTGAGCAATTTCTTCGGCTGTTGTCCGGTGGCCTTGTGCGGGTCCGTTCGCGCGTGTTCCCATCCGGTCCCGGACGTACGTCTCGCGATGGGTGACCTGATGATGAGTGTTCGCACACGCCGGGCCGGGCGCCTGCTGGTCACGGCCGGGGCGGGCGCGCTGCTCGCCGCCGGCCTGACCGGCGCCGGGGCCGCGGCCGCGGACGGCAGGGACGCCGATCTCACGCTGTCGTACCAGTGCGCGTTCCCCGCCGGGCCGCAGCCGGTGAGCGTCCGCTACCGGGCGGCCTTCCCGGTGTCGGCGCCGCCGGGCGCGGAGGTCCGGCCGGGTGCGGTGGCCGTGACCCTGAGCGTCCCGCGCGCCGCGGTCGCCGGCCTCGACGCCGCCGAGGTCGCCGGCACGGTGCTGGTCAGCGCGGCGACCGGGCAGAACGGGACGTCGTCCGACGCGGGCTGGCCCGCGCTGGCGGTGCCGCCGGCCGCGGTGCCGGACGAGGGGGCCGTGACCCTCACGGCGTCCGGCGACGTGCCTCCCGTGACGGCCGGGCCGACGGGCGACGTCACCTTCAGCGTCGGCGACCTGAGCCTCGGCCTGGCCCCGGCGGAGGCCGCAGCCGCGACACCGGAAGGGCAGGCCGCGACGCCGCTGGAAGGGCAGGTCGCCTGTACCGCCGTGCCAGGCCAGGACCAGGTTCTGGCCACCGTGCCCCTGTCGCCGCCCGGCGCCGGGGAGGCGCCGCCGAAACCGCCGGAGAAGCGCGCGGCGCCGCCCGCCGGGCAGGCGCCGCCGGACTGCAGGGTTCTCCAGGAGGACGGCTGGCAGTTCTCCGGCTGCCTTTACATGAACGGCTTCTCGAACGTCCGCAAACTCGGCGGGGCCGCCGTCCTCAACGATCCGGCGGCGCCGGAACCCGCGCTGACGAACGTCATGTACAACCTCGTCCCCGGCCCCACCGGGCTCGGGGTCGACGTCCGGTTCCGGTTCCACGAGCCGCTGCGATCCAACGCGACCTTCCTGACCTTCGACTTCATGCCCACGACCGCGACGATGGAGATCGACCAGGTCGGGCTGGGCACGCAGACCGCCGCGCCGTACGAGAAGGGCAAGACGCGGCAGCAGGTCCAGAGCAAGATGCGGTTGTCGATCCGGCTGTACGACGTGGCCGTCAACGGCACGCCGCTGGAGGTGGGCGACCACTGCCGGTCGGTCCGTCCGGTCGACGTCGCCCTCACCGACGCGCCCGGAGCCGACATCACCAACATCGTCAAGGGCGGGGCGTCGGACGGGACGTTCGAGATCCCGCCCTTCGAGGGGTGCGGGGTCGGCGAGGACCTCGACCCGCTGTTCACCGGGTCCGTGTCCGGGCCGGGGAACTACCTGAAGATCACCCAAGGGGCCATCTGCGGCCTGGCCGCGGCGACCTGCCCCCCTGCCGTGCCGGAGCTGAAGCGGTAGCGGCCGCCCCGCGGACATCCGCCCCCGCGGACATCCGCGCCCCGGACGGCCGGCGGCGCGCACGCGGCCGCCGCACTGCCCGCACGAGAGCGTTGTCACTCAACAATAAAGTCCGCGTAAAGCGGTAATTGAAACGACTCAGAATTTGTCATCCACGGCCGATGACGAATGTGGTTTCCGGCGAGTAACTTACCGGAGAAACATAGCGGAAACGGTTCTCGGGAGGTGATGCGGTATCGGGGGTCTCCGTCGAATTGCATAGCCGTGTTTCGAGAATTGAGAGGTAGCTGTGAAAACCAAGAAGAACGCCGGGCGGCGGAGCGGAATGCTCACCGGCGCCGCCGTGGCGCTGAGCGCCGCCGGCATCATGGCGGCGCTGCCCGCCTCGGCGGCCGCGCCCATCCACTACTCCTTCGGCCTGACGGGGTCGTCGTTCATCAAGGCCCCGAACGGCACCGCCGACCTCACGGGCGGTGTCGAGGCCGACCTCGACGTGACCAAGCCCTCGGACAACGTGGTCGCCGACCTGACGCTGAACCCGACCACGGGCCACTTCCAGATCCTCGGCTTCCTGCCCGTGGACGCGGCGATCTCCTTCGTCCCGCAGGGCCGGACCACCGGCACGTACGCCAACAGCGCGCTGACGACGCACTCGAAGATGACCGTCAAGCTCACCTCGTTCAAGGCGTTCGGCGCCATCGAGCTCGGCGGCGGCGAGAACTGCCAGACCAGCGAGCCGTCCGACATCACGCTGACGTCGGAGGGCAAGTTCATCCCGTCCCAGGGCGGCACGCTGAAGACCGCCGACTACGCGCTGTCCTCGATCCAGGACTGCGGCGCGCTGACGGGGATCCTCAACATCTTCACCGCCGGCGCCGGCAACACGATCGACCTCAAGCTCGCCCCGAAGGCGTAGGCACGCCCCGCGCCCGAACACCAGGCGTCGCCCCCGCGCACCCCGCCGGCGGGGGCGGACCGCCCTCCCATCCCCACCTCACGCACACGAGAGGTACGAGGTGAAACCCAAGAAACTCTCCCGGAGAGTCCGGACCGGCACGGTCCTGGGCTCGACGACGGGACTGCTGCTCGCCATGGCCGCCGCCGTGGCGACCGCGCCGGCGGCGTCGGCAGCGGAGCCCCTGCTGCTCAACTACAAGTGCGATTACCCCCTGGTCGGCCAGCAGGACCTCCAGGTCAAGATCTCCGCGACCATCCCCGAGAAGGTCGCGGTCAACACGCCGACGCCGACGATCAACATCCAGGCGGTGTCGACCGTCAGCGCGCCCACCACGTTCGGCCTGTGGACGACCCGCACCAAGAGCCTGACGGGCTCCGCGAAGGCCCAGGCCGTCCTCACCGCGCCGCAGTACCCGACGGGGCTGCCGCTGCGGCCGAACATGTCGCTGGCCGCCGCGGACGTCCCCGAGTCGGGGTCGTTCGACATCACCGCCACCGGCTCGCAGGTCCCGCTGACGTTCAACAAGGCGGGCTGGGCGCAGATCACGGTCGGCAACCTCGACCTGGCCATCACCCCGCTCGGGGCGGACGGGCAGCCCACCGCCCTCGGCCAGATCAACGCGTCCTGCAAGCAGGCTCCGGGCCAGAACAACGTCCTGGCCCAGTTCCTCATCGACGACGGCAGCAACCCGGCCCAGCCGGCGCCGAAGAACGGGACGTTCCCCGGACCGGTCCCGTCGAAGGTGCTCGGCGACTCGCCGGGATCGCCGGAGAAGGCGCTCCAGTACACCTGCCCGTTCCCGCTCGTGGGCGACGGCGACCTGACCGTCAAGATCAAGTCGAACGTGCCGGCGGAGATCCCGGTGAGCACCGGCGAGCTCGCCACGTTCACCAAGCCGATCGAGGTCACCTCGGTCTCCACGATCCCGGCCGACGTGAACGAGAACGGGCTGCAGCAGCTCGGCGCGGTCGAGATGGACGGCAGCGTCCTCGCGGAGCCGACCATCACGGTCCCCGAGATGGCCGGCCCCGTCCCGCTGTGGATGAAGCTCCAGCTCGCCAAGACCGACGTGCCCCCGACCGGCCCGGTCGACATCAACGGCCCCGGTTCGGCGCCCGCGCTGTCGTTCACCAAGACCGGCACGGGCAAGGTCACTCTGGACAACATCAACATCCAGAACTTCACGACCTACCAGGCCGACGGCTCGCCGGCGAACCTCGGCGACTTCACCTGCACCCTGAAGCCCGGACAGGACAACACCCTGTTCAGCTTCGACATCGTCGACGGCGGAACGCAGCCGGACCCCGACACCACTGCTCCTTCGGTTCCGGCGAATGTGTCGGGCACGGGTGCGGACGATTCGGCGTCGGTGAAGTGGGATGCCTCCACCGACAATGACGGTGGTTCGGGTGTGAAGGGCTACTACGTCACCGTGGACGGGCAGAAGCGTCCTGACGTGGTGACGGGTACGTCCTCGACGGTTTCGGGTCTGGCCAAGGGTGACCACACGTTCGCGGTGTCGGCTGTGGACAATGCGGGCAACGAGTCCGGGGCTTCGGCTGCGGTCACGGTGAACGTGCCTGGTGTGGTGGAGCCGGACACCACTGCTCCTTCGGTTCCGGCGAATGTGTCCGGTACCGGTGAGGGTGAGTCGGCGTCGGTGAAGTGGGATGCGTCCGCCGACAATGACGGTGGTTCGGGCGTGAAGGGCTACTACGTCACGGTGGATGGCGAGAAGCGTCCTGACGTGGTGACGGGGACGTCCTCGACCGTTTCGGGTCTGGCCAAGGGCGACCACACGTTCGCGGTGTCGGCTGTGGACAACGCGGGCAACGAGTCCGCCGCGTCCGCCGCGATCACGGTGAACGTGCCCGGGACCGGGCCTGCGCCTGACACCACTGCTCCTTCGGTTCCGGCGAACGTGTCGGGCACAGGTGCCGACGATTCGGCGTCGGTGAAGTGGGATGCCTCCACCGACAATGACGGTGGCTCAGGTGTGAAGGGCTACTACATCACCGTGGATGGCGAGAAGCGTCCTGACGTGGTGACGGGGACGTCCTCGACGGTTTCGGGTCTGAGCAAGGGTGACCACACGTTCGCGGTCTCCGCTGTGGACAACGCGGGCAACGAGTCCGAGGCGTCCGCCGCGATCACCGTCGCGGTGCCCGGCGACGACACCCCGCCCGGGGACACCGTCTCGTACGCGCTGACCGGTACGTCCGCCATCAAGGGCGGGAACGGCAAGGTGGCGCTGAACGGCGCCGTCAGCGCCGAGGTCGACGGCAGCGGCAAGGTCGCGGCCGACCTGACCCTGAACCCGACCACCGGCAGCTTCTCGCTGTTCGGGTTCCTGCCGGCGACCGCCGACATCGCCTTCGCCCCGCAGGGCAAGACGACCGGCACGCTGTCGGGCGGCACCCTGACCACGCAGACCAAGACGCTGGTCAAGATTCCCGCGATCAAGGTGTTCGGGCTGAACGTCGGCGGCGGGGAGACCTGCCAGGCGGGCGCTCCGGCCACCATCCCGCTGAAGTCCACCGACTTCAGCGTGGCCGGCGGCGGCACGCTCACCGGCGAGTACACCCTGCCCGGCCTGACCGGCTGCGGCTTCCTCACCCCCGTCATCAGCCAGCTCGTGGCCGGCGGCGGAAACAAGATCGACCTGAAGGCCACGCCGAAGAAGTGATTTCCCGGCAGTGACCGAACGGTCCTGACACCGGTCCCCGCCGCCCGTCCAAGGACGGCGGCGGGGACCGGCTCACCCGAATTGCGCGACCACCCCGAGTCCCTGAAGGAGAATTCGATGATTCGGCGATTGATCATCGGAACCGTGCTCGTGTCCGTGACCGCCACCGGGGCCGCGGCCTGCGGCGGCGACGGCGGGGGAGGCGGCGGCGGCAAGACCAAGCCGGAGGTCGCGTGGGCCGGGCGCGTCTGCGACGGCGTCACCGCCGGCGGCGCCGGCCTGAGCTTCCCCAAGCTCGACCCGAAGGACGAGGCGAAGTCCGCGAAGGCGATCGCCGGGTTCCTCGATTCCATGGACCGGCACCTCAAGGCCCTGGAGACGCAGGTGCGGGATGCGGGCGCGCCGCCGGTCGGCGGCGGCCAGGCGGCCCTGGACTCGGCCCTCGCCAACCTGCGGGAGACGCGGCAGGCGGTGCGGCTCGCCTCGGCCCGCATCACGAAGGCCGAAGTGACCGACGCCAAGTCGTACAAGGCGGCGCTCGGCGAGGCCGGGCAGGCGATGCGGAAGGTCCAGACCTACCAGGGGCCGACCAAGGACCTGCGTGCCGACCCCGCGCTCGCCAAGGCGTTCGACCAGGCGAACTCGTGCCGGACGCACCAGCTGTGAATCCCGTGGTCAGGAGCAGCACCATGTCAAGGCGCGTGATCGCCGGTCTCGTCCTCGCCGCACTCGCCGCCGGGCCGCTGACCGGCTGCGGCGGTGCCGGCGACGCCGGTCCCGGAGGCATGCCGGGGGCGACCGGCTCGGCGGTGAGCGCGAAGCCGCGGGCGAAGGCGGGCAAGGAGACCGTGGCGTGGGCGGGCCGCGTCTGCGACGCGCTGTCGGGCGGGCTCACGAAGTCCCCGCCGCCCAAGATCGACCCGAAGGACGTCGCGGAGTCCGAACGCGCCATCGCCGCGTACATGACGGGGATGGCGAAGCGGCTCGGCACCGTCCGGACGAGGCTGGCGGAGGTGGGACCGCCGCCGGTGCCCACCGGCCAGGCGCTGCTGACCGGGATGGGCGGCGACCTCAAGGCCGTCCAGGGGCAGCTCTTGGCGGCGGCGTCCGGGCTGCGGGAGACGAAGGCCGGCACGCCGGCGTTCCGGACGGCCCAGGGGAACGCCGGGAAGGCGATGCGCCGCCTCGGCGGCTACCAGCCGCCGACCCGGGCGCTGCGCGCCGACCTGTCCCTCGGCGACGCCTTCACCCGCGCCGCCCCCTGCCGCGAGGGTGGTGTGTGACCCGGCGGGGTCATCGGGCGCCGGTGGCCTTCATGCAGGTCATGAGCGCTTTCTGGGTGCGGCCGTCCTGCGGGTCGGGACGCCAGGTGCTCGTGTCGGACGGCATCTTGACGCCCTGCTTGCGCATGCAGGCGACGAACGCGTTGACGACCTTCGGCGGCGCGGACGACGGCACCCCGCCGGGCGCCTTCACCGCGCCGCCCTGGGCGGAGTCGCCGGCCCCGCCCGGCGCGGACGCCTCGCCGCCCGTGGTGGCGGACGCGGACGCGGTCGGCTTGGCGCCGTCGCCGTCGTCGCCGCCGCACGCGGTCAGCGCCAGTGCCGGGACGAGCAGCAGAGCCGCCAGGTGACGTCGGTTCACTGGGGGTCCTTCCAGCGGGATGGGGCCTTGACGATATCCGGTCGCCGGAGGCCGCGTCCGCCCGGTCCGGCCGTCCGCCGCGCACAACAATTCCGGCGACCGACGGAAAACATGTCATCGGCGAATAGAAAACGCCGCATCCGGCTTTTTATGGGGCACGGCTTCTTGCGGCGTGAATTTACCGAACAGTAGTTTCGCCGAAAGGCTCGAACGGGAAAGGAGGCCGGACCATGGCGCCCGTTCTCGGATATCCGGTGAGCGCGCTGCGCGAGGCGGGCCGGATGTTCGCGCTCGCCGCGACCGTGCTCGGCATGTCGGTCCGGCGGCCGTTCCAGTTCCGCGAGTTCGTCGAGCAGTTCTGGTTCATCGCCAGCGTCACGATCCTGCCGACCGCGCTCGTGTCGATCCCGTTCGGCGCCGTGACGTCGCTGCAGGTCGGCTCGCTCACCCAGCAGTTCGGCGCGCAGTCGTTCACCGGCGCCGCCAGCGTCCTCGTCGTCATCCAGCAGGCCAGCCCGATGATCGTGGCGCTGCTGGTGTCCGGGGTGGCGGGCTCCACGATCTGCGCGGACATCGGGGCCCGCACGATCCGCGAGGAGCTGGACGCGATGGAGGTCCTCGGCGTCTCCCCGGTCCAGCGGCTCGTCGTCCCGCGCGTCCTCGCCTGCGTCGCCGTCGCGTTCCTGCTCAACGGCCTGGTGTCGGTCGTCGGCGTCGCGGGCGGCTACTTCTTCAACGTCCTGATGCAGGGCGGCACGCCCGGCGCGTACGTCGCGAGCTTCTCCGCCCTCGCCCAGCTCCCCGACATCTACGTCGGGGAGGCGAAGGCGCTGCTGTTCGGGTTCGTCGCCGGCGTCGTCGCCTCCTACCGGGGCCTGAACCCGAAGGGCGGGCCGAAGGGCGTCGGGGACGTGGTGAACCAGTCGGTCGTCATCACGTTCCTCCTGCTGTTCCTGCTCAACCTCGTGATCACCGGGATCTACCTCCAGGTCGTCCCGCCGAAGGGTGGCTGAGTCATGGCCGTGTTGCGAGCGGGACCCGCGCGCTGGTTCGCGTGGCTGGACCAGCCCGGCGACCAGGGCACCTTCTACGTGCGGGCGCTGGTGTGGACGCCGCGCGCCCTGCGCCGCTACCGCGGGGAGGTGCAGCGGCTGCTCGCCGAGGTGGCGTTCGGCAGCGGCGGCCTCGGCGTCATCGGCGGGACGATCGGCGTCATGGTCGCGATGACGCTCGCGACCGGCGTCGTCGTCGGCATGCAGGGCTACTCGGCGCTCCAGCAGATCGGGACGTCCGCGTTCACCGGGTTCGCGTCCGCGTACATCAACACGCGCGAGATCGCCCCGGTCGTGTCGGGGCTCGCGCTGTCGGCGACCGTCGGCGCGGGGTTCACCGCGCAGCTCGGCGCGATGCGCATCAGCGACGAGGTGGACGCCCTGGAGGTCATGGGCATCCCGTCCCTGCCGTACCTGGTGACGACGCGGATCATCGCGGGCGCGGTCGCGATCGTCCCGCTGTACGCGATCGGGCTGCTGTGCGCGTACCTGGCGTCCCGCGAGGTCACGGTCGTGTTCAACGGGCAGTCGGCCGGCACCTACGACCACTATTTCGCCCTGTTCCTGTCACCGGTGGACGTCGTCCTGTCGTTCTGCAAGGTGCTGGTGTTCAGCGTCCTGGTGATCCTGTCGCACTGCTACTACGGCTACCGCGCGGCCGGCGGACCCGCCGGGGTGGGCCGCGCCGTCGGCCGCGCGGTCCGCACGTCGATCGTCCTGATCAGCGTCAGCGACTTCTTCTTCAGCCTGGCGCTGTGGGGGACGAACACGACGGTCAAGGTCGCCGGATGAGCGCCCCCGAGACGGTCCCGAGACGGCTCGCGGGCGTGGCGTTCCTGCTCGTGCCGGTGCTGCTGATCTGGCTGTCGGTCGCCGTCTACGACAAGAGGTTCACCGAGGTGAGCTGGGTGACGCTGCGGACGGCGAGCGCGGGCAGCGAGATGCATCCGCACGCGGACGTCAAGCTGCGCGGCGTGGTCGTCGGCGAGGTCCGGGAGATCTCCTCGGACGGCGGCGTCGCGACGCTGAAGCTGGCGATCCAGCCGGACAAGGTGGCGCTCCTGCCGGGCAACGTGTCGGCGCAGCTGCTGCCGACGACGCTGTTCGGGCAGCGGTTCGTCGCGCTGATCCCGCCCGCCGCGCCGAGCCGCGCGCGGCTCACCGGCGGGAGCGTGATCAGCCAGGACCGGTCGGCGAACGCGATCGAGCTCCAGCGGGTGCTGGACAACCTGTATCCGCTGCTCACCGCCATCCGGCCGGCGGAGCTGGCCGCCACGCTCACCGCCGTGTCGCAGGCGCTGGACGGGCGCGGCGCGGAGCTCGGGCGGACGATGGTCGAGCTGGACGCCTACCTCGGGAAGATCAACCCGAGCCTGCCCGCGCTCAACCGCGACATCGGGCGGCTCGTCGAGGTCACGCGCCACTACGACCAGGCGGCGCCCGAGATCCTCCAGGCGCTGAACGACTTCGCCTACACGAGCCGGTCGCTCGTCGACCAGCGGAACAACCTGGCGAGCCTGTACGCGTCGGTCACCGACTCCTCCCAGGACCTCGCGGACTTCCTCCACGAGAACTCCGGCAACTTCATCCGGCTGGCGGCGACGAGCCGTCCGACGCTGGAACTGCTGCGCGAGTACTCGCCCGAGTACCCGTGCACGCTGCGCATGCTCACCGACTTCGTCCCCGTGATGGACGAGGTGCTCGGCAAGGGCACGAAGCGGCCCGGCCTGCACGTGAACGTGAAGACGCTGCCGTCCAAGGGGCGGTACGGGCCGGGCAGGGACCGTCCGCGCTACACCGAGGGCGGCGGCCCGCACTGCTACCCGGCGGCCGGGACCGTGAAGTCGGCGCCGCCGGACGCGGACACGCCCGTCGCCGTCGCCCCCGGCGCGCTCGGCCTGCCGAACTCCCCCGAGGAGAACCGCCTGGTCAACGAGCTGCTCGCGCCCGGCCTCCAGGAGGTCCCCGAGGCGCTGCCCGACTGGAGCAGCGTCCTGCTCGGCCCCGTCTACCGGGGCGCGGAGGTGAGGCTGAAGTGAAGCGGCAGGGGCTCGCGCGCCCGCTGGCCAAGTCGGCCGCGTTCGTCGCGGTGACCGTGGTCGCGACGCTGATGCTGGCGCTCAGCATCACGCGGGCGGGCGGCGGCGACACCGTCTCCTACCAGGCGCGGTTCACCGACGCGTCCGGGCTGCGCGAGGGCGACGGCGTCCGGATCGCGGGCGTCGAGGTCGGGCGGGTCGCCGGGATCAGGGTCGTCGAGCACCGGGTCGCGCTCGTCTCGTTCGGCGTCGACCGCGGCCACCGCGTCCCGGCGTCGTCCACCGCGACGATCAAGTACCTGAACCTGATCGGGCAGCGGTACGTCGAGCTGGCGCGCGGCCCCGGCGGGACCGGGACGCTGCCGCCGGGCGCGACCATCCCGGTCGAGCGGACGACCCCGGCGCTGAACCTGACCCAGCTGTTCAACGGGTTCCAGCCGCTGTTCCAGGCGCTGTCGCCGGAGGACGTCAACCGGCTCGCCGGCTCGATCGTCCAGGTCCTCCAGGGCGAGGGCGGGACGGTCGAGGGGCTGCTGTCCAGCGTCGGCTCGCTGACCAGCGGAATCGCCGACAAGGACGCCGTCATCGGCCAGGTCGTCGACAACCTGAACGCCGTCCTGGACACCGTCAACGGGCGCGGCGACAACCTCGGCCCGCTGATCGGGACGCTGCGCCGGCTCGTGTCCGGCCTGGCCGCCGACCGCACGGCGATCGGCGCGGCGATCAGCGCGCTGGACGACCTCGCCGGCACCACCTCCGACTTGCTGAAGGACGGCCGCGAACCGCTCAGACGCGACATCGCGCAGCTCGGGCGGCTGTCGGAGAACCTGTCGGACGCCTCCCCGAAGGTCGACTCGTTCCTGCGGACGCTGCCGGTGAAGATGGCGGCGATCGGCCGGATCGCCTCGTACGGGTCGTGGATGAACCTGTACCTGTGCGAGGCCGACCTCAGCGGCGTCACCTACAAGCAGTACCCGGGCGAGGAGCACCCGCCGCCGGCCGGCGTCCCGCTGACGGACGGACGGTGCGGCGCATGAGAGGGAAGGCGCGGCGCATGGGCACGGGCACGGGCAAGCGCTTGGGCACCGGTGAACGCGGCGGACCGGGCGACCGGCGCGCCAAGAGGAGACGGCCCAGGCTGAAGCCCGTCCGGGAGCGGAACCCGATCGCGGTCGCGGTCGTGTCGCTCACGCTCATCGTCGTCGCCGGGCTGCTGTCGTTCAACGCCAAGGACCTGCCGGTCATCGGCGGCGGCACCGGCTACAGCGCGGACTTCAGCGAGGCGGCGGGGCTGCGGTCCGGCAACGAGGTGCGGGTCGCCGGGGTGAAGGTCGGCGAGGTCACCGGCGTCCGGCTGAACGGCGCGAAGGTGACCGTCGCGTTCCGCGTCGCCGGCACCTGGATCGGCGACGCCAGCACGGTCACGATCGCGATCAAGACGCTGCTCGGCGACAAGTTCCTCGCCGTCGACCCGCTCGGCGCGCACCGGCAGGACCCCGGCCGGCGCATCCCGCTCGCCCGGACGACCTCGCCCTACGACGTGACGGAGGCGTTCGAGGACCTCGCCGGGACGGTCGGGCGGATCGACTCGGCGAAGCTCGCCGCGAGCCTCGACGCGATCTCCACGACGTTCGCCGGGACGGCGCCGAGCGTCCGCAAGGCGCTGGACGGCGTCTCCGCGCTGTCGAAGACCGTCTCGTCGCGGGACGCGGAACTGGCCCGCCTGCTCGCCAACACCCGGCAGGTCACGGGGACGCTGTCGGGCCAGAGCACGAACGTCGAGGCGCTGCTGCGGGACGGGAACCGGCTGCTCGGCGAGATCCGGCGGCGCCGCGAGGCCATCCACGCGCTGCTGACCGGGACGCAGGAGCTGTCCCGGCAGATCGTAGGGCTCGTCGACGACAACCAGCGGCAGCTCGACCCGATGCTCCGGGCGCTCGGCCGCGTCACCGACCTGCTCCAGAAGAACCAGGACAACCTCGACAAGGCGCTGAAGACGGCCGGGCCGTACACGCGGCTCCTCGGCAACACGCTGGGCAGCGGCCGCTGGATGGACGGCTACCTGTGCGGGCTCGTCCCGGACGAGTACCGGACGGACGCACCCGGCAAGGGCTGCAAGCCGCCCAAGAAGTCCGGGGCGGCGTCCCCCCGGACGACGAAGGAAGGCGGCCGCTGATGCTGCGCAGACTGGGCACACCGCTCCTCGCCGCCGGAATCGCCGCCGTCGTCGCGCTCGGCGCGTTCGCGGCGCTGCGCGGGCCGGACGGCACCCGGATCACCGTCCGGTTCCGGGACGCGGTCGGCGTCTACAAGGGCTCGGACGTGCGGGTCCTCGGCGTGAAGGTCGGCGTGGTCGACTCCGTCCGCGCCGAGGGAACGCAGGTCAGGGCGGTCATGACCGTCGACCGGGGGGTGGACGTCCCGGCCGGCGCGAAGGTGGTGGCGGTCGCGCCGAGCCTCGTCGCGGACCGGTACGTCCAGCTGACGCCCGCCTACACGTCCGGCCCGAAGATGGCGTCGGGCGCGGTGATCCCGGCCGACCGGACGGCGACGCCGATGGAACTCGACAAGGTCTACGAGAGCATCCGGAAACTCGCGACCGACCTCGGCCCGAAGGGCCTCGACAAGGACGGCGCGCTGTCGCGGGTCCTGGAGACGGGCGCGGAGAACCTGGACGGGAACGGCCGCGACATCCGCACCACGACCGAGCGCATGGCGCAGGCCGCGAAGACGCTGTCGGGTTCGCAGCGGGACCTGTTCGCGACGATCCGCGGCCTGCAGACGTTCACGACCATGCTGAAGACGAACGACGGGCAGGTCAGGCAGGCCGAACGGCAGCTCGCCGACGTGACCGGGTTCCTCGCCGACGACCGCGAGGAGCTGGACGCCGCGCTGAAGGCGCTGACGGTGGCGCTCGCGCGGGTCAAGGTCTTCATCCAGGACAACCGGAAGCGGCTCGCCGGGAACGTCGAGAGACTCGCGAAGATCACGCAGCTGCTGGTGAAGCAGCGCCGGTCGCTGGCCGAGGCGCTCGACGTCCAGCCGCTGAACGCGACCAACATCCTCAACGCCTACGACCCGCGGACGCGGACGCTCATGGGCAGGCAGAACCTCAGCGAACTGACCCCGCCGCTGCCGGTGGCGGGGAGCCGGAAGGCGGCACCATGACCCGCCCCGTTACCGCCCCCCTGCGCGTCGCGTGCCTGGCGCTCGTGTCCGCCGCCCTCGGCGGCTGCGGGTTCTCCGGCGTGCAGGAGCTTCCGCTGCCCGGCGGGGCGGACCTCGGCGACCACCCGTACACGGTGAGGGCGCGGTTCGCGAACGTCCTGAACCTCGTCCCGCAGTCGGCCGTGAAGGTCAACGACGTCGCGGTCGGCCGGGTCGTGTCGGTCGCGCTGCCGCGCGGCGGCTGGACGGCCGAGGTCACGATGAAGGTCAACGGTGATGTGCGGCTGCCCGCGAACGCGTACGCCGAACTCCGCCAGTCGAGCCTGCTGGGCGAGAAGTTCGTCCAGCTCAGCGCGGGCCCGGAGAACGGCCCGGGGGGCGCCGCCGCGCCGGGCGGCGTCCCGCCGGGCGGGGCCGCGCCGTCCGCGGGCGCCGGGACGCTCGCGGACGGCGCGGTGATCCCGGCGTCGCGGACGAACCGGAACCCCGAGGTCGAGGAGGTGTTCGGCGCGCTGTCGATGCTGCTGAACGGCGGCGGCATCGCGCAGCTGCGGACGATCACCGTCGAGCTGAACCGGGCCCTCGGCGGCAACGAGCCGGAGGTCAGGTCGCTGCTGGAGCGGGCCCGGAAGCTCGTCGGCGACCTGGACGCGAACCGGAAGGGCATCACCGACGCGATCGACGGCCTGAACCGGCTGTCCGGCACGCTGCGCGGACGCGGGGAGCAGATCGGCGTCGCGCTCGACGACATCCGGCCCGGCCTCGCCGTCCTCGAAGAGCAGCGGGGCGCGCTCGTCCGGATGCTGACGTCGCTGGACGGGCTGTCGCGGGTCGCGGTCGGCACCGTCCGGCGGAGCAAGGACGACCTGATCGCCGACCTCACGGCCCTCGAACCGACGCTCCGCAAGCTGTCCGACGCCGGCCGCGACCTGCCGGACGCGCTGCAGGTCCTGCTGACCTACCCGTTCACCGACGCCGTCCTGCCCGCCGTCAAGGGCGACTACCTGAACGTGTACCTCCAGGTCACGGCCCGTCCGGGCACCCAGGTCGTCCCGCCGATCACGCCGCTCCAGGGGGACTGATGCTGACCGCCGGCACCAGGATCAAGAACATCGTCTTCCTCGTCGTGGGCGCCTTCGCCATGGGCTACGTCGGGCTCAGCTACGCCGACCTCGGCGGATACGTCGGATACCGCGACTACTACGTCGTCAAGGCCGACCTCGCCGAGGCGGGCGGGCTCGCCCAGAACGCCGACGTCACCTACCGGGGCACCTCGGTCGGACGGGTCGGCGGGCTGCACGTGACCGGCGACGGCGTGCTCGCCGACCTGAAGATCGAGAAGTCGGCGCCGAAGGTCCCGGCGGACACCCGGGCGGTCGTCGCGAACCGGTCGGCCATCGGCGAGCAGTACATCGACCTGCGCCCCATGACGGCGTCCGGCCCGTACCTGGCGTCCGGCTCGGTCATCCCGCGCGCCTCGACGGCGACGCCGGCGCCCGTGACGGACCTCCTCACCAGCCTGAACGACTTCGCCACGTCCGTCCCGACCGACTCCCTCCGGACGGTCATCGGCGAACTCGGCCAGGCGTTCGCCGGACAGGGCCCGAACCTCCAGGTCCTGCTCGACAGCACGCGGTCGCTCACCCGCGCCGCCAACGAGAACGCGGGGCCGACGACGTCCCTCATCGGCGACGGCGAGACCGTCCTGCGGACCCAGAACGAGGAGGCCGCGTCCCTGAAGTCGTTCGGGCGCAACGCGCGGCTCTTCGCCGCGCAGCTCCGCACGTCCGACCCGGCCTTCCGGAAACTCGTGTCGACGGCGCCCGGCGCGGCCGGTGAGTTCCGGGCGCTCGTGCGCGACCTCGACCCGTCCCTCAGCGTCCTGGTGGCGAACCTGCTGACGACGTCCGAACTGATGGAGCCCCGGTCGGACGGCCTGGAGCAACTCCTGGCCAAGCTGCCGGACGCCGTCGCCTCCGGAATGTCCGTCGTGCAGGACGGCAGGCTCAACTTCGGCATGGTCACGACGTTCTTCAACCCGCCCAACTGCACGTCCGGATACGGCGGCACCAAGTACCGCGACGGGCTCGACACGTCCCCCGCCCCGGCGCTCAACACGGCCGCCCACTGCGCGACGTCGCCGTCCACCGGCGTCAACGTCCGGGGCGCCGGCAACGCCCCCCGTCGCCCGGTACCGACCCCAGCGCGCGCGGGCTCAGTGCTCAACACCGGAGACTCCACCCTTCCGGGCGCACTCGCTCTCCCCGGCGTCCCGGACGGCCCCACGACCATGAGCACACTCCTCGGCCTCCAAGGAGCCCCCTGATGCCGGCGACCGCCGAGCAGAGAACGCGCCGCAAGCCGTCCCTGCGGCGGGGCCGGCACTTCGCCCGCAGAGAGCCGGAGGGGAAGGCCCCTGCGCCCCGGCGTGCGAACGGCCTCGCCCGGCGGGGTCTGATCGGCTGGGCCGCACTCGCCGCCGCCGTGCTGCTCCTCGCGTGGTCGGGCTGGGCGGTGCGGCAGGACGGTGCCGAGCCGCGGAGCGGGCCCGCGAACGCCCGGGACGCCGTCCTGCGGAGCGCCCGGCAGCAGGTCGCCGCGCTCAACACCATGAACCCCGCGCAGGTGGACGCGGGGCTCCGGGCCTGGGCGGACGCCTCCACCGGCGCCCTCCGAGATCAGCTCGACCGGGACCGGGCGCAGAACCGCGCGAAGATCGGACGCTCGCGGACCACCGCGGCGGCGACCGTGACCGGGGCCGCCGTCGTGTCGCTCGACGCGCGGGCGGGCAAGGCGAAGGTCATCGCGTCCGTGCAGGTGACGCTCACACTGCACGGCGGTTCGCCCACGTTGCAGCGCAAGCGCTTCGAGGCCGGGACGACGCGCACGCCGTCCGGGTGGAAGCTGGAGTCGCTCACCGCGATACCGGTCGGTGCGCGATGAGGAGGCTGCTCCTGATCGCGCTCGGCGTCGCGCTGGCGGCACTGGCGCTGCGTCCCGCCGCCGGGCTGCTGCGCGACGACGGGACCCCGCGGGACGCGGCCGTCCTCGACGGCGTGGCCACCACCGAGGTGATCGGCGACGTGTCCACGTCGCTCGGCAAGGTCTTCACCTACGGACCGGACGACGTGGCCGCCACCGGGCAGGCGGCGGACCGGGAACTGTCCGGCGCCGCGCTCCAGCAGTACCGGCGGCTGTTCGGGCAAGTGGCGCGGCAGGCCCCGGCCCAGCGCGTCACGCTGACCACGCGTGTCGTCCGGGCCGGGGTCGTCTCGCTGACCGGCGACACGGCCCGGCTGCTCGTCTTCCTCGACCAGAACGCCACGCGGGCCGGCAAGCCCGCCGGGACGCCCGCCGCCGCGCAACTCCTGGTGACCGCGCACCGCGAACGCGGCCACTGGTCGATCACCGGCCTGACATCTGCGTGAGGGACGCTCATGACCGACGACACCCCGCGCCGGACGGCGACCGCCGTCCTCGTCCTCGCCGCGCTCTTCGCCGCCTGGGCCGGATGGTCCTGGTACGCGGCCGCCCACGACGACGCCCACGCCTACTCGCGGACGCGCGACGAGGCCCTGCAAGCGGGGGAGCAGGCCGTCCAGAACCTCAACACGCTCGACTACCGAAACCTCGGACCCGGCCTGAAGACGTGGCAGGACTCCACCACCAGCGACCTCTACCGGCAGATCACGCAGGGCCGCGCCGCGTTCGAGGCGCAGGTGACGAAGGCGCGGACGGTCACCAGCGCGCGCATCCTGGACGCCGCCGTCGCCGAGCTGGACGAGCGGTCCGGCCTGGCGCGCGTCCTGGTCGCCGTCGAGATCACCGTCACGCCGCCGGAGGGCGACCCCGTCACCAAGCAGAGCCGCCTCGTCGGCAAGGTCACCCGGACGTCCGGGGGCTGGAAGCTCAGCGAGCTGGGCCAGGCGCCGGCGGAGTCGGCGTGAAGGCGCCGGCCCGGCCGCGCGTCGACGCGACGTCGCCCGCCGCGCTCGGGCTCGTCGCCGTCCTGCTCGCCGCGTCCGGGTTCTGGGCGCTCCGCCAGGCGGACGCGGTGCGGGACGACCCGTCCGTCCGCAACGCGGCCCTCACCGACAGCGCGGCCACCAGCGAGGTCAAGGGCGCCGTCGCCGACATGGTCGGCAAGGTCTTCTCGTTCAACTACACCGACCCCGCGCGCACACAGAAGGCCGCTCAGGACGCACTGACCGGCAACGCCGTGCGGCAGTACGAGGAGATCTTCGCGAAGGTCCGGTCGGACGCGCCGAAGGCGAAGACCGTCCTCAGCACGCGGGTGACCGACAGCGCCGTCACCACGCTGACCGGCGACCGCGCGGTGGTGCTGGTCTTCGCCGACCAGCAGACCACCCGCACGTCGGACGGCACGAGCACGCACGCCCCCGCCATGCTCACGGTCACCGCCGTCCACCGGCACGGCCACTGGAGGATCACCGCCCTCGACCCCTTCACCGGCCGCTGACCCGCGTAAGCCTTGGACTCCGTCCAACGGGCCGCCATGCCGACGAGAGGTCAGAACACCTTTCGTGGCCGGGCCCGGTGATCTCCGTGACGGGGTGAGATACGCAATTTCTCGAAGAGGTCGGAAAGAGTCCGGTCGTTCTCGTAAGCAGCCACTGCTCCGACGGTCCGGCGACTCTCGTGAAAAGCGGACGGGTCGTCCATGACATTGAAATCGGGAGAGACCCGCGCCACGCGCAGGAGACGCGCGGGCCCGGACCTGCCGGTTCTCCGCCACTGCCGCAGCGCTGGCCTGGGATTTTATTAGATGACTCCAGGAAAGACCGGCCAACAGGTTATTTCAGCGACAACCGGAACCGGAGGCGATCGGCAATCCTGGAAAACGTCCGCCGCCCGGCGGACGCCCAGGCAGGGGGGACCGCGAGTGGTGCGCACAGCGTTGGACGTCCGCGCGTTCGAGGAAGTGCCGGCGTGGGTGGCGCGGCGGCTGCGCCCGCACGTGGACCGGGCGGCGGACGAGCTGCTGAACGAGCTGCGCCGCGCGGACCCGCAGATCGGCGAGGAGGAGGCCGGGCGGGCGCGGGCCGGCGTCGCCGCCGGCATCCGGCACTTCTGCGACCTCGTGGAGGACCCGGGCGCCGGCTGGGAGCGGGTGTCGGCGTTCTACCTGCGGGTCGGGCGGCACCTCGCGCGGGACGGCCGCGACCCCGTGGAGACGCACCAGGCGCTGCGCCGCTCCGCGTGCGTCGCGTGGCGGACGCTCGGCGCCGTCTCGGGCGACCTCGACCACGCCGCGCTCAGCCTCGTCGTGGACGCCCAGTTCTGCTACATGGACGCGGTCGCCGAGGTCATCGCCGCCGGATACGCCGCCGCGGTCGCCGAGCGCACGCGGCGCGGCCCGGCGCCCGCGGTGCACCGGCGCCGCGCCATGCTGCTGCACATGCTGCTCGCCGAGCCGCCCGCCGACCCCGCGCGGCTCGCGGCGCTGTCCGCGGAGGCCCGCTGGCCGCTGCCCGCCGCGGTCGCGGTGGCGGCGGTCCGGCGGCGCCGCGCGGGCGCCGTGCCGTGCGAACTCCCGGCCGACCTGCTCGCCGACTTCGGCGCGCCGGAGCCGCTCATGGTCATCCCCGACCCGGCCGGGACGAGCCGCGCCCCGCTGCCCGCCGCGCTGCTGCGCGACTGGGTGGTGGCGGCCGGCCCGGCCGTGCCCGTCGCGCGGGCCGCCGACTCGCTGCGCTGGGCGCGCGAGACGCTCCTGCTCGCCGCCCGCGGCGTCATCCCGGACGGCGGGCTGATCCGCAGCGCCGAGCATGTCCCCGCGCTGGTGATCTCCCGGGCCGGGGAGCTGATCGACGACGCGGCGGCGACCCGGCTGGCGCCGCTCAAGGCCGTTTCGCCGGCCCGCCGGGAAAGGCTCGCCGAAACGCTGCTGGCGCTGCTGGAGCACAATTTCAACGCCGCCGACGCGAGCCGCCGGCTGCGTGTCCACCCGCAGACCGTCCGTTACCGCCTGCGCCATTTGCAGGACCTCTTCGGCGACGAGCTGCGCGATCCCCGCCGCTGCCTGGAAATGGAGCTGATCCTCCACGCGCAACTCGGCAACCGCGGCGCCGGCCTGCCGAGCGCCCGTTGACCCGCGCCGTTGTCACCCAGGTGACAAACGTGTTTCCGAATCGTTGCTCCGCGTGCATGGCGGGCGACGCAGCGGAGGGCCACACTCGGGGCCTTCGTGATCCCCACGACGAGGTGGTGCGCAAATGTCCGATGACGACTTCGACTTCGACGTGATCGTGGTGGGCTCCGGGTTCGGCGGCAGCGTGTCGGCGCTGCGGCTGGCAGAGAAGGGCTACCGGGTCGCCGTGATCGAGGCCGGGCGCCGCTTCGACGAGGACACGCTGCCCAAGACGTCCTGGCGGCTGCGCAAGTACGTGTGGGCTCCGCGCCTCGGGATGCGCGGCATCCAGCGCGTCCACCTGGTCGGCGGCAAGGCCGGCGTCCTGGTGCTGGCGGGGGCGGGCGTGGGCGGCGGCTCCCTCGTCTACGCGAACACCCTGTACGTTCCGCCGGAGCCGTTCTTCAAGGACCGCCAGTGGGGCCACATCACCGACTGGCAGGACGAGCTGAAACCGTTCTACGACCAGGCCCGCCGCATGCTCGGCGTCACGACGAACCCGCTCGTCACCCCCGCCGACGAGGCCATGAAGCGCGTCGCCGACCGGATGGGCGTCGGCGACACCTACCACCCGACCCCGGTCGGCGTGTTCTTCGGCGAGAAGCCCGGCGAGGACGCCGCCGACCCGTACTTCGGCGGCGCCGGCCCGCGCCGGACGACCTGCACCGGCTGCGGCTCCTGCATGATCGGCTGCAAGGTCGGCGCGAAGAACATGCTCACCAAGAACTACCTGTACCTGGCGGAGCAGGCGGGCGTCCAGGTCGTCCCGGACACGACGGTCGCGTCCCTCGCCCCGCGCCCGTCCGGCGGCTACGAGGTCGGCACGGAGATGACGACGCCGCTGCGCAAGCGCCGCCGGACGCTCACCGCCGAGCACGTCGTCCTCGCCGCCGGGACGTACGGGACGCAGCGGCTCCTGCACCGGATGCGCGCCGCCGGCCGCCTCCCGCACCTGTCGCCCCGCCTCGGCGAGCTCACCCGCACCAACTCCGAGGCGCTCCTCGGCGTCGAGCGCATGACCGTGTGGCACCGCAAGAAGGACGTCGACCACAGCACCGGCCTCGCCATCACCTCGTCCTTCCACCCGGACGAGAAGACCCACATCGAACCCACCCGGTACGGGGCGGGCAACAACGCGATGGGCGTCATCCGGACGCTGCTGGTCGACGGCGGCGGCGCGCCCCGCTGGCTGAAGTTCCTCGGCCAGTCCGCCCGGCACCCGACGGTCATCCTGCGCGGGCTGTCCCTCAAGGACTGGGCCAAGCGGACGGTCATCGCCCTCGTCATGCAGACCGCCGACAACTCGATCACCATCGGCGAGAAGCGGAGCCGCCTCGGCCGCCGCAGGCTGGTCGCGCGGCAGGGCGACGGCGAGCCCAACCCGACCTGGATCCCCGTCGCCCACGACGCCGTCCGGATGCTCGCCGAGGAGCTCGACGCCACCCCCGGCGGGACGTGGTTCGACCTGTTCAACATCCCGACGACCGCGCACTTCATCGGCGGCTGCGTCATCGGGGAGACGCCGGAGGCCGGCGTGATCGACCCGTACCACCGCGTCCACGGCCACCCCGGCCTGCACATCGTGGACGGCTCGGCGGTCACCGCGAACCTCGGCGTCAACCCGTCCCTCACCATCACGGCGCAGGCCGAGCGCGCCATGGCGTTCTGGCCGAACCGCGGCGAGAAGGACCCCCGCCCGGCACCGGGCGCCGCCTACCAGCGCGTCGACCGCGTCATGCCCGACACGCCCGCCGTCCCAGGAGGAGCACCCGCCGCCCTCCGCGCGACGCCGTAGCCCGGCGTCCGGTCAGGTGCGCGGGCGGCGGCCCCGCCGGACCTGCGGCGCCGGAGCCGGAGCCGGGGCCTTGGGGTTGGCGGCGAGCGAGCGCAGGGACGTCTCGGCCGCCTCGCGCCGGTCGCCGAGCCCGACCAGCAGGTTGACCGCGGCCGGCGCGAGGACCGTCACGACGCCGTCGTGCCCGAACACCCCGATGGTCTCCAGCAGGACGAAGCCGTGCAGCATGCTCCAGAGCTGCGCGGCGACCGGGACGGGGGCGCCGCGGCGGATCCGCCCGGCGGCCATGATGCGGCGCACGGTCTCGACATGCTGCTCGAAGGCCGCGTTCACCTCGGGCAGGGCGGCCGGCGTGCCCGCGCCGACCAGGTCGCGCCCGATCGGCGGGTGCGCCCCGGGCCCGGTGAGGCCGATCATGAACCGGTACCGCCGCGGGTCGGCGAGCACGAAGTCCCGGTAGGCGAGCCCGAGTGCCAGCAGGTCGGCGACCGGGTCGTCGGTCCGGGCGACGGCGTGCAGGTGGCGCCCGAAGCGGACGAACTCCTCCTGCACGACCGCCTCGTGCAGCCCCGCCATGCCGCCGAAGTGGGTGTAGACGGCCATGGTGGACGCGCCGATCTCCGCGGCCAGCCTGCGGGCGTTGAGCGCCTCGGGGCCGTCCCGTTCGAGCAGCCGGACCCCGGCGTCGACGAGGCGCCGCCGCGGATCCTCCTCTGGACGTCCCCCCATGACAATGTTATATCTGGCCATAACAAAGTTATGCGCCCAGGTGCGCGGCCTGCGCGCGGACCCGGACCACGGGGGCGGCCACGCCCGGCCCGCCTCCCTGCCCCGACCCGGGAGGTCGCCTCGAACAGGCTCTTCGCACGCGGGACCGTGACGATCAATGCCTCGGCCGACGAGGTGTTCGCGGTGGTCGGCGACCCCGTGGCCATGGCGGACCTCGCCGCCGAGCTCGTGGCCGTCCGATGGCTCGGCGGCGCCACCGAGGCCGCTCTCGGGGCCCGCTTCGAGGGCCTCAACCGGCACGGCAGGCGCCGCTGGCGCACGGTCTGCGAGGTCGTCGAGCTGCGGCCCGGACGGAGCTTCGCCTACGACGTCGGCACCGGCTTCGGGGTCCCGATCTCCCGGTGGCGGTACGACGTCGAGCCCGCCCCCGACGGAACCTGCGTGGTGACCGAGAGCAACTGGGCCCGCGTCCCGGTCTGGTTCGTGCCGGTCGCCCTGGCGGTCACCGGCACGATCAACCGGCCCGCCCTGAACTCCGCGAACATCACGACCACCCTGGACCGGCTCAAGGCCCGTATCGAGGACCGGCTCCCGAAGGACGGACCGCTCACCCCGCCTCGTCCTTGACGGCCGCGGACGTCCGGCCGCGGCGCGCTCACCGTCCGCCTCGCGCTCACCGTTTGCGGCGCGCTCACCGTCCGTCTCGCGGAACTCGTCGCCGAGAACCGAACACCGAACGGTGAGGAGACCCGCGCCTGACCCCCGCCTGACCCTCGTGATCCGGAGGAAGCCTCTGGGGCCGCGCTCGGGTGCGCGGGCGTGGGTCAGTCCGCGGAAAGGGCGTCGTCTTCCGCGGGCTCGGCGAAGTCTTCCAGAGGGAGGCGGTGGGTGGCCTGGTGGACGCGGACGGCCAGGATCGCGCGGGCGAACTGGCCGGCCAGCTTGCCGTCCATGACGTCCGGGACCTGGTCGACGCCGACGAGGCCGCCGAGCCGGGCGGTGACCGCCGCGGACTCGCCGACCCGCACGCCCTTGCCGTCGTCGAGGTCCTCGACGGCCGGCAGGTCCAGCGCGGCGCGCAGGGTGTCCTGGAGCGCGCGGACGGTGGCGGCGTCGCGGTCGATGCGGATCTCGGCGGCGTCGGCGCGCTGCTCCGCGGCGTCCGCGCGCTGCTCGGCCCGGTCCGCGCGGGTCATCGCGGCGAGGATGCGGTCCTCCGCGGAGTCGGCGAGCTGCTCGGCGCGCTTGGCGCGGGTGGCCTGCTCCTCCGCCCGGTTCGCGGCGGCGTTCCGCTCCACGGTCAGCCCCGCGACCTCGCCCTGCACGACGCTCAGCTCGGCCCGCAGCCGGCGCTCGGCGTCGGCGGCGTTCTCCAGCTTGGACCGGGCCTCCGCCAGCTCCGCCCGGACGTCGGCGAGATCGGTGCGGGCGGTGGCCAGCGCGCTCTGCTCGGCGGCCAGCCGCGCGGCCAGCTCGTCGCGCTCCCGCTCGGCGTCGCCGCGGGCCTGGTGCTCGGTGCTCCACGCCGCCTCGGCGCGCTTGCGGAGCCCCTCGGCGTGCGCGGCCTCGTTCGAGGACGTGGCCCGGGCCTGCTGGTGCGCCCCGGCCTCCTTCCACGCGTTGGCCTCGCTCTCCTGCGCCGCGGTGACGCTCGCCTTCGCGGCGGCGAGTCCCTTCTCGAACTCCGCGCGCGCCTCGGCGGTCTCCAGCCGCGCCGCTTCGGCGGCGGCCTCGGCCCGCTCGGCGCGCTCGTCCGCGTCCGCGGACTCCCGCCGCGCGCCGCGCGCCTCGGCCAGGGCGCGCTCGGCGCCGTCCAGGGCGTCGCGGACCTCGCCGTCCAGCCGGCCGCCCAGCGCGGCGGCGAGCGCGGTGAGCTGCCCGACCAGCCCGGCGAGCCGCTCGACGTCCCGGCCGAACGCGCGGACGGGCGCCGGATCGACCTCGGTGATCGCGATCGTGTCGCGCTGCACGGCCACCTCCGCGGGCTCGTCCTCGCCGGTGGCGTCCCCGCCGGTGGCGTCCGCCGGCAGGAGCGGCGCGGTCAGCACGCCGTCGTCCGGGACCTCTTGATCTTCGCGCACGCGAGCATCCTAGTGAAACGCCCCGATTTGCACCTCCTACCCGTAGAAGCTGGTCCTTTGGCCGAACTTCGGGCAGTCCGCCGCCGGGACGAGACACGCCCGGGGGCAGTGCGTTGCGTCCGGACTCGGGCGGCGTCCGTCCCCGCAAACTTGGACGGCTCCTAATCTTGACTGACTCCAGACAGTGAGCCAGTCTGGCTGCCGTGGCGACCGCCTTGGAGTTCCAGGAGATGCTGCGCGGGGCCGCCCTGCGGGTGACCCGGCCGCGTCTCGCGGTGCTGCGCGCGGTGCACGCGCATCCGCACGCCGACACGGACTCGATCATCGGGGCCGTGCGCCGGGACCTCCCGAAGGTGTCCCACCAGACCGTGTACGACTCGCTGCGCGCACTGACGGCGGCGGGACTGGTGCGGCGCATCCAGCCCTCCGGCTCCGTGGCGCGCTACGAGTCGCGGACCGGCGACAACCACCACCACGTGGTGTGCCGGTCCTGCGGCGCCATCGCCGACGTCGACTGCGCCGTCGGCGAACCCCCCTGCCTGACCGCCTCCGACGACCGCGGCTTCCTGATCGACGAGGCCGAAGTCGTCTACTGGGGCCTCTGTCCCGCCTGTCCCACCTGATCCAACCTGCTTCGTCCTGGAAGGAAGCACAGTGGCTGAGAACACCGAAGCCAACGTCTACGAGACGAACGAGGAAAGCGCCGGCGGCTGCCCGGTCGTGCACGGCGCGCGCAGCCCGCACCCCACCCAGGGCGGCGGCAACCGCAGTTGGTGGCCGAACCAGCTCAACCTGCGGGTCCTCGCTCCGCAGCCGTCCGAGACCAACCCGTACGGCGCGGACTTCGACTACGCCGAGGCGTTCCAGAGCCTCGACCTGCCCGCCGTGAAGCGCGACATCGCCGCGACGCTCACCGACTCGCAGGACTGGTGGCCCGCCGACTTCGGCCACTACGGCCCGCTCATGGTCCGGATGGCGTGGCACAGCGCCGGCACCTACCGCATCCACGACGGACGCGGCGGAGGCGGCGGCGGCCAGCAGCGCTTCGCGCCCCTCAACAGCTGGCCCGACAACGTCCTCCTCGACCGGGCCCGCCGGCTGCTGTGGCCGGTCAAGAAGAAGTACGGCCAGAGCCTCTCCTGGGCCGACCTCTACATCCTGGCCGGCAACGTCGCCCTGGAGTCGATGGGCTTCAAGACGTTCGGGTTCGGCGGCGGACGCGAGGACGTCTACGTACCCGACGAGAACGTCTACTGGGGCCCCGAGTCCACCTGGCTCGGCGACGAGCGCTACACCGGCGACCGCGACCTGGAGAACCCGCTCGCCGCCGTGCAGATGGGCCTCATCTACGTCAACCCGGAGGGGCCGAACGGCAACCCGGACCCGGTCGCCGCGGCCCGCGACATCCGCGAGACGTTCCACCGGATGGCGATGAACGACGAGGAGACCGTCGCGCTGATCGCCGGCGGCCACACCTTCGGCAAGACCCACGGCGCCGACCCGCACGCCAACGTCGGACCGGAGCCCGAGGCCGCGCCGCTGGAGCAGATGGGCCTCGGCTGGAAGGGCACCCACGGCACCGGCAAGGGCGCGGACGCGATGGGCAGCGGCCTTGAGGTCACCTGGACCGACACGCCCACCACCTGGGACAACAGCTTCTGGGACATCCTCTTCGGGTACGAGTGGGAGCTGTTCAAGAGCCCCGCGGGCGCCTGGCAGTGGCGGCCCAAGGACGGCGCCGGCGAGGGCACCATCCCGCTGGCCCACGACCCGTCCGGCCGGACCCACCCGACGATGCTGACGACCGACCTGTCGCTGCGGTTCGACCCGATCTACGAGCCGATCTCGCGGCGGTTCAAGGACAACCCCGACGAGTTCGCGGACGCCTTCGCCCGCGCCTGGTACAAGCTGACCCACCGCGACATGGGGCCCGTCGTCCGCTACCTCGGCCCGGAGATCCCGGACGAGGAGCTCATCTGGCAGGACCCCGTCCCGGCCGTCGACCACGAGCTCGTCGACGCCGCGGACATCGCCGACCTCAAGCAGCGGCTCCTGGCCAGCGGCCTGTCAGTGCGGCAGCTGGTCTCCACCGCGTGGGCGGCGGCGGCGTCCTTCCGCGGCAGCGACAAGCGCGGCGGCGCCAACGGGGCCCGCATCCGGCTGGAGCCGCAGAACGGGTGGGAGGTCAACGAGCCCGACGAGCTGGCGCAGGCGCTGCGCGCGCTGGAGGGCGTCCAGGACGCCTTCAACGGCGCCCAGACCGGCGGCAAGAAGGTCTCGCTCGCCGACCTGATCGTCCTCGGCGGCTGCGCGGCCGTCGAGAAGGCCGCGCGGGACGCGGGCCACGACATCGAGGTGCCGTTCACGCCGGGCCGCACCGACGCGTCGCAGGAGCAGACCGACGTGGCGTCCTTCGCGGAGATGGAGCCGTCCCACGACGGGTTCCGCAACTACGTCGGCAAGGGCAACCGGCTGCCGGCCGAGTTCCTCCTCGTCGACCGGGCGAACCTGCTGAACCTCAGCGCGCCCGAGATGACGGTGCTCATCGGCGGGCTCCGGGCCCTCGGCGCGAACTTCCAGCAGACCAAGCTGGGCGTGTTCACCGACCGGCCCGGGACCCTGACCAACGACTTCTTCGTGAACCTGCTCGACATGGGCACCACGTGGGAGCCGACGTCCGAGGACGCCGAGACCTTCGAGGGCCGCGACGCCTCCGGCGCCGTCAAGTGGACCGGCAGCCGCGTCGACCTGCTGTTCGGCGCGAACTCCGAACTCCGCGCGGTCGCCGAGGTCTACGGGGCCGACGACGCGAAGGACAAGTTCGCCCGCGACTTCGTCGCGGCCTGGGACAAGGTGATGAACCTGGACCGCTTCGACCTCGCCTGACCGCCCCCACCCAGGCCGGCCCGCCCCCCCCGGGCCGGCCTGGCCCCGGGCCGGCCTGGCCACGTCCGTGCCTTGTGCACACCCCCGGGCTTGGGCACGTCCCCGGCCTGGGCACGTCCCGGGCTTGGGTACGTCCCTGGCTTGGGCAGGTTCCTAGCTTGGGCAGGTTCCTAGCTTGGGCGCATCCCCGGCTTGGGCACGCACGTTCGGGGCTTGGGTGCGTCCCTGGCCCGGGCAGGTCCCGGGCTTGGGCGCATCCGCGGCTTGGGCAGGTCCCAGGCTTGGGTACGTCCCGGGCCTGGGCGCAATCCCCGGCCTAGGCACACCCCGGCCAAGGCGCCATCACCGCGAGCGGGCCTCGGAACCGCCGCGGCGTGCTCTTCGGGGTTGCGACGGCGTGCCCTTCGGGGGCTATCGCGGCGGGCTCTTCGGAGTCACCGCAGCCTGCCCTTCGAGTTACTGCGGGCGGCAGGTGGGGCAGAGCCCCCAGAACGTGACGTCGGCCTCGTCGACCAGGTAGCCGGCGTCGTCCACCGGATCCATGCACGGCGGGTGCCCGACGGTGCAGTCGACGTCCTCGACCGCGCCGCAGTTCCGGCACACCAGATGATGGTGGTTGTCGCCGACACGCCCCTCGAATCGCGCCGGGCTCCCCGCCGGCTCGATGCGGCGCACGAGCCCCACCGCCGTGAGCGCGTGAAGCGCCTCGTAGACGGCTTGCAGCGAGATGTGCCCCACGCGGTCCCGCACGCCGTTGGCGATCGCCTCGACACCGAGGTGGTCGCCGTCCCGGACGGTCTCCAGCAGCGCCACGCGGGCGGCCGTCACCCGCAGCCCGACACCGCGCAGTTCCTCGGCGGTGCTCTGCGATGCGGTCATGCCCCACCTCTAAGCGCGAATGATTTGCGACAACGAATGACAAAAGTGTAGTCGAGCCCCGCTATCTCCCCGAAAAACACCAACCCAGCCACCACCCCGCCCTCGCCCCCGCCCTCGAACGACCGCGTTCCAGCGTCTGCGCTTCAGCTCCGCCCTTCAGCGTCTGCGCTCCTGCTCCGCCTTCCAGCGTCGCCGCCCTTCAGCCTCGGCCCTTCAGCGCCCGCCCTTCAGCGCCCGCCCTTCAGCGCCCGCCCTTCAGCGTCTGCGTTTCAGCGTCGCCGTTCTTCAGCCTCGGCCCTCCAGCGTCGGCCCTCCGCCCCCCGCCCCCCGGCGTCTTGCATCCTGCGGGGCGGGGGGATCAGGGAGCCGGGGGATTAGGGGGCCGTGGTCAGATTCTCGGCGAGGACCTTCAGGTGGGTCTCGCGGGCCTCGGCGTGGCGGCGGCGGCCGGTCTCGGTGATCTGGACGAAGACGCCGCGGCGGTCGTCCTTGCAGAGGTCGCGTTCGACGTAGCCGTGCTTCTCCAGGCGGGCCACCGTGCGGGACAGGGCGCTCTGGCTGAGGTACATCGCCGCGGCGATCTCCTGCATGCGGCGCTTCTCGCAGTCGAGATCGACGAGGCGGTCGAGCGTCTCGTACTCGCTCATGCTCAGGCCGTGGGCGTCCTGGAGAGCGCGGTCCAGGGCGCACGCGACCGTGTTGTAGCAGGTCGCGAGCTCGCGCCAGCGGCCGACCAGAGCAGTCTTCGCCTCCATGGCGCGCATCGTACCATGCGTACGCATGAGATGCATCGGCATTAAATTCTGCAGAAATTAGTGCGTAGACATTTGATGCATGCGCATGTACCGTCCTCCGACGTGGCTATCACCGACACCTCACCTGCCTCCACCGTCCGTCCGCCGGTCGCCGCCGCCGTGCGCGCCCCGGCCGAACAGACCTGGACCCCCCGGCTGTGGGGCGTCCTCGCGGTCCTGTGCGCCGTGCTCTTCCTTGACGGGCTCGACGTCTCCATGGTGGGCGTCGCGCTGCCGTCGATAGGCGCCGAACTCGGGCTTTCCACGACGTCGCTGCAGTGGATCGTGAACGGATACGTCCTCGGCTACGGCGGTCTGCTCCTCCTCGGCGGACGCACCGCCGACCTGCTGGGCCGCCGCCGGGTCTTTCTCACCGCGCTCGCCGTGTTCGCCGTTGCGTCGCTCGTGGGCGGGCTCGTGGACGACGGCACGCTGCTGATCGTCACCCGTTTCGTCAAGGGGCTCGCCGCCGCGTTCACCGCGCCAACCGCCCTGTCCATCCTGACCACCACCTTCCATGAGGGACCGGCGCGGAACCGGGCACTGTCGGTGTTCTCCGTCTTCGGCGCCAGCGGCTACTCGTCCGGGCTGATCCTGGGCGGGTTGCTGACCAGCTTCGGATGGCGCTGGACGTTCCTGACACCCGTCCCGCTCGCGCTCATCGCCCTGGTCGCCGGCATCGCGCTGATCCCGCGGGACAGGCCCTCGGCCGATGGCGGCCACGACATCGTCGGCGCCGTGACGCTCACCGGCGGCATGCTGCTCGCCGTCTACACCGTGGTCTCGGCGCCCGACCGCGGCTGGCTCGACCCCTTCACCCTCGGATCCGTCGCGCTCGCCGCCGCCCTGCTGGCCGGGTTCTTCGTCACCGAGAAGAGGGTGCGGCACCCGCTGATCCGGCTCGGCATCCTGCGGATCGGCTCCATCGTCCGCGCCAACCTCAGCATCGTCGCGCTGTTCGGCTCGTACCTCAGCTTCCAGTTCATGATGACCCTCTACCTGCAGGACGTCCTGCACTGGTCGCCGCTGAAGATGGCCATGGGACTGCTGCCCGCCGGGCTTCTCGTCGCCTTCGGCTCCCCGTTCGTGGGACGCCTGATCGACCGGTACGGGACGCCCCCTCTGATCATCAGCTCCATGGCGTCGCTCAGCCTCGGCTATGTCTGGTTCCTGGCCACCGCCGGGAACGTGCCGCACTACGCGTTCACGATCCTGCCGACGATGCTCCTGCTGGGCGGCGGGTTCGCGTTCGGGTTCAGCTCGATCATGGCGCAGGCCACGGACGGCATCGACGACTCCGAACAGGGCCTGGCCTCCGGCCTCGTCCAGACCTCGGGCCAGGTCGGCGCCGCCCTCGTCCTCGCCGTCGTCACCGCCCTGGTCGCCGGTGGCACCGCCTCGGGCGGCGACGGCTTCGCCGAATTCCACCCGGGCGTCAACCTGGTCAGCGCCGTCGCCGTCGTCGGCCTGGCCCTGAACCTGATCCCCCTTCTACGCCGCACCCGCCCTCGACACGCCTGACACCCCTTCGCACTCCACCCGGGCGGCCTCCCACGAGGCCGCCCGGCCGCGCCGCTGGGTTGCGAGGGCAGTAGCCACGAACCTTCCAAAAAGGGTCTTGACGTGCTTTCCGCGTGGCCGGACTTCGCAGCATGCCGGACGTCCTCGCCGGGGCCGCCAATGGTTCGCGTCCCTTGATCTGCTGGTCGTCAGGCCCATCACCGCGGAGACGGAGCGGGTACTGCCTCCGGCCGAAGTGCCGCGGCTTCGGGCGGACATGAACAACGCGCTCCTCGAACTCCTCCACTCCGACCCATCGGACGCCTGGGCAGACGTTCCAGTCCTGGAGCTCGACGGCCCGCTCGATGGACGGCTCTCCGCTGTCCTCAAGGCGCTGGGCGTCCGGCCCTAGATCATCCAGGGGTCGCTCTGGATCGTCCAGGCCCCGGGGCGGCCTCGTGAGGAGGCCGCCCGTGTGCGCGTTCGGAGGCCCGGGGCGTCTGGTGGCGTGGTTACAGCGGACGTTTCTTCCAGAAGGGGCGGCGGGATTGGGGCTCCTCTGTGAAGTCGGCGAGGATCTGGAGGGCCCGGGTCCACTGGTCGTCGATGCTGGACTTGTCCGCCGTGGAGTGGAGGCGGCGCAGGTCGTCGCGGAGGGCTGCCAGGGGAGTGGCATCAAGGGACTCGGCCTCCATGCGCTGGACGATCGACTCCAGGATGGGGAGGAGTTCCCCCACCAGGTTGTGGGCGCGCTGGTCGTCGGGGACTTGGCGGAGGCGGCCGAGGACATCGACCAGTTCCCGCTTGAAACCGGCGATGCCGGAGTCGGGGGGGACCGGGCGCTTAACGGCGCCTCGCCCGGCGGCTCTTGCGAAGGTGCGGCTCGGTGCGCTGGGCGGTGGGCCGCCGTAAGGCGACGGGGCGGCACCCGGCGGCGCTGCCGCTGGCGCCGGGGGCGCTCCGCCCGGCGCCGGCGGGGCCGCGAAGGCGTCCGCCACGTCCGCGAAGACGGCCCGCGCCGCCCTCGGCATCGCCGCCGTGGCCTCCCAGCCCCGGGGTGTTTCGACCGGCTGGACGACCTGGTGCGGGGTTTCTCCGTCGGTCACCACCCTGCTGTCCACGGCCACGAACGCGGTGAAGCGGCACAGGACGCCGAACCGGAGCGAAGTCTGGACGATGCGTTGTTCCAGGTCGCCGGGGCCGCCGACCGTGTAACGGTCTTCGAGGTCGCGCAGGTGCGCGCGGGCCCAGATGGACGCGGCGGCGGAGACGGCGGAGACGGTGCCGGTCGCGCGCTGCTCCCAGGCCGTCCCGTCGGCTGCGGTGCCCCGGACGGAGAGCGTGCCGGACGGCGAACCGCGGAACCGGCCGGCGATCACCAGGGGCACACCGGGGAACAGTGCGCCCAGGCGGGCCGGGGCCACCGAGTCCGGGACGATCTCCAGGCCTTCGGCGTGCAGGGTGAGGCCGGTGGCGAGCGGGGCGGCGATCCGGTGGTGGATGCTCTCCATCGCCTCGTCGAGGCGGTCCTCGGATTCGACGAGTTCGCAGCGCCCCCGGCCGATGGAGGCGAGCCGGTTCAGGAAGCCGGCGTTGACGGCCTGGTCGATGCCGACGGTGTGGACGCGGACGCCCCGGAGCCGCGGTTCGAGGTGGGCGAGGAGTTGGTCCTCGTTGCCGACCTGCCCGTCGGTGATGAGGACGAGAACCCGGTCGCGCGCGGAGTCGGCCAGCAGGCGGCAGCCCTCGTCGAGCGGGGCGAGCATCTCCGTGCCGCCTCGCGCGTCCAGCGTCGCCAAGTGCTCGACGGCGCGGAAGCGGTTCCGGTCGGTGCCGTGGACGAGGTCGGCGCCGAGATCGCGCGGACGCTCGATGACGCTGTCGAAGGACAGAACGGCGAACCGGTCCTCGCCGCGGAGCGTGTCGACGATGCGGGCGGCGGCGCGGCGGGCGGCGACCATCTTCCAGCCGCGCATGCTGCCGGACCGGTCGAGAACGAGAACCACGTCCCGCGGCCTCGGCACGGCGTCGCCGGCCGGCAGCACGGTCAGATTGAATGTCCCCTCCCCCTCGACATCCCCCGAGACCGACGAAATCGTCGCGGTCTCGCCGGGGGCCGGCGCGGCTGCTGGAGAGTGACCCGAAACCGGCGGAGTTGCCGGGGGCTCGTCGGGGATCAGGGAGAGGGCTGCGGTCTCGTGCGGGGCGAAGTCGAGGCGCAGGATGAAGTCGCGGTCGAGGCGCTCGCCCGGTTGCAGGCGCACGGTGGTGCGGTCGCCGTCACCCTCTTCGCTCACCACGTGCAGCGCGGACCGTATCCGGGTCAGCGGCAGCCCGGCCGGGTCGATGTCGGCGGTGATGGCCAGGCGCACCGGATTGGGGAAACCGGGCAGGAGGACGGGCGGACTGATCCGGGACGCGTCCGGAACGGCGCCGGTATCGTCCGCGACCCCGGGACCGGCGCGGTCGCCGTCCACGGGGGCGCCCGGGATGTAGCGGGGGGCGACCACGAGCGGGAAGCGGAACGTCGCGCTGGAAGCCGACTCGTGCGGCAGGGGCTGGTCGAGCTTCAGCCTGATGGTCACCCGTTCGCCGGGCAGGATGTTGCCGACCCGCATGCTGAACACGTCCGGGCGGTCTTCCTCGGCGATCGCGGCGCGCCGGCCCGCGGCGATGGCCTGGTCGTAGTCCTGCCGTGCCCGGCCGCGCTCTTTCAGCGTCCCTTCGATGACCCGGTCCGCGGCCTCCATGCGGAGCGCGGTCACGGCGGCGCGGTCGGGCAGGGGGAAGATGTAGGTGGCCTCAAGCGGCATGTCGAACGGGTTGCGGAAGCCCTGGACCACCTCGATGCCCGCTGCGAGACCGGTGATCGAGGCGTGCGCCTCGACGGTGTCGAGCGGCAGGTTGCCCTTGTCGGTGTTGAGTGCGCCGAGCCCGCGGTCGGACGCCGGGGGTTCGGTCTCGGGTAGCGGAAGGATGCGCACGGTCACTGGGACCTCCGGGAGTGGGCTTCGGGCGGAAACGCGGGGCCGGCGGCGGGGACGAGAAGGCCGCGCCGATGCAGCTCGTCGAGCAGCGGGCGTGCGGCGGAGTCGATCGCGGCGAGGTCGTCGCCGCTGAGGGCGGGTCCGTCCAGCAGGAGGGTCAGGCCGGGCGCCAAGCGGACCCCTTGGACGACGGGAGGCAGCGGCCTGCCGTAATCGGCGGAGACGTCTGCCCGGTCGTACGACACATCGGGTCGGGTGGCCCAGAAGGCGCCCCTGTCGCCGACTCCTCCTCCCTCCGGGCTCGCGGACGTGCCCATGAGAGCGGCGGCCGGCGCACCCGGATCTGCCGTGCCCGCTTCTGCCGAGCCCGCTGATCCGCCTGCCGGGGCGCCGGACCTCTCTCGACCCGAGGTGTCCGCCGGACCACCGGGGGCGCCCCCGCCCGCGGAAGCTGCGCGCTCCTCCTGGCTGATGTCTCCGGCGGGCGCACCCGCCCCGTCAGCCGACCCGCCTGCCGGGTCGCTCACGTTCCGGGTCGTGTCGCCCGGACGGCCGATCGATGCGCGTGCCGCGCCGGCCACGCGCGCCGTCGAGTCGGGCGGTTGCTGTGCCGAGGCAGCCGGGGTGCCGACCGCCCCGGCTGGACGGTCTGCCCGCGGCTCGGACGGGCCGGCCAGGGGAACGGGTGGGGCGGCTGGGGAGATCGCGTGGTGCGGTGGGCCGCCGGGGAGGGCGGCTATCCGGGCGAGGGTCTCGCCGGGGGCGGCGGCGAGTTCGAGTTGGATCTCCGCGATCGAGCGGCCCTCGGCCTGGCGGCGTTTCACCGCGACGAGTTGCAGGAGGTGGCGGGGACCGTACAGGGCGGTGCGGCCGCGGCGGCCGAGGGGCGGGTCGACCAGGCCGATCGTGGTGTACCAGCGGATCAGCCGAGCGTTGGGGAGGTCGCGCACCCGCCCGCTGACCTGCGCGGCTCCGTCCGCCGCGAGGGCGGCGGCGGCGCGTTCCGCCAATTCGCCGATCGTCCAGGTCACGTCCATGGCACCGATGATGACACTGTCATCGTGACAGTGTCAACCCAAAATCATGATCGACTGCGAATGGCCGTGCGACCGAGAGTGATTCCGCTGGCCATGACGACCAAGTCCGGCACTCCTGTCCGGCCCACAGTTCGCGATCACAGCGGCGGCCGTTGAACGGCGGCTTCCGCCGAAGGCGGGAATTGCCGCCCTCGATGAGGGGCTCAATTGATGTCCTTCGCTCTGCGTAGCGACAAGATCGCTCATCGGGACGACGGCCTGGTCAGACCAAGCGTGCGATACTTGCAGTATGACGGTCAAATCACCCAAAACGCCTAAATGCGACTCTCCATCAGAGTTACCCAGAAAGCGCAAGAATGGTGTTCGGTATAGGAGTTGGATCCTCTGAATTGGCCAGTAAAGAGCGCCGAGAGCCTTTACCTTTCCTGGTATGAACGACCATCTCCTGGTCGAGGCGCTACGCGAGCGCGACCCCTGCGCCATGGCCGCGGTGTACGACGCCCATGCCCACCGGCTCTATGCGTACTGCTGGTTCCAGCTGCGATGTCGTGACACCGCGCAGGTCGCCCTGCGCGACACGTTCATCGTGGCCGAGGCGCACATAGGCGAGCTGCGCGACCCCGACCGGTTCGGTACCTGGCTCTATGCCCTCGCCAGGCTGGAGTGCGCACGGCGCCTGCCGGTTCGGAACACGGCTCCGGACGTCCCTGTGGCCAGCCACGACCAGGACGACGTCGACCAGCGCATCACGGCTTGGCAGGCGGTGCTGGCGTTGCGCCCGGTCACCCGGGAGCTCCTGGAACTGGGGATCAGGCACCGGCTGCCGGTGTCCGACCTGGCCGTCGTGTTCGGCTTGTCGCCGCGGGAGGCCCAGACGGCACTGGACATCGCGCACGGCGAACTAGAGCAAGCGCTGACGGCGGAGGTACTCGCGCAACAAGGCCCATACGGTTGCGCCGAGCGCGCGCTCCTGCTGCGGGAACGGTGCGGGGAGCCCGACCACGACCTGAGCACGCGGCTGACGGAGCACGCACGGGCATGCTCGGTCTGCGGAGCGTTCCGTCCCCGGACCGTGTCGGCGAAGAAGGTGTACGGGCTGCTGCCTGACGCCCTCCCACCGGCGGAGCTACGGCTGCGCGTCATGAGCTGCTTCCTGGACCCCGAACTGGTCGGCTACAGGCTCTTCGTGGCCACCCGGGTCACGGACTTCACGTCGGACGGCTTCCCCGTCCAGGACGCCGCGGGGCGGCGGCAGGTTCGTCGCCGGGGCGGTGGAGGCTCGCGGTTCAGGCGCTTCCGCAAGCCGCCTCCCGCAACGCATGACGCCGGTATCGGTGCACAGGCGGTACGGGCCGCCATGGTGCTCACGGTGGTGGCGCTCCTGTCCGGCGGCGGGGTCGCCTCGATCTACGGTTTCGTGGGCGCCGTCCCGGGCCCCGCCGGAAGGGCCGCCGAGGGGCACCCGACGGCGATGCCGGGGATTTCGCAGACACCGGAGGAACGGCGGCCGTCCGCGCCGCGTCCCGATGGCCCGGGGCCCCGCGACATCGTTCCCGTGTCGGCCACGTTCCCGTTCGGAGCGCGCGCCTCATCCGCGCCGCCGACCGCCATGCCCACACCGCCGCCTGTCCCCGTCTCAGGGGCCGAGCCGACAGAGGCTAGTGGCGCCCTCACCGTTTCACCGCTCTACCTCGACCTGGCCGGCGGTTCGGACGGCTCCATGGAACTGCACGCAGAAGGCGGATCGGTCGCCTGGCAGGCGAAGGCTCAGGGGCCCGTACGGGTAGAGCCGTCTTCCGGACGTCTTCAGGCCGGGCAGACCACCACCGTGCGCGTCCACGTCTCGCGACGGCCGGACGCGCAAGGGGCCGGCATCATCACCTTCCAGCCGGGTGCCACCCAGGTGCACGTCACCTGGCGGCAAGATGCGCCTCCGGCAACGGGTCCGTCGCCAACGCCGACAGGTTCCGGTCCGGCAAGCCCCACTGCGCCGCCCGACACCCACCGTCCGGGCACCCCTTCGCCCGCGCCGACTCCACCGACACCAACCGAGACCCAACGGCCAGGGACCACGCAACCGGCGCCTTCGCCGACACCGACCCCCGCACCCACCTCGCCCTCTGGCGGCCCGCCGGAGCCGACATCGTCTTCGACAGGACGGTCCTCCGAGACCACCACGCCGGACGTGAGCACGACCTCCACCGCTTGACGGGACCTCCTCAGCGCTGAGCTGCCGGCAGGGAACGGCGGGATGTACCCGCCATTGCCTGAGTCAACTACTCTCCGTAGATGATCGTTTGCGCTAAGCAGTAGATCTCCGGGGGAGGACGTGCTCATGGCACCTGGCGCAGCAGAGACCGGCCACCGCCGCGCGATCCCGTCCCCCGCGCGGAGCACGACGTTGCGGCTGGTCGCCCTCACCTCCGGCCTCGCGATCGGGATGAGCCTGCTGGTGCCGGCCGCGTCCGCCCGGCCGTCCGCTGATCCCGGCCCCAGCGCGCAGGACGTCGACCGGAGCGAACGCCAAGTCAAGGAGCGGGCGGCCGAAGTCGGCCGGACGAAGGCCAAGCTCGTCCTGGCCGACAGCGAACTCGACAGGCTCGCCGTCGCCGCGGAGGCGGCCATAGAGCGCTACAACGGCGAGCAGGTGAAACTGCAGCGCTCGCAACAGGCGTACAGGGACACCCAAGGGCGCCTCAGCGCGGCGTACTGGAGGGTGGAGGAGAGCAGGAGAGAGCTGGCGGTGTTCGCCGCGCAGGTCTACCGGGACAGCACCGGCTACGACCAGATCTCGTCGGCGCTCGTCGGCGATGGCGGACCGCAGGCATTCATGGACCGTGCCGGCATGGTCGAGATGCTCGCCAAGCGGCGGACCGCCATGGTCCAGCGCGTCGAGGCGGCCAAGACCGTCGCCGACGTCTTCCGCCGCCAGGCCGAGACCGCGCTGGAAGAGCAGGAAGCAGCGACCCGACGTGCCGACGAGGCCAAACGGCTCGCACAGGAGGCGGTGGCCAGGCAGCAGGAGTCCGTCCAACGTATCGAGGCTGAGAAGCGGCGCCTGGAGCATCGGCTTGGCAGCGCTCGGGCCCATGCCGCTCGCGTCAAGCGCGCGCGGGAGAGAGCCAGGGAGAAGGCCGAAGCGCGCAAGGTCCGTTCCGCCCTCGCCGGCTCCAGATCTCCTGCCACTGGGCTGGCCTCGTCCGCCGCGCGCGGTGCCGTCGCTGCGCGGGCGGCGCTCAAGTGGCTCGGCACCCCGTACTCATGGGGTGGAGGCAACGTGTTCGGACCCAGCCGCGGCGTCGCCCAAGGCGCGGGCACCGTCGGCTTCGACTGCTCGGGTCTGGCGATGTACGCATGGGACAAGGCCGGGGTACGGCTCGACCACTGGACCGGTACGCAATGGACGTCCGGCCCCCACATCCCCAGCAGCGCACTCCGCCCAGGCGACCTCGTCTTCTTCGCCGCGGACACGTCCGACCCGAACACCATCCACCACGTCGGCGTCTACATCGGCGACGGCCGGATGGTCGAGGCGCCCTATACGGGAGCCAGGGTGCGCATATCGAGCATCCACCGGAGTGACCTGGTGGGCGCGACCCGTCCCTCGGGATGACCCGTACCTCCGCATGGACGGCGAGAACCCTCCCGCGCGGCGTTACGCACGGGAGGGTTCATCGTCGGTCGTGTCGCGGGGGCGGCGGGAGCGGATCGCACCGTCCGCGACGCCCTGCCCCGGCCCCGGCCACGGCCCGGCCGGTCAGCCGGTCAGCAGGCCCGGACGGCGCTCAGTGGCCGCCCTGGTCGGCGGCGCGCTTGCGGGAACGCTCGATCTCCACTTCGGCCTCGACGCGTCCCACCCAGCTTGCGCCCTCGACGGACTTGCCGGGTTCGAGGTCCTTGTAGACCTCGAAGAAGTGCTGGATCTCCAGGCGGTCGAACTCGGCTACGTGGTGGATGTCGCGGAGGTGCTCCATACGGGGGTCGGTGGCGGGGACGCACAGGACCTTGTCGTCACCACCGGCTTCGTCGGTCATCCGGAACATGCCCACCGCGCGGCAGCGGATGAGGCAGCCGGGGAAGGTCGGCTCCTGCAGCAGGACGAGTGCGTCCAGGGGGTCGCCGTCCTCCCCTAGGGTGTTCTCGATGAAGCCGTAGTCGGCGGGGTACTGCGTCGAGGTGAACAGCATGCGGTCGAGCCGGATGCGTCCGGTCTCGTGGTCCACCTCGTACTTGTTCCGCTGCCCCTTCGGGATCTCAATGGTGACGTCGAAATCCAAGATGTCCTCCGCTCCCTGCGCGCTCGCAGTGAATAGTCTTCCGGGAGCCTGTGGGTGAGGCCGGCCCCACAGGGGTGAGTGTTCCCTCGTATAAGGATGTCGCACGTTGGTGAGTGCTGAGTGGGAGAGGGTCGGTCACGTGCCTGGACGGAGCCGGGCCCTCGTGATCCTGTCGCTGTCCCTCCTCAACGTTTTCACTGCCGCCGCAGGGCTGGCAGTGGTGAAACTCACACCCGAGCGGCATCTGTCCCCGCAGCCGCCGAGCGTGGCGGCGCGGGACGTGGTGCGCGTCCAGGCGTCCTCGGCCGTGGTCCCCGCCGTCCCCGGATCGGGCCGCGCGCCGAACCCGTCCGTCCTGGCGGGACGGCTGTCGGCGCTGGTCGGCGGCCCGAAGGCGAAGATCAACGCGGTGGTGATCGACGCCGGGACGCGGCGGCCTCTGTACGAGTTGCACGCCGACCGGCCCGCCACCCCCGCCTCGACGACGAAACTGGCGACGTCGTTGGCGGCGCTGGCCTCCGTCGGACCCGCGCACCGGATCACCACTCAGGTCGTGCGCGGTACCGGCGGCGGAATCGTACTGGTCGGAGGCGGGGATCCTACCTTGACCGCCCTGGCCTCGCGTCCGGGGGCCGGACATCCGCCCTATGCGTCGCTTTCGGAGCTGGCCCGTCAGACGGCAGCCACCCTGAAGGCGACCGGTGTGAGCCAGGTGCGGGTGGACTACGACGTGTCCGCGTACCAGGGGCCTCCTATCGCGGCTGGGTGGAAGCCCAATTACCTGCCGGACGGTGAGGTCGCCCCCGTCAGCGCACTGACCGTCGACGAAGGACGTGTCTCCCCGTCGGACCCGACCAAGAAGGCCCGGGTCTCGGACCCGCCCGCCTCTGCGGCGAGCCAGTTCGCGCGCTTGCTGTCCAAGGAGGGCGTCAAGGCGAAGGCCGGGCGCCGGACGGCGGCGCAGAAAGGCGCGGAACGGCTGGGCGCCGTCCAGTCACCGCCGATGTCCGCGCTGGTGGAGCATCTGCTGACCGACAGCGACAACGACGTCGCCGAGGCGGTGGCCCGGCAGGTCGCCATCAAGCTGGGCCGTCCGGCGACGTTCGCGGAGGCGGCGCAGGCCGTCCGGCAGGTTCTCGCAAAGCTCGGTGTGGCGGAAGGCGTGGCGGTCAACGACGGAAGCGGGTTGTCGCCGCGCAACCGGATCTCGCCGCTCGCGCTCGCCCGCATCGTCTCGCTCGCCGCGGGTGACAAGCACCCGGAGTTGCGGGCGGTCATCACCGGGCTGCCCATCGCGGGCTTCTCGGGGACGCTGAGCCCGCCGCGCTACACCGCCGGCGCCAGCCGGGCCGGCGCGGGGACGGTCCGCGCCAAGACCGGCACCTTGGCGGGCGTCAGCACGCTGGCCGGCCTCGCCTACGACGCCGACGGACGGCTGCTCGCGTTCGCCTTCATGGCGGGGGACGGGAAGGGGCCGGTCGATCCCGGCAAGCTCGACCAGCTCGCGGCGACGGTCGCCGGCTGCGGGTGCGGCTAGCGCGTGTGGGCCGGGCCGTACGGGAGATAACCAGAACAGTTGTTCGTTGAACGACCCAGTAGGGGCGCCTCGGCGCCGTCTCCGAAACGTACGGTGGAGCACATGAGCGCCTCAATGATCGACTGGAACGTGGCCGTACAGGCCGGGACCCGGCTCGTCAGGCCCGGGCCCCAGATCAGCTATGACGAGGCCCGTGACGTCGTGAAGGAGCTGCGCGAACTGTCGAAGACCGCTCACGGGCACGTGCGGGACTTCACCGGTATGGCGTCCGAGCTCGACCCGGACCCGGCGACGATCGTGGACAGGCCCGGCTGGATCCGCGCCAACGTGGACGGTTTCCGGGTGGTGCTGGAGCCCCTCATCGAGCAGATGACCGAGCAGCGTGGCCCCGGCCCGCTGGGCGGTGCGGGGAACGTGGTCGTCCAGGCGGTCGGCTCCCGCGTGACGGGCATGCAGGTCGGCGCGATCCTGGCCTACATGTCCAGCCGCGTTCTCGGGCAGTACGAGCTGTTCCTGCCTCCGGACCCGACGGGACGCGCCGCGACCGGGCGGCTGACATTGGTCGCGCCCAACATCGTCCATGTCGAGCAAGAGCTGGGTGTGGAGTCGCGTGACTTCCGCCTTTGGGTGTGCCTCCACGAGGAGACGCACCGTGCCCAGTTCACGGGCGTGCCCTGGCTGCGTGAGTACGTCCAGGACCAGATGACCAAGTTCCTGCTCGCATCGGACCTCGACCCGGGCGCGATGCTGGACCGCATCCGGGATGCGGCCGAGGCCGTGGCGGACGCGGTGCGCGGCGGTGACGCCAACCTCATCGACGCGATCCAGAGCCCGGAACAGCGCGAGATCCTCGATCGGCTGACCGCGGTGATGACCCTGGTCGAGGGGCACGGCGACTACGTGATGGACGCGGTCGGCCCGGAGGTCGTGCCGTCCGTCCAGCAGATCAGGTCCCGCTTCCAGGGGCGGCGTGAGGGCGGCACCAAGCTCGACAAGACGATCCGGCGCCTCCTTGGCATCGACCTCAAGATGAAGCAGTACGCGGAGGGGTCGCGGTTCGTGCGGCGCGTCGTCGCCGAAGTGGGCATGAGCGGCTTCAACCAGGTCTGGCAGTCGCCGGAGACACTGCCCACGCACGACGAGATCAAGGAGCCCGCGCAGTGGATCGGCCGGGTGGTCGGCCCTAAGGCCATCGACACACCGCCCACGGCCAACGAAGCCTGAGCGGCTCCCAGGGCCGGTGGAGGCCGCGCCAGGCTGGCCGCCCGTACGGCGCCCAGTGGTGGTAGACGTTTCCCATGGGGCCTGATCCGGCAGTGGCGGCGGTACGCCTCGCGGTGCGTGGGGTACTAGCCGATCTGCCGCAGGGCGGGATGATTCTGGCCGCCTGCAGTGGCGGTGCCGACTCTCTGGCGCTCGCCGCCGCGCTCGCCTTCGAGGCGCCCAGGGCGGGACGCTCCGCCGCCGGCGTCACGATCGACCACGGGCTGCAAGACGGTTCGGGCGAGCGTGCCGACGCCGTCGTCCGAACCATGGCCGGCCTCGGGCTGGACCCGACGGGATCCGTCGCGGTCACCGTCGATGGGCCGGGAGGCCCTGAGAACGCCGCCCGCGATGCCCGCTACACGGCGCTCAGTGAGGCGGCACGGCGACTGGAGGCCGTAGCCGTCCTCCTCGGTCACACCCGGGACGACCAGGCCGAGACAGTGCTGCTGGGCTTGGCGCGTGGCTCGGGCACCCGTTCGCTGTCCGGCATGCCCTCCGAGTTCCGGCGGCGGGACGTCCTCTATCTGAGGCCCCTGCTGGGGCTCGATCGCGCCACAATGCGCAGAGCCTGCGCGGCGATGGGCCTGGAACCCTGGGACGACCCCCACAACGTTGATCCGGCCTACGCGCGCGTGCGCGTACGGCACGAAGCTCTCCCCGCCCTGGAGAAGACCCTTGGCCCTGGGGTGGCCGAAGCGTTGGCGCGGACGGCCAGGATGCTTCGTGATGATGCCGACGCCTTGGACGACATCGCCGCCCGCGCCTACGCCGACCTGGAGGCCGCGGAGGAGGGCTACAACGCGGCCGTACGGCTGGACGGGCTCGGGAACCTGCCCAGAGCCGTCCGCACGCGGGTCTTGCGGATGGCCGCGGTGAAGGCCGGCAGCCCACCGGGTACGCTCGCGGCGGTTCATGTCGATGCGGTGGACCGGCTGGTCACGGCCTGGCACGGCCAGCGGCACGTGGATCTGCCCGGAGGGCTATGCGCCGTCCGGCGGTATGGGAAGCTGCTGTTCGGCCCGGTTTGACCTCGTGGCGTGTGCGAACCGTCACACGGCGCGTCCGGCGCGCGTACCGCTTACACGGCGCGTGCGGCGGTGTCCGTCCTGCGTCCGTCCCACCGGACGGGCGAGAACTGAGCGATGAGGGTGGGTTTGTGGACGAGAAGGACCTGGGCGCCGACCTGGCGAAGGTACTGATCCCCGAGAGCGACCTGCAGGCCAAGGTGCGGGAGCTCGCCGAGCAGATCGACGCCGACTACGCGGGCAAGGACCTGCTGCTCGTCGGGGTCCTCAAGGGCGCCGTCATGATCATGGCGGACCTCGCGCGGGCGCTGCACTCGCCCGCCTCGATGGACTGGATGGCGGTGTCGTCCTACGGCTCTGGGACGAAGTCCTCGGGCGTCGTGCGCATCCTCAAGGACCTCGACACCGACATCATCGACCGGCACGTCCTGATCGTGGAGGACATCGTCGACTCCGGCCTGACCCTGTCGTGGCTGGTGAGCAACCTGCGCTCGCGTGGGCCCGCCTCACTTGAGATCTGCGCGCTGCTGCGCAAGCCGGAGGCGGTCAAGACCGACATCGACGTGAAGTACATCGGGTTCGACATCCCTAACGAGTTCGTCATCGGGTATGGGCTCGACTATGCGGAGAAGTACCGGAACCTGCCGTTCGTCGGCACGCTCGCCCCGCACGTCTACGGCGGCGACGGGGCCTGACCGCCCTGGAGCGGCCCGATCGCGCCCGGGCGGACGTCGTTCCGTCCGCGACGGGGACGTCCCGGCCACAGGCGCTCGCACAGGCCGGGGGACGGCCTGGGGAACAAGGGACCGTGACGAATCGTTGCAAGGATCGTTGACGGGTATATGGAAGGGATGCGGGAGAACAGCGTCGGCTGCGTCTCCTGCGCCTGCGGTGTACCGTCGGTGTCCCGGACCCTGGGTTCGGGGAGCCATATGAGGGAAGCCGCCACGGTGGGTCCGAAACCCCGTGCGACGGGCCTTTCGTTGGACGCATTTTGGTCGCAGTGGCGTTCGTCCCCCCGGGACGGGCGAGGATCGCACACAGACGTTGGTCAGGAGGGACGGGCCCCGTAGGGGTAACCGGATAAATGGACGTGAAGCGCTATTTTCGCGGGCCGCTGCTGTGGATCCTGCTGTTCGGCATCTTGGTCGCCCTCGTCATGTGGGGCGTCAACCCCGGCCGTTCGTTCGAGAAGGTGGACACCTCCAAGGTGGTCCAGGAGATCAACACGGGCCAGGTGAAGTCGGCCAAGATTGTTGACAAGGACCAGCGGATCGAGCTCACCCTCAAGAACGACAAGCGCCAGCAGGCGTCCTGGGTGGACGGCCAGGGGATCCAGTTGCAGCAGCAGCTGCAGAAGCAGGCCGACGCGGGCAAACTGCCAGGCGGTTACAACGTTGATGTCCCCAAGCAGAGCTTCTTCCTGAACCTGCTGTTCAGCCTGCTGCCGATCGTGGTCATCGTGCTGATCTTCTTGTTCATCATGAACCAGATGCAGGGCGGCGGCTCGCGCGTGATGAACTTCGGCAAGTCCAAGGCCAAGCTCATCACCAAGGACACCCCGAAGACCACGTTCGCCGACGTGGCCGGGGCCGACGAGGCCCTGGAGGAACTGGAAGAGATCAAGGACTTCCTGCAGAACCCGGCGAAGTTCCAGTCCATCGGCGCCAAGATCCCGAAGGGCGTGCTCCTGTACGGCCCGCCCGGCACGGGCAAGACGCTGCTGGCGCGCGCCGTGGCCGGCGAGGCCGGCGTGCCGTTCTACTCGATCTCCGGATCGGACTTCGTGGAGATGTTCGTCGGTGTGGGCGCGTCCCGCGTCCGCGACCTCTTCGAGCAGGCCAAGACCAACGCCCCCTCGATCATCTTCATCGACGAGATCGACGCCGTCGGCCGGCACCGCGGCGCGGGGCTCGGCGGCGGGCACGACGAGCGCGAGCAGACCCTCAACCAGCTGCTGGTCGAGATGGACGGCTTCGACGTCAAGGGCGGCGTGATCCTGATCGCCGCGACGAACCGTCCCGACATCCTGGACCCGGCGCTCCTGCGTCCCGGCCGGTTCGACCGCCAGGTCACCGTGGACCGCCCCGACCTGGAGGGCCGCAAGGGCATCCTCCGGGTGCACGGCCGCGGCAAGCCGTTCGCGCAGGACGTCGACCTCGACATCATCGCGCGCCGGACTCCGGGCTTCACCGGCGCCGACCTGGCCAACGTCATCAACGAGGCGGCGCTGCTCACGGCCCGCTTCGACCGCAAGCTGATCGACATGGACACCCTGGAGGAGTCCATCGACCGCGTCATGGCCGGGCCGGAGCGCAAGACCCGGGTGATGTCGGAGAAGGAAAAGAAGATCATCGCCTACCACGAGGGCGGGCACGCTCTGGTGGCGCACGCGCTGCCGAACTCCGACCCCGTGCACAAGGTGACGATCCTTCCGCGTGGACGGGCCCTGGGCTACACCATGACCCTCCCGATGGAGGACAAGTTCCTCACCACGCGCTCCGAGATGAACGATCAGCTCGCGATGCTCCTGGGCGGACGTACCGCCGAGGAACTCGTGTTCCACGAGCCGACCACGGGCGCGGCCAACGACATCGAGAAGGCCAGCTCGATCGCCCGCAACATGGTGACCGAGTACGGCATGAGCGAGCGGCTGGGCGCGCGCAAGTTCGGCTCCGGCCAGGGCGAGGTCTTCCTGGGCCGCGACATGGGGCACGAGCGTGACTACTCCGAGGACATAGCGTCCGCGATCGACGACGAGGTCCGCCGCTACATCGAGGCGGCCCACGACACCGCGTGGGAGATCCTGGTCGAGTACCGGGACGTCCTGGACGAGCTCGTGGTCAACCTGATGGAGAAGGAGACCCTGTCGAAGGACATGGTGCTGGAGATCTTCGCGCCGATCCAGAAGCGGCCGCACCAGAGCTCCTACACCGGCTATGGCAAGCGTCTCCCGTCCGACCGTCCGCCGGTGCTGTCGCCCAAGGAGCTGGCCCTGCTCGGCCCGCAGGACGTCACCGACCTGACCAAGAACAACGGCCAGGGCGGCGCCACCTCCGAGGCGGTCGACCCGGCCCAGGGTGAGAGCTGACCGTCTTGGCGATTCCGTACGACGAGGCGCCGATCGAGAATGACCCGCCGGGCGAGACCCTGCACGGCGGGCATTTCGATCACGAGCGCATCGAGAAGGCAGTGCGCGAGATCCTGATCGGCATCGGGGAGGACCCGGACCGTAACGGGCTGCGTGACACCCCGGCGCGGGTGGCGCGGGCGTACGCCGAACAGTTCGCGGGCCTCAGGCAGACGCCGGAGGACGCGCTCACCACGGTGTTCGACGCCGACCATGAAGAGATGGTCCTGGTGAAGGACATCGAGGTCTACTCGGTCTGCGAGCACCACCTGGTGCCCTTTCACGGGGTGGCCCACGTGGGGTACACGCCCAACAAGAAGGGCCAGATCACCGGTTTGTCGAAGCTGGCCCGGCTGGTGGACGTGTACGCCCGCCGGCCGCAGGTGCAGGAGCGCCTGACGAGCCAGGTCGCGGACGCGATGATGAGCGTGCTGGAGCCGCGCGGGGCGATCGTCGTGATCGAGGCCGAGCATCTGTGCATGACGATGCGCGGGGTGCGGAAGCCGGGCGCCAAGACGGTGACGTCGGCGGTGCGCGGCGACTTCCGCGATCATGCCGAGACGCGGTCCGAGGCGATGAGCCTGATCCTGGGCCGCTACTGACCGCCGGTCCGCACTCGGATTTCTGAACCGCCTGAACGGGCCTCAGCGTCGCGCTGAGGCCCGTTCTGCTGCTTCGGGAGGGACAGGGGCGGACGTGATCGGGCGGCGGAGGCGCCGCGCCGTGATCGCGACTCCAAGGCATAGGGTTGGGTGACATGACCAATGCCGTAGTCCCGGGGCTGCCCGCGCCAGGGCGGTGCCTCGTCATGGGCGTGGTCAACGTGACCCCGGACTCCTTTTCGGACGGCGGGGCCTGGTTCGATCCCGAGAAGGCCATCCGCCACGGGCTGGACCTCGTCGCGGAGGGCGCCGACATCGTGGACGTGGGCGGCGAGTCCACTCGGCCGGGCGCGCAGCGCGTGTCACATGACGAGGAAATGCGCCGGGTGGTGCCCGTCATAGAGGCGCTGAGCGCCGAGAACGTCCCGGTCAGCGTTGACACCATGCGCGCGGAGGTCGCGGCGGCCGCGGTAAGCGTCGGCGCCCGCCTGGTGAACGATGTCAGCGGCGGCCTGGCCGACCCGGACATGCCACGGGCGGTCGCCGCCGCCGGTGTCCCCTACGTGGTGATGCATTGGCGCGGCCACAGTCACGACATGCAGACCCGTGCCGTCTACGCGGATGTCGTCGGCGAAGTGCGCGACGAGCTCCTGCGGAGGGTCGATGCCGTCCTGCGGGAGGGCGTCGACCCGTCGATGATCGTGCTCGACCCCGGGCTGGGCTTCGCCAAGAGCCCGAAGGCGGGCCACAACTGGGCGCTCCTGGCCCGGCTCGACGCGCTGACCGCGACCGGATATCCGGTGCTGGTCGGTGCGTCACGCAAGAGCTTCCTCACCAAGTTGCTAGCCGCCCCCGACGGGACGCCTCGCGCGTTCGCCGAATGCGATGACGCCACTGTGGCCACCACGTCGTTGGCGGCGGTGGCCGGGGCGTGGTGCGTGCGGGTCCACCGTGTCCGTCCCAACGCGGACGCGGTGCGCGTGGCGGCCGCGATCAGCGCAGCCCGTCCGTCCGATGACGAAACCTCAGAACCGGCCGCGGCGGACGGTCGCGCCCAGCAAGGGGGACACCGCCGATGAGCCGTGCCGTGAACCGCGCCGATGTGGACGAGGTCCACGCCGAGTTCTACGCCGCGTTCGAGGCCGGCGACTTCGACCGGATGTCGGCGGTGTGGGCGGACGGCACGTTCGCCTCCGGCGTCTCCTGCGTGCATCCGGGCTGGACGATGCTGCGCGGACGTGATGAGGTACTGCGGTCCTGGGCGCTCATCATGGCCAACACGCCCTACATCCAGTTCGTGCTGACCGACGTCGAGACGGACGTGTACGGCGATCACGCCGTGGTGACGTGCAAGGAGAACGTCCTCACCGCCGATGAGGACACTGAGGCGGGATTCCTCGCCGGAGGAAGCATCGTCGCGACGAACGTGTTCGTACGGACGGGTGGGGAGTGGCGGCTCCTGCTCCACCATGGTTCACCCGTCCTCAATGTCGTGGATGCAGAGGAAGAATGAGTCTCGACCGCATCGAACTGCGCGGCCTCCGGGCGCGGGGACGGCACGGATGCCTGCCCGCCGAGCGTGAGCTGGGCCAAGAGTTCGTGGTGGACGCCGTCCTCGGACTCGACACCCGCCCCGCCGCCGCCGGGGACGACCTCTCGCGTACCGTCGACTATGGGACGCTCGCCGGCCGGCTGGTAGCGGTCGTCGAGGGCGAGCCCGTCAACCTCATCGAAACGCTTGCCGACCGGCTGGCGACTATATGTCTGGAAGATAGGGCGGTGTCCGAGGTGGAGATCACCGTCCACAAGCCGAGCGCCCCCGTGCCGCACCCCTTCACGGACATCGCCGTGAAGATCAGGAGGAGTCGCCCATGACAGCGTCCGACCGCATGCCCGACCGCACCGCCACCGGCGGGCACATGCTGGTCCAGCACCGTGTCGTCTTCTCGATCGGCAGCAACCTCGGGGACCGGATGGACAACATCCAGGAGGCGGTCGACGCGCTGTTCGACGCGCCGGGGCTGAACTTCGTGGCGTTCTCCCCGGTCTACGAGACCGCGCCCTACGCCCCGCCCGGGGAGAGCCTCCCGGAGCAGGGGGACTTCCTCAACGTCGTGCTGGTGGCCGACACGCGGCTGCCACCGGAGAATCTGCTCGAACGCGTCCTCAACATCGAGAACTCCATGCGCAGGGAACGCGAGGTCCGCTGGGGGCCGCGCACCCTGGACATCGACATCGTCGTGTTCGGCGACGTCTCGTCCGACGACCCCGATCTGACGCTCCCGCACCCGCGCGCGCACGAGCGCGCGTTCGTGCTCGTCCCGTGGGCCGACATCGAGCCGGACGTGCTCCTGGCCGGACACGGCCGCGTCGGTGACCTGGCCCAGGCAAAACAGTCCGAGGGTGGCCCGTCGGCCGTTCGCCGGCGGGAGGACCTGTCCCTGCAGCAGCCTGCATGAAACCGTCCCGTCCGCTGTTCCTCGTCGCCCTGGTGGTCGTCGTCGCAGTGATCACCTGGGCGGTGCTGCGTTCGGCCTACGTCTCGTTGCCGCCGCTGCCGTGGACGGCGGTGCCGACGATGCTGCTGCTCGCCCTCGGCGAGGGCTTCAGCGGCTGGAACGTGCTGCGCCGCATCCGCCGCAAGCCGGAGAAGAACCGGGTGCCGGAGGCCGGCCGGAGGGCGCCGAAGCCGATCGAGCCGATGGCGGTGGCGCGGCTGGCCGCCCTCGGCAAGGCCAGCGCGCACGCCGCCGCCGTCATCGCGGGCGTGTTCGGCGGGTTCGCCGCCAACCTCGCGTCCCAGCTCGACAAGCCGACCCCCCGGCACGACTTCTTCGTCAGCGGCGCGACGTTCCTGGCGGCCGTGGTCCTGGTGGCCGCGGCGTTCTTCCTGGAGTACGCGTGCCGCGTGCCCAAGGACCCGGACGAAGAGGAGCGCGACCGCAGGGCCTCCCGCGCCTAGGGACGGCCCCCGTTCCAGGACGTGCGGGAGGCCCGCCCGCCCTGGGACGGGGTCATTTGTCGATGTCGCCGACGACGAAGAACATCGAGCCGAGGATGGCGATCATGTCGGCGACCAGGTTGCCCGGCAGCAGCTCCGTGAGGACCTGGATGTTGTTGAAGGACGCGGACCGCAGTTTCATCCGCCACGGGGTCTTCTCACCACGCGACACCAGGTAGTAGCCGTTGATGCCCAGCGGGTTCTCCGTCCAGGCGTAGGTGTGGCCCTCCGGGACCTTGAGAACCTTCGGCAGCCGCTGGTTGATCGGGCCCGGCGGGAGTTCGGCGAGGCGGTCCAGGCAGGCGTCGGCGAGGTCCAGGGATGCGTGCACCTGGTCCAGGAGGCATTCGAAGCGGGCCAGGCAGTCGCCCTCCGTGCGGGTGACCACGCGGACGTCCAGGTCGCCGTAGGCGAGGTACGGCTCGTCCCGGCGGAGGTCGAAGTCCACGCCGGACGCTCTGGCGATGGGCCCTGACACCCCGTACTGGAGGACCTGTTCACGGGTGAGGGCACCGACGCCTCGCGTGCGGGCGCGGAAGATCTCGTTGCCCATGATGATGTCGTCGATGTCGCCCATGCGGGAACGGACATCGGCGACGGCGGTCCGCGCGCGCGCCGTCCAACCGGCGGGAAGCTCGTCCTTCAGTCCGCCGACCCGATTGAACATGTAGTGCATGCGTCCGCCGGAGATCTCCTCCATCACCCGCTGCAACGTCTCCCGCTCACGGAACGCGTAGAAGATCGGCGTGATGGCGCCGATCTCCAGCGGGTACGAGCCGAGGAACATCAGATGGTTCAGGACCCGGTTCAGCTCGGCCAGGAGGGTCCGCATCCACACGGCGCGGACGGGCACCTCCATGCCGAGCATGCGTTCCACGGCTAGGACGACGCCGAGCTCGCTGGAGAACGCAGACAGCCAGTCGTGCCGGTTCGCCAGCACGATGATCTGCCGGAAGTCCCGGACCTCGAACAGCTTCTCCGCGCCCCGGTGCATGTAGCCGACGATGGGCTCCGCAGCCGAGATGCGTTCACCGTCCAGCGTCAGCCTCAACCGGAGCACCCCGTGCGTGGACGGGTGCTGGGGGCCGATGTTCAGGGTCATGTCCTCGGTGGCGAGCTCCTTGGCGCCCGCACCGATCCCGACGATCCGTTCGGTGGTCATGGTCGCGCCTCCGCCGCTCCGGTCACCGCTTCATGGTCCCATGGCGAGCGGTACTCGTTTTCCGGTTGACTAGGGGGCAATGAACGCGAGCCATGGCGAACCGCCGTACGAGCCCGCCGCGCAGCCCGGACCCCAGGGCGCGGCGCATCCGCCCGTGCCCTCTGGCCCGGGCCCAGGCGGTCAACCGCCAGGTCAGGCACCGGCACATTATCCGCCACAGCAGGCGCCCCATCAGGGGCCGCAGCAGACGCCGCCCGTTTATCGGGCGGATCAGGCGTTCGCGCCTGGCGGTGGCCTCCAGTGGGCCCCCATTTCCAAACGGCATGCCTGGCACAGGCTTCTCACCGCCGTTCTCTGGGCGATCCCCATCGGTGGTGTGGGCGCGTTCATCGTGTGGAGGAACGGCGGCGTGGTAGCCGCCGCCATGTGGGTCGTCGCCGTCGTCCTGGGGGCGGCCGTGACGTGGCTGGTCGCCGAACTGGACCGCAGGGCCTACGGGTACGCCGAGCGCGCGGACGATCTCATCGTCACGCACGGCGTGTTCGTCAAGCGCCTCATCGTCGTCCCCTATGGCCGGATGCAGTTCGTGGACGTCACGGCAGGGCTTCTCGAACGGTGGATGGGGATCGCCACCGTCCGTATGCACACCGCTGCCGCAGCCACGGACGCGACCCTGCCGGGCCTGCCCACCGCCGAGGCCGCGTTGCTGCGTGACCGTCTCGCCCAGAAGGGCGAGGAACGGAGCATGGGTCTATGAGTGGCCCCTACGGCCCATACGGTCCGCAAGGGCAACCCGGCCCCGGACCTTACGGCCCGCCAGGGGGACCGGGGCCAGGGCCATACGGTCCGCACGGCCGTCCGGGGCCGCCCTACGGCCCGCCGCCCCCCCAGCCGCCGTACGGGCCTTCAGGGGCTCCTCGGCCGCCCGGTCCGCCCGGCCCGCCGTATGGTCCGCCGCGTCCTCCGTACGGTTACGCCCCGCCGCCTGGGCGCCGTCCGCCGATCCGCTTCTCCGAGGGCACGCACAGGCTGCACTGGGCAACGGCCCCGCTGCGCGCCTTCATCTTCCTCATCATCTACTTCGTCCTGCTCGGCTTCCCTCTGCTGCTGACCCAGACGGATGACGGCATCACTCTGGCCCTCACACCTGAGGTCATACTCAGATTCATCATCGTGACCATCCCGATGGGGCTGATCGCGGTCGTGACGGGGCTTTGGGCTTGGCTCGCACTCCGTTTTCGCATCGACAACGACGACCTCGTCGTCGAGACCGGCATCCTCCGTAAGAACAAGCGCCGGATTCCGCTTTCGCGTATTCAGGCCATCGACCTCGTCCGTCCCTTGGTGACGAGGGTGTTCGCCCTGGCGGAAGTCCGGGTGGAGCTGGCCGGCGGTGAGCAGAGCGAGATCGCCCTCCGCTACCTGGGACGCCACTCCGCACAGCAGTTGCGTGCGGAGCTCCTCGCGCGCGCCGCCGGGCTGCCCGGACACACCCCGGAGGCACCCGAACGGCACATGTGGCGTGTCCCGTTCGGTGCGCTGATCGGGTCCCTCCTTGTGCGGCTGCCGGTTCTCGGGACGGCGCTGCTCTTCCTGGCGTCCCTCATCTTCCTGGTGATGTACGCGGAGGGCGGCATGCTGGCCGTCACCATTCCCGTCCTGCTCGGGCTCATCCGCGCCGTGGTCGCACCCCTGGTGATGTACGCCAATTTCACGGTCGCGATGTCACCGGACGGGATACGCCTGCGCTACGGGCTCCTGGAAACCCGCATGCAGACACTTCCTCCGGGGCGCGTCCAGGCGGTCAGCATCGTCGAACCCCTGATCTGGCGGAGCCTGGGCTGGGCTCGTGTGGAGGTCACCGTCGCCGGTTACGCCGGTGAGCGCCAGGCACTTTCCTCGACCCTGCTTCCCGTGGCGCCCCGCCATGTCGCCATGCACCTCGTCTCGCAGGTCTTCCCTGGGACGCAGGTCGACGCCGTCGGCCTCGTCCCCGCGTCCTCCAAGGCCGTGGCGATCGACCGCGCGGACGGCGCCGGCACGGACGACGTGGTCTTCGTTGCCCGGCACGGCTGGCCCTGCCGCCGTACCGACGTGATCGCCCACGCGCGCGCGCAAAGCGTCCGGCTCACCGTGAACCCGTTCCAGCGCCTGCTCGGTCTGGCCACCGTCCACATTGACGCGCCCCCTGGTCCGGTGCAGGTCGCCGCTACCGACCGCGACCTGGGCGAGGCGCGCGCGATCGTCGAGAGCACTGCCCGCCGGGCCCTGGCCGCCCGCCGGGCCGGCGGCGGAGACCCCACCCACTGGGCCCGCTGACGCGGGGTTTTCCACAGAATCCCGTTCTACTTCCGCGCCTCCACGCCCTCCCCGACCATGGGAACCGGTCGGCCCGCCCATGGGGGGAGGCGGGCCGACCGCCCACCGAGGGAGGCGATTCAGTCATGCCGTCCAGTCCGAACCGGCCGCTCACGCCGCATGCCCGGAGGCCGCGTCCGGCGCCCTGGTTCACCCGGGAATCGTCAGGGGGCCACGGCGGTCGCGTGGAAGTAGGTCTCCCCGAAGGGGACCTTCTTCGGGGTGAAGGCGATCCGGCCGGGGCACAGGCCGCGTTCGCGGAGGTCGCCGACGATCCGCGGCACCGCGTCGACGGATGCCTGCGCCCAGTCGTGCATCAGGATGATGCCGCCCGGCTGGAGCGTGCGCGCGGCGGCCACGATCTCGTCGGTGGTCGCTCCGGCCCAGTCCCGGGAGTCGACGGTCCACAGCACTTCGAGGAGTCTCAGTCGGGTTTCGTCCCTTCTGACCTGGTCGTTGGTCTCGCCGTAGGGCGGCCGGAACAGGGTGGGCGGCCGGCCGGTGATCCGGCGCAGGGTCCGCTGGGTGCCGAGGATCTCCTTGAAGGCGGCGAGCTCTCCGAGGTCGGGCAGGTGCGGGTGGGTGTCCGTGTGGTTGCCGATCCACATGCCGGCGCGCTGCTCGGCGCGGACCAGGTCGGGGCGGGCCTCGGCGTTGTTCCCCTGAATGAAGAAGGTGGCCCGGGCGCCGGCGGCCCGCAGTTGGTCCAGCAGCGCCGGCAACGTCGCAGCGGTCGGCCCGTCGTCGTAGGTGAGTGCGACGTACCCGTTGGGGCAGCGGTGATGGGAGTGCTCACCGGTGACGGAGGCGCGCCCGGCCGCCGGCGCCATCGTGACCTCGGCGGCGGTGGGCGGCGCGGCTGATGACGTCACCATGCGCCGCGAGGGGCCGGACGAGCGCGGGGCTCTGATCATCTTCTCTCCACGGGGCTGGAGGGGCGGAGGAGGCGATGCCCGAAGCGTGTGGCGGTGAGTGGTTCCGAGACCCGGCGGTGCGTCGGCTCATCGCCAACTGTTTCGAAAGATATCGGAAATCTTATCGGGCAAGGTACGCCGACCTGAGGTCTCGGTCAATGGCGGTCACCTGAGCAGTCGACGCGGTGTGAGGAGGAGGATTGTCGTCCCAGCCAGTACGCATTCCGAAATTGCGCCGCCTCCGGGTGCCCAAGCGCAATGCTTGACTGCCTGATCACCCCGGCGTACGTTCGGCGGAGGATTCGAAAGTCGCCGAAACATTTCGAATCCACTCGCCTTCGTACGCAGAGTCCGATCGGAGACCTGTGGTGAGACGTAATCCGCATGTCCGCGCCCGACGCCCGATCCAGAGAGCGGGCGCGCTCGCGCAGGACGTGAACTCGATGCCCCCGGCCGGACGGCTGGTCGCGGTCCTCCTGCTCGCGGTGGCCCTCATCGCCGCGTCGTTCACGGGGGCCGAGGGTGCGTCCCGCACCGCCGGCGGCCCGGCCGCGCCGAGGATCGGTGGCCACTGGGTCGACAGCTGGGCGTCGATGCCGCAGTTGACTGAGCCGGGGAACATGCCCCCTCCGCCCTTCACACGGGAGGGCGAGGTCTTCGACGACGCGACCGTGCGGCAGACCGTCCGCGTCTCCGTCGGTGGCCGCAACCTGCGGTTGCGGTTCTCCAACGCGTTCGGCGGCGCGGCGCTCCCCATCACGAAGGTCTCGGTGGCGCTGCCGACCGGCGGGCAGGCGGGCGTCGGCTCCATCGAACCGAAGACGTCCCGCTCCGTGACCTTCCACGGCCGGACGTCCGCCGTCGTCCCGGTCGGGGCGCAGACGGTCTCCGACCCGCTGGAGTTTCCGGTGGCGCCCCGATCCGTCCTGACAGTGACGATCTATCTGGCGGACGGCCAGGCATCGACCGACATCACGTCCCACCCCGGCTCCAGGACCACCTCCTACATGGTGGCCGGTGACCATGTCGCGGACGCCGATCTGCCCGATGCGGCCCGCGTCGACCACTGGTACTTCCTGAGCGGCCTTGAAGTGTGGGCCAAACCCGAGACTGCGGCGGCGGTCATGTTGGGCGACTCCCTCACCGACGGCCGTGGGTCGACCACCAACAAGAACGACCGCTGGCCGGACCAGCTTCTGGACCGGCTGCAATCCCACCCGTCCACATCCGACATCGCCATCGTGAACCAAGCCGCCGGTGGCAACCGCGTCCTCAACGACGGGCTCGGACCCAACGTGCTCGCCAGGCTCGACCGCGATGTGCTGGCCCAGAGCGGCGTCCAATGGCTGGTCGTCTTCGAAGGCGTCAACGACATCGGCACCGCCGAAGCCACGCCCTCTGCCCAGAAGCACGTCGCGGACGACCTGATCGCCGCCTACGACCAGATCATCGTCCGCGCTCACGCCCAAGGGATCCGGGTGTACGGCGCGACGCTCACCCCGTTCGGAGGCAACACCATGTACGACGACCCGGACGGGCGCCGCGAAGGCGCCCGCCAGGCGGTCAACGCCTGGATCCGCACCGGCCACCGCTTCGACGCGGTCATCGACTTCGACCGCGCGGCACGTGATCCGTCCGCTTCGGGCCGGCTGCTCCCCGCCCTCGACGTCGGCGACCATCTGCACCTGAACCCGGTCGGCTACAAGGCCCTCGCCGATGCCGTCCCCGCCGGGCTCTTCACGCCCCGCCCACTCCCGTCCACATTCGGCTTCAACTAGAGGAGCGGTGGCCGGCGCCGCGCTCTCGGCTGGGCGCAGGCCGCCGATCGCCAGGTGAGCGCGCCAGCCGTCGCGGACCGGGTCGGCCGAGTAGTGGGAGCAGACGGTGACCCGAGCCCCGGCGGCTGGCGCCCCCCCCGAGCCTCGGCGGCCGACGCTCTGCCGGAGTCTCCGGCAGGTGGCGCGCCCCCGAGTGTTCGGTGGCCGACGTTTCGCCTGACCCTCCGGTGCCTGGCGTTCCGCACGAGTTCCGGAGTGGGTGGCGTTCTGCCTGTGTTTCCGGTGGGTCGCGTTCTACTTGAGTCCGGCGGGTGGTGTTTTGCCGGGGGTTTCGACGGGTGGTGTTCCGATCGAGTCCCGAGGCAGGGTGGGTTCCGCTGAGTTCCGGGCGGCTTGCGCTCTATCTAAGCCTCCGGCGGGTGGCGCCCTTGAGTTTCTGGCGGCTTGTGTCTGGCTGAGGTTGCGGCGGATGGTGTTCCGCCGGTGGTGGGTGGCGTTCGGCCCGAGGCCCGGGGTGGGGGCTGCCTGAGTCTTCGGCGGGTGGGGTTTTGCGTGAGCTCCGGCGGTGGCGTTGTGCCTGAGTCTTCAGGGGTGGTCCTCACGGGTCTTCGGCGGCTTGTCCTGTGCCTGGATTTCTGGCGAGAGGGTCTTCGGGTGGGTGGGGTTCTGTTTGGGGCTCCGGGGGCTGGGCTTCTGGTTGAGGTTGTCGGTGGGTTCTGTTCGTGCGGTGGGTCGGGGGAGCGGTTGGGGTGGTCTGGTCATGGTGTGGACAGGACTTCGTGGACGCGGGTGGCGAAGGCGCGGGGGAAGGCGGTGTTGCCGTTGTGTCCGCCGGGGAACTCGACGAGCGGTGCGTCCAGGACGGCGGCCAGTTCTTCGGCGCATCGGTGGTTCCAGGCGCGCTTGGAGTCCGCGCCGGCGGCGGGGATGATGCGCGTCCTCGCGGCGGCGGCGGTGACCTCGGCGGCGCCGAGCGTGTCGCGGCGCAGTCCTGCGACGTCGTTGGTCAGGTAGTACGTCATGTTCGCCTCGCGATCCCCGGTCATGGGGACGGCGGTGACGCCGGACTCGGTCTTCATGTTGCGGGGGTCCAGGCCGGTGGCGGCGGCGACCATGGCGATGGCGGCGCGCCATCCGCCGTTCCGGGCGGTGGCCTCGACCTCGGTCAGCGTGCGTTCGATGCGGGCGCGGTCGGCGGGTGGCAGCAGGCCGGGCGTGGCGGGGTCATGGGCGATGAGGACGCGGAGTTGACCGGGGTGGGCCGCCGCCAGGTGCAGTCCGTAGAGGGCCCCGAGGCTGCATCCGAGCATGAGCGCGGGCTCGTCGGTCAGGGCGGCGAGCAGGTGGTGCAGGTCCTCGGCGTGCGTCCGGGGCGGAACGGGGGCGTCGGGGTCTTCGGCCTTCGTGCGCGACAGCCCGCGCCGGTCATAGGTCGCGACGGTGTAGCGATCGACGAGCCGGTCGATCATCTCGGTGCTGCGCCGGGCGTCGCCCTCGCCGCTCTGGCCGATGATCAGGAGCGGGCCGTCCCCGCTGACCTCGTAGTACAGCTCGGCGCCGGGGACGGGGAGCATCGCGGTCTTGGTCGTCATGGTGCCCTCCGGGCATCGTCCGGTCTGGACGAGGCAGGTGGTGGAAGCGCGTCCCCGGCCCGTGCGGGAGGAGCCGGTGCGGCCGCGCCGCAACCGGTTCCGCCCGCCGGGGACGCTCGGATGACATCCACCATAAAGTATCGAGATAGATACATCAAGAAAGATGCATCTGTATGGATGTAAGTTGGGTCCGTGAACGGAGTCGAGTTGTTCCTGCTGGGGCGGACGCTGATGAAGATCGGCGAGGAGGCCATGCCCGAGCCGCGCGACGGACGTACCGGCGGGCCGCGGGCGATCCTCGTCGTGCTGAGCGACGTCGTCGGCCACCCGGACAGCGCCGTAGGGGAGATCGCGGCCCGCACCGGACTGCCGCAGAGCCAGGTCTCGACAGCCGTCGCGCGGCTCCGCGAATCCGGATCCGTGGTGACCGCGCCCGACCCGGAGGACCGGCGGCGGTCGCTCGTCCGCACGGCCGCGGGAACGTCCGAGCGCGTGGCGGAGGTGCGCGCGACCCGCATCGACGCGGCGTTGAAGGCGGCCCTCGGCGGCGACGAGCACGCAGCCGAGGTGATGGCCGCACTGGACACCCTCGCCCGCCACCTCTTGCCTGCGCACGGGCCGTCCCCTGCCGCGGACGGCCCGGACTAGCGGCAGAGGCGCCGTGGTGGTCGTGGTGGTCGTGGGGGGTGGAGACGCATATGTTCGGGTCATGAGTGATGTGGTTTATGACCCCTGGGCGCCTCAGTTCGTGGCGGATCCGTATCCGGTGTTCGAGCGGCTCCGCGCGGAGCGGCCGGTGTTCTTTCACGAGGCCACCCAGCAGTGGGTGATCAGCCGGTACGCGGACGTCGACGCGCTGCTGCGGGATCGGCGGCTCGGACGGTCGTATCTGCACGTCGCGAGCCACGAGGAGTTCGGCCGGCAGGCGGAGGCCGACTTCCTCAAGCCGTTCTGGGATCTGGTCCGCGCCGGGATGCTGGACGTGGAGCCGCCCGCGCACACACGGCTGCGGCGCCTCGTGTCCAAGGCGTTCACCGCCCGGATGGTGGAGGGCCTGCGCCCGACGATCAGGCGGCTCGCCGGGGAACTGGCCGGGGAGCTCGCCGCGAAGGGCGGCGGCGACCTGCTCGCCGAGGTCGCCGAGTCGCTGCCGGTGAACGTGATCGCCGAGATGCTCGGCGTCCCCGTCGAGGACCGGCCCCTGCTCCGCCCGTGGTCGGCCGACATCTGCGGCATGTACGAGCTGAACCCGCCGGAGGAGGCGCAGCACACGGCGGTCCGGGCCGCCGTCGAGTTCTCCGACTACCTGCGCGGTCTCGCGCGCACCCGGCGGGACGAGCCGCGCGACGACCTCATCACCGCGCTCGCCCAGGTCGTGGACGAGGGCGACCGGCTCACCGAGGACGAGCTGATCGGCACCTGCGTCCTGCTGCTGAACGCCGGGCACGAGGCCACGGTCAACGCGACCGGCAACGGCTGGTGGTCGCTGTTCCGCCACCCCGGTGAGCTGGAGCGCCTCCGCGCCGACCCCTCGCTCATCCCGACGGCGGTCGAGGAGCTGCTGCGCTACGACACCCCGGCGCCCATGTTCGAACGCTGGGTGCTGGAGGACATCACAGTCGCCGGTGTCGATATCCCCCGGGGCGCCGAGGTGGCGCTGCAATTCGCGTCCGCGAACCGGGACCCGGACGTGTTCGCCGACCCGGACCGCTTCGACGTGTCCCGAGACCCGAATCCGCACATCACGTTCGGGCTCGGCGTCCACTACTGCCTGGGCGCGCCGCTCGCCCGCATCGAACTCGCCGAGTCGTTCGGCGCCCTGCTCCGCGCGGCCCCGGAACTTCGTCTGGCCGAAGAGCCCAAGTGGAAGCCCGGATTCGTCCTGCGCGGCCTGGAAGCCCTCTACGTCGAGTGCTGATCTGCGCGCTCGCCCGGGGGGCGAGGCACGCGGAGCGTTTCGGCGTCCCAGGTCAGGCCGTGGGGCCGGGCCGGGAGGAGAGCGCGGTGGGGATCGGGATGCCGACGGTCTGGGCGAGCCATCCGAAACCGCCCAGGCCGGACGGGTCGGTCAGTTCGGCGTCCTCGCCCGCGTGGCACAGCGCGGCGACGTAGGCGTGCGGGTCGCGATAGGCCAGGTCCAGCGGCGGGCGGGTGCCGGACAGGCCGAGGGCGCGCAGCGCGTCGCGCTGGGTGGTCAGCAGGGTGGACGTGGCGCCGGCGCGTTCACCGGCGGTGGTGCAGGCGTCCAGTGCGACGTGCGCGGTGACGTCGCATGATCCGTCCGGGACGGCGGGGACGGTCGCGCCGTCGCGGTAGCCGGTCAGCGTCCCGTACCCGGGCCTGGCGTCCCGCGCGTGCGAGTAGTCGACGGCGAGCGCGAGGCCCCGGGAGAGGCGTCCGACCACCGAGGCCCAGGCGTTGCAGCGCGGGTGGCCGATCTCGGCCCGGTCGCCGGGTTCGCGGAGCGGCCACCAGCGCTCCAGCCAGTCGCGGTCCTCGGCGGACGGCGCCGGGCCGGGGCGCTCGCTCCCGGTGGACGGGTCGACCAGCACGGTCCGGACGCCGTCCGGGGTGCGTTCGACCACGTCGAGCGGCACGTTGTCGAGCCATTCGTTCGCGACGGCGAGGCCGGTGATGCGGCGGGGCAGGTCCGGCCGCCAGACGATCTGGGACGGGACGTCGGCGGGACGCGGCGCGATCTCCACCGCCGTCGGGACGAGCCGGGACGCCAGGTCGGCGGGCGCGCAGGCCAGGATGTTGGCCAGCAGGCGCCCGGACCCGGCCCCGATGTCGACGACGTCCAGCCGTTCGGGGCGGCCCAGGAGCGCGTCGACCTCGGCGAGCAGCCGGACGAGGGCGGCGGCGAACCGCGGCGAGGCGTGCACCGAGGTACGGAAGTGCTCGGCCGGACGCTCCCCGCGCCGGTAGAAGCCGTCCTCCCCGTACAGCGCCCGCTCCATCGCCGTGCGCCAAGTCAGCCATTCTGAAACCAACGCCGCCACGCCAGTGACGTTACCGCGCCGAGCCCCGCCACCGGCCCCATCCGCGCGCCGTCCCGCGCCTTCGCGTCGACCTTCGCGTCGACCTTCGCGTCGACCTTCGCGTCGACCTTCGCTTCGACCTTCGCGTCGTGCCTTCAGGGGGCTTGCCCGCTGTATCGGTCCTTGTCCTTCGCCGGGGCGCGGGCCAGGCCCATCTTCGGGGTGCGGGCCGTGGGCATCCTCGGGCTGCGTGCCGGGGCCCATCCTCGGAATGCGGGCCCGGGAGCCGCCCAGACTGCGGGCGGGCGCCGCTCGGGGTGCGGGCGGGAGCCATCCTCGGGGTGGACGCGGGTCCGACCTGCGACTGATCCGGGGTGACCTGCGTGTACGTACGCTGTCGGCATGGTGGCGAGCGTGTGGGAGTGGCTGCGGCGCAAGAAGTCGCTGGTCGATGCGTTCTTCGCGGCACCGGTCCTGTTGCTCGCGGTGCCCTCGATGCTGGGCGGGGCCTTCGGGATGGGCGCGCACTGGTACGCGCTGCTGACAGTCGTGCTCGTCGGCCCGCTCGTCCTGCGCCGGACGTTCCCGCGCGCGGTGTTCGCCGTGATCGCGCTGACCTCGTTCGTCCAGTGCCTGGCGGGTGTGGAGCCGGTCCCGGCGAACATCGCCGTCCTCATGGGGCTGTACACGGTCACGGCCTGCCGCTCGTTCCGCTGGGGGCTCGCGGCAATGCTCGTCGCCGAGGTCGGCGCGGCCCTGGTGGCCTGGCGCTACCCGACCGGCACCGATGACCGCAAGTACACGTTCATCATGCTGACGGTGCTGGTGGCGGGCGTGTACGTGCTCGGCCTGCACATGCGCACGCGCCGCGCCTACCTGCGTTCGGTCGAGGAGCGGGCGGAGCGGCTGGAGCGCGAACGCGACAACGAGGTCAAGGTGGCGATGGCCGCCGAGCGGGCGCGTATCGCCCGCGAGTTGCACGATGTCGTGGCGCACAACGTCAGCGTGATCGTGGTGCAGGCGGACGGCGCGTCCTATGCGATCGACACCGATGTGGGACGGGCCAGGCAGGCGCTCGACACGATCTCCTCGACGGGACGGCTGGCGCTGGCGGAGATGCGGCGGCTCCTCGGCGTCCTGCGGGAGGACGACGACGCGGGCGCGTTCGCGCCCCAGCCGGGGGTGGCCGAGATCGACGACCTGGTCGAGCAGGTCCGCGCGTCCGGGCTGGCGGTGGCGTTCGAGGTGGACGGGACGCCGGCGGACATGTCGGAGGGCCGCCAGCTCACCGTCTTCCGGATCGTCCAGGAGGCGCTGACCAACACGCTCAAGCACGGCGGCCCCGAGGTGAACGTGTCGGTCCGGCTGCGGTACGCGGACGACGCGCTGGAGGTCCGGGTGGCGGACGACGGGCGCGGTGCGGCGGCCTTCGACGACGGCCGCGGCCACGGCCTCGCCGGGATGCGGGAACGGGTCTCGGTGTACGGGGGCGACGTCCGCGCGGCCCCCCGTTCCGGCGGGGGGTTCGAGGTGGTCGCGCGCCTCCCGGTCCGCGAGGAGGTCCCGGCGTGATGGAGGTCCCGGCGTGATGGAGCGCGCGGCGATCACGGAGAGGGCGGCATGACGGAGGTCGGGGACGTGGAGTTCGAGGACGCGGCGGAGCCCATCCGGGTGGTGCTCGTGGACGATCAGGAGCTGGTGCGGGCCGGCTTCAAGATGGTGCTGGACGCCCAGCCCGACATCGAGGTCGTCGGCGAGGCGGGCGACGGCGTGCAGGCGGTGGAACTGCTGCGGACCACGCGGGCCGACGTGGTCCTCATGGACGTGCGGATGCCGCGGATGGACGGGATCGAGGCGACGCGCCTGGTGGTGGCGCGGTCGGGCCCGAAGGTCGTCATCCTGACCACGTTCGACCTGGACGAGTACGCGTTCGCGGCGATCAAGGCGGGGGCCGGCGGGTTCATGCTGAAGGACGCCGGGCCGGCGCAGCTCATCGAGGCGATCAAGGCCGTCCACTCGGGGGACGCGGTGGTCGCGCCGAGCACGACCAAGCGCCTGCTGGACAGGTTCGCGGTGCACCTGCCGGACGCGGCGGAGAAGGCGGGCGGCGCGCTGGACAGCCTGACCGACCGGGAGGGCGAGGTGCTGCGGCTCGTCGCGCGCGGCATGTCGAACGCGGAGATCGCGGGCCGGCTCTACGTCTCCGAGGCGACGGTGAAGACGCATATGGGACGGATCCTCATGAAGCTCGGGCTGCGCGACCGGGTGCAGGCGGTCGTGTTCGCCTATGAGACGGGCCTGGTCAAAAGCGGGCAAAGCGGTTACTCTGCGTAACGCTTTGGTTGCTCCCTGATGACCTTTTGCCTTCATCGCGATGGAGGGCGTTGTCCTACCTGAGAGTAGCTGGGTAACTACCGTACGCGACGCCACCTTTGGGGGTGACGTCGGCAATGTCACAACGGGCCTGCTAAGCCCACGTACGGGAGGACTCTCGTGTTCAAGAAGATTGCCGCCACCGGCATCCTCGGCTTCGCCGTCGCCGGCTCCGCCCTCGCCGCGACCCCCGCCTACGCCTCCGCCTACGGCGGCGGCTGGGACCACCACGGCAAGGGCCACCACCACGGCCACCACCACGGCCACCACGGCCACGGCGGCGGAATCGGCTCCAACAACCAGACCGGTGGCAACTTCGGGGTGCTCAACGGCAACCAGGTGATCGTCCCGATCTCCGCCCCGGTCAACGTCTGCGGCAACAACATCCTCACCCTCGGCATCCAGAGTGCGTCCTGCAAGGGCGGCGCGTCCGTCAAGGGCTGATCGACCACGACGGGCACCCCACGCCCGGCGGCGAAGTGCCGGAGGCCGTTCAGGTCTCCGGCACTTCGCGTTCCCGCCCGATACGAGTCAGGGGCGGCGGCCCGGGTCGGTGTGAAGGGGGACGGGCCCGTACGACTCAGGTCGTACGCGGGCGGCGCGGATAGCCGGGAGGGTGACGCGAAGCGTGGCCGCCGGGCCGATGGCAGCGGCGGCGCGGATTCCTAGCGTGGTTCCCGATCATCCAGACCACGCAGGGACCACGAGGAGTCACCGTGACCAGCACGTTCGCCGAACCGCCCGGGGGAGCCCCCGCCGCCGCGGCACCGCCCGCCGTCACCGCGGAGGGCGTGTCGAAGGTCTACGGGTCCGGTGACGCGGCCGTGCACGCGCTGCGCGGGGTCGGCGTCGGGTTCGCCCGGGGCGCGTTCACCGCGATCATGGGGCCGTCCGGGTCCGGGAAGTCGACGCTCATGCACTGCCTGGCGGGCCTCGACACCGTCACCGGCGGGCGCATCATGCTCGGCGACGCCGAGATCACCGCGATGGGCGACCGCCAGTTGACGCTGATGCGCCGCGACCGCGTCGGGTTCGTGTTCCAGGCGTTCAACCTCCTCGCGACGCTCACCGCCGAGCAGAACATCCTGCTGCCCATGGAGCTGGCCGGACGCAAGCCCGACCGCGCCTGGTTCCGGCATGTCGTGGACGTCCTGGGCCTGAGCGACCGCCTCGGGCACCGTCCGTCCGAACTGTCGGGCGGACAGCAGCAGCGGGTGGCGTGCGCGCGCGCCATCGTCGCCCGGCCCGAGGTCATCTTCGCGGACGAGCCGACCGGCAACCTGGACTCGCGCGCAGGCGCGGAGGTCCTCGCGTTCCTGCGCTCGTCCGTCAGGGAGATGGGGCAGACGATCGTGATGGTCACCCACGACCCGGTGGCTGCCTCGTACGCGGACCGGGTGGTGTTCCTACGGGACGGTGAGATCGTCTCCGAGATCCTCCAGCCCTCCCCAGAGGCCGTCCTGGACCGGCTCAAGGCTCTGGGGGCGTGATGCTGAAAACGACCCTGGCGGGCTTGCGCGCCCATAAGTTGCGCCTGCTTCTCACCGCGGTGGCCATCACCCTGGGCGTCGGCTTCATTTCCGGCACGTTCGTCCTGACGGACACGATGGACAAGGGCGTCTCCAAGACATTCGCGAAGTCGGCCGACAAGGTGGATTTCGCGGTTCTGCCCAAGAACGACGACTCGGACGAGGGCATCCCGGCAGAAATCCTGCAGAAAGTCGGCGCGCTCCCCGGCGTGACGGACGTCCAGGGCCTGGTGCAAGGCGACGCCGCCCTCGTCGGCAAGGACGGCAAGGCGGTCGGTGACTTCCCGACCGTCGGCATGTCCGTGCCGTCCGGGCGGCTGCTGCGCTACGACGTCGACAAGGGGCGACCTCCGTCCGGCGGCGGCGAGACCGTCCTCGACACGAAGCTCGCCAAGCGGGAGGGCTACGCCGTCGGCGACACCGTGTCCGTCCTGGGCCCGAAGGACCGCCCGCACGCGTTCAAGGTCGTCGGACTGGTCGACTTCGGCATCGACCAGGAGGCGAGCTTCCGCGGCGCGGTGGGCTTCGACCCGGCGACCGCGATGCTGATGACCGGCGAGAAGACCTACCGCGAACTCGACGTCGCGGGAGGGGACGAGGCCGCCGTCAAGGCCGCCGCCGGCGCCGCCTACAACGTGTACACGGGGGAGGAGCTCGGCGCTCGGCTGGCGCGCGCGGCGGGCGCCGACACCAAGATCATCCGTACCGGGCTGCTCATCTTCGGGCTGGTCGCGCTGCTGGTCTCCGCGCTGGTCATCTACAACACGTTCTCGATCCTGATCGCGCAGCGGATGCGGGAGATGGCGCTGCTGCGCTGCGTCGGCGCGACCCGCAGGCAGGTGTTCGGCGGCGTGCTGGCCGAGTCCGCGGTCGTCGGCCTGGCCGGCTCGCTGCTCGGCCTCCTCGCCGGGGTCGGCCTCGGCGAGGGCGCGCTCGTCGCGGTGAACAGGCTGAACGACAACATCGCGGTCGCCGGGCCGTCCCTCGCGGTCCGGACGATCGTGCTCGGGCTGGCGGTCGGCATCGTCGTGACCGTCCTGTCCGCGCTGCTGCCGGCCCGCGCCGCGACCCGCGTCGCGCCGATCGCCGCGCTGCGCGCCGATCTCGAGCCGGGCACCGGACGGTTCCGGCTCGGCCGGGCGCGCACGGCGATCGCCGTCGTCCTCGGCGCCGCGGGACTCGCCCTCGGGCTGCTCGCCTCGGTCGCCATGGAGAAGGGCGAGAGCGCGATGTTCGCGGTCGCGTTCGCCGGCGGCGTGTTCTTCCTCGCCGTGATCGCGGCGATGCCGGCGCTCGTCCGCCCGCTGGGACGGCTCGCGGGCGCGGTCCCGGCCCGGCTCGGCGGCGTCCCCGGACGGCTCGCGGTCGCGAACGCGCAGCGCGCGCCCCGCCGCACCGCGACGACGACGATCGCGCTGACCGTCGGCGTCGGCCTGATGAGCCTGTTCGCGGTCGTCGCGGCGAGCGGCAAGGCGACGGCGTCGCACAAGCTGGCGGAGCAGTTCCCCGTCCAGTTCCAGATCCGGACGCAGGACTACGACGGGCGCCTCCCGCACGCGCTCGGCGAGGCGCTGCGCCGGCAGCCCGAGGTCGCCGGCGTCGTGGAGGAGCGCCGCCAGGACACCGAGGTCGGCGGCGAGGACGGCGAGATCGCCACGATCACCACGTCGGCGCTCGGCACGATCCTGAAACCGGACATCGAGCAGGGCACGCTGGCCGCCGCGCTCAAGCCCGGAACCGCGATGGTGGACGAGGGCACGGCCAAGGCGCCCGGCCGCGGCGTCGGGCAGACCGTCCAGGTCCGGACGGCCCGCGGCACCGTCCCGGTGAAGATCGCCGCCGTGTACGGGATCGGCGCGGGCCTCGACGGGATCGTCGTCCCGGAGGCGGACTTCACCCGGTACTTCGGCGCCCGCGACCCGATCGGGATCTACGTCAAGACCCGGGACGACGTCCCCGCGTCCCAGGCCCGCGCGGCCGTGGACGAGGCCGCGCGGCCCTACCCGGCCGCGAAGGTCGCGTCGTCCGCCGAGTTCGAGGAGACGCTGGGCAAGGCGATCGACATGGTGCTGATGATCTTCGGGGGGCTGCTCGGGCTGGCGATCGTCATCGCGCTGTTCGGCATCGCGAACACGCTGACCCTCTCGGTCGTGGAGCGGACCCGCGAGTCGGCGCTGCTGCGCGCCCTCGGCCTCACCAGGCGCCAGCTCCGCCGGATGCTGTCGATCGAGGCCCTGGTCATGGCCGTGATCGGCGCGTTCACCGGGGTCGTGCTCGGCATCGGCTTCGGCTGGGCAGCGACGAACGCGATGGCGGCCGACTCGGTCTTCGCGCTGCCCTATCTGCAGGTGGTCGCGTTCGTCGTCCTCGCGGGCGCGGCCGGAACGCTCGCCGCCGTGATGCCCGCGCGGCGCGCCGCGAAGACGTCCATCGTGGAGTCCCTCGCGCATGACTGAATGGGAGGCCGGGGTGGCGCTCGTCACCCACCGGACCACGTGACCGGGTCCCATGGGTACTCTGGTGCGCGCCCGTCCGGTACCTACCTGTGAGGACTGGAACGAACCGATGGACCCCAACGTCACGCCCTCCTCCGGCACGCCTGGAAACGGGCCGCCCTCCGGGGGGACGCCTCCCCGGAAGAACGAGCCGGAGACCCCGGAGGACAGGCCCGCGCGGCTCGCGGTCGGCGTCGTCGGCGCCGGCCGCGTCGGCACGGCGCTCGGCGCCGCGCTGGCCCGCGCGGGCCACCGCGTGGTCGCCGCGACCGCCGTGTCCGACCGGTCGCGGACGCGCGTCGAGGAACGCCTCCCCGGCGCGGACGTCGCGGCGCCGCAGGACGTGGTGGCGCGCGCCGACCTGGTGCTGCTGACCGTCCCGGACGACGAGCTGCCCGAACTCGCGGCCGGCCTGGTCTCCGCGGGCGTCTCCGTCGCCGGCAAACTGATCACGCACACCAGCGGACGCTACGGCACCGCCGTCCTGGACCCGCTCACCCGCGCGGGCGCCCTGCCGCTGGCCCTGCACCCGGTGATGACGTTCACCGGACGCGCGGACGACGTGAACCGGCTCACCGGGATCTCGTTCGGCGTCACCTCGCCCGAGCCGCTGCGCCCGGTCGCCGAGGCGCTCGTCCTGGAGATGGGCGGCGAACCCGTCTGGATCGCCGAGGACGCGCGGCCGCTCTACCACGCGGCCCTCGCCGGCGGCGCGAACCACCTGGTCACCCTGGTCGTCGAGTCGATGGACCTGCTGAGCCGCGCGGGCGTGGCCGAACCCGGCCGGATGCTCGGCCCGCTCCTCGGCGCCGCCCTGGACAACGGCCTCCGCCTCGGCCTCGACGGGCTGACCGGCCCGGTCGCCCGCGGCGACGCCGGCACGGTCTCCGACCACGTGGCCGAACTGGCCAAGGTCTCCCCGGAGAGCCGCCGCGCCTACATCGCCCTGGCCCGCCTCACCGCCGACCGCGCGCTCGGCGCGGGGCTGCTCAAACCCGAAGACGCCGAACGCCTCCTGGAAGCTCTGGCCGATTGACCCCCACAAGCACGCACACCCCCCATGGCGGCCGACCCGCAAGCGCGGTGCCGAACGCTTTTCCAGACGCGGGCAGTGGACGGCCGTGTACGCACGAAGCTTCGGCATTCGCCCTGCCCGCCCAGCCGCCGGGCGGCTCCAGACGCGGCCCAGGTGCGGCCGTGTCCGTACGACGGTTCGGCGTCGCCCTGCCCGCCCAGGCGTTGGGCGGCTGCCGGGCGATGGGCGAGAGGCTTGGCCGCGGTGGCGGGCGGACGGCGGGGGAGCGATCGGGAAGCCGGAGCTCCGCGGCCGGCGTTCAGGAGGCGGACGGCCGGATGCCGTCCGGCCGGGTGGCCGGCGAGCGGGAGGCCGCTCGCCGGGGCGGAGACGGATGATGTGGGAGGTTTCTTGAAACCCGTCATTGTGCGGACGCGGAACGAACTCGCGGCCGCACGTGCCCGTGTCGAGGGCACGCTGGCGTTCGTCCCGACCATGGGCGCTCTGCACGAGGGGCACCTGTCGCTGATGCGCCAGGCGCGCCGCAGCGCCGACTCGGTCGCCGTGAGCATCTTCGTCAACCCGCTCCAGTTCGGGCCCGGCGAGGACTTCGACCGCTACCCGCGGACGTTCGACGCCGATGCGGAGGCGTGCGCCGGTGCGGGCGTCGACCTGATCTTCGCGCCGACCCGCGACGTCATGTATCCGGAAGAGCCGCAGGTCACGCTCAAGTCGGGCCCGATGGGCGAGGTCGTCGAGGGGGCGGCCCGGCCCGGCCACTTCGACGGGATGCTCACCGTCGTGCTGAAGCTGCTGAACCTCGTCCGCCCCGACGTGGCGATCTTCGGGGAGAAGGACGCGCAGCAGCTCGCGATGATCCGCCGGATGGTCGCCGACCTGAACGTGCCGGTGCGCGTGGTGGGCGGCCCGACCGTGCGCGAGCCGGACGGCCTGGCCCTCTCCAGCCGCAACCGCTACCTGTCGCAGGCCGGGCGGGGCACGGCCCTCGCCCTGTCGCGCGCCCTCCAGGCCGGCGCGGAAGCCGCGGAGGACGGGGCGGACGCGGTGATCGCCGCCGCGAGCGCCGTCCTCGGCAAGGCCGCGGCCGCCGACCCGCCCCTCGTCCTCGACTACCTCGTCCTCGTCGACCAGGCGACGTTCGCCCCGGTCGCCTCCGCCGGCCCGGCCGTCCTCGCCGTCGCGGGCCGCGTGGGCTCCACCCACCTCATCGACAACGTTCACCTCCAGCTCGGCAAGGAGCACTGATGATCCGGACGATGTTCAAGTCCAAGATCCACCGCGCCACGGTGACCCAGGCGGACCTGCACTACGTCGGCTCGCTCACCATCGACCAGGACCTGATGGACGCCGCCGACCTGCTCCCCGGCGAGCAGGTCTCGATCGTGGACATCGACAACGGCGCCCGCCTGGAGACCTACCTGATCGCGGGCGAGCGCGGCTCGGGCGTCATCGGCATCAACGGCGCCGCGGCCCGCCTCGTGCAGCCCGGCGACCTGGTGATCATCATCAGCTACGCCCAGCTCGCCGACGCCGAGGCCCGCGAGTTCGTGCCCACCGTCGTGCACGTCGACCGCACCAACAAGATCATCTCGCTGGGCTCCGACCCGGCCGAGCCCGTTCCCGGCACCAAGACCGCCCGAGGCGACCTGGTCCACGACTGACCCCGCGCGGGGAACGCGGGGGGCGGGCGTCCGGGTTCTCCGGGGTTAGGGTCATAATGACGAGAACCGATCCCGGAGGAGGGCTCGTGATCCCTTCCGTTCTCCACGCCCCCGCGCCCGGCTGGACCACCGAGGCCGACGTCGTCGTCATCGGCTCCGGCATCGCCGGCCTGGTCGCCGCGCTGCGCTGCCGTCCGCACGGGCGGGTGCTGCTCGTCACCAAGGCCCTCCTGGACGCCGGCTCGACCCGCTGGGCGCAGGGCGGGATCGCCGCCGCGCTCGCGCCGGACGACACCCCCGAGGAGCACCTCGCCGACACCCTCACCGCCGGGGTCGGGCTGTGCGACGAGGCCGCCGTCCAGGCGCTCGTCACCGAAGGGCCGGACGCCGTCCACGGGCTCATCGGGCTCGGCACGGTCTTCGACCGCGCCGGCGACGGCGGCATCGCGCTGACCCGCGAGGGCGGCCACCACCGGCGCCGCATCGCGCACGCGGGCGGGGACGCGACCGGCGCCGAGATCAGCCGCGCCCTCCGCGCCGAGCTCAAGGAGTCCGGCGTCGAGGTGATCGAGCACGCGCTGGTCCTCGACCTGCTGAAGGACGCCGCCGGACGCGCCGCCGGGATCACCCTCCACGTCATGGGCGAGGGCCAGCCGGGCGGAGTCGGCGCCGTCCGCGCCCGCGCCGTCGTGCTCGCGACCGGCGGGCTCGGCCAGGTGTTCTCCGCCACGACCAACCCCGAGGTCTCGACCGGCGACGGCGTGGCGCTCGCACTGCGCGCCGGGGCCGAGGTCACCGACCTGGAGTTCGTCCAGTTCCACCCGACCGTGCTGTGGCTCGGCGAGGGCGCGACCGGGCAGCAGCCGCTGATCTCCGAGGCCGTCCGCGGCGAGGGCGCCCACCTGATCGACCTCGCCGGCGAACGCTTCATGGTCGGACGGCACGAACTCGCCGAACTCGCCCCGCGCGACGTCGTCGCCAAAGGGATCATGAACCGGATGCGCGAGACCGGCGCGGCCTGCATGCTCCTGGACGGCCGCCACCTCGGCGCCGCGATGTGGGAGAACCGCTTCCCGACCATCCTGGCCGCGTGCAGGCACCACCGCATCGACCCGGTGACCGAGCCCATCCCGGTCGTCCCCGCCGCGCACTACGCCAGCGGCGGCGTCCGCACGGACCTGCACGGCCGCACGTCCGTCCCCGGCCTCTACGCCTGCGGCGAGGTCGCCTGCACGGGCGTGCACGGCGCGAACCGCCTGGCCTCCAACTCCCTCCTGGAGGGGCTCGTCTTCGCCGCCCGGATCGCCACCGCCCTCCACGACGACCTGCCGCCCGCCTCCCCGAGCACGCCCGTCCCCCCCGCGGCGGCGGCGGGTGGACGCACGGCGCTGGTCGGAGCGGCGGCGCGCGGGGAGATCCAGCGGATCATGTCGTCCTATGCGGGGGTGCTGCGGGGTGCGGACGGGCTGGAACGGGCGGTGCGGGCGTTGGCGGGGCTCGGTGAACGGGGCGCGGAGCCGGGGGTGGAGGCTTGGGAGGTCACCAACCTCTACACCGTCGCGTCCGCGATCGTGGCGGCGGCGCGGCGGCGGGAGGAGACGCGCGGAAGCCACTGGCGCGAGGACTTCCCCGACCGGGCGGACGGCGCGTGGCGCGGTCACCTGGTGACGCGGCTGGCGGGGAACGCCCTGACGACCACGTACGAACCTCTGGAGGAAAAGCGCTCATGACACCGGAACTCTCGCAGCGGCTGAGCGCCGCCGGGCTGGATCCGCGAACTGTGGAAAACCTCGTCCGGACGGCGCTGGCCGAGGACGGCGAGGTCGACGTCACCAGCATGCCGATCTTCGCGCCGGAGGACGCCGCGGCGGGGGACCTGCGGGCGCGGGACGAGGGCGTCGTCGCCGGCATCCCGGTGGCCTGCGTCGTGTTCGAGCTGCTGGACGTCGCCTACGAGGCGAAGGCGGAGGACGGCGACCGTGTCGTCCCGGGCCAGGTCCTCATCTCGGTCAGCGGGCAGACCAGGGCCGTGCTCCGGGCCGAGCGGACGGCCTTGAACCTGCTCACCCACCTGTCCGGAATCGCGACGGCGACGCGGCGCTGGGCCGACGCCCTGGACGGCACCAAGGCCAGAGTGCGGGACACCCGCAAGACCCTCGCCGGGCTGCGCGCCGTCCAGAAGTACGCCGTGCACTGCGGCGGCGGGGTCAACCACAGGATGGGCCTGCACGACGCAGCGCTCATCAAGGACAACCACATCGCGGCGGCCGGCAGCATCACCAAGGCGTACGAGGCGATCCGCGCCGTTTACCCGTCCCTGCACGTCCAGGTGGAGTGCGACACCCTCGCGCAGGTCGAGGAGGCGCTCGCGGTGGGCGCGACGAGCATCCTGCTCGATAACATGACCGACGCCGAGACGGCCGAGGCGGTACGCCTTGTCGCGGGGCGGGCGGAGATCGAGGCCAGCGGTGGCCTTACCCTGGACCGGGCCCGAGACGTCGCCGTGACCGGGGTGGACTACCTTGCCGTCGGCGCGCTGACGCATTCGGCGCACGTGTTCGACATCGGCCTTGACTTCACCTGACCAGCGGGGACCTGATGCTGCTCACCATCGACGTCGGTAACACCCAGACCGTCCTCGGCCTGTTCGAGGGCGACGAGGTGATCGAGCACTGGAGGATCAACACCGATCCGCGGCGCACCGCCGACGAGATCGCGGTGGTCCTCCAGGGCCTCGTCCAGCAGAGCCCCCTGCTGGCGGAGACCGACATCAGCGGCATCGCGCTGTGCTCCACGGTTCCGTCCGTCCTGCACGAGATGCGGGAGATGTGCCGCCGCTACTACGGCGACGTGTCCGCGGTGATCGTGGAGCCGGGCGTCAAGACGGGCGTGCCGGTCCGCATGGACAACCCCAAGGAGGTCGGCGCCGACCGCATCGTGAACGCGCTCGCCGCCGTCCACACCCACGGCGGGCCCGCGATCGTGGTCGACTTCGGCACCGCGACGACGTTCGACGCCGTGTCCGCCAAGGGCGAGTACGTGGGCGGCGCGATCGCCCCCGGCATCGAGATCTCGATAGACGCGCTGTCGTCGCGCGGCGCGCAGCTGCACAAGATCGAGCTGGTCCGGCCGCGCAACGTGATCGCGAAGAACACCGTCGAGGCGCTCCAGTCGGGGATCATCTTCGGTTTCGCCGGGCAGGTGGACGGCATCGTCGAGCGCATGTCGGACGAGCTCGCCGCAGAGCCCGAGGAGGTCACGGTCATCGCCACCGGCGGCCTCGCCCCGCTCGTCCTGGAGGAGTCCCGCAGCATCGACGTGTTCGAGCCGTGGCTGACCCTCATCGGCCTCCGCCTCATCTACGAGCGCAACACCCCGTAGCCTCGGAAGTCGTTCGCGGGGCACGCGGCGGGGTCGATAGCCTTGAGCGGTGAGTGACGAGACCTTCGACGAGCTCCCGGAGCAGATGCGCGTGCGCCGGGAGAAGCTCGACCGGCTCCGCGAGAGCGGAATCGACCCCTACCCGGTGACCTTCCCGCGCACGGCGACGACCGCCGAGATCCGCGAGAAACACCCCGGCCTGGAGCCGGGCACCGAGACGGGCGAGAAGGTCGGCGTCACCGGTCGCGTCATGCTGGTCCGCAACACCGGCAAGCTGTGCTTCGCCACCATCCGGGACGCGGGCGGCGACCTCCAGGTGATGCTGTCGCTCGCCAAGGTGGGGCAGGAGCAGCTCGACTTCTGGAAGCGCGAGGTCGACCTCGGCGACCACATCGGCGTCGAGGGCGAGGTCATCACGTCCCGCCGCGGTGAGCTGTCCGTCATGGCCGACCGGTTCGCCATCACGTCCAAGTGCCTGCGTCCCCTGCCGGACAAGCACGCGGGCCTGACCGACCCGGAGGCCCGGGTCCGACAGCGGTACGTCGACCTCATCGTCAACGACGAGGCGCGGAAGATGGCCCGGATCCGTAGCGCGACCGTGCGTGCCGTACGGGACTTCTGGCATGAGGAGGGCTATCTCGAAGTCGAGACGCCCATGCTGCAGCCCATCCACGGCGGTGCGGCGGCACGTCCGTTCCAGACGCACATCAACGCCTACGACATGGACCTCTACCTGCGCATCGCGATCGAGCTGTACCTGAAGCGGCTCGTCGTCGGCGGCATCGAGAAGGTCTTCGAGATCAACCGGAACTTCCGGAACGAGGGCGCGGACTCCACGCACAACCCCGAGTTCACGATGCTGGAGGCCTACGGGACGTATCTCGACTACAACGACATGGCCGACCTGACCCAGCGGATGTACCAGAAGGCCGTCGTCGCCGCCCTGGGCACCACGGTGGTCGTCCATGACGGAGTGGAGATCGACCTCGGGTCGGCCCAGTGGCCGCGCATCACGCTGTACGGGTCGGTCTCGGAGGCGCTCGGCGAGGAGGTCACGCCGCACACGCCGATCGAGGACGTCCGCAAGCTCGCCGACGCCCGCGACATCTCGTGGGACCCCAAGTGGGGGCAGGGCAAGCTCGTCCAGGAGCTCTTCGAGGAGCTGATCGAGCACACCCTCGTCCAGCCCACGTTCGTCATGGACTACCCGGTCGAGACGTCCCCGCTGACCCGCCAGCACCGCGAGGAGCCCCTCCTCACCGAGAAGTGGGACCTCATCGGATTCGGCACGGAACTGGGCACCGCCTACTCCGAGCTGGTCGACCCCGTCGAGCAGCGCCGCCGGCTCACCGAGCAGTCGCTGCTCGCGGCGGGCGGCGACCCGGAGGCCATGCAGCTGGACGAGGACTTCCTGCGCGCCCTGGAGTACGCGATGCCGCCCACGGGCGGGATGGGCGCCGGCATCGACCGGATGATCATGGCGTTCACCGGCAAGGGCATCCGGGAGACGATCCTGTTCCCGCTGGTCAAGCCCGAATAGTGACCGGAAGGTCGCGCAGGCCCCGCAGGACGAGGTTGTCCCGGTAGACGAGGTCGGCGCCCCCGCTGAGGGCCACGTCGCGTTCGAAGAGCTTCTTCAGCGCGACCTGGCCCTCCAGCCGGGCCAGGGGCGCGCCCAGGCAGAAGTGGATGCCGTGCCCGAACGACAGGTGCCGTGGCGTTTCCCGTCCTTCGGAGTAGCGCGTCAGGTCGAGCCGGTCGGGATCGTCGAAAACGGCCGGGTCTCTGTTGGCGGCACCGGTCAGCAGTAGGACGAGCCTTCCGCGTTCGACGAACACGCCGTCCAGGTCGACGTCCTCTAGGGCGGCCCTGAGGGTGAGCTGGACGGGCGGGTCGTAACGGAGGAGTTCCTCCACGGCCGCTTGGACGTTCCCAGGCCGCCTCCGAAACAGCTCCAGTTGCGCGGGATCGCGGAGCAGCGCCAGCGCGCCGTTCCCGATGAGGTTCACGGTCGTCTCATGGCCCGCGACGAGCAGCAGGACGCACGTCGCGAGCAGTTCCTCCTCCGAGAGGACGTCGCCGCCGTCTGAGACGCTCACGAGAGCGCTCAGAAGGTCCTCTCGGGGCCGAACGCGCCGTTCAGTGGACAGTTCCTGGAAATACGCCGCGAACTCCTCACGGGCCGTCTCACGCGAGGCGATCTCGGACTCGGGCAGGAGGAAGTCGGGGTCGAGGCCGCGCGCGAGGCTGTCGGACCAGCCCTTGAACAGGTCGCGGTCCTTCGCGGGGACGCCGAGCATCTCGCTGATCACGATGACGGGGAGCGGGTACGCCAGCGCGGCGATCAGGTCGACCTCGCCGGACACGCCGTCCAGCAGCTCGTCGACCAGCGCCTCCACGCGGGGCCGCAGCCGTTCGACGAGCCTCGGGGTGAACGCCTTGCTCACCAGCCGCCGGAGCCGGGTGTGGTCGGGCGGGTCCAGCGTCAGGAACGACCGGTTCCGGGTTCGGGACTCGCGCCACAGCCCGCCGCCCTCGGGACGGTGCCCGAACCGGGGATCGCGCAGCACCCGCTCGCACAGGCCATAGGACGTGGTCACACGGAGGCCGACGTCCGTCTGGTGGAGGCGGCCCTTGCCGGACGCGAGGCGGCGGTAGTGCGCGTAAGGGTCGGTCCGGAAGGCCGGGTCACCCGGGTCGAACCCGAGGACCGCCGCAGCGCCGGCCTCCACGGCCTGCCCCGTCCTGTCCTCCATGCCCCACAGTCACCCGGAAATAAGACGAAATGTCAACAGGCGGTGGAGGGGCGGCCGCCCGGCCGGTCCCGGCGGGCGTCAAGCGCTTTCGCGGACGACCAGTTCGGGGCGCTGGACGACCTGGCGGTGCTGGTGGGACTTGCCCTCGCTCATCTCGGCCAGCGCCAGTTCGGCCGCCTCCCAGCCCAGCTCGCGGCGCGGCTGCCGGACCGTGGTGAGCGGGACCGCGGCGCTCGCGGCCAGCTCGATGTCGTCGTAGCCGATGACGGCGATGTCGTCCGGGACGCGGACGCCGAGCCGGGTCAGCTCGTTGATCAAGCCGATGGCCAGCAGGTCGTTGGCGCAGAACACGCCGTCCGGCCGCGGCGAGACGGCCAGGACCTCGTGGGCGGCGGCCTGGCCCTCGGTGGGGCTCAGGGCGTCCTGGACCAGCGTGCGGGGCTCGCGGAGACCCGCCTCGACGATCGTCCGGGCCGCGCCGTCGCGGCGGTCCACGCACGGCAGCGGTTCGGGGACGCCGGTCACGAAGACGATCCGCTCGCGGCCGATGCCGAGCAGGTACGCGGCGGCGATCTCCCCGCCCGCGACATGGTCGACCCGCGCCGAGCACGCCTCGGACGCGTCGCGGTCGATCACCACCACGCTCATCCCGGCCGCGCGCAGCCGGGACAGGTCGCCCGGATTCCCGCCGACCGGGATGATCAGTACGCCGGCGGCGCGCTGCTCCTCCAGGAGTTCCAGCGAGCGGCGCTCCTTGGCCGGCGACTGGTCGCTGGAGAGCCAGAGGGCGTCGTGGCCCGCCGCGTTGAGCGCCGCCTCGGCGCCGCGCGCGACATCGGACGCGTACGGGTTGGCGAGGTCCTCGACGACGATGCCGAACGCCCGGCGCGGCTGATCGCCGAACTCGCCCGCGGTGCGCTCGGGGCCCCGGCGGAGCCGGCGGGCGGTCTCGTTCCGGACGAATCCGAGCTCCTCGATCGCCGCGCGGACGCGGTCACGGGTAGCTTCGGCCACGAGATCTGGCCGGTTTAGGACATTCGAAACGGTCCCAACTGAGACTCCAGCACGTCTCGCGACCTCACGAATACTGGTCTGTGGCAACTCGCTCCTCGTCCCGTCCCAGGAGTGTTTCCCCAGGTAGTGGAGTTATGGGCGGCATGCCGCCGATATAGCGGCCACGTACCGTCGTCAAACGGTCGCATACCGCGTTCGGACAGCGCTTGACGGGCCGGATCCGGCCGCCTAGCGTTCCGAGCCGAAGCGTAGCTTGAAACGATTCACGATCTTGGTCCACGGCCAGAACCGGCGAGTCCGACGAGAGGGGACGGGTGGATGGCTGGCGGTCTCATCCCGGCTCCCTCGGACGGCCAACGAGTGAATCGTCACCCGGAGTTCCCCCGAACGACCCCGCAATCGGCCAGGCGGCCACCTCCGGCCAAGCACGTGAGACGGCAAAGGAACCCGATGATCTAAGTCCGGAAGGCTCCGGACCCGGCAACCCAACGCGCGTACAGAGGCCCAAACCCCGTGCCTGTGCAGCGGACGGCTGCATCCCCGCGGTCATCACCACGGACGAGGGAGGACGGAGTGGAAACAGCCACACTCGCACGTCGTGGCACCGACGATTTCGGGCTGAACGAGGAGGAGATCCGGCTGCTCGCCCAGATCGCGAGCGGTGTCACCGCCGATGTGGCGGCACGCAAGCTGGAGTTGAGCGCACGGACCTTGCGGCGCCGGCTGCGGACGATCTGCGACCGGCTGGAGGTCAACACCCCTATCGAGGCCGTGGTGTGGGCGGCCCGGAGGCAGCTCATCTAACCGGCTTCACCCCCGACGCTCGCCAGGGGACGGGCGAGCGTCACCGAGAGATCAGCGTCGTCGAGAGACCCAGGCGGCGAACGCACCCGAATTCCGTCCGACCCCGCAGCGGCGGCGCCGGCGCTCTGACAGGTAGGTCCCTGCAGGAGGCGTCGCCGCGGACGGCGTTCGAGTTCCACGCCGACGGATCTCGTCAGCATGCTTCGCGGCGGACCGGGGAACCAGCGGTCAGGCGACTCTGACGGTCAGGAGCCCCACCGGCCAAGCGATTCGGACGGTCAGGCGATTCGGCCGGTCAGGCGACTCGGACGCCGCCGGCGAAGGGACGTCCGCCCATCGGGGCGATCTTCACGACGTCGCCGGTGTGCGGCGCGTGCAGCATCTTGCCGTCGCCGACGTACATCCCCATGTGGTGGAGGTCGGCGTAGAAGAACACGAGGTCGCCCGGCTGGAGTTGGCTGCGCGACACGTGCGTGCCCGCGTTCCACTGGCTGCCGGTGTAGTGCGGCAGGTTGATGCCGACCTGCTTGTAGGCCCACATCGTCAGGCCGGAGCAGTCGAAGGTGGTCGGGCCCGCGGCGCCCCAGACGTAGGGGCGTCCGATCTTGCCCATGGCGAGGCGCAGCGCCTGCGCGGCCTTGCCGGTGCCGATGACGGGGAGCTTGGCGAGCTGGGTGGGGTCCCGCTTGACGAGCGTGCCGCGGACCTTCTCGTAGGTCTCGGTGACCTTCTTGCGCTGCGAGTCGAGCTGGGCCCGCAGGTCCTTGACCTGCTTGGCGCGCCCTTCGGCGGACTTGCGGGCGCGCTGGGCGGCCTGCATGGCCTGCATGAGCCCGAGGACCTTGGTGCTGTCCTGCTTGGCGAAGTAGTTGAGCGTCGCGGCCTGGTCGAGGACGGCCTGCGGGTCCTGGGAGGCGACGAACGAGACCGCGGGGTCGGAGCCGCCCTGCATGTAGCTGGTCGCGGCGAGGGCGCCGACCTTCTGGCGGAGCGTCCGGAGCGTCTTCTCCTGCCGCTCGGCGTTCTCGGCGGCGACCTCGGCGGCCCGCCGGGACTGCGCGAGCTTCACCTTCAGGCCGTTGTACTGCTCGGTGAGCTGCTCGAGCTGGTCGGCGAGCTTGAAGGCCTGGGACCGGAGCTCCTTGGTGGAGGGCTCGGGGTCGGCGTGCGCGACGGCGATGGTGCGCGGGGCGACGACGTGCGGTGCCGCCGTCAGGGCGACGAGCGCGCCGGCCACGGTCACCGCGCGGCCGCGGAAGCGTGAAAGGGAAGCAGGCCGCGATGGCTCCACGAATTCTCCTCTCCAGGTCCGCCTACCGGGTTAGCTGACGGGTTCGGGCCGGAGCAGCCCGTCCGCGAGCATGTGCGGGTCGGCCCGCGACACTGCGGATTCACCCCTCACGGATTCGGCCCGGGAGGACGATCCCCCGGCCGCTCCGAAAGTGGGTCCCCGGCTCCAGGGGCGCTGGTTGCGGCCCGCGGACTCGGCGGTTCGGCCTCCGTTCTACGGGCGGCCGACGTCAGCGATGGACACTAACGGAACCAGCAATGGATGCCAACTAGAACTCGCGAAATCGCAGGTCGCCGTGGCGGGGCGTGACGGGAGGCGGGTCCGGGCCCCGGGTTCGCGGTGTGTTTTGGGTCACTTTCCGAGCGCCGAAGGCCGTGCCTAGTCGTTTTTATCTAGTCACACGTATGGGCCGCTCACGACGCGTATGCGGACGCGAGCGTTTGGTAATGCCCGGTGTTCGATAATCTCGCCTGTTTGTGGAGGTCGTGATCCGGCGTGCGCATACCGCCGACGTTCAGGAGATACGCGGGCTGGTGGATCTGTACGCCGGGTCCGGGCGGCGCCTGCTGAAGAAGTCCACCGTGAAGCTGTACGAGGACGTCCAGGAGTTCTGGGTCGCCGAGGACGTCCAGCAGGGGACGCCCGGCCCCGTCATCGGCTGCGGCGCCCTGCACGTGATGTGGGAGGACCTCGCCGAGGTCCGCTCCGTCGCCGTGGAGAAGGGGCACGGCGGGCGCGGCATCGGGCACCGCATCGTCACCCGCCTCCTGGAGACCGCGCGGGAACTCGGCGTGCGGAGGGTGTTCTGCCTTACCTTCGAGGTGGAGTTCTTCGCCCGCCACGGCTTCCAGCCGATCCTCGGGACTCCGGTGGCGCCAGAGGTGTACGAGGAGCTTCTCCGCTCCTACGACGAAGGCGTGGCAGAGTTCTTGGACCTCGACCGGGTCAAGCCGAATACGTTGGGCAACACCCGGATGTTGCTTCGCCTGGAGGACTGACCCAAATGAGCGATTCCCCCCACCGCGGGCGGCCCTACCAGCCGCCGCAGGGCCAGGGTTCCTACGGCCCGCCACCCCCGTACCAAGCGTCGCAATGGCAGCAACCCCAGCAGCAACCGGCGCAGCAGCAATGGCAGCAGCAGCCCCAGCAGGACTGGGGGCAGACCCATGAGGCGTCCTACGACCAGTACGGCGGCTCCTACGACGACGCCCACGGCGGTGAGATGGAGCTTGCCCCGATCCACCGGAGGGCCGTCGCCAGGCTCATCGACAACGGGCTCGTCGCGGTCTTCGGCTTCGCGCTCATCCTGCCGGTGACCGTCGCCGCGTTCGGCCTCGGCGACACGGGCGCCTCCGACGAGGAGGAGAGCGGCATCTGGAACTGGCCCATCATTTTCACCTTGTTCTGCGTCATGTCGGTGCTGCCGTTCCTCTACGAGGCCGTCCAGCTGTCCATGTGGGGGCGGACGCTGGGCAAGCGCATCATGGGCCTGGGCATCGTGCAGGCGCGTCCCGCGGGACAGCCGATGAGCACGACGCAGGCGGCCTGGCGCGCCGGGATAGTCCATGTGGGTTACCAGATCGGTGTCTTCTTCTTCCTCGTCCTGGCGGTGATGGTGTGGGAGTACGCCGCGTACGGCATGGCGCTCGTCTGGGTGGGCGGCCTGATGGCCTACCTGTGGGCCATCTGGGACCAGCCTCTGCACCAGGCTCTGCACGACCGCCTCGCCGGCACGCTCGTCATCGATGAGCGGGTCGGATACGACGAGCACGCCGAGTACGCGGAGTAAGGCCGCGATGGGGGCCTCCCTCGCGGAACCGGGTCAGCGCCTGCTCGCGCGCGTCGTCGACACGCTCATCGTCGGTGTGCCCGTCATCGTCGTCGTCCGCGGACTGGTGTCCGGGCACACGGTGGACGTCGTCGCCCCGCCCGCCGTGGCCGCGTGCATGCTGCTGTACGAGGCGATCCAGCTCGCCCTCTGGGGCCGGACCGTGGGCAAGCGCCTGGCGGGCATCGAGGTCGTCGTCGCCCCGCCGGACGGACAGCCCGGCGGGGCGGCCCCGGAGACGGCGGGCGGGGAGACCCGTCCCGGTGTCCTGCCGTCCGTTCTCCGCGCGGCGGTCTATTCGCTGCCGATCGCGGCGCGTCCGATCCCCGTCCTCGGTCTGCTGGCGAGCGTCTTCTGGGTCGCGAACGCCGGGCTCATGTTCGAGGGCACGCGCCGCCAGGCCGCCCACGACAGGCTCGCCGGGACGCTCGTCGTAAAACGCCCCCACCCCTGATTCACGGGCCTTCTGGAGCCCTCTCAGCCGCGTTCGGGTGCGCTCGCGGCGGCTCGATCCCCGCCCATCGCCCGGCCGGAGCCCGTCCATCGCCCGCGATCCATCGCGGGACGATGCTATTCGCCCGCCTCCCGCCCGCCTTTGATGGGAGATGGCCGGGTCTGTTTCGGACGCCCGCGTTCGCGGGCGAATCGCAGCTCGTTCCGGTTACGGCCCTGAATCGGACCGGGATGTGTCGCGTCCCGGACGCCGCCTCCGGATTGGAAGTTTCTTACGCCGCTGTTGCCCCGCCGCCTACGCGCGGCCCCGGATGCCGCTTCAAGACGTCGCTTCATAGCGGTGGAGGACTTACTCTGAGTGGGACGCGGTCTCACCCCGAACGGACTTTCCCGCGGCCATGCGCGACGGGACGCTAGGAGGGCCGCGTTCGCGCCGGCGCGGCCGGACGCGAGCTTGAAGAAGTGGGAGATCGTGCGGTCGGATTGTGCCTCAATCTCCTGATTCACTCGTCGAAGCGGGGGCGGCGGGCTTGGCCGGATCGCGGAAGGCGACTTCCCGGCCGCCCGGCTCCGGAACAGATTTTCGGTTCCGCCGCCCTTCCTGTTATCCCTCGACATGGCCCGGTCAGGGCGATGTCTCTGCCGGCCGTCTCTCCCCGTCGGCGGCCGGTTAGCACCGTTACGTCAGGGTTAATCGTTGGCCGCGGTGCCGCCGCGCACCCGCTGTTAAGGTCCCGGGCGGCGGCTTTTCCGTCCGGGCCGGACGTCCCGCTGGAAACCGGGACGTCCGCAAACCCGCCCCAATGCCTGAGTGCGGCCAGGTCAGCGTCGTCCGTGGTGACACCGGTCACGCCAAATCTCCGGCCATGGCCGCCGGCCGGAAATTCACGCGGCGGCCGGGCCGTCGCGGGCCCCGGCACGTCCGCCGGATGCCCGGAAACGATGAGTCCGATTACGCCGGGTCACCGGCGGGAAGGCGACTTCGTCCGCACTGCCGGTTCAACACGAGTGCTGGAATTGTCATCCGCGGAGTTCTCGGTATATCTTTGTCAACCGATTGAAGTTTTGCTCCAGCTGAAAGGTCTGTCCCCATGGCACAGAAGGTTCAAGTGCTTCTCGTCGACGACCTCGACGGTGGCGAGGCGGACGAGACCGTAGCGTTCTCGATCGACGGCGCCTCCTACGAGATCGACCTGAGTGGCGCCAACGCGACGAAGCTGCGGGAATCGCTGCAGCCGTTCGTGGAGAAGTCCCGCAAGGCGGGCGCGGTCTCGCGCCGCCGCCGGCAGCGTGGCGCGTCCAGCCGCGAACGCAGTGCCGAGATCCGCGCCTGGGCCAAGAACAATGGCATCAAGGTCAATGAGCGCGGACGCATCCCGGCCCACGTGATCGAGCAGTACGAGGCGGCCAACTGAGTCGCTCCTCCGCCTGCGGCCCGTCTCCGATTACGAGACGGGCCGTTCGCTTGTGGCGTAGCGGCAATGGGGTTCGCGCGCCGCGCGGCGCGGTAGACAGGCCGCGCGGGGCGGAACAACGGCCCCATTGGTCACTCTCTCCCCGCAGCCCGTCGACCTGCGGAAAGCCCCCCGTTCGCTTGAGGCGTAGCGGGAACATGACGCACCGATGCGGTAGTTGGATGAGACTGAACAGCGCTTAGCTGGGGAACGTCTTCTGGTGGGAGTGCACCGGGCGGCCTCCTCGGGGCGGGCTAGCATGCGGAAGGACAGTTCCGGACGTTCCGGACTCTGCCCAACCGCTCTGTGAGGAGCGACGAGATGTTCGAGAGGTTCACCGACCGCGCGCGGCGCGTTGTCGTCCTGGCTCAGGAGGAGGCCAGGATGCTCAACCACAACTACATCGGCACCGAGCACATCCTCCTCGGCCTGATCCACGAGGGCGAAGGTGTCGCTGCCAAGGCTCTGGAGAGCCTCGGGATCAGCCTTGAGGCGGTGCGCCAGCAGGTCGAGGAGATCATCGGCCAGGGTCAGCAGGCGCCGTCGGGCCACATCCCGTTCACTCCGCGTGCCAAGAAGGTCCTCGAGCTGTCACTGCGCGAGGCGCTGCAGCTCGGCCACAACTACATCGGTACCGAGCACATCCTGCTCGGGCTGATCCGCGAGGGCGAGGGCGTCGCCGCCCAGGTGCTGGTGAAGCTCGGCGCCGACCTCAACCGGGTCCGCCAGCAGGTCATCCAGTTGCTGCACGGCTACCAGGGCAAGGAGCCGGCCGCCTCCGGCGGTCCCTCCGAGTCGGCTCCGTCCACCTCCCTCGTCCTCGACCAGTTCGGCCGCAACCTGACGCAGGCCGCGCGCGAGGGCAAGCTGGACCCGGTCATCGGCCGGGACAAGGAGATCGAGCGGGTCATGCAGGTGCTGTCCCGCCGCACCAAGAACAACCCCGTCCTCGTGGGCGAGCCCGGCGTCGGTAAAACGGCCGTGGTCGAGGGGCTCGCGCAGAAGATCGTCAAGGGCGAGGTGCCCGAGACGCTCAAGGACAAGCAGCTCTACACCCTCGACCTGGGCGCGCTGGTCGCCGGCTCCCGGTACCGCGGCGACTTCGAGGAGCGCCTGAAGAAGGTCCTCAAGGAGATCCGCACCCGCGGCGACATCATCCTGTTCATCGACGAGCTGCACACGCTGGTCGGTGCGGGCGCCGCCGAGGGCGCGATCGACGCCGCGTCCATCCTCAAGCCGATGCTGGCGCGGGGCGAGCTGCAGACCATCGGCGCGACCACGCTGGACGAGTACCGCAAGCACCTGGAGAAGGACGCCGCGCTGGAGCGCCGCTTCCAGCCGATCCAGGTCGCCGAGCCGTCCCTGTCGCACACGATCGAGATCCTCAAGGGCCTGCGGGACCGCTACGAGGCGCACCACCGCGTGTCGATCACCGACAGCGCGCTGGTCGCGGCCGCGCAGCTCGCCGACCGCTACATCAGCGACCGGTTCCTGCCCGACAAGGCGATCGACCTGATCGACGAGGCCGGCTCGCGGATGCGCATCCGCCGGATGACCGCGCCGCCGGACCTGCGCGAGTACGACGAGAAGATCGCCGACGTCCGGCGCGACAAGGAGTCCGCGATCGACGCGCAGGACTTCGAGAAGGCCGCGGCGCTGCGCGACTCGGAGAAGCAGCTGCTCGGCCAGAAGGCGCAGCGGGAGAAGGAGTGGAAGGCCGGCGACATGGACGTCGTCGCCGAGGTCACCGACGAGCTGATCGCCGAGGTCCTCGCCACCGCCACCGGCATCCCGGTCTTCAAGCTGACCGAGGAGGAGTCGACCCGCCTGCTGCGCATGGAGGACGAGCTCCACAAGCGCGTCATCGGCCAGGAGGACGCCATAAGGGCGCTCTCGCAGTCGATCCGGCGCACCCGCGCCGGCCTGAAGGACCCGAAGCGCCCCGGCGGTTCGTTCATCTTCGCCGGCCCGTCCGGCGTCGGTAAGACCGAGCTGTCCAAGACGCTCGCCGAGTTCCTGTTCGGCGACGAGGACGCGCTGATCCAGCTCGACATGTCCGAGTTCATGGAGAAGCACACGGTCTCGCGGCTGTTCGGCTCCCCGCCCGGCTACGTCGGGTACGAGGAGGGCGGCCAGCTGACGGAGAAGGTCCGCCGCAAGCCGTTCTCGGTCGTCCTGTTCGACGAGATCGAGAAGGCCCACCAGGACATCTTCAACTCGCTGCTCCAGATCCTGGAGGACGGCCGCCTCACCGACGCGCAGGGCCGCGTCGTGGACTTCAAGAACACCGTCATCATCATGACGACGAACCTGGGGTCCAAGGACATCTCCAAGGGCGTCTCGATGGGCTTCGCCCGCCAGAACGACGAGCAGGGCTCGTACGACCGGATGAAGGCGAAGGTGTCGGAGGAGCTGAAGCAGCACTTCCGCCCCGAGTTCCTGAACCGCGTCGACGACACGGTGGTCTTCCACCAGCTCACCCCGAAGGAGATCATCCAGATCGTCGACCTGATGATCGCCAAGGTGGACGAGCGGCTCCGCGACCGCGACATGGGCATCGAGCTGCGGCAGGAGGCCAAGGACCTGCTCGCGCTCCGGGGCTACGACCCGGTGCTCGGCGCCCGGCCGCTGCGCCGCACGATCCAGCGGGAGATCGAGGACAGCCTGTCCGAGAAGATCCTGTACAGCGAGCTGAAGGCCGGCCAGATCGTGATCGTGGGCACCGAGGGCTTCGACCCCGAGAACACGGACACGGTGGAGAAGGCCAAGTTCACGTTCAAGGGCGTGCCGAAGCCGTCCACGGTCCCCGACAGCCCGCCGCCCGTCGAGGGCGCGGTCAACTTCAACAAGGACTGACGTCCCGTCCAAGGGCCCGTGACCGGAACCACCCGGTCACGGGCCCTTTGGCATGCGCGGCGGACGTCCGCGCTCGGGCTTTTGGGGTGTCGTGCATGCACGGGGGGCCGCGCGGGCAGCATGGGCTCATGGAGATCCCCGACTCGCAGGAGCCGAAGTGAGCCGCATGATCCTGTCCGCCCCCGTCCTGGACGCCCCTGACCCGCACGTGCTCGCCGACTTCTATCAGCGCCTTCTGGGCTGGACCGTGGTCCAGGACGAGCCCGACTGGGTGAAGCTGCGTCCACCGGGCGGCGGCACCGGCCTGTCGTTCCAGACGGAGCCGATCTACACCGTCCCCACGTGGCCCGCCGCCGAGGGCGCGCAGCAGATCATGGCCCACCTCGACCTGGAGGTGGACGATATGGAGGACGCCTGCCTGCACGCCGAGGCCGTCGGCGGAGTCCTGGCCGACTTCCAGCCCGAGGACGATGTCCGCGTCTATCTGGATCCGGTCGGCCATCCCTTCTGCCTCTTCCTCCGCGAGCCCGAGGCGCCCGCCTGAGGACGCGGTCGTCCCGGAGTCCTCTCCGGATGTCGGTGGCGGGACGTACTGTTCGAACATGCGATCGAATGTGGTCGGGTCGGCGGCGGAGTTCCGGAGGCGGGGAGCGCGCGTCCCGGTGGGCGAGGCGCGCATCGCGGAGGCGTTCCTGCGGGACGTGCGGGCCCGCGCGCCGGAACGGCTCCCGATCTTCCGGTCGCGGCTCCAGGGCGAGCTGCTCGCGCGCCTGCTGCTGGGCCCGGTCCGCGAGGTGTCGATGCTCGACCTCGCCGTGATGCTCCGCACCGACCTCGCGTCGGTGATGCGCGAGGTCGAGAGGCTGACCCGGGCGGGCCTGCTCACGCTCCGCCGCACCCTCGCCGGACGGCTGGTGACGCGCAACGCCGACAGCCCCCTGTACGCGCCGCTCGCGCACCTCCTGATGCTGACGTTCGGCCCGGCGGCGGTCGTGGCGGAGGAGTTCGGCGGGCTGCCGTCCGTCCGGGAGATCTACCTTTTCGGGGCCTGGGCCGAACGGTACGAGCGTCCGTCCGGCGACCCTCCCGGCGATGTCGAAGTGCTGGTGATCGGCGACGTCGGCGCGGACGCCGCCTTCGACGCGGCGCAGGAGGCGGCCGCGCGCCTCGGCCTGCCCGTCCACCCCGTCGCCCGGACGTCCGCCCAGTGGCAGAACGACACCGACCCCTTCCTTCGCGAGATCCGGGCCGGCCCCCTGACAAGGCTCAGCGCGTAGCCGGCCCGGCGGGGGTCAGCCAGGCGGCTATCTCCTGGTGGAGGCGGGTCTTGGTCTCGGGCGGGGCGAAGGAGGCGGTCACGGTGTCGCGGGACAGTTCGGCGAGGGTGTGGTCGTCGTAGCCGAACGCGTCGCGGACGTTGGCGTACTCGGTGGTCAGCGATGTGCCGATCAGTGCGGGAATGTCGGTGTTGAGGGTGACGAGCAGGCCCGCGTCGCGCAGGAGGGGAAGGGGGTGGGCGTCGAGGGACGGCGCGAAACCGAGGGCGACGTTGGAGGACGGGCACACTTCGAGGGGGATCCGGCGCTCGCGCACCTCGGCGGTGAGGGCGGGGTCGTCCAGGACGCGGATGCCGTGGCCGAGACGCTCGGCGCGGCCGGGGCCGAGGGCCTGCCGGATGCTGGCGGGCCCCTCGCCTTCGCCCGCGTGGTGGACGACGTGGAGCCCGGCGTCGCGGGCGGCGGCGAACACCTCGGTGAACGGGACGCCGGGGTGGGCCTCGTCTCCGGCGAGGCCGACCGCGACCACGCGATCGTGGCGGCGGGCGAGGTCGAGCGTCCGCCAGGCGCGCTCGACGGAACGGCGGCGGGAGTGGTCGAGGATGAGGCGGCAGTCGATCCCGAACGCGTCCTGTCCGGCCTCCAGGCCCTCCAGGACGGCTTGGAGGGGCATGGCGAGGTCGCCGAGCCGTTCGCCGTGCCCGGCCGCGGTGAACGAGACCTCGGCGTACCGGACGCCCTGCGCGGATTCGTCCGCGCAGAATTCGTAGGCGACGCGGCGGAAGTCGCCGGGGCGCCGCAGGCACGCGCGGACGAGGTCGTTCTGCGCGAAGAAGGACGCGAAGTCGCCGAACGCGCCCGCGCGGCCGGGCACCTCCACGCCGTTGGCCGCGCCGATCTCCCCGAGCGTGTCCCACCGGACGGTGCTCTCCAGGTGGACGTGCAAGTGGGCTTTGGGCAGGCTCAGCAGATCGCGCACGGCCGTACGGTACGGGCACGCCGACAGGGCCTGCCAACCATTATTCGCGCTGGCCACAGCACAAGGAGCCCATTGTTTTGCGAATGACGCGTCGAGCCGGGGAGACCCGAGCGGCCCCGGTCAGCCGGGAAGGGCGTAGCGGCCGTCTTCGAGAGGGTCGACGAGGCCGTCGGCGATGAGGCCGTCGAGGGCGCGTTCGCGTTGCACGGCGTCCGACCAGACGACGTCCAGGGCCGGTTTGGCGACCGGGCCTTCGGCGTCCCGCAGCACGGCGAGGATGCGGCCGCGGCACTGCCGGTCGGTGCCCGCGTACGTCTGGCCGCGGCGCGGCGGCCCGTCGTAGGCGGGACGTCCGGCCAGGTGCCAGGAGCACTCGCCGAGCACCGGGCAGTCGGCGCAGCGGGGCGTGCGGGCGGTGCAGACCAGCGCGCCCAGTTCCATGACGGCGACGGCCCAGCGGGCGGCGGTCGGCGGATCGGCGGGCAGGAGGCTCTCCGCGAGCGTCACCTCCGCCCTGGTCTGCGACTTCGGCGGGTACTCGGCGCCGGACACCAGCCGGGCCAGGACGCGCCGGACGTTGGTGTCGAGGACGGCGTGCCGCTGCCGGAACGCGAAGCTGGCGACGGCGGCGGCCGTGTAGGCGCCGATGCCGGGCAGCGCCAGCAGGGCCTCGTGCGACGACGGCACCTCGCCGCCGTGCCGCTCGGTGATCGCGCGGGCGCTCTCGTGCAGGCGCAGCGCCCGGCGCGGGTAGCCGAGCCGCCCCCATGCCCGGACGGCCTCGCCGGACGGCTCCGCGGCCAGCGCCGCCGGGGTCGGCCAGCGCGTCGTCCAGGCGTCCCAGACGGGCAGGACGCGGGAGACCGGCGTCTGCTGGAGCATGATCTCGCTGACGAGGACGCCCCACGGGGTCGCGTCCGGCGCCCGCCACGGGAGGTCCCGGGCGTTCGCCTCGTACCAGGCGAGGATCGGGGCGGTGTACACGGAGTTCGGGTTCATGGCGCGCCGCCATTGTGGCATGCGGCGGGTCGTCCCCTCTTTCCCGTTCGCCGAATGCATACTGACCGCATGGGTCCGAATACTGGGCGTGACTCGGACGGTTCTGGGCTGGACCAGTACTGGCGGCGCCGCGCGGTGGCCCTGGCGGGCGTCCTCGCCGCCGTCGGCCTGCTGACCTGGACGTGCGCCGGAACCGGGGAGGAGGAGCCGGGCCGCGACGCGGGCGCGGCCGAGAGCCCGGCGCCGTCCCCGCCCACCGCGATGCCGACGGTCACGGTCACCACGACGGCCTCGCCGGAGCCGTCCCCGGCCGACGACGGCGGCCCCTGCGACGACGGCGACCTCGTCGTCGCCATGTCGGCCGCCGAGGACACCTTTCCGCGCACCGAACGGCCCGAGTTCCGCGTCACGGTCGTCAACACGGGCGAGGGGGCCTGCGCGTTCGACACGGGGTCGCTGGACGTCCGCATCACGTCCGGCTCGGACCGGATCTGGTCGTCCGCCGAATGCCGCCGCGGCGACGCGCCCGAGGCGACGCTCCGCCGCGGGATCCCGTACGTCGACACCGTCATCTGGGACCGCCGGCGAGGCTGCGAGGACGGCCGCGCCGCCCGCCCCGGCACGTACGTGGCCGACCTGAAGGGCGAGAAGGCCGAGGAGCAGGTCTTCCGCCTCCGCTGAGACGGCCGCCCGCGGCGGATCAGACGTAGCGGCGGATCAGACGTAGCGTTCGAGGATCGAGGATTCGGCCAGGCGGGATAGGCCCTCGCGGACGCTGCGGGCCCGGGACTCGCCCACGCCGCCCACGGCCTGGAGGTCGTCGATGCTGGCCGCGAGGAGCTTCTGCAGGCCGCCGAAGTGCTCGACGAGGCGTTCGACGACCATGCCGGGCAGCCGGGGGACCTTGGCGAGCAGCCGGAAGCCCTTGGGGCTGACGGGCAGGTCGAGGGCGTCCGGTCCGGCGAAGCCCATCACCTCGGCGACCGTCGACAGGTCGAGGAGCTCGTTGGCGGACAGCGTGTCGAGGGACGACAGGATGGCGGCGACGCCGCGGGCGCGGGTGTCGTCGGACGGGTAGTCGCGGACGATCAGCTCGCGGTCGGCGTCGACGCCGGAGACCAGCTCGTCGAGCTGGAGGGAGAGCAGCCGGCCGTCGGTGCCGAGCTCGACGACGTAGCCCTCGATCTCGTCGGCGATGCGCCGCACCATCTCGAGGCGCTGGACGACGGCGCTGACGTCGCGGACGGTGACGAGGTCTTCGATCTCGAGGGCGGAGAGCGTGCCGGACACCTCGTCCAGGCGCAGCTTGTAGCGTTCGAGCGTCGCCAGGGCCTGGTTGGCCTTGGAGAGGATGGCCGCCGAGTCTTCGAGGACGTAGCGGATGCCGTCGAGGTACAGCGCGATGATGTGCATCGACTGGCTGACCGAGATGACCGGGTAGACGGTCTGCCGGGCGACGCGCTCGGCGGTGCGGTGGCGGGTGCCCGACTCCTCGGTGGGGATGGTCGAGTCGGGCACGAGGTGGACGGCGGCGCGGACGATGCGGCCGTGGCTGCCGTCGAGGACGATGGCGCCGTCCATCTTGGCGAGTTCGCGCAGCCGGGTCGCGGAGAACTCGACGTCGAGTTCGAAGCCGCCGGAGCACAGCTCCTCGACGGTCTTGTCGTAGCCGAGGACGATCAGGCCGCCGGTGTGGCCCCGCAGGATCCGCTCGAGCCCGTCGCGGATCTGAGTGCCCGGGGCCACCGCGGCCAACGTGGCGCGGCGTCGTTCGTCATGACCCTTGTCGTGTGATGGCACCTGACCCCCGGAGGTCGCTGGACGGCGTCAGTTTACCGAGACGGGCCGCGCCCCGGTTCCTCCCCAGGTCGCAAGCGTGGGTTGTGTGCAGTAATACTCTGGCGTGACCCGTGTCAGGGGGCGGTAAACGCGACCTGGAGGGCCTGCTTCAGGCTGTCGACCTCCATCACCTTCATGCCCTCGTAGCTGCTGAGCTGCGGGTCCGCGCGCTTGAGCGGCGACCCGTCGGCGAGTTCGAGGGCCCCGCGCGGGACGACGGCGTGCTTGAACCCGAGCCGGGCCGCCTCGGCGAGCCGCCGCTGGACGCCCGGCACGACGCGGACCTCCCCGGCGAGCCCCACCTCGCCGAGCGCGATCAGGCTGTTGGAGAGCGCCTGCTCGACCGTGGACCCCGCGACGGCCAGCGCCAGCGCCAGGTCGACGGACGTCTCGGCCAGCCGCACCCCGCCCACCGTCGAGACGTAGACGTCCTGCTCGTGCATGGAGATCTTGCAGCGCTGGGCGAGGACGGCGAGGACCATCGCGACGCGGGACGTGTCGAGCCCGGACGTGGCCCGGCGCGGCGCGGGCAGATGCGACTTCGCGACGAGCGACTGCACCTCGGCGACCAGCGGCCGCCGTCCCTCCAGGGTGACGGTCACGCACGTCCCGGGGACGGCCTCCTCGCGGCGGGTCAGGAACAGGCCGCTCGGGTCGGGCAGCCCGACGATGCCGACCTCGGACAGGTCGAAGCAGCCCAGTTCGTCCGTCGGCCCGTAGCGGTTCTTCACCGCGCGGATCATGCGGAGCCGGGAGTGCCGGTCGCCCTCGAAGTAGAGGACGACGTCGACCAGGTGCTCCAGGAGGCGGGGGCCGGCGATCGCGCCCTCCTTGGTGACGTGGCCGACCAGCACGACGGTGATGCCGCGCTCCTTGGCGACCCTGATCAGGTTGGCGGCGACCTCGCGGATCTGCGTGACGCCGCCGGGCGCGCCGTCCGCCTCGGACGTCCCGATCGTCTGGATGGAGTCGACGACGAGCAGCGACGGCCCCACGGTGTCGACATGCCCGAGAATCGCCGACAGCTCGGTCTCCGCCGCCAGGTACAGGTGGTCGGTGATCGCCCCGACCCGGTCGGCGCGCAGCCGCACCTGCTCGGCCGACTCCTCACCCGTCACGTAGAGGACGTTCTTGGCCCCCGCGTCGCCGGACCCCGTCGAGGCCAGCGCCGCGACCTCCAGCAGCAGCGTCGACTTGCCGATGCCCGGCTCGCCCGCCAGCAGCAGGACGGCCCCCGGCACGATGCCGCCGCCGAGGACCCGGTCGAGTTCGTCCAGGCCCGTGGGCCGCGACTGCGACGACCGGACGTCCACCTGCCCGATCGGCAGCGCCGGCGTGCTGACCGGCCCGGCGGACACGACCCGCGCCGGCGTGGCGGACGCCGCCTCCAGGACCGTCCCCCACGTCTGGCACTCGCCGCAGCGCCCGACCCACTTGGACGTCTGCCACCCGCACTCCGAGCACCGATAAGCCGCCTTGGCGGTCTTAGCCTTCGCCATGCGCCGAGCCTAGACGTCCGCTCCGACAGTGCGGCCCGTCACGGGGCTAGGTCTGTTTGCGGGCTCGTTCGATCAGGTCGCCCAGGTGGTCGGAGACCACGCCGGGGCGTTCGAGCATGGCCATGTGGCCGGCGTTGGGGACGACCTCCAGGCGCGCGGACGGGACGCAGGAGGCGATCTTGAGGCTGTGCTCAAGCGGGGTGAGCATGTCGTTCTCGCCGCCGAGGACGAGGGTGTCGGCGGCGGCGAGGGAGGCGCAGTCGCTGATGACGTCCGTGGTGATCATCGAGCGGAAGTAGTCGACGAACGCGTCCATGCGGGTCTCGGTCATCATCTGCTCGGCGAAGGCGACCGCGGCGGGGCCGGCGTCCGGGCCGAAGGCGACGAGGTCCTCGACGAGGGTGGCGGCGTCGCGGCCGAGGTGACGGACCTTCTCGACGGCGCCGGAGCCGGCGCCGACCGCGCCGAGGGCGCGGGGCAGGACGCGGTGGGTGGTGCGCGCGACCAGCGCGGGCATGCCGAGGGTGACCTCGCCGAGGCCGCCCGCCGAGGTGCACAGCAGGCCGGTCGCGAGGATCTTGCGGCCGACCTGGTCGGCGTGCTCGTCGCAGTACCGCATGATCGTCATGCCGCCCATGGAGTGGCCGACGAGGACGACGGGCGTGTCGGCGGGGACGGTGGCGGCGATGACCGCGGCGAGGTCGGCGGCCAGGCGGGGGATGGCGTAGCCGTCGCGGGCGCCGCCGTCGGAGCGGCCGTGGCCGCGGTGGTCCCAGAACACCAGGCGGCCGAGGCCGCGCAGGGCCTTGCGCTGGAAGTGCCAGGAGTCCTGGGTGAGCGTCCAGCCGTGCGAGAACACGACGGCGAGGTCGGTGCGGTCGTCGCCGTCGACCTCGGCGTACAGGCGGGTGCCGTCGTCCGCGCGGACGGGGACGGGGCGGCCGCGCAGCGCCCCGAACGGCTCGCCGGCGAACGGGTCGGGCCGCAACTGGAGGCGGCGCATGGCGCGGCGCTGGGCGACCAGGCCGGCGCCGGCGCCGGCCGCGCCGACGGCGGTGGCGGCGAGCAGGCCGCCGAACGCTCTTCCAGCAGTGACACGGCCCATGGTCCGTTCCTCCCCAAATGACCGACCAGTCAGTAACTCAGGGGCAACGCCACCACAAATTCACGGCATAGTCCACCTCCAGGCCGCCCCCCGCGGCGTCGAGTTCGCGCAGGCACGCGTCCGCGAGATCGGGCGGGAACTCGATCCGCAGGACGGCGGCGAGGTCGTCCCGGCTCTGGAACGACCACCGGATCGTCAGCGGCTCGCGGGAGAAGCCGCGCCGCGTCCAGAAGCGTTCGACCGCGCCGGGGTCGTACTTCGGCAGGCCGCGCCGGAACCAGCGGCCGAACGTGGAGCGGGTGGCGTCGTTGTCGATGATGAAGATCGCCCCGCCGCGCCGGACGACCCGGTCGAGCTCGGCGAGGCCCGGCTCGCAGCCCGGCCCGAAGAAGTACGCCCACCGGACGTGGACGACGTCGACCGAGGCGTCCGGGAGCGGCAGCGCCTGGGCCGCGCCGACACGGACGGTGACGTTGGAGAGGTCGCGGGTCCGACGAGCGGCGGCCGAGGCGAGCCCCGCGTGCGGCTCCACACCGATCACCCGGCGCGCCTCGGCGGCGAGGAACGGCAGGTGGAAGCCGGTGCCGCAGCCGAGGTCGAGGACGTCCGCGCCCGTCCAGGGGCGGATGGCGCGCATCGCGCCGGCCAGCACCCCGTCGGGGTCGACGGCGCGGTTCTCCAGCTCGTAGACCTGCGGAGAGTTCCAGATGTTGGGGCTGGGCACGGCGCCCGGCGCGATCTCGGCCACGCGGACAGAGCGTAGCGGCGCCCGGCGGCGGAGCAATCAGGATCACTCCGGGCGGTTGTTTCATCGCGGCCGCCGCCGCATAGGCTTTACGTGCGAACCCGATGACCATCGTCGAGCGATCATCTCTGGCGAGGAAGCCTTGACCCCGCAGCACAACGGCGTCAGTACACCGGCACTCCGGGTACCGGACGCGCCGATCACGCTCTCCACCGCGTCGGTCTACCCCGAGAAGGTACCGAGCGCGTTCGAGATCGCCGCGCTGCTGGGCTACGACGGCATCGAGGTCATGGTGTCCACGGACGCCTCCTCGCAGGACCTGAACGTCCTGCGGCGCCTGTCGGACTACCACCAGGTCCCGATCAAGTCGATCCACGCGCCCTGCCTGCTGCTCACCCAGCGGGTGTGGGGGCGCGAGCCCTGGGGCAAGCTCGTCCGCTCCAAGGAGGTCGCCGAGGAGCTGGGCGCGGACGTCGTCGTCGTCCATCCGCCGTTCCGCTGGCAGCGGGACTACGCGAAGGAGTTCGTCGAGGGCCTCGCCCGCATGCAGGACGAGACCGACGTCCTGTTCGCGGTGGAGAACATGTTCCCGCTCAAGGCGCGCGGCGCCGAAGCGGGCATGTACCTGCCCGACTGGAACCCCGTCGACCAGGACTACCCGTACGTCACCCTCGACCTGTCCCACACCGCCGTCTCGGGGTCGGACGCCATCGACATGGCCGGGGACCTGGGCGACCGCCTGCGCCACATCCACCTCGCCGACGGCGTGGGCATCACGAACAAGGACGAGCACCTCGTCCCGGGCCGGGGCAACCAGCCGTGCGGGGAGATGCTGGAGAACCTCGCCGAGGGCGGCTTCCGGGGGCACATCGTCCTGGAGGTGAACACGCGGCGCGCGTCCAGCCGGGTCGAGCGCATGGAGGACCTCGCCGAGGCCCTGGCGTTCGCCCGCCTGCACCTCGCCGCCGCCGAGCACACCTGGGAGGTCACGCCCGCCGGGGAGATCAGCCGGCGGGGCGTGCGGTGACCGACACCGACCGGCGCCGGGGTCCGGGCCGCCGGCCCGGTCCGACCGAGACGCGCGAGAAGATCCTGGCCGAGGCGCGCGAGCTGTTCGCCGAGAAGGGCTACGACGGCGCCTCGCTGCGGGCCATCGCCCGCGCCGCCGGCGTCGACCCCGCCCTCGTCCACCACTTCTTCGGCAACAAGGAGGGCGTGTTCGTCGAGGCGATGCGCTTCCCGGTGGACCCGTCCGTCGTGCTGCCGCGCATCATGGCGGCCCCCCGCGACGGGATCGGCGAGGCGATGGTCCGCACGTTCCTGGGCGTGTGGGGGGACGAGGAGCGCCGCGCCCCGATGCTCGCGATGCTCCGCTCGGCGATGACGAACGAGCGGGCGGCGGCCCTGCTGCGCGAGTTCGTCACGACCGCCCTGTTCGGCCGCGCCAGGCAGGTCACGGAGGCGCCGCCGCTCGGCATCCAGGCGGCCGCCGGGCAGATGATCGGCCTGATGATGCTGCGCTACGTGCTGCGCGTCGAGCCGATGGCGTCCGCCTCCGAGGACGAGCTGATCGAACTGGTCGCGCCGACGATCCAGCGCTATCTGACGTCCTGAGATCCCTGGAACGCCCTTGACCGGGCCCGCGCGTCCGCTTAAATTCAACACATGATGAGTTCTAGCCCGGCGAGCGGCGCCGAACCGGCGGTCCGCGTGCGGGACCTGCGGGTCGTCCGCGGCGGCCGGGAGGTGCTGCACGGGCTCACCCTCGACGTCCCGCGCGGCTCGGTCGTCGGGCTGGTCGGCCCGAGCGGCTGCGGGAAGACCACGCTGATCAGGGCGCTCGTCGGCGTCCAGATCGTGCGCAGCGGGACGGTGACGGTGCTCGGCGCGCCCGCCGGGTCGGCCGGGCTGCGGCACCGCGTCGGCTACGCGACGCAGTCCCCGGCCGTGTACGCCGACCTGACCGTCGCCGAGAACCTGCGCTACTTCGCGTCCGTCCTGCGCGCGCCGCGCTCGGACGTCGCCCGCGTCATCGACGAGGTCGGGCTCGGCCGCAGCCGCGACCAGACCGCCGCGACGCTGTCCGGCGGGCAGCTCGGCCGCGTCAACCTCGCGGTCGCGCTGCTCGGCTCGCCGGAGCTGCTCGTCCTGGACGAGCCGACCGTCGGCCTCGACCCCGTCCTGCGGCAGGAGCTGTGGGAGCTGTTCCGGGAACTGGCCGGCCGGGGCGCCACGCTCGTCGTGTCCAGCCACGTCATGGACGAGGCGGGCCGCACCGACCGGCTGCTGCTGATGCGCGAGGGCGTGATCCTCGCCGACGGCACCCCGGACGGCCTGCGCGCCCGCACCGGCGCGTCCGACCTGGAGGCGGCGTTCCTCCAGCTGATCACCGAGACGGCGGGGAGCCCGGCATGAGCGCGGCCGTCACGTTCGCCACGATGCGGCGCATCCTCGCGCAGCTCAGGCACGACCACCGCACGCTCGCGCTGCTGATCGCCGTGCCGGCGCTGCTGATGATCCTGCTGCGCTACGTGTTCGACCAGCCGATGGTCTTCGACCGGATCGGCCCGATGCTGCTCGGCCTGTTCCCGTTCATCGTCATGTTCGTCGTGACCAGCGTCGCCACCCTCCGGGAGCGGACGAGCGGCACCCTCGAACGGCTGATGACCATGCCGCTCGGCAAGCTCGACCTGCTGCTCGGCTACGCGCTCGCGTTCGGGCTGGTCGCGCTGGTGCAGGTCGGCGTCGTGCTGGTGATCTCGCTGACCTGGCTCGGCCTCGACCTGAACGGCTCGCTGGGCTCGCTCGTCCTCGTCTCCCTGCTGGACGCGCTGCTCGGCATGTCGCTCGGCCTGTTCGCGAGCGCGTTCGCCCGGACCGAGTTCCAGGCCGTCCAGTTCATGCCCGCGTTCGTCCTGCCGCAGACGCTGCTGTGCGGGCTGATCATCCCGCGCGACGACATGGCGTCCTGGCTGAGCGCGGTCTCGGACGTCCTGCCCCTGTCGTACGCGGTGGAGGGCATGCAGGAGATCAGCGGCAGCTCCGGCTTCACCGCCACCCTGGCCCTGGACGTGGCCGTCATCGCCGCCTTCACGCTCGTGGCCCTGGTGCTGGGCGCGGTGACCCTCCGCCGCCGCACGCCCTGACACGTGAAGAGGGGGATGGGTTTACCTGCACGGGTGTGATCCGCCTTAACCGGACAGGTGGGGCGAAGTGGGCTATCTCCGGTCTAGGGGGCTGGTAGCTTCGCGCCATGACCTCCCCAGACCACCCTGGATCGCAGCCGCCGCGGCGGCCCGACGAGGGTCCGCGGCCGCCGGGGGCGGTGCGGGCCGCCGACGCTCCGGAGGGGGCGGAGGCTCCTCCGGGCGAGCCCGGCGACGCGTTCTGGGCTGGAGCGGACGGCGCGGAGCGCAAGCGCAAGCGGCGCTGGCCGCGCGTCCTGATCGCCGTGGGCCTGTTCGTGGCGCTGCTCGTGGCCGGGCTCGGCGGGCTGCTGTGGCAGCGCCAGTCGTCCTACAACGGCAACATCGACCGCATCAAGGGCGCGATGCCGGGCGAGGGCGCGAACCGGCCGGGCCCGAACGTGGAGGGCACCGAGAACTGGCTGCTCGTCGGCTCGGACTCGCGGGAGACGGGGACGACCGGGGAGGGCAGCCAGGTCTGGAAGCCGGGCCGGCAGCGCACGGACACGATCATGCTGCTGCACCTGCCGGCGGACCGGAAGAAGGCGTACGTCATCTCGTTCCCGCGCGACTCGTGGGTGGAGATCCCCGGCTACGGCAACCAGAAGATCAACGCCGCGTTCTCGTTCGGCGGGCCGAAGCTGCTGATCGAGACGATGGAGAACCTCACCGGGATCCGCGTCGACCACTACGGCGCGATCGACTTCGAGGGCTTCAAGTCGATGACGGACGCGCTCGGCGGCGTCACCGTCAACATCAAGCAGAGCGTGTACGACCCGGCCCGCAAGAAGCAGTGGCCGGCGGGCAGGCAGAAGCTGAACGGCGACGACGCGCTGCTGTTCGTCCGGCAGCGGTACAACCTGCCGAACGGCGACTTCGACCGGATCAAGCGCCAGCAGGCGTTCCTCGGCGCCCTCGCCAAGCAGGCCGCCGACCGCGGCACGCTCACCAACCCGTTCAAGCTGGACCGGTTCCTGTCCGCGCTCAGCAAGTCGATCAGCGTGGACGAGGGCGTGTCGGCGGGCGACCTGCGCTCGCTGGCGCTGAGCATGCGCAGCGTCCGGGCGTCGGACGTGAAGTTCATGACGCTCCCCTTCAAGGGCACGGGCACGCGCGCCAGGCAGAGCGTCGTGCTCCTGGACGGGACGAAGGCGAGGCAGCTGTTCAACGCCGTGAAGACAGCCCGGATGGGCGAGTACGTCAAGCGGCACGGCGGCGGCAACAACCTCGGCACCGTGTCGTGATCTCCGGGGCGGGACGGGCTTAACCTGGGACGAGGGGGTCCGGGAACCGACCGCCCCAGGAACCGAGGGGTGCGCACAAGTGCTTCGTCAGGCGTTGCTCGTCGCGTCGCGCAGTGGCGGCGCGCGAAGGGTCCTGGAGACCGCGCCGTTCACCGGTGACGTCGTCCGGCGCTTCATCGCGGGGGAGACGATCGAGGACGCGGCGGGCGTCACCGGGCGGCTGACCGGCGAGGGCCTGCTCGTCACCCTGGACGTCCTCGGCGAGGACACGCACGACAAGGGCCGCGCCGAGGCGAACGTCGCGCACTACACCGGGTTGCTGGAACGGCTCGGCGCCGCCGGGCTCGGCGCACGCGCCGAGGTGTCGCTGAAGCTCTCGGCCGTCGGCCAGACCCTCGGCGAAGACCTCGCCCTGGAGAACGCCAGGCGCGTCTGCGACGCCGCCCGTTCCGCAGGCACGACGGTGACCCTCGACATGGAGGAGCACACCACCGTCGATTCGACCTTGCGGATCGTCCACGAACTGCGGCGCGACTTCGCGGACGTGGGCGCGGTCATCCAGTCGTACTTGCGGCGGGCAGAGGAACACTGCACGGAACTGGCCTACGAGGGGTCGCGCGTAAGGCTGTGCAAGGGCGCGTACTCGGCGCCGGCGGCGGTGGCCTTCACCGACAAGGAAGAGATCGACAAGTCGTACGTCCGCTGTATGAAGGTCCTGATGGCGGGCAAGGGCTACCCGATGCTCGCCACGCACGACCCGCGGCTCATCGACATCGCCGGTGCGCTGGCGGTCCTGCACGAGCGCGACGCGGGCACGTTCGAGTACCAGATGCTCTACGGGGTCCGTCCGCAGGAGCAGCGCCGCCTCGCCGCGCAGGGCGCGCAGGTCCGCGTCTACGTCGCGTACGGGCGCGACTGGTACCGGTACTTCATGCGGCGCATGGCGGAACGTCCCGCCAACCTGCGCCTTTTCGCGCGCTCCCTCGCCCGTCGCACGTGACCAGAGCGTTCTTCCAGGGGGTGCGGGGGGTCGTCCCCCCTAGGGGGACAGGGCCGGCGCTAGGCTGGGCCGGTCGTTGAAACCCCACGTCAAGGTATGCCGATGATCGCGATTCTGGGTGCCGGGAAGATGGGCGAGGCGCTGCTGTCCGGAGTGCTCCGGGCCGGCCGCCGCCCGTCCGAGCTGATGGCGACCGCGCGCCGGGAGGAGCGGGCCGCGCTGCTGCGCGAGCGGTACGGCGTCGAGACCGTGCCGAACGCGGACGCCGCCGCGAAGGCCGGGACGCTGGTCCTCGCGGTCAAGCCGCAGGACATGGGCGCCCTGCTGGACGAGATCGGCGCGCACGTGCCGCCCGGCCGGCTGGTGATCTCGATGGCGGCGGGCATCACGACCGGGTTCATCGAGGCGCGGCTGCCGGCGGGCGTCCCGGTCGTCCGCGTCATGTCGAACACGCCCGTCCACGTGGACGAGGCGATGAGCGTGATCTCGCCCGGCTCGCACGCGGCGGAGGAGCACCTGAAGCTCGCCGAGGAGCTGCTCACCCCGGTCGGGAAGGTGCTGCGCATCCCCGAGTCGCTGCAGGACGGCGCGACGGCCCTGTCCGGCAGCGGCCCCGCGTACTTCTACTACCTGGTCGAGGCGATGGTGGACGCGGGCATCCTGCTCGGCATGCCGCGCGCCGCCGCGCTGGAGATGGTGATCCAGTCGGCCGTGGGCGCGGCGGTCATGCTGCGCGACTCCGGCGAGCACCCGGTGCTGCTGCGCGAGGCGGTCACCTCCCCGGGCGGGACGACGATCTCCGCGATCCGGGAGCTGGAGCGGCACGGCGTCCGCGCCGCCGTCCTGGAGGCCATCGAGGCGGCCCGCAACCGCGGCCGCGAACTGGCCGGCGGCTGACCGCCGGCCGCCCGGCCCACGCGGCTGACCGGCGGCCCGCGCGGGTTTCTCATGAAAAGTTCACGTTTGAACATTGAGCCGCTCAGGGGTGCGCGCTCGTGTTAGGGAGTATGGGACTCATACTCCGCCTGATCGTCGCCGCCGGGCTGGCGGCCGACGCCATCGTGCACTGGATGTTCGCGCCCGACATGGCCTTCGTCGAGGGCGGGGCCATCGGCGGCGACCTGCTCTTCCGGATCCAGGCGGCGGTCGCCGGCGTGGTGGCCGTCATCGTCCTCACCTACGGGAGCCGCTGGGCGCACGCGCTGGCGTTCCTGGTCGCGGCGAGCGCGGCGGGCGCCGTCGTCCTCTACTACTACGTCGACCTCGGGGCGCTCGGCCCCCTCCCCGACATGCACGAACCCGTCTGGTACCTCGACAAGACGATCAGTCTGGTCGGCGAGGGGGGCGCGGCGCTGGCCGCCCTCGTCGGGTTCTTCGCCGCGGGACGCGGGCGGCGCCGCGACGAGGACGAGATCTTCGATCGAGAGCCCGCCGCCCGCCGCTGACCTGCGCCCGGAAAGATCGTTTTCGTCGCGGTCACCGGGATCGTCCCGTTATCATCCAGTTGATCTTGGAATCGGGGGGTCCTGGATGGATGAGCGGCGCGAGCGCGCGAACGAGATGCCGTACCCGGCGTCCGCCCTGCACCGGATGCTGCTGAGGCTGGGGGCGCCGCGCTTCATGGCCGACCACGCGGCCGCCCTGCTGGCCGCCCACCTGCCCGGCCGGAGGCGGCGGGGGCGCTAGGCCGCCTCGATGCGTCCGGGGGAGGCGTGGTGCGTGACGGCGCAGATGAAGCGGGCCGCGTCGCGCATCGCCTCGCCGGCCTCGGGCAGCACGCGGTTCAGGATCTGGAAGACGTGCATCTGGCCCTTCCAGACCTGGAGCTCGCAGGCCGCGCCGGCGCGCTTCAGGGCGTCCGCGAACGCCTCGCACTCGGTGCGCAGGACCTCGGCGCCGCCGACCTGGATGAGCACGGGCGGCGAGTTCGTCCACGCGCAGGTGAGCAGCGCGAGCCGCGGGTCGTCGAAACCGGCCGGACCCACCACGAGCCGGGCGATCCGGCGCGCCGAGGCGGCGGTGATGTACGGGTCGTGCGCGCGCTCCTGCGCCTCGATGGAGAGTTCGCAGGTCAGGTCGACCCAGGGGGAGAACAGCGCGAGCCCGGCCGGGTTCGGCAGGCTCAGCCGGCAGATCTCCCCCGCGAGAACTGCGGCGAGGTGCCCGCCCGCCGAGTCGCCCGCGATGACGATGCCGGACGCCGGGACGCCCTGCGCGAGCAGCCACCGGTACGCGGCTACGGCGTCCTCCAGCGGCGCCGGGAACGGGTGCTCGGGCGCGAGCCGGTACCGGGCCGCGAGGACGGGCAGGCCCGTGTCGTGCGCGAGCCGCGAGGTGATCGGCCGGTGCGTGCGCGGCGAGCACGCCACGTAGCCGCCGCCGTGGAGGTAGAGCACCGCTCCGTCCGGAGGCCCCTCGGGGGCGTCGCGGGGGGTGACCCACTCGCCCCTGACCGGGCGGTCGTCGTCGTGCCCGGCTCCGTCCCCGTCCGGCCGTTCGTCGAGTCCCTCGATCCGCACACCGGAGCACGGCCTCATCAGTAATGACGCCGCGTCCACCGTGGAGCGGGCGGTCCGCAGACCGGTGGTGTGGCCGGGGAGGTAGTGCAGGAGAGGCCGGACGCCCAGACGCAGAGCGCTGCTGATCGCACGGCTGCGAACGCTCGGGCTGTCCATGTACCCCCCTCAGTGTTTAGGTGTCGTGTGATCTATATGCCCCCTTTTGGGGAGTTAGTCACGTCACAGCTCCGTGTCCGGCGCGGACGGCGGCGCCGGGACGTGTGAGCCAGGCCACGTGACCGGCGCGATACCGTGAGGTCATGAGCGGTCCCGGTTCGTCCCCATCCTCCGATCCTGCGAACTGCGGGCTTGAGATCTTCTGGGACGAACGGCTCATCTCCTACGACTTCGGCCCCGGGCATCCCCTGAACCCCGTGCGCGTCGAGCTGACGATGGCGCTGGCGCGGGAGCTGGGCGTCCTGGAGCGTCCCAACGTGCGGGTCTCGGAGTTCGAGGCGGCGGACGACAAACTGCTCCGGCTCGTCCACGAGGAGCCCTACATCGCGGCGGTCAAGCACGCCGGCGCGACCGGGCTGCCGGAGATCCGGTACGGCCTCGGCACCACCGACAATCCGATCTTCCTCGGCATGCACGAGGCGTCCGCCCTGGTCGCGGGCGCGTCGGTCGCCGCCGCCGAGGCCGTGTGGACCGGCGGCGCCGAGCACGCCGCGAACATCTCCGGCGGACTGCACCACGCGCTGAGCGGCGCCGCCAGCGGGTTCTGCGTCTACAACGACCCGGCCATCGCGATCGCCTGGCTGCTGGAGAACGGCGCCGAGCGCGTCGCCTACGTCGACATCGACGTCCACCACGGCGACGGCGTCCAGGCCGCCTTCTACGACGACCCCCGCGTGCTGACGATCAGCCTGCACGAGACGCCGCGCACGCTGTTCCCCGGCACCGGCTTCCCGAACGAGACGGGCGCGGAGGGCACGTCCGTCAACATCTCGCTGCCGCCCGGCACCGGCGACCGGCCGTGGCTGCGCGCGTTCGACGCGATCGTCCCGCCGCTGCTGCGGCGGTTCCGACCCGACGTCCTCGTCACCCAGCAGGGCGCCGACGGGCACGCGCTCGACCCGCTCGCGCACCTCACCCTCAGCGTGGACGGCCAGCGGACGGCGTACGCGCTGCTGCACCGGCTGGCGCACGAGACGGCGGGCGGCCGCTGGGTGCTCACCGGCGGCGGCGGCTACGAGCTGGTCCAGGTCGTGCCGCGCGCGTGGACGCACCTGCTGGCCGAGGCGGCGGGCGACCCGGTCCCGCCCGCCACGGCGACCCCGGAGGCATGGCGCGACTTCGTCCGGACGCGCACCGAGGAGATCGCCCCGCGCCGCATGACGGACGGGACGGACGTGGTGGAGGTCAGCAGGTGGGGGGACGGCTACGACCCGGCGAACCCGATCGACCAGGCGATCCTGGCGACGCGGCGGGCGGTGTTCCCCGAGCACGGCCTCGACCCGATGACCGACGAGTGAGGCCCGCCCCGTGAAACCCGCACCGACCCGTGCCGAGCTGCGCGCCCACCTCGTCCGGACGATGATCGCCGGCGACGTGGCGACGCCGCGCCAGAACAACCTGCTGCACTACCGCCGGATGGCCAACGGCAACCCGTACTACCAGTTCGGCCTGGAGTTGAAGCCCTCGTGGACGGAGCGGACCGTCCTGGAGATGATGGTCGAGCGCTGCGGCGTCGACCCCGACCCCCGGCACCTGTTCGGGGACGACACCATCGATCCGGACATCACGCTCGACACGCTTGAGGCGATGGGCGAGCGCATCGGCCTCGCCGCGCGCCGCCAGGAGGACGTGGTGGTCGCGACCGGCCATCCGGCCACGCTGACGCCGCTGTACCAGGCGGTCGCGCGTGCGCTGGAGGGGGCGGGCTGCCGGGTGCTGACGCCCGCGGCCGGCTGGACGTACGAGATCGAGACCGGCTACGGCGGCTCGGACCTGCGCCGCATCGTCTACGCCGAGCCCGGCGTGGCGATGCTGGAGGGCGACGACCACCGGACGCACCACACGCACGACCCGCACCCGATGGAGGCCATGCTCCGGGAGCTGGCTTCTAGCGTTTCCGAGTCGTCCGTGGGGGCTAAACCTGATTTTTGGCCGGATCTGGCCATCGCCGATCACGGCTGGGCCGGAGCCGCCGGTCAGGCGGGCATCGACACCGTGGGGTTCGCGGACTGTAACGACCCGGCGCTGTTCGCCGGGGCCGCCGAAGGCAAGATCGACGTGGTCGTGCCGCTCGACGACGGCGTCTCCCCGCACCACTACGCGCCGCTGACCGCCTACATCCTCGATCGCGCGGGTCTGCCCGCCGGGCCCGTCCCGTCCGGCTGAGTCCCCTTACCGCCGCGCGGGGACGTCCTGGCGCCGTCGGTCCTGTCACGGCGTGTGACAGGACGGCCGTAACGGGGCGCATGGGCTTGCGCTGCGCCAGCGGGGACAGCGGAACCGCAGGTCAGTGCGGGGTTCTGGTTGACAACCGTTCGTCGTGACACGCGTAGTGCCGTCACGTCCACGCTGCGTGCGGGCTCAGCACTGTAACCCGTGGGTCAGGTCGGGGTACGGAAATGTGCGGAACTCCCCTCTTGCGACTGCCGATACGCGATTTACGCTGGAGGAAGTACACGTGCGTGATCAAAGTCACCCGAAGGGCCGGTGCGCGGCACGTGTGGAAGAGGGCGTCCGATGAGCTCAGGCGAGCGACCTCTGAGCGAGGTCAGGTTCCTGACCGTGGCCGAAGTGGCGGCGGTGATGCGGGTGTCCAAGATGACCGTCTACCGCCTCGTCCACTCGGGCGAGCTTCCCGCGATCCGCGTGGGCCGCTCGTTCCGGGTCCCCGAGCAGGCCGTTCACGACTACCTGCGCGACGCGTACATCGAAGCCGGATAACGGGTAAGGGCGGGGCATGAGCCACGACCCCGCCGAATACTCCGCACCCGGCCGTGCAGGGGGCATCGGGGCGATCTCTCGGGACCGTCCCGAAGCTGGGGAGGCAGGACGAGGACCGGCCGGCGGCCGCGCGGCCGCCGGAGCCGGCGTCCGGGGAACGGGGGCACCGCCCCCGCCGTCCCGGGCCCGGCGATTCGGTCCGGACACCGGACGGGACGGGCGGCCGGCCGCGGGGCCGGCGACAGGGCCCGCCCCGGCGGAACGGTGCCCGGCGCCGTGCGACGCGCGGCGCCGGACGCCGCACCGCCCGCGCCGCGGGCGGCATGAGCCCTGCCCCGGAGCGGGGCACGGCGTGATCCCCGTTCGTTCGGCGGTAGTCTTGGGCGGACCGTGCGCGCTTCTCGTCGAGCCCTGCTCGCTTGCGGCACGTTCGTCTCCTGCACATCACCCGATACGCCGAGCGAGGTCCCGTGGGCTCTGTCATCAAGAAGCGTCGCAAGCGGATGGCCAAGAAGAAGCACCGCAAGCTGTTGAAGAAGACGCGTATTCAGCGCCGCAACAAGAAGTGATCACACCGGCGAGTCAGCCGTAAGGGGTGGGGCGCACAGTGTCCTCCATGCCCACCGCCGCGGCCCGTGTCGTCCTCGTCACGGGTGTGTCCCGTTTCCTGGGGGCGCGGGTCGCGAACGCGCTGCAAGCGGACCCGGGCATCGAGCGGGTCATCGGGGTGGACACGGTGCCGCCCGCGGAGTCCCTCGGCCGCACGGAGTTCGTCCGCGTCGACATCCGCACGCCCGGCATCGCGAAGATCATCGCGTCGGCGGGTGTGGACACGGTCGTGCACCTCAACCTGGTCACCTCTTCGTCCGCGCCGCGGGCGAAGGTGAAAGAGCTCAACGTCATCGGCACGATGCAGTTGCTCGCGGCCTGCCAGCGCTCGCCCGACATGCGCAAGCTCGTCGTCCGGTCCTCCGCCGCCGTGTACGGCTCCTCGCCGATGGACCCCGCGGTCTTCACCGAGCGGGACGAGCCCGTCGAGGCGCCCAAGTCCGGCTACGCGAAGGACGCGGTCGAGGTGGAGGGCTACGTCCGCGGGCTCATGCGGCGCCGCTCCGACCTCACCGTGTCGGTGCTGCGGTTCGCGAACTTCGTCGGCCCCGGCGTCGACTCGCCGCTCACCCGGTACCTGCACCTGCCGGTCGTCCCGACCGTGCTCGGCTTCGACCCGCGGCTCCAGTTCGTCCACGAGGACGACGGCGTCGAGGTGCTGCGCCGCATGACCGTCGAAGACCACCCCGGCTGCTTCAACGTCGCCGGTGACGGCGTGCTGCTGCTCTCCCAGGCCCTGCGCCGCGCCGGACGGCCGTACGTTCCCGTCCCGTCGCCGTCGATCTCCGCGCTCGGCGACCTGGGGCGGCGCTTCGCGGGCCTGTCCGGATTCTCGCCCGAGCTGCTGCGCTGGCTGACGTACGGGCGGGTCATCGACACGACCGCGCTGGAGCGCGAGCTGTCGTGGCACCCCAAGTACGGCTCCGAGGCCGCCTTCGCCGACTTCGCCGCCGCGCAGGGCCTCGGCCTCGGCCACGGCCGGCTGTCGAACCTGCTCGGACGAGCCTGAGAGGAGAGCCCGGATGATGAACGCCCGCCACCTGGACGACGACGACGAGGGTGCGCAGGTCATCCGGCTCGACACCGGCCACCAGGGCTCCGCCGGGGACGAGCCCGTCGAGGAGCCCGGCCCGCTGGAGCGCGGTATCGCGTCCGGGCTGGCGTTCCTGCGCCGCCGGCTGTCCGGCGAGTACGAGGTCGACGAGTTCGGCTTCGACCCCGAGTTCAACTCCACGGTCCTGCTGCCGTTCGCCCGCGCGCTGTACGAGCACTGGTTCCGCGTCGAGCTGTCCGGGCTGGACAACATCCCGGAGGGCGGCGCCCTGCTCGTCGCCAACCACTCGGGCACCATCCCGCTCGACGCGCTGATGCTGTCGGTCGCGCTGCACGACAACGCCGACCGGTGCGTCCGCCTCCTCGGCGCCGACCTCGTCTACCAGATCCCGGTGCTCGGCCACCTTGCCCGCAAGGCCGGGCACACCCTCGCCTGCCAGGCCGACGCCTCGCGGCTGCTGTCCAAGGGCGAACTCGTCGGCGTCTTCCCGGAGGGCTTCAAGGGCGTCGGCAAGCCGTTCGCCGACCGGTACAAGCTCCAGCGCTTCGGACGCGGCGGCTTCGTCGGCACCGCGCTGCGCGCCGGGGCGCCGATCGTCCCCTGCGCCATCGTCGGGGCCGAGGAGATCTACCCCAAGATCGCCGACCTGCGTCCGCTGGCGCGGCTGCTCGGCCTCCCGTACTTCCCGATCACGCCGACGTTCCCGCTGCTCGGGCTCGGCGGGCTCGTCCCGCTGCCGTCCAAGTGGGTGATCCAGTTCGGGGAGCCCATGACGCTGGACGACTTCGACGCCGACGCGGCCGACGACCCCATGACGGTCTTCGAGATCACCGATCACGTCCGCGAGAAGATCCAGCACATGCTCTACGAGGCGCTGCTGCGGCGCGGCCCCGCGTTCCTGTAGGCGCGTTCCTGTAGGCGCGGTCCGCTAGGAGCCCGCAGGCGCGTTCCGCTGGAAGCCGCCGAGCTTGGCGGGGTTCAGCAGCCAGAGCAGCCGGTCGACGCCGTCGCCGGACGCGCTGATCGACAGCAGCGCGAACGCGGCCCCGTCCCGCGACACGAGCACCGCGGGGCGCCCGTTCGCCTCGACCCACGTGACCGTCGCGCCGGGCCAGAAGCGGGGCGCGAACGCCACGACGAACTTCGCGACCCGGTCGCGTCCGGCCACCGGGATCCGGGACGCGCCGCGCACCGCGCCGCCGCCGTCGGTGTAGCTGACCGCGTCCGCGGCGAGCAGCTCCTCCAGGGCGCCGAGGTCGCCCGTCCTCGCCGCCGTGAGGAATGTCTCCAGCAGCCGCCGGTGCGCGGTGCGGCTCACCGGGGTGCGGCGCTCCGCCGCGACGCGCCGCCGCGCCCGGCTGGCGAGCTGCCGGGCGTTCGCCTCGCTCACCTGAAGGATCGCCGCGATGTCGGCGTAGGGGTAGTCGAACGACTCGCGCAGGACGTACGCCGCCCGTTCCGGCGGGGACAGCCGCTCCAGCAGCATCAGGAGGGCCAGCTCGACCTCCGCGGCCCGCTCGGCGCCCGCCTCGGGCCCGCCGCCGGTGTCCAGCGGCTCGGGGATCCACGGCCCGACGTACTTCTCGCGCCGCCGCCGCGCCGACTGGATCACGTTGATCGCCAGCCGGGTCGTCATCGTCACGAGGAAGGCGGCCGGGTCGCGCACGCCGGCGCGGTCCGCCGTCTGCCACTTGACCCACGTCTCCTGGACGACGTCCTCGGCCTCCGCGACGCCGCCGAGCATCTGGTAGGCGATGCCGAACAGCCGGGGCCGCAGCCCCGCGAACACCGACGCGGCCTCGTCCAGCGACTCGTCCATGACCGTGATCCCCCCGGCCGCAGTTTACGGAACCGTCGCCGCCTCGCCGCTCCAGGGCCCGCGGCGGGGGCTCGCTCGTCCCGGCCGGACGGGGTGGCGGGCCGGGTGTTCATCGTTCTCGTCCTGCTGCTGGCGGCGACCGTCGCCCGGCGCGCAGAATGTGGGGGCGGCCCGCCCGCGCCGAGCACGTCCGATCATCGCGGTCGTCGCACCGCCGAACTGGAGGCGCCATGGCTTCGGAGAACGTGCCCACCGGTGCGGAGGCCCCCGCCCCGCACGTTGCGTTCGACCCGTTCACCGGTCCGGCGCCCGCCGGGCGGGTCCATCCGCGGCTGGACGAGCTGCGCGAGCGGCACCCCGCGTTCCGCAGCGACGCCGGGCACGGCTTCTGGGTGCTGACCCGCTACGACGACGTCCTCGCCGCGTTCCAGGACCCGGGGACGTTCTCCAGCCGCGCGATCGCCGTCAGCGACCCCGACCCCGCGTACCAGTGGATCCCGGTCATGCTCGACCCGCCGCTCCACACGACGTGGCGGCGGCTGCTCCGCCCGTTCTTCACCCCCGTCGCCGCCGCCGTGCTGCGGGACCGGATCACCCGGCACTGCGCCGCCCTGATCGACGGCCTCGCGGCCCGGGGCTCGTGCGACTTCGTCGCCGACTTCGCCCGCCTCTACCCCACGACGATCTTCCTGGAACTGGTCGGGCTCCCCATCGACAGGCTGGAGGAGTTCCTCGGCTGGGAGTACGCCATCCTGCACCCGCCGCCGTCCGGCGGCGGGCGGGCCGCGGCGATGGCGGCGGTGACGGAGTGCTTCACCGAGCTGATCCGGGAGCGCCGGGCGCATCCGCGGGACGACCTGATCAGCGCCGCGACCGCCTTCGCCGTCGACGGACGGCCCGTCACCGACGACGAGCTGCTGCAACTGTGCACCCTGCTGTTCCTCGCCGGCCTCGACACCGTCACGGCGCAGCTGTCCTACATCTTCTGGCACCTGGCCCGGCACGACGCAGACCGGGCCCGCATCGCGGCCGACCCGGACGGCGTCCCCGACGCGATCGAGGAGTTCCTCCGCGTCTACGCGATCGTCCTGCCCGCGCGCAAGCTCACCCGCGACGTCGACCTGCACGGCTGCCCGATGAAGGCCGGCGACATGGTCATGCTGCCGCTCTCGGCGGCGACCCGCGACCCGCGCGCCGTCCCCGCCGCCTCGTCCGTCGACCTGGACCGTCCGCCGACCCGCCACCTGGCCTTCGGCGCGGGCCCGCACCGCTGCCTCGGCTCGCACCTCGCCCGCCTCGAACTCCAGATAGCCCTGCGCGAGTGGCACGCCCGGATGCCGGATTACCGCATCACTCCGGGCACCGAGCCGCTTGAGCACGCCAGCCTCGTCCTCGGCCTGGACACCCTCCCGCTGAGCTGGTGAGATCCGCTAGAACCGGAGGTCGCGCGAGCCCGGCCCGTCGATGTACCGGGCGAGCCAGGCCGGCACGTCCGGGCGGGGATACGCCTGGAGGTCGTCGAGGTAGTGCTCGGGCGCCAGCAACTGGTCGTGGGGGAACGGGCCGTCGCCGTAGTCGTAGTTCACGGTCGTCTCACCGAAGCTCGTGACGGTCAGCAGCAGCCGCCACCACGGCCCGGCGGGCATCTCCGCCGCGGCGAGCCGCTGGCCCCGGACGAGCGCGGCGACCGGCTCCGGCACCGGCGCGACGACCGACCGCTGATAGGACGAGAACCGCAGGTGGGCGATCTCGGCGGAGACCGTGAAGGCGAACTCCGCCCGCAGCCACTCCCATTCGGGCGGCCCCAGCCGGGCCAGTTCCTGCACGATCGGCTCGATCAGTTGGGCGGCCTCCGCGGCGACCGCGTCCTCGGGTTCGGGCCCGACGACGGTGAAGCTGCTGAAGACCGGCTCGTCCCGGTCGCCGTCCTGCTCCAGCCACCGGACGAACTCGGCCATGTACTCGTCGGAGCCGAGCCCGGCGCCGGGCGGCGAGGTGCCGCGCTCCCGCGCGGTGAACCGGTCCTGGGCCTGCCGCGGAGGCACCGACGACGACACCTCCTCGATGCGGCCCGAGTCGCCGACCAGGAACACCGACCGCCCCACCGGAATGTCGAGGAACGCCATCGGGTCGCTCTCGTCGACCTCTACCGGCGCGTACACGCTCCAACCGGACTCGAAACGATCCGCCGCCAAACCCTCGGTGGGATAGTCCAGGCCGCGCGAGCGGATCCATTCCACCACCAGGGAAATCGCTTGCGCCGCGTCCATTCGTCTGGCCTCCCGCGTGTTGTTCCGGTCACCCTATGTGGTGTGCGGCAAACGCGAAAGCGGTTCGGCGGCACGGCCGGAGCGGCGCACTTCACAGCGCGCCCCCCTTCCTGACGGGCCGGTGAAGGACCAACCTGAACCGATGGAGGCCGTCTTCGCAGAAGAGCACATCACCTTCCCGCGCTACGGCTTTCGCGGCGCCACGGTCCACCCCACCGGAATGGTCACGGCCGCGCGGATACGCGACGCCGACTGGACGGCCGTCCGGCCCGAGATCCGGACGACTCTCGGCGAGACCCTGTTCCTGCCCCGCGCGCGGCAGTGCGAGCTTGAACGGTTCTGCGTCCGCAACGGCGTCACCAGGAGTTTCCGCTTCGACGCCTGGGGGGATCTTCTCGAACCCTTCCTCGACACGCGTTTCGACCCCGAAGACGAACGCGCCACCCTCGCCCGGTTGCACGGGGCCGGATTCGCCGCGCGGGAGGTCGCCGAAATCCGCCGGCGTCTCACGCCGCTGATGCACGCCTACAACTTCGGTGCGATGGTCTGGGAGTGGGCCTACCTCGGTCTGTGCGATCTCCTCAACGCCGCCAACGCGCCTGTCATCGACCCCGGCGTCCGGAACGCACTCGGCGACCCGGCGGCGTTCTACGACTGGACCATGATGATCGCCGACCGTCCCCGCTGACCCGCGACGGCGGCGGGCGGGGGCGTCTCCGGCACGCGGTGTGAACCCGGCGGCGTTCCGTCCCCGCCATACCGCTTCTCGCGGGTCGGTTGCGCGGCGGAGGTGTTTTCTGCAAGATCAGAAACGGTGTGCCGCGGGACCGGGAAACCGTGTCGTGCGACAGGACCTTCACCGGAACGCGTCCGGTCGGCGGGCGCCAGGACGGGAGTAAGCCTTGCCCGAGGCCGGTTCGTCAACACCCGCGGACGGAAGACGAGACCGCGAGGAGCAGTTCGCCGGGGAGCTGCGGCGGCTGCGCGCCGCGGCGGGCAACCCGTCGTTCCGGGCGATGGCCGGCAAGGCGGGCACCGTCAGCCACACGACACTGCACGAGGCGGCGAAGGGCGTCCGGTTCCCGAGCTGGCTGACGACGCGGGCCTTCGTCGAGGTGTGCGGCGGAGACGTGGACGAATGGCGTGCGCGCTGGTACGAGGCGTCCGGCGCCGGAGAAGCCGAGCAGGCCGACCAGGCCGGGGAGGCCGGGGAGGCCGGGGCCGCCGACGGTCCGGGCGAGGACACCATCGAGATGCCGGGCGCGGACGACGATCGCGTCCGGAGGTCGCCGCGCGCGTACGCCGTCGTGGGCGCGGCCTGCGGAGTGCTGCTGATCGTCGGCGGGACCGCCGTGTACATGCGGCAGGAGCAGCAGAGCCGTCCGGGGACGCGTTCCACCGCCGCCGCGGACACCCCGCCTCCCGGGCCCGTCTTCCCCGGCGACCGAAGCGTCTTCGTCCGCGACGTCACCATTCCCGATGGGACGGCGGTGAAGGTCGGCGAGCGGTTCGTGAAAACGTGGGAGATCAAGAACGCCGGGACCGTCCCCTGGCACGACCGGTTTCTGCTGAGGGCCGACCTGCCCGCCGACAACGGGACCTGCTCCACTCCTGGAAAGGTGCGGATCCCCGACACCGCGCCGGGCCGCAATGTGCGGATCGCAGTCCCCGTCGTGGCGCCGAGCCGACCCGGTTCGTGCTGGGTCGGCTGGAAGATGGTGGACGGACGGGGACAGCAGTTCCTGCCGGGCGCGAGGCCCATCTATTTCGTGGTCAACGTCGCCGGATAGCGCCCGCCGACTCGGCGGCTGATCGCGCGCACCGTGGGCGGTGCCGGGGCACCGCCCACGGCGGCCTTCACAGGGTGAGCATCGTGCGGGTGGCGATGGCCCCGTCTTGGAGCGGCGCCAGGGCCAGGCGCATCAGGGCCAGCGCGTTGTCGTCACCGGCGATGCGGTTGGCGCTGACCTTTCCGCAGGTCAGGCACTGATGGATGATCAGCCATTCGCCGTCGGGGCGCGCCGACAGCGTCAGCGGCTCCATGCGCCTCCGGCAGGCGGACGCGCGGTCGCCGGGGACGCGGTGGTCCACGTGCAGGCTGACCAGGCAGTTCGGGCAGTGGTTGCGGTGGGCGCTGCCCGGCGCGTCCAAGGACACGTCGAGGCGGCACCCGACGCAGCGGAAGGCGCCCGCGCGCCCGCCCTCGGTATGGAGGACGTCCTTGCGGCGCTGCGGCCGCCGTCCCCGCGAGTTCTTTCGCCGTGCCATATCAAAGCGACCCGAACGTTTCGAGGGGGAACGGCGGCTCCGCCAGCGGACGCACCGCCATGCGCATGAGGATGAGCTGGTTGTCATCCGTGCACACCGGATTGGACGTGAGCAGGTCGCAGCCCACGCAGCGATGGACGACCATCCAGTCGCCGGTGCGCAGCACCGCGATGGCGATGGGCATCATCCGCGAACGGCAGTCGCTCCGGCCGCCCTCGATGTGGTCGATGACGTGCTCGGAATGCAGACACGCGGGACAGTGATTGCGGCGCGTACCGTCAGCGGCGCGGACGGTGACGTTCAGACCGCATTTGATGCAGAGGAAGGTGTCGGACACCCGGAAGCTCCTTGCTGAGAGTCGTTGAAGACAGCAAGAGGCGGCCGAGCGGTCTCGGCGAACGGTTACAGAATGCGCCGAGTAACGCTCGGCACGGGCTGGGACATAAATCCTCTTCCTAAGGCACAAGGCCAGGTACATGCGATCCGGTGGACTCGCCAGCGTAGACACCGTCGCGCGCCGCACGCGACTGGTTTTCCCGGAGGTCACCAGGTCGCGGGGAAGAGGCGGTGCTTGAGAAGGCGATCGATCTGGGCGGCGGCCGGGGCCGGGACGGGGAACTCCTCACGCCGGTAGAACCTCACGAACCGCCAGCCCTGGGGAGCGAGCACCGCGGTGAGGTCGTCCAGGTACCGCGTGGCCGTCTGGTGCCCCAGCCGGGTGCGCCACCGGAGCAGATGGCGTCCGGCTAGATCCCGCACTGCGCCCACGCCAGCTTCCCTCCTTCCACCAGCGGCCGCGTCCCCCAGTCGCGCGCGAGACCGGCCACCATCTGGAGCCCGCGCCCGCTGATCGCCGCGTGGTTCTCCGGCTGGACCACCGGCCGCCCGTCACCGCCGTCCCGGACCTCGATCGTGGGCAGGCCGTCGCGCTCGTCCTGGAACACGCGCAGGACGATCGGCCCCTCTCCGTGCAGCAGCGCGTTCGTGACCAGCTCGGAGACGATGAGCCGCCCGGTGTGGTCGTCGGTGACGCCCCACCCGGCGAACCGCTCGGCGACGAACCGCCGCGCCTCGGCCGGCGCGTGCTCGTCCGGTTCGAGGACGAGAGTCGAAACGCCCTCGTCGCACATCGCGGCCACTCCCTTTGTGAATTGATACATTGCCCAGCACTCCATCCCGTCCGATTTGCCCGACAGGTTGCGAAAACCAATTCCGCTATGACCGTTTCGTGGGGAACTGTCAAAAGATCTGCGTCGAACATGCCGACTCTTTTTCTGTCATCCCCTGGCCGAGCATCGCGCAAAGTGTCATGCTGGGAAATGCGAAAGGAACCCCACAAGGCAACCTTGGACCATGGCCCCCGACCACTGGTCGTCGCTGGTCATGGCTGGTCATAGGGAGAAGCCGTGCCGCAACCCCCGAAGCGCCTCACCCCGTCGAACAGCGCCCTCGACCTGTTCGGATCAGAAGTCCGCAGATACCGCGTGCTCGCGAACTACAGCATCAAGCAACTCGCCGACAAGATCCCATACAGCCCGTCCTTCATCGGCGCCGTCGAACGCGCCGAATGCCACTGCGAACGAAACTTCGCCGAACACTGCGACGCCTCCCTCGACACCAAGCAGGCCCTCGCCCACCTCCACGACGGCCTGTTCGGCGACAAGAAGGACGGCTTCCCCGAGTGGTTCCGCAAGTGGCCCGGCGTCGAGGAGGAAACGCGGACCCTCAAGGTCTACGAGCCGCAGGTCATCTACGGCCTCCTCCAGACCGAGGAGTACGCGAGCACCCTCCTCTTCGGCGACAGCGAGGCGGTCGACGCGAGAATGGCCCGGCAGGCGATCCTCACGCGCACCGCGCCGCCCCCACCGCGCCTGATCTACCTGCTGCCCGAGACCGTGCTTTGGAACGACGTGGGAGGGCCAGAGGTGATGCGTGCCCAGCTCCAGCGTCTATCGGGTGCAGTGGGGCCCCGCCTCAGCGTCCAAGTGGTACCGAACGGTGTGGCCCACCCGGGCAACCTTGGGACCTTTACCCTGGCGACGCTGCCAAATGGCCGGGAGATGGCCTACGTTCTGACGGCTGCACGTGGCATCATGATGGAAGGACAAGAGGACATCTCCACACTCAAGGAGCAATTCGACGCAATCTGCACGCAAGCTCTCCCGGTGGGTATGAGCGTCGAACTGATCAATCGGACGATTGAAGAGAAGTGGATGACATGAAGCCTGAACTGAACTGGCGAAAGTCGAGTCGCAGCAGCAGCGCTGGAGACCAGTGCGTTGAGGTGGCCGGTGTGGAGGACGCGGTTGCGGTCCGGGACTCGAAGGACCCTGACGGGCCAGTCCTCGTTGTCCGCTCAGCAGCGTTGCGTGAGGCGATCCTGCGTGTGACTGCTTAGGAAGCACGATGCGCGATGTGACCTGGCGTAAGTCGAGCCACAGCGGCAGCTCTGGCGGCCAGTGCGTCGAACTCGCCGCAACGAGCGGCGGTGTGGCCGTCCGGGATTCGAAGGACCGGGACGGGGCGGTCCTGCTCGTTCCGCGTCCGATCCTGCGGGCGGCCCTCCGCGGCCTGATCGGCCGTTAGCCCCGGCGGGCTACTCATCCTCCGGCCGATCCAACGATCTGCGAGCGAACCAATGGGATGGGGATGGGGATGTCGGCCGGCATGACCCGTCAGCAGCGGGATCAGCCGGTCGGTACTACGTTGCGTGCACGCCGAGGACCGGCGGAGCTGCCAGTGTGGCGGCGCGGTGGTGTCACAGGGGGCGTCTACGATGAAGGCCATGCTGACGGAGCCGGGTGGGAGCCTCGCTGACACGACGCCGAACGCAGGCGCCGCGCCGGTGCAGTACGGGGAGATCTTCACCCGGCGGTGGATCGTTGAACTGATCCTCGATCTCTGCGGCTACTCCGTGGACACGGACCTGACAACGAAAAGGCTCGTAGAGCCAGCCATCGGCTCCGGTGCCTTCCTCATGCCGGTCCTGGACCGACTGTGCGAAGCCAAGGAGAAGTACTCGCCCGACGGGCCCTGGGATGAGTTGCTTCCCACCATCCTCGCCATGGACGTTCAGCCCGGGCATGTGCGCAACTGCCGACGGCTCGTCGTGGAACGACTCACCAGGGCGGGGTGCCCGGCTGAAGCCGCGAACCGACTCGCGGTCGCCTGGGTGCGGGAAGGGGATTTTCTGCTCGACAAGGTCGCCGGCGGCGTGGATTATGTGGTCGGGAACCCACCGTACATTCGCATCGAAGACGTGGCTCCCGGCCTTCTTGCCGCGTACCGGCGGGCCTGCCCCACTATGGGAGGCAGGGCTGATGTATACATCGGCTTTTTCGAGCGCGGCCTCGACCTGCTCGGTGAAGGCGGCACTCTGGCGTTCATCTGTGCTGACCGCTGGATGCGGAACCAGTACGGACGCCGCTTGCGGGAGAAGATCGTCAATGGTGGTTTCGCCGTCGACTCCTGTTTGGTGATGCACGACGTCGCTGCGTTCGAGAACGAAGTGTCCGCCTATCCGGCTATCACCGTCCTCACGCGTGGACCGCAAGGCGATGTGGGCATCGGCGAGGCGGGCGAGACCTTCGACTTCAAAGCCGCCGCGGACTTTGCGTCCTGGTCGAGCCTCCGGACGCGTAACCCCCTCCATGACACAGCTGTACGGGGGTCGCGCCTGCCGCATTGGCACCGCACCGCCGACTCGTGGCCGGACGGAACTCCCGAGGCCCTGGCGTGGCTTGAGGATTTGCAGGACCGGCATCCGCCGCTCGAAGATCGCGGGGCCGGCACCCGGATAGGGATCGGTGTCGCGACCGGAGCCGACGCGGTTTACATCACACAGGACGCCGAGGCGGCCGAACCGGAACGTATGCTGCCGCTCGCCATGTCCGCCGACGTGAAGAGCGGCACCTATGGCTGGACGGGGCATTACCTGGTCAACCCATGGGACGACGATGGTCTCGTCGACCTGGACGAATGGCCACAGTTGTCCGAGTACCTCAGCCGGAACGCGACCGCCATCCTGCGCCGTTCGATCTCGAAGCGGTCACCTGCGAGTTGGTTCCGCACCATCGACCGCGTCACCTCGTCTCTCACCGACCGGCCGAAGCTTCTTCTCGAAGACATGAAGCGGCAGCCGAATCCCGTCCTGGAGCCGGGCGGCCACTATCCGCACCACAATCTCTACTACCTGGTGTCTCAGGAGTGGGACCTGGAGGTCTTGGGTGGCCTCCTCCTCTCTGAGGTCGTAGAGCGCCAGATTGCGGCATACTGCGTGAAGATGCGCGGTAACACCTTGCGCTTTCAGGCTCAGTATCTCCGCAGAGTGCATGCTCCGCGGCCCGCGGAGATCTCTGCGGACATAGCAGATGAGCTCGTCGTGGCATTCAGGGCTCGCGATAGGGCCGCAGCCACGGCCGCAGCGTTGGCTGCCTACAAGTTGAGCGCGCTTCCCTAGCTTTCGCCTCCTCCCCTCCCCCCGGAGTAGTCCATGGGCCATACGGCCGAGCAAAGAGTGCAGCTTGCCCTTGAGCACTGGGTTCAAGTGCGTCGCGAGCAGCAAGAAAAGTCCAGGGCCAGCGGCAATGCTCAGGAGGGTAACCGGTCAGCGGTCACCGGTGCTGGGCATCTCGACGGGCTGAACACTCTGATCGTGGACGAAATACGGAGCACTGGTGCGTCCGGCCTGGAGATCCGGACCAATCGAAAGGCCACCCTGCCGGGGTACTACCGGCCGTCCAAGGCATGGGATCTGCTTGTACTTCAGCACGGCTGCCCCGTGCTCGTCGTGGAGTACAAATCAATGAAGGGAAGTGAGGGAAAGAACCTCAACAATCGTGCCGACGAGATATTCGGGATGGCCGAGGACCTTCGGCAAGCGGAACTCAACGGGCGGCTCTTGAAGAATCTGCGTCGAGCCTATGTATTCGTTATGGGCCTCACCCCCGAGAGCCTCAACCCGGTGGAGGTGCGGACCGCTTTCGGTGGAGCCGACCCGATCTTTGATGGGCGCTCCTACTTCGAACGGTCTGTGATCATGTGCCATCGGATGCGCGAGTCGGGTCTGTTTCACCTGACCTGGGCCGTCGGCGTCCGGGAGGATCCGGTCAGTTGGTACGAGCCGAGCCCTGAAGTCGGATGGCTGCGCTTTGCCGCGGATCTGCACGGGGCCTTCGGCGGCAATGCCCCCGTGCCTCCAGAAGTCCCCTGATCCTGGGCGTACGGCCCTGCATGCCAGGGTCACCCTCCGCAGTCCCAAGGCGGTGTCGTTGGGAAGGACCGATCCCGGAGCCCTGGCCGGTGGTCGGGTTCGCGAGTAGCTGGGCTTGACGAGGTGGACGGTCATGCTCGGGTCACTTCGATCGTCTCGACGTGCCGTCCTCGTACTTCGTCTCGCCAAGGGCCGTGTCGCCCAATTTCACGACAGCCTGGAGTGCGGGTGCGTCCTGGATGGCGAAGGACGTGCGGTCCAGGTCGTCGGTGGCGCGCTTACTTTCACGGGAATGGACCGTCGGGGTCCTCTTCGGTGAAGGCGAGTTCGTCCACGTGGTCGGGAAGCACCGTGCGAGCGCATCTCCGTTGTGAACTCGGCGCGAGACATCGTGGCGCGGACCGAGGTCGGGGTCACCAGCGCCGGGGCCGATGCCAGACACGCGTGCGCAGGGCGCTTGACGGGGCGTTCGGTGATCTTCGCCGTAGCCGGTCTGGGGCTGTTCTGGCGTTCGGGCTGTTGACCGGGTCTTCGTGTGCTGTGCGAGGGGGGTGGGGAAATCGAGGGGGTTCGGAGCGAAAGGGATTGGGGGGTGCGGCGGAGTTGGGGTGACAGCCGGACACACGATCCCGGAGGGTTCCCCTTATGGCCTACCCCGTGGATGCGCCGCCCGACGACGACCGAACGTCGGATTCCGGAGCGGCGCATCACATGGTGAATGCGGAGGACGCGCGGCTCATCCGTGAGTCGTTGCACGATCCGGAGCAGTTCACCGCCGTCTACGACCGGCATTACACGGTCGTCTATCGCTACGTCGCAGGCCGTCTCGGTTCGCAGCCGGCCGACGACATCGCCGCCGAGACCTTCCTGGTCGCGTTCCGGCGGCGCACGAGCTTCGACGAGGGCAAGGGCACGTTGCGGTCCTGGCTCTTCGGCATCGCAACGAAGCTGGTGTCGCAGCACCGCCGCGCCGAGACCCGCCGCTACCGGGCGCTCGCCAGGGTCGGGGCCGATCCCGCGGTCGGCAGCCACGAGGAGCAGGTCGTCACGTGGGTGACCGCTGAGGGCCTCCAACCGCAGCTGGCCCGGGCGCTCGCCGCACTGTCGGCGAAGGAGCGCGATGTCGTGCTGCTCGTGGCGTTGAGCGGGCTCGGCCACGACGAGGTCGCGGCCGCGCTCGGCATCCCGTACGGCACGGTCGGCTCCCGTCTCAACCGCGCGCGCCGCAAGCTGCGCGCCGCCCTCGAACTGGAAGGTCTGTAGCGATGGACGAAATGCGGATGATCAGCACGCTGCTCGACGAGGAGCCGTCCCGGCGGTCGGTCGAGGAGGGACGCGCGCGGCTGGAGCGGGAGGTCCGGTCGCCCAGGCGGACGCCCCGGTTCTCGATGCCGCGCTGGAGGATCGCGGTTCCGGTGCTGGCCGCGGGGGCGGTCGCCGCGGTGACCGCCGTCGCGGTCGGGATGTCCTCGGGCACCACGCCCCGCGCACCCGACGCGGCGGGGCCGATGTCGGCCCGCACCGTGCTGCTCTCGGCGGCGTCGACGGTCGAGCGGACGCCGCTCACCCAGGGGAAGTACTGGCACGTGGTGTCGCAGGAGCGCGTCAGGATGATCATGGGCGAGGGCATGTTCGACTCCACCTCGCAGACGGGATGGTGGGACGCCGGGCCAGGCCGCGAGGCGTGGTCCGCCACCCGCGGCCTCGGCAGCCGCTACCTCGGCCCCGCGCCGAAGGGCGGGCCGAAGGTCATCGACAACGGCGGCAGGCCGCAGCCGGAGCGGACCACCGACAGCGGTCCGACCGGCTGGACGAAGGTCAAGGTGCCGGGCGGGCACGCGTTCCGCCTGCAGGAGTGGGGCAGCCTCACGCCGCCGGACGTGCGCAGGCTCCCGGAGGACCCGCGGAGCCTCAAGATCTTCCTGGCGCAGGCGCTCAAGCGGTCGGTGCGGGCCGACGGCGGCTCGATCGACCCGGTGGAATGGCTCTTCGCCAACGCGCAGAAGATCGGCACCACGCCCGCGTCGCCGAAGACGCTGGGCGCGACCTACCGGCTGCTCGCCACCGATCCGGGGCTCCGGGTCGTCGGCCAGGTCAGCGACCCGCTCGGCCGGAAGGGGACGGCGATCGCCCGCCCGGTCGCCGGGGGCGGCCAGGGCGAGGAGTGGCTGGTGATCGACCCGGCGACCGGGCGGATGCTCGCGCACGAAGACGTCCGCAAGCCCGCGACCGTGACCGGCTACCGCGCGATCGTCTCCTGCGGCTGGACGAACACGGTCCCGGACTACCCGCTCGGCACGGTCGGTTAGCGCGGGACGAGTGACCCGGCGCCCGCGGGCGCCGGGTCGCGAAACCCCGTGAAACCGGGGTGAAAGCGGGTTGAAGGCGGGGGGTCCCAGTGTTCTCCGCATGACGATAGAGGCACGGCAGACGGCCATTTCGGTGGTCGGGCTGCGGAAGGCGTTCGGGGAGAAGACCGTCCTCGGCGGGCTCGATCTGGAGGTGGCGCGCGGGACGGTGTTCGCGCTGCTCGGGCCGAACGGGTCCGGGAAGACGACCGCCGTGCGGATCCTGTCGACGCTGATCCGGGCGGACGGGGGCGAGGCGCGGGTCGCCGGGTGCGATCTGGCGCGGGATCCCGGCGGGGTGCGCAAGGCGATCGGCGTCACGGGGCAGTACGCGGCGGTGGACGGCCTGCTCACCGGGCGGGAGAACCTCATCCTGATGGCGGACCTCCACCATCTGGGGAAGGCGGCGGGGCGGCGGGCCGCCGATGATCTGCTGGAGCGGTTCGACCTGGTCGAGGCCGGCAAGAAGACGGTCGCGACGTACTCGGGCGGGATGCGGCGGCGGCTCGACATCGCGATGACGCTGATCGGGAGCCCGCAGATCATCTTCCTGGACGAGCCGACGACCGGGCTCGACCCGCGCAGCCGCCGGACGACCTGGGAGATCATCCGGGGCCTGGTCCGGGGCGGGGTGACGGTCTTCCTGACCACGCAGTACCTGGACGAGGCCGACCAGCTCGCCGACCGGATCGCGGTGCTGGACGGCGGCCGGATCGTCGCCGAGGGGACGTCGGAGGAGCTGAAGCGCCTCGTCCCCGGCGGGCACGTCCGGCTGCGGTTCGCCGGACCGGTCGAGCTGGACGCGGCGGCGCGCGCGCTCGGCGAGGTCGCGCGCGACGACGAGGCGCTCGCCCTCCAAGTGCCGAGCGACGGCGGCGTCCGGTCGCTGCGGGAGCTGCTCGGGCGGCTGGAGGACGCGGCCGTCGAGGTCGGCGAGCTGTCCGTGCACACGCCCGACCTGGACGACGTGTTCCTCGCCCTCACCGGCGAGAAGGAGAAGGTCTCACCATGAGCGCGCTCGCACTGACGATGACCGACTCCGCGACGATGCTGCGCCGCAACATGCGGCACGCGCTGCGCTACCCGTCCCTGACGCTCGCCGGGATGATGATGCCGATCTTCATCATGGTGCTGTTCGTCGGCGTGTTCGGGAACGCGCTCGGGAACGGCGTCGGCGGCCCCGCCAAGGGCGACTACATCAACTATGTGGCGCCCGGCATCATCCTGATGGCGATCGCGTCCGGGTGCCTGCAGACGTCGGTGTCGGTCTGCGTCGACATGACCGAGGGCATCGTGGACCGGTTCCGGACGCTCGGGATAGCACGGGCGTCGCTGCTGACCGGCCATGTGATCGGCAGCATGATCCAGACGCTGCTCAGCACGGCGGCGGTCATCGGGGCGGCGGTCGCGATGGGGTTCCGGACGAGCGGCGGCGTCCTCGACTGGCTCGCCGCCGGCGGGCTGCTGGTGGCGCTCACGTTCGCGCTGACCTGGGTGGGCGTCATGCTCGGGCTGCTGGCGAAGAATCCGGAGGGCGCGAGCAACACGCCGATGATCGTGCAGTTCCTGCCGTTCTTCGGCAGCGCGATCGTCCCGCCGGAGTCGATGCCGGCCGGGGTGCGGTGGTTCGCCGAGTACCAGCCGTTCACCCCGGTCATCGAGACGGTGCGGGGGCTGCTGCTCGGCTCGCCGGACGGCGGGGACGCGGTCGTCTCCGCGGCCTGGTGCGCCGGGCTCGCCGTCGCCGCCTACGCCGCCTCGAAGGCGCTGTTCAACCGGAAGGCGCCCCGGTAGCGAGCCCGGTGGCGAGGGCGCGCGCCGCGTCCCGCAGTTCCGTGCGGTTCAGGCCGGCGTACTCCGACACCGCGGCGGAGTACGCCGGCGCGTCGGCCTCCTCCGCCGCGCGCCGGGCGAGCGCCGAGGACATGGTCGGCTGGAACGACCTGATGTGATGCATGCGCTGCGCCAGCGCGATCGTCCGCGCGGCCCGCGTTCGGACGTCCGGGGACGCCCCGGGGCGGGCGAGGTCGACCATGGCCAGCGCCAGCAGCAGCCCGCCGCTGACCGGAAGGTCCATGAAGAAGGCCGGCATCGGGAGCCGCGGCTCGGCGAGCAGGGCCGCCAGCTTGGCGGGCAGCCCGGCGACGACGTCCTCGACGAGGTCGAGGCGGCCGTGCCGGGCGTGGGCGATCACGGTGGCGCAGTGGGCTTCGAGGGTGTAGGGGTCGAGGCCGGGCGCGACCGTGGGGCCCTCCGCGCCCGCGAGCCGCTCCACCGCCCGCCGCCACAGCAGCAGGCCGGCGTCGGCGTCGCCGCGCGCGAACGCGATCTCCGCGCGGGCGCCGAGGTTGAACGTGGCGGTGCCGAACGTCTCGTCCGGTCCCTGCACGAGGGACTTGTCGAGCCACCGCTCCGCCTCGTCGTACTCGCCGAGCGACGCGTGGACGGACGCGAGCGCCCACAGCAGCCCGAACATGTCCGGCCACCGGTACCGTTCGAGCAGGTCCAGCGACGTCCGCAGGTGGTGCCGGGCCCGTTCGCCCTGGTCGAGCTGCATCAGCAACTCGCCGAGGCGGGAGTGGGCGACCAGCCGCAGCCACGGCGAGGACGGCGTGCCGGCGGCCGCCATGACCGCCTCGGCCGAGGCGAGCGCCCCGTCGAGGTCGCCGTTCCACTCGCGGATGTAGCCGGCGGCGCAGTTCGCGATGGCCGCGAGGCCCGGGTCGCCGCTCGCGCACATCTCGCGGAGGACGGGCGAGTCCGGCCGGAGGATCTCCGGCAGGGCGGCCACGAGCACCGCCATGGCCTGGAGCGTGCCGCCCGGCGCAGCGGGCGGCAGGCGGCGGAGCGCGACGAGCGCCCGGGTCGGCCGCGTCCCCTTCAGCATGCCGGTGGTCATCACGCTCAGCGCGAGGGCCGACCGGGTGACCTCGACATCCTCCGGGCCCGGCCGGAACCGGCTGAGCAGGCCCGCGGTCTCCTCCGCCAGGACGACCAGCCGGGTATAGGCGGATTCGAGCGTCCACAGGCCGCCGAGCACGGCGGTGATCGCGGCGACGGACGGCCCGTCCCGCCGCGCGAGCCCGTGCCGGAGCGCGTGCAGGAGGTTGTCCTGCTCGGTCCGGACGGTGTCGATGTGGCCGAACGGGTCCGCCCCGAAGATCGGCTCGCGGTGCGCCGCGCCGAACTCCCGCGCCCAGGCGAGGAGCCCCTCGACCGCGCGGCCGGTCTCGCCTTCGGCCTCCCGGTGCGCCGCGCTGAACTCGCGGACGCTCTCCAGCATCCGGAACCGGGTCCCGGGCCCGCCCTCGGTCACTTCCAGGAGCGACTGGCCGACGAGATCGTCCAGGAGTGCGAGGACGTCGCCGCCGTCCAGGAGGTACCGCGCCGCCGCCGCGGTGAAGCCGGACGAGAACACCGACAGCGACCGCATCGCCGCCCGCCCGGCCGGGGGCAGCAGGTTCCAGCTCCAGTCGACGACGGCGTGCATGGTCCGGTGCCGCGACGGCGCGTCGCGGGCGTTGCCGCGCAGCAGCGCGAACCGGTCGTCGAGGCCGCGCGCGATGTCGGGCACCGACATGACCCGCACGCGCGCCGCCGCCAGCTCGATGGCGAGCGGCAGCCCGTCCAGGTGACGGCACAGCTCGCCGACCGCGGCGGCGGGCAGGGCGACGCCGGGACGCGCCGCCCGCGCCCGCTGCCGGAACAGCTCCGCCGCCGTCTCCGGGTCGAGCGCGGGCAGCGGGTACACCGACTCCGACGACAGTCCGAGCGGCGCGCGGCTCGTGGTGAGCACGCGCAGGTCCCGCGTCATCGACACCAGGGCGCCGGCCAGGCCCGCCGCCCCGTCGACGACGTGCTCGCAGTTGTCCAGGACGAGCAGGACGGGGCCGGGCCCGAGCGCCTCCGCGATCCCGGAGACGAGGTCGGCGGGCCCGCCGAGCCGGCCGCGTGCCCGCGCGGGCTCGCCGACGCCGAGGACGGCCGCGACCTCGCCGGCCACCTCCTCGCTCCGCGCGACGCCCGCGAGCGCGACGACGAGCACGGCGCGTTGCGGGGCGTCCCGCGCGACCGTGTTCGCCAGCCGTGTCTTGCCGAGCCCGCCCGCCCCGACGATGGAGGTGACGCGGGACGTGCGCAGCAGGTCGAGGACGGCGGCGACGTCGCCGTCGCGGCCGAGCAGCGGATTCGGCTCGTGCGCGACCCCGCTCCGGACGGCCGGCGCCTCATGCCGGTGAAGGTCGTGCTGGAGAAGGTCCTGCTGGACGTGCCGGAGCGCGCCGCCCGGATCGGTGCCCAGCTCGTCCCGCAGCGACCGCCGGTAGGACTCGTACCGGGCGAGCGCGGCGGACGGCCCCGCCGTGGAGGCCTCGCAGCGCAGCAGCTCGGCGAGGACCTCCTCGTCCCGGGGATGCTCGCGGACGACGCCCGTCAGCGCGTCGAACCCTTCGGCGTGCCGTCCGAGCCGTGCGAGGGCCAGCGCGCGCGCCCGCCTCAGCGTCCGGTACGTCGGGATCCGCTCCGCGCGCAGCACGGACACCGGATCGTCCCCGCCGCCGGGTTCCGGCGGCGCGTCCCAGAGCGCGAGCCCCGCCTCGGCATGGTCCAGCGCGCCCGCATGGTCGCCGTCGAGGGAGCAGCGGGCGCTCGCGGACGCGGCGAGCAGCACGGCCGACGCGTCCACCTCGGACTCGTCCAGACCGAGCCGGTACCCGGTCGGCGTGCTGGCGATGACGTCCGCGCCCAGCCGCGAACGGGCCCGGGACACGACGACCTGGAGCGCCTTGGCGGGGTTCTCCGGCCGGTCGTCCGGCCAGAGCCCCTCGACCAGCCGGTTCACGGACACGCCCGCCCGCGGCTCGCCCGCGAGGAGCGCGAGCAGGTCGCGCAGGCGTGCGCCGGTCACGTCCCGCCCACGGCAGGCGACCCGCGACAGCAGCGACAACTCGGCGGCCACGTAGACAGATTAGGACGTACGGGGCGGTCATCAGGGCGTCCGGGAAGAGGCGGCGCCCGGAGGCTGCCGACTCGGAGGGTCAGGTGCGGTAGTGGCGGCGGAGCGCGATGCCCGCCGCGACGCCGCCCGCCAGCGCGCCCGCCCCCGCGGCGGCGGGCAGCGCGACCATGGTGACCTTGCGGCCGGTGCGGAAGTCGTGGATCGGCCAGCCGTGGTCGCGGGCGTGCGCGCGCAGTTCGGCGTCGGGGTTGACGGCGTGCGGGTGGCCCACGACCGTCAGCAGCGGCAGGTCGTTGACCGAGTCGCTGTAGGCGGAGCACCGGGCGAGGTCGAGGCCCTCCCGGTGGGCGAGCGCGCGGACGGCCTCCGCCTTCGCCGGCCCGTGCAGCAGGTTCCCGACGAGCCGCCCGGTGTAGACGCCCTCGCGGGTCTCGGCGACGGTGCCGAGCGCGCCGGTGAGGCCGAGGCGGTGCGCGATCGTCCGGGCGACCTCGACGGGCGTGGCGGTGACGAGCCACACCTGCTGGCCCGCGTCGAGGTGCTGGAGGGCGAGGGTGCGGGTGCCGTGCCAGATGCGGTCGGCCATCACCTCGTCGTAGATCTCCTCGCTGAGCCGGACGATCCCGTCGACCTGCTGCCCGGCGACGAACGCGAGCGCGGCCTCCTTGGCGCTGCCGATGTGCTCGGAGTTCTCGGTGCCGCGCATCCGGAACACGGCCTGCCCCCACGCGAACATCGCGAGGTCGCGCATGGTGAACAGCTTGCGGGCGGCGAGGCCGCGGGCGAAGTAGTAGATGGACGCGCCGCGCATCATCGTGTTGTCGACGTCGAAGAACGCCGCCGCGGCGGGGTCGGGCTCGGGAAGCGGGCCCGGCGGGGCCGCGGCCGCGGCGGCGGCCTCTCCGGCGCTCTTGTGGTCCACGTCGCGCTGCCAGAATCGCCGCATGAGGCGAAGCCTAGTCAACCGCCTCCCGGCGGCCGTCCTCCCGGCGGTGATTGCGACACTCTTCACCTCTGTCGCTCGCCGCCGCCATCAGCCGTTCACGCAGCCCCTCGCGGAAACGCGGATCCGGCCCCGTCCCGGCCGGCCGCAGCCTGGCGAGCGCGTCCCCCCGCTCGGCGGTCCTTCCCCGCCTGGTCTTCACAGCCCGGTTCTCATCGGCCGCTCCCTTGCGGATTCCGGGCGCGCAGAGCGCCTCTGCCCGAAGAACGATCGGGCGGCGCGGCGGGTTACGGCCCGGAAATGTATTGATAAACAGTCCAATAAAGCCTGGCCGCGCGGCGCGGGCGACGGCGGTTCAGCGGCAGGTCAATGGCGCAGGTCGTCCGGGAGCATACGGCCCAGCGACCGGACGGCGCGATACTGCAGGGCCTTGATCGCGCCCGGCTTCTTGTTCATGACGAGTGCGGTCTCGGCGACCGACAGCCCGTGCAGGAAGCGCAGGACGACGCACTCCTGCTGCTCGGAGCCGAGGCGCCGGACGGCCAGCAGCAGCGTCCGGTTGGTCAGCGCGTCCAGGACCGCCCGCTCCGGCCCCTCGTGGTGGCGGTCCGGCTCGATCAGCTCGGCGGTGCAGACCTCCAGCCGGTAGCGGCCGGACTTGAAGTGGTCGGCGACGAGGTTCCGCGCGATCGTCACGAGCCAGGCCCCGAAGTCCTTGCCCTGCCAGTGGAAGTCGCAGATCCGGCGGAGGGCGCGCAGGAACGTCTCGCTCGTCAGGTCCTCGGTGAGCGAGTGCGTCCCGACCCGGTAGTAGATGTACCGGTAGACGAGTTCGACGTAGTGGTCGTAGAGGGAGCCGAACGCGTCGGCGTCGCCGTCCCGCGCCCGCAGGACCAGCGCCTTCAGGACCTCCGCCCGGTCGGCTCCGGGCTCGGCCGGACGGGCGGGGCGGGCGGTGCGCGTCCGGGAAGGCCGAGGAAGCGGGATGACCCCGGCATCGAGGGTCAAGCTGCTCATGCAGTTCTCCTCGGGGCGAACGCGACCTCCGACGTGATCTGCCACTCTAGATACCGGAAGGTACGGGAAGCAATGGCCTGTTCCACGGTGCGGTTACCCGTCCGCTCGCGGCATCGGGCACCATTAGGCGCGATGGTCGACGCTCTTCTCGCGCTCCTGGCGACCCTCGGTGCCCTGGCGGCAACCGGGTTGCTGGTCCAGCGCGCCCAAAAAGACCGGCTGCTCTACCTCATCGCCTGGTCGTTCACCCAGGTCGGGCTGACGCTCGCCCTGCTGTGCATGGCCGTCGGCTTCATGATGGGGTTCAACGGCCCGCTGTTCCGCGTCATGGAGCTCGGCGCCGCGCTGATCGGGCCGGTCTGGCTCGCGCTCGGCATGATCGAGCTGATCGCGCGGTACGTGCAGGTGCGGTTCGCCGCCTGGCTGTTCGCGATCTCCTACACGGTCGTCGCGATCGTCATCCTCATCCTGGACCCGCTCAAGGGCTCGCTCGCCAAGAGCCTGCCCAAGCCGAGCTCCACCTACGGCGCGCTGCCGCTGCTGCTGGTCGACGGCGCGCACGTCGTCGCGGTGATCTCCCTCGTGGCGTGCACCGGCGTCACCGCGTGGCTGGCCGGCAAGCAGGACCAGGAGGCCGCCGAGCTGCTCATCCCGGTCGCGCTCGTCGCGCTCGCGGGCGTCCTCGTGGTCAGCGGCACCCGCGGGTTCCTGCCCGCGCCGCTCGCGGTGATCGCGATCGGCGCCGCCGCGGGCCTGGTCTGGTACGGCGCGATGCGCACCATCCCCGTCTACGACGACGACGAGGGGTACGACGACCGCGGCGACTACGCGGACCAGCCCGCGACCGGCTACGAGGAGCAGGCGTACGCCAAGCCCGAGCCCGTCCCGGCGCCCACGCCGTCGCCCGAGTCGAGGGCCCCCGAGCCGCGCCGCGGCGAGCTGCGCTTCCCCGAGCCGGCCGCCGAGGAGCTGCGCTTCCCGTCCGACAACCCCGCCGGGCCGACCGCCGTCGACGGCTTCGGCGGCCCGCCCGGGGTCCCCGCGCCGCCCGGGGTCCCCGTCCCGGCCGGGATGCCGCGGATGGGCGGCGAGCTGGCCGGCGCGTGCGGCCAGATCACCGTCTACACGCTGCTGGACGGACGCGAGGAGGCGTTCGACCGGCTCGCCGCCGACCTGGTGAAGGCGGCGCTGGCGGCCGAGCCCGACACGGTGGTCTTCGCCTGCCACGAGGTGGTCGGCGGCCCCACGCAGCGGATCTTCTACCAGCTCTTCCGGGACGAGGCGGCGTTCGCCGCGCACCGCGGTCAGGCGCACCTGCGCCGGTTCCTGGCCGACTCCCGCACCCACGTCCTCGCCACGAACGTGATCGAGCTGAAGCTCGGCCCCGCCAAGGTGCCGCTGCCCGCGCCCGAGTTCCCCGGGAGGTGACATGCCGGACGCGATCGTGATCACCCTGCTCGGCAAGCCCGGCTGCCACCTGTGCGACGACGCCCGCGCGGTGATCGAGCGCGTCGCCGCCGACCTGGGCGTGGCCTGGGAGGAACGCGACATCACGCAGTCGGAGGCCGACCACGAGCGGTACTGGGAGCAGATCCCGGTCACGCTGGTCAACGGCGTCCAGCACGACTTCTGGCGCGTCGACGAGAACCGCCTCCGCGCGGCCGTGACCGAACTCTCCGCCCGGCCGTGACCGAACTGTCCGCGCGGTCGTAGACCAAGCGCGCGCGGCCGTAACCCGGCTCTCCGGCCGGCCGTAAACCCGGTTCTGCTTGCTCCGGGGCGCTCCGGGGTGTCTCGTCGGTCACATCCGAACGACATTCGGGTTGTGGCGTCGTAGGCTGCAAGTCCCTGATGGGCGGCCTTTCCGCGGTGCCGTCCGGCCCGCGTGACCGGAGGGTGACTTTGTGCGCGTGTTCACAAAGGCTTAACCTGGTGTCCAGCCCTGGGGGCGGTCGGGCCGCGGTCGTCAGGCCGTTACCGGGCCGCGAGCGCCGGGGCGAGGGGCTCACCGAGCGCCCCGTCCCCAGCGTCGAGCCCGAAGAGCAGGCCGTGACACCTCGACAGAACCGGCACCGCGACCGTGCGGGCCGCGGCATCCCCGAAGCGACCGTGGCACGGCTCCCGGTGTACCTGCGGGCCCTCACCGGGCTCCAGGAGCGCGGCGTCGCGACCGTCTCGTCCGAGGAGCTGGCGGCGGCGGCCGGCGTCAACTCGGCCAAGCTCCGCAAGGACCTCTCCCACCTCGGCTCCTACGGCACGCGCGGCGTCGGCTACGAGGTCGAGTACCTCGTCTACCAGATCTCCCGCGAGCTGGGCCTCACCCAGGACTGGGTCGTCGCCATCATCGGTGTCGGTAACCTGGGCCGTGCGCTGGCCGGCTACGGCGGTTTCGCGTCCCGCGGCTTCCGCGTGGCGGGCCTGCTCGACGCGGACGACTCCATCGTCGGCCAGGAGATCTCCGGCATGACGGTGCAGCACATCGACCGGCTGGAGGACATCATCGCGGGCCACGGCGTCTCCATCGCCGTGATCGCGACCCCCGCGGGCGCGGCCCAGGGGGTGTGCGATCGCGTGGTCGCCGCGGGCGTGACCAGCGTCCTGAACTTCGCCCCCGTCGTCCTGTCGGTGCCGGACGGCGTCGACGTGCGCAAGGTCGACCTGTCCATCGAGCTGCAGATCCTCGCGTTCCACGAGCAGCGCAAGGCCGGCGGGCCGGACGGCGTCGCGCCGCTGGCCGCCGGTGACGCGCCCCCCGGCGCGGCGCAGTACGTAGAGACGGTGGAAGCATGAGCCGGATGACGAGCGAGGATGCGGCATGAGCATTCTGGTGGTGGGCCTCAGTCACCGCAGCGCGCCCGTGGCGGTGCTGGAGCGGGCGGCGGTGGCCGGGGACGACCTGGTCAAGCTGCTGCACGCGGTGCACGACTCGGCGAACATCGCCGAGTCCGCGATCGTCTCGACGTGCAACCGGGTCGAGATCTACGCGGTGGTCGACAAGTTCCACGGCGGCGTCTCGGCGATCTCCGAGCTGCTGGCCCTGCACTCCGGCGTCCCGATGGACGACCTGTCGCGGCACCTGTACGTCCACTACGAGGAGCGGGCCGTCCAGCACGCGTTCGCGGTGGCGTGCGGGCTGGAGTCGATGGTCGTCGGCGAGGGGCAGATCCTCGGCCAGATCCGGCAGGCGTTCAAGCTCGCGAAGGACGAGGGCACGCTCGGCCGCGACCTGCACGACGTCCTGCAGCAGTCGCTGCGGGTCGGCAAGCGCGCGCACCACGAGACCGGCATCGACAAGGCCGGCGCGTCGCTGGTCAGCGTCGGGCTCGACGTCGCCGCCCGGCACCTCGGGCCGCTGGACGGCGTGCGCGCCCTGGTGGTCGGCGCCGGTTCGATGAGCTCGCTGGCCGCCGCCACGCTGAGCCGCGCGGGGGCGCGCGAGGTGGTGATCGCCAACCGCACCCATGAGCGCGCCGTCCGGCTCGCCGAGTCGCTGGACGTCCCCGCGCACGCGATCGAGTTCGCGAGCCTGGACACGGCGATCGCCGGCGCCGACCTGGTCGTGTCGTGCACCGGCGCCGCCGGTCTCGTGCTGAGCACCGAGCGGCTCGCGGCACGCGGCGTCGGCGACGACGGACGGCGCCGCTTCTTCCTCGACCTGGCGCTGCCGCACGACGTCGAGCGGTCCGTCCGCGAACTGCCGGGCGTCGGCCTCGCCGGACTGGACGACCTGCGGACCGCGCAGGAGGCCATGAAGGCGATCGGCCCGGCCGCCGTCGAGGCGGTCCGCCGGATCGTGTGCGAGGAGGTCGAGGCGTTCCTGAGCGCGGCCCGCGCCGCCGCGGTCGCGCCGACCGTCGTCGCGCTGCGCAGCATGGCCGCCGAGGTGGTGGACGCGGAGCTGTCCCGGCTGTCCGGCCGGGTCCCCGGCATCGACGACCGGGACCGCAGGGAGATCGAGCAGACCGTGCGGCGCGTGGTGGACAAACTGCTCCACGCGCCGACCGTCCGGGTCAAGGAGCTGGCGGCGGCGCCGGGCGGCGACTCCTACGCCGACGCGCTGCGCGAACTGTTCGACCTGGACCCGAAGGCCCCCGAGGCGGTGGCCCGCGCCGACATGCGCGAGGACGAGCCGGCCGCGGCCGCGGCGGCGACCGCGGCCGCGGCGGCGACCGCGGCCGAGTGCGCCGAGGCCGACTGCGTCAGCCCGGCGTCCGTGCCGGGGAGCGCCGTGCCGGGGAGCGCCGTGCCGGGCAGCGCGGTGCCGCCGGACGGTGTGAACGTTGAGACGGTGAACGCCCAGGCCGCGAGCGTCCGGGCGGTCAGTGCCCGGGACGCGGTCCCGGGGCGCGAAGGAGACGAGACGTGAGTACTGGCAGGGGCCCGCTGCGGCTCGGCACCCGCAAGAGCCTGATGGCGACGACCCAGTCGCAGGGCGTCGCGGACGCGTTGACCCGGCTGACGGGGCATGCCGTCGAGCTGGTCGGGGTAACCACGCAGGGTGATGTCTCCAAGGCCCTGCTCGCCCAGATCGGCGGCACGGGCGTGTTCGTGAACGCGCTGCGCGACAAGATCCTCTCCGGTGAGGTGGACTTCGCCGTCCACTCGCTGAAGGACCTGCCGACGTCCGAGACGCCGGGGATCGCGCTCGCCGCGACGCCCGTGCGCGACGACCCGCGGGACGCGCTGTGCGGGCCGGGCAAGCTCGCCGACCTGCCGCGCGGCGCCCGCGTGGGCACCGGCTCGCCGCGCCGGGTCGCGCAGCTGCGCGCGCTCCGCCCGGACCTCGAGATCGTCCCGATCCGCGGCAACGCCGACACCCGGCTCCGCAAGGTCACCGGCGGCGAGCTGGACGCCGTGGTCCTGGCGCACGCGGGCCTGAAGCGGATCGGCCGGCTGGCGGACGTCGGCGAGGTCTTCGACCCCGACCAGATGCTGCCCGCGCCCGGCCAGGGGTCGCTCGCGCTCGAATGCCGCGCCGACCGCGCCGACCTGCTGGAGCTGCTTGGAACGATCGACGACGCCGCGACGAGGCGCACCGTCACCGCCGAGCGGACGGTGCTGGCCGTGCTGGAGGCGGGCTGCTCCGCACCCGTGGGAACATACGCTGCCGAAGTAGATGAAGAGCTGCATCTGACCGCGACCGTCGCCGCGTACGACGGAAGCCGGCAGATCAGGCTGTCCGCAAGCGGCCACCCGGATGGCGCCGAGCAGATCGGCCGCGACCTCGCGGCCCGGCTGCTCGCGCAGGGGGCCGACCAGTTGATGGGGGAGCGCGATTGAGCCCCGCCGCGAAGAGCACCGCCGCCGCGAGCATGACCGCTGAGAGCAGGACCGGTGCCAAGGGCACCAGGAGCGCACCGGCCGCCGAGGCGGCGCCGCGCCGGACGGCCGACCCGGGCACGGTCGCGATCGTCGGCATGGGACCGGGCGATCCGGGACTGCTGACGCTGCGCGCCGCCGCCGAACTGGAACGCGCCGACACCGTCATCGTGAGCCGCGCGCACTGCCCCGCCGACGTCCTCGCGCACTGCCGCGCGGACGCGGAGATCCTCGACACCGCCGAGGGCGACCCGGTCAAGCTCGCCGTCCGCGCCGCCAAGGCCGGCCGGCGCGTCGTCCGGATGTTCCCCGGCGACCCGGGCGTCGCCTGCGGCCTCGCCGCCGAGGGCGCCGCGCTGCACAAGGCGGGCGTGCCGTTCGAGGTCGTCCCGGGCGTGTCCGCGGTGACCGGTGTGCCCGGCTACGCGGGCATCCCGCTCACCGACCCCGAGCACCGCGAGTTCCGGTTCGTGGACGCCTCGGCCGGCGGCGTCGACTGGGAGGCGTTCGCGGGCGACGGCGCCACGCTCGTCATCGCCGGCGCGGAGGCCGCGGTCGCCGAGGTGTCCAAGGGCCTGATCGCGGCCGGGCGGCCCGACTCCACGCCCGCCGCGATGACGAGCCTCGGCACCACCACCGAGCAGGAGACCGTCGTCTCCACGCTGAGCAGGCTCGCGTCCGACACCAAGGGCATGGAGTCGCCCGCCCTGATCATCGTCGGGGACGTGGTGCGCTGGCGCGACAAGCTGTCCTGGTTCGAGACGAAGCCGCTGTTCGGCTGGCGGGTGCTGGTGCCGCGCACCAAGGAGCAGGCCGCGACGCTGTCGGACCAGCTCCGCGGCTACGGAGCCGTCCCGGACGAGGTCCCGACGATCTCCGTCGAGCCGCCGCGCACCCCCCAGCAGATGGACCGGGCCGTCAAGGGCCTCGTGACCGGACGCTACGAGTGGGTGGTGTTCACCTCCACCAACGCGGTGCGGGCCGTCCGGGAGAAGTTCACCGACTACGGCCTCGACGCCCGCGCGTTCGCCGGGCTGAAGGTCGCCGCCGTCGGCGAGCAGACCGCCGCCGCGCTGGTCGAGTTCGGCGTGCAGCCCGACCTCGTCCCCGCCGGGGAGCAGTCCGGGGAGGGCCTCGCGGCCGAGTGGCCGCCCTACGACGAGGACCTCGACCCGATCAACCGGGTGCTGCTGCCGCGCGCCGACATCGCCACCGACGTGCTCATCGCCAAGCTGACCGAGCTCGGCTGGGAGTGCGAGGACGTCACCGCCTACCGGACGGTCCGGGCCGCGCCGCCGCCCGCGCCGATCCGCGAGGCGATCAAGGGCGGCGGGTTCGACGCCGTCCTGTTCACCTCGTCGTCCACGGTGAAGAACCTCATCGGGATCGCCGGCAAGCCGCACAACGTGACGGTGATCGCGGTGATCGGGCCGCAGACCGCGAAGACCGCGCAGGAATACGGGCTGCGCGTCGACGTTATGGCGGACAAGCCGTCCGTATCCGCCCTCGCCGAGGCGCTCGCGGAGTACGGTGCCAACCGGCGGGCGGCACAGACCGAGGCGGGAGACCCGCTCCGCAAGCCCAGCCAGATGCGCCGGGGGGCCCGGCGCCGGAAGTAGACCAGCCAGAGGGAATCCATGTCCGCACAGTTCCCCGTCGCCAGGCCGCGGCGGCTCCGCCGCACGCCCGCGCTGCGCCGGATGGTCGCCGAGACGCGCCTCGCGCCCGCCGACCTCGTCCTGCCGATGTTCGTCAAGGAGGGCATCGCCGAACCGCAGCCGGTCGCGTCCATGCCGGGCGTCTTCCAGCACACCCGCGACAGCCTGCGGAAAGCGGCGCACGAGGCGGCCGAGGCCGGTGTCGGCGGCCTCATCCTGTTCGGCATCCCGGCGGTGAAGGACGGCGTCGGGTCCGCCGCCGACGACCCGGACGGCATCGTCCAGCTCGCGCTGCGCGACCTGGCGTCCGACCTCGGCGACGCCACCGTCGTCATGACGGACCTGTGCCTGGACGAGTACACCGACCACGGGCACTGCGGCGTCCTCACCGGCGCGGGCGAGATCGACAACGACGCCACGCTGGAGCGGTACGCCTCCATCGCCCTCGCCCAGGCCGAAGCGGGCTCGGCGGTGCTCGGCCCGTCCGGCATGATGGACGGCCAGGTCGGCGCGATCCGGACGGCCCTCGACAAGGCCGGCCACACCGACACCGCGATCCTCGCGTACTCGGTGAAGTACGCCTCCGCGTACTACGGCCCGTTCCGCGAAGCCGCCGAATGCGCCCCGCAGTTCGGCGACCGCGCGTCCCACCAGCAGGACCCGGCCAACGCCGACGAATCCCTCCGCGAGGTCCTCCTCGACCTCGACGAGGGCGCCGACATGGTGATGGTGAAGCCCGCCGGCGCCTACCTCGACATCGTCCGCCGCGTCCGCGACACCGTGGACGTCCCCGTCGCCGCCTACCAGGTGAGCGGCGAATACGCGATGATCGAGGCCGCCGCCGAGAAGGGCTGGATCGACCGCGAGCGCACCATCATGGAGTCGCTCCTGTCCATCCGCCGAGCCGGCGCCGACATGATCCTCAGCTACTGGGCCACCGAAGCCGCCCGGCGCTGTTAGCCCAGGGGGGCGACCCCCTGGAACCCCCGTTGCGACGCAGGCTGTGCTTGCCCATGGGGGCGACCCCCTGGAACCCCCGTTGCGACGCAGGCGATCCTCACGCCGCTGTTGCGGTCTTTTGTGCCTGTGCGGGTGTGTGCGGCGTCGCTGTGGTCGCCTGCGTCGGCGGGCAGGCCCTCTGCGCTCGCTGGCGCTCGCTCCGCGTGCCTGCCCGTGTTCCGCGGGCTGGGGTCAATACCGGCTGTGCTCGCTGGTGCTCGCCCTGCGTGCCTGCCCGTGCTCTGTCGGCTGAGGTCACCAGCCGGTGGGGGGAAGATCACTAGTTACTTAGGGTCGTTTTCCGGGGGTTGCCGTGTCTGGTGGTGACCACGCCGGGCATCATCGTTAACCAGGGGACCACGGGGGACCTTGGGCTAGGCGGGGGGCGGAAGATGCTGGCGGTCACGGGGCACAGGCGGCAGAAGGCGGGACGGAACCGGATGGCCGCGGCGGCGCGCGAGTACGCCGGGTTCGGCTGGCCGTGCTTTCCGGGCGCGCACGTCGGCGCCGACAGGGCGTGTTCGTGCGACCGGATCGGGTGTCCCGACCCGGGCGCGCATCCGGTGTCGGCGGCCTGGGCGCATCAGACCAGCGTCGATCCCGAGGTGATCGAGGGCTGGTGGGCGAAACTCCCGCAGGCCAACGTCATCCTGCCGACGGGCCGGGTCTTCGACGTGTTCGACGTCCCGGCCGCCGCCGGCGCCATCGCCCTCGACCGGATCGAGCGGGAGAACCGTCCCGTCGGTCCGGTCGCGTCGTTCGGGGGCGACCGGCACCTGTTCTTCGTCGCGACCCGCGGCGCGCCCGCCGACGAGGACGAATGGTGGTCGTGCCACCTCGACACCCTCCCGGAGGACGTCGACGAGACGCCCGGGATGCGGTGGCACTGCCGCGACAGCTACGTCGTCGCGCCGCCGTCCGTGCTGCCGTCCGGGCACGAGACCGCCTGGCTGAGGCCGCCCGCCCCGGACACGCTGCCCGACCCGCTGCGCCTCCTGGAGGTCCTCGCGGACGCCTGCGAGGACGCCTGAGCCGCCGCCGCTAGCGCGGGGCCTTGACGGCGGGCTTCGCGGCCCACTGGGAGTAGGAGCCGCGCTGGATCTGGTTGCGGCCCTTGTCCGCCCCGGCGCGCACCCAGAACTTCACCGGGCGGTGCGCCGCGTCGAACTTGACGGCGAAGGCGATCTGCTGGGCGCCGGTCGCCTGGGCCATCCGCGCGTACATCGGGCCGAGGCCGGGGGCCTGCGCCAGCTTCGCGGCGGGCGCCTCGCCCTCGTAGATCCCGTTCGACTGCGTGAGCTTCGTCGCCGACCGCAGCAGCGTCGTCAGGTTCGCGACGGACGCGCCCTGGCGGACCTGGTCGGCCGCCGCCGGGTAGCCGCGCCCGCCGAGCGCCGACGACTTCCACTTCTTGCCCACCCGCACGTACAGCCGGTCCTGGACGAGGACGGCGCGCAGCGGCTTGCGGGCCGAGCCCGTCCCGGCGAGCGTCATCGAGAAGGACGCCTGCCCGCCCTGGAGCCCGAACGTGCCGCGGCCGCTGACGGGGAAGCCGCAGCAGCCGGACTGCTGGTAGCTGAACGCGGCGCCGGGCGCAGCGGCGACGGCCCGGTCGATCTGCGCGATGAGCGGCGCCGGGTCGACGCCGCCCTCGGGCAGCGCCGACTGCGGGGTGCTGCTCTGCGCCGGGGACGGGTCGGGCGGCGCCTTCTTGTCGTCCTTCAGCAGCGTCATTGCGCCCGCGCCGCCCCCGGCGACGACCAGGACGGCGACGGCGGCGACCACCCAGGGCGTCCGGGACCGGCCGCCGGGCTGCTTGCCGGCGACGACCGGGTTGCGGCCGCTGGCGCGGGACGGCTTCGGCTTCGGCGGCTCCGGCTGCTGCGCGGCCTGCGCGGCGAGCTCGGTGAGCCGGCCGCGGCCCTGCGCCTCCCAGGACGGCCCGTACGCGGAGACGGCCGCGTCCTCCAGCGCGCCGAGGAAGTCGGCGGCGGACTTCGGCCGCGCCCCCGGCTCCTTCGCGAGGCCCTGGTGGACGAGTTCGCGCAGCGGGCCCGGCACCTCGTCGGCGGGGATCGGCGCCTCGCGGTGCAGCCGCGCCAGGTTGCGTCCCGCGAACGGCGGGCGGCCGGTGAGGCACTCGTAGAAGAGCGCGGTGGCGGCGTACAGGTCGGTGGCGACGGTGGCGGGCTCGCCGTCCCACAGTTCGGGCGCCGCGTACTGCGCGCCGAACCGGGCCTCGGTGCCCGCCGGCGCCGTCGCGAAGTCGGTGACCTGCGCGTTGCCTTCGGTGTCCACCAGGACGTTCGCGGGACGCAGCGCGCCGTGCACGACGGAGTGCTGGTGCGCCGCGGCGAGGCCGAGGAGCACCCCGCCCAGCATCGACAGGGCCGCGAGCGGGCCGGTGGGGCCCTGCGCGGCCAGCACCCGCCGCAGGCTGACGCCCTCGACCCACTGCATCACGATCGCGGCGCCGTCCGCGGACTCCACGAAGTCGTAGAAGTCGACCACGTTCGCGTCCTCAAGCTGGGACAGAGGACGCGCGGCCGCACGGAACCGCGTCAGAAACGCCTCGTCGGCCGCGAGCGCGCCGTCGAGGTATTTGATCGCGACCTTCGTGCCGGTCGGGTCGTCGACCGCCAGCAGCACCCGGCCCGAGGCTCCGCCGCCGAGCTCCCGCTCGTGGGTGAAGCCCGGGACCGTCCAGCCGTCAACCACGTTGAAAGCCCATCCCTCCGATGTCGTACTTGGTGGAATATCGGCCCGTACACCGCGAGGTCAAGGCAAGTCGCCGAACTGCAACTGAGAGACTGAAAACGTGACTGGTATCGATCGCTCCCAGCAGTTGTTCGACCGTGCCTCCGGGGTGGTCCCCGGCGGGGTGAACTCCCCGGTGCGGGCCTTCGGCGCCGTCGGCGGGACGCCCCGCTTCATGGCGTCCGCGCGCGGCCCGTACCTGACGGACGCCGACGGGAACACCTACGTCGACCTGGTGTGCTCGTGGGGCCCGATGATCCTCGGGCACGCGCACCCGGCGGTCGTCGAGGCGGTGCGGGACGCGGCGGGCCGCGGCACGTCCTACGGCGCGCCGACGCAGGGCGAGGTGGAGCTCGCCGAGGAGATCGTGTCGCGGACGCCGGCGGGCAAGGTCCGGCTGGTCAACTCCGGGACGGAGGCGACGATGTCGGCGATCCGGCTGGCGCGCGGCTTCACCGGACGCACCAAGATCGTGAAGTTCGCGGGCTGCTACCACGGGCACGTCGACTCGCTGCTCGCCGCCGCCGGGTCGGGCGTCGCGACGTTCGGGCTGCCCGACACGCCGGGCGTGACCGGCGCGACCACCGCGGACACGCTGATCCTCCCGTACAACGACGTCGCCGCCGCGGAGACGGCGTTCGACGAGCACGGCACCGACATCGCGTGCGTCATCACCGAGGCCGTCCCGTGCAACATGGGCGTGGTGCCGCCGCTGGCCGGGTTCAACGCGCTGCTGAAGCGGCTGTGCGAGCGGTACGGGGCGCTGCTCGTGATCGACGAGGTGCTCACCGGGTTCCGCGCGTCCCGGTCCGGCTGGTTCGGGATCGAGGGCGTGCCGGGCGACCTGATGACGTTCGGGAAGGTGATGGGCGGCGGGCTGCCCGCCGCCGCGTTCGGCGGGCGCGCCGACGTCATGGACCACCTCGCCCCGGCCGGTCCCGTCTACCAGGCGGGCACGCTGTCGGGGAACCCCCTCGCGACCGCCGCGGGGCTGGCGACGCTGCGGAACGCCACCGACGAGGTGTACGCGGCGATCGACCGGTCGGCGGAGATCGTGTCGAAGGCCGCGTCGGAGGCGCTGGCGCGGGAGGGCGTCCCGCACTCGGCGCAGCACGCCGGGAACCTGTTCTCGATCTTCTTCAGCGAGGAGGCGGTGGGCGACTTCGCCGCCGCGCAGCGGCAGGACGTCAAGGCGTACGCGGCGTTCTTCCACGCCGCCCTGGAGCACGGCGTGTACCTGCCGCCGTCGGCGTACGAGGTGTGGTTCCTGTCCGCGGCGCATGACGAGGAGGCTCTCGGACGCGTCCTGGACGCCCTCCCGCACGCCGCCCGCGCCGCCGCCCGGGCCTCGTCCTAGAGGGCCTGGAACGCCCGCATCGCGGCGGCGACCGACTCGGGACGCGGTGCGCGCAGGGGAGCGCGCACCGCGGCGTCGTCGATCAGCCCCGCCTCGGCCAGGCACGCCTTGAGGACGGCCGGGGCCGGTTCGCCGAACAGCGCCTCCGCCATGGGCAGCAGCCTGCCGTGCGCCGCCAGCGCGTCCGCCGCGTCGCCCCGGCGTGTCGCGTCGAGCATCGCCGCGTAGGCGGACGGCGCGAGGCACGCGCACGCGGCGACGCCCCCGGCCGCGCCGAGCCGGAGCATCGGGTAGATGTAGGCGTCGTCGCCGCACAGCACCGCCTTGCCGGGGTTGCGCGCCAGCATGGCCAGCGTGTCGGCGTCGATGCCGCCCGCGCAGTGCTTCATCCCGGCGACGCAGTCCAGCGCCAGGATCGTGAGCAGCGTCTCGGCGGACAGGTGCTTCCCCGTCCGGTACGGGATGTTGTACGGGACGAGCGGGACGTCCACGGCCGCGCCGACGGTGGCGAAGTGCTCGACGACGGCGTCGTCCGACGGGCGCAGGTAGTACGGGACGACGACGAGCAGCGCGTCGGCGAAGGCGGCGCGCTCGCGGGCCTCGCCGATCGAGTCGCGGGTGCCCATCGTCCCGGCGCCGACGATCAGCGGCGCCCCGGCGGCCGCGGCGACGGCGCGGCACACCTCCAGGACCGTCCGCTGCTCGCCGGGCGTCAGCAGGGCGGCCTCGCCGGTGGTGCCGAGCGCGACCAGGCCGTCCACGCCGTTCTCCAGGCAGTGGACGGCGAGCCGTTCGAGCGACTTCGCGTCCACGTCGCCGGAGCGGGTGAACGGCGTGACGAGCGACGCGTGGATTCCGTGCATGTCAGGCCGCCTCGTTGGTCAGGGCCGTCCGGAGGGCCGGGCGGGACGGCAGCCGGACGCTCCCGGCGGCGACGCCCGCGATGATCAGCGCGGCGCAGGCGAGCCGCGTGGCGGTCACGTGCTCGCCGAGCAGGACGGCCGCCGCTCGCCCAGCAGCAGGCCCGCGAACAGCGCCGTGAAGTCGTCCAGGGCTACCTTGAGGGGGGACGAAGGTGAAGCCCCACGGCGCCGCGATCACGGTCGCCGGCAGGACGTGGCGCGATCTCATCCCCCGATCGTCGCCGCCGACTTTATTTAGGACAAGCGATAAATGCTTGACATCTCGTTTTAGTATTGCTTCATGCTTGATCTGGAACGGCTGCGCGCTCTCCACTCGGTCGCGACGTACGGCTCGGTCAGCGCCGCCGCCGACGTCCTGCACGTCACGACCTCGGCGGTCTCCCAGCAGCTCGCGAAGCTGGAGCGGGAGACGGGGCAGAAGCTCCTCGAACGCAACGGGCGCGGCGTCCGGCTCACCGACGCCGCCGAACTCCTCGTCGCGCACGCCGAGCGCATCCTGTCCCTCGTGGAGCAGGCGCAGGCCGACCTGGAGGCGCACCGCGGCTCCGTCGTGGGCCAGCTCACCGTCGCCGCGTTCCCCACCGCGATCCGCGGGCTCATGCCCGCCGCGCTGCGCGCCCTCCGCGCCGACCACCCCGACCTCCGCGTCCTGCTCCGCGAGGAGGACCCGATGCGCAGCATGCCGCTCGTCTCGCGCGGCGACCTCGACATGGCCGTCGTCCAGGACTGGAACAACGAGCCGCTGCCCTTCCCCGAGGGCCTGCGCAAGGGCGTCGTCTGCGAGGACGTCGCGGACGTGGCGCTGCCCGAGGGCCACGCGCTCGCCGGGCGCGACACGATCGACCTCCAGGAGCTGGCCGGCGACCCGTGGATCAGCTCCTCGCCGGACAGCATCTGCTGCGACTGGCTGCTGCGCACGCTCCGCGCCGTCGACAGCGAGCCCCACATCGACCACATGGCCTACGAGTTCGCCACGCAGCTGGCCCTGGTCGCCGCCGGGCTCGGCAACGCGATCCTGCCGCGCCTCGGCCGCTGCGACGTCCCGCCCGGCGTGGCGATCGTGCCGCTGTCGGCGCCGCTGTCGCGCCGCGTGTACGCGGTGTGGCGGGAGGAGGCCGCGCGCCGCCCGGCGATCCGCGCGGCGGTGACCGCGCTGCGCGCCGCCGTCCCGGCGGATGTCCCGGAGGTCGCGCCCGTCCCGAGTTGACGCCGTTCGTCACGACTCGCCGCGAAGAACGTCATTCGGTAGGTTCTTCGCGATCATGAACGGGGTCGGGGCGGAGGGGCGCGTGGACGGCGAGTGGCGGGTCGACGGCGACTGGCGGGTCGACGGGTACACCGAGGTGCGCGAACTCGGGGCGGGCGCCCAGGGGCGGGTCGTGCTCGCCCGGCACGACGCGTCCGGGACGCCGGTGGCGATCAAGTACCTGGCCACCCGGGCGGACGAGGCGGAGCGCGAGCGGCTCCGGCACGAGGCCCTGATGCTCGGCCGGGCCGGCAGCCCGCACGTGGCGCGCCTCTTCCGGCTCGTCGAGGGCCCGGAGACCACCGCCATCGTCATGGAGGCCGTCGACGGCGTCTCGCTGAAGGAACTGCTGGCACGGCACGGCGCGCTCGGCCCGGAGGCGTCGCTGGCCGTCCTCAAGGGCTCGCTGCTGGGGCTCGCCGCCGCGCACGCCGTCGGCGTCGTCCACCGCGACTACAAGCCCGCGAACGTCGTCGTCCCGGCGGACGGGCGGAGCCGCCTCGTCGACTTCGGCATCGCCGCGCCGGCCGGGGAGGAGGCGGGCGGCGCCGGCACCCCGTACTACATGGCGCCCGAGCAGTGGAGCCGGCACGTCGCCACGCCCGCGTCCGACGTGTACGCGGCGACCTGCGTGTTCGTGGAGTGCGTGACGGGGCGGCGGCCCTACACGGGCGGCCGCGCCGAGCTCATGGCGGCGCACCTCACCGGCGAGGTCCCCGTGGACGCGGTGCCGGAGGCGCTGCGTCCGCTGGTCGAGCGGGGCATGGCCAAGGCGCCGGAGGACCGTCCCGGCGGCGCCGCCCGCTTCGTGGACGAGCTGGAGCGCACCGCCCGGGACGCCTACGGCCGGGACTGGGAGGCGCGGGGCGTCCACGTCCTGTCCGCGGGCGCCGTCGCGCTCGCCGCGCTGTTCCCGCTGGCCGCCTGGCTGATGCCCGGCGCCGCGGGCGCGGTGTCCGCCGCCGGAGCGGCGGCCGGGACCGGCGCGGGGGCGGCGGCCGGGGTCTCCGCGTCCGGTACGGCGTCCGGCGCCGCGTCCGTCGCGGGGAAGGTCGCCGCGGGCTCGGCCGTCAAGGCGTTCCTCGGCACCGGCGCCGGGATGACGGCCGCCGCCGTCGGGACCGCCGCGGTCGTCGGCGCGGGCGCCGTCGCCGTCCAGCAGGTCACCAAGGCGGACCCGGCGCCGAGGCCGTCCGCGACGGTCAGGGTCGCCGCCGCCGCGGACGTGCGGCCGTGCGTCACCCAGGCGCCGGGCGCGGTCATCACGGCGTCCGGCGGTCCCGCGAAGGTGACGCTCCCCGCCCAGGTCGAGCTGCCGAAGAACGCGGCCGTGTACCGGTCCGGCCAGGGGCTGCTGATCGGCCCCGCGGGGGCCCGCTGCGACGGGTCGATCGGCGCGAACGGCGGCTCCAGCACGATCGGCGACTTCGGGACGGCGCAGGTCACCCAGGTCTGGCAGGGCTCGATCGGCGGCATCCGGAGCCAGCTCTGCCAGTACTTCCCGGAGTCCGCACGGGCGGACCGGGAACGGGCCCAGGGCAACGAGTGCACGAGCATCCTGGGCAACTGGGAGCCGCTGGAGACGGGCGTCCCCGGCTTCCAGGCCATGATCACCCGCGGGCCGGGCACCGACGACCTCCCGCCGTCGCCCGCGGTGAAGGCGGAGGTGGCCGTCCTGTCGCCGCAGGGCACGGCCTCGCCGATCAGCTGCGTCGCCCCGGCGGCGAACGCCGGCATCTGCAAGTCGGCGCTCACCTACTGGTTCATCCAGATGCTGGGGAACGCCAAGCCCGCCAAGGCCGTCCTCGACCGGGTCGCCCAGCGCATCGCCGGGTACGTGGACGCCACCCGCGTCTGAGCCGCCGCCCCCCGCCCGGACGCGCCCCCTGCCCGGTCAGGAGCGCGGCGCGGGTAACCTGACCGCGATGAGTGAGACGACGATCGTTCACCTGCTTCGGCACGGTGAGGTGCACAATCCCGAGGGCATCCTGTACGGGCGGCTGCCCGGCTACCGGCTGAGCGAGGACGGCGTCCTCATGGCGAAGGCCGCCGCCAAGTGGTTCGCCGACCGGGACGTGAGCGCTCTCTTCTCCTCGCCCATGCAGCGGGCGCTGGAGACGGCCGCGCCGCTCGCGGACTCGCTCGACCTCCCGGTGACCGTGGACGACCGCCTGATCGAGGCCGACAACCACTTCGAGGGGCTGACGTTCGGGGCCGGGGCGGGCTCGCTGCGCCGCCCCGAGCACTGGCGCCACCTGGTCAACCCCCTGAAGCCGTCCTGGGGCGAGCCGTACAAGCAGCTCGCCGGGCGGATGCGGGCCGCCGTGATCCGCGCGCGGGAGGCGGCGCGCGGCCACGAGGCCGTGTGCGTCAGCCACCAGCTGCCGATCTGGATCCTGCGGCTGCACGCCGAGCACCGCCGGCTGTGGCACCACCCGAGCAGGCGCGAATGCGGGCTGGCCAGCCTGACGAGCCTGACGTTCGAGGGCAGCAGGCTCGTGGAGGTCGCCTACTGCGAGCCCGCCGCCGGGCTCGCGAAGGGCCCCAGTGTCGCCGGTGCGTGACCGCACCGCTAAGTTTTGTACTACGCCATGTAGTAGTAGGAGGGTCCGTTGAGCCCCCGAATCTCCCCGTTCCGCGTCGCCGCGCCGGCGGTCGCGCTGTGCGGCCTGCTCGCGGGCTGCGCCGGGACGAACGCCGCCGGGAGCGGACCGGACGGCGGCGACAACCGCTTCATCTCCGGCGACGGGAACATCACGGAGTACGGGCCCGCCGGCCGCAAGAGCGTCCAGGACGTCGCCGGGGAGCGCCTCGACGGCAAGGCGTTCAAGCTGTCCGAGCTCAAGGGCCAGGTCGTCGTCGTCAACTTCTGGGCGTCGTGGTGCGCGCCGTGCCGCGGCGAGGCGCCGTCGCTGGAGCAGGTCTACACCGAGAACAAGGGCAAGGGCGTCGACTTCATCGGCGTCAACTTCAAGGACTCCAAGGCCAACGGGCAGGCGTTCGAGCGCAAGTTCAAGGTCACCTACCCGAGCCTGTTCGACGCGGACGGCCAGGTCACGCTGGCGTTCCGGGAGGTGCCGCCGAGCGCGATCCCGAGCACGCTCGTCCTCGACCGGCAGGGCCGCATCGCCGCCCGCATCATCGGCGCGACGACGTACTCGAAGCTGAACCCCCTGGTCGCCAAAGTCGTCCAGGAGAAGTGAGCACGGAAAAGTGAGCACGGGGAATTGAGCACGGTCAACGAGACGGTGGTGGGCGGGTCGCTGGTCGCGGCGGCGCCCCTCGCCGCCCTCGCCGGGCTCGTCTCGTTCGCCTCGCCGTGCGTCCTGCCGCTCGTCCCCGGCTACCTCTCGTACGTGACCGGGATGACCGGCGTCGACCTCGCCGAGCAGCGCCGCGGACGGCTCGTCGCCGGCGCGCTGCTGTTCATCGCGGGCTTCAGCGTCGTGTTCGTCAGCTACGGCGTGGTCTTCGGCGGCCTCGGCCGCTGGCTGCTGGAGTACCAGGACACGATCACCCGCGTGCTCGGCGTCGTCACGATCGTGTTCGGCCTCGCGTTCATGGGGTTCGTCCCCGGCCTGCAGCGGACGATGAAGTCGGGCCGCCTGCCGGCGGCGGGGCTGGCCGGCGCGCCGCTCCTCGGCGTCCTGTTCGGACTCGGCTGGACGCCCTGCATCGGGCCGACGCTCGGAGCCGTGCAGGGCCTCGCCATCACCGAGGCCAGCGCCGGACGCGGCGCGCTGCTGTCGCTGGCGTACTGCCTCGGCCTCGGCGTCCCGTTCGTGGTGACCGCGATCGCCTACCGCAGGGCGCTCGGCGCGTTCGGCGCCGTGAAGCGCCACTACCCCCTGGTCATGCGGATCGGCGGGGGGATGCTCGTCCTCATCGGGGTGCTGCTGGTGAGCGGCCTGTGGGGGAACCTGACCATCGAGCTGAGGTCGTGGATCAGCGGCTTCGAACCGGTGATTTGAGATGACTGAGACAACGGAATCGGGCACCGCGGCGCCCGCCGCGCGGCAGGCCCCCGAGGAGATCCCGCGCCCGCGGGGCATCGGCCCGCTCGGCTGGCTGCGCTGGGCCTGGCGGCAGCTCACCACCATGCGCACGGCGCTGATCCTGCTGTTCCTGGTCGCGCTGGGCGCGGTGCCGGGGTCGGTCCTGCCGCAGCGGGGGCAGGCGCCGGAGAAGGTCGCCGCCTACCTGGACGAGCACGAGACGCTCGGGCCGTGGCTCGACAGGCTCTCCATGTTCGACGTGTTCGCCGCGCCCTGGTTCGCGGCGATCTACATCCTGCTGTTCGTGTCGCTGGCGGGCTGCGTCCTGCCGCGCGCGGTCAAGCACTACAAGTCGATGCGGGCCCGCCCGCCGGCGGCGCCCCGCAACCTCGGTCGGCTGCCGCAGTCCACGACGTACGAGACGGACGCGTCCCCCGAGGACGTCCTCGCCGAGGCCCGCACGGTGCTGCGCGGCCGCCGGTTCCGGGTGGACGTCTCCGGCGGCTCCGCGGCCGCCGAGAAGGGCTACCTGGGGGAGAGCGGCAACCTGCTGTTCCACCTGGCGCTGCTCGCGCTGCTGTTCGCGCTCGGCCTCGGCAACCTGTTCGGCTACCGGGGGAACGTCCTGCTGACGGAGGGCAAGACGTTCGCGAACTCGCTGAGCCTGTACGACCAGTTCCAGCCCGGACGGGCGTCCAACGGCGACGACCTCGCGCCGTTCACCGTCACGCTGGACGACTTCCGCGCCGACTACGAGACCGAGGGCGCCAAGCGCGGCCAGGCCACCGCGTTCAACGCGAAGATCCACTACCGGGAGAGCCCGGACGGCGCGTCCAAGCCGTGGGACCTGCGGATCAACCATCCGCTGAAGGTCGACGGCACCAAGGTGTACCTGCTCGGCCACGGGTACGCGCCCGTGTTCACCGTCCGGGACGCCAAGGGCGACGTCGCCTTCCAGGACTCGGTGCCCTTCCTGGAGATGGAGCCGCGCAACCTGACGTCCGAGGGCGTCATCAAGGCGCCCGACGCGCAGCCCGACCAGCTCGCCTTCTACGCGATCCTGTGGCCGACCGCGACCGCCAGCGCGGACGGCAAGCAGATCGTCTCGGCGTTCCCCGCGCCGATCCGCCCGGTCGTCACCATCACCGCGTTCAAGGGCGACATCGGGCTCGACTCCGGCAGCCCCCAGTCGGTCTACAAGCTGGAGGGCATCGGCAAGACGCTCCAGCCCGTCAAGGACGGCCAGAAACTGCTGGAGCCGGGCCAGACGTTCAAGCTGCCCGGCGACGCCGGCTCGATCACGTTCGACGGGCTCAAGGAGTGGACGAGCCTGTCGGTCAACCACGACCCGGGACGCATCCCCGCGCTGATCGCGGCGATCCTCGCGGTGCTCGGCGTGGCGACGTCGTTCATGGTCCGGCGGCGCAGGGTGTGGGTCCGTGCGCGCGCCGGAGAGGGCGGGCGTACGGTTGTGGAGGTCGGCGGTCTCACGCTGGGGAACCCGACCTCGGAGTTCGACGACATCGTGACCGCGCTGCGCGGTCCGGAGGAAGGGCCCGGCCCCGAGCCCGGCCCGGAGCACGCCCCCGGCGCCGATGACGAACCCGGGCCCGCCCCCGAATCGAAGGAGTGACGAGGTGAGCACTGCCGACCTCGCGAACCTGAGCGACAAGCTCATGCTGACCACCGTGCTGATGTACATCGTCGCGATGGTCGCCTACGCCGCCGACCTCGGCTTCGGCCGCCGCCGCGCGGCCGCGGCCGGGACGGCGGAGCAGCAGGCCCTGGCGGAGACGGAACGGGCGAAGGTCCTGGTCGGCGCCGCCGGCGCGGAGACCGCGTCCGGCGACGCGTCCACCGCCGGGGCGGCCCAGGCCGACCCGGACGGGGACGACGGCGAGTCCGAGCGCCCCCGGATCGACTGGGCGAACCTCGCCGTCCTGCTGAACGTGCTCGGCTGGGGAGCGCACCTGGGCGTCCTGGTGAGTCGCGGGCTGGCCGCGAACCGGTGGCCGTGGGGCAACATGTACGAGTTCCTCACCGCCATCGCCTTCGCCGCCGTCACCGCGTTCCTCGTCGTGATGTTCCGGTACAAGGCGCGGTTCCTCGGCGCGTTCGTCATGGTCGCCGCCGCCGTCGCGCTCGGCGTCGCCAACATCTGGCTGTACGACTCGGTGGGCCCGGTCAGCCCGGCGCTGAACTCCTACTGGATCGCCATCCACGTGACCGCCGCGATCATCGCGACCGGCGCGTTCACGGTCGCGGGCGCCGCCACGCTGCTGTACCTGCTGAAGGACCGCGCGGAGTCGCGCGGCGGCGTCGCGGCGGGCGGCGTGCTGTCCCGGCTGCCGTCGACCGAGGCCCTCGACCGCCTCTCGATGCGCGTCACGATGTTCGCCTTCCCGATCTGGACGGCCGCGATCATCATGGGCGCGATCTGGGCCGACCAGGCGTGGGGCCGCTACTGGGGCTGGGACCCGAAGGAGATCTGGTCCTTCATCACGTGGGTCATCTACGCCGCCTACCTGCACGCCCGCGCCACCGCCGGGTGGAAGGGCCGCAAGGCCGCGATCCTGTCGCTGATCGCGTTCGCCGCGCTGCTGTTCAACTTCTTCGGCGTCAACTACATGTTCTCCGGCCTGCACTCCTACGCCTGAACGCGCCCCCGCCCGCCGAGCGCGTGACTCTCGGGGATGACGGCGTGTCGGGTTCCGGCTTACCCTGCCTCCGGGGACCCGGTCCGGTGGCGCACGCCGCTCTCTACCCTGCCGGTCCCGCGGACAGAGGAGCCCGATGCGCTTCAAAGGCGTCCACCGCAAGTCCCGGGAGCCGCGTGCCCGGGAGGCGCCGCGCGGCGGCCGGCTGCGCGCCGACACGGCCCGCGACGAGGTCGCCTACGCCCCGTCCCCGCCCGACTCGGGGCAGGTGCGCCCGCGCAGCAACCAGCCGCGCGACCGGTTCGGCCGGTTCCGCAAGGCGGGCCGCGACGACGACTTCGCGGTGGACGGCCCGGACGGCCCCCCGGGCGCGGACACGGCCGGCGGCCCGCGCGGGCTGACCGGCAGGCTCGCCCGGCGCGGGCACGGCCGGCCGCGCGCCGGCGACTACTCCTGGAGCGACTTCGAGCTGGAGGACGAGCGGCTCCGCGCGGAGCCGCACCCGCCGGGCATGCCGCACGCCGCCGACGGCCGCCGCGACTGCGGCGTGCTGGAGGGCGTCCTGCACCGGCAGTGGGACGTCCGGGACGGGCCGCCGACACCCGAGGTGATCGGCGCCGTCGACAGCCTGGCGTCGCTGCCCGAGCCGCTGAAGGAGAAGCTGGCGGCCGGGCTCGACGGCATCTACGTGGGGCCGGGCGGCGTCCCGCAGCTCGACGACATGGGCCACCTGCGCGACCGTCCGCTGCCGTCCGGCCGGGCCACCTGGGACATCTGCGCCGGCGCCTACGGCGACCGCAAGATCGTCGTGGGGGACCGGCCGTCGCCGACCCCGGACGTGATGCTGCACGAGGTCGGGCACGCGCTCGACGACATCGACGGCGACGACGGCGAGTGGACGTCCGACAGCCCCGCCTTCCGCCGGCTGTACGAGGAATGCCTGCCGCATCTCGCGAGCGCGTTCCACCGGCAGCCGGACGCGCTCGGCCGCCGCGAGTTCTTCGCCGACGCGTTCGCCGCGATCTCCTCCCGGCAGCGGCCCGCGCTCGTGGATATGCTCGCCGGCAACATCAGGACGGCCCTTGAGGTCATGCTCTTCTTCAACCGCAGGTACGGGATCTAGGACACCGTGATGGCAGGCCGCGCGACGCAGGACGGCGAGGGTGATCGACGATGTACGTGATCCGGCTCCCCGACGGCACGCTGCGGGTTCCGCACAGCGTCGTCGCCGACGCGGACGGGGCCGAGGCCGGGCCGGAGGCGCGCGAGGGACGGATCATCGCCGACGCCTACATCGAGATCGGACCGGGCGACCCCGACTACGACCGCCTTCTCCGCGAGTCGCTCACCGAGGAGGAGCTGGCGGAGCGGCGGCGCCGCTGGCGGGAAGAGGACGCGGATCTGCTCCGCCGGTTCGAGGAGTGGAAGGGCGATATGCCGGACTGAGCGCGCGGGCGACCGAGTGCGGCGTGACCGAGTGCGCGGGCGACTGAGTACGGGGTGACCAGGTGCGGGGTGACCGAGTGCGAGGGTGACAGAGTGACCGGAGGCGCCCAGGGGGTGGGCGCGCCGGCCGGTGCGATACCCCGGCCGCCCGGCTGGAGGACCGATCCGTGGCGCGGCGGTCCGGGCGGCCAGAGGCTCGTCAGCGGGCCGAATGCTCGGCGACGGGCTCCTCGCCGCGCAGCAGCGCGTGCACCTCGGACTCGCGGAAGCGCCGGTGGCCTCCCGGAGTGCGGATGCTGCTGATGCGGCCCGCGGCGGCCCACCGGGTGACCGTCTTCGGGTCGACCCGGAAGAGGGCGGCGACCTCCCCTGGGGTCAGCAGGCGCTCGCTCGTGCTCTCCACGTTTTCTCTCCCCCTTTGTCCCGCTCTCGGCGCGGGTGGACTGTTTAACAGTGTGGCGGGTCAAGACCGATTTCTCCCTTGTTTTCGGAAAAGATCACCGACCGTAGTTTCCCGAGCAGGAGCGATCGCACTCAGTATTCGGCTCCACTGCCCCAGAGTCCACGCTGACCCCGTTTGACCTGCCAAGTAACGGCGGAAACATGCCCGCGGCACACTCCCGCGCGGTGGTCGAAGTAGTCTCGCGACCATGTCGGATCTCGTTTCGCTGCGGGAGATCGAACGGGCCGCCGAGCGCATCGCGGGCGTCGCCGTCCGGACCCCCCTCGTCCCGTTCCCCCGCGACCCGGCTCCCCCGTCCGCCGGAGCGGCGGCGGAGCCGGAGCTGCTGGTCAAGGCCGAGTCGCTGCAACCGGTCGGCGCGTTCAAGGTGCGCGGCGCCTACGCGGCCATCGCGTCCCTCGCCCCGGACGAGCGCGCCGCCGGGGTCGTGACGCACTCCAGCGGCAACCACGCGCAGGCCGTCGCCTACGCGGCCCGCGCCCTCGGCATCAAGGCCGTCCTGGTCATGCCGCACACCACGCCCGGCGTGAAGGTCGACCGGTGCATCGCGCTCGGCGCCGAGGTCGTCTACGTCGAGCCGAACGCGCTGGCCCGCGCCGAGACCGCCGACAAGCTCGCCGCCGCGCACGGCCTCGCGCTGATCCCGCCCTACGACGACGCGCGGGTCATCGCCGGGCAGGGCACCGCCGGGCTGGAGATCGTCCAAGACAGGCCGGACGTCGACGTCGTGCTCGTCCCGATCAGCGGCGGCGGCCTCATCGCCGGGGTCTCCGCCGCCGTCAAGGCGCTGCGCCCGGAGGCCAGGATCATCGGCGTCGAGCCGGAGCTCGCCGCCGACGCCCGCGACTCGATGGCCGCCGGGCGCCCCGTGTCCTGGGACGCGGAGAAGACCGGCCGCACCCTCGCCGACGCCCTGCGCGTCCAGCAGGTGGGCGACCTCCCGTTCGCGCACATGCGCGCGCACGTGGACGGCGTCGTCACGGTGACCGAGGACGAGATCCGCCACGCGATGCGCCGGCTGGCCCGCGAGGCCCGCCTGATCGCCGAGCCCGCCGGCGCCGTCGCCACCGCCGCCTACCTCTGCCACCGCGGCGAACTCCCGGAGGGGCGCACCTACGTCTCCGTCCTGTCCGGCGGCAACGTCGACCCGGCGCTGCTCCTCGACGTCCTCACGTGACCCCCGGGGCGGGAGCACGCGGGGCCGGGGTTAACCTCGAAGGGTCATGCGCTCCGTCATCCTCTACACCCTCGCGCGGCTCGCGATCTTCGCCGCGACCGCGGGCGTGCTGGCGCTCTTCGGCGCCCGCGGCTTCCTGCTCCTGCTGCTGGCCCTGCTGATCAGCGGCGTCGTCAGCTACGTCCTGCTGTCCGCGCAGCGCGACCGGATGTCCGCCACGGTGACCCGCGGCATCCGCGCCCAGCGCGGGAAGTTCGAGAAATCCCTCACCAAGGAGGACGGCGTGCGCCCCGGCGCGGAGTAGCGCGCGCGGAGCGGCGCGCGCCGGGCCGCCGGGCGGTGCGCACGGCGGGTCCGCCGTCCTTCTAGGCTGGGGGCATGACCCGCGCCTCTCTTGACAAGCAGCCCGCCGACGTCGCGGCGATGTTCGACGGCACCGCCGAGCGGTACGACCTGCTGAACACGCTGATGACCGGCGGGCAGGACCGGCGGTGGCGGCGGGAGGTCGTCCGGGCGCTGGAGGCGCGGCCCGGCGAGCGCGTCCTCGACCTCGCGGCCGGGACGGGCACGTCCTCGGTGCCGTTCGCGGACGCGGGCGCCGAGACGGTGGCGTGCGACTTCTCGCTCGGCATGCTGCGCGTGGGCGTGCGGCGGCACGGCCGGGGGCGGCCGACGGGCGTGCGGGGGCTGAGCTTCGTGGCGGGGGACGCGCTGCGGCTGCCGTTCGCGGACGCCTCGTTCGACGCGGTCACCATCTCGTTCGGGCTGCGCAACGTCGCCGACACCGGCCGGGCCCTGCGCGAGCTGCGCCGGGTCGCCAGGCCGGGCGGGCGGCTGCTGGTCTGCGAGGTGAGCCATCCGCCGAACGCGCTGCTGGCGTTCGGCCACAAGGCGCACCTGCGGTACGGGCTGCCGCTGCTGGCGCGGGTCAGCTCCAATCCCGACTCCTACCGCTATCTCGCCGAGTCGACGCTCGCCTGGCCCGGTCAGGCGGCGCTGGCGCGGCTCATCGAGGACGCGGGGTGGGGCGAGGTGCGCTGGCGTGATCTCACGTTCGGCGTCGCCGCGCTGCACCGCGCGGTCAATCCAGGCTGAGGGGATTCGGACCGGTCCAACGCCAGACCGACCCAGAAGTACCCACCAGTCGTGATAAAGGAATAGACTCCCCGTCGGATCCTTGTGAAGTGCTTCACAAGCGAACGAGCTGAAGAGGAACCCGCCGTGACCGACTCCACCCGACACGCGGACGTCATCGTCGTCGGGGCAGGCCCCGCCGGATCGTCGACCGCCTACTGGCTCGCGCAGGCGGGCCTCGACGTGTTCCTGCTGGAGAAGGCCGCCTTCCCGCGGGACAAGATCTGCGGTGACGGGCTCACCCCGCGCGCCGTCCGGGCGCTCATCGGCATGGGCGTCGACATCAACGACCCCGGCTGGGGGCGCAACAAGGGCCTGCGCATCTACGGCGGCGGCGTCAAGGTCGAGCTGCCCTGGCCGGAGCTCGCGTCGTTCCCCGACTACGGGCTCGTCCGCAAGCGCACCGACCTCGACCAGCTCCTCGCCGAGCACGCCGCGAAGGCCGGCGCGCAGCTGCTGCAGGGCTGCAACGTGACCGGTCCCATCCTGGACGGCCGCACCGAGCGCGTCGTCGGCGTCACCGCCGTCCTCGACGGCGAGGAGATCGAGTTCCGGGCGCCGCTCGTCGTCGCCGCCGACGGCAACTCGACCCGGCTGTCCCTGGCGATGGGGCTGCGGCGGCGCGAGGACCGCCCGATGGGCGTCGCGGTCCGCCGCTACTTCGAGACGCCCCGCCACGACGACGATTACATGGAGGCGTGGCTCGAACTCTGGGACGGCGAGCGCCTCCTGCCCGGCTACGGCTGGGTGTTCGGCGTCGGCGACGGGACGTCCAACGTCGGGCTCGGCCTCCTCAACACCAGCAAGGCGTTCCAGAGCGTCGACTACCGCGGCATGCTGAAGCGCTGGTGCGCGCAGATGCCGGCGGACTGGCAGTTCGACGAGGAGCACGCGACCTCCAAGATCCGCGGCGCGGCGCTGCCGATGGGCTTCAACCGGCAGCCGCACTACACCCGCGGGATGCTGCTCGTCGGCGACGCCGGCGGCATGATCAACCCGTTCAACGGCGAGGGCATCGACTACGCGCTGGAGTCCGGCCGGCTGGCCGCCGACATCATGGTGCAGGCGCTCGCCCGCCGCACCCCCGCGCAGCGCGAGCGGACGCTGTACGAGTACCCGCGCATCCTGAAGGACGAGCACGGCGGGTACTTCACCCTCGCCCGCGTGTTCGTGCAGGCGATCGGCGACCCGCGCGTCATGAAGTTCCTCACGTCGCACGGCCTGCCGCACCCGACGCTGATGCGCTTCACGCTCAAGCTCCTCGCCAACCTGACCGACCCCAAGGGCGGGGACGCGATGGACCGCGTCATCAACGCGATGCAGAAGGTGGCGCCGGCCGCATGAGCGCACCCGTCGAATTCAAGCTTCCGCAGGTGAGCGGACTACAGTGCATTATCCGACCCCCTGAGGGGAGCGCTATTGATCACCTTGGTTAGGGTGGCGGGTCGCGGTCGGCCCGTCCCGTACAACGTCGTACGTCCCGAGGAGAGGTCGTAGAGACATGGATCTCTATATTCCGATCATCGTGCTTGGGGTAGTCGCCTTCGCCTTCGCCGGCGGCTCGGTGCTGATGGCCGCGTTCACCGGCCCGAAGCGCTGGAACCGCGCCCGGCTGGACGCCTACGAGTGCGGCATCGAGCCGACTCCCCAGCCCGTCGGCGGCGGACGTTTTCCGATCAAGTACTACCTGACGGCGATGCTCTTCATCGTCTTCGACATTGAGATCATCTTCCTTTATCCCTGGGCGGTCGCTTTCGACCGGATGGGGCTGTTCGGCCTTGTCGAGATGGTTCTTTTCATCGTCACCGTGCTCGTCGCGTACGCCTACATCTGGCGGCGCGGCGGTCTGGAGTGGGACTGACATGGGCCTAGAGGAGAAACTCCCCAGCGGATTCCTGCTGACCACGGTCGAGCAGGTCGCGGGATGGGCGCGCAAGAGCTCGGTGTGGCCGGCGACATTCGGCCTCGCCTGCTGCGCGATCGAGATGATGGCGGCCGGCGACCCCCGGCACGACTTCTCCCGGTGGGGGATGGAGCGTGCCTCGGCGACCCCGCGGCAGGCCGACCTGATGATCGTCGCGGGCCGGGTGAGCCAGAAGATGGCGCCGGTGCTGCGGCAGATCTACGACCAGATGACCGAGCCGAAGTGGGTCATCGCGATGGGCGTGTGCGCCTCGTCCGGCGGCATGTTCAACAACTACGCGATCGTGCAGGGCGTGGACCACATCGTCCCCGTCGACATCTACCTGCCCGGCTGCCCGCCGCGGCCGGAGATGCTGCTGGACGCGATCCTGAAGCTGCACGACAAGATCCAGAACACCAAGCTCGGGCCGCAGCGCGAGAAGCAGATCGCCGAGCTCGAAGCGGCCAAGCGCCGCCAGCTGCCGCTGCTCGGACAGGGGGCCTGACGTGAGTTCACAGCACCCCGAGCAGCAGGCCGAGCAGGCCGCCGACCAGCTTCCCGCGCACACCGAGGAGGAGCGCCGGGAGCAGCCCGTCGTCCGCAAGGGCATGTTCGGCGCGAAGACGACCGGCGACACCTCCGGCTACGGCGGGCTCGTCGTCCGGCAGAGCCCGCGGGTGTCGGCGCCGCGCCCGTACGGCGGGCCCGGCGGCGCGGCAGAGCCCGGCGAGTTCGACGAGATCGCGGACGAGCTGGAGCGCGCCCTGGGGACTCCGGGGTCGTCCCCGGAGAAGACGGGGCCCGACTTCGGGGACGCGATCGAGCGCGTCGTCGTGCACCGCGGCGAGCTGACGTTCCACGTCAGGCGCGAGCACCTGCGCGAGGTCGCCAAGACCATGCGGGACGAGCCGTCGCTGCGCTTCGAGCTGTGCTCGGGCGTGTCCGGCGTGCACTACCCGAAGGACGAGGGCGCCGAGCTGCACTCGGTCGTCCACCTGCTGTCGATCACGCACAACCGGCGGGTCCGGCTGGAGGCGAGCTGCCCCGACGCCGACCCGCACGTCCCGTCGCTCGTCCCGGTGTACCCGACGAGCGACTGGCACGAGCGCGAGACGTACGACTTCTTCGGGATCATCTACGACGGCCACCCCGCGCTGACGCGCATCGAGATGCCCGACGACTGGGTCGGGCACCCGCAGCGCAAGGACTACCCGCTCGGCGGCATCCCCGTCGAGTACCGAGGAGCGGAGATCCCCCCGCCGGACGAAAGGCGGTCGTACGTATGAGTTCGACGAAGTACACCGAGTACGACGCCTACGCCGCCGAAGAGGCGGCGGAGGGCAAGGTCTTCGACGTCGGCGGGCAGGACTGGGACAAGGTCGTCAACGCCGCCGAGGACCTCGGCGACGAGCGGCTCGTCGTCAACATGGGCCCGCAGCACCCGTCCACGCACGGCGTGCTCCGGCTGATCCTCACGCTCGACGGCGAGACGGTGACCGAGGCCCGGGTGGGCATCGGCTACCTGCACACCGGCATCGAGAAGAACATGGAGTTCCGCACCTGGACGCAGGGCACCACGTTCTGCACCCGGATGGACTACCTCGCCCCGCTGTTCAACGAGGCGGCGTACTGCCTGAGCGTCGAGCGGCTGCTCGGCATCGAGGACCGGATCCCCGAGCGGGCCCAGATCATCCGCGTGATGATGATGGAGCTGAACCGGATCTCCTCGCACCTGGTCGCGATCGCCACGTTCGGGCTGGAGCTCGGCGCGACGACCGTGATGCTGAACGGGTTCGTCGAGCGCGAGTACACCCTCGACCTGTTCGAGGAGATCACCGGCCTGCGGATGAACCACGCCTACATCCGGCCGGGCGGGGTCGCGCAGGACCTGCCGAGCGGCGCCGCGAGCAAGCTCCGCGACTACCTGGACCGCATGCCGAAGCGGCTCCAGGCGCTGCGCAAGCTGATGGACGACAACCCGGTCTTCAAGGCCCGCACGCAGAACGTCGCGTACCTGGACCTGAGCGGCTGCATGGCGCTCGGCATCACCGGCCCGGTGCTCCGCTCGACCGGCATCCCGTGGGACCTGCGCAAGTCGCAGCCGTACTGCGGCTACGAGACCTACGACTTCGACGTCCCGACGCAGGACACCTGCGACGTGTACGGCCGCTACCTCGTCCGCATGGACGAGATGGAGCAGTCGCTGCGGATCGTCGAGCAGTGCGTGGAGCGGCTCCAGACGGTCAAGGGCCCGGTCATGATCGAGGACAAGAAGATCGGCTGGCCCGCGCAGCTCGCGATCGGCGCCGACGGCATGGGCAACTCGCCGCGGCACATCGCGCACATCATGGGCACCTCGATGGAGGCGCTGATCCACCACTTCAAGCTGGTGACGGAGGGCTTCCGGGTGCCGGCGGGGCAGGCGTACGTGCCGATCGAGTCGCCGCGCGGCGAGCTCGCCGCGCACGTGGTCAGCGACGGCGGGACCCGCCCGTTCCGCGCGCACTTCCGTGACCCGTCCTTCGTCAACCTGCAGGCCGCCCCGGCGATGAGCGAGGGCGGCATGGTCGCCGACGTCATCGCCGCAGTGGCCAGCCTCGACCCGGTCATGGGGGGAGTGGACCGATGACATACGAACCCGACGTACGCGAGCGGCTGGAGCGGGACGCCAAGGAGATCATCGGCCGGTACCCGCGGCCGCGGTCGGCGCTCCTGCCGATGCTGCACCTGGTGCAGGCGGAGGAGGGCCACGTCACCAAGGACGGCGTGGCGTTCTGCGCCGAGACGCTCGGCATCACGCCCGCCCAGGTGATGGGCGTCGTCACGTTCTACACGCAGTACAAGCAGAAGCCGGTCGGCGACTACCACGTCGGCGTCTGCACGAACACGCTGTGCGCGATCATGGGCGGCGACCAGATCTGGGACGAGCTGAGCGAGCACGCCGGCGTCGGCCACGACGAGGCCACCCCGGACGGCAAGATCAGCCTGGAGCGGGTCGAGTGCAACGCGGCCTGCGACTTCGCCCCCGTGGTGATGGTCAACTGGGAGTTCTTCGACAACATGACCCCCGAGAAGGCCAAGCAGCTCGTCGACGACCTGCGCCTCGGCAAGGACGTCCTGCCCTCCCGGGGGCCGAACCGCCTGGCCACCTGGAAGGAGGCGTCGCGCGTGCTCGCCGGGTTCCCGGACGGGCTCGCCGGCGAGGGCGTCCAGGCCGGGCCCGAGTCGCTGGTCGGCCTGAAGCTCGCGCGGGAGCGCGGCTGGACGGCGCCGTCCGCCGACGTCGACCGCGCGCGGCCGGACGAGCCGGTGCAGCCGGGCGAGGTCACCGACCCGCCCCCGAACGAACCGGGCGAGCCCATCGGCGGCGACGTCAAGCCCGGCTCCCAGGAAGGGCGGAACAAGTGACCACGCTGACCCCCGTCCTCACCAGCAACTGGGACCAGGGCGACTCCTTCACCCGCGCCGGATACGAGCGCGAGGGCGGCTACAAGTCGCTGCGCAAGGCGCTCGGCATGGAGCCGGACGCGATCGTCCAGGCGGTGAAGGACTCCGGCCTCCGCGGCCGCGGCGGCGCCGGGTTCCCCACCGGGATGAAGTGGGGCTTCCTGCCGCCGACCAGCCCGAACCCGCGCTACCTCGTCGTCAACGCCGACGAGTCCGAGCCGGGTACGTGCAAGGACATCCCGCTGATGATGGCGAACCCGCACGTCCTCGTCGAGGGCGTGATCATCAGCTCGTACGCGATCAAGTCGAACCAGGCGTTCATCTACGTGCGCGGCGAGGTGCTGCACGTGATCCGCCGCCTCCAGCAGGCGGTGGCCGAGGCGTACGAGGCCGGCTACATCGGCAAGGACATCCTCGGGTCCGGCTACGACCTGGACGTCGTCGTCCACAGCGGCGCCGGCGCCTACATCTGCGGCGAGGAGACGGCGCTGCTGGACTCCCTGGAGGGGTTCCGCGGCCAGCCCAGGCTGAAGCCTCCCTTCCCGGCGGTCGCGGGCCTGTACGGCGGGCCCACTGTCATCAACAACGTCGAGTCGATCGCCTCGGTTCCCTCGATCATCGGGAACGGGCCGGAGTGGTTCGCGGCGATGGGCACCGAGAAGTCGCAGGGCTTCGGGATCTTCTCGCTGTCCGGGCACGTCACCCGGCCCGGCCAGTACGAGGCGCCGCTCGGCATCACGCTGCGGGAGCTGCTCGACATGGCGGGCGGCGTCCGCGCGGGGCACCGGCTGAAGTTCTGGACGCCCGGCGGGTCGTCCACGCCGATCTTCACCGAGGAGCACCTGGACGTCCCGCTGGACTTCGAGTCCGTCGGCGCCGCCGGGTCCATGCTCGGCACCCGGGCGCTGCAGATCTTCGACGAGACGACCTGCGTGGTGCGGGCCGTCCAGCGCTGGTCGGAGTTCTACGCGCACGAGTCGTGCGGCAAGTGCACGCCGTGCCGCGAGGGCACCTACTGGTACAAGCAGATGTTCAAGCGGCTGGAGGCCGGCGAGGGCGGCGAGGAGGACCTGGAGACCCTGCTGGACATCTCCGACAACATCCTCGGCCGCGCGTTCTGCGCCCTCGGCGACGGCGCCACCAGCCCGGTCGTGTCGTCCATCAAGCTGTTCCGGGACGAGTACCTCCAGCACTTCGAGCAGGGCGGCTGCCCGTTCGACCCGGCCAAGTCCACCCTCTGGGGAGGTGCCAAGTGACCGTCACCGACGACAAGTCGGCGGTGGAGAAGGTGGAGATGGTGTCCTGCACCATCGACGGCTTCGAGATCGAGGTGCCGAAGGGCACGCTGATCATCCGGGCCGCCGAGCTGCTCGGCATCCAGATCCCCCGGTTCTGCGAGCATCCGCTGCTCGACCCGATCGGCGCGTGCCGGCAGTGCCTGGTCGAGATCCCGGACGCCGGCAACGGCCGCGGCATGCCGAAGCCGCAGGCGTCGTGCACGACCGCGGTGATGCCGGGCATGGTCGTCAAGACCCAGCTCACCTCCCCGGTGGCCGACAAGGCCCAGCACGGCATCATGGAGTTCCTGCTCATCAACCACCCGCTGGACTGCCCGGTCTGCGACAAGGGCGGCGAGTGCCCGCTGCAGAACCAGGCGATGTCCAACGGGCGCGGCGAGACCAGGTTCGTCGAGACCAAGCGGACGTGGCCGAAGCCGCTGCCGCTGTCCAGCCAGGTGCTGCTCGACCGGGAGCGGTGCATCCAGTGCACCCGCTGCACCCGGTTCTCCGAGCAGATCGCCGGCGACCCGTTCATCGACCTGTTCGAGCGGGGCGCGAAGGAGGAGGTCGGCACCGCCGACGGCGAGCCGTTCCACTCCTACTTCTCCGGCAACACCGTGCAGATCTGCCCGGTGGGAGCGCTCACCGGCACCGCCTACCGGTTCCGGTCCCGGCCGTTCGACCTCGTGTCGTCGCCGAGCGTCTGCGAGCACTGCGCGTCCGGCTGCGCGATCCGCGCCGACCACCGGCGCGGGAAGATCACCCGCCGGCTGGCCGGGGACGACCCGCAGGTCAACGAGGAGTGGAACTGCGACAAGGGCCGCTGGGCGTTCACCTACGGGACGCGGCCCGAGCGGTTCACGCACCCGCTCGTCCGCAACGAGGACGGCGTGCTGGAGCCGGCGTCGTGGCCCGAGGCGCTCACCATCGCGGCGCGCGGACTCGCGGCGGCGCGCGGCTCGGCCGGCGTGCTGACCGGCGGCCGCGTCACCCTTGAGGACGCCTACGCCTACGCCAAGTTCGCCCGGATCGCGCTCGGCACCAACGACGTCGACTTCCGGGCCCGCCCGCTGTCGGACGAGGAGGCGCGGTTCATCGCGTCGTCCGTCGCGGGGCGCTCCATCGAGGTGTCGTACGCCGATCTGGAGAAGGCGCCCGTCGTCGTCCTCGCCGGCTTCGAGCCGGAGGAGGAGTCGCCGATCGTGTTCCTGCGGCTCCGCAAGGCGTTCCGCAAGCACCGGCTGCCGGTGTACGCGGTGGCGCCGTTCGCGACCCGCGGGCTGGCCAAGGTCGGCGGCACGCTGCTGGCGACGCCGCCCGGCGCGGAGGCCGAGACGCTCGGCGCCCTCATCGGCGACGAGGGCCGCGCCGACGTCCGGACGCTGCTGGAGACGCCCGGCGCCGTCGTCCTCGTCGGCGAGCGGCTCGCCACGAGCCCCGGCGCGCTGACCGCGGCGGTCCGGCTGGCGCAGGTCACCGGGGCCCGGCTGGCGTGGGTGCCGCGCCGGGCCGGGGAGCGCGGCGCGATCGAGGCCGGGGCGCTGCCCGGGCTGCTGCCGATCGGCCGTCCGGTCGCCGACGCCGCCGCGCGGGCCGAGGTCGCCCGCACCTGGGGCGTCGCGGAACTGCCCGCGGTGCCCGGCGAGGACACCGCCGGGATCGTCGCGGCGGCCGCGCAGGGCCGGCGCGGCGCGCTGCTGGTCGGCGGCGTCGACCCGTACGACCTGCCCGACCCGGACGCGATGCTGCGGGCGCTGGACGCCACCCCGTTCGTGGTGAGCCTGGAGCAGCGGCCGAGCGCGGTCACCGACCGCGCCGACGTCGTGTTCCCGGTCGCGGCCGTCGCGGAGAAGTCCGGGACGTTCGTCGACTGGGAGGGCCGCGGCCGCCCGTTCGACACCGTGCTGAAGTCGGCCGGGCGGATGTCCGACCTGCGGGTGCTGGACGCGCTGGCCGACGAGATGGACGTCCACCTGGGCCTGCCCGGCCCCGAGGCGGCGCGCCGCGAGCTGACCGGCCTCGGCGGCTACCGCGGCGAGCGCCCGGACGCCCCGAACACGGCGCAGGAGCTGCCGCCGCGCCCCGGGCAGGGCGAGGCGCTGGTCGCGACGTGGCGGCTGCTGCTCGACCGGGGCCGGCTGCAGGACGGCGAGCCGTTCCTCGCGGGCACCGCGAAGCCCGCCGCCGCCCGGCTGTCGCCCGCGACCGCCGCGGAGATCGGCGCGACCGGCGCGGTGACCGTGTCGGCGGCGCGCGGTGAGGTGACGCTCCCGCTGGAGATCACCCCGGACCTGCCCGACCGGGTGGTGTGGCTGCCGACGAACTCGGCCGGCTGCGCCCTGTACCGGGATCTGGGCGCGGCCGCCGGCGGCGTCGTCAAGATCGCGAGCGGTGTGCTCGCGAGCGCCGCGCAGAACGCTGGAGGTGGCAAATGAGCCCGCTCGCCGCGGCGCCGGCCGACCCGACGCTGAAGGACTTCGGCAGCGACCCGTGGTGGCTGATCGGCGGCAAGGTCCTCGTCATCTTCGTGTTCCTCGTCGTGACCGTGCTGATGACGATGTGGATCGAGCGGCGCGTCATCGGCCGGATGCAGCTGCGCGTCGGGCCGAACCGCGCCGGGCCCCAGGGCCTGCTGCAGGGCCTCGCGGACGGTGTGAAGCTGGCGCTGAAGGAGGACATCGTCCCCCGCCAGGTGGACAAGGTGGTGTTCGTCCTCGCCCCGGTGATGGCGGCGGTGCCGGCGTTCATCTCGTTCATCATCATCCCGTTCGGCCCGACGGTGTCGGTCTTCGGCCACCAGACGGCGCTGCAGGGCACCGACCTTCCGGTCGCGGTGCTGCTGGTGCTGGCGATGTCGTCGATGGCGATCTACGGCATCGTGCTGGCCGGCTGGTCGTCGATGTCGCCGTACTCGCTGCTCGGCGGGCTCCGCTCGTCCGCGCAGATGATCTCCTATGAGATCGCGATGGGCCTGTCGTTCGTCGCGGTGTTCATGTTCGCGGGCTCGATGTCCACCTCGGAGATCGTCGCGGCGCAGCACGACAAGTGGTTCGTGGTGCTGCTGCTGCCGTCCTTCGTGGTCTACGTGATCACGATGATGGGCGAGTCGAACCGCATCCCGTTCGACCTGCCCGAGGGCGAGGGCGAGCTGGTCGGCGGCTTCCACACCGAGTACTCGTCGCTGAAGTTCGCGATGTTCTTCCTCGCGGAGTACATCAACCTCACGACGCTGTCGGCGCTCGCCACCACGATGTTCCTCGGCGGCTGGCGCGCCCCCGCGCCGATCTCCACGGTGTGGGCGGGGGCCAACTCCGGCTGGTGGCCGGTGCTGTGGTTCCTGATCAAGATCTTCCTGTTCATCTTCTTCTTCATCTGGCTGCGCGGCACGCTGCCGCGCGTCCGCTACGACCAGCTGATGAAGCTCGGCTGGAAGGTGCTGATGCCCTTCTCGCTCGGCTGGATCATGCTGGTCGCGACCATCCGCGCGCTGCGCAACGACGGCTACGACATGCGGCAGATCGTGATCGTCGCCGCGGTGGCCGCCGCGATCGTGCTGGTGGCCACGGTGGTCTGGGAGATGCTGCGGGGCGGCGAGGACGACAAGGAGATCGTGCCGGGCGCGGGCCGGGGCGAGCGGACGGAGCCGGCCGCGGGCGGGTTCCCGGTGCCGCCGATGGACGCGCCCCACTACCACGGCCGTGCCCGGGAGCCGGTCCGGCCCGCCACGATCGAAACCCCTCCTGAGGAGGTCACCAGTGGGACTCACTGATTTCCTGAACCCGGTCAAGGGGTTCGGGGTCTCGTTCCACCAGATGTTCATGAAGAGCGAGACCGTTCAGTACCCCGAGGTGAAGAAGCCGACCGCTCCGCGCTTCCACGGGCGGCACCAGCTCAACCGGTGGCCGGACGGCCTGGAGAAGTGCATCGGCTGCGAGCTGTGCGCCTGGGCCTGCCCGGCGGACGCCATCTTCGTCGAGGGCGCCGACAACACCGCGGACGAGCGGTACTCGCCCGGCGAGCGGTACGGCCGCATCTACCAGATCAACTATCTGCGCTGCATCCTCTGCGGGCTGTGCATCGAGGCGTGCCCCACCCGGGCGCTCACGATGACGAACGAGTACGAGCTCGCCGACGACAGCCGGGAGAGCCTGATCTACACCAAGGAGATGCTGCTGGCGCCGCTGCGCGAGGGCATGGAGACGCCGCCGCACGAGATGCGGCTCGGCGACACCGAGGAGGAGTACTACCGCCTCGGCCTCCAGCCCGACGACGCGCCCGCCGTCCCCGCCGAGGGCGGCGGCCGGGCGAGCGCCGACCAGGCGGTGCGGGCGGAGAAGCGCCGCAGGGGCGGTGAGCGCGCGTGAGCACCGCCCACATCCTCGCCGCCGAGGTCGCCGACAAGCAGTCCGGCGAGCCGTTCTTCTTCTGGCTGCTGGCGGTCGTGTCGGTGCTCTCCGCGCTCGGCATGATCTTCATGCGGAAGGCGGTGCACTCGGCGCTGCTGCTGGCGACCGTGATGCTGAGCCTCGCCGCGCTGTACGCGATCCAGAACGCGCCGTTCCTGGCGTTCGTCCAGGTGATCGTCTACACCGGCGCGGTGCTGATGCTGTTCCTGTTCGTGATGATGGTCGTCGGGGTCAGCTCCACCGACTCGCTGGTGGAGACGATCCGCGGCCAGCGCTTCTGGGGCGTGATCGCCGCGATCGGGTTCATCGCCCTGCTGGGGACGGGCCTCGGGAACGCGGCGCTCGGCGACTCGGCCGGCCTGAGCCAGGCCAACGCCGAGGGCAACATCGTCGGCCTGGCCCGGCTGCTGTTCTCCAAGTACGTGTTCGCGTTCGAGGCGACCAGCGCGCTGCTGATCACCGCGGCGCTGGGCGCGATGGTGCTGGCGCACCGGGAGCGCACCGAGCCGAAGGCGACGCAGAAGGACCTGTCCAAGGGACGGTTCCTGTCCGGCGACCACCCGGGCCCGCTGCCGGGCCCCGGCACCTACGCGCGGCACAACGCCGTCGACATGCCGGCGCTGCTGCCGGACGGGACGCCGTCGGAGCTGTCGGTCAACCCGGTCATCGCGGCCCGCACCGACACCGCCGAGCGGCACGCCGACCTGTTCGGCGGGACCGAGGAGGAGGCGCTCGAACGGGACGTGGCCGCGGTCAAGGCGGTCACCGCGGAGGCCGCGGACGCCGACGCCGAGTCGCGCTCGGTGAAGTCGGGGACGCCGGCCGCGGGCGGCGGCGCGAGTGAAGGCGAGGCTGGTCAATGAGTCCGGGGCACTACCTGGCGCTCTCGGCGATCCTGTTCACCATCGGAGCGCTCGGCGTCCTCGTGCGCCGCAACGCGATCGTGGTGTTCATGTGCATCGAGCTCATGCTGAACGCGACGAACCTGGCGTTCGTCTCGTTCTCCCGCATGCACGGCAACCTCGACGGTCAGATCATCGCGTTCTTCGTGATGGTCGTGGCCGCCGCGGAGGTCGTCGTGGGCCTCGCGATCATCATGACCATCTTCCGGACCCGCAGGTCCTCGTCGGTCGACGACGCGAACCTGCTGAAGTACTGAGAGGTCGGGAATGCAAGCGGAAGGCATCCAGGCCGCGTCCTGGCTTCTCATCGCGCTCCCGCTCGCGGGCGCCGCGATCCTCCTGCTCGGGGGGAGGCGCACCGACAAGTGGGGCCACCTGCTCGGCGTCACGATGTCGGTCGCGTCGTTCGCGGTCGGTGTCGCGATCTTCGTCCAGATGCTCGGGTACGACGCCGATGCGCGGCGCCGCACCCTGCACCTGTGGGACTTCATCGACGTCGGCTCGTTCAAGGTCGGGATGGACCTGCTGGTGGACCCGCTGTCCATCAGCTTCGTCCTGCTGATCACCGGGGTGGGCTCGCTCATCCACGTCTACTCCGTCGGCTACATGGCCGAGGATCCCGAGCGGCGCAAGTTCTTCGCCTACCTGAACCTGTTCGTGGCGGCGATGCTGCTGCTGGTGCTCGGCAGCAACTACCTGGTCATGTTCCTCGGCTGGGAGGGCGTCGGTGTCGCCTCCTACCTGCTGATCGGGTTCTGGCAGCACAAGCCGACCGCGGCGACCGCGGCGAAGAAGGCGTTCGTCGTCAACCGCGTCGGCGACATGGGGCTGATCATCGCGATCGCGCTGCTGTTCGCCACGTTCGGCACCATCGACTACGGGCCGATCCTCGGGCTCGGCCCCGAGCACGCGGGCCTCGCGACGAAGCTGAGCTCCGGCACCGCCACGGCGATCGGGCTGCTCCTGCTGCTCGGCGCCTGCGGCAAGTCGGCGCAGCTGCCGCTGCAGTCCTGGCTGCTGGACGCGATGGAGGGCCCGACCCCCGTGTCGGCGCTCATCCACGCGGCGACGATGGTGACCGCGGGCGTGTACCTGATCGTCCGGTCCGGGCCGATCTTCGAGATGTCGGAGACCGCGCAGCTGGTGGTGACGATCGTCGGTGCGGCCACGCTGCTCTTCGGTGCGATCATCGGGTGCGCCAAGGACGACATCAAGAAGGCCCTCGCCGGGTCGACGATGTCGCAGATCGGCTACATGACGCTGGCCGCCGGGCTCGGCAAGGCCGGGTACGTCTTCGCCATCGCGCACCTCATCGCGCACGGCTTCTTCAAGGCGGGCCTGTTCCTCGGCGCCGGCTCGGTCATGCACGGCATGAAGGACGACGTGAACATGCGCCACTACGGCGCGCTCCGCGGCGTCATGATGGCCACCGCGGTGACGTTCGGGCTCGGGTACCTCGCGATCATCGGGTTCCCGTTCCTGTCCGGCTGGTTCACCAAGGACGCCATCATCGAGGCCGCGTTCGACAAGGGCGGCACGTCCGGGATGATCCTCGGCGTCTGCGCGGTGGTCGGCGCGGCCGTCACCGCCTACTACATGTCGCGCGTCATGTTCATGACGTTCTTCGGCGAGAAGCGCTGGGCGGACGACGTCCACCCGCACGAGTCGCCGAAGGTCATGACGATCCCGCTGATGCTGCTCGCGGTCGGCTCCGTCGCCGCCGGCGGGTTCCTGATCCTCGGCGGGTTCGCCGACTTCCTGGAGCCGGTCGTCGGGGCGCCCGAGCACGAGCACGAGTTCAAGTTCATCACCGGTCCGGGCATCGCGGTCTTCGTACTGATGATCATCGGTGCGGCGATCGCGTGGCGGCAGTACGGCAGCCGGAAGGTGCCGCGCGAGGCGCCCAAGGGCTCGTTCGTCACCGTCGCGGCCCGCAAGGACCTGTACGGCGACGCGCTCAACGAGTCGCTGCTCATGCGTCCCGGCCAGTGGCTGACCCGCCTCGCGGTCTGGTTCGACGGCCGCGGCGTCGACGGCCTCGTCAACGGCACGGCCGCCGGGGTCGGCGGCAGTTCCGGGCGGCTCCGCCGGATCCAGACCGGATTCGCCCGCTCCTACGCACTCTCGATGCTGGGCGGCGCGGCCCTCGTGGTCGCGGCGCTCCTGGTGGTGAACGTTTCATGAGCGACTTTCCCTGGCTGAGCGTCCTCATCGGACTGCCACTGGTGGGCGCGCTGCTGCTCATCGTCATCCCGCGCCAGCGGGAGACGCTGGTCAAGCAGTTCGCGCTCGGCGTCTCCCTCGTCGTCGCGGTGCTGACCGGCGTCATGGCGGCGGGCTTCGACGCGGGCGGGGCGCGCTTCCAGTTCGAAGAGAAGTACTGGTGGATCAAGGAGTTCGGGGTCCACTGGGCGGTCGGCGTCGACGGCGTCGCGCTGACGCTGATCCTGCTGTCGGTCATCCTCGTCCCGCTGGTCATCCTGGCCTCCTGGAGCGAGGCCGACCGGTCGGGCGGCACGGACGTCCCGCCGAAGCGGTCCGCGAAGACGTACTTCGCGCTGCTGCTGTCGCTGGAAGCGGCCATGATCGGCGTCTTCGCGGCGACCGACGTGTTCCTCTTCTACGTCTTCTTCGAGGCGATGCTGATCCCGGTGTACTTCATCATCGGGTCCTACGGCGGCGCGCAGCGCTCCTACGCCGCGGTGAAGTTCCTGCTGTACTCGCTGTTCGGCGGGCTGCTGATGCTCGTCGCCGTCATCTGGCTGTACCCGCTGTCGGCGAAGTCGGTCGACGACGGCGGCCTCGGGCACGGCACGTTCATGTTCGACGAGCTGTCGAAGATGAACATCGACCCGACGACGGCGAAGTGGCTGTTCCTCGGCTTCTTCATCGCGTTCGCGATCAAGGCGCCGATGTTCCCGGTGCACACCTGGCTGCCGGACGCGGCGCAGCAGTCCCCGGCCGGCGCGCTGGTGCTGATCGTCGGCGTCCTGGACAAGGTCGGCACGTACGGGATGCTCCGGTTCTGCCTGGAGCTGTTCCCGGGCGCGGCCAAGTGGGCGACGCCCGCCGTGCTCGCGTTCGCGGTCGTCAGCATCATCTACGGCGCGATCCTCGCGATCGGGCAGGTCGACATGAAGCGGCTGATCGCCTACACGTCGATCTCCCACTTCGGGTTCATCGTGCTCGGCGTCTTCGCGATGACGTCGCAGGCCCAGTCGGGCGCGGCGCTGTACATGGTGAACCACGGCTTCTCCACCGGCGCGCTGTTCCTGATCGTCGGGTTCCTGATCGTCCGGCGGCGGTCGGCGCGGATCTCCGACTTCGGCGGCGTGCAGAAGGTGGCGCCGGTGCTCGCCGGGACGTTCCTCGTCGCCGGCCTGTCCGGGCTGTCGCTGCCCGGCCTGTCGCCGTTCGTGTCGGAGTTCCTCGTCGTGGTCGGCACGTTCAGCCGCTACGAGTGGGCCGCCGTCGCCTCCATCATCGCCATCGTGCTCGCCGCCATCTACATCCTGTGGATGTACCAGCGGACCATGGGCGGCCCGCCGGTCCCCGCGGTCGAGGGCATGAAGGACCTGTCCGCCCGGGAGAAGTGGGTCATCGCCCCGATCATCGCGATCATCGTGGCGATGGGCTTCTTCCCGCAGCCGGTGCTGCACGTGATCAACCCGTCGGTGCACCACACCCTGGCCCGCGTCGATCAGCACGACCCGGCGCCGGACGTCACCGGTAACGTCGCCGAGAACGGAGCCCGTCCATGAGCACCTCCAGCCAGGTGAGCGCGGTCCTCGCGCAGGGGGGTGACATCCCCGCGCCGCACATCGAGTACGGGCAGATCGCCCCGCTGCTCCTGGTCCTCGGCGCCGCCGTCGTGGGCGTGCTCGTCGAGGCGTTCGTCGGCCGCAACGCCCGCTACTACGTGCAGGTGCCGATCGCGTTCCTCGGCCTCGCCGGCGGGTTCGCGTGGACGGCCGCGCTGGCGTGGCGCGACAACCCGCACCACGTCGCCGCCGAGGGCGCGCTCGGCGTGGACGGGCCGACGCTGTTCATCCAGGGCACGATCCTGGTGCTGGCGCTCGTCAGCCTGCTGCTGATCGCCGAGCGCGGCGGCGGCCGCGTGACGACCGGCGGGCACTTCGCCGCGCAGGCGTCCGCGCTGCCGGGCAGCGAGGCGGAGCAGCGGGCCGGCGAGGCGGGATTCCTGCAGACCGAGGTCTTCCCGCTGATGATGTTCGCCGTCGGCGGCATGATCATGTTCCCGGCCGCGAACGACCTGCTCACGATGTTCGTGGCGCTGGAGGTCATGTCGCTGCCGCTGTACCTGCTGTGCGGGCTCGCCCGCCGGCGGCGCCTGCTCTCGCAGGAGGCGGCGGTCAAGTACTTCCTGCTGGGCGCGTTCTCGTCGGCGTTCTTCCTGTACGGGGCGGCGCTGCTGTACGGGTACGCCGGCTCGGTGCGGCTGTCGGACATCTCCGCGCAGATCGGCAAGGACGCCGGCAGCGAGACCCTGCTCCTCGCGGGCGTCGCGCTGCTGTCGGTGGGGCTGCTGTTCAAGCTCGGCGGCGTCCCGTTCCACATGTGGAAGCCGGACGTCTACCAGGGCGCCCCGACGCCGATCACGGCGCTGATGGCGTCCGGCACGGTCGTCGCCGCGTTCGGCGGGATCCTGCGCGTCTACTACGTCGCGTTCGAGACCCTCCGGTGGGACTGGCGGCCCGTCATGTGGGGTGTGGCGATTCTCACGATGGTCGCCGGGTCGATCATCGCGATCACCCAGACCGACATCAAGCGGATGCTGGCCTACTCGTCCATCGCGCACGCGGGCTTCCTGCTCATGGGCGTGATCGCCAGCTCCCCGGACGGCCTGTCGAGCACCCTGTTCTACCTGCTCGCCTACGGCTTCACCTCGGTCGGCGCGTTCGCCGTCGTCACGATGGTGCGGGACGCGGGCGGCGAGGCGGGGCACCTGTCCCGGTGGGCCGGGCTCGGCAAGCGCTCCCCGGTGGTCGCGGGCGTGTTCGCCTTCTTCCTGCTGGCGTTCGCCGGCATCCCGCTCACCAGCGGGTTCACCGGCAAGTTCGCGGTCTTCAAGGCGGCCGTCGAGGAGGGCGCGACGCCGCTGGTCATCGTGGCCGTCCTGTCGTCCGCCGTCGCCGCGTTCTTCTACGTCCGCGTGATCGTCGTCATGTTCTTCAGCGAGCCGGACGCGGACGGGCCGGTCGTGGTGGCCGGGCCGGCGACCGCGGTCGCCGTGGCCCTCGGTGTGACGGCTACTGTGGTACTCGGCGTGATCCCGCAGCCGGTCCTGGACCTCGCGGGCCAGGCCACGACCCACATGTTCGTCCGTTAGGGAGTCTTGGGTGAGCAACCCATCCGCTGCGAAGTCCGGCGGGCCGGCCGGCACGGTGTCCGGCCCGTTCGGGCTTCCCATCGACGCCGCGCTCGCGTCCAGCGCCAACACGCGGCTGGCCGAGGTCGAGACCATGCTGCTCGACTGCGTGCGCGGTGAGGACCCGCTGCTCACCGAGGCGTCCGAGCATCTCGTCGAGGCGGGCGGCAAGCGGTTCCGGCCGATGCTGGTGCTGCTCGCCTCCCACTTCGGCGACGCCGCGGCGCCCGCCGTGGTGCCCGCCGCCGTCGTCGTCGAGCTGACCCACCTCGGCACCCTGTACCACGACGACGTGATGGACGAGGCGACCGTCCGCCGCGGGCAGGAGTCCGCCAACTCGCGGTGGACGAACACGGTCGCGATCCTCACCGGCGACTACCTGTTCGCCCGCGCGTCCGACCTGCTCGCCGACCTCGGCCCGGAGGCCGTCCGCATCCAGGCCCGCGCGTTCGCCCGCCTCGTCCGCGGCCAGATCCAGGAGACGGTCGGCCCCGGCGCCGACGCCGACCCCCTGAAGCACTACCTGGGCGTCGTCGCCGACAAGACCGCGTCCCTGATCGCCGTCTCGGGGCAGTTCGGCGCCCTGCTGTCCGGCGCCCCCACCCACGTCGTCGACACGGTCACCTCCGCCTGCGAGAAGATCGGCGTCGCGTTCCAGCTGTCCGACGACATCCTCGACATCGACTCCGAGACCGAGGAGTCCGGGAAGATCCCCGGCACCGACCTCCGCGAAGGCATCCGCACCCTCCCGATGCACCTCGTCCTCGCCGGCGCGGGGTCCGGCCCGGACGACGCCCGCCTCCGCGAACTCCTCGTCCAGGACCTCACCGACGACGCCCTGCACGCCGAGGCCCTCACCCTCCTGCGCGCCCACCCCGCCATGGACCGCGCCCGCGCCGACCTGCGCCAGTGGGCCGAGGACGCCCGCGCCGAACTCCTCACCCTCCCCGACATCCCCGCCCGCGACGCCTTCACGAACCTCTGCGACTACGTCGTCTCCCGCACGGGCTGACGGCGTCCCCCGCTCCTTCGGGCCCGGCGGCCTCAGGATGTGAGCGAACGGGGCCGTGTGCGGCCGCCGGCTTCGGCCGGCGGCGCACACGGCCCCGTTCTCGTTCTCAGGCGTTCTGCGGTTCGGGTTCTCCGGTGAGGCCGCGGACCTTCATGGCGTGCAGGACGAGGTCGATGAGGACCTCCCGGCAAGAGTCGAGGCTGCGGGCGTCGCAGAGCATGACGGGAACCTTCGGGCCCAGGTTCAGGGCCATCTGGATCTCCCCGAGGTCGTACTGCTTGGCGCCGTCGAAGCAGTTGACGGCGACGATGAACGGGGTGCCGCGTCGCTCGAAGTAGTCGACCGAAGGGAAGCAGTCGGACAGGCGGCGGGTGTCGGCGAGGACGACGGCGCCGAGCGCGCCGAGCGAGACCTCGTCCCACATGAACCAGAAGCGCTCCTGGCCGGGGGTGCCGAACAGGTAGAGGACGTACTCGTTCTGCATCGTGATGCGGCCGAAGTCCATCGCGACCGTGGTGGTGTTCTTGCGCTCCACCCCGGAGATGTCGTCGACGCCGACGCCCTGGTCGGTGAGTACTTCCTCGGTGCGCAGCGGCTGGGTCTCGGAGACCGTGCCCACCATCGTGGTCTTTCCGACCCCGAAACCGCCCGCGATCACGATCTTGACCGCGGTGGGGAGCCGGCGGGCGCGCACGCCCCTAGAGGGCCCGGAGACCATCGATCACCGCCTTGTAGAGCCTGATGTCATGCATGTCCGCCTCCGGTTCGGGTTCCTGCATGGAGACGAAACCCTTGTCGAGCAGGTCGCCGAGCATCACCCGCACGGTCGCGACCGGCAGGTCGAGGTGCCCGGTGAGTTCGGCGACCGACATGACGCTCTGGCAGAGCCGGAGGATCGCCAGATGTTCGGGGCCGAGCCCGATCGCGCCCTCGGGTTCGGGCCCGACCGCCACCACCAGGGTGATGAGGTCGAACTTGCCGCGGGTCGGCTCGATGCGGCCGCTGGTCATCACGTACGGCCGCACCATCGGGCCGGCCTGGTCGTCCAGCAGCCGGTCGTGGGCCGGCCGCGGCGCCGGATCGTCCGCCCAGGGCTCCGGCACGGGGTCCTCGGGGGGCATCATGCCGAACGTCCCTCCCCGGCGGACTCCGAGCGCGACGGCGAGGTGAGGTGGTGGCCCATGGCCGTCACGAGCATCGCCATCTCGTAGGCGATGAGGCCGACGTCGGCGTCCTCCTCGGCCAGCACCGCCAGGCACGCGCCCTTGCCCGCCACCGTGACCAGCAGGAACGCCGTGGCCATCTCGATGATCGTCTGCCGGACGGGGCCGCCGCCGAAGCGGGTGCCGGCCCCCTTGGCGAGGCTCTGGATGCCGGCGGCGACGGCGGCGAGATGCTCCCCGTCGTCCTGCGACATGCCCTCCGAGGACGCCATGAGCAGGCCGTCCGCCGACAGGACCACCGCGGTGCGGGTGTGCGGCAGCCGGCGCACCAGGTCGTCCAGCAACCAGCCCAGATCGGAGGGGGAACCGGTCTTCTGTGTCACTGATCTTCCTCGCCTTCCGCTGCGTTCTCGCCGTCTTCCGAGCGGGCCGCGTCCGAGCGGCCCTGCCGGGTGCCGCGCTGGTACGAGCCCATGATCCGCTGGATCTCCGCGGGGGAGCGGGCCGGGAGTTCCTGCTCTTCCTGCTCGTCGTCGGCGGCCTCGTCGGTGCGCAGGGGCTCGACGAGGTTCGCCTGCGGCACCCGGACGGGCAGGCCGGACGGTGTGGTGGAGATGTCGGGCACGGGTGGCTGGTCCTCCGGCTGGGTGGTGTCGGGACGCTCCCCGGCCGCCGGCGCGTCGTGCGGCCGGGCGGGCGTGTCCGGCGTCGGGGCCTCGGGGTCGGCCTGGGGCCCGGCGCCGTTCCCGCCGGGCGCCCGCGCGGGCGGCGGGGCCGCCCTGGGCGCGGACGGTTCGGGCGCGGACGCTTCGGGCAGGGACGGCTCGGACGCGGACGCTTCGGGCAGGGACGGCTCGGACGCGGGCGGTGGCACCGCGACCAGGGCGGGGCCGACGTTCTGCGGGCCGGTGCTCGTCGGGGACAGCGTCGCCGTGGCGCCGGCGGCCGCGTGCCCGGCCGGGGCCGCCGCGCCGACGGCGGCGGGGCGGCGCACCTCCAGCCCGTTCGGGGTGGTGGTGCCGGCGGCGACGGGGGCCGGGCCCTGCTCGACGATCAGCTCCCGCGGGATGACGATGACGGCGGTGGTGCCGCCGTACGCGGACCGCTTCAGCGACACCTGGAGGTTGTACCGTTCGGCGAGCTTGCTGACCACGAACAGGCCGAGCTGCACCGAGCTCTGCAGGTTGAAGTCGGGCGGGTTCGCGATCCGGTCGTTGATCTCGGTGAGCCGCTCGTCGGTCATGCCGAGCCCGCGGTCCTCGATGTCGATGGCGAAGCCGCTCGCGACGAGGTGGCCGCCGATCTGCACGACGGTGTCGGGCGGGGAGAACGACACCGCGTTCTCGATCAGCTCGGCCAGCAGGTGGGTGACGTCGCCGACCGCGCGGCCGGCCAGCTCGATCGGGCCGAACGGCAGCACGGTGACGCGGGTGTAGTCCTCGACCTCGCCGACCGCGGCGCGGATGACGTCCACCATCGGGACGGCGTTGCGCCAGCCGCGGGCGGGCAGGGCGCCGGACAGCACGATCAGGTTCTCGGCGTTGCGCCGCATGCGGGTCGCGAGGTGGTCGAGCCGGAACAGCTCCTCCAGCTCCTTGACCTCGATGTCGCGGCGGCGCTCCATCGTGTCCAGCATGGTGAGCTGCCGGTGCACCAGCGTCTGGGTGCGGCGCGCCAGGCTCAGCAGGACGTCCCGGATGCCGCGGCGCAGTTCGGCCTGCTCGACGGCGGTGCGGATCGCGGTCTCCTGGACGGCGTTGAACGCGCGTCCCACCTGGCCGATCTCGTCGCTGCCGAAGCTCAGCGGCGGTGCCTCGAGCGCGACGTCCACCTTCTCGCCGTGCCCGAGCCGGTCGACGACGCTGGGCAGCCGCTGCTCGGCCAGTTCCCAGGCCGCGCCGCGCAGCCGTTCGAGCTGCCGGACGAGCGCGCGGGCCGTGGTGATCGACACGATGATGGACGCGATGACCGCGATGAGCCCGAGGCCGCCGGCGAGCAGCAGCCGGATGATGACGCCGGTGGCGATCGGCGTGGCGCGGTCGACGAGCCGGTCACCGGACGACTGGATCTGGTGGCGCATGTCGCCGAGCGCGGGCTCGGCCGCGGAGTTCCACTGGTCGGCGGTCAGCGTGGGGCGCAGCGTGCCGCGGGACTGCGTCGCGGAGGTCGCGGAGAAGGCCCGGCGGTTCTGCATGACCTGGTCTTCGAGTTCCTGGATCCTGCTGAGCTTCGCGTTCTCCGTCAGGCCCGTGTACAGGGCGCGGTCGGAGTCCTGGACGGTGACGAGCTCCTGCGCGGTGTTGCGCCGCCGGGTGCCCACCGTCTGGGTGAACGTGATGAGCTCGGACTGGGTGATCCGGCCGGCCGCGAGGGCCCCCGCCATCAGGGCGTCCTCCTGGGATAGGAGTTCCCACATGCGGTTGAGTTCGAGAAGCGTCCGCGTGTCCCGGGCGAAATCCTTGTCGTCCAGGGTGGCCAGCGAATCGTAGACCCGGAAAATGGACTCGACGACTTCGGAATATGCGCCGGCGGTGCGGGCGCGGTCGGTGGCCCCGGCGTCGATCGAGCGCCGGGTGCCGTCCACGGCCTTCAGCCGGTCGAGCATCTGGGCGACGCGCCGTTCGAGGATGTCGCCGCCGAAGCGCCCGACGTTGCCGCCGCGTGCGAGCCGGACCGCCTCCGCGCGCGTCTTGTCGGTCTGCACGCGCTGCGCGTTCAGCGCGGCGCGCGCGGCGGGGCCGGGCCTCGCGAGCTGGACCATGGAGAGCCTGCGCTCCCGCTGCAGGTCGGCGAGCAGCGGGTCGGTCGGTTGCGCGAGGGCGCTGTCCAGCGTGCTGACGCCGAGCAGATTGACGCCTTCGCGCAGTGTCACCCAGGCCGCGAAAACCCACAGTGCGACGAGGGAGAGCAACAGGGCCGTGATCTTGGTTCTCAGGCGCGAGTTGCGGAAGCGCATTACTATCGCCCCAACAATATATTAAATGGCTGGCAACCCGCTTTCGCCTGGTTAAGGAGGAGCGGGTCGCGCGGTGTGGTGGGTTGCAAGGGCGACGGCTGGCCGCCGTTACATACGGCTTAGAAGACTAGCAACACGACCATAGCCACTCAAGGTGAATCGTCAACGCCGAACGTTTTGCCGCATTCGGTGAGTGTGTCCGGTTAGCGGGATGTGGCCAATTTCACCTCAACCGCGCATTGCGTCCGTGACCGGCACCGTTCCGGCCAGGTGCAGCGCCGCCAGCACGGCCGCGCGGACGATCGCCGTGGGCCGATAGAGATCCTTGTCATGCCAGAGCGCCGGCTCGTCGGCGGCGCCGCCGTCCCCGCTGGTCAGCGAGCGGAGCAGCGGCGGGACGGCCCGCGCGACGGCGTCCCGCCCGGCTCGGTCGAGGGGGCGGCCGGTCAGCAGCAGGAGTTGCACCGCGTACGCCGTCTCCTCCGGAGTGCCGCCCCAGCGGCCCCACGAGCCGTCCGGGTGCTGCGACGCGAGGACCCAGTCCCGGGCCGCGTCGACCGCGCCGGACGACTCCGTCCCGCCGAAGCCCGCCAGCGCGATGGCGCCGCACGCCGTCGCGTAGAGCGGGGAGGCGTGCCACCGGTCCGCCCAGCTTCCGTCCGGCTGCTGCTGCCCGCGGAGCCAGCCGGCGACCTTCGCGACGGTCGAGGCGTAGCGGGCGGTGTCCGCGCCCGGCGCTCCGCCGGCGCGGTCGCACGCGGCGATGTACTGCCCGAACGCCTCCAGGACGTGCGCGTTGGTCGTGACCGACGCGCCCTCCTCGCCCTGCCAGGTGCAGAAGTGCGTGTCCATCTCGTAGGAGTAGAGGGGGTCGGGCCGGTGGTGCGCGCCGAGCAGCGCCAGCGCGTACAGCGCGCCCGCGGTGGTGTCGGCGTCCGCGGGCAGGCCCTCCGCCGCCGGGGTGCCCGCCGGGCCGAGCGGCGCGGTCAGGCTCAGCACCAGCTCCGGCGGGACGGCGATCGGGATGCCCGCGCGGACCAGCCACGCCAGCACCCAGCCGCGCTCGAACACCGTCAGCGGGAATCCGCACGGCACGGGCCCGCCGTGCTGCGCCACCACGGTCTCCAGGTACCAGCGGGCGGGACTGCTCGGATCGTCCGCCGCCCGCGCGTCCAGCCAGGCCGCGGTCGCCGCGGGCGACGCGCCGATCGTGCCGGTCGGCTCGGGGCGCAGCTGCGGCGGCCCGGCCGGCCCGCCCCCGGCGATCTCCAGGGCGTGCAGCAGCTTGCGCGGCACGTCCGTGCCGGAGCGGAGCAGCGCCCGGACGAACTCCAGCTTCGCGCCGCCCAGCCCCGCCGGGGGGCCGAGCTCGCGTCCCGCCCACTCGGCCAGGCCGGGGACCGGACGATCGTCCAGCCGCGCCAGGGACGCGTTGATCCGCCCGGTCAGGGCCGGCGCGATCAGCTCGATCGCGGGCAGGTCGGGGAGGTCCAGGGACGCCGCCGAGGGCCCGCACATCCGCGCGCCGATCGCCCGCAGCCCGGCGGCGGCCGAGCGCACCAGCCAGCCGCTGTGCATGACGGCCCCGCCGCCGCGCGCCGTCCGGCGCTCCCCGGTCAGCTCCGTGAGCAGGGCCTCGACCGCGCTCAGCGTCGGGACGAGCGCGTACCCGTCGTCCGGCGCCCCCCAGACGCCGTCCGGCCGCTGCGTTTCGAGGAGATAGGACAGGCGCCGGTCGTGGCCGCTCAGCCAGGGCGCGAACGTCACCACCCGGCCGGTCTCGTACACCGACGGCGAGACCTGCCCCCACGGGCGCGCGACGAGCCCGCCGATCAGCTCGCGCGCCGCGCCGACCGTGTCGACGGCGCCCGCGTGCGGCCGCCGCGCGGACGGGACGGCGGTTCGCAGCGCCGGACGGTCGTCGACGCTCACAACGTGCCCCAGAAGTCGGTCACGCCGTAGAAGCCGGCGCAGAAGTCCATCTGCCGTTCCATGTACCGGGCCAGTTCCGGGGCGCTCGGCGCGGCGTCGCGGAGCAGCGTCCGGGCCTCGCCGGTCAGCTCCCCGATCCGTTCCTCGACCTCGGCGCGCGTCCGGTCGAGCAGCAGGCCGTTCAGGTCGCCCCACTGGACGTCGCGCTCGTAGGTGCCGAGGTCGTTCAGCAGCCGGACGACGCGCTGCACGGCCCGGCTCGCCTCGCGGACCACCGGAGCGTTCCCGCCGCCCCCGGACGCGATCCAGTGCGAGGCGAACACGAACGAGAAGCCGAGGTTGTCGGCGTTCGCGAGGTACTCCTCGAACGTCGGCCCGCGCTCGCCCCTGTTCCGCGCGGCCTTCCAGTCCCATTCGAGGGCCATCGCGTCGAGCATGCGCTGGAGTTCGTCCCGCCAGACGTCGCGGAGCTCCGGATAGGCGGGCTCGGCCTCCAGTTCGGCGCGGACGTCGGCGAGGAAGCGTCCGAGCTCGTCCTCCGCGGACGCGCCGTCCGGGGCGGGCGCCCCGTCCGCCACGCTCGCGCACCGCTGGACGAGGCCCGCCACCTCCGCGCGCGACGACGCGGAGTAGTCGATCAGCCAGTCGAGGCCGAAGCACCACAGGCAGACGCGGTTGGCCATGCGCAGCCGCCCGGCGCTGAGCCCGGGGCCGCTGAACGCCGCCGCGAGCGCGAGCGTGCTGAACAGCGCCGGGTCGAACGCCTTCGCGTCGTACAGCGCGGGGTGGTCGGCGGCCCAGCCGCGCATCTGCCGCTGTGCCTGGCCCGCGACGGCGCAGATCGTCCCGGCCTCGAGCGCGGGGGTCGCCGGCCCGCCGGGCGTCCCCGCGGGCCGGACGCCCCGATGGGAGGGATCGGCGAGCTCGTCGGACGCGGTCTCCGTCATCGCGGCCGCCCCATCGGGTCCAGCTTCAGGTAGAGCGGCTGGTCGGGACGGAGGGTCGCGCCGATCCGCGCCTCCACCGGGCCGTCCGTCGGCATCAGCGACGGGCGGTGCCGGCTCAGGATGGCGGTGAGGATCAGCTCCGCCTCCATGTTGAACACGTGCCGTCCGATGCACTGGTGCGGGCCGCCGCCGAAGGGGTAGTAGGCGTACCGGTGGCGGGTGCGGTTCGCCTCGGCGGTGAAGCGCTCGGGGTCGAATTCGAGCGGCCGGTCCCACACCGATTCGAGGCGGTGCGTGAGGAACGGGCTGACCAGCACGGTCTGCCCGCTCTTGATCTGGACGCCGCCGATGGAGGTGTCGGAGAGCGCGATGCGCGGGAAGATCCAGCCGACCGGGTACAGCCGCAGCAGCTCCTGGACGACCTGCCGAACGTACGGCAGCCTGCGCAGGTGCTCGGGCCGGACGTCCTCGTCCCCGACGACCTCGGCGATCTCCGCGCAGAGCCGGTCGGTCACCTCGGGATGCTCGCCGAGCATGGGCCACAGCCAGGTCAGGGCGACGGTCGTCGTCTCGGTGCTGGTGGCCCACATGGCGAGCAGGTTGTCGCGCACCCACCGGTCGTCCAGGCCGCTGCCCTCGGTCATCCGGGCCTTGCACAGCGCGGTGAAGATGTCGTATCCCTCGCCGGCGTCGTAGCGGAACCGGTCGACGAGCTCGTTGAGCGTCTCGTCCATGACCTTGAGGCCCTCGGCGAACGCGCGGTCGCCGGGCAGCGGGATCGACTTCGGGACGAACGGCAGCAGGAAGCGGAACGCGATCGAGGTGGCCAGCCGCTCCATCGCCGGGATCATCCGGTCGGCCTCCGCCTGCCGGATCTTGTCGCCGAACAGCACCTTGATCACGGTGTCGTGGACGATGCGCCCCATCTCGGGCAGCACCTCGATGGGCCGGCCCTCGCGCGCCGGCTCGTCCAGCTGCCGGACGGCCTCGTTGATCGCCCGCGCCATGTGGTCGCTGAGCGACCTGATGGTGCCGGTCGAGAACACCGGCTGCAGGATCCGCTTGCTCAGCTCCCACTCGTCGTACTCGGACATGATGCTGTCCCCGAACAGGCTGTGCAGGGGGCGCCAGAACGTGCCGTCCCGGACGAAGTTCTGCGATTCCTTCCGCAGCACCTGCTGGACGTGGTCGGGATGGGTCACCAGGTAGGGATGGGAAGCGCCGAGGTCGAGCCGGGCGATGTCGCCGCCGGCCGCCGTGCTGATGCGGAGGATCTCCCGCAGCGGGTTGCGGACGAGCTTGGAGACGGTCCGATGGAGGGGAAAGTTTCTCGCACTGCGTACAGGAACGGCGTCAACGTCGACGGACACTTCCGACTGCCCCCCAAGGTGAGGTGGTTGAAAGCAATCACCCCTCTGCGGTTTCCGCCGCGCACGGGTGTGCGGGCGGAGCAGAGGGGAGCGATTCGAGTTCTCTGTAGGCGTCTGGGGTACTTGGGCGATTTGTAGATTTCCGTGGGAGTATCACATGATCAATTGACGCGATCAAGGGGGGGAAGGTAGGAAATATCGGTCCAGTAAGAGTGGCGTTCGTCACTTTTCCGGATGGGTTGTCTCAATAGTCGAGACGGCTTGACAGTATTCGCGCAGGTGGCGTGCCGAAGAAAACTTCGCGTCAGAGGCCGAACACGGCGCGTGGTAATGGTCACACAGGGGAAATTGTCCCCATTTATCCTAATTACTTAGGGTCAGTGGCCGGTCGGCATGAGGTCCGGCCAGACCAGGCGTCCCGCCACCCGAAGTTCGCCGGTCACCGTCCGCGGCCCGCAGCGGGCCACGATGGTGTAAGTGCTCGGCGTCGCGTCCGGCCGCACGGTCGCGGTGCCGTCCGCGGCCCGTCCGGCGAACACCTCGGACGCCACCCGCGCCCCGCCCGCGCACCCCGGCACCGAGATCCGGACCCGCTCGCCCGGCCGCACCACGCCGGGCTCGACCGCGACGCCGTCATGCGCGGTCGCGGTCGCCGTCGCCTCGCCCGTCGCCGGGGCGAGCATTCCCGCCGAGATCAGCGCCGTGCCCAACACGCTGACGGTGACCAAACGCAACGGAACTCCCTCGAATCCGGCATTCGACGTCCGGCACTTTAGCCCGTCCGGACCGTCTCGGGCAGCGCTTCCCGGCGTCCGCCGCGCAACCCCTCCCACGTCAGCGTCGCCAGCGCCAGCCACACCAGCAGGAACCCCGCCCACCGGCTCGCCGGCATCTCCTCGTGCTGCACGAACACGCCGATGAGGAACTGGAGCACGGGCGCCACGTACTGGAGCATCCCGATCGTCGTCATGGGCAGCCTGATCGCGGACGCGTTGAACAGCATCAGCGGCACGGCCGTGATGACCCCGGCCCCCACCAGCAGCACGGCATGGCCCGCCCCGTGATGCCCGAACGCGGCCTCGCCCCGTCCCTCCAGCGCCACCACGAACACCAGCGCGGGCACGAACATGACGGCCGTCTCGATCGCCAGGCTCTCCACCGAGGGCATGTCGGCGAACTTCTTGAGCAGCCCGTAGATCCCGAACGCGAAGGCCAGCACGAGCGCGATCCAGGGCGGCCGCCCGTAGTCGACCGTCAGCACGGCCACCGCGGCGGCCCCGAGGCCGACCGCCGCCCACTGCCAGGGCCGCAGCCGCTCCCGGAACACGACCACCCCGAACACCACGCTGATCAGCGGGTTGATGAAGTACCCGAGCGCCGCCTCGACCGTCCGCCCGCTGTTGACGGCGTAGATGTAGGTCCCCCAGTTCACCGTGATCACCACGGCCGCGAGGACCAGCAGGCCGACCTGCCGCCGTCCGATCCCGCGCTGCCAGGTCCGCCGCACCGCCAGCACCGCGCCCACCGCGACCAGCGACCACATGATCCGGTGCGCGAGGATCTCGCCCGCCCCCGCCGGCTTCAGCAGCGGCCAGTACAGCGGGAACAGCCCCCATATCGCATATGCCGCGACCCCGAACGCCATGCCCCGTTTCACCACGTCCGGCACCCTACTCGGTAACCAGCCAAGAAGAACGACGCTCATGACGAGCCCTGAGACAGCGGGCCACTTCGCGCGCGACCAGTGGGTGTGCGGGCCGCCCGTCCACCGGGCGGCCCGCACGGTCTCGCGGGTCAGAACCTGCCGGCCTCGATGTCGGCGAGCCGGACGCGGGACGTGTGGTAGTACACCGTGGTGGACGGGGCGTCCGGGGCGCTGCCGGTCAAGGCGACGGGACGGCCCGTCCCGGCGTTGACGACCAGCTTCTCGCTGATCTTCCCGGCGGTGGGCCAGGTGTCCACCAGCGTCAGCGTCGGCTGTCCGGCGGTGGTCGTCTTCGTGACCTCGACCTTCGGCATCGTCGCCATGATGCGGAGCACGCCGGCCCGCACCTGGGGGTTCTCCGGAGCCGCGATCAGCGCGTCGACGGCGTTCGACCAGATGTGGTTGTCGTCGATCTCCTGCTTCTCCTCGGGGGTCCGCGGCTTCGGCGGCACGTACTTCTCTCCCCGCGCCTTGGCGAGGCCCTTGAGCTTCTCGATCCTCTGCCGCTCCGGGTCCTGGTCCGTGCCCGGGGCGAGGTTGGCGACGGCCATACGTGCGCGCGCGGTGGCGATGTCGCCCTTCACGGCGTAGAGCGCCACCGCAATGTCGCGCTTGAACACGTCGTCGCCCCCGTCCTTCCGGACGACGGCCCGGCGCAGGGCGCTCTTGTCGTTCCCCCAGTAGTAGGTGCCGTCGTCGGTGAACAGGCCGATGCCGTTGCGGCCCAGCGCGTCGCTGGTCGGCGACTGGTTGCGGATCTCCAGCGTCGCGTCGCCGGGCGCCTTGGCGGGCAGGGGGGTGATCTCCGCCACGAGCCGGGTCAGGACCGGGTTCCCCGCCGTCGCCTTGACCGGGGGCTCGCCGGGCGTCGGCGAGGACGTCACGACCAGCGCCGTCGCCACGGAGGCGGCGACCAGGGCGGCGGCGACGCCCGCCGTGCGGCGCGTGCCCCACCGGGCCCGCCGGCGGGGCGCGGTCTCCGGCTCCGGCGCGCCCTCGGCGGCCATCGCCGCCCGCAGCACCGTCCTGGCCTCGTCGAAGGCGCGCGGCCGCACGGCCTCGGTCGCCTTCAGGTCCCTCAGCAGGTCCATCTCATCGACCATCAGTTGGCCTCCTTCACCGTGTCGTGATCGGTCAGCAGCGCGACCATCCCCGGCGCGTTCCGCAGCGCCGTGCGCGCCTCGTGCAGGTAGCGGCGCGCCGTCCCCGGCGGTACGCCGATCGCCCGCCCCGCGTCGGCGACGGTCAGGTCCTCCCAGGCGACGAGGGTCAAGATCTCCCGCTGCCGCGGCCCCAGCAGCGCCAGGGCGTGCCGCAGCACCGCCTCGACGTCGACGCGGCGGTCGACGGCGGGCCACGGGTCCGCCCCGGACGCCATGTCGGTCACGTCCGCTCGCGGCACCTCGGCCGGACGGGATCGCCAGTGCCGCCGGAGCGTGTTGTGGGCCACGCCGAACAGCCACGGGCCTGCGTCGCGGAACGACCGGTCGTAGGACGCCCGGGACGCGAGCGCCGCCACCCAGACCTCGCCGAGCAGGTCCTCGGCGAGGTCCCGGCCGACCCGCCGCGCGAGGTAGGCCCCCACCGCCGCCTCGTGGCGCCGGACCATCTCGACGAAGGCGTCCGCATCGCCGTCGAGCGACCGGGCGATCAACTCCGCGTCATCGGCCTCATCCGGATCGGATGTCATGACCCTCCTCGTTTTCGGATCGCCTTGCATCCGGGAATTGCCGGCCGAGGGGGTAAAGCGTTCAGCGCTGGTCAGCGACCCGCGCGGAAGGACGAGGGAGGTAGGGGCGGAACTGCTCGGCCACCAGGTCGGCGACGGCGGCGGCGTCGCGGGCGCCGTCGACCTCGATCACGCGGATTCCGAGGCGGCGGGCGGAACGGACGGCGTCACCGGCGACGAGGCGGTCTCGCTCCAGGCGGTTCCGCTGCGCGCGGGCGGGATCGCTGACATCGCCGCCGATGGCGGCGGCGCGGGCGAGTTCCCGTACCTGCCGGTCGCGGAAGGCTTCGGTGGGCACCATGACGACCATCTGCCGCGGTGAGTCGATGATCGGGGCGACCAGTTCGGGGCGGAGCCCCCAGCCTTCGGCGATGACGGGACGTCCGGAGACCAGGGCGCGCAGGTCGTCCAGGGCCCATTCGAAACGCGTCGGGAAGCCGGCCAGTGTTTCGGCGGCCATGTCCGCGGGGGTGGTGTTCACCCAGGACGCGTCAGGGTCCGGGTCGGCGGGAGGCCGGTCCTGCTTGATGCGGAGGGCGATCCGGCGATCGTTGTGGCCGCGGGCGTCGTGGTAGTCGTACTGGTACGCGGTCAGGCCGTAGCGGACGGCCAGCAGCCGGGCCACGGTGGACTTGCCGGCCCATTGCCCTCCGCCGATCCACAGCGCTCGGCGCAGCGTGCCGAAGGGGTCCCGAACCTGGTCGCCGAGGGCGTGTCCGGTCACAGGTCTCCTCCCGTGCGGTGGATGAACGGGCGCTCCACCGCGCAGCAGTCGGGCGCGCGGCGTCTCCCGGCGAGGTATCTGAATGAAGCGTGCACCGATTATCGCCGTAAGCATGATGACGTTGTCGGCCGGTTGTTCCTCTGAAGCCAGGGATGCCGCCGCTCCCGCGAAGAGCACCGGTGCTGCGCCGCGCTCAAGGGAAGGGACCTGCTCTACGTGGTCGACGCGGCCGGTGCCTCCGGTGGCTACATCAACAACATCAGCGGTGTCTGCGGGCCGAACGGAGGCGTCTCGCGGTGCAGGCGGCGGTCGCCGCGAGCGCGGTCCGGTTCCGGGCGCCGGCGCCCGGCGACAAGATCTGCGGGATCACCTTCGGAATGCGACCGGGCGAAGAGATCAAGGATCTGGACGAGATCGCGAGCACGCTGCGCCCGCTTTCCTGGGCCGTGGTCAGCGTTCGGTAAATCCTCTTGGGGAAGTCGGGCACATGCGGCTGCGGTTGCACTAGTCTTTGCGCCCTAGGCACTTTGAAAGGTTGCAGACTGCCTTCTGGCACACAAAGGGGAAGGTGTTGGGCATGCCGGACAGTCCGACTGTTCACCAGCGACGCCTTCGGATCGAGCTGCGGAGAGCGCGGGAGGCCGCCGGGCTGACTCAGGAACAGGCGGCGAAAGCCCTGGAATGGTCGCTTTCGAAGATTATCCGCATCGAGGGCGGCACGGTCAGGGTCGCCGTGAGCGACGTCCGCGTGATGCTGCAGCAGTACGAGGTGCCGGCCGAGCGGTTCGACGAGTTCCTGGGGCTGGCGCGGGCGGCGCGCGAGACGGCCTGGTGGAGCGCCTATCGCCGGGTCCTCAGCCCGCAGCTGGCGGAGCTGATCGGCTTCGAGTCGGCCGCCGGCGTCTCCCGGGAGTTCCAGCCCCTCATCATCCCGGGGCTGCTGCAGACCAGCGCCTACGCGAGGGAGATCCTGTCCAGCCTGCGCAGCGCGGACGCGGCCGAGCGGATCAACGAGCTGGTCGAGGTGCGCGTCCGCAGGCAGGAGATCTTCGAGGACGAGGCGCCGCCGAGGTTCTTCTTCGTCATCGACGAGGCGGCGATCCGCCGGCTCGTCGGCGGCGCCGCGGTGATGCGGGCCCAGTTGTCGCATCTGCTCGAGATGGCGAAGCGCCCCAATGTGACGATTGAGATCGTCCCGCTCGACCGGGGCGCCCATCCGGGGTTGAGCGGCCCGTTCAAGCTGATCGAGTTCGCGGAGCCCGAAGACGACGACGTGCTCTATCTGGAAGGCGCGCAGGGCGAACTCATCGGCCGCGACTATCGCGAGGAAGTCGTCCGATACCGCGAGAATTTCGCGACCCTGCGCGGGATTTCGCTCGGTCCGGAAGGGTCGGCCGTCCTGCTCAACACGGTCGCCGAATCCCTCTGAACGGCGCCGTTGGCGCCTGGTGAGCGATCCGCCTAGACTCTCACCTTGACAGTGCGCGACATGGCAATTCGGTGTGCCTGGATTCAAGGGTGGGAATCCGCATTCCGGCCGCCGCATCGGGGTGCCGGGGCCGCTGGAGGGAGCAGGTGTGGACAGGGCGGAGCGACCGCGGGTGACCTGGAGGAAGAGCCGCCGGAGCGGTGGCGGTGACTGCGTCGAAATCGCTTTCGACGGCGCCTCCGTCCTGGTGCGGGACTCCAAGGACCACCGCGGCGCCGTCCTGACGATTCCGGTCGCGCAGTGGCGGATTCTGCGGTGCTCGATCGCCCGCGGGCACGGCGATCTCCCGGAATGACGGTCATCCGGCGGCGGGCAGGGAGAAGGGCCGCCGTTTCGGCGGGACGCGGCCGGTGTGGTGGATGTAACCGCTGTAGGGCCTCTCTTTGATCACCACTTCCAGCTTGACGAAGTCCGCCGGGTTCAGGGCGCAGAAGCCGCTTCCCACGACGTCCTTGTAGAGGGTGTCGGACACCACCAGGACGAGGTCGCGGTCCTGGTGCTCGGTGAGGTGGTCGCGCAGCGGCGGGGCTTCCAGTAGCCGGGAGACCACGATGGGGGCGTCCCCGGCCGGGCCGAGCGGCCCCTCGATCATGGTGCCGTGGTGGAGGGCGAGCCTCATCCGCAGGCGGGGGGCGCGGTGCCGGTTGAGTTCGGCGAGCGCGCGTTCGAGGTCGCGGGCGAAGACGCCCACGACGCGCGGGACGTCGACGTCGACGGGCATGACGACGAGTTCCCCGTCCCCGCCGGGCTGGCGGTACCAGCCGCTCGTGCGGAGCCCGGTTCGCCGTGCGCAGCCGTCGAGCAGCCCGCGAAGGTCGGTCTGGGCGGCGAGCTGCTGCTGCGCGTCCAGCCGGCTGTACCTCTCCAGATCCACCGCGAGGAGCAGGCGGTACACGAGTCGCGCTCCGCCGGCGGAGCCGGGCCATCGAAGTGTCATCTGCCGTCCTCGAAGCCGCTGTCAGGTCAATTCTGCCTGATGCAGGCTGCTATGGGCAGATAAACATGGGTCGGTTAGCAACATGGCACTTCGCCGGTAGCTCCAAGCCTGCTTGCCTCCACCCGGAACCGCGCGAGTGACCTGCGTGAATCTCAGTCGCGGTGACAGCAAGTGATCTAGCGGATGGCTTAAAGTAACCTTGCTATCGGCCAGGTGGCATTCGATCTCCACATCGGCGTAAGCCGGGGTCTGGAGGCCGGCCGCTCGGTAGGCTCACGGCATGGGCTTCGAGGTTGTGTGCGAGGTCGAGCCGCCTACTCGGCCCGATCTGCAGAAGGTGCGGCATCAGATCGGGGTGCTGAGTCCGGTGGCGGACTCGTTCCTGATTCCCGACAACCATATTGGGCGGGCCACTGTTTCCAGTGTGGCCGTCGCCCATGAGGTGCAGGCCATGGGCGCGCGGGGCATTGCCTGCCTGAACTCGCGGGATCGGAATCTGCTCGGGTTTCGCAGGGACCTGCTCACGGCGGCGGCTTACGGGGTCGAGCGGTTCCTGTTCGTCTACGGGGACAAGCCGAGAGTGGGCGGACGGACGAGTGAGCTGACCGTCCGCGCCATGATGGAGGAGGCCCGCGGGGCGAGCGAGGACGAGGTGTTCGCCGGGTGCGGGCCGTTCCAGGTCGGGGTGACGTCGGGGCTGCGGCCGGTGCCCGAGTGGAAGCGGGCCGCGGACTTCACGTTCGTCCAGGTGAGCTACTCGCTGGAGAACCTGCTGCGGTGGCGGGAGGGCGTCGAACTCGACGGGCCCGTCTACGCGGGCGTCATGGTCCTCGCGAGTGCCGGGATGGCGCGCAATCTGGCCGCCGCCATCCCCGATATCGACATTCCCGGTGAACTCGTCGAGGCCGTCGAGCGGGACCGTGCGGCCGGGGTCGCGGCGGCCTGCGAGCAGGTGCTCGCCCTCCGGGACTCGGGGGCGTTCGACGGGGTCCATCTCGTGCCGGTCAGCCGCTACCGGGAGGTCGCGGCGCGGCTGGAGCGGGAGTTGTGAGGCCGGGGCTGTGCGGCCAGGTGTCCGCTGTGGTCGGGGACGTGGACACGGCGGTCGCGCTGGGGAGCGGGGACGTCCCCGTGCTGGCGACGCCTCGGCTGCTGGCGCTCGCGGAGGCGGCGACCGTCGCTGCTCTCGCGGGGCGTCTCGGCGGCGGGCAGACGTCGGTGGGGACGCGCGTGGAAGCGGAGCACCGCGCGGCCAGTCCGGTCGGAGCGCGGGTGACCGTGGAGGCGGAGCTCGAAGAGATCGACGGGAAGCGGCTCGTGTTCGGGTTCAGGGCCGTGGACGAGCGCGGGTCGGTGGTGGGAAGCGGACGGGTCGAGCGCGTGGTGGTCGACCGGGATCGGTTTCTGGCGCGGCTTCAGTAGGGGAGCAGGCGGCCCGAGGGGGTCCTCAGGTCGGGCTGGCTCGGTGGACGTGGGGGCTTGGGGCGCTTGATGAGCTGCTGCCGTGCCATGGTGATCATCTCCCCCCAACGGGCCCGACTTAATCGTCGTCGCCTCGTATGACGCGGTCGGCGTCCGCGCGGTTCGCTGAGCTTATGCCACCGACCCTGCCGGTTCGACCGATTTTCGCGAGATATTGTCGACGCGGTGTGGTGCGATGGTCGCTCAATGTGGCGAAAATCAGGAGACGATATCGCGGGTCCGGAAGCGGCGGAAGGCCAGAGCGAAAAGGATCAGGGCATAGGAGAGGGACAATGCGGCGCCCTTCGCCATGCCCGTCCACTGGATCTGCGGTTGCAGCGCGTCCATCCACGAGTACATCCAGTGGGTCGGGAGGAAGTCGCGCCAGGAGCCGAGTGCGGTGACGGCGTCCAGGATGTTGCTGACGATGACGAGCCCGACGGCGCCGCCGACCGCGCCGAGCGGCGAGTCGGTGGTGACGGACAGCAGGAACGCCAGCGCGGCGACGACGAGCTGGGCGACCAGCGAGTAGCCGACGATGATCGCCATCCGGCCGAGCGCGGTGCTCACCGGGACGGTGCCGCCGGTGGGGAGTTCGACGTCGCCCCAGCCGAAGCCCGCCGTCCCGGCCACCAGGGACATCAGCGGCAGGCTGACGACGGCGACGACCGCGTAGGAGAGCGCGACGATCAGCTTCTGGCGCAGCAGGCGGGCGCGGGGCACCGGCGCGGCGAGCAGGTAGCGCAGGGACGACCAGCCGGCCTCGCTCGCCACCGTGTCGCCGCAGAACAGGGCGACCGCGACCACCAGCAGGAACCCCGTCGAGACGAACAGGGAGAAGAGGGCGAAGTTCAGCGCGGACGACGTGGCGACGTCGACCAGGCTGGGGACGCCGTTCGGGCCGGGGTCGCCGCCGAGCTTGAACGCGAGCACGAGCACCCACGGCAGGACGAGCAGGATCCCGAACGCGACCAGGGTGCGGCGGCGCCGGAACTGGCGGACGGCCTCCACGCGCAGGGGCAGCGTCCGCCGGACGTCGTAGGTCGTCATGGGGCCTCTCCGATGATCTCCAGGAACGCGTCCTCGAGGCGGCGGCCGGAGCCGGTGATCTCGCTGACGGGGCCGGCGGCGACGCGGCGTCCGCCGGCCATGACGACCGCGTGCGTGCAGGTCTGCTCGACCTCGGCGAGCATGTGGCTGGAGACGATCACGGTGCGTCCGGCCGCGGCGTACCGGACGAGCACCTCGCGCATCTCGCGGATCTGGGGCGGGTCGAGGCCGTTGGTGGGCTCGTCCAGGACGAGGAGGTCCGGCAGGCCGAGCATGGCCTGGGCTATGGCGAGCCGTTGCCGCATCCCCTGCGAGTAGGTGCGGACGGCCCGGTCCAGGGCGGAGCCCAGGCCGGCTATCTGCAGCGCCTCGGCCAGGTGGGCTTCGTCCTGGGGGCGGCCGGTGGCGCGCCAGTACAGGTCCAGGTTGTCGCGGCCGGAGAGGTGGGGCAGGAACCCCGGTCCCTCTACGAAGGAGCCAAGGCGGGACAGGACGGGCGCTCCGGGAGTGACGCGGTGACCGAAGATGCGGATCTCACCCGAGTCGGGGTGGATGAGGCCCATGAGCATGCGCAGGGTCGTGGTCTTCCCGGCGCCATTCGGGCCCAGCAGACCCAGCACCTGCCCCTTTTCCACACGGAACGACAGGTCGGCCACGGCCAGGTGGCCGTTCTTGTACGCCTTCGTGAGGCCCGTTATCTCCAACGGGACGTCGTTGCCCGCCGAAGCGTCCCGCCTGCGACGTCCGGGCAGGAGGATGGCGGCGACCACGGCGAGAGCGGCCACCGGCAGGGCCCACACCCAGGCGGGCAGCGGCGGGGACGCCGTCGTCAACGCGGGCGCCGTGGGAACGGTCAGTGGCGAGACCGCCTGAACCTTGTAGGACGAGGGTTCGGCGGGCGTCGCGAAGCCCATGTCGGTCGTCGCGACGACGAGGCGCAGGCGGTGGCCGCGGTCGAAGCGGTAGTCCATCGCGGGGAGCGTCACGGTGACGCCGCCGTCCGAGGCGTCCGAGACCCGGAAGGGCGCCGCCAGCCGCCGCGCCGGTGCGGCGCTCCCGCCGGGCGCGACGTCGTAGAGCTTGGCGAACAGTGGGCCGTCCCCGCGAATCTTGAGGCGGACCGTGGCCGCCCCGGTCAACCGGACGGGGTGGTCGAGCGGACGTGTGTCGAAGGTGGCGGTCTGCCCCGGCATGTCGGCCGGCAGCGACCCGCCGAGCGCGCCCAGGGAGCCGAGCGCGCCCAGCCCCGGCGCCGCCGAGATCGACGCCGGCGAGCCGCCCGCCGGGTTGAAGATCGTCTGCTCGCGGCCGGCGAGCGGCATCGCCACCGGGTCGCCGGAGAGCCCCGGATACCGGGACGTCGCCGCCTCCTCCACGACCACCTGCTGCGTGGACGAGTCGAGCCCGCCCGCCCGCGTCACCGTGAGACCGTCCAGGGCGGGCCCGGAGCGGCGGAGCCGCGCGTCGAAGAAGTCGCGCACCAGCCCCTCGACCCGCTCGGTCTCCGGATCGCCGCCGTCGTGCCCGCCCTGGAACCAGACGACCGACACGGGCGCGCCGGACGCGGCGATGGCGCGGGCGTTCGCGTCGGCCTGGTCCAGCGGGAACAGCGAGTCGGCCTGTCCCTGGATCAGCAGCGTCGGCACCTTGATCCGGCTCGCGGCCGAGGCCGGGCTCGACCGCCGCAGCGTCTCGATCGCCGACGCGGTCGGCCGCCCCTTCGTCGCGACTTCCTGGTACATGTCGCACAACGACGGTAGAAAACGCCCACATGCCGTCCGGCCCGCGCCGCTCGTGAAGAAGACCCCGGCCCACAGCTTCTTGAACACGCCCTCCTCGGGCCCCGCGCCGGCGGCGGACGGGAACAGCGCGTCGGCGAGGCTGTTCCAGGTGATCTGCGGAGCGATGGCGTCCACCCGCCGGTCGTACGCGGCGGTCAGCAGCGCGATCGCGCCGCCGTAGGACTGGCCCGCCATGCCGACGCGCGGGTCGCCCGGCCCGTCCAGGACGACCTCGGGACGCTTCGCCAGCCAGTCGATGAGCTGCCGGGTGTCCTTCACCTCGTAGTCGGGCGAGTTGAGCGCGATCTCCCCGGTCGACCGCCCGAACCCGCGCGCCGACCACGCGAGCACCGCGTACCCGGCGCGGGCCAGCCCGCGCGCCTCGCCCGCCACGTCCCGCTTCGAGCCGCCGAAGCCGTGCCCCAGCAGGACCGCCGGGCCCTTCGCCCGCCCGACCGGCCGGTAGAACGTCGTGTCGAGCTGGACGCGCTGGTCGTCCCCCGGCCCGTCCACGACGGCGACGCGCTGCTCGGACGTCCGGACGCGGGGCGCGTCGCCGGCCCCGGCGCCCCAGGCCGCGCCGCCGCCCGCCAGCACGACCGCCGCGCCGGCCGCCGTCCAGCGCGCGGCCCGTCCCGTCCTGCCCCACCGCGCCCGGAGAGCGCCCCCCAGCCTCATGGTCAGCACCCTATGCGCGGCGTACGGCGGGCCGCTCCGACCGGGAGTGGATCTCCACTGCGCCCGTGACCGTACGCCGCCCGCCGCCCCTACATCTCGCGGCGTACGGGCTCCCCGTGCGAGGGCTCCCGGTGCGTGGGCTCCCGGTCGGCGGGCTCGCGGTGCGCGGGTCCACGGGGCGCGGGCGGGGCGAGCGCGGCGGTGAACATGGCGGTGAGGCGGTCGATGACCTCGGCCGGGTCGGCGGCGCGCAGGTCGTCCAGGCCGAAGAGCCGCCGGACCGGCCCGCCGCCCATGATGACCGTGGACGCGAGCAGCGCGCGGGCGCGGGCGTCCGGCCCGTCCAACTGGGCGATGATCGGCTGGACGATCACTTCCTCCAGGTAGTGGAGCAGGATCTTCTTGACCTCGGGGTGGCCCGCCGAGCGGTCGAGTATCCGGGACATGGCGCTCACCGGCCGCTGGTCGACCTGGCGGACGAAGTGCTCGGCGAGCCGGCGCGGCAGCCCGGCCGGGTCGCCCGCGATGACGCCGCGGATCACCGACTCGCCGGTCAGGACCTCCTCGAACAACCCCGCCTTGGACCCGTAGTACCGGTTGACCAGGGCGACGTTCGCCTCCGCCCGCGCCGCGATCATGCGGACGGTGACGCCGTCGTAGCCGTGCTCGCCGAACAGGTCGCGGGCGGCGTCCAGGATGCGGCGCTCGGTCGCCTCCCGGTCCCGCTTGGGCCGCCGGACCCGGTCCTCCGGCGGCGGCGGGCCGGTGCCCATACCGCCCATGGCGCCTATGCCGCTCATGCCGTCCGTGCCGGACGGCCCGTCCGTGCCGGACAGCGTCGTGCGCTCGTCCTCGACCCGCATCTCCATCCCCGGCCCTGTCGGTAACGGTCAGTGTCCAGTATCCATCGAGTTGCAAGTAAACAAGCGTCTACATAAGATACCTGCACGGCACAGGTAATTCCGTGAGCATGGGGGCAATGGGTGGCTCAGACCAGCGTGGCGTCGCACGAACCGGCGGCGTCCGAGCCGGTGAGACCGCAGTACACGCACCGTCAGATCCTGGAGATCCTCGCCGGCCTGATGATGGCGATGCTGACGTCGATGATCTCGACGTCCGTCGTCGCCACCGCGCTGCCGACGATCGTCGGCGACCTCGGCGGCCAGGACAAGCTGTCCTGGGTCGCCAGCGCGTCGCTGCTGACGATGACCGCGTCGACCCCGCTGTGGGGCAAGCTGTCGGACATCGCCGGGCGCAAGCTCATGTTCCAGACCGCCCTGCTGATCTTCGTCCTCGCCTCGGTGGGCGCCGGGCTGTCGCAGAACATCGGCCAGCTCATCGCGGCCCGCGCGTTCCAGGGGCTCGGCGTCGGCGGCCTGTCCGCGCTCGCCCAGGTCATCCTCGGGGACGTCGTCGAGCCCCGGCAGCGCGGCCGCTACGCCGGGTACATGGGCGCGGTGTTCGGCGTCGCGACCGTCGCCGGGCCGCTGCTCGGCGGGTTCATCGTGGACGCCGACGCCCTCGGCTGGCGCTGGTGCTTCTACGTGTGCGTCCCGCTCGCCCTGGTCGCATTCCTGGTCATCCAGAAGGTGCTGACGCTGCCGAAGGTCCGGCGCGACACCCGGGTGGACGTGTTCGGCGCGTTCACCATCACCGGCAGCGCCGCCCTGCTCATGCTGGTGCTGTCCATGGGCGGCACGGAGTTCGCGTGGAACTCCCAGTGGACCTACATCCTGCTCGGGGCCGCGGTCGTCCTGGTCGTGCTGGCGGTCTTCGCCGAGCGCATCGCCCGCGACCCGATCCTGCCGCCCCGGCTGTTCCGCAACCCGGTGTTCCTGCTGACGTCCTTCGTCTCCATCTGCGTCGGCATGGCGATGTTCGGCGTGATGATCTACATGCCGCAGTACCTGCAGATCGTCAAGGGGATGAGCCCCACGGCGTCCGGCCTGATGACGCTGCCGCTCGTCCTCGCCATGCTCGTCACCTCGACCGGCTCCGGGCAGATCGTCACCCGGACGGGCCGCTACAAGATCTTCCCGGTGATCGGGCTGGCCTGCGTCGCGGGCGGCATGTTCCTGCTGTCGCAGCTGCACACCGAATCCTCGAAGCTGATCATCGGCGCCGACCTCGCCCTGCTCGGCTTCGGCATGGGCCTGACGCTGCAGATCCTGATCCTGGCGGCGCAGAACGCCGCCGCCCCCGCCGACCTGGCCTCGACCACGTCCGGCGTCTCGTTCTTCCGGAACCTCGGCGGCGCGATGGGCGTGGCCGCGTTCGGCGCGATCCTCACCAACCGGGTGGGGGCGGAGATCGCCTCGGGCCTGCGCGCGGCCGGCGTCCGGATGCCGGCCGGAGCGTCCGGCGAACTCGGCTCGCCGGATGAGATCCAGCGGCTGCCCGAACCGGTGCACGGCATCATCCAGGAGGCGTTCACGAAGGCGATGGAGGCCGTCTTCCTGGTCGGCGTCCCGGTGGCGGTGATCGGCTTCCTCGCCGTCCTCGCGCTGAAGGAACTCCCGCTGCGCGGCTCGGCGGGGACCGGCCGGGCCGCCAAGAAGCCCCCGGCGGACGGTCTTCCGGGCGAGAACGGCGTCGTCCGTCCCCCGGCCGCCGCCGCGCGGACGGGCGCGGCCGGCGCGGTCGGCGCCGCGCGGCACCTGCACGAGAACGGCGGCGCTCCCGATGGGCGGCTCGCCGCGGTCGCCGCGTCCCCGCCCGCCATGGCCGCCTCCCCGGGCGTGTCCGAACTCGCGGCGCAGGCGCAGCACCTGGCACAGCAGAACGGGCACGCGCAGAACGGGCAGGTTCAGAACGGGCAGGTTCAGAACGGGCAGGGCGGGGCGGCGGAGGGCGGCGTCCCGGTCCGCGGCGTCGTCCGGACCGGCGACGGCGCGCCCGTGTCGTCCGCCGCGCTGACCCTGATCGGCGTGGACGGCCACCAGCTCGGCCGCACGGTCACCCGGGAGGACGGCCGGTACGCGCTGCCGACCCCCGGCCCCGGCAGCTACGTGCTGATCGCCGCCACCGGCGAGCACGAGCCGCAGGCCGCGACGCTGGTCGTCGGCGACCGGCCGGTCGACTTCGACCTGCTGCTCGCGGGCAACGGCGGCCTCGCCGGGACGGTCCGCGGCGGCGACGGCGCCCCGATCGCGAACGCGATGGTCGTCGTCACCGACGTGCGCGGCGACGTCGTCGGCACCGAGCGCACCGACGCCGCCGGGAACTACCTGTTCCGGGACGTCACGTCCGGCGGCTACACGCTCGCCGTGTCCGCCGCCGCGCACCGTCCGGTCGCGCTGCCGGTGGACGTGGTCGGGAACGGGCAGACCCGGCAGGACGTGGAGCTGCCGCCCGGCGCGCGGATCCGCGGGACGGTCCGCAACGAGTCCGGCGAGCCGGTCGGCGACGCGCGGGTCACGCTCGTGGACGCGGCCGGGAACGTCGTCGCGATGGTGATCACCGGGCCGGACGGCGAGTACGCGTTCACCGACCTGACCGGCGGCCAGTACACCGTGATCGCGTCCGGCTATCCTCCGGTCGCCACCGGTCTGTCGCTCTCGGGCGGCGGGCTGGACGAGCACGACCTGAGGCTCGGCCATCCCGTCGAATGACGGACGCGGCCCCGGGCCGTCCGGCGGCGGCCCGGCTACACCAACCTGGAGTGCGGATCGTTGATGGACGCTGAACGAGGTCTGCGCGGAACGGTGCGGACGAAGGACGGCTGGGCGGTACGGCACGCCATCGTCACGGTGACGGACCTGGCCGGCGACCAGGTCGCGCGGGAGCGGACCGGGGAGGACGGCGTGCTCGCCGCCGGTCCGCTGCCCCCCGGGACGTACACGGTGATCGTGACGGCGACGGGCTTCCAGCCGGCCGCCGCCACCCTCATCGTGTCCAGTTCCGGCACGGCCGACGTCGGAAGGATCGTGCTGGGCCGCGCCGGCGGCGCCGAGCTGCCGCCGCCCGGCCCGTGGACGATCGACCCGGCGCACTCCGCCGTCGGCGCCGTCGCGCAGCACCTCGGGCTGTCCAGCGTCCGCGGCAGGTTCGCCGCGTTCGAGGGGCGCGTCGAGGTCGCCGAACCGGTCGAGGAGTCGCGGGTCACGGCGCGCATCGAGGCCGCGTCCATCGACACGGGCAACAAGATGCGCGACGACCACCTGCGCTCGGCCGACTTCATGAACGCCGACGTCCACCCGGTCATCGCCTACGAGGGCGAGGGGCTCACCGCCGCCGGGCCCGACCGCTGGACCGTCCACGGCCGCCTCACCCTCAACGGGGTCACGCGGCCGGTCGACCTCGACATGACCTACCTCGGCAGCGGCTCCGACCCGTGGGGCGGCGTCCGGGCCGCGTTCCGCGCGACGGCGGAGCTGCGCCGCGCCGACTTCGGCATCCGGTTCAACCAGATCCTGGAGGCGGGCGTCGCACTGGTCGGCGAGAGCCTCCGGGTCGAGCTGGAGATCCAGGCCGTCCGGGGCGAGGAGCTCCCGGCGGGCTGACCCCGGCCCGCCGGCGCGGACTCAGCGCCCCTTGAGCTCGCGGACGAGCCGCTTCGCCGTCGCCCGGTCCGGCGACCCGGTCACCACGACCTTCCCGTCGGTGATCGCCATGTCGACGCGGGGCAGGGTGACGAGCCGGTCGCGGACGACGAACGCGAGGTCCCGGCCGACCGTCGCGCGGGTCAGCTGGGCGAACGCCTGCCGGTCGACCGGCCGCAGCGTCACCGCCACGTCGTACCCGCCCGGCCGCACCCGCGACTTCTGGACGCGCAGGTCGGCGACCTTGTGGATCGCGATGCCCTGGGTGAGGTGGTAGCACGTCGGGCCGTTGCCGGCCTGCCCGGTGATGCCCTGCGTCCCGGCCGGGCACGGCCCGGCGGTCGCCTGCGCTACGGGGTAGATGTGCAGCGGCGCGGTCAGCGCCACCGGACGCGTCTTCATCGAGGACGCGATCAGCCCGCCGGTCACCGCGACGGCCGCGATCAGCAGCCCCAGCGTGAGCACCATGACGAGCAGCGCGGCCCGGTGCTGGTCGGCGGCCTTGACCGGGTTCGCGGGCGTCCGCCGCGGCCGGGGGCGGCGCCGTCCGGCCCGGCTCCGCTTGACCTCCGCGGCCTGGCGGTGCCGCTCCGCCGCCCGCGCCCGCCGCCGCGCGGCCTCGCCGTCGGGTACCGGCAGCACGGCCGTGGCCGCCTGCGGCCCCGCTCCGCCGCGCAGGCTCTCCTGCCCCAGCGCCTCCGCCGGGTCGCCTCCGCCCGCCGGACGCAGCGGCCGCGTGCCGCCGCCGGACCCCGTACCCGGCGGGGGGCCGCCGATCGGCTCCGTGTCCGTGCCGGACGCGCTCTCGCCGCCGAGCGCGGCAGCGTTCGTGTCGGGCGCGTCCGTACCGGGGGCGGTGTCCGCGCCGGACGGAACGGCGTCGGCGGGCCGCACGGGAGGCTCATCGCGCGGACGATCCTTGCTGCGGCGCGGAATGACCCGCATCGTCACCTCCCCGGCTCCATGATCTCTACCAGTCTTTCAGGATGAGACGTCCCCCCGCATCGTGTCTCGTCCGAAGACCGCCGCGAATCGTCTCTTTGTCATCATGTCCAACAGTGCCCCGTTCGTGGGCCTTCAATACGCAAGAAAAAGCCCGGCCCCGGACAAACCGGGGCCGGGCCTGCGCAAAACGCGATTAACGGATGTGACTAATCGATGCGCCAGGTGTCGCCGGAACCGAGCAGCGCGGCCAGGTCGCCCTCGCCCTGCTTCTCGACGGCCTCGTCGAGCTGGGCCCGCATCAGCTCGTCGTAGGACGGGCGGTCCACGTCCCGGAAGATGCCGATCGGGGTGTGCTCGAACGCCGGCTGGTCCAGCCGCGACAGCGCGAACGCCTGCGACGGGTCCGGGTTGTGCGCGTCGTGGACGGCGATCTCCGAAGGGTCGACGTCCGCGACGTTCACCACCTCGAACGACCCGGTCGCACCGCGGCGCAGCGCCTTGGAGCGGTCCGCCCCGAAGACGATCGGCTCCCCGTGCTCCAGCCGGACGGTGACGTCGTCGCGCACCGACGCGTCCTTCAGCGGCTCGAACGCGTTGTCGTTGAAGATGTTGCAGTTCTGGTAGATCTCCACAAGCGCGGTGCCGCGGTGCTGCGCCGCCGCCCGCAGCACCGACTGGAGGTGCTTGCGGTCGGAGTCGATCGTGCGGGCGACGAACGTGCCCTCCGCGCCGATCGCGAGCGACAGCGGGTTGAACGGGGCGTCCAGCGAGCCCATCGGCGTCGACTTGGTGATCTTGCCGAGTTCGGACGTCGGCGAGTACTGCCCCTTCGTCAGCCCGTAGATCCGGTTGTTGAACAGCAGGATCTTCAGGTTGACGTTGCGGCGCAGCGCGTGGATCAGGTGGTTGCCGCCGATCGACAGCGAGTCGCCGTCCCCGGTCACCACCCACACCGACAGGTCCGGGCGGGACGTGGCGAGGCCCGTCGCGATCGCGGGCGCCCGGCCGTGGATCGAGTGGAACCCGTAGGTGTTCATGTAGTACGGGAACCGCGACGAGCAGCCGATGCCGGAGATGAACGTGATGTTCTCCCGGCGCAGCCCGAGCTCGGGCAGGAAGGACTGGACGGCCGCGAGGATCGCGTAGTCACCGCACCCGGGGCACCAGCGCACCTCCTGGTCGGTCTTGAAGTCCTTCAGGGTCTGCTTCGCGTCCGCCTTCGGGACGAGGGAGAGCGGCGACATCCCGCCGCCGTTCCCGTTCCCGTTGACCGCGCCGTTCCCGTTGGAGGAGCCGTTCTCACTCACTGTCGATCACATCCTGGATGACGTTCTGCAGCTCTTCCGCCTTGAAGGGCAGACCGCGGACCTGGTTGTAGCCGATCACGTCGACGAGGAACCGGCCGCGCAGCAGCAGCGCGAGCTGGCCGAGGTTGATCTCCGGGACGATGACCTTGTCGTAGGAGCGCAGCACCTCGGGCAGGTTCGCGGGGAACGGGTTGAGGTGCCGCAGGTGGGCCTGCGCGATGTTCCGGCCGGTCGCGCGGACCCGCCGGACGCCCGCGGAGATCGCCCCGTACGTCCCGCCCCAGCCCAGCACGAGGACGCGGGCCGCACCGGACGGGTCGTCCACCGCGAGCGGCTCGATGTCGTTCGCGATGCCGTCCACCTTGGCCTGGCGGAGCCGGGTCATGGCGTCGTGGTTGGACGGGTCGTAGGAGATGTTGCCGGACCCGTCGGCCTTCTCCAGGCCGCCGATCCGGTGCTCCAGCCCCGCGGTGCCCGGGATCGCCCACGGGCGGGCGAGGGTCTCCGGGTCGCGCTTGAACGGCTGGAATTCCTCCTGCGACGGCTCGGCGAAGTTCGGCTCGATCGTCGGCAGCGCCGCCACGTCCGGCAGCTTCCACGGCTCGGAGCCGTTCGCGAGGTAGCCGTCCGACAGCAGGATCACCGGCGTGCGGTACTTCACCGCGATCCGGGCCGCCTCGATCGCCGCGTAGAAGCAGTCCGACGGGGACTGCGGCGCGACCACCGGGACGGGCGCCTCGCCGTTGCGGCCGAACATGACCTGAAGCAGGTCTGCCTGCTCGGTCTTGGTCGGCAGCCCGGTGGACGGACCGGCCCGCTGCACGTCGATGACCAGCAGCGGAAGCTCGGTCGCGATGCCGAGGCCGATCGTCTCGCTCTTCAGCGCGATGCCCGGCCCGGACGTCGTGGTGACGCCGAGCGACCCGCCGAACGAGGCGCCGAGCGCCGCGCCGACCGCGGCGATCTCGTCCTCGGCCTGGAACGTCCGCACGCCGAACTTCTTGTGCTTGGACACCTCGTGCAGGATGTCGGACGCCGGGGTGATCGGGTACGAGCCGAGGAAGATCGGCAGCCCGCTCTGCACGCCCGCGGCGACCAGCCCGTACGCGAGCGCGAGGTTCCCGGTGATGTTGCGGTACAGGCCGGGCTCGTGCTCGGCCGGCTTGATCTCGTACTGCACCGAGAACGCCTCGGTGGTCTCGCCGTAGGACCAGCCCGCCTGGAAGGCCGCGATGTTCGCCTTCATGATCTCGGGCTTGGCGGCGAACTTGCGCTCCAGGAAGCCGAGCGTTCCGTCGGTGGGACGGTGATACAGCCAGGACAGCAGTCCGAGCGCGAACATGTTCTTCGCGCGCTCCGCGTCCTTCTTGGAGATGTCGAAGTCCTCAAGGGCCTTCACCGTCATCGACGTCAGCGGCAGCGCGTGCACGCGGAACTCGGCGAGCGAGCCGTCCTCGACGGGGCTCGTCTCGTAGCCGACCTTGGTGAGGTTGCGCTTGCTGAACTCGTCGGTGTTGACGATGAGGTCGGCGCCGCGCGGCAGGTCCGCGAGGTTGGCCTTGAGGGCCGCCGGGTTCATCGCGACCAGTACGTTGGGCGCGTCCCCGGGGGTCAGGATGTCGTGGTCGGCGAAATGCAGCTGGAAGCTGGACACGCCGGGCAGAGTCCCCGCGGGCGCGCGGATCTCGGCCGGGAAGTTCGGCAGCGTCGACAAGTCGTTGCCGAACGCCGCCGTCTCCTGGGTGAAGCGGTCACCGGTCAGCTGCATGCCGTCGCCTGAGTCGCCGGCGAAGCGGATGATGACGCGGTCGAGTTGCTGGACCTGTTTGGTCACAGAGGAAGACCTCCTCGACGGGCAGCACCCTTCCCGGGGGAGGCACCCGGGATCGTGATGCTACTTAGGCTTACCTTCATGGTATGTCCGGGATCGGATGGTGTTCTCGGGACGACCGCTCACCGGGAGATACGACCTGGGGCGGCGTCCTAGTTCATCCCGAACACAGGCTGCTGCGCTGCCGGCACAGGTCGACGTGCAGCCGCCTGACCAGGCGTCGCGCAGGGCGCGTCGAGGAGCCGCGGCTCCCCAGGGGCGTGGAGTTCACGATGCGAAGTGTAGACAGCGCGGGTCCCCCGCGGCGGCACCGCCCCTGGACCGGCGTCTCAGGGCCGCCCCGGCGACCGGGACGTGGCGATCTCCGGACCGTCCGTCCGCTCGGCCGACGGCCCGCCCGGCCCGGACGCGGCCGGATTCGGCGTGACCGGTTCCGGCTTCGGCACCGCCTTGCGCTCGCGGTCGACCTGGTCGAGCAGCTCCGGGACGTCCGCCTCGTCCAGCGCCTCGCCGGAGACGCGGGCGGACGCCTCGTACGGGTAGGAGCCCGGGTTGTCGAGCGCCTTCTTCATCCAGTTCCGCCACAGCCTGCTCGTGACGGTGCAGCGCAGCACGGCCGAGCGGTCGGCCGCCACGCCGGCCGCCGTCCGGCAGGTGCCGAGCGGCCTGCCCCGGGACGTGATCGACGCGAGCAGCGCGGCCCGCGCGCCGTCCGGCACCGCGCCCTCCGGGGCGGTCAGCGTGGCGGGCAGGCTCACCGTGCAGCCGTTGGTGTTCTGCTCGCAGTTGCTGAACGTCAGCGTCCCCGGCCGGAACTGCAGGTTCGGGTCGCCCGCGCCGCCCAGCGCGGCCACCCTCGGGCGCAGCTCGGCGAACACCGCCGCGGGCGCGGCCACGGGCGCGGCGGCGAACCGCGGCGCGCTCTGCCCGGCGGCGCGCACCGACAGCAGCCGGTACGGGGCCGCCGCCATGATCAGGTACTCGGCGTCCGGCGTCTTGACCCGGTACGCCCGGACGCCGTCCACGTCCTCCGCCGGAGGGTTCCCGGACGTCTTCGCCAGCGCCTTGGCGATGGCCTTGGGGCCGAGGACGTCCGGCACGTCGAAGCCCGGAACGGACGCGGGCGCCTTCGACCAGCGGCCGGCGTAGTAGTCGGGGTGCGTGATCTCGGCGGCGTAGGCGCGCCAGAACGCGAGCCCCGCCTTGATGTAGGTGGTGCCGTCGACCGCGACGACGTCGGCCGTCAGCGTGCCCGCGACGATGCGTCCCGTCGCCGAGCCCGCCGGGGTCACCCGCAGGTGCGCCTGGACGGGCAGGCCCTTCAGCGTGACGGTGCCGTCGTAGCGCACGCCCGTCCCGGACGTGAGCCCGCGGCCGGCGGCGACCGTCCACGCGGGCGGGGCCGCGGATGCGGTGGACGTGGCCTTCTTCTTCGCCGGCCCGTCGTCCCCGCCGAACGCGACCGCGGCCGCGGCGACGCCCGCGACCACGACGACGGCCGCGGCCCCGGCGACGGCCATGGCCCGCGCGCCCCGCCTCCGGGGCCGCCGCCCGCCGGGCGGACGCGGCAAGGGGGGCACGGGTGACGGGGGCGGGGCGTCCTGTTCAGTGCTCACTGGGGGCTCACTCTGCTCTCACTTCCGGGGCCGGTTCCGGCCCGACCGTCAGGCACAAAGCAAGGGAACTGTGCGCGTCCTCCAGCGGGTGCCGGCGAGGCTCGGGACCGTCTCAGGGGGGTGATGGGCGGCGGTCGCCGGGGCCCTGGAGGGGCGTCTCCACAGAGCATAAGGGTGCCCGGCGGCGCTTCCCCCCGGACGGGGAGGAGCGCCACCGGGCACCCGGGTGGCCGAGGATCAGCGCGCGGTGTCCGGCACCATGCGCCTCACCTGCGGCTCATTCGCTTTCGAGGCCGTTCTGCAGAGCCTGCACCTCGGTGGACGTGGCGCCGATCACCTTGTACTCGGCGTGCTTGTAGAACGTGCCGCCGGTGGCCTTGGCCCAGCTGCGCCACGCGCTGGTGCTGACCCGGCAGCTGGCCCACTCCGAGGAGGTGCCGCTGATGGTGATGCGGGTCGTGCAGTTGCCGAGGTCCTTGCCGGTCAGCGTGCCGGCGGTGAGCCGGAACCGCACGTCGATCGTGACGGGCTTCTCCACGTTGTACGGCGGCCGGATGCTGGCCTGGACCGTGCAGCCGGAGCTGCCGTTGCAGCCGCCCTTCTTCCACTCGTCGACCGACGGCCGGCCGGCGGTGCTGAAGGCGTCCTTCAGCTCGCCCATGCTCGTCCGCATGTCCGAGATGAGGGACGAGGCGTCACCGGAGTCCTTCGGGGTGACGTCCAGCGCCACGCGCGGCGAGGTGGCCTCGAAGCGCAGCAGCTCCGCGTTGTCGTCGTCGGTGATGTAGATGGTGGACGAGAAGGTGCTGAACTTGAGGGCCTTCTTGCCCTGCCACGTGGTCTCGATGGGCTTGACCCGCGACGTCCGGGCGGAGCGCAGCTTGGTCGCCAGCGCCGCCGGCGCCAGCTGCGTCTTGAAGTCGAGGTCGAGCTCGTCGTCGCTCAGCCGCCCCCACTGCTCGCCGGACTCCAGGTAGAACGGGTCGTCGGTGGAGGAGATCTCCCGGTCCCAGTAGGACTTGTCGGCCTTCACGAACACCTTGCCGTCGGCCGACAGGACGGTGACGTTGTCGCCGCCCCAGGTGACCGGCCCCATCGCGCGGCCGCCCTTGGTGACGTTCAGCTCGCCGCGCAGCGTCTCGGCGCCGCCGAAGGTGCCCTTCAGCTGGACCGCGCGGGCCGTGTCCATGTTGGCGGCCGCGGCCGTCAGCTTCTCCTCGGGCGACTTGCCGCCGCCCGCCGTCACCGCGTACACGACGACCGCGATGATGATGAGGAAGACGAGGCCGCCCCCGATGAGCCCGATGATGAGGCCGCCGCCTCCGCCGCGCCTCGGCGGCGGCATGGCGGGCCCCATCGGGGCTCCGGGGGGCGGCGGAAAGAAGGGGGGAGGTGTCCCCGGGCCGCCGTAGCCGCCGGGCGGGGGAGGCCCGCCCAGGCCGCCCGGACCACCGGGACCACCTGCGCTTCCGGGTCCGCCAGGACCGGGGCCGCCGGGGCCCGCCGGGGGCGGCGGGGGCGGCCATGAGGCACCGCCCGGGGATTCCCAGCCCGGGGGCGGCGGGGGGTTGCTCATCCGGTCACGTCCTTCCAGGTCACCCTGACCCAATGCAAACCTAGTGTGCAGCAAAACCATGACATTGTGATCCTCCGGGGTGGAGGTACGACGCCACACTCCCCTGACCCTGCTCTAGGGAGATACTGGATGAGACGCATGCGAGGAGGTCCTGGTGCATAACTATTTCGACACGTATGTCGTTGTGGCCGTGCTCCTCCTCGCCGGCGCCGGAATCGTCGGCGGCGCGCTGGCCGCCAACCGGTTGCTGCGCCCGCATCGTCCTACAGCGGAGAAACTGACCACCTACGAGTGCGGCGTCGATCCGGTGGGCGAGGGCTGGGCCCACTCGTACGTGCGCTACTACGTCTTCGCCTACCTGTACGTGGTGTTCGCCGTGGACGCGGTGTTCCTCTTCCCCTGGGCGACGGTCTTCTCCGCACCCGGCTACGGGGCCACGACGCTCGGTGAGATGTTCGTCTTCCTGGCGTTCCTCGCCACCGGGCTGGCGTACGCGGGCAAGAAGGGCGTCCTCTCCTGGGTCTGAGGCCCCGGGCGCTGTAACAATGGCGCTGTGGGCACCATCGATCTACCGCCGCCGAGTGTGGGACCGCTGTCGCGGGTCGCGCCGAAGCCGATCAAGTTCGTGCTCAACTGGGGCCGCCGCTACTCGCTGTGGGTCTTCAACTTCGGCCTGGCCTGCTGCGCCATCGAGTTCATCGCGACGTCGATGAGCAGGCACGACTTCATCCGGCTCGGCGTCATCCCGTTCGCGCCCGGCCCCCGGCAGGCCGACCTGATGGTCGTCTCCGGCACCGTCAGCGACAAGATGGCCCCGGCGGTGCGCCGCCTGTACGAGCAGATGCCCGAGCCCAAGTACGTCATCTCGTTCGGCGCCTGCTCCAACTGCGGCGGCCCCTACTGGGACTCCTACTGCGTCACCAAGGGCGTCGACCAGATCATCCCGGTGGACGTGTACGTGCCCGGCTGCCCGCCCCGTCCGGAGGCGCTGCTCCAGGGCATCGTCCACTTGCAGGAGAAGATCGCGGGGGAGTCGCTCGGCGACCGGTACGCGGGCGGCGACGCGCTCACCCCGGCGCCCCCGCCGCGTCCGATGTCGGCCACGGTGCTGCGCCGCCCGCTCCAGCCCCCGCCCCCTGCCGACGCCGACACCCAGCCCGTGCCCGCGGTCGAGGACGAGCAGGCCACCGCGCCCGTCCCGGCCCCGGAGGAGGAACCTCCCGCCGACGCGACCCGCGAGGTTTCCCCCATATCGGAGCAGGAACCCGCCATGGAGGAGGCACCTGTCGCGGAGCAGGAGCCCGCCAGGGAGCAGGAATCTGCTGCGGAGGAGGAACCCACTGCGGAGCAGGAACCTGCCGTAGAGCAGGAGCCCGCCGTGGAGGAGGAGCCTGTCGCGGAGGAAGAGACCGGCGGGCGGCGCGGCGGGAAGCGGCACTGGTCGCCCGACCATGATCCGTCGATCATTCCCGGGCTGGTCGGCGACGAGCACGACGACCAGATCGGGCGCGACCGGTGAGCGCCGGGCTGGCCGACGCCTGGACGGGCCGCTTCGCCGACGAGGTCAGCACCGAGGAGACGTTCGGCGGCCTCGCCGTCGGCGTCCCGCCCGAGCATTGGACGGCCGCGCTGACCTTCGCGCGCGACGACCTGGCCTGCGATTTCTTCGACTGGCTGACCGGCGTGGACGAGATGGCGGACGGCTTCGCCGTCGTCGTCCACGTGTACTCGCTGGAGCGCCGCCACCATCTGCTGATCCGGACCCGTGTCCCGAAGCGGGCCCCGGTCCTGGCGACGGCGACGGGCGTCTACCGGGGCGCGGCGTGGCACGAGCGCGAGACGGCGGAGATGTTCGGGATCCTGTTCGAGGGCCACCCGAACCTCGTCCCGCTGCTGCTCCCGGACGGTTTCGAGGGCCATCCGCTGCGCAAGGACTTCGTCCTCGCCGCCCGCGTGGCGAAACCGTGGCCGGGCGCCAAGGAGCCGGGCGAGTCGGGCCACGGCGCGCCGAGCCGCCGCCGCGTCCGCCCGCCCGGCGTCCCCGAGGAGGGGCCCTGGGCGGCCGCGGCGGAGCGCCGGCCGGGCCAGGGCCGCGCGAAGCCCCCTCCGGGCGGCCCGGAAGGGCAGGGCCCGGATGCTTGAGATCGTCGTGAAGCTGGTGCTGGTCGCCGCCGCGTTCGCGCTCCTCCCGCTGCTGGTGGGGCAGGCCGAGCACAAGGTGATGGCGCACATGCAGGGCCGGCTCGGCCCGATGTACGCGGGCGGTTTCCACGGCTGGGCGCAGCTCGTCGCCGACGGGGTGAAGTTCGCGCAGAAGGAGGACGTGGTCCCGCGCGACGCCGACCGGTGGGTGTTCAAGCTGGCGCCGGGCGTGGCGATCGTCCCGTACCTGCTGGTCCTGCTGGTGATCCCGGTCGGTCCCGGCGGGCAGGTCGCGCTCGACCTCGGGCCGGGGATCTTCTTCGCGCTCGCCGTCATGGGCGTCGGCGTGATCGGCGCGATCATGGCGGGCTGGGCGTCGGCGAACAAGTACTCGCTGCTCGGCGGGATGCGGGTCGCCGCGCAGCTGATGTCCTACGAGCTGCCGATGGTGTTCGCGGCGTCGTCGGTGGCGATGGCGGCGGGCACGCTGTCGCTGCAGGGGATCGTGGGCGAGTGGCGCTGGTGGTGGCTGCCGTGGCAGGCGGTCGGCGGCGTGGTGTTCTTCGTCGCGGGCCTCGCCGAGCTGCGCCGGCCGCCGTTCGACATGCCGGTCGCCGACTCGGAGATCATCTTCGGCCCCTACACGGAGTACGGCGGGCTGCGGTTCGCGCTGTTCCTGCTCGCCGAGTACGCCGGGATCGTGGTGCTCTGCGCGCTGACGGCCGTTCTGTTCCTGGGCGGCTGGAAGGGCCCGTTCCTGAACACCGAGCTGGGCTGGCTCTGGACGCTCCTCAAGACCGGCGTGCTGGCGTTCTGCGTCATCTGGCTGCGCGTCAGCTACCCGCGCATGCGCGAGGACCAGCTGCAGAAACTCGCCTGGGCCTGGCTCGTCCCGCTGTCCCTCGCCCAGCTCGCCCTCACCGGCGTCCTCAGCGTCGCGCTCTGAGGACCGCCGGGCCGCCGGGTCGCGGGGTCGCGGGGTCAGCGCAGGAAGATGGTGAAATCGGCCATTTCGGGGAGGGCGTCGGGCGGGATGTCGGCGTCCACGGCCATCTCCTCCACGGACATGAACCCGCCGGTCTCCTCGCGGCGGTAGAGGACGCGGCCGACGATCTCCGGGGTCATGCCGGGGAGCGCCTCCAGGATCTCGCGCGGCGCGTGGTTGACGTCGACGAGCCCGCCGTCGTCGTAGGTGCGGGGCACGTCGGGACGGCCGATCCGCAGCTCGCGGGCGAGCGCCGGGTCCTCGGCGGCGAGGGCGCGGGCCTCCTCCCGCAGCGTCCGGCGGTACTTGGCGACCTCGATGGCGTGCGCGTTCTGCGCGTTGCGGGGCGTCTCGCGGGGGAAGACGGACGTCCGGACGGCGAACGCGTGCCCGGTGCCCGCGAGCCACAGCAGGATCGCCAGGAACGACCCGAGGACGGTGAGGAACTGGTTGCCGGTCTGCACCATGGCGAGGACGGTGGCCGTGCCGACGCCGTACCCGGCGGCGGTGGCCCCGAGCGGCCACGAGCCGCGGCGGAGCGCGGCGTAGAGGAACGAGAACGGCGTCCCGTAGCCCAGTGTGACGAACGGCACGAAGGCCCACAGGACGCCGCCGGTCGCCTCCGAGGGCGGCGGCAGCATCGGCGGCGGGCCGGGCGGCCCGGGGAACGGCGCGCGCGCCCCGGTCGGCCCGTACGGCCGGGGCGGCGGACGGTGGCCCGGCTGGATGTGACCCGGTGGAGAGTGCCCGGGCTGCGTGTGACCCGAATGACCCGAAGAGGGCCGCGGACGGCGGCCCGGCTCGGGATCGTAAGGGCGGTCTGCGTGATGACTCACATGCCCTCCCTGCCCGTGAGCACGCCACCTACCACACGGCCTACTCCAGATAAGACGAACGCCGGGCCCATCGCGTTCCCCCCGCGTCCATCGTGCGCAATCATGGGGCGCGTGGGACGGCTACCAGGAGGCGGGCTGGCCAAGGGGCTGGCGGTCACGTTGCGGACGATGACGCGGCGATCCATAACGCGTCAATACCCCGAAGTGCGACCGGATCTGCCTCCGCGCAGCCGCGGAGTCATCGCGCTCTTCGAGGAGAACTGCACCGTCTGCATGCTGTGCGCCCGCGAATGCCCCGACTGGTGCATCTACATCGACTCCCACAAGGAGACCCTCCCGGCCGAGGGCGGCGGACGCCCCCGGACCCGCAACGTCCTCGACCGGTTCGCGATCGACTTCGCGCTCTGCATGTACTGCGGGATCTGCATCGAGGTGTGCCCGTTCGACGCGCTGTTCTGGTCGCCGGAGTTCGAGTACGCCGAGTACGACATCGCGGAGCTGACGCACGAGAAGGAGCGCCTGCGCGAGTGGATGTGGACCGTCCCGCCGCCGCAGGCCCACGACCCGGCCGCCGAGCCGCCGAAGGAAGTGGGCGCGGCGGAGAAGGCGGCGGAGCGGGCCGCGCGCCGGCCCCCCGGGGCGTCCCGGTGAGCGGCCAGGAGATCGTGTTCACGCTGCTCGGCGTCGTCGCGGTCGGCTCGGCGGTCCTGGTGGTGACGACGCGGCGGCTCGTCCACGCGGCGCTGTGGCTGGTGGTGTCGTTCGGCGGCCTCGCCGGCGGCTACCTGGTGCTGACGGCGGAGTTCGTCGCCTGGGTGCAGGTCCTGATCTACGTCGGCGCGATCGTCGTGCTGCTGCTGTTCGGGATCATGCTGACGCGGGCGCCGATCGGGGAGTCCGCCGACCTCGACTCCGGGAACCGGTGGGCCGCCCTCGCGGTCGCGGCCGCCACCGCCGCCGTCCTCGTCACCGTGATGCTCATGGGGTTCCGGGACGAGCGGATGCCGCTGCACGCGGGCGGCGGGTCGGCGGAGGCGCTGGGCGCGGCCGTGTTCCGGACGTGGGTGCTGCCGTTCGAGGTGCTGTCGGTGCTGCTGCTCGCGTCGCTGGTCGGCGCGATCGTCCTGTCGCGCTCCGACATCGGCCCGGAGCAGGGGGAGGAGGACGGCTGATGCATCTCGCCTACCCGACGGTCGTCGCCGCGCTGCTGTTCTCCGTCGGCGTGTACGGGGTGCTGGCGCGCCGCAACGCGATCCTCGTGCTCATGTCGGTCGAGCTGATGCTGAACGCGGTCAACCTGAACCTCGTCACGTTCGACGTCTGGTACCAGGACCGGCTGCACGGCGGCCAGGTCCTCACGCTGTTCACCATCGTGATCGCGGCGGCGGAGATCGGGCTCGGGCTGGCGATCGTCCTGCTGGTGTTCCGGAACCGGAAGATGATCGACGTCGACCGGCTGCGGACGCTCGCCGAGGACGGCGACGGCCCGCCGCGTCCGGCCGATCCGGAACCGGAGCCCGAGGCGGTCGAGACGCGATGATCTGGCTCGCCTCTCTGGCGGCCCTGCTGCCGTTCCTCGCCGCCTTCGCCGGAATGCTGTTCGGGCCGTCCCTGACCCGGGTGGTGCGCGGCGTGCCGGGCGGCGGCCCCGGCGTGCTCGCCTGCGCGCCCCTCGGCGTCTCGGCGGTGCTGTCGGCGGTCGTGGCGCTCGTCGTGTGGCGCGACCCGGGTGCGCGGACGGGCACGCTCGCGCTGGTCGACACGGGATCGGTGCCCATCAGGGTCGGGCTCCAGGTGGACGGCCTGTCCGCCGTGGTCGGCCTGATGGTCTGCTGCGTCGCCCTCGCCGTCCAGGTGTACTCGCTCGCCTACATGCGCGGCGACCGGCGCTACTCGTCCTACGCGGCGTTCATCTCGCTGTTCACGTCGGCGATGCTGCTCGTCGTGTACGCGGGCGACCTCCTCGTCCTGTACGCGGGCTGGGAGGTCATGGGCATCTGCTCGTACTTCCTGATCGGGCACCACTGGGAGGAGCGGGCGAACTCGCGGGCGGCGGTGAAGGCGTTCCTCGTCACGCGGCTCGGCGACGCGGGGTTCCTGATCGGCGTGATCGTCCTCGGCGTCGGCGCCGGGACGTTCCAGATCTCCGGGATCCTCGCGCGGGCCGGCGAACTGCCCGGCTCGACGGTCACCGCGGCGGCGCTGCTGCTGCTCGCCGGGGTCGCGGGCAAGAGCGCGCAGTTCCCGCTGCACACCTGGCTGCCGGACGCGATGGCGGGCCCCACGCCGATCAGCGCGCTGATCCACGCGGCGACGATGGTCGCGGCCGGGGTCTACGTCGTCGCGCGGCTGTACGTGGTGTTCCTGCTGACCCCGGGCGCCCGCACCGTCCTCGCCGTCATCGCGGTGATCTCCATGGTCGGCGCGGCGTGCGCGGCGCTCGCGCAGGACGACCTGAAACGCGTCCTGGCCTACTCGACGATCAGCCAGCTCGCCGTGATGGCCGCCGCGCTCGCGGTCGGCGCGGAGTCCGCCGCGATCTTCCATCTGCTCACGCACGGCGCGTTCAAGGCGCTGCTGTTCCTCGCCGCCGGATGCGTCATCGTGACGGCCGGGTCGACCATGCTGGCGCACTACGGCGGGCTCCGCCGCGGCATGCCGATCACCTTCTGGTCGATGACGGTCGGCCTGGCGGCGCTCGCGGGCGTCCCGCCGTTCAGCGGCTGGTTCTCCAAGGACTCCGTCATCGAGGCCGCCCAGCACGCCGCCGCGAACGGCGGCGAGGCCGCGGGCGCCGGACGGTTCGCCCACGCCCCTCTCGACGCGGTGGCCGCGCGCCCCGCAGCGGCCGACGGGTCGAAAGTGTGGACCTACCGGCTCGTCGAGGGGCTTCCGGGCGGGGTGGCGTGGCTGGTCTACCTGGGGCTGCTGGTCACGGTCGTGCTGACGGCGGCCTACGCGATGCGCACATGGCTGATGACGTTCTTCGGTGAGCCGCGCGGCGCGTACGAGATCCGGGAGCCGTCGAAGTTGATGTCGTGGACGGTCGCGGCCCTGGCCGTCCCCGCCGCGGTCCTCGGATTCTTCGGGCTCGGCGCGCCGGAACTGCGCCCGCACCTCGGCGCGTCGCTGCTGAGCGTCCTGCTGCTGGGCCTTGGGGCGGGTGCCGCGTTCCTGGTCTGGAACCGTGACCCCGCACTGGATCCGGCGCGCGCGCTCGGCCCGGTCCGTCCCGCTTTCGCGCGGGGCTTCTTCGTGGACGAGTTCTACGCGGTCGCCATCGTCCGGCCCGTCAAGGCGCTCGCGCGGTACGTCGTCGCGTTCGACCGGGCGGGCGTGGACGCCGCCGTCGTCGGGACCGCGCGCGGCGCGCGGGGCCTCGCCCGGCTGCTCCGCGTCCCGCAGAACGGCAACCCGCAGACCTACCTCACCGGCCTGCTCGCCGGCGTCGTCGTCATCGTGGCCGGGGTGGTGCTCTTCCTGTGATCTTCGTGCTGATGATGGCGATCCCGGTGTGCGGGGCGCTGGCGATGCTCGTCCCGGCGGACCGGTTCCTGCGCACCGGCTTCGCCGTCCGCGCGTTCGGGACGGCCGTGTCCGGCGCGACGCTGCTGGTCTCGATCTCCGCCTTGACGGCCTTCGACTTCGGCGCGACGTCCCGCATGCAGCTGGAGACCGACCGGGCCTGGGCGCCCGCGATCGGCCTGCGCTTCCACCTCGGCGTGGACGGGATCTCGCTGCCGCTGGTCGTCCTCACCGCGCTGCTGACGTTCCTGTGCTTCCTCTACACCCTGCGGCACCCGCCGGCGGGCGGCCGGATCCGGCTGCTCACCGCGCTCCTGCTCGTCCTGGAGACCGGGATGCTCGGCACGTTCGTCGCCCTCGACCTCGTGCTGTTCTTCGTGTTCTTCGAGACCGTCCTGGTCCCCATGTACGTGGTGATCATGCTGTGGGGCGGCCCGGGACGCCGCGCCGCCGCCTACAAGTTCATCCTGTACACCCTGCTCGGCTCCGGACTCCTCCTCGCCGGGATGCTGCTCGTCGGCGCGAAGTCCGGCACGCTCGACATGACCGCGCTCGCGGACCGGCACGGGTCCGGGCTCTCGCACGGCCTCCAGATCACGGCGTTCGCGCTGATGGGGATCGGTTTCGCGGTCAAGGCGCCGATGTGGCCGCTGCACACCTGGCTGCCGGACGCGCACACCGAGGCGCCGACCGTCGGGTCCGTCCTGCTCGCCGGGGTGCTGCTGAAGATGGGCACGTACGGGCTGGTCCGCGTCGCGCTGCCCCTCGCCCCGGACGGCGCTCAGTTCTGGGCGCCCTGGCTCGGCCTCCTCGCCGTCATCGGGATCGTCTACGGCGCGCTCGCCTGCCTCGCCCAGCGCGACCTCAAACGGATGATCGCCTACTCGTCCGTCGGGCACATGGGCTTCGTCCTGCTCGGCATCGCGACCCTCACCCCGGTCGGGATCAACGCCGCGCTGTTCGGCAACATCGCGCACGGCCTGATCACCGGCCTGCTGTTCTTCCTCGCCGGGTCCGTCAAGGACCGCTGGGGCACCACCGACATGGCCGCGATCGGCGGCGGCATGCTCGGCACGGCGCCCCGGCTGGCCTCGATCCTGACGTTCGCGTCCGTCGCCTCGCTCGGGCTGCCGGGCCTCGCCGGATTCTGGGGCGAGGTCCTCGCGCTGGTCGGCGCGTACCGCCCGCACGCCGGCCTGCCCCGCGAGACGTTCGTGACGTTCATGGCCGTCGCCGCAATCGGCGCCGTGCTCACCGCCGCCTACTTCCTGCGGATGCTCGCCAAACTCACCCACGGGCCCGCCGGCGGCGCCGCGCCGGGCCCCGTCGCCGCCGTCTCGATGCAGGAGTACGCGGCCTGGACGCCGCTGATCGCGCTCACCCTCCTCGTCGGCCTCTGGCCGAAGACCCTGCTGGACGTGACCGCCGGCCCCGTCCGCGCGCTGTTCGGAGGCGGCTGATGATCCAGGGCATCGACTACGCGGCGATCGCGCCGCCGCTGATCCTCGCCGTCGCCGCGCTCGGCCTGCTGCTCGCCGACGCGTTCGAGGTGCCGCGGCGCGTGCTGTCCCTGCTGTCCGCCGGATCGCTGCTCGCCGCCCTCATCGCCGTGTTCGTCCTCGCGGCGGGCGAGCGGCGCGCCACGTTCTGCCTGCCCGGCGGCCTGCGCGCCGGCGGGCCGCCCTCCTGCTCCTACGTCGTGGACGACTTCACGATCCTGTTCCAGGAGATCGTCCTCGGCGCCGCCGTGATCGTCGTCCTGCTGTCCCTGCGGGAGATCACCGAGTCCAGGATGCCGGTCGGCGAGTACCACTTCCTGCTGCTCGCCGCCGTCATCGGCGCGCTGGCGCTCGTCGCCGCCCGCGACCTCGTCCTGCTCGTCGTGGCGCTGGAGACGCTGTCGCTGCCCGTGTTCGCCCTCACCGCCCTCCGCCGCTACGACGGGACGGCGTCCGAGGCCGCGCTGAAACTGTTCCTCGTCTCCGTCGTCTCCACCGCGATCATGCTGTTCGGGATCAGCCTCGTGTACGGCGCGACCGGCGCCATGCACCTGGACCGGATCGCGCCCGCCCTGGACGATCTCCCCGCCGACCTGGACCCGATCGCGTCGGTCGGCTCCGTCCTCGTCCTCGCCGGGTTCGCGTTCAAGGTCGCCGCCGTCCCGTTCCACTTCTGGGCGCCGGACGTCTACCAGGGCGCCCCGCTGCCCGTCGCCGCGTTCCTGTCCGTCGTGTCGAAGGCCGCCGGATTCGCCGGGCTCGCGATCGTCCTCGCCCTCGGCCTGCCCGCGTACGCGCACGTGTGGGGGCCGGTCATCGCCGTCCTGGCCGCGCTCACCATGACCCTCGGGAACCTGCTCGCGCTGCGGCAGCGGACCGCGATCCGGCTGCTCGCCTGGTCGTCGGTCGCCCAGTCCGGCTACATGCTCGCGCCGCTGGCGGTCGGCGAGCACCGCCTCGCCGAGGCCGTCGCCGCCACCGTCGCCTACGTCGCCCTCTACGCCGTCATGAACCTCGGCGCGTTCGCCGTCGTCATCGGCTTCCACAAGCGCCGCACCCTGGACGACTACCGCGGCCTCGCCCGCCGCAACCCTGCCGCCGCCACCGCCCTCGCCTTCTTCCTGATCTGCCTCGCCGGGCTCCCGCCGGGGGTGATGGGCCTGTTCGCCAAGGTCGTCGTCTTCCGCGCCACCGTCGCGGGCGACGCCACCTGGCTGGCCGTCGTGCTGGCGATCAACACGGTGATCGGGCTGTACTACTACCTGGCCTGGGCCGTGCGCCTGTTCACGCCGTCCGGCCCGGACGAGGCCGGCGCCGCCGCCCCCGGCCTGCCGGTGCGCGTCGCGATCACCGCCACGGCCGCCGCCGCGGTCGTGCTGTCGGTCGCGCCGCAGATCGTCCTGCAGACCGTGGCGCGGGCCCTCTAGCCGCCCGGCTCGCGGGCCCCGCCGGGCCGGGAACGTCGACCCAGGTCAAAGCGTTGATGTTCATGCCGGAGTCAACGGGGAGGACCAACGGAAGTGCGGAGCAACGGCGTCAAGACGGCAGCACTGATCGCCGCGCTGTCCGCGCTGATGCTCGCCGCCGGATGGGCGTTCGGCGGCACGGCCGGGCTGGCGATCGCGCTGGTCATCGCCCTCGGCACCAACGGCGTCGCCTACTTCTTCAGCGACCGGATCGCGCTGCGCTCCATGCGCGCCCACCCGGTCGGCGAGGTCGAGGCGCCGGTGCTGTACCGGCTCGTCCGGGAACTGTCCACCGCCGCCCGGCAGCCGATGCCGCGCCTGTACGTCTCCGAGACCCGCCAGCCCAACGCTTTCGCCACCGGCCGCAACCCGCGCAACGCCGCCGTCTGCTGCACCCGCGGCATCCTCCGCATGCTGGACGAACGGGAACTGCGCGCCGTCCTCGGGCACGAACTCTCCCACGTCTACAACCGCGACATCCTGATCTCGTCCGTCGCCGCCGCCATCGCCACCGTGATCACCTACCTGTCCCACCTGGCGATCTTCCTGCCGATCGGCCGCGCCGACGACGACGACGGCCCCGGGATCCTCGGGGCCCTCCTGATGCTCGTCCTGGGCCCGATCGCCGCCGCCGTCGTCCAGATGGCGATCTCCCGCACCCGCGAGTACACCGCCGACGCCGCCGGCGCCCGCCTCACCGGCGACCCGCTGGCCCTCGCCTCCGCCCTCCGCAAGATCGACGCCGGCACCCGCGCCATGCCGCTGCCCCAGGACCCCGAGCTCGCCACCACCAGCTCCCTGATGATCGCCAACCCCTTCACCGGCGCCGGCATCGGCAAGCTCTTCTCCACCCACCCGCCCACCGCCGACCGCATCGCCCGCCTGGAGCGCATGGCCGGCCGCCGCTAGAACTTTGTCCGGAATCGAGCGAACCACCCCGGTCCCGGCCGCGTCATAGAACACGAGAGCACGCCGGCCCCTTCTGCGGGGGATGGGGCCGGCGCGCTCCCTGAACGACTAGCGGTAGTTGACGAACTGCAGCGCCACGTCGAGATCCTTGTTCTTGAGCAGCGCGATGACGTCCTGCAGGTCGTCCTTCTTCTTCGAGGTGACCCGGAGCTCGTCCCCCTGGATCTGGGCCTTGATCCCCTTCGGCCCCTCGTCCCGGATGATCTTCCCGATCTTCTTCGCGTCGTCCTGCGCGATGCCCTCCTTGAGCCCCACGCTCAGCTTGTACACCTTCCCGGACAGCTTCGGCTCGCCCGCGTCGATCGCCTTCAGCGAGATCCCCCGCTTCACGAGCTTGTCCCTCAGCACGTCCAGGACGGCGTTGGCCCGCTCCTCCGTGTTCGCCTGGATCTCGATCGTCTCGCCCGACCACTTGATCCCCGCGTCCACGTTCCGGAAGTCGAACCGGTTCGCCACCTCCTTGACGGCCTGGTTCAGCGCGTTGTCGACCTCCTGCCGGTCGAGCTTGCTGACGATGTCAAAAGAGCTGTCGGCCATCGCACACACATCCCCTCAGCAGCACCTTCGCGATCCGAAGAGCGTATCGACTCCTAACGATCAAGCCCACGCCCCGCACGCCCACCGCGATGTCACACCCACTCCCGACGTCCGCTATTCTTTCCAGTGCCGTCGCGCAAGCGACGCCACGGCGGGTTGCCCGAGTGGCCAATGGGAGCGGACTGTAAATCCGTCGGCTTAGCCTACGCAGGTTCGAACCCTGCACCCGCCACAACAGCAGAAACAGCCCCTGACCAGGCAAGACCCGGTCAGGGGCTGTTCTCGTCGTGTCCGGCTGTCGCTGATCGTCAACGGCGTTCTACGGGTGGCTGTGCCGAATACGTGCCGAAGTTCTAAGGCGTCTTTGGCCTGGTCGTCTCACTGATTCGGCGCTTGGCGTCCTCCTCCTGACCCGCCACGCACTTGGCGTAGACCCGCAGCAGGACGGCCACGCTGTGCCCCGCCCACTCGGCGACCTGAGCCGGAGGAACGCCCGCACCGAGCCACGTCGACACGGCCGCGTGTCGCAGGGCATACGGTGTCTCGGCCAGTGGGGAGGCCGCTTCCCGCTCAGTCAGCGCCGCCGCCCTCGCCCTGTGCCAGGCCCCGAGGTACGTCCGGTCGGTCATGATCCCGCCGCGCGGCCCGACGAACAGCCGGCCGCCCGCCGATTGTGAACTCCTTGACGTGGTGGCGCAGCAGCGTGACGAGCTCCGGGCGAATCGGCTTCACTAGGGTCAGCGGGTTGACTGGCAGATGCCCCGCTACTGCCGCCGTTATGAGATCAACGTCTGGCAACGGCACATCGACCTAGGCGGATGCACCGCCAGCGAGGAACACCCGGACGGTTCGGAGAACTCCGCCACAGATAGCCTCGTTTGGGACATCGACGGCCGGGACGCCGTCATGTCGTTGACCCGTGACCACCTACGCCCGAACCAGTTCGCGACGCTGCGCTGGGAGCCGATCCGTGAACCTGCGTGACGAGATCGAGGCGACCCTACGCGCCTGGCACGCCTACGAGACAGGCCGCGGATCAGTCGCCGTCATCGACTTCGACTGCGCCCCCACCACCGCCGCCACTGAACAGGCGACCAGCCGCCTGGCCGTCTATGAACGCCTCACCGACCTCCATGCCCGCGCCACCGAGGCCGGAGCCACCCGCCTCACGGCCCGTCTCACCGCCGACCTGGCATACCTCGGCGCTCTCTTGGGCGAACACCCGTCTCTGAACGACTATGTCCAGGCGACCCAGGGATGCCCCGCGGCCGGATGGCAGGACGGCTACATCACCCACCGAGGCGACCAGGCCCGCCAAGCACTGACCGCCCTAGGTATCCAGTGGGGCCCCGACACCGCACGCGACCTCAACGCCATCGAAGGCCCCATCGAGACCGACGAGGCCCCCGACGCGATCCGCCAGGCCGCCACCGACTACGAACAAGCCGTCCGCCAGGCCACCGGGAGCCGGGCCCCGTTCAACCTCACCATCGAGACGACCGAGGTAGACGCCTACTGGGCGTACTGGCTGGACGGTGCCGGCGACAAGGTCCGACTACGCCTGAACCTCCGCCGCGCCAGCTTCACCAAGGTCGCCGCCCGCCAATTCGCCCTCCACGAAGTCCTAGGCCACGGCCTACAAGGGGCGAGCTGGTCAGCCCAAGCCGCCGCCGAAGACGTCCCCTGGGTACGCCTGATGTCGGTGCACGCCCCCCAACAAGTCCTCCTAGAAGGACTCGCCCAGGCCCTCCCCCTCTTCATCGCCCCGATGACGAGCTACTGGTCACCCGCACCCGCTTCGACCACTACAACCAACTACTGCGTGCCGAGCTGCACGTAGCGCTTAACGAGGGTGCCAGCATCGCCGAACTGGCCGACCATGCCCGCTTCCGCATGCCCTGGACAAGCGAAGCCGCCATCGCCGACAACCTCACGGACCGAGGAGCCAACCCCCAACTCCGCTCCTACCTGTGGGCCTACCCGGCCGGACTCGACTGGTTCGCCAACCTCGCCGAAGCCGACAAGCTCACCAGGACCACCGTCCTACAGGCTGCCTATCGCGACCCACTCACACCTACAGACCTGACCGCCCTCTGGCCAACAGGCCCCACCATCGGCGGCCAAGGCACCTAAAACCCAAGGTCAGCCGGGACGCCCGTCCTGTCTAGGCCCACCGTTCGCGCGGGCGAACCCTCCGGGATGGGCTGCGTGCCAACGGCGGTGCTAACCAGGAGGCATGGATGATCTGGGACGGGTGTGGACCTGCGGGACGTCGCGGGCTGGTTAGGCGACTTGTGGGGACAGTCCTGGACAGCCTTGAGCTCTCTTCTAAAGAGATGCCCGGGAATGCCAGATGCTGACGCCTGCGGCCCCAAGAGCTCCGGTAATACTGCTTCGTTCTGGGGCGGCTGCGAACTACGGTCGGCTCGGCCATCCAACGTTGAGAGACCACTCACCTAGCGTTTTCGGACGACCAAAAATGCCCCATCGTAGCGTCAGAGCCACATGATCGCTACCTTGCACGAGGGGGTAGCGAAATATAATCTTTGTGGCGTTCCGTGAAGAAATGGCTTACAAGGGATGGGTGTGATGACGGACGGGCTGTCGGATGGTGCAGACATTGGCACGCAACTAGCCGAGGTGGAGGAGAGCCTGCGCCAACGGCGCTTTTATCAGCGACTTCTTGGAGTCTTCCTTATCCTGAGTCTCGGGTTAACAATAGCCTTCGGGTGGATTGTAATCGCTGGCTTTAAAACATTCCCCCGTGAGGCGCAGTATTGGTGCCTTGCCGTTCCCGCCTTCTTCTTGTTGGCGATCGCAGTGATCCTAAAATGGCAGCAGGATACAATTTTCACGATTGAAAAGGATCGTAAGCGGCTAATTGCTCTGCGTCGTACTGGTGGTGTCGGCTACACGACTTCTCTGGAGTCTATTCGCGAGCGCCATCGAGCGGATGCGTGGGATTTTCTGGAGCAAGAGCGCAGTAAAGCTGCGAGAAATCGTCGTCGGCACCGCCTGAGTCAGTCGATCGTCATGCTGGGATCGATTTTGGTCACTGCACTGACCGGCGCTATGGCTCCTAACAATCCAACGAATTGGATGGTTGTGCTCGTCAGCATATCGGTAGCGGGTGCTGCAGGCTTCGGGACATTGTTTCGCTGGCGTGAACTCAGTTTCAGTCAGCAGCAGACCGCAAATAATATTGAGAAGGAGTACATACATTCTGAGTTGCTAATTCATGATTATGCCGAAGAGGGGATAGATCCTATTCGACTTTTCGCGGAGCGCGTTGAAGTGTTGAAGGAAGAACAACGCGAGCGCGAACTCCAGCTTGAGCATTCACCGGAGAGCGGTTCGAGTGAGCACGGGATATCTGGTCAACAAGCTTCCCGGGGTGCTACATGATGATCCTGCATCGTTGAGTTCCGTCACGCTCGAAACTTGTAGTGCCGTTCGACGTTGCCTTTTCCTCGTCGCCGGCAACCACTTGCACCCCGGCCTACCTGCGGCGATCTTGACGATCTTGAGGCGGCCGGTTTCCTGTAATCAGGTGGCACCGCGTGGTGTTGGCACGCTGACCGAGCGGACGAGACCGTATGCTCTCAGGACTTCGAGGTACGCCTGCCGATCTGGCTGACTGCCCTCAATCGCGGCGGCTGCTAGAACCGCGACAGGCTGCTGGTCGGAGCGGTTCTCGCGTGTTTGGCTTTGCGTTTGGCGACGGCCACACTGGGCCCCGTACAACCTCCGCCTGCGTCCGTGTATGGCGGCGCGTCTGTGGCGTCCTTGAGGGCCTCGCCGATGGTTCGGCGACGCGTTGTGGCCACGTGACGGCGCAGGGGAATGAACGCGAATTAGGTCCTTGTGCATTCAGGGGAGGGGACGGCCGGTCTTGTATGGCCGCGCGGCGTCCGGTGTTCGGGGCCGTGGGCGGCCAACGCCGTCTGGACGCGCACCAGGACCTTTAGCGGCCGGCTACAGCAATCTCGGCATTCAATACGCGTGCCTGGGACGAGGGACTGGTGCCGCCGAACTTGCGGGACGCTTTGTTCGCTTGTGGTCTGGGTGGCGCCTTGGGATCATGAGTCATGGCTGGACGGGTGCCGCGGTCGCGGGCCGAGCAGTTGGCCGGGTATCGCAGGGTTCTGGAGGCACGGGACTTGGCCACGTCCCCGGATCGTCTCCGGGTCCTCGCCGACGACGAAGTAGGGCCCGTACGTGTTTGGGCCGGTCTGAGTCCTCGTACTCCACCGGATGCACTGGAGCGGCTGGCCCACGACGAAGACGATTACGTCCGCCGGATCGCGATGCTTCATCCGAACACACCCGAGGCGGCCCTGCGCCACATGGCGGCGCTTGAGACGGTCCGAGCCGGAGACCGCTACTTCCTGGACCGTGAAACGATCGCCCACCACCCCAATGTGTCGCGCGCTCTCAGGAACGCCCTGGTCGGTGAAGGAACCTGCCGAGATCGCCGTGAGTGCAGGGAGTCTAAGAGCATGTGGCGCAATAGGTCGTTGAAGCTGCAGAGACGTCTATCGGGCGGTGCCGGATCTCGGTAGGCGCCAGGGCGGCAGGCTCTGGGGCGGCTGGACGGTTCTGGGGTGCGGCGTTTTTCCTCGGTTGGCAAGGTCGGACGGTTGTCAAGTTCGCTCTATATTGACGCCGGTAACCACGCAGCCATTGGAGGCTCGATGCCGGCCAGCCTGAAGCGGATCCGTGAAACCATGGACGTCCAGCCAACTCTGCGGAACAAAGGGCTGACGCTCACTGCGTATGACAACGGCATGCTGGAACTCGATACGGTTCCGCTGAACGATCACAAGTATGACGATGACGTCACCGGGTGATTGGCAGCTGCGGAGGTCATCACCGCGACGCTCAACGAGTTCCGACGGCAGGTTGCGGCTCGGAGCCGCGCGGCGGAATGGCTCGTGGCGGCGGGTGGGCGGTGGTCGGCAGCGTGCGGGGCCTTCGCACCTTCGGCTGAACGTAGGGCGTAACCGGCCCTCCGTTTCGGAGGAGTGGGGTCGGGCGGGACGTGACCGTGCTGAAGCGTTGGGGGATGAGGACGCCCGTTGCGGCGAGGTCCGTCCCGCCGAGAAGACATTCCTGATCGACCGGTGGTGAGCCGCATCCGGGTCGCGCCCGGCGGACGGGCCGGTGGCCGGGACGGGGCCGATACAGGAACGTGCAGGTCGGCGCGGCGGGGTGTGCGGTTTCGGTCTAGCGGTGCCGGTCGGCCGCCGCACCGGGTAGACCTGCATTCGTGCAGGTGAGTTATGTGAGTGAGGCGACGCCGGGACGGGAGAACGAGGACTTCGTGGCGGCCGGGCCCGGCTGGGTCGTGCTGCTGGACGGGGCGACGGCGCCGCCGGGGGTGGACAGCGGGTGCCGGCACGACCCGGCGTGGCTGGTGCGGAGGCTCGGCGGCCGGATCGCGGCGCTGCTCGCGCTGGAGGACGGCAAGCCGCTGCCCGACCTGGTCGCCGAGGCGATCAAGGTGACGGGCGAGGCGCACACCGCGACGTGCGATCTGGAGAACCCGGACAGCCCGTCGGCGACGGTGTCGCTGCTGCGGCGCCGCGGCGAGGCCGTGGAGTGGTTCGTCCTCGCCGACTCCCCGATCGTGGTGGACGTCGGCGAGATCAGGGTGTTCCGGGACGACCGGGTCGACCACCTGCCCAGCTACACCCTCGAAGGCGTCCGCGGGTCGCGGAACAGTCCCGGCGGGTTCTGGGTGGCGAGCACGAAGCCGGAGGCCGCGTACGAGGGGCTGACCGGGGAGGTGCCGGTCGAGGGCCTGCGCAGGGCCGCGGTGCTGAGCGACGGCGCGTCCCGGCTCGTGGAGCGGTTCGGGCACATGGGCTGGGACGAGCTGCTCCAGCTCCTGGACGAGGAGGGCCCGAGGGAGCTCGTCCGCCGGACGAGGATCGCGGAGGCGGCCGGGACGAAGCCGCGCGGCAAGCAGTACGACGACGCGACCGCGGTCTTCGTCCGCTTCTGAGCGCGTCGTCCGCTATTGGCGCGTCGCCGGTTTGATGTGCCGCCACCAGCCGGCGAGGTCCTCCGGCAGGTGCATCCCGTCGACGCGGAGCGTGGCGGGCATCAGCGGGAAGCGCCGCCCGGCCGGGAACGTCCGCTCGTAGGACGGCGGGTCGATCACGACGACGCGGGTGCCGTTGACGGCGGGGACGTCCGCGGGGACGCCCTCGTTCCAGATCCATTCGCCGCGCGCGTCGACGAGGTTCCACGGGGTGGACGCGATCGGCGGCTCGTCCGGGGCGTCGGCGTTCAGGAAGCACGCGACGATCTCGGGCGCGGGCCGGTGCCCGGCGAGCCCGCCGGGACGTCCGATGAGGGCTCCGCCGAGCAGGACGTGCAGCTGGAAGTTGTCGCCGATGCCGCCGATCGTGACCGTCCAGCCCCTGCGGCTCGCCCGGTCGAGGACGAGGAGGCGCTCGCCGTCCAGGACGCGCAGCAGCGCCTGGTAGTGGTCCATCTGCCCGAGGTACCGGGCGGCCTCGCCGGCGGCGTGCACGCGGAGGTCGCGGTCGTCGACGGAGGCGCGGACGGCCGGCGCCTTCTGCAGGAGCGTGCAGCCCGCCATCGCGTACTGGGGCAGCGCGAACCACGCCATCATCGCGGTCACCGCGCCGTCCCCGAGGCCGGGCGCGACCGTGCCGAACACGTCCTGGGACGGCTGCTCCTGCTGCATGTCGGGCGGCGGCTTGCCGTCGGCGGCCTGCTCCCAGGCGTCGGCGAACGCCAGCGCGGCCGCGGTGACCTCGGTGATCCGGTGGACGAGCGCCCGCCCGGCCGGCCCCGGATCGGCGCCGTTCTCGATCCACGCGCCGGACACGACGGCGAGCCAGCCGCCGAGGTTCGGCGGCGCCTCCGCGATGCCCTCGGCGAGCCGGGGCAGCGCGGCGGTGAGTTCGGCGGGGGAGGCGGTCCGGGACGCGTCCATGAGCCGCGGCAGGAGGTCGCCGAACGACCGGTCCTCGACGATCGCGGCGCGGACGACGTCCTCGACGACATGCTGGAGCGGCATGTTGATCACCTTGGCACAGCGGGCATGACAGTGCGGAATCCGCTCGGAAGCCTCCGCATTTTGGAATCTGATTCTAGGATGGCCTCATGGAGCCACAGGATTTCGCCGACGTGCTCAAGGCCGTCCGCAGCTTCGTCCGCGAGCAGGTCGTCCCGCGCGAGGAGGAGATCGAGGAGACCGACGCGATCCCCGAGGCGCTGCGCCGCACGTCCCGCGACATGGGCCTGTTCGGGTACGCGCTGCCCGAGGAGTACGGCGGCCTCGGCCTGTCGCTGAGCGAGGAGGTGCGCCTCGTCTTCGAGATCGGCTACGCCAGCCCCGCGTTCCGCTCCATGTTCGGGACCAGCAACGGCATCGCCGGCCAGGTCCTGGTGAACTCCGGCACGGACGCGCAGAAGGACGCGTGGCTGCCGAAGCTCGCGTCCGGCGAGGTCGTCGGCGCGTTCGCGCTCACCGAGGCCGAGGCCGGCTCCGACCCCAGCACGCTGTCCACGACCGCGGTGCGCGACGGCGGCGACTACATCGTCGACGGCGCGAAGCGGTTCATCACCAACGCCCCCGAGGCCGACGTCTTCATGGTCTTCGCGAGGACGGGCGGCACCGGATCGCGCGGCATCTCCACGTTCCTCGTCGAGCAGGGGGCGGACGGCCTGACGGTCGGCCCGCCCGACCAGAAGATGGGCCAGCGCGGCGCGCACACGGCGGAGGTCTTCTTCGACGGCGTGCGCGTCCCGGCGTCCGCCATGGTCGGGACGGAGGGGACCGGGTTCCGCACGGCGATGGCGTCCCTCGCCCATGGGCGGGTCAGCATCGCCGCCGTCTGCGTCGGCCTCGCCCAGAGGATCCTGGACGAGACCGTCGCCTACGCCAAGGAACGCAGCCAGGGCGGCAGGACGATCGGCGAATACCAGCTCGTCCAGGGGCTCATCGCCGACTCCCAGACCGAGCTGTACGCCGGTCGCTCGATGGTGCTGGAGGCGGCCCGCGCCTACGACGCCGGAGAGGACACCAAGCAGGGGCCGTCCTGCGCCAAGTACTTCTGCTCCGAGATGGTCGGACGCGTCGCCGACCGCGCCGTCCAGGTCTACGGCGGCATGGGTTACATGCACGGCGTGGCCGTCGAGCGCTTCTACCGCGACGTCCGGCTCTTCCGCATCTACGAGGGGACGAGCCAGATCCAGCAGCTCGTCATCGCCCGCGACCTCCTGCGCTGACCGGCGCCGACGCCGGCGGGCCGAACCGGTTCGCCACACCCGCCCAGGCCGTGTATGGTTTCACTGCGCGAACGACGCAGGCCCCTTTAGCTCAGTCGGCAGAGCGTCTCCATGGTAAGGAGAAGGTCTACGGTTCGATTCCGTAAAGGGGCTCACGGCTTATCGGCCGCCATCCGGAACCACCGGACGGCGGCCATCGTCGTTCCGGGGGCCGGAAGCCGAGGGCAGGCGGTCCCGGAACCGGAACGCGTTGATTCGCTCCATACCTGGGCCTGTGGTACCGTCCCACCGGTTCCAGCAGGACGTTTCGCAGCTCATCGGCACACCCGGTACCCTGGGAAGCGGTCCCTTGGGAGCCCACGGAACCGATTCCCGATCTCGACCGGGTTTTCGCGTTTCCACGGTTCGGTGAGCATCCGGTATCCTTGCAATCCGGTCCACACCGACCATCGCGGCGGGGTAGCTCAGTCAGGCAGAGCAAGCGGCTCATAATCGCTGTGTCGCCGGTTCAAGTCCGGCCCTCGCTACTACCCATGTCTCTCACCTCCGTCCCGGGGGTGAGCAGGCTGGGTCGAATCGCCGGCCGCCCTCCTGGGGCGGCCGAGGTCCGAGATCCATGTCCCTTACCCAGAAAGGCACTCCATCGTGGCTGCCACCGACGTCCGGCCGAAGATCACGCTGGCCTGCCAGGAGTGCAAGCACCGCAACTACATCACGCGGAAGAACCGGCGCAACGACCCGGACCGCCTCGAGATCAAGAAGTACTGCCCGAACTGCCGGTGCCACCGCCCCCACCGCGAGACCCGCTAGCCGACACTCGGCAGTAGCCGACACTCGGCAGTAGAGGTCCGCCGACCGAGGCCCGCCGGCCGAGGTTCCGGACGGCGACGTGCCGCCCGCCGTGCCCATGGCACGCGGCCGCGGCGCACCGTCCGCCCGCACCGGCCGCACCCACCGGTAAGACCGCTCATCGCAGCGGGGCCGCCCGAGCGGCTGCTTCTTCGCATGCTTGCCCTGACGTGATCCAGCCCGTCCCCGCCAGTGAGACCCGGCGAGGGCGGGCTGAACGTCATTCTGTTAACGTCCGAGCGAAACGGAACAGGCGCGTTCAGGCGGGCGCCCGGGCAGGCGCCCAGGCAGGGCGGCCCCGCTCGACCTGGAGGGACGGATTGCATGGCACTCAACCGTGATTTCATCGGGCGGAGCTTTCCGCCCAGCGACCCCTACGAGGTCAGCCGGGTGAAGATCCGCGAGTTCGCGGACGCGATCGGCGACCGCAACCCGATCTACCGCGACCAGGAGGCGGCCAAGGCGGCCGGGTACCCCGACGTCATCGCCCCGCCCACCTTCCCGATCGTCGTCTCCCTCGGCAACGCGGGCCTCGCCGACCCCGACCTCGGGCTGAACTACGCGATGGTCGTGCACGGCGAGCAGCGCTTCGAGTACTCCCGCCCGCTGCACGCCGGCGACGTCGTCACCTGCACCGCGACGATCACTGAGATCAAGTCGATCGGGAACAACGAGAAGATGGTCATCGAGACCGACGTCAAGACGACCGAGGGCGAGCTGATCTGCAAGTCCTACAACACGATCGTGGAGCGGGGGGCCTGATGACCGCCAAGGTGAACTACGCGGATGTCGAAGTCGGCACCGAGATCCCCGTGCGGACGTACGGGATCGACCGCGCGAACCTCGTCATGTACGCGGGCGCGTCCGGCGACTTCAACCCGATCCACTGGCGCGAGTCCGTCGCGAAGGCCGTCGGCCTGCCGGACGTGATCGCGCACGGCATGTTCACGATGGCGCAGGGCGGCCGGTTCGTGACCGACTGGGTCGGCGACCCGGGTGCCGTGGTGGACTACGGGGTACGGTTCTCCTCTCCGGTCGTCGTCCCCGACGAGGGCGGCGCGACCCTGGAGATCAGCGGCAAGGTGGAGGAGAAGCTCGACGACAACAAGGTCGTCGTGGCGCTCACCGCCAGGTCGGCGGACCAGAAGGTCCTCACGCGCGCCAAGGCGGTCGTCAAGCTCGCCTGACCGTCGCGGGGCGCCCGCCGGGGGGCGCCCCCGCCCGCGCCCCCCCCGGGGGGCCCCGCCCCGCCCCCCCCCGCCGCGGTCGTCGCCACCACGGGGATCCGGGCACGTACGGGAGGGAAGACGACGTGGCGGTGTTCGCCGAAGACGTGAACCTGGCGGGGTACACCACGCTGCGCCTGGGCGGTCCGGCCCGGCGGTTCGTCGAGGCGACGAGCGAGGCGGAGCTGGTCGCCGCGATCCGCAAGGCCGACGACGAGGGCGAGCCCGTCCTCGTGCTCGGCGGCGGCAGCAACCTCGTCGTCTCCGACGACGGCTTCCCCGGCACCGTCGTGCACGTCGGCACCCGCGGCACCGAGCGCACCGCCGCCGAGGGCGGCCGGATCCACGTCCGCGTCCAGGCCGGCGAGGACTGGGACCCGTTCGTCGCCCGCTGCGTGTCCGACGGCCTCGCCGGCGTCGAGTGCCTGTCCGGCATCCCCGGACGCGTCGGCGCGACCCCGATCCAGAACGTCGGCGCCTACGGGCAGGACGTCGGCGAGACGATCGTCGCGGTGCGCGCCTACGACCGGGAGGCCGGCGCCGTCGTCACGCTCGACCGCGACGCCTGCCGCTTCACCTACCGGCACAGCGTCTTCAAGGGCGGTGACCGGTACGTCGTCCTGGACGTGACGTACGCGCTGCACGAGGCCGAGGAGTCGCAGCCGATCGCCTACGCCGAGCTGGCGCGCAGGCTGGGCGTCCGGCCGGGCGACCGGGTGGCGCTCAAGGAGGCCCGCGACGCCGTCCTCGAACTGCGGCGCGGCAAGGGCATGGTCCTGGACGAGGCCGACCCCGACACCCGCAGCGCCGGATCGTTCTTCACCAACCCGATCCTCGCCCCCGGCGGGCTCGCCGAGCTGGAGCGCCGCGTCGCCGAGCGCCTCGGCCCGGACGCGACGTTCCCGCGCTACCCGGACGGCGCCGACCGCGTCAAGACGTCCGCCGCGTGGCTCATCGACCGCGCCGGGTTCACCAAGGGCCACGCCCTCGGCCCCGCCCGCATCTCCACCAAGCACACCCTGGCCCTGACCAACCCGGGCGGCGCCCGTACCGCCGACCTGCTGGCGCTGGCCCGCGAGGTCCGCGCCGGCGTCCGCGACGCGTTCGGCGTCGAACTGGTCAACGAGCCCGTCCTCGTCGGCGTCGCCCTCTGACCCGGTCGGCCCGTCCGGCGCGGCCCGCTGAGCTGGTGTGACCCGCCCCACACGGCCCCGGCGGCCGGGGTTGGTAGGGTTGACGCGTCGAGGGGGAGTAGTCCCAATCGCGTGATCGACATACTGGCGCCGCAGGCGGCGCCCGGTCACGCGGGCCCGGTTTCACGACCGCGGCGGACGAGACCTTCGGCCCGGTAGTCATGCCGGGCCGAGGTCGTGCGCGCACAGCCCCCGCCCTTCGCCCGGCATCCGAGCGACAGGGATCAGATGTACGCCTTCCTCATCAGCCTCGCCGTGATCTTCGTTGCCGAGCTGGGCGACAAGAGCCAGCTCATGGCCATGACGTTCGCCACCCGGTTCCGCGCGTCCCAGGTGCTGATCGGCATCACGGCCGCGACCGCGCTCGTCCACCTGGCGAGCGTCGCCCTCGGCGCGGCCCTCGGCGCGGCGCTCCCCACCGGCCCGATCTCGATCCTGGCGGGCGTCGCCTTCCTCGGCTTCGCGCTCTGGACGCTGCGCGGCGACGAACTGGACGACGACGAACGCGACAAGGCCCGGCGCGCCAAGGGCTCGGCGATCCTCGCGGTCGGCGCCGCGTTCTTCCTGGCCGAACTGGGCGACAAGACGATGCTCGCCACCGTCACCCTCGCCGCCGACCACGGCGGGCTCCTCGCCCTGGCCGGCGTCTGGCTCGGCTCGACGATCGGCATGGTCGCCGCCGACGCGCTCGCCATCGTCGCCGGGCAGATGCTCGGCCGGAAGCTCCCCGAGCACGTCATCAAGTACGCCGCCGCCGCCGGGTTCGCCGTGTTCGGCGTCATCCTGCTGGTCGAGGGCATCACCGCGTGACGGAACGGGAACCATAGGGACGGAGCCCTCGACGCCGCGGGGCTCGCCGCGGCAGGGCCCGGACGGGAGTACGACCGTGGCCCTACCCGCCCCCCTTCCCCCGCCCCGGCGGGCGCTCGGCACCCGGCCGCAGCTGAGCGACGAGGCCGCCGCCCGCATCCGCGAGCTGATCATGGACGGCCGGGTCCGGCCCGGCGACTACCTGCGGCTGGAACGGCTGGCCCTGGAGTTCGGCATCAGCGTCACGCCCGTCAGGGAGGCGCTGAAGTCGCTGCGCAGCGAGGGGTTCGTCGTACTGGAGCCGAGGCGCGGGTTCGTCGTCGCGCCGCTGTCGAAACGCGACGTCCAGGACCTGTTCTGGGTGCAGGCGGGCATCGCCGCCGAACTGACCGCCCGCGCCGCCCGGCGCGCCGGGCCCGCGACCGTCCGGGAGCTGGACGGCCTCCAGCGCGCCCTGGAGCGGGCCGTGGACGCCCGCCGCCCCGACCTGACCGAGGAGTACGACCACCTCTTCCACCGGGAGATCAACCTGGCCGCCGACTCCCCGAAGCTCGCCTGGTCGCTCGCGACGACGGCCCGGTACGTCCCGCGCGGCCTGTACGGGAGGCTCGCCGGCTGGCCCGCCCTCGCCGCCGCCGACCACGCGCTGATCCTGGCCGCGCTGCGCGGCGGGGACGCGCGGGCGGCCGGCGCCGAGATGCGCGGCCACATTGTGCGGGTCGGCGAGCTGCTGACCGCGCACCTCGAACGCCGCGGCATGTGGCGCCCGGCCGGGGGCCCGTGAGCGCGGCGGCTAACTTGGACGGCATGAGCCCGAGGATGAGCGCCGCGGAACGCCGCGAGCTCGCGGTCCGGGCCGCGATGGCCGAGTTCGCCCACGGCGGCTACGACGGCACGTCCACCTGGATGATCGCCCGGCGGGTCGGCGTCTCCCAGCCCTACATGTTCCGGCTCTTCCCGTCCAAGCGCGCGCTGTTCCTCGCCGCCGCCGACCGCTGCTTCGACGACGTCGAGGACGTCCTGCGCGCCGCCGCCGGCGGCAGGCGCGGCGGCGACGCGCTGGCCGCGATGGCGGAGGCGTGGGCCCGGCTGCCGCGGGAGCGGCCCGTGCTCCCGCGCCTCCAGCTCAAGATCTACGCGATCGCGATCAGGGACGAGGACGTCCGCGGGCTCGGCCGCGCCCGCTGGGCCCGGCTGTGGCGCGTCATCGGCGACCTCTCCGGGGAGCCGGCCGAGGAGGTGGCGCGGTTCCTGTCGGACGCGCTGCTCGCCAACGTCCAGGCCGTGTTCGGCGCCCCGGCCGGCCCCGGCCTTCCCCGCGCGACCGAGGTCTGGGCGGAGAACCTCCGCGACGCGCCGGACGGTTAGCCCCGCGCCGGCCCGGGCTCAGCCCGCGAGCCAGGCGTCGACCCCGGCGAGCAGGCGTTTGCGTAGGTCGTCCGGTGCCGTCGACGCCCTGATCGACTGCCGGGCCAGCTCCGCCAGCTCGGCGTCGGAGAACGCGTGCTCGGTGCGGGCCAGCTCGTACTGGCGGGCCAGCCGCGACCCGAACAGCAGCGGGTCGTCCGCGCCCAGCGCGATCGACGCGCCCGCCTCGAACAGCCGCCGCACCGGGACGTCCGACGCCGTCGCCGCGACCCCGAGCCCCACGTTCGACGCCGGGCACACCTCCAGCGTCACGCCCCGGTCGATGATCGCCGCGAGGAGCCGCGGGTCCTCCACGGCGCGGACGCCGTGCCCGATCCGGTCGGCGTCCAGCGTGTCCAGGCACTCCCGGACGCTCGCCGGGCCGAGCAGCTCGCCGCCGTGCGGGTCCGACAGGAGCCCGCCGCGCTTGGCGATCCGGAACGCGCCCTCGAAGTCGTAGGCGCGGCCCCGCCGCTCGTCGTTGGACAGCCCGAACCCGACCACGCCCCGGCCCGCGTACCGGACGGCGAGGCGCGCGAGCGTCTTCGCGTCCAGCGGGTGCCGCGTCCGGTTCGCGGCGATCACCACGCCGATGCCGACGCCGGACGCCTGCGACGCCTCCCGCGCCGCGTCCAGCACCAGCTCCACGGTCGGGGTCAGGCCGCCGAACTTCGCCGCGTAGCCGCTCGGGTCGACCTGGATCTCCAGCCAGCCCGACCCCTCGGCCGCCTCGTCCTCCGCGGTCTCGCGCAGCAGGCGGCGCAGGTCGTCCGGCGTCTGCAGCACCGAGCGCGCGATGTCGTACAGGCGCTGGAACCGGAACCAGCCGCGCTCGTCGGTCGCGTGCAGCTTGGGCGGCCAGTCGTCGACGAGGGCGTCCGGCAGGTGGACGCCCCGCAGGGCGGCGAGCTCCACCAGCGTGGAATGCCGCATCGACCCGGTGAAGTGCAGATGCAGATGCGCCTTCGGCAGCAGGGCCACGTCCGGACGGGCGGCGCCGCGCGCGGCGGCGGGCTCCCGGTCGTCCGGCAGGGGACGGTCCTGGGCCGGACGCGCTGAAACGGTACGTGCCTCCATGAGCCAATGTTGCCGGATCACGGGCCCGATCGAATCCCGTACACGCAGGATCACCACAGCGGACTACCTCGCATGACACGCGGCGGCCATCCCGCCCATGGGCATCCCGGAAAAAACTTCGGAACGGCGTGCAACCCCGTCCGGGCACCGTGCGTATACGAGGGGCGCCAGAGAGAAACGGGCAACCCCCCGCGAGAAAGACCCGGGCAGAGAGGGATACACCATGATCACGCTGAAGGCCGCCTTGATCGCCGCGTCCGCCATCGGGACCGTCGCCGTCGGCGGCTCCGCGACGTGGGCGATGACCGGCACCCACCACGAGGCGGGCCTCCAGTCGAACGGCGCGAAGGCCCCGGCCGCCGAGCGCAAGGTGCAGGACGCCGCGCCGAAGACGCTCCCGACGTGCCTCCCGGCGAAGCCCGGCCTGCCCGGCGCCAAGGCGCCCGGCGCCAAGCTCCCCGACGTCAAGGTCCCCGACGCCGGTGCGAAGAAGCAGGTCGAGAAGCAGCTGGAGCAGAACCCCGTCACCCGGAACCTGCCCGAGACGGGCGTCCCCGCCGAGGGCCTGCCGAAGGCGGAACTGCCCAAGACCGGGGTCCCGGGCGTCAAGGCCCCGGACGCCGGGGCCGGGCTCCCGGCCGACCTGCCGACCTGCGCGCCGTCCGCCAAGGACCTGCCGGCCGGCGCCCCGGCCGACAAGCCGTCCGCGCGCGTCCCCGCCGAGCCGGGCGTGCCCGCCCTGCCGAAGCTCGACTGCAGCACGCTGCGGCCGGCCGTGCAGGTCGGCGGCGCGGCCGAGAAGGCCGTCATGCTGCCGAAGGGCCTGCGGTTCGCGTCGGCCGTCCCGGGCGCCGCCGAGCTGCGCAAGCAGAAGATCTGCGCCGTCACCCAGAAGTGGACCGGCACGGCCGGCCGGTGGCTCACCGTCGAAACCCTGAAGACGCCCGCCGGGATGACGCAGAATCAGCTCCGGCAGGCGCTGCGGCTGCCCCAGGGCGGCACCCCGGTCACCGTGGCGGGCGTCGCCGGCTGGCAGAGCCCGAACGGCGGCGGCGTGCTGCTGTTCGACCCGAACGGCTCCTCGCTCTTCGTCAACGGCAGCCCGGTCCTCGCCGGCGGGCTGCAGGACGTGACCGCCGCGCTGCGCCAGGCGCGGTAGGCGACGGACGCGGGCGGACGGCCTCGGCGCGGGGGCCGTCCGCCCCGGCGAGAACACACCGGAACCGCATCGGCCGGGACGGAGCACAGTGGGGCGTCGAGACGACGAGTCGTTCGTGGAGTTCGTGGCGGCACGCGGCGATGCCCTGCTGCGCACCGCCGCGCTGATGTGCGGGGCCCGGCAGGACGCCGAGGACATCCTGCAGACCGCGCTGGAGAAGGCCTACCGCCACTGGGGGCGGCTGGAGGAGGACAGCGATCCGGAACCGTACGTCCGCCGGATCCTGGTCAACCTCGTCATCAGCCGCGCCCGCCGCTGGAAGGTGCTCCGGGAGATCCACATGGAGCGCCTCCCGGAGACGCCGGCGGCGTCACCGAACCACGCCGTCGAGCTGAGGGGGACGCTCATGGACGAGCTGCGCAAGCTCGGCCCGCGCCAGCGCGCGGTGCTGGTGCTGCGCTTCTGGGAGGACCTGTCGGAGGCGGAGACGGCGCAGGCGCTCGGCTGTTCGGTCGGAACGGTCAAGAGCCAGGCGTCCCGGGGGCTGGCCAGGCTCCGGGAGCGCCTCGACACGAACCTGGCGCCACTGGGGAGATGAGCGATGGACCTGGAGAGTGAACTGCGGAACGCCATGGCCGAGCAGGTGGCCGGGACGTCCGCGTCGCCGTCGCTCGTCGCGGACGTCAAGCGGCGGCACCGGCGCCGCGCGGCCCGGATCCGCACCGCCGCGGGCGTGGCCGCCGCCTCCGTCGCCGCGCTCGCCCTCGTGCCCGCCTACCAGACGTTCCGGGTCGCACCGGCCGGGAACTCCGAGACCACCCGTCCCACCGGAACGGTCTCGGCGTCCCGGCCGCCGGAGCGGTCTCCCGCCCCGGGCCTCCCCGCGTCCCCGCCGTCCGAGGGGAAGCCCGGGGCGGGAGCCTCACCGAAGCCGGAGGCGCACCCGTCGCCCGGCGGCGGCACCGCACCGGACCGGCCCGGCGCGGGCGGCGCGATCGGCGGGCTGCCGGGCTGGATCACCTACATTCCGGACGGCCTGGCCGCCGCCGGCCCGTGCGCCGTGACCGGCGACGCCGCCCGCAGGACGACGACCTGCGCGTGGCGCGGGGAGACCGGCTGGGTGGAGATCGCCCTGGTCAAGAGCGGCAGGCTCACCGGCCCGAAGGACCTCGTGGGCACGCCGGGCATCCCCGGCCGCACGTCCGTGCGGGGGATGCCGGCGCTGACCGGCGACCGTCCCGACTCGGCGCGCCAGATCTCGTGGCTGGCGCGGCCCGGGGTCGGCGTCACCGTGACCGCGCGGGGACCGGCCAAGGGCCAGCTCATGCGCATCGCGGAAGGGGTGCGCCCCTAGGACGACGCCTTGGCGGACGCGCGCGGCGGAACGCGTCCGGCCGGGCGATCCGGGACGGGGCCGGGCATGCCCCGTCCACATGAGAAACCGGCCCCGGGGCGGTGCGCCCCGGGGCCGGTTCATGCGCGTCCGCTGGACGCGGCGGTTCAGCCCGCCTCGGAGAGCAGCTTCGCCACCCGCGAGACGCCCTCGACGAGGTCGTCGTCGCCCAGCGCGTACGAGAGGCGGAAGTAGCCGGGCGTGCCGAACGCCTCGCCGGGCACCAGCGCGACCTCCGCCTCCTCCAGGATCAGCGACGCCAGCTCCACCGACGTCTCCGGCCGCTTGCCGCGCAGTTCCCTGCCGAGCAGCGCCTTCACCGACGGGTAGGCGTAGAAGGCGCCCTCCGGCTCGGGGCAGACGATGCCGGGGATGTCGTTCAGCATCCGCACCATCGTCTTGCGGCGCCGGTCGAACGCCGACCGCATCTCCGCCACGGCCGACAGGTCGCCGGTCACGGCGGCGAGCGCGGCGGCCTGCGACACGTTCGCCACGTTGGACGTCGCGTGCGACTGGAGGTTCTGCGCGGCCTTCACCACGTCCGCCGGGCCGATCAGCCAGCCCACCCGCCAGCCCGTCATCGCGTACGTCTTCGCCACGCCGTTCAGGACGAGCGTCCGGTCGGCCAGTTCCGGCACGACGACGGGCATCGAGTGGAACTCGGCGTCGCCGTACACGAGGTGCTCGTAGATCTCGTCGGTGACGACCCAGAGGCCGTGCTCGTCGGCCCAGCGTCCGATGGCCTCGATCTCGTCCCGCGTGTACACGGCGCCGGTCGGGTTGGACGGCGACACGAACAGCAGCACCTTCGTCCGGCCGGTGCGGGCCGCCTCCAACTGCTCGACGGTCACCTTGTAGCCGGTCGTCTCGTCGGCGACGACGTCCACCGGCACGCCGCCCGCCAGCTTGATCGACTCGGGGTAGGTCGTCCAGTACGGGGTCGGGACGATCACCTCGTCGCCCGGGTCGAGCAGCGCCGCGAACGCCTCGTACACCGCCTGCTTGCCGCCGTTGGTCACGAGGACCTGGTTGGCCTCCACCGGATAGCCGGAGTCGCGCGCGGTCTTCTCGGCGACGGCGGCGCGCAGCTCGGGCAGCCCGCCCGCCGGCGTGTACTTGTGGAAGCGCGGGACCCGGCAGGCGGTCACCGCGGCCTCGACGATGTAGTCCGGGGTGGGGAAGTCGGGCTCGCCCGCGCCGAAGCCGATGACCGGGCGGCCCGCCGCCTTCAGCGCCTTGGCCTTGGCGTCGACGGCCAGCGTGGCGGACTCGGATATCGCGGCGATGCGCTTGGAGATGCGAGGACGGTCAGTGCTCATCCCCCCATCGTTACAGATCGGCTCCTGTGACCCGGGCCATATATCCGGGCCGGTCAGATCGGCCGCGCCGGCGGCCCGCGGACGATCCGCGGGTATCGGTTCGACGCGGGGGCCTCATCCACGTAGACTCACCCTCCAAGTGACGCGTCGCCGGTATACGAGCCTGTCCGCACGCGGGCAGCGCAAGAGGCCGTAAGCTGGGACCCGGCACCATCCCGGCCCCATGGCCGGGTGTTCTCCCTCACCGGAGAATGAAGGGCAGTGGCTCAATTGGTAGAGCACCGGTCTCCAAAACCGGCGGTTGGGGGTTCGAGTCCCTCCTGCCCTGCGAGGTGCGGTGCGCGCCCCCGTGCCGATCGCGTCACGGGACAGCGCGGCAACCACATGGTGGTTGGATCACGACCTATGAGGTGAACGGCGGCAAATGGCGACTGAGACGCGTGACGAGCGCGACGAGCCCGAGGCCAAGGACGACGGCAAGGGCAAGGGCAGGAAGAAGTCCCCGTCCAAGCGGACGTCTCCCGTCCTGTTCGTGCGCCAGGTCCTCGCCGAGCTGCGCAAGGTCATCTGGCCCACCCGGCGGGAGCTGGTCACCTACACGACCGCGGCACTGGTGTTCGTGCTGGTCATGGTCGCCATCGTCTCCGGCTTCGACTACGGGCTGCAGAAGGGCGTCTACGCCATCTTCGGCTGACGCCGCGGCGGTTCGGCCGCGCGTCCGAGCAGACCGCGGTACGTTCCGGATCGCCTTCCGCCGTACCTTCGCAAGTCCATCACCGCAGACCGAGAGAAAGAGTCACTGTGTCCGAGTCCTCACAGCCCTACGACGAGGCCGTTGAAGAGGCCCAGTCCGCTGCGGCTGCTGCGGCCGACCAGGCGGCCGAGCCCGCCGACGAGGCGGCCGAGGCGGTCGTCTCCGCCGGCGACGCCGAGCCCGCGGACACGAAGCTCGAGGGCGAGGGCCCCGCGCCGGACGCCGCCGAAGGCGCCGCCGACCTGGCCGAGGCCGTCGAAGGCGCGGACGCCGAGGGCGCGGATGTCGAGGACGCCGAGGCCGAGGGTGACGAGGCCGAAGGTGACGAGGACGCCGAGGAGGCCGCGCCCGAGCCGCCGGCCGACCCGTACGCCGACTTCAAGATGCAGCTTCGCCTCCAGCCGGGCGACTGGTACGTCGTGCACTCCTACGCGGGCTACGAGAACCGGGTCAAGACCAACATCGAGACCCGGACGCAGACCCTCAACATGGAGGACTTCATCTTCCAGATCGAGGTCCCGCAGCACGAGGTCACCGAGATCAAGCAGGGCAAGCGGCAGAAGGTCAACGAGAAGGTCCTGCCGGGCTACATCCTCGTCCGGATGGAGCTGACCGACGAGTCGTGGGCCGCCGTCCGCAACACGCCGGGCGTCACCGGTTTCGTCGGCCTGCTGAACAAGCCGTCCCCGCTGAGCCTGGACGAGGTCGCCAACCTGCTGGCCCCCGAGCCCGAAGAGGGCGTCGCGAAGACCGCCAAGGAGCAGGCGAAGACCCCGGCCGCCGTCGACTTCGAGGTCGGCGAGTCCGTCACCGTCATGGACGGCCCGTTCGCCACCCTCCCCGCCACCGTCAACGAGATCAACGCCGAGCAGCAGAAGCTCAAGGTGCTCGTCTCGATCTTCGGCCGGGAGACCCCGGTCGAGCTCAGCTTCAACCAGGTCTCCAAGATCTGACCTCAGGCCGTGTCCGGGCCGTTCCCGCCGACGCGGGGGCGGCCCGAGCGCTTTCCCGTCCGGGCGGGGCCGCCCAGGCTGGACCGACCGCCCTCCGCGAGGCCGTATCCTGGACGGGTTGCCCCCGCCCAGGCGGGCGGCCGCCGACCGAATGTCCCGTCCGCGAGGCGATCGGACGCGGAGGTCGGCGATTGATCTTCCGGTTCCCGCGCAGGCGGAGAGGCCGGATCCAAGAGGTTCCTACACGGTGGATGCGTCCCAGCCGTCGTGTTGCCCGGACGACCGGGAGTCGGAGCCATCGATAAATGGGACAAAGGGGTTCGCATGCCTCCGAAGAAGAAGAAGATCGCCGCGCTCGTCAAGGTCCAGCTGCAGGCCGGCCAGGCGACGCCGGCGCCGCCGGTCGGTACCGCGCTCGGTCCGCACGGCGTCAACATCATGGACTTCTGCAAGCAGTACAACGCTGCCACGGAGTCCCAGCGCGGCAACGTCATCCCCGTAGAGATCACCATCTACGAGGACCGCTCGTTCAGCTTCGTCACCAAGACCCCGCCGGCCGCGCAGCTCATCCTGAAGGCCGCGGGCGTGGAGAAGGGCAGTGGCGAGCCGCACAAGACCAAGGTCGGCTCGGTGACCCGCGACCAGGTCCGCGAGATCGCCACGACCAAGATGCCCGACCTCAACGCCCGCGACCTGGACGCCGCCGAGAAGATCGTCGCCGGCACCGCGCGTTCGATGGGCATCGACGTCAAGTAGTCCCCACCTGTGGAAGGGCCGGCGCTGGCCCGCACCACGAGTTCCATTGGAGGAACGACCATGAAGCGCAGCAAGGGCTACCGCGCAGCCGCGGAGAAGATCGACCGGGACCGGCTGTACAGCCCGGCCGAGGCCGTGCAGCTGGCCAAGGACACCGCGGTCACCAAGTTCGACGCGACCGTCGAGGTCGCGCTGCGGCTGGGCGTCGACCCGCGCAAGGCCGACCAGATGGTGCGCGGCACCGTCAACCTGCCGCACGGCACCGGTAAGACCGCCCGCGTGCTGGTCTTCGCCGTCGGCGCCAAGGCGCAGGAGGCGGAGTCCGCGGGCGCCGACATCGTCGGCTCGGACGACCTCATCGAGCGGATCCAGGGCGGCTTCCTGGACTTCGACTCGGTGGTCGCCACGCCGGACCAGATGGGCAAGGTCGGACGGCTCGGCCGGGTGCTCGGCCCGCGCGGCCTGATGCCGAACCCGAAGACCGGCACCGTCACCATGGACGTGGCGAAGGCCGTGACCGAGATCAAGGGCGGCAAGATCGAGTTCCGGGTCGACCGGCACGCGAACCTGCACTTCATCATCGGCAAGGCGTCCTTCGACGAGCGTCAGCTGGTGGAGAACTACGCGGCGGCGATCGACGAGATCCAGCGGCTCAAGCCGTCCGCGGCGAAGGGCCGGTACGTGAAGAAGGCGTCGCTGGCGACGTCGATGGGCCCGAGCATCCCGGTGGACCCGAACGCGATCCGCAACCTGGGGGCGGAGTTCGAGAACGCCTGATCGCATCACCTTCGGAAGGGCGTCCCCGCTGCGGCGGGGGCGCCCTTCCGCTTCTGCGGAGGCGGTGCCCACCCAGTGGTATCGGCCGTCCCGGGCCGGCGCGGGATCGGTAGATTCGTCGCCGATATGCCCAGGGAATTCATGGACGGTTCGCCGCGACGGCTCTACGACGTCCTCGATGCGGCGGCGGTGGACGCTCCCGACGCTCCGGCGCTGTCGGTGGACGCCACCACGTGGACGTTCCGGGAACTGCGCGCGCGGGCGGACGCGCTGAGCGCGCACCTTTCCGCGCGCTGCACGCCCGGAGCGCGGGTGGCGCTGCTGGCGCACAACCGCCTGGAGTACATCGCCGCCTACTACGGGGTCCCGCGTGACGGCCGGATCCTCGTGCCGCTCAACCAGCGGCTGCATCCCCGGGAGTGGGCCGACCAGATCGCCCGCAGCGGCGCCGAACTCGTCATCGGTGAGCCCGGCCTGCTCGACCGGCTGGCCGCGGAGGGGGATATGCCCGCGGTGCATCCGCCGCTGACCGGCATCGACGACCTGCCGTGGGACGAGCCCGCGCCCGCGACTCCGTCCGGCGCCGACCCGGACGAGGTCGCGTGGTTGATGTTCACCAGCGGCACCACCGGCCGGCCGAAGGGGGTGCGTCTGACGCACCGGAGCCTGCTCGCGGCCATCGAGGTGACGGCGTCGGGGCGTCCCGTGCGGCCGGGAGACGTGTTCTGCACGCCGTTCCCGCTGTGCCATGTGGCGGGGTACCAGGTCGTTCTGCACCACCTGTTCCGGCGGCATGCCGTCGTGCTGCGCCGGTTCACGCCGTCCGCGCTGGTGGAGGCGACGCGGCGGCACGGCGTCACGAACCTGTCGCTGGCCCCGACGATGCTGGAGGACCTGCTCGCGCACGCCGCGGACGACCCGGAGACGCTGGACGTCCTGCGCGCCGCCGTCCGCGTGATCGCCTACGGGTCGGCGCCGATGCCGGTGCCGCTGCTGCGCCGCGCCGATGACGTGCTCGGATGCGACTTCAACCAGGGGTTCGGGATGACCGAGCTGTCCGGCAACGCGACGTTCCTGTCGCCCGGCGACCACCGCGCCGCGATCTCGGCGCGGCCGGAGTTGGCGGGCTCGGCGGGACGTCCCGCGCCCGGCGTCGAGATCGCCGTGCTCGGCGAGGACGGGACGCGCCTTCCGCCCGGCGCGCTGGGCGAGATCGCCGTGCGGGGGCCGCAGGTCACACCCGGCTACTGGGACGATCCGGACGCGACCGCCGAGGCGTTCGCCGGGGGCTGGTTCCGCACCGGCGACGCGGGCCGCGTCGACGGGGACGGCTACCTCTACCTCGTCGACCGCCTCAAGGACGTGATCATCACCGGCGGCGAGAACGTCTCCTCGCTCGAGGTCGAGGACGTCCTCCGCACGGTCCCGGGCGTCGCCGAGGTCGCGGTGGTCGGGCTGCCGGACCCGCGCTGGGGCCAGACGGTCTGCGCGGTGGTCGTGCCCGGCGAGCCGCCGCCGGACGAGGACGAGCTGATCGCCGCCTGCCGGGCCCGCCTCGCGGGCTTCAAGACGCCGCGCCGCATCGAGTACGCCGCGGCGCTGCCGCGCACCGGCACCGGCAAGATCCGCAAGTCGGCGCTCCGCGACCGCCTCACCGGTTCCCCTGAATCGTGACGCTTCTACCACCGAACGCGACGGATACCTAGATCGCAGTCCGGAACCGGACATTTCGTTCCTCGATTGTTTTGTTACCTAAGAGGAACTTGGTGTTGAATTGTCCTCGTGAAGCGTCGAACGGACCGGGCCATCGCCATCTCCGCCGTGACCGCCGTGGCCGTCGTGCCCACGGCGATCCTGATGGTCGTCAAGATCGGCGACGGCTCCGCCAAGGACGCCGGCTCGATGCCGCCGGCCGCGGCCATGGCCCAGCAGGATCGGACCAACCCGAACGGCGCGGCGCCCGGCCAGGTCACGCCGGGCGCGTCCACCGCGCCGTCCCCGGGCAGCGGCAAGACCCCCGCCCCGGGCGCTCCCGGCAACGGCGGTGCGCACGGCCTGCCCACGGCCCCGCCCCAGCCGGGCCCCAGCCTGCACTCCTTCACCCGCAAGACGGACATGAAGGTGTCGATCGGGGCGAACGGCGACTACCGGCACGCCGCCGAGACGGCCACCTTCACCCTGTGGCCGAAGTTCGGGATGAGCGCCACCGGCGTCACGAAGACGATGCTGAACGGCGAGCTGAGCAAGGTCACCCAGAAGGTCGTCGTGAGCGGGAGCACGCTCAAGGGCTTCGACGGCGAGAAGTGGACGACGTCCACGCTCACCGCGGCGCAGCTCGGCAAGCTGCAGAACGACTCCGACCCCCGGCAGTTCACCTTCATGATCGGGACGCTGCCCGGGATGACCGCGAGCGAGCCGGACGCGTCCGGCGCGACGCAGTTCACGGCGCAGGCGCTGATGGGCGCCGTGTACGCGCTGCTGCCGCAGGACGCGGCGAGCCGGTTCCGCACCTGGATCCCGGACTCCACCGGCTGCGGGCTCGACATGCTGGCCGACACCAAGGCCCGTCCGACGTCGATCCGGCTGAACGCGCAGGCGCCCAGCGCCGCGTTCAACGGGTCGATGACCTTCGGTTCCTACCGCTGACGCGACGTCCGCACCGCGTCCACGCGCCGTCCACGAGCCGTCCACAGGGTCTCCACAACTCGCGGCCGGGGCTACGCCGCTGGTCGTACCGACCGCGTTCCCGTTCGTACCACCGGGGGATGCCCCGATGTCGGTCTCCCGCGACACTGGGAACACCAGAAGGGCGACAAGGGAGGCTCAACCCTCATGAACCGACGACTCGTGGTGGCGGCCGGCGGCACCGCCGTGGGTGCCGCGCTCGTCCTGTCCGGATGCAACGGGGACGGGTCGGCGAACACGGAGAACATGAAGCTCAGCGCCGGTCAGGCGCTGGCGAAGACGTCCGAGAAGACGGGGCAGGCCGACACGTTCAAGGCCGACCTCACCGTGACCGGCACCGGGGACGGCGCCGGCAAGATCCACGCCAACGGGCAGTTCCGGCTGCGCCCGGAGCTGACCTTCAGCGCGAAGCTGGACGAGTTCCAGCGGAACGGGCAGAGCGTGCCGGGCGCCAAGGGCCAGGCCATCTTCACCGGAGACGTGCTGTACGCGAAGGTCCCGCAGCTCGCCCAGTTCGTCAGCGGCGGCAAGCCGTGGGTGAAGATCGACGTCGGCCAGGTGTCGCAGCGGACCGGGTTCGACGTCCAGGGCCTGGTCGACCAGGTGCAGAAGGTGGACCCGGCCGAGCAGACGAAGATGTTCACCGGTTCCAAGGACGCCCGCCGGGTCGGCTCCGAGACGGTCGACGGCGTGAAGACGACGCACTACGCGGGCACCGTCACCGTCCAGGACGCGCTGAACCGCCTCGACGCGCAGGCGCGCGCGAAGGTGAGCAAGTGGCTGCCGAAGGACCGCGCCAACGGCAAGATCAACTTCGATCTGTGGACGGACGGCGACAACCTGCCGCGCAAGATCGTGTCGAAGGCCGACGGATCCCGCGGGGAGACCGGTTCGGTGACCGTCCTCTACAGCGACTACGGTAAGTCGTTCACCGTGAACCCGCCGCCGTCCGACCAGGTGGGTCAGCTCTCGATGGGGTCGCTCCTGGGTGGCAACTGAGGCCCCGGATCACCTCGCTCCGGGTGAACCGAACCTGGTTCTCCTGCGTCTGACCTACTGTTCGGCCCGTGCGTCCGGGCGACCAGAAGAACTAGGAGAACCCCCACGATGATCCGTCGTTTCGTCGCCGGTACGGCGCTGGCGACCGGCCTCGCCCTCTCGCTGACCGGTTGTCTCGGGGACGCCGGCAACAAGGTGGACGAGGCCGGGAAGAACATCAAGCTGTCGGCCGCGCAGGTGCTCGGCAAGGCCGCCGAGAAGACCGGCGACACCAGCTCCTTCAAGGCCGACATGTCGATGCAGATGGCCGGCACGTCCGAGGGCGACCTCACGATGAACGGCTCCATGCAGTACCGGACGAAGCCCGACCTCGCCTACAGCATGAACTTCACCGAGATGAAGATGGCGGGCAAGTCCATGGGCGGCATGGAGCAGCGCCTCGTCGGCCAGGCCATGTACATGAAGATGCCGATGCTGTCGGAGCTCGGCGGCGGGGCGGCCAAGCCCTGGATCAAGATCTCGCTGGACGAGCTGGGCAAGAAGTCCGGCATGAACATCGAGCAGATGCTCCAGCAGTCCCGCCAGCTGGACCCGGTGCAGAACACCAAGATGCTGACGGCCTCCAAGGATGTGCGCGAGGTCGGCAAGGAGACGGTGAACGGCGTCGAGACGACGCACTACACCGGCACCTACCGGATGGACGACGCGATCGCGAAGCTCTCCCCCGAGATGCAGGAGGCCTACCGCAAGAACGCCACCTCGTCCGGGATGGAGAACATGAACTTCGACCTCTGGGTCGACGGCCAGCAGCTGCCGCAGCAGCTCAAGATGAAGTCGAACCAGACGTCCGAGGGCACCCTGTCCATGACGATGAACTACCGGGACTACGGCAAGCCGGTGGACATCACCGAGCCGCCGGCGAGCGAGGTCACCGACTTCGCCGCGGTGCTGAAGCAGCTCGGCGGCCTCGGCGGAGCCTGACCCGCTGAACGCCTGACCCGCTGGACCGGTGAAGGGACCGCGACCCGTTTCGGGGCGCGGTCCCTTCGCCGTCCCGGCGGAGCGCCCGTCCCGCCGATTTGGTGGGACGGACGATGAGCGCGTACTCTGTCCGATGCCGAAGACCGCCGGTCGTCACCTCCGTGAGGTGACCGAAGGACCCGACCCTGTCGGGCGGCCTGCGTAGGTGAGACGAGAGCTTCCGCATGGCCTCCGTGCCTTGCCTGGACGCCCCGTGCGCCTGCGCCGGGGCGTTTTTTGGTGGATCGGCGTCCCCGTCCCCGCGCGGGAACGGGCGCGGATCGGACCACCCAGGTAATCGGAAGGAGGGCTATGGCCAAGGCCCACAAGGACGCGGCGATCGCCGAGCTCAAGAGCGAGTTCGAGAGCTCCAGCGGCGCCGTGCTGACCGAGTACCGCGGGCTCAGCGTCGCGCAGGTCAAGGAGCTGCGCGACAACCTCGGCGAGAACGCGCGGTTCCGCGTGGTGAAGAACACGCTGACCAAGCGCGCCGCGAACGAGGCCGGTGTCGACGAGCAGTTCCGCGAGCTGCTCGAAGGCCCCTCGGCCATCACGTTCGTGCGCGGCGACGTGGTCGAGGCCGCCAAGGGCCTGCGCGACTTCGCCAAGGCGAACCCGATGCTGGTGATCAAGGGCGGCTTCATCGACGGTCAGTCGATGGACGCCGCCGAGGTCACCAAGCTCGCGGACCTCGAGTCGCGCGAGGTTCTCCTCGCCAAGCTGGCCGGTGCGATGAAGGGCTCGATGGCGAACGCCGCCGCGCTGTTCAACGCCCTGCCGACGCAGGCGGCCCAGCTCGCCGAGGCGCTGCGCGCCAAGCGCGAGGCCGCCGGGGAGACCGCCGAGGCGCCTGCCGAGGCGCCCGAGGCATCCGCCGCCGAGTAGGCACACCCGCGGTTCCGTACCACCCGAGATACAAGCCATAGCGGAGGAGACATCATGGCGAAGCTCAGCACCGACGAGCTGCTCGACACCTTCAAGGAGATGACCCTTCTCGAGCTCTCCGACTTCGTGAAGAAGTTCGAGGAGGAGTTCGACGTCAAGGCCGCCGCGCCGGTCGCGGCCGTGGCCGCCGCCCCGGGCGCCCCGGCGGCCGGTGGCGAAGAGGCCGCCGTCCAGGACGAGTTCGACGTCATCCTCGAGGGTGCCGGCGACAAGAAGATCCAGGTCATCAAGGAGGTTCGCACGCTGACGAGCCTCGGCCTCAAGGAGGCCAAGGACCTGGTCGACGGCGCGCCGAAGCCGCTCCTGGAGAAGGTCAACAAGGAGACGGCCGACAAGGCCAAGGAGGCCCTGGAGAAGGCCGGCGCTTCGGTCACCGTCAAGTAGGACGCTCCAGAACTCCAGAGCTCCGGAGCCCGCGCGGCTCCGACCCGCTCTCCAGAGGAGGCGGTCACCCCTTGCGGGGGTGGCCGCCTCCTTGTTGTTCCGGGGTGCGCGGCGGGCGTCCGTTTCCTGTACCGGAGTGATAAACGGCCGCGGAAAAGCGTGTGCCGCGACGGGTTGTGTGGCGCTCGGCGGGCGGCGTAGCGTCCCGTCCTGACGCTGTGGTCACACCAGGCCGTGTCCGTCCCGTACGTCCGTCCGGTGGACCGCCGGCGACCGGTCGGGGCACCGGGCTTGAGGCTCCGGTTCTTGGACCACTAGTCTCATAGACGCCGTAAGTAACGATTGTCTTACGACGTCGCATTTGGCCGCTGATCTGGATCGGAACCCCTTCCATTTGGACGGCGGGCCGCTACGGTAGTGGAACCCGGCGCGGCTACCGGACGGTAGCAACACGGCGGACACGCCGTGTGACGACAGCAAGAGCCTGAGTGCTACTCGCTCATTGGTTCGGGATTCCCCCCGGCCTGGACGAAAGGTGACGAGTGGGCGTCGAGATCAGAGTCGAGGGCCTGACCAAATCCTTCGGCCGCCAGGTGATCTGGCAGGACGTGTCGTTGACCATTCCCGCAGGTGAGATCTCCGTTCTTCTGGGCCCGTCCGGTACCGGCAAGTCGGTCTTCCTGAAGTCCCTCGTCGGGCTGCTCAAGCCCGACCGCGGCCACATCTGGATCGGCGACCGGGACCTCCCCCACCTGCCCGAGTCGCAGTTGTACGAGACCCGGAAGCTGTTCGGCGTCCTCTTCCAGGACGGCGCGCTGTTCGGCTCGATGAGCCTGTTCGACAACATCGCATTCCCGCTGCGCGAGCACACCAAGAAGTCCGAGTCCGAGGTCAAGCGCATCGTCCTCGAGAAGATGGAAATGGTGGGTCTGCTCGGCGCGGAGCACAAGCTTCCCGGCGAGATCTCGGGCGGTATGAGAAAGCGCGCCGGCCTCGCCCGCGCGCTCGTACTGGACCCCGAGATCCTCCTGGTGGACGAGCCCGACTCCGGCCTCGACCCGGTCCGCACCGCGTTCCTGAACCAGGTCTTCATCGACCTGAACGCGCAGATCGGCGCGACGTTCCTCATCGTCACCCACGACATCAACACGGCCCGCACCGTCCCGGACAACATCGGCCTGCTGTACCAGCGCAACCTCGCCATGTTCGGCCCGCGGGAGATGCTGCTGTCCAGCGAGGAGCCGGTCGTCCGGCAGTTCCTCAACGCCAGCAAGGTCGGCCCCATCGGCATGTCCGAGGAGAAGGACGCCTCCGAGCTGGAGGCCGAGGCGAGGATGGGCCTCGACTCGGGCAAGCTGCCGCCCATCCCGCCGCAGCAGATGGCGAGCAACGGGATGCTGCGCGCCGGCATGCACGCGCCCGGCGCGTGGTGCGCCGCGCACGGCGTCACCCCGCCGCCCGGCTCGTTCATCGACGACCTCGGCCGCAACTGGGTTGAGGAGTGGCCGCGGTACGTGGCGTCCGTGTCGCCCGTCGGGGCCCCCGCCCCGGGCGGTCCCGGCGGCCCGCCGCCCGGTCCGCCTCCCGGCGGCCAGTTCCCGGGCAACCCGCCGCCCGGCCGGCACGCCGGCGGTGCAGGGTACTGATGTCCGCTCCTCAAGAAACCGGCATCGGCGCGGGCCGGCGAGAGGGGAAGGGCGGCGGCTCCGCCGCGACGTTCCGGAAGATCGGGGACGGCGCGGCGAACGTCGCCGTCCGGGAGCCCGGACGCTTCTTCGCCCTATGCCTGGACGTCGCCCGTGCGACGTTCCAGTGGCCGTTCCAGTGGCGCGAGTTCATCCAGCAGGCGTGGTTCATCGTCAGCGTCACCGTCATCCCCACCATGCTGGTCGCCATCCCGTTCGGCGGCGTCCTGTCGCTGCAGGTCGGCGGGCTGATCCGGCAGCTCGGCGCGCAGTCCTACACCGGGGCGACCGCGGTGGTCGCGATCGTCCGGGAGGCCAGTCCGCTGGTGACCTCGCTGCTGGTCGCGGGCGCCGCCGGGTCGGCGATGTGCGCCGACATCGGCTCCCGGAAGATCCGCGAGGAGATCGACGCCATGGAGGTGCTGGGCATCAACCCCCTGCACCGCCTGGTGGTGCCGCGGATGTTCGCCTGCGCGTTCGTCGCGCTGTTCCTGAACGGCCTGGTGTCGGTGGTCGGCCTGCTCGGCGGCTACTTCTTCAACGTCATGCTGCAGGGCGGGACGCCCGGCGCCTACCTGGCGTCGTTCAACGCGATCGCGCAGCTGCCCGACCTGCTGCAGGCCGAGTTCAAGGCGTTCGTCTTCGGCATCACGGCCGGCCTGGTCGCCGCCTACAAGGGGTTGAACGCCAAGGGCGGGCCCAAGGGCGTCGGTGACGCGGTGAACCAGACCGTGGTCATCACCTTCATGCTGCTGTTCCTGGAGAACTTCTTGATCTCCACGCTGTACTTCCAGTTCGTCCCGTCGAAGGGGATGTGATGGCCGTCCCTGGGAAGACGGGACAGGCGGCCCGCCGGGCGGTGAACGCGCCCCTGCAGCGGCTGGACGACTTCGGCCACCAGCTGTCGTTCTACGCCCGCGCGTTCGCCTGGGTGTTCCGGGTGCTGCGCCGCTACCGCACCGAGGTGCTGCGGCTGCTCGCCGAGGTGAGCCTCGGCACCGGCGGCCTCGCGGTGATCGGCGGCTCGGTGGTGATCGTCGGCTTCATGACGTTCTTCACCGGCAGCCAGGTCGGCCTGCAGGGCTACGAGTCGCTGAACCAGATCGGCACGGCCGCGTTCACCGGGTTCGTCGCGTCCTACTTCAACACGCGCGAGATCGCGCCGCTGGTGTCGGCGCTGGCGCTGTCGGCGACGGTCGGCTGCGGTTTCACCGCGCAGCTCGGCGCGATGCGGATCTCCGACGAGATCGACGCGCTGGAGGTCATGGCCGTCCCGTCGATGCCGTTCCTCGTCACGACCCGGATGCTGGCCGGGATGATCGCGGTCGTCCCGCTGTACATCGTGGGCCTGCTCGCCTCCTACGGCGCGACGCGGGTGATCGTGACGATGTTCTACGGGCAGTCGACCGGCACCTACGACCACTATTTCCATCTGTTCCTACCGCCGAACGACATCTTGTGGTCCTTCGGCAAAGTGATCATTTTCGCGGTGCTGGTGATGCTGATCCACTGCTATTACGGCTACCACGCGTCCGGCGGCCCGGCGGGCGTCGGCATCGCGGTGGGCCGCGCGGTGCGCACCAGCATCGTCGTCATCAACGTGGCGGACCTGCTGCTCGGCATGGCGATCTGGGGCACCACGACCGGCGTACGGATTGCGGGGTAGCGCGATGAGCGAACGCGTGCGTTACCGGGTGCTCGGCGTCTCGATGGTCATCGTGATCGTCCTGCTGCTGGCGCTGACCGTGGCGCTGTACAACAAGGCGTTCACGCCCGTGACCGAGGTGTCGGTGAAGGCCGAGCGGGCGGGGCTGCAACTGCTCCCGCACTCGGACGTGAAGGTCCGCGGCCTGATCGTCGGCGAGGTGCGCGGCACCGACGCGACCAGCGACGGCGCGACGCTGCACCTCGCGCTCGACCCGGGCAAGGCGAAGCTGATCCCGCGGAACGTGCAGGCGCGGCTGCTGCCGAAGACGCTGTTCGGCGAGAAGTACGTGGACCTGGGCATCCCCGAGCAGCCGGCCCCGCTCGGGCTGCCCGCGGGCGCGGTCATCCAGCAGGACCGCTCGCAGACCGCCATCGAGATCGACAAGGTGCTGAACGACCTGCTGCCGCTGCTGCAGGCGGTGAAGCCGGCGGAGCTGAACTCGACGCTGAACGCGCTGGCCACGGCGCTGCAGGGCCGCGGGGACCAGCTCGGCCGCAACGTCGAGCAGGCCGACGCGCTGCTGGAGAAGATCAACCCGCAGCTCGGCACGCTGGTGCACGACCTGAACGGCCTGGCGGACGTGTCCGACATCTACGCCGCGGCGGCGCCCGACCTGCTGCAGACGCTCCGCAACATCAACGTGACCAGCCGGACGATCACCGACAAGAAGGCGACGATCGAGCAGCTGATCCCCGCGACGACCGCGCTGGCGCAGGACGGCGACGTGTTCATGCGGCACAACGGCCCGAAGATCATCGGCGTGAACATCGCGAACCGGGACGTGGCGAGCCTCGTCGCCCGCTACTCGCCGTCGCTGCCGTGCGTGTTCGCCGGGCTGATGAAGCTCAAGCCGGAGGCCGAGCGGGTGGCCGGCGGCGGCGGGTCCAAGACCTTCAACCTGACGGTCGAGATCGTCAAGCCGCGGCCGGGCTACAAGCACCCGCTGGACCAGCCGGAGGCCAAGGACCAGCGGAACCCGCGCTGCTACGGCCTGCCGAACCCGAAGAAGCCCTTCCCGGACTACCTGGCGCTGGACGGCACGCAGGACGACCTGTGGTGGAAGAACCCCGACGACCCGAACGGCGGGGGCGGCAGCCGCGGCCGGGCGCTGTCGAACGTGTTCGTCGACACCGGCTCGCTGACCCCCGAGCAGCAGTTGAAAAGCGTCCTCGGACCGCTGACGCGGACCCCCGCCGATGAGCTGTCGGACGTGTCGCAGCTGATGTTCGGGCCGCTGCTGGGCGACGGATCGGTGGTGACGATCAAGTGAAGACGACGAGCGCGGCGATCAAGCTGCTGACCTTCGTGGTCATCACCTCGGTGGCCACCGGCGTGCTGGCGATGACGATCTCCAACATGCGCTTCCGGGACACCCGCGAGTACAAGGCGGTCTTCTCGGACGTGACCGGGCTGCTGGACAACGACGACGTCCGCGTCGCGGGCGTCCGGGTCGGCCAGATCGAGTCCATCAAGCTCTACAAGGGCGACAAGGCCGAGGTGACGTTCAGCATCGAGCAGGACGGCCCGCTCAAGGCGGGGCTGCCGTCGACCACGCAGGCGCAGATCCGGTACCGCAACCTGATGGGCCAGCGGTACCTCGCGCTGGCCGATGGCGCGGGGCAGGCCAACGACTACCTGAAGCCGGGCGCGACGCTCCCGATCGGGCAGACCAAGCCCGCGCTGGACCTGACGACGCTGTTCAACGGCTTCCGCCCGCTGTTCCGCGCGCTGGAGCCGAAGGACGTCAACACGCTGGCGATGCAGATCATCCAGGTGCTCCAGGGCGAGGGCGGGACGATCAACAGCCTGCTCGCGCACGTCGCGTCGCTGACCAACACGCTCGCCGACCGGGACCGGGTCATCGGCCAGGTGATCGACAACCTGAACACCGTCCTCGGCACCATCGACGATCGGCACGACCAGGTCGACCAGATGGTGCGGGACCTGCGCAGCTTCGTCAGCGGCGTCTCCGGCGACCGCAAGGCGATCTTCGACTCGGTCGCGGCGCTCAACGACCTGACCGGCACGACGCAGGACCTGCTCTCGGACGCCAGGCCCGACATCAAGGACGACATCGCCGGGCTGCGCAAGCTCGCCGGGACGTTCGCGGCCAACGGCGACGCGATCGACGGAGGGCTCAAGCGGTCGCCGAAGCGGCTGGAGGGGCTCGTGAACATCTCGTCCTACGGCTCCTGGTTCAACATGTACATCTGCGGTCTCGACGCGCGGGTGCGGCTGCCGGGCGGACCGGTCTACCAGACGCCGGCGATCGTGAACGAGAACGCGAGGTGCAAGTAGATGAGGATCTCGTTCCGGGAGCGCAACCCGGTCCCCATCGGGCTCTCCGCGTTCGCGATCATCGCCGTGCTGCTGGTGCTGGCGATGAACCTGGAGAGCATCCCGTTCGTCGCCGGAGGCAAGACGCACACCGCCTCGTTCAAGGAGGCGGCGGGGCTCAGGGCCGACGAGGAGGTCCGCATCGCGGGCGTCAAGGTCGGCAAGGTCACCGCCCTCGACCTGGACGGCGACCACGTCAAGGTCACCTTCCGGGTGGACGACGGCGTGCGGCTCGGCGCCCGCACCGAGGCCGGCATCAAGATCAAGACGATTCTCGGCGCGCACTACCTGGAGCTCACCCCGCGCGGCGCCGGCCGGCTCGGGCGCAGCATCCCGATCGAGCGGACGCACACCCCGTTCGAGGTCGTCCCCGCGATCAGCGAGCTGAGCCAGCGGGTCGGCGCGATCGACGTCAAACAGGTCGCGAAGTCGTTCGACGTGCTGTCGGACACGTTCAAGAACTCGCCGGAGGAGGTCCGGGCGTCGCTGCAGGGCCTGCGTCGGCTGTCCAACACGGTCGCGTCCCGCGACGACGAACTGCACGAGCTCGCAGGCAAGGCCAAGGACGTGTCGGAGCTCCTCGCCGACCGCAACCAGGACTTCGCCAAGCTCGTCCAGGACGGCGACAAGGTGCTCCAGGCGGTGCAGGCGCGCCGCGCGGTCATCCACCAGCTGCTGATCAACACGGTGACCCTGTCCCAGCAGGTGAACGCGCTGATCAAGGAGAACGAGAAGCAGCTCCGGCCGATGCTGAACAACCTCGCCCAGGTCAACCAGATCCTGCTGAAGAACCAGAACAACCTGGACCGGGTCCTCCAGCTGTTCGCGCCGTTCGCGCGGCAGTTCTCGGACGTCACGGGCACCGGGCGCTGGTTCGACTCCTGGATCCAGAACCTCCTCCCGATCCCCGCCTCCATCCAGGACGCCCCCGGGAGCGGCGGGGCGGCGACGAAGAAGCAGGGCGGCCAGACCGGCAACCAGACCGGCAACCAGAGCAACAACCCGTTGCCGTTCCTCCCGTGAGCAGGCAGGTCACAGTGCGCAACTCAGGAACCATCCTCCGCATCGGCGGCGCGGTCATCGCCGTCGCAGTGCTGGTGGCCGCGCTCCTGCTGATCCTCCAGGAGCCGGAGCAGCGCCGCATGACGGCGTACTTCACCAAGACCGTCGGCCTGTACAAGGGCGCGGACGTCCGCATCCTCGGCATCCCGGTCGGCGAGGTCACGAGCGTCGAACCGGTCGGCGACGCGGTCAAGGTCGAGCTGGAGTACGACGCCAAGTACAAGGTGCCCGCCGGCGCGCAGGCCGTCATCATCAACCAGACGCTCGTCGCCGACCGCTACATCCAGCTGACGCCGGTCTACAAGGGCGGCGCCGTCCTCGCCGACGGCGCGACGCTGACCACGAGCCGCACCGCCGTCCCGGTCGAGGTCGACCAGGTCAGCGGCAGCCTGAGCGACCTCACCGAGGCGCTCGGCCCGCAGGGCGCCAACGCGCCCGGCGCGAACGGCCAGCAGGGGTCGCTGTCGCGGCTGCTGCAGGTCGGCGCCGCGAACCTGGACGGCCAGGGCGAGGACATCCGGCAGACGATCGCGGACGCGTCCAAGGCGCTCAGCACGCTGAGCACCGACCGCGGCGACGTCGCCGCGACGATCAAGAACCTGCGGGTCATCACCGACGCGATGAAGGCGAACGACCAGCAGATCAAGTCGTTCACCGGGCACCTCAACGGGGTGTCGGCGCAGCTCTCGGGGGAGAAGGAGGAGCTGTCCGCGGCCCTCAACACGCTCGCCCCGACGCTGCGGAACGTGCAGCGGTTCGTCAAGGACAACCGCGGCGAGCTGGCCGCGAACGTCCGGCAGCTCGCCCAGATCACCGGCGTGCTGGTGAAGGAGAAGGACGCGCTCGGCGAGATCCTCACCGCCGGCCCGCTGGCCGTGAACAACCTGGCCCGCGCCTACGACCCGATCAGCGGCACCATCCACACCCGCGACAACTTCCGCCAGTTCCACGACCTGGCCGACTGGATCTGCTCGCTGGCGTACTCGGTGGGCACGCCCGCCAAGGAGTGCCTGGACTTCGTCAAGCCGTACAACGGCATCGGCAAGGCGCTCACGGGCTTCAGCCTGGACCTGTCCTGGATCACCGCGCTGACCACGCACTACGACCCGGTGCCGATCCCGCCGGACGCCTACGGTCCGCGGGGCGGGGCGGGCGGCAAGACGAACAAGACGAACGCCAAGACGAACAAGACCGCGACGTCCGGGGCGCGCACCGGCAAGCCCGGGGACCTCAGCGCGCTGCTGCCGGGAGGTGGCCGATGAGCAGGAGACGGCCGATGCGCCGCGCCCACCTGCTGGGCGCCGCCGCGATCGCCGCCGCGACGGCCCTGTCGGGCTGCTCGTTCAACGGCGTGGAGTCGCTGCCGCTGCCCGGCGGCCCCGACCTCGGCTCCCACCCCAAGACCGTGAAGATCGAGTTCGCGAACGTGCTGGACCTCGTCCCGCAGTCGGCGGTCAAGGTCAACGACGTGTCGGTGGGCAAGGTCGACGACATCACGCTCGCCGGCGGCACGGCCGGGCAGGGCGGCTGGCACGCCCTCGTCACCGTCAAGATGCGCGGGGACGTCGAGCTGCCCGACAACGCGATCGCTACGGTCGGCCAGACGAGCCTCCTCGGCGAGAAGTTCGTGCAGATCGAGCCGCCGCGCGACGAGGCGCCGATCGGGCGGCTGGCCTCCGGCGACCTCATCCCGCTGAACCGCACGTCCCGCGGCACCGAGATCGAAGAGGTGCTGTCGGCGATGTCGCTGCTGCTGAACGGCGGCGGGCTGGAGCAGGTCTCCACGATCAGCCACGAGCTGCAGGCCGCGATGGGCGGGCGCGAGTCCACCATCAGGTCGGTGCTGGACCGGGTCAACACCTTCGCCGGGACGCTGGACCGCAACCGCGCCGCCATCACCCGGGCGCTGGACAGCATCGACCGGCTGACCGGCAAGCTCGCGGACGAGCGCAAGACGATCCAGGACACCATCGACGAGACGGGCCCCGCGATCGGCGTCCTCAACCGCAACCGCGCCGACCTCACCAAGATGCTGGTCGCGCTGAACAAGCTCAGCCGCACCACCACCTACGTCATCGACCGGTCGAAGGCCGACCTGCTGGCGAACCTGCGGGACGTCGACACGATCCTGCGGAACCTCAACAAGGCCGGCAGCGACCTGCCGAGGTCGCTGGAATCGCTGATCACGTTCCCGTTCCCGGCCACGTTCGAGAACGTCATCGAGGGCGACTACGGCAACGTGCGGCTGACCGTCGACCTGGACTTCGAGTCCATCGCGCGCAACCTGCTCGGCGGCACCGACCTCGAAGGCATGCTCGGCAACGGCGCGCAGATGCGCAACATGCTCCAGGTGCCGAACGTGACGCTGCCCGACTCGCCGCTCGGCGTGCTGCCGCAGACGCCCGGCGGCGTCCCCGGCCTGCCCGGGCAGTCGACGCCGACCTCCAAGAAGACGCCGACACCGACCAAGACGTCCGGTACGCCCATGCCGCAGCGGACGGGCGCGCTCGCCCCCGAATCCGGTGACGGCGGCCTGCGGACCCTGATGACGGGGGGCCTGTCGTGATCCTCAAGCGCGGCGTCATCGTCCAGCTGATCGCGTTCGCCGTCATCACGGTCGTCGGCGTGGCGATCGTCTCGGTGAACTACATCGGGCTGGGCCGCGACGTGCTCGGCAAGCAGTACGTCGCCTACGTCGACCTCACCGACTCCGGCGGCGTGTTCACCAACGCCGAGGTCACCTACCGGGGCGTCCCCGTCGGACGGGTCGGGCCGATCGAGCTGACCAAGGACGGCATCCGCGTCAAGCTGCTCCTCGAACGCGGCCAGCGGATCCCGCGCGACGGACTCAAGGCCGTCGTCGCGAACCGGTCCGCGGTCGGCGAGCAGTACGTCGACCTCGAACCCGTCAAGAAGGGCGGGCCCTACCTCGACGACGGCGACGCCTACACGATCCCCAGGGACCGCACCACGCTGCCGGTGTCCACCGCCGAGCTGCTGCGCAACGTCGACTCGCTCGTCGGGTCGGTCAACACCAAGGACCTCGGCGTCATCGTGGACGAGCTGGACAAGGCGTTCTCCGGCTCCGCCGAGGACCTCCAGTCGATCCTGGACGACACCGACCGGCTCCTGAAGACCGCCGACGAGGCCTACCCCGACACCAAGCGGCTCCTGGACAACAGCGTGACCGTCCTGGACACCCAGCGTGGGCAGGCCGCCAACATCCAGGGCTTCGCGCGCAACCTGAACGCGCTCACCACGTCCCTGCGCAACGACGACCCCGCCCTGCGCAAGACCATCGACAACGCGCCCGGCGCGGTGGACGAGACGCACAAGGCCATCAACCAGCTCGCGCCGACGCTGCCCACCCTTCTGGCGAACCTCACCACGACCGGCCAGATCATCACGTCCCGCCAGGCCGGGCTCCGGTCGCTGTTCGTCCTGTACCCGGTGTCGGTCGCGGGCGCGTTCACCGTCACCCCCGGCGACGGAACCCAGCACCTGGGCCTCGCGCTCAACATCGACGCCCCGGCCGCCTGCACCGACGGCTACGAGAAGGTCAAGCACCGCTGGCCGCAGGACACGTCCCCGAAGAAGCCGCGCCTGGACGCCGGGTGCAAGGCCCCCAACGACGCGCCCACCGCGGTGCGCGGCGCCCGCAACTTCCCGAAGAACGAGATCCTGCCGTTCCCGCAGGTCCCGGCGGGCGCCACCGCCGGCGCGGGCTTCCCCGAGGGGGGCGCCACCGGCACCGGCGACGACGGGAAGTCGCAGGCCGAGGGCGAGAAGGACGGTAAGACGAAGGCCGCGGCGGTGGCTCCCACAGGCCAGCTCGCCGACGGTCAGCTGACCTTGTCGTATCCGGCAGATTCAGTGGAATTCGCTGGATACGATCCTACGACCGGTGCGGTCTACGGGCCCGATGGCAAGCGATACGTGATGCCGCGCAGCGCCGGAACCCGTCAGTTGGGAGAAGAATCCTCGTGGAAGTGGCTCCTGCTCGGACCGCTGAGCCAGTGAGGCGGACACGGTGAGGCGCCGCCTGCCCCTGGTCACCGCCCTCTCGCTCAGCGTCATCGTGGTCGGCCTGGCCATCGCGGCCGGCTGGCTCGGCGTCGTCACCCTGCGGAACAAGGACGAGGCCGACCAGCGGGCGAAGGCGATCCAGTCGGCGCGGCAGATGGGGGTCAACCTCATGACCCTCGACGCCGCCACCGCGCAGCGCGACCTCGACCGCATCGTGTCGGGCACGACCGGCGACCTGAAGAACAAGCTCGCGAGTCAGTCGAACTCCTTCATGCAGCAGGTGACCAAGGCCAAGGCCAAGTCGACGGTCAGTGACGTCGAGGCCGCCCTGGTCTCGATCGACGACGACTCCGCCGAGGTGATGGTGTCCCTGAACGGCACCGTCACCAACGACAAGGTGCAGAACGGTACGCCGCAGGGCTACCGCTACCAGATGGACCTCACGCGGGTCGACGACCGCTGGCTCGTGTCCGGACTGGAGGTTGTCCCGTGACGATGCTCGGCCGGGGCAAGCGCTCCGCTGCGGACAAGAAGAAGCCCGGCGGCAAGCCGGACGACAAGGACGACAAGTCGGATAAGTCGGACATGGCGACGAAGGCGGAGGAGGCCGCCGAGGCCGCCCGCCTGGCGGAGGAGGCCGCGGCCAAGGCCCGCGAGGCCGCCCGCCTGGCCCAGATGGCCGCCGACGCGGCGGCCGAGGCCGAGGACGCCGAAACCGAGGACGCCGAGGACGGGGACGCCGACGAACCGGACGACGCCCCCAAGTCCCTGGAGAAGCCCAAGGCCCCCCGGAAGACGTCCAAAGCCGCACCCGACCCCGAAGACGCGCCAGAGGCCGAATCAGAGCCGTCTGAAGCCGGTTCCGTCGCCACGGAGCCCTCCGAGGCCGCCACGGCCGACGTCGAGGACGCCGACGCCGACGCCGACGCCGACGCCGACGAGGACGAGGACGAGGACGAGGAGGGCGACGACGAGGAGCCGGCGAAGTCCAAGCGCCCGACCCTCAAGAAGACGGCCAAGGCCGACACCGACGACGAGGACGGCGAGGACGGCGAGGACGGGCCCCGCCGGTCACGTCTCGGCGGCGCCGCGACGGTGATCGCCGTCCTGGTGGTCCTGACGGTCGCGCTGGGCGTCGGCACCACGATGCTCTACCTCAAGGTCGGCGAGCAGAAGGCGGCCGACCAGGCGAGCAAGGAGGCGTCGTTCGCCTCGTCCCGCGCGGCGCAGAAGCTCTCCTCGTACGACTACCAGACGCTCGACGCCGACCTGAAGTCCGCGTCCGCCATGACGACGGGCAAGCTGCACACCGACTACGAGAAGCTCGCCCAGGAGCTCAGGACCGTGGCCGTTCAGCAGCAGGCCGTCTCCAACACCACGGTGATGAAGGTCGGCGTCGTGAGCGCGACTCCCGACAAGGTGGTCACGCTCGTCTACGCCAACCGCTCGTCCGCCACCAAGAGCGACAAGCAGCAGCGCCTCCCCGAGCCGCTGCGCATCAAGATGACGATGGTGCAGAAGGACGGCAAGTGGCTTGCCTCCGAACTGACCGTCATCTCCTAGCCCGCAGAGTCCGACACACCCCGTGCCCTCACCCGAGGTCACGGGGTGCTCTCTTGGGCGAACAGGCCGCACGACCACGCCGAACCCGCACGGTGGCGCGAGGATCGGCCGCCTCGCGACGGGGGACGCGGGGGTTCGTCACCCCGGTAAACTATGGCGTTCCTCACTGCAGGTCAGGGCACGAAAAGTCCAAGTCCGCTCTTGACTGAGAGGCGCTGAGGGGCGATGCTCCATGGCAACGTGATGCATACTGCGGCGCTAGAGTTGCGAGCGGTGTACCGGTCGGCTACACTGCCCCTTTGCGCTGCCCTCTGACTATCCACGTGTGAGTGCACCCCTGCAGGGGTCCGTCATGGACCCCGAAACACCAGGTCTCGGACGTGGATCGTCTGGCGTGCGTGTCGTCAGTTACGCCGCGAGCCCTCGGAAGGACCACTCTTGGCAGCCTCGCGCAACGCCTCGAATACCGCAACCGGTCCGCACCGCGTCTCCTTCGCGCGCATCAAGGAGCCGCTCGAAGTCCCGGACCTCCTTGCACTGCAGACCAACTCCGTTGACTGGCTGCTGGGCAATGAGAGGTGGAAGGCCCGGGTCGAGGCGGCCCAGAAGGCCGGAAGTAAGAGCGTCCCGACCCAGTCGGGGCTGGAGGAGATCTTCGAAGAGATCAGTCCGATCGAAGACTTCTCCGGAACCATGTCCCTCTCGTTCCGCGACCACCGGTTCGAGCCGCCCAAGTACTCCGTCGAGGAGTGCAAGGACAAGGACATGACCTACTCCGCTCCGCTGTTCGTCACGGCGGAGTTCATCAACAACACCACCGGTGAGATCAAGAGCCAGACGGTGTTCATGGGCGATTTCCCGCTCATGACCCCGAAGGGCACCTTCATCATCAACGGCACCGAGCGCGTCGTCGTCTCCCAGTTGACCCGGTCGCCCGGCGTCTACTTCGACCGCGCCCTCGACAAGGCGTCCGACAAGGACATCTACGGCTGCCGGGTCATCCCGAGCCGCGGCGCCTGGCTCGAGTTCGAGATCGACAAGCGCGACAACGTCGGCGTCCGCATCGACCGCAAGCGCAAGCAGCCCGTCACCGTGCTGCTCAAGGCGCTCGGCTGGGACGAGGCGCGCATTCGCGAGCGCTTCGGCTCCTACGAGTCGATCAACGTCACCCTGGAGAAGGACCACACGTCCGGCCAGGACGACGCGCTACTCGACATCTACCGCAAGCTGCGTCCGGGCGAGCCGCCGACGCGCGAGTCCGCGCAGACGCTGCTGGAGAACCTGTACTTCAACCCGAAGCGGTACGACGTCGCCAAGGTCGGCCGCTACAAGATCAACAAGAAGCTCGGCCTCGACCTGGAGATGCGGCAGGGCACCCTCACCGAGGACGACATCGTCGCCACGGTCGAGTACCTCGTCCGGCTGCACGCGGGCGAGGAGGAGGCCACCCTCGGGGCCGTCCCGGTGCCGATCGAGGTCGACGACATCGACCACTTCGGCAACCGGCGCCTGCGCACCGTGGGCGAGCTCATCCAGAACCAGGTCCGGCTGGGCCTGGCCCGCATGGAGCGGGTCGTCCGCGAGCGGATGACCACCCAGGACGTCGAGGCGATCACGCCGCAGACCCTGATCAACATCCGGCCGGTCGTCGCCTCCATCAAGGAGTTCTTCGGCACCAGCCAGCTGTCGCAGTTCATGGACCAGACCAACCCCCTGGCCGGACTCACGCACAAGCGGCGGCTGAACGCCCTGGGTCCCGGTGGTCTGTCGCGCGAGCGGGCGGGCATGGAGGTCCGCGACGTCCACCCGTCCCACTACGGCCGCATGTGCCCGATCGAGACGCCGGAAGGCCCGAACATCGGCCTGATCGGCTCGCTCGCCGCGTTCGGCCGGGTCAACCCGTTCGGATTCGTCGAGACCCCGTACCGCAAGGTCACCGAGGGCGTCGTCACCGAGCAGATCGACTACCTGACCGCCGACGAGGAGGACCGGTACGTCATCGCGCAGGCCAACTCCCTGCTGAACGACGACGGCACCTTCGTCGACGACCGCATCCTGGTCCGCCGCAAGGGCGGTGAGGTCGAGCTCGTCCCGGACCGCGAGGTCCAGTACATGGACGTCTCGGCGCGGCAGATGACCTCGGTCGCCACCGCGATGATCCCGTTCCTGGAGCACGACGACGCCAACCGCGCGCTGATGGGCTCCAACATGCAGCGCCAGTCCGTCCCGCTGCTGCGCAGCGAGGCGCCGCTGGTCGGCACCGGCATGGAGTACCGCGCGGCGACCGACGCCGGCGACGTCATCACGGCCGAGAAGGCCGGCGTCGTCGAGGAGGTCTCCGCCGACTACGTGACCGTCATGAACGACGACGGCACGCGGAACACCTACCGCGTCGCCAAGTTCAAGCGGTCCAACCAGGGCACCTGCTTCAACCAGAAGCCGATCGTCGAAGAGGGCGCCCGGGTCGAGGTCGGCCAGGTCATCGCCGACGGGCCGTGCACCGACAACGGCGAGATGGCGCTCGGCAAGAACCTCCTCGTGGCGTTCATGCCGTGGGAGGGCCACAACTACGAGGACGCCATCATCCTCAGCCAGCGCCTGGTGCAGGACGACGTCCTCTCCTCGATCCACATCGAGGAGCACGAGGTCGACGCCCGCGACACCAAGCTCGGCCCCGAGGAGATCACCCGGGACATCCCGAACGTCTCCGAGGAGGTCCTCGCCGACCTCGACGAGCGCGGCATCATCCGCATCGGCGCCGATGTCGTCCCCGGCGACATCCTGGTCGGCAAGGTCACGCCCAAGGGCGAGACGGAGCTGACCCCCGAGGAGCGGCTGCTGCGCGCGATCTTCGGTGAGAAGGCGCGGGAGGTCCGCGACACCTCGCTGAAGGTGCCGCACGGCGAGCAGGGCAAGGTCATCGGCGTCCGGGTGTTCTCCCGCGACGACGGCGACGAGCTCCCGCCCGGCGTGAACGAGCTGGTCCGGGTGTACGTCGCGCAGAAGCGCAAGATCACCGACGGCGACAAGCTGGCCGGCCGGCACGGCAACAAGGGCGTCATCTCCAAGGTGCTCCCCGTCGAGGACATGCCGTTCATGGAGGACGGCACCCCGGTCGACATCGTCCTGAACCCGCTGGGCGTCCCCGGGCGCATGAACGTGGGCCAGGTCCTGGAGACGCACCTCGGCTGGGTCGCCTCCCGCGGCTGGAAGGTCGAGGGCGACGACGCCGAGTGGAAGCGCGCGCTCAAGGAGATCGGCGCCGACGAGGCCGCGCCGTGGACCAACACGGCGACACCGGTGTTCGACGGCGCCCGCGAGGACGACGTCACCGGCCTCATCACGAGCACGCTGCCCAACCGCGACGGCAACCGCATGGTCGAGCCGGGCGGAAAGGCGCGGCTGTTCGACGGCCGCACCGGCGAGCCCTACCGCGACCCGATCTCGGTCGGCTACATCTACATCCTCAAGCTGCTCCACCTGGTCGACGACAAGATCCACGCGCGGTCGACCGGCCCGTACTCCATGATCACCCAGCAGCCGCTCGGCGGTAAGGCCCAGTTCGGCGGCCAGCGCTTCGGTGAGATGGAGGTCTGGGCACTGGAGGCGTACGGCGCCGCCTACGCGCTCCAGGAGCTGCTGACCATCAAGTCCGACGACGTCCTCGGCCGCGTGAAGGTGTACGAGGCCATCGTCAAGGGCGAGAACATCCCCGAGCCCGGCATTCCCGAGTCCTTCAAGGTGCTCATCAAGGAGATGCAGTCGCTGTGCCTCAACGTCGAGGTGCTGTCCAGCGACGGCATGTCCATCGAGATGCGCGACACCGACGAGGACGTCTTCCGCGCCGCGGAGGAGCTCGGCATCGACCTGTCCCGCCGTCCTAACGAGGGCGCGATGAGCGTCGACGAGGTCTGAGAACTCAAGGGGAAAACAGTTGCTTGACGTCAACTTCTTCGACGAGCTTCGCATCGGTCTGGCGACCGCCGACGACATCCGCCAGTGGTCGCACGGCGAGGTGAAGAAGCCGGAGACGATCAACTACCGGACCCTCAAGCCTGAGAAGGACGGGCTCTTCTGCGAGAAGATCTTCGGCCCGACCCGGGACTGGGAGTGCTACTGCGGCAAGTACAAGCGCGTCCGCTTCAAGGGCATCATCTGTGAGCGCTGCGGCGTCGAGGTGACCCGCGCCAAGGTGCGCCGTGAGCGGATGGGCCACATCGAGCTGGCCGCGCCGGTCACGCACATCTGGTACTTCAAGGGCGTGCCGTCGCGGCTCGGCTACCTGCTGGACCTGGCCCCGAAGGATCTCGAAAAGATCATCTACTTCGCGGCCTACATGATCACCAGCGTGGACGCGGAGCGGCGCGACCGCGACCTGCCCACGCTGGAGGCGCACATCTCGGTGGAGCGCCAGCAGATCGAGCAGGCCCGCGACGCGCAGGTCGAGGCCCGCCAGCAGAAGCTGGAGGGCGACCTCGGGGAGCTGGAGGAGGCCGGCGCGAAGGCCGACCAGAAGCGCAAGGTGCGCGACGGCGCCGAGCGGGAGATGAAGCAGCTGCGCGACCGCGCGCAGCGCGAACTCGACCGCCTCGACGAGGTGTGGAGCCGCTTCAAGAACCTCAAGGTCCAGGACCTGGAGGGCGACGAGCTGCTCTACCGCGAGATGCGCGACCGCTTCGGCAAGTACTTCGCGGGCGGCATGGGCGCCGCGGCCATCCAGGCGCGGCTGCAGAACTTCGACCTCGACGCCGAGGCCGAGAAGCTGCGCGACATCATCCGCACCGGCAAGGGCCAGAAGAAGGCCCGCGCCCTGAAGCGGCTGAAGGTCGTCTCGGCGTTCCTCAACACCCGCAACAGCCCGCTCGGCATGGTGCTGGACTGCATCCCGGTGATCCCGCCGGACCTGCGTCCGATGGTGCAGCTGGACGGCGGCCGTTTCGCGACGTCCGACCTGAACGACCTGTACCGCCGCGTCATCAACCGGAACAACCGGCTCAAGCGCCTGCTCGACCTGGGCGCGCCCGAGATCATCGTCAACAACGAGAAGCGGATGCTGCAGGAGGCCGTCGACGCGCTGTTCGACAACGGCCGCCGCGGCCGCCCGGTCACCGGGCCCGGCAACCGTCCGCTGAAGTCGCTGTCCGACATGCTCAAGGGCAAGCAGGGCCGGTTCCGGCAGAACCTGCTGGGCAAGCGCGTCGACTACTCCGGCCGTTCGGTCATCGTCGTCGGCCCGCAGCTGAAGCTGCACCAGTGCGGCCTGCCCAAGCAGATGGCGCTGGAGCTGTTCAAGCCGTTCGTCATGAAGCGGCTGGTCGACCTCAACCACGCGCAGAACATCAAGTCCGCCAAGCGGATGGTCGAGCGTGCGCGTCCCGTCGTGTGGGACGTCCTGGAAGAGGTCATCACCGAGCACCCGGTGCTGCTGAACCGCGCGCCGACCCTGCACCGGCTGGGCATCCAGGCGTTCGAGCCGCAGCTGGTCGAGGGCAAGGCCATCCAGATCCACCCGCTCGTCTGCACCGCGTTCAACGCGGACTTCGACGGCGACCAGATGGCCGTGCACCTGCCGCTGTCCGCCGAGGCGCAGGCCGAGGCGCGGATCCTGATGCTGTCGACGAACAACATCCTGAAGCCGTCGGACGGCAAGCCCGTCACCATGCCCACCCAGGACATGGTCATCGGCCTGTACTGGCTGACGACGCAGAAGGACGGCGCCGAGGGCGAGGGCCGCGCGTTCGGCTCCATCGCCGAGGGCATCATGGCCTACGACCGCGGCGAGCTGGACATGCAGGCGAAGGTCAGCATCCGGCTGAAGGACATCCCGCCGCCGCGCGAGTGGATCGCGCCGGAGGGCTACGACTCCGGCCAGCCGTACCGGCTGGAGACGACGCTCGGCCGCGCGCTGTTCAACGAGACGCTGCCGGACGACTACCCGTTCGTCAACGACGAGATCGGCAAGAAGCAGCTCTCGGTGATCGTCAACGAGCTGGCGGAGACGTACCCGAAGGTCGCCGTCGCCAACGCGCTCGACGCGCTGAAGAGCACCGGGTTCCACTGGGCGACCAGGTCCGGCGTCACGATCGCGATCGACGACGTCATCACGCCGCCCAACAAGGCGGAGATCCTGGCCGGCTACGAGGCGCGTGCCGACAAGGTGCAGCGGGAGTTCAACCGCGGCCTGATCACCGACGACGAGCGCAAGCAGGAGCTCATCGAGATCTGGAACAAGGCCACCGCGGACGTCGCGGTGGACATGGAGAAGGCGTTCCCGAGGGCCAACCCGATCTGGATGATGATCCAGTCGGGCGCTCGCGGCAACCCGCTGCAGCTCCGCCAGATCGCCGGTATGCGCGGCCTGGTCTCCAACCCCAAGGGCGAGACCATCCCGCGTCCGATCAAGTCGTCCTTCCGCGAGGGCCTGTCGGTCGTCGAGTACTTCATCTCGACGCACGGCGCCCGCAAGGGCCTGGCCGACACCGCGCTGCGCACCGCCGACTCGGGTTACCTGACCCGGCGCCTGGTGGACGTCGCGCAGGACGTCATCGTCCGCGAGGAGGACTGCGGCACCGACCGCACGATCCCGTTCGAGGTCGCCGACCGCCTGCAGGACGGCACCCTGGTCAAGCTGGCCACCTCGGAGACGAGCCTGGTCGGCCGCACCATCGCCGAGGACGTCGTCGTCGACGGGACGGTCATCTTCCCCGCCGACACCGACCTGTCCGACGCGGTCGTGTCCCGCCTGGTCGAGGCGGGGGTGGACAAGGTCCGCACCCGCAGCGCCCTCGTCTGCGAGGCCAAGATCGGTGTCTGCGCCGCCTGCTACGGCCGTTCGCTGGCCACCGGCAAGCGGGTGGACGTCGGCGAGGCCGTCGGCATCATCGCCGCGCAGTCCATCGGCGAGCCCGGCACGCAGCTGACGATGCGCACCTTCCACACCGGCGGTGTGGCCGGCGGCGACATCACGCACGGTCTGCCGCGTGTCACGGAGCTGTTCGAGGCCCGCATCCCGAAGGGTGTGGCCCCGATCAGCGAGGTCGCCGGCCGGGTCAAGATCGACGAGACGGAGAAGGCCCGCAAGGTCGTCGTCGTCCCGGACGACGGCTCCGAGGAGATCGCCTACCCGGTGCCGATGCGGTCGCGTCTCCTGGTCAAGGAGGGCGGGGCCGTCGGCGTCGGCGACCAGCTCATCGCGGGTGCGATCAACCCGCACGAGGTGCTGCGCATTCTGGGCCCCCGCGCCGTGCAACTGCACGTCGTCCAGGAGGTCCAGGAGGTGTACCGGTCGCAGGGCGTGTCGATCCACGACAAGCACATCGAGATCATCGTCCGCCAGATGCTGAAGCGGGTGAACATCCTCGAGTCGGGTGACACCGACCTGCTGCCCGGCGACCTGGTCGAGCGGCCGATCTTCGAGGAGCGCAACCGGAACGTCGTGGCCGAGGGCGGCACGCCCGCCGCCGGCCGCCCCGTCCTGATGGGCATCACCAAGGCCTCGCTCGCGACCGAGTCGTGGCTGTCGGCGGCGTCCTTCCAGGAGACGACCCGGGTGCTCACCGAGGCCGCGATGCACGCCAAGAGCGACCCGCTGCTCGGCCTCAAGGAGAACGTCATCATCGGCAAGCTCATCCCGGCCGGTACCGGCATGCCGCAGTACCGCAACGTCCGGGTCGAGCCGACCGAGGAGGCGAAGGCGGCGGTCTACTCCGTCGGTTCCTACGACGACGGCGCCGAGTACGCCTTCGGCCAGGGCTCCGGCGAGGCCGTCCCGCTGGAGGAGTACGACTTCGGTCAGTACAACCGCTAGCGTCCCGTCCGGGACGCCGCTCCGGCGGCGTCCCGCTCGCGGACACCCGTGCCTGACGACACGCGACGAGGCCCCTTCCGCTCGGGAGGGGCCTCGTCGCGTTCGCCGGACGGCTTTCCCTCCACCAGCGGTCGCGTGCCCCACTCGGCGGCCAGCTGCGACACCATCAGACCCACATCCCGCCCGGCACCGCGAGCACGCTCACCACGATCCGAAGGCAAGTCAGGCGGTGGTGACGCGCCGTGCCTTCGCCGCGCTGCTGTCTGGTATCAAGCAGTAGTCCGAGTCTGGCCCCCGAACGGTGGAAGACATGGATGCGACCGAGGCCGCCTGGCGCAAGTCGAGTTACACCACTGCCAACGGCGGCGAGTGTGTGGCATCTACCAGGTGCGGGGCCTCGATCTGTCCAACATGACCCTGGTCGAGGGCGACCGCGGGTGATCGTGATCGACCCGCTGGTCTCGGTGGAGACCGCCGCCGCGCTGGCGCTGTACGGGGAGCATCGCGGTGACCGACCGGTCACCGGCCTGGTCTACACCCACTCCCACGTTGACCACTTCGGTGGCGCGGAGGGCGTCATCGAGCCCGCCAATCCGGACGGGGTGCCGATCCTGGCGCCTGACCTTGCGCGGCACCCCTGTCCGCGATACGCGGGTCTGGGCCCGTTACCTGGACGAGGCGATCACGCTGTTCGCCGACGACACCGACGTGGCGTTCGCGTCCCACGACTGGCCGGCGTGGGGGACCGACAAAATCGTCGCGTTCCTTTCGCAGCAGCGGAATCTGTGCGCCTACCTGCACGATCAGACGTTGCGGCTGCTCAACCAGGGCCGCACTGAGATCACCGAGATGACGGAGTTGCCGCCGGAGCTGGCGCCAATGCCCGGCACGGGGCCCCGGTCACGGAAACGCCGTGACCGGGGCCCAGGATCAGCTACCGCGGAAGGTGCCGACCGCCGCTAGTTCCGGTACCGGAACACGATCCTGCCGCGCGTCAGGTCGTACGGCGTGAGCTCCACCAGCACCCGGTCTTCCAGATTGACCTTGATGAAGTTCTGGCGGATCTTACCGCTGATGTGCGCGAGCACCCGGTGGCCGTTGTCGAGCTCCACGGTGAACATGGCGCCGCGCAGGCACTCGACGACCTTGCCCTCGATTTCGATGCCGTTCTTGTTCTTCATCGCACCAGCTCCAGGCTGCTGCTAACCGGCCGGGCCCCGATGCCCTCGAACAGCGCCGAGGCCGCTTGATTGGACTCGTGGACTACGGCCGAGGCCGCGGCGGCCCCGGAGTGGTGCAGCGTCCCCAGCGCGTGGGCCAGCAGCGCCCGCGCGATGCCGCGGCGCTGCTCGCCGGCCCGGACCGCGACCAGCCCGATGTGCGGCTGCCGGGTCACCGGCACCACCCGGATCAGACCCAGGTAGCGGTCCGGCACCGCGGCCACCGCGTACTTCGACGGGTCGACGATGGTGACGCCTTCGGGGCGGGGAAGCACCTCCGCGGGCATCGACCGCCATCCGACGGTCGCCTCGACTTCGTCGCGGATCGCGCGGTCCACCGCCCGCAGCAGGCCCTCGTCCGTCTGACCGGCGGGCACGATCGTCACGCCCGAAGGCGGCAGGACTTCTTCGAGCCCCGTGACCCGCGGGTCGGTCGGCACGACGTACTCCCACTCGCGGTGCCGGATCGTGAAACCGGCCCGCCGCCAGCAGGCCGTCAGCTCGACGTCGGCTTCGTCGAGCACCGTGTACAGCGGCGCCGGCAGTTCCGCCAGCATCGCCTCGGCGAGCAGGTCGAAGGTGGCGTCGTGCCAGGCGTCGATGCCGACGAACAAGCGTCCGTCGGGCCGGTGCTCCGCATACCCACGGCCGACCACCAGGTCGTCATCCAGCGCATGCCAATGCCTGTCCGCGACACGCGTGATCATCACCGCGTTCTCGCTCAGGCCGGATTTGAGAGGCTTCATGTTCATCGGAGTCTTCCTTCCAGGAATGCCTCGATCTCAGGGCGCTCCTGGCGACACCGAACGTCAGCCGCGGGACCGTGCCGGACTGAGGGAGCACCCATGGGTGACTGTGTTCACGGGTACCACCTCCTCGTTCTCTCGCACGGCCTCCGGAAAAGTAGCAGTGGTCGCCGTGGTCCACCAACTGGTTTTACGGAGGCTCCGTGGCCGGATGCCACGGAGCCACTCGCCTAAAAGCCAAGGCCGTGTAGTTGAGGGCTTCGGGTCTGTGACGTGATCGCAGCGTGGCGAAATCGGAACACTGCGCAGTAAGACTGGTCATCAATTGCCGGCCGGCCCAGCCCAGTCTTGAGGTGGGTCTTGTAGTCGCGGACGGCGGGGCGCGGTCGAGCGCGACCGTTGCCGGAAGGGGGAACCATGACCGCTCAAAAAACCTGTTGGCGGACCATGGCGAACACTGCTAACTTTCACGTGGCCGTGGGAGAGAACGAGGAGGTGGTACCCGTGAACACAGTATCGACATGGGTGCTCCCCTCTGGGACCACGGTCGGACGATAGGTCGTCCGGGAGCGCCGTTCAAGAGCACTCCCGAAAGGCACGACCATGCGATTCACTTCTGAGCAGCGCCTCGATGACGGCCTCCTCGAACGCGAATTCACCCTCGGCGAGATCCCCGGCATCCTGTGGACGCCCGCATCCGCATCCGCACCGGTCCCGCTGATCCTGCTCGGCTACCCCCCGCTCGGAATGCACAAGATGTACCCCCGGCTGGTGGCGCGGGCCCGGCGTTCCGCGGCGGACGGCTTCGCTGCGGCCACCATCGAGCTCCCCGAGAGCGGTGACCGGCCCCGCTCGGCCGCCACCGAGCAGGCTCGCGCCGACCTGCAAGGGGCGCTGGAGGCCGGCGAGCCGGTCTCCGACGAGATCGTCGGCCGGCTCGTCCTCCCGGGGGTCGAAAAGGCGGTCCCGGAATGGCAGGCCACCATGGACGCCCTCCTTTCGCTGCCCGAGATCGGCGGTCCGGTCGGGTACTCGGGGGGAGTGATCTCCATCGGGATCCGGCTGGCGGTGGTCGAGCCGCGCATCTCGGCCGCCGTTCTGTTCGCCGGGAGTTTCGTGCCTCGGGTCCTGTTCGAGGAGGCCCGGCAGGTCACCATTCCGCTGCATGTCCTGCTGCAGTGGGACGACGAAGGGAACGACCGGCAGATGGCCCTGGACCTGTTCGACGCCTTCGGCTCCAAGGAGAAGACGCTGAACGCCAATATGGGCGGGCACACCGGCGTCCCGCAGTCCGCGGGGGACGCCGCGGCCCGGTTCTTCACCCGGCATCTGAGCTAGCCGCCCGCCGGCCCCGCCGTCAGGCCGGCAGCAAACAGTAGGCGGTGCCGGCCAGGACGCCGCTCGTTGAGGACGGGTCCCGGCCCTCCTCGATGGCGGTGGCCAGCAGATGCACAACCGCCCCGATCGCGGCGGTACCGGCCATCGGCGGTACCGGCCGGTCGGGGCGGCGCCCGGCCACCGCCGCCTGAATCAGCGGCATGTTCGTCAAGACTCGTCCACCCGACCGCGAGCGGTAGCGCGGAGCTCCGCCCTGTTGATCGCGGGACGGGTCCCGAGGTGGGGCGATCGCGGGCCCGCATGCTTCGTGTTCTTGCTGGTCGGGGGACAATGGGCGGGTGGCTCGGTGGGTCCTGCACGTCGATCTGGACCAGTTCCTCGCGGCGGTCGAGGTGCTGCGCCGGCCTGAGTTGCGCGGGCGGCCGGTCGTCGTCGGCGGTGACGGTGATCCGACGAAACGCGGCGTGGTCAGCACGGCTTCATATGAGGCCCGTGCCTACGGCGTGCATTCTGGGCTGCCGCTCCGCATGGCGGCGCGCCGATGTCCGGACGCCGTGTTCCTGCCGGTGGACAGGGAACTCTACGAGGCCGTCTCGGACGAGGTCATGGCCGCATTGCGGAGCCTCGGCGCCGTGGTGGAGGTGCTCGGCTGGGACGAGGCGTTCCTGGCGGTCGACGGCGATCCGGAGGCGGTGGCGGAGGAGATCCGGGCCCGCGTCCACGCCGCGACGGGCCTCGACTGCACGGTGGGCATCGGCGAGAACAAGCTCCAGGCGAAGATCGCGACCGGGCTCGGCAAGCCCGCCGGGGTCTTCCGGCTCACCGGGGACACCTGGTTCGCGGTCCTCGGCGACCGGCCGACCGACGCGCTCTGGGGCATCGGCGCGAAGACGGCCAAGCGGCTGAGGGAACTGGGGATCACCACCGTCAGCGAACTCGCGGCGGCCGATCCGGGCGCGCTCGCCGAGCGGTTCGGCCCCGCGACCGGTCCGTGGCTGGTGCGGCTCGCCCGGGGCCTGGGCGGCTCGGCGGTGAGCGACGCCCCGCACGTGCCGCGCTCCCGCGGCCGCGAGACCACCTTCCAGCAGGACCTGGACGACTGGACGCGCGTGCGCCGCGAGGTCTCGCGGCTGGCGCGCCGCGTCGCGGACGACGTGGCGGACGAGCACGGGGACGTCGCCCGCGTTGTCGTGAAGGTCCGGTACGCGCCGTTCACCACCCGGACCCACGGCAGCACGCTGGACGCGCCGACGTCCGTCCCGGAGCGGATCGAGGAGGCCGCGCTCGCCGCGCTCGCCCGCTTCGCCGGACGCCGTCCGGTGCGCCTGCTGGGCGTCCGCGCCGAGTTCGCGCGGCCCCGGCCGCGTCCCGTCACCGGCGCTTGACCTGCGAAGACGATCGCTTTCTTGACCCTTTGTCGGGTTTTGGGCGGTTAGCGCCCGGGGAGGTAGGTGGTCGTTGCCCGATGTACGCGACGGGGGAGTAGAGCAGATGAAGAGGGTCATGACCGGCGCCCTGATCGCCGCCGTGGTCGGGGTCGGGGGTGTGGGCGCGGGCGGCGCGGCCGTCGCCCAGGCGTCCGACCCCGCCCAGGGCCAGAGCACGCGCCAGGACTGCCGCACGTACTCCAGCGTCACGGAGTGCGGCCAGCCGAAGCTCACCGAGAAGCAGCGGGCGTGCGTGGACTCGGCGGTCCAGCAGGGCATGACCGACCGGCGCGCCGTGGTGGAGTGCTCCGCCTTCGGCTGACAGCCGCACAGAAGGGGCCCGTCCGGGGGACGGGCCCCTTCGCATGCCCGGAGCACCGTTCTGCGGGGGTGTGGCTTCGACGTCGCCGTCCTCGACCCGCCCCGGCACCGCGAAGAGGCCCGTCCCCCGGACGGGCCTCTCGACGTCCGGCCCCGGTCAGCCGGCCTTCGCCCCCGGCGGTGGTGCGGTGAGCGCGTAGATCAGCAGGACGCACAGCGCGATGGTCAGCACCGACCAGAGCGGAAAGGCGAGCAGGAACGCCAGATGCCCGATGGCGGCGACGACCGCGAAGAAGACCCCGGTCGCGCGAGCCCACATCTTCCCGGACAGGATCGCCGCGCCGATCCCGATCTGGACGGCGCCCATGATCAGCCAGATCCAGCCCCACGTCGTGTAGTCGAATACAAGGAGCTGGTTCTGGGCGACGAGGTAGTAGTCGTCCCTGAACAGTCCCACCAGGCCGTCGATGACGTTGAACGCCCCGATCACCAGGGCGAGCGTGCCGGCGAACGCCAGCCATCCCGAGGTCCGGTGCCGCTCCCGTGCCATGGGCGCGGCGGTCTTGGTCGTCATGTGATCCCCCTTACGGTCGGCCGCAGTACGGCGCTGCCGACCCGGTGACCGAAGGGTGCCCTCCCTCATAGAGGTCGCAAACCATGACCAACCGGCTCTTAGCAGCACCTTTGCGGATATCTGGGGCATTCAAGAGGGCCCGCCCCACCGGGACGGGCCCTCCGCGGTGGGGAGTCAGTTCCCCGGGGGGTTCGCGTCGGTCCATTCGGCGACGTCGAACGCCTGGTACGCGATCATTTCGCCGGGCTTGTGGAAGCGGTCGGGCATGTCCTTCGCCTTCAGGGAGCGCGGCTTGCCGTCGTCCCCGGGAGGGAGCGGCCGGCTGCCGTGCGGCGGCGTCACGACCAGGTCGCGGATCGCCAGCAGGGAACCGGCGCCCGGGGCGACGATGAACTGACGCCGGTAGGCGCCGAGCTGCTTCGGAGCGGTGAACAGGCCGAGCGGCGCGGTCGTCTTCAGCGGCAGCGAGATCGCCGTCCCGGGCCGGCCGAGTGGATCGGTCGCCGGGCCTTCGACCGTGACGCCGGGCAGGCTCGCGAGCATCCGGAACACCGCGGCGCGCACCGCGGGCGGCGCCGGCGCGGTCGACAGCAGCGTCCCGGCGACGTCGCTCAGCGCCCGGATCCGCTCCTGCCCCCGCAGAGCGCGGATCGGCTCCTCCGGCTCACCGTCCGACGAGACGGCGTGCCAGCGCCCTCTGAGGTCCAGCAGCCGCTTCTCCAGCGCGTCCGGCCGGGTGGGCAGTTCGGCGATCTGGCGCGGCGTCATGCCGTGGAACCGTTCGACGGACGCCGGCCAGGGCGACCGGCCGGCCGTTCGGTCCGACATGTCCAGCTGGATCGTGCCGCCTCCCCCTTCCGGGTTCGGGACGCTGACCCACCCGGGCGAGCCCGCCGCCTGCCACTTCTGCCTGTCCCGCGCGGTGAGCGGGACGTCCGCCATCTCGAGATGGACCATCCGCCGGCGGCCATCGAGGTCGGTCCACGCCTCGTTCCCCTGCCTCGAATCCACCTTGTAGTGGTTCGCGGCGCTTTTGCCGACCGCGTAGACCTCGCCCATGACGGTCTTGGTGTGCCAGTACCGTCCGGTGGGCGCCTTCTGGGCGTTGGTCGCGGCGACGAGCAGCGCGTTGCCGGAAGTAAGGGTCTGCTCCCCGCGGGGGGCGGGCACCGCGTCCTCTCCGGGCCGCAAGGCGATGACGCCGACGGTTCCGGCCGCGACGGCGGCGGCCGCCGCGGTCGCCAGCAGCGGCGTCCGGAGGCTGCGCACGCGACGTTCCCGAGGACGTTCCCGGGGGCCGTGCCTCCAGTCGGTGCGCAGAGCGAGGCGCTCCGGGCTCTCCTGCTGGGCCAGTGCGGTCCGCATCTGCCGCAGCGCGTCCAGTTCATCCATGGTGCTTCTCCTGGGGAAGGGCCTTCCGGAGCTTCGTGCGGGCCCGGTGGATCTTGGCCTTGACGGTGCCGAGCGGCAGATCGAGCGTCGCCGCGATCTCGGCGTAGGACATCTCGGCCCAGGCGAGCAGCAGGACGGCGTCCCGCTCCTGCGCGCTCAGCGAGGCGAGCGCCTTCGCCAGCCGGGGCCCGAGCGCGGCGGCGGTCACGCGGTCGCCGGCCGCGTCGGCCACGGCGTCGGCGTCCTCGGCGGGGTCGACGCCGGTCCGGGCGTACGCCCGGTACATGCGGGTCTCCTGCCGGTGGTGCCGGGCGATCAGGTTGGCCGCGATGCCCCACAGCCAGGCGCCGAACTCCCGGCGCCCGTCGAACCTCGCCCGCTGCCGGAACGCGGTCGCGAACGCCTCCGACACCAGGTCGTCGGCGAGAGGCGCCCCGAGACGCCGCTTGACGTAGGCGTGCAGCCGCGGCGCGTGCCGGCGGAAGAGCTCGCCGAACGCCTCGGGGTCGTCCAGCGACGCGGCGACGATCCGGGAATCGTCCAGTTCGCCCTCGGCACGGCTCACCGCGTGCATGCGCGTGTCTTCATGGAGTGCTTCTCCGGGGCTAGAGGATGCTGACACCTCCTCTATCCCGAAGCCCCCCGCCCGGTTGCGCCGCGGCTCTCCCGGGGCGGCCGGCCGCAGGTCAGCCGAGCGGAAGGGGCCGGCGGGGGACCGGAGACGACTGGAGGATCGACGTCGTCGTCCGGGCGTGGGGGGTGAAGCGGTCGAGGATCGGCTCCAGTTCCTCGACCCTGCGCAGGTGGGCGATGAAGAAGAAGCAGTCGTCGCCCGTGATGCGGTGGCACTCGGTGATCTGCGGGACCTCGTCCGCGATCTTGGGAATGCGGCTCAGCTCCCGGGGATGCGGACTGACCCGGACGAGGATCGTGAGGGGGAAGCCGAGCGCGACCGGGTCGACGGTCGCGTGGTAGCCGGTGATGACGCCGGTCTCCTCAAGGCGCTGGACGCGTTCGGCGACGGCCGGGCCGGACAGGGCGACGCGGCGGCCCAGCTCGGCGAGCGGCGTACGGCCGTCCCGCTGCAACTCGGTGAGGATCTGAAGGTCGATCGCGTCGAGCGGCTTGGGTTCGTAGGCGCGGCCAGGCCGACTCCTGCGGTTCGCCATTCCCCCAATTTAGGCATCGGCCGACGATATGGCCATGTCCCTTCCGCCGAGTTCCTGCCCGTCATAGCCCTGGCCGCCCTGGGAGTGCGGACGGGACGCAACCTGGTCGCCTTGGCGGCGGCGGTAAGCGGCGTGTACGTGCTGACGGAAGTGCGGCTCGAAGGCGAGCCGCTGGGGTTCGCCTTCGCGTTCGCGAACGCGGCGCTCTTCGCGCTGTACGTTGTGGTCGCGCACAAGGCCGCGCGGTCGGACGCAGGAGGCATCGACGGGCTGGCCATGGCGATGGTCGCGGCCGCCGTGTTCGTCCTTCCCCTCGGCGGCGTGCAGGCCGTGCCGGTGCTGGGCGACCCCGTGGTGCTCGCCGCGGGAATCGGCGTGGGCGTCACGTCGTCCGTCATCCCCTACGTGTGCGATCAGCTGGCCATGGCGCGACTCAGCCGTGCAACGTAGGCGTTGATGGTCGCGCTGCTGCCGGCGACGGCCACCGTGACGGGGCTGGTGGTGCTGCGGCAGGTGCCGACGGCGGCGGAGGCGGCCGGAGTGGGACTGGTGATCGCCGGAGTGGCGGTACACCGTGGAGAGGGTTGAGAGGAGACGGCATGGAACAGGTGCGGCTCGGTACGAGCGGGCTCAAGGTCTCGCGGATCTGCCTGGGGATGATGAGCTACGGCGACCCCGCGCTCCGGAAGTGGGCCCTGGACGAGGAGGCGGCGGAGCCGATCGTCCGGCGGGCCGTCGAGGGCGGTGTGACGTTCTTCGACACCGCCGACGGGTACTCGATGGGGGCCAGCGAGAAGATCACCGGACGCCTTCTCCCGCGGCTCTTCGCCCGCCGGGACGACTACGTCCTGGCCACCAAGGTCTACCTCCCCATGGGGGACGGCCCGAACGCAGGAGGGCTGTCCCGCAAGCACATCCTGGCGGGCATCGACGACTCGCTGCGCCGGCTCGGCGCCGACTACGTGGACCTCTACCAGATCCACCGCTGGGACTACGGGACGCCCATCGAGGAGACCATGGAGGCCCTGCACGACGTGGTGAAGTCGGGCAAGGTGCGGTACATCGGGGCGTCCAGCATGTACGCGTGGCAGTTCGCCAAGGCGCAGCACGTCGCCGAGCTCCGGGGCTGGACGAAGTTCATCTCGATGCAGAACCACTACAACCTCCTCTACCGGGAGGAGGAGCGGGAGATGAACCCGCTCTGCGCCGATCAGGGCGTGGGCCTCATCCCGTGGAGCCCGCTGGCGCGCGGCATGCTCGCCGGGAACCGGGAGCGGGGCGGCGAGCGCAAGACCGTCCGGTCCCAGAACGACGCCTTCGGGGACGGCCTCTACACCGACGCCGACTTCGACGTCGTGGACGCCGTGCGGGAGGTCGCGGGCGAGCGGGGCGTTCCGGCGGCGCAGGTGGCGCTCGCCTGGCTGCTCGGCCGTCCCGGAGTGACCGCGCCGATCGTGGGAGCGACGAAACTCACTCACATGGACGACGCGCTCGCCGCGGAGGCCCTCGAACTGGACGGGAAGGAAGTCGCGCGACTGGAGGCCCCGTACCGTCCGCACGCGGTCGTCGGGCACTCCTGACGCGCCGGGACGCGGACGTCCCCGGGCAGGAACGCTCCGGGGCCGTCCCGCGTCTATTCAAGGGCGTGATTTGCGATCCCCCAGGCGATCGGGGCAGGCTGTGGACGAGAACGCCCACGCATGGCAAGACCGCCACGCGGGGACAGGGATGAAAGTTCGGAGGCGGCGTTATGCGCCGCGCGCCTCCGGGCTTCCGGGAGCTGAGGAGCCCCGGGACGACGGCGCTGAAGGAGCCCGACGATGACCGAGAACGACGGCACGCAGGGCCCGCAGCGGCCGTTGCCGGACGACGAGGGGCAGCCCGCGCCGGTGGAGGGGCAGGAGCCCCCCGCCCGGCCGCTCGGGGACCGCACCGTGGTGTTCGGGGCTCCGCAACTGGGCGGCCAGAGCGGCCCGACGCCGCTTCCCCCGTCCGAGCCCCGCGAGGGGGAGCGGCCCGCTCCGCCCCCGCCGCCCCCCACGATGGTCGAGCAGCCGATGCCGCAGTTCGGCGAGCAGCCTCCGGCGCCGCCCCAGCAGCCCTACGGCGCGCCCCAGGAGCAGCCCCAGTACGGGCAGCCGCCCGCCGGGCAGCAGCCCTACGGCCCGCCCCAGGGCCCCGGTGGGTTCACGCCCCCGCAGGACCCGCAGCAGTACGTCCCGCCGGGAGAGCAGCCGCAGTACGGCCGTCCCCAGCCCGGCTACGGCCAGCAGCCCCCGTACGAGCAGCCGCCGCAGTACGAGCAGCCGCAGTACGAGCAGCCGCCCCAGTACGAGCAGCAGCAGTACGGGCAGCAGCCTCCGCAGCAGCAGTCCGGGTACCCGCAGCAGCCGATGCACGGCGCGCCGCAGGACCCGCAGCAGTACGGCCGGCCCCAGTACGAGCAGCAGCAGTACGGGCAGCCCGGCGCCTTCCCCGCGCCCGAGCCCGGCGTCCCCGGTGAGCAGGCGCCGCCGGAGCAGTCGCAGGACCTCTCCGGCGACCGCACGATGATCGTCCCCGGTCCCGGCGCGGCCGTGCCCGAGCCCGAGCAGCCGCAGCGGCCCGCCATCGACGACCAGGCGACGCTGCACTGGTCGCCGGGCACCGACATCCCGGTCGCCACCGGTCCCGAGCGCAAGCAGGAACCGCCGGCCGAGCCGTGGCAGGCGCCGACGCCGCCGTCCACGCCCGAGCCCTGGACGCCCGAGGCGCCCCAGCCGGGCCGTCCCCAGCAGGGCCAGGCCGACCACGAGCGGACCATGATGGTGCCGCCGCCCGAGCCGGGGTTCGGCGCGGGCGCCGGCGCGCAGTCGTCCGGTCCCTCGCCCTCGGTGGACGATCTGTACCGCCCGCCCGGCGAGAGCGGTGTCGAGGACGCGCGCCCGACCGAGGCGTTCGACCCGTCCGCCCCGTCCCAGGGACGGCACGCCGCCGAGACCCCCGGCGTTCCCGACAGCACGCGCCTTGACATCGGCCAGCAGCAGTGGGGCCAGCAGCCCCAGCAGCAGGCCGGGCAGCAGTACGGGCAGCAGCAGGCGTACGGCCAGGCCGAGCAGCAGCAACAGGGCTACGGCCAGCAGCAGCCCGGCGAGCAGCGGGGCTTCGGCCAGCCCGAGCAGTACGGCCAGCCGTACCAGCAGCAGGGCTACGGCCAGCCGGGGCAGCAGGGTCAGTACGACCAGCAGGGTCAGTACGACCAGCAGGGCCAGGCGGGTCAGCCGGGCCAGGCGGGTCAGTACGACCAGCAGGGGCAGGGTCAGCAGCAGTACGGCCAGCAGGGCTACGGCCAGCCCGGCCAGTACGGCGGCCAGCAGGGGCAGCAGGGCCAGTACGGCCAGCAGCCCGCCTACGGGGCCGAGGAGGGCAAGGGCGGCAAGAACACGCTCTGGCTCGTCATCGGCGCCGTCGCCGTCGTGGTGATCCTCGTCGTGCTGGTCGTCGCCTTCGTCCTCTAGCCGGGGACGCGGCGCGGCGAACCGGCAAAGCCTTGTCCACATCTTCCCCAACAGGGGGAACGTGGGACACAATGCCGACGGGTGCCCGTCCCGGCACTCGTGCGGGGACGGGAACATCCGTCGGCACGGTGTCGTTGACCATCTCGGGGAAGGCTCCCCGACGCTCTGCGGGCTTGCGCTCGATGGGGTGCGCACTGTAGTGCGCTTCTTGTTTTGCACTTTGCCGCGCGGGTCGGTAATCTCTTCACTTGCGCCCGCTCTGCGGGTCACTTATGCGTGTGCGTCGGCGAGGCCGGTTGGCCAGCCCCAGCGCCGCATCTGATGAGGCTCCTTCATTCTCGGTGGGTCCGGCGGTTTCACGCCGTCGGGGCGCGCCGGATGGGGGAGGCTCGCTCCCCGGCTTGGTCCGGCCCTGAAACGGGCCGGGCGGTCTGTGTCGGTTTCGCGCGGTTGTATTTCCGTGAGGCGGCGACACGCCCGACCGCGTGGGTCGGAGAGGGTCGGGAAACCGGCAGGTCACAGCCTCGCCTGAGGTGGTGATTGCAGCAAAAAGACTTACCAGCTCGGTACGAGGAAGACGGAGACGCGGTGCCCACGATCCAGCAGCTGGTCCGAAAGGGCCGCCAGGACAAGGTGACCAAGAACAAGACGCCCGCGCTCAAGGGCAGCCCCCAGCGCCGGGGTGTCTGCACGCGCGTCTACACGACGACGCCCAAGAAGCCGAACTCCGCGCTTCGCAAGGTCGCCCGTGTCCGGCTGACCAGCGGGATCGAGGTCACGGCCTACATCCCCGGCGTCGGTCACAACCTGCAGGAGCACTCGATCGTGCTCGTGCGCGGCGGCCGTGTGAAGGACCTCCCGGGCGTTCGGTACAAGATCATCCGCGGTGCGCTCGACACCCAGGGCGTGCGGAACCGCAAGCAAGGGCGCAGCCACTACGGCGCGAAGAAGGAGAAGAGCTGATGCCGCGCAAGGGCCCTGCTGGCAAGCGCCAGCTGATCGCTGACCCGGTGTACAACTCGCCGCTGGTCACCGCGCTCATCAACAAGATTCTCCTGGACGGCAAGCGCTCCATCGCGCAGAGCATCGTCTACGACGCCCTCGAGGGCGCCCGCGAGAAGACCGGCAACGACCCGGTCGTCACGCTGAAGCGCGCGCTCGACAACGTGAAGCCCACCCTGGAGGTCCGCAGCCGCCGCGTCGGTGGCGCGACCTACCAGGTCCCCGTGGAGGTGCGGCCGGCCCGCAGCACCACGCTCGCCCTCCGCTGGCTCGTGGTGTACGCCCGGCAGCGTCGCGAGAAGACCATGACCGAGCGGCTGATGAACGAGCTGCTCGACGCCAGCAACGGTCTTGGCGCCTCTGTCAAGAAGCGCGAGGACACGCACAAGATGGCGGAGTCCAACAAGGCCTTCGCCCACTACCGCTGGTAACCCCGGCGAACTGCAACGACGAGACGACGCGAGGACGACAGTGGCTACCAAAACCGGTGTGGACCTGGCCAGGGTCCGCAACATCGGGATCATGGCCCATATCGACGCGGGCAAGACCACGACGACCGAGCGCATCCTGTTCTACACCGGGATGAGCTACAAGATCGGTGAAGTCCACGACGGTGCGGCCACCATGGACTGGATGGAGCAGGAGCAGGAGCGGGGGATCACCATCACCTCCGCCGCCACCACCTGCCACTGGCCCGTGGACGAGATCGATCACACGATCAACATCATCGACACTCCCGGGCACGTCGACTTCACCGTCGAGGTGGAGCGCAACCTCCGGGTGCTGGACGGTGCGGTCGCGGTCTTCGATGGGGTCGCCGGTGTGGAGCCCCAGTCCGAGACGGTGTGGCGCCAGGCCGACCGGTACGGCGTGCCGCGCATGTGCTTCGTCAACAAGCTCGACCGGGTCGGGGCGGAGTTCCACCGCTGCGTCGACATGATCGAGAACCGGCTCAACGCGACCCCGCTCGTGCTGCAGCTGCCGATCGGCGCCGAGTCCGACTTCAAGGGCGTCGTCGACCTCGTCGAGATGAAGGCCCTCGTCTGGAACGAGGAGGCCAAGCTCGGCGAGATGTACGACACGCTCGACATCCCCGAGTCGCACGCCGAGACGGCGCGCGAGTGGCGCGACAAGCTGGTCGAGACCCTCGCCGAGAACGACGACGAGGTCATGGAGCTGTACCTGGAGGGCGAGGAGCCCACCGCGGAGCAGCTTCACGCGGGCATCCGGCGCGCGACGATCGCCGCGAACCTCACCCCGGTGACGTGCGGCACGGCGTTCAAGAACAAGGGCGTGCAGCCGCTGCTGGACGCGATCGTCCGCTACCTGCCCTCCCCGCTGGACGTCGAGGCCATCGAGGGCCACGCCGTCCGCGACGAGGAGAAGGTGCTCAAGCGACTGCCGAGCGAGGACGAGCCGTTCTCCGCGCTGGCGTTCAAGATCGCGAGCGACCCGCACCTCGGCAAGCTCACCTTCGTCCGGGTGTACTCCGGCGTGCTGGAGACCGGCACGAACGTGATGAACTCGGTCAAGGAGCGCAAGGAGCGCATCGGCAAGATCTACCGGATGCACGCCAACAAGCGCACCGAGATCGAGCGCGTGGGCGCCGGCGACATCGTCGCGGTGATGGGGCTCAAGCAGACCACCACCGGCGAGACACTGTGCGACGAGAAGAACCCGATCGTGCTGGAGTCGATGAACTTCCCGGCGCCGGTCATCAGCGTCGCGATCGAGCCGAAGACCAAGGCCGACCAGCAGAAGCTCGGCACCGCGATCCAGCGGCTGGCCGAGGAGGACCCGTCCTTCCAGGTCCGGTCGGACGAGGACACCGGCCAGACCATCATCTCGGGCATGGGCGAACTCCACCTGGAGATCCTCGTCGACCGGATGAAGCGCGAGTTCAAGGTCGAGGCGAACGTCGGCAAGCCGCAGGTCGCCTACCGCGAGACGATCACGCGGAAGGTCGAGAAGGTCGAGTACACCCACAAGAAGCAGACGGGTGGCTCCGGCCAGTTCGGCCGCGTGATCATCGACCTGGAGCCGCTGGGCGGCGGGTCCGACGGTTACGAGTTCGAGAACAAGGTCACCGGTGGCCGCATCCCGCGGGAGTACATCCCGTCGGTCGACGCGGGCTGCCAGGAGGCCGCAGAGTTCGGTGTCCTCGCCAGCTATCCGATGGTGGGCGTGAAGGTCACCCTGCGCGACGGCGCCTACCACGAGGTCGACTCCTCGGAGATGGCGTTCAAGGTCGCCGGCTCCATGGCGTTCAAGGAGGCCGCCCGCAGGGCGTCCCCGACGCTGCTGGAGCCGATGATGGCCGTCGAGGTCACCACGCCCGAGGAGAACATGGGCGATGTGATCGGCGACCTCAACAGCCGCCGTGGTCAGGTCCAGTCCATGGACGAGCGGCACGGCATGCGCGTCATCAAGGCGCTCGTGCCCCTGTCGGAGATGTTCGGCTACGTGGGTGATCTGCGCAGCAAGACCCAGGGCCGGGCTGTTTTCACGATGCAGTTCGATTCCTACGCCGAGGTTCCCACGAACGTGGCGCAGGAGATCATCGCCAAGGCGCGGGGCGAATAGCCGCCGGGCCTGCCCACAGATCACCAGGACGTACATCGAAGCGGTCGTCTAGACGGCCGAGGATCGCAACAAGGAGCAACCAGTGGCGAAGGCCAAGTTCGAGCGGACGAAGCCGCACGTGAACATCGGCACCATTGGACACATCGACCACGGTAAGACGACGCTTACCGCGGCGATCACCAAGGTGCTCCACGACAAGTACCCGGACCTCAACCCCTTCACGCCGTTCGAGGACATCGACAAGGCGCCGGAGGAGCGCGAGCGCGGGATCACGATCTCGATCTCGCACGTCGAGTACCAGACCGAGGCCCGGCACTACGCGCACGTGGACTGCCCCGGTCACGCGGACTACATCAAGAACATGATCACCGGTGCCGCGCAGATGGACGGCGCCATCCTGGTGGTCGCCGCGACCGACGGCCCGATGCCGCAGACCAAGGAGCACGTGCTCCTGGCCCGCCAGGTCGGCGTGCCCTACATCGTCGTCGCGCTGAACAAGTGCGACATGGTGGACGACGAGGAGATCCTCGAGCTCGTCGAGCTCGAGGTCCGCGAGCTGCTGTCGGAGTACGAGTTCCCGGGCGACGACCTTCCGGTCATCCGCGTCTCCGCCTTCCAGGCGCTGCAGGGCGACGAGAAGTGGGCCCAGTCGATCGGCGAGCTCATGGACGCCGTCGACGAGAACGTGCCGGAGCCGGTGCGCGACGTCGACAAGCCGTTCCTGATGCCGATCGAGGACGTCTTCTCGATCACCGGCCGCGGCACCGTCGTGACCGGCCGCGTCGAGCGCGGTGTCGTCAACGTCAACGAGACCGTCGACATCATCGGCATCAAGAACGAGAAGGCCACGACCACCGTCACCGGTGTCGAGATGTTCCGCAAGCTGCTCGACCAGGGCCAGGCGGGCGACAACGTCGGCCTGCTCCTGCGCGGCATCAAGCGCGAGGACGTCGAGCGCGGCCAGTGCGTCATCAAGCCGGGCACCACGACCCCGCACACCGAGTTCGAGGCGCAGGTCTACATCCTGTCCAAGGACGAGGGCGGCCGCCACACGCCGTTCTTCAACAACTACCGTCCGCAGTTCTACTTCCGGACCACGGACGTCACCGGCGTGGTGAACCTCCCTGAGGGCACCGAGATGGTCATGCCGAGCGACAACACCGAGATGCGCGTCGAGCTGATCCAGCCCGTCGCCATGGAAGAGGGCCTCAAGTTCGCCATCCGCGAGGGTGGCCGGACGGTCGGCTCCGGTCGCGTCACCAAGGTCATCAAGTAACACCCCTCGTAGCGGGGCGGCCCGGCCGCCGGGACCCCGGCAACCGGGCCGCCGCGCCACGACTCTGAAGTATCAGCGGCACTACAGCAAAGGACACCGAGGCCACCATGGCGGGACAGAAGATCCGCATCCGGCTCAAGGCCTACGACCACGAGGTCATCGACACCTCCGCGAAGAAGATCGTTGAGACGGTGACGCGGACGGGCGCCAAGGTCGCGGGCCCGGTGCCGCTGCCGACCGAGAAGAACGTGTACTGCGTCATCCGCTCGCCGCACAAGTACAAGGACAGCCGCGAGCACTTCGAGATGCGCACGCACAAGCGGTTGATCGACATCATCGACCCGACGCCCAAGACGGTCGACTCGCTGATGCGGCTCGACCTGCCGGCCGGCGTTGACATCGAGATCAAGCTCTAAGGGACGCACCGAGAATGAGTACGCAGAGGAAGGGCGTCCTGGGCGAGAAGCTCGGCATGACCCAGGTCTTCGACGATGAGGGCCGGATGGTTCCGGTAACCGTCGTCCAGGCCGGGCCGTGTGTCGTGACCCAGCTCCGTTCCCAGGAGAAGGACGGCTACAGCGCCGTCCAGATCGGGTACGGGCAGATCGACCCCCGCAAGGTGAACAAGCCGCGCGCGGGTCACTTCGAGAAGGCCGGCGTGACGCCGCGCCGCTACCTCGTCGAACTGCGGGCCGACGACACCACCGAGTTCGAACTCGGCCAGGAGATCACCGCCGACGTCTTCGAGGCCGGCCAGAAGATCGACGTGACCGGCACGAGCAAGGGCAAGGGCACCGCGGGTGTCATGAAGCGCCACGGGTTCAAGGGCCTCAGCGCTTCGCACGGCACCCAGCGCAAGCACCGCTCGCCGGGTTCGATCGGCGGCTGCGCGACCCCGGGTCGCGTCTTCAAGGGCCTCCGCATGGCGGGGCGGCACGGCAACGCCCGTACCACCGTGCAGAACCTGACCGTCCACGCCATCGACGCGGAGAAGAACCTGCTGCTCATCAAGGGCGCGGTTCCCGGTCCCAACGGCGGCGTGGTGCTGGTGCGCGACGCAGTGAAGGGGACGGGCAAGTGACCTCCAAACTCGACATCGACCTGCCCGGCGAGGTCTTCGACGCGAAGACCAGCGTGCCGCTGATCCACCAGGTCGTGGTGGCGCAGCTGGCCGCGGCCCGCCAGGGCACGCACTCGACCAAGACCCGCGGCGAAGTCCGCGGCGGCGGCAAGAAGCCGTACCGGCAGAAGGGCACCGGCCGGGCCCGCCAGGGCTCGATCCGCGCGCCCCAGTTCGCCGGCGGCGGCGTCGTGCACGGCCCGCAGCCGCGGGACTACTCGCAGAAGACGCCCAAGAAGATGAAGGCGGCCGCGCTGCGCGGCGCGCTGTCCGACCGCGCCCGCTTCGGCCGGGTGCACGTCGTGGACAGCATCATCGAGGGCGACACCCCGAAGACGAAGACGGCGCTGAAGGCCCTGCGCGAGGTCACCGAGGCCAACCGCGTCCTCCTGGTCCTGGACCGCGAGGACGAGGTGACCTGGAAGAGCCTGCGCAACGAGCCGAGCGTGCACGTTCTCGTCTCCGACCAGCTCAACACCTACGACGTGCTGGTGAACGACGACGTGGTCTTCACGAAGACGGCGTACGACGAGTTCATCTCGCGCGCGGCGAAGAAGTAAGGAGGGTCGCACATGAACAAGATCGCCGACCCCCGCGACATCATCCTCGCGCCGGTCGTCTCGGAGAAGAGCTACGGGCTGCTGGACGAGAACAAGTACACGTTCGTCGTCCGCCCGGATGCGAACAAGACGCAGATCAAGCAGGCCGTCGAGGCCGTGTTCGGCGTCAAGGTCACGAGCGTGAACACGCTCAACCGGCAGGGCAAGCGCAAGCGCACCCGGTTCGGCTACGGCAAGCGCAAGGACACCAAGCGAGCCATCGTCAGCCTGGCCGAGGGCGAGCGGATCGACATCTTCGGCGGCCCGGCCTAACCGGCCGAGGCCCCGAAGCAGATAAAGGGATGAACGAAAAAGATGGGCATCCGTAACTACAAGCCGACGACTCCGGGACGTCGCGGCTCCAGCGTGGCCGACTTCGTCGAGGTCACGCGCCGTGAGCCGGAGAAGTCGCTGCTGCGTCCGCTCCCCAAGAAGGGCGGCCGCAACAACCACGGCCGCATCACGACCCGGCACCAGGGCGGCGGGCACAAGCGCGCCTACCGCGTGATCGACTTCCGCCGGCACGACAAGGACGGCGTGCCGGCCAAGGTCGCGCACATCGAGTACGACCCGAACCGCACCGCGCGGATCGCGCTGCTGCACTACGTGGACGGCGAGAAGCGCTACATTCTCGCTCCCCGCGGCCTGAAGCAGGGCGACCGGGTGGAGAACGGGCCGGGCGCGGACATCAAGCCGGGCAACTGCCTGCCGCTGCGCAACATCCCGACCGGTACGGTCATCCACGCCATCGAGCTGAAGCCCGGCGGCGGCGCCAAGATCGCCCGCAGTGCGGGCGCCGGCGTCCAGCTGCTGGCCAAGGAGGGCAAGTACGCCACGCTGCGCATGCCCTCCGGCGAGATGCGGATGGTGGACCTGCGGTGCCGCGCGACGGTCGGCGAGGTCGGCAACGCCGAGCAGTCGAACATCAACTGGGGCAAGGCCGGCCGGATGCGGTGGAAGGGCAAGCGCCCGACCGTCCGCGGTGTCGCCATGAACCCGATCGACCACCCGCACGGTGGTGGTGAGGGCAAGACCTCCGGTGGCCGCCACCCGGTGAACCCCGCCGGTAAGAAGGAAGGCCGCACTCGCCAGGCGAACAAGTCGAGCGACCGGCTGATCGTCCGTCGTCGCAGCAAGAAGAAGCGGTAGGAGTCGCTCGTCATGCCACGTAGCCTTAAGAAGGGCCCGTTCGTGGACGACCACCTCATGAAGAAGGTGGACGTCCAGAACGAGAAGGGCACCAAGAACGTCATCAAGACGTGGTCGCGGCGCTCCATGATCGTGCCGGACATGATCGGTCACACGATCGCCGTGCACGACGGCCGCAAGCACGTCCCGGTGTTCATCACCGACGCGATGGTGGGACACAAGCTCGGCGAGTTCTCGCCGACCCGCACGTTCCGCAGCCACGTCAAGGAAGACCGCCGCAGCCGTCGCGGCTAGCAGGCAGAGCAGTTCGCACGTAGGAGAGAGGGAACAGCGATGGAAGCCAGGGCCCAGGCGCGGTACGTCCGCGTCACGCCCAGGAAGGCCCGCCGCGTGGTGGACCTCATCCGCGGCCTGCCTGCCGCGGAGGCTCAGGCGGTGCTGCGGTTCGCCCCCCAGGCTGCTAGTGAGCCGGTGGGCAAGGTGCTGGCGAGTGCCATCGCCAACGCCGAGCACAACTTCAAGCTCGACACGGACGGGCTCGTCGTGAGCCGTGCGTGGGTGGACGAGGGGCCGACGCTCAAGCGTTTCCGTCCCCGCGCCCAGGGCCGGGCTTACCGCATCAACAAGCGCACGAGCCACATCACCGTGGTCGTGGAATCGCGGGACGACGCCGTGTCCGCGTCCTCCGGCGGTAAGAAGACGAGGAGGGCCCGGTAGTGGGTCAGAAGATCAACCCGCACGGGTTCCGGCTCGGCATCACAACCGACCACAAATCCGTGTGGTTCGCCGACAAGCTCTACAAGGACTACGTCAAGGAAGACGTCCAGATCCGGCGCATGCTGCAAAAGGGCATGGACCGGGCGGGCATCTCCAAGGTGGAGATCGAGCGGACCCGTGACCGTGTCGAGGTCAACATCCACACCGCCCGGCCGGGCATCGTCATCGGCCGCCGCGGCGCGGAGGCCGAGCGCCTCCGGGGCGACCTGGAGAAGCTGACCGGCAAGCAGGTCCGGCTGAACATCCTCGAGGTGAAGAACCCCGAGATCGACGCGCAGCTCGTCGCGCAGGGCGTGGCCGAGCAGCTGTCGAGCCGGGTCGCGTTCCGCCGCGCCATGCGCAAGGCGATCCAGTCCGCGATGAAGTCCGGCGCCAAGGGCATCAAGGTGCAGTGCGGCGGCCGCCTCGGCGGCGCCGAGATGTCCCGGTCGGAGTTCTACCGCGAGGGCCAGGTCCCGCTGCACACGCTGCGCGCCGACATCGACTACGGCTTCTACGAGGCCCGGACGACGTTCGGCCGCATCGGCGTCAAGGTGTGGATCTACAAGGGCGAGGCCGCGGCGACGCGTGCCGAGCGCGAGCAGCGGGCCGCGCAGCAGCGCGCCTCCGGTGGCGGCGGCGGTGGCCGTGAGCGCCGCGGTGGCGGCGGTGGCGGCGGCGAGCGTCGCGGTGGCGGCGGCGGCGGTGGAGGCCGCGGCGGTCGTGGCGGACGCGGCGGCGCCGGTGGCGGCGAGCGCGGCGGACGCGCCGGCGGCGAGCAGAAGCAGCAGCAGGGTTCCGAGCAGCCGGCCCCGGCGGCCGAGGCTGCTCCGCAGGGTGAGGGGAGCTGAGTAACCGATGCTGATCCCTCGCAAGGTCAAGCACCGCAAGCAGCACCACCCGAAGCGCCGTGGCATGGCCAAGGGCGGCACGAGGGTGACGTTCGGCGAGTACGGCATCCAGGCCGTCGAGGCCGCGTACGTGACGAACCGTCAGATCGAGGCCGCGCGTATCGCGATGACCCGTCACATCAAGCGTGGCGGCAAGGTCTGGATCAACATCTTCCCGGACCGTCCGCTGACCAAGAAGCCCGCCGAGACCCGCATGGGCTCCGGCAAGGGCTCCGTGGAGTGGTGGGTGGCCAACGTGAAGCCCGGCCGCGTGCTCTTCGAGATCTCCTACCCGAACGAGCAGATCGCTCGGGAGGCGCTCACGCGCGCGATCCACAAGCTTCCGATGAAGTGCAAGATTGTCAAGCGAGAGGTGGGTGAGTCCTGATGGCCAAGGGTCTTACCGCCGACGACCTGCGGACCGAGCCCGAGGACGTCCTGGTCACCAAGCTCAAGGAGGCGAAGGAGGAGCTGTTCAACCTCCGCTTCCAGGCCGCTACCGGCCAGCTTGAGAGCCACGGGCGGCTGCGCACCGTCAAGCGCGAGATCGCCCGCATCTACACCGTGATGCGGGAGCGCGAGCTCGGCATCGTCACGGTCGCCGACGACGACGCCGTGGAGGGCAACGAATGACCGAGCAGCAGGCGGAGAAGCGGACCAGCCGCAAGGTCCTTGAGGGCCTGGTGGTCAGCGACAAGATGGACAAGACCGTGGTCGTGTCCGTCGAGGACCGCGTGACCCACCGCAGGTACCACAAGGTGATCCGCCGCACGAAGAACTACAAGGCGCACGACGAGGCCAACGAGTGCGGCGTGGGCGACCGCGTCCGGCTCATGGAGACCCGTCCGCTGTCGGCCACCAAGCGGTGGCGCGTGGTGGAGATCCTCGAGAAGGCCAAGTAGGCCCGCGGGGCGGCAGCCTCGCAATGTGTACATGACTGGTTCCACCAGGCTGGCCGGACGACGTCCGGTGCAGAACCGGTGTGACGAACAGGAGTTGACGTGATCCAGCAGGAGTCGCGACTCAAAGTCGCCGACAACACGGGTGCGAAGGAGATCCTCTGCATCCGCGTTCTCGGCGGCTCGGGTCGGCGCTACGCGGGAGTCGGCGACATCATCGTCGCGACGGTGAAGGACGCCCTTCCCGGCGCGGGCGTGAAGAAGGGTGACGTCGTCAAGGCGGTCGTCGTGCGCACCCGCAAGGAGCGCCGGCGCCCGGACGGCTCCTACATCCGCTTCGACGAGAACGCGGCCGTCCTGATCAAGGACGGCGGGGACCCCCGCGGCACGCGCATCTTCGGCCCGGTGGGCCGTGAACTGCGTGAGAAGAAGTTCATGCGCATCATCTCGCTCGCGCCGGAGGTGCTCTGATGAAGATCCGCAAGGGCGACGAAGTGATCGTCCTCGCCGGCAAGGACAAGGGCGCGACGGGCAAGGTCCTGCGCGTCGACCCGCGCGCCGAGCGCGTCGTCGTCGAGGGCGTCAACCTCATCACCAAGAACATCAAGGCCGACCAGCAGCGTGCCGGCAAGGAGAGCGGCCGTGTCACGGTCGAGGCGCCGCTGCACGTCAGCAACGTCGCGGTCGTCGAGGACGGCAAGCCGGTACGGGTCGGTTACCGCATCAACGACGACGGCACGAAGGTTCGGATCTCGCGCCGTAGCGGTAAGGAGATCTGAGACCCATGACTGAGACCGTCACCGAGCGTCCCGTGCCGACGCCGAGGCTCAAGGTCCGCTACCGCGAGGAGATCGCGGGGCAGATGCGTGAGCAGTTCGGCTACGCCAACGTCATGCAGATCCCCACGCTGACCAAGATCGTGGTCAACATGGGCGTCGGCGACGCGGCCAAGGACGCCAAGCTGATCGAGGGCGCGATCCGCGACCTGTCGCTGATCACCGGCCAGAAGCCGGCCGTGAACCGGGCCCGCAAGTCCATCGCGCAGTTCAAGCTGCGCGAGGGCATGCCGATCGGCGCGCACGCCACGCTGCGCGGCGACCGCATGTGGGAGTTCCTGGACCGGCTGCTCGCGACCGCGCTGCCCCGTATCCGCGACTTCCGCGGCCTGTCGCCGAAGCAGTTCGACGGCAACGGCAACTACACCTTCGGGCTGACCGAGCAGGTCATGTTCCACGAGGTCGACCCGGACAAGGTCGACCGGCAGCGGGGCATGGACATCACGGTCGTGACGTCCGCGAAGACCGACGACGAGGGCCGGGCGCTGCTCAAGCTCCTGGGCTTCCCCTTCAAGGAGAGCTGAGCATGGCGAAGAAGTCGCTGATCGCCAAGGCGGCGCGGAAGCCGAAGTTCGGCGTGCGCGCGTACACTCGGTGCTCGCGCTGCGGGCGTCCGCGCTCCGTCTACCGGAAGTTCGGCCTGTGCCGTGTCTGCTTCCGGGAGATGGCGCACCGCGGCGAGCTGCCCGGCATCACGAAGTCCAGCTGGTGACCGCATCCCCCGGGGGACGCCCCCGGGGGACGGAAGCCGGCCTGTAATGACCAACCGGGCGTCCGCGAGGACGTCCACGACCGCGCCAAAGGTCCACGGGACGCATCAACCCGAGGAAACCGTGGCGAGGGAGGGCCTGTAGGCCATGACGATGACCGACCCGATCGCAGACATGCTGACGCGTCTGCGGAACGCGAATTCGGCATACCACGACTCCGTGGCCATGCCGTACTCGAAGATCAAGGCGCACATCGCCGAGATCCTCCAGCAGGAGGGCTACATCTCGGGCTGGAGCGTGCAGGACGCCAAGGTCGGCAAGGAGCTCAACATCGAGTTGAAGTTCGGCCCGACCCGCGAGCGTTCGATCGCCGGCATCAAGCGCGTCTCGAAGCCGGGTCTGCGCGTGTACGCGAAGAAGGACAACCTGCCGCGGGTCCTGGGCGGGCTGGGCGTCGCGATCATCTCGACGTCCGCCGGCCTGATGACCGACCGGCAGGCCGGCAAGCGCGGCGTGGGCGGGGAAGTCCTCGCCTACGTCTGGTGAGGGGAGGTACTTAAAAAATGTCTCGTATTGGACGTCTCCCCATCACCGTGCCCAGCGGCGTCGAGGTCAACCTCGACGGCCGGGAGGTCACCGTCAAGGGGCCGAAGGGCACGCTGTCGCACACCGTCGCGGAGCCCATCGAGGTCAGCCAGGAGGACGGCAGGATCGTCGTCAGCCGGCCGAACGACATCAACAAGGTGCGGGGGCTGCACGGGCTCACCCGCACGCTGATCAACAACATGGTCGTCGGGGTCACCGACGGCTACAAGAAGACCCTGGTCATCCAGGGCGTCGGCTACCGGGTGGTGGCCAAGGGCCAGAACGTCGAGTTCTCGCTCGGGTACAGCCACCCGATCCCGTTCGAGGCGCCGGAGGGCATCAAGCTCTCCGTCGAGCGCCCGACGCAGCTGACCGTCGAGGGCATCGACAAGCAGCTCGTCGGCGAGATCGCCGCCCGCATCCGCAAGCTGCGCAAGCCCGACCCGTACAAGGGCAAGGGCGTGCGCTACGAAGGCGAGCAGATCCGGCGCAAGGTCGGAAAGGCTGGCAAGTGATGCGGGGGCGCGGATCCGCCGCTGTGGTTCCGAGTGTCGGAAAGGCTGGTAAGTAGTCATGGCAGGCACCAAGACCCTGGCCGCGAAGGCCACGTCGGCGCGGGCCAAGTCCCGCAAGCGCCGGCACCTGCGGGTCCGGAAGAAGGTCGTCGGCAGCGCCGCGCGTCCTCGCCTGGTCGTGACCCGCTCCAGCAGGCATGTGTTCGTCCAGGTCATCGACGACGACAAGGGCCACACGGTGGCCAGCGCGTCGACGATGGAGGCGGACCTGCGCGCCGACTCCGGCGACAAGACGGCCAAGTCCCGCAAGGTCGGCGAGCTCGTCGCCGAGCGGGCCAAGCAGGCCGGTGTGCAGGCGGTCGTGTTCGACCGCGGCGGCAACAAGTACCACGGCCGCATCGCCGCTGTCGCGGACGGTGCGCGCGAGGGGGGCCTGCAGCTCTGATGGCCCTCAACATGGTGAACGAGAGGAACCACTGATGGCAGCGCAGAGGCGTGGCGGCGGTCAGGGTGGCGACCGTCGCGATCGCCGCGACGACCGCCGCGGTGGCGCCGACAAGGGTCAGTCGTACATCGAGAAGGTCGTGGCGATCAACCGTGTCGCCAAGGTCGTCAAGGGCGGGCGTCGCTTCAGCTTCACCGCCCTGGTGATCGTCGGTGACGGCAACGGCACCGTCGGCGTCGGCTACGGCAAGGCCAAGGAGGTGCCCGCGGCGATCGCCAAGGGCGTCGAGGAGGCCAAGAAGCACTTCTTCAAGGTGCCGCGGATCCAGGGCACCATCCCGCACCTGGTGCAGGCGCGGGACGCGGCGGGCGAGGTCCTGCTGCGTCCGGCCAGCCCCGGTACCGGCGTCATCGCCGGTGGCCCGGTGCGCGCGGTGCTGGAGGCCGCCGGCATCCACGACGTGCTGAGCAAGTCGCTGGGCAGCGACAACGCGATCAACATCGTGCACGCGACGATCGCGGGGCTGAAGGCGCTGAAGCGTCCGGAGGAGATCGCGGCCAAGCGCGGCCTGCCGATCGAGGACGTCGCCCCGGCGGCCATGCTGCGCGCGCGCGCCGCGGGCAACGAGCCGAGGGCGGAGGTCGGGTCGTCGTGAGCACTCTGAAGATCACGCAGAAGAAGTCCGTGATCAGTGAGAAGCAGAACCAGCGTGACACGCTGCGCACCCTCGGCCTGAAGAAGATCGGGCAGACCGTGGTCCGCGAGGACCGCCCCGAGGTGCGGGGCATGATCCGGACGGTGGCGCACCTGGTCACCGTCGAGGAGGTCGACTGACATGGCGGCTGATCTCGGTAAGGACACTTCCGAGGGCACCCCGCTCAAGGTCCATGACCTGCGTCCGGCCCGCGGCGCCAACAAGTCGAAGGTCCGCAAGGGCCGCGGCGAGGCGTCCAAGGGCAAGACCGCGGGTCGCGGCACCAAGGGCACCAAGGCCCGCAACACCGTCCCCGTCGGCTTCGAGGGCGGCCAGATGCCCCTGATCCGCCGGGTGCCGAAGCTGAAGGGCTTCAAGAACCCGAACCGGGTCGAGTTCCAGGTCGTGAACCTGGACAAGCTCGCCGCGCTCTACCCCGAGGGCGGCGAGGTCACGGCGGAGGATCTGGCGGCGAAGGGCGCGGTGCGCCCCGGCCGTCCGGTCAAGGTCCTCGGCACGGGCGACATCTCCGTCGCGGTCCAGGTGAAGGTGCACGCCTTCTCCGGCTCCGCGAAGGAGAAGATCGCCGGCGCCGGTGGAACCACCGACGAGCTTTAAGAGAGCGCACTTCGATGCCGGGGCCGTGCTCGCCTGACTCCCGGGGCCGCGAGGTCACCGGGAAAGGCGGGACGGCCCCGGCGTCTTCTGCTGTTAGAGTCGCACGGGCGAAGGTGACTCGCGTGAGATTGCGCACGTACGCGTCTCCTCGGATATCCTCCGTCCGACCTCATGGACCTGTTACCGGCCCCTCGGTGGCCATGATGAACCCGCCAGTCACGCAGGAGGAATGGTGCTGACCGCGTTCGCTCGGGCTTTCCGTACGCCTGACCTGCGTAATAAGCTTATCTTCACGTTGTTCATGATCTTGGTGTTCCGGCTCGGATCGATCGTGCCGACACCGAACGTGAACGTGAAGGTACTGAAGGACACCGCGGACGCGGCCAAGGAGAGCAACCAGCTCTACGGTCTTGTCGACCTGTTCAGCGGTGGCGCGCTTCTCAAGCTGTCGATCTTCGCGCTCGGCATCATGCCGTACATCACGGCGAGCATCATCCTGCAGCTGCTGGTGGTGGTGATCCCGCGGCTGGAGGCCCTCAAGAAGGAGGGCCAGGCCGGCACGACGAAGATCACCCAGTACACCCGCTACCTGACGGTGGGCCTGGCGATCCTGCAGGCCACCGGCATCGTGGCGATGGCGAGCACCGGGCAGCTGTTCCAGGGCGTGTCCGGCAGCGGCGACATCCTCTACGACACCGCGCTCTTCCCGATCATCACGATGGTGATCTGCATGGTGGCGGGCACGACCTTCATCATGTGGCTGGGCGAGCTGGTCACCGACCGCGGCGTCGGCAACGGCATGTCCATCCTGATCTTCACCCAGGTGGTGGCGGTCTTCCCGGGCCAGTTCTGGGGCATCTACAAGGCCAAGAACGGCTTCGTCTTCGCGATCGTGATCCTCGTCGGCCTGGCGATCATGGCCGGTGTCGTGTTCGTCGAGCAGGCCCAGCGCCGCATCCCCGTCCAGTACGCCAAGCGCATGGTGGGCCGGCGGATGTACGGCGGGACGTCGACCTACATCCCGCTGAAGGTGAACCAGGCGGGCATCATCCCGATCATCTTCGCCTCGTCGCTGCTCTACCTGCCGATCCTGGCGACGCAGCTGTGGCCCAACACCAAGTGGCTGCAGAAGGTCCAGCCGTACCTGCAGCAGGACAACGCCTGGCACATGGGCTTCTACTTCGTCTTGATCATCTTCTTCACCTACTTCTACGTGGCGATCACGTTCAACCCCACTGAAGTAGCCGACAACATGAAGAAGTATGGTGGATTCATCCCAGGTATCCGTCCAGGTCGGCCGACCGCCGAATACCTCGACTTCGTGCTGACCCGGATCACCGCACCGGGTGCGCTGTACCTGGGGCTCGTGTCCCTGATCCCCATGGTGGCGTTCGCACTCCTGAACGCGACCCAGGACTTCCCCTTCGGTGGCGCGAGCATCCTCATCGTCGTCGGCGTCGGACTGGATACCGTGAAGCAGATCGAGAGTCAGCTGCAGCAGCGCAACTACGAGGGCTTCCTCCGGTAGTGCGTATCGTGCTGGTGGGCCCCCCGGGAGCGGGCAAGGGGACGCAGGCCCAGTTCATCGCATCTCATCTGTCGGTCCCGAAGATCTCGACAGGTGACATCTTCCGCGCGAACGTGAGCGGCGGGACCGAACTCGGCCTGCAGGCGAAGCAGTACATGGACCGCGGCGACCTCGTCCCCGACGAGGTCACCATCGCCATGGTGCGCGACCGGCTCGGCGAGGAGGACGCCCGCGACGGGTTCCTGCTCGACGGGTTCCCGCGCAACGTCCCGCAGGCGGAGACACTCAAGAAGATCCTCGCCGAGTGGGACGTGCGGCTCGACATCGTCCTGGAACTCGTCGTCGACGAGGACGAGGTCGTCCGGCGGCTGTCGGGCCGGCGCACCTGCGACAAGTGCGGCCGGATCTGGCACGTCGACTTCGACGACAAGCAGGACGACGTCTGCGACGACTGCGGAGGCCACCTTTTCCAGCGCGACGACGACAAGGAAGAGGTCGTCATGCACCGCCTGGAGGTGTACCGGGACGACACGTCCCCGCTGGTGCAGTTCTACGCCGACGAGAACATCCTGGTCGGCATCGACGCGACGGGGCCGGTCGAAGAGGTCACCAAGCGCGCGCTGGCGGCGCTGCGCCCGCTGGAGAAGTGACCGGTCCGCTGGAGAAGTGACGGTGCGGGCGCGGGGCCTCGGCCCCCCGCCCGCCCGGCGGCGGCCAACCCGGTGCAGGGGGAAATGATGTTCAAGCGGCGTAGGCCCACCATCCAGATGAAGACGGCGGAGCAGATCGAGCTGATGCGGGCCGCGGGCCTGCTCGTCGGCCGGACGCTGGAACTGCTGCGCGAGGCCGTCAAGCCGGGGATCACCACCCTGGACCTGGACGCGCTCGCCGAGCGGCACATCCGCGACAACGGCGGCGTCCCGTCCTTCAAGGGCTACCACGGCTTCACCGGGACGATCTGCGCGTCGATCAACGAGGAGATCGTGCACGGCATCCCGCGGGCGGGCAAGGTGCTGCGGGACGGCGACGTCATCTCCATCGACTGCGGCGCGATCGTGGCGGGCTGGCACGGCGACGCCGCGATCACCGTCCCCGTCGGGGAGGTCGCCGACGAGCTGCGCCGGCTGCTGGAGGTCACCGAGACGTCCCTGTGGCACGGTCTCGCGGCCGGAAGGGCCGGGGCCCACCTGACGGACATGTCGCACGCGATCGAGGCTCACATCCGCTCTCAGGGCCGCTACGGCATCGTCGAGGGCTACGGCGGGCACGGCATCGGGACCGAGATGCACATGGACCCGCTCATTCCCAACCACGGTGCGGCGGGGCACGGCCCCGTCCTGGAGCCGGGGATGTGCTTCGCGGTGGAGCCGATGGTCAACCTCGGCACCAAGGAGACCCGGGAGCTGGACGACGGCTGGACGGTCGTGACGACCGACGGCCGCTACTCCGCGCACTTCGAGCACACGTTCGCGGTCACTCCGGAAGGCCCCCGCGTCCTGACGGCCCTGGACGAGGGCCGGGAGTGGTTCCAGAAGCTGGGTTCGGCCGCGCAGAATGGGAATGACAGCTCGTCCTGAGATGCGGAGGAACGATGGCGCCGAACCCTGACCTGCGGGCCTCGGACGCCGACCGCGACCGAGTGGCCGCGAGTTTGCGCGAGCACTGCGCGCTGGGCCGTATCACCATGGACGAGCTGCAGGAGCGGCTGGAGTCGGTGTACGACGCGAAGACGCTCGGGCAGCTCCAGGACGTGACCTCAGACCTCCCCGAAGAGGACCTCTACCAGCTGCCCGTCCCGGCGACGCAGCCGAAGAGCACCGCGTCGCCGGCGCGGCCCGCGTCCGGGGGCGTCGACACGCAGCGCATGAAGGCGATGTGGGGCGCGTGGGCGACGGTCAGCGCGATCAACTTCACCGTCTGGCTGATCGTCCTGGTGACGGTGGGCGCCGTCTACCCGTGGTGGATCTGGGTGGCGGGCCCGTGGGGCGCGATCCTGCTGATGCGCACGATCTTCGGCGACCGGCACGGCGACTGACCGCTGCTCACTGACCGCTACTCCACGTCCATGAGCGGCCGGTAGTTGCCGGTCGGGGCGAAATGCGTGGTGGCGGTGCCGTCCTCCCCGATGAGGTGGAGGGCGAACCCGGCGGGCTCCCCGGTGACCGCGGCGCGCCCCTGCTTGGTGAGGTCGAGGAAGAGCTGCCGGTAGGTGCTCGGGCAGGTGGTGCTGACCGTCCCCGCGAGCGACCCGACCGACGCCCGGTGGACGTGCCCGGAGATGATCCGCACGACCTGCCGGTGCCGGGAGATCACGGACGCGAACCCGGCCGGGTCGACGAACCGCAGGTCGTCGATGAACCGCATGCCGATGGGGTACGGCGGATGGTGGGTGGCGACGACCGTCGGCGTGTCGGGCGCGGCCCGCAGCACGTCGTCCAGCCAGGCGAGCCGCTCCTCGCTCATGTGCCCGTGCGAGTGGCCGTCCACGGTGGTGTCGCAGCAGACGAGCCGCACGCCCGCCACGTCGGCGGCGTACTGCATGGGCGCCTGCGGGGACGTCGCCGTCGCCGCGACGGCCGGATGGTCCTTGAACACCCTGCGCATCTCGTCGCGGTCGTCGTGGTTGCCGCACATGGGGAAGACGGCCATGGGCAGCGGCGACAGCAGCGCGTGCAGCCGCGCGTACTCGGCGGGCCGTCCGGCGTCGGCGAGGTCCCCGGTGAGGACGACGGCGTCGGGCCGCGCGGGCAGCGACAGCAGGCTCGACACGGCCGCGCGCAGCGCCCGCACCGGCCCCGAGCCGTCGTCCACCTCGCCGTCCCGCCCGGCCGCAAGGTGGACATCGCTCAGCTGCGCGATGATCGCCATCGATTCTCCCCTTCGCCCTGAAGACATGACCGGCCCGCGCTTCGCCCACCCCCGGGCCGCGTCCTCGTGACGATCTTCGCGCCCGCCCGCCCGCACTGTCGACTCCGCCCCGTGCACAACGACATTACGGGCATCTTCCACGCCCCGCCCCCACCCGCCACCTCGCTCGACGACGGATCACCGCGGACGACGGCGGAAGGACGGCAGAGGGCCGCGTTCGAGCGTGACCGCTGGCGCTCCGCTCCGCGCGGCCCTCAGGCGATTCATTGTGGGGGGATCCCCACGCCCCCGAGTGCGGTCGCCTGAGCGCCGCACTCCGCTGCGCTGGCGCTCCGCTCTGTGCGGCCCTCAGGCGATTCATTGTGGGGAGATCCCCACGCCCCCGAGTGCGGTCGCCTGAGCGCCGCACTCCGCTCCGCTGGCGCTCCGCTCCGTGCGGCCCTCAGGCGACGTGCGGGATTACCAGGGAGAGGGCCGAGGTGACCTCATCGGCGGGCGGGGCCACGTCGGGGACCACGTCGCGCAGGGCGAGCCAGCCGTTGATGGCCTGGACGGTCGGCTTGGCCTCGACGAGCTGCGGGTCGTCCAGGCCGTACCAGGCGGCCACCTTCGACCAGCGCCACAGCCGGTGGCCCGCGGTGGACATCTCCGAGGAGGGGAAGCCGGTGGCGCCGCGGGCGCCGGTGATCGCGTGCCGGACGGAGTCGAACGAGCGGCCCACCCGCTCGGCGATGTCGCGGATCGTCAGCAGCGGGTCGGCCTCCACCTGGAGGACGTGCAGGCCGGGGGCGCTCTCCTCGACGTGCTCGACCACGTCCATGATCGCCGCGGCGAGGGTGGCGCCCTGCCAGGTGCAGGACGCGTTGCCGGGACGCTCGGCGTGCTCCGGCTCGCTGACGATCGACACCGTGACCGCGCCGTACGTGCGGTCGAACAGCGGATCCAGTTCGTCCTCGTAGAGGGGACGGCTGAGGATCAGCGCGAAGTCATAGCTCGGCATGCTGATCCTCCTCTGACGTCGCTCTCCTGGAAAGGTACAACGCGCAGGCGATGTATGCTTGACTCGGGAGCAGTCTCCGGACTCGTGGCGTGCGTCGATTTCGCATTGCGCGTCCGGTTGACGTAGACTCCTATGTCGGTCCGTCGCCGGCCGCCTGATTCCCCGTTTCCGACGCTCTCGCGTCGTAGTGGGTTGCGGCCGATTCTCCCCTGGAGAGCCGGGCCGCGTCCAATGAGCCGATCAGCGAAGCGCGGAGGACATGCCCAAGAAAGAAGGGGCCATCGAGATCGAGGGCACCGTCATCGAGTCCCTCCCGAACGCCATGTTCCGGGTGGAGCTCGAGAACGGGCACAAGGTGCTCGCCCACATCAGCGGCAAGATGCGGATGCACTACATCCGGATCCTGCCGGACGACCGCGTCGTTGTGGAGCTGAGCCCCTACGACCTCACGCGCGGTCGGATCGTCTACCGCTACAAGTAATCCCACTGGGGTTGCCTTCCCCGTGCGTGGCGGCGCGGGGGTGACCCTTATCTCTAGGAGACCCAGTGAAGGTCAAGCCGAGCGTCAAGAAGATCTGCAACAAGTGCCGCGTCATCCGCCGGCACGGCCGGGTCATGGTCATCTGCTCTGACCCGCGCCACAAGCAGCGTCAGGGCTGACGCTCCACAACCACAGCAAGCGCATCGCAGCCTCCACCCGTGGCCGTACGGCTCACGATCACCTCGGTGATCGGGACGTACGGCAGCGGCGTGTGGAGGACCACCCTCGGATCGTCGGAGGCCGGGGCCGCCACCCGGGCAGGGTGTGTGCGGACGCGATGCGTCCATACCTCCGCACTATGAAGGGAACTGCCCACGATGGCACGCCTCCTCGGCGTTGACCTCCCGCGCGAAAAGCGCCTCGAGGTCGCTCTCACCTACATCTTCGGCATCGGCCGGACGCGGGCGCTGGAGACCCTGGAGGGTACCGGCGTCAGCGGCGACATGCGGGTGCACCAGCTCGGCGACGACGAGCTGATCAAGCTCCGTGACTGGATCGAGGCGAACTACAAGATCGAGGGTGACCTCCGCCGCGAGGTCCAGGCGGACATCCGCCGCAAGATCGAGATCGGGTGCTACCAGGGCATCCGGCACCGCCGCGGGCTTCCGGTGCACGGGCAGCGCACGCAGACCAACGCGCGCACCCGCAAGGGCAAGAAGAAGACCGTGGCCGGCAAGAAGAAGGCCGGCAAGAAGTAGTAGTCCGGAGTCGGTCCTCCGGATCGATGACCTCAGAGTAGAGAGAGCACATGCCTCCTAAGAGCCGTGTCGGCGCCAAGAAGGTGCGCCGCAAGGAAAAGAAGAACGTCGCTCACGGGCACGCCCACATCAAGAGCACGTTCAACAACACGATCGTCTCGATCACCGACCCCAACGGCAACGTGATCTCCTGGGCCTCCTCGGGCCACGTCGGGTTCAAGGGCTCGCGCAAGTCCACCCCGTTCGCCGCGCAGCAGGCCGCCGAGGCCGCCGCCCGGCGCGCGATGGAGCACGGCATGCGCAAGGTCGACGTCTTCGTGAAGGGCCCGGGCTCGGGCCGCGAGACCGCCATCCGGTCGCTGCAGGCGACCGGTCTCGAGGTGGGCTCGATCCAGGACGTCACGCCCGTTCCGCACAACGGCTGCCGCCCGCCGAAGCGTCGCCGGGTCTGAGGCAGGGGAGATCTAGAACAATGGCTCGTTACACCGGTGCGGACTGCAAGCTCTGCCGCCGCGAGAAGATGAAGCTGTTCCTCAAGGGCAGCAAGTGCATGGGCCCCAAGTGCCCGATCGAGATCCGTCCCTACCCTCCGGGTGAGCACGGCCGCGGTCGGCCCAAGGAGACCGAGTACCTGCTGCAGCTTCGCGAGAAGCAGAAGGCGCGGCGCATCTACGGCATCCTGGAGCGCCAGTTCCACAACTACTACGTCGAGGCGAACCGCCAGCAGGGCAAGACGGGTGACAACCTGCTCGCCCTCCTGGAGCGCCGGCTCGACAACGTGGTCTACCGCGGCGGCTTCGCCAAGTCCCGCGACATGGCCCGCCAGCTCATCCGCCACGGCCACATCAGGGTCAACGGGAAGAAGGTCAACATCCCGTCGGCGCTGGTGAGCGAGGCCGACATCATCGACGTCAAGCCGAAGTCGGTGGAGTCGACGCCGTTCCAGGTCGCCAAGGCCGAGATCGGCGAGCGCCCCGTCCCGGCGTGGCTCGGGGTGGACGGCGAGAAGATGCGGATCCTCGTGCACTCGCTGCCCGTCCGGCAGCAGATCGAAGCTCCCGTCCAGGAGCAGCTGATCGTCGAGCTCTACTCCAAGTAAGAGCGGGTAGGGCTCAACGTCCGCCGGGGTCTCCCAGCGAGACCCCGGCGGATCGGGGAACACTCCAGAACGCGGTCGTCAAATAGCGGGCACCGCGGAAAGAAGGCACCACCATGCTCATCGCTCAGCGCCCCACTCTCACCGAAGAGCAGGTCGACGAGTACCGGTCGCGGTTCACCATCGAGCCGCTGGAGCCGGGCTTCGGCTACACGATCGGCAACTCGCTGCGTCGTACCCTGCTCTCCTCGATCCCCGGTGCAGCCGTCACCAGCATCCGCATCGAGGGCGTCCTGCACGAGTTCTCGACCGTGCCCGGGGTCAAGGAGGATGTCACCGACATCATCCTGAACCTCAAGGAGCTCGTCGTCTCGTCCGAGCACGACGAGCCCGTGGTCATGTACCTGCGCAAGCAGGGCCCGGGCGAGGTGACCGCGGCCGACATCGCGCCGCCGGCGGGCGTCGAGGTCCACAACCCGGACCTGCACATCGCCACGCTGAACAACAAGGCCAAGCTGGAGATGGAGCTGACGGTCGAGCGCGGCCGCGGCTACGTCTCCGCCGCGCAGAACAAGCAGCCGGGCCAGGAGATCGGGCGGATTCCGATCGACTCCATCTACTCGCCCGTGCTGAAGGTCACCTACAAGGTCGAGGCGACCCGAGTCGAGCAGCGCACCGACTTCGACCGCCTCATCCTGGACGTGGAGACCAAGCAGGCGATGCTGCCGCGCGACGCCGTCGCGTCGGCCGGCAAGACCCTCGTCGAGCTGTTCGGCCTGGCCCGGGAGCTCAACGTCGAGGCCGAGGGCATCGACATGGGCCCGTCCCCGACGGACGCCGCGCTCGCCGCGGACCTGGCCCTGCCGATCGAGGAGCTGAACCTCACGGTCCGCTCCTACAACTGCCTGAAGCGCGAGGGCATCCACTCGGTGGGCGAGCTCGTCGCCCGCTCCGAGCAGGACCTGCTCGACATCCGCAACTTCGGCGCCAAGTCGATCGAAGAGGTCAAGCAGAAGCTCAACGACATGGGCCTGTCGCTGAAGGACTCCCCGCCCGGGTTCGACCCGAGCGCGGCGGCCGACGCCTACGGCGACGACGACCAGAGCTACGCCGAGACCGAGCAGTACTAGAAACCGATGCCGGACGGCCGGGGGCGCGTCCCCCGGCCGGACCGGAACCAGCTGCCACCGGTACCTGACACGGCCGGTGCAGGAAGGACAACGTCATGCCTCAGCCCACCAAGGGCGCCCGCCTCGGCGGCAGCGCCGCGCACCAGCGCCACATCCTGGCGAACCTCGCCACGGCGCTGTTCGAGCACGGCCGCATCACCACCACCGAGGCCAAGGCCCGACGGGTCCGCCCGCTGGCGGAGAAGCTGATCACCAAGGCCAAGAAGGGCGACCTGCACAACCGTCGCCTGGTGGCCAAGACGATCCGCGACAAGGGCGTCGTCCACGCGCTCTTCACCGAGATCGCGCCGAGCTTCGAGACCCGTCCCGGCGGCTACACCCGCATCACCAAGATCGGGCCGCGCAAGGGCGACAACGCCCCGATGGCCGTGATCGAGCTGGTGACGGAGCCGATGCCGGCCGCCACCGGCCGGACGGCGCCGAAGGCCGCCGAGGAGGAGCTGCCCGCCGAGGGCGAGGTCACCCTCAGCAAGGCGGCCGACGCCGAGCCCGAGGCCAAGGCCGCGGACACGGACGAGGCGCCGGCGGCCAAGGACGAAGACGACGCCAAGTAGGGCGTTCCCGGCCCAGGGGGCTCCCCGCACGCGGGGGCATATGCTCCCTTGGCCAACGCGTTGACGGTTTCGGCCGACATGATGAATAGGCCCGCCGCTCCCCCTGCGGGACGGCGGGCCTCATCTTTGCGAGACTTGATCGCATGGTCATGTCAGGGGGGCGACGATTCACCGGGGAGCATGTCAGAGGAGTGCCGGATGAGCGCGGAGCACCGGGAGGAACAGGCAACGCTGCAGAAGGACAATTCGGCTGACATGACCGCTCTGGTACGACTCCGGCTCGACATCGGCTACGACGGGTCGGACTTCGCGGGCTGGGCGAGACAGCCGAACCAGCGGACCGTCCAGGGCGTCATCGAGGACGCGCTCGCCCGCATGCTCCGGCTCGACCCCCCGCCCATGCTCACCGTCGCGGGCCGAACCGACGCGGGCGTCCACGCGCGCGGGCAGGTCGCGCACCTGGTGGTGCCGGTCGCCGCGTACTCGGCGATCAACGGGACGATGCCGCGCCGCCTCGCCGGGCTGCTGCCGCCGGACGTGCGGGTGTGGCGCGTGTCGATCGCGCCCGAGGGGTTCGACGCCCGGTTCTCCGCGCTGTCGCGCCGCTACGTGTACCGGGTGTGCGACAACCCCTTCGGCGTGGAGCCGCTGCGCCGCCACGACGTGCTGTGGCATCCGCGTCCGCTGAACCTCGACCGGATGAACGACGCGGCGCGTCGGCTCGTCGGCGAGAACGACTTCGCCGCGTACTGCCGGAAGCGGGAGGGCGCGACGACGATCCGGGAGCTGCTCCGCTACGAGTGGACGCGCGACGACCGCGACCCGTACCTGGCGCTCGCGACCGTCGAGGCCGACGCGTTCTGCCATTCGATGGTCCGCGCCCTCGTCGGGGCGCTGATCATGGTCGGGGACGGCCGGCGCGAGGTGGAGTGGCCGGCCGAGGTGCTCGCCGCCCGCGTCCGCGACTCCGGCGTGAACGTGGCGGCCGCGCACGGCCTGTCGCTGGAGGAGATCCGCTACCCCGGCGACGACAGCCTCGCGCGCCGCGCCCAGGAGACCCGGCGGGTCCGGACGCTCAACGCCACCGCCGCCGCCACGGCCGCCGACCAGCAGCCCGCCCCGTCCCAGCCTGGAACGTTCTAGTCGCCCAACGGCCTGCGCGGCACGGTCCGGTGCGGCACGCGGTCTGGAAGCGGAGCGGCCGCGGAATCCGGGTCCGGGTTCCGCGGCCGTCGTGCGGGTCGGGTCAACTGCGGGCGCGGGCCATGATCGGGCGCAGGTCGTAGTCGATGAACCGCTGGGCCGCCTGCTTGATCAGCTGGTCGCCGGGCTTGGCCTTCTTGCCGTTCGCCCACTGCACGTAGGCGTAGGCCACGTACCGGCCGCGGACGGTGGCGGCCGCGTAGCCGCCGGCGCGGTCGATGTCGGGGGAGTGCTTGCCCGCCATGCCGCGGAACCACTCGTACGCGGCGGGGTCGCCGGCCTTGCTCACCGTGGTCGCGGCGGCCTTCGTCGGCATCACCGCGATGCCGGACGTGACGGCGAGGCCGCTCTTCCGGTCGATGTAGGTCGCGCGGATGATCTTGCGGCACTGCTGCTGCTCCAGCGTGCGGAGCATGGAGCCGCGGGCCGCGTACCTGACGTCGCGGTTGAGGGACCAGCGGTCGCGGGTGTAGGTCCGCCCGCCGAGGCTGAGCGTCGGCTGGGGGAACACGTCGCGGAACGTGAGGTCCCTGGTGTCGGTCTTCTCGTCGGCGATGTTCACGGGGGCGGCCGCGGGGGGCTTCGTCGCGGGGGCGGACGGCGCCGGGGCGGCGGCGGACGGCTCGGGCGCGCCCCGCTTGTCGCCCTCGCCGCCGTCGTCGCCCGACTTCGTCCCGCCGATGGTGAACAGCGCGATGGCCGCCGCGAGGACGACCGCCGCGCCGCCGCCGATCAGCAGCGTCCGGCGCCGGTTCCCGCGGCCGCCGCCCTGCGGCGGCCGGGACGGCTGAGGCGGCTGCCCCGGGGGCGGCGGGGTGTCGAGCGGGACGCCGCCCTCGGCGTGGTACACCGGCGCGATGACGGCCGCCTGGGGGGCGGTGGCGCCGTCCGCGGTCTCGGGGTGCGGGAACGGTCCGCTGCCGGTGGGCGGGACGACGCCGCGCGGCAGGATGGCGTCGGGCACGAGCACGGCGGTCTGCGCGGACGCGTTCTCCGCCTCCTTCGCCTTCTCGAAGGCGGAGACCGGCGCGGGACTGCCCTCCGCGGTCTCGTTCACGGCGGAGTTGTCCACGGTGGTGTCGTCCTCTGCGGTTTCGTCCTCGGGGGCGCCGCCCTCCGGGCGGACGGCCTGGAAGCCGTCCGGGTCGGTGTCGTCGCCCGTGACCGGGGACTTGACGATCGGCTCGGCGGGCACGGCCCGGCGGGAGTCGACGGACGGGACTCCCGCGCCGGCGACGAGCCTGCCGGGCGGCTGCGCGACGGGGGTCGGCGCAGCGGCGGCCTGGCCGCCGGTGTGCTGAGCGGGGGCGTCTTCGGTGGCTTCGGGCTCCGCGGTTTCGGGCGCAGCGGCCGGAGCGGTCGCCGCGGCGGTGTTCTGGGCGGGGGCGGGAGGTTCGGCGGGCGGGGCCGTGTCCGCGGACTCGGCGGCCCACCACGGAGCCTCCAGACCGTACGTGGGCAGCCGGAAGGAGGCGGCCTCGGCGGCGGACTCGGTCTCGCCGGCCGCCTTGCCGGCCGCCTTGCTGGCCGCCTGCTCGGCGGCTTCTCCGGCGGAGCTGCCCGCGCCCGTGCCCGCGTCCGTGCCCGCGTCCGTGCTCACGGGTGGCGCGCCGGCCGGGGGAGCCGTGCCGCCGAAGCTGGGGGGCGCCGAGTCCGCGGGGACGCCGGACGTCCCCGCCGCCTCGGCGGTCTCCCGGGTGTCTCTAGGTCCAGACATAAGCAGTGAGGGTATTTCGGAGGGGTCACTTTTGGAGGGGCTTGCCTTCGGTCTCCCTGTAATGCAGGGCCAGGGCGAGGTTGCTGCCCTTGACCATCTGCGTACCGAAGACCCGGACGGCCGCATGGTACTTGCTCGCGACCTTCTTGCCGTCCGGACGCTGCACCCACGTCATGATGACGTAGTGGCCGCGTGCCTGCGAGGTGCCGAACGCCTCGCCCTTGCCGTTGGTCTTGGATGCGCCCTTGCCCGGCAGCGCCTGGAGGAACGCGTCCTTGGCGGCGGCGGCCTTCACGGCCGTCTTGGCCGCGGTCTCGTTCTCCAGGTTGAAGACGCCGACGGTGCCGATGAGCGAACCGGTGGAGAGCGCGTAGGTGGCCCGCATCGCCTGCGTGCAGCCGCCCTTCTTCAGGGCCTTCTCCAGGGTGGCGCCGCCGACGACGCCGGTGCAGCTCTTCTGGTAGTTCGCGGCCGTCCGGACGTACTTGTGGCCGCCCGCGGTGAACGTCGCCTTGCCGAAGACCTCCTTGAGGGTCAGCGGCTTAGGGTCGGTGCTGCGGCTCTGCAGCTTCACCGGCGTGAGGACGGGCTTGGTCGGGCTCGGCGCCGGCTGCGCCTGCTCGGACGCGGCCTGCGTGGGCGCCGCCTTCGGCTTGGAGTCGTCCTTCAGCATCGACGACAGCCCGACGCCGCCGCCGATGAGCAGGATCCCGGCGACCGCCGAGCCGCCGATGATCAGCGGCAGGTTGCGGCGCCGCTGGGGCCGTGCCGGCCCGCCGGACGGGCCGGGGGGCCTGCCCTCGGGGGAGCCGTAGGCGTCCGCGCCGAACGCGCCGCCCGCGACGGGCTCGTCGTCCCAGGCCGCGGTGGGCCGGTCGTCCCAACCGCCCGGCTGGTCGTCCCATTCGCCCGGCTGGTCGCTCCAGGGGGAGGGTCCGTCGTTCCCCCGGTCGCGTGGTGCGAACGGGGCCTCGTCCTTGTCCTGGCCGTACGGCGGCGCTTCGGCTCCGGGTCCGTACGGCGCGTGCGGCGACTGACGAGGGGGCCAGTCGCCGGGTTTGCCTTGATCGCCCGGGTAACCCATGCGTTGGACCATACCGTCCCTCGTTCGGGCGCGGGGGCGGGTCACTTCCAGCCGAAGTCCTGCGTCCAGAGCGGGCCGCCGGAACCCGAGGCGCGCCCGACGCCGATGGCGCGCAGGCCGCAGTTCAGGATGTTGGCCCGGTGGCCGGGGCTGTTCATCCACCCCTTCACGACGGCCGAGGCGGTCGGGTAGCCCTTGGCGATGTTCTCCGCGCCGGGGCTGGTGTAGCCGGCGTCCTCCATCCGCTTCCACGGGCTGTCGCCGTTGCGGGACGTGTGGTCGAAGTAGTCGTTGGCCGCCATGTCCGCGGAGTGCTTGCGGGCCGCGACGACGAGCCGCTGGTCGGTGCGCAGCGGCTTGCAGCCCTCCTTGGCGCGCTCGGCGTTGGTGAGCGCCACGACGGCGGCCTCGGTGCCGGACGAACCACCGGAACCGTCCGGTGAACCGCCGCCGCCGGACGACGGCGGAGCGTCCGGCTCGGACGCCTTCTTGGACTTCGACGGCTCGGCCGACGCGGTCTTGCGCGGGTGGATCGGCTTGAGCGGCGGCGTCTGCTCGGCCGCCGTGGGCGTGGGCGAAGCGCTGGGCGCACCCGTCTCGCCGCCCGCCGGAGCGCCGGGCCCGGCCGTGGTCGGGGTGTCGCTCTGCGGCCCCGGCAGGGTCAGCGTCGACGGGTTGCCCTCCGGCCCGGACGCCGCGGTCTTGTCCGACCGCAGTCCGGGCAGCACGAGCCGGTCGATCGCGACGCCGATGCCGATCGCGAGGCCGGACGCGGTGACGACCGCCACCAGCCCGGTCGCGCCCTTCAGCCGGGACCGCTCGCGTCCTCCGCCCTGGGGACGGCGGCCGCCGGGGGCGCCGCCGTTCGTCCGGCGTCCGCCGGGCGGCGGTCCCTGGCGGGATGCGCCGCGACGCGGTCCGCCGGCGACGAGTTCGTCGCGGGGAGGGGGGACGTTGGCGCGCGGCATCGGGCCGCCCCGCCCGTCGTGCCTGGGCTGGTGGCCTCCGGCGGGACCGCCGGGTCTGCGGGGAGTGGACAGCGGGGGCTCCCGGGTGCGGGCCGGCACGAGACCGGCGTGGACTCGGTCGCCCGGCACAATATCCCGATATGCACCCCGAGTTACGAAGATCCGCCAAGAAAGATCGAAAGCACTACGCTTCGTGATCGACGGGGTGCCGTCCGTCCGCTGCCCGCGGGGCCTCGCGGGCGGGTGCGGCGGTTCGTTTTGACCCCTGCCCAAGAGGCCGAGTATTCTGCTTCTTTGTTGTGTGCGTGAAGCCTGCCCGCTGGGCGGGGGCGACGCCGCAGCGAGCCGGTGCGTCCCAGAACGTTCGCGTCAACTGCCGCGGATGCGGGCCCCGGCCTCCCGGAGCGCCGGGTCGGATGATCCTCTGATCGGCGCGAGCAGGATTTCCGCTGACACGTGGCGCTCGCCCGCGAGGGGGAGCGGAGGATCGAAACCGCTGAAGTCGACGAGAAACGAAGGCTGACGACCGTGCGCACGTACACCCCTAAGCCCGCTGACGTCCAGCGTCAGTGGTACGTCATCGACGCGACCGATGTCGTGCTGGGCCGTCTCGCCAGTCAGGTCGCGCAGCTGCTTCGGGGTAAGCACAAGCCGATCTACGCCCCGCACCTCGACACCGGTGACTTCGTCGTCATCGTGAACGCCGACAAGGTGTCGCTGTCGGGCAACAAGGCGGAGCGCAAGAAGGCGTACCGGCACTCGGGTTACCCGGGCGGGCTCCGCTCGATCACCTACACCGAGCTGCTGGCCAAGAACCCCGAGCGGGCGGTCGAGAAGGCGATCAAGGGCATGCTGCCCAAGACCTCCCTCGGCCGGAAGATGTTCGGCAAGGTGAAGGTCTACGCCGGGCCGGAGCACCCGCACCAGGCGCAGAAGCCCGTGCCGTTCGAGATCACCCAGATCAGCCAGACCGCGAAGTGACACCGCGCCTCCGGGCGCACGCAGAGACATGAGGCCGCCGGGGCACCCGTGGTACGGGCCAGCCGCCCTGGCTAGAACACCCCAAGGAGAACCGTGGACGACACCACCGGCGCCCCCGAGCAGAGCGCCGAGACCGACTCGTACGAGGACGCTCCGTCCGAGTACAGCACCGAGACCCCCGAGGCCGCCGGCGAGGCGCTCCTCGGCCAGCCGATCGCGACCGGCCCGTCCGCCGGCACCGGCCGCCGCAAGCAGGCCATCGCGCGGGTCCGCATCGTCCCCGGCACCGGCCAGTGGAAGATCAACGGCCGCACCCTGGACCAGTACTTCCCGAACAAGGTGCACCAGCAGATCGTGAACGAGCCGTTCGTGCTGCTGAGCCTGGAAGGCCAGTTCGACGTGCTCGCCCGCGTCAACGGCGGCGGCACCACCGGCCAGGCCGGCGCGCTGCGGCTCGGCATCTCCCGCGCGCTGCAGTTCGCGAACATCGAGCACCGCCCGGCGCTGAAGAAGGCCGGATTCCTCACCCGCGACGCGCGGGTTCCGGAGCGCAAGAAGGCCGGTCTCAAGAAGGCCCGCAAGGCTCCGCAGTACAGCAAGCGTTGATCGACGGTACGAGCCGTCGCACCCCGTGGCCCCACGCGGTCTTTCCGCGTGGCCGGCGCGGCGGGTGCGGCGGCTCGTCCGCATTTCCGGGGTCGTCCAGTCTCATCGGGAGTTGAACTGTGGCTCGTCTGTTCGGGACCGACGGCGTGCGCGGGCTCGCCAACCGCGATCTGACCGCCCCGCTCGCCATGGACCTGTCCGTCGCGGCGGCGCGGGTGCTCGGCGAGCAGGGCGCCTTCAAGGGCCACCGGCCGCTCGCCGTGGTCGGCCGCGACCCGCGGGCCTCCGGTGAGTTCCTGGAGGCGGCCGTCGTGGCGGGCCTCGCCAGCGCCGGGGTGGACGTGCTGCGCCTCGGCGTCCTGCCGACCCCCGGGGTCGCGTACCTGACGCACACGCTGGACGCCGACCTCGGCGTGATGCTGTCGGCGTCGCACAACCCGGCCCCCGACAACGGCATCAAGTTCTTCGACCGCAGCGGCTACAAGCTGCCCGACGAGATCGAGGACCGGATCGAGGCGCGGCTCGGCGACGCGTGGGACCCGCCGACCGGCGCCGGCGTCGGCCGCGTCCGCGAGGCGCACGGCGCCGTCGAGCAGTACGTCGCGCACCTGGTCTCGACCGTCCGGGTGTCGCTGGACGGCCTGCGCGTCGTCGTCGACTGCGCGAACGGCGCGTCCTGCGACGTGGCCCCCGAGACGCTGCGCCGCGCCGGCGCCGAGGTCTTCACGATCGGGACGGCGCCGGACGGCCTGAACATCAACGCCGGCTGCGGCTCGACGCACCTGGAGGCGCTGCGGGCGGCGGTCCGGGAGCACGGCGCGGACGTGGGCATCGCGAACGACGGCGACGCCGACCGCTGCCTGGCCGTGACCGCGTCCGGCGAGGTCGTGGACGGCGACCAGATCATGGCCGTCCTCGCGCTCGACCTGAGCGAGGCGGGCGCGCTGCCGTCCGACACCGTCGTCGCGACCGTGATGTCGAACCTCGGCTTCAAGCTCGCCATGCGGGAGGCCGGGATCACCGTGGTGGAGACCGCGGTCGGCGACCGGTACGTCCTGGAGGCGATGAAAGAGGGCGGTTTCGGGTTCGGCGGCGAGCAGTCCGGCCACGTCATCATGCTCGACCACGCGACGACCGGCGACGGCGTCCTGACGGGCCTGCACCTGCTGGCCGCGATGGTCCGCCGGGGCCGCCCGCTGGACGAGCTGACGAAGGTGATGACGCGGCTGCCGCAGGTGCTCATCAACGTCAAGGACGTCGACAAGGCCCGCGCGAAGACATCCCCGGAACTGGCCGAGGCCGTCGCCGCCGCCGAGGCCGGTCTCGGCGAGACGGGCCGCGTCCTGATCCGCCCGAGCGGCACCGAGCCGATGGTCCGCGTGATGGTCGAGGCGGCCTCCGAGGAGCAGGCCCAGTCGGTCGCCGAGCACCTCGCCGGAGTGGTGAAGACCGCCCTCGGCTGAGCTTATTGCTTTGCCCTCGGCGTCAGGCGCTGGCGCGCCTTCCTACAACGGGCAAAGCGGCGATCGCTGCATCGCTCCGGCTCGCCTGGCGGCTCGCTGCGCGATCAGGTTCTCGCTTCGCTTGAACCCGGCTTCGCACGCGATCGCAGCGCGGAGGTCGTCGGCGGCCGGGGTTACGGACGTTCGGCTTCCGGTCGCCGCTTGGCTGAGACGGTGTCTGATGTCGGCGCGTCCGTATCGGCGTCCGGCGGTCATCCGCCGCACAGGCCGAGCATGACCTTCTTGTCGGCGGCGGTCACCGGCAGGTCGTACTTCAGCGCCACCTGCGCGAAGCGGACGCCGTAGGAGCAGCGGATCCGCTTGTTCGGCGGCAGCCACGACGCCGGGCCGGAGTCCCTCTTGGCGCCGTTGAGCGGGCCGTCCACCGGGATGAGGTTCAGCGGGTCGTTGGCGATCGACTCGCGCTTCGGCTTCCGCCACCGCGACGCGCCCATCTGCCAGCCGTACGACAGCGGGATCACGTGGTCGATCTGGACGGCGGCGGCATGGGCCTTCTCCCACTGGATCGTCCTGCCGGAGTACGGGTCGTGCAGCGTGAGGGAGATGACCACGCAGTCGGACCCGGACCGGTAGCGGACCTTCTCGCCGTCGCGCTTCAGCAGGTCGTTGCGCGTGTCGCAGCCGTTGCGCGCGAACGGGACGTCGGGCGCGCTGTCCATCCACGCGTAGCCGAACTCGTCGCGCTCGTAGCCGGTCTTCGGCCCGCGCCCCTTGGTGGCGACCTTCGTGATCAGCGTGCGGGCCTTCGCCCGGTCGCCGCCGGAGCCGATGGCGGCGAGGCCCGGTTCGGTGCCGTCGGGGTTGTCGAGCGGGCTGCTCGCGTTCCCGTCGCCGCGGGCCGGCGGTGCGCCGCCGGACGCGCCGCCGGACGGCCCGCCCGCGCCCAGGGTCTCCTCGCAGCCGGACACCGCCAGCGGCACGGCGACGGCGAGCGCCGCGGCGGCCAGGAGCCTCCTGCCCGGTCCTCGCCGAATCCCGTCCCGTCGCGTCATACCGTCACCATCCTGGGGAGTTCACTGCCGTTGTCCTTCACCAATGGGCGCGCAAATAACCGATCAAACCGTACGGCCTGGCGTCGCGGTCACACGGACCCGTCGTTTACGGCACCATTGGCCCGTGCTGCATCTCAGAGCCATCGTCCCGGCGGACCGGACGGAGGCCGTCTGCGAAACGCTGTCGGAATGCGCCGGGGCCACCAACATCGTCGTCATCGGCGGCGCCGCCCGGTCCCCGCGCGGCGACCTCGTGACCGGCGACATCGCCCGCGAGTCCGCCAACGAGGTGCTGGACGCGCTGCGCGCGCTCGGCGTCGACCGGGACGGCTCCATCGCGCTCGACAAGGTCGACCTGACGCTGTCGGAGACCGCCGATGCGGCCAAGGAGCTGGCGCCCGGGCACGGCGACGACGCCGTCGTCTGGGAGGAACTCGACCGGCAGGTCAGCGAGGGGACGGCGCTGACCTGGTCGTTCGTCGCGTTCCTCGCGCTGGCGACGCAACTCGCCGGGATCGCCGCGCTGATCGACTCGCCGGTGCTGGTGGTCGGCGCGATGGTGCTCGGCCCGGAGTTCGGCGCGATCGCCGCGATCTGCTACGGGCTCGTCCGGTGGCAGCCGTCGCACATCGTCCAGGCGGTGCGGGCGCTGGTCGTCGGGTTCACCGTCGCCATCGTGATCACGTACGTGTGCGCGCTGGTCAGCCGGTGGACCGGGGTGATCGAGCTGGACCGGCTGCCCGAGCAGCGCCCGCTCACCGCGTTCATCTACAGCCCGGACCGGTGGTCGTTCATCGTCGCGCTGCTCGCCGGCGGCGCCGGGGTCCTGTCGCTCACCGCGGGCAAGTCGTCGGCGCTGGTCGGCGTCTTCATCTCCGTCACCACCGTGCCCGCCGCCGGGAACCTCGCGGTCGCGCTGGCGCTCAAGCACGGCAGCGAGATCACCGGCTCGCTGCTCCAGCTCGCGGTCAACTTCGCCGGGATGATCATCGCGGGGGCGGCGACGCTGCTCGTGCAGAAGGCGCTGTGGAGCGCCGTCCTCCGGCGGGGGAGACGTCCGGCGGCCGGGCGTCGTACTTAGGTCGCCGCGGCATTGGCCGAAAGGCTGCCCCGGCGTAGCCCTTCAGGGTGACGTGCCGCCCGAAACCAGCCGCTAGGTTCGGACCATGCCGATAATCGCCACCCAGGGCCTGTCGATGAGGTTCCCCCGGGTGACCGCCTTGGACGACCTCACCGTGGCCGTCGAGCCGGGCGTCGTCGGGCTCGTCGGAGCCAACGGCGCCGGCAAGTCGACGCTCATCAAGATCCTGCTCGGGCTGCTGCCGCCGACCTCCGGCACCGCGACCGTGCTGGGGCTCGACATCGCGCGCGAGGGCCTGCGGATCCGGGAGAGCGTCGGCTTCATGCCCGAATACGACTGCCTGCCGCCGGACGTGTCCGCGACCGAGTTCGTGGTGCACATGGCCCGGATGTGCGGGCTCCCCGCGACCGCCGCCCGCGAACGCGCCGCCGACACGCTCCGGCACGTCGGCCTGTACGAGGAGCGCTACCGCCCCATCGGCGGCTACTCGACCGGCATGCGCCAGCGCGTGAAGCTGGCGCAGGCCCTCGTCCACGACCCGAAGCTCGTGTTCCTGGACGAGCCGACCAACGGCCTCGACCCGGCCGGACGCGACGAGATGCTCGAACTGATCCGCCGCATCGGCGCCGAGTTCGGGATCAGCGTCCTCGTCACCTCCCACCTGCTGGGCGAGCTGGAGCGGGTCTGCGACCACGTCGTGATCATCGACGGCGGGAAGCTGCTGCGGTCCCAGGCCGTCGAGGCGTACACCACCGCGAGCGGCGTGCTGACCGTCGAGGTCGACGAGGGACGGGACGCGCTCGGGCAGCACCTGTACGACCAGGGGGTGACCGTCCGTCCGGAGGGTCGGTTCCTCATCGTCGACATCGCCGGCGAGACGACCTACGACCTGGTCCGCGACGGCGTCGCGGACCTCGGGCTGCGGCTGATCCGGATGGAGCAGCGCCGCCACCACATCGAGGAGGTCTTCCAGACGGCGCCGCCCGCGCCGCCCGCCCCCGCCGGGGCCGTCCAGCAGGGAGCGCCGCGATGAGCACGAGCACCATCCACGACATCGGCTACCGCCACTACGACGGGCGCCGCAACGGCCGCGCGTACGTGCTGCGGTCGCTGTACGTGCACAACCTGCGCGCCGCGTTCGGGCTCGGCCGCCCCGCGCGGGCCAAGGTCATGCCGTTCCTGCTGGCGGCGATCATGCTGCTGCCGGCCGCCGGGTCGGTCGCGGCGTTCGCGTTCAGCAAGGAGCCGGACGCGCTGATCCGCTACGCGGCCTACGCGAACATCATGCAGGTCATCGTGGCGATCTTCCTGGCCACGCAGGCGCCGGTGCTGGCCTCCCGCGAGGTGCGCTTCCACGTCATCCCGCTGTACTTCTCCCGCCCGGTCGGCCATCTGGACTTCGTCCTGGCGAAGGGCGCCGCGCTGACGACCGCGCTGCTCGCGCTGATGGCGCTGCCCGTCACCGTCCTGTACGCCGGCGGGCTGATCACCAAGATGCCCGACTCGGGGGAGCAGCTGCTGAAGTACCTCGGCGCGCTGGTCGGCTGCGTGCTGTTCGCGCTCGTGCTGGCGGCGATCGGGATGGTGGTCGCGGCGTTCACGCCGCGCCGCGGCTTCGGCGTCGCCGCCGTCATCGCCGTCTACATGGTGAGCGCCGCGGTCGTCGGCGCCGTCCAGGGGATCGCCGAGGCGGAGACGAACTTCACCGTCCAGGGCTGGGCGGGGCTGTTCGCGCCGTTCAACCTGGTGGACATCGTGCAGGTCCGCCTGCTCGGCGCGCAGTCGTCCTCGGCCGGCATCGCGCCCGGCGTCACCGGCGGCGTCGTCGCGCTCGCGCTGTGCGCCCTCATCGTCGTCGGCTCGATCGCGGTCCTGTACCGCAGGTTCCGGAAGGCGGGCCTTTCATGAATGGTCGTCCCCCCACAGGGACCCCGAGCGAGTTGGTCCTGGAGAGCGTGTCCCGCTGGTACGGGAACGTCGTCGCCGTGAACGGCGTGTCGATGAGGGTCGGGCCGGGCGTCACCGGGCTCCTCGGCCCGAACGGCGCCGGCAAGTCGACGCTCATCCACATGATGGGCGGGTTCCTGGCGCCGTCGTCCGGCAGCGTCACGCTGAACGGGAAGCCGATCTGGCGCAACCCGGACGCCTACCGCAGCCTGGGTCTCGTCCCCGAACGCGAGTCGGCGTACGACTTCCTGACCGGCGAGCAGTTCATCGTCGCGATGGCGAAGCTGCACAAGCTGCCCGAGCCGGCCGCCGCGGCCCGCCGCGCCATCGGCCTCGTGGAGATGGACTACGCCGCGCAGCGCCCGATCGGCAACTACTCCAAGGGCATGAAGCAGCGCATCAAGATGGCGTCGGCGCTGGTGCACGACCCGCCCGTCCTGCTGCTGGACGAGCCGTTCAACGGCATGGACCCGCGGCAGCGCCTCCAGCTGATGGACCTCATCCAGCGGATGGCCGCCGAGGGCCGCACGATCCTGTTCTCCTCGCACATCCTGGAGGAGGTCGAGCGGCTCGCCAGCCACATCGAGGTGATCGTCGCGGGGCGGCACGCCGCGTCCGGCGACTTCCGCAAGATCCGGCGGCTGATGACCGACCGGCCGCACATCTTCCTCGTCCGCTCGTCCGACGACCGGCGGCTCGCCGCCTCGATCATCGCGGACGGCTCGGCCCGCAGCGTCCAGCTCACCGAGAAGGGCCTGCGGGTCGAGGCGGTCGACTTCCAGCGCTTCACCCTGCTGCTCCCGCAGCTCGCCCGCGACGCGGACGTGCGGCTCTGGGAGGTCTCCCCGTCGGACGAGTCCCTCGAAAGCGTCTTCTCCTACCTGGTGGCAAGATGAACACGACCATCGCGATGATCACGTTCCGGGGGATGCTCGGGCGGAAGCGGGCGCTGCTCCTGCTGGGGCTGCCGCTGATCATGCTGGTGCTGGCGGCGGTCCTGCGCGCGACCGGCAACAACGACCTGGACGTCTCCGCGGGCGTCCTGCAGCAGTTCGGGCTCGCCACGCTGCTGCCGCTGCTCGCGCTGATCGCCGGCACCGGGGTGATCGGGCCGGAGATCGACGACGGCCAGATCATGTACGTGCTGACGAAGCCGATCCCGCGCGAGGTGATCGTGCTGACGAAGCTCGTCGTGGCGATCGTCCTGGTGACGGCGTTCGCGACGGTGCCGACGCTGCTCGCGGGCCTCGTCCTCACCGGGACGACCGCGCAGCTGACGCCCGCGTTCGCGATCGGCGTCCTGGTCGGCGGCGTCGCCTACAGCGCGGTGTTCGTCGCGCTCGCCGTCGCCAGCCGCAACGCCGTCACGATCGGCCTGCTGTACGCGCTGGTCTGGGAGTCGCTGCTCGGCAGCTTCGCGCCGGGCGCCAAGTCGGCGTCCATCCAGCAGTGGTGCCTGTCCATCACGGACGCGCTGACGGACGCGTCGCCGGTCACCTCGACCGTCGGGCTGCCGCTGGCGGTCACGCTGCTCGTCCTGGTCACCGCCGCGGGGACGCTGCTGGCGACCTTCCGGCTCCGGTCCCTCCCGGTCGCGAGCGCCGACTAGGGGGCGAGGAGGCCGCGGTCCATGGCGACGACGACGGCGCGGGTGCGGTCGCCGACGTCCAGCTTCGCGAACACGCGGAGCAGGTGCGTCTTGACGGTCGCCTCGGCGATGACGAGCCGCCGGCCGATCTCGGCGTTGGACAGGCCGTCGGCGACCGCCCGCAGGACGTCGATCTCCCGGGCGGTCAGCGTGACCGGGTCGGGGCGGCGCATCCGGGCGACGAGCTTCTCGGCGACGCGCGGCGCGAGGACGGTCTCGCCGCGCGCCGCCGCGTGCAGGGCCTCGACGAGCTGGTCGCGGGTGGTGTCCTTCAGCAGGTAGCCGATGGCGCCGGCCTCGATGGCGCGCTCGATCTCGGTGTCGGTGTCGTAGGTGGTGAGGACGAGGACGCGGGTCCCGAGCCGGCCGATCTCGGCGGTGGCGGCGACGCCGTCCAGCACGGGCATCCGCAGGTCGAGCAGGGCGACGTCGGGCCGGAGCCGCGCGGCGAGCGCGATGGCCTCGCGGCCGTCGCCCGCCTCGCCGACGATCTCGATGGCGGGCTCGGCGGCCAGCAGCGCGACGACTCCCGCGCGCATGACCGTGTGGTCGTCCACCACGATGATCCTGAGTTTTCCGGTCATGTCATGCCTTCAGGGGGATCATGGCGAGGATCCGGGTGCCGTCGCCGGGGGAGCTGGTCACGGTGAGGTCGCCGCCGAGTTCGGCGAGGCGGCGGCGCATGCCGTCCAGGCCGAAGCCGCGGGAGTCGGCCACCGCGAAGCCGCGCCCGTCGTCGGTGATCTCCAGTTCCACGCCGTGCGGCCCCCGTTCGAGGACGACGCCGACCGTGGACGCGGCGGCGTGCTTGCGGACGTTCGCGAGCGACTCCTGGGTGCAGCGCAGCAGCGCGATCCGGGTCGTCTGGTCGCATTCGACGTCCGGCAGTTCGGCGCTGACGCTGAGCCCGGTGTCCTCGGCGAACCTGTCGAGGGTGCGGCGCAGCGTCCGGGCGACGGACGCGGGGGCCACGCTGCCCTGGTCCGCGGCCCCGACGAGGACGCGGGCCTCGGCGAGGTTCTCCCGGGCGGTCTGCTCGATGGAGGTGAGCTGCTGGGCGCTCCTGCCCGGGTCGGAGCGGAGGCCGCCGCGCGCCGCCTCCGCGAGGACGACGATGGACGCGAACCCCTGCGCGAGTGTGTCGTGGATCTCCCGGGCGAGGCGTTCGCGCTCGTCGGCGGCGCCCTGCCGGCGCTGCGCCTCGGCGAGCCGCCGCTCCGCGTCCGCCAGGTCGGCGGCGAGGAGGCGGGCGCGGTCGTCGTGCTGCCCGACGACCCGGTGCATCCACAGCCCGAACAGGACGCCGGCCGCGTACCCGATGAGCGCGGCGACCGAGTTCCCGGGGAGGACCTGCCCGTCCGGGGCCGACTGGGCGGCGGCGCCCGCCACCGTCGCCGCGGTGGCGGCGCCGCTGAGGACGATCGCGCGGCGGGGGCTCCCGGCGAAGATCCAGAAGTGCGGGAGGGACACGATGAGCAGGGACGCGGCGCCGCCCATCAGGTAGGAGACGGCGCCGGTCCCGGCGGCGAGGACGCCCAGGAAGGCGGTCCGGCGGAGCCGGGGATCGCCGGGGAGCGTTCCGGTGACCGGGTAGCAGAGGGCGAGCAGCGACAGCAGCGCCAGCGTGGTCGACCGCGTCCCTTCCGGGTGGTCCCACACGGCGATGCCGGGCGGGACCAGCCCGAGGAGCACCCAGCCGGTGACGTACCAGCGGCGGAGCGCCCGCACCTGGGGACGTTCGCTGGGCGGCTGCATGGCGGTCAGCCTACGTTCTGCGGGATCCGGCCGGCGTCGCGGTCCCGGGCCCGCCGCATGCTCCGCGACGGCCACCAGCAGCGGTCGCCGAGCAGCAGCATCAGCGCGGGCAGGACCATGATGCGGATGACGGCGGCGTCCAGCAGCACGGCGACCGCGAGCGCGAAGCCCATCTGCTTCATCTCCATGATGTGCAGCGGGATGAAGCTGGCGAACACCGTCACCATGACGAACGCGGCGCTGGTCACGACGCTCGCCGAGCCGCCGACGCCGTCCAGCACGGCCTGCCGGGTGGAGGCGCCGCGCTGCGCCGCCTCCCGGATCCGGCTGATGACGAACACCTGGTAGTCCATCGACAGGCCGAACAGGATCACGAAGAGCAGCAGCGGGACGCGGGAGCCGATCGAGCCGGTGGAGGTGAAGCCGAGCAGCCCCTCCGCCCACGTCCCCTGGAACACGGCGGTCAGCAGGCCGAGCGCCGCCCCCGCCGACAGCAGGTTCAGCAGCACGCCGATCAGGCCGAGGACCACCGAGCGGAAGGCCCACACGGTCAGCGCGAACGTGACCAGCAGGAGGGCTCCGACGACGAACGGCAGCTGCCTCTTCTGGTGTTCGGGGTAGTCGGCGTAGCGGGCGACGTCCCCGGTCACGGCGGTCTCGGCGGCCAGCTTCCCGACCGTCGCCGGCACGTACTCGTCCCGTACGCGGTCGAGGGACCGTCCCGCCTCGGGGGTGCTCACGTGGTGCGGCACCGCGAGTTCGAGGACGCTGATCCGGCCGTCCGGGGAGGTGCGCGGCCGGGACGTCCCGGCGAGCAGCGGGTCCTTCCCGGCTTGCCGGGAAAGGTCGTCCAGGGCCGCTCGCACGTCGTCCGCCTGCCCCGCGCCGGCCTTCACGACGACCAGGTGCGCGGCCTTCAGCTCGGGGAACGCCGCGTTCATCCGGTCGTACACGCGCATGGCGGGGATCGAGCGGGGATGGGTTTCGCGGCCCATGTCCGTCAGGTCGAGGTTCAGCAGCGGGGCCGCCAGCGCCAGCATCACCAGCACCGACGCGGCGAGCGTCGCGGCTGGGTGCCGGCTCGTGGGACGCAGCATCGCCCGCGTGATCCGGCCGGTGCCGACCTTGGGCGCCTTCGGCGCGCGGCCGCGCCGCACCGCCCGCCGCTCCGCCCAGCCGCCGAGCTTCGCCAGCACGGCGGGCAGGACGGTCAGCGAGCTGACCACCGCGACCAGCGTGACCACGATCGCGGCGGTCGCGATGGAGGAGAAGATGACGTCGTCCGCCAGGTACAGCGTCGCGCTGGACACGGCGACCGCCAGGCCGGAGATCACCACGGAGCGCCCGGACGTCGCCGCGGCGAGCTCCACCGTCGCCCGCGCGCTGAGCCGTCCGCCGGAGCGCGCGCGCTCCTCCCGTTCCCGCTTCAGGTAGAACAGCGTGTAGTCGACGCCGACGGCCATGCCGATCAGCAGGATGATGCTCGCGCCGATCCCGGCGTCCGGGAACACGTGCGAGGCGAGCATCGACAGCCCGATCGCCGCCGCGATCGAGGAGAGCGCGAGCACCACCGGCACCACGGCGACCGCGAACGACCCGAACACCAGCAGCAGCGTGATCAGCGTGATCGGCAGCGCGATCATCTCGGTGCGGCCGAGGTCGTCGCTGCGCAACTGGCCGACGCCCTTGCTGATGGACGGGCTCCCGGTCTCCTCGACCAGCACGTCCGGGTGCGCCTTCTGCACCGCCGCGGTCTGCGCGATCAGCGGATCGACGTGCTCCTTGCCTTCGAGCTCGGGGCCCTTCAAGGTGACGTCGACCCGGACGGCCGTCCCGTCGGCCGAGCGCACCGGCGCGGACACCGACTCGACCTCCGGGAGGCCCTTCATCCGGGCGGCGGCGTCCTTCGCGGCCGCGTCGGCGCCGGCTCCCCTGCCGGTGATCAGGACGTGCTCGACGGGCTTCTGCTGGAGCCCGCCCTCGGTGGCCATGGCCTCCGCGCGTCCGGCCTCGCCGATCCAGAAGTCCTCGGTCGTCGCGGCGTGCCCGCCGACCGCGCCTCCGACGCCGAGGCACAGCGCCACGAACAGGAACCAGGCGGCGATGCCGCGCCAGGGATGCCCGGCGCTCCACCGGGCCATGCGCACTAGGAGGTTCGTCATGGCCGAAATCCTCGTCGCCGGCCCCCTGCCCGCATGAGCCTCGACCGGTTGAACCTTCCGTCGACCGATCGGTGGACGCGGCCGTCCCTCAGCCGGTGAGGCGGGCCAGGTCGGCGAGCAGTTCGGACGCGGTGACCGGGTCGAGCGCGCCGAACGGGTGCTCCTTCCCGGAGTGGCGGCCGGTCATGAGCATGACCCGCTCGATCGTCTGCTCGGCGTACTCCTCGGGGGCGATGACGCGGATGCCGGGCTCGAACGCGACCATCACGTGGCGGCCGTCCGGGGTCATGAGGTTCACCTGGCGGCGGAACCCGCCGGTCTCCTTGCCGCCGAGGGTCCAGCCGCGGGACGTCAGGGCCGTGAACCTGCCGAAATGGGCGGTGCGTCCCTCGAAGCGGGTCAGCCGGGCGGTGTCGCGCTCGCCGTCCGCCAGGTCGTGGACGGGCCGTCCGAGCTGCGGGAACGGCTGGAGGATGACGTAGTCGGCGAAGACCGCGGCCCACGCCGCGACGGCGTCCGCGCCGAGCAGGACGGGGTGCGGGAGCGTCACGCGGGCGTCCGGCGGCAGCGCGTACTCGTCGTCCCGGACGTCGGCGAGCGTGCCGTCCTCGGCGATCCGGAACGCTGTCTCACCGGCGCGCCACACCAGGCGGCGGGCGATGTGGCGCATCAGCGGATGCCCGGCGAGGAGCGTGCGGAACTCGCCGGGCGTCCAGGACCGCCCGGCCGCCATCGCCCTCTCCAGCCGTCCGACCTGGTCGGCGGCGACCGCCCTGACCTCCTTCTTCAGGTCGGCGAAGCGCTTGTAGGCGGCGGTGGCGAGAGTGTCGTCGTCCTTCACGCCGGGCTTGGGCAGCGTCTTGCGCGGTCTGCCGTCCGCGTCGGTCACGACGGGCCTGAGCTGCTCGTCGAAGCCGACCGTGAACCGGCGCGGGCCGTAGTCGAGCGTCAGCGAGCCGTCCGCGTCCAGGCCGAGGTCGGGGACGAGCCGGTCCGCGAGCTGCTCGGGCGCCAGCCCGCGCTCCCGGGCGATCGCGTTCAGCCGGCCCTGCGCGCGGGGGCGCAGGTGCTTGGCGGACGCGGCACGGCGGGCGAGCCGGTCCAGATGGCGCAGCAGGCCGTCCACCGGCGCGTCGATCGACATGAGGACGTCGAGCGCCGTCAGCCCCTTGAACGTCCACGCGTAGTAGTTGTCCCAGCGGGCCATCCGGTCGGTGAGCAGGGCGGCCGTCCCGGCGTCGCCGAGGCGGCGCAGCGCGTACTGGACGCCCGGCGAGGCCCAGCTCCCGCTGCCGCGCTCGTTCGCGCACAGGGCCCAGGCGAACTCGGCGAGGGACGCCGGGTCGCACAGTTCGACGACCTGCTCGCAGCCCGGGTACGGGTCCTCGGGCGAGGAGATCAGCAGCATCGTCACGAAGTTCCGGGCGGCCCGTACCGGAAGCGCCCGCTCCCGGCCGCGCAGCAGGATCCGGGGGAGCGTGTCGCGGACCCGCTCCTCGTCCCATTCCGGCAGGTCGTCGGGGTACTGGTCGAGGGGGTCGGTGCGCAGCGCGCCGATCGCCGCGGCGGCCTCCTCGCCGTACCGCCGCGCCGCCTCCACGAGGCATCCGGCGCCGTGCTCGCGGGCGATGAGCGTGAGCCCCCGCTCGGCCTTCGCGCGTTTCGGGCCGGGCTTGCGCAGCGCCTCCGGGACGACGAACGGGGCCGCGGCCGGGCCGTGCCATCCGAACCAGAGCCGCGCGGCCCCGTCGACGCGGCCGAGCGCGCCGATCATCAGCTGGGCCGTGGCGTCGTCCAGGAACGGGACGAGGGCCTCCGCGCAGGAGGGGTGCGCCTTGGCCGCGCTCAGGATCAGCCGGTGGGCGGCGAGGCCGCGCCGCGCGGCGAAGTGCTTCAGCGGAACCCGGTACGGCCAGCCGCCCCAGTCGTCGTGGTAGCGCCCGTCGGCGAGGAGTTCGTCGACGAGCACGCGGGGGAGTCACCGCGTTCCAGGACGCGCAGGCCGTCCGGCTGCGCGAGGTGATCGCCGCGCCGCCCGCCTGACACGCCTGTGGAGGTGTGCCATATGCCGCCGGTGTGACGCGTGTTACAACGGGCTGGAGGGTCTTCGATCTTTCCAGACCAGGGAGTGTGCACCCATGTCAGTCACGCGCCGCCGGCTTCTGGCGGGGACGGGAGCGGTGGGGGCGGGGATCGCCTTCACCGGTGCCGTGGAGCAGCTGTTCGCGGGGAGCGCGGCCGCCGCGCCGACCGGCGGGCGGGACGGGTACGGGCCGCTCGTGCCCGACCCGGACGGCCTGCTCGACCTGCCGCGCGGTTTCCGGTACACCGTCCTGTCCCGGGAGGGCGAGCCGCTGCGCTCCGGGGAGGGTGCGGTGCCGAGCCACTGCGACGGCATGTCGGCGTTCCCCGGACGCGGCCGGACGTGGCTCGTCCGCAACCACGAGAACCGTCCGGACGCCGCGCACCGGGTCCCGCCCGTCGACGGCGTCACCTACGACCCCGAGGGCCTCGGCGGCTGCACCGCCCTGGAGGTCGACGACGCCGGGCGCGTGCGCACCGAGCGCGTCGCGATCGCCGGGACGTCCGTCAACTGCGCGGGCGGTCCGACCCCGTGGCACACCTGGCTGACCTGCGAGGAGACCGAGGACAAGGCCGGCACCAACGGCTACACCAAGGACCACGGGTTCATCTTCGAGGTCGACCCCTACCGGCGGGACCGGACCGTCCCCGAGCCGCTGACCGCGATGGGGCGGTTCCAGCACGAGGCGATCGCCGTCGACCCGCGCGACGGCACGGTCTACGAGACCGAGGACGCGTTCGACAAGCCGTTCGGGCTGTTCTACCGCTTCCTGCCGGAGAAGCCGCGCGGCGGGCCGGGCAGCCTGCGGGCGGGCGGACGGCTTGAGGCGCTGCGCGTCCCCGGCGTCCCGGACCTGTCGGTCGTGCAGGCGCCGGGGACGGTGTTCGAGCGCGTCGAGTGGGCGCGGGTGCCCGATCCGCTGGCGAAGGAGACCGCGATCCGGTTCCAGGACTTCGGGCCGGGCGGCATCACGCACGCGCAGAAGCTGGAGGGCTGCTACTGGGGCGGTGACCGCGTCTACTTCGTGTCGAGCTTCGCGAAGACGGCGGACGGGTCGCGCGCCGACCACTTCGGGCAGGTGTGGTCGTACGAGCCGCGGCGCCGCCGGCTGGCCCTCGTCATCGTGTTCGGCCCCGGCGCCGACGTCCAGAAGCCCGGCGAGTCGCCCGACAATATCTGCCTGGCGCCGCAGGGCGGGCTGATGGTGTGCGAGGACGGGAACGGCGCGCAGCACGTGTTCGGCGTGTCCCGCGGCCGGAAGGTCTACGCGATGGCGCGGAACCGGCAGAACACCGGCACCGACGACGAGCCCGAATGGGGCGAGTTCGCCGGGGTCACGTTCTCCCCGGACCAGCGGACCATGTTCGTCAACGTCTACACGCCGGGCACGACCTTCGCGGTCACCGGCCCCTGGGGCGGCTGAGCGCGGCCCGTCAGATCCTGCGCAGGCGGACCCGCTGCACGGCGTGCTCGCGGTTCTTGTGCAGGACGAGCGTGGCGCGCGCGCGTGTCGGCAGGATGTTGGACACGAGGTTGATCTCGTTGACGTCCCGCCACACGCGCTGCGCGAACGCGGCGGTCTCGTCCTCGTCCAGCTCGTGCGCGTACTTGTGGAAGTAGGAGCGCGGGTCGGTGAACGCGGTGCGGCGCAGCGCGAACAGCCGGTCGATGTACCACTGCCGGATGTCCTCGACCCGGGCGTCCACGTAGATGGAGAAGTCGAAGAAGTCGGACACGCCGAGGGTGCCGGGCGGGGGCGGCTGCAGGACGTTCAGGCCCTCGACGATCAGGATGTCGGGCCGCCGGACGGTCTGCGCCGCGTCCGGCAGGATGTCGTACTCCAGGTGCGAGTACACCGGGATCGCCGCCTCCGCCGCGCCCGCCTTGATCTCCGAGACGAACCGGACGAGGGCGCGCCGGTCGTAGGACTCGGGGAAGCCCTTCCGGTCCATGATCCCGCGCTCGGCCAGCACGGCGTTCGGGTACAGGAAGCTGTCGGTCGTCACCAGCTCCACGCTGGGGTGCTCCGGCCAGCGGGCCAGCAGCGTGCGCAGCAGCCGGGACGTCGTGGACTTGCCGACCGCGACGCTGCCCGCCACGCCGATGATGAACGGGGTCGGCCGCACCTCGTCGCCGAGGAACCCGCTGACGGTGTCGCGGAGCCGCCCGTCCGCCAGGAAGAACAGGTTGAGCAGCCGCGACAGCGGCAGGTAGACCTCCTCGACCTCGGTGATGTCGATCGGGTCCTTCAGGCCGCGCAGCGCGTCCAGTTCACCGGGCGTGAGCGGCAGCGGGGTGCTCTCGCGCAGGGCGCGCCAGGCGTCGCGGGAGAGTTCCACATAGGGGCTCGGCACGCTGTCCCATCCGCTCGTCATGGCTGAACACTAACCGGGCAGGTCAGCGCGTCACCGGGATTTCACCTCCGGTTCACGCTAGCGGAGCCCGACTACGGCGTTCGCGGGTGGGCCCCTGGGGAGGACACCGAATAGAGTTGCCGCCATGTGCGGAATCGTGGGGTACGTAGGCGGCCGGCCGGCGCTCGACGTGGTCGTCGAGGGGCTGGCGCGGCTGGAGTACCGCGGCTACGACTCGGCCGGAGTGGCCGTGCTGGCCGACGGGAAGCTGGCGACGGCGAAGCGCGCGGGCAAGCTCGTGAACCTGCGGGGGGCGCTGGCGGAGGAGCCGCCGCCCGCCGGGACGCTCGGCATGGGGCACACCCGGTGGGCGACGCACGGCCCGCCGAACGACCGCAACGCGCACCCGCACGTCGACTGCACCGGCTCCGTCGCGGTGATCCACAACGGGATCATCGAGAACTTCGCCGAGCTGCGCGCCGAGCTGGCCGAGGGCGGGCACGGCCTCGTGTCCGACACCGACACCGAGGCCGTCGCGCACCTGCTGGAGGACGAGCTGAAGGCGGGCGGCGACCTCGCCGACGCCATGCGCCGCGTCTGCCGCCGGCTGGACGGCGCGTTCACGCTGGTCGCCGTGCACACCGGCGACCCGGACCTCGTCGTCGGGGCGCGCCGCAACTCGCCGCTCGTCGTCGGCGTCGGGGAGGGCGAGAACTTCCTCGCCAGCGACGTCGCCGCGTTCATCGCGCACACCCGCGACGCGATCGAGCTCGGCCAGGACCAGATCGTCGAGCTGCGCGCCGGCGGGGTCACCGTCACCGACTTCGACGGGCGCCCCGCCGAGGTGAAGGAGTACCACGTCGACTGGGACGTGTCCGCCGCCGAGAAGGGCGGCTACGACTACTTCATGCTCAAGGAGATCGCCGAGCAGCCGCGCGCCGTCGCCGACACGCTGCTCGGCCGGATCGGCTCCGACGGGCGGCTGCACCTGGACGAGATGCGCATCTCCGACCGCGAGCTGCGCGAGGTCGACAAGATCATCATCGTGGCGTGCGGGACGTCCTACCACGCGGGCCTGATCGCCAAGTACGCGATCGAGCACTGGGCCGGGCTGCCCTGCGAGGTGGAGCTGGCCAGCGAGTTCCGCTACCGCGACCCGATCCTGTCGCCGGCGACGCTGGTCATCGCGATCTCCCAGTCCGGGGAGACGATGGACGCGCTGATGGCCGTCCGGCACGCCCGCGAGCAGAAGGCCAAGCTGCTCGGCATCTGCAACGTCAACGGCTCCACGCTGCCGCGCGAGTGCGACGGCGTCCTCTACACCCACGCCGGGCCGGAGATCGCGGTCGCGTCCACCAAGGCGTTCCTCACCCAGCTCGTCGCCGTCTACCTGATCGCGTTGTACCTCGCGCAGGTGCGGGGCACCAAGTGGGGCGACGAGGTGTTCGCCATGGTGCAGCTCCTGGAGCGGATGCCGGAGAAGGTCGAGAAGGTCCTGGAGACCATGGAGCCGGTCCGCGAGCTGGCCCGGTCGCTGGCGGGCGAGCACTGCGTGCTGTTCCTCGGCCGCCACGTGGGCTTCCCGGTGGCGCTGGAGGGCGCGCTCAAGCTGAAGGAACTCGCCTACATGCACGCCGAGGGCTTCGCCGCCGGCGAGCTGAAGCACGGCCCGATCGCGCTCATCGAGGAGAACCTGCCGGTCGTGGTCGTGGTGCCGCCCCGCGCGCGGGACGTCCTGCACGACAAGATCGTGTCGAACATCCAGGAGATCAGGGCCCGCGGCGCCCGGACGATCGTCATCGCCGAGGAGGGCGACGAGTCGGTCGAGCCGTACGCGGACACGCTGATCCGCGTCCCGGCCGTCCCGACGCTGCTCCAGCCGCTCGTCACGACCGTCCCGCTCCAGGTGTTCGCGTGCGAGCTGGCCACCGCCAAGGGGCACGACGTCGACCAGCCCCGCAACCTCGCCAAGTCCGTCACCGTCGAATAGGGGCGGTATCTCCGGAACCTCCCGGATCCGGGCCGCGTCTCAGCAGGATCGAGACGGGTCCGGCGGCGGAGGTGGCGCGTGGCGGAGGACGGCGGCCTCGGCATCGAGGCGCGCGGGGTCACCCGGCGGTTCGGCCCGGTGGAGGCGCTCCGCGGCCTCGACATCACCGTCCCGTACGGGCAGGTCACGGCGCTCGTCGGCGCCAACGGCGCGGGCAAGACGACGCTGCTGCTGATCCTCGCGACGCTGCTCGCGCCCGACGCGGGCACGGTGCGGATCGCGGGGCATGACGCGCTGGCCCGTCCCGTCCAGGCCCGCGACTCGCTCGGCTGGATGCCCGACACCTTCGGCGTGTACGACCAGCTGACGGTGGACGAGTACCTCGCGTTCTTCGCCGACGCCTACGGGCTGCCGAAGGACGAGCGTGCGCGCCGGGTCAAGGCGCTGCTCACCCTCGTCCACCTGGACGACCACGTCGGGCGGCCCGTGCACGCCCTGTCGCGCGGGCAGAAGCAGCGGCTCGGGATGGCGCGCGCGCTCGTGCACCGCCCCCGCGTCCTGCTGCTGGACGAGCCCGCGTCCGGCCTCGACCCGCGCTCGCGCGTCGAGCTGCGCGACCTGCTGCGCTCCCTGGCGGCGGACGGCGTCGCGGTGCTCGTATCCAGCCACATCCTCAGCGAGCTGGAGGAGATCGCCGACCGGGTCGTCCTCGTCGACCACGGCCGGACGGTCGGCGACCACGCGATGGCGGACCTCGCCGGCGCGTCGTCCCGCGTCCGGTGGCGGATCCGCTCGCTCGACCCGGAACGGCTGGCCGCGGCCCTGACCGGCGCGCTCGACGGGCTGCCGTGGCTCCAGTCCACCGCGCTGCCGGGCGGCGCCGAGGTCGGCCCGCTCACCGAGGCCGAGGCCGCGGGCCTGCTGGCCGAGCTGGTCGGGGCCGGGGTGCCCGTCTGCGGCCTCGCCCCCGCCGGCAGCGCACTCGAATCGGCCTACCTCGCGATGACCGAGACCCGGAGGTGACCGGCGATGACCGCGCGCGGAATCGTCCTCGTGGCACGGCAGGAGATCAGGACGCGGCTGCGCACCGGCCGCTGGAAGGCGCTGCTCGCGGCCTGGTTCGTCCTCGTCAACGGGCTCGGGCTGCTGTTCCGGCTGGCGCTGGAGACCGGTGGGGGGTCGAGTGCCGACCGGCCCGGCATCCCGATGTTCGGCGGGGTGCTACTCGGGGTGCTGGTGCTGATGCTGCTCGTCACCCCCGCCCTCGGCGGCCAGTCGATCAACGGTGACCGGGAGCGCGGGACGCTCGCCACCTTGCAGGTCACCCGGCTGACGCCGGGCGAGATCGTGCTCGGCAAGCTCGCCGCCGCCTGGGGGACGGGGCTGGTCACCCTCCTCCTCACGCTGCCGGTCCTGCTGGTGCCGGTCGTCGAGGGCGTGATCAGCCCGGTCCGGGCGCAGGCCGTCCTCATCGTCACGGCCCTGCTCATCGGCGTGGTGTGCGCGATCTCCCAGGCATGGTCGGCGCTCCTCGCCCGCAGCATCACCTCGGTGCTGATGTCCTACATCACAGTGTTCGTCCTGCTGGCGGGGACGCCGCTGGTGTACGCGATCGCCCTCCAGCTCACCGGCGAGCACCGGCCCGGCCGGTACGGCGGCTACACCGTCGAGCACAGCGAACGCGTCTGGTGGCTGCTGTCCCCGAACCCGGTCGTCGTGCTCGCCGACGCGGCGCCGCGGCTGCCCAAGACCGAGATCTTCGTCGGCGACCAGGTGATCCACCGGTCGCCGTCGTCGGACCCGCTGGGCGAGCTCAGCCGCAGCATGCGCGACATCCGCCGGGGCGGTCGGACCTACGACGGCCTGACCTACGACGGCCGCCAAGACGAGGGCGGCCGGACCCACAAGAGCCGCCGGGACGAGGGAGCGGCCGTGTGGCCGTGGGGCCTGGCCTTCGACCTCGCCCTCGCGGCGGGCGCCGTCGCCCTCACCACCTCCCGTTTGCGGACGCCCCTCCACCGGGTGCCGAGAGGCGTCCGAGTGGCCTGATAAACGCGTGCCGCTGATCACCTCGATGAAATTCATGTGGCGCGGGCAGGCGCGGCGCGAAGATGTTCACCCGGCGCCGGAACAACACGCGGCTTCTGCCGTCGAATGAGATTCTCCGATCCACTGGAATTCTCAATCGGCGTGTAAGTTGCAGAGCGTCTTTCAGTGACCGTCGTAACGGCCGTCCCTGGCGCGCTCGGTGAACCTGCGCCATTCGGCGGGGCCGAACACGAGGGCCGCCCCGGTGTCCTCGGTGTCGCGCACGGATATCGTGCCGCCGTCCAGCCGGGCGACCTCGACGCAGCCGTTGCTGGCGCCGCATCGGGTGCTTCTTCTCCACTGGGCGGGCGGTGTCGCATGGAAACTCATTCCGGCTCCCTGCATCGAAAGCTGCCTTGGACGCGGCCGCGCTGCCGGTACATCAAGCACACGGTAACAAGATCGCAAAAAACGCCTGATCACGAACGGGTGGCGCGGTACCCGTGCGACAGGCGTGCCGAGGTAGGTCCAGAGTTTCCGGTGTGGTGCGACCAGGCCGGGTCTTGCGTGGGACCCGGCCCGTCCGGCGTGCCCCTCCGCGCGCCCTCGTGAGGCGGCGGACGCGGGCTCAGCGGCGCTTCAGCGCCGCCTCGTCAGCCCAGATCGAATTCGCCCTTCTTGGCTCGTTCGAGGAAGTCGTGCCACTCTCCGTGGGAGAAGGACAGGACCGGGCTCTGCGTACCGTGCTTTGCGTCGCGCGCCCCAATGGAAAGGGACGAACCGACCAGTGCGGCGATTTCGACGCACGTGTTACTCGCCCCGCAGCGGGCGCTTCTCCTCCATTGCGGAGCAGGAGTGGCGAAAGGGGACACTCGGTGCCTTTCACAAGGATTGAGCCCCTCAGCGGACCCCTCACCAGGCGTCTTTGGCCGCGGCGATGCGGCGCCGGGATTCGTCGGCGTCCAGCGCCTGGCCGGCCAGGCTCGAATAGGCGAGGCTGTACATATAGGTGACAGCCTCCTCCGCGAAGTGGCTGATTGTCAGGGATTCGACGTGCACGATATCAGGGAAAACGATGTCATGCACCGGTGAGAATTCCAGAAGGATAAACGATTCAGCCAACACCGAGTGTGCGATACCCAAGGGCAGGATCTGTACGTTCACGTTCGGCGACTCGGTCATCCGGTACAGATGTTCGAGCTGCTCGCGCATGACCTTCTGGTCCCCGATGAGGCGCTGCAGAACCGCCTCGTCCAGCACCGCCGACAGTTCCAGCGGGCGCGGGCCGTCCAGCAGCGCGCGGCGCCGCATTCGCACGTCGAGGCGGCGTTCCAGTTCCTGCGGGGGCAGCGTGGCGAGGTCGCTCCAGCCGCCGATCACGTGCCGTGCGTAGTTCTCCGTCTGCAGCAGCCCGGGAAAGACGGTGCTGCCCCATTCCCTGGCCGCCGTGGCCTCGGACTCCAGGGCGATGAAATCGGCGAGCGGGCTCGGCAGGTCGCGGTACTCCTCCCACCAGCCGCGCTGGGCGGCGTCCTGCGCGAGGGAGACGAGGTCCGCGTGCCGTGCGCCGTCGACCTCGTACAGCTCCAGCAGCCGCTGCACGTCGCCGATCTTCGCGCCGGTCCGCGCGTTCTCGAGCCGGCTGACCTTGGCGGTGGACCAGGCGAGCCGCTCGGCCACCTCGTCCCCGGTGAGACCCTTGCGTTCGCGCAGCCTGCGGAGCTCTGCGGCGAGCCGACGCTGCCGGACGGAGGGACCTCGGGAAGCGCTCATTGCTCGGGCCTCTCCAGTCCCGGCGGACTGATCAGGGCGCATTCTGCCGCACCGGGGTGCCGCAGTGCGAATACATCGGAGCTGATGAGGAAGATTCTACGGCCGATGATTCTTTTGCGCACATGACACCGAAAGTTGCAGCGCAAGGTACAAAGGCGCGGGTGCGGGGTTGCGGAGCGCATTCCCGTGGCACGCTAAGTGTGTGATCGACTGGGGGAGCGCCGGATGAGGTACGCGCACGAGGTCGGCAAGGTGCGGGCGGCCGAGCGGGCCCTGATGGCCCGGCTCCCGGACGGCGCACTCATGCAGCGCGCCGCCGCCGGCCTCGCCTCGGTCTGCGCCCGCCTCCTGCCCGCCGTGTACGGATCCCGCGTCGTCCTCCTGGTCGGCGGCGGCGACAACGGCGGCGACGCCCTCTACGCCGGGGCCCGGCTCGCCCGGCGCGGCGCCCGGGTGCACGCGGTCCAGGCCGGTTCCAAGATCCACGAGGGGGGCCTGGCCGCGCTGCTGGCCGCCGGCGGGCGCCTGCCGGCCGGCGGCGCGGAGGCCGCCATCGCCGGCGCCGACCTGATCATCGACGGCCTCACCGGCATCGGCGGCGCCGGCGGCCTCCGCGACCCGCATGCCCGCTACGCCGAACTGGCCGGCCGGTCCGCCGCCCTCGTCGTCGCCTGCGACGTGCCGAGCGGCGTGGACGCGAGCACCGGCCGCGTCGAGGGCGCCGCCGTCCACGCCGACGTCACCGTCACGTTCGGGACGCACAAGCCGGGCCTTCTCATCGACCCGGGCGCGTCCTACTGCGGAGTGGTCGAACTGGTCGACATCGGGCTCGGCCCCGACCTGCCCGCCCCGGACGTCGTCGCGGCGCGCCCCTCCGACGTCCGGCCGCCCGAGCCGGGGCCCGAGTCCGACAAGTACCGGCGCGGCGTCGTCGGCGTCCTCGCGGGCGGCGACGAGTTCACCGGCGCGGCCGTCCTGTGCACGGGCGGCGCCGTCCACGGCGGTGCGGGCATGGTCCGCTTCGCCTCCGTCGCGCACCCGGTCGAACTCGTCCGGCACCGCTGGCCGGAGGCCGTCACCACGGTCATCGAGCCGGGCCGCCAGGACGCCGGGGTCCTCGACCGCATCGGACGCGTCCAGGCATGGGTCGTCGGCCCCGGCCTCGGCACGGGCGACTCCGGCGAGTCCCTCCTCGAAGCGGTCCTGGCCACCGACCTGCCCGTCCTGGTGGACGCCGACGGCCTCACCGTCCTGTCCCGCCGCCGCGACCTGCTGCGCCGCGCCGCGCCGACCGTCCTCACCCCGCACGCGGGCGAACTCGCCCGCCTCATCGCCGCGGACCGCGCCGAGATCGAGGGCGCCCGCCTCGACCACGTCCGCCGCGCGGCCGCCGAACTTGCGGCGACCGTCCTGCTCAAGGGCTCCACGACCCTGGTCGCCGAGGCGGACCGCCCCGTCCGCGTGAACCCGACCGGCACTCCCCGCCTCGCGACGGCCGGCACGGGCGACGTCCTGTCCGGCCTGGTCGGCGCCCTCCTGGCAGGCGGCCTGCCCGCCATCGAAGCGGCCGCCGCCGGCGCCTACCTCCACGGCCTGGCCGCCCGCCTGGCCGCCGCCCCCACCCCCGGCGCCGAATCCCCCATAAGCGCCTACGACGTAATAAAAGCCCTCCCCGCAGCCTTCCGAACCCTCCCCCAATGAGACACGGAATCGCCGCCCTCACCCCCCCCGCAACCACGCAACCGCCTGAGCACAAACGTCCGTAAGCCAGGCCAGCGACAACCCCGGCGTTGCGATCGCGTGCGAAGCCAGGTTTCGAGCCTGCGAGAAACCTGATCGCGCAGCGAGCCGCCAGGCGAGCCGAAGCGATGCAGCGATCGCCGCTTTGCCCGTTGAAGGAAGGCGCGCCAGCGCCTGACACCGAGGGCAAAGCAATAAATTAGAGCTATGAGGGTTCCTGCGGAGGCGCGCGTCGATCTGGGTGCCATCGGCGACAACATCGGGGTGCTGCGCGAGCGCGCCGGGGGCACCGAGGTCATGGCCATGGTGAAGGCCGAGGCGTACGGGCACGGGCTGGTCGAGGCCGGGCGTGCCGCGCTCGCCGGCGGCGCGTCGTGGCTGGGGGTCGCGAAGCTGGCGGAGGCGCTGCGGCTGCGGGACGCGGGGCTCACCGTCCGGACGCTGGTGTGCCTCGGGGTGCCCGGCGAGCCGTACGAGGAGGCTGTGGCGCGGGACGTCGACCTGACCGTGGGGGCGGTGTGGCTGCTGGACGAGGTCGTCCGGGCGGCGGAGCGGGCCGGGCGGCAGGCCCGGGTGCACCTCAAGGCCGATACGGGCATGTCGCGGGGCGGTGCGGGCGGCGCGGACTGGGAGGCGCTGGTCGGCGCGGCGCTGAAGGCGGAGGCCGACGGCCATGTGCGGGTGGCCGGGGTCATGTCGCATTTCGCGTGCGCGGACGAGCCGGGCCACCCGTCGATCGCGGCGCAGATCGGCGCGTTCACCGAGATGGCGGGGTACGCGGAGAAGGCGGGGGCGCGTTTCGAGGTCCGGCATCTGGCGAACTCCGCGGCCGCGCTGACGGTTCCGGAGGCGCGGTTCGACCTCGTCCGGCCGGGGATCGCGACGTACGGGCTGACCCCGGTGCCGGCGCTCGGGACGTTCGGGCTGCGCCCCGCGATGACGCTGGTGGCGGACGCGGCGCTGGTCAAGCGGGTCCCGGCAGGTCGCGGAGTGTCATACGGTCACACGTACACCACGCGTGCGGCCACCAATCTCGCCGTCGTGCCCGTCGGGTACGGCGACGGGATTCCCAGGCAGGGCTCCAACCTCCTGGAGGTCCTCGCGGGTGGGCGCCGCAGGACGATCGCCGGGCGGGTCTGCATGGACCAGTTCGTCGTCGACCTCGGCGACGACCGGCTGTCGGCGGGTGACGAGATCATCCTGTTCGGGCCGGGCGACCAGGGCGAGCCGACCGCGCAGGAGTGGGCGGACGCGCTGGGCACGATCTCCTATGAGATCGTCACCCGCATCGGGTCCCGGGTGCCGAGGGCGTATCCGGGAGGGGCGCTGTAGGGGGCGCGTGCATGGACGGCAGGAGCAGGCGCAGGATCGGCGTGACCGCCGCGGGCATCGGCGCGGCGGGTGTGGGCGCGGCGGTCGGGCTGCGGCATTTCGCCGTCGGCCGGGTGCGGCTGCGGCCCGATCCGGACGCCGCGGAGCCGTTCGGCGAGCTGCGCGGCCGCGAGCTGACGGTGGAGGCCTCCGACGGGGTCCCGCTGCACGTCGAGGTGGACGGCCCCGACGACGCCGGCCTGACCGCCGTCTTCTGCCACGGCTACACCCTCAACCAGGACTCCTGGCACTACCAGCGCCGTGACCTGCGGGGATCGCTGCGGATGGTCTTCTGGGACCAGCGCAGCCACGGCCGGTCGGGGCGCAGCGCGCCGGCGCACGCGACGATCGAGCAGACCGGCGAGGACCTGCGCGCCGTGCTGGAGGCGACGGTCGGCCCGGACGAGCCGGTCCTGCTCGTCGGCCACTCCATGGGCGGAATGTCGATCATGGCGCTGGCCGACCGGCATCCCGAGATGTTCGACCGGCAGGTGGTGGGCGTCGCGCTCGTCAACACGTCCTGCGGCGACCTGGCGGAGATGACGCTCGGGCTGCCGCTGGTGCTGGCCAAGGTCGTCCGGCCGCTGGCGCCGGGGACGCTGCGCGGCCTCGGCCGCCGCGCCGACCTGGTGGAGAGGGCGCGCGGGCTGGGCGCCGACCTCGCGTTCGTCGTCACCCGGAAGATGGCGTTCGCCGACAAGTACGTCAGCCCGTCCGTCGTCGACTTCCTGGAGCAGATGATCCGGGCGACGCCGATCGACGTGATCGCGGAGTTCTATCCGGCGCTGATCGGCCACGACAAGGCGGGCTGCCTCGACGTCCTGCGCGGGGTGCCGGCGCTGGTGGTGGCCGGCGGGCGGGACAGGCTGACCCCGGCCGAGCACGCGCGCCGCATCGCGGCGGCGCTGCCGGACGCTGAGCTGGTAGAGGTGGAGGTGGCCGGGCACGTGCTGCCGCTGGAGTATCCGGGGGTCGTGACGGGCGGCCTGCGGCGGCTGATCGCCCGGATCCGCCCCGAGTACGAGGAGGAGCGCACCGCGTGAACGCGATCACCGTCACCGTCCCGGCCGCGGCGGACATGCACGAGCTGGGGCTGCGCCTCGCCGGCGTGCTGCGGGCGGGCGACCTGCTCGTGATGACGGGGCATCTCGGCGCGGGCAAGACGACGCTCACCCAGGGGATCGGCGAGGGCCTGAAGGTGCGGGGGCCGATCACCTCGCCGACGTTCGTGATCGCGCGGGTGCATCCGTCGCTCGCGGGCGGGCCGTCGCTGGTGCACGTGGACGCATACCGACTGGGCGGTTTCGCCGAGTTGGACGATCTCGATCTCGACGCCTCCATCGCCGAATCGGTGACGATCGTGGAATGGGGCGAAGGGCTCGCGGAGGGCCTCGCGGAGGACCGCCTGGAACTGATCATTTCGCGCGGGGACGGGCCCGGCGAGGAGCGCGAAGTAAGGATCGTCGGGGTCGGTCATCGCTGGTCCGACCTGGAACTCGACGCCGGATGAGGGCCTGCGGGCAACTTCTCCGGTTTTTGCCAAGCGGGATGGACCACTTTACGGCTACATGTCGTACTCTTTGCCGGAACGAACCTCACCTACGCGACATATCGATTTCCTCGGGAGTGGGAACCGGTGAGTGGTAGCCATCGCAGCGGTAGTGACCGCGACAGCTACCGCGGTTCGGGCGGTGGCCAGGTGTCAGGCGGCGGTTACCGGCCGGACGGCGGTGAATACGGCACGGGCGGCCAGGAGTACACGGCCGGCCAGGAGTACGGGCCGTACCAGGGCCGGGACTCCGGCCCCGCCCAGGGGACCGGCGGTCAGGAGACCGGCGGATACCCCACGGGCAGTGCCCCCACGGACGCTTACCCGACCGGCCGCTACTCGACCGGCGGTTACCAGACCGGCGGCGGTGAGAGCGGTGGTTACGGATCAGGTAGCGGCTCGTACCAGCGGGACAGCGGACGCTATCCGGCCCAGTCCGGCCAGTCCGGCCAGTCCGGCCAGTACCGGCCGGAGTCCGGCGCCTACCGGAGCGAGTCGGGTCCGTACCAGCGCGAGACCGGGCCGTACGAGGCCGGGAGCGGCGGTTACCGGTCCGACACCGGCGGGTACCGCGCGGGCGGCGGCGGCCGGACCGACACCGGCGGTTACCGCACCGGCAGCGGCGCCTACCGCACCGGCAGCCACCGGGTGGCGCGCGAGCGCCGCGGTGGACGGCGCTGGGCGGCCGTCCTGGCGGGCGTCGGCGCCGGCGTCGGGGTCTGCGTCCTCGCGGTGTTCGTCATCCTGAGCGGCGTCGGCGCGGGCGACGGCAAGGACGGCGGCCAGGTCGTCGGCAGCGGCGCCGCCGAGAGCTCCCCCACGGCGAAGGGCGAGCGCGCCCTCGTCCCCGACTCCTGCACGATCGTCGGCCAGGACGTCATCGACCGGCTCGCACCCGGTTCCGAGCGGACCCAGGCCGACAGCTACCAGAACAACGAGCGGCAGAACCAGTGCGTGTGGGGCGCGTACGCGGGCGACACCAAGCGCCAGCTCACCCTCGAACTCCGCGCGATCGAGGGCAGTGCCGACCAGACGCCCACGGACGCCGCGAGGAGCACGTTCACGTCCGAGCGCGGCGCGGACGAGTCCGGCAGGGCGCTGCTGCCCGGCCAGAAGCTCACCGACAAGATCCGGCTCGACGGCGTCGGCGACGACGGCTACATCGTGTACAGCGTCGACGGCGGCCAGGGGGCGGGCGAGGCGGTCGCCAACGTCCGGGTCGCGAACGTCCTCATCACGATCCACTACTCGGGCTCCGACGACGGTGACCCGCTGTCGTCCAGGTCCGCCACCGACGGCGCCACCGAGGTCGCCAAGGCCGTGATCCAGGCCCTCGACCAGGGCTGACCCCTTCCCGGAGCCGAGGCGCCGGAACCCGCCCCGACCGGTAGGCTTACAACCCGTGCTGGTCTTGGCTTTCGACACCGCGACCGCCGCGATCACCGTGGCGCTGTACGAGTGGATACCGGGTGAGGGCGCCGAGCCGCGCGGCATGGCCGAGGCCGTCGACCGGCGCAGGCATACCGAACTGCTCGCCCCGTCCATCGCGCAGGTGATGGCGGAGGCCGGGGCCGCGCCGGACGACCTGAGCGCCGTCGCCGTGGGCGTCGGGCCCGGCCCGTACACGGGCCTGCGCGTCGGCCTCGTCACCGCCCGCGCCATGGGCGACGCCCTCAGCATCCCCGTGCACGGCGTCTGCACCCTGGACATCATGGCCTGGGCCACCGGCAGGGACGAGCCGTTCGTCGTCGCGACCGATGCCCGCCGCAAAGAGGTCTACTGGGCGCGGTACGACTCGGCCCGCGCGCGCGCCACCGAGCCTGCCGTGGGCCCGCCGTCGGACGTCCCCGAAGGGCTGCCCGTCGTCGGTGAGGGCGCCGCCCTCTACCCGGAGATCCTCGGCGATTCCGGCCACGAGCCCCTGCTGCCGTCCGCCGGCGCCCTCGCGGAGCTGACCGTCGCGCGGCTGGCCGGCCTCAAGGTCCCCTGCCTCCTCCCGCCGGAGCCGCTCTACCTGCGCAGACCGGACGCGAAGGAACCCGGCCCGCGCAAGAAGGTGACTCCGGCATGACCGGCGTCGTCCTGCGGCCCATGACCGACGCCGACCTGCCGGCCGTCCACCGGCTGGAGCGGCTCCTGTTCCCCGAGGACGCCTGGAGCGAGGAGATGCTCCGCGGCGAGCTGGCCGAGCAGCCGCGCACCCGGCACTATGTCGTCGCCGAGGAGCCCGGCGGCGAGATCGTCGGCTACGCGGGCCTGGCCGCGGCGGGCGGGCAGGCCGACGTGCAGACCATCGGGGTGCGCGCCGACCGGCGCAAGGGCGGCGTCGGCGCGGCGCTCCTCACCGAACTGCTGGACGAGGCCGCCCGCCGGGGCAGCGAGACGGTGTTCCTGGAGGTCCGCGCCGACAACGACGCCGCCCACCGCCTCTACGAGCGGTTCGGCTTCACCAGGGTCGGCCTCCGCAAGCGCTACTACCAGCCCTCGAACGTGGACGCGATCGTCATGAGCCGCCCGCTCCGATCCCGTCCGCCCATGGGCTTCAACAGAACTGAGTGAGCTGGAGGGGCGCGCCGTCGTCTGGACTGAGGAGCGAGGGACGAGTGACGAGGGAAGACGGCGGCTAAGGCGCCTCGGAGGCGAACGGGAAGCCAACAGAATTGAGTGAGCTGGAGGGGCGCGCCGTCGTCTGGACTGAGGAGCGAGGGACGAGTGACGAGGGAAGACGGCGGCTAAGGCGCCCTGGAGGCGAACGGGAAGCAGGGAGAAGTGATGATTCGGGACGAGCCGCTGGTGCTCGGGATCGAGACGTCCTGCGATGAGACCGGGGTCGGGATCGTGCGCGGGCACACGCTGCTGGCGGACGCCATCGCCTCCAGCGTCGACCAGCACGCCCGGTTCGGCGGCGTCGTGCCGGAGGTCGCCTCGCGCGCGCATCTGGAGGCGATGACGCCGACGATCGAACGGGCGCTCGCGGACGCGGGCGTGAAGCTGACCGACGTGGACGCGTTCGCCGTCACCGCCGGTCCCGGCCTGCCCGGCGCGCTGATGGTCGGCGTCGCCGCGGCCAAGGCGTACGCGCTGTCGCTGGGCAAGCCGCTGTACGGCGTCAACCACCTGGCCGCGCACGTGTGCGTCGACCAGCTCGAACACGGCGCGCTGCCCAAGCCGTGCGTGGCGCTGCTGGTGTCGGGCGGCCATTCGTCGATCCTTCTCGTCCCGGACGTGGCCGGCGACGTCCGTCCGCTCGGCAGCACGGTCGACGACGCGGCGGGCGAGGCGTTCGACAAGGTCGCGCGCGTCCTCGACCTGGGTTTCCCCGGCGGCCCGGTCGTCGACCGCCTGGCCCGCGAGGGCGACCCGGCCGCGATCGCGTTCCCGCGCGGCAAGTACAACGACGGCACCTACGACTTCTCGTTCTCCGGCCTGAAGACGGCGGTGGCCCGGTGGGTCGAGGCCAAGGAGCGCGCGGGCGAGCCCGTCCCGGTCGCGGACGTGGCCGCGTCCTTCCAGGAGGCCGTGGTCGACGTCCTGACCCGGAAGGCGCTGAAGGTCTGCACGGACAACGGCGTCCACGACCTGCTGATCGGCGGCGGCGTCGCCGCGAACTCGCGGCTGCGCGCCCTCGCCGCCGAACGCTGCGCGGCGGCGGGCGTGCGGCTGCGCGTCCCGCGTCCGAAGCTGTGCACCGACAACGGCGCGATGGTCGCCGCCCTGGGCTCCGAGCTGGTCGCGTGCGGGGTGAGCCCGTCGGCTCTGGAACTCCCGGCCGACTCCAGCCTGCCCGTGGAGTCGATCATCCTGTGACGGGCTAGCACTCCGCCAGCAGGGAGGCGAGGTAGTCCTCGAAGAGGGGGACCCTGGCCTCGTCCACGGTGTGGTCGCCGTCCTCCGGGAGCAGGTCGAGGAGGCAGCGGACGTCCCAGTACGGGTCGTGGACGTGGCCGCCGGAGACCTGGTCGAAGGCCGACAGGAACCGGTCGGCGACGGACACGCCGTAGCGGAGCGCCAGGCCGCGCCGCATGCACGCGATGTCGATGGCGACGGGGCCGGACGAGGCGTCCGACCAGTCGACGACGCCGGTGAGCCTGCCGTAGGACCACAGGGTGTTGTCGGCGTGGTAGTCGCGGTGGATGAAGCGGGCGGGCGCCTCGGGGGCGGGGCGGACGGCGACCTCGAAGGCGCGCTCCCACAGTTCGGGGCGCAGCGCGTGCTTGGGCGGGCACCGCACGTCGAGCCGGTTGTGCGGGACGTACGGGGGCATCGTGGACGCGCCGTTCAGCGCGTGCACCGCCAGCAGCGCGGCGGCCACCTGGATGAGGTATTCGGGCAGGTCGTCGGGCGAGGGCCGGGGCGGGTGGCCGGTGAGCCGGGTGATGAGCAGCGCGGGGACGTCGCAGTAGGCGCCGGCGGGGTCGGCGGCGACGAGGGCGGGGGTGGGGATCTCGCAGCCGGCGAGGAGGGCGAGCGCGGCGATCTCGCGTTCGGGGGAGAAGTCGGCGTCGCTGCGGCGTGCCGGGTCGCGGGCCGTCCAGCGGCGCAGGACGAGGCGGTGCGCGCTGCCCGAGCGGCTCTCCACGAGGAGCGCGTGGTTGGTGTGCGAGGTTCCGCCGGCGAGCGGCCGCACCATGCGCACCTCGGCGCCCTTGCCGAGGCACTCCTCGACCCAGCGCAGGGTGGCGTGGCCGGGTGGGGCGCCGGTCGGCAGGCAGGGAGCCGGTGTGCGAGTCACCTGATCCATCAAAACGGATTCCGAAGGGTATTGGGAGTGATTTGACGAAGACGCAACGTAACAAAATGCACGTCAGCCCGACGGCGTGGCGGAGTATCTTCGGTCGCCGCGGTCGTTTGCCGGACAAACACCGCGGATTCCGTTGGGTATCCGAATACCCCGGGTAGGGCCGGTCGGCCCCACCCGGGGGTGCGGCTCAGTCCTTCGGCTCCCGGCGGGGGCGCAGCAGGGCCTCGGCCAGCGCGAGCATCGTCTCCTCCAGCGTGGACAGCCGCTTCAGCACGTCCTCGTGCACCGCGTTGACCTGCTTGGAGACGTCGTCGTGGACGCCGTCGACCTTGCGGCCCACCTCGTCCTCGACGTGCAGGAAGCGCTTGGCGAACTCGGCCTGCGCGGCGTCGGCGCGCCGTCCGGCCTCGTCCTGCATGCTCTCCACCCGCCGCGCGAACTCCGCCTGGACGCCGCCGACGTGCCGCGCGACGTCCTCCTGCATGTTGCCGACCTGCTTGGCGACGTCGTCGTGGATGGTGCCGACCTGCCGGGTCACGTCGTCGTGGATGTCGCCGATCCGCTTGCCGAAGTCGTCGTGGACGCCGCTGACCTGCCGCGTCACCTCGGTGTGCACGGACTCGACCTGCTTGGCGACGTCGGCGTGCACCGACTCGACGCGGCGGGAGACGATGTCGACCTGGGCGGTGAACTCCTCCAGCGCGCCGTCGACCCGCTTGGCGACCTCCTCGTGGATGTTCTCGATGCGCTTGCGGACGTCGTCGTGCACGTCCTCGAACCGGCGGGAGAACTCGTCCATGCGCCTGGCGACGTCGCTGTAGGCCGTCTCGGCGATCTCCGACATGGTCGCCTTGACCTCGTCGCGGTCCGGCCGGGCGCGCAACTCCTCGATCAGCGGGTCGACCGCGTCGGCGAGGTGCTTCTCCAGCGCGTCGAACCGGTCGCCGTACTCGGCCGCCGGACGCTGCGCGAGGTCGCTCAGCATGCGGTGCAGCTCGGCGATCTCCAGCGTGGCGGGGAGCCGGCCGATCCGCTCGCCGACCCCGTCGATGCGGCCGTCGAGGCTCTCGAACCGGCCGTCCACGCCCTCCAGCTTGCCGGACAGCCCTTCGAGCCGGCCGTCGACGCCGTCCAGCCGCCCGTCCAGCCCGTCGAGCCGGCCGCCGACGCCCTCGACCCGGCCGCTGACCGCCTCCAGCCCCTGCTCCATCCGCTCGGCCATCTCGCCGAGCGCCTGGTCGACCCGCGCGGTGACCCCGTTGATCGAGTGTTCGAGCCGCTCGGACCGGTGGCCCAGCTCGGCCAGCGACTTGTCGAGCCGGTTGAAGCGGACGGATGCGGCCTCCATGCTGCCCTGGAGCTTGTCCAGCCGCTTGGTCATCTCGTCCATGCGCTGCGACGCCTGCTGCGTGGCGTCGGTGATGTGCTGCGCCGAGTCGAGGACGGCCTGGATGCGGGTCAGGCCCTCGTCGACGTTCTCGGCGACGACGCCGACGTCGGCCCAGAGCGCGGGCAACTCGGCGACGGGCTTGACCCGCTCGCCGAACGACTCGATGTGCTCGGCCAGTCCTTCGGCCCATTCCGGGGGCTTGCCGGACAGTTCGTCGACCTGCCCGCGGACGCTCTCGATCTGCCCGGTCAGCCCGCTGAGCTCCCGCTCGCGGACCTCGCGGAGCAGCCACTCCATGCCTTCCAGCCGCTGGCGAATCTCGTCCAGGACCTGACCCTGTGAGCGCTGTTCATAGACGTGGTCCTGCGCCGCACGGGCGAGCAACTCCCGCATCCGATCCGAGACCGGTTGACCCCCCGTCTGCAGGAAGTTGTGATTCGTTTCCACCCGATGCTCCTTCGTGTGCCGGCGCGACGAAATGACGCACGGCAAATGAATCTGTGAGATGGCCACTGTAGTGCGTGTGGAGGGCCGCTAAAACGGGTAGCAGAGAAGATTGTGAGTTCTGCGGAATGCGCCTGTTATCCGGCTGGGGTGAATAGCGAGAAATGGCCGGGTGCGGCGGTGCTCTCCCGGTTCGCGGTAATCACGGTGATCGTGGTGATGCTGCGGTGGCATGAGACGGGCAGGGGGCGGTGCCGTGTCCGTACATCTCGTCCGACATCGGCAGTTCCCGACCCGGCGGCGGCTGCGGACGGGCGGTGCGCGTCCGCCGTGCCGCGACCCCGCGGGACGGATCCGGGCCCCATTTCGGAGGGTATTTCGCGGTGCCGAACTCCCGGCCGGTGAACCCGCCTTGGTGTTTTCGGGCGGATGGACGTCCGCGCGCCGATTCGCGGCCGGTGCGGCGCCCTTGCCGGGCGCCCCGCAATCCCTGGTGAACGCGATGCCGCAAAACGCCGATGATTTGCACCGCCGTGGCGCGTCGCCCGGCGTCGCTTGGCGTTGCGCGTCCGGGCGGAAGATCTTTGGGCACGGTTAATGGCGGCGGCCGCCGTACCGCGCGGGTCAGCAGACTGGGGCGCGGGGGTGAGGGTGCTCGCGCCCGCCGGTCAGGGCGCCGGGACGGGACGGGTGAGCAGCGCGACAGGGTCGCGTCCGACGCGGGTCACCACCAGGGTCGACCCGGCGCCGCCCCGGCCCGCCCTGCGCCCGCCGAAGCCGAGGTCGCGCCGCAGCCGGTCGACGTCGACGGCCGAGCCGCGCTTCTTGACGGTCAGCACCCCGACCTCGCGGCGGCGCAGCTCCGCGCGCAGGCGCTTCACGGAGAACGGCAGCACGTCCTCGATCTCGTAGGCGGACGCGAACGGTGTCGGACACAGCCGGTCGGACGTGATGTAGGCGATCCGCGGATCCGCGAGGCCGCCGCCGACCAGCTCTGCCACCTCACCCACCAGATGGGCGCGGATCACGGCTCCGTCGGGCTCGTACAGGTAGCGGCCCCACGGGCGGACGTGCGGTGTGTCCGATCCCTGCGGGGTCAGCGTCCAGACCTTCGGGTCGGTGTCGGACGAGATGAGCGTGGCGCGGCGTCCCACGTCCCCTGCGAGCGTCCCCAGCCAGAGGGCCGCCTCCTTGACGTCGCCGTGGACCGACACCCACTCGGCCTCTGCACCGTCCGGTACGGCCTCATGCGGGATGCCGGGCGCCACCTTGACGCACGCTGCGGGCACCTTCCGCGCCATGTCCAGGACGACATCGAGCGGCGGCTCATAGGAACGGGGATCGAAGACCCTGCCGCGGGCGGTGCGGCGTCCCGGGTCGGCGAAGACCGCGTCGAACCCGTCCGGTGCGGCCTCGGTGGCGTCCCCGACGCGCACGGAGGCGTCGCCCAGTCCGAAGGCGGCCACGTTCGCCCGCGCCACGTCGGCCGTCAACGGGTCGAGTTCCACGCCCTCCCCGGCGAGGCCCGCGCGCCCCCGGGCGAGGAGGTCGGCCCCTATCCCGCACCCGAGTTCCAGGACGCGCGCACCGTCCAGATGGGCGGCGAACCTTCGGGCGCGGTGCGCCGCCACGCTCGCGCGGGTCGACTGCTCAAGGCCCGCCTGGGTGAAGTACATGCGATCGGCGTCCGGGCCGAACTTGACCCGCGCCCGCTCCCGCAGCCGCACCTGTGTGAGCGCCGCCGCGACCAGCGCGGGATCGTGCCGTTCGCGCAGCCGCGTCGCCGTGGCGAGCAGGCCGTCCCCGCCGACGTCCGCGGCGGCCGCCTCGGCGAGGACCGCCTGGCCGGAGGGCGTGCGCAGGGCGCGGAACGACGCGATGTCCATACGCTGAAATTAGCTGGCGGTGAACAGCGCCCGGCGCGTCCGTGTCCGTGTTGACGCACTCACGGGCACGGAATAGTCTCCAGACTGGCACTCTCGTACTGAGAGTGCCAACACAGCGACAAGGTCGGTCTGGCACCCGCGACGGCAGGCCGGTCCAGGGTCGCCTCTTCTGTCACATGTGCTGGCCGGTCATCCGTGGCCGGCCGAGGACCCATCGAAGGGGAGGTCAGATCGTGACGACCGCCACCAAGGTTGTCCTCAAGCCGCTTGAGGACCGTATCGTCGTCCAGCCGCTTGAGGCCGAGACCACCACCGCCTCGGGCCTGGTGATTCCGGACACCGCCAAGGAGAAGCCCCAGGAGGGCACCGTCCTTGCCGTTGGCCCGGGTCGCGTCGACGACAAGGGCGACCGCGTCCCCGTCGACGTCAAGGTCGGCGAGGTCGTGCTCTACAGCAAGTACGGCGGCACCGAAGTCAAGTACAACAACGAGGACTACCTCGTGCTCTCGGCCCGCGACGTGCTCGCGGTCATCGAGAAGTAATCACCGAGACGTGATGCACCCGCCCCGGTCGGCGCCGCCTTCGGCGGGGCTGCCGGGGCGGATCGCGTAAAAGAGGAGTATCCGCATGGCGAAGATCCTGGAGTTCGAGGAGGACGCTCGCCGGGCTCTTGAGCGCGGCGTCAACGCTCTCGCGGACGCCGTCAAGGTGACGATCGGCCCGCGCGGCCGCAACGTCGTCATCGACAAGAAGTTCGGCGCGCCGACGATCACCAACGACGGCGTCACCATCGCCCGCGAGGTGGAGCTGGAGGACCCCTACGAGAACCTCGGGGCCCAGCTCGCCAAGGAAGTGGCGACCAAGACCAACGACATCGCGGGCGACGGCACCACCACGGCGACCGTGCTCGCGCAGGCGATGGTCCGGGAGGGCACCCGCAACGTGGCGGCCGGCGCGTCCCCGCTCTCGCTGAAGCGCGGCATCGACGCGGCCGCCCAGTACGTGTCCGACCAGCTCCTCAAGTCGGCCCGCGAGGTCGAGGAGAAGGGCGAGATCGCGCACGTCGCGACCATCTCCGCGCAGGACGCGCAGATCGGCGAGCTCATCGCCGAGGCGTTCGAGAAGGTCGGCAAGGACGGCGTCATCACCGTCGAAGAGGCCCACACCATGGGCCTCGAACTGGAGTTCACCGAGGGCCTCCAGTTCGACAAGGGCTACCTGTCGCCGCACATGGTCACCGACCACGAGCGCATGGAGGCCGTCCTCGAGGACGCCTACGTCCTCATCGTGGACGGCAAGATCTCCAACGTGCAGGAGTTCCTGCCGCTGGCCGAGAAGGTCGCGCAGACCAAGAAGCCGCTGCTCGTCGTGGCCGAGGACGTCGAGGGCGAGGCCCTGGCGCTGCTCGTCGCCAACAAGATCCGCGGCACGTTCCTGTCGGTGGCCGTGAAGGCCCCCGGCTTCGGCGACCGCCGCAAGGCGATGCTGGGCGACATGGCCACCCTCACCGGCGGCCAGGTCGTGTCCGAGGCCATCGGCCTCAAGCTCGACTCGATCGGCATCGAGGACCTCGGCCGCGCCCGCCGCATCACCGTCACCAAGGACGCCACCACGGTCGTCGACGGTGAGGGCGCCGCGGACGAGATCAACGCGCGCATCAACCAGATCAAGGTCGAGATCGAGAACAGCGACTCCGACTGGGACCGCGAGAAGCTGCAGGAGCGGCTGGCCAAGCTGGCCGGCGGCGTCTGCGTGCTGCGCGTCGGCGCCGCCACCGAGGTGGAGCTGAAGGAGAAGAAGCACCGCCTCGAGGACGCCATCTCGGCGACCCGCGCGGCGATCGAGGAGGGCATCGTGTCCGGCGGCGGCAGCGCGCTGGTGCACGTCGCCAAGGAGGGCTTCGAGGCCCTCGGCCTGTCCGGAGACGAGGCCACCGGCGCGGAGGCCGTCCGCCGCGCGCTGGACGAGCCGCTGCGCTGGATCGCCGAGAACGCCGGCCAGGAGGGCTACGTCGTCGTCTCCAAGGTGCGCGAGCTGAAGGCCGGTCACGGCTACAACGCCGCGACCGACGAGTACGGCGACCTGATCGGCCAGGGCGTCATCGACCCGGTGAAGGTGACCCGCTCCGCGGTCACCAACGCCGCCTCGATCGCGGGCATGCTCCTCACCACCGAGGCGCTCGTCGTCGAGAAGCCGGAAGAGGCCGAAGAGCCCGCCGGCGGTCACGGCCACGGCCACGGCCACGGCCACTGACCTCTGTCCGGCCGGGGCGCCGCACCACGTGCCCCGGCCGGAGGGGCCGTCCTTTCGCACCGCGAACCCCCGCCCATCCGGGCCGGGGGTTCGCGTTGTTTCCAGCCCCCGAAACCTCCTCGTCGGTGCACTCATCGTCTTTTGATGCGCAATGAGCTGTTTATCGCTCTATGTGGTGGTGAAGATTTCGTGACACCGGGCAGCGGAATGAGTGCGTGGCGTAGTAATGCCAGGTTCGCTCCAGCACTGTGACCATTCCGTTGTAATCGACGGGGCAGACACGCCCGGCGGTGCTGGGCATCATGCTTGACGTGACCGAGGGATGCTACGCCGGGACCATGACCGCGCGCGCTGCCGAACCCTCGGGAGGGCCCGCCCCTCCACCGCCCCGCGACACCGGCCGCGGGACGGCACGGGCGCTGCGCGCGGCGCACGCCGGCGACGGCGACCTCAGGGAGCTGACGAACCTCGCCGTCCAGGGCGATCCGGGCGCCATCGAGGTTCTCATCGCCGAGGTGCGCCCCATGATCGTCCGGTACTGCCGGGCCCGGCTCGGCCGGGTCTCCGGGCAGTACCACATCGCCGACGACGTGGCCCAGGAGGTCTGCATCGCCGTCCTGTCGGCCCTGCCCCGCTACCGCGACATGGGCCGCCCCTTCGCCTCCTTCGTCTTCGGCATCGCCTCGCACAAGATCGCGGACGCGCTGCGCAGCGCGGTCCGCGCGGCCGTCCCCACCGAGGACCTGCCGGACGGTCCCGACGACCGTCCCGGCCCCGAGGAGACGGTGGTCCGCTACATCGAGGCCCAGCGCGCCCGCGACCTGCTGACCCGGCTGCCCGAACACCAGCGCGAGCTGGTGCTGCTGCGGGTCGTCGCGGGACTGTCGGCCGAGGAGACCGGCAACGTCCTCGGCATGTCCGCGGGCGCGGTGCGGGTCGCGCAGCACCGGGCCCTCACCCGGCTCCGCGCGATGGCCAGAGAGGAGTCGATCGCTTGACGGAGCGAGGCCCCCTCACCGGCGTCGGGGGCGCCCCGAATCCGGCCGAGCCCTCGCACTCCGGTGACGCCACGGCACCGGCGGCCCGGCCGCCGTCCGCCCTGCCCGCGGCGGACCTCGCCGCGGTCCGTGCGACGGACGCCCTCGTCGAGTCGCTGGCGGCGCGGCGCGTGCCCGGGGCGGGCGCACGCCCCGCCGACGACGCCGACCCCGCCGCGCGGCTGCTGCGCGCGCTGATCACCGACGTGGACGACCAGGCCGCCGGCCCCGCTCCGCCCGGCCCCGGCCCCGGCCCGCGCCGCCGCGGGCCGCGCACCATCGTCGCCCTGGGCGTGGCGGGTGCGGTCCTCGCCAGCACGGGAGTCGCGGCGGCGGGCGGCGGAGCGGTCGACCGCACCTCCGCCGCGCGGGCCCCGAGCTCGTCCGGGACGTCCGGCCCGCCGGGCGGCCGCGTGCCCGCCGACGTCGACGCCGGGACGCACGACCGTCCGGGCTCGTCCGTCCGCCCGGCGCAGGAGCCCGCGGCGCGGAGGCCGTCCCGCGACCTCGAGCGCGAGGACATCGGACGACTCAAGCGCCGCCTCGCGCACCTGCTCCCGCCCCGGGACCGCCGCGACCGCCCGGACGTCCCCACCGGGATCACGCGGAAGACGCCGTCCGCCCGCCCCGACGCCCGGCCGGACGACGACGCGCTCCGCCGCCTGGACGCGTTGCGCCGCGAAGCCCAGAAACGGGCCAACCGCTACGAGAACCCCGACTGGGACGGCTGACGCCGCCCTAGTTCTCGTCGTGGCCCTCTTCGCTGTCGATCACGCCGTCGACGTAGCCGCGGGCGTACTCCCAGCTCACGTAGTCGACGGGATCGGGGGAGAGGGCGGGTTCGTGGACGCGGGGGAGCCCCTGGTCCAGCAGGTGGCGCAGGTTGCCGTGGAGGAGTTCCCAGTCGATGTAGTGGAGCTTGCCGCAGTCTCCGCAGTCGACGGTGAGGCCGCGCACGCCGAGGGGCTCCAGCAGGGCGCGGAACACCTCGAGGTCGGCGAGATCGGCCAGCACGTCCTCCCGCTCCGTCACGCTGAGCGGAGCGGTCTCGTCGCCGGGGTCGCCCAGCGCCGCCGCCGGATCCTCCGGATCTCCGGCGAACGGGTCGAGCGGAGCGTCGTCGTGCACACACCCACGCTACTGCCGGACGCCCCGTAAGGTGCACCCCCCGGCCTCCTCTGTGCGCGAACAATCACGAAGCGTGCGCGGGCGCCGGGAATGCGAGGCGCCGCCCGGCGTGTTTCCCGATGTCACCAAGGCCACGTGCCCGCCGTGCGCAAGAGCCCGTCCCGCCGCCGGCGGACGCCCTACCATGGGAACAGGGTCCCCTGTGACCTGGCCCGATGCCGCGACCAATACGGGAAGGTTGTCATGAACCCCGCCGCCGAGCCCGACAAGTTCCTCCCGCAGGGCCTGACCTTCGACGACGTGCTCCTGCTGCCGGGCTACTCCGACCTGCAGCCCGGCGAGGCCGACACCACGACCCGGCTGACCCGCGAGATCTCGCTGCGGATCCCGCTCCTGTCGGCGGCGATGGACACGGTGACCGAGTCCCGGACGGCGGTCGCGATGGCGCGGCAGGGCGGGATCGGCGTCCTGCACCGGAACATGTCCATCGACGACCAGGCCGAGGAGGCCGACCGCGTCAAGCGGTCCGAGTCCGGGATGATCACCAACCCGGTCACCTGCCTGCCGGACGCCACGCTCGCCGACGTCGAGGAACTGTGCGCCCGCTACCGGATCTCGGGCGTGCCGGTCACCGACGTGCGCGGCGTATTGGTCGGCATCGTGACGAACCGGGACATGCGCTTCGAGTCGGACCTGTCCCGTTCGGTGCGCGAGGTCATGACCCCGATGCCGCTGATCACGGCGCCGGTGGGCGTGTCGCGGGACGACGCGTTCCGGCTGCTGGCGGGCAACAAGGTCGAGAAGCTCCCGCTCGTGGACGCCGACGGCCGGCTCAAGGGCCTCATCACCACCAAGGACTTCACCAAGAGCGAGCAGTACCCGGACGCCACGAAGGACGGCGACGGCCGGCTGCTCGTCGCCGCGGCCGTCGGCGTCGGCGAGGACGCGATCCGCCGCGCTCGCGCGCTGATCGAGGCCGGCACCGACGTCATCATCGTCGACACGGCGCACGGCCACTCCAAGGGCGTCGCCGACACGATCGCCACGATCAAGGGCAACGCGGGGGTCGAGGTCGTCGGCGGCAACGTCGCCACCAAGGCCGGCGCCCAGGTCCTGGTGGACGCGGGCGCCGACGCGATCAAGGTCGGGGTCGGCCCCGGCTCGATCTGCACCACCCGCATCGTCGCCGGCGTCGGCGTCCCGCAGATCACCGCGATCTACGAGGCGGCCCGCGCGGCGAAGGCCGCCGGCGTCCCGGTGATCGGGGACGGCGGCGTGCAGTACTCAGGCGACATCGCCAAGGCGCTGGTCGCGGGCGCCGACACGGTCATGCTGGGCAGCCTGCTCGCCGGCGTCGAGGAGTCCCCCGGCGAGCTGATCTTCGTCCACGGCAAGCAGTACAAGTCGTACCGCGGCATGGGCTCGCTCGGCGCGATGCGCAACCGCGAGCGCGGCGCCTCCTACTCCAAGGACCGCTACGCCCAGGCCGACGTCTCCGCCGAGGAGAAGCTGATCCCCGAGGGCGTCGAGGGCCAGGTCCCCTACCGCGGCCCGCTCGCGAACGTCGCGCACCAGCTCGTCGGCGGCCTCCACCAGTCCATGTGGTACGCCGGGACGCGCTCGATCCCCGAGCTCCAGGAGCGCGGCCAGCTGATGCGCATCAGCGTCGCCGGCCTCCGCGAAAGCCACCCGCACGACATCCAGATGACCGTCGAGGCCCCCAACTACCAGGGCCGCTGACCCACCGCCCCACCCACCGCCCAGGCGCCTCCACCGGCCACCGGCCACGGTCCGGCGTCCGGCGTGTGCTTGCTGGCGTCCACCGGTCGCTGTCTTCGGGACGTCCCGCTGCGCAGGTCGTGGCTGCGTCCTGCGCGCAATTCTCGTGTGGTGCGCGGTCGCGTCCGGCCAGGTCTCGGTCGCGGCGGGGGCTGACGTAAGCTCTTCCGGGGCCTGTTCCCGCGGTCGGCGGGAACAGCAGCAGGACGATGACCGGCGCGGCGCCGGGCGAGGAAGAGGGGCGCAGTGGCTGCTGAGGTGGAGATCGGCCGGGGCAAGAGCGGCCGCCGGGCGTACGCCTTCGACGACATCGGCATCGTGCCGTCCCGCCGGACGCGCGACCCCGAGGAGGTCAGCGTCGCCTGGCAGATCGACGCCTACCGGTTCGAGATGCCGCTGGTCGTCGCCCCGATGGACAGCGTCGTCAGCCCGGCCACCGCGATCGCCGTCGGACGGCTCGGCGGCCTCGCCGTCCTCGACCTCGAAGGGCTGTGGACGCGCTACGAGAACCCCGAGCCGCTCCTCGCCGAGATCGCCTCGCTGGACGACGTGCGCGCGACCCAGCGGCTCCAGGAGATCTACACCGAGCCGATCAAGGACGAGCTGATCGGCCGCCGGATCGAGGAGGTCCGGGACGCGGGCGTCACCGTCGCGGCGCGGCTGTCGCCGCAGCGCACCGCCCAGTTCCACAAGGCCGTCATCGACGCGGGCGTCGACCTGTTCGTCATCCGCGGGACGACGGTGTCGGCCGAGCACGTGTCCGGGCGCGCCGAGCCGCTGAACCTCAAGCAGTTCATCTACGACCTCGACGTCCCAGTGATCGTCGGCGGCTGCTCCACCTACACGGCCGCGCTGCACCTGATGCGCACCGGCGCCGCCGGCGTCCTCGTCGGGTTCGGCGGCGGCTCCGGGCACACCACGCGGACCGTCCTCGGCGTCGCCGTCCCGATGGCCACCGCGGTCGCCGACGTGGCCGCCGCCCGCCGCGACTACATGGACGAGTCGGGCGGACGGTACGTCCACGTCATCGCCGACGGGGGCATGGTCAACAGCGGCGACATCGCCAAGGCGTTCGCCTGCGGTTCCGACGCCGTGATGGTCGGCTCCCCGTTCGCCCGCTCCACCGAGGCGCCCGGACGCGGCTACCACTGGGGCAGCGAGGCGCACCACGGCGACGTCCCGCGCGGCACCCGCCTCGACCTCGGGACGATCGGGACGATGGAGCAGATCCTGCACGGGCCGTCCCATGTCGCGGACGGGTCCATGAACCTGATCGGGGCGCTGCGCCGCGCGATGGCGACCTCCGGTTACACGGAGTTGAAGGAATTCCAGCGGGTCCAGGTCGTGGTGGCCCCCCGCCGCTTCACCAACTGACCCGGCCCCCGCGGTCGTCCGGGCTCTCGGAGGGCCTGGAACCGAAGGCGTCCGGGGGCGGCCTTCCCAGGGGCCTCGCGGGCTCCGGACGTTTGCGGAGGAAGTCGGTCGTTCCCATGGTGGTGCTGTCCCTACTCTTGGGTAGGTAGTCGGAAACCGAACCGCTGTGGGGGGATACGCGATGACGGCATCACCGGTGACCGGTCTTGGAAGCTCCCGGCTTGGCCCGGCCGAACGGGCCGCGGCGCTCGACCGCATGGCCCGTGAGGAATTCGACGTCGTCGTCGTGGGCGGCGGCATCGTCGGCGCGGGCGCGGCGCTGGACGCGGCCACCCGGGGCCTGACGGTCGCGGTGGTCGAGGCGCGCGACTACGCGTCCGGGACGTCGTCGCGCTCGTCCAAGCTGATCCACGGCGGGCTGCGCTACCTGGAGCAGTACAACTTCGACCTCGTCCGGGAGGCGCTGACGGAGCGCAGCCTGCTCCTCCAGCAGATCGCGCCGCACCTGGTGAGGCCCGTCCCGTTCCTGCTGCCGACCACGCACCACGTGTGGGAGCGCGCGTACTTCGGCGCCGGAGTGGCCCTGTACGACCTGCTCTCGCTCCAGATGGGCAGCACCCGCGGCGTCCCGCACCACCGGCACCTGACCCGGCGCGGCGCGCTGCGGCTCGCGCCGTCCCTGCGCAAGGACTCCTTCACCGGCGCGATCCAGTACTGGGACGCGCAGGTCGACGACGCCCGCTACGTCATGACCGTGCTGCGGACGGCCGCGGAGTACGGCGCGCAGATCGCGTCCCGCACCCAGTGCCTCGGCTTCCTGCGCGAGGGGGAACGCGTCACCGGCCTGCGCATCCGCGACCTTGAGGGCAACACGACCAGCGAGGTGCGCGCGAAGCAGGTGGTGAACGCCACCGGCGTGTGGACGGACGACATCCAGGAACTCGTCGGCGGACGCGGCCAGATCCATGTGAAGTCGTCGAAGGGCATTCACCTCGTCGTCCCCAAGGACCGCATCCACTCCTCGACCGGGATCATCCTTCGCACCGAGAAGTCGGTCCTCTTCGTGATTCCGTGGGGCCGGCACTGGATCATCGGCACCACCGACACCGCATGGGACCTGGACAGGGCGCACCCTGCCGCGTCCAAGGCCGATATCGACTACGTCTTGGACCACGTCAACTCCGTCCTGAACACCCCCCTGACCCATGACGACGTCGAGGGCGTCTACGCGGGACTGCGCCCCCTGCTGACCGGCGAGACCGAGGAAACGTCCAAGCTCTCCCGCGAACACGTCGTGGCGCACCCCGTCCCGGGCCTGGTCCTGGTGGCCGGCGGCAAGTACACGACCTACCGCGTCATGGCCAAGGACGCCATCGACGCCGTCGCCCACGGCCTCGACGGCAAGGTCGCCGAATCCTGCACGGACCGCGTCCCCCTCGTCGGCGGCGACGGCTTCCAGGCCATGTGGAACGCCCGCCACCGCCTCGCGTCCCGGTCCGGCCTGCACGTCGCCCGCATCGAGCATCTCCTTCGCCGCTACGGCACTCTGGTGGACGACCTGCTCGGACTCGTCTCCGACAAGCCCGACCTGGCCAAGCCCCTCACCGGCGCCGACGACTACCTCCGCGCCGAGGTCGTCTACGCCGCCACCCACGAGGGCGCCCGGCACCTCAACGACGTCCTCGCCCGCCGGACCCGCATCTCCATCGAAACCTGGGACCGCGGCGTCGGCGTCGCCCAGGAGGCCGCCGACCTCCTCGCCCCCGTCCTCGGGTGGTCCAAGAAGCAGCGCGACCGCGAGATCGAGTACTACCGCAAGCGCGTGGAGGCCGAACGCGCCTCCCAGAGCCAGGACGGCGACCAGGAAGCCGACGCCCACCGCCGAGGCGCCCCCGACATCGTCCCCACCGCAACTCCCTGACGGCCCCCGCCTGACGGCCCCCGCCTGACGGCCCCCGCCTGACGGCACTGTGGCGCCGCTGGTCCGCCTCGTCCGGCTCCCGATGGCGGCGGACCGCAACCGCTGATGGGGCTTGCTCGTTGGTGCAGCGTGGCCTTGATTGCTTTCATGACGATTCCCGGTCTCGTGCTCGGACTGGTGGTTTTCGCCGTCCTCGACCGGGCGGGGCTGTGGGCGCACCGCAAATTCCGCCTGCCATGGCGGCGGGACGAGGCGGGACGCCCCGTCTCGGCGATCGCGGTCGGCGAACTGGACGCCTTCTTCCACGGGACGCACCGCCACCAGCAGGACCAGCGCAACTCCTCCCTCATGCTCCGGGACGAGGAGAACGACGCCGCACCCCCACGCACCCGCATCGACCTCACCACCGGAACCGCCCGAATCCACCGCCCCCCACACCGAGCCTGAAGACCCCCGCCCCAAAACGACACCCATGCCCCGCCGCCCCACGTAGTCCGTAAGAACGGGCGCGGCAAGGCCCCCGTCTGCCGGTGCGGGGTGCCGGAGTGGCGCTTGTGTGCGGTCTTCCGTGCCGGGTTTTGTGCGCGGGCATGGCCAGAGCCCCGCTGGCCGGTTCGTGGGGCGCCTGGGTGGCGCTGGTGTGCGGTCTTCCGTTTCGGGTTTGTGGCGGCGTGGCGAAGGCCCCCGCCGACCGTGTCGGGGGTGTCGTGCGGGGGCCGTAGGTCTTTCGTTCCGGGTTGTGGGCGGGTGTGGCGGAGGCCCCCGGTGGCCGGTGTGGAGGGGGCCGGAGGGGTGGGTTAGGTGGGGTGGTTGGGGTGGGGGGCTTGCATTAGGGATTTGCCGGTTTTGTAGAGGTCGGCGGGGACGCGGGCCGGGTCCAGGAGGTGTTGGAAGGCCAGGCCGACGTCGAGGGCCATGGTGAGGGTGGCGCGGTCGGCGGGGGCTATGCCGTCCGCCGGGTCTAGTTCGCTGGCGAGTTGGGCGCGGCGGTCGGCGTACCAGTCGGCGATGCGCCAGCCGGCGGCGTAGTCGCGCATGCCGTAGAGCCAGAACTCGACGAGGAGCAGGGCGAGGCGGCGGGGGCCGTCATCGGCGTCGTGGCGGGAGGAGCGGCCGGTGTGGTCGGCTTCCTCTCCGGCGGCGTGGAGCTCGTCGCAGACGTCGGGGCCGGTGCGGTCGCTGGTGATGCGTTCCATCAGGGCGAGCAGCAGGTCGGTCTTGCCCGCGAAGTTGGAGTAGACGGCGCCCTTGGTGAGGCCGGCGGCGGCCGCGATGTCGTCGAGCGAGGCGCCGTGGATGCCGCGCTCGGCCCAGAGGCGTTCGGCGGCCGTGAGCAGGGCGGTGCGGGTCTGCTCGCGCCGGTCCCGGCGCGGCCGCGGGCCGCCGGCCCCCCTCGTGGCGGCCTCGGGCCGATTGTCCCCGTGGGCGTCCCTCATTCGTTGTTCCCTCCGTGTCCGAGACGCGCGTCCCCCGCGGGTGCGCGTCCGGCCCCTCCCTGTGCGGTACGCGCGGCCCCGTTATCGAGCGTGCGTCAGTCCCTCCCGTGTGCGGCGCGCGTCCCCCGCCGGCCCGACAGCGGCAGCGGACGGTCGGACGGCGGTTCGCGCGCCGAGATTCTCTCCTGCCCTTCGGAATACACCGGTCGGACATGGTCAGTCTTCGAGTTGCGCAATTCCGGCCCGCTTGGAACGCTCCGTTCGGCCTCCGGTTGTCATCCGGCGACGGGGTACGGCGTGATCAGGTGGGGGATATCACGGCATGTAGCGCGTTACTTGCGGGTAGCCAAAGATGGGCGGGTGGTCATACCCTGCCTGCATGGCATCACCCACGGTCCCTGCCAAAGGCGCGGCAGAGCACGAGCTCCCCCAGACCCTGATCGACCGGCTGGCCTCCCACGTCGCCTCGGACGGCGCCGAGAGCGCGACGATCCCCAGCCCGTTCACCGGCGAGCCCCTCGCGACCGTTCCGATCTCCAAGGCCGACGACGTCCGCAAAGCCTACGAGCGCGCCAGGGCGGCGCAGCGGGCCTGGGCGGAACTGCCGGCCGGGGAGCGGGTCAAGCCGTTCCTGAAGCTGACCGAGGCGCTGGTCGACCGGCGCGACGAGATCCTCGACATCATCCAGCTGGAGACCGGCAAGGCGCGCCGTCACGCCATGGAGGAGTTCCTCGACGTGGCGCTGTGCTCGCTGTACTACGCCCGGCGGGCCCCGAAGCTGCTGAAGCCGAAGCGCCGGCAGGGCATGATGCCCGCCCTGACGCGCGTGCGCGAGCTGCGGCACCCGAAGGGCGTCGTGGCGCTGATCGCCCCCTGGAACTACCCCTTCGCGCTGGGCGCCAGCGACATCGCGCCCGCGCTGATGGCGGGCAATGCCGTCATCCACAAGCCGGACACCCAGACGTGCCTGTCCAGCCTGTGGGTGCTGGACCTGCTGGTCTCGCTCGGGCTGCCCAAGGACCTGTGGCAGATCGTCGTCGGGGAGCCGTCCGAGATCGGCGACCCGCTGGTGGAGAACGCCGACTACGTCTCGTTCACCGGGTCGACGCGCGGCGGCAAGGCGATCGCGGAGAAGGTCGCGTCGCGCCTCGTCGCGTACTCGCTGGAGCTCGGCGGCAAGAACCCGATGATCGTCCTGCCGGACGCCGACGTCGAGCGGACCGCGCGCGGCGCCGTCCGCGCGTGCTTCACCAACGCCGGTCAGCTGTGCATCTCGATCGAGCGGATGTACGTCCACGAGGACGTCTACGACCGCTTCGTCCCGCGGTTCGCCGAGCTGGTCAAGGGCATGAAGCTCGGCACCGGCCTCGACTTCGACGCCGAGATGGGCTCGCTGACCCACCAGCGCCAGCTGGAGGCGGTGAACCGGCACGTCGACCAGGCCGTCAAGGAGGGCGCGACCGTCCTCGCCGGCGGCAAGGCCCGGCCCGACGTGGGCCCGCTGTTCTACGAGCCGACGATCCTCGCGGACGTCAACGGCGACATGGACCTGTGCGCGAACGAGACGTTCGGCCCCGTCGTCGCGGTCTACAAGTACCGGGACGAGGACGAGGTCGTCGCCCGCGCCAACGACACCCCGTACGGGCTGAACGCGTCGGTCTGGACGAAGAACCCGGCGCGGGGCCGCCGCCTCGCCGCCCGCATCCAGGCGGGGACCGTCAACATCAACGACGGCTACGGCGCCGCGTACGCGTCCTACGACTCCCCGATGGGCGGGATGAAGCAGTCCGGGGTGGGGCGCCGCCACGGGGCGGAGGGCCTGCTGAAGTTCACCGAGGTGCAGACCATCGCGAGCCAGCACTTCATGGACCTCGAACCTCCGGGCTCCATCGCCTACGACAGGTTCGCCGGCCTCATGGCGAACGGCATCAAGCTGATGAAGAAGCTGCACATCAAGTAGGGATCGTCCGTGAAGCATGACTTCGACGTGCTCGTCGTCGGGTCGGGATTCGGCGGCAGCGTCTCGGCGCTGCGGCTGACCGAGAAGGGCTACAGGGTCGGGGTGATCGAGGCGGGACGCCGCTTCGACACGAACCCGTCGGGCGCGCCCGGGGCCCGCTACCCGGAGCTGCCGAAGACGAACTGGCGCGTCGGGCGGTACCTGTGGGCGCCGGCGCTCGGCCTGACCGGCATCCAGCGGATGCACCTCATCCGCGGCGCGAAGTCGAGCCGTGTGATGGTGCTCGCCGGTGCGGGCGTAGGCGGCGGCTCGCTGAACTACGCCAACACCCTGTACGTCCCGCCGGAGCCGTTCTTCAAGGACCGGCAGTGGGCGCACATCACCGACTGGCAGGACGAGCTGGCGCCCTACTACGAGCAGGCCAAGCGGATGCTGGGCGTTGTCCAGAACACCACGACGACCGAGGCCGACAAGGTCATGAAGCGGGTCGCCGACCGGATGGGCAAGGGCGACACGTTCGTCAAGACCCCGGTGGGCGTCTACTTCGGGCGCGGCGGCGGAATCGAGAGCGCCGACCCGTACTTCGGCGGGGCGGGCCCGCGCCGGCGCGGCTGCCTTGAGTGCGGCGAGTGCATGGTGGGCTGCCGCCACGGCGCGAAGAACATGCTCACGGAGAACTACCTGTACCTCGCCGAGAAGGCCGGCGCCCGCGTGATGCCGCTGAGCCGCGTCACCTCGGTCAGGCCCCTGCCCGGCGGCGGGTACGAGGTCGACATCGTCCGGACCGGCTCGTTCGGCCGCAACCGCAAGACGCTCACCAGCGGCCAGGTGGTCTTCGCGGCCGGAACCTACGGGACGCAGAAGCTCCTGCACAAGCTCAGGACGACCGGGGCGCTCCCGCACCTGTCGGCACGCCTCGGCGCCCTGACCCGCACGAACTCCGAGGCGATCCTCGGCGGCGGCCGCCGCAACGGCAGCCCGGGCGCCGACTTCTCCGAGGGCGTCGCGATCACCTCGTCGTTCCACCCCGCCCCCGACACGCATGTCGAGCCCGTCCGCTACGGCCGGGGCTCCAACCTCCTCGCCGGCCTGCAGACCCTCCTCATCGACGGGGACCGGCCCGGTGAGAGGCACAGGCCCCGCATCCTGAAGTTCGCCCGCGAGGTGGTGCGCCGCCCCCGCGACGTCGTCCAGTTGCTGGACGTCCGGCACTGGTCGGAGCGGACGGTCATCGCGCTGGTCATGCAGACCCGCGACAACTCGATCACGCTGCGCCCGAAGAAGGGCCCGTTCGGCTGGGACGTCCGCGCGGCGGCCGGGCACGGCGAGCCGAACCCGACCTGGATCCCGGAAGGGCACGAGGCCACCCGCCGGATCGCCGAGGAGATCGGCGGCATCGCCGGCGGCACCTGGGGCGACCTGTTCGACGTGCCGATGACGGCCCACTTCCTCGGCGGCTGCGCCATCGGGGACTCCGCCGGCACCGGGGTGATCGACGCCTACCATCGTGTCTACGGGCACCCGGGCCTGCACATCGTGGACGGCTCCGCCGTGTCGGCCAACCTGGGCGTCAACCCGTCCCTGACCATCACCGCGCAGGCCGAACGCGCCATGTCGTTCTGGCCGAACCGCGCCGAGGACGACCCGCGCCCGGCCCTCGGCGCCCGGTACCGCCGCGTCGCCCCCGTCGCGCCGAAGAACCCGGCCGTCCCGGCCGAGGCTCCTGCGGCCCTGAGACTCCCCATCGTCGACATAACCTGACACATCTGCCCCCGACCGGATGCTGGAGTGAAGTGAGGGGCCGCGGCCTTCGGACGCACATCGCGGATGGGCCCCTCGTCTGCCCGGTCGGCCCGCCCTTCCGCCCGGACGGGCCGACTTGTTCCATCGTCGGGCCGGCGTGCGCGCCGTGGAAATAGAACGCGATTCTGTGGATAAGCCGCCGAGGTCCGGGCCTGGCGCACCAGATGCCACGATCTGGGCGTCGTGCGCGGAAACGACCTGGCCTGAATAGCGCGGCGAGCCCACCGCGGCGGGGGCCGCGGTGGGCTCGGCGTACGGACGGACGTTCAGGTCAGGCGCGGTAGGCGGCCCATTGGGACTGCATGCGCGCTGCCTGGCCCGGGGTGAACTCGTACATGCACGAGTCGTAGCTGTAGTCCATGAAGTTGTGGATGGGGTCGGCCCCCGGGGCGGAGCAGGTGTCGCGGCCGGTGGGGCAGCCCGAGGCGGGGCTCTGCTCGGCGGGGGTGTCGGAGACGCTGTCGCCCTGGCTGCCGCAGCCGCCCTGGAACGTGTGGTAGAGGCCCATCCAGTGGCCCACCTCGTGGGTGGCGGTGTCGCCTTCGTTGTAGTCGCCCAGAGCGCCGCCCGGCAGGCTCTGGTAGTGGATGACGACGCCGTCCATCGCGGGCTGGGAGCTGTAGCTGCTCGGGAACGTGGCCCAGCCGAGAAGGCTGTTGCCCAGGTCGGCGGTGTAGATGTTGAGGTCCTGTGCGTTCCCCGTGTGCAGGGCGCTCTTCATCTGGCTCTCGTAGCCCTCGGGGTCGGAGAACCAGGACGCGTTCTGCGTCCGCTTGATCTCCGACAGGGTGAACGTGACGCCGCTGTCGGCGTAGGCGTCGTTGAGGACGTTGAGTTGCTGCTGCAGCACCGTGTCGGAGACGTTGCCGGCGCTGCCGTAGACGACCTGGAAGTGCACTCTGACCGTCATGGCCGCGGCCGTGCGCGTCGTCTTGAGCTTGCTGACGCGGTTGTGGAAGTCCTTCTCCATCGCGGCGACCTTGGCCGCGCTGGGCTGGTTCCGTTCGGTGACCTGGGCGCCGGCGCGCACGCGGGCCTGGACGGGCTGGTCGGCGCACTGGGCGGCCGGGGTGGACGGTGCGGCGAGGGTGGCGGGGGCGGCGGGCGCGTACGCCGTGAAGGCGGCGGCCAAGCCGAGGACGGTGGCGATTCCGGCGCGTTTCATGGAACTCCTTGGGGGGCGGCGCGAGCGGGGGAGCGCGCGCTGGGGAGCGGAGTCATCGCTGGAACAAGGGTGGATCCGAACAAACGTCACGTCTTTGGCAAACCTGGACGAACAGGGACGGGCAACGCTGAATACGGCGCCCTAGCGCGGCGGCGTAGCGTGTCCCGCATGGACGTGAAGGGCGAGGCGGCGCGAGTTCTGGCGGAGCTGCACGCGCAGGCGGACCCGATGCGGGCCGAGAAGGAGAAGAGCTATCTGAAGAGCGATCTCGTGCACATAGGCGTGACCGTGCCGGCGCTCCGCAAAGTCGCCGTTTCGGCGGTCAAGGCCAAGCCGACACGGGAGGAAGTGCTGGCCCTGGCCCAGCTCCTCTGGGACGTGACCGACGAAGGACGCCCCGTGCACGAGGCCCGCATGGCGGCCATAGACGTCCTCGTCAAACGGTCGGCCCTACTAGAGCCCCGCGACCTCGGGATGGCCGAGCGGCTCATCCGCGACTCGGTGAGCTGGGTGTACGTCGACGTCATCGCGGACAAGGTCGTCGGCGGACTGGTCGTGAGACACCCGCACCTTGCGACGGTGTTGGACGCATGGGTCGCCGACCCCTACATGTGGATACGGCGCACGGCGGTGCTGGCACTGCTGCCAGGCGTCCGGACGGGAAACCCGGACCTGGAGCGAATCAGCCGGTTCGGAGACGCGCTGATAGGCGAGCGCGAGTTCTTCATCAGGAAGGCCCTGGGATGGGTCCTGCGGGAGCTGTCCAAGAAGGATCCGGCCTGGGTGGTGCAATGGGTCGAGCCCCGCCTCGACGCCATCTCGGGCGTGACGTTCCGCGAGGCCGTCCGACGCCTGCCCGCCGGGGAGGCGGCCAGGCTCAGCAGACCGTCCTAGGCGCGGTAGGCCGTCCACACCTCGTGCATACGGGCGCCCTGGCCCGTGGTGAAGGACGTCATGCACGTGTCGTAGCTGTAGTCCATGTAGTTGTGCACCGGGTCGACCCCGGGCGAGGGGCAGGTGTCCTTACCGGACGGGCAGCCGTTCGACGGATCCCGCTCGGGAGGAGTGTCGCCGACGCGGTCGCCCTGGCCTCCGCAGCCGTCCTGGAACGTGTGGTAGAGCCCGAGCCAGTGCCCCACCTCGTGTGTGGCGCTGAAGCCCTTGTTGAAGTTCTCTATGTAGCCGTTCGGCATGCTGCCGTAGTGGATGGTCACGCCGTCCATCTCGGGGTCGGCCTTGTACTTCCACGGGAAGGTCGACCAGCCGAGCAGATCGCCGCCGATGAAGGTGCTGTACAGGTTCAGCGTGCCCTTGCCGCCCTTGTGCAGCAGGGGCTTGTACGTGCCCTCGTAGCGCTCCGGGTCCTGGAACCAGGCGGCGTTGTCGGAACGGCTGATCTCGCGCAGTTCGAAGGAGACGCCTGTGTTCGCACCGCCGTTGCGCCCGCCGTAGGACGCGTTCATGGTGCCGATCTGGCGCTTGACCTCCGCGGTGGACACATTGCCCTTGGCCCCGTCGTGGATTACATGGAAGTAGACGGGGACCGTGATCTGGGCCGCCGAACGGACGTCGGCGTCGTCCGCCTGGTCATCCGCTCCCAGGCGGCCGAGGCCCAGCCCGTCCAGGATCTGGTCGAGGTGCTGCTCCACGGTGGCCGCCTGCGCCGGGGTCAGGTCGTTGCGCTCTATGCCGTGCCCACCCGTCCGTAGCCTCGCCTCCGGGTGCGTGCAGTCGTCCATGGACGTACGCAAGGGGGCGGCGGAAGGCCCGGACGGCGCGGCGGGCACGAGAGCGGCGAGCAGGACGGTGGCGGCGAGCAGCTTCACGGCACTCCTAAGGAGGTCGCTTGCGGACGGGACCCGTGCGGGCAGGCGCCTTCGACTACAGCACGTCATTAACTCGTATCAGAGCGTAGGGACGTGTTGGGCGTGATCAAGGTAAATGGATGCCGACCGTTATCGGCCAACCGCACCATGTGACCACCCTGCCGGGGGTGCGGCGCATCGGCGCAGGCAGCGGGCCCGTAGACTGGGGACCCCTTCCGGCCGTGCGAAAGGCTCAGTTGGTGGTCGCAGACCAGTCCTTTGACACCGTCCTCGTCGTCGACTTCGGCGCGCAGTACGCGCAGCTGATAGCGCGGCGCGTCCGCGAGTGCCATGTGTTCAGCGAGATCGTGCCGTCCACCATGCCGGCGGCGGAGATGCTCGCCAAGCGGCCGAAGGCGATCATCCTGTCGGGCGGCCCGGCGTCGGTGTACGAGAAGGGCGCCCCGATCGCGCCGGACGGCCTGTTCGACATAGGCGTCCCCACCCTCGGCATCTGCTACGGCCACCAGGTGATGGCGCAGGCCCTGGGCGGGACGGTCGAGAACTCCGATGTCGCCGAGTACGGCGGCGCGACCGTGGCCGTCTCGTCTCCGGGCATGCTGTTCGCGGGTCTGCCGCACGAGCAGGCGGTGTGGATGTCCCACCGCGACTTCGTCAGCGGCGCCCCGGACGGGTTCACCGTGACGGCCAGCACCGACGTCACCCCGGTCGCCGGCATGGAGGACCTGGAGCGCGGCTTCTTCGGCGTCCAGTTCCATCCGGAGGTCCTGCACACCGAGCACGGTATGGAGATTCTCCGGCGGTTCCTGTACGAAGGCGCCGGATGCCGTCCCAACTGGACGATGGTGAACATCGCGGACGAGTCGATCGAGGCCGTCCGGGAGCAGGTCGGGGAGAAGCGGGCGATCTGCGCGCTTTCCGGCGGAGTGGACTCGGCCGTCGCCGCCGCCCTCGTCCAGCAGGCCATCGGCGACCAGCTGACCTGCGTGTTCGTCGACCACGGCCTGCTCCGCAAGGGCGAGCCCGAACAGGTCGAAAAGGACTTCGTCGCCGTCACCGGAGTGAACCTGCACGTCGTGGACGCCCAGGACCGCTTCCTCGCCGCCCTCGACGGGGTCACCGACCCCGAGGAGAAGCGCAAGATCATCGGCCGCGAGTTCATCCGGGTCTTCGAGGAGGCGGCGCGCGAGATCGTCGGCGAGGACGCGGCCGAACCGGTCGAATTCCTCGTCCAGGGAACCCTCTACCCGGACGTGGTCGAATCGGGCGGCGGTACCGGCGCGGCCAACATCAAGTCGCACCACAACGTCGGCGGCCTCCCCGAAGACCTGCAGTTCAAGCTGATCGAACCGCTGCGGACGCTGTTCAAGGACGAGGTCCGCGCGCTCGGCGAGCAGCTCGGCCTGCCGTCCGAAATCGTCTGGCGGCAGCCGTTCCCCGGCCCCGGCCTCGGCATCCGCATCATCGGCGCCGTCACGCGCGACCGCCTGGACATCCTCCGCGACGCCGACGCCATCGCCCGCGAGGAGCTCACCCGCGCCGGCCTCGACCGCGACATCTGGCAGTTCCCGGTGGTGCTGCTGGCGGACGTCAGGTCCGTCGGCGTGCAGGGCGACAGCCGGACGTACGGGCACCCGATCGTCCTGCGCCCGGTCACCAGCGAGGACGCGATGACCGCCGACTGGGCGAGGCTCCCGTACGACCTCCTCCAGCGGATCTCGACCCGCATCACCAACGAGGTCCGCGAGGTCAACCGCGTCACGGTCGACATCACGTCCAAGCCCCCGGGCACCATCGAGTGGGAGTGACCCCGCCGCGTCCACCGTGCGCGGCGAGACGCCCGGCCGGAGAGATCCAGCCGGGCGTTCTCCCAGGTCGGGACGCCGATCGAGCGGCGTCGGGCCGTCCGGGCGGGGTCAGACCGCGGCGGGGGCCAGGGCGGCCTCGGCGTCCAGGGTCGCGGCCGTCGCGTTGACGACGGCGGCGATCCGCAGGCCCTCCTGGACGAGCTCGCGCGACAGGCCGGCCTCGCGGACGACCTTCTCGTGCGACTCCAGGCACCGTCCGCAGCCGTTGATCGCGGACACGGCCAGGCACCACAGCTCGAAGTCGACCTTGTCCACGCCCGGCCTGCCGATGACCGACATCCGCAGCTTGGCGGGCAGCGTCGCGTACGTCTCGTCCCCGATCAGGTGGGTGGCGCGGTAGTACACGTTGTTCATCGCCATGATCGACGCGGCGCCCTTGGCCGCCTCGAACGCCTCGGCGGACAGGTAGTCGCCCGCCTCCTCGGCCAGTTCCCGGATGACGACGGCGCTGCGCGTGGCGAGGGCGCAGGCGAGGACCGTGCCCCACAGCTGCTGCTCGGTCAGCTGGGAGGTGGAGGTCAGCGAGCCGAGGTTGAGCTTGGTGTCCTTGGCGTAGCCCGGGAGGGCGCTCTTCAGCGCGTCAACGCTCATGATCATGTGTCCTTTCCTGCGGACGGCCGGCCGCGCGCGACGCGGCCGGCCGTGAGCGAACCCGGCGGGATCAGACGCCGGCCAGCAGCTTGCCGGCGTCGAGGGTGTCCTCGCCCTTGTTCCAGTTGCAGGGGCACAGCTCGTCGCTCTGCAGCGCGTCGAGGACCCGCAGGACCTCCTTGACGTTCCGGCCCACGGAACCGGCGGTCACCATGGCGAACTGGATCTCGTTGTTGGGGTCGACGATGAACGTCGCACGCTGCGCCACGCCGTCCTCGGTGAGGATGCCGAGGGACTCGCTCAGCTCGCGCTTGAGGTCGGACAGCATCGGGAACGGGATCTCGCGCAGGTCCGGGTGGTCCTTGCGCCAGGCGAAGTGGACGAACTCGTTGTCGACGGACGCGCCGAGCACCTGCGCGTCGCGGTCGGCGAAGTCCTCGTTGAGGCGGCCGAACTCGGCGATCTCGGTCGGGCACACGAACGTGAAGTCCTTGGGCCAGAAGAACACGACCCGCCATTTGCCCTCGTAGGACTTGTGGTTGATCGTCTCGAACGCGTTCTCGGCGTCCAGCGAGACACAGGCGGTGAGCTCGTACTCGGGGAACCGGTCACCGACAGTAAGCACGCATGCTCCTTCGTCATGAGAAAAGGTCGCCCCCACATGAGGAGGCGCAGGGGGGCCGCGGGGTTTCCGCCTCGGCGGCCGATGTCACTCAGAGTGCCGCCGCTCGATCGAAAAGAGAAATCGATAAGTCCCAAGAGTGTGATAGGACCTGCCTATCAATCACTCGGAGTGCCGCAATGACCTGCAATGACGGGGGCTCGTGGAATCGCTGGGCGGTTCTCCGGTAGACGTAAATCACACAGACTTGCCGGAAAACGGGCTTAACGCTGCGTAGCGAGCAAGTGTAGGACGTTCCTCCCTCGACGCACAACAGGTGACCAATTGCTCGCAATGGCAGATTTGGTTCGCTCGGCGTATTCGCGGGACTGTGGAATGGCCCGCGGCCGCAGGGATCGAGATCCTCGCCGCGATCACGACCGGCGCCCCGGATGGCCGTCACGACCGCGTGGCGCGAGTCCGCGGTGTCAGTGCGGGTGGTGGGCGGCTTGGGTGGCCAGGGCTTCGGTGGCGTCGGCGAACATGTCGGCCAGGTCGGACGGCGCGGCGTGGAGCTCGCCGTCCAGCCAGGCGATGAGGTTCTCGCTCCAGCCCGCCACCAGCATCGTCGCGGTGAACTGCAACTGCGCGTCGGCGGTGGTGGGGATGTCGTAGAACGTCCGCGCGTAGTCGACGACGATGCGGGTGTGGTGGCGGAGGGCGGCGCGCTGGCGGGCGCGCAGGGCGGGGCTGGCCGGCGCCTCGATCAGCGCCACGCGGGCCTTGCGGGGGTCCGCGGCCACGGCGAGGACGGCCATGGCGGCGGAGCGGACGGTCGCGCGCAGGCCGGCGTCCGGTCCGGCGGCGGCGACGCCGCGGGCGGCGGCGTCGGTGATCTCGGTGGCGATGCGGTCGTAGACCTCGGTCAGCAGGGCGTCCAGGCCGGTGAAGCTCTCGTAGAAGTAGCGCGGGTTGAGGCCGGCGCGGACGCAGACCGCGCGCAGTGACGTGGCGTGCAGGCCCTCGGTGCCGAGCAGGTCGAGGGCGGCTTCGAGGAGCGCCGCGCGGCGGTCGGCACGGCGGCGGTCGGCGGTGACGCCGCCGTAGGTGCGGGAACTCACCCCGCAATCTTGACACAGGCGTTGCCAGATCCTACGTTTCTGGAAACGGCTGTAGCCAGATGGGGAGGCCTTCCATGGCCCTGACCGCCGCTCCGGACATGGGGAAGATCTTCACCCCGCTGATGCACGAGCACGACTACGTCATCGACGAGGTCGAGGGGGAGGTCCCGTCCGGGCTCACCGGGACGCTGTACCGGGTCGGGCCCGGAAAGTGGGAGGTCGGGCGCACGCTGATGCACCACCTCTTCGACGGCGACGGGATGGTGTCCCAGTTCGTCTTCGACGGGCGCTCGGTGCGGTTCCGCAACCGGTACGTGCGGACGTCCCAGTTCCGGGACGGCATGGTCGCCGGGCATGCCAGGAAGCCCGGCGTGGGGACCCCGCTTCCGGGCGGCTTCTGGGCCAACTACGCCAAGTCGAAGGGCCCCGCCAACGCCGCCAACACCGGGATCGCGGTGCACGCCGACCGGCTGCTGGCCCTGTGGGAGGGCGGCCCGCCGCACCGGCTGGACCCGGACACCCTGGAGACCCTCGGCATCGAGAACTTCGGCGGGCGGCTCAAGGGCATGCTCAAGGCGTTCTCCGCGCACCCGAAGTGGGATCCGGCGACGGGGGAGATGTTCAACTTCGGCCAGGAGTTCGCGCCGCTGCCGTCCCTGAACTGCTGGAAGGTCGATCGGCGGGGCCGGATGCAGCGGCTCGCCAGGGTGCGCATGCTGGACATGCCCTGGAACCACGACGTGGCGCTGACCAGCGAGCACATGGTGTTCGTCCTGGACCCGTACATGTTCGACCTGCGCACGATGCTCAAGGGCGGGCCGATCTTCGAGGCGATCCGGCACCGTCCGGAGAAGGGGACGCGGTTCGTGCTCGTGCCGCGCAACGGCGGCCCGGCGCGGATCGTGGAGCATGAGACGCTCGTCCACCTCCACGTCGCCAACGCCTTCGAGGACGGCCCGGACACGGTCGTCGACCTGGTGCTGTTCGACGACTTCGCCGCGATCCGGCGCGACCTCACCGAGTTCCGCACGCGGTTCCCCGCGCTCCCGGCCAGCAGGCTCATGCGGTACCGGATCACGCCCTCGGGGCGGGTCATCGAGACGCAGCTGGCCGACCTGCCGGGCGAGTTCCCGCAGTTCGACTGGCGCCGCTCCACCCGCCCGCACCGCTACACCTACATGGCGGGACGGACGGGGCCCAGCGGCCAGTACAACAGCCTCCTGAAAGTCGACAACGACACAGGCCACACGCAGATACACGAGGTGGGGCCGAACACGTATGTGGGCGAGCCCATCTTCGTGCCCCGCACACCCGATGCGGCCGAGGACGACGGGTGGCTGCTGAGCGTGATGTATCTCGCGGCCGAGCACCGGTCGCAACTCGCCATCCTGGACGCACGCGGCATGGACGGCGTGGCGACGCTTCAGTTGAAGCACCACATTCCGTTCGGATTCCACGGAACCTTCACCAGCCGTGTCGCCGACCCCGGCGCCCCGATCCCGCACCCTGACAGGTTGCCGCTGCGCTGAAACCAACCCGGACACGTACCGCCTGATGGGCTTCGACGTGATCGCCATGGACGCCCCCGGGGATGGGCGGCGCCGCGGCGGTGAGTTCGCTGTGGTGAACGCCACGGCCCGTTGACCAGGGAAGCATCACGATCCGTGACGGTGGTTCGATAACGTTCGGGCGAGATGGCGATCAGCAGACCGACGGTGGCTCAGTTGCGGGCGTTCCTGGCGCTCGCCGAGCATCTGCATTTCCGGGACGCCGCCGCCGCGCTCCGCATGAGCCAGCCCGCGCTGTCCGGGGCCGTGGCCGCGCTTGAGGACAACCTGGAGACGCGGCTCGTCGAGCGGACGACCCGGAAGGTCCTGCTGACGCCCGCCGGGGAGCGCGTCGCACGTCGCGCGGAGGCCGTCCTAACCGAACTGGACCGCCTGGTAGACGAGGTCAAGGCCGTCCAAGGGCTGCTGGTGGGGCCGCTCAGGGTCGGTGTGATCCCGACCGTGGCGCCGTACCTGCTGCCCATCGTCCTGCCGAGGCTCGCCAAGGAGTACCCCGACCTGGAGCTGTCGGTGCACGAGGAGCAGACAGAGCACCTCGTCGCGGAACTGCTCGCCGGACGGCTGGACGTGGTGCTGCTCGCGCTGCCCGTGCCCGCGACCGGCGTCACGGAGATCGTCCTGTACGACGAGGACTTCGTGCTCGTCGCACCCGCCGGATTCGAGCTGGGCGAGGCGGAGATCGCGCGCGAGGCGCTGAACGACCTGGACGTCCTGCTGCTCAACAAGGGGCACTGCCTGCGCGAGCAGGCCCTGGACATCTGCCGGGACGTGGGCGCGCGCACCGCCGCGGCGACGTACGCGACGAGCCTGGCGACGCTGGTCCAGCTCGTGTCGTGCGGGCTCGGCGTGACGCTCGTCCCGGAGACCGCGCTGCCGGTGGAGACGCGGCGGGCGCCGAACCTCGGCCTGCACCGGTTCGCGTCGCCGGCGCCGTTCCGCAGGATCGGGCTCGGCTTCCGGTCGACGTCCCCCCGGGTGGAGGAGTTCGAGGCGCTCGCCGAGAGCGTCCGCGGCGCCGTCGCCGATTCCGGTGTGGCGCCGGGAATCCGCCCCGCCCGACCTTAACGCTCCGGCAAACCGCGGCTAGGCGAGGTCAAGTCTGCGTCAGGGGACGGCTTGGCAATGGCGATGCGCGTTCATGCGGTGGCGTGACGTCACCATGCTCGGTGGGCGAGGAGGAGGCCCCATGTCCCCGAAGCTCAGCGTCGTCGTGCCGTTCCACAACACCGAGGAGTACTTCCGGGAGTGCCTTGAGTCGCTGGCCGGTCAGACGCTGCGCGACTTCGAAGTGGTCATGGTGGACGACGGGTCCACCGACGGCAGCGCGGTCATAGCGAAGGAGATGTGCGCCCGCGACCAGCGTTTCCGGCTGGTCACGCGCGAGCAGGAGGGGCCGGGCCCGGCGCGCAACGCGGGGGTCCGGCAGGCGAGGGGCGAGTACCTGGCGTTCGCCGACGCCGACGACGTCGTGGAACGCGAAGCGTATGCGCGGCTGGTCGCGTCCCTTGCCCGTACGGGGTCCGACATGGCGGCCGGCAACGTCCAGCGGATGGACGCCGAGCGGACATGGCAGTCGCCCCTGCACGACGGTGTGTTCACCGAGTCCTGTTCGCGGACGCACGTGTCGTCCAAGCCGGTCCTCATGCGCGACCGCACGCCGTGGAACAAGGTGTACCGGCGCGAGTTCTGGGACAGGGCCGGCCTGGAATTCCCCCCGGGCTTCTACGAGGACCCTCCCGTCATGGCGCGCGCGCACGCGCTGGCCCGGTCCGTGGACGTCCTGAGTGACACGGTCTACCACTGGCGCAAGCGGCCCGGGTCCATCACCGACGACCGCCATGACTGGGAGAACATCCGGCAGCGTTTCGTGTCCGCGCGTGCGCTGCGGGAAGCGATGACCGAGTACGCCCCCCAGCTCCTGAACGCCTACGACGAGCACTCCCTCATTGAGATCGACCTCCGCATCCTCTTGGAGGCACTCCCCAGGACGGAGGACGAGCACCGCGAGGAACTCGTCGCGATGGGCGCGGACCTGGCCCGGCACATCGGCCCGCGCGTGCTGAAGCGGCTCCCCGCGATGACGCGGCTGCAACTGCACCTGCTCTGCCGCCGGATGCTGCCGGAGCTGCTGGAGGTCCTGCGGTTCGTCCGGCTCAGGAAGGCGGCGGACGCGCCGCGGGTCCGGCGCGGCCTGCGGCACCGCTGGTACGCCGAGTTCCCGTTCTTCGAGGACGAGGAGCGGGGCGTCCCGGCGCACGTGTACGACGTGACCGACGAGCTGAAGCCGGTCGCGGCGATCGACCGGGCCTGCTGGGTCGACGGGCGGCTCCGCATCGAGGGGCACGCCTACATCCGCCACCTGGACTCCTCCACCGAGGACGGCTCCCGCATCCGGCTGTGGCTGGTGGCGGCGAACCGGCGCGGCCTGATGCGCGTCCCGGTCAGGCGGGTCCGCCGGCCGGACGTGACCGCCAGGTCGCGGCAGTCGACGGTGTCCTACGACTGGTCGGGGTTCGTCGCGGAGATCGACCCGGCCGCGCTGAAGATGTTCGGACGCTGGCGGGACGTCGACTGGGTCCCGTGCGCGGAGATCGTCAACCGGGGCCTGCGGCGGCGCACCACGTTCGCGAACCCGCGCCTCACCGGCCGGCAGTGGCCGGACGACCGGGAGTGCGCGCCGGGCGTCCTCGTGCAGGGCGTCGCGGCGAGCAAGCGGTTCCTCGTGCAGGTGCGGCGGACGCCGGCGGCGGTCGTCGGGTGCCGCCTGGAGGGCGGCGAGCTGTGCCTGGACGGCTGGAGCCGCGCCCCGCTCGGGGACGAGCCGCGCATCACCGCCGTGCCGAAGGCGGGCCGGGCGACGGTGACCGGCCCGGTCGAACCGGCCGGCGGGGAGAGGTTCCGGGCCCGGCTGCCCGCGGCCGGGCTGGCGCGCCGGGAGGGCGAGTGGGAGATCAGCCTGTCCGGCGGAGTCAGGCCCTACCTGGACGCGGACGCCGCCGGGACCGCCTTCCCCGTCCCCGGCGGGGAGCTGGAGATCGCCAGGACCAGGCGGAGCACCCTGCGGGTCGTCGTGCGCGGGCGGGCCCTCGTCCTCGACGAGGTGTCCTGGTCGTCGGACGGCGCCCTGCATCTGGCCGGGACGTGCACCGACCGTGCCAGGCGGCCCGATTCGGTGCTCCTCAGGCGGCGGCGGTCGTCCGAGGACCACACCGTCGGGCTGCGCTGGGAGGGCGACCGTTTCACCGCGAAGTTCTCTCCCGCGCGCATGCCGGTGCTGGGCCTGTCCCGTCCCCTGGTGGCCGGGCGCTGGGACGTCCTCACGACCATCGGCGGGCAGGAGCAGCCGGTCGTCGTCAGGCGGCACACCCTCCGCGACCTGCCCGAGCCCTTCGAGGCGGGCCTGCACCGCATCACCGTCCGCGCGCACAAGACCGACCAGTTGGTGCTCCGGGTCGAGACCGCCCTGGACGACGACGAGCGCGGAGCCTACGCGCAGAGCCGGATCCGGTCCGGCCACTACCGGCGCCACCTCAACCTGCCCGTGCGCGACCTCGCCGTGTTCGACGCGTACCGGGGACGGCAGTACTCGTGCAACCCGCGCGGCATCTACGACGAGCTTCGGCGGCGCGGCACCGACCTCGACTGCGTGTGGGTCACCGAGAACGGGCAGTTCGGCAAGCCGGCGGGTGCCCGCACGGTCCTGGTGGGCACGCGCGAGCACTACGAGGCACTGGCCCGCGCGCGCTTCGTCTTCGGCAACTGGTCGCAGAAGGAATGGTTCACCAAACGCGACGACCAGACGTACGTGCAGTGCTGGCATGGGACGCCGCTGAAGAAGCTCGGCTACGACGTCAAGGAGATGCCCTACAAACGCACCGAGGGCGTCGACTGGATGGAGTACGACGTCCCCCAGTGGGATCTGCTCTTGGCGCAGAACGCGTTCTCCGTGCCGTTGTTCCGGCGGGCGTTCGGCTACCACGGGGACGTCCTCGAAAGCGGCTACCCCCGCAACGACGTCCTGAGCAGCCCGCACCGCGACGAGATCGCGGCGGCGGTCAGGCGGCGCCTGGGCATCCCCAAGGGCAAGCGGGTCGTGCTGTACGCGCCGACCTGGCGGGACGACTTCCACCACTCGATCGGCAAGCGCGCCTTCCGCCTGGAGTTCGACATCGACCGGTTCAGGTCGGCGCTGGGCCGCGACCACGTCCTGCTGCTGCGCACGCACTACCTCGTCACCGACCGCCCGAAGCTGCGGCCGGGCGACTGCGTGATGGACGTGTCCGTCTACCCCGACATCTCCGAGCTCTTCCTGATCAGCGACGTGCTCGTCACGGACTACTCGTCGTCCATGTTCGACTTCGCCGTCACCGGCCGGCCGATGGTGTTCTTCACCTACGACCTGGAGCGGTACCGCGACCACGTGCGCGGCTTCTACTTCGACTTCGACGCGGAGGCCCCCGGGCCGCTGCTGCGCACGTCGCGGGAGGTCGTCGACGCGCTGCGCGACCCGGCCGCGCTGGAGTCCGGGTTCCGGGACGCGCGCGCCGCCTTCGCCGCCCGGTACTGCCCGCACGACGACGGCCTGGCGGCCTCCCGCGTGCTCGACCGGGTCCTCCAGTCCGGTCACTGACGTCCGGTCACTGACGTCCGGTCCTGAACAGCTCCACGCAAACCCCGCTCATTTCAACACGGAGTCGCTCGTGTCCCCGCAGATCAGCATCGTCGTCCCGTTCAGCACCACCACCGGCGGCCGCCTCGCCGAGTGCCTGGAGTCGCTCGCAGGGCAGACCCTGCGCGACGTCGAGGTCCTCATGGTGGACGACGGGTCAGACGGGTCCGATGAGGGCGGCGCGGTCGTCGCCAAGGAGTTCGCCGGGCGAGACGACCGCTTCGCGCTGCTCCAGCCGGGTCCCGCGACATCCGCCGGTGACGCCGGTGTGGAGCAGGCCAAGGGCAGATACCTGGCCTTCGCGGACGGCGAGGACGCGCTACCGCCGTACGCCTGCGAATTGATGGTCGGCACCCTGGACGCGACCGGATCGGACCTCGCCGGCGGGAACGTCATGTGCCTGGACGGGGACGAGGTGTGGCAGTCGCCGCTGCACGGCCGGCCCTACGCGAAAACGATGATGTCCACGCACGTCACCCGGCACCCCATCCTCCTGCAAGACCGGACGCTCTGGAACAAGGTGTACCGGCGTTCGTTCTGGGACGCGCACGGCATCGAACTGGGCAGCGGCCAAGACGTCCTGGTCGCCGTCCAGACCCAGCTTTTGGCCTCCTCCGTGGACGTGCTGGACACGACCGTCTACTTCTGGCGCGACCGCCCGGGGACAGCCACGCGGCTGCGTCCCGAGCCCGCCTACATCACCGAACGGATGGCGACCCTCGCCGCCGTCCGGAACTTCGTGCACGACCACGAACCGGAGCTCCTCGCCGTCCACGACATGTACGCGCTGGACCTGGACGTGCGCGAGCTGATGTTCGCCTTGCCCGCCGCCACGTGGGAGGAGCGCGAACGCCTGGTCGAGCTGGGCGCGGGGATGGTCGCCGACGCCGACCGTTCGGCCACGGAGGGCCTGGAGGCGATCAGGCGCCTGGAGCTCCACCTCCTGCGCGAGCGCATGGTGCCCGAACTGCTCGAAGTGCTCCGTTTCGAGGAGCGCGGGCTCCAGGACGTGCCGATCACGCCCCGGGGACGCCTCCGCGCCAGCTGGTACGCCCGCTATCCCTTCTTCGACGACGCCGAACGCGCCATCCCCGAAGACCTGTACGACGTCACCGAAGAGATCGGCCTGTGGGCGGAGGCCGACCGTGTCGAATGGGACGTCGACACCCTCATCGTCGAGGGCCACGCCCACTTCGACCGGTTCAACGTGTCCGCCGCGGCCGATTCCCGCATCCGGGTCTGGATGCGGGACGCGAAGACCGGCAGGGAGATCCGGCTGCCCGTCGAACGGACGTGCCGCCCGGAGGTCACGGCACGGTCGGGCCAGTCGGCCGTCTCCTACGACTGGTCGGGGTTCACCGTGCGGGTGGAGCCCGAGTACCTGCTGGACGGCGACGAATGGCGGACGGCCACCTACGAGCTGTTCGCCGAGGTGTCCACCGCGGGGCGCAGGGCGGTGCAGCGGCTCACCGCGCCGGCCCCGGCCGTGCGCTGGACGGCGGCGCGCCAGGTGGACGAGCACGTGGCCGTCCAGCCGGCGGCCGGCGACGACGACGGGTTCGTCGTCCACGTCAAGCGGGCCAAGGCCGTCCTCACCCGGATCCGGCGCGACGGGGACACGCTCGAACTGGCCGGGTGGACGCGGCGGGCCCTCGGCGCGGGCGCCGCCATGGTCGCGGCCCGCCGGCACGGCGGCGAGGAGGTCCGCGGCGAGGTGACGCTGCGCCAGTCGGCCGTCCTGCGCATGGCGGAGGGCACCGGTTTCGACTTCACGGCGCGGTTCCCGCTGGAGTTCCTGACGTCCGTCCGGGACGGCTCCGCCCCCCGTCAGCCGCACCTGCGGGACGCCATCGACTGGGACATCCGGCTGACCGGCGAGGGCGGCCCGCTGCGGCTCACCGTCGCGGGCAACATCAAGCCCGTCCGGCTCGCCATCCCCGGGGACGCGGGAAGGGAGCTGGCGCTCACGCGGACGGCGTTCGGCAACCTGCGCGCCGTGGAGCGCAGTTTCCGCCCCGTCGTCCGGGCGGCCGAGTGGGACGCCAACGGGCACCTCACCATGACCGGCGACTTCGCCGACCCGGACGACCGGCCGGACCACTTCGTCCTGCGGCGGCGCCGGTCGGGCGACGAGCACCGCATCCCCGTCACCTGGGAGGAGCACCACTTCACCGCCGCGTGCGCACCCGGCACCATGGCCGTCTTCGGGACGGACCTGCCGTTGAGCAGCGGAACCTGGGACGTGCTGGCGCGCGCGCGTTCCGGCGAGGTGGCGGTCGTCGTCGAGCGCGAGGCCATCCCGGACCTGCCCGGTCCGCGAACCATCGGCATGCACGAATTCGAAGTCGGCGTCCACCAGATCGACGCGCTGACCGTGCGCAGCCGTCCCGCCCTGGGCGACGACGAGCGGGGCGGCCACGCGCAAGCACTGCTCCAGCAGCGCGACTACCCCGTCTATCTGCGAAGCCCGCTGGCGGACGTCGCCGTCTTCGACAGCCACAACGGAACCCAGTGCAGCTGTAGCCCCAAGGCCATCTACGAGGAACTCGTCCGACGCGACCCCGACGTGGAATGCGTGTGGGTCACCCAGGACGGCCAGTTCTCGGTCGACCTCACGGCGGACGCGAAGACCAGGACGGTCCTGGCCGGAACCCGCGAGCACTACCGCGTCCTCGCGCGCGCGCGGCACATCATCACCAACCACGGGCTTCCGCCCTGGTACTTCAAGCGCGACGGCCAGACCTACGTCCAGACCTGGCACGGCACCCCGCTGAAGCGTCTCGCCTACGACCTCAGGGACATGCCCTACCAGCGCACCGAACACCAGGACTGGATGACGTGGGAAGTGCCGCGATGGGACCTGCTGCTGTCCCCGAGCCCGTACGCCACCCAGATCCTGCGCCGCGCGTTCCGGTACGAGGGTGACGTCCTGGAGACCGGATATCCGCGCAACGACGTCCTGAGCAGCCCCGAATGGGAGAGCGTCGGGACGCGCATACGCAAGCGCCTGGGCATTCCCGACGGCAAGAAGGTCGTCCTGTACGCGCCGACATGGCGGGACGACCGGCGGCACGGCCCCGGCAGGCAGGGCTTCTCGCTGGAGCTCGACATGGCGACCATGCGGCAGGTCCTCGGCGACGACCACGTCCTCCTTCTGCGGACGCACCACCTCGTCACCGACAGGGCCCGCACGGTGACGGACGACTTCGTCATCGACGTGACCCGTTACCCCGACATCGCCGAGCTCTACATGGCGGCCGACGTGCTCGTCACGGACTACTCGTCCGCCATGTTCGACTACGCCGTCCTAGGCCGCCCCATCGTCTTCTACACCTACGACCTGGAGCGCTACCGCGACCATGTGCGCGGCTTCTACTTCGACCTGGAGGCCGAGGCCCCCGGGCCCGTCGCGACGACCACGGCGGAGGTCGCCGCGGAGGTCAAGGCGGCCCCGGCCAGCGAGCAGCGGTACGCGGACGCCTACGACCGGTTCTTCGTGAAGTACTGCCCGCACGACGACGGCCAGGCCGCGGCCAGGGCCGTCGACCGGATCTTCGGCTGACCGTCAGCCCGGACGCCGGGCGCGTGCGAACAGCCACACGCCCGGCCATCCGGACACCGGCAGGCGACGCTCCAGCGCGGCGGACACGCGCAGCGCCTCGTTGGCGAGCGGATGCAGCGGCGCCAGGTCCTCGCGGCGCGCCGTCCGGTGCCTGAGCCGGCGCAGCAGCGGACGGAGCAGGACGCCCCGGCTCCACACCGCCTCCAGCACCAGCCCGGCGCCCTCGACCAGCTCGACGAGCGCCCGGCGCGTGTAGCGTCGGACGCGGCCGAGCGCCACGTCGTGCGCCGACCACAGCGCCATGTCGCAGGGCACGGCCAGCAGCGCGATCCCGCCCGGCCGCAGCACGCGGGCGATCTCCGCCGCCGCCCGCGCGTCGTCCTCGACGTGCTCCAGGACGTCCAGCGCCAGCGCCAGGTCGTACTCGCTCGGCGGAAGCGGCAGGAAGCGGGCATCGCCCTCGTACGCCTCGATGCCGTGGGCGCGCGCCAGCGCCACCGCGTCCGGACTCAGATCGATGCCCGTCGCCCGCCAGCCGTGCTCGGCCAGGACCCGGCAGGACGCCCCGGACGCGGCGCCGATGTCGACGGCCGAACCGGGCACGCTGAACCGCATCAGCTCCGCGGACAGGACCGCCCGCCGCTCGCGGTACCACCAGTTGTCGTTCTCGATCCGCGCGATCCGCTGAAGCTCCGTGGTGTCCACGGGACCAGCCGACGGCATCGGCGGCGGCCCGTTCCACCGTCGCCGCCGTTCGCGGGCGGATCGTTGACCGGCGTTTGACCCCGGCCCTGCGTCAGCGCCTGCGGCCCCGCCTCAGCGCCGTCGGCGGCGACGCACGAGGAAGCGGACGGCGAGCAGCAGCGCCACCACGCCGCCGATCGCGGGGACGGCGCGCTTGGCGACCGACGCGCCCGCGACCTCCAGCAGGTCGATCGCGTCGTCCTCGTCCGCGACGTGCAGCGGGCGCCGCGCGGGACGTTCCGGCGCGGCGGCGGGGACGGCCGCCTCGGCCCTGGCGGCGGCCTCCTCCGTGGCCTTCACCGGGCCGGGCTTGTCGGCCGGCTCCTCGGGCAGCGCCGCCACGGCGTCCGGCGTCGCGGGCCCGGCCGCGCTCTCCGCAGGCGCGGCGGGCACGGCGGGCGCCGCCTCGCCGGGCGCCTCCAGCTCGGTCGCCAGCGCCTTCGCGAACCGCGAAATGATCTTCGAGCCGACCTCGGACAGGATGTTGCGGCCGAACTGCGCCGGACGTCCCGTCACGTTCAGCTTGGTGTGCACGGTCACCCGCGTCGTGCCGTCGTCCTGCGCGTGCAGCCTCGCCTGGACGGTCGCCGACGCGGTACCGGAGCCGCGCGCCTCCTTCGCGGACGCCTCCAGCGTCACGACCCGCGCCGACTCGTCCGCCGACACGATCCGCGCGGTGCCGCGGTAGGTGATGGTCATCGCGCCGACCTTCACCTTCATCCGCCCCGAGTACTCCTCGCCCTCGACCGAGTCGAGCGCCGCGCCGGGCATGCAGGCCGCGACCCGCTCCACGTCGAGCAGCACCGACCAGGCCTGATCCACCGGTACCGGGACGGTGAAATCGTGGTCGAGCTCCATGATCAAAGTCCTTATCGTCCGGAGAACCTGCCGCGACCCTACGGTGGCGGCCCGTCCCGCCGCCAGAGGGGGCGCCCCGACAGGCGGTCGACTACCCGGCGGACGGGCGATCATGCGGCCGGATCCCGGGGCGACGGGATCCGGCCGCATGCCCGGCGGATCGCCTCAGCCCGCGGCGGCGGCCAGTGCCCGCGCGGTGAGCACCGTCGCGAGATGCGTCCGGTACTCCGACGACCCGTGCAGGTCGGTGGGCGGCTCGGTGCCGGCCGCGGCCTGCGCGGCGGCCGTCCGGAACGCGTCCTCGGACGCGGGCCCGCCCCTGACGGCGGTCTCCACCGCGCCGGCCCGCACGGGCGTCGGGCCCATGTTGGTCAACGCGACACGTGCGTCCGCGATCCCATCGCCGTCGCGGCGGACGGCGCACGCGATACCGACGATCGCCCACGCCTGCGCCGTCCGGTGGAACTTCTCGTAGTGCACGCCCCAGCCCGCGCCCATCTTCGGCACGCGCACGCCCACGAGCAGCTCGTCCGGCTCCATCGCCGACGTCATCCAGTCGACGAAGAACTCCGACACGGGGATCTCCCGCTCGCCGCGCACGGACCGGACCAGCAGGACCGCGTCCAGCGCCAGCGCGACGGCCGGCAGGTCGCCGGCCGGGTCGGCGTGCGCGAGGGACCCGCCGAACGTGCCGCGGTGCCGGACGGCCGGGTCGGCGACCAGCTCCGTCGTGTCGGCGAGCAGCGGGACGTGCTCGCGCACCAGCGGGTCGCGGATCACCTGGTGGTGCGTAGCCATCGCGCCGATCACGATGGCGTCGCCGTCGTCGCGGATCTCGCGGAGCCCGGCGACCCGGTCCAGGTCGATGAGCGCGTCCGGGATGGCGAGCCGCATCCGCAGCAGCGGCATGAGGCTCTGCCCGCCGGCCAGCACCTTCGCGTCCTCGCCCGCGTCGGACAGCGCCCTGGCGGCGTCGTCGAGCGTGGCGGGCCGCACGTAGTCGAACGTCGCGGGGATCACTGGTCACCTCCGGCCGAGCCGAGCCCGCCGCCCGCGCCCGGTTCGGCGGCCGCGGGTCTCGTTTCGCCGCGCAGCGCGCGCCAGACGCGTTCGGGCGTGCACGGCATCGGCACGTCCTTGACGCCGTGCGGGCGCAGCGCGTCCACGATCGCGTTGACCACCGCCGGGGTGGAGGCGATCGTGCCCGCCTCGCCGACGCCCTTGACGCCCATGGGGTTGGACGTGGCGGGCGTTTCGGTGCGGTCGGTCGTGAACGTCGGCAGGTCCATCGCCGACGGGATCAGGTAGTCGGCCATGGTGGTCGTCGTGAGGTTGCCGTCGGCGTCGTACACGGCCTCCTCGTACAGCGCCTGGGCGATGCCCTGCGCGAGGCCCCCGTGGACCTGGCCTTCCACGATGAGCGGGTTGACGACCTTGCCGACGTCGTCGACGGCCACGTACTTGCGGATCTTCACCATGCCCGTCTCTGTGTCGACCTCCGTCGCGCACAGGTGCGTGCCATGCGGGAAGGAGAAGTTGTCCGGGTCGAACGTGGCGTCGGAGTCCAGCGAGGGTTCGATGCCGTCCGGCAGGTCGTGCGCGGCGAACGCGGCCAGCGCGACCTCCTGCAGCGTCTTGCCCTCCTGCTCGACGCCGCGGACGCTGAACCGTCCGCCGGAGAACTCCAGGTCCTGCTCGGACGCCTCCAGCAGATGCGCGGCGACCGTGCGGGCCTTGTCGACGACCTTCTCGCAGGCGGAGAACAGCGCGACCCCGCCCACGGCCAGCGAACGGGAACCGTACGTGTCCATGCCCTTGTGCGAGATGGCCGTGTCGCCGTGCAGGACCTTCACGTCCTCGAACGGGACGCCGAGCTTGTCCGCGGTGATCTGCGCCCAGGCCGTCTCATGGCCCTGCCCATGCGCGGACGAACCGGTGACCACCTCGACCTTGCCGGACGGCAGGACACGCACCGCCGCGTGCTCCCACCCGCCGGCGCCGTACGACAGCGAGCCCAGCACACGGGACGGCGCGAGCCCGCACATCTCCGTGAACGTGGACACCCCGATGCCGAGCTGCACGGGATCCTGCCGGTCCCGCCTGTCGGCCTGCTCCGCCCGCAGCTTGTCGTATTCGAACAGCTCCAGGGCCTTGTCCGTGGCCGCCTCGTAGTTGCCGGAGTCGTACGTGAGACCCGCGATGGTCTCGTACGGGAACTCCTCGTGCTTGATCCAGTTGCGGCGCCGGACCTCGATGGGGTCGATGCCGAGTTCGGCGGCCAGCTCGTCCATCAGCCGCTCGATCGCGAACGTGGCCTCGGGACGGCCCGCGCCCCGGTAGGCGTCCGTGGGCACCTTCGTCGTGAAGACGCCCGTGCAGGTGAACGACAGCGCGTCCATCTTGTAGATGCCGTTGAACATGAACGCGCCCAGCAGCGGGATGCCGGGCGTGACCAGCATGAGGTACGCCCCCATGTCGGCCAGCAGATCCACCTTCAGGCCGCGGATCCGGCCGTCCCGCTCCGCGGCGAGCGTGAGCCGCTGAATCTGGTCGCGCCCGTGGTGCACGGTCATGTTGCCTTCGCTGCGCGTCTCCGACCACTTGACCGGACGGCCCAGCCTGCGGGCCAGCAGCAGCGCGATGACCTCCTCCCCGTACACCTGGAGTTTGGAGCCGAAACCGCCGCCGACGTCCGGCGCGACGACCCGGAGCCGGTGCTCGGGGATGCCGGTGACCGTGGCCAGCATCAGCCGCAGGATGTGCGGGATCTGCGTGGCCGAGTACAGCGTGAACTCGTCCGCCTCCGGGACGCACAGGACCGACCGCGGCTCCATCGCCGTGGGGATGAGCCTCTGCTGGACGTAGCGGCGCTCCATGACGACCGGCGCGTCCCTCATCGCGGCGTCGAGATCCCCGTTCTCGAACACCCACGTGTAGGACTTGTTCGTCCCCAGGTCGTCGTGGACGAGGTCGGCGCCCTCGGCCAGCGCCGCCTCCATGTCCACCACCGCGGACAGCGGCTCGTAGTCGACGTCGATCTCCTCCAGGGCGTCGACGGCCGCGGCCTTGTCGCGGGCCACGACGCACGCGACGGGCTCGCCGACGTAGCGCACCTCGCTCACCGCCATGGGCGGGTGGTCCGGGTGCTTCATGTCCTCGGTCACGATCCACGCGCACGGCAGCGAGCCCTGCTCGTCGGCGAGGTCCCGACCAGTGAACACGGCGACCACACCCGGGCTCTTCTTGGCCTGCGAGGCGTCGACGTTCGAGATCCTGGCGTGCGCGTAGGGGCTGCGCAGGAACGCCACGTGCAGCGTCCCGGCCGGGGTCATGTTGTCGGTCCACCGGGTGCGCCCGGTGATGAGCCGGGCGTCCTCCGACCGCTTGCGCGGGCTGCCGACCTCCTGCACGGTCACGGCGTCGCCTCCTGCCCGGCGGGCTCGCGCATATCGCTCGCGGCCCGCCGCACCGCCTTGACGATGTTCTGGTAGCCCGTGCACCGGCACAGGTTGCCCTCCAGGCCCTCCCGGACCTCCTCCTCGGACGGGTCGGGGTTCTCCCGCAGCAGGTCGAGCGACGCCATGATCATGCCGGGCGTGCAGTAGCCGCACTGGAGCGCGTGCTCCTCGTGGAAGGCCCGCTGCATCGGGTGCGTCCCGCCGTCGACGCCGAGCCCCTCGACGGTCGTCACGTCGCGGCCGTCCGCCTGGACGGCGAGCACGGAGCAGCTCTTCACGCTCATCCCGTCCATCAGGACGGTGCAGGCTCCGCAGTTGCTGGTGTCGCACCCGACCGGGGTCCCGACCTTTCCCAGCCGTTCGCGCAGATAGTGGATGAGAAGGAGGCGCGGTTCGACGTCGTCCTCATACGTCGCACCATCGACCTCGACACGGATACGTGGCATGCGTTTTCTCCCAGGGACGTCTCGGGGTGGACATGGAGAGACGTCCCCAGGGCGGGGCGCGCTGGACAGGCCACGTCATCGGGGCCACCTCCGTGGAAGCGACCTTATGAACCTATGCCGGGGTTGAATCCCGTACTAGCCCCTTGCGCCGCTTATTTAACGACGTGTGGGGGAACGCTGGCCGCTAGTGCACGCGAAGCAGAACCGCCCAGGTCACCGGCCCGACGATGCCGTCGTCGTCGACGCCTCCCCACCGCTGGACCGCCTTCACGGCCGCCTCGGTCGCGGCGTCGAACGTGCCGTTCATGGTCACCTCCGGATGGCTGCGCGCCTGAAGCAGCCCCTGGACGCTCTCGACGTGCTCGCCCGTGTCGCCCTTGTTCAGTTCCGGGAGCTTCCTCACCATGTCCTCCGTCCAGTTGCCTCCGCCGTACGCGGGTCGTCCGTAGCCGGCGATCACGCCCGATGCCCGGACGCGGCGCTTCACCGCGTCGTCGGTGTTGGCCTCGATGGTCTGGAGCCGGCCGCCGCCGAGCACGACCTCGACCACGCCGACGTGGTCGATGGCGTCCACCCGGTTGGTGGCGCCCCAGTCGAAGAACACGATGTCGCCGGCCTTCGCCTTGTTGACGCTGGCGGTCGTGCCGCTGTGCCAGCGTCCGGCCTTGCCGAAGTCCTCCGCGTGCCACACGGTGTAGGCGCGGTCTCCGCCCGGCAGGACGGCGGCGGTGTTGCGGCTGTGCCGCGCCCAGTAGGTGATGGCCATGTCGCACCAGGACGCCTTGAGGAACTCGTTCCCGTGCCTGGACGCGTACTCCTTGGTGATGGCGTTCGGACGGCCCGACGTCCCGAGCGATTTCCGGGCCTCGCGGATCATTCCGGTCGCGCCCGGGACCGCCGCGACGATCTGCCGCTCGGCCAGGAAGAGACCGCTGTCGTCTGGATTGCCGTAAAGCTCCTGAAGGAGCTGCTCCTCGTCGGACTCGGTCGCGTGATGGACGCCGTAATGCGCGTCCACCTTGCCCATATGGGCTACTTCGTTCACATTTGTTCGGTTTTTGGGGGTCACATGCTCCTCCAGGAGCGTTGGTCTCGACCGCGCCGTTCCGGCGCGGCTCCCGCCCGACCGTAATGGGGTAAACCCTTACTTCTCCTATATCCGCGTTACAACATACCCAACCGTCCGCAGCCCCTTCCCGGCGAGTAAGGAACGCGGATGGCCGTTGGTCGCGACTGGGCGATAACAAGGGATAAAAGGGTAGGCCCCGCGTATGTTCCTCTTCTTCTCGTCCCGGCTCGGGTGCGTGGGGTCGCTGTTCGTGACGCTGATCCTCAGCGGGATCGTCTACGTGATCCTCAGCCGCTGACGGGACGGGACGGCTTTCGGGGAACTCGCGGTGATCGGTTTGACAACCCCCGGTCACGGAGTGTCTCCTTGGGGCGTGACCGAGCGCCTGTCGACCGACAGCCCCGTGGCCTTCTGCCGCGTGGCCAGCGCGCTGTGTCCTTCGTGTTGTCGCTGAATCCGTTCTCCACCGGCCGACACCCGTACACGAAGGACCTCTCCCGTGGACCTCTCCGTGGTTCCCGATCTCACCATGCGCGGCCAGGACGATCCGCACGACCGCGCGATCGCCGCCGCGCCCCCGACCGTCGGGCAGCTCGCCGCCCGCGTCCGTGAGCTGGCCGGACGCCCCGACGAGTGGTGGCGGCTCGTCCGCTTCGACGCCGGCCGGCCGCAGGACGTCCCGCTCGGCGACGACGCCTGGCTGACGACGTGGCCGCCCGGTCACGGCGGGACGGTGCGCGGCGGCGTCAGCACCCTGGTCGCGGGCGAGCTGGCCGTCGTCACGATCACCGAGCGCGGCGTCACCGAGCGGCCGCTGCGCGCCAACCGGATCCGCGTGCACGGCGGCCCGCAGGCGCTGACGAACCCGGGCCCCGCCTTCGCCGTCAGCCTGCACGCGGTCAGCCTGCACGGGGTCAGCCTGCCCGCCGTAAGCCCGCGCGCGGGTGGCTCAGAGGCCGCCGCAGCCCGCTGAGCGGCTCAGCCGGTCTCGTCGGTGAGGTACGGGGACGCGGCCTCCCGGCCGATGAGGGGCAGCAGCGCGAAGTAGGTGAGCGACGGCAGCAGCGACGGCAGCTCCGCGGCCTCGCCCGTCTCCATCTGGACGTGGATCGCGCTGTAGATGCCGCCGACGATCGCGTCCACCACGGCGACCGGGACCGGCGGCAGGGACGGCCCGGTGAAGAAGCCGCGGAACCGCGCGAGGTTGTCGATGCGCGCCTGCCTGACCTGCGGGCCCGCCGCGTTCGCCTCGACCAGCGACACCCGCGCGAACCGGGGCTCGCGGGCCAGGGCGACGAGCAGCGTGCGCAGCGCCGCGTGGATCCCGTCCGGCCAGCCGGGTGCGGACTCGAAGGACTGCGTCATGCGGCCGAGCAGGATGTCCATGCCGCGCCGGTAGGCGGCGAGGAAGCAGTCGTCCAGGTCGGTGAAGTGCGCGTAGAACGTCTTCTTGGTGACGCCGGCGCCGTCGGTGACGCTGCTGATCGTGGTGTGCGCGAACCCGCGGTCGGAGACGACCTGGACGAACGCGTCGATCAGCCGTCCGCGCTGGATGCCGGCGACGGTCTCGGGGGAGAGGCCGTGCCGTCCGGGCTTGATGGCGCGGCCCGGGTCGAGCGCGGACCGGGATCCGGGCAGCACCTCGGCGCAGCCCGCCTCCGGCGTCCCGGCCTGCCCTGACATGGAACCCCAATCCGTCACCAGCCGTCGGGATCACAGTACTTCCCGTCCCGGGGGCGGGGGGAGGCGCGGTCACCGCCGGTCAGCGGCGGGTCAGCGCAGCCGCCGGCGGCGCGAGCGGGTCAGCACCCGGACGGTCCCGACCAGGCCGAGCCCGATCAGCACCACCGGGGCCAGCACCGTCGCGGACACGATGCTCTCCTCCGCCAGGCCCTCCGCGAGGAACAGCCCGGCGAGGACGAGGAAGAACAGCCCGGTGACCGGTCCCGCCGGGTCGAACCCGTATCGCTTGCCCACGTCTGCTCCAGCCTCGGTCGCGCCCGCCTCGGTTCCATGGGCCCCGGTCGCGTCGGACCCTGTTCCGCTAGCCACGGTCCACGTCCACGTCTCCGGCCTTGCCGCGTATCCGCAGCTCGATCACCGGCGGGTTGCCGCCGGGCGTCTCCGGCTCGATGACCTGGGTGACCTTGATCTTCGGGCCGCTCGTCGTCCGGTGCTGGACGCGCAGGTCGCCGAGCGCGATCCGCGCGTCCACCATGACGCGGGCGGCGGGGGGCACCGTGACCCTGATGCCGCCGATGCCGACCTGCGCGTCGATCGTGACGTGCTGGCCCGGGGCCAGCACGAGCGCGGTGAGGTCGAGGTCGGCCTGGCCGACGCCGACCTTGTAGGTCTGGTTCGTCTGCGACGCGTCGGTGGGGCGCCAGTCGATGTCCCCGTACTCGGCATTGCGCGGCATGTCGCCCACCACGGTCGTCGTCAGCATGCCGAGGGTCAGCAGGGTGCCCGCCGTGGCGAGGCCGTGCGTCCGGAACCAGCCGCCGACGACGAGGCCGAGCCCGACGACCGCGAGCGCGGGCGCCATGACGATCAGCCAGGAGTCGGGGGCCGGGTACGCCTTGGCGACGGGGATCAGCGCCGCGCCCGCCGCCATGGCGGCCAGCAGCGTGATCGTGGCCGCCGGCGCCCGGCCGCGGCCGGGCTCGTCCGTGCGCCGCGCCCGCCGCGGCGTCCGCGCGGCCGGGTCGGCGCCGGCCCGCGCGGCCGAGTACTCGGCGAGGTCGATCATGCCCGCGGGCAGCCCGCCGCCCGCCGCCGCCGGCTCCCCGGACGGGTCCTTGCGGAGGGACATGCCGCCGACGCTGACGTCCGCCGACCGCGTCCACGCGGCCGACGGCTCCGGGGGATGCCCGGCGAGCCGTTCGGGGACCGACCGCGCCGCCGCCACCAGGTCCGTGCCGCGCGAGTGCGCGACCAGCAGCACCAGCGCGAACACCACCAGGACGGCGATCGTGTCGGTGTAGGCCCCGCCGAACAGGGTCAGCCCGACGCCTACGCACAGCAGCGCGCCCAGGATCGACAGGACGGCCTGCGCGTCGAACCACCGCTTGAAGAACTGCTCCGCGAGCGACGACTCGCCGGGGCTCGCGGGCATCAGCAGCGCCGCCGCGATGTAGAGGAGGACGCCCTGCCCGTGCGCCAGCACGAGGATCGCGAAACCCACGCGGAAGACGACGGGGTCGATGCCGGTGTAGCGGCCGAGGCCGGTGCACACGCCGGCGAGCAGGCGCCGGTCGGCGTCCCGCGCCAGCCGCTGGTAGCCGTGCTCCGCCCGCTCCGGGGTCTTCCGCTCGCCGTCCATGCCTGACATCGTGGCCCGTCGCCCCAGGCCGGCGGTATCCGGGACGTCCCTGAACCGACCCTGAGCCGGATCCGGGGTGGTTCCCTGATGCGGCCCGCGTGCGGGCGTGTGACGATCGGTGACGTGGGAGTACAGGAGACGGTGGAGCGGCCGGAGTCGCCGCCTGCGCTGGAGCGGGCCGCCGAGGGCGCGCTCGTGGCCGGGGTGTGCCGCGGGCTGGCCGCGCATCTGGGCGTGGACGTGCTGCTCGTCCGGGCCGCGTTCGTGCTGCTGACGGTGGCGAGCGGGCTCGGCGTCGCCGCGTACGCCGCCTTCTGGATCCTGGTGCCCGCGCCGGAGAAGGAGCCGTCCGAGCGGGCGTCCGGGCGGCGGCGCGGCCGCGATTGGGGCCAGCTGCTCGCCTACGCGGCGGTCACGCTGGGGCTCGCGGTGCTGCCGTGGGGCGCGGCCGGGGTCGTCCAGTGGGCGCTGTGGCCGTTCGTCGTCGGCGGCGTCGGCGCCGCGATCCTGTGGCAGCAGGCCGACCGCGACCAGCGGCAGCGGTGGACGCTGCCGCTCCGCCAGCGGTGGCTGCGCAGCCTGCTCGGCCTGCTGCTGGTGGTCGGCGGCATCGGCGGCGTCGTCGTGCAGAACGTGGAGGCCGCCCAGGCGCGGTCCGTGATCATCGCCATGCTGATCATCCTGACCGGGGTCGCGGTGATCGTGACGCCGTGGGTGGTGCGGCTCTGGCAGGACCTGGACGCCGAGCGGCACGAGCGCATCCGCTCCCAGGAGCGCGCCGAGCTGGCCGCGCACATCCACGACTCGGTGCTGCACACGCTGACGCTGATCCAGCGGAACGCGCACGACACGCGGGAGGTGCAGCGGCTCGCCCGGTCCCAGGAGCGGACGCTGCGGACGTGGCTCTACCAGCCGCGCGCCGACCCCGACCGGACGTTCGCCGCCGCGATCAGGGAGGCCGCCGGGGAGGTCGAGGACGACCACGGCGTCCCGATCGAGATCGTCTGCGTGGGCGACACGGCGCTCGACGAGCGGCTCGACGCGGCGCTGCAGGCCGCGCGGGAGGCGATGGTGAACGCCGCCAAGTACGCGGAGGCGCCGTCGGTGTCGGTGTACGCGGAGGTGGCGGACGGCGAGATCGAGATCTTCGTCCGCGACCGCGGCAAGGGATTCGACCTCGACCAGGTCCCGGCGGACCGGATGGGCGTCCGGGGGTCCATCATCGGACGTATGGAGCGCAACGGCGGGAAGGCGACCGTCCGCACGGCGCCGGGCGAGGGCACCGAGGTGCGTTTGGAGATCAAGAAGACATGAGCGAGGCGTTGAAGAGGGTCGTGCTGGTGGACGACCACCAGATGTTCCGGACCGGCGTCAAGGCGGAGCTGGGCGGCGGCGTCGAGATCGTCGGCGAGGCGGGCGACGTCGACGAGGCGGTCACGGTGATCCGCGGGACGCAGCCGGACGTGGTGCTGCTGGACGTCCACCTGCCCGGCGGCGGGGGCATCGAGGTGCTGCGCCGGCTGCACGGGGCCGTCACGTCCAAGTTCCTCGCGCTGTCGGTGTCGGACGCCGCCGAGGACGTGATCGGCGTCGTGCGGGGCGGGGCGCGCGGCTACGTCACCAAGACGATCTCGGGGCCGGAGCTGACCGACGCGATCGGACGGGTGGCGGAGGGCGACGCCGTGTTCTCGCCCCGCCTCGCCGGCTTCGTGCTGGACGCGTTCTCCGCGTCGGACGTCCCGGCCGTCGACCCGGAGCTCGACCAGATCACCCAGCGGGAGCGGGAGGTCCTGCGGCTGATCGCGCGCGGCTACGCCTACAAGGAGATCGCCAAGGAGCTGTTCATCTCGGTGAAGACGGTGGAGACGCACGTGAGCAGCGTCCTGCGGAAGCTCCAGCTGTCGAACCGGCACGAGCTGTCGCGCTGGGCCGCGGCCCGCCGCCTGGTCTGAGCTCCGCTTCGGGCGCCGGTCGGTTCGCGTAACGGTCGTCTCGGCTAGAACCGGTATCAGTGCCATATACAGTCGCTGGTCATGACATTCCCTCCCCCTGGATCCGGGTATCCGGGTCCGTCGTCGCCCTATCCGCCCGCGCCGCCGCCCGCGCCGCCCGGCCCCGGCTACGGGTCCCCGTACGGCAACGACAAGACCAACGGCCTGGCGGTCGCGGCCTTCGTCACCGGGCTCCTCGGCTGCTTCGGCGTCCTCGGGATCATCCTCGGGGCGATCGCGCTGGGCCAGCTCGGCCGCAACGGCGGCCGGGGGCGCGGCTTCGCGATCGCCGGCATCATCCTGTCCAGCCTGTGGATCGTCAGCAGCATCACGCTCGGCGTCATCATCGCGGCGAGCGACTCCGGCGACGACGGGGCGCGGCCCAGCGCGACCCGGACCAAGCCCAAGACGGTCGACGCGCAGAAGATGAAGGTGGGCGACTGCCTCAACGACAACACGACCGCGTCCGCCCCGTCCACCACGGAGCCGGTCGAGGTCGACAGCGTCAAGATCGTCCCGTGCACCGCGCCGCACGACGGCGAGGTGATGGCCGTCTTCCGGCTGCCGGGGGCCACGCTGCCGCCGGAGGCGCAGCTGCGGCAGCAGGCCTCGAACGGCTGCAAGCTCCGCACCCGGGCCCGGATCAGCCGCGACCCGGCGGCCGGCGGCCTCGCGAACTCCTACTACTACCCGACCGACGCGTCGTGGCGGTCGGGCGACCGCAGCGTCACCTGCGTCGCGGTGGCCGCGGCCGAGGGCACGAAGCTCACCCGGCCCCTCCAGCGCTGACGTCCCCGGCGTCCGCCGGGCGGCCGGCCCGCCGCCCGGGCGCGGGACGTCCCGCTCAGTGCGAGTCCCGCATGGTGCTCACCACCATCTCGGCGACGTGTTCGACCGTGGACACGCCCGCCTCCATCGTCGGACTGTCGCCGCTGCACACCGCGACGAGGAAGTCGTGGTCGCGCCCGGTGATGCGGCCGATGCTGTTCACCGCCCAGCCGTGCCCCTGATGCCGGACCGGCGTCCAGCCGTTCTTCAGCGCCACCTTCTCGCCCGGACGGGCCGCCGCGCTCACGCCCCACGCCTGCTCGTCCAGGACGGAGCCCATCAGCCCCAGGACGTACCGGCGGCCGGGCGCCTTGATGGGGCTCTTGTCCGACGCCAGGTTGGTCAGCAGGCGCACCTGGTCGGCCGGGGTCGTCAGGGACGAACCCCATGACCCGGCGAACGGCGTCGTGTTCTTCAGGGCGAAGCTCTTGTTGGCCTTCTTGACGCCGCCGTCGCCGCCGGCCGCCGAGTACAGGGCGTCGGCCGCGTTGTTGTCGCTCTCGCGGATCATCGGTTCGGCCAGTCGCCGCTGCTCCGCCGTCAGGGCGCGGCGGTCGCGCTGCCGCTGCAGGACGAGGCTCGACAGGATGTCGACCTTCATGATGCTCGCGGTGACGAACCGGCCCTTCTCGTTCTCCCCGAAGGACAGCCCCGTGCGCAGGTCGGTCGCCATCACCCCGGCCTTGCCCGGACGCGTCCCGAGGTAGGCGCGGACGGCCTGGCGCAGCGCGGCCGGTTCGAACGGCCGGGTGTTCCGCTCCGCCACGGCCGCCCCCCGTCCGGCCGCGATCGACTCGGTGGCGCCGACGACCGCGCCGCTCCTGGCGGGCGGTGCCTCGGTGATGAACCAGTGGGCGGTGAGCCCCGCCCCGGTGACGCCCGCGGCCAACGCGAGCACGATGATATGACGCCGCATCGATCCCCCCGAATCCGTGCGAACGTAATGATCAGGACGTACTGGTGAGAGCCCTCAGAGCACGCCGGGCAGCCGGGCGGGGCAGCCGGGCTCGCAGTGCTCGGAATGCCAGGCGACCCGGCGCGCGTACGAGCCGAAGCGGCGGCGCAGCGACGCCCGCGTGAACGGCCCGGTGCCCGGGAACGCGTCGACCTCGCCGCGCCAGCGGATCAGCGTGCCCGCGGAGCAGGGCTCCAGCGTGATGTCGACCCGGGCGCGGCGGCGCGGCGCCCCGGCCAGCGCGATGTACCCGTAGTGCCGTGGCGGGTCCCAGGCCACGACCTCCTCGCGCCACGGCGGCACCGACCGGACGGCCCCGATCCCGTTCGGGTGCTCGGCCCCGTCGGCTTCGCGCGACGCGCGGATCCAGAAGCCGCCCCATTCGCCCCACGCCTCCGCGAGGCACAGGTGCTTGAAGATCACTTCCGGCGCGGCGCAGGAGCTGGCGGTGGCCTCGATCTCATGCGGCATGACAACCCCCCGTGTTCTGTCACAAGGGGTACATGCCCGATCTGCAGTTAATTACGGCTTGTGAGGGGGCGTATTTGTATCGTGACCGAAACTCACGCGGTGTCGACCACCTGGAACGACTCGGCGAGCCGGCCCTCCGGCAGGCCCGCGGCGGCGGCGTTGCCGCCCAGCCAGCCGCGCAGCATCTCCGGCAGCCCGTCGCCCATGTGCCCGGTCTGGCTCGCGTGCGCGCGCAGCGCGTTCAGCTTCCGCTCGAAGCGCTCGGTGATGTCGACGTAGTGGTTCACCACGGGGCCGCCGGTGGTCCACACCTCCCGCGCCGTCCACGCGTCGAGGCCCTCGTCGGCGAGCAGCTCGGGGAACGCGTAGGGATTGCGGGCGTCCGGGTAGACGGCGTCGAGCGCGGCCGAGCCCACGGCCCGGTGGTCGGGGTGGCTCGGGTAGATCCGGTCGTAGTTGCGTTCGGGGCTCGGCATCAGCACCCGGTCCGGCCGGACCTGCCGGATCACCCGGGCGATGTCGCGGCGCAGGTCCAGCGTCGCCTCGACCCGCCCGTCCGGGTAGCCGAGGAAGCGGACGTCGGTCACCCCGACGCACTTGGCCGCCGCACGCTGCTCCTCCCGGCGCAGGGTCGCCATGTCCTCGCGGGAGACGTCGTCGTCGAAGCCGCCGGCGTCGCCGTCGGTCACCATGAGGTAGGAGACCTCGATACCCCGGTCCGTCCAGCCCGCCACCGTCCCGGCCGCGCCGAAGTCGACGTCGTCGGGATGCGCCATCACCGCGAGGACCCGCTGTACTACACCGTCGTCCAGAAACTTGGTCACGGTTTCAACAATAAGGTCAGTGAACGGTCAGGGCACGCCCGAAGATCGAGTAATCCGGTGCGGGGCGCCGTCAGAACGAGGTGAGGGCTGTGAGCAGGCGTTCCTGGAACGCGCGCACGTCGCTGCCGACGGCGACCTTGACCGGGCGGCGGACGTCCTCGGCGGGCAGCGAGCGCGCGTCCCACACCGTCGTGCCGCGCGTCAGCTCGCCGCGCAGCTCCACCCGGACGGGACGGTGCGCGTACTCGCCGAGGCCCGGGTCCACGGCGAGCATCGCGGCGAGCGCGTCGTGGATGACCGCGCCCCGGCGCTTGAGCGTGGGCGTGTAGGCGGTCTCGTAGAACTTCAGGATGCCGGCGGCGAACCGGGCGACCGGGGAGTCGTGGGCGGCCAGCCGGTCGAGCCAGTCGTCGTGGACGGCGGTCGGGTGCGTGGCGTCCAGCGGCACGAGCACGACCGGCCAGTCCGCCGCGAACACCAGGTCGGCGGCCTCCGGGTCGTGCCAGACGTTCGCCTCGGCATGCGTGGTGATGTTGCCGGGGTGGTCGAAGGCGCCGCCCATGACGACGACCTCGCGGATCAGCGACGGGAGCTCGCCGTCCAGCAGCAGCGCCGCGCCCAGGTTCGTCAGCGGGCCGGTCGCGAGGAGGGTCAGCTCGCCGGGCATCGCGCGGGCCAGCCGGACGATCTGCGCGGGCGCCGACTCGGCGGTCGGCCGTCCCGCCGGGTCGGGGAGGCGGGTGTCGCCGAGGCCGTCCGTCCCGTGCCAGTCCAGCGCGTAGTGGACGTCCTGCGCCATCGGGCGGGCCGCGCCGACCGCGACCGGCACGCCCTCGGCGGCGCCGGCCGCCTCCAGTACGCGCAGCGTGTTCAGCGCGCCGGTCAGGGGGTCGATGTTGCCGTGGACGGTGCCGACCCCCACCAGCCTTGCCTCACCCGCCCGGACGAGTGAGGCCAGGTAGAGGAGCGTCATCGCGTCGTCGATGCCGGTGTCGCAGTCGTACAGGAACGTGGGTCCATTCGTCACGGATGCAACCTATCCGGACGGGCCGCGGCCGTGATCACCAATTGGGTCTGGGACGCCGGGCCGCGCCGGGGTAGAGCTGAGACATGCGCAAACTCATCAACGCCCCGGCGGACGTGGTCACCGACGCGCTGCGCGGACTGGCCGCCGCGCATCCCGAGCTGACGGTCGACCCGGCCGGCGGCACCGTCGTGCGGGCGGACGCGCCCCGCGCCGGGAAGGTCGCCCTGGTGTCGGGCGGCGGGTCCGGGCACGAGCCGCTGCACGCCGGGTTCGTCGGCCACGGCATGCTGGACGCGGCCTGCTGCGGCGAGGTGTTCACCTCACCCGTGCCCGACCAGATCATCGCGGCGACGATGGCGGTGGACGGCGGCGCCGGCGTCCTGCACCTCGTGAAGAACTACACCGGCGACGTCATGAACTTCCAGCTGGCCGCCGAGCTGGCCGAGGACGAGGACATCGAGGTCACCTCCGTCGTCCTCGACGACGACGTGGCCGTCGAGGACAGCACGTTCACCGCGGGGCGGCGCGGCACCGGCGCCACGCTGTTCGCCGAGAAGATCGCCGGCGCGCTCGCCGAGGAGGGGGCCGCGCTGGACGCCGTCGCGGCGGTGGCGCGGGAGGTGAACGAGCGCAGCCGCTCGTTCGGGGTCGCGCTGTCGTCCTGCACCGTCCCGGCCGCCGGGACGCCCACGTTCGAGCTGGGCGAGGACGAGATGGAGCTCGGCATCGGCATCCACGGCGAACCCGGCCGGGAACGCGTCCGGACCGGCACGGCGGCGGAGATCGTGGACGCCTCGCTCAGCGCGATCGACGCGGACATGCCGCTGTCCGGGTCCGAGGTGCTGGTGCTGGTGAACGGCATGGGCGGCACCCCGCTCATCGAGCAGTACATCGCCTACGGGGCGGCGGCGCGGTGGCTGGAGGGGCGCGGCGCGACCGTCGTCCGGCGCCTGGTCGGGCCGTACGTGACGAGCCTGGAGATGGCCGGCTGCATGATCAGCGTGTGCCGGGTGACGCCGGAGCTGACCCGCCTCTGGGACGCGCCGGTCGAGACGCCGGGGCTGCGGTGGGGCCGGTGAACGCCGCCGATCTGGCGTCGTGGGTCCGGCACGCCGCCGAGCTGGTGGCGGCCGACGCCGAGCGGCTCACCCGGCTGGACGCGGCCATCGGCGACGGCGACCACGGCCACAACCTCGACCGCGGCTTCCGCGCCGCCGTCGACGCGCTCCCCGCGGACGCGCCGCCGGGCAAGGTGCTGATCGCCGCCGGGCGGGCCGTCGTGTCCAAGACCGGCGGCGCGTCCGGCCCCCTCTACGGGACGGTGCTGCGCCGCGCGGGCAAGGCGCTCGGCGACGCGGACGACGTGGACGCCGCCGCGCTCGGCGCCGCGCTGAGGGCCGCGCTGGACGGCGTCCAGGACCTCGGGAAGGCCGTCGAGGGCGACAAGACGATGGTCGACGCGCTGGCGCCCGCCGTCGCGGCCTACGAGGCGGCGCTGGCGGACGGCTCGGACCTCGCCGGATGCGTGCGCGCCGCCGCCGGGGCCGCCGCCGAGGGCGCCGACGCCACCGTCCCGATGCAGGCGCGCAAGGGCCGGGCCAGCTACCTCGGGCCGCGCAGCGTCGGCCACATGGACCCGGGCGCCGCGTCCACCGCCCTCCTGCTGCGGGGCCTGGCCGATGTGACGGGGGAGGGCTGACATGGTCGGGATCGTCCTCATCTCGCACAGCCTGACGCTCGCCGAGGGCGCCGCCGAGGTCGCCCGCGCGATGGGCGTCGGCAAGGCCGTCGTCGAACCCGCCGGAGGCGACTCCGAGGGACGGCTCGGCACCAGCATCGACCTCGTCGAGCAGGCCGTCGCGGCGGCGGACGGCGGCGACGGCGTCGTGCTGCTCGCCGACCTCGGCAGCTCCGTCCTCACCGCGAAGCTGCTCATCGAGGACGCGGCCGGCGACGACGTCCTGCTCGCGGACGCGCCGCTGGTCGAGGGCGCGGTCGCCGCCGCGTCCATGGCCGCGACGGGCGCGGACCTCGCCACCGTGCACGCCGCCGCGGAGTCGGCCCGCGACCACCGCAAGACCGGCTGACCGGCCGACCGGCGGCGGGCCCGGCCCGCCGCCGGTCGGGCCGCGGCGGGGCCCGGACGGCGGGGCGCCGGGGGCGGACGCGGCGCCCGCCGCCGGGACGGGACTCGGGGACGCGCCGAAAACGTCCGCGCCGCGCCGTAGACTCGCACGTGATGTCGAAGACCGAAGCTCACCCCTTGCTCGATGGCCTCAACGCGGAGCAGCGCGCCGCCGTCGTGCACTCCGGCGGCCCCCTGCTGATCGTCGCGGGCGCCGGCTCGGGCAAGACCCGGGTGCTCACCCACCGCATCGCCCATCTGCTCGGGGAGCGGGACGCGCACCCCGGCCAGATCCTCGCGATCACCTTCACCAACAAGGCCGCCGCCGAGATGAAGGAGCGCGTCGACGCCCTCGTCGGGCCGCGCTCGCGCGCCATGTGGGTGATGACGTTCCATTCCGCGTGCGTCCGGATCCTGCGGCGCGAGGCCAAGCGCCTCGGCTTCCCCACGAGCTTCTCGATCTACGACCAGGCCGACGCGAACCGGCTGATGGCGCTCGTCTGCCGCGAACTCGACCTCGACCCGAAGCGGTACCCGCCGAAGTCGTTCAGCGCCCAGGTGTCGAACCTGAAGAACGAGCTGATCGACTACGAGACGTTCAAGAACCGCGCGTCCACGCACATGGAGCAGACGCTCGCCGAGGCGTACGAGATGTACCAGGCGCGGCTCCAGCAGGCCGGCGCCATGGACTTCGACGACCTGATCATGATGACGGTCAACCTGCTGCAGGTCTTCCCGGAGGCGGCCGAGCACTACCGGCGCCGGTTCCGGCACGTCCTCGTCGACGAGTACCAGGACACGAACCACGCGCAGTACGAGCTCGTCCGCGAGCTGACCGCGCCCGTCGAGGGGGTCGGCGCGGCCGAGCTGTGCGTGGTCGGCGACGCCGACCAGTCGATCTACGCGTTCCGCGGCGCGACGATCCGCAACATCCTGGAGTTCGAGCGCGACTACCCGGACGCCACCACGATCCTGCTGGAGCAGAACTACCGCTCCACCCAGACGATCCTGTCGGCGGCCAACGCGGTCATCGAGCGCAACGCCGACCGCAAGCCGAAGAAGCTCTGGTCCGACCAGGGCGAAGGCCACAAGATCACCGGCTATGTGGCCGACAACGAGCACGACGAGGCCGCGTTCGTCGCCCACGAGGTCGACCGGCTCACCGACGACGGCGACGCCCGTCCCGGCGACGTCGCCGTCTTCTACCGCACCAACGCCCAGTCGCGCGTCTTCGAAGAGGTGTTCATCCGCGTCGGGCTGCCCTACAAGGTCGTCGGCGGCGTCCGGTTCTACGAGCGCAAGGAGATCCGCGACGCGCTCGCCTACCTGCGCTGCCTCGCCAACCCCGAGGACGCCGTCTCCCTGCGCCGCATCCTCAACGTGCCGAAGCGCGGCATCGGCGACCGCGCCGAGGCGTGCGTCGAGGCGTACGCCTCCCGCGAGCGCGTCTCGTTCTGGCAGGCGCTCCGGGTGCCGGAGGACGTGCCCGGCATGGCGACCCGCTCGATCAACGCCGTCCGCGAGTTCGTCGCCCTGCTGGACGAGCTGCGCGCGGCCGCCGAGACGCTCGCCCCGGCCGACCTGATCGCCGAGGTCCTCAAGGCCAGCGGCTACCTGGAGGAGCTCAACAACTCCAAGGACCCGCAGGACGAGACCCGCGTCGAGAACCTCCAGGAGCTGGAGGCCGTCGCCCGCGAGTTCGAGGAGCGCCTCGACGGCGAGTCCGCCGAGGGCCGCCTGCCCGAGTTCCTGGAGCAGGTCGCGCTGGTCGCCGACGCCGACTCCATCCCCGGCGGCGCGAAGGGCGGCCCCGTCCCGCCCGGCGAGCAGCCGGAGGAGACCGACCACGGCGTCGTCACCCTGATGACCCTGCACACCGCCAAGGGCCTCGAATTCCCGGTCGTGTTCCTCACCGGCATGGAGGACGGCGTCTTCCCGCACCTGCGCGCGATGAGCAATCCCAAGGAACTCGAAGAGGAGCGCCGCCTCGCCTACGTGGGCATCACCCGCGCCCGGCAGCGCCTCTACGTGTCCCGCGCCACGATGCGCAGCTCGTGGGGCGCGCCGCAGGTCAACCCGCCGTCCCGGTTCCTCGGCGAGGTGCCGGGGGCCCTGGTCGAATGGGAGCGCGAGGCGTCCTCGACGTCCACTCCGGCGATGGCGCGGATGGCCGCACGCCCGGGTACCCGCTCTCCGGGCAACCGGCCCGTCCCGTCCCTTTCGCCGGGCGACAAGGTCACGCACGACGCCTTCGGCCTGGGCACCGTCGTGTCCGTCTACGACCGGGGCGAGAAGGCCAGCGTCGACTTCGGCGGCGAGTACGGGGTCCGCACCCTGGTCCTCCGCTTCGCCACCATCGAGAAGCTCTGAGGTTCCCCCGATGGCGCCGACCAACGAACAGGTGAACGGCCGCGCGTTCCTCAAGGAGATGTACGAGGACGACTACTACCCGGACCGCATCGTCGACAAGGGCCGGGCGATCCTGCTGAGGCTCTGCGAGCGGATCGAGTCCGAGCGGCCCGCCGACCTGGCCGCGCTGTACCCGCTCACCCACGCGGCCACGGAGGAGTTCAACGCGTTGGAGGACGAGTTCCTCGCGGCGGACAGCGACATCGAGACCGTCGCGCGGGAGGCCATCGGCGAGGAGTTCTGGTTCGTCGCGACGGCGTACGGCTTCCCGGACGCCGACATCGAAGAGCTGATCGCCCCGCGCGACTGGTGACCTGCCGCGTCGGGAGCGCGGCCGGGGCGGTCGCCATGCCACCCGGCGTCGTGCTTCGTCACTCCGGCCGGGGGACCGGGTCCAGGGACGCGAGGAAGGCGTCGAGCATCGCGATCTGGCGGTCGGGCGGGAAGCCGGCGGGGTCGAAGAGCGCGTGGACGACGAGGCCGTGCGCGAAGGCGGCGGCGGACGCGACGACGTCGTCCACGTCGCGGGAGGCGGGCAGTTCGCCGAGGGAGACGGCCGCCGCCACGTGCGGGCGGAGGCGGCCGCGCCAGTTGTCGTAGCGGTCCTTCTGCCGGGACGCGAGGCCGGGGTCGGCGAGCGAGACGTCCCAGGAGCTGACCCATACGCGGTTCATGGCCGTCGCGGCGGGGGTGAGGCACAGGACGTCGAGGAGGGCGGCGCGCAGGGCGGGCATGCCGGGCGGCGCGGTCCGCAGGGGACGGCTCGCGGTGCGTTCGTCGGCCACGTCGAGGGCGTGCGCGACGAGGGCCTTCTTGTTCGGGAAGTAGTGGGTGAGCAGGCCGGTGGAGGCGCCCATCTCCGCCGCGACGGCGCGCAGGGTCAGGCCGCCGAAGCCGTGCTCGGCGAGGACGCGCCAGACGGCCTCGGACACGTCCCGGCGGCGGGCGTCGTGATCACCTCGGGCGGGCATTCCCGTAGAGTACATAACAAACGTTCGGTACGTACCCCCGGGAGGTCCCCATGTTCGCTCGCACGCTCGCCGACGGCGCCGAACTCCGTCCGCTGGAACCGTGGCAGGCGGCCGAGTTCGCCGAGCACGCGCGGCAGGTCCGTGCCGACATCGCCGATTACATCCCCTGGGCCCGGACGGTCGTGGACGAGGCGACGGCCCGGAACCTGCTCCAGGCGTACGCGGAGAAGCAGGCCGCCGACCGGGGGCGCGTCTACGGCATCTGGGTCGACGGCGTCCTCCAGGGCGGGACGCTCTTCCGGACGTTCGACGCCGCGCAGGGCACCTGCGAGGTGGGCGTCTGGCTCGCGGCGGGGGCGCGCGGGCGCGGGCTGGTCACGACGGCCGTCCGCCACATGATCGACTGGGCGTTCGGGACGCGGGGGCTGCACCGGGCCGAGTGGCTCTGCGATCCGCGCAACACCGCCAGCGCGGCGGTCGCGACGCGCCTCGGCATGACCTGCGAGGGCGTCCTGCGGCAGGGGTTCGTGCTGGGCGGCGAGCGCAGGGACGTGCAGGTCTGGGCCGTCCTCGCCGACGAGTGGGCGCCGTGACGCCCCGGGCCCGCCGGTAGGGTAATCAGTGATCTTAGATTAACTCCTTACCCCCGGGAGCCCCCGTGCACGCCGAGCAGGTGCTCATACTGCTGGCCGCCGCCGTCGCGGCCGGCTGGATCGACGCGGTGGTCGGCGGGGGCGGGCTGATCCAGCTGCCGGCGCTGCTGCTGGTCGCCCCGGGGCAGCCGGTCGCGACCGCGCTCGCCACCAACAAGCTCGGCTCGATCGCGGGCACCGCCTCGGCCGCGGTCGCCTACGCGCGCAAGGCCAAGCCGGACGTCCGCGTCGCCGTCCCGGCGGGCGCGCTCGCGGTGTGCTGCGCGGCGGGCGGGGCGCTGTGCGCGTCGGTGATCTCCTCGGACGTGCTGAAACCGGTCATCATGGTCGTGCTGCTGTCCGTCGCCGCGATCGTGGTGCTCAAGCCGGACCTCGGCCGGGCGCCGCGCGCGGTGCTGCGGACCCGCCGCCGGGTCGCCGCCGCCGTCCTCGTCCCGGGCGTCGCGATCGCCTTCTACGACGGGCTCGTCGGGCCGGGCACCGGGACGTTCCTGGTCGTCGCGTTCACCGCGCTGCTCGGCCTCGACTTCGTGGACGCGTCCGCCACCTCGAAGATCATCAACACCTGCACCAACCTGGGGGCGCTGCTCGTCTTCGCGGCGCAGGGGCACGTCCTGTGGGCGGTCGGGCTCGGCATGGCCGCCGCCAACGCGGTCGGCGCGCAGCTCGGCGCGCGCATGGCGATCAGGCGCGGCGCCGGGTTCGTTCGGATCGTCCTGCTCTGCGTGGTCGGCGCCCTCGTGGCGAAACTGGCCTACGAGCAGTTCGGCTAGGGGATCGGGAGCGGGCGCTCCAGGGCGGACAGGCTGAGCAGGACGAGCGAGGCCGTCCAGCCGAGCGGGGCCGGGCCGGCGGGCCTGCCGGCCGGGCCGACCTTCTCCGGCAGGACGCCGAGGGACGTGCGGTGGGCGGCCAGCCAGCCGAGCCGGCCGACCGCCTCGTCCGTCCGGCCCGCCGCGGCGGCGTTCAGCCCGAAGAGCGCCGTTTCGGGGGTCCAGGCGACGTCCGGGGTCCCGGACCAGCGCTCGCCCGGCAGCACGCCCCCGTTCGGCAGCGCCTGCTTGCGCGCGGCGTCCTGGACGGCGCCGGCGACGCCCGGGTCCGCCGGCGCGAACGGCGGGGCGAGGAACGTGACGGACGTGTCCATCAGGCCGCCCGGGACGGGCGAGCGCGGGTAGTCGTAGGGCGCGAACTGCCTGGCCACGGCGGCGGAGACGCGCTGCGCCGCGCGCTGCCACTCGGCGGCCTTGGCGGCGTCGCCGCGCGCCCGCGCGAGGTCGGCGGCGGACCGCAGCCCGGCGAGGACGGGCCCGACGACGCCGAGCGTGGGGCGCCGCGGGTCCTGCTCGCGGAGCGGGTCGCGCTCCCAGTAGTCGGACGAGGCGGGCGGCAGGCCCTCGGCGTCCAGCGAGCGGGCGAGGTGGTCGGCGGCGCGCCGCACCATCGGCCACAGGTCCGGCAGGTCGTCGGAGGACCCGGTCTCGGCGCGGTAGAACCAGGCCGCCCACAGCACCCAGCCGAGCGAGTCGAGCTGCGGCGCGCGGCCGTCGGCGACCGCCGTCCCGTCGGTGTTGTAGCGCGCGGCCCACATGCCGCCGTCGCTCTGGGTCCGGGCGAGGAAGCGCAGGACGCGGCGGGCCTCCGACGGGTGGCCGGTGACGGTGAACGCGGCGACGGTGAACGCCGAGTCGCGCGGCCAGCAGTACCGCCACTTGGTGTACCAGGAGGCGAGGGAGGCGCCGTTCGGGCGGGTGAGGAGCCGCAGGTCGAGGAGCGCGCGCGCCGCCATGTCGCGGTAGGTCTGCCCCTTCCCGCCGGTCGGGACCGTGCCCTTCGACAGCCACGCGGTGTCGGACCGGACGGCCCGCGCGACCCGCGGGTCGGCGGCGTCCACCGTGACGGGCGTGTCGCCGCCGGTCGGGATGAGCCGGACGCGTCCGTCCGCGAGCCGGACGACCGAGCTGTCCGGCAGGTAGGCGGCCCCTTCGGCCTGCTCGGGGGAGAGCGGGACGCCGGTGAACGGCCAGCCGCCCCCGCCGACGAGCCCGGGGCTCGCCCAGCCGGGGCTGGACGGTTCGGGGACGTTGGCGCCGCCGGTCGCGACGAGCGCGGCCACGATCAGCAGGGCGGCGACGCGGCGGACCTTGCGCGCGCCCGACCGCCTGCGGGAGGCGGGCCGCCGCCGCGCGCGACCGCCGCCGCGCGGATCTCCGCGCCGCGGGGCCGGCGGGACGGGGGCGGCGTGTACGCTCCTCGCGGGGACGGAGGCAGTGACGGATGTATCCCGCTCCTCCGCCATCGCCATGCGTTCGCCCCCTTTGCCGCATCTCATCGCGGCGAAATAAGTACATCAAACTACGTCAATTGGTTCATCCTCCTCACGAGCCACTCGTGCCCACCCCTCAGGAGGAGACACCTTCCGCCGAGCGACACTCGCCTTCCGACGGGACAGTCGGTGACATATGGACCCGGCGGCATCACCACGGAGGCGGGGTGACTAGGCTGCATCGACGGAGCGGACCGCAGAGTGCCGGCCGCACGGAAACCCGTGTAGATCGCCGACTCGTGTGGTCTTTGGCTGTCGATCCGTTTAAGGACGCCTCGTGGACCTGTTCGAACATCAGGCGAAGGAACTCTTCGCCGAGTACGGGGTACCGGTGCCTACCGGCAAGGTCGCCCATACTCCCCAGGAAGCACGCGCCATCGCGGAGGAGCTGTTCTCCGCGGGCAGCAAGAAGGTCGTGGTCAAGGCCCAGGTGAAGACCGGGGGCCGGGGCAAGGCCGGCGGCGTGAAGCTGGCCGACACGGCCGACGAGGCGGAGACGCTCGCCGGCCGGATCCTCGGCATGGACATCAAGGGCCACACGGTCCACAAGGTCCTGGTCGAGGAGGGGAGCGCGATCGCGCAGGAGTACTACTTCTCCTTCCTGCTCGACCGCGCCAACCGCACCTTCCTGTCCATCTGCTCCGTCGAGGGCGGCGTGGAGATCGAGGAGGTGCCGCACGACCGGCTGGCGCTGGTGCCGGTGTCGCCGCTGGACGGCGTCGACCGGGCCGCGGCCCGCCGGATCGCCGAGCAGGGCCGCCTCCCGGAGGAGGCCCTGGACGGCGCGGCCGAGCTGATCGAGCGGCTGTGGGCCGTGTTCATCGACGAGGACGCCTCCCTCGTCGAGGTGAACCCGATGATCCTCACCGCCGACGGCCAGGTGAAGGCCCTCGACGGCAAGGTCACGCTGGACGACAACGCCGGGTTCCGCCAGGACCACGACAAGTACGAGGACAAGGCCGCCGCCGACCCGCTGGAGGCCGCGGCCAAGGCCAAGGACCTCAACTACGTGAAGCTGGACGGCAGCGTCGGCATCATCGGCAACGGCGCGGGCCTCGTCATGTCCACGCTGGACGTCGTCGCCTACGCGGGCGAGCGGTTCGACGGCCAGAAGCCCGCGAACTTCCTCGACATCGGCGGCGGCGCGTCCGCCGAGGTGATGGCGAACGGGCTGGAGATCGTCCTGTCCGACGCCGCCGTCAAGTCCGTCTTCGTGAACGTCTTCGGCGGCATCACCGCCTGCGACGCCGTCGCGAACGGCATCGTCTCCGCCTACAAGCTGCTGGCCGACCGCGGCGAGACCGTCGACCGGCCCCTGGTCGTCCGGCTGGACGGCAACAACGCCGAGCTCGGACGCAAGATCCTCAACGACGCGGCGCTGCCCGGCGTCCAGCAGGTCGACACCATGGACGCGGCGGCCGAGCGCGCCGCCGAACTCGCAGCGGCAGGTGCATGACAATGGCCATCTGGCTCACCGAGAACAGCAAGATCATCGTCCAGGGGATCACCGGCTCCGAGGGCACCAAGCACGGCCGCCGGATGCTCGCGTCCGGCGCCCAGGTCGTCGGCGGCGTGAACGCCCGCAAGGCCGGCCAGAGCGTCGACTTCGACGGCGCCAGCCTCCCGGTGTTCGGCACCGTCAAGGAGGCCATGGAGCAGACGGGCGCGGACGTCTCCGTCGTGTTCGTCCCGCCGAAGTTCACCAAGGACGCGGTCGTCGAGGCGGTCGACGCCGGGATCCCGCTCTGCGTGGTCATCACCGAGGGCATCCCGGTGCACGACACCGCCTACTTCTGGGCGTACGCGGAGAAGGCCGGTAACAAGACCCGCATCATCGGGCCGAACTGTCCCGGCATCGCGTCCCCCGGCAAGTCGAACGCGGGCATCATCCCGGCCGACATCACCACCCCGGGCCGCATCGGGCTCGTGTCCAAGTCGGGCACGCTGACCTACCAGATGATGTACGAGCTGCGCGACATCGGCTTCACCACCTGCGTCGGCATCGGCGGCGACCCCGTCATCGGGACGACCCACATCGACGCCCTCCAGGCGTTCCAGGACGACCCGGAGACCGACGCCATCGTGATGATCGGTGAGATCGGGGGCGACGCCGAGGAGCGCGCCGCCGCCTACATCGAGAAGAACGTGACCAAGCCGGTCGTCGGCTACGTCGCCGGGTTCACCGCCCCCGAGGGCAAGACCATGGGCCACGCGGGCGCGATCGTGTCCGGCTCCGCCGGCACCGCGCAGGCGAAGAAGGAGGCCCTGGAGAAGGTCGGCGTCCGGGTCGGCAAGACCCCGAGCGAGACCGCCGTCCTCATGCGGGAGATCATGCGCAACCGCTGATCACGCGGGACCGCCGAGCACGCGGGACCACCGAAAAGACGCCCGAGCCGCCGGTCGCGGCCCGGGCGTCTTTCGCGTCGGAGCTCCGGACAGCGGATGGCAAAGGCGACACGCCGGGCGGACGGCCCGCCCGCGGGCGGGCGTGGTGCCAGCATGGACCGGTGAGCGACAAGACCCCCGGGCAGCGCGCGAAGCGGGAGCCGTCCAGACCCGTCCCCGCGAAGGGTGAACCGGCGAAGGGCGAGCCGGCGAAGGGCGACCCCGTGCCGGGCGGGCCCGTGCCGGGCGGGCCCGTGCCGGGCGGGCCCGTGCCGGGCGGGGCTGCGCCGGGCGGGCCCGGACGCGCCGGCGGGCGGTCGCGCGCCGAGCCCGCGCGGGAGCGCCCGCCCGCCGCGGCCCGGCCGCTGTACGTGACGGGCCTGGTCGCGGCGCTGTGGTGCGTCGGCATCGGGCTCGCCGTGCTCACCACGATCACGCTCCTCGGCTGGATCGCGGCGCCGAAGACCGCGCTCGGCCACGGCATGTCCGGGGTGTTCCGGACGGCCGTGAACTTCTGGCTCGTGTCGCACCACGCGGGCTTCTCCTACGGGCAGGGCCGCGTGGGGCTGCTGCCGCTCGGCGTCCTCGTCCTGCCCGGCGTCCTGCTGTACCGGGGCGGCGGCTGGATGATCCGCGTGGCCGGGCTGCGGCAGCGGCCCCGGATCGCGGTCGTGCACGTGGCGGTCGCGCAGGCCGTGCCGTACGCGGGGCTGGCCGCGCTGCTCGCGCTCGCGGCCTCGTCCGACGAGGTGCGGCCGTCGGCGTGGCAGGCGCTCATCGCGTGCTTCCTCGTCGCCGCCATCGCGGGCGGCCTCGGCGCCGCGCGGGCCGTCGTCGCCGCGCAGGTCGCGGCGGAGGCGAAGGGGCGGCGGGTCAGGTCCGGGCTGGGCGCGCTGCTGCGGCTGCTGCCGGAGCGCCCCCGCTCGCTGGTGATCGGGGTGGCGGGCGCGCTGGGGGTGCTGCTCGCGTCCGGCGCGGTGCTCGTGGGCGCGGCCCTCGCGATGAACATGGCGGCCGCCGACGACCTGTACGGCATGCTCGCCCCCGGCGTCGTCGGCGGCGTCCTGCTGCTGCTGGTCGAGCTGGCCTTCCTGCCGAACGCGGTGATCTGGGGGATGGCGTACGCGGTCGGGCCGGGGTTCTCGGTCGGCGCCGGGACGAGCGTCTCGCCGACCGGGGTGTTCCTGGACGTCGTCCCGGCCTTCCCGCCGCTCGCGGCGCTGCCGCAGCCCGGCCCGGCGCCCGCGCTGTCGCTGATCGCGCTGGCCGCGCCGTTCCTGGCGGGCGCGGTCGGCGGCGTCCTCACGATCCGGTCGCTGCCGAGCCCGGTGGCGGAGGGCGCGCCGCTGTGGGGGTTCCTGTCGGGCGCGCTGACCGGCGCGGTGGCGGCCCTGCTCAGCGCGCTGTCGGGCGGGCCGCTCGGCGGCGGCCGGATGGCGACGGTGGGGCCGTCCGCCTGGCAGGTGGGGCTGCTGGCGGCCCTGGAGGTGGGGATCTCGGCGGCGATCGCGGCGTGGGCGGCGAACTCGATGGTGCTGCGACGCCCGGCGCGCGCCGCGTCCGAGAAGACCGGGAGGAAGACCGGGAAGAAGGCCGGGAGGAAGGCCGCGAAGCCGAGGCGGACGGTCCGGCCGGAACCCGTGGCGGTGCCGCTGTCGGCGCCGGTCCCGGGCGACTACGACCCGCCCGCGAGGCCCGCCGCGAAGGCGCCGAGGGCCCCGCACGCGCCGGATCCGCTGGAGTTCGAGGAGGCCGACCCCGTGCTCGCCCCGCGGCGGCCCCGCCGGCGGGCCGATCCGCTGCCCGACCTGGTGGAGGAGCGGCGTCCCGCCCCGGAGCCCGCCCCGTCGCCGGGCGACCGCACGGTCCTCGTCGAGGGCCACATCGTGGACGAGCCCGAGCCCGAACCGGCGCCCGAGGAGCCGCGCAGGCCCGTCCCGCCGCCGCGCGCGGACCCGAACCGCACCGAGAACCGGGGCGGCGCGATCTACGTCCTGCGCGAGGAGCCCGAACCGGACGACTAGAGCGGCGCGCGGGCCGGGCGGCTAGAGCAGGTGCCCGTACTTGTCGATCCAGCCGGGCGGCAGGTCGAGCTTGTCCTCGATCTTCGGGTAGAACTCGTCGCGGCACACCTGCTGGTCGGCGTTGGTGTTGGACGCGTTGACGCAGTCCCAGTAGCCGCTGAACTCCGTCCGCAGGAAGACCGCCAGCGCGACCATCAGCAGCGACAGCGTCAGCCCGAGCGCGCCCATCACCATGCCCGGGACGGCGCCGGGCACGGAGTCCGGGGTGCCGCGCACCTGCCGCCTGGCCCTGATCCCGACGACGAGCGCGGCGATGCCCAGCACGAGGCCGAGCGGGTAGAAGAACAGTGCGGTCAGCAGCGCGATGCCGCCGAGCCACAGGGCCCGCAGGCCGGTCTGCCGCGCCTGGGACGGCCCTGCGGGCGGCTCTCCCGCGGGCCGCCCGTCCGGGCGGTCATCGGGACGGACCTCGCGGCCCTGCTGCTCGCTCACGTTTCGTTTCCTCCTGGGCCCGGGTCGGGCGGACGTGTGGTGCGGATCTGCGGTGAAGCGGCGTCGAACCGGCCCGATAGGCTTCGTGGTGTCCCAGCAACGTCCACCGGGGAGTCATGGTGTCCGCCCGGCTCGTCGTCCTCGTCTCCGGCGCGGGGACCAACCTACAAGCGCTGCTCGACGCGTGCGCGGATCCAGCCTACGGTGCGAAAGTCGTGGCCGTGGGGGCGGACCGCCCCGGTATCGCAGGAACTGAGCGCGCAGAACGTGTGGGTTTGCCCACTTTCACGCTCTGCATCCCCGATTTCCCGTCCCGAGACCACTGGGACGCGGCACTGGCCGAGGCCGTCGCCGAGCACGAGCCCGACCTCGTCGTCTCCGCCGGCTTCATGAAGATCTTCGGCCCGCGCTTCCTCGCGGGCTTCGGCGGCCGGACGGTCAACACCCATCCCGCGCTGCTCCCCTCCTTCCCCGGCGCGCACGCCGTACGGGACGCCCTGGCGTACGGCGTGAAGGTCACGGGCTGTACGGTTCACTTCGTCGACGAAGGCGTGGACACCGGACCCGTCATCGCCCAGGAGACCGTCCCCGTGGGCTGGCATGACGACGAAGACTCCCTGCACGAGCGGATCAAGCGGGTGGAGCGCCGGCTCCTCGTCGACGTCGTCGGACGCCTCGCCCGCGACGGCTGGACCACGCGCGGCAGGCGGGTCTCGATGAAGTGCAGGACCTGTGGTGAATCTTCCGACGACCATGAGGGGAGCTCGGCCGGTGAGTCGGGTGGCGATTAAGCGCGCGCTGATCAGCGTGTACGACAAGACCGGGCTGGAGGAGCTGGCCCGGGGCCTGCACGAGGCGGGAGTGGAGATCGTCTCGACCGGCTCCACGGCGGGCCGGATCTCCGCCGCCGGCGTCCCGGTGATGAAGGTGGAGAAGCTCACCGGCTTCCCCGAGTGCCTGGACGGACGGGTCAAGACCCTGCACCCCAAGGTGCACGCCGGCCTGCTCGCCGACCGCCGCAAAGAGGACCACCTCCAGCAGCTCGACGACCTGGCCGTGGAGCCGTTCGACCTCGTGGTCGCGAACCTGTACCCGTTCGCCGACACGGTGAACTCGGGCGCCGGGCCGGACGAGTGCGTCGAGCAGATCGACATCGGCGGCCCCACCATGGTGCGCGCCGGCGCGAAGAACCACGCGAGCGTGTCCGTCGTCGTCGACCCGTCCGCCTACGGGACGGTCCTCGACGCGGTGCGGGCCGGCGGGTTCACGCTGGCCGAGCGCCGCCGCCTCGCCGCGCGGGCGTTCGCGCACACCGCGTCCTACGACGTGGCCGTGGCCTCCTGGTTCGCGAGCTCCTACGCCCCCGACGAGACCGCCGCCGAGACGCAGTGGCCCGACTTCCTCGGCGCCACCTGGGAGCGCTCGAACACCCTCCGGTACGGCGAGAACCCGCACCAGCGCGCGGCCCTGTACCGCTCGCCGGGCGAGACCGGCCTGGCCGGCGCGGAGCAGCTGTACGGCAAGGAGATGTCCTACAACAACTACGTGGACACCGACGCCGCCCGCCGCGCCGCCTACGACTTCGCCGAGCCCTGCGTCGCGATCATCAAGCACGCCAACCCGTGCGGCATCGCGGTCGGCGCCGACATCGCCGAGGCGCACCGCAAGGCGCACGCCTGCGACCCGGTGTCCGCCTACGGCGGCGTGATCGCGGCGAACCGCCCGGTCAGCGCCGCGATGGCCCGGCAGGTCACCGAGAGCTTCGCCGAGGTCGTGATCGCCCCGTCCTTCGACGACGAGGCCGTCACCGTCCTCAAGGACCGGTTCAAGAACGTCCGCCTGCTGGTCTGCCCGGACGCCCCGGCCGGCGCGGCCGAGCACCGGCGCATCGACGGCGGCCTCCTCGTGCAGGGCGTCGACGCCGTGGACGCGCCCGGCGACGACCCGTCCGCCTGGGAGCTGAAGACCGGCGAGCCCGTGGACGAGGCGACGCTGCGCGACCTGGCGTTCGCGTGGCGGGCGATCCGCTCGGTCAAGTCCAACGCGATCCTGCTGGCCGCCGGCGGCGCGACCGTCGGCGTCGGGATGGGCCAGGTCAACCGGGTCGACTCCGCCAAGCTCGCGGTCGCGCGGGCGGGCGCGGAGCGCGCCGCGTCCGCCGTGGGCGCGTCCGACGCGTTCTTCCCGTTCCCGGACGGCCTCGAGGTGCTGACCGAGGCGGGGGTGAAGGCGATCGTCGAGCCCGGCGGGTCCGTGAACGACGACAAGGTGGTCGCGGCGGCGGAGAAGGCCGGGATCAGCCTGTACTTCACCGGCGTCCGGCACTTCTTCCACTGAGCCGTACCGCCCCGCGGGGCGGGGCCCGGTGTGGCGCGGAACACGCGCCGCACCGGGTTTGGCCCGGCATATTCCACTTCGCGCTGCGGGTAGCCTCGGCGCGACCGCGTCCTCACACCCTCCTCTGACCCCCAGGGCGCGAGAGTCCCTCCTGGAGGCGCGATGGACGTGCTGCTCGCCGTCATGCTGCGGTCGGTGTACCTGGTCGAGGCGCTGCTGATGGACTCCCGGCAGGTGATCGGGCTGGTCGCCGCGTTCCTGGCCGCGCTCCTCGCCGCGCAGCTCGGCTGGCACGGCACCGACCGGGTGCTCGCCCGCCGGCAGCGCTCCGAGGACTAGCGCAGCCGCCCGCGCAGGGCCCGCGCCGCCGCGGGCCACTCGTCGTCCGTCATCCCGTAGGCGGCCGTGTCGCGGACCGACCCGTCCGACAGGATCCGGTGCTTGCGGTGCACGCCCTCGAACGAGGCGCCGAGCCGCTCGATCGCCGCCCGCGACCTCGCGTTCCGGACGTGCGTGTGCCAGCCGACCCTGATCGCGCCCAGCTCGTCGAACGCGCGGCCGAGCAGGAGCAGCTTCGCCTCGGTGTTCAGCCCCGTCCGGTGCCACCGCGCGCCGAGCCAGGTGTGGCCGATGCACAGGCCGCGGTGCGACGGCACGACCTCGTAGTACGACGTCGTCCCCGCCACGTCGCCGGTCGCCGCGTCGATCTGGACCCAGGGGAGCCGCAGGCGGCGCTCGCAGTGGGCGAGGGCCTTGTCGACCAGCACGCCCATCTCGGCGGCCGTCGCGGGCTGCCGCTCGCTGAGCCACGTCCACACGCCCGGGTCCTTGGACGCCTCGAACAGCCCGCCGGCGTGCTCGCGGGACAGCGGCTCCAGCCGCACGTAGCGCCCGGTCAGGACGGGCCGCTCGAACCATGCGTCGCTCATGCCGAGCACGCTAGAAGGCCCCGCGCCCGCCGCGGCAGGGCCACTCGGCGCCGATTTCCAGGTGCCACTCGGCCGTTACCATGGGTTTTCACGCGACTGGCGCGGCAAGGTGGATCACCACCGGGGAGCGAACGACAGTCCGGACACCGCGCGCCTGGGTGGACGGGACCTGAGCCGGGCTCGGTCCTGCGGGGCCCTGGCGAGATCCACGCGGAGGAACGCAATGACGGCACAGACTCTGGACGGCAAGGCCACGGCCGCCGAGATCCGCTCGGACCTCAAGGTCCGCGTCGAGGCGCTCCGCGACCGCGGCGTCACCGTGGGGCTCGGCACCGTGCTGGTCGGCGACGACCCGGGCAGCCACTCCTACGTCACCATGAAGCACCGCGACTGCGCCGAGGTCGGGATCGAGAGCATCCGCCGCGACCTGCCCGCCACCGCCACCCAGGACGACGTGGAGCGGACCGTCGCCGAGCTGAACGCCGACCCCGGCTGCACCGGCTACATCGTCCAGCTCCCGCTGCCGAAGGGCCTGGACGAGCAGCGCGTGCTGGAGCGCATCGACCCGGCCAAGGACGCCGACGGCCTGCACCCGACGAACCTGGGGCGGCTCGTCCTGATGCAGCCGGGGCCGCTGCCCTGCACCCCGAAGGGCATCGTCGAGCTGCTGCGCCGCTTCGACGTCCCGATCAAGGGCGCGGAGGTCGCCGTCGTCGGCCGCGGCATCACGGTCGGGCGCTCGCTCGGCCTGCTGCTGACCCGCCGCACCGAGAACGCGACCGTCACCCTCTGCCACACCGCGACCCGCGACCTGGCCGCGCACACCCGCGCCGCCGACATCGTCGTGGCCGCCGCCGGCGTCCCGGGCCTCATCACCGCCGACATGGTCAAGCCGGGCGCCGCCGTCCTCGACGTGGGCGTCTCCCGGGTCGACGGCAGGCTCGCGGGCGACGTCGCCGCCGACGTCCGCGAGGTCGCCGGGTGGGTCGCGCCCAACCCCGGCGGCGTCGGCCCGATGACCCGCGCCATGCTGCTCGCGAACGTCGTCGAGGCCGCCGAGAAGCGGCGCTGACGCACGGACGGGGCCGCCGCCCCAGCACCGAGGCGGCGGCCCCGTACCCGTCTCCCCGGCCGGAACCGCGCCGTCACCTGCGCGGTTCCGGCCGGGAGGGTTCAGCGGTCGCCCTCGTCGCGCTGCCGGGAGGGCGACCGCAGGTTCACCTCAGCTCGCCCTCCGTCCGGCGGTGGTCGGCGCCGGACGGCCCGGCCCGTGGCCGTGGCCGGGCGTGCCCGGCCTCCGCGTCTCCGTCGTCCCGCGGACCCCGGGGACCCGGCCGTCCATCGGCGGACGGCTCTGGTGGGGGACGTGCACCGGCGGCAGCGGACGGACGAGGCCCATGGCGATGACCTCGTTGGCGAGCCGCGTGCGCCGGTTGGCGCCCTCGGGGATGCGGAACTTCTGGTAGAGGCGCAGCAGATGCTGCTTGACGGCCGCCTCCGTGACGACCAGCTCGCCGGCGATGTCGCGTGCCGTGGCGGGGGCCACGAACGCCTCGTCGGACAGGGCGGGACGGCACAGCGAGGTCAGCACGTCGACCTCGCGGCGGGTGAGCTCGGGCGCGACGGCGCGCCGCAGTTCGACGTCCGGGTCGACCTCCTCACGGGGGATGCCCCCCAACCGGCAGCGCGCCGTGCCGAAGCTCACGACGTCACCGTCCTCCAGCACTCGGCGGGCGATCGGCCTGCCGTTGACTCGGGTCCCATTGCGGGACAGGCCCATGTCCACCACGTAGACGTACGGGCCACGTCGGACGATTTCTGCGTGCAAACGGGACACACTCGGGTCGTCGAGGCGTACGTCGACTCCTCTCCCTCTCCCGACCGTCGTAACGTCGGGGCGCAGCGGCACCACCAGCCCGCTGTCCTCGATCCGCATGAACGGCCCCTCCACGGCAGTCCTCCCAGCTAGTTAGCGACCCCTGTCTGCCGGGTTACCCGGGCGCCGTGCCGTCACACCCTCCTACTGGCGAGTAGCACCGATGGTGCAAGGGATTCCGGCCTCTCGGGCATCACCCGGGCACCATCCGCCCCACCCCTATTCCCGGCGACGGGGGACAAGCCGGACCGTTCCATCCCGGGAGGCGCGGAGCCGCCCTCCCGCCGGACGCGCGATGTCGTCCCGCGCCGCGATCGGCGATACCGTGAGGGCCATGAGCACTCAGGTGCACCGGCGCAGGCGCAGGGCCCCGCGCCGCAGGGGCGCCGCGCCGCACTGGCTGGCGCAGCTTCCGTACCTGCTCGTGCTCAGCGGGGTGGGCGCCGGCCTCACCCTGTGCGCCTTCAACTACTTCCGCAAGGGCTCCGGCCTGATGGCCGCCGCACTGCTCATCGGCGCGCTCGCCCGGCTGCTGCTGCCGGAGTCGCAGCTCGGCCCGCTCGCCGTGCGCAGCCGGTCCGTCGACTGCTGGACGCTCGTGATCCTCGGCGAGATGGTCGCGTTCGTGTCGTTGAGCATCCCGCCGATGAACAAGACCGGCCTCGTCCTCGCGGGCGCCTTCGGCGTGCTGATCGCGCTCACGGCGGCGGCGCGCGGCATCCGGCTCCTTCTCGCCGGGCGCCGCTCCGCAGGCGGCCCGCCCCCCGGGAACGGACCGCGGGTCTAGCGCGTCGTCCCAGGTGGAGGCGTTCTGGGCCGGGCCAGGTCTAGACCGCGTGACCGCCTCGGCTAGCCTAGCCAGTTGAGCCTTACAAGGACTGCTGGCCAGGTGTAGGAAAGGGACAGCACAAGCATGCCCAAGATCAAAGTAGCGGGCCCGGTCGTCGAACTCGACGGCGACGAAATGACGCGGATCATCTGGAAATTCATCAAGGACCAGTTGATCCTGCCCTACCTCGATGTGGACCTGAAGTACTACGACCTGGGAATCGAGCACCGTGACGCCACGGACGACCAGGTCACGATCGACGCCGCCAAGGCGATCCAGGAGCACGGCGTCGGCGTCAAGTGCGCGACCATCACCCCCGACGAGGCGCGCGTCGAGGAGTTCGGCCTGAAGAAGATGTGGCGGTCCCCGAACGGGACGATCCGCAACATCCTGGGCGGCGTGATCTTCCGTGAGCCGATCGTCACGTCCAACATCCCCCGCCTGGTCCCCGGTTGGACGAAGCCGATCATCATCGGCCGGCACGCCCACGGCGACCAGTACAAGGCCACCGACTTCGTCGTCCCCGGCCCGGGCAAGGTGACGATCACCTACACCCCCCAGGACGGCTCCGAGCCGATGGAGATGGAAGTCGCGGACTTCCCCGGCGGCGGCGTCGCGATGGGGATGTACAACTACGACGACTCGATCCGTGACTTCGCCCGGACGAGCATGCGGTACGCCCTGAGCCGCGAGATGCCGCTGTACCTGTCGACGAAGAACACGATCCTCAAGGCCTACGACGGCCGGTTCAAGGACCTCTTCCAGGAGATCTACGAGGCCGAGTTCAAGTCGGACTTCGAGGCCAAGGGCCTGACCTACGAGCACCGGCTCATCGACGACATGGTCGCCGCCGCGCTCAAGTGGGAGGGTGGGTTCGTCTGGGCCGCCAAGAACTACGACGGCGACGTCCAGTCCGACACCCTCGCGCAGGGCTACGGCTCGCTGGGCCTCATGACGTCCGTCCTCATGACCCCGGACGGCAAGACCGTCGAGGCCGAGGCCGCGCACGGCACGGTGACCCGCCACTACCGGCAGCACCAGCAGGGCAAGCCGACGTCGACCAACCCCATCGCGTCCATCTTCGCCTGGACGCGGGGCCTTGAGCACCGCGGCAAGCTCGACAACACCCCCGAACTGATCGACTTCGCCCGCAAGCTGGAGCAGGTCTGCGTCGAGACGGTCGAGCACGGCCAGATGACCAAGGACCTCGCCCTCCTCGTCGGCCGGGACACGCCCTTCCTGACCACGCAGGAGTTCCTGGAGGCGTTGGACACCAACCTCCAGAAGAAGATCAACGGCTGACCGCTGAGACTTCTCCCGAGGGCCGCCCCGGATCCGCCCGGGGCGGCCTTTCGCGTCTCCGGGCATGCCGGTGGGTGCACCTGGGCGGTGGCGGGTAGGGGGCGCGCGATAGCCTGACGTCGAACTATCTCGACGGCGAGAGAAACCGCGGCGGCGCGGCTCTTCGGCGGTCGGGTTCGAAGGATGGCCGCCTGAGCCCCGTCAGGTCACAGCAGGAGAAGAAGGACAATGTCGCGCACCCCAGTCAACGTCACCGTCACCGGAGCCGCGGGCCAGATCGGCTACGCGCTGCTGTTCCGCATCGCGTCCGGGCACCTCCTCGGCGCGGACGTACCCGTACGCCTGCGCCTGCTGGAGATTCCGCAGGCGGTGAAGGCCGCCGAGGGCACCGCGATGGAGCTGGACGACTGCGCGTTCCCGCTGCTGTCCGGCATCGACATCTTCGACGACGCCGTCAAGGCGTTCGAGGGGACGAACGTGGCGCTGCTCGTCGGCGCCCGCCCGCGCACGAAGGGCATGGAGCGCGGCGACCTGCTGGAGGCCAACGGCGGCATCTTCAAGCCGCAGGGCGAGGCCATCAACGCGGGCGCCGCCGACGACGTCAAGATCCTGGTGGTCGGCAACCCGGCCAACACCAACGCCCTGATCGCGCAGTCGCACGCCCCGGACGTCCCCGCCGCGCGCTTCACCGCGATGACGCGCCTCGACCACAACCGCGCGCTCGCGCAGCTCTCCAAGAAGGCCGGCGTCTCCGTCGCCGACATCAAGAAGATGACCATCTGGGGCAACCACTCCGCGACCCAGTACCCGGACATCTTCCACGCCGAGATCGCCGGCAAGAACGCCGCCGCGACGGTGAACGACCAGAACTGGCTGGAGAACGACTTCATCCCGACCGTCGCCAAGCGCGGCGCCGCGATCATCGAGGCGCGCGGCGCCTCCTCCGCCGCGTCGGCCGCGTCCGCCGCGATCGACCACGTGCACACCTGGGTGAACGGCACCGCCGAGGGCACCTGGACGTCCATGGCGGTCGTGTCGGACGGCTCCTACGGCGTCCCCGAGGGCCTCATCTCGTCCTTCCCGGTCACCACGAAGGACGGCGAGTGGGAGATCGTCCAGGGCCTGGACATCGACGACTTCTCCCGCGCCCGCATCGACGCCTCGGTGAACGAGCTGTCCGAGGAGCGCGACGCCGTCCGCAAGCTCGGCCTCATCTGACCCCACGGCACCACGACGAGCCCCGGCCCCCAAGGCCCGGGGCTCGTCCCATGTGCGGACGGCCTCGTTTGCTGGAATCGCAAAGCTTTGTGCCTAACCGCGGCGGGCGGGAAAGGCTGAGTGCGTTGGCGATGTCCGTCCACTGAAAGGGAGACACGATGCCCGGCACGACCGGCGGCAAGCGCCGCCGCGACACCCCGCCGCCCCGGACGGGAGGCAGCGAGGCCGAGGTCCTGCGCGGCTTCCTCGACTACCTCCGCGCCTCCATCGCCGCGAAGGTCGACGGCGCCCCCGAACCGCAGGTCCGGACGGCCATGGTGCCGTCCGGCACGAACCTGCTCGGCCTGCTCGCCCACCTGACGTCCGTCGAACGCGCGATGTTCCTCGGGGAAGAGGTCAGCGACTGGCAGGCGACGTTCAAGGCGGCGCCGGAGGACGGCGTGGCCGAGGTCGTCGCCCGCTACCGGGAGACGGTCGAGCGCGCGAACGAGGTGCTCGACGGATGCACCGACCTCGCCGCCCCCGTTCCCCGCCCGGGACGCCCCGCCCCCACGCTCCGCTGGGCGCTCACCCACATGATCGAGGAGACCGGCCGCCACGCGGGCCACGCCGACATCCTCCGCGAACTCATCGACGGCGCGACCGGCCGCTGACCGCGCGACCTGGATCGTCCAGCCACAGCCGGTCACCCTCGGACGTCACCGTCAGCCCGAACCGGCCGACGCCGGGCCCATCGTGTCGGACCCACCACTCGAAAGCGTCCCCCAAGGGCGCCGGACATGACTGCCCATGAGCGCACTCCCTCGACATGGGAATTTTTCCTGGGCGCGGGACTGGCCGAGGCGCTGGAGGCCGTCCATGCCGCCGGGATGGTGCATCGTGATCTCAAGCCGGGTTCTGAGGTGTTTCGGTCGCGGCGTCATGTGCGCTTGGGCGGGCTTCCGAGGGCGATCGAGAGGAGGAGGACGAGGGCGGCGATCGACGTCACCTGGGCCTCTCCCGCCGTTTGCATGTCCGACTTGGGGCCGCTGACCGGTGGGAAGGGTTTGCCCGGGGTGAAGACGATCGGGAGGGTGTCGCCGGGGTCGCGGCCTACGCAGTTCGACCCCAACTCGCGGGGGAGCGGGGTGCCGTCGGAGAGGGTCACCGTGCAGTGGTGCTGCGTCTTGTGCTTGCGGCCGCTGTCGTAGGTCGTCCAGGTTCTCGCCACGACGGCGTCGGCGTCGGTGCCGGTCAGCGTCAGCGCGACGTCCCGCGCGGTGATGATGCCGACGATGTAGAGGACGATCAGCGCGAGCAGGCCGAGGTACAGCGGGACGCTCTTGAACCGGAGCGGCCGCCCCGACCGGTACAGCATCGCGAGCGCGGCGGCGGAGCCGACGCAGGCGGCGAGGCCGAGCAGTACGGCCGCGGTCAGGCTCCACCAGAGGTAGGCGGCGGAGGCCGACGCGAAACCGAGTACCGCGATGCCGAGCACCGGGGCCGCGCGCCGTACCGCGGTGAGGTGGGCGCCCACGTGTCCTCCAGCCGGTGCGGTGCTCGCCAACACCGTACCGGCGGCAAATGACCTGAAGATCGTCGGTATCGGTCGCTAGGGTGTGATCCGCTCGGGAAGGCGATCGGGGAGGCGGACGGTGGCGGAACAGGCTTTCCAAGTGGATCTGCGGGGTGTGGTGGATCTGCTGAGCCGCCACCTCTACGCGAGCCCGCGCGTTTATCTGCGTGAGTTGCTGCAGAACGCGGTGGACGCGATCACTGCGCGGGGCGCCGGTGGGCGGGTCGTGATCGAGACCGGTGGCGGGGTGCTCAAGGTCCATGATGACGGCGTCGGGCTCACCGAGGACGAAGTCCACACGCTGCTGGCGACCATTGGACGGTCGTCCAAGCGCGACGAGCTGGGGTTCGCGCGGCACGACTTCCTGGGGCAGTTCGGTATCGGGCTCCTGTCGGCCTTTCTCGTCGCGGACGAGATCGAGGTGGTCACGCGGTCGGCGAAGGGCGGCGACGCCGTCCGGTGGACGGGCCGCTCCGGAGGCAGTTACCAGGTCGAGCCCGGTAAGAGGGACGAGCCGGGCACGACGGTCACGCTCAAAGCCCGTCAGGGCGCGGGGGAGTTGCTGAGCCCGGAGGTCGTGGCCGAGCTGGCCCGTACCTACGGGTCGCTGCTGCCGGTCGAGCTGACCGTCGACGGTGCGCCGGTCACGGGTGACGGGCCGCCGTGGCGGACGTCCTACCGCGACCCGGCCGGGCGGAGGCGGGCGCTGGAGCAGTACTGCGAGGAGCTTTACGGGTTCACGCCGTTCGACGTCGTCGACCTGGACGTGCCCGAGGCGGGGCTGACGGGTGTCGCGTTCGTCCTGCCCGCGCCCGTGTCGCCGTCCGCGCGGGCCTCCCATCGGGTCTATCTGAAGCGGATGCTGCTGGCCGAGAGCGTCGAGGGCCTCCTCCCCGACTGGGCGTTCTTCGCGCGGTGCGTCGTGGACGCGGGGGAGCTGCGGCCGACCGCGAGCCGCGAGGCCCTCTACGAGGACGAGCTGCTCGAATCGACGCGGTCCGGGCTCGGCGAGGTGCTGCGGCAGTGGCTGGTGAAGCTGGCCGAGACCGACCCGGCGCGGCTGCGCGCGTTCCTGCGGCTGCACCAGCTCGGCGTGAAGGCGATGGCGCTGCACGACGGCGACATGCTGCGGATCGTCGACCGCTGGCTGGAGTACGAGACGTCCGCCGGGCCGATGACGCTGCACGAGTTCCGCCGCCGGCATCCGGACGGCCGGTTCACCGCGTCCGTGGACGAGTTCCGGCGGCTGTCGGCGGTCGCGGGCGCGCAGGGCGTCGGGCTGGTCAACGGCGGCTACGTGCACGACACCGAGATCATCGAGCGGCTGCCCGACCTCGACCCGGACATCCGGCTGGCCAGGCTGGACGCGGCCGAGCTGACCACGACGTTCGGCGTCCTCGATCCGGCGGCCGAGCTGGCGCTGCGGCCGTTCCTGGCGGCGGCGCAGCGGGCGGTGGAGCGGCTCGGCTGCGAGGTCGTCGTCCGCGACTTCGACCCGGCGTCGCTGCCCGCGCTGTATCTGACCAGCCGGGACGCGCAGTTCCGCGAGGAGCTGACGCGGGCCAGGGAGGAAGCGGGCGAGCTGTGGGCGGACGTCCTCGGCGCCGTCGGCCCCGCGGGGGTCGAACGTCCGCAACTGGTGCTGAACTACCGCAATCCGCTGGCCCGGCGGGTCACCTCGCTCGGCGACGGCGGGCCGGTCGAGCCGGCCGTCCAGGCCCTGTACGGGCAGGCGCTGCTGCTCGGCCACCATCCGCTGCGGCCCGCCGACACGGCGGTGCTGAACCGTTCCTTCATCGGCCTGCTGGAGTGGGCCGTCCACTCCCCGGAGGCTCCCGAATGAGCACGGATGACGTCTATGCCCTGATGGGGCGGTCGCAGGAACTGCCCTACGGGGAGGCCCGCACCGTCCTGGTCGAGGACGCCCTCCGGCGCGCCGAGGCGGCGGGCGACGAGGTGCTCGCGTTCCACGTGCGGGTGCGGCTGACCGACGCCTACCGGTACGGCGGCGAGCCGGTGAAGGCGTTCGCGACGTTCAGCCGGACGCTGGCCGACCATGACCGCGACCCGGGCCGGTTCGACGAGACCCACGGCCTGCTGTGGCAGATGAAGGCGATCGTCAGCTCCCTCACCCTGTTCCCCGAGATCCCGCTGGACCGCACCTACGCCGTGCTGGACGACATGGAGCGGCGCTACAAGGCGGGCGGGCACAGCCTCCAGGCGGTGTACCACTACCGCAACGTGGTGGCGCGGCACGTCGGCGACGGGACGGCCGACGAGTGGTACCTGAAGTGGCGCGCCGCCGAACGCGACGAGCTGTCCGACTGCGAGGGCTGCGACCCCACCGGCATGGCCCGGCACCTCATCGAGGCCGGCCGCCACGAGGAGGCGTTCGAGGTCGCCGCCCCCGTCCTGAACGCGCAGCTGAACTGCAACGAGCAGCCGCAGTCCATCCAGACCGCGCTGCTGCCGGTGTACCTGCGGACGGGCCGCGCCGAGCAGGCCGCCGACGCGCACCGCCGCGCCTACCGGGTGCACCGGACCCGGCTCGCCGACCTCAGCGACATCGCCGAGCATCTGGAGTTCTGCGCGACCACGGGCAACGAGGCCCGCGGGCTGGAGATCCTGCAGCGGCATCTCGGCTGGCTGGACCGGGCGCCCAGCGCGCACGCCGACATGGAGTTCTCCGCCGCGGCGGCCCTCCTCCTCGGCCGGGTGGCCGCCGCCGGGCACGCCGCCGCGACGGTCCGGCGTCCCGCCGCCGACGGCCGGCCGGCGGCGGACGTCCCGGCGGCGGAGCTGCGCGCCGAGCTGACGCAGCGGGCGACGGGCCTCGCCGCCCGCTTCGACGCCCGCAACGGCACGTCCCGGCAGGGCGACCGGGTCGCCGCCGCGCTGGCCGCCGAGCCGGTCGCCGAGTTCGTCCCGCTGGCCGCCCACCACCGCCTCCCGGCGACCCCTGCCCCCGCGCCGGAGCCCGCCCCGCGGGACGACCTCGCCGCCGTGGACGATCTCGACGAGCTCCTCGACATCGGCGACCGGCGCCGCAGGAGCAGCGACGTGCCGGGGATGCTCGCGGCCTGGCGGCGGTTCGACGCCGTCGCGGAGACGACCGAGCCGACGCCGCCGCAGCGGGCCCGCCGCCTGGACGCCCGGGGCGTCGAGCACGCCGTCGGCGGCGACGGCCGGAACGCGGTCGAGTGCTGGGAGGAGGCGGCCCGGCTGTTCGGCGAGCTGGGCGACGAGACGCGCCGGCACCGCACGCTCGGCCGCCTCGGCGCGGTCCGCATCGACCTCGGCGACGAGAGCGGGCTGGAGCAGGTGATCGCCGCCGCCGACCACTTCGCCGCGCATCCGGGGGAGGACGGCGACGCCGCGCCCGCGCTGCTCCGCCTCGCGACCGCGCACCTCAGGTTCGACCGTCCCGCCGACGCCCTCGCCGTCCTGGCCGAGGTCGACCCGGGCGACGCGCCCGACCGCGCCGGGGAGCTGTGGTTCCTGCGCGGGCAGGCGCTCCTGCTGACCGACCGGGGCGACGAGGCCGTGGCGGCGCTGCGCCGCTCGATGGAGACGGGGCGGGCGTCCGGCGATCCGGCCCTGGCCGCCTCGCCCGCGCTGCTGCTGGCGCGGACCCTGGCCCGCCGGGACGGCGGCCCGGACAAGGAGGTGTTCACCCTGCTCGACGAGGTGATCGCCGCGTTGCGCGAACCGTCGCCGATGCGCGCCGCCGCGCACTCCGAGCGCGGCCAGGCGTTCCTCGCCGCGGATCGTCCGGCCGACGCCGTCGCCGACCTGGTCGAGGCCATCGCGGGATGGACGGCCGAGGGCCTGCACGAGCAGGCCGTCGAGCTCCGGGTGGAACTCGCCGCCGCCTACCTGTCCACCGACCGCGCCCTGGAGGCGGCGGAGGCCGCCGAGGAGGCGCTGCCGAACCTCGGCGGCGACGTCGCCCGGCGCTGCCGGCTGATCCTCGCGCACGCGCAGAAGCAGCTCGGCGAGGAGGACGCCGCCGCCCTGTTCACGTCCTTCGCCGACGACGCCGCGCGGGACGGGCAGCACGACGCCGTCGCGCACTTCCTCCGCGAGGCCGCCGACGTCCTGACGGGCCTCGACATGGACGCGCAGGCCGCCGAACGGTACGCGCAGGCCGCCGAGGCGTTCGAGAAGGCCGGCGACCCGTACGGGGTGGTCCGCGCCCGCCGCCGCGCCGCGATGTGCCTGGCGTGGAGCGGCGACACGGACGGGGCGGCGACCGCCATGGAGACGGCCCGCGAGGCACTCGCGGCCCTGCCCCCGGACAACGAGCCGAACCGCGTCTGGGAGACCGCGCTGACCTCGTTCGAACAGGCCCGCGTACTGGCGCAGGCGGGCCGCCTGGACGAGGCGGCCTCGCACGCGTCCGCCGCCGTGGACGGCTTCACCGCCGTCGACCAGACCGAACCCGCCGAGGACGCCGCCCGCCTCCTGGCGGACATCAACTCCGCCCTCGGCGGCTGACGCCCGGAGGCCCGCCCCCGCCCGCGGTCAGCTGAGGCGGTGGGCGCCCTGGGACGGGACGGCGTCCAGGAACTCGGGGGGCGTCCAGCTGCGCTCGGCGTAGGCGGCGGTGATCGCGTCCCGCACCTTCGCGGCGCGGTCGGCGGGCGTCAGGACGATCACCGAGCCGCCGAAGCCGCCGCCGACCATGCGGCCGCCCCGGGCGCCGGCCAGCAGCGCGGTGTCGACGGTGGCGTCGGCTTCGGGCCAGGACACCTCGAACTGGTCGCGCAGCGACAGATGCGACGCGTTCAGCATCGCGCCGAACTCGGGCAGGGCGCCCGCCCGCAGGAGGCCGACGGTGGCCTCCACGCGGTGGTTCTCGGTGACGACGTGCTGGACGCGCCGCCGCAGCACCGGGTCGCGCAGCGTCCCCAGCGCCCCGGCCAGGTCTTCGACGTCGCGCAGCGCGGCGACGCCCAGCAGCGCCGCCGCCTCCTCGCATTCGGCGCGGCGCCGGCCGTACTCGCCGCCGGTCAGGGCGTGCGAGGCGCGCGTGTCGACCACCAGGAGGGTCAGCCCGGCGGCGGCCGGGTCGAACGGCACCTGGGACGACAGCCCGCTGCGGCAGTCGAGCATCAGCGCGTGCCCGGCCGTGCACAGCAGGGACGCCGACTGGTCCATCAGCCCGCACGGCATGCCGACCTGCTCGTTCTCCGCGCGCTGCGCCAGCCGGGCCAGCGCCGGACGGCCGGCCTGCACGCCGTGCAGGTCGCGGAGCGCCAGCGCCGTCGCGCATTCCAGCGCGGCCGACGACGACAGCCCCGCGCCCTGCGGAAGATCGGAGTCGATCAGGAGCGTCGCGCCGCCCGCCCCGTGCTCGCGCAGGACCCGCGCCACGCCGACCGGGTACGCCGCCCACGACCGCTCGTCCGGCCAGCCCTCGGAGACGACCGGCGGACCGTCCACCGGGGCGGTGACGGCGGCGGCGGCCTGCCGCGACCGCACCTCGATCAGGCCGTCGTCGCGCCGCGCGGCGGCCACCGAGACCCCGCGCGACAGCGCGAACGGCAGCACGAAGCCGTCGTTGTAGTCGGTGTGCTCGCCGATCAGGTTGACCCGGCCGGGCGCGTGCCAGACGCCGTCCGGCGGCCGCCCGAACGCCGCGCCGAACGACTCGGCCAGGCTCCCGGTCACCGGGACCGCAGGAAGGTCCACGCGTCGTCGACCATGGTGCGCAGGTCCCGCTCGGGCTTCCAGCCGAGCCGCTCCTGGATCTTGTCGGACGAGGCGATCAGCACGGCCGGGTCGCCGGGCCGGCGCGGCGCCGTCTCGGCCGGGATGTCGCGGCCGGTGACCTCGCGGCACACGTCCACGACCTCCCGGACGGAGTTGCCGGTGCCGCTGCCCAGGTTGAAGATCTCGTGCGCGCCGGGGGCGCAGGCGTCCAGCGCGAGCAGGTGGGCGCGGCCGAGGTCGACCACGTGGATGTAGTCGCGCACGCAGGTGCCGTCGGACGTCGGGTAGTCGTCGCCGAACAGCTTCACCGCGGACCCGTCCCCCTGCGCGATCTTCAGCACGTTCGGGATCAGGTGCGTCTCGACGGCGTGCCGCTCGCCGTGCCGCCCGTAGGCGCCCGCCACGTTGAAGTACCGCAGCGACACCGCGCCGATGCCGTGCAGCCGCGCGTACTCGGTCAGCGTCGTGTCGATCGCCAGCTTGGACGCGCCGTAGGGGTTGGTCGGACGGGTCGGGTCGGTCTCCAGGATCGGCGTCGACTCCGGCTCCCCGTACGTCGCGGCCGTCGAGGAGAACACGATCCGGGGGACGCCGGCGACGCGCATCGCCTCCAGCAGCGCGAGCGACTCGCCGAGGTTCTTGTCCCAGTACAGGCCGGGCTTCTGCACCGACTCGCCGACGAGGGACTTGGCCGCGAAGTGCAGCACGGCCTCGAAGCCCGCGCCGGCGAGGACGTCGGCCGCCGTGTCGCGCAGGGTGCCGCGCACCAGCCGGGCGCCTTCGGGTACCGCGTCCTTGTGCCCGGTCGACAGGTCGTCCAGCACGACGACCTCGTGCCCCGCCTCCAGAAGCAGAGCGGAGACGACGCTGCCGATGTAGCCGGCGCCTCCGGTGACGAGCAGCTTCACTGACGGACCTCCACGGAGAGACTCTTGGACGGCGGGGTCCGCCCAGGCTATCCGGAACCGCGATCGGGGAAGGATGAACGCATGGACCGGACGCCGCCTCGGCCGCCGGCGGGCCCGGCGCGGCCGCTGGTGTGGCTGCTGTCGCGCTCGGCGAACCTCGTCGTGCGGCTGTCCGGCGGCGACCCGGACGCGCTGCGCGAGGAGATCACCGCCGAGCGGATGCGCGCGCTCGTGGCGGAGAACACCCAGCTCACCGCGGACGAGCGGACGCTCATCGGGGAGGTGTTCGCGGCGGGTGAGCGGCCGCTGCGCGAGGTGCTCGTGCCGCGCACCGAGGTGGTGTTCCTGGACGTGGCGCTCTCGCTGGACGACGCCGCCCGGCTCGCCGCGCGCAGCCCGCACTCACGGTTCCCCGTCTGCCGCGACTCACACGACGAGGTGGTTGGGTTCGTCCACATCCGTGACCTGCTCGCCCCCGATGTCCCCGAGAGTCCGGACGCGCCCGGGAAGAACGCCCCGGTGGGCGATCTTGTGCGTCCGGTGAAGTTCCTGCCGCCCTCCAAGCGGGTACTGCCGGCGCTGTCGGAGATGCGCCGGGAGGGCTGCCACCTGGCGATCGTCATGGACGAGTACGGCGGCGTCGCGGGCATCGTCACGCTGGAGGACCTCCTGGAGGAGCTCATCGGGGACATCCGCGACGAATATGATGTGCAGGACGCGCAGGCACGCCGCCTGCACGGCGGGGTGGTCGAGGTCGACGGCCTGCTCAACCTGGACGACTTCGCCGCCGAGACCGGCATCCGGCTGCCCGACGGGCCGTACGAGACGGTCGCCGGGCACATCATGGCCGTGCTGCGCCGGGTGCCCGCCGAGGGCGACTCGGTGGAGGCCGGGGGCCGCCGCCTCGCGGTGGCCCGGATGGACGGCCGGCGGGTGGCCCGCGTGCGCGTCATGCCGCGCGCGTCGCCGCAGGCCGTCCCGGTGCCGCCCGGCACGCCGCCCGCGACCCCGCGGGCGGTGCCCGGCGACGGCCGCCGTCGGCTCCCCGAGCGGGCAGCCCGCCGGCGGCGGAGCGTCCCGTGACACCTGAGAGAATCGGTCCGTGCAGATGCCCGAAGCGCCCAGCCCCGAAGCGTCCGACGCCGGAACCACCGCGGCCGAGCCGCGCGTGCTGTCCGGCATCCAGCCCACCGCCGACTCGTTCCACCTCGGCAACTATCTGGGCGCGCTCCGGCAGTGGGTCTCCATGCAGGACACCCACGACGCCTTCTACTGCGTGGTCGACCTGCACGCCATCACGATCGAGCACGACCCCGCGCTGCTGCGCCGCCGCACCAAGGTCGCCGTCGCGCAGCTGTTCGCGATGGGCCTCGACCCCGACCGCGCCACCGTCTTCGTGCAGAGCCACGTCCCCGAGCACACCGAGCTCGCGTGGGTCCTCGGCTGCCTCACCGGGTTCGGCGAGGCGGGCCGCATGACCCAGTTCAAGGACAAGTCGTCCAAGCAGGGCACGGGCGGGACGAGCGTCGGCCTGTTCACCTACCCGGTCCTGCAGGCCGCCGACATCCTGCTCTACACGCCCGACCCGGCCGAGCGCGGGCGTCCGCTGCGGGTCCCCGTCGGCGAGGACCAGCGCCAGCACCTGGAGCTGACCCGCACGCTCGCGCAGCGGTTCAACCACCGGTTCGGCGACACGTTCGTGCTCCCGGACGCGCACATCCCCGAGGGCGCCGCGAAGATCACCGACTTGCAGGAGCCGGACGCGAAGATGAGCAAGTCGGCGTCCTCCCCGCAGGGGATCATCGACGTGCTGGAGGAGCCCGGCCCGATGCGCAAGAAGATCATGCGCGCGGTCACCGACACCGGCTCCGAGGTCGTCTACGACGAGGACAAGAAGGCCGGCGTCACCAACCTGCTGCGGATCTACTCCGCGCTGGAGGGCACGTCCGTCCCCGATCTGGAGGCCCGCTACGCGGGGTCCGGCTACGGGCAGTTCAAGAAGGACCTCGCGCAGGTCGTCCTCGACACGTTCACGCCGATCAGGGAGCGCACCCGCAAGCTGCTGGACGACGAGGAGCACCTCGACCGGCTGCTCGCCCGCGGCGCCGAGCGCGCCTCGGCGGTCGCCGTGCGGACGATGGAGACGGTGCGCGAACGGGTGGGATTCGTGGGACGTGGTCGCTGACCGCCCACCACACGACGCCGCCGCGGGGGGCCAGGGGGAGGCCCCGTCCGCGGCCGAGACCACGATGGTCGGGGGCATGCCGGCCACGACCGCGCCGGGCCGCCGCGCCATCGGCGTCGCCATCCCGATCCCCGACCCGCACGGCTCGTTCCTGCAGGCCAGGCGCGCCTCGTTCGGCGACCCGCTCGCGCACGCGATCCCGACGCACATCACGCTGCTGCCGCCGACCGAGGTGGACGAGGCCGCGCTGGACGGCATCCGGCGGCATCTGGTCGGGGTCGCGCGCACCGAGCGCCCGTTCCCGATCAGGTTGCGCGGCAGCGGAACGTTCCGGCCCGTCTCCCCGGTGGTGTTCGTGGCGCTCGCCGAGGGGATCGGCGGCTGCGAACGCGTCCAGGAGAAGGTTCTGTCGGGTCCGCTGGCCCGGCCGCTGCCGTTCCCGTACCACCCGCACGTGACCATCGCCCACCACCTGCCCGACGACGTCATGGACCGCGCGTTCAAGGAGCTCGCCGGGTACGGCGCCGACTTCGAGGCGTGGGGGTTCTCCCTCTACGAGCACGGGCTGGACGGCGTGTGGCGCCGCCAGCGCGACTACCTGTTCGGCGACGGCGCCGTCCCCGCCCCCGGAAGCCGGCCCTGACGCGCCATCCGTGCGCCCGTGGACGCTGCGTTGAACAAGTGATTACCGATTGCGGCATCGAGCCGTCCCGCGCGGGTACGTTGCGTAGATGCGGCAGGTGATCAACGGGGTGCAGGGGCGGATCGAGTCCCTCCTCGGCTCGGGCAGGGACCTGCTGCGCGGCGCGCGGGAGCGCTCGCGGTGGTTCGACCACCAGGCCCGCGCGTTCGAGCGGTACCAGGAGCGCCGCGGCGACCGGCTCGCCGCCGCGCTCACCTGCTACGCGTTCCTGTCGTTCTTCCCGCTGCTGGCGCTCGCGTACTCGCTGCTCGGCTACCTCGTCGGCGTCAGCGCGCAGGCCCGCGACTACTTCGTCCGGGCGATCAACTCGCAGCTGCCCGGCCTCGCGGGCCAGCTCCAGGTCGAGGAGATCGCCCAGTCCAAGACGGCCGTCGGGGTCCTCGGCCTGGTCGCGCTGCTGTTCACCGGGCTCGGCTGGGTGCAGGTGCTGCGCGAGTCCCTGCGCGACATCTGGGGCAACGAGCCGGGCGGCGGCGGCAACTTCATCCTGATGCGGCTGTGGGACGCCGCCGTGCTGGTGTTCCTCGGCGTGATCCTCATCTGCGGCATGGCGGTCACGGCGGTCACGACGTCCGCCACGCACACCGTCCTCGGGTGGCTCGGGCTGGAGGACGTCCCCGGGGCCGGGACGGGGCTGCGGCTGCTGTCGCTGGCCTGCGCGATCGTGTTCGACACCGTGGTGTTCCTGGTGCTGTTCAGCCGGCTGTCGGGCACCCGGGCGCCGTGGCGGCGGATCATCCGGGGCGCGCTGTTCGGCGCCGTCGGCTTCGAGGTCCTCAAGCAGAGCGCGACGATCCTGCTCGGCCGGACGACGGCGAACCCGGTCTACGGCACGTTCGCCGTCCTGGTCGGGCTGATGGTGTGGATCAACATCGCGTCCCGGTTCGCGCTGTTCGCCGCCGCGTGGACGGCGACCCGCCGCGTCGTCCTCACCGCCGACGCCGCGAACCCGGAGAACTGCGCGGACGAGGCGGAGGTCGAGGCCCTCCGGGAACGCGCGGAGAACGGCCCGGAGACCGGCGAGGAGACCGGCGACGCCGTCCGGGGGCCGCGGGAGGACGACGGGCCCGCCCGTGATCGGGGGGCCTCGTCCGCTCACCTGAGCCGCTGACCCGCCGTGCCGTCCGGCCGCCGCGCCCGCCCGGCCTACCGGCGGGTGTCGCGGAAGGAGCGGGCGGCCTCCAGGCGGCGCCGGCGCCGCAGCACCACGAACAGCGCGGTGATCGCGAGCAGCGCGCCGGCCGCGCCGCCGCCGAACAGCAGCCACCTGCGGGACGAGTCGTCCGAGGCGAGCGGCGCGTCCGGCAGCACGCCGCCGGAGTCGCGGTCCTTCGCGGCCTGCTTCACCTCGCCGGGCGGGACGAGCGTCCCCACCGGCTGCACCTTGCCGCGCGCGGCGAAGCCCCAGTCCAGCAGCTTGGCCGCGTACGGGGACGGCGGCCGGTCCGCCCGCATCAGCGAGATCACGATCGTGTGCCCGCCGCGCCGGGCCTCGGCGACGAACGTCTGCTGCGCGGCGATCGTGTAGCCGTTCTTGCCGCCGACCATGCCCGGGTACGCCTGCCGCTCGCCCGCCAGCATGTGGTTGTGCGTGTGGATCGGGTACCCGCCGACCTTCAGGCCCTTCTTGCGCTGCTTCTTGGTCGGCGGCGCGGGGAACTTGAAGTCGATGGCCTGCATGTACGCGCGGTACTGCGGGTTCTTCATGCCCTCGCGCAGGATCAGCGCCAGGTCGTACGCCGAGGTGTGCTGGGTCCGGACGTTCAGCCCGAGGTCGCGGTCGAGCCCGTTCGGCGACGCGGCGAGGGTGTCGCGGGCGTTGATCCGCCTGGCCTCGGCGTTCATGTCGGCGAGGGTCTTCTGCACGCCGCCGTCCGCCTCGGCGAGGGTGAACGCCGCGTCGTTGGCCGACATCATGAGCATCGCGTGGAACAGCTCGGAGACCTTGTACTTCATCTTGGGCGTCAGCCCGACCTTGGTGCCCTCGACGTCGCACGCCTTCTGCGAGGGCCGGACGAGCCGGTTCGGGTCCAGCTTGGGGACCAGCGTCAGCGCGGTCAGCGTCTTGATCGTGCTGGCCGGGAGGTAGCGGCCGTGCGGGTCCTTGGCGGCGAGGACCTGGCCGGTGTCGGCGTCCGCGATCAGGTAGGAGGACGCCTTGATCTTGGGCAGCGCCGGGACGCCGGGCGCCGCGTTGACGATGGTCCCCCGGCCGGCGAGCTGCGGCCCCCCGACGGTCTCGGCGGGCGGCGCCGCGCCGGGGGGCGCGGCGGCGGCCGGTGCCGCCACCAGGACGGGGCCGGCCGCGACCGCGGCGGCCGTGACCGGAATCGTGATCACCGTCAGGGCGCGGCGGACGCCTGCCGGCCCTCGTCGCTCGGCTCGCAAGCTCTCGACGCTCCTCTTTCCGGTGGGAGCCCGATCGCTCCCGACGCGCAGGCGCCCAACGCCCATGACTCCCCCGAAGACTAGGCGACGTATCCGGCGAAGGGGTACCCGACCTCGAACATGGCAAGCACGGGACGGACGCGACGCACGGTACAGACGTGATATGACGGTACGTAAGGGACACCAAGGATTGGTTACAGTCCGTCATGGACGGTAATTTGGGACGGACTGACTAGTTCGATCTAGTGGTGTCCGGGCCAAGATCGATGACCGAAAAGTAGGACGCCCGGACGTCCGCCCCCCGCCCGCATGAGTCAATTGACCCACGAAGGGCATGGACATCCGGCAGGGTGGCGGGCACGAGCGCCATCATGGAGCGAACACGTGACCTGGACCGGCGTTTGTCCAGGCTTAGGGACCCGCTGGCTGAATTGCGCCACGTGCCACGCAACGACCTGCAAGGATTGTGGACGGAGGTTGGCCGTGGCCATTGACTTCAACGCATCGAAGGGCGCGACGCTCGGCGTCGAGTGGGAGATCCAGCTCATCGATGCGGAGACCAGGCACCTGCGGCAGGACGCACGCGAGGTGCTCGCCGCGCTGCCCGCGCTCAGCCTGGACGGCGACAACCCGCGCGTCCGGCACGAGCTGATGGAGTCGATGGTCGAGGTCGTGACCGGCATCTGCGACACCGTGGGGGAGGCCAAGGCCGACCTCTCCGGGACGCTCACCGCGCTGCGCGGCGCCGCCGCCGAACGCGGCATCACGCTGGCCTGCACGGGCACCCACCCGATCAGCGACTGGCGGGACGCGGTGACGGCCCCGATGGGCCGCTACGCCCAGCTCGTCGAGGAGATGCAGTGGCTGGCCCGGCGCATCCAGACGTTCGGCGTTCACGTGCACGTCGGCATCTCCGACGGCGCCAAGGCGATCCCGATCGTCAACGCGCTCTCGTCCTACCTTCCGCACTTCCTGGCGCTCACGGCGTCCAGCCCGTTCTGGAGTGCCGGTGACACCGGCCTCGCGTCCTGCAGGGCGATCGTCTTCGGCCAGATGCCCACGGCCGGACCTCCCCACCTGTTGGACGACTGGGGGGCCTTCGAGGATTACATGGACACGCTGATGCGTTCGGGAACCATAAGGAGCATCAAGGACGTCTGGTGGGACATCCGCCCGCATCCCGACTTCGGGACGATCGAGATCAGGATGTTCGACGGCATCCCCACCATGCGTGAGGTGGGCATGGCCGCGGCGCTGTGCCAGAGCCTGGTCACGCTGTTCGAACAGCAGCTCGACCGCGGCTACACGCTGCCGAGACCGGCCGCCTGGGTGGTGCGTGACAACAAGTGGCGCGCGACCAGGTACGGGCTCGACGCGATCGTCATCACCGACGACAGCGGCAGCACCGCGCCGCTCCGCGACGACCTGTACGAGCTGGTCAGGGAGCTGGAGCCGGTCGCCGACCGGCTCGGCTGCGCGGAGGAGCTCAAGGTGGCCGGCGAGGTACTGGAGCACGGGGCCCCGTACGAGCGGCAGCGCGCGATCCGCGCCGAGGGCGGCACGCTGGAGCACATCGTCGACGCGGCGATCACCGAGCTCGCGGAGGACCGGTTCGTCACACTGGGGGAGGTCGTACATGCCGGAGCGTGAGAGGCCGCAGCGGCGGACGGCCCGCCCCGCAGACCGGGCGGCGGGCGCGCACCGGGCCGGTCCCGCGGACCGGGCCGTGAACCCGGAACCGCCGCAGAGCGAACAGTTCGCAGAGGCAAAGAACGTTCCCGAGAACGAGAACACCACCGGGCGGGCGCCGTTCGGCTCCGCCGTCGCGCAGGGGGCGCAGATGACACATCCGGGACCCGGGGTGATGCCCGGGCTTGAACCACCCGCCGCCGCGGACCCCGTCGACCGGGCCGCCGGCAGCGCCGCCGCCCGCCTCAACGGGGCCGCGGCATCCGCCGTGCCCGGGCCCGCAGGGGCGGCCCCCGGCGCGGGCCATCCGGCCGTGCCCGCGGTCCTCGGCGGCGCCGTCCTGCAGCCGCAGCTCGACGCGTTCCTCGCCGCGCACGAGGACGAGCTGATCGAGTTCCGCCGCGACCTGCACGCCCACCCCGAGCTGGGCTACGCCGAGCACCGGACCACCGCCAAGATCGCCGAGCGGCTGCGCGCCGCGGGCCTCGACCCGGTCATCCTGCCCAAGGGCACCGGCCTGTTCTGCGACATCGGCCCCGCCGACGGCACCACGGTCGCCCTGCGCGCCGACATTGACGCCCTCCCGCTCCAGGACGAGAAGGAGGACGTCCCGTACCGCTCGACGGTCCAGGGCGTCGCGCACGCGTGCGGCCACGACGTCCACACCACGATGGTGCTGGGCGCGGGCCTGTTCCTGGCGCAGCAGGCCGAGGCCGGGCTGCTGCCGGGCCGGGTCCGGCTGCTGTTCCAGCCCGCCGAGGAGACCCCCGGCGGCGCGCTGGACGTGATGGCCGCCGGCGGCATCGCGGGCGTGGACCGCGCGTTCGCGCTGCACTGCGACCCGCGCATCGAGGTCGGCCAGCTGGGCCTGCGCACCGGCCCGATCACCGCGGCCTGCGACAAGGTGTACGTGAAGGTCACCGGCCCCGGCGGGCACACCGCCCGGCCGCACCTGACCGCCGACCTGGTGTACGCGCTCGCCAAGATCGTCACCGAGCTGCCGTCAGCGCTGTCCCGGCGCGTCGACCCGCGCTCCAGCCTGTCGCTGGTGTGGGGGCGCGTCTCGGCCGGGTCCGTCGCCAACGCCATCCCCGACGACGGGATCGCCGAGGGCACCGTCCGCTGCCTGGACGACGAGGCGTGGCACCGCGCGCCGGAGATGATGAAGGCGCTGCTCCAGTCGGTCGCCGCCGCCTACGACGTGGAGGCGTCCCTGGAGTACATCCGGGGCGTCCCGCCGACCGTGAACGAGGCGGCCAGCGTGCAGATGTTCCGCGACGCCGCCGCCCAGGTCATGGACGAGGAGGGCGTCGTCCCGACCCCGCAGAGCCTCGGCGGCGAGGACTTCGGCTGGTACCTGGAGTCGATCCCCGGCGCGCTCGCCCGGCTCGGCGTCCGCACCCCCGGCTCGTCCGGCGAGTACGACCTGCACCGCGGCGACTTCGACGTCGACGAGCGGTGCATCGCGGTCGGCCTGCGGGTGCTGAGCGCCACCGCGCTGACCGCGCTCTGGGAGGGCGGACGGCCCGGCGACGCCGAGCCGATCGAGGGCGCCGCGCTGGCCTGACCCCGTGTTGGCCTGACCCGTCCCCCGATCACTCAGCGTGATCTTTCGTTCCCCGCCGGCGTCCGCGTATCGCGGCACGTCGGCGGGCCCGGCCACGGCGCCGACGCCACCGCTGACCTGTGGCGATATGCGTACGCATTGGTAACGGACGCATTGCGAATCGGTGCAGGCGTGAGGTTTGCCCCCAATCGCGAGGTAGCGTCCGATCGATTTCGGTGACCGGATCGGTCGCCGACCGTGGGTGGGGAACGGAAGGAGCGCTACCTTGCGCCGTGGATTGAAGACTTCGCTCGTCACCGTGACGGGTGCGGCGCTGCTGCTCAGCGCTTCCGCATGCGGTGGCAAGAAGGCGGACACCGGTGACGGGGCCGACGGGGGCGGCAAGAAGGCCCTCAAGATCGGCCTGGCCTTCGACATCGGCGGCCGCGGTGACCAGTCCTTCAACGACTCGGCCGCCGCGGGCCTGGACAAGGCGAAGAAGGACCTGAGCGTCCAGACCGAGGAGATCTCGGCCAAGCCGGACGAGCCGGACTCCGACAAGGAGTCCCGCCTGCGGCTGCTCGCCAACAAGGGCTACAACCCGATCATCGGGGTCGGCTTCGCCTACACCACCTCGATCGTCAAGGTCGCCAAGGACTTCCCGAACACCAAGTTCCTCGTCGTCGACGCCGACCAGTGCAAGGTCGACGGCACGAACGTCAGCGGCGCCTGCTTCGCCGAGGAGCAGGGCTCCTTCCTGGTCGGCGCGGCCGCGGCGCTGAAGTCCAAGTCCGGCACGATCGGCTTCATCGGCGGCGTCAACGTGCCGCTGATCCACAAGTTCCAGGCCGGCTACGAGGCGGGCGCGAAGGCCGCCAAGCCGGGCATCAAGATCCTGCCGGCGAAGTACCTGACGCAGCCGCCGAACTTCAACGGCTTCAAGGACACCAGCCTCGGCAACGAGGCCGCCAAGGGCCAGCTCGACGCGGGCGCGGACGTCATCTACCACGCCGCGGGCGGCGCCGGCATCGGCGTCATCAAGACCGTCGGCGCGGCCGGCAAGTGGGCCATCGGCGTCGACTCCGACCAGTACAACCAGCCCGCGGTCGCCGGGGTGAAGCAGCACATCCTCACCTCGATGGTGAAGCACGTGGACGTGTCGGTGTTCGACTTCGTGGAGAGCGTCGCGGACGGCTCGTTCAAGGCCGGCACCCAGACCTACGACCTCAGCAACGACGGGGTCGGCTACTCCACGTCCGGCGGCAACGTCGACGACGTCAAGGCCAAGCTGGACGAGCTGAAGGCCAAGATCGTCAGCGGCGAGATCAAGGTCCCGACGAAGGCCTGATCCGGCGGTCCGGGAGTGCGGGGACGCCCCGCACTCGTGACGTGGGGCCGGTCCGTCCGGCCCGCGACCGCGCACCGGGAGCCGCCTGGACGGGCGGCTCCCGGTGCGGCGGTACGTCCGCCCTGTACACAGCACGTTCGAGGCAGGAGGAGGGGCACTCGTGCCTGACCAGGTGCCGGCCGTGCGGCTGACATCGATCACCAAGCGGTTCCCCGGTGTGGTGGCCAACCGCGACATCAACCTCGTCATCGAGCGCGGCGAGGTGCACGCGCTCTGCGGCGAGAACGGCGCCGGCAAGTCCACCCTGATGAAGATCCTCTACGGCATGCAGAAGCCGGACGAGGGCGCCATCGAGGTCGGCGGCGAGGAGGTCTCCTTCCGGACCCCCGCGGACGCGATCGGCCGCGGCATCGGCATGGTCCACCAGCACTTCAAGCTGGCCGACAACCTGACCGTGCTGGAGAACGTGGTCCTCGGCGCCGAGCCCCGCGCCAAGGGCTGGCGGCGCGGCCGCATCGACTTCGCCGCCGCCCGCGCCAAGATCACGGAGATGTCGCAGGCGTACGGCCTCCGCGTCGACCCGGACACCCTGGTGGAGAACCTCGGCGTCGGCGAGCGGCAGCGCGTGGAGATCCTCAAGGTGCTGTACCGGGGCGCCCGCGTGCTGATCCTGGACGAGCCGACGGCCGTGCTCGTCCCGCAGGAGGTCGACGAGCTGTTCGGCAACCTGCGGGAGCTGCGCGCCGAGGGCCTCACCGTGCTGTTCATCTCGCACAAGCTGGACGAGGTGCTGACCGTCGCCGACACCATCTCGGTGATCCGGCGCGGGACCACCGTCGCGACCCGGCTCGACCCGCGGGAGGTCACGTCCCGGCGGCTGGCCGAGCTGATGGTCGGATCGGAGCTGCCGACCCCCGAGCTGCGCGAGTCGACCGTCACCGACGACGTCCAGCTGGAGATCGGCGGGCTGACGGTGCTCACCGGCGAGGGCCGTCCCGTGGTGGACGACGTGTCGCTGCGCATCCGCCGCGGCGAGATCGTCGGGCTGGCCGGCGTCGAGGGCAACGGGCAGAGCGAGCTCATCGAGGCGATCATGGGCATCCGGCACGCGGACGCCGGGACGATCGTCTACGGCGGCGGCGACATCACCCACTGGGCGACGCGGCGGCGCCGCGAGGCCGGCATCGCCTACATCCCGGAGGACCGGCACCGGCACGGGCTCGTGCTGGAGGCGTCGCTCTGGGAGAACCGGATGCTGGGCCACCAGACGCAGAAGCCGAACGTCCGCGGCCCGTGGACCGACCGGCGCGGCGCCCGCCGCGACACGACCCGGATCGTCCGCGAGTACGACGTCCGGACGCCGGGCATCGAGGTGCCCGCCGCGGCGCTGTCGGGCGGCAACCAGCAGAAGCTCATCGTCGGGCGGGAGATGTCCGGCGACCCGCGCCTGCTGATCGCCGCGCATCCGACGCGCGGCATCGACGTCGGCGCCCAGGCCGCCATCTGGGAGTACCTGCGGCAGGCCCGCGCGGACGGGCTGGCCGTGCTGCTGATCAGCGCCGACCTTGAGGAACTCATCGGAATGTCCGACACCCTGCACGTGATCCTGCGGGGGCGGCTGGTCGCGGAGGTCGATCCGCGGACCGTCACCCCCGAGGAGCTCGGCTCCGCCATGACCGGTGCGGGCGGCACCTCATGACCGACCCGAAGGACCCGAAGGACCCGAAGGACCCGAAGGACCCGGAGGGCTCGAAAAAGCCGGAGCGGCCGGAGCGTCCAGAGGAGCCGGAGCAGGCGGCGAGAACGCCCGCCGACGCACCCGACGGCGACGCGCCCGGTGGGGACGCGCCCGGTCCGGTGCGGCCGGAGACGGTGCCGTCCTGGAAGGCGATCCTGCGCGGGATGGGCCCGACCGGGCTCGGGCTGAAGATCGGCGCGCCGGTGCTGGCGCTGCTGATCTCGCTCGGCATCACGATGATCCTGCTGCGGGTCACCGGCGCCGACCCGATCAGCTCGATCCAGAGCATGATCGACTACGGCACCACCGAGAACTCGATCGTCGACATCGTCAACCGCGCGACCCGCTACTACCTGTCGGCGGTCGCGGTCGCGATCGGCTTCCGGATGGCGCTGCTGAACATCGGCGTGGACGGCCAGTACCGGATCGCCGCGTTCCTCGCCGCCGCGCTCGGCGGCGCGATCACCCTGCCCGCCCCGTTCGGGCAGCTGCTGGTGATCATCGCCGCGATGGTGGTCGGCGGGCTGTGGGCCGCCATCGCGGGCGTGCTGAAGGTGACCCGCGGGGTCAGCGAGGTGCTGTCCACGATCATGCTGAACGCGATCGCGACGGGCGTCATCGCCTACCTGCTGAACGACAAGCGGCTCGCCGAGGTGCGGCCGGGCAGCAACAACGTCGCGACCTCGCAGATCCCCGAGTCGGGACGGGTCGGGCCGCTGAACGGCCTCCTGTCCTCGATGGGGATCGACCTGCCCGGCGACGTGTACGGGCTGCTGCCCCTCGCGATCCTCGTCGGGATCGTGTTCTGGGTCGTCATCAACTACACCCGGTTCGGCTTCGACCTGAAGGTGTCGGGGCTGTCGGCGTCCGCCGCGCAGGCCAGCGGCGTCAACGCGCGCCGCATGGTCGTCTACACCATGGTCGCGTCCGGCGTGGTGGCCGGCCTGATCGGCATGCCGGAGCTGCTCGGCGCGTCGTACGAGTATTCGCTGAACTTCCCGGCCGGGCTCGGCTTCACCGGCATCACGGTGGCGCTGCTCGGCCGCAACCATCCGGCCGGCATCGCGCTCGCCGCGCTGCTGTTCGCCTTCCTCGACCAGACCTCCGACGTGCTCCAGGAGGTCGACGTGCCGAAGGAGATCGTCGGCGTCATGCAGGGCGTGGTCGTGCTGACCGTCGTCATCGTGTACGAGCTCGTCCGGCGCTGGGAGATCGCGTTGCAGCAGCGGGCCGTCGCCGCCGAGCTGGCCACCGGCCACGACCTGGCCCGCGAGGCCGCTGGGAGCGCCTCATGAGCGCCGTGACCACGGCGGCGGCCGCCGCCGCGAAGGCCGCGAACGGCAAGTTCCGGCTGCGCTGGCCGCACTACCTGCTGATCGCCTCCGGGCTGCTGGTGCTGCTGTCGCTCGTCCGGGTGATCGACGACGCGGAGCCGGTGACGTCCAGCGGGACGGTCAGCGCCGCGCTGCGCCTCGCCGTGCCGATCTTCCTGGCCGGTCTCGGCGGGCTCTGGTCCGAGCGGTCCGGCGTGATCAACATCGGCCTCGAGGGCATGATGATCCTCGGCACCTGGACGGGCGCCTGGGCCGGGTACCAGTGGGGGCCGTGGATCGGCGTCCTCGCCGGGATCATCGGCGGCGCGCTCGGCGGGCTGCTGCACGCCATCGCGACGGTGTCGTTCGGCGTCGACCACATCGTGTCCGGTGTCGCGATCAACATCCTGGGGCTGGGGCTGACGCAGTTCCTCGCCGGGCTGATCTTCGACAAGGGGGAGGCGAAGGCGCTGGGCGGCGGGCCCCGGCAGTCGCCGCCGGTCGATCCGATAGCGACGCTGACGTTGCCGGGGCTGTCCGGCGGCAAGATCGGCGATTGGCAGAGCCCCGACTGGCTCGGCTCGCTGGAGGGCCGCCACTGGTTCCTGCTGTCCGACATCGCGGGCATCGTGCGCGGGCTGACCAGCGACATGTCGCTCCTGACGCTGGTGGCGCTGCTGCTCGTCCCGCTGAGCTTCCTGATCCTGTGGCGGACGCCGTTCGGGCTCCGGATCCGCTCCTGCGGCGAGGACCCGTACGCCGCCGAGTCGCTCGGCGTGCAGGTGTACCGGATGAAGTACGCCGCCGTGGTCATCTCGGGCGCGTTCTCCGGCCTCGCCGGCGCGTTCCTCGTCACCGTCGCCGCCCCGCTCTACCAGGACGGCCAGACCAACGGCCGCGGCTTCATCGGCCTCGCCGCCATGATCTTCGGCAACTGGCGTCCGGGCGGGCTGGCCGCGGGCTCGCTGCTGTTCGGCTACACCGACGCGATGAACGTGCGCGGCGGCGGAGGGGCCGTCCACGCGCTGCTGCTGTTCGTGGCGGTCCTGCTGATCGGCGTCGCGGTCTGGCAGGCGCTGCGCGCGAACCGGCTGCGCGCCGAGGTCGTCACGGACCTGGGCCGCCGCGAGGTCCGCAACGCCTACCTGGGCGCCGTGCTGTCGCTGGTCGCGGCGGCCGGGCTGCTCACCTGGTTCCTGCTGAGCGAGGTCGTCCCCGGCGAGCTGGTCTCCTTCACGCCGCACCTGACGACGCTGCTCGTCCTGGCCCTGGCCAGCCAGCGCCTCCGCATGCCCGCCGCCAACGGGCTCCAGTACCGCCGCGGTGAGGCACGATAAAGGCATGGAGATCGACTGGCCCGTCCTGCGCGACGCCGCGCGGGAGGCGATGACGCGCGCGTACTGCCCGTACTCCGGTTTCCCGGTCGGCGCCGCCGCGCTGGTGGACGACGGCCGGATCATCACCGGATGCAACGTCGAGAACGCCTCGTACGGGGTCGGGCTGTGCGCCGAGTGCTCGCTCGTGTCGGCGCTGCACGGCCCCGGCAAGGCGGAGCGGCCGCGCCTCGTCGCGGTGTCGGTCGTCGACAAGCACGGCGACCCGGTGATGCCGTGCGGGCGCTGCCGCCAGCTCCTCTGGGAGCACGGCGGCGCGCCCATGCTGCTGGAGACCGTCCGCGGCATCCGGCCCATGACGGACGTCCTGCCGGACGCCTTCGGCCCCGACGATTTGATCGAGAGAGCGTGATCCGTGGACGCCATTGACGTCATCCGCGCCAAGCGCGACGGCGGCGTGCTGAGCCATGACCAGATCGACTGGGCGGTCGACGCCTACACCCGCGGCGCGATCGCCGAGGAGCAGATGTCGGCGCTGGCGATGGCGATCCTGCTGAACGGCATGACGCGGGCCGAGGTGACGCGCTGGACGGAGGCGATGATCCGCTCCGGCGAGCGGATGGACTGGTCGGGGCTGGACCGTCCGACCACCGACAAGCACTCCACGGGCGGCGTCGGCGACAAGATCACGCTGCCGCTGGCGCCGCTGGTGGCGGCGTGCGGCGCGGCCGTCCCGCAGCTGTCGGGGCGCGGTCTCGGCCACACGGGCGGCACGCTCGACAAGCTGGAGTCGATCCCGGGCTGGAAGGCGTCGCTGTCGAACGCGGAGATGCTGGACGTCCTGCGCGGCGCGGGCGCGGTGATCTGCGCGGCGGGCGGCGGGCTGGCCCCCGCCGACCGCAAGCTCTACGCGCTGCGCGACGTGACCGGGACGGTGGAGTCGATCCCGCTGATCGCGTCCTCGATCATGTCGAAGAAGATCGCGGAGGGGACGGGGGCGCTCGTCCTGGACGTCAAGGTCGGCTCCGGCGCGTTCATGAAGACGGCGGAGGACGCCCGCGAACTGGCCGAGACGATGGTCGCGATCGGCACCGACCACGGGCTGCGCACGGTCGCGCTGCTGACCGCCATGGACCGTCCGCTGGGCAACGCGGTCGGCAACGCCGTCGAGGTCGCGGAGTCGGTCGAGGTGCTGGCGGGCGGCGGCCCGTCCGACGTGGTCGAGCTGACGCTGACCCTGGCCCGCGAGATGCTCGCCGCCGCCGGGCTCACCGCGAAGGACCCGGCGGACGCGCTGAAGGACGGCTCCGCCATGGACGTCTGGCGCCGCATGATCATCGCCCAGGGCGGCGACCCGGACGCCCCGCTGCCGACCGCCCGCGAGACGCACGTGGTCAGGGCCCCGTCCTCGGGCGTCCTGACCAGGCTGGACGCCTACGGGGTGGGCGTCGCCGCCTGGCGCCTCGGCGCGGGACGCGCCCGCAAGGAGGACCCGGTGTCGTTCGGCGCGGGCGTCGTCTGCCACGCGAAGCCGGGCGACACGGTCAGCGAGGGCGGGCCCCTCCTCACCCTGTACGCCGACGACGAGGCCCGCTTCGCCCGCGCCCTGGAGTCCCTGGACGGCGCCTACGAGATCGAGGAGGGAGGGGCCCCGGCCCTCCACCCGCTGATCATCGACCGGATCGCCTGACCGGGCCGGACGCTCATGGCCTCCGGAGCCTCCGGCGTTTGAGATGATCTCAACCCAGGTCACTCGGACACGAATGTTCCTGTGAGGGGAGCCGCCGGTGGAGCCGCTGAGGCAGGACGGCCCGCGGCCGGAGACGCAGGTGCTGGCGGGCCGGTACCGGCTGGTCTCCCTGCTGGGCCGCGGCGGCATGGGCGCCGTCTGGCGCGCCCACGACGAGAACCTCGACCGCGAGGTGGCGGTCAAGGAACTGCGCCTCCCCGAGCACCTGGACGACGCCGGGCGGCAGACCTGGATCGCCCGGCTCGACCGGGAGGCCCGCGCCGCCGCCCGGCTCAGGCACCCGGGGATCGTCACCGTGCACGACCGCGTCACCGGCGCGGACGGGCGGCCCTGGATCATCATGGAACTGGTGCGCGGCCGTTCCCTGGACGACCTGCTCAAGGCCGAGGGGCCGCTGCCGCCCGGCCGGGTCGCGCAGATCGGACTGCGGGTGCTGGACGCTCTGCGGACCGCGCATCGGGCGGGCATCACGCATCGCGACATCAAGCCCGCCAACGTCCTGCTGGAGGACGACCGCGTCGTCCTGACCGACTTCGGGATCGCCGCCGTCGAGGGCGATGCGACCCTGACCGCGACGGGCGCGGTCCTGGGCACCCCCGCCTACATGTCGCCCGAGCAGGTGCGCGGCGAAGAGGCGTCGGCCGCCTCCGACCTGTGGTCGCTGGGAGCGACGCTCTACACCGCGGTGGAGGGACGTCCTCCGTTCGGGGGCGCGGGCACGGGGGCGATCTTCGTCGCCATCGCCACCGAGGACCCCGCGCCGCCAGTGCGCGCCGGCCTGCTGGAACCGGTGCTCAGAGCGCTGCTGCACTGTGCTCCGTCGCAACGTCCGACCGCCGACGACCTGCACGCCCGGCTCACCGCGCTCGTCCAGGACCCGCCTGGCGCGCAGCCGACCGTCGTCCAGCCGCCGGAGCCGTCTCCGCGCCCGGCGCGCCTTCGCGGAAGGAAGGCCGTCCGCTGGGCGCTCGCCGCGGTGGCCGCCGTCCTCGCGCTCGGCCTCGCGGCGGTCGCGGCGGCGTTCATCGAAGACCAGTGGCGGGAAGCCCGCAAGGACCAGGAGAACGCGCGCTTCGAAGCGAACAAGCGGCTGGCGAAAAGAATGACGTCGGTCCCCGGCAAGGTGGCGCGGATCGACCGGTCCAATGAGGGGGGCAAGGCATACGTCGAGTCGGAACTGTGCGACGATGCCACCTTCTCGCGCAACGACTGCGATGTGGACGGCATGGTCACCGCCGTCGTCAACTGGTTGCGGGCACAGCCCAACGTTAAATCGGTGAACTTCGACGGTCCCAAGAGCATGTGCGAGGAGAACCCCGGCTGCGAGTTCACCGTTACGACCGAGGGCTCGCCGAAGTTGGGCCAGGTCCAGATCTACAGCCAGTACCTGTCGGAGCCCGACCGATCGATCGTTCTCGGCTTCCAGGTCGGATGACGGGGCCCCAAGCTATTTCTTAGAGCTTCGCAAGGAAATCGAAGAATTGACTGGAGTGCGGCTCGGCCCCAGGCTGAGTACCGCGCTTAAGGACGACTTCCGCGACGAGAAGGGGCGGGCGGGCATGAAGACCGACGCTGCGGCCGCCGAGCTTCTGCTGACCAGAGGGGCGGACCGGGTCGAGCATCCGGGCGGCACGCTGCTCGCCCATTTGCGGCGCGTGCACGCGATGCTCGGCGAGTGGGGAGCGCGGCCCGAACTCCGTCTGGCGGGCCTGTGCCACGCCTTCTACGGCACCGACGGATTCGGCACGGCCCTCGGCGATCCCCGGCGGCGCGGCGAACTGATCGACGTCGTCGGAACGGAAGCCGAACGGCTGGTCTACCTGTACGCGAGCTGCGATCGCCGCAGTTCCTATCCGCATCTGGCCTCGGCCGACGGTCCCTTCACCGACCGTTTCGCCGGGGCCGTGCTCCGTCCGCCACAGGCGGATCGCCGGGATTTCGCCGAACTCACCGTCGCCAACGAAGTCGATGTGCTGACAGCGTCCGCCGAACTCCGCGCCGCGCATGGCCGGGCCTTGGCCGACCTGTTCGCCACGTGGCGGCCGCTGCTCAGCCCGCCCGCGACCCGCGCCGTCGAAGACCTCGGCCAATGGGCAGGCGAGCCGTAACACCGCGTCCACGGTGATCCGCATGACGCACCGAACACCCCTCACCCACTGACCCGGACGGCTTAGCAGCAGGGCCTAGCAGCAGGGCCGCCCCGTTCTTGCCGGTGCTCAGCCGTCACCCAATCCGTCGACGAGCCGATCTACGACGCACTGGACGTCGCGCACCGGCGCGATCAGCCGCCCGTCCGCCCAGGTGAACCACCACCCCGACCGGAGGTAGTCGCACCCGACCTCGACCCTCGCCTGCGACGACCCGGCGACGCTCACCCACGCGACTCCCCGCCGCACGACGACTTCGCACGCCAGCTCGCGCCGGGCTTCCACGGCCGCCCGCAACGCGTCCAGGTGGGTGCGCCGGTCGTTGCGCCGGGTGGTGAGAACAGCCATGACTTCACCTTTCTTCTGGCGGACGGCGCGGCCGGTGAGCCCGGGGGGACGTCCACCGGCCGCGTCGCGTTCGTAAGGCGATGGCGGACGCGCCACCGCCGCGCGCATCAGCGGATCCGGACTCGCGCCCGCTCGGCTTGCCGGAGCAGCGCCTTGCGCAGCAGGGGCGCGGTGGGGAACATCAGCGTCGGCTCGACGCCCGCGCTGGGGTCGTGCAGGCTGGCGACCCATTCGCCCAGCCGGCCGTCCTGCTTCACGGCCCGCCAGATCCGCCAACCGCCGAAGTCGTCCCGCAGCCGCCCCAGCTCCCGCTCGTCCCGCTCTCGCACATCCATCTGGCACCTCTGCTCGCTCACCGATTTCGTGTGACCACACTCACACGCTCGGATACGCTGAGGAGTGGACCGAGCACCACCTGCAATGCACCACAGGCAAGATCGATCGCACCCGCCCCCCGGGTGCAGTCCCCCGGAGGTCGAGATGCCCGCGAAGTCAGAGCCCTACGAAGCCCCCGCCATCGTCACGTTCGCAAAGGAAGTCGAGTTCCGCCGCACGCAAGCCGGCCTCACCAAGAAAGAACTCGCCGAGAAACTCGGCTTCGCCGACTCCTACGTCGGCCAGGTCGAACTACGCAAAAACCTGCCGTCCGACGAGTACGCCGCCGCCCTCGACACCTTCTTCAAGACGGACGGCCTGTTCCTGCGCCTGCTGGAACGCATCAACGAAACCCGCCACCTCGCCGCCCTGCCCCCAGGATTCCCGGAATACCTCGGCTACGAGAAGACGGCTAGTCACCTCCGCGTCTTCAGCACCAACCTGATCAGCGGCCTCTTTCAGACCGAGGCGTACGCCGCCACGGTCATCAGTTCCCTGATGGGGTCGGCGACCTCAAGAGTTGTCGCTGAGCGTATGGAGCGAAAGTTGATCTTCGATCGTGACGAACCTCCTCACACCTTCCTCATTTTGGACGAGGGCGTTATCCGTCGAAACGTAGGCGGCAAGGAGGTTATGCGCGAGCAGTTCGGCTACCTGCTCGAGGTGGGGCAACGAAAGAGAACTCAACTTCAGGTCGTTCCATTCAGTGCAGGATTCCATGTCGGCCTAACAGGAAGTTTCACCATCCTCCGCTTGGCGGAGGGCTCAGAAGTCGCCTACACGGAATCTTCTGGAGAGGGGATACTGCTAGAGCAGCGCGACAGGGTCGCACTGCAAGCCGTAACCTGGGACCTAGTCCAAGGCCATACGCTCTCCGTTGAGGAGTCACTGGCCATGATCCAAAATGCGATGGGGCAGCTATGAGCATCTCGAAGCAAGCGGACGTCCGGTGGCGCAAGAGCAGCTACAGCGGTCCTCAAGGGGGCGAGTGCGTGGAGGTCGCGCTTCTCGCCCCTGGGATCGCGGTGCGTGATTCCAAGGATCCGGGCGGGCCGAGGCTGGCGTTCGGTGCGGCTGAGTGGCGGGCGTTCGCGCGCCGGGTGAAGGCGAGCGAGTTCGACTAAGAGGGTTAGCTGTGAGCGCGTCGGGCGCCCAGTGGCGGAAGAGCAGCTACAGCGGGGGCCAAGGCGGTGATTGCGTGGAGGTCGCGGCGCTCGTCTCTGCAGTTGCGCTGCGGGATTCCAAGGATCCGGAGGGTCCCAGGTTGGCGTTCGCTGCCGCCGAGTGGCGGGCGTTCGCGCGCCGGGTGAAGGCAAGCGAGTTCGACCAGGAGGGCTAGCTGTGAGCGCGTCGGGCGTCCGGTGGCGGAAGAGTAGCCACAGCGATCAGCATGGGGGTGAGTGTGTGGAGGTGGCGGCGCTTGCTCTTGCGGTCGCGGTGCGGGATTCCAAGGATCCGGACGGCCCCAGGTTGGCGTTCGGTGCGGCCGAGTGGCGGGCGTTCGCTCGCCGGGCGAAGGCGAGCGAGTTCGACCAGGAGGGCTAGCTGTGAGCACGTCGGGCGTCCGGTGGCGGAAGAGCAGCTACAGCGGGGGCCAGGGTGGCAACTGCGTGGAGGTCGCGGCTCAAGCTCCTGAGATCGCGGTGCGGGATTCCAAGGATCCGGACGGCCCGACGCTGGCGTTCGGTGTCGCCGAGTGGCGGGTGTTCGCTCGGCGGGTGAAGGCGAGCGAGTTCGATCCTGGGTGGTGACCTTCCAGGGGCACGGTGCTCCGCTGATGGTGCTGAAATTGCACTGACCAGGGCTGACTGGGCTCTCAGCGTCGGCTGAAGCGGCGCCTGGTCGCGGGCGGCTTACTCGGTGCGGGTGGGTTGTGGTGGCGGGGTGGCGAGGGTCCAGAGGCCGATGGTCGAGTCCGGGTTGCCGGTGACGGCGATCGGCTGGTCGTCGATGTGGCCGAAGGCGATCGGGAGGGCCGGGCCCGTGGACGTCCTCTCGGTGGGGAGCGGGTCGCCGACCTCGTCGCGGGTGGTGAGGCTCCATACGCGGACCGCGCGGTCGGCGCCGCTGGTGAGGACGATCGGCTCGGCGCCGCGCATGCCGAACGCGACCGACATGACCGCGCTCGTGTGGGTCAGCGGCCGTCCCGTCTCGCGCCGCGTCGTGAGGTCCCAGACGCGGACGGTGCGGTCGTATCCGCCGGTGATGGCGATGGGCCGTCCCGCGACGGCGCCCCAGGCCACCGACATCACCGAGTTGGTGTGGCCGGTGAGAGGCCGCCCGGCCGGACGCCGGTCCACCAGATCGAGGACCCGCAGGGACTGGTCCCACGCGCCGCCGACGACCGCCACCGCGCGACCTTCGAGCTCTCCGCACGCCACGGACATGACGCTGTTGTTGCGGACGAGCGGCGCGCCGATCTGGCGGCGTCCCGCGAGGTCCCACAGCCGGACGGAGCGGTCCTCGCTGACGCTGACCGCGACGGGCTCCCCGTCCAGCGTGCAGACCGCGGCGGAGACGACGGCGCCGGTATGGCCCTGCATCCGGCCGATGCGTTCGCCGCTCCGCACGTCCCACAGGTAGAGCGAATGGTCCTGGCAGCCGGTCACGGCGATCGGCGTGCCGCGCAATTGCCCGCACGCGACCGTCAGCACCACGTCGTCGTGCGGGAGAGGCGGGCCGGTCTGGCGCCGGGTGCGCAGATCCCATACCCGCGCCGTCCGGTCGTCGCCGCCGCTGACGGCGACCGGACGGTCGCCGGCCCGCCCGGAACCGACGCACGTCACGGTCTTCGTGTGGCCGGCCAGCGGTTCGCCGGCCGGGGCGCCGGCGAGCCGCGGGACGGGCGCCGTCCCGCGGCCGAGCAACTCCACCACGCCGGACGCGCTGGGCCGTTCGGCCGCGTCCTTCAGCAGGCAGAGCGCGATGATGCCGCGGAGGGGCTCCGGGACGCCGTCCAGCGCGGGCTGCTCGTTGACGATCCGGTACATGACGCCGTGGCCGTACTCTTCGCCGAACCCGAACGGCGGCCCGCCGGTCGCCGCGAACGCGATCGTCGCGCCCCACGCGAAGACGTCGGTGTGCGGCCCCATGGGGCCGCCGGTGATCTGCTCGGGCGCCATGTAGGCGGGCGTGCCCCGCATCTCCTGGTCGCGGTGGACGATCGTGTCCAGCGCACGCGCGATGCCGAAGTCGACGACCCGGACGCCGTCCGGCCCCGTCAGCACGTTGCCCGGTTTGAAGTCGCAGTGCACCAGGCCGGCGGCATGGATCGCCGCCAGCGCCTCGGCGGTCCCCCGGGCGAGTGCCGGCACCTCGTCCGCGTCGTAGGGCCCCGCCCGGCCGACCCGGTCCAGGATGGATTCGCCGGGGATGTACTCGCTCACGACATAGGGCCTGCCGCCCTGCTCTCCGGAGTCCAGCACCCGGGCGGTGTACCCCTTCACCCGTTCGGCCGACTTGATCTCCCTGGCGAACAGCCGCCGGCCGTGGGCGGTGCCGCTGAACCAGGGATGCAGCCGCTTGATCGCCACCTCTCCGCCGCCCGGCCCGGCCGCCAGGTAGACGACGCCCTGGCCGCCCGAGCCCAGCCGCGCGGTCACCCGGTACTCGCCGATGCTCGGGGGATCGCCGGCCTCCAGCGGATGCGGCGACACCCTACGCCTGCCTCAGCGCCTCGACCGACCGGGTGAAGTCGGCGACCTGGGGCGAGTCGCCGGCGAACTGCCGGACGGCGCGCACCAGTTCGCGCAGCCCCTGCGGATGGGCCCGGCATGTGCTCACGATGGCGGACATGTCGGTCCGGTCGTCGTCGGCGCGCCGCTCCCGGACGGACGTGGCCACGGCGAGCGGCAGTTCCGCGACGATCTGGTCGCGCGACCGGCGGCCGCGCAGCTGCCGGACGGCCATCGCGAGATCCAGCACCGTCTCCAGCGGGCTCGGCCGCTCCACGACGGTGATCGCGGGCGGGGGCGGCGGGCCGGGCAGCGTCGGCTCGGCCGGCGGGACGACCCGCGCGGTCGTGACCGCGCGCGGCGCGTCCGGGACGGGACGGATCGATGACCGCAGCCCGGGAATCCGGATCCAGGCGGGCGTGACCGTCTCCTTCACGCGGACGTCGATCCGCACGTACTCGCCGGGGTCGACCATTCCGAGGCCGTGCTGGACGACGTCCTCGTGGACGCGCGCGGAGGTGATCAGCGCCAGTTCGGCGCCGGTTCCCCGCAGCGCCCGCCGCAGCTGGTCGGCCTCCAGCAACCGGAAGAGGTGATTGACCGCCGTCCCGACGAGGCCGTCGTCGTCGGAGTGGGCGACTCCCGTGTGCACGGCCAGCCGGAGCTGCATGCGCGCCGTCGCGCTCGAGACGTCGTTGTGCCGCCGCACCTCCGCGCGCAGCCGGTCGGCCAGCGAGGACAGCAGCCGCGCCGTGTCGATGGTCGGGGGGACGGCGACCAGGGCGCCGTCGCCCCGGTCCTCCCGGTAGCAGGCCGGCAGGCCGATCCCCTCGCCGTCGAAGCTCGCGCGCAGACCCCGGTAGAGCGCCCTCCGCACGCTCTGGCGGTCGAGATCGCTGCGCGACGGGTCGCCGAACGAGGCGATGTCGCAGGCGAAGAGTGAGCACAGCCCGTTCGGTTTCCAGTCCCCGGTGGGTTCGGACATGCGTTGTCGCCTTCGGTCCGCGTGCTGGTCAACCGAGGTTTACCACGGCCGCCCGCGAGCCGGTCAAGGTCTGATGACACAAACGTCAATAGGCCGGGACGGAATCCGCCGCTTCCTCGACCGGCGCCGCGGTGACGGCCGCCGGGTACCGCGCCGCCGGGATCATCTTCCTGAGGTGGGCGACCGCCGCGGCCGGGAGCAGCCTGCTGGGGTGGAACAGGTACGGCACGGCGGCGACCACGGGCACCATGGCCGCGAGGACGACCCAGGCCGTGGCCTCGGGGCGGAGTTCGGCGATGAGGTATCCGGCGCTGAGCGCCCCGAGCGGGACGGCTCCGCTCGTGACGAAGCGGTTGATCCCCATCACCTGGCCCAGCAGGTGCTCGGGGACCGCGGTGGTCTGGTGCTTGACGACCGCCACGTTCAGGAAGCCGCCGGTGACGCTGAGGCAGCCCCAGGCGATCAGGCCGACGACCGGATGCCCGGTGAGCGCCACGACCAGGATGAGCACCGCCCAGGCCATCACGCAGAGCTTGATGATCGATTCTTCGCGCATCCGCCGCCCGGCCTTGGGCGCCACGACCGAGCCGACGAGCCCGCCGACGCCGGAGGTCGCCAGCAGCAGACCGATCTTCGTGCTGGACATGTGCTGCTCCTCCGCCTGCACCACCAGCAGCAGCAGGACGGTCTGGAACAGGAAATTGCCGATCGCGCAGACGACGATCACCGTGCGGAGGAAGGGACTGAGGAGGACGACCCGCAGACTGCCGAGAAAGGACGTGCCGGGCGCCGCACCCCGTTTCCCGGTGGGGGGACCACTGGCGCGGCGGGGCTGGAAGTCCTTTCTCGTCATCGCGAACAGCGCGAATATCGAACACAGCGCCGACAGCGCGCTCACCAGGTACGGGAAGGACTTCTCAAGGCTGAAGAGGAACCCGCCGAGCGGCTTGCCGGCCATGACCGCGAGATGGCGGCGCGCCTCGTTGGTGGCGAGCGCCGACGGCAGTTCCGCCGAGTCGACCACGCGCTGCACCGCGGTGACCTCGGCCGCGTTGTAGAGGACGTGGAAGATCCCCTCGAAGAACGCGCCCAGGATCAGCAGGACGGTCGGATGGCTGTCGAACACGATGGCGCAGACGGGCAGCGAGCAGGCGGTGAGCCGCCCGAGCTGCCCGGCGAACATCAGCAGCCGTCGATCGCAGCGATCGACGAGCCAGCCCGCGGGAAGGTGCATCAGCAGGGCCGGGATGGTGCTCGCGGCCCCGACCCAGCCCGCGACGACGGGCGAGTGCGTCAGCAGCAGCGCCAGCAGGGGATTGGCCGCGGACAGGCACATGCTGCCCATCTGCGAGGCCGCCGACGCGCTCCACAGCAGGGTGAAGTCGCGTCCCTTCACCGGCGCGAACCATGTCGGCCGACCGTCGTCATTGAGGGTCGCCCTTCCGGGTCATGCGGCGGTCGCGATGGCGACCCACCGTGCTCAACCTTGCTAAGCAGCGCAGTTCACCGGACAAAGCGGACTGCGTTCGCCCTCCGGCGACGGGATTGTGGTCAGAGCCGGTACCCATCCATCTCAGGACGCCCCCGCGGCCGGTCCAACGCACGTTATCAGTCCGGACGAAGCGCTTTGGGCAGGAATTGCCAAGGATTACATCAGCCGTTCGGCCTCGTGCCGCAAATGCCGCGGCAGCGGCGGCCGCCGGGCCATCACGGCGCGCTTCGCCAGCCCGGCGGCGGTGTCGGCCTCGCCCCCCAGCCGCAGGACCCGGGCGACGCGCAGCAGCACCGGCCCGCTGTCGTCGGCGGACTCGACCAGTTCCAGTTCCTCGGTGGAGGCCAGCGCGGCCCCGCCCTCATGGGTCCTCCGGGCCAGCGCCCACGCCGCCCGGGTGGAGGGACGGTCGCCGTGGTCGACCCGGTCCAGGTCGCGCAGGGCGGGCTCGGCCCTGTTCAGATCGGCCAGCAGTTCGCCGCGCAGCCGGAGGGCCTCCGGCGTGGCGCCGTCCTGGCTCAGGGCGTCGTCGAGGACCGCGATCGCCGCCTGCGCGCGTCCGGCGTGCCAGAGGGCGTGGGCGAGGGCCGTCCGCACGAACAGGTCGCCCGGCAGCCGGGCGAGCGCCGCCTGGAGCCGGTTCACCGCCTCGGTGGTGCCGTCGCCGATCTTCAGCCGGCCGATCGCCGCGAGCAGCATGCCGACGCGGACCGCGTCGCCCGCGGCCCCGAACGCGTGCGCCGCGGCCTCGTAGTGCTCGATGGCGAGGGCCGTCCCGTCCCGGTGGCGGGCGATCGTGCCCAGCAGGCACTCGGCGGCGCCGCGCAGCCGGGTGTCGCCGGCGGCGTCCGCGGCGACGGCCGTCGCGCGCCGCCACGCCAGCTCCGTCTCGCCCGCGGTGAACGCGGCCTCGGCGGCGCCGAGCCGCGGCCTCCCCGCCGGCGCCGGGACGTCGGCGTCCGCGGCCAGCCGCCGGACGACGGGCCGGAGCCGCGCCTGGCGCAGCCGGTAGCGCCGTCCGTCCGGCCGCCGGTCGGCGACCAGGAGCCGGGCGTCCTCAAGGGCCCGCAGCACCGTGCCGGGGATTCCGTGCGCGGCGGCCCGCCCGGCGGGGACGCCGTCGTCCCGTCCGCCGAACGCGCCGCGGAACCATTCGACGAGCCCGCCCGGCAGGGCGCCGTGCTCGTCCGCCGTCGTCGCGAGCGCGCCGAGGCAGTGGTCCCGGAGGACGTGGTCGAGGACGTCCGCGAGGTCGGCGATCCGGGTCGCCCGGCCGGATCTGAACTCCTCCCACAGCCGCGCGCAGACGATCTGGAGAGTCGCGGGATCGACGCCGGTCTCGCCTTCCCGCAGTGCGTCGACGAGTTCGTCGGCGCACGCGGCGAGGGGGTGCCCGGCGTCACCGACGGGTTCGCGGACCGCCTCGCGGGCGGCGTCCGGCCGGAGCGCGCCGAGCGGGAAGCGGGCCGCGGACCCGGTGGCGAGCCCCGCCCGCTCCAGGACGTCCACGAGCCCGCCGAGGTTGTCGGTGCGGACGGCGATGAGCAGCCGCAGCCGGGGGAAGGACGCCGACGCTTCGGCCAGGTCGTCGAACAACCGGCCGCGGTATCCCTCCCACCGCCTGTTCTCCGGGAAGAGCAGGTCGGCGTCGTCGATGGCGGCGAGGACGGGCACCGGGTCGCCGTGCCGGTCGGTGCGGACGTTCCTGCGGAGCAGCCCCGAGATCGAGGAGCCGGAGATCCGGGTCGGCGACTCCTCCGGGTACCAGGACGTCAGCAGCGTGAAGGTGAAGGGGTCGTGGTCCGGCAGGGCGGCCAGCGGAAAGTCGGCGCGGAACGCCGGCCGTCCGACCGGGAAGACCTCTCCCGGCGGGCGCCGGGCGAGCCGCGGCAGCACGCCGGCGCGCAGCAGCGAGGATTTGCCCACACCGGACGGGCCGTGCAGGACGGTCAGCGCGTGACCCCGCCAGAGGGTCGCCAGCGCGGCCGTCTCATCGTCGCGTCCATGGAAGATGCCCGCGTCCTCGGTGTCGAAGGGGCGCGGACCGACGAAGGGTGAGCGTGTGCTCATGGTCGCGTAAGCCCGGCGGGCGCCGCGGAATCCGCGGGCTCCCGGCGGCTTCAGCAGTCGTTGTCGAAGCCGGCGCCGTCGGGCAGCGGCCGGATGGGGCTGATCGCCTCCAGGACCGCGTCCGCGAGCACGGGGCTGTCCTCGGGGCGGAGCAGGTCGGGGGTGATCTCCTGGACGTCGATGGTGAGTGGCGGCATGTTCTCTCTCCCAGTGACTCCCTGGCGTGTCCCCAGGCCGTCCTCCGAATATAGCCGCAATATCGATCGCGGTGTTTCTGTGCCTGAACTTAATGCGGTATCAGAGTGACCGAATCGAAAGCGTCTGGTGACGCAAGTTGCATGCAATTTTGCGCGTCGCCGCCCATCGCGGTAGATGAATGCCTTGACCCGACCTAGGCTTGCTGTCAGTCAGGCAGTACCGAGAGGCGGTACCGAGTGCGACCCGGAGGCGGAACAGGTGTCCGAAGAGGAAGTGGAAGCCGGCACTCCGAAGATGCGCGTCCCCCCGGTCTGGGGGAATATACCGCCGCGCAACAAGAATTTCACCGGCCGTGAGGAGCTTCTCACCGCGCTGCGGGAAGGCGTCGCCGGCAAGGTGACCGCGGTGGTCCCGCAGCCGCATGCGCTGCACGGTCTCGGCGGTGTCGGGAAGACGCAGATGGCGGTCGAGTACATCTACCGCTACCGGCACACCTATGACGTCGTGTGGTGGATTCCGTCCGATCAGCCGTTCCTTGTGAAGACCACCTTGGCCGATCTCGCCCCGCACCTGGGCCTGCCGCCCGCCGCGGTGAGCGGAATCGACGACGCGGCCAGGGACGTCCTGGACGCGCTGCGCCGCGGCAAGCCGTACGACAGCTGGCTGCTCGTCTTCGACAACGCCGACCAGCCGGAAGATCTTTTCGACATCATCCCGCAGGACCCGGGCCATGTGCTGATAACGTCCCGCAACCATCGCTGGGCCAGCCTTGTCGACGCCGTTCCCGTGGACGTTTTCCGCCGCGACGAGAGCGTCGATTTCCTCGTGAAGCGGGTGCGCGCCGGGATCTCCGCGGACGACGCCGCCCGTCTCGCCGAACAGCTGGGCGACCTGCCGCTGGCGCTGGAGCAGGCGGGCGCGCTGCTGTTCGAGCGGGGAATGAGCGTCCACGAGTATCTGGAACAGCTGGGCGAGCGCACCAGCCAGCTGCTGTCGCAGGGGCGTCCGGTCGAGTACCCGGTGCCGATGACGGCGGCGTGGAGCGTCTCGGTGGCCAACCTGAACGAGAGCCTTCCCGAGGCGGTCGACCTCCTGCGGATCTGCGCGTTCTTCGGTTCGGAGCCGATTCCGCGCGACGTCCTCGGCAGGGCCCCGCAGGGGCTTCGGCCGCAGCTCGCGGGCCTCATCGGCGACACCATCCGGCTGGGGCGCGCGGTCGGCGAACTGGGCCGGTACGCGCTCGCGCGCCTGGACATCACCGGCCGGACGATCCAGGTGCACCGGCTCGTCCAGAAGCTCGTGCAGGACGAGCTGTCGCCGGAGGAGCGGCAGCGCATCCAGCACGAAGTGCACCTGCTGCTGGCGGGCTACGACGCGGGAGACCCCGGCGACGAGGTGAACTGGCCGAAGTACGCGGCGCTGCTCGGGCACCTGGAGCCCTCGGGGGTCGCCGGCAGCGCGGTCCCCGAGGTCCGCGGGTTCGCCGTCAGGATGCTGCGGTACCTGTTCGGCTCCGGTGACTACGAGTCGGCCCGGAAGGTGGCGGACGGCTACATCGAGCACTGGGGCGCCGAGTCCGGGCCCGAGCACCCCGACGTCATCCTGGTGAAGCTGGAACTCACCAACACGCTGCGCGAACTCGGCCAGTACGACGCCGCGACGGCGCTGAACGCGGAGGTTCTGGCGGCGGCGGAGAGGGTCCACGGCCTGGACGACCCCGTCACCCTCCGGTCCCTGCGCGGTACGGGCGCCGACCTGCGGGCCGTCGGCGACTTCCCGCAGGCCCTCCGGCGGGACGAGGAGGCCCTGCGCCGCTACGAGGCCAAGTACGGTCCCGCGGACTCCGGCACGCTGCGCGCCTACAACAACCTCGCCATCGACTACGGCCTGATGAGCGACTACAAGAAGTCCAAGGAGCTGTACCAGCGGTCGTACTCCGGCTGGCAGTCCCACGGAGCCGGCATGGTCAAGTCGAGCTTCATCAACGCGCTCAGCGGGCTGGCCAGGGCCGTCAGGCTCTCCGGCGACTACTCGGAGGCGTGCGACCTCGGCAACGACGCCTACGCGATGGCCCAGGAGGTGCTCGGCGCCGAGCACAACTGGACGCTGCGCACCGGCAAGGACCTGTCCGTCGCGCTCCGCATGCACGGGGAGTACGAGGAGGCGGAGGAGCTCGCGATGCAGGTCCAGGACCGCTGCGTCCGCCTGTACGGGACCGATTCCCCCGACACGCTGGCCGCGGCCATCAGCCTGTCCAATCTGTGGCGCACCCTGGGAAGGCTGGACGAGGCCACCGGGCTGGCCGCCGATTCGGCGTCCCGGTACACGGAGGTGCTCCGTCCCGACCACCCCTACACCCTCGCCTGCCTGGGCAACGTGGCCGTCCTGCGCCGTTCACAGGGCGACCCGGAGGCGGCGCGGAAGCTGAACGAGCGCGCGCTCGCGGGCCTGGAGGCGAGGCTCGGCAGAGACCACGACTACACGCTGACCGTGGCCCTCAACCTGGCCGGCGACCTGGCGGCGCTCGGTGAACCGGACGCCGCGTGCCGGTTGGGAGAGGAGACGCTGCGGCGGCTCCGCGCCCTGGTCGGCGACGAGCACCCGCTGGCGCTGACGGCCGCCGCGAACCTGTCGGCCGACCTGAAGGCGAGCGGCCGGGCGGACGCCGCGACCGAGCTGATCGAACGCACCCGCGCCGGATACCGGCGCACGCTCGGGCTGAATCACCCCGACGCCGTCGTCTTCATGGAAGGCAGGCACAAGGACGTCGACTTCGACCCGCCGCCGCTCTGACCCCTCCGCGACCTGATCCCCGCGATGTCCCGCGACAGCACGGCGTGGACGTGCGTGATCAGCCGTTGCAGGTCGGGGCAGAACACGCTCGGGTTGCGGAACCCGGTGCCGCTCCGGTACCGGTGCGCGTAGTGGCCGGCGCCGCAGACCTTGCGGAGCCCGCACTCGCGGCACACCGAGCCGAGGGCGAGCTCCCTGATCTGCCGGGCGGCGATCGACGGGTGCGTCAGCGCGGTCTCGAAGGGGTCGCGCGACACGTGGAGCGCGGTCCCGGCGGCCCCCTCGTAGGCCGACTTGAGCGTGTCGACCTGCTCGATGTGGCCGTTGGTCTCCACGACCAGGACGGCGACCGGGGTGAGCCCCACCGCCTCGCCGGTGGAACGGCGGCCGAGCAGCAGCCGCAGGATGTCGTCGAACAGCCGGACGCTGGTGCGCTTCTCCGGCGCGCCGTACCAGTGGTCGAACACGGTGACGAGCCAGTCGCCGTACGGGGTGGACGAGTCGGGCGGACGGCCCGGCGGCGGAGTGTCCCAGTTCCCGTGCGGCAGCAGGAAGCTGATGACGGGCGGCTGGAACTCCAGCATCGCCTCGTAGGTGGCCACCGGGTCGTTGCGCAGGTCGACCGTGCTGAGCAGGCCGCTGAACAGGTGCCGGTACGGCTCGGCGGTGAGCCTGTGCAGTCCTGCCCGCACCGACTGGAAACTGCCGCGCCCGCTGGGGGTCTTCCGGTGCCGGTCGTGCCCTTCCTCGTCACCGTCCAGGCTCACCCCGACGTGGACGCCGTACTCGTCGAACAGTTCCAGGAACGGCGGGTCGAGCAGCACGCCGTTGGTCTGGATTCTGAATCGGGTCTCGACGTCCGGCGCGCAGGCGTCGCGTACGGCGTCCATGGTGTACCGCAGGTGGTCGACCCCGGCGAGCAGGGGTTCGCCGCCGTGCAGGGTGACGTCCACCTGGTCGAGGAGCCTCGTCCGCGCGTGTTCGGCGATACGCCGCGCCGTCCAGTCCACGGTGGGCCTGGCCATCTTCCGGGGCTGGCCGCGCCAGCTCTGGTCGGCCATCTCGTACATGTAGCAGTAGTCGCACGCCAGGTTGCAGCGGCTGTGGATCTTGAGGATGAACTCCCGGAACGGGGTCGGCCGCCACCCTCGTCCCAGCAGGGACTGCACGTCGAGCATCGCGGGCCATTCGTGCTTCTCCGGGCCGACGGCCACGCTGATCGCTCCCTACGGCCGAGTACGGGCTGCGGCCCGGGTATGTACAGATTGGAAGATCGTTAAACGCGGCCGGGGCCGCCGCTGTCGGCCAGCCGCACCCAGCGCTCGTGCTCGCGCCACTCCCCGTCGATGCGGATGCTGGTCGTCGAGCCCGCGGGCCGGAACCCCGCGCGCTCGACGATTCCCCTTGAGGCGCCGTTGCCCGGCTGGACGTCGGCTTCCAGGCGGTCGAGTCCCAGCTTCTCGAACGCGTACCGGACGCCGAGCAGCACCGCCTCGCCCACATAGCCGTGCCCGGACGTGGCCGCGAAGCCGCCGAAGCCCAGGGCGGCGCACCGCTTCGGCCGCCGCGTGATCCCGTTGAAGTTCACCAGCCCGGCCAGCTCGCCGGTGCCGTTCACCCGCACGACGTACCCGATCGCGGCGACTCCGTCGAACCGGGCCAGGTACGCGTCGAACTCGGCGGCGGTCGTGGGCGCGCGGATCAGGTGCCGGTGCATCGCCGTGCTCTCCCGGGCGAGCGCGATGAACTCGGCCCCGTCCCCGGCGCTCACCGCTTGCAGCGAGACCCGCGTCCCCACGAGCGATCCCATGCCGAGACCCTAACGGCGCCGCTTCGGCCGTCCATATGGTTCGGGCGCGGTGACCGCGGTCCGCCGCCCGCGCCGGCGCGGGCGGCGGGGCAGATCATGCGACGGCGGTTCCCTCCAGTTCGACCATCAGGCCGGGGACGGCCAGCCGCGTCACTCCGAGCATCGTCGTGGCCGGCGCCACCCCGGCGGCGCCCAGCCGCGACGCCAGCACGCCGTAGTGCGGGAAGAGCAGGTCCACGTCGGTGGTGTAGACGTTGAGCCGGACGAGGTTCGCGAGGGACATGCCGCCTTCGGCGAGAACGGCCTCCAGGTTGTCGAGGCTCAGCGCCAACTGCGCCGCCATGTCACCGGAATGCTGCGGCTTGCCGTCGCCGCTCATCGCGGTCTGCCCGGCGCAGTACAGGGTCCGGGTCTGCCCGGAGACGATCTCGCCCTGGTTGTAGCCCATCTCGACCGACCACGTCCACGGGTTGACCGCCGTTCGTTCCATGGCCATTCCAGCTCCGTTCGATTTCGTCGACAGTACGGACGTCCAGCGGCCGGCTCGGCAGCCGCCCGCCTTTGACGTCGTGTCGAAAGCCTCCCAACGAATCACGACACCTTTTGTCGTGTATTCCGGTTAGGGTTTTCGTATGCGCGCCGACCGGCTGGTCGCGCTGGTGCTGCTCCTGCGCCAGCGCGGTCAGCTGTCCGCGGCCACGCTGGCGGGCGAGCTGGAGGTGTCCACCCGCACCGTGCTGCGCGACATCGAGGCGCTGTCTTCGGCGGGCGTCCCGGTCTACGCCGAACGCGGCCGGCACGGCGGGTTCGCGTTGCTGCCGGGTTTCCAGACCGAGCTCACCGGGCTGAACCACGACGAGGCCCTCGCCCTGCTGATCGCCGGATCGCGGCGCGGCGCGCAGGCGTTCGGCCTCGGCTCGGCGCTCGCCTCGGCCATGCTCAAGGTGGTCGACGCGCTGCCCGAAGGCCATCGGGACACCGCGGCCGGCGCGGCGCGGAGACTGCTCATCGACCCCGAGATCGACCTCCTCTCACGCCGCGTGGCCGCTGAGGAGGTACCGGACGCCGTAGTGGCCGAAATCCGGCGCGCGGTGTTCGCCGGACACAAGCTGCGCATCCGCTACGCGGCCGTCGGCCAGGCCCCGAAGTGGCGCACCGTTGACCCGATCGGCCTGGTCACCGTCCGCGACCAGGGGTACCTGCTGGCCGCGAAATCCGGCGAGGACCGCACCTACCGGCTGTCCCGGGTGCTGGCCGCCGAGGAACTCGACGAACCCGCACAGCGTCCGGACCAGGTCGATCTCGACCGGGCCTGGCAGGAACGCAGCACGCGGTTCCGGACGGGAGGCGACCAGGTCGCCGTGCTGGTCCGGGTGGACCCGGCGCGGCGGGACGAGCTGGTCGGCACCGCGCTCGCCGTCCTCGCCGAGGAGCCCGACCCGGACGGCCGGCTCCGGATGGAGGTGACCTTCCAGGACTCGCGGCACGCCGAATGGGCGCTCTGGCAGCTCGCCACGAACGCGGAGGCCCTGGCCCCGCAGTGGCTGCGCACATCCCTGCACGACCGCGCCGCCGCGATCGCCACCCGCTACAAAGCACCCTCCAGCCCCCCGCCCGACCGCGGCTAAGGCTCACCGGCCACGTTGACCTGCGGCGTGTTGTTGTTATCAGGCGGCTCATAACAACAACACGCCGCAAGTCAACGCGGGGGCGGAGCCGCTGTAGCTTTGGCGGAGTGGATCTCTTCTCGCGTTCTTGGACGGCGTTGCGCACGGCGGTCGGTGAACTCTCCGGTGAGGACTGGGAGCGGCCGTCCGGCTGTGCGGGCTGGCTCGTCCGGGACCTGGTGTGCCATCTGGTCATCGATGCCCAGGACGTCCTGATCACGCTCGTCACGCCCGCCGACGCCGAACCGAGCGCGGACGCGGTCACCTACTGGAAGCTCGTCGAGCCCCCGACCGGCGACGACCCGCTCGACGCGCTGATCCCGCGGCTGGCCGCCGCGTACGGCGACCCGAGCCTGCTGAAGTTCCATTTCGACGACGTCGGCTCGGCCGCCGGGCGCGCCGCCGGACTCGCCGACCCGGACCTCCGCGTCGGCACCCAGGACATGGTCCTGACGGCCGGGGACTACCTGTCCGCGTACGTCATGGAATGGACGCTGCACCACCTCGACCTGACCGCGCACCTGCCCTCGGCCTCGGGCCCGCCCGCCGAGACCCTCGCCGCCGCGCGCGCGTCGCTGGAGAAGATCGCCGGGGCTTCCTTCCCGGCCTCGTTCTCCGACACGGACGCGCTGCTGATCGGCACCGGCCGCCGCGCCCCGGCGTCCGCCGACGTGGCCGCGCTGGGAGAGCTCGCCGGCAGGCTCCCACTCGTCCTCGGCTGACTCCGGGACGGCCTAGAGGAGGGCCAGCAGCTGGTCCGTGTGGCCTGGGAGTTCCGCTTCCGCCAGACCGGTGATCAGGGCCCGTAGCGGCATGGGCTGGTCGACCAAGGTCTTGCCGTGGGAGATGAGCAGGGCCGGCACCGGTGTGTCGAGTTCGGTTTCGCTGAGCACGCTGAGGGCGCACAAGGCGTCCCCCTGCCTGCGGACGCGTTCCTGGAGCCCCGCGTTGCCTCCGGCGAGGTCGATGACGCGGTCGATGGTCCAGGCGTCCTGCGCCAGGCGGTTGTCGTAGGTGGTCACCGCGCCCGAGGCGGCCGAGGTGACGGCCGTGATGGTGGCGGCGTTGACGAGGACGACGTGCGCCAGGATCTGGTCGGCGTCCCATTCGCCCGGCGGGGGGACGGGGCCCGGGGCGCCGGAGGCCGCCACGGTGGCGGCGGCGTCCAGCAGGGCGCGGTAGGCGTCCCGGAGCGGTTCGGTGTCGGGCATGTCGGGTCTCCTGTGGTCGGTCGTGCGTCACGCGTGCGCGCTGGACATCTCCCACGGCGCCTGGGGAAGGACGTCGCCGGTCTCCAGCAGCGACTTGAGGTTCGCCAGGACGGCAGGCCAGCCCTGCGAGATGCCGTTGAGCATCTCCTCGTTGGGGAGGTTCTCGTGGGTCACGGTGAGCCGGACGATGTCCTGGTGCGGCTCGACGAGGAACGTGACGACCGACGGCTCCCGCGGCGGTGCGGTGTCGGGGTCGTCCTCGAAGGTGATGACCAGGCGCGTCGGGGGCTCGGTCTCGATCACCTTGCCGACGACGTCGACGGCGCCTGATCCGTCGGTGCGCTGGTGCTCCCAGCGGGACCCGGGCTGCCAGTCGGAGATGTTGGCGTGCCCCCAGTAGCGGGCGGTGAGGTCCGCGTCGGTCAGTGCCTGCCACACCTGTTCCGCGCTGGCGCGGATGTAGGTGACGTAGACGTAGGTCGGCACGGATGCGGTCTCGGTCGTCATGGCGTACTCCTCTGCCTGGTACTTGATGGCGCTGAGTGCTTGCAGGCGGGGCTTGTCGAACACGGAGATCCAGCGCTCCTCGATCTCGTGGATCGGCGCCGGGTTGAGGTAGTGGAGCCGTTCCCGTCCCCGCCGGACGACGGTCACGAGGCGGGCCCGTTCGAGGACGTCGAGGTGCTGCGTCGCGGACTGGCGCGCCATGTTCAGGCGTTCGCACAGCTGGCGCAGCGTCTGGCCGTTGGCCTCGCGCAGGCGGTCGAGCAGCAGGCGCCGCGTCGGGTCGGCCAGCGCCTTGAACGCCGCGTCCATCGTTTCGGCTTCGTGGCTCACGCCCCCATTATGCAGGCATTTACCTGCCTAATGTCAATGCCGAGTCTTCCCGCAGGTCAGAGCAGGTTCGGGTGTGGTTGCCACCGGGTGGCGGCGGGGAAGTGGCGGGACGCCGTGCTCGTCGTCCCGCGCCGGGTCCGCACCGACCCGGCGCCGAGGGCGGGTCAGACCGCCTTGAGGGCTTCGATGACGCTGACGAGGTGGCGGCGGGCCGCGCGCTCGGCCGCGTCGGGGGAGTGCGCGCAGATCTCCTCGACGATGGCCAGATGCTCGGCCAGCGACACGTTCGGACGTCCCGGGACCAGCGCCAGCTGGAACTGGAACCGGACGTTCTGCGCCCGCAGCCGCCGCAGCACCCCGGCGGCGGTCTCCTGACCGCTGATGTCCACGATCCGCTGGTGCAGCGACTTGTTCAGCGCGGAGTACTCCAGCACGTGCCCCTCCGCGACCGCCGCGCGCATGGCGTCGCCGAGGGCGCGCAGCTCCGCGGTCTCCGCGTCGGTGACGCGCTCGGCGGCCTTGGCCGCGCACAGCCCCTCGACGACCATGCGGACCTCGGAGATCTCGATGGCCTCGTCCAGCGTCACCGCGCGGACCCGGGCGCCGCGGTGCTGGACGCGTTCGACCAGCCCCTCGTTGGTCAGCTCGATCAGCGCCGACCGCACGCCGCTGCGGCTCGCGCCGTACAGCTCGGACAGGTCGCCCTCGACCAGGCGCTGGTTGGGGGCGAAGTCGCCCCGGGCGATCCCCTCGCGGATCGCCGCGGCGACATCCGGCTGCCCGGTGGCGCCGGGGGCGGTGGTGCCGGGGGCCGCGCCGCCGGGGGCCGTGCCGCGGGGGGCGTCCGTGGTCCGCTCGTGGGCTGCCATGACTCCTCGCTCGCTGCCGGTCCGGTGATCGATTCTACGGGCTGCCCCGCGCCGCGCGGGCGCGCCCGAGGGCCGGCCCGCCGCCGCGGCTGAGGCCGGCCCGGGGGGCTGGCGCACCGGCTCAGCCGGCGGGCCGGTGCCCCTCCTTGGCCTGCTGGACGAGCCGGTAGACGCGGCCCCGCAGTTCGGCGAAGCGGGGCTCGGAGCGGGTGGTGAGCTGGTCGCGCTCGTCCGGCAGGTCGATGGCGACCTCCTCCAGGACGACCGTCGGCGAGTTCGACAGCACGATGACGCGCTGCCCGAGGTACACCGACTCGTCGATGTCGTGCGTGACGAACAGGACGGTCACGCCGAGACGCTTCCACAGGGCGCGGACGAGGTCTTCGAGGTCGGCGCGGGTCTGGGCGTCGACGGCGGCGAAGGGCTCGTCCATCAGCAGGATGTGCGGCTCGTAGGCGACCGCGCGGGCGATGGCCACGCGCTGCTGCATGCCGCCCGACAGCTGCCAGGGATGGGCGTCGCGGGAGTCGGCGAGGCCGACCGCCTCCAGGGCGTCCTCGACGAGCCGCCGCCGCTCCGCCTTCGGGACCCTCTTCTCCTTCAGCGGACGCTCGACGTTCTGCCGCACCGTCATCCACGGGAACAGGCTGCGCCCGTACTCCTGGAAGACGACGGCCATCCCCGGCGGCGGGCCGGTCACCGTCTCCCCTTCGAGCACCACCTTCCCGGACGAGCAGTTCAGCAGCCCGGCGACGCATCTCAGCAGGGTCGTCTTGCCCGCGCCGGACGGCCCGACGATGCAGACGAGCTCGCCCGTCCCGACGGTGAAGGTGAGGTCGCGGACGGCTTCGACGCTGCGGCCCTTGCCCTCGTAGACCTTGCGCAGGTTCTGGACGTCCAGCAGCGCCGCGGCGGCGCCCGGGGCGCCGGTCGGTGTCGTGGTCATTCTCAACTCTCTCGCTGTGACCGGCGCAGGCCGGTGTACCAGTTCAGCAGCCGGTTCTCCACGAGCTGGAAGACGACCGACAGCGCGATGCCGATCAGGCCGAGCAGGATGATCCCGCTCCACATCTGCGGGATCGAGAAGCTGCGCTGGAACTGGATGATGGTGAAGCCGACGCCGTTGCTCGCCGCGAACATCTCGCTGATCACCATCAGGATGATCCCGATGGACAGCGCCTGCCGCGCCCCGGCGGCGATCTGCGGGCTCGCGCCCCGCAGCACCAGGTGGACGAGCCGCGAGTGCGGGCGCATGCGGTAGCAGCGGGCGGTGTCGCTCAGCACCTCGTCCAGGGCGCGCACGCCCTCCACCGTGTTCAGCAGGATCGGCCAGACGCAGCCGGACACGATGACCAGCACCTTCATCCCGCTGCCGATGCCGGCGAACAGCATCAGAATCGGCACCAGCACCGGCGACGGGATCGCCCGGAAGAACTCCAGCACCGGTTCGAGGAAGGCGCGGAGGGCGCGCACGGAACCGATCGCGACGCCGAGGCCGATGCCGAGCACCAGGGCGATCAGGTAGCCGGCGAGCAGCCGGGCCAGGCTGGGCAGCACGTCGGCGGTGAACCGGCCCTCGAACCAGGTCTCGCCGAACGTGCCGAGGATCTTGCTGAGCGGCGGCCAGAAGAAGTCGGTGCTGTTCGCCGTCGCCGTCCACCATGCCGCGACCAGCAGCACGGGCAGCGTGATGAGCAGCAGGATCCGGCGCACCGCGTCCAGGATGTTCACGAGGCCGCCTCCCGGCGGACGGACGGGTGCCACCGCAGCGCGCGGCGCTCGGTGGTCCGCGCGATCGCGTTGACCGTCACGCCGATCAGGCCGACCACGATGACCAGCGCGTACATCGCCGCGACGGCGCCGGACGTCTGCGCCACCGCGATCTGCCTGCCGAGCCCCGGCGACCCGATGACCAGCTCACCGGTGATCTCCAGGATGAGCGCGACGGCCGCGCTCAGCCGGAAACCCGTCAGGACGTACGGCAGCGCGGTCGGCCAGATCACCGTCCGCACCTGGGTCAGCGGACGGAACCGGTAGGAGCGGGCCGTCTCCCTGGCCACCGGGTCCACGTCCTGCACGCCGTACAGGACCTGCACGAGGACCTGCCAGAAGGACGCGTACACGACCAGCAGGAGCGTCGATCGCATCTCGGTGCCGTACAGCAGCACGGCCAGCGGGATCAGCGCCACCGACGGGATCGGACGCAGGAACTCGATCGTCGAGGACATCGCGGCCCGCAGCAGCGGGACGCCGCCGATGGCGATCCCCAGCACGACGCCGGCGACCGTCGCGATCGCCAGGCCGATCGCCCAGCCGCGCAGCGTCTCCAGCAGTGCCTGCCAGAACGCCGCCGTCCCGGCCTGGTCGGCCAGCGCGGAGACCATCGCGCTGAACGGCGGCAGGAAGCGCTCCTCCACCAGGCCCGTCCGGGGCGCCGCCTCGACCACCGCCGTCAGGCAGACGAGCCCGGCGAGGCCGAAGGCCCAGGCGGGCGGGGGGCGGTGACGGCGTCCGCCCCGGCCGCGCCCCGCCGCGTTCGCCGTCACCGCCGCCGTCACGGAAGCAGGTCCTTGACGTCCGGGGCCGTCTTGATCAGCCCGTCCTGGACGGCCAGCTTCGCCAGGGTCTCCAGGGACGCCGCGTTGACCTCGGTCGGGTACTTCGGCAGCGTCAGCGAGCCGGTCAGCGCCGAGTCGATCTTGGTGTACTCGAGGAGGACCTTGCGGACCGCGTCGGGGTTCTCGTCGGCGTACTTCAGCGACTTCTGCATCGCCGCGGCGAACTTCTTGACCAGCTCGGGCTTGGAGCCCGCGGTCTTCTGCGAGGTGAAGTAGCCGGCGATCGTCAGGCCGGGCGCGGTGTCCACGTAGTTGGACGCGATCACCCTGTCGCCGTTCTTCTTCGCCGTGGCGAGAAACGGCTCGACGACCTGGACCGCGTCGACGTTGCCCTTCTCCAGCGCGGCGAGCATGTCCGGGAACGCCAGCTCGGTGAACTTGACGTTCTTCGCGTCCCCGCCGGCGGCCTTGATCGACGCCCGGACGGTGGTGTCGTTGATGTTGTTCAGGGTGTTGACCGCGACCCGCTTGCCCGCGAGGTCCTTGGCCGACTTGATCGGGCTGTCCGCCTTGACGACCACGCCGCCGAAGTCCTTGCCCTGGACGCCGGTCGAGCCCGCGCCGGGCGCGACGACCTTGAGCGGCAGGTCCTTGGACCTGGCGATGATCAGCGACGTGAAGTTGCTGAACCCGAAGTCGACCTGCCCGCTGACGACGGCGGGCACGATCGCCGCGCCGCCCTGGGCGGACTGGAGCTCCAGCTTCAGGCCCTGCTCGGCGAAGAAGCCCTGCTGGTCCCCGAGGTAGATCGGCGCCACGTCGACGATGGGGATGACGCTGACCTTCACCGTGGTGGGGCCGTCGCCGGACGCGTCGTCGGAGGAGTCCCCGCCCCCGCACGCGGCGGTGAGGAGGAGCACTGAGGCGGCGGCGGCCAGGGCCGCGCGGAATCTGATCACGGTGGTTCTCCAGGGGCGTCGGTCGAGGGGTGGGGCCGGCGCTCGCCCGACCGGACGACGCCGCTGGCGTGCCGTGATGCTACGAATTCGCAGACGAGATTGTCAACAATTTGTGCGCCGAAGTAGCCACCAGAACTTTCTCCAGATTGTTGACATTTTCGTGGACGTCGCTCACCGTTGACCCCGGCCGAGGCGGTGCCCGGCCGTGGTGGCGCCAGGACGACGGCGCCCCCGCCCATCCGAGGAGGCGGTACCCCATGCACGGGTTCTTCGATCGGGGCAGGACGTCCGGGGCGGGCCGCGCCGGCCGCGCGCACGGCAGGCCCGGCCCGGCGGTCGGCGCGCTGCTCGCACCGGCCATGCTGCTGGCCCTCGTGCTGGCCCTCGTGCCCGCCTGGACGGCGGGCGGCACGGCCGAGGCGTCCCCCCGGCCCCGGGCGTTCACCGCGGCGGGGCTCGCCGACCTGCCCGCGCTCAAGCCGCGGATGGACTGCGCCGGCCTGGTCGGCCTCAAGCTGGACGGCGTCACCGACGCACCGGTCACGATCACGTCCGCGACCGTCTCGACGGCGGGCGCGCCGGCCCCGTACTGCGACGTCCGGGGGACCATCGCCCCGGCGAACACCATCGTCATGCGCCTGCCCGTCAACGGCTGGACGCAGCGCTACGTGCAGACGGGCTGCGGCGGCGAGTGCGGCAGCTCGAACATCAACTACACGCAGGCGGCGACGTGCCCGCCGATCGCGGACGGCACCGTCGCCGGCGCGACGACCGATATGGGCCACCAGGGCTCGCCCGACGGGTCCTGGGCGGCGCGGAACCCGCAGGCGCAGATCGACTTCGCCTACCGGGGCGTCCACGTGACGGCGGAGGTCGCCAAGGCCGTCATCGCCAGGTTCTACGGACGCTCCCCGGCCTACTCCTACTTCAACGGCTGCTCCGACGGCGGCCGCGAGGGGCTGATGGAGGCCCAGCGGTACCCCGGCGACTTCGACGGCATCGCCGCCGGCGCGCCCGCGAACAACATGGTCGTGCAGAACACCTTCCACCACGCGTGGAACGTCCTGACCAACCTGGACGAGGACGGCCGGTACATCCTGCTCGCGGGCAGGCTCCCGCTCGTGCACGACGCCGTCATGGCGCGCTGCGACGCGCTGGACGGGCTGAAGGACGGCCTGCTCGGCGACCCGCGCCGCTGCGACTTCGACCCGGCGACGCTGGTGTGCGCGTCCGGGCAGAACCCGTCGACGTGCCTGTCCAAGGCCGAGGCCGCCGTCGTCCGCCGCCTGCACGACGGAGCGGTCGACGACCACGGCCGCAGGCTGGAGCCCGAGATCTCCCACGAATGGGGATCCGAACTCGAATGGACGCTGTTCGTGCCGGCGGCTCAGGGGCAGACGGTCGGCAGCGAAAGGTTCGTCCTGTCCTTCGCGCGCTACCTGGCCTACACGAACAAGGTCGATCCCGACTGGCGGCTCTCCGACCTGAAGTTCACGGCGAAGTCGTTCTGGAAGACGGTGCAGTCCTCCAGCTACCTCTCCGCCATGGACCCGGACCTCGGGCGCTTCGCGCGCGGCGGCGGCAAGCTCCTGCTCTGGCACGGCTGGAACGACCAGCACATCTCACCGCAGAGCACGCTCGCGTACCACGACGCCATGCGCAAGACGATGCGCGAGCGGGCCACCGACGCGTTCTCCCGGCTCTACCTCTTCCCCGGCGTCGCGCACTGCGGCGGCGGGGACGGCCCGAACACCTTCGACGTCCTCACCCCCGTGATGGCGTGGGCGGAGAGCGGCCGGGCGCCCGGAAAGATCATCGCGTCGGACGCCGTCCGGACCCGGCCCGTCTACCCCTATCCCGCGGTCGCGCGCTACGACGGCACGGGCAGCGCCGACGACGCGGCCAACTTCGCGCCCCACACCCCGCGCGGGACGGCGCGTCCGGCCTACCACTGGCTCGGCGAGCGGCTCTACTCCCACGGCTACCAGACCTGGTGCATGGCGAAGGGCACGGAACTCGCGTGCAGGCCGGAGCAGACCTGGCTCACACGACGCACCCACTAAGAACTGGGTGAAGCGCGCTGCGGGTCGGTCGGGGACCGATCGATCCGCGGCGCGTTTCGTGCGTCGGCGGGTGCGCGTCCCCGTCGTCCGAGCCGTCCCGGAATCGCGGGTTGAACCCGGCCGGGGCCAGAACAAACGGCACTGCAAGGCAGTAGATATCGACGATTCCTTCGGTGAAGGCGTTTTTCGGTTGGTGATCGACAATTCGAGGGACGGGACGCGTCGAGACCCGTCCATGGCGGTGGGCGCCCGCACTTGTCGGTGACCGGCACTCCGAGTCAGGCGTCCTGTGATGGGGGCCGCGCTATCGCCGCAGGTAGGGGGTTGTAACTGATCAGAACGCCGGGCCGAGGCCCGGCGTTGTTTTCGCTTGACGCGAAAAAAGCCCCGCCGCCCGCGTATTGCGCGTGCCGCGGGGCCGCCCGTCCGCCGCCTCGTCCATGGGTGTCGCGCGCGACGTGCTTTTCGATCGGCGATCACCGGCTGAGCTGCAAATTCTTCAAAGGTGCACCCGCTCGCCCGCCGCCCCGGACGGGAGTTCGGCCGGGCCGGGCCCGCCGGCCGGCGGAAACCTCAAGGTCCACCCCGCGCAGGGGCGTAGACATTAACCTCATTACTCTCCTACTGCTCAATTGATACCGCAAGCACGCGCGCAACATCGGTCACAGATCATCCCATCTTGGCTGATTACGGTCAGCCAAGGACGCCTTGCGTCCCGTGATCGTTCGTTTCAGTATGTCGTGAGAGTCTCACGTGACCGATTTGGAGAGGGGGTCCGCATGGTCGGCTGAACAGTCGATCGGGCATCAGCGCGCTTTCAACAGACGACTTCCCCCTGCACTGCCACGCCGACCTGTAAGAGCGGACACCATGACGAATGCTCTCCAATCCCTGTCGACGAACGAATTCATCGCCGGTATTGAGGCCATCGCCCCCCGATTCGACACCGCCACCTACCCGCAGCAGAATCTCCCGGCCGACGACTGGACACTGCTGACGCGGGCCGGCGTCCTGCTCCCGACACTGCCGAAGGAGTACGGCGGCCGCGACAGCCACGTCGAGATGTGCCGGGTCGTGGAGGCCGTCTCGGAGTGGAACCTGCCCCTCGGCATGTACATCACGGTCATCACGGGCGTGGCCTTGCGGCCCATCGCCCTCTGGGGCGGGGACGAGGCCAAGCGGGAGGTGCTGCCCCAGTACGCGGGCGGCGACCCCATGATCGCCGGTTTCGCCTCCACCGAGCCCGGCTGCGGCTCCGCCATGTCCGCCATGACCACCACGTTCCAGGAGGTCGAGGACGGCTACCGGATCCGCGGCCGCAAGCACTGGCAGGCGTTCAGCTCCAGCGCCCACTGGTGGCTGGTCAGCGCGAAGAACGACGAGCACGGCCGCGAGTACGGCTACTTCATCGTCAAGCGCAGCGAGGGGTTCCGCACCCTGCGGCCGTACGAGCCGCTCGGCCTCAAAGTGATCGACTACGGGCTCAACGAGATCGACGTCGTCGTCCCCCGGCACCGGCGGATCCAGGCGGAGGGCCGCAACCTGCGCCCCATGGTGGAGATGCTCATGGCGTCGCGCGCCATGATGGCGGCGATGGGCTGCGGGTTCCTGCGCCGCATCAGCCGCGAGGCGCACGCCTACGCCGACGCGCGCGAGATCGGGCCCGGCCCGCAGTCGGCGATCCGGTTCGTCCGCTACCGGCTGGCGGCGATCGACACGTCCTACACCGTGTGCGCGGCGCTCAACGACTACCTCCAGACGCGGCTGGACATGAAGGCCGACATGATCGGCGCGTTCCCGGCCGTGCAGGCCATCAAGACGGTCGCCACCGAGCGGATGCTCAGCGCGGCGCACCACTACCAGCAGCTCGCCGGGGGCGAGGGGTACCGCTGCGGATCGCCCACCAACATCTCCGCGCAGGCGTTCCTCGACGCCCGCGTCTACACGATCTTCGACGGCACCAACGACCTGCTCAGCCAGCAGCTCACCGAGTACTGCCTCGCCAGGACCGACGGCCTGCCGCTCAGCAAGTTCCTGGCCGAGTGGCCGCTCACGGCGTCCGCGATCACCTCGCAGGGCCTGGACCTCGGCTTCCTCGACCGGGACCTGCGGCAGGAGCACCTGGTCCTGGCGGGCCGGGCCATCGCCTACGCGTTCGCGATCGGGCAGGTCATGCGGTGGGCGGCGAAGTCCGGCGCGGACGCGGGCCAGGCACGGGCCGCGATCGAGTTCCTCAAGGCCGACATCGCCGGGGTCGCGACGGAGTTCGGCCTGCTGTCCTCGGGCGTGCTCGGCATCGAGGACGGCGCCGTCCCGCCCCCGGCCGGGGTGCGGCTCTCGCGGTCCGTGCCGGTGCCCGCGCCCGCGCCCGCCGAGGCGTGCGCCGCGCCGGCCGAGACGTGACGCGCGAAACGGCGACGCGCGGAACGGCGGCGCGCGTCAGCCCAGCAGGTCCTCGCGGCGGCGGATCAGCCGCGTCAGCTCCGCCGCCCCCTCCTTGATCAGGTTCAGCCCGGGATGACCCCACGGGCGCGGCTCGGTGTCGATGATGCAGATGGTGCCCAGAGTCGTGCCCGTGCGGTCGATGAGCGGGGCCCCGACGTACGTCCGGATGCCCAGCTTGTCGACGACCGGGTTGCCGGCGAAACGCGGGTAGTCGCACACGTCGTCCAGGACGAGCGCCTTGCGCCGCACCACGACGTGCGGGCAGTAGCCGTGGTCGAGCGGCACCTCGCGGCCCAGCTGGACGGCGCCGGCCGGATCGGCGCCCGGGTCCTGCGGGGCGTACAGGCCGGCGAGGAACTGCCGGTCCGTGACGAAGTTGACCATCGCGAACGGCGGGACGCCGGTGCCGATGAGATGCCGGGCGGCCTCGGCGAGGTCGCGGGCGAAGGCGTCGAACTCGGGGTCGGCCTCCCGCCCCAGCCCGAGCTCCCGCAGCCGCGCGACGCGCTGGGGGACATCGTGGTCGACGGGGGTCAGCAGGTGGCCGGCGGGCTCGTACAGGGGCTCGTGCGTCACGGGGGACTCCAGGAGGTCGTCAGGCGGACGTGGCGGGAACGGCGGCGATGAGGTGCCGGATCAGCGCCCTCAGCACCGAGGTGGCGGAGCGGCGGTCCCGCGCGTCGCACAGCACGATCGGCACGCGCGGGTCGAGTTCGAGGGCGGCGCGCACCTCGTCCGGCTCGTAGCGGAACGCGCCGTCGAACTGGTTCACCGCGACGAGGAACCGGGTGCCCCGGTTCTCGAAGAAGTCGACGGCTTCGAAGCAGGCGTCCAGGCGGCGGGTGTCGGCGAGGATGACGGCGCCGAGCGCGCCGGCGCACAGCTCGTCCCACATGAACCAGAAGCGCTGCTGGCCGGGCGTGCCGAACAGGTACAGCACGATGTCGTGCTGGGAGATCGTGATCCGGCCGAAGTCGAGCGCGACGGTGGTCGTGGACTTGTGCTCCACCCCGCCGAGGTCGTCGACGCCGACGCTGGCGGTGGTGATGAGCTCCTCGGTGCTCAGCGGTTCGATCTCGCTCGCCGCGCCGACGAACGTCGTCTTCCCGACGCCGAACCCGCCCGCGACGAGGATCTTGACCTGAGTGGGGAACACCTCATCAGGCTCGTTGTAGGCCATCGAGCAGCTTCTCCAAAAGGTCTCGGTCGGTGAGATCCGCGACGGGGCGCGGCGCCCGGGTGGTCATGGCCCGCCAGTGCACCAGGTCGGCGAGCAGGACCTTGGTGACCGCCACGGGGAGCCGCAGATGCGCCGCGACCTCGGCGACCGAGGTCGGCGCGCGGCACAGGGCGAGCGCCTTGGCGTGCTCCGGGGCCATGCCGACGGGGTCGGCGCCGGTGGTCACCACCAGGGACAGCAGGTCCAGCTCGACGGCCGGGCGGGTGCGCCCGGAGATCACCGCGTACGGGCGTACCAGCGGGCCGGCGTCGTCGTCGAGCCAGACGTCGTCGTCGCCGGCCGTCATGGCGACCTGTTCGGATCGCTCATGGCCGCCGCCCGCGTCGCGGTGTCGAGGAAGGGCCGGACGGACTTGATCAGCCGCGCCATCTCGAACCCGACGACGGCCGGGTCGGCCTCCCCCTTCGCGAGCACCGCCAGGACGGAGTTGAAGCCGGCCCAGGAGATGAACAGCTGGCTGGACTTGAGCTCGGTCACGACCTGCCGGACCTCGTTGCTGCCGTCGAACTTCGTGCCCGCGCTGCGGGCGATGGAGAACAGGCCGGAGGCGAGCGCCGCGAGCTGCTCCGCGCTGGCGCGGTCGAAGCCGTGGGCGGCTTTCAGCATGCCGTCGGAGGACAGCAGCACGCTGCCGCGGATGACCGGAACCTCCTCGCCCAGTCCCCGCAGCAGCCAAGCAAGATCCTGAGCCTGGTTCGGGGAGACAGCACTCAATGGACGCTCCTTATCGCTGGTGGTGGTTCGTCAGCCCGTGGCTTCGGGGCCGTCCGCGGCGCCGTCGCTCTCTTCGGCGCCGCGCACCCCGCGCTTGAACGCCGCCATGAGACCGGGGTTGTGCTCGACGTCGTCGTCCTGCTGCTGCTGCGGTGCGGGGGGATCGACCAGCTCGGGCGCCAGGTTCGCCTGCACCCGGCGGCGCGGCAGGGACGGCCGCTCACCGCTCTGCGCCGGGTCGGGGAGGGCGGGCTCCGCGCCGGGGGACTGCGGGGCGGGCCGCGGCGCGGGCGCGGCGGGACGCGCGGCCGGTTGCGCGGCGGACGAGGCCATCGCCGCGCCCGCGCCCACCGGGACGGGCTCGGGGCGCGCGGGGCGGGCCTGCGGCTGAGCCTGCGGCGCGGCCTCGGCCTCCTCCTCTTCCTTGCCGACCATGTCCTTCGGGACGACGACGACGGCCTGCGTGCCGCCGTAGAGGTTGTCCTGGAGCTGGACGCGGACGCCGTGCCGGCGGGCGAGCGCGGCGACGACGAGGAGCCCGATGCGCCCCTCCTGGAGGAGGTCGCCGGTGCCGGCCCGGTCGGGGTCGGTGAGCACCTCGTTCAGCCGCCGCCGGTCCTCCTTCGGGATGCCGAGGCCGCGGTCCTCCACCTCGATGGCCAGGCCCGCGCTCACGGTGTCGACGCGGATCAGCACCTGGGTGTGCGGCGGGGCGAAGCGGGTGGCGTTCTCGATGAGCTCGGCGAGCAGGTGGACGACGTCCGCGACCGCGCCGCCGTGCAGGGTCCCCTCGACGGGCGGCACCACCTTGACCCGGTTGTAGTGCTCGACCTCGGCGATGGCCGAGCGCAGCACCTCGTAGACCGTCACCGGGCGGCTCCACTGGCGGCGCGACGCGGCGCCGCCGATCACGGCGAGGCTCTCGGCCTGGCGCCGCATGCGGGTGCTGAGGTGGTCGACCCTGAACAGCCCCTTGAGGAGGTCGGGGTCCTCGACCTGGTTCTCCAGCTCGTCGAGCCCCTGGATGGCCCGGTGCGTCAGCGACTGCATCCGCCGGGCGAGGTTGACGAAGACGTCGACCCGCCGGTCGGCGCCGGAGTCCCGGGCGGCGGCGTCCAGCACGGCGTTCCACGCCTCGCCCTGCGCCTGCCGCAGCTCGTACGCGAGCCGGACGAACGGGTCGTTGGACTCGGTGGCGGGGAAGTCGTCGCTGCGGGGCGCGGTCTCGCCGGCGTTGACCCGCTCCACCAGCTCCCGCAGGCCCTGCCGGCCGCGCGCGATCGAGAACCACAGCTCGCCGAGCCGCCGCTGCACGTCCTCGTGGCCGCGGACGGACGACCGGGCGTTCTGCCGGTCCAGCCGGCGGGTCGCCGTGTCCGCCGCGAACACGGCCGCCGCCAGCGTGAGGACGGCTCCCACGGCGGCCGCGGCCAGCACGAGCTGCGCCCGCCGCGTCACCGTGTCGCCGCTGTACAGCACGGCCGCGGCGGCGACTCCGAGCCCCGCCACAACGGCCGCGGGAAGGACGGAGATGCACAGGTGAAAGGACCGCACATTGCTGTGGCGACGCGTCCCGCGGGTCGGATTCCGGCCATGCCGCGGGAATTCCTGGCGCTCGGCGTCGGCAGCAGGTTCGGAGTAAACAGGCATCGGCGTCCTCAGTGCGGTCGGCGGCAGGTCACATTACTGAGTAAGGCGTGCTCTTACCGGCACAGTCCGTATCTAGGCTGGCACAACGCACCATCGGACAAGCGTGGATTGCTGAGATTCCAGCGAGACCGGACCAGTTTCACCTAACCCGTCCCTTGGTGCCCAATTAGCCCGAATCACCCCAAATGTACGCCCGTAATGAGAATCCCCGGCCTTGCCGCCTGACGTGCCGAAACGATCCGCGCCGGAATCCTCCCCGCCGCTCAGCGGCCGGTATCCGAGCGCTTGCGCGCCACGTCCCGCACGTAGTGCGGGAGCGCCTCGATCGGGACCAGCCGCGGCAGAAGGCCGGGCTCGGTGGTGAGGGCGCGGAACGACATCGCCACGGTCACGCCGTGGCCGGGGCGGTGCGCGAGCTCGACGGCGTCGCCGGCCCGGATCTCGCCGGGCTCGATCACCCGCAGGTAGGCGCCGGGCCGCGCCGCCCGGGTGAACCGCTTGATCCAGCCCGCCTCGTCCAGCCAGCCCTGGAAGGTCCCGCAGGGGATCCGGGGGCAGCTCACTTCCAGGAGGACGTCCGGGCCCACCCGCCACCGCTCGCCGATCAGCGCGCCGTTGACGTCGCCCCCGGCCGTGGTGAGGTTCTCGCCGAAGACGCCGTCGGGCAGCGGCCTGCCCAGCTCGCCCTGCCAGTAGTCGAGGTCCTCGCGCGCGTAGGCGTAGACGGCCTGGTCGGCCCCGCCGTGACTCCGCACGTCATGGACGCGGTCGCCCGCCAGGCCGACCTCGCCCGTCCCCTCGGACTCCGGCGCCGCGACCGGCACCGGGCCGTCGACCGGACGCTTGTCGATGCCGGTCAGCGTGCTCGTCTTCCACGGGTTGGTCCGGGGCCGTCCGATATTGACCGAGAGCAGTTTCACCCGACGACGGTACGAAGCCCGCCTTCCCCGCGCGAACGGTTTTCCTCGGCCGGCCTCAGCCCAGGTGGGCCGCGAACCCGTCGTGGAGGCGGGCCAGTCCGAACTCGAAGAGCTGTTCGTGGGAGAAGTCGAAGACGTCGTCGGCCAGGACGGCCATGGTGGGGAAGTCCCCGCTGTTCAGGGCGTTGACGAGGGTCGGTTCCTGGGCGGCCCAGAAGTCCTCGTTGCTGACGCCCGTGCGGGCCTCGGCGCGGCGCTCGTTGATGTACCGGCGCGCGACGCCCTCCACGTAGTCGTTCTGGACGCTGATCATCATGAGCAGGGTCCGGTCGGCCACGCCCATGGGACGCAGCCGGGCGACGAGCCGGTCCAGGCCGCGCATGGCGTTGGGGCCGAGGAGCGGGCGGCTCTGGTCGACGAACGGGTACCAGGGGTGGTCGAGGCACAGCCGCCAGTGGCGCCCGGCCTCGGCCGCGAGGATCTCGCGCCAGCCGCCCTCCTCGTCCTCCCGGACCTCCTCGGGGACGTCGACGACATGGTCGAGCATGAGGTCGAGCAATTCGCTCTTGCCGGGGACGTAGCGGTAGAGCGACATGGTCCCGACGCCCAGGCGCGTCGCGATCGAGCGCATGGACAGGGCGTCGAGGCCCTCGGTCCGCGCGAGTTCGTCGGCGACCTCGACGGCGGCGGCGACGATCCGGTCGAGGGTGAGCGCGGGCGGGCGGCCGCGCGGCGGCCGGGTCGTGTCGCCCCACAGCAGCTTCAGGCTCCGCCCGAGGTCGCGGCCGTCGCCGTGCTCCGTCGTCATCGTCCGTCCTGGTCTCCGGTGCGCGGCGGCGTGGGGGATTCCAACTTGTCCCCTACGCGGGCAGGAGTACAGGTTGAGGTTCGCGGTTCACCGGCCGGGCCACCGCCCCGCCTCCCCGCGCGGCCACCGTGCGTCCCACGGCGGTGTCTTTGATGTTGCGGGCGGCGTTGACGTCGGCGTTGTCCTGGTGCCCGCAGGCCGTGCACCGGAACACCGCTTGGCTCTTGCGGTTGTCCCGGGCGCGGTGCCCGCAGGTGTTGCAGGTCTGCGACGTGTACGCCGGGTCGACCCGGCGTACGGGGGCCTTGTGCTCAAGCCGGGTGACCAGTCGGCCCCACCCGTTGGCCAGGATCGAGCGGTTGAGCCCCGCCTTGGCACGGACGTTGGTGCCGGGGGCTTCGATGGTGCCCTTGGCGGAGCGGGTCATGGCGTGTACGTCCAGGTCCTCGACGGCGATGACGTCGAAGCGGCGCGCCAGATCTGTCGAGGTCTTCTCCGCCCAGTCCTTGCGGCGGTCGGTCTCACGCGCTTTGAGCCGGGCTATGGCGACCTTGACGCGGGCGCGACGGTTCGACCCCCGACGGGCGCGGTCCAGTCGACGCAGCAGCCGGTGCAGCCGCTCGGCCTCACCCGGCGTCAACCCCGGCACTGTGCGCATTTCGCCCGTGGACAGCGCGGCCGACACCGCCACGCCCCGGTCGACGCCCACCGCCTCACCGCTGCCGGGCGCGGGCACCGGGTCGGGGACGTGCGCGAACGCGACATGCCAGCGTCCGGCGCGGTCGCGGGTCACCCGGAACGACTTCACCCCGCTGGGCACGGGCCGCGACCAGCGCAACCGCACCCACCCCACCTTCGGCACCCGCACCTCACCCACACGACGTGACAATCGCCGTACCTCCCAGGCACGGCCGCGCGCCCCCACGATCCGGAACCCCTCACGCACTCCGGCCTTACGCCACGTCGGGCGCCGGTGCGTGCCCGCGAAGAAGTTCGCCATTGCCTGGGCGAAGTCCCTGAGCGCCTGCTGCACCGTCTGCGAACCGGCCGCCAGCCACCCGAACGCAGCCCGGGCCTCGGTCAACTGGCGGGCCTGAGCGACATACCCCGGCGCCGGGCCCCGCCCCGGACGCCACCACGCCTGCTGCTCCACTGCCAGATTCCACACGAACCGGGCATGCCCGCAATGCTCCAGTAACCCCGCCTCCTGAGCAGGGGTCGGATACAACCGGTACCGGGACACGCTCCGCAACCTACCGAACGCCACCGGTGGCGCTCCCGTTCTCGATGATTTCCAGCGCGTTCGTGGCGCCGTCCCTGATGCCGGACTGGCTGGGCGCGGTCGCGCGGTGGAATCCGGTGTCCTCGGCGGTGACGGCGTCCCGGGAGCTGTTCGGCGATCCGGCCGCGGCCGGCGACACCTGGGTCGAGCAGAACGCGCTGCTGATGGCGGTCGTGTGGCCGATCGCGATCACGGCGGTCTTCCTGCCGCTTGCGGTCCGGCGCTACCGCCGGCTGAGCCGCTGACGGCCTCGAATGTGACGGCTATCACACCAACTTTCGGCCGCCGAATTTCGATCATGCCGTCATTGGAAATTGTTTGAAGACCCCCGAACCGAACGGCTTCCTGCCTCATCGTATGAAGGCATAAGGGGGCACGGTGCCAGGGCTGAAAGTCGAGTAAGCCGCCGTGTCGTAATGGGGAGAAGATGCGACTCGGAAAGGCGACCGTTTTCGGTCTCGTTCTCGGCGGCATGACGATCGGCCTGGCCGCGCCCGCGATGGCCGACGACGGGGACGTGGTCGTCCAGCCGAGCCAGGCCCGTCCCGGCCAGCAGGTCACCGTCGTCGGGAAGAAGTGCCAGGTGGACGGCGAGGCCGGCTCGCTGGCCTTCGTGGGCGGGGCCGTCCCGCTGAACGGCGCCGAGGAGGTCGACGGCCGGGCGGGCCTGGCCACGGTCAAGCCGGACACGGTCCCGGGCGACTACACCGTGCAGGTGCGCTGCGGCACGCACAGGTCGGTCGGGTACCTCAAGGTGCTGGACGCCAAGACGGCCCCGAAGACCTCGCAGCCCGCCCCGGGCGGCACGGCGCGTCCGACGCCGATGGGCAGCACGCACCCGACCCCGTCCGGCGGGGCCAAGACGGGCTTCGGCGGCGCCTCCGGGCACGGCGGGCTCGTCGTCCTGGCCGGCGGCGCGCTCATGCTGGTGGGCGCGGTCGGCACCGCCGGCGCCGCCCACCGGCGCCGGCGGAGCGACACGGACGCCTGATGACGCGACTCCTGTGGGCGGTGGCGGCGGTGCTGCTGGCGGCCGGGCTGACGACCGTGGGCCTCGGCCTGCGCGGTCCGGACGGCCCGCCGCGACCGCCCGCGTGGGCGGCGGCGACCCGGCCCGCCGGCCACGGCGGGCCGGTGCTGCCGCGCTCGGCGCCGGTCCTGGTGGCCGTCCCGTCGATCGGGGTGCGCGCTCCGCTGACCGGCCTCGGCCTCGATCCCGACGGCTCCGTCCAGGTGCCCGCGGCCGACCGTCCGGGCGAGGCGGGCTGGTACGACCGCGGGCCCGCCCCGGGGGAGCGCGGCGCCGCCGTGATCCTGGGCCATGTCGACTCCCCGAAGGGGGCCGCGGTCTTCTACGACCTCGGCCGGCTGCGTCCCGGGCGCCGCGTCGAGGTCACCCGCGCCGACGGCCGCGTGGCCGTGTTCACCGTCGAGTCCGTGGAGCGGGTCGCCAAGGACCGCTTCCCCACCGAGCGCGTGTACGGCCCCCTCGACCACCCCGGACTCCGCCTGGTCACCTGCGGCGGCTCGTTCGACCGGAAGCAGCACAGCTACCGCGACAACATCATCGTCTACGCCGCCCAGACGTCCGTCCGGTAGTGCTCGGCGCGATGCCGGACACCCAGTCCCGACATCGGCGCCGACCCCCGCCGAGATGGCCCGCTGGACTTCTTGACGCAGGTCAGCCGCAGTGCAAGCGTGAAAAGTGATGGTGAGAGGGGGACTCGTCATGACAGAGATCAAGAGCATCGAGAAGCCGGACGACCGGCGCGACTTCCCTAGGGGCCACCTGGAGGTGGTCAACCTCAGCGGCCTCGTCTTCGGGAAGGCGACGTTCGAGCCCGGCTGGCGGTGGACGGAGTCCGTGAAGGACATCGCGGGCACCGACCTGTGCGAAGTCCACCACAACGGTTATGTCGTCGAGGGGCGGATGCGCGTCCGGATGCAGGACGGCTCCGAAGGCGAGGTCGGCCCCGGGGACGTGTTCGTCCTGGAGCCGGGGCATGACGCCTGGGTCGTCGGAGACGAGCCCTGCGTCATGTTCGACTTCGCGGGCGGCATGGGCGACTACGCGAAAGCCCGCTGACCTGTGAGCCCGGGCGGGAACGCCCGGTGATCGATCGCGGCCGGCGGGACGCAGGGGAACGCCCGCCGGCCGCACCCTGTGCGGGCCGCCCGCACCTCCACCCCGCCCCGCGGACAGGCCGGCCCTTCTGGCGAGAGTTGACGACGTGGGACGGGGCGCCGCCGGGTAGGTTCGAATGATGAACGAGCGGCCGACTCTCGAGGACATCCGGCGCGCGCCGAAGGTGCTGCTGCACGACCATCTGGACGGCGGGCTCCGGCCCGCGACCATCATCGAGCTGGCGCGGGAGACCGGGTACGCCGACCTGCCCGCCGCCGACGCGGACGGCCTGGGGACGTGGTTCGAGGAGGCGTCCAACTCGGGGTCGCTGGAGCGGTACCTGGAGACGTTCTCGCACACCGTCGGGGTGATGCAGACCGTCGACGCGCTCACGCGGGTCGCCTACGAATGCGGGGAGGACCTCGCGAACGACGGCGTCGTCTACGCGGAGGTCCGGTACGCGCCGGAGCAGCATCTCAGCATGGGGCTGACGCTGGAGCAGGTCGTCGAGGCCGTCCTGGACGGGTTCGCGCGGGCCCGCGCGGACTTCGGCGTCCGGGTCGGGACGCTGGTCACGGCGATGCGGCACCAGGCGCGCAGCATGGAGATCGCGGAGCTGGCCGTCCGGTACCGCGACCTCGGGGTCGTCGGGTTCGACATCGCGGGCGCCGAGGCCGGGTACCCGCCGACCCGGCACCTGGACGCGTTCGAGTACCTGCAGCGGGAGAACGCGCACTTCACCATCCACGCCGGCGAGGGGTTCGGGCTGCCGTCGATCTGGCAGGCGATCCAGTGGTGCGGCGCCGACCGGCTCGGCCACGGCGTGCGGATCATCGACGACATCGAGGCGGACGGCGACGACGCGCGGCTCGGCCGGCTCGCCGGCTACGTCCGGGACAAGCGGATCCCGCTGGAGATGTGCCCGACGTCCAACATCCAGACGGGCGCGGCGAAGTCGATCGCCGAGCACCCGATCGGGCTGCTGCGCCGGCTCAGCTTCCGCGTCACCGTCAACACCGACAACCGGCTGATGGGCGGGACGTCGCTGTCGCAGGAGTTCGCCAGGCTCACCGAGGCGTTCGGCTACGGGTGGGACGACCTGCAGTGGTTCACGGTGAACGCGATGAAGTCGGCGTTCGTGCCGTTCAACGAGCGGCTCGAACTGATCAACGGGGTGATCAAGCCGGGCTTCGCCCAGCTCAAGTGGAGCGGCGCCAGGCCACTGGCATGATCGAGCCATGACCATTCGCTCCACCGGCGGCCGCGTCGCCGCGTACGCGTGGTTCGTGTTCGCCGGGCTCAACTTCGTGGACCTGTTCGTCGGCATCACCGGTGACCCCGACTACTCGCCGACGACGTTCACGATCGCGCTTCTGCTGCTGCTCGGCTGCGGGATCGCCTACACGGTCGGGCTGCGTCCCGCGATCGTCGCGGACGAGGAGACGCTCACGGTCCGCAACCCGCTGCGGGACGTCCGCGCGCCGTGGGCGGCGATCCGCGGCATCGAGGCGCGGAACGCGGTGACGGTGCGTTTCACCGGCGCGGACGGGGCGGAACTGGTGACCCGCGCCTGGGTGCACCAGACGTCTCCGCGCGCCCAGGCCAAGGCGGAGGCGCGCGCGCAGAAGGAGGCGCGCAAGGCCCAGGGCCCGGGCCTCGACCTGCGGGGGCGGACGCCCACAGGGTTCGCCGCCCGGCAGCTCAACGAGATGCGCGACCGGCACCGTCCGAAGGCCAAGTCGGGCGCACCCGACAAGGCCGCCGCGGCCAAGACGGAGCCGCCTGCGCGGGGCACGATCACCTGGTCGATCCCGGCCCTGGCCGCCCTCGTCGCCCCCCTGGCCGCCCTGATAGCGATCATCGTCTACGCGACGGTCGGCTGACTGCCCCCTGCCTGCCGCGCGGGACGTGTCAGGCGAGGGCGGCGGACAGGGCGGCGTGGAGGGCTTGCAAGTCGGTGGCGGCGCGCGCGCGGACCTCGGTGATGTCCCCGTCGACCGGGAGGACGACCTCCAAGTAGCACTTGAGCTTCGGTTCCGTCCCGGAAGGGCGGATCACCACCCGCGCGCCACCGGACAGGCGGAGGCGGAGCCCGTCCGTGGGCGGGAGGCCGTCCGCGCCGTCGGCCAGGTCGTCGAACGATTCGACCGGACGTCCGGCCAGCTCGCTCGGCGGGGCGGCGCGGAGGCGGGTCATGGCGGCGGTGATCAGGGAGAGGTCGTCCACCCTGATCGAGAGCTGCGACGTGGCGTGCAGGCCGTGCTCGCGGGCCTGCGCGTCCAGGAGGTCGAGCAGCGTGCGGCCGTCGCGTTTCGCGGCGGCCGCGAGGGCCGCGACGGCGAGGGCGGCGCCGATGCCGTCCTTGTCGTCGACGAGGACGCCCCGGTCGTCGCCGACGCTGTAGCCGAGCGCCTCCTCGTAGCCGAACACGAGCCGGTCCGGCGGGCCGCCCGCCTTCATGATCCACTTGAAGCCGGTGAGCGACTCGGCGAAGCGGACGCGGTGCGCGGCGGCGACCGAGCGCAGCAGCGACGACGACACGATCGTGGTGACGACCAGGCGGTCCGCGCCGGTGGTGTGCCGCAGGACGTGCTCGGCGAGCAGCCCGCCGACCTCGTCCCCGGTCAGCGTCCGCCAGCCGGACGGGGACGGGACGGCGACGGCGCAGCGGTCCGCGTCCGGGTCGTTGGCGATCACCAGGTCGGCGCCGCGGGCGCCGGCGAGCGCGAGCGCCAGATCGAGCGCGCCCGGTTCCTCCGGGTTCGGGAACGCGACGGTCGGGAAGTCGGGGTCGGGGTCCGCCTGCTCGGGGACGACGACCGGGGCGGGGAACCCGGCCCGGTCGAACGCCGCGAGGAGGACGTCGCGGCCGACGCCGTGCATCGGCGTGTAGACGATCGAGATGTCGCGGTCGCCGCCGAGGCGCAGCGACGACACCGCGTCCAGGTACAGGCCCGCGCCCTGGTGGACGGGCCAGCCCGCGCCGAGCGGCAGTTCGTCCACGCGTCCGACGGCGTCGATCGCGGCGGAGATCTCGGCGTCCACCGGCGGGACGATCTGCGCCCCGTCCGACCAGTAGACCTTGTAGCCGTTGTCACGCGGCGGGTTGTGGCTGGCCGTCACCATGACGCCCGCCACGATGTCGTCGAACGCCCGGGTGAAATGGGCCAGGACCGGCGTCGGGACGGGCTCGGCGAACACCTCCGGCCGCAGTCCGGCGCCGCTGAGCACGGCCGCGGTGTCGTCGGCGAACCGGCGCGAGCCGTGCCGCGCGTCGAAGCCGATGATCACGCGCCCGCCTGCGGGGAGGCGGGCGGCCAGCCCGGCGGCGGCCCGCATGACCGTCACCCGGTTCATCCGGTTCGGGCCGGCGCCCAGCTCGCCCCGCAGCCCGGCCGTCCCGAACTCCAGGCGGGAGCCGAACCGGGAGGCGAGCGCGTCGTCGTCGTCCAGGATCGCGCGGAGTTCGGCGCGGGTCTCCGGATCCGGGTCCTGCGCCAGCCATTCCTCGGCGCGCGCGCGGAGGTCGCTCACAGCTTCGCCAGGACGGTCGCGAGGAGCGTGCCCATGCGCCCGGCGGACGCGCGCCCCGCCGCGAGGACCTCCTCGTGGTCGAGCGGCTCGTCCGACAGCCCGGCCGCGATGTTGGTGACGAGGGAGATCCCGAGGACGTCCGCGCCGCCCTGCCGCGCCGCGATCGTCTCCAGCACGGTCGACATGCCGATCATGTCGGCGCCCAGCGTGCGCAGCATCCGGATCTCGGCGGGCGTCTCGTAGGTCGGGCCGCGGAACGCCGCGTACACGCCCTCCCGCAGCGTCGGGTCGACCTCCTTGGCGAGGGTCCGCAGCCGTCCCGAGTACGCCTCGGTCAGGTCCAGGAACGCCGCGCCGGTGAGCGGGTTCGCGCCCGACAGGTTCAGGTGGTCGGAGATGAGCACGGGGTCGCCGACGCTCTGGTGCTCGGGCCGCAGCCCGCCCGCCGCGTTCGTCAGCACCAGCGTCGTCACCCCGGCGGCGAGGGCCGTCCGGACGGGGTGCACCACGGCGTCGACGCCGCGTCCCTCGTACAGGTGCGTCCGGCCGAGGAACACCAGCGCGCGGCGCCCGCCGGCCTCGACGACCCGGATCTTCCCGGCGTGCCCCTCCACGGCGGGGGGCGCGAAGCCGGGCAGGTCGGTGACCGTCACTTCGGCGACGGGCTCGCCAAGCCGGTCGGCCGCCGGAACCCAGCCGGAACCCATGACGAGGGCGGCGTCGAAAGAGTCGATGGACGTGCGGTCGCGGAGCGCGTCCGCGGCGTCCCGCGCCAGTGCAAAAGCGTCGTTGCTCACATCGCCGACACTACCGCCGGGCCGCTCGTGGCCTGCCGCGCCGCCCGGCGGCCCGGACCCGTCAGTCGCCGATCGACTTGCAGGGGCGGGTGCGCAGTTCCTTGACGTAGTCGTCGGGCGCTCCGGCCTTCTCCGCGGCGTCCGCGAGGATGCCGAGATAGCGCGCGGAGGGGAGCCCGCCCTCGTAGTCGTCCAGGACGTACATCCAGCACAGGGCGTCGCCGTCCAGCGTATGCACGCGGACCCGGGTCTTGCGGTAGACGCCGAGCGCTGCCCCCTCCCAGGCGTCGAGTTCCTTCTCGTCCCAGGCGGGCACGTCGTACATGACGACGAAGATCTGCTCGGAGTCGTCCTCGACGACCGTCGCCAGAGCCCCGTCCCAGCCCTTGTCCTGCCCCCCGAAGGTCAGTCGCCATCCGGCGAGCCAGCCGGTGCCGCGCATGGGCGAATGCGGAGCCCGGCTCGCCATCTGCTCGGGATCCATGTTGGAGGCGTACGCCGCGTACAGTGCCACGTTGGCCAAGGCTACGCCACGCTTTGGCCGGGGGTGTGGGGGTTGCCCCCCACAATGACGCGCCACGCTTTGGGCGGGGGTGTGGGGGTTGCCCCCCACAGTGACGCGCCACGCTTTGGGCGGGGGTGTGGGGGTTGCCCCCCACAGTGACGCGCCACGCTTTGAGTGGGGGTGTGGGGGTTGCCCCCCACAATGACGCGCGACGCTTTGGCGGGGGTGTGGGGGTTGCCCCCACAGTGACGCGCGACGCTTTGGGCGGGGGTGTGGGGGTTGCCCCCCACAGTGACGCGCCACGTGGGGGTCGGGGTGCGGGGCGGGACTTTTCACTGCCTGGAGTAGGAAACAATGGAAGATGTGACCCGCATCGTGATAATCGGAGGAGGCCCGGGCGGTTACGAGGCCGCGCTCGTCGCGGCTCAGCTCGGCGCGGACGTGACCGTCATCGAACGGGACGGTCCCGGCGGCGCCTGCGTGCTCACCGACTGCGTGCCCTCCAAGACGCTCATCGCCACCTCGACCCGTATGGCGGTCATGTCGGAGTCGACGGTCCTCGGGCTGCGCTTCAACGGCGGCCCGGACGGGATCGTCGGCGCCCTGGAGGCCGACATGGCCGAGGTCAACAAGCGCGTGAAGGACCTCGCGCGGGCCCAGTCGTTCGACGTCGCCGAACGGCTCGCCTACGAGGAGGTCAAGATCGTCCGCGGGGAGGCGCGGCTCGTGGAGCCGCACGTCGTCGCCGTCGGCGACCGGCGCATCCGGGCCGACATCGTGCTCATCGCGACGGGCGCGACGCCGCGCGTGCTGCCGGGCGCCGAGCCGGACGGCGAGCGCATCCTGAACTGGCGCCAGCTGTACGACCTGCCCGCGCTCCCCGAGGACCTGATCGTCGTCGGGTCCGGCGTGACGGGCGCCGAGCTGGCCGGGGCCTACCTGTCGCTCGGTTCCAACGTCACGCTGGTGTCCTCGCGCGACCGCATCCTCCCGAGCGAGGACGCCGACGCCGCCTCGGTGCTGCAGGAGGTCTTCCTGCGGCGCGGGATGAACGTCATGTCGCGGTCCCGTGCCGCGGGCGTGGAGCGCTCCGGCGAGGGCGTGATCGTCACGCTGGAGGACGGGACGAAGATCGAGGGCTCGCACTGCCTGATGACGGTCGGGATGGTGCCGAACACCACCGGGATCGGCCTGGAGGAGATCGGCGTGCGGTGCGACGCGCGCGGTTTCGTGGAGGTCGACAAGGTGTCGCGGACGTCCGTCCCGCACATCTACGCGTCCGGCGACTGCACGGGCGTGCTCATGCTGGCGTCCGTCGCGGGCATGCAGGGGCGCATCGCGATGTGGCACGCGCTGGGGGAGGCGGTGCAGCCGCTCAAGCTGGGCTGGGTCGCGTCCAACATCTTCACCGACCCCGAGGTCGCCTCGGTGGGCGTGACGCAGCAGATGGTCGACTCGGGGGACGTCAACGCCCGGACGGTCATGCTGCCGCTGTTCACCAACGCGCGCGCCAAGATGCAGGGCTTCGAGGACGGTTTCGTGAAGGTGTTCTGCCGTCCGTCCACGGGGATCGTGCTCGGCGGCGTCATCGTGGCTCCGCGCGCGAGCGAGCTGATCCTGGGCGTGTCGATCGCCGTCCAGCAGCACCTGACCGTCGACCAGGTCGCGCACACGTTCGCGGTGTACCCGTCGCTGTCGGGCAGCATCACCGAGGCGTCCCGGCGGCTGATGGCCGAGCACGCCTACTAGAGGACGTGCCCGGCCGGGCGCGGCGCTAGAAGTAGCGCAACGCCACGTACACCCACGCCATCAGGGTGCTCAGCACCGTGACGATGATTCCGTAGCGGGTGAACTGCCAGAAACTGATCGGGTTGCCGGTCCGCGCGGCGATGCCGATCGCGACGACGTTGGCGCTCGCCGCGACGGCGGTGCCGTTGCCGCCGAAGTCGGCGCCCAGCGCGAACGACCACCAGAGCGCCTCCGCGGTCGTCGCGTCGGGGGCTCCCGCCGCCATCCCCTCCACGATCGGCGCCATCGTCGCCGTGTAGGGGATGTTGTCGAAGAACGCGCCGAGCACGGCGGACCCGAACAGCAGGCTGGTCGCGGCGACGAAGTAGTTGTCGCCGACGGTGTCCGCCGCCCAGGTGCCGATCGCCTCGATGACGCCCGTGTGCCCGAGGCCGGAGACCATCACGAACAGGCCGACGAAGAAGATCAGCACCGGCCACTCGACCTCCGCCAGGACGTCGGAGACCTCGACCCGCGACACGAGCAGCATGACGCCCGCGCCGAGCAGGGCGACGATCGACGGCTCCATGTGCAGCACCGAGTGCAGCATGAACCCGACGACGACGAGCCCGAGGACGATCAGGCACCGGACGAGCAGCGCCGGGTCCGTGATCGCCTTGCGCTCGTCCAGCGACATCACCTCGGCGACGTACCGCTCGTCGTACTTGAACGACTTGCGGAACAGCACCCGCGCCAGCAGCACGAACGCGACGAAGACGACCACCACGATCGGCGCCATGTGGACGAGGAAGTCGTTGAACGTCAGCCCCGCCCGGCTGGCGATGATGATGTTCGGCGGGTCCCCGATGAGCGTCGAGGCGCCGCCGATGTTGGACGCGAGCACCTCGGCGATCAGATACGGGTGCGCCGGGATCCGCAGCCGGTTGCAGACCACGACCGTCACCGGCGCCACCAGCATGATCGTGGTGACGTTGTCCAGGAACGGCGAGGCGACCGCGGTGATGGCCATGAGCATCACCAGCAGCCGGTAGGGCCTGCCCTTCGAGCGTTTGGCCGCCCAGATCGCCAGGTAGTCGAACAGTCCGGTGCCCTTGATGATCCCAACGATGATCATCATGCCGAGCAGCAGGAAGATGACGTTCCAGTCGATCCCGTCGTGCTCGGAGAAGAACACCCCGGCGCCGGGGGTGAGCCCCAGCACCGTCATGGCGCCGGCCGCGATCAGGACGACCTTGACCTTGTCGACCTTCTCGGTGGCGATGAAGAAGAACGCGACGACGAAGATGGCGAGCGCCGCCACCGCCGTCATCGCGGGACTCCCGCCCGGCCGCCGCCGGGCCGTGCGTCAATCAGTCGTCGTCGGGCCTGGTCAGCGCCAGCGCCGACAGCAGCCGGTCGAGGATGACCGCGCCGGTGAGGAGCCCGGCGTCGTCCACCACGGCGACCAGGGGGCTGCGCTGCCGCGCCATGAGCGTGGCGAGCTCCAGCAGGGTCGCGGACGATTTCACGATGACCGGGCGGGGAGTGTGCGTGCCGAGGCAGTCGCCCACTTTCCTGTCGCGGATCTCGTGCCAGAAGACGTCCGCATGGGCCTCGTCCACGGCCCGGGTCAGCGCCGGGTCCTCCTGGTAGGCGACGGGCACCGCCAGCCGCAGCACCTGCGTGCCGGGCAGGACCAGACGGGGGCGCTGCGCCTCGTCCACGACGATCAGTCCGGGCAGACGGCCGAGGGCCATGACCTGTATCGCGTGCGCGATCGAGTCGTCGCGCGTCACGGTCGGCACCTTTATGGCGATGTCCCGCGCTTGCATGTCGTCCTTTCGGCTTCCGGAAAGCCTGGCTCTTCGAGTTGATAGATTCCTCCTCCTGACGCCGGGGGCGACTCCGTCGCAAGACGGCCTCCGCGGCGCTTTCGGCGGGTGGCGATGCCCGCCGCTCATTCGCTGTGCCATGTGTCCGCCCCTTTCGCGTACGCTGTCCAGTCTTTGCGGCGGCGCCCCGGCCCTATATCGGGGAAGCCCCCCATATCGGCGCCGTGGACTGTGTATTCGCAGGTGGAGGAGAGTGCTTCGCGGCGCCCGAGCCTAGGATGTACGGGAGACCGGAGGTGATCGGGTGCACACGCGCGAGTCCGCCACCCGGATACTGCTCGCCGACGATCACGCGCTGGTGCGCCGCGGGCTGCGGCTGATCCTGGACGCGGAGCCCGACATGACCGTGGTCGCGGAGGCGTCGGACGGGGCGGAGGCCGTCGACGCGCTCGCCGCCGGCGGCGTCGACCTGGCGATCCTCGACATCGCGATGCCGCGCATGACGGGCCTGCAGGCCGCGCGGGAGATCGCCCGGCGGTTCCCCACCGTCCGCATGCTGATCCTGTCGATGTACGACAACGAGCAGTACCTGTTCGAGGCGCTGAAGTCGGGCGCGTCCGGCTACGTGCTGAAGTCCGTCGCCGACCGCGACCTGCTGCACGCCGTCCGCGCCGCGATGCGCGGGGAGCCGTTCCTGTACCCGGGGGCGGTGACCGCGCTGATCCGCGAGTACCTCGGCCGGGACCGCGACGGCGACGGCCCCGGCAGCATCCTCACCCCGCGCGAGGAGGAGGTCATCAAGCTGATCGCGGAGGGGTACTCGTCGAAGCGGATCGCGGAGACGCTCACGATCAGCGTGAAGACCGTCGACCGGCACCGCGCGAACATCCTCGGCAAGCTCGGCATGCGCGACCGGCTGGAGCTGACGAAGTACGCGATCAGGGTCGGCCTCGTCGAGCCCTGACCGCCCGAGGCGGGCCCAGCCGCCCGCGGCGGGTCCTAGCCGCCCGCGGCGGGGCGCGGCCCCGTCGGCGGGACCTCCAGTTTCACCTCGGTTCCGCCGCCGCCGGCCCGTCCTATCGTCAGCTCCGCCCCGATGAGCATCGCGCGTTCCCGCATGCCGTGGATGCCGGAGCCGACCTCGGTGGGCGGCCCTGACCCGTCGTCGACGACGCGCAGCACGACGCCTCCCTCCTCGTCCTGCGCCAGCGACAGCTCCACGTTGCGCGCGCCGGAGTGCCGCCACACGTTCGTGAGCCCCTCCTGCGCGATCCGGTAGATCACCAGTTCGGCGTCCGGGCCGAGGTCCTCCAGCCCCGTCTGGACGCGGCGGGTCACGCGCGGCCCGCCCGTCGCGGAGAACTCCCCGGCGAGCGCGGTGAGCGCGCTGGTCAGGCCCAGGTCGTCGAGGACGCCGGGACGCAGCCGGCGGGCGACGCGGCGCACCTCGTCCAGGCTGGACCGGACGACCTCCTGGACGCCCCGCAGCTCCTCCGCGACCGCCTCCGGCGCCCGGTCCGCCACCGACTTCAGCTCCAGCAGCACCACGGTGAGGGACTGCCCGATCTCGTCGTGCAGCTCCTGCGCGATGCGGCGCCGCTCGGCCTCCTGCGCGTCCAGCACCACGGCGGTGCTGATGCTGCGGTCGGCCTCCAGCCGGTCCAGCATCGCGTTGAACTGGTCGACCAGATGGAACAGGTCGCCGCTGCCGGTGCTGGAGAGCCGGTCGCGGGAGCGCAGCGAGTCGAGCCGCGCCATCAGCGCGGTGAGCCGCTCCAGCGGCGACAGGCTGGCGCGCAGCAGGAACGCGTTCGCCGCCATCATCACGGCCAGCCCGATCACGAGGACGGGCAGCTCCCGCAGCAGGATCGGCGAGGAGATGGTGATGGGCGCGACGGCCAGCAGGACGGTGCCGATCGCGAAGATCAGCCCGTTGATGCCGAGGATGCGCCAGTAGAGTGCCGAGGCAGGTGTCCTGCTCATGACACCAGGTCACCGCATGGGGCCGCCTCTTGTCCATGCGGGACGCCCAGGCCCGTCCTACATGACGCGCTCCCTCCCTTATGGGCGTCGCACCCGATGGCGGATTCCCGCCCCATCGCCGACGGTGGAGGGTGAGCACACGTGGAGGAGGGCAGATGGTCGAACTCGCCGCACGCGAGAGTCCCCTCGCCGCCTCCGCCGCGTTCGCCATCGTCCTCGCACTGGTGGTCGTCGCGGTCGCGGTCTCGGGGCTGCGGCGCGTCGGGGCGTCCGAGCGGCTCGTCGTCCGGCGCTTCGGCAGGACGCGCGGGGTCCGCGGACCCGGGCTCCGCTACCTGCTGCCGCTCGCCGACACCGGCGTCCGCGTCCCGATGGGGGCGCGGTCGCACGACCTCTGGTTCCGGGCGATGACCAGGGACGGTGTGTCCGTGCGCGTCAAGGCGGTGGCGCTGATGGGAGCCGACGACCCCGTCAGGTACGCCGACGCGGCCGATGCGGCCGACGCGCCGTCCTCCGCCGCGCAGGCGGTCACCGAGGCCGCCCTGCGCGGCGTGATAGCGGACCGGGACCTGGCGGACCTTCCGTCCCTGCTGGCGGACGGGGACGGCCCGGAGCTGGTCCGGCGCGTCAACGAGGCGGTGCGGCCGTGGGGAGTGGCCGCGAGCCTCGTCTCCATCACCGACGCGACGGTCCCGGTCCGCTCCGCCTGAGCGCGCCGTCAGAAGCCGCCGAAGTCGCCGCCCCCGCCGAAGTCGCCTCCGCCGAAGTCCCAGCCCCCGCCGACGTCCCCGCCGCCGTCGCCGAATCCGCCGCCCCAGCCGAGGCCGGGGCCCATCATCGAGCCGAGCGTGGTGCCGATCAGCAGGCCGCCGAGCAGGTCGAACCCGCCGTACCCGTAGTAGTAGCCGCCCGCGTACGGCGCGTACGCGGGGCCCGCGTTCCAGTACGGCTGCCGGGCGCCGCGGTACGGGACCATCCGGATGTCCGGCTCCGTCCCGCGCATGACGGCCTCCGCGTCGGCCTCGCACGCCGGGACGGAGCGGACGCTGCCGCCGGGCGGCGCCCACATGACGTCCCGGACGGACGGCCCGTGCTGCGGATTGAAGAAGCAGGGGGCCCGCCGGTCGGGCACGGGCTTGCCGCCGAGCCGGGCGCGGGTGGCGGTCATGTAGTAGCGGCCGTCCTCCAGCGCGGTGGTCACGGACTGCATGTCCTGCGGCCTGGTGGCCCGGTCCGTCGCCTGCTTGGCCTGGTCGTAGGAGTTCAGCGCGCGCTCGTAGTCGGCGCGGGTCGCGGTATCGAGGTCCTTGTCCATGACGTTGAGGTCGAGGTGGGCGATGTCCTCGCCGAGGCGGGTGACGTCCTCCTCCACGCCTTCCCTGAGGTCCTCCATCTCCTTGGCCTCGCGCGCCTGCCGCCGCTTGCGGGCGGTGAGGTACACGCTCATGGCCGCCGCCGCGAGCAGCACGATCAGGCCGATCACGACGTATCCGACGACCGCGCCGGACTGGGCGTTGTCGTCGACCTTGTTCTCGGCCCGGTTCCCGAAGTCGATCAGCCGCTGCTTCAGCGGGGCGCCGTTGGTCCGGGTGACGATCTGGTTGATCTCGCTGCTGTCGAGCTTCTTGGAGATCGCCGCCATGCGGCTGCCGTCGGCGGTGACGGCGACGAACGTCCCGCCCTTCCCGACCCGGTCCGCGACGGCCGGCAACAGTTGCCTCACCTGGGGCCCGGTGACGTCGTTGCTGACGACCACGGCCCGGATGTCGGCGTCGTTGTCACCCGCCAAGGACTGCTTGATCTGGCTCTGGTCGGCCGCCGACAGGACGTTCCCGGCCTCGCTCGTCACGTAGAGCCGCGAGTCGACGAGCCCCTTCGCGATCTGCCCGACGGTGTCCGCCGCCGCAGCCGGTGCGGCCTGGACGTGCGCCGATGCGGCCCCGACGTGCGCCGATGCGCTCTGCTGGGCGCCGGTCCCGGGTGCGGCGGACTGGGCCGGTGCGGCGTGGACGGGCTCGGTCGGGGCGGCGTGGGCGGGCGCCGCCAGGGCGAACGCCGGCACGGCGACGGCGCCGATGATCGCCGAGGCGGCGCCCCGGCGTGCCGCCCGGATTGCCCGCTTCTCGGTGCTCATACCTACTATCTGCCCACGTTGACGGCCTGATGCCTCGTTCGCGAGACGGATTTGCGGTCGTCCTCCATGGGGGCGGGCACCCGGGCGGAGGCCGCCCCGCCCGGCGCCGGGCGGGGCGGCGCCCGGTCAGCTGTCCTTGATCTCGCAGATGACGGCGCCGGCCGAGACGGTCTGCCCGACCTCGGCGGACAGGCCGGTGATCGCCCCGGCCTTGTGCGCGGTCAGCGGCTGCTCCATCTTCATGGCCTCCAGGACCACGATGGTGTCGCCCGCCGCCACGGTCGCGCCGTCCTCGACGACGATCTTGACGATGGTGCCCTGCATCGGGCTGACCAGCGAGTCGCCGGACGCCTGCGCGCCGCCGCCCTTCTTGCCGGCGCGCCGCTTGGCCGGCTGCGCCTTCCCGGCGGAGGCCGCGCCGGCGCCGAAGCCGGCCGGCAGGACGACCTCGACGCGCCGGCCGCCGACCTCGACGGTGACGCGCTCGCGCTCGCCCTCCTCCGCCTCGTCGGCCGGGACGGTCTCGAACGGCGGGATCTGGTTGTCGAACTCGGTCTCGATCCACCGGGTGTGGACGGAGAACGGCGTCTCGTCGTCCGCCGGGACGAACGCCGGGTCGTCCAGCACCGCCCGGTGGAACGGCAGCACGGTCGGCATGCCGTCGATGACGAACTCGGCCAGTGCGCGGCGGGACCGCTCGACGGCCTGCCGCCGCGTCGCGCCCGTCACGATCAGCTTGGCGATCAGCGAGTCGAACGCCTGCGGGACGGTCTGCCCGGCGCCGTAGCCCGCGTCCAGCCGGACGCCGGGGCCGGTCGGCGGCTCCCACGCGGTCAGCGTGCCGACCGCCGGCAGGAACCCGCGGCCCGCGTCCTCGGCGTTCAGCCGGAACTCGATCGAGTGCCCGCGCAGCTCGGGGTCGCCGTAGCCGAGCTCCTCGCCGTCGGCGACGCGGAACATCTCGCGGACCAGGTCGACCCCGGCGACCTCCTCGGTGACGGGGTGCTCGACCTGGAGCCGGGTGTTGACCTCGAGGAACGAGATCGTGCCGTCCTGGCCGACGAGGAACTCGCACGTCCCCGCGCCGACGTACCCGGCCTCCTTCAGGATGGCCTTGGACGAGCGGTACAGCAGTTCGAGCTGCTCGTCCGACAGGTAGGGCGCCGGGGCCTCCTCGACGAGCTTCTGGTGCCGGCGCTGCAGCGAGCAGTCGCGGGTGGACACCACGACCACGTTGCCGTGCTTGTCGGCCAGGCACTGGGTCTCGACGTGCCGCGGCTTGTCGAGGTACCGCTCGACGAAGCACTCGCCGCGGCCGAACGCGCCCACGGCCTCGCGGACGGCCGACTCGTACAGCTCGGCGACCTCGTCCAGGTTCCGGGCGACCTTCAGGCCGCGCCCGCCGCCGCCGAACGCGGCCTTGATCGCGATGGGCAGGCCGTGCTCCTCGGCGAACGCGACGACCTCGTCCGCGCCCGACACCGGGTCCTTGGTCCCGGCGACCAGCGGCGCGCCGACCTTCTGCGCGATGTGCCGGGCCTGCACCTTGTCGCCCAGCGCGGTGATCGCGGCGGGCGGCGGACCGATCCAGGTCAGCCCCGCGTTCTCCACGGCCGCCGCGAAGTCGGCGTTCTCCGCCAGGAACCCGTACCCCGGGTGGACGGCGTCCGCCCCCGCCTCCGCGGCGATCCTCAGCAGCTTCTCGATGTTCAGGTAGCTCTCCGCCGCCGTCTGCCCGCCCAGGGCGAACGCCTCGTCGGCGACCCGAACGTGCAGCGCCTCCAGATCCGGCTCGGCGTACACAGCCACACTGGCCAGACCGGCGTCGCGGCAGGCACGGGCTATACGGACCGCGATCTCACCGCGGTTGGCGATCAGGACCTTGCGCACGTGGGTCTCCTCCTTCAACCTCGCAGGCAGTCTAGATAACGGCCGAACCAGGTTTTCGTAAGCCCCTCCTTATTGGGGTCCAAGTCCCAGGTAGCGGGAGCTCTCGCCGCATAACGGTCTGGTGACCGGCGGAGCCCGGAGGGGCCCTCCGCCGTCTCACCCTGCGACCCGCCAGCCGAGTGGTGCGGGCGTGAGAGGAGTGGTCGTGGCCAACAAGGAGTCGTCCGCCGGGAAGAACCGGTCGGCGGGCAAGAACCGGCTCTCGGGGCTGAACAGGCCCAGCCGGCGCACCGCCATCGTCGCCGCCGTCCTGCTGGTGGTCGTCGGCTGGCCGGTGCTCAGCGCCCTGTTCGGCGGCTTCGAGCGGACGAGCGGCGGCGAGATCGCGGTCGTCCGCAACGGCGGGTTCTTCGACAACAACAGGATCCGGCAGGTCATCGACCCGGGCTCCGGCCGGGTGTGGATCGGGCTCTACTCGCAGGTCCACAAGTACCCCGCCCAGCAGCGCTTCTACACGATCACCTCGGACGCGCGGAAGGGCGACGAGACCGGCGTGGACGTCGTCACCGTGCCGAGCTCCGACGGCGTCAACATGGGCATCGAGGGGACCCTGTACTTCACCCTCAACCAGGACCACAAGGCGCTCAGGGAGTTCGACGACAAGTACGGCACCCGCAAGTTCCGCAGCGCCGGCGGTGACATGTACAACGTCTACGACGGCGACAAGGGCTGGTCGGCGTTCCTCGACCAGATCGTCCGGCCGGTGATCGACAACGACCTGCGCAGCCAGATCAACAGCTTCCGCTGCGCCGAGCTGGTCTCGTCCTGCGCCCTCGTCCAGAACTCCTCCGCGCAGCCGCAGAGCGCCCCGTCGGTCGGGCAGAAGCCGCAGAGCAACAACGGCAACATCGCCAAGGTGCAGAACGCGATCAACACGAGCCTGGCCGCCGACCTGGAGCAGACGCTCGGCGGCAAGTTCGTCACCAACATCCACTTCAACCTCGTCCGGATCACCCTGCCGTCCAAGGTGCAGGACGCGGTGGACCGCGCGCAGGCCGCGTTCGCACAGGTCAGCGAGGCGCAGGCGAAGGTCGCCACGGCCAAGGCGGAGGCCGCGGCCAACAAGGCCCGGCAGAACGGCTACAACAAGTGCCCGACCTGCGCGAGGATCGAGGAACTGAAGGCTCTTCCGCAGGGCATCACCGTCTACGCGCCGGGCAACCCGAACGGCTCGCTCCTGCGGAACTGACTGACGGAGGCGGTCATGCGGTTCCTGATCGTTCTGGTGGCGCTGGCGGCGGCGGCCGCGGTGGTCGTCCTGCTCGTCTACGCGTTCGCCGACCGCTCGTCGTCCGGCAGGGCGGCGCTGGAGCGCGGCGCCCGCTGGGAGACGCACACCGAGTCGTCCGGCGGCGTCACCACCGTCGTCGTCCGGCAGGTCTCCCGCGGCGACGCCGGGGACCTCGTCGCCGAGATCGGACGGCAGACGGTCGCGTCCATCCCGGACGGCGATCCGGAATGGGAGGAGCGCTATCACGCGGCGATGGCGCAGGCCCGTTCCCGCGTCGCCGCGCTGGCGAGCGAAGCGAACTGACCTGCCATTATCCGAAAAGGCCCGCGCCCCCTTCCACCGGGGCGCGGGCCTTCGCGCGAATACGGGCCGTCACCGCCGCGCCGACCGGTGTACCCTCGGCTCGAATCTGCTCGCACATGATCAGCGGGAGACGCGGATGGTTCGCCCGTGGCCCCGGGCCGGCCTGGCGGTCGCTCTGGCGGCCTGCCTCCTGGCACCCTCGTCCACCGTCCGGCGTGAGGACCCCGCCGTCGAGGACTACGTCACCGAGCAGCTCACCGTCGCCGCGAGCACCTTCCTGCGGCGCCGCTCCCAGGCCCTCGTGCCGAAGCACGACCGGGACCCGCGCACCATGCCGACCGAGGTGCAGGGCGTCCGGATCTCCCCGGCGCTGATGCGGTCGCAGGAGCGGGCCGTCCGCGAACTGGAGACCCGCAACCGCGCGCCCGTCGAGGGCGGCCCCGCCTACACCGGCGCCCGCACCCGCCTGGACGTGAGCCGCGCCGTCCGCAGCGGCGACCGCATCACGCTGGAGGCGGTCGAGCACACCGAGGTCCGGTACGGCGGCGGCGAGGTCACGCAGTCGATCCGGCGCCGGTTCGAGTTCCGGACGCGCGGCGAGCAGATCACGCTGGTCGCCGAGCGCGTCCTCGATCCGGACGCCCGTCCGGTCAACGACCCGGTCAGCCCCGACCGCTGATCACGATTCGCTGCGGAAATACTCTGAAATGCCCTTGACGGACAGTAAGTATGCTCGTCACAACCCCGTCGTGGCCACATCCGGACATGTCGAGATGGCGGGATTATGGCCGTTTCGACGGACGATGCGCGTGGTACGGCTGGATTCCCGTGATCGGTGGGGCGTAAGCTGACGCCATTCTTTCCGCACCACGGCAAAACGTTCGGCGATCAGCGACGAAAGGGCGGAGCGATGGGCGACAAGCGCGGGGCCAACCTGGGCGAGCTCGAGGAACTGTCCCGGATCTTCAGTAAGCACTCCCGCAACCTCGACGCCCTCATCAAGGACCTCAACGGCCGCACGGTGAGCAGCAGCGCCGCCTGGTGGGGCCCGGGCGCCGACCGCTTCCGCTCCGCCTGGGCCGAGGCCAAGACGGCGTTCGACAAGATGGCGCTCGCCCTGGAGCAGGGCAGCCAGGACATCCGCAAGTCCCAGCAGAACATCGAGGCGGCCACTCGCTGACCTCCCCTGAGCCGCGGGTCCCGGCCCATCCCCCCGAGGCCGGGACCCGCATCAGCTCCCCGCCACCCGGTGACCCCGCGGCCGGGCTCACGCCAGAGAGACCCACGTGAGCAAACCATCGCCGCTGCAACTGCAGTTCCTCCTCGGCCGCATCCAGGTCCTGTCCGACCAGCACTGGCACCTGTTCACCGCCTCCCGCCAGGCCATGGACGACCACGCCTGGGTCGGCGGCGCCGCGTCCCGGAGCTTCGCGCGCGAACTCGACAAGAGCGACGCCGCCCTGCACGCCGAGTTGCGCAAGGCCCTGCAACTCGTCCGGGACGAGCTGAACCGCAACTCCCTCGGGACGAGCTGACATGGGCGACACGTGGCTCGACCCGAACACCTGCGGCGTGAAGCTCGCCGAGTTCGAGCACATGACCCGGCAGATGACGCAGGCCGCCCCGAAGCTCGCCGAACTCGCCGACCAGCTGTGGCAGGCGCTCCACGCCGCCCAGGTGAGCACCGCGCCAGCGATGGAGATCAAACGCATCGCCGCGTGGGCCGACCAGGCCGCGTCCGACCTGCGCCGCCGCAACCAGCTCGCGCACGACCTCGACCGGCAGAAGCTCGCCTTCGTCGTCTGCCGCCAGGACGGCGACTACCTGAAGCTCCCCGACCGCTACACCGACCAGGTCGGCTACGCCGCAGGCCGCCGCAGCGCCGACCTGTTCCGCCGCGCCGCCTCGGGCGACGCCGACGCGAAGGCCGCCCTGCGCCGCCTCCGCCCGGACGACATCACCCCGATGTTCGCCAAGGGCCTTTTAGAAGCCCTGGGCCCCGAGGCCCTCCTCAAACTCCCGATGGACCTGACGCTGCCGCTCGCTGCCGACGTCCGTCAACACCGCAAAGGCGTGGACGCGAACGCCGCCGAAACCCGCGCGACCCTGGCCCTCCTAGGCCGCAGCCTCGCCCTGGCCACCCGCCCCGACACCAAGGCATACCTGGGCGACGACTACCTGCGCGCCCTCACCGCGGCGGGCCGCAAGAACTTCCCACCCCTCAGCACCCCACCGAACGGCACGTGCGGCTATCAGTCCCTGACGAACCTCCTCACGGCCGCAGGCGACACCCGCTTCTCCACCCACTTCATCGAGGTCGTCGGCAGCGACATGATCGCCTACGACAGCCGCCTCCGAAAAACCCTCGGCCAGGAGCCGCTCCCGACCCTCAGCGGCAAGGCCGGCCTGGGCAACGCCCTGGACCCGACCACAACGAAGGTCGTCCCGAGTGACCGCAAAACAGACTTCCTGGCGCCCCTCCTCATGGCCGCCGCCCAATCTGGCAAGGAAGCGTCCCAGGCCCTCCTGACCCACGTTTACATGGGCCCGTTCGAACAGGGCACCGAACCCAACTTCAAGGGCACGACCCTCCAGTACCTCCTCCACGACCGCCGCCCCACCTGGGGCCTCACCGACCACGGCACCGCCCTCGGCCAGACCGTCCAGACAGCCGCCACCGGCCAGGACAAGGAATCCACCCGCCTGGCCTTCGACGTGGCCAAAATCCTCACCGCCGACGCCCGCAAGAACTTCGTCGTCAAGAACGGGATCCTCCAGATCCCGGAACGAGGCCCGGTCGACGCCTTGGCGCACGCTGAGCTGGGTGATGCGATCGCCCGCCCGAAGCACTACGACGAACTGTCTGGCCTGCGACCCGCCATGGCGACCGTCCTCGTCGCCCACCTGGAGAGACTGCACAGCATCGTCCGGCTCTCCAATTACACCAAAGACTCCGGCTCTACGGGACTGACCCCGGAAGATCTGGACTATCTGCTCCTGGACGTGACCCGGGATGCCGGCGCCTACGAACGTCTCCTCATTGGACAGATAGCCCATGCCAAGCTCGCCGTCGACCGCACAGTGGCCAAAAAAAGTCACCTTTCCAAGGTCATCACCGACGAAGGCTGGATGTTCGGTCATCTTCTGGAGGCCCGTTACCAGTCGATCGGCGCCGAAGAAGGACGCCTCGCCGAAGACCTCAACCGCATGCGCAAGTACGTGGGCTTCTCCGTCGGCCTCGTCCCACTCGCCCCGACGCTGATCGCCGAGCGCATCCCAGGTGGAGGGAAGGCCGCCGAGGCCGCCATGCTGCAGCTCACCGGGAAAGTTACCGATGTCGCGGCGAAGAGACTGGCGGACAAGGCCGACCAGACGATTCTTAACTCGACCACCGAGACAGAGGCTGTCGAGCAGTTGTTCAATCAGATGATCCTCTCCTCGGTAGTGGCCCACGGACGTCTCGATGGTCCAGTTCCGGCGGGGGAACCGTTCGCCACGGAGGGATCCCACCCCAAGGTGCGGCCTATCGAATCGATGAGCGATGCCGAATTGGAGCAGTTTCTGAGTTGGGTCAGGACCAGGCTGGACCTGGGTGGCCTTAATAATAGGGTGCAGGATTCGATCCGGAACGGGCAAGAAAAAACGGCGGGGCATTACACGGGGACGGATGGCAAGAACGTGACTCCGAGTCCGCAGCGGTGATGTCGATGGGAAGGGCTTTGGTGCTCCTGTCGGCGTTCATGGTGATACCTGTCGCCGGCTGCCATGATGCCGGTCCGCGTGAGACGCGGCCGCCTTCCGACGTGCGGCCCGTCTCGGACACTGCCCCCTACCTCTGTGACCTGATGTCGGAGTTGGCCTTCCGGCAGGTCGTAGGAGCGACTGCCCCGCTGAAGAGCGACTGGGCCGGACCGCATGTGGATCAGGGGCTCTGTGTGGCCATGCCTCCGAAGGGTCGCGCTCCGCTGGCTGTCGAGTGGTCGTATGAGGACGGGGAGAAGATTCTGCGGACGCAGCGAAATAATTGGTCAAACGAATCGCATTACCAGCTCCCGTCCGATCTGGGACGCGGGCTGGCCGGATACCAGCCATCCGGTGGGCTCGATGGGCGCCCCTACTATGTGATCGCGTTGTTCAGGTGTGGGAAGAAGAAACCCTGGATCAGTATTGATTTCGTGCGGGTGGTGCGGGGGCGGGATGCGGTGCAGGACATGTTCGACTTCATACGGATCGCGGAGAAGCGGTTCGGGGAGATTCACAAGTGCACGCCGAGGCCGTTGTGAGTAGGGGGCCTGCTCTCGGTGCCGCCGAGTTCGAGCGGCGGATTCGGTGTGCGGTGTGGGGGTCGGCCGTCACGATGGCGTTGACGGGGTGGACGATGGCGCCATGGATCGACGTGAGCGGCACGCCTCATGTGCTGTGGGAATTGGGTGCCATGGACGTCGTGGGCGTGCCCGGTCGCCTGCTCCCCTTACTGATGATGATCACGCTTCTGCTGGGTGTGGCGGCGAGTGCGGCGGCCACCCGTGTGATCTCGTGTGTGACGTGGTTGGTCGGCTGTATCACCGTTGTTTCGACGTTCGCCTTCTCTTTTGAACCGGGGGATCAGAAGTACGATCTCATGTACGGAAACGGCTACGCGTTCTACCTCTCCGTCGCGTTCGTGGTGGTGTTCTTCTGTGTGGCGGTCGGCGAAGGGGAAGCCCGCACCGGAGAAGGTCGCAAAGTGGATGGACCCGTCGTTCGGGACGGTGGACGAGCGGAGGGGCCCGCGCGGGTGATCGGTCGGTTGGGCCATCCATTGACGTCCCTCTGAGCCGCGAGGTGGGGGGTCAGGGCTTGAGGCGGGCCCAGACCCATTTGCCGCCGGTCGGGTCGGGGGTGTGGCCGCATGAGGCGGCGAGGGCGGCGACGAGCGGGAGGCCCCGGCCGCCATTGTCGTCCCAGTGCTTCTTGGAGACGTCGAGGGTGTCGAGGGTCAGTTCCACGATCGGGCGTGCCTGAGGTGGTTCCGGGCTGGCGTCCCAGACGGCGATGAGGACGCCGGTGGTGTCGCGGCTGCACTGGTAGCGGATCTCCTCGCCGGGCGTGGCCGCCACGGCGTTGGCGATCAGTTCCGAGGCGATCAGGAATACATCGTCCGAAATGTGCATGTAGCCCCAATTGTGGAGGCGGGTTTTCGTAAGCGTGCGCGCGAGGCCGGGCGCGGCAGTCGACGTCGGCATGGGGATCAGCATGCAGTTCGGTGTGCTCACATGAAGCAGGCGAAGGCCCTGGACGAGGCTTGGGACACGGGCGGGCACTTCGAGCGGTTGCTGTTCTTCGCGCGGTCGCTGCACAACCCGGACTGGTTCCGCCAGAGTGTCGAGTACGAGGTGAAGGCCGGGATTCTGCGGATCTATCAGGGGCAGACGATCCCCGTTCCCTTGCAAAGCGAGGACTATGCCCGTGCGGTCTTGTCGATGGCTCGCGTTGCGGACCTCGATAAGGCGCTGATGGATCGCATGGCGCGACAGGAGTTGATCAGCGGGCGACAGGACCACCCCTTGATCATGGTTCTCCTCGATCAGGATGCCTTGGACCGCCCGACTGGAGGCGCCCGGGTCATGAAGGCGCAACTCCAGCGCTTGCTGGAGTTGCGGGAGCGTCCGAGCGTGAGCATCCGAGTCATCGCCCGTTCTGCGGGATGGCACTTTGGACTGAACGGCCCGTTCCAGATCATGAGCCTGGAACGCAAGGACGTTGCTTACGTCGGTGCGTTCAGTGGCGGCAGGTTGGCCCAGGATGCTTCCGAGGTGCGGGAGATGGCCGTAGATTTCGAGTTGATCGGGGCAAAAGCCTCATCCGAAGGCGAATCCCGTACTTTGATCAAACAGCTCATGGAGGATTTCTGATGGTGGTCAACTGGCGCAAGAGCTCGTACAGCGGCAGTTCGAACGATGAGATGTGCGTCGAGTTGGCTGCGTTGCCCGGGGGAGTTGGGGTCAGGGACTCCAAGGATCTGGACGGCGGGCGACTCGAACTGAGCGGCGTGGAGTTCGCGGCGTTGACGGGGAAGATCAAGCTGGGTGTTCTCGACCGTCCCTAGCGCGGCGACCACGAACGCCGGCCGGGTCGTCCGTGCGTTGACTTGCGGCGTGTTGTTGTTATCGGCCTTGCCATAGCAACAACACGCCGCAAGTGAATCGCTGGTGCTTGCTGTTCGCGGGCCATCTGCGGGCCATGGCCCGGAACGGTTGTCGCTGGCTACGGGCCGTCTAGCGGCCGAGCGCGGCCACCAGGACATCGTGGACGCCATCGACCAGGCGTCTTGACCGACGCCGACAGGCCCGCAACCGTACCGAAGGCCCCGCCCGAGGGCGCCGGCCTATGGACCTCCACGGTGATTCATTGCCCAGAGTTGCCCAGCACGCAGCGCATGGAGGGTTGTCCGGGGTTGCCATTCCCGTTACCGTGCAGATCTGGGCAATTACTTCTTGTAATTGCGGTGAGGAATCAGGGAGAAGCATGTCGATCAGGAATTTCACGGGCGGTACCATCGCGCTCGGCATTGTCGCGGCCGGAACTTTCGGCCTCGCGGGGACCGCGTCCGCGGCCATCACCGACCGCGGCGACCATGGGAAAGGAAAGGGCGAGCACGGTAAAGCCACGGCGCCGGAGCGGGTCCTGTCCGACGGCGCGCTCACCCGGGCGTCCACGGCCCTCGTGCGCTCGGCACGGCGGCACGGGAATCAGCACGTGACGATGGTCATCATGGAACGGTCCGGCACCATCCGGCTCGTAGTCCGCACTCGCAAAGCAGGCCCGCAGACCTACGAATCCGCCAAACGAAAGGCTTACACCGCCGTGGCTTTCGGGCAGCCCACGAGCGCGCTGGCAGGAAACGAGACGCTCAAGCAGATCCCCGGCACCCTCCTGCTGCCCGGCGGCGTGCCCGTCATGCACAAGAACTTCCCCATCGCCGGCATCGGCGTCGGCGGTGCGCCCGATGGCAGAATCGACGAAACCATCGCCAAGGACGTCCTCGCGGCCATCGGCCGCTGACCAGGACGCCATACCAAGGGTTCAGACCGGGGCGGGGCCGCAGACACGCGCGGTCCCCGCCCCGGAACCGTGCAAGACCAGCGTCAGCCGCGCACGAAAACGCGGCAGTCCGCCGACGGCTGCTCCGGGTGTTCCGGGGATGAGCTAGGGCGCGGTCTATGGCCTTGTTGGCGCGGGTCTCGCTGAGCTGGCGTTCTAGGGGGTTGGTGCCCCAATCGGTGACGGCGATTAGGACGGTTCCGCATTGGTCGGCGTCGCAGCGTGGATGCCGTGCGGTGGTGTCGAACGTGCGGACGGGGCGGTTCAACTGGCGTCCGGCTTGGCGTCCGGCGGCGCGTAGGCGGTCGCGTTCGTCGGGCGAGTGGTAGACGGTGCTGGTCTGCCCGGATCGCCTTAGCTGCTCGGCGATGACGGCGGCCAAGTCTTCGCTCATCGGGGTCGTCCCTCCTCGCGCTCGCTTCCAGGATGGCGCGGTGCGGGTGCCAAGTGTTCGCGGTGGGAGCGGGCCGGCGGCCGTCTCCCTTCCGGGGCGGTAGGGGCGTGGGGTGATGGCGGCTGCCGGTCAGCGGCACGGGCACGGGTGGGTGGCCTGTGGGGCTCTTCCCGTGTGCTGGCGTGCGCTGTTGTAGGGAGTCGGGCGCGGGCTTGGGTGGGGCGGCGGGCTGCTAGCCTCGCGCGGCTCCGGGCTGCCTCACGGCTGCCCGCTCCAGGCCGGGGGCGGCCCGCCGGAGGGGTCCCCGCCCAAGCCCGCGCCCGGCGACGCGTCGCCCGCCTCGGCCCCGTGGGGGGCTGCACGGGTGCCCACTTCGCCTGGATTGCGCGACGGTGGCTTAGCGCGGTGACCGGGTCGCAGGCGCTCTTGTGGGTAGAGCCCTGCGCCGGAGGCGGGTCGTTGTTAGGGGTGGGGGTCGGGGTTGGTTGGGAACCGGGGTAGCGGCACCTTGTGCGCCTGCTGGGGCGTTGAGCGGACCTCGGGTAGGGGCTGCGGCTCGGCGACCGGTTGGGGTGGGTATCACCGGGTTCGGTCGGGGGGCCGGTAGATGGGATGGGGTGTTCATGGCGCAGGTGCACTCCAGGGATCCCGATGGTGGGCGGCTGAGCGTGACCGGTGGCCAGTTCGGGCGTCTGCTTCACCAGATCAAGGCGGGAGCGCTCGACCGACCTTGAGGGGTTCGGCCGATCTTGAAGCAAGCGGCTGCTTCAAGACCGGCCGGTCGGCGGCGGATCTGGGGGCCGGGTTCGACTGGCTTGCGAGGCGGCACCCGAACCCGTCCCGCCGCGGCACGGGGCGGGGGTCAGTCGGTGGTCGGGGGGAGGGCTGTTTGGATTTGGGTGGTCATGCCGGTGGCTACGAAGAGGCCGCGGCCGGTGGGGCCGCCCAGGGGGGCGTTGCGGGGGAGGCGGAGGCCGAAGAGGTCGCCGTCGTCCGGGGAGTCGATCGACAGCAGGACGCCGGAGCGGGAGCGGCGGGTGTCGGAGAGGAAGCCGCGGTAGCCGCGGCCCAGGTCGGCGGTGGTGCCGCCGATGACGACGGCGTGCTCGCCGTCGCGGGCGGTGCGGAGGACGTCGCGGAGGGCGTCGTCCAGGTCGGTCTCGTCGAGGAGTTCGGCGTCGTCGACGATGACGGCGTAGCGGTGCTCGTCGCCGATGGCCCGGGTCAGGTCGTCCGGGTCGGAGTCGGACGTCAGGACGCCGAGGACGCCGGGGTGCTCGGCGAGCTGGCGGAGCGGGGAGCGGCGCGGGGTGACCAGGACGACGGGGACCAGGCCGCCGCCCACGGCGGGGTCGAGGAGCGAGTGGACGATCGTGCGGAGGGTCGTGGAGCGGCCCGAGCGGGGCGGGCCGGCGACGGCGAAGCCGGGGCCCTCGTTGAGGAGGTCGACGCCGACGGGGGCGAGGGTGTCGCCGCCCACGCCGACCAGGGCCCAGAGCGGGGACGGGGCGGTGAACTCGGGGTCGAGCGACATGGCCTCGCGGTAGGTGACGCGGACGGGGAGTTCGTCCACGTGGAGGGGGCGCTGGCGGCGGGGCAGCCGGCCGTAGCGGGACACGCAGGTGCGGGCGATCTCCTGGAGGACGGCGACCTGGGACGTGCCGGACGGGTCGTCCCCCAGCAGGCCGATCTGTGATTCGCGCGGCGGCGCGCCGGGCGCCGCCGGTTCGAGGGCGCGGCCGGGCGGCATCGCGGCGGGGACCTGCTTGTCCTGGAGGCCGCCGTAGCCGTAGTCGTTCGGGTCGGCCATGCGCAGCAGGAGGCGGCGGTCGAAGACGGTGGAGATCTGGCCGCCGAGTCCGGACCGGTCGCCGGTGAAGGCGGCGCGGAGGCCGACGGCGGCGCCCTCGCGCAGGAGGCGGATGGCCTGGTCGACGAGGCGGCCGTAGTCGTAGTGCTCGAACGCGCCGAGGAAGCCCTCCCAGCGGTCGAGGAGCAGCACCATCCAGGGGAGGCGGTCGGTGGCGGCGACGGCGGCGCGCTGCTCGGCGAGGGACGCGAAGCCCGCCTCGGCGAGGAGCTGCTGGCGGCGGGCGACCTCGGCGGTCAGCGCGGTGAGCAGCCGTTCGCAGCGGCCGAGCTGGTCGCGGGTGACGACGGCGCCGCAGTGCGGCAGGGAGACCAGGGGCAGCAGCGCGTTGGCGCCGCAGTCGATCGCGTACAGGTGCGCGTCGTAGGGGGAGCAGGACGCGGCCAGGGAGCCGGCGATCGTGCGCAGCGCGGTGGAGCGGCCGGACTGGGCGGAGCCCGCGAGGTAGAGGTGGCCGCCGGAGGCGAGGTCGAGGGCCAGTTCCTCGCGGGACTGGACGGCGGGCAGGTCGGTGACGCCGAACGGGATCGGCGGGACGTCCACGACGGACCCGCCGGCGGCGGTGCGGGGCGTCAGCCTGATCTGCTCGGGCAGTGGCTGCAGCCACGGGGACGGCTGGCGGGCGGTCCCGGCGCGGCGGGCGGCCTCGTCGATGGCCTGGACGAGGACGCCCAGGTCGGTGGCGAGGGTGGTGTCGTCGGCGGCTTCGCGGGGCGACGGCAGCGGGTGGCCGAGGCCCTGCCAGGGGAGGGGGAGGACGGTCGGGCCGGTGGCGCCGGCGCCGTTGCCGGGGCGGCGGCCCCCGATCCGCGCGGACTGGACGGCCACCGGGGACGACACGCCCGAGCGGATGTAGCAGCGTCCGGGCGTGGCCTTGGAGATCTGCGCGGCGTCGGGCGAGTCGAGGACGTCGGCCGACTCGTCCGGGTCGGTGACGCGCAGCGCGATGCGCAGGTTGGTGTTGGCGCGGATGTCGGCGGTGACGACCCCGGCGGGCCGCTGCGTGGCGAGGATCAGGTGCACGCCGAGGGAGCGGCCGCGGCGTCCGATGTCGACGAGGCCGGTGACGAAGTCGGGCAGTTCGGTGACCATGGCGGCGAATTCGTCGATCACGAGGACGAGCCGCGGCATGGCCGGCAGACCGGGGGCGGTGGGGCGCAGGTCGTTGTAGTCGTCGATGTCCTTGGCCCCCGCTTCGAGGAGGATCTCCTCGCGGCGGCGGAGTTCGGCGGCGAGGGATTCGAGGGCGCGTTCGGTGGCGTGACCGTCCAGGTCGGTGACCATGCCGACGGTGTGCGGGAGGCGGGCGCAGTCCTTGAACGCGGCGCCGCCCTTGTAGTCGATGAGGACGAACGTCATCTCGTCTGGGCGGTTCGCCACGGCGAGGGACGCGATGAGCGTTTGCAGCAGTTCCGACTTGCCCGCGCCGGTCGTCCCTGCGATGAGGCCGTGTGGGCCGTCCAAACGGAGGTCGATCTTGTACGGTTGGCCGGAGCCGATGCCGATGGGGACACGGGTCGTCCGGCCACCGGTCCGGCTCCACGACTGGAGGATGTGCTCGGCCGTGGGGTCGGGCATACCGAGGACGTCGAGAAGCCGCACATCGGCCGGGATCGAGTCTTCGGCGTCCTCGCGGGACACGTCGCGGACGGGGGCCAGCGCGCGCGCCACCCGGTCGGTCCACGTCGCCGAAACCTGGTCGGCGAGCACAGGACCGAAGGCTTCGAGGCCGCGCCCCTGGAGCCGGATGAGCGAGGGCGCTTGGGGCTCCCATTCAGCGACGGCCTGGCACTCCTCCGGGAGGAGGCGTTCCTCGTCGTCCACGCAGATGGCGTAGAGGCCATGCTCGGCGCCGCGTGACAGGAGCATCGGCATGCCGGGGATGCGGCGCAGAGCGCGCGCGCCGTCCAGCACGATCAGGACGTTGTACGGCACGGAGCCGCCCCTGTTCCCCTGCCCGAAGAACGAGGACTCCGTCTGCGCGGCCCGGCGCCGCTCCGTCAGGCGGATCGCGAGTTCGGTGACGCGGTGCGCGGCCGACTCGGGGTCGGTTCCGACGAGGGCGACGCAGTCCTCGCCTTCGCGGGGCTCGCAGTGCGGTAGCCAGCGCACCCAGTTCCACTCGTCCCCGGCCCGCTGGTCGGCGGCCAGGACGACGACGGCGAGGTCGCGGGGGCTGTGCAGGACGGCGGCCTGGGCGACCAGCCAGCGGGCCAGCCCGCGCGACGCGTGCCGCGGCCCGGTCAGCCCGATGACGCCGAGGTCGGCGAGCGGCAGCGCCACCGGGACCTGCCGGGCGGCGGGGGCCCGCAGCTCGCCCGGCTCGCCGGTCAGCTCGATGCGCGCCGGCAGGTCGGCGAGGCCGAGCCGCAGGTGCAGGACGTCGGAGTCGTCGCGGCGGCGCTCCCACAGGCGCCCCCGCGGCCCGGTCGCGGTGAGCAGCACCTCGGCGGGGTCGGGGTGCACGGCGCGCCGCTCGGACTCGTCGGCGCGGCGCAGCCGCTCCATCTCGCCGTCGAACCGGCCCGACTTGCGGTGGTACTCCTGCAGCGCCTTCTTGTACGACTTGCGGCCGTGCATCCGGTCGCCGATCCACTCGCCGACGGTCATCACCGGCCAGGCCAGCGCGAACAGCGCCCACCACCACTGGCCGAGCGCGAACGCCATGACGAGCCCGAACGCCGAGAACAGCAGCGCGCCGAACAGCCGGAGCCGCTCGCGCGGGTTCCGCTCGGGACGCTTCGGGACCTCCAGCCGCCGGATGCTCTGCGCCGGATGCAGCCGGGGCGGCCGGTTGAACGCGAGCCCGCCCTCGGGCAGCGGCTCCAGATGGGTGTCGGGCGCGGCGCTCGGCGCGAGCGTCAGCACGCTGCCGCCCACCGACAGCATCGCGCCCATCGGCCAGGCCGTCTTCGCGCCCAGCGGCGTCCCGTCCAGGACGGCGGAGCCCTGCATGGTCATCGCGGACGGCTCGACCTCGACGCTCTCCCGCCCGACCGTGAGCCGCAGCGACCGGGCCGGGACGGACGGGTCGTCGAGCGTCACGTCGACGTCCCGGCCGGACCCGATCGTGCAGGTGCCGAGACCGAGCCGGTGCACCGACCCCGCGGCGGGGCCGCCGGCGACCCGCACCTCGACGAGGCCGGTCGGCTCGGCGAGGACGGTGGCGGCGGCGCCGCGCTGCTCGACCGCCACGACGGCGCCGTCCCGCAGCTCCTTGACGGCGAGGGCCTGCGGGTCGAGCATCCGGCCGTCCATCCAGAGGGCCCGGCGGGGGGTGCGCCCGTCCTTGGCGAGCAGCGCCTCCTTGGAGAAGCGGGGCGCGGGGACGCTGGGCGGACGATCGTCCAGCAGGGCGGCGAGCGACTGCGCGACACCGTCCACGGTGACCTCGGAATCGACGTTTATCACGACATCGCGAGGCCCCCCGCCGGTCAGCGCCGTGAACGAGATCCGCATCCGAGCCTCCGACTTCCGTGGTCAGTCGGAGTCAGCTTAATTACCGGCCCCGGCCGTCTCCCGGTAGGCCGCGACGATCGTTTCGAGGGCGTCGCCCAGCGGCGTCGGCGCCATCGCGAACGTCGACTGGAACGCGGAAGAATCCAGAATGTACGGCCTGTCGAACTGGTAGCGGGTCTCCCGCAGCTCCTTCAGCATCGGCGAGAAGAGCCCGAGCGCGGTGAACACGGGGCGCGGCGTCTCCGACACCCGCGGTTTCGGCGCGCCGGCGATCGCGCACAGCCGCTCGGCGACCTCCAGCGTGGACACGGCCGGGCCCGTCGGGACGTGCCAGGCCCGCCCCCACGCCCGCTCGTCCGTCCCGGCGATGGCGAGGGCCTCGGCGACGTCCGGCAGGTACGTCCAGGCGTGCGGGACGGACGGGTCGCTGAGGTAGGCCACCCGCTTGCCCGCCAGCAGCGGCTTCACGAACCGCGTCTCGCCGATGTACGCCTGGTCGGTGCTGCGCGGCCCGTAGTAGTCGGACGGGCGCAGTTCGGTCATCCGGATGCGCCCGGCCTCGTGCGCCGCCAGGGCGTCGTCCCACATCTTCGCCCGCACCCGTCCCTTGGTGCCGGTCGCGGCGAGCGGCAGGTCCTCGGTCATCGGGCCGTCCACCGGCCCGTACACGTACAGGTTGCTGAGCGTCACCAGGACGGCCCCGGTGTCCTCGGCGGCGCCGAGGAAGGACGACGCCATCGGCGGCCAGTCCTGCACCCACCGGTGGTACTTCGGGTTGACGCAGTTGTAGAGCGCGTCGGCGCCCTTGGCGATCTCGGTCAGGCGGCCCCGGTCCGCGACGTCGGCGGCGATCCGCTCGACCCCGTCGGGGCCCGACCCGGACCGCGTCACGACGACGACGTCATGCCCCCGCGCGGTGAGCCGCTCGGCCAGATGCGCCCCGACCTGCCCCGCTCCGACGATCACGTGCTTTCCCATGGTCCTGCTCCTTCATCTCTGAATCGGTGCTCCGTAATGAGAGCAATGCTCTCTCTTGAGAGCAGTGTTGTCAAGAGCAGTGCTCTCGGTTTGGTGCGTCGCTCTGCTAGCCTCGGGCCATGAGCGCTGGTCGTACGGCACGGGAACGGGTTCGGGCGGAGCTGATCCGGGAGATCACCGGGATCGCGAGACGGCAGCTGGCCACCGAGGGCGCGGCGGGGCTGTCGCTGCGCGCGGTCGCCCGCGAGATGGGCATGGTGTCATCGGCGATCTACCGGTACTTCCCGAGCCGCGACGACCTGCTCACCGCGCTGATCATCGACGGCTACAACGCCGTCGGGGAGGCCGTAGAGCGGGCCGACGCGAAGGCGCGGGCCGACGCGGAGGCGGGGGACGGCGCGGAGGCGGGGGACGGCGGCTTCGCCGGACGGTGGCTCGCCGTGTGCCGGGCGGTCCGCGGGTGGGCGCTGGAGCATCCGCACGAGTACGCCCTGCTGTACGGATCGCCCGTCCCCGGGTACACGGCGCCGGACGACACCGTCCCCGCCGCCGTGCGCGACACGGTCGTCCTCGCGCGGATCATCGGCGAGGCGCACGCCGCCGGCGCGCTGGAGCCGGCCGGGCCGTGCCCGCCCGCGCTCGCCGGGGACATGGCCCGGGTGCGCGCCGCCGTGTCCATGGACGTCCCGGACGAGGTGGTCGCTCCGGCCCTCACCGCGTGGGCCGGCCTGTACGGGACGGTCAGTTTCGAATTGTTCGGGCAATTCAACAATGTGATCGAGGAGCGGGCCGCCTACTTCGACCACACGATGACCCTCCTCGGCCGCCTCGCCGGCCTGAAAGCGTGACGCCGCGGGGTCTCACGGGCGCTCCGGAGATGTCCAGCATGTGGTCAGTGACGGGTGTGACTGGTGGTAAGTAGCCAAGTGTCCGACGAATTCGCAGGTCATCCCCGTGCGCCTGGATACGGAACGGCTTCACATCACCGAATCCATTGACGGGACCTTGCCGCCCCCGCAAGCATGGATCGCTCGGTATGCGCGGACGTCGCGGGACGGGGTCCGCGGGACGGCGGGAAGGAGCGCGTGGGCAGCGCGATGAAGGCCAACCAGTCGACCATCTCCGGCGGCGGCGCGGCGGGCTCGTCCGGCGGGACGGCGGGGCTCGGCCGGTCGGGGCTCGGCACCTCCGGGGGGCAGCGGCTTCCCACGTCCCCGCGCGAGCGCAAGCCCGCGCTCGCGGCGCTCGCGGTGCTGCTGATCCTCGGCGGCGCCCTCGCCAGCGCCTACCTCGTGATGGCGAGCGGCGAGCGGGTCTCGGCGATCCGCGTCGCGCAGCCGGTCGCGGCCGGGCAGCGGATCCCCGCGAGCGCCCTCGAAGAGGTCCAGATCGGCGACACCGGGATCCAGTACCTCGCCTGGACGGAGCGGGCGAAGGTGAACCGGCACATCGCGGCCGTCCCGCTGGTGCGGGGCGCGCTGCTGACCAACGCCATGATCAGCCCCGAGACCGCCCCGGAGAACGGGCGCGTCATCGTCGGGCTCGCCCTCAAACCCGGCCAGCTTCCGTCCAGCGACGTGGTCCAGGGCAGCCGCGTCACGCTCTACGCGGTCGGCGGCGGGCAGAGCGGCGGCCCGCGCGCGGGGACCGTCCTCGCCCAGGACGCCGTCGTGATCGGCATCGGCGGCGGGGGCGACGGCGGCGGCCCGACCCGGCTGCGCTCCGACCAGACCAGCGTGGACGTCGCCGTCCTGCCGGCGGACGCGGCGCAGGTGACGCAGGCGGCCTCCGCCGGCGCGGTCGCGATCGCGCTGATCCCGCCCGGCACGAAGGCGGCGCCCCAGAAGCAGAACCCGGGCGGCGGCGTGGAGCCCGTCCCGGGCGGCGCCACGCCGGGGCCGGGCGGCGCGACGCCGGGGCCGGGCGGCGCGACGCCGGGGCCGGGCGGCGCGACGCCGGGGCCCGGCGGCGGCACACCGGGGCCCGGCGGCACGCCGGGCGCGGGCACGGGCGGTAACTGACGGTGGCACTCATCGCGCTCGCGGCCGACAAGGGGGCGCCGGGCGTCACGACCGCGGCGGTCGCGCTCGGCGCCGTGTGGCCGCGGCCCGTGCTGGTGGCGGAGTGCGACCAGGCGGGCGGCGACCTCGTGTACCGGCTGCCCGCCGCCCAGCCGGAGGGCGGCGGGGACGGCGGCATGCTCAACCCGTCCCGCGGGCTGCTCAGCCTCGCCGCGACCGCCCGCCGCGGGCTGCGCCCCGACCAGGTCGCCGAGCACTGCCAGCGGCTCGTCGGCGGCCTCGACGTGCTCGTCGGGCTCACCAACGCCGAGCAGGCGCAGGCGATGACGTGGCTGTGGGGGCCGCTCGGCCGGGCGTTCGCCGGGCTCGCCCCGGTGGACGTCCTCGCCGACTGCGGACGGCTCGGCGCCGGCACCCCGCTGACCGAGCTGATGCGGGAGGCCGACATGGTCGTCCTGCTCACCCGCGCCACCCTCGAACAGGTCGCCCACCTGCGCGAACGCGTCGGCGCGCTGACCGAGGAGCTGCGCGGCGGCCCGCCGATCGGGGTCCTCGTGCTGGCCGACCCGCGCGACTTCCGCGGCTCGGTCGCCGAGGTCGACCGGATCATCGTGCGCAACCGCGGCCAGGCGCCCGGCCCGGCGCAGGGCCCGCCGCCGCCCGGCGTGACCGTCCTCGGCGGCCTGGCGCTCGACCCGAAGGGCGCCGAGCTGCTGTCCGGGCAGTGGGGCGGGCGGCTCGACCGCTCCCTCCTCATCCGGTCGGCGCGGGAGGTCGCGGCCGAACTCGTGGGACGGCTCGCGCCCGCGCCCCCGGCGGTCCGCGGCGGGGCCGTCCCGGCGGTCCCGGCGCCCTCGCCGCCTCCGCCCGCGCAGGTTCCGGCGGGCGGGCGGCACGAGGAGGGGAGCCGCTAGATGGACCACGGGCTTGTCAAACGCCTCCGCCAGGAGGTCGGCGACCGGCTGGCGCAGCAGCGCCGGCTGGACGCCGCGAACGGGCTGCCGCCCATGTCCGGGGAGGACGAGCGGCAGTTCGCCCGCGCGCTGATCGGCCAGGTGCTGGAGGAGTTCGCGCGCGGCGAGATCACCTCGGGGCGCCGCCCGCCGAACGCCGAGGAGGAGGAGGCGCTCGCCGCGGGCGTGCACGCCGCGCTGTTCGGCGTCGGCCGCCTCCAGCCGCTGCTCGAAGACCCCGAGATCGAGAACATCGACATCAACGGCTGCGACCGCGTGTTCATCGGCTACGCCGACGGGCGCGAGGTCATGGCCGAGCCGGTCGCCGAGAGCGACGAGGAGCTCGTCGAGCTGATCCAGATCCTCGCCGCCTACAGCGGGCTGTCGTCGCGCCCGTTCGACACCGCGAACCCGCAGCTCGACCTGCGCCTCCCGGACGGCTCGCGGCTCTCCGCCGTGATGGACGTGACCGTCCGCCCCGCGCTGTCCATCCGGCGCGCCCGGCTCGGCAAGGTCTTCCTCGCCGACCTCGTCGGCAACGGCACGTTCACCCAGGAGATCGGGCAGTTCTTCCGCGCCGCCGTGCTCGCCCGCAAGAACATCATGATCGCGGGCGCGACGAACGCGGGGAAGACGACGCTGCTGCGCGCGGTCGCCAACGAGATCCCGCCGCACGAGCGGCTCATCACCGTCGAGCGCGCCATGGAACTCGGCCTGGACGCCTTCCCCGAGCTGCATCCGAACTGCGTCGCGTTCGAGCAGCGGCTGCCGAACTCCGAGGGGCAGGGCGCGATCTCGATGGCGGAGCTGGTCCGCCGGTCGCTGCGGATGAACCCGTCCCGGGTGATCGTCGGCGAGGTGCTCGGCGACGAGATCGTCACCATGCTGAACGCGATGACGCAGGGCAACGACGGGTCGCTGTCGACGATCCACGCGAACTCGTCGGTGGAGGTCTTCAACCGCGTCGCCACGTACGCGATCCAGTCGGAGGAGCGGCTGCCCGTCGAGGCGACGCACATGCTGATCGCGGGCGCGATCGACTTCGTCGTGTTCATCGAGAAGCGCAACGAGTACGCGTCCGGGGGGCGGCTGCGCCGCTACGTGGCCAGCGTCCGCGAGGTCACCGGCGTGGACGGGCGGGTCCTGTCCTCGGAGGTGTTCGCGCTCGGGACGGGCGGGTACGCCGTCCCGGCCGCGCCGATCGCGTGCGCCGCCGAGCTGGCCGAGTACGGCTACGACCCGTCGGCCGGTGCCTGGTGAGCGGGGGCGGCGGCTGATGTACACGCCGGACGTCATGCTCGCGATCGTCGCGGGCGCCGCCGTCGGCGGCGGGCTCCTGCTGCTGGTCGTCGCGCTGCGCGGGCTGCCGGCCCGCTCCGGGCCCGCGCGCGGGCGCAGCCGCGAGGACCTGGTCCGCACCCTCACGACCCGCACCGCGATGGCCGTCGTCGTCGGGTTCCTCGTCCTGATCGTGACGCAGTGGCCGATCGCCGCCGCCGGGACGGGCGCGCTCGTCCTCGCCTGGAACGGCCTCGCGGGCGGCGCCGCCGAGGAGCGCCGCGGCATGGCGCGCCTGGAGGGCCTCGCCGCCTGGACGGAGTCGCTCCGCGACACGATCGCCGGCGCGGTCGGCCTCGAACAGGCCATCCCCGCCTCGCAGCGCGCCGCCGCGCCCGCCCTGCAGCAGCCGCTCCACAACCTCGTCGACCGGCTGCACACCCGCGTCCCGATGCCGGAGGCGCTGCGCCGGTTCGCCGACGACCTGGACGACCCGTCCGCCGACCTGGTGATCGCCGCGCTGATCCTGAACGCCAAGCTGCGCGGCCCCGGCCTGCGCGACATGCTGAGCGCGCTCGCGACCTCCGCCCGCGCCGAGCTGGACATGCGGCGCCGCGTCGAGGCCGACCGGCGCGCGACGCGGCGCAGCGTCCGCATCGTCGTCGCCGTCTCCGTGGGGACGGCCCTCGCCCTCGCCGTGTTCAACCACTCCTACGTCGAGCCGTACGACGACTTCCTCGGGCAGCTCGTCCTGTGCATCGTCGTCGCCCTGTACGGGGCCGCGTTCCTGTGGCTGCGCCGGCTGTCGCGGTACGAGCTGCCGGGACGGTTCCTCAGCGAGCCGCACCGGACGTCCGAACCGGGCGTGCCCGGCGAGGTGCCGAGCACCGTCGCCGGCTGGCAGGGCGGGCAGGGCGGGCAGGGCGGGCAGGGCGGGCAGGGCGGGCAGCCGCAGGAGCAGCCGCCCCTCCGCGGCCGGCACACCATGGACGCCGGCGGGGGTGGCGCGCCGTGAACGCCGCGATGATCGCGGGCGCCGTCGTCGGACTCGGCCTGTACGCGCTCGTCCGGGCGCTGTTCCCGGCCCGGCCCGGCCTCGCCGCCCGGATGGCCGCGCTCGACGCCGCCCGCCGCCGCGACCTGGAGGAGCAGCAGCTCGGCCGGACGTCCCCGACCCTCGAACGGGTCGGCGGCATGCGCGCGAAGGTGGGCCGCGAGCTGGCCCGGCTCTGCGAGGCGCGCGGCTGGCGGCTGCGCTCGGTCCGCGCCGACCTCGCGATCACCGAGCGGTCGCTGGAGGCGTTCCTCGCGAGCAAGTTCCTGCTGCCGGCCGCCGCGCTGCTGTTCATCCCGCTGATCGTCGCCTACTTCACGCTGCTCGGGCTCGGCACGTCCGTCGCCGTCCCCGCGTGGATCTGCGTGCTGTTCGCCGTGCTGTTCTTCTTCTTCCCCGACATGCAGCTCCGGCAGGAGGCGCAGGCCCGCCGGCAGGACTTCCGGCACGTCGTCGGCGCGTTCCTCGACCTCGTCTCGATGAACCTCGCGGGCGGGCGCGGCGTCCCGGAGGCGCTGATGACGGCGTCGAAGGTCGGCGAGGGCTGGGCGATGCACCGCATCCAGGACGCGCTGTCCAACGCCCGCATCACCGGGCAGACGCCCTGGCAGTCGCTCGGCCGGCTCGGCGAGGAACTCGACATCGCCGAACTGCGCGACCTCGCCGGGGCGCTCGCCCTCGTATCGGACGACGGCGCGCAGATCCGCAAGTCGCTCGCCGCCCGCGCCGCGTCCATGCGCAGCCGCGAGCTGTCGGAGCTGGAGGGCAAGGCCGGCGAGCGCTCCCAGTCGATGCTCGTCGCGCAGCTGTTCCTCTGCGCCGGTTTCCTGATCTTCCTCGCCTACCCGGCCCTGATGCGGGTGCTCGCGTCATGACCCGAGGGCCCGCCCCCGACCCCGTGGAGGTGTCCGAATGAATCCGCTGAACCCCTTCGACCATCCGTCCGTCCTGTACTGGCGCGCGATGCTCGGCGCCCGGATGGCCCGGCTGCGCTCGGACGAGGAGCGCAGCCGCGGCGCGTCCGCGATCGAGTGGGCGATCATCACCGCGATCCTCGCGCTGATCGCGATCACGATCGGCGCGGTGATCCAGAAGAAGATCCAGGACAAGGCCAACAGCATCAACACGGGCTGACCTCCGATGCGGCTCCGGGAACGCGCGGCCCTCCTCCTGCGGTCCGACGCGGGCGTGTCGTCGATGGAGTGGGCGCTGCTCACACCGATCCTCATCCTGGTGATGCTCGTCGTCGTGCAGTTCGCCATGGTCTTCCACGCCCGGCACGTCGCGCTCGCCGCGGCGCAGTCGGGCGCGCGCGTCGCGCGGACGTCGCCGGTCGGCGGCGGCTGGGAGGGCGCGGCGAGCGCGAAGGCGGCCGGCTCCGTCCGGGAGATCGGGCCGGACCTGCTGAGCGGGCTCCAGGTGCGGGCGGGCGAGGAGAACGACGAGCGGTGGGTAGAGGTCAGCGGCGAGGCGGTCCAGGTCGTCCCGTTCATGACGTTCCACGTGTCGCAGCGTTCGCAGGGGCCGATCGAGTGCTTCCGGCCGGACGTCGGCGCGGGCACCGCCTGCGGGCAGGAGGCGGGCCCGTGAGAGCGCGCGGTGGCGAGCGGGGCGCCCTGCGTGTTGGCGAGCGCGGCTCGATGTCGCTGGAGATGGTGCTCGTGACCCCCGTCTTCATCGCGTTCCTGCTCTTCCTCGCGGGCGCCGGGCGGATGGTCGACGCCAAGAGCCAGGTGGACGGCGCCGCCCGCGACGCCGCACGGGCCGCGTCCATCGCCCGCAGCGCCGGGTCCGCGCAGAACCTCGCCGCCGACACCGCGACCGCCGGGATGCGCGGCACCGAGTGGTGCTCGGGCGGCCCGTCCGTCCAGACCGACGTGTCCGCCTGGGGGCCGGGCGGCAGCGTCGGCGTGACGATCACCTGCGACGTCGACCTGGGCGACCTCGCGTTCATCGGGCTGCCCGGCAGCAAACGCCTCCAGGGCCACGCGATCGCGCCCGTCGACACCTTCACCAACCGGGGGACGGACGAGGGCGACGCCGGCGACCCGGGAGCCGCGCCATGAGGACCGCCGAGCGCGGGGACCGCGGGACGATCGCGATGTACACGGTGCTGTTCACCCCGGTCGTCCTGCTGCTGGCCGGGCTGCTGGTGGACGGCGGCCTCGCCATCCACGCCCGGCAGCGCGCCGCCGACATGGCCGAGCAGGCCGCCCGCGCCGGCGCGAACCAGATCGACGCCGACGCGCTGCGCGAGACCGGCCGGCCCGTCCTCGACCCGGGCCGGGCCCGCGCGGCGGCGTGCGACCTGATCGCGGCCTACCCCGACCGGGTCACCGCGTCCCAGTGCGACGCGAACGAGCAGGAGGTCGCGGTCACGGTGCGGATCAGCGTGCGGCCGCAACTGCTCGGGATCATCCCCGGCTTCGGCGAGTTCGAGCTGACCTCCGGCGCGACCGCCCGCCCGGTCACCGGAGGAGACGGGCCGTGATCGAGCGGGAGAACGGACTTACGATGAGGGCGACCTCCGGCGAAACGGCAGGGACGCGATGGTGACGCGGCATGATCGGCGGACGCCCGTCCGGGTGAACGGGCGCCGGAGCACGGGCGATGTGCTGGCCGGGATCGGCGCGGTGGCGGCGCTGGCCGCGCTGATGGCCGGTGTCCCGTTCGCGCTGCTGACGCTGTTCGGGTCGCCGCTGCCCGACCACGTGCCGTCCGCGTCCGACCTCACGCAGAAGGTGGGGCCGGGGTCGCTGATGGCGATCCTGGTGGCGCTGGTGTGGCTCGCCTGGCTGCAACTCGCGGCGTGCGTCGTCGTCGAGGTGTACGCGGGGGTGCGCGGTGTCGGCGTGCCCGCGCGGGTGCCGCTCGCGGGCGGGACGCAGTCGCTCGTGCACCGGCTCGTGGTCGCCGCGCTGCTGCTGTTCACCGCCACCACCACGATCATGCCGGCGTTCACCGGCGGCGGGCTGGCGCAGCGTCCGCCGGCGGCCGCGCAGGCGCAGATGCAGCCGCAGTCGGCGGGGTTCCACCAGGTCCCGGACGCGCCGGAGCACCCGGCCGCCGCCGACCGCGTCGCCGAGGACCTCACCGCGAACCCCGCGGAGAAGTCCGCCACCACGAAGATCTACACGGTGCGTCCGCCGGACGGACGCCACCACGAGAGCCTGTGGGAGATCGCCGAGAAGTGCCTCGGCGAGGGCCGCCGCTACAAGGAGATCTACTCCCTCAACAAGAGCCACGTCCAGCCGGACGGGACGCGCCTGACGATCGCCAGCCTGATCCGTCCGGGCTGGATCCTGGAGATGCCGGCGGACGCCAAGGGCGCGAAGGTCGTCCCCGTCAAGGACCTGCACGACTACTTCCGCTACGGGCACGCCGTCCCGGACGAGCCGGCGAAGCCCGCGCCCGCGCCGGAGCCCGACCCGGCGCCGCCGCAGCAGCAGCCGACCCAGCCGCCCGCGTCCCAGCCGCCCGCCTCGCAACCACCCGCGTCCCAGCCGCCCGCCGCGCAGCCGCCTGCCTCCCAGCCACCGGCGTCCCCGGCGCCCGAGCAGACCCAAGCACCGGAAAAGACCCAAGCGCCCGAGCAGAGCCAGGCGCCCGAGCAGGGCGCGCCCCAGGAGTCCGAGCCCGCGCATCCGCCCGCGCACGGGGACGGGCGGTCCGGCGAGACGGGCGGCGGTGCGGAGGCCCCCGGCCAGGGCTCCCCGGACCACGAGGAGACCGGCGCGGCGTTCGACCTCGGCTGGCCGCAGGGCCTCGCCGCGGCGTCGCTGGTCGCCGCCGGGCTGCTCGCCGTGCTCGGCCGCCGCCGCCGCGTCCAGCTGTGGAACCGCGCGTTCGGGCACATGGCCGTCCGGCCGGAGGGGGAGGCCGCCGAGGCGGAGCGGGCGCTGCGGATCGGCGCCGACGACGACGCGGCGAAGCTCCTCGACCTCGGCCTGCGGCACATGTCGAAGTCCATGGCGGCGGGCGGCCGCGCCCTCCCCACCGTCTACGGCGTCCACCTCGGACGCGGCAGCCTCGACCTGTGGATCGCGCCCGCCGACCGGAACCCGCCCGCCCCCTGGCAGGCGTTCGACGACGGCCAGGTGTGGCGGCTGCGCGGCGACGCGCTGCCCATGCTGGAGGCGGCGGGCCTCGGCGACGTCCTCGCCCCCTACCCGGGCCTGGTGTCGATCGGCACGAACGCCAACGGCCGCATCCTCGTCGACCTGGAGGCCGCGCACGGGCTGATCGCGCTGCGCGGCCCCGACGACGTCCGCCGCGCCGCGCTGTCCGCGGTGGCGCTGGAGCTGGCCACCAACCGCTGGTCCGACCACATGCGGATCACCCTCGTCGGGTTCGACGCGGAGTTGGGCGAGGGCATCACCGAGATCGCCCCGGAGCGGGTCCGGTCCGTCCCGACGCTCCGCGACGCGCTGCCCGAGCTGGAGGGGCGCAGCGAGGAGGTGCGGCAGGCGCTCGCCGCGTCCGGCGTCGACTCGGTGCTCACCGGACGCTGCCGCGGCGTGTTCGGCGAGGCGTGGATGCCGCACTACCTGATCATGGCGGACCGCCCGGACGAGCAGGAGGCCGACCGGCTCGTCGCGCTCGCCCGCACCGGGACCCGGATGGCGGCCGGCTACATCGTGCCCGGCGAGGTGCAGGGCGCCACCTGGACGTGGGACGTCGACGCCGCCGGACGCCTCCAGGCCGGGGTGCTCGGCTTCGACGTCGACGCGCAGCTCGTCCGCGACGACGACTACCGCGGCGTGTTCGAGCTGTTCCGCACGGCGGGGCGGCTCGACTCGGTGGAGCTGCCCGGCCTGGCCGGCGGCGCGGAGCCGCCCGCCGCGCGGGAGGCGTCGGTCGACATCCGGCTGCTCGGCCCGATCGAGGTCGAGGCGCCGGGGCCGATGGACGAGAGCCGCCGCGAACTGTGCACCGAGCTGCTGGTGTACCTCGCCGCGCACCCGGAGGGCGTCCACCCGACGGTGCTGTCCGGCGCGATCTGGCCGCGCGGCGCCGGCGCGGGCGTCCGCGACGCGGCCGTGGCGCGCGTGTCCGACTGGCTCGGCAGGGACGCGCGGGGCCGCCCCAACCTGTACTACGACGAGCGCGGCCGGATCAGGCTGGGCTCGGAGGTGCGGGTCGACATCGCCATGTTCCGCTGGCTGGTGTGGCGGTCGGCGGCCGAGCCCGCGTCCGAGACGGCGTACATGGCGTACGCGCTCGACCTCGTCCGCGGCCCGCTGCTCGCCGGCCGGCCGCGCGGCCGGTACGCGTGGCTGGCGACCCACGACCTGGAGTACGAGACGCCCGCGCGGATCATCGACGTCGCGCACCGGCTCGTCGTGCTGCGGCTGGACGAGGGCGACGCGCGCGGCGCGGTCGGCGCGGCCCGCGCCGGGCTGCGGCTCGCGCCCGAGGACGAGGGCCTGTGGCGCGACCTGCTCCGCGCGACCCACGCGACCGGCGACGTCGCCCAGGTGCGGGTGGTCGTGGACGAGTTGCGCGACCGCATCGGCCGCGACCCGTTCCTCGACCGGCTCCAGCCCGAGACCGAGTCTCTGATGGAGGAGCTGATCCCCGACTGGCACCGCGTCGGCTCCCGGTAGCGCGCCGTCCCGCCGCGTCCGGCCCGCCGCGTCCGGCCCGCCTCACGCCCGCGTCCCGCCTCCGTCGCGCGAGGGAGGAGAGAGATCGCCGGTGTCGGCGATGCCGGGGCCGGGCCGCGCGAACGAGGATTCGGGGCATGAACAGAAACCATCCCTTCATCGCCGCGCCGCTCCTGGTCACCGTCTACGGACTCGTCCGCCTCCTGGACGGGCTGGATGGGCGCGGCCCCGGATTCTTCTGGACGGCCGGGCACGCGGCCTTCCTCGCGGCGCTGGTCCTCTTCGTGCCGGCTCTGCTGGAGATGCGGAGGCGGGCGGGGCGCGGCCTCCTCGCCACGGTGACGGCGGTGGTCGGACTCGGCGGCGCCGGGTTCGCCATGGCGCAGATCGCCATCGACATCGCCGTCGGCGTCCTGGCCGCCGACGACGCGGGCATGCAGCGGATGTTCCAGGACGTCAAGAGCGTCCCCGGGGTCGGTCTCGCGGTCTACGACGCCGGGCCCCCGCTGTTCTACCTCGGCCTGCTCGCCGCGATGATCCACCTCGTGGCGGTCCGCGCGGCGCCGGTGTGGGCTCTGGCGGTGCTGGCGTCCGGCGTGGTGGTCTCGGCGGTCGACCTGAACCTGCTGCCGCTCGGCGGGCTGCTGATGACCGCCGCGCTCATGCCGCTGGCCCGTCCGGCCCGGGTGCGGGTCCCCGAATACGCATGACAGAATCACACCCCGTGTCCGCTTTGCCAGTCTTTGTGTCGCTGCGGCGGCTGACGGCGTCGCCCTGGTCGGACGCGGCGCTCGCCGCCGCGGCGACGCTCGCCCAGATCTGGCCGCTGCTGACCGTCCCGGACGACGGGCGGCCCTGGCACTGGTGGGGGTACGTCGCGGCGGCCGGGGCGTCGCTGCCGCTGGTGTGGCGGCGCCGCGCGCCGGTACCCGTCCTGATCCTCTGCGCCGCCTTCGGGACCCTCTACGACGCCGTCGACCACATCGCGCCGCAGCCGCTCTGGTACGGCCTGCTCATCGCGCTCTACACGGTGGCCTCCCGGTCCCGGCAGCGGGTGCGGCTGCCGGCGGTCGCCGTCCTCATCGCAGGCGGTCTGGCCACCGTCGGCTCGGCCGACACGGCGTTCCGCGGAGTGATCCTCTACGTGACGGTCTACGCGCTCGGCCGGGCCGCCGCCGGGTCGAGGGCGCAGGGCGCCGTCCTGGCGGAGCGCGCCGAACGGCTGGAGCGCGAACGCCGGGTGGACGCCGAGCGGGCCGCCGAACGCGAGCGGACCCGGATCGCCCGGGACATGCACGACGTGCTGGCCCACTCCATCAGCCTGATGGTGGTGCAGGCCGAGGCCGGGCAGGTGATGATCGGCGACGCCCCCGACCGCGCCGCCGCCGCGTTCGACGCGATCGCCGACACCGGCCGCGACGCCATGGACCAGCTTCGGACCATGCTCAGCGTGCTGAAGGAGGACGACGAGCCGCGCGCCCCGCAGCCGACGGTCGACGACCTGCCCGCGCTGGCCGACCGGGTCGCCGGGGCCGGGCTGACCGTGCGCTGCACCGCGGAGGGCGAGCCCGGCCCGCTCCCCGCCGCCTCCGGTGTCGCCGCGTACCGGATCACGCAGGAGGCGCTGACCAACGTGGTCAAGCACGCCGGCGCGGCGAACGCCGAGGTGCGGTTGAACTGGACGGAGGACGGCCTGGTGATCAGCGTCGTGGACGATGGGCGGGGCGCGGGCACCGGCCTGCCGTCCGGCGGCAACGGGCTGATCGGCATCCGCGAGCGCGCCGCGGCGTGCGGCGGCGCCGCGTCCGCCGGGCCCCGCGCGGACGGCCCCGGCTTCGAGGTGTCGGCGCGGCTCCCGCTGGCGGGGGCGACGCCATGACGATCCGCGTCGTGGTCGCCGACGACCAGGAACTGGTCCGTGCCGGCTTCGCCATGATCCTCTCGGCGCAGCCGGACATCGAGGTCGTCGCCGAGGCCGGGGACGGCTTCGAGGCGGTCGGCGCGGTCCGCGCGCACGAACCGGACGTGGTGCTGCTCGACATCCGGATGCCCGGGATGGACGGCATCGAGGCGGCCCGGATCGTCTGCGCCGAGACCGGTTGCCGGGTGGTCATGCTGACCACGTTCGGGCAGGACGACCACGTGTTCGAGGCGCTGCGCGCCGGCGCGAGCGGATTCCTGCTCAAGGACGTCCGGCGGGACGATCTGGTGCACGCCGTCCGGATGGTCGCGGCCGGCGACTCGCTGCTGGCGCCGTCGGTGACCCGCACGCTGATCGCCGCGTTCACCTCCGGCGCGGCGGTGCGCCCCCCGCAGGCCGGGCGGCTGGACGCGCTGACCGCCCGCGAGCGCGAGACGCTGCGGCTGCTCGCCCAGGGGCTGACCAACGGCGAGATCGCCGCCGCCCTGGTGGTCAGCGAGCACACCGTGAAGACGCACGTCAGCAACGTGCTCACCAAGCTCGGGCTGCGCGACCGGGCGCAGGCGGTGATCGCCGCGTACGAGACCGGGCTGGCCGTGCCCGGCCGGATCTGACCGCTCGGCGGCGGACCGGCGCCGCGCCGGTCCGGGCTCGGACGGCTCGGTTAGCGGTAGAGGCCGGTGCCGCCGAGCGAGTAGCGGCCCGGCTGCGGATGGACGCACAGCCCCGTCGGACGGCCGCCGACGCGGACCTTCCGGACGACGCGTCCCGTCCGGGTGGACACCGCGTAGACGAGCCCGGCGGGGTCGGCGAGCCACAGCGCCGTCCCGTCCGACGACACGCCGCCGGGGACGGGGGAGCCGCCGCCGGGCAGCGGCCAGCGGGACACGACCCGCCGCGTCCGGAAGTCGACGGCGGTGAGCGTGCCGCCGCCCACGACGAACAGCCGCCGCGCGTCCCGGCTGATCGCGAGGCCGCGGGCGCCCGGCGCGGTCGGCACGAACCCGAGCCGGGTGAACCGCCGCGCGTCGACCAGCCACACGCCGCCCCGGGCCGCGTCCGCGACGTAGAACACGGCGCCGCTGGGCGACAGCCGGAGATCGCCGGGCCGCGCCCCGGCCGGGAGCGGGACCGTCCCCGCCACGCGGCGGCCCGCGAGGTCGACGCGGATCAGCGTGCCGGCGGCCGTGCACGTCGCGACCATGGACGTGCCGCCGGACGGGAAGTCCGCGTGGGCCGCCGAGCACGGTGTCGGCAGCGACGCCCGCAGCGCCATCGTGCGCGGGGCGCGGACGTCGATGCGGCGGCTCGCCAGCACGAGCGCGTCGCGGCCGTCCGGCGTGAAATAGAGCCCGGCCGGACCGGTGACGCCGACCGGCCGTCCCCGCCGCTCGCCGCGCGGCCCCACCGGGACGAGCAGGTCGTGCGCGCGGTCGGCCGCCCACAGTCGGCGCAGATCCCACGACGGGACGACCCGCGACGCCGCCGCCCCGGTGCGGAACCGCCCGACGACCCCGGCCGTGCCGGGGTCGATGACGTCGATGGACCGGCCGTTCGCGACGTAGATCCGCGGCGGCAGCCCGCGCGCGTTCGGCGCGATCATCCCGGGCCCGGTGGCGGCGTAGACGCGTCCGCCCGCCGGGGCGAGCGGCACGCCGCCGCCCGGGTCGGCCGCGCCGCGCTCGCCGTCCGGCCGCGCCCGCAGGTACGGCGCCGGCCCGCCCAGCCCCACCACCGGGTCGTCCGGCGACGCCCGCCCGGGACGGTGGAACGGAACGGGCGACCCGCACCCGGTCAGCACGCCGGCCGCCATCGTGAGGGCCGCGGCGAACGGCAGTGCGGCGGCCCCAGGTCGTGCCCGCATCACGGCGGGGACCTTACCGACTGGCGACGCTCAGTGCCCGCACAATCGCGAAACGTGCAAGAGCCTGCGGTTGCGGGGGGACGCCCCCGGTAAGGGCGACGGTCAGTCGGACTTGCCGATGCCGATGCCGAACTCGCGGTAGACGCGCTCCCAGAAGCCGTCCCGCAGCCACGTGCGGGCCTCCTGGTAGGGGCGCAGCGAGCCGCCCAGTTCCTTCTCGGCCTCGATCAGCAGCTCCTTGTCGATGACGGGCGGCAGGATCGGGCCGGGCAGCAGGTCGCGGATGTTGTCCCGGCCCCGCTCGAAGATCCACTTCTGCGCGACGTGCTCGCCTATCTCCAGCATGTGGTCGCGGTCGGGGCCGAGCTTGACGTCGGCGGGAGCGGCGGTGGAGTTCATCGACGCGGCCACGGTGGCGGGCGTCGCGCCGCCCGGCACCGGGACGGTGGCGCGGACGGCGGCGGGCACCGGCTTGACCGACGGCGGCTTGCCCGCGAACACCTGGGACGGGGACGGGACGGGGTTGGCCCGCTGCGCGGCGGCCGCGGCGTCCCGGACGGCGGCGGCGCTGCCCGGCGCGGGCACCGGCAGCACCTTGGCCTTGGTGAAGTAGGGACGCAGGAAGTCGGCGGCCAGCACCTCGACCGTGTCGGACTCCCAGACCAGCCACTCGGCCTGGTTGGAGCCGTGCGTCGGCTCGACGCCCCACAGGTGGACGCGGACGCCGTAGCGCTGCGCGGCCTCCACGGCGGGCAGCATGTCCTCGTCGCCGGCCAGCAGGACCGCGTCGGTGATCGCGCGGTGCCGGGCGAGGGCCTCGAGGTCGGCGCGCAGCTGCGCGTCCACGCCCTTCTGCTGGCCCTGCGCGTTCAGGTTGCCGAGGCGCAGCTTCACCAGCGGCAGGTTGGCGATCACGCGCTGGTCGACCGTCGGCTGCTTCTTCGGCGCCGCGTCGAACCAGTACACCCGCAGGAGCTCGCCGCGCCGCTGCTCGTCGGCGTGGTCGGTCAGGGCCTTGATCAGCTTCTCGGCGGCCACCCGGTACTCGCGCCGCGATCCGCAGCCGAGCAGCAGCGCGCCCGAGGCCGCGTATAGGTATCCCGCGTCGACGAAGATCGCATAGCGCGCGGGCTGGGCAACGTACTCCGAGGTGGCCATGGCCTTCCACCTTATTCGTGCGGAGCCCCCCGCTGGGTGCGAACCACGGTTACATGTCGCATCCGGCGGACCGGCGCGGGACGTCCGCGCCGGTCAGCGGGGTAGGCCGCTGGCCCGCCAGGCGCCCCGCCCGCGCGGCCCGAGGTCGCCCGCGAACGTGTTGCGGACGAGCCGGGACCGGTCCGCCCAGCGGGACGGGCGGCCGGGGCCCTCGCCGTCCCGGGCCGCGGCGGCGGCCCGGGCGCGGGCGGTCAGCACGGCGACGAGCGCCGCGATCTCCGCCGGGCCCGGGTCGCCCCGGACGATCCGCAGGAAGGGTTTCTGCTCGGCGCTCACGAAACCTGGCCTTCCGGGCGTGTCCGCATCACAGGGGGATGTTCCCGTGCTTCTTCGGCGGCAGCGTCTTGCGCTTCTCGCGCAGCGCCCGCAGCGCCCGCACGACCTGCCCGCGCGTCTCCGACGGCTTGATCACGTTGTCGATGTAGCCGCGCTCGGCCGCGATGTAGGGGTTGGCGAGGGTGTCCTCGTACTCGGTGATCAGCTCGGCGCGGCGGCCGTCCGGGTCGTCCGCGGCGGCGAGGTCGCGCCGGTACAGGATGTTGACCGCGCCCTGCGCGCCCATCACCGCGATCTGCGCGGTCGGCCACGCCAGGTTGACGTCGGCGCCGAGGTGCTTGGACCCCATGACGTCGTACGCGCCCCCGTACGCCTTCCGCGTGATGATCGTGACGAGCGGGACGGTGGCCTCGGCGTAGGCGAACAGCAGCTTCGCGCCGCGCCGGATGATCCCGTTCCACTCCTGGTCGGTACCGGGCAGGAAGCCGGGGACGTCCACGAACGTCAGCACCGGGATGTTGAACGCGTCGCAGGTCCGGACGAACCGGGCCGCCTTCTCGGACGCGTCGATGTCGAGCGTCCCGGCGAACTGCATCGGCTGGTTCGCGACGATGCCCACCGAGTGGCCCTCGACCCGCCCGAACCCGATGATGATGTTGGGCGCGAACAGTTCCTGGACCTCCAGGAACTCGCCGTCGTCCAGCACGCCCTCGATCGCGGTGTGCATGTCGTACGGCTGGTTCGGCGAGTCGGGGACGAGGGTGTCGAGCTCCTCGTCCAGCTCGGTCACGTCCACCGGCACGTCGAACGCGGGCGCGTCGGACAGGTTGTTGGACGGAAGGTACGACAGCAGCGCCTTGACGTACTCGATCGCGTCGTCCTCGTCCGACCCCTGGTAGTGGGCGACGCCGGACTTGGAGTTGTGCGAGTGCGCCCCGCCCAGCTCCTCCATCGTCACCTCTTCGCCGGTGACCGTCTTGATCACGTCCGGCCCGGTGATGAACATGTGGGACGTCTGGTCGACCATGACGATGAAGTCGGTGATCGCCGGGGAGTACACCGCGCCGCCCGCGCACGGCCCCATGACCAGCGAGATCTGCGGGATGACGCCGGAGGCGTGCACGTTCCGCTTGAAGATCTCCGCGTACAGGCCGAGCGCGACCACGCCCTCCTGGATCCGCGCGCCGCCGGAGTCGTTGATGCCGATCACCGGGCAGCCGGTCTTGACCGCGTGGTCCATGACCTTGACGATCTTCTCGCCGAACACCTCGCCGAGGGACCCGCCGGAGACGGTGAAGTCCTGGCTGAACAGCGCGACCGGGCGGCCGTCCACCGTGCCGTACCCGGTGACGACGCCGTCGCCGTACGGCCGGTTCCTCTCCATCCCGAAGTTGGTCGAGCGGTGCCGCGCCATCTCGTCGAACTCGACGAACGAGCCGGGGTCGAGCAGCGCGTCGATCCGCTCCCGGGCCGTCATCTTGCCCTTGGCGTGCTGCTTCTCGACCGCGCGCGCCGAGCCGGCGTGCACCGCCTCGTACCGGCGCCGCTCCAGGTCCGCAATCTTTCCCGCCGTTGTGTGGATGTCGAAGTCCACGGGCGGTTCAGGGGCTTCCATCGCCATGCCGGTCAGGGTAACCGGCCGCTGATCCGGGGGGTGCGGCCGGGTGCCGGTGACCGGGACGAAGGCCGTCGCGGGCCCGCTCGTTAGGCTTGTCGGGTGGCTACGAAGACGCGAGACACCTTTCGGCAGGACATGCCCGAACCGCTGCGCCGCGACGTCCGGCTGCTGGGCGCCATGCTCGGCGACGGCCTCGTGGAGTACGGCGGCAAAGGGCTGCTGGACGACGTCGAGCGGCTCCGCCACGCGGTGATCGCGGCCCGCCGCGGCGAGACGGGCATCGAGGAGGTCGCCGCCCTCGTCGACGGCTGGACGCTGGAGCGCGCCGGGCAGGTCGCCCGCGCCTTCACCGTCTACTTCCACCTGACGAACCTCGCCGAGGAGCACCACCGCATCCGCACGCTGCGGGAGCGCGACACCGGCGGCACCGTGCCCGGCTCCGCCGCCGCCGCGATCGAGCAGATCCGCGCGTCCGGCGACGGCCGCCTCGACGGGATCATCGACGGGCTGGAGTTCCGGCCCGTCTTCACCGCGCACCCGACCGAGGCGCGCCGCCGCGCCGTCGTCACCGCCATCCAGCGGATCAGCGACCTGCTGACCCGGCTGAACGACGCGCCGGGCGCGTCCGAGCGGGAGGAGACCGAGCGCAGGCTCCGCGAGGAGATCGACCTCCTCTGGCGGACGGCGCTGCGCCGCGGCGCCCAGATGGACCCGCTGGACGAGGTCCGCACCGCGATGGCCGCGTTCGACGAGACGATCTTCCGGGTCGTCCCGCACATCTACCGGACCCTCGACCGGGCGCTGGAGGGCGGCGACGGCGAGGGCACCGGGACCCGCCCGCCGAAGGCCCGCCCCTACCTGCGGTTCGGCAGCTGGATCGGCGGCGACCGCGACGGCAACCCGTACGTGACCGCGCAGGTCACCCGGGACGCCGTCATGATCCAGGCGGAGCACGTCCTGCGCGCGCTGGAGAACGCGTGCGCCCGGATCGGCCGCGAGCTGACCGTCCACGAGACCACCACGCCCGCGTCCGCCGGGCTGCTGAACGTCCTCGCCGCCGCGCGCACCGCGCACCCGAAGCTGATCGCCGAGATCGGCAAGCGCTCGCCCGGCGAGCCGCACCGCCTGGTCCTGCTGCACGCCGCCGCCCGCATCGCCGCGACCCGCGAGCGGGACGCCGACCTCGCCTACGCGTCCCCGGACGAGCTGCTCGCCGACCTGCGCGCCGTCCAGGACTCCCTCGCCGCCGCGGGCGCCGCCCGGCAGGCGTACGGGCGCGTCCAGCACCTGATCTGGCAGGTCGAGACGTTCGGCTTCCACCTCGCCGAGCTGGAGATCCGCCAGCACTCCGAGCTGCACGAGCGGGCCCTGGCCGAGCTCGGCGGCGAGCGCGCCGCCGGTGAGGGGACGACTCCCCGGCAACCGCGTAGTGAGATGACGGACGAGATCCTGGAGACGCTCCGGGTCGTCGCCTGGATCCAGGGGCGGTTCGGCGTCCGCGCCTGCCACCGCTACGTCGTCTCCTTCACCCGCTCCGCCGAGGACATCGCCAACGTGCACGCCCTCGCCGAGTCCCTCGGCGACGGCGCGCCCGTCCTGGACGTCGTCCCGCTGTTCGAGACCGGCGAGGACCTGGAGCGCGCCCCGTCCGTCCTGGACGGGATGCTGGAGATCCCCGCCGTCCGGCGCCGCCTGGACGAGACCGGCCGCCGCCTGGAGGTCATGCTCGGCTACAGCGACTCCGCCAAGCAGCTCGGCCCGACCAGCGCGACCCTCCGCCTCTACGACACCCAGGAGGCCCTGGCCGCCTGGGCCGCCCGCCACGACGTCAAGCTGACGATGTTCCACGGGCGCGGCGGCTCGCTCGGCCGCGGCGGCGGCCCCGCCAACCGCGCCATCCTCGCCCAGGCGCCCGGCTCCGTCGCGGGCCGCTTCAAGGTCACCGAGCAGGGCGAGGTCATCTTCGCCCGCTACGGCCACCGCGAGATCGCCCGCCGGCACGTCGAGCAGGTCACCAGCGCCGTCCTGCTGGCCTCGACCGACCCCGTCCAGGACCGCGCCCGCGCGGCCGCCGCCCGCTACCGGCCGCTCGCCGACAAGATCAGCGATGCCGCCAGGTCGGCGTTCCGCGGCCTGATCGAGACCGCGGACTTCGCCGTCTGGTTCGCCCGGGTCAGCCCGCTCGAAGAGATCGCCGAGCTGCGCATCGGCTCCCGCCCGGCGCGCCGCAAGGCCGCCCGCGGCCTGGAGGACCTGCGCGCCATCCCGTGGGTGTTCGCCTGGACGCAGACCCGCGTCAACCTCCCCGGCTGGTACGGCCTCGGCAGCGGCCTCGCCGCCGTCTCCGCCGACGGCGCCGACCTCGCCGAGCTCCGCGAGGCCTACGAGGCGTGGCCGCTGTTCAACACGCTGCTCGACAACGCCGAGATGAGCCTCGCCAAGTCCGACCGCGCGATCGCCGAACGGTACCTGGCCCTGGGGGAGCGTCCCGAGCTCTCCGAGACCGTCCTGGCGGAGTACGACCGCACCCGCCGGCTCGTCCTGGCGGTCACCGGGCACGAGCGCCTCCTGGAGAACCGCCGCGTCCTGTCCCGCGCGGTCGAACTCCGCAACCCCTACGTGGACGCCCTCTCCCACCTGCAACTGCGGGCGCTGAAGGTCCTGAGGGCGGGCGTGGAGAGCGAGGACGAACGGGCCCACCTGGAAGACCTGCTCCTCCTCTCCGTCAACGGGGTGGCCGCGGGCCTCCAGAACACGGGGTGACGGGGGCCGCGGCGTCGGCCACGCGGCCGAGCCGCCCGCGTAGCAGAATCGGGAGCATGAAGTACGCGCTGCTGATCTGCGATGACGAGTCGGTCTCGCCGTCCAACGAGGAGCTTGCGGCCGATCCGGGGCACCGGGCCTGGTCGGACGACCTGGAGCGGCGGGGCGCCGAGATCTACGGCGCCCGGCTGCGGCCGGTGGCGGACGCGACCACGGTCCGGGTCCGGGACGGCGAGACCCTCGTCTCGGACGGTCCGTTCGCCGAGACCAAGGACTTCGTCGGCGGCTTCCTGATCGTCGAGTGCGCGGACCTGGACGAGGCGCTCCAGATCGCCGCCGGCCATCCCTACGCGCGGTGGGGCGGCGTCGAGGTCCGCCCCCTCTGGGAATGACGGCGCCGGAGGAGGTCGGGGCCGCGGTCGATCTCGCGTACCGGGACGAATGGGGCCAGGTCGTCGCGACCCTGATCGGCATGACCGGGGACTGGGACCTCGCCGAGGACTGCGCCCAGGACGCCTTCGCCGCCGCGCTGGCGAGCTGGCCGCGCGACGGCGTCCCGCGCCGGCCGGGCGCGTGGCTCACGACGGCGGCGCGCAACCGGGCGCTCGACCGGCTGCGCCGGGACGCAGCCGGAGCCGCCAAGCTGCGCGAACTCGCCGTGCGGGGCGGCGACCCCGGCGCGCCGGAGCAGGACGTCCCGGACGAGCGCCTCCGGCTGATCTTCACGTGCTGCCATCCGGCGCTGCCGTTCCCGGCCCGCGTCGCGCTGACCCTGCGCACGCTGGCCGGGCTGAGCACCGCCGAGATCGCCCGCGCGCTGCTGACCGCCGAGCCCGCGATGGCCCAGCGCCTCGTCCGGGCGAAGCGCAAGATCCAGGAGGCCGGGATCCCGTACCGGGTCCCGCCCGCCGAGCTGCTCCCGGAGCGGCTCGGCGCCGTCCTCGCGGTGCTCTACCTGATCTTCAACCAGGGCTACGACGAGCAGGACTCGCAGCGGGGCCTGACGGCCGAGGCCATCCGGCTCGCCCGGGTGCTCGTCCGGCTGATGCCGGCCGAACCGGAACCGCGCGGGCTCCTCGCGCTCATGCTGCTCCACGAGTCCCGCCGCGCGACCCGCATCGAGGACGGCGTGCTGGTCACCCTGGAGAACCAGGACCGCTCCCGGTGGGACCGGGCGCTGATCGCCGAGGGCGTCGCCACGCTCGACCGGGCGCTGGCCAAGCGCAGTGCGGGGCCCTACCAGCTGCAGGCCGCCATCGCCGCCTGCCACGCCACCGCGCCCGGCGCGGCGAGCACGGACTGGCCGCAGATCGCGTCCCTCTACGGCGAGCTGGCGCGGCTGGCGCCGTCCCCGGTCGTGGACCTCAACCGCGCCGTGGCGGCCGCGATGGCCGACGGCGTCCCGGCCGGGCTCGCCCTGGTCGACGAGCTCGCCGCGTCCGGGCGCCTGGCCGGATACCACCTGCTGCCCGCGACCCGCGCCGACCTCCTCCGCCGGGACGGCCGCACGGCCGAGGCCAAGGCGGCCTACGAGGAGGCGATGGAGCTGGCGCCGACCGAGGCCGACCGCCGCTACCTGGCCGGACGTCTCCGCGAACTCTGATCCAGAAGTTTCTGCCCGGCGATGTCGATCCGGGGCGGGTTCCCTTCGTCGGTGGGGTGACAGTCAACCGGAGGGAAGGGAAGCCCCCATGAACACCGATACGACGCAGCCGATGCCCGACGTCGTCGACCGGGCCGCGTTCCAGGCCGAACTGGACGTCCTGCGGGTCCGCGAGAAGGCGCACACCCGCGAGGGCGACGCGATCGCGGCGGCCCGGCGCCGCCTGCCCATGGTGGAGGTCGACGCCGCCGCGCCGCTCATCGGCCCGGACGGCCCGGTCACGCTGCTGGACGCCTTCGAGGGCCGCCGCCAGCTGATCGCCTACTACATGATGTGGCACACCGGCCACTCCGCCGCGGAGCAGTGCGACGGCTGCACGTACTACAACGGACAGGTCCGCGAGCTGTCCACCCTGCACGCGGCGGGCATCACCTACGCGACGTTCTGCCAGGGCCCGTACGAGGCGAGCGTCCGGTACCGCGACTTCATGGGCTGGACCATGCCCTGGTACTCCGCCGCGGACTCCGCCGAGACCCTGCTGACCGGACGCACGGCGGGCATGTTCCACCTCGTCTGCTACCTGCGGGACGGCGACCGGGTGTTCGAGACCTACTGGACGAACGGCCGCGGCGTCGAGGCGATCGACATCGCCTACTCGCTGATGGACATGACCGTGTACGGCCGCCAGGAGGACTGGGAGGACTCGCCCGCCGGCTGGCCGCGCACCGGATCGGTCAACAACGGCTTCTTCCGCACCGGCGGGCGCCCCACCGCCCAATGGCGCCGCCTGGAGGCCGGGCACTCCGACGACCTCGGCGCCACCGAACGGCGCACACCGGCCCTCTAGACGCACGGTCCTCTAGCCGCACCGGTCGTCTAAGCGCCCCAGTCGGGCTTGCGCTTCTCGGCGAAGGCGGCGATGCCCTCGCGGCGGTCCGGGGAGAGGGCGGCGATGCGCCAGGCGTTCTCCTCCAGGTCGAGACCGGCGTCCAAGGAGACGCCGGCGCCCTGGCGGAGGGCGCGCTTGGCGGCGCGGACGGCGATCGGGGAGTTCTGGGCGATCACGCCCGCGAGGGCGAGGGCCTCCTCGCGGGCGGCGCCCGCCGGGACCCTGCGGTCGGCGAGGCCGTAGGCGAGGGCCTCGTCGACGCCGAGGCGGCGGCCGGTGAAGACCAGGTCGGCGGCCTTGCCGGGGCCGAGGCGGCGCAGGGCGAGCTGCGTTCCGCCGCCGCCCGGGACGAGGCCGACGCTCACCTCGGGGAGGCCGAACACGGCCGTCTCGTCCGCGACGATCAGGTCGGCGGACAGGGCGAACTCGCAGCCGCCGCCGAGCGCGTAGCCGTGCACGGCGGCGACGACCGGCTGCGGCAGGTTCAGCACGCCGCCGAACGCGGCGCGGAAGACCGGCCGCTGCGCGATGATCTCGTCGTCGGTCATCGCGTTGCGTTCCTTGAGGTCCGCGCCGACGCAGAACGCCTTCTCGCCGGCCGCGCCCAGCACCACCGCGCGGACGGCGGCGTCCGCCGCGACCTCGCGGCACACGTCCGCGAGGCGCCGGGCCATCGCGGTCGACAGGGCGTTGAGGGCCTCGGGCCGGTCCAGCACGATCTCCGCGACATGTCCGTCGCGCCGCAGCGTCACACCATCCATAGCCGCACCCTAACGACCGGCGGGCGGCTTCCCCGGCGGCCGCCCCCAAGATCGGGACGGTCATCGGGTTGGATAGAGGTCGTGGACTCAGCTTATGGGGATCTGGACCGGCCGCCGCTGCACGAGGGGGCGCTGCGGCGGGCGCTCGTCCGGGAGGGCGGGCTGTGGCGGGAGGTCCGGGTCGTGGACGAGACCGGCTCCACCAACGCCGACCTCGCGGCGCGCGCGCGGGAGGGCGCCCCGGAGGGGACGGTGCTCGTCACCGAGCTGCAAACGGCCGGCCGGGGCAGGCAGGGCCGGACGTGGACGGCGCCGCCGCGGTCCGGGCTGGCGTTCTCGATGCTGCTGCGGCCCGCGGTGCCGGTGCCGCGGCTGGGATGGGCGTCGCTGCTGACGGGCGTCGCCGTCGCCATGGCCGTCCGGAGGATGACCGCGTGGTCGCAGACGGGCGACCGGTTCCTCGGGGACGCCGCCGACGTCGCCGTGGACGCCCGGCTCAAATGGCCGAACGACGTCCTCGTCGGGGACCGGAAACTGGCCGGGATCCTCGCCGAGAAGATCGAGGACGGCCTCGTGATCGGGGTGGGGCTGAACGTCGGGCTGCGGACCGAGGAGCTGCCGGTGCCGACCGCGACGTCGCTGGCGATCGAGGGCGCGCCGCTGAGCGACCGGGCGCCGCTGCTGCGCGCGATCCTGCGCGAGTTCGCGACCTGGTACCGGGAGTGGACGGCGCTGGACGGTGATCCGGAGACCAGCGGGCTCCGTACCGCCTACCGGGACCTGTGCACGACGCTCGGACGCGAGGTCAGGGTGGAGATGCCCGGCGGCGAGCGGCTGACCGGGACGGCGCGGGACGTGGACGGGGCGGGGCGCCTGGTGGTCGAGGGACGGGGCGGGGACAGCGCGGTCAGCGCCGGCGACGTGGTGCACGTCCGGTGAACCGGGAACGACGATCCGCCGTCCGGACGTTGCACCGGTTGCTGATCTGCGACGATATGTCCGGACAGCGAGTTATGACGCCGCTGCCAGGGCCCATGGCGGCGGCGGACTGAGGGGCGGGAGATGGCGGCCGGATTGCCCGATCCGAAGGAGATCGAGGAACTTCTCCTCGGCGGCGAACTGCGGTACACCCGCGTCCAGGCCGTCCAGTTGTCCGGGGTCTCCCGCGACTTCGCCGGCCGGATCTGGCGGGCGTTCGGCTACCCGTCCATGCCGGACGAGACGATCGCCTACACCGAGGGCGACGTGTCGGCGCTGGAGCGGCTCCGCCGGCTCGTCGACGACGGGATCCTGGACGAGGACGGGGTGATCCGCCTCGTCCGGGCGTTCGGGCAGACGATGACGCGGCTCGCCGAATGGCAGGTCAACCTGCTGCGCAGCATGCTCGCCCAGGACCCGCACGACATGCCGTCCGCCGAGGCGGTCGACACGGTCGTGGACATCGCGGAGAAGCACATCGGCGAGTTCGAGCCGCTGGTCGTGCACGCCTGGCGGCGGCAGCTCGCCGCGGCCGGGACGCGGGCGCTCGCGGCGGCGGCGACCCGCGAGAACGGCGACCCGGCGGGCCGGCCGATGACCACCGTCGGGTTCGCCGACATGGTGTCGTTCACGCAGGTCAGCCGGGAGCTTGAGGAGATCGAGCTCGCCCGGGTGGTGGAGTGGTTCGAGGAGACCGCCGCCGACATCATCGCCTCCTGCGGCGGCCGGCTGGTGAAGACGCTCGGCGACGAGGTCCTGTTCAGCGCGGAGACGCCGGAGGTCGGCGCGGAGATCGCGCTGACGGTGGCGGCGGCCATCCAGGACGAGACCGAGGTCCCGGACGTGCGGGTCGGCGTCGCGCACGGGCCGGTCCTGCCGCTGATGGGCGACGTGTTCGGCACGACCGTGAACCTCGCCGCCCGGCTCACCTCGCTGGCCCGGCCCGGCTCCGTCGTGATCGACAGCGAGCTGGCGGCACGGCTGGAGCCGGACCCCGCCTACGAGGTGACCCGGATCGTGCGGCGTCCCGTCCGCGGCCTCGGCATCGTCCAGCCGTTCGTGCTGCGCCGCAAGACCGGGCGGGAGCAGGGGCCCGCCGAACCGGTCCGGGAGTGATCAGAGGACGCTGGGGCCGTCCTCGCCGGGAGAGTCGGTGAGGCGCTGCAGGTAGTTCTGCTCGCCGAGCGCCTCCACGAGACTGAGCTCGGTCTCCAGGTAGTCGATGTGCTCCTCCTCGTCGGCGAGGATGTACTCGAAGAGGCGTGCGGAGGTGATGTCGCCGCGCGAGCGCATCAGCTCGATGCCCGGACGGAGCCTGGCCACGGCCTCCATCTCGACCTCGAGGTCGGCCCTGAGCTGCTCGAAGATGGTCTGCCCGATCCGCAGCGTCCCGAGCTTCTGGTAGTTCGGCAGCCCCTCCAGGAACAGGATCCGGTTGGTGAGCCGCTCGGCGTGCCGCATCTCGTCGAACGACTCGTCGCGGGTGTGCTTGGCGATGCGGGTGAAACCCCAGTTCTCCTGCATCTTGGAGTGCAGGAAGTACTGGTTGATCGCCGTGAGTTCCGCGGTGAGCTGCTCGTTCAGCAGCGCGATGATGTCTCTGTCGCCTTCCATGGGCTCCATGCTCGCATGGCGGCCGGGTTGGGGACAGCACTAACCCCCGCACGGCGCGTGTCCGACTCGCGGGCGGGGCCCGTGCGGGGCTGCGGAGATCTCAGGCGGCGGTCGGTGACGCGGCTCCCTCGGCGGTGGTCTCGGCGGGCGTCCCCGGCGCGGGCCGCACCGGCCCGGCGACGGGGGACGGATCGGGGACCGCGGTCAGCGCGAGGGGGCCGCCGGTCAGGGCGTCCGCCAGCTCGCCGGCCGTCCGGTACTGGCTGACCATGGTGGAGATGCGCTTCGTGCACATGCCGCAGCCGGGCTTGAAGCCGCATGCGGACTTGACGGCCTTGGCGGTCGAGCAACCGCTCGCCATGCAGCCGTGGACGTCATCCTCGGTGATGGCGTTGCAGATGCAGACGTACATGCCGGTAGGAGACCTTCCGTGCGGCTGATGCTGGCTCGGTGCCCGGCCTCGGGCACTTAGGGCGCCCTTAATGAGGTAAGGCTCCCCTAAGGTAGCTCAGGTATGTCCGTTCTGGCCAGTGGGCTCCCAATCGGTGTGATCCACCCCTCAGGGGGAAGGGCTTCCGGCGTCCGCTCCGGGTCCCGCGCCGCAGTCGTCGCGCAGGGCCCGTCGCGGCGTGACGGGAGGACGGGACAGTGGCACAGGTCTGGCCGGGCGACGCGTACCCCCTCGGGGCCCGGTTCGACGGCGCGGGAACGAACTTCGCCGTCTTCTCCGAGGCGGCCGAGCGGGTGGAGCTGTGCCTCTTCGACGGACCGGCGGGCGACGGCGCGGAGACGCGGCTCCCGCTCCCGGAGGTGGACGCGTTCGTCTGGCACGGCTACCTGCCGGGCGTGATGCCGGGCCGGCGGTACGGCTACCGGGTGCACGGGCCGTACGAGCCGCGGCGCGGGCCGCGCTGCAATCCGGCGAAGCTGCTCCTCGACCCGTACGCGCAGGCCGTCGAGGGCGCGGTCGACTGGGACGAGTCGTGCTTCGGCTACGACTTCGGCGACCCCTGGTCGCGCAACGACGCCGACTCGGCGGGCCACACGATGCGGTCGGTGGTCGTCAGCCCGTACTTCGACTGGGGGGACGACCGCCCGCCGCGCATCCCGTACCACGAGACGGTGATCTACGAGGCGCACGTCAAGGGCCTCACCGCCCGGCACCCGGAGATCCCGCCGGCGCTGCGCGGCACCTACGCGGGCCTCGCCCACCCGGTGATCACCGATCATCTGCGCTCGATCGGGGTGACGGCGGTGGAGCTGATGCCCGTCCACCAGTTCGTCCACGACGACGCGCTGACGAGCCGCGGCCTGCGCAACTACTGGGGCTACAACACGATCGGGTTCTTCGCGCCGCACAACGAGTACTCCTCGTCCGGGCAGGGGGGCGAGCAGGTCCTGGAGTTCAAGGCCATGGTGAAGGCGCTGCACGAGGCGGGCATGGAGGTGATCCTGGACGTCGTCTACAACCACACCGCCGAGGGCAACCACCTCGGGCCGACGCTGTCGTTCCGGGGCATCGACAACGCCTCGTACTACCGGCTCGCCGACGACGACCCGCGCTACTACACGGACACGACGGGCACCGGCAACAGCCTGCTGATGCGCAGCCCGCACGTGCTGCAACTGATCATGGATTCGCTGCGGTACTGGGTGACGGAGATGCACGTGGACGGGTTCCGCTTCGACCTCGCGGCGACCCTGGCCCGCGAGCTGCACGCGGTGGACCGGCTGTCGGCGTTCTTCGACCTCGTCCAGCAGGACCCGGTCGTCTCCCAGGTGAAGCTGATCGCCGAGCCGTGGGACATCGGCGAGGGCGGCTACCAGGTCGGCAACTTCCCCCCGCTGTGGACGGAGTGGAACGGCAAGTACCGCGACGCGACGCGCGACTACTGGCGCGGGCAGCCGGGCTCGATGCCCGACTTCGCGTCCCGGCTGACGGGCTCGTCCGACCTGTACGCCGACGACGGCCGCCGCCCCATCGCCTCGATCAACTTCGTGACCTGCCACGACGGGTTCACCCTGCACGACCTCGTCTCCTACGACGGCAAGCACAACGAGGCGAACGGGGAGAACAACCGGGACGGGACCGACGACAACCGGTCGTGGAACTCCGGCCACGAGGGCCCGACCGACGACCTCGACATCGTCGCGCTCCGCGAACGGCAGAAACGCAACTTCCTGACCACGCTGTTCCTGTCGCAGGGCGTGCCGATGCTGTCCCACGGCGACGAGATGGGCCGCACCCAGAACGGCAACAACAACGCCTACTGCCAGGACGGCGAGCTCTCGTGGGTCGATTGGACGGGCCTGCGCGACGATGCGCGCCTGCCCCGGCGGGCCGGTCCCGCCGACTCCGCCGACTCGGCCGACCGCAGCTTCGACGAGCGCGGCTTCATGCTGGACTTCGTCCGGCGGCTGTCGGCCCTGCGCACCGAGCACCCGGTGTTCCGGCGGCGCCGGTTCTTCCTCGGCGACCAGCGGACGAAGCGCGCCCGCAAGGCCGCGCGGCGGATGGGCGAGGCGGACGCGGAGTCCGCCGAGCTGCCGGACCTGGTCTGGTTCACGCCCGGCGGGCAGGAGATGGCCGACAAGGACTGGTCCGCCGGGTTCAACAAGTCGCTGAACGTGTTCCTGAACGGCGACGCGATCGGCGAACCCGACCGGCGGGGGCGGCAGGTCCGGGACGACTCGTTCCTGCTGCTGTTCAACGCGCACGACGGGGACCTGCCGTTCACGCTGCCGCCCGCCGTGTACGGACAGATGTGGATCAAGGTGCTCGACACCGCCGACCCGCTGCTCGCCGAGGAGGAGTCGCCCGTCGTGAAGGCCCGCGAGAACGTCCCGGTGGGCGCCCGCTCGATCCAGGTCCTGCGCCGGGTCTGAGGACGCGCCCCATGCACGCCGACATGCACGCCGACATGACCGCCGAACCCGTCGAACCCGTCGAACCCGCCGCCGAGGAACCGCTCCCCGCCGACCCCCCAGAGGACACCGTGTCCGAGGATCACAGCACCGAGAAGAACCTGGCCGAAGAGATCGTCCCCGCCGAGGACGCCGCCGCCGCGCCCCCGACCGGCACCTACCGCCTCCAGCTCCGCGGGACGCCCGAGGAGCGCTTCGGCTTCGCCGAGGCCGCCGCGCTCGCCCCCTACCTGGCGTCCCTCGGCGTGTCCCACGTCTACCTGTCGCCGGTCCTGCGGGCCGCGCCCGGATCGACGCACGGCTACGACGTCGTCGACCACTCCCGGCTCTCGGACGAGCTGGGCGGGCCGGAGGCGTTCGGCGCCATGGCGACCCGGTTCCGCGCGCACGGACTGCGGGTGCTGGTCGACGTCGTCCCGAACCACATGGCGTTCCCGGAGCCGCACGCGCTGAACCTGCCGCTGTCCCGCGTCCTGGAGGACGGGCCGGGCTCGCCGTTCGCGAAGTGGTTCGACGTCGACTGGGACGCGGGCGGCGGCCGGATCGTCCTGCCCGGGGAGGGCGAGCCCAACTACCGGAGGTTCTTCGACATATCCGGCCTGATCGGGTTGCGGCAGGAGGATCCGGAGGTCTTCCGGCGCACGCACGGGCTGCTGCTGGGCCTGATCGAGCAGGGCCTCGTGGACGGCCTGCGCGTCGACCATCCGGACGGCCTCGCCGATCCGCGCGGCTACCTGCGGCGGCTGGCGGAGGCCGCGCCGGACCGCTGGCTGCTCGTCGAGAAGATCACCGAGGGCGCGGAGCGGCTGCCGCCGGACTGGTCCTGCGCGGGCACCACCGGCTACGACTCGCTCGGCGTGATCGGCGGGCTGTTCGTGGATCCGGCGGGGGAGAAGCCGCTCACCGACTACTACGTGGCGCTGACGGGCGGACCGGCCGGGTTCGAGGAGGTCGAGCACGACGGCCGTCTGTACGCGGCCACGCACGGACTCAAACCGGAGATCGACCGGCTCTTGCGCGTCCTCCACCGGGTCGTGGGCGAACGCCGTCCGGGCCTGGAGCGGGCCCTGGTGGAGCTGCTCGTCGCCATGCCCGTGTACCGCGCCTACGTCGTGCCGGGAGAGGACGCGCCACAGCAGGCCGTGGACATCTTGAGCGAGGCCGCCGACCGTGCGAGCGCTCACCTGCCGGAGGACCTGCACGGCGACCTGGAGACCGTCGTAGACCTCGCCCTGGGACGCGGTGAGCGCACCGATGCCGAGTTCATCGTCCGGTTCCAGCAGACGTCGGCGCCGCTCGCGGCCAAGGGCGTGGAGGACACGGCGTTCTACCGGTGGAACCGTATGGCCGCGCTGAACGAGGTGGGCGGCGACCCAGGGCGGTTCTCCGTCAGCCCAGAGGACTTCCACGCGCACTGCATACGGCTCGCGCGCGACTGGCCGCTGACGATGACGACGCTGTCCACGCACGACACCAAGCGCGAGGAGGACGTACGGGCCTGGCTCACCGTGCTGGCAGAACTCCCAGGCGAGTGGACGGAAGCGGTCGAACGCTGGCGGACATGGGGTCCTGCCACGTCGCCCTTGGAGCCGGACCTCGAATACCTGCTCTGGCAGACCCTCGTCGGCGCATGGCCGATCACCCGCGGCCGCCTGGAGGAGTTCCTCACCAAGGCGATGCGCGAGGCCAAGACCCGCACGTCCTGGACCGACCAGGACGCCGACTACGAGGAGGCCGTCCTCGCCTACGCCCGGGACGTCCTGTCCGACGCCGACCTCATCACCGACATGACGTCCTTCGTCGGGAAGCTGGCCCCCTACGCGCGCGTCAACACGCTGGGGCAGAAACTCGTCCAGTTGGCGATGCCGGGCGTCCCGGACGTCTACCAGGGCTGCGAGCTGACCGGCCTGGCGCTGGTCGACCCCGACAACCGGCGCCCGGTCGACTACGGGCGGCGCCGCGAGCACCTCACCCGGCTCGACACCGGCCGCCGGCCGAAGGAGGTCGACGACGAGAAGCTGCTGGTCACCTCGCGGGCGCTGCGGCTGCGCCGGGCGCATCCCGAATGGTTCGGGCCCGGTTCCCGGCATGAGCCCGTCGCGGCGCGCGGGCCGGCCGCCGGGCACCTGGTCGGGTTCGCCCGGGGCGGCGCGGTGGCGCTCGCCACCCGGCTGCCCGTGGGGCTGGAGCGCCGCGGCGGCTGGGCCGGCACGAGGGTGGACGTCCGCGACCAGGGCTGGCGGGACGTCCTGACCGGCTGCACGCACATGGGCCCGATCCTGGACGCGGGCCGCGTCTTCGAGCATCTGCCCGTCGCGCTGCTCGTCCCCAGGGAGATCGATAGGTGAGCGACCGGTTCACGGTGTGGGCGCCGGCGGTCGGGCGCGTCGAGGTCGTGGCCGCCGGCGCGAGGCACCCCATGCGGGCGCGGCCCTCCGGCTGGTGGGAGGCCCGCGTCCCGGGCGCGGGCCACGGGACGGACTACGGCTTCGTCCTGGACGGCGCCGGCGAGGTCCTGCCCGACCCGCGCTCGCCGTGGCAGCCCGAGGGCGTGCACGGCCAGAGCCGTGTCTACGACCACGGACGCTTCGCCTGGACGGACCAGCACTGGCACGGCCGTCCGCTCCCCGGCAGCGTCCTGTACGAGATGCACGTGGGCACGTTCACGCCGGAAGGGACGTTCGACGCGGCGGCCGCACGCCTCGACCATCTGGTGGCGCTCGGGATAGACGCGGTGGAACTGCTGCCCGTCGCGTCCTTCCCCGGGCGGCACGGGTGGGGGTACGACGGCGTCCACCTCTGGGCGCCGCACGAGCCGTACGGCGGTCCCGACGGGCTGAAGCGATTCGTGGACGCCGCCCACGCGCGCGGCCTGGCCGTCATTCTGGACGTGGTCTACAACCACCTGGGCCCGGACGGGAATTGCCTGAAGAGCTTCGGCCCGTACTTCACCAGCGCCCACGCAACGCCCTGGGGCGACGCGGTGAACTTCGACCAGGAAGGGGCGGACGAGGTCCGCGCGTTCGTCGTGCAGAACGCGCTGATGTGGCTGCGCGACTACCACTTCGACGGGTTGCGGATCGACGCCGTCCACGCCATCACCGACCACGGCGCCGTGCACATCCTCGAAGAGATGGGACGTGCGGTGGCCGCGGAATCCGCCCACCTCGGGCGCGGCCTCTTCCTCATCGCCGAATCGGACCTCAACGACCCGCGCCTGGTGACGTCCAGAGAGGCCGGAGGATATGGCCTGGACGCGCAGTGGAGTGACGACTTCCACCACGCTCTGCACGCGGCCCTCACCGGTGAACGGCAGGGCTACTACTGCGACTTCGGTTCCCTGGAAACGCTGAAGAAGGCCCTTACCAAAGTCTTCGTCCACGACGGGACCATGTCCGCCTACCGGGGGCGGCGCCACGGTCGTCCGGTGAACGTCCGGGAAACACCCGCACACCGTTTCCTCGGCTTTCTGCAGAACCACGACCAAGTCGGCAACAGGGCGTCGGGCGACCGCATGGGCACCCTCTTGCCGTCCCCAGGCATGCTCAAAGTGGGCGCGGCACTGCTCCTGCTCGCGCCGTTCACGCCGATGCTCTTCATGGGCGAGGAGTGGGGCGCGTCCACCCCGTGGTGCTATTTCACCGACCATCAGGACGCGGAGCTGGCCCGCGCGGTCAGCGAGGGACGCCGGCGGGAGTTCGCGCGGCACGGCTGGACGGGCGGGGTGCCCGATCCACAGGCTGTGGAAACCTTTCGCCGATCCGTCCTCGACTGGACCGAACTCGACGACCCGCACCACGCTGACCTGCTCGAATGGCATCGCGCCCTGATCTCGCTGCGGCGGGCCACGCCCGAGCTGAACGACCCCGGGCTGACCGCCGTGCGCGTCGAGACGGACGAGAAGGAGGCGCGCTGGCTGGTGATGCGGCGCGGCGGCGTCCACGTGGCGACGAACCTCGGCGGCGTCCCCGTCGTCCTCCCGGTCGCCCTCCCGGCGGGGCCGGACGGCGGGCGTCCGCGCCTGCTGCTCGCGTCGGATCCGGCAATTCACCTCCAGGCCGACGACCTCGGCGATTCCGGAAGGGTCGCGCTGGAGCTGCCGGCCGCCTCCGTCGGGGTTTTTCGCTGACCCCCGCGCACGCGTAATGCGACCTAAACCCGGGTACTGACGGATATGTCGTGTTCGCGGATGTACTACGAGTTGCAAACCGCAGGTCAAGAGCGCGGAGGCAGCCCGGTAATGGTCAAGAATGGTCATACGATCGGTTCATGACCTCAGTACTGCTCGCCGAGGACGACACGTCCATCTCCGAGCCTCTCGCCCGCGCGCTGCGTCGCGAGGGGTACACCGTCGAAGTAAGCCCGGACGGCCCGCAGGCGCTGGAGCGGGCGCTCGGCGGCGGTGTGGACCTGATCGTCCTCGATCTCGGGCTTCCCGAGCTGGACGGCCTCGAGGTGGCCCGCAGGGTGCGGGCCGAGGGGCACGGCGTGCCCATCCTGATCCTGACCGCGCGGGCCGACGAGGTCGACACCGTCGTCGGGCTGGACGCGGGCGCCGACGACTACGTGACCAAGCCGTTCCGGCTGGCCGAGCTGCTCGCGCGGGTGCGGGCACTGCTGCGCCGGGGCAGCACCGAGACCCCGATCGTCCAGGGGGTGCGGATCGACGCCGAGTCGCGCCGCGCCTGGATGGGCGAGCAGGAGCTCCAGCTGACCACCAAGGAGTTCGACCTGCTGCGCGTCCTCGTCCGCGACGCCGGCAAGGTCGTGACCCGCGAACAGATCATGCGCGAGGTGTGGGACACCAACTGGTGGGGTTCCACGAAGACCCTCGACATGCACATTTCCTGGCTGCGCCGCAAGCTCGGCGACGACGCCGGCAGCCCCCGCTACATCACGACGGTGCGGGGCGTCGGCTTCCGGTTCGAGCGCGGCGACTAGCACCGGCCGCCGCGGCCGTGCGGGACGACCGGGGGCCTTCCCGAGAGGCGCCCCGGCGTGTGCCGTGCGGTCCGCGGCCCCACCCTCGAAGGAGCCCTGATGAGGCGCCGACTCCTCCTGTCGACGCTCGCGGTGGCGGTGGTCGCGATCCTCCTGCTCGGCATACCCCTCGCTTACGCCGCACACAAGCTCGTCTACGAGGAGGCCGGCCGGTCGCTCGACCGGGAGGCGTCCTCCATCGCCGGCAGCGTCGGCTACAGCCTCGAGAAGCCGCAGCCCGTCACCGGTGCGGTCATCGCCCGCGAGTACCCCGGCCGGCACGTCTCCGTCACGCTGCCGGACGGCCGCACCCTCACCGCCGGGCCGCCGCGCCGCGGCCGCGTCCTCAGCGCGACCGCCACGCACGGCGCGATCCGGGTGCGGGTGTCGCGCCCGGCGTCGGAGGTCCGCGACGCCGCGCTGCGGCTGATCATGCTGATCGCGGCCCTGGCGCTGCTCGGCGTCGCCGTCACCGTCGGCCTCGCGATGGTGCAGGCCCGCAGGTTCATGCTGCCGCTCCGCGAGCTCGCCGAGACCGCCGACCGGCTGGGCAGCGGCAACGCCCGGCCGCGCCCCCGCCGCTACGGCATCCCGGAGATCGACGACATCGCGGTCGTGCTCGACCGCAGCGCCGTCCGCATCACCGACCTGGTGGTCGCCGGCCGCCAGTTCGCCACCGACGCCAGCCACCAGCTCCGCACGCCGCTGACCGCGCTGTCCATGCGGCTGGAGGAGATGATCGACGCGGCCGACTACCCCGACGTCGTCCGCGAGGAGGGCGCCGCCGCCGTCGCGCAGACCGAGCGCCTCGTCGCGGTCGTCGAGCAGCTCCTGGCCCGCGCCCGGCACGACCCGACCGGCGGCGCCGTCGCGTCCCCGATCGACGAGGTCATCACGCAGCAGGTCAAGGAGTGGCGGCCCAGCTTCCGCAAGGCCGGCCGGGACGTCCGCATCACCGGCGAGCAGGGCCTCGTCGGCCTGACCAACCCCGAGGGCCTGTCCCAGATCGTCGCCACCCTGCTGGAGAACTCGCTCACGCACGGCGCCGGCAGCGTCACCATCCACACCAAGCAGGGCGCCGGCTCGGTGGTCGTGGAGATCGGCGACGAGGGCGCCGGAATCCCGCCCGAACTCGAACCCCGGATCTTCGACCGCAGCGTCAGCGGCGCCCACGGCACCGGCCTCGGCCTCTATCTGGCCCGCTCCCTGGCCGTCGTGGACGGCGGCCGCCTGGAACTCCTCCAGTCCCGCCCGGCCGTCTTCGGCGTCTTCCTCCGCGAAGCCGCCGAAGCCCGCCTGGCCAGCGAACGCGTGGTGATGGGCCCCGCCTAGAACGACCGACGCCCGTCGCGACGCGACCCGGCGGGGACGGGCGGGGACGGGCGAGGACGGGCGAGGACGGGCGAGGACGGGCGGGGCTCAGATCTCGGCGTAGTCCTCGGCGGCGTGGGCGTCCAGGGAGTGGCCCAGGCGGGAGGGGTGGACGTCCGCGCGGTGGACGCCCGGCGCGTCCGGGGCCTCGGGGAGGCCGGAGGCGGGGTCGACGCTCGGGGCGCTCGACGGCAGGAACACCCACTTCTTGTACGACCAGAAGCGGAACAGCGTCGCCACGCCGGTGCCGATGACCAGCGCGATGTTGTAGAAGACGGCGCCGTCCAGCCCGAGGACGTAGTGCGAGAAGCCGATGAACAGCTCGGTGATCACCAGCCCGACGCCGTTCAGCGCGAAGAACAGGACGTACTCGCGGCCGAGGCCGGTGCGGTCGCGGTGGCGGAACGTCCAGTAGCGGTTCGCCAGGTACGAGAACGTCGTCGCGATGATCGTCGCGACGCCGTTGGACGTCAGCGGGCCCACATCGAGCCCGGTGTGCAGGCCGTTTCCGATCGCGACCGTGATGACGAACGCGATCGCGCCCACACTGCCGAACTTGGCGAGTTCCTGCACGAGGTGCGCGAACCGCCGGTGGAGTTTGGCGACCAGGCTCACGAAGGGGAACCGTCCTTCCGACTTCGTCTGTACGCCACGGCCGACGGCGCGGCGGCTGATGTGGGGGCACCACGAGGATAGACGCCCGTAGCCGCGGGGACGTCGGAACATGAACGTTTCACGCTCTGCGTCCGTTCCCTGCCCATTGGCGAGATCCCCACACACGTTCGACGCCGGGGCCGCGGGATTCGTTCGGCGCGGGCGGCCGATAGCCTGCTGGGGTGACTGTTCCAGCTCAGCATGGCCCCCGGCCGGGCGAGCCCCCCGTGGTCGGCATGGCGGGCGGCGGGCAGCTGGCCCGGATGACCCAGCAGGCCGCGATCGCGCTCGGCGTGTCGCTGCGCGTCCTCGCCGGGGCGCCGGACGAGTCGGCGGCCAAGGTCGTGTCCGACGTGCGGGTGGGGGACGACCGGTCCCGCGACGATCTGCTGGCGTTCGGCAAGGGCTGCGACGTGGTGACGTTCGACCACGAGCACGTCCCGGGCCCGCACATCGAGGAGCTGGAGGCGTCGGGCGTCCCGTGCCGGCCGGGCGCGGCGGCCCTCGCCCACGCCCAGGACAAGCTGGTCATGCGGGAACGGCTCAGCGCCCTCGGCGTCCCGTGCCCCGCGTACGCGCACGTGCCGGCGTCCGAGCCGGCGGCGTTCCTGGCGGGCTTCGCCCGCGAGCACGGCTGGCCGCTGGTCCTCAAGGCCACCCGCGGCGGCTACGACGGCAAGGGCGTGTGGCTCGTCGGCGAGCCGTCCGGCCAGGTGGAGCGGCTGCTCGCGGAGGGCGTCGACCTGATGGTCGAGCGGCACGTCCCGTTCCGGCGGGAGCTGGCCGCGCTCGTCGCCCGCTCCCCGTACGGGCAGGGCGCCGCGTACCCGATCGTGGAGACCGTCCAGGAGGGCGGGATCTGCACCGAGGTGATCGCCCCCGCGCCCGGCCTCCCGAAGGACCTGGCCGCCGAGGCGCAGAGCCTCGCGCTGCGCGTCGCGGACGAGCTGGGCGTCGTCGGGCTCCTCGCGGTCGAGCTGTTCGAGACCGGGGACGGGCTGCTCGTGAACGAGCTGGCGATGCGCCCGCACAACTCCGGGCACTGGACGATCGAGGGCTCCCGCACGTCGCAGTTCGAGCAGCACCTGCGGGCCGTCCTCGACCTGCCGCTCGGCTCCACCGAACCCACCGCCCCGTACACGGTCATGGCCAACGTGCTCGGCGGCGACGACCCGGACGTCTACTCCCGCTACTTCCACGTGATGGCGCACGACCCGGCCGTCAAGGTGCACCTGTACGGCAAGGAGTCGCGCCCGGGACGCAAGATCGGCCATGTGACCGCGCTCGGCGCCGACCTCGCCGACGTCCGCGAACGGGCCCGGCACGCCGCCGACTACCTGCGGTGGGGGACGAAGATGGGGGACCACCAGTGACGGATCCGGTCGTCGGCGTGGTGATGGGCAGCGACTCGGACTGGCCCGTCATGGAGGGCGCCGCGCAGGCGCTGGCCGAGTTCGGCGTCCCGTACGAGGCCGACGTCGTGTCCGCGCACCGCATGCCGCACGACATGATCGCCTACGGGGAGAGCGCGGCGGTCCGCGGCCTGCGCGTGATCATCGCGGGCGCGGGCGGCGCCGCGCACCTGCCCGGCATGCTCGCGTCGGTGACGCCGCTGCCGGTGATCGGGGTGCCCGTCCCGCTGAAGTACCTCGACGGCATGGACTCGCTGCTCTCGATCGTCCAGATGCCCGCCGGCGTCCCGGTCGCGACGGTCGCGGTCGGCGCGGCCCGCAACGCCGGGCTGCTGGCCGTGCGCATCCTCGCCGCGTCCGACGACGCGCTGCGGGCCAAGATGTCGGTCTTCCAGCAGGACCTCTACGGCCAGGCGAAGGCGAAGGGCGCGCGGCTCCGCGAGAAGCTCTAGCGGTTCCGCGAGAAGCTCTAGCGGCGCCGGGCCCACTCGACGGCGGGGCAGCGGTCCATGACGACGTCGAGCCCGGCGTCCCGGGCGCGCCGGGCCGCCGCCTCGTCGATCACCTGGAGCGGCAGCCACACGGCCTTCGCGCCGGCCGCGATCGCCTCGTCCACGGCCTGCCCGGCGTGCTCGGCGCGCCGGTAGACGCCCACCACGTCCACCGTGACCGGGACGTCGGCGAGCGAGGCGTACCCCTGCTCGCCGAGCACCTCCTCGGCCGCCGGGTGGACGGGGACGATCCGCTTCCCGCGCTGCTGCATCAGCCGGGCCTGGTTGTACACCTCGCGCTGCGGGTTGCCCGCCAGCCCGACGAACGCCCACGTCCCGGATTCGCTCAGCAGCCGCCGGATCACGTCCTGGTCGGCGAATTCGTCACCCATGCCATGGTCAACAGCTCCCGCGGTCCGTTGCTTCCCGGCGGCCGGCCATCCGGGGATCAGGGACGTCCGAGGGCCCGGTAGTTCCAGCCTGCGGCGCGCCACAGCTCGGGGTCGAGGGCGTTGCGGCCGTCCACGATGTTGCGCTCGGCGACGACCTCGGCGAGCGAGGACGGGGCCATGTCCCGGAACTCGGCCCACTCGGTCAGCAGCAGCACGACGTGCGCGTCGCGGGCCGCGGACAGGGCCGAGTCGCCGTACTCCAGGGTCGGCTGGGCGCGGCGCGCGTTCCCCATGGCCTGCGGGTCGTACACGGTCACCTTGGCGCCCTGGCCCCGGATGGACGCCGCCACGTCCAGCGCGGGGGAGTCGCGGACGTCGTCGGAGTTCGGCTTGAACGCGGCGCCGAGGACGCCGACCGTCCGCCCGGCGAACGAGCCGCCGAGCAGCTGCCGGGCGAGGTCCACCATCCGGATCCGCCGCCGGATGTTGATCTCGTCGACCTCGCGCAGGAACGTCAGCGCCTGGTCGGCGCCCAGCTCGCCGGCCCGCGCCATGAACGCCCGGATGTCCTTGGGCAGGCAGCCGCCGCCGAACCCGAGCCCGGGGCCGAGGAACTTGCCGCCGATCCGGTCGTCGTAGGACAGCGCCTCGGAGAGCTTCGTCACATCGGCGTGCGCGGCCTCGCAGACCTCCGCCATCGCGTTGATGAACGAGATCTTGGTGGCGAGGAAGGCGTTGGCCGACACCTTCACGAGCTCCGCGGTCGGGAAGTCGGCGGTGATGAACGGGGTCCCCTCGGCGAGCATCGCCCGGTAGACCTCGCGGAGCACCTTCTCGGCGTGCTCGGCGGCGCCCTGCTCGGTGGGCAGCCCGGCCACGATCCGGTCGGGGTGCAGGGTGTCCTGGACGGCGAACCCCTCGCGCAGGAACTCGGGGTTCCACGCGAGGACGGCGTCGCCGCCGACCGGCGCGACCCGGGCGAGGGTCTCGGCGAGCCGCGCGGCCGTCCCGACCGGCACGGTCGACTTGCCCACGATCAGGCAGGGCCGGTGCAGCAGCGGCGCCAGCGTCGCGATCGCCGTGTCGACATAGCGGAGGTCGGCCGCGTACTCCCCGGACTTCTGCGGCGTCCCGACGCACAGGAAGTGGACGTCGCCGAACTCCGCGGCCTCCTCGTAGGACGTGGTGAACCGCAAACGCCCGGTCTCCAGCCCCCGGCGGAGCACGGGCTCCAGGCCGGGTTCGTAGAACGGCAGGTCGCCGTCCGCGAGCCGCGCGATCCGCGCCGCGTCCACGTCGAGCCCGAGCACCTCGAACCCCAGGTCGGCCATGCAGGCGGCGTGGGTGGCGCCCAGATAGCCCGTTCCGATGACCGTCAGCCGGTAGGTCAAGACCTGCTCCCTTCGATCCGCCGTCGCCGACTAGCGGCCTCTAGTGACACGTGCCCGCTACGGGCGCTCACCTGTCCCGCCCGGCAGCCCTTACTGGCGGGTAGCATCTGCGGCATGAGTTCTGACTTTCCTGCGTATGCGCCGTCGGAGGAGCATGAGCTGCTGCGGCGTACGGTGCGTGAGCTGGCCGATGCCAAGATCGCTCCTTTCGCGGCGGTGGTGGACGAGGAGTCGCGGTTCCCGCAGGAGGCCCTTGATGCGTTGGTGGCCAGTGGTCTGCATGCGGTGCACGTGCCCGAATCGTACGGGGGTGGTGGGGCGGACGCGCTGGCCACGGTGATCGTGATCGAGGAGGTGGCGCGGGCGTGCGGGTCGTCGTCGTTGATTCCGGCGGTGAACAAGCTGGGGACGGTGCCGGTGCTGCTGGCCGGGTCGGAGGAGCTCAAGCGCAGGTACCTGGGGCCGGTGGCGCGTGGTGAGGGGATGTTCTCGTATGCGTTGTCGGAGGCCGAGGCGGGGTCGGACGCGGCGGCGATGAAGACGCGTGCGGTGCGTGATGGTGATGCGTGGGTGTTGGACGGCGCGAAGATGTGGATCACCAATGCGGGGGTGTCGGAGTTCTACACGGTGATGGCGGTGACCGATCCGGGTGCGGGTGCGCGGGGGATTTCGGCGTTCGTGGTGGAGAAGTCGGATGCGGGGGTGTCGTTCGGTCCCAAGGAGCGCAAGCTCGGGATCAAGGGGTCGCCGACGCGGCAGGTGATCTTGGAGGGTGTGCGGGTTCCCGCCGATCGGATCATCGGTGCGGAGGGGACGGGTTTCAAGACGGCGTTGGCGACGTTGGACCACACGCGGATCACGATCGCGGCGCAGGCGCTGGGGATCGCGCAGGGCGCGTTGGACTTCGCGCTGGGGTATGTGAAGGAGCGCCGCCAGTTCGGTAAGCAGATCGCTGATTTCCAGGGTGTGCAGTTCATGCTGGCGGACATGGCGATGCGCCTGGAGGGTGCCCGGCAGTTGACCTATCACGCGGCGGTCAAGTCGGAGCGGGCGATGCAGGGGGAGAAGGTCGCGGATCTGACGTTCGTGTCGTCGGCGTGCAAGGCGCTGGCCTCGGATGTGGCGATGGATGTGACCACCGACGCCGTCCAGTTGCTGGGGGGTTACGGGTATACGCGTGATTTCCCGGTGGAGCGGATGATGCGCGACGCCAAGATCACGCAGATCTACGAGGGCACCAACCAGATCCAGCGCATGGTCATGGCCCGCCAACTCCTCAAGTAGGCGCGTCACCCGACCCACGACGGGACGACCCGGGTCGTCCAGCAGGGCCGGATGCGCCCGCGCGCGCCCGGCGCCGAGAAGCTCGTGCCCTGGACGGCGACCTTCTCCCCACCGCGTACTGCCTTCCGCATCCCGGCCGACGGCCCCACCCGGCTGCCTAGGCGTTGCGGCGCAGCGTGAACCAGAAGGTGGGCACCGGGTTCGTGCCGGGCGTGGTGTCGACCAGCTCCCAGCCGGCGAACCTGGCGCGCAGCTCGTCGGCGGTGACGCCCGATATCGGGTCGTCGAACGCCTCGGGGCCGTACCCGAACATCAGCAGCCGCGCGCCGGGGGCGGCGCGGTGGGTGAGCCCGGCGGCGTAGGCGTCGCGGCGGTGCGGCGGGATGCCGCAAAAGCAGCTCAGGTCGAAGAACAGGTCGTAGGGGCCGGGGACGTCCAGGTCATCGAGCCGGGTGGCGTCCCCGCAGAGCAGCCGCACCGCCGTTCCCGCCGCCGCGGCCTTGGCCCGGGCCTGCTCGACCGCCCGGTCGATCAGATCGATGGCGACGACGTCCCAGCCATGCTTGGCCAGGTAGGCGGCGTTGGTCCCGGTGCCGCAGCCGAGTTCGAGGGCGCGGCCGGGCGGCAGCGCGCCGCGCCCCTCCACCAGGGCGACCAGCTCGGGCGGCGTCACCTCGGTGTCCCACGGCGGCTTCCCGGCGCGGTAGTAGTCCTCCAGTTCGCGGCGGGCGGCCTGCTCCTGGTCGCGCTCCGTACGGATCCGGTCCGCGTCCGGACGTTGAGCGGTGTTCGGCTGGTCCATCGTTCCCTCCAGAGAATTTAGAGTTCAACTCTAGTGATGAACTCTAGATATAGACTCGCGGCATGGACATCGTCAAGCGGCCGGACAAGCGGGCCGAGCGCTCACGCCGCACCCGCGAGAAAGTGATCCAGGCGGCGCGGGAGCTGTTCCTGGCGCAGGGCTACGGGGCGACGAGCCTGCAAGAGGTCGCCGACCGGGCGGGCGTGGCCGTCCAGACGATCTACTTCGTCTTCGGCAACAAGCGCACGCTGTTCAAGGACGTCGTCGACACGTCCATCGCCGGTGACACCGAACCGGTGGCCACCATGGACCGTGAATGGTTCCGCGCCGCATGCGCCGCGCCCACCGCGGCCGGCCAGCTGCGCGCCCACGTCCGCGGTACCCGCGAGATCCTGGCCCGGGTGGCCCCGATCATGCCGCTGATCGAGGCCGCCGCTGCCACCGATCCGCAGATCGCCGCGCAATGGCCCGACGGCCCCGACCCGCGCTACACCGTCCACCAGGCCGCGGCCCGGGCGCTGGCGGGCAAGCCCGGCGCCCGTCCGGACGTCTCCGCCGCGATGGCCGCCGACCTGCTGTTCGGGCTGCTCAGCCCGCAGCTGTACCTGCTCTTCGTCCAAGACCGCGGCTGGTCGCCGGACCAGTGGGAAGAGTGGACCCACACCACCCTGTCCGCCCAACTCTGCACCGCCGCCGGGGACGAGGCGCTCGGCGGGGGTGGTTCGGTGTAGCTGGACGTTTTGACTTTCTCACACGTTCCATGTTCGATCGAGCGTATGGAGAGTTCGGAGCGGGTGGCTGCGCTCATTGAGCGATTGCGGACCACCGAGCACGTCACGGTGGTCGAGTTGGCCGGGGAGACCGGGGCGTCCGAGATGACGATCCGGCGGGACCTCGACCAGCTCGCCGAGCGCGGGGTGCTGCGGCGGGTGCGGGGCGGCGCGGTGAGCCTGCTGCTGCGGGGCGAGGCGATGCCCTTCGCCGTCCGCGAGCAGGAGGCGGCCGACGCCAAGGAGCGGATCGCCGCCGCGGTGGACGGCCTGCTCACCGACGGGGAGGCCGTCATCCTGGACGGCGGCACCACCACGCTCACCGTCGCCCGCGCGATCGCCGGGCGGCGGCTCACCGTCGTCCCGCTCGACCTGCACGCGGCGAACGCGCTCAGCGGCGCCCCGCAGGTGCGGCTGCTGGTCCCGGGCGGGCGGACCGCGCCGGGGGCGCTGGCGTTCACCGGGCCGCTGACCGAGGCGGCGCTGGCCTCGCTGCGCGTCGACACCGCCGTGCTCGGGGTGTGCGGGCTGTCGGCCGAGCACGGGCTCACCGCCCACGAACTCGACGAGGTCCCGGTCAAGCGGGCCGCGATCGCGTCGGCCCGGCGCGTCGTCGCCGTGTGCGACGGGGCCAAGTTCGGACGCACCGGCCTCGGGCTCGTCTGCCCCGTCACCACGCTCGACATGGTGGTGACCGACCGGTCCGCGCCCGCGGCCGCCGTGTCGCGCCTCCGCGAGGCCGGGGTGGACGTGCGCCTTGTCTGATCCGCGCAGGTCGTTGCGGGCGGGCCGGATCGCCACCTTCGGCTACTTCGGGCTGAACGGCTTCCTGCTGGGGATGTGGATCGTCCACATCCCGGTCATCGAGGACCGGACCGGGATCAGCCACGCCGTCCTCGGCTGGCTCCTGCTGCTGCTCGGCGCCGGAGCCGTCGCGGGGATGCAGATCGGCGGGCCCCTCGCCGACCGCGCCGGGGCCCGCGTCGTCGTGCCGCTCGGCGCGGCACTGTGCAGCGCCGCCGTGGCCCTGCCGGGCCTGGCCGCGAACGCGTGGACGCTGGGCGGCGCGCTGCTGGCGCTCGGGATCGGCAACGGCGTCTTGGACGTCGCCATGAACGCCAACGCCGTCCAGGTGGAACGCGGCTACCGGCGGCCGGTCATGTCCGCCTTCCACGCGACCTTCTCCCTCGGGGGCGTCCTCGCCGCGCTGACCGGCGCCCGTACCCTGAGCTGGGGATGGAGCCCGGCGGCGACGCTGGGCGCGGTGGCGCTGGCCGGTGTCGCCGTGGCGGCGCTGGCGGCCCCCGCCCTGCTGCGCCGCGACGCGCTCCGCGACGCCGCCGCCCCCGCCCCCGCCGCCGGACGACGGGCCAGAACACCCCGGCGCATCTGGATGCTCGCCGTCCTCGCGCTGATGGTCATGCTGTGCGAGGGCGTGGCCAACGACTGGAGCGCCCTCCACCTGCGCGACGTCCTGGACGCGTCCGCCGCCACCGCCGCCCTCGCCTACGGGGCCTTCGCCACCGCGATGACCACCGGCCGCCTGGTGGCCGACCGGGTGGCCGCGCGTTTCGGCTCGATGGCCGTCCTCCGCTACGGCGCCGCGACGGCCGCGCTCGGCGGGACGGTCGCGGCGCTGTCCCCCTGGATCCCGGCGGCGCTGATCGGCTGGGCGGTGTTCGGCGCCGGGCTCTCCGGCTGCGTCCCGCAGCTGTTCAGCGCCGCGGGCCACCACGACCGCGACGCCGTGGGCGCCAACGTCTCCCGCGTGGCCGGACTCGGCTACCTCGGCATGCTCGCCGGCCCCGCCGTGATCGGCCCCCTGACCCATGCGATGCCGCTGAACCTCACGTTCTTCCTGCCCGTGGCGCTCTGCATCGTCGCCGCCTCCGCAGCGGGCATCCTGCGCTCGGACCCGGAATCGCCCGTGCCGGCGACCCGGAACCCGGCGGATCTCAGCTCGGCGGACGGCCGCGGGTGAGGATCAGGCCGGCGGCGCGGGCGAGGATCTCCGCCGGGGTGCGGCCCTCGCGGTCACCCGCGAGACCACCTGGCCGTACACATCCGACATCTGGGGCGAACTTCTCCGGGGGCCGGTAGCGTCACACGGTTGGTGATCAACTTCTGCTCACCGTGACGGGACGCCGTCCGGCCGCCGGGCGACGCGAGGGATGGAGTGGTCGGATGCCGGAACCGCTGGAGCCCGGGGATCCCGAGCGGATAGGGGAGTTCTGGCTTTCCGGGCGGCTGGGCGCCGGCGGGCAGGGCGTCGTCTACGACGCCTACGCGCCCGACGGCTCCCGGGTGGCGGTCAAGGTGCTGCACGGGGCGCAGGAGTCGCCCAAGGAGTTGCGGGCGATGGCGGCCGAGGCGCGGGCGGCGCAGCGGGTCGCCTCGTTCTGCACGGCGAAGATCTTGCAGGTGCGGCTGGAGCCGCCGCGTCCCTACATCGTCAGCGAGTACATCGACGGGCTGAACCTGCAAGCGGTGGTGCGCGGGGCCGGTGACCGGGAGGGACGGCTGTTCTCCGGTGACGCCCTGCACCGGCTGGGCGTCGGGATCGCGACCGCGCTGACCGCCATCCACCGGGCCAAGGTCGTCCACCGGGACCTGAAGCCGGGCAACGTCCTGCTCGGCCCGGACGGGCCCCGGTTGATCGACTTCGGTGTCGCGCAGGTCCTGGACACCCGCTCGGCCGAGGCGGGGGCCTTCGCCGGAACCCTCCCGTACATGGCCCCGGAGGTGTATGCGGGACGGCAGGCCGGGGCGGAGGCCGACGTGTTCGCCTGGGGCGCGATCATGGTGTTCGCCGCGACCGGGAAGCACGCGTTCAAGGGTCTGACGCTGCCCGAGATCGCGCACCGCGTCCGCACGCACGAGCCCGATCTGAGCGTGCTGCCCGAGTCGCTGCGCCCGCTGGCCGGCGCCGCGCTGGCCAAGGACCCGATGGCGCGGCCGTCCGCGTCGGAGATCCTCGCCGCGCTGACCGGGGACCCCCGCGACGGCGCCGACCTGGTCGCGGCGGGCGCCGCGCAGGCGGGGCTGCACGCCCGCTGGGAGCCGGGCGACCCGGCTTTGGGCAAGGTCGCCGAGGACGCCTACACGGCCCTGCCGCCCGAGGTGCAGAGGCTCGTTCCCGAAGTGTTCCTGCGGTTCGTGGTGCCGGGTGAGGACGGGAACCTGACCACGCGCCCCATCCCGTCCGACGAGCTGTTCGACCGCCAGGACGATGCCGAGGCCCAGGCGCTGCGCCATGTCGTCCAGGCATTCGGGCCTTTGCTGTTCGTGACCGGCGGCCAGTTCGTGCTGACCCGCCCGGCCTTGCTGCGGGCCTGGCCGAGGCTGCGGGGCTGGCTCGAAACCGAACGCGACGGGCTGCGGACGCATCACCGCATCCGCCAGGCCGCCCGGACCTGGGCCGAGCACGGCCGCCGCCGCGCCGACGTCCTGTCCGGCGCGCATCTGGACGAGGCCGTGCGCTGGGCGACCTCGGGCGCCCGGCGGCCGGCGCTGAGCCGGCTCGAACGCGGCCTGATGGACGCCAGCGCCCGTGCCCGGTACGCCCACAAGCGCCGCAACCGCGGGATCGCGGGGGCCCTGGCGGTCGCCGCGGTGGTGGCCCTGGGCGCCACGGGGTGGGCGGTCAAGGCGCAGCGGAGCGAGGCCGAGAAACGCGACATCACCGCGTCGAAGAACCTCGCGGACCAGAGCCGGCAGTTCGCGGGCACCCCCGAGACGGCGGCGCTGCTGGCCGTCGCCGCGCAGCGCGTCCACGAGACGCCGGAGAGCCGCGCCGCGCTGCTCGACGTCGTGACCCGGTCCGGACGGGGCACGGTCACCGGGTACCGGCCCAACCCGGTCACCGTGGCGGCGGGCGGCGGGCGGCTCGCGTTCGGCAACGACGACGGCACGGTCGCGATCTGGGACCAGAAGACCCGAAAGCAGGACGGCGCGCCGCTCCGGCTACTGGAGGACTCCAAGTACAAAAGCGACCTCGTGCTCTCCGTGGCGCTGAGCCCCGACGGCGGCGTACTGGCCGCCGCCGGGAGCCGAAGCAGGTCCCCGTCGCCCCAGAGCACCGACGGGGCGGGCAGGGTCAGGCTGTGGGACCTGAACAAGGGGAAGCCGCTGGGCGATCTGCCCGTCCCCCACTCCTCCTCGGTCACGTTCTCCCCGGACGGCAAGACCGTGGCCGTCGTCGGGTCGGACGGAGTCGGCGTCTGGGACGTGAAGGACCGGCACCGCCGGCGCCTCGTGCCCCTCCCGCCTTCGTTCTCCTACATGCCCAACTCCTACATCGAGAACACCGCGGTGGTCAGCGCGGACGCCGGCACCGCGGCCTTCGGCCAGGGGGACACGCTGGAGACCTGGGATCTGGCCGACGGACGGCGGCGGGCAGCCATATCCACCCCGGTCGACGAGGTGGCGCTCAGCCGCGACGGAAGGATCGCGGCGACACGGCACGGCAAGAACATGCGGCTCTGGGACGCCGGGAGCGGCCGGGCACTCGGCACGCCCTTCAAGGCGGAGTCGGATTTCTCGGAGCATCCGTTGTTCACGCCCGACGGGAAGACCCTGCTCATCGGCACGGACATGTGGGACGTGGCGACGGGCACACGCGCGGGCGCCATCGGCGGCGCCGGCGGAGACACGATCCTCGCGGGGGCCTTCACCGATGACCGGACGCTGGCCACCGTCAGCGGCGCCGACGACCAGTCCGGGAGGAAGAACGCCGTGCGGATGTGGGACTTGAACGTCCATCAGCCGCGCCCCGGGCCCCTCGTCCTTTCGAAGGGGCCCTCCCCGATCAGGACCATCGAGATGAGCGCCGACGGGGGGTCCCTGACCTCGTCGCTGAGCGTCGGGGACGCCGGCAGCGCCTACGCGTCGTGGAGCACCACGAGCGGCGGACGCGTCACCGGCCCCGTCGGCGCGCCTCCGAAGGTCACCGACTCGGCCGCGACCTCGATGGCCGTGGCCGCCGAGGGGAAGAGCATCGCCTTCGGGAACGCCTACGGCGAGATCTCCGTGTGGTCGGGGGGCCGCTGGACACAGCTCTTCGAGGGCGGGCCCGAGGCGGCGATCGCGGCGATGGCGTTCAGCCCGGACGGCCGCTACCTCGCCACCGGCGGCGGCGAGCAGGGCCAGATGGAGGTGACCGCCTTCGACGGCAAGGTGCAATTGTGGGACGCCAGGACGGGCCGCCTGATCGCGCTCGCCGCCGACACGTCCCAGGAGGTGAGGTCGCTCGCGTTCAGCAGGGACGGCGGCAAGCTGGCGGCCGGCGTGGGCGGGTCGGTGTATCTCTGGGACATCGAGAGGAACCGCAGGCTCGGTGTGCTCGACGACCCCTCCGGCACCGTCACCGCCCTCGCCTTCAGCCCGGACGGCGGGACGCTCGCCACCGGCGCGACCGGGGCGATCAGGCTCTGGGACGTCCGCAGCCGGCAGCAGCGCGGCGCCCCCCTCGCCGGCCACCGGGGCGGGGTCGAGTCCCTCGCCTTCGACGCCTCCGGCTCGTTGCTCGTCAGCGGCGGCGGTTTCGACGACAACACCGCCCTGCTCTGGGACGTCGCCAGCCACCGCCAGCTGGGCGAGGCCCTCGCCGGGCACACCAACGGGGTGATCGGGGCGTCCTTCGACGACCGGAACCAGACCCTCACGACGGCCGACCACGCCGCCGTCGTCCGCCACTGGAACATCGCCATGCCCGCGAACGCCACCGACACCGCCTGCGCCATCGCCGGCCGCACCCTCACCCGTGCGGAATGGTCCAAGTACGAGCGCACCGGTGTCCCTTACCGGGAAGTCTGCCGGTCCCCGTCCGGCTGAGAGGCGCCGGGGGACGGGCGATGGGCGCCCGTCCCCGGTGCGCGGGTCAGGCGTGGGAGATCTTGAGGTTCATGGTGCCGTCCTTGTTCATGCGCGGGCGGAACGTGATGCCGTTGTAGGTCGCACGCGTGTCGGAGGCCTGGCTCGCGTCGACCGTGCTGATCATCTTGTTGTTCTTGCCGCGGATGGTGAAGGTCACCCGGTTCTCGTCGATGTTGACGCCGATCGGGTCCAGGCCGAACTTCTTGTCGAGCTTGATGGTCTGGCCGTCGCGGATCTTGACGTCGCAGTCGGCGTCCGCGCACTCCTTGAGTTCCGTGTCGCCCTTGGGCTGCGCGGCGGCCTTGGGCTTTGCGTCCGCCTTGGGCTGCGCGTCCGCCTTGGGCTGCGCGTTCGCCTCGGGCTGGGCCTGCGCGGCGGGCGGTGCGTCCGCGGCCGGCGGTGCGTCCTCCGCCGGGAGCGCCTCCGGCGCCTGGACCTGGTCGGTCGGGGACGGCGGCGGGGCCGCGAGCGAGGCGCTCGCGGCGGCGACGCCGGCGGTGAGCGTCAGTGAGACGGCGGCGGTCGTGGTGAGCAGGCCGAGAATCCTGGTCGACATTCGCTGGGCTCCTGATAGGTGACTTCGCTCTGTCACCATGATGGTTACCCAGAGTATTCGATCATGAACATCCCGTCATGATCGTTCGTCCACCAGCATGGTCTGCAGGGCGCGGCCGAACTCGCCCGCGGAGTCCGCGAGGGTGGCCTGGCAGAGCGCGCTGCCGCCGGGGCTCGCGTCCAGGGACGCGGCCATGCACAGCCACTCGCCGACCGGGTCGCGGTGCAGGGCGACGGTCAGGTCGGTGTTGATGATCAGCCATTTGGCGAAGTCGAGCTGGCTGCCGATCCCGGACGCGCTGTCGGCCAGCGTGAGGGCCCGGACGAGGGGCGTGTCCGACTCGCCGGCGACCAGCGGGACGCGGGCGCGCGCCCAGGTCGTCCCAGGGCCGGGCCGTCCGAAGGCGCCGCGCACCGGCCGCCACTCCATCGCGGACAGGTAGCCGTCCAGGTGGACGCCGGGCCATTCGCCGAACGACGCCGCCGAGCCGGGGAGGGGCGGCGGGGCCGGGGCGTGCGAGACCGGGGCCAGCCGCGCCGGGGCCGCCATGATCCGCCACGCGGACGCGCGGACGACCGGCCGCCCCTCGTGGGTGATCTCGCCCTCCAGCAGCGCGATGCGCTTCCCGGGCCGGACGACGCGGACCCGCACGTCGAGCACGGACACGGGCACCGGGCTCAGGATATCGACCGTCACCCGCGCCACCCGGGTGCCGGGGACGGGGTCGTGCCGCTCGAAGGCCCGGCCGATCAGGCCCGACACCGGCCCGCCGTGCTGGAAGTCGGGCGACCAGGGGCCGGCCGTGGCCCGCGCGGCGGCGAACCGCCCGTCCCCGAGCGGCTCGTAGAACGCCTCGTCCTCGCGCATGCGGCTCCCTCCCACGTCCACCAGAACTTTATTCTAGTGGACCGGGATCAGGCGCAGAGCTTGGACGTCGCCGTGCCCGTCTTGATCCCGGGGGACGCCGCCGGCGACGCGCTCGAAGCCACCTTCACCTTCTTCACGCCGTCCCAGTCACCGCCCACCATGACCTGGACGCGCGACCCCAGGGACGGCACCTTCTTCAGCTTGGCGCCCGGGATCGCGGCGGCCAGCGTCTTGGCCGAGTCCTCCCGGCCGGGGCCGTACTGGACCTGCGTCGTCCGCAGGCCGTGCCGCGCCACGCCGGGGACGACGGTCACCTTGAAGCCGAGGTCCCGCAGCTGGCCGCCCGCCTTCGTCGCGAGGCCCCGCGTGCCGATCGCGTTCAGCACGCGGACGGAGATGTCGTCCGGCGGGACGGTCAGCTCGTCCTCGGGCTTCTCCGACGGCGTCGCGCTCGGCTTCGCGGTGTGCTCGGCCAGCGGCTTGTCGCGCCTGATCCGGGTGAACAGGTCGCGCGCCTTGTGCTCGTCCCATTGGACGGTCGACTGGGTCGTCGAGGCGTTCCACAGGACGGCGTTGTAGTCCGGATTGGACAGCGGAACCGTCGCGAACGTGAGGTCGTCGGTCGACAGGCCCTTCATCTGGTCGGCGAGCTTCGGCAGGTTGTCGGCGAGCTTGCCGTCGACGCGCAGCGACTTCAGCGCCGCGTTCAGGAACTTCGTCGACTTCACCGGGTCGCCGAGCGTCTTCGTCGACAGCGCCTGCTTCAGCATCGCCGCCATGAACTGCTGCTGCCGGTCGATGCGGCCGAGGTCGCTGCCGCCGGTCAGCGTGTACCGGGCACGGGCGAACGAGAGCGCCTTCAGGCCGTCCACGTGCGACTTGCCGGCGGGGAGCCGCAGCCCGCTCTTCGGGTCGTCCACGGCCTGCTCGGTGCACACGTCCACGCCGCCGAGCGCGTCGACCATGTGGACGAACCCGAAGAAGTTCACCTCGACGTAGTGGTCGATGGACACGCCCGTCGCCTGCTTGATCGTGCCGACCGCGAGGTCGGGCCCGCCGAACTGGTACGCCCACGTCAGCTTGCCCGGACGGGACGGCACCCGCGCCCCCTTCGCGCCCTCCGACCCGTTCGACTTGTGCGCCGGGATCGTCACGTAGGAGTCGCGCGGCAGGCTGACGACGGACACGCTGTCGTGGTCGCGGGACACGTGCACCAGCAGCATCGTGTCGGAGCGCTCGCCCTCGAAATGCCCGAGCTTGGCCTCCTTCTGCTGCGCCTTCGTCAGCCCCTCGCGCCGGTCGACGCCCGCGACGAGGATCGTCATCGCGCCCTTCGGCGCGTCCTTGCCCTTGCCGAGCCCGTTGACCGACACCTTGTCGATCATGCCGGTGACGTAGTTCTGGAACGCCCACGCGCCGCCGGAGGTGAGCAGCACGAACACCGACATCGTCCCGGTCAGGGTGAGGAAGCGCTTCTGTCGCCGGGCGCTCATCGCGGCGCGCGGGCTCAGCCCCCGGCCGGGACGGCGCGGGCCGCGCGGGCCGTCCACCGGCACCCGCGGGGCGGGCATCCCGTCGATCGTCACGCCCTCGATGCCGGCGTCCCCGTCGTCGCCGGGCGCCGCGTGCGCGCCCGGCCGCGGCCGGAAGTAGCGCTCCAGCGGGTCGGGCTCGGCCGGATGGCCGCCGCGACCCGAGTCGTGCCCGTCTGCCATGCCGGCCGCCGCCTCCCGAAGATCACGTTCTGCCGTGGGTCCCCACCACTCTAAAGTGGGGGACGCCCGTGCGTTCGCTACCTGGAGCTCGTGTCCTTGCAGTAACGTGGCGCCGTCTTGACCACACCCCGGCGGCCCGCACGCGAACCTGGGTGGCGTGGGCCGCGTCAGGCAAGCGAGCAAGAGAGAGGAAGAGGCGCCCGCCTCCGGTCTTCCGGCCGGTGCGCGTCCGCGAGCCCACATGAATTCGTCTCCCCGTGCCCACCGCGCCACGAACCAGGAAACCCAGTACGCCGTGAAGACCCGTCCCGAGCCCGGTGCTCGCACCTGGCCCGCGGTGTCGGTCGTGATGCCGGTCCTCAACGAGCAGCGCCACCTCGCCGAAGCCGTGCGCGGCATCCTGTCCCAGGAGTATCCCGGCGAGCTGGAACTCGTCCTCGCGATCGGGCCGTCCCGCGACCGCACCGAGGAGATCGCCCGGGAGCTCGCCGCCGGGGACCCGCGCGTCCTCGTCGTCGCCAACCCGACCGGGCGCACCCCGCAGGGCCTCAACATCGCGATCAAGGCGTCGCAGTACTCGATCATCGTCCGGGTGGACGGGCACTCGCTGCTGCCCGCCGACTACGTCCGCGCCGCCGTCGAGACGATGGAGGACACCGGCGCCGACAACGTGGGCGGGATCATGGCGGCCGAGGGCGTCACCCCGTTCGAGCAGGCCGTGGCGCGGGCGATGACGTCCAAGCTCGGCGTCGGCAACGCCCGGTTCCACACCGGCGGCGAGGCGGGCGAGGTCGAGACCGTCTACCTCGGGACGTTCCGCCGCAGCGCGCTGGAGCGGGTCGACGGCTACGACGAGACGTTCGTCCGCGCGCAGGACTGGGAGATGAACCACCGCATCCGGGAGACCGGCGGCCGGATCTTCTTCACCCCGCGGATGCGGGTCACCTACCGGCCGCGACCCAACCTGCGGGCGCTCGCCAAGCAGTACTTCCACACCGGGCGCTGGCGGCGCGTCGTCGGGCGCGAGCACCAGGGCACGCTGAACCTGCGCTACCTCGCGCCGCCGATCGCGGTGGTCGCGATGGCGGCGGGCGTGATCGCCGGGGCGCTCGGCTTCTGGCCCGGCTGGATCCTGCCCGGCGGGTACGCCGCCGCGATGATCGCGGGCGCCGCCGTGGAGGGCCGCGGGCTGCCCCTGTCCGCCTGGGTGCGGCTGCCGCTCGTGTTCGCGACGATGCACGTCACCTGGGGTGTCGGGTTCCTGACGAGCCCGCCGCGGCTGGGCCAGCCGGCTCCGGTCAAACCCGGCGAATCCGTCCACTAGCGGGCAGAAGACATATCCACCCCTGAACCGGCGTGCGTTTCCGCACGTCTGAGGGTTAGGTTTGGCGGGATCTTGCCCGTCGACCCGGGCACTGGAGGGTGGACATGTCCAACGGAGCACGCCACGGCCTCGGCGTCGTGGCCGGACTCGTCTTGGCGCCGGTCGTCATGCTGTGCCTGATGTACGGCGTCGGCAAACTGCGCTTCGTCTACAGCATCGGCATCGCGCGGTTCCAGAGCTACCACGGGACGGAGCTGTGGATCGGCCTCGCCGTCCTGACCGTGGCGGCGGTGCTCCTCGGCCTGCTGGCGGGCTCCCGGCTGTCGCCGGTCGCCTCGCTGGTTCCGGGCGCGGTCTACACGGGCATCGGGCTCATCTGGCTGATGTCGCCGCGCTGGGCGATCACCCACCCCGACAACGACGTCCTGCCGAGGGACCTGGAGACCGGCTACGGGATGCTCGGCCCCGTCGGCGTCTTCTTCATTCTCGGCGTGCTGCTCCTGGTGGCGTCGCTGGCCCCGTCGCGGTGGAAGGCCCGGACGCCCGCCGGCGCCGCGCCGCGCTACGGCGCGCCGCCGCCCGCTCCGATGGGCCCGCCGCACATGCAGGGCGCCCCGGCTCCCATGGGCGCGCCCCAGCAGCCGCCCGCGCAGAGCCCGTCGTGGCAGGCCGCGCCCCAGTACGGCGCGCCGCCCGCCCAGCCCGCCGCGGCCAACCCGCCGCCCCTCCCCGCCGGCCCTCCGTCCGCTCCGGCGCCGCCCGCCGCGGAGAACAAGCCGTCCGGCTCCGCCTCGGACGACGACGAGCCCGGCGAGTGGACGCGCATGTACGGCGGCAACCGCCCGAAGTGACCGCGGCCGCGGCGGGTCAGATCGCGGCGAGGACGCCGGGGACGTCGTTGACCACCAGCGCGTCGAACCCGGCCTCCGCGTAGGTCGGCGCCGCCTCGGCCGACGGGCACCAGGCGATCGTCGCCAGGCCAGCCTTGTGCGCCACGTCCACGCAGTGCTCCAGGGGGCGCAGGCGCGTGTCGGGGTGGTCGATGCCGCACGACCCGGTGTGCACGGCGACGGCGTCCAGGCCGAGCCCGGCGGCGGCCGGGACGGCGTGCCACAGCGGGAACCGCAGCCATGTCAGCAGCCCCAGCGGGACGCCCGGCGCCTCCTCCTTCAGGAACGTCAGCAGCGACGGGTCGAACGACGTGACGAGCAGCCGGCGGCGCTCCGCCTCCCGCCTCAGCACCGGGGCGAGGAGCGCGCCGGTGCGGCGGGACGGCTCGTCCAGCGCGTCCTCCAGGACGGTCTTCACGTCCACGTCGACCGCGACGTCCTCCGGCAGCGCCGCGAAGATCTCGGTGAGCCGGGGCAGGCCGCTGGCGGTGGCGGGCAGGTCGATGAGGTGGTCGCCGTCCACCGTCGTCGGGTCGTGCCGCAGGACGAGGTGGTCGTCGGCGGTGCGCGTCACGTCGATCTCGACCCAGGACAGACCGGCCTCGACGGCGGCGAGCAGCGACGGCAGCGTGTTCTCGGCGACGGGCGCCGCGGCGCCGGGCGGGACGAGGTCGCCCGACCCGTAGCCGCGATGACCGATGACCGTGGGGGTGTTCTCGAAAATCAAGGCTCTACCTCGGTGGCGAGATGTTCGGCGACGACGGCGTCGAGGGGCTGGGTCACCTTGAGGTTGCGCTCGCTGCCCGCCACCACCCGGATGGGGACGTCCGGCAGGTAGCGGTGCACGATCCCGCAGTCGTCGGTCGCGCGCAGGGCGGGGTCGGCGAGCGCCAGCTCATAGGCCGTGCGGATGGTGCCGAGCCGGAAGCCCTGCGGGGTCTGGAACCGGCTCAGCGTCTCGCGGGGCGGCATCGAGGCGACCACGCCGTCCTCCACCACCACGATCGTGTCGGACGACGGGACGCCCACGGCGACGGCCTCGCAGCCGTCCAGCGCGCCGAGCACGCGGTCGATGAGGGGGCCGTCGACGAAGGGGCGGGCCGCGTCGTGGAACAGGACGCGGACGTCGTCGGGCCGCCCGTCCAGCACCCGCAGCGCCGCGACCGTCGAGGCGGTCCGGGTGTCGCCGCCCTCGATCACGGCGGCCGTCTTGCGGAACGGCGCGGCGATCGCGGCGGCGTCGCGCAGGTGCCCGGACGCCATCACGACCACGATCTCGCCGATGCCCGGATGCGCGTCGAACGCGCCGATCGCGTGCGCCAGGATGGGCCGCCCGCCGACCTCCATGAGCTGCTTGGGCCGTCCCGCGCCCATGCGCGCGCCGACCCCGCCGGCGAGCACCACCGCAACCGTCCGCGTCGCCATGTCTCCCGATCTCCCGCCAGGTCTCTCCGACCACGCTCAACGTACCGGAAGGCCCCGCGGCGGGGGGCGGACGAAGCGGCTCGCACCGCCCGAGCGCGCCGGATCGAGTATGGTTGCCTCGCCGTGTTGGGGTCCGCGCAGGCGGTGCCGGCACCGCTCCACCACGACGGCATCGTCCGCCCCGCCGAAGGTCCGGCCCGTTCGCGTTCGCCGCGCCGGCCGTCTACCTTGCGGGCACGGATCGGTTCGACCTGAGGAAAGAGGAAGCATGATCGGCATGGTGCTGGCGGCGGGTGCGGGCCGGAGGCTGCGGCCCTACACCGACACCCTCCCCAAGGCCCTGGTCCCGGTGGACGGCGAGACCACCATCCTGGACATCGCCCTCCGCAACCTCGCCGAGGTCGGGCTGACCGACGTCGTCATCGTCGTCGGCTACTGCGCGGGCGCCGTCGAGGAGCGCCAGGCCGCCCTCGAGGAGCGGTACGGCGTGACGATCACGCTGGTCCACAACGACAAGGCCGAGGAGTGGAACAACGCCTACTCCATGTGGCTGGCCCGTGAGCACTTCTCCAAGGGCGTCCTCATGGTCAACGGCGACACGGTCCATCCGGTCGGCGTCGAGAAGACGCTACTGGCGAACCGCGGGCCGGACATCCTCCTGGCAGTGGACGATGTGAAAACTCTCGCCGACGAGGAGATGAAGGTCATCCTCGACGGCGAGGGGCGCCTGAAGACCATCACCAAGCTGATGGACCCCTCGACCGCGGGCGGCGAGTACATCGGCGCCACGCTGATCGAGCCCGCCGCCGCCGAGCCGCTGGCCGCCGCCCTCCAGGCCACCTGGGAGCGCGACCCCGACCTCTACTACGAGGACGGCTACCAGGAGCTGGTGAACCGCGGCGGCCGCATCGGCGTCGCGCCGATCGGCGAGGTCGACTGGGTCGAGGTCGACAACCACGACGACCTGGAGAAGGCCCGGCGGATCGCCAAGGGCTACTGACCCGGCGGCAGCACCGTCGGCGCTCGATCTAGGCGCTCGACCCGAGCGAGGAGGCACATGCCCCTGCTGACGCGGATGCTCAACGCGCCGCTGTCCATCGACGTGCGGCGCGGTGCCGTCGCGGCCCTCGGCGAACTGCTCGCCGACCGGCGGATCGTCACCGAGGGACGGGTGGCGATCGCCGTCGGCCCCGGCCAGGGCGACCAGATCGCCGAGCACGTCCGGCCGTCCCTGTCGTCCTGCGACCTGTTCCAGGTCGAGGGCGGCACCGTGGACGCGGCCGTCGCGCTGGCGTCCAAGCTGCGCGCCGGATCCTACGAGGCCGTCGTCGGGATCGGCGGCGGCCGGACGATCGACGCCACCAAGTACGCGGCGACGCTGTCGGGCATCCCGATGGTGTCGGTCGCGACGAACCTGTCCCACGACGGGATCTGCTCCCCGGTCGCGTCGCTGGTGCACGACGGCGGCAAGGGCTCGTTCGGCGTGGTGATGCCGCTCGCGATGATCGTCGACCTCGACTACGTGCACGCCGCGCCGCCGCGGCTCATCCGCGCCGGGATCGGCGACGTGGTGAGCAACTTCTCCGCCGTGGAGGACTGGCTCCTCGCGGCCGAGCAGTGCGGCGAGCGCGTCGACCGGATGGCGCTCACCGTGGCGCGCACCGCCGCGGAGGCGCTGCTGCACCAGCCCGGCTCGATCGAGGACGACCGGTTCCTCACCGTCCTCGCCGAGAGCCTGGTCCTGTCCGGGATGTCGATGGCGTTCGCCGGCGACTCCCGCCCGGCGAGCGGCGGCGACCACGAGATCCTGCACGCCGTCGACCAGCTCTATCCGGACACGGCCAACCACGGCGAGCTGGCGGGGATCGGCGCGGCGTTCTGCTTCCATCTGCGCGCCACCCGCCTCGGGTCCGGCGAGGAGCGGCTGCACGAGATCCTCGCCTGCCTCGGCCGGCACGGGCTGCCCCGGCTGCCCGGCGACGTCGGGCTGAGCGTCGAGCAGTTCACCGAGGCCGTGCTGCACGCGCCGCAGACCCGGCCCGGCCGTTACACGATCTTGGAATATCTCAGCCTCGACAAGGGCGAGGCCCGCAAGGCGGTGGAAGAGTATGTCCAGGCCCATGGAGGCTGAGCTCCCCGGGCAGTCCGCGGCGCCCCCCGAGGACGATCAGCGGCCGCACCGCAAGGGCGCCAGGGTCGCCGACGTCCGCAGGTACGGCCAGCCGCCCGGCCTGAAGGACCGGCGCAACGAGGAGCACTGGGCCGGGCGCCTCTACATGCGCGACCTGTCCCCGTACTTCGGGTGGATCGCGCTGCGCCTCGGCTTCAGCCCGAACCAGCTCACCTACATGATGATGGCGTGCGGCGTGCTCGCCGGCGCCGTGGTGTCGCTGCCGGCCGACCCGCTGTGGACGGCGCTCGGCGGCGCCGTCCTCATCCAGCTCTACCTGCTGCTCGACTGCGTGGACGGCGAGGTCGCGCGCTACCTGCGGCAGACGTCGGTGGCCGGGGTCTTCCTCGACCGCATCGGCCACTACCTGTCGGAGATCTCGCTGCTCGTCGGGCTCGGCTTCATGGCCCAGGGCGGCTGGCGGAACGGCGGCTGGGCCGAGCTCGGCCTCGTCGCCGCGCTCGGCGCCGCGCTGATCAAGGCGGAGACCGACAACGTCGTCGTCGCCCGCGCCAAGTCGGGGCTGACCGCCGACCCGTCCGGCGGCGACCGGGCGCTGCGGCCCCGATCCACCCGCATCGCGCTCGCCCGGCAGGCCGCGTCCATGCTGCGCTTCCACCGGATCATCGGCGCGGTCGAGCTGTCGCTGCTGATCGTCGCGGCGGCCGTGGCCGACACCGTCCTCGGCAACGACGACCCGGTCGCGGTCCGGGTCCTGATGGTGGCGGTGGCCGTCGTCGCGGTGCTCCAGACGCTGCTCCACCTGGTCAGCATCCTGGCCTCCCGGAGGCTGAAGTGAAACTCTCCGTCGTCGTCCTGACCATGGGCAACCGGCCGGAGGAACTGGCCCGCGCCGTCCGCAGCGCGCTGGAGCAGGAGCACGTGGACGTCGAGGTCGTCCTCGTCGGCAACGGCGTCGACCCGGTCGGCGACCGCGCGGGCGAGGCGCCGTTCGACGATGAGCGCGTCAAGACCCTCAGCCTCCCCACGAACCTGGGCATCCCGGGCGGACGGAACCGGGGCGTCGAGGCGTCCTGCGGCGACGTGGTCCTCTTCCTGGACGACGACGGCTGGTACCGCTCCACCCGCCTCGGCGCCCACCTGCGCGACCGGTTCTCCGCCGAACCCGACCTGGGCGTCGTCTCGTTCCGCGTCCGCGACCCGGAGGGCGGGCGCGGCGAGCGCCGGCACGTCCCCCGGCTGCGCGCCGGCGACCCGGAGCGCTCGTCTCCCGTCACGACGTTCCTCGGCGGCGCCTGCGCGGTCCGCCGCGCGGCGTTCGACGCGGGCGGCGGCCTCCCCGAGGACTTCTTCTACGCCCACGAGGAGACCGACCTCGCCTGGCAGGTCCTCAACGCGGGCTACCGCATCGTCTACGACGCCTCCGCGGTGATGTTCCACCCGGCGGTCCTGCCGACGCGGCACGACATGTTCTACCGCTACAACGCCCGCAACCGCGTCTGGCTGGCCCGGCGCAACCTGCCGTGGCCGCTGGCGCTCACCTATCTGGCCGTGTGGGTCGGCATGACCGTCCTCCGCGAGCGCAAGCCGAGCGCCCTCAAGCCGTGGTTCAAGGGTTTCGCGGAGGGCTGGCGCAAGCCCGCCGGACCGCGCCGCCCCATCTCCTACCGCACCGCCTGGCGCATGACCCGCACGGGACGTCCCCCCATCATCTAGGGGGTCGTCACCGCCGCCATGATCAGGTGGGTCAGCTCCGCGGTGATGTCGTCCAGGGGGATGTCCTGGTCGCGGGCGGACCAGTGGTGGACGAGGTTGTTGACCGCGCCGATGATCGCGATCATGGTGAGCCGGTAGTCGCGGTCGACGGCCTCGCCGCGGTGGACGGCCTCGCGGGCCATCGTGGTCAGCGCGTCCTCCCACTGGCCGCGCCAGCGGAAGCGGTGCTGCTCCAGGCTCGCGCTGACGCCGATGACCTCGACGAACGCGATGCGCGCCCAGCGGGGGTCGCTCGCGGTGACGGTGACGAACGCGCGGACGGCGCGTTCGACGCGGGTGCCGAGGCCGGCGCCGGACGCCTCGGCGTAGGCGGCGGCGAGGGCCTGCGCGGCGCGCTCGTTGATGGTGCTGTGCAGCGCGGTGAGGAGTTCCTCGCGTCCGGTGAACTCCTCGTAGAAGTTGCGAGTGGACACGCTCGCGGTCGCGCACAGCCGCTCGATGGACGTCGCCGCGTAGCCGCGCGTCCCGAACAGTTCGAGCCCGGCGGCCAGCAGGCGCTCCCGCCGTTCGGCGCGGCGCTCCTCCGCCGAGCGGCCGCCGTAGCTGCGCCTGGGTGCGGGATTACGGCCGCTCATCGCTCTCCGTTCACCCGTGCGATAAAGGGGGCAGCGTCAGCCTAACTCCCGCGGACGGGGACTTTTCACCCTCGCACGGCGGTGCGCGGCCGGGCCGCGGCGTCTGCGGCGGGCGGGCCGCCGCGGCCCTCGGCCGATCGGCCGGGGGCGCGGCTCAGCCGGTGAGCAGCGTGTCGCGCCACTCCGGGTCGGCGGTGAGGACGGTCAGCCGCTGCGTCGCGCGGGACACCGCCACGTAGAGGACGCGCAGCCCGCGCGGCGACTGCGCGGCGACGGTCTCCGGCGCCACGATGACGGCGGCGTCGAACTCCAGCCCCTTGGCCTCCAGCACGTCCAGCACCTGGACGCGGTCGGGCAGGCCCGCGCCGAGCCGCTCCCGGTCGGCCGCCGTCCACGCCGTGCCCCCGCCGGGTGCGGCGGTTTCGGGCGCGCTGGTTTCGGACGTGCTGGTTTCGTCGGGCGCGGTGTCGCCGAAAAGGGTGGTCTGGCCGTCGGTGTCCGCGCCGGCCGGCGCCGCCGCGGCTCCGGGCTCCTCCGCGGACATCGGGACGATGACGCCGATCGTCCCCTCGACCTGGTCGAGGAGTTCCTCGGTCGCCTCGCGCGCGGCGCGGGCCAGACCGGGTTCGGGGACCACGCTGACGACCGGCTCGATGCCGGACGCGCGGACGGCGCGGGCCGGCCGGGCCTCGGGCAGCGCGCGGGCGAGCACCCGGGCCGACACGGCGGCGATCTCAGTGGAGTTGCGGTAGTTCGTGGTGAGCTCGTACTCGTGCCGGGCGCGGGGCGTCGGCTTGCGGGGGCGGCGGCCCCGGCCCCGGCCCCGGCTCTGCGACGGCTTCTCGCCGCCGAGCGCGGCGTCCATGGCCCGGCGGGCGGCGTCGAGGTCCTCCCAGGCGCTCTGGGCCGGGTCCTCCACGATGGTCCAGCTGGCCTGGCGGCCGCGGCGGCCGAGCATCCGCCACTGCATGGGGGAGAGGTCCTGCGCCTCGTCCACGACGATGTGCGCGTACTCGGGACGCTCCTCCACCACGCCGTCGTCGACCCGCCGGGACCGTTCGAGGCGCTCCATGGACGTGGTGAGCTCCTGCATCTCCGGCTCCCACGAGTCGTCCGCGACCTCCTCGCCGGTGAGGATGTTGACGCCGTCCACGACGAACGGGTCGTCCTCGGACGGGGCCCTGCGGCGGCGGGACGGGCGGGGCGGCGAGCCGAGCAGCGCGTCCAGCTCGTCCAGCAGCGCGACGTCCTGGTAGCTGAGCGGGGCGTCCCCGGCCCAGGACGCGGCGAGCGCCGCCAGGTCGGCGCGGCCGAGGTCGCGGCCGGCGGCGCGGCGCAGCCGGGACGGGTCGCCGAGCGAGCGCAGCACGTCCAGCGGGCGGCGGATCGGCCACCACGCGACGAGGAAGTCGGTGAACGTGCGCTGCTCGCGGACCCGCGCGTCGAACTGGGCCCGCTTGGGGTCGCCGTTCTCCCGCCCGCGGGCGGGCTCCTCGTCGAGCGAGGCGAGCCCGTCGGCGGCCAGGATCGCGTTCCACAGCCCCGCCTCGGCGCCTTCCTCGGCCTCGGCGGCCTCCGGGCCGCCGACGTCGTTGAAGCGGCCCCACAGAGCGTCCAGGAGCATCTCGGCGGCCCGCCCGCGCGCCGCGTTCACACTGCCGCGGCTGCGCCGGTGGACGTCGTTCCTGATCCGGTCGAGGCGGTCCCGGCCGAGCGTGACGACGATGCCCTTGAACACGACGCGCAGCTCGTCGGGGGCGCCGGGCGCGTGGTCGGCGACGGCGCGGCGCAGCACCTGCACCATCTCGTCCGCGCCCTTGACGCGGGCGAGGCGCGGCGGGTCGTGGACGGCCGCGGTGGCCCCGTCGACGAGGTCGCCGAGCGAGCGCAGCGTCGCCGAGCCCTCGCCGAGCGACGGCAGCACCCGCTCGATGTAGGCGGTGAACCGGCGGTTCGGCCCGACGACGAGGACGCCGCGCGAGCCGAACCGCCGCCGGTGCCGGAACAGCAGGTAGGCGACCCGGTGCAGCGCGACGGCCGTCTTGCCGGTGCCGGGGGCGCCGCGCACGAGGACCGTCCCGTCGGCGGGGGCGCGGATCACCTCGTCCTGCTCCCGCTGGATCGTCGCGACGATGTCGCGCATCGCGCCCTCGCGGGCGCGCGCGAGCGAGGCGAGGAACGCGCCGTCGCCGACGATCGTCATGCCGTCCGCCGCGTCGGGGTCGAGGAGGTCGTCCTCCAGGTCGACGACCGTGTGCCCGCGCGAGTGCAGGACGCGGCGGCGGACGACGCCGCGCGGGTCCTCGGGGGTGGCGCGGTAGAAGTCCTCGGCGGCGGGCGCCCGCCAGTCGATCACCAGGGAGTCGTGCTCGCTCGTCCGGACGCCGATGCGCCCGATGTAGCGGACCTCGCCGGACGGACGCTCGCCGGGCGCGAGGTCGAGCCGGCCGAAGACCAGGCCGTCGTCGGCGATGTCCAGCGCACGGGCGCGCAGGGCCGCCTGGTGGACCATCGCGTCCCGGTCCACGAGTGAGCCCTTGGTGCCGGCGAGCGACTGCCGGTACCCCTCGCGGATCATGGCCTGGGCGTCGGCGCGCATCTCCTCCAGCCGCGTGTAGGCGATGTCGACGTAGCGCTGCTCGGCGGCGATCTCTTGATCCTTCACCGTGCCGCCGGGGCCGGTCGGCCGCCCGGTGACCTGGGACGACATGCAGGCTGCTCCTCGCACGTGTGTCGCGCCGGGGACGTCCCCCGGCACCCCGAAGGGGCGAAGGAGACAGCTTATTCGGTCGGCCCGAGGTTCAGCGCGGAGCGGACGGCCCCGGCGAGCGGCGGGCGGCCCGCCCCGGGGCGGACGTGCAGGTCGCCGGGCGGGCGCGCGAGCGAGCGGTCCAGCGCGTCGAGGACGTGGCGCGGGGGTGTCCGGTCGTCCAGGTGGACGCAGCGGAACGTCACCCCGCGCCCGCCGTGCTCCCGCCAGAGCGCGTCGGTGTACGCGGCGACCGCGCCGGACGCCGCCGCGGCCGCGCCCGTCGCCGGAGGGCCCGCGCAGAGGACCAGCTCGCCGGAACCGCGTTCCAGCATGCCGGGCAGCGCGGCCCGCACGACGTGCACGGCGCCGAGCACGTCGGCGCGGAGAACGCGATCTACCTCGGTGAGCGGCTGGTCGAGGGCGGGCGCGGACGGCGCGGTCGCGGCGGCGTGCACGAGCCGGTGCACGGGGCCGGTCATCGCCAGCACGTCCGCGAGGGCCCCGGGATCGGTGATGTCGCACGTCCGCACGTGCATGTTGGGGGAGCGCAGCGCGGTCTCCGCCAGGCCCGCCTCGTCGGTGTCGACCGCGACGACGTCCCACGCCGCCGCCGCGAGCCGCCGCGCGGCCGCCGCGCCGAGCCCGCCCGCCGCGCCCGTGACCAGCGCCGTCCGCATCACCGGCGCACCTCCTCGGCGCCGTCGAAGACCATCTGCAGGTGGCCGACCGTGCTGCTGCTCAGCGCGCGCGCCCGGTCCAGCCCCAGCCCGCGCAGCTCCTCCGCCACCGGATGATCGCCCAAGATCACCTTGGCGCCGCCCGGACGCGTCCGGACGTCGGCCGGCGTCAGCGTCCACGGCGTCCGGCGGGTGACGCCGTCCATGCAGGAGTAGGCGTCGACCTTCGGCGCGGCGGTGCTCCCCGGCATCGGCAGGCCGGGCCGCACCGCGACCTCGATCGCCGTCCGCCCGCCGAGCCGGACCGCGCAGCGCTTCACGCGCCCGGCCAGGTCCATCGGGATGTCGGCGATCTCCTTGGGGAACCCCCAGATCGTCCGCCCGGCGTCCAGCGTGAACTCCTGGTTGACGGGCAGCCAGTGGATGAACGCCCCGACGCCGCGCAGCCGCCCGAACAGCCCGGACGCCGCCGAGCCGGGCGGGCGCACCAGGAACGCGACGGCGAACTCGTGGTACGGCCCGAGGTCCCCGTCCGCGTACCGGACGAAGGCGAGCGAGCAGATCGCCCGGCCGGGCAGCGCCTCGGCGACCTCCAGCCCGGAGTAGGCGATGACGGCCTGGGCGGCGCGGGCGGGCACGGCGAACATCGCCGAGGCCACGGCGGCGTCGCGGATCCGCACCGGGAGGGTGACCCGCTCGCCCTGGATGGCATGCGCTTGCACGGTGCTTGTCACACCGCTTAGTAGAACAGGTTCTTGTTTTGCCGCCAAGTACCGGCGGCGGGATCAGCCCTTCTCGACGGCCGTCCGGATGCGGCCGAGGGTGGCGCGCATGCCCGCGCGGTTGACGTCCGCGCGCCGCTCCGCCGGGACGCCGGTGAAGACCTTGCCGAGGAGGGAGACGAACTTCGCGCTCCGGCCGTCGCGGCGCAGGTCCTCCCAGTACTCGGTGAGCCGCGTCCGGGGCGCGGACGGGTCGTCCGACACGTCCTCGAAGCGGTACCCCCACAGCGCCACGGGGATCCCGAAGCTCGACACCCGGAACGCGAACGCCTCGCCCGGCACCGCCGAGGTCACCTGGCATGTGGTGAACCACACACGCCAGCCGATCCGGTTGAACCCGACGAACCTCGTGCCGGGCGCGATCGCCCGCCCGCGCACCCACGTGGCGAACACCTCGGGGCTCCACTCGCCCATCCGCCGCAGATCCGCGACGGCCGCGTACACGTCCCCGGCCCCCGCCGCGACGCCCACGCTCTCCTCGACCACCCACTCCCGATCCATGCAGTATTTATTTCATTGCCTCGGCGTCGGCTTTTGGGGGCCCTCCCTCGACGCCCGGCGCGATCGCAACGCCGAGGTCGGCGGCCGGGCTAGCGCAGGTGCGCGAAACCGGCGCTCCAACTCGCGTACCAGGCGCGGAACCACGGGTGGGGCTCGGCCAGGGGGACGATGTAGGTGAGGGTCTCGGCGTAGTAGCGGCGCTGGAAGTCCGGGGGCATCCGGTCGAGGGTCTGGACGTTGCTGGCGCGGTCGGCGAGCTTCACCTGGACCGCCTCGGGCGGCGCGTCGCCGAGGCGGCGCAGGTAGGCGGCCTTCGCGCCGCGTTTCGCCTGGCGGCCCGCGCCGGGGACGGGCGGCTTGGTGACCCAGTCGACCAGCTCGGCGACCTCCGGGCCGAACTCGGCCTCGACGTCCCGCAGCGTCGCCGGGGTGTCCTCGACGACGTCGTGCAGGACCACCGCGGACAGCACGGCGGGCGCCGTGACCCCGGCCCCGCGCACCAGGACTTCGAGCGCCTCCAGCAGGTGCTCGACGTAAGGGTCGCCCGTGGGACGCTTCTGGTCGCCGTGCCAGCGCAGGGCGGCGGCGACGGCGGCGTCCAGGGCGTCCACGTCGACCGCGGCGCCGGACGCCGTGATGTCGGCACGGGCCGTGTCCCAATTGTGCCAGCGGGTGAAGACCTCCACGGTTCGTCTCCGTTCTGTCGCGCCGACGTCCCGCACACGGCATGGTGGGTGTCGTCCCAAGACACAGTAATCAGCGGAGGGGGGCGGGCGCGGTCGTGGTCGGGAGCCGGCAGCGGCCTGACGGCCGACCGGAGTCCGTGGGCAGGGTCCGCGTCGCGCTCGGTCTGGTCTCCGCCGCGGTGGCGGTGGCGCTGTGCGTCGTGCTCGTCGACAAGTACGTCCTGCGCGCCGAGTGGTGGCAGGTGCGGCACACCGTGACCGGCCGGCCCGTCACGCCGCAGCGCGAGGTGGGGCCGCCGCCGGGCCCGCTCGCGGTGAGCTGGCAGCAGACCACCCGGATCCACCACGGGGCCGTCGCGGGCTACGACGGCGTCGCCTACCAGGTCGCGCACGGGCAGGTCGTGACGGCGTCCGGCGACGGGCTCCAGGTGCGGGACGCGCGGACCGGCGGCGAGCGCTGGAGCTACCGGCGCTCCGGCTGGACGATGCTCGGCTGGTCGTCCACGCGGTCCCGGCTCGTCGCCTACTTCGAGCGGAACGGCGACCGGGGCGACCGGGCGCTCGTCGCGTTCGACGCGCTCTCGGGCGGGCTGCTGTGGCGGCGGGACGGCGAGCTTCCCGCCGCGGTGTCCCGGACGACGCTGCGCTGGCCCGCCGGATCCGACATCGTCCTCACCACCGACGACGGGCACCGGACGCTGTTCGGCGTGTCCGCGGTCACCGGCAACCGGGTGTGGCGGCTGGCGCTGCCGCGCGGCTGCCGGCTGTTCGAGGGCGGCGCGCATCCGTCCGACGGCCGGGAGGCCCTCGCCGCGTTCGGCCTGGACTGCCGGGAGGAGGACGGACGGCGCCGCAGCAGGCTGCTGGCGGTCGACCCGGCGAAGGGCACGGTCCGCTGGGACGAGCGGCTCGGCGCCAAGGAGTCGCCCGAGGTGTCGATGCTGGACGGGGTGACGCTCGCCTCGGACGGGACGGCGCTGCGCGCGTTCGGCGAGGACGGCGACCAGATCGGCGCCTGGAAGGGCGACGGGGTGTGCGGCGACCTGATGTGCCCCGGGGTGCTGGCGCCGGGGCGGCTCATGGTCGTTTATCACCCGGACGGCGACCGCTCCGGCGACACCCGTATGGAGGCGGTGGACCTGGCGTCCGGGCGGGTGGCGTGGGGCCGCGACGTCCCCGCGTACGCGGCGCTCGCGGAGGCCGGCGGGCACGTGTTCGCGCTGCGCCCGCGGCTGTCGGAGCGGCTCCTGCCTGCGGGGGTCGACATCGTGGAGCCGTCCGACGGCAGCGCCACGACCGCGCCGGCGCCGTTCTCGATGGACCCGGACCTGCCCGGCGCGCGGCCGTGGCTGGCGGCGGCGGGCGGGCTGCTGTACGTGGGCGTCCCGCAGGCGGCGCCCCGCCCGGACGGCGCGGCGCGGCTGGTCGCGCTGCGCGGCGGGCCCACCGGCGCGGGCCCGGCCGAGCTCGGCGGCGTGCCCGCGGCCGACTGGCCGGACGCGTGCTCGCTGCTCACCGGTCCCGACCTCGCGGCGGCCCGGATGACCGGCTACGCCGCCGACCCGAGCCGCACGTCCGCCGGGACGGTCAAGCTGCCGCGTCCGGTGTCGTGCACCTACGAGCCGCGCGCCAAGCGCGGAAAGCGCGGCAAAGGCGAGAAGGACGGCAAACGGAAGGACGATCCGGACGGCGGGAGCGCGTCACCCGAGCCGAGCGCGCCGGGGCCGGGCACGCCGTCCGCGAGCCCGTCCGGGGCCGCCGATCCGGCCCTGCGGGGCCTCACCGTGAGCGTCCGCTGGGTGGCCGAGACGGACGAGGCCGCCGCACGGATGCTGGACGCGCTGCAGGCCACGCAGTCGCAGGCCCGGCGTCGCCGCGACATCGGCGGGGACGAGGCGTACGAGATCGGGCCGACCGCCGGGATGATCGCGCTGCGCGTCCGCCGGTACGTCGTGGTGGTGGAGGCGAACCACCCGCCGGGGGCCGCCGCGCGGATCGCCCGGTCGGTCGCCTACCGCCTGCACCACCGGGCCTGACGCGTCCGGCCGGGGCTAGAACTCGGGGACGGGTTCGGGCTCCGGCTCCCGCGCCACGTGCGGGGAGCGGCCCGCCCACGCCTCCAGTTGGGCGACGAAGTCTGCGGCGTGGACGGGCCAGTGGAACCGGGCGCGGGCCGCGTCGTAACCGCGTTTGCCCAGCTCGGCCCGGTGGTCGGGGTCGTCGCGCAGCCGCAGGACGGCCTTGGCCGCCGACTGCGGGTCGGCGAACGGGACGACGAGCCCGCAGCCGGCCGGCTCGACGATGTCCACCGCCGGCGGGTTCGGCGTGGTGACGACGGGGATGCCGCGGGCCATGTACTCGACGACCTTCGTCGGCATCGAGTGCCGGTAGTTCGGCTCGTCGTGCAGCAGCGCCAGCCCGGCCATCGCGCCCTCGGCGATCCGCAGCGCCCGGTCGTTCGGGACGAACCCGTACCAGCGCACGAGCCCCTCGCGCTGGGCCTGCCGCAGCGCGCCCCGGACGTCGGCGTCCGCCGCGCCGATCAGCTCCACCAGGATGCCCTCGGCGGTCAGCGCGCGGGCCATCTCGATCATGTCGAGCGCGCCGCGCGCCCGGGACAGCTGCCCGACGTAGACGGCGCGGCGGCCGTCCGGCGGGCCGGGCGGCGTGTCGGAGACGTAGGTGGTGTTGGGCACGACCGGGTGGTCCTCGCGGAACCGGGACCGGTAGCCGTGCTCGGCGAGCAGCAGCCGGTGCCGCCGTTCACTGCGCCGCTCCAGCCGGCGGACGGCCGGGCGCAGCAGGGGCCGCGCCGGGCCGGGCAGCCAGCCCTTGGCCGACAGGGCGGCGGCGGTGTCCTCGTGGACGTCCCACACGACCGTCCGCTGCCGGACCTCGCGGGGGAGGGACACCAGCAGCTCCGGGTCGTGCAGCAGGACCACGTCGGCGTACGGGGCGTGCTCGGCGAGCGCCCGGTGGGCGGCGCGCAGCGCGCGGAGCCGCCGCCGCCCCGTCGCCCGCGGGATGTCCACCGGGCTGATCTGCCGCCACGGGGTCGCATTGCACGCCCGAAATGGGGCGATATATGTGACCTCGTGGCCGGCGTCGAGTAGCGCGCGAATCTGCCGGTGCAGAATGCGTGCGTCCTCGGGATGGTGCACCACCGTGCAAACACAGACCCGCATCACACTCACTCCGTAACGCGCCGAAATCGTCTTCTTCCCCCGAGTCTCGACGCCGGACGAGAACACCCGATGAACCCCCGTCGTCCACGACATGTCCACCCCCACCCGATTCGTTGACCTGCGGCGTGTTGTTGTTATCGGCGGCCTCATAACAACGACACGCCGCAGATCAACGGGGCTCAGAGGAGCTCTACGCTCTGCTGCTGGGCGTCGCGGGTTCGGCCGCGGGTGTCGAACAGCAGCCTTGCGTGCCTTGTCAGCGTCTCTGGGGCGTAGGTGGTGTGGGCGGCCAGGACTATCGCGAGGTCGGCCGCCTCCAGTGCGGCGGGCAGGTCGTCGCCCGCGTTCCGGACCGGCTCGCCGTCCACGTCCCAGGACGCGACGAACGGGTCGTGGAAGGACAGGTCGGCGCCGAGCCGGGCCAGCCGCCGCGCCACCGGACGGGCCGGCGACTCGCGCTGGTCGGCGATGTCGGCCTTGTAGGTGACGCCGAGCAGCAGGACCCTGGCGTCCTTCAGCGCGCGTCCCTCCCGGTTGAGCAGCTGCTGCGCGCGCTCCGCGACGTACCGGGGCATCCGGTCGTTGATCTCCTGGGCCAGCTCCACGAACCGGAACGGGTAGCCCAGCGACCTGACCTTGTACGACAGGTAGTTCGGGTCGATCGGGATGCAGTGCCCGCCGACGCCCGGACCCGGCCGGAACGCCTGGAACCCGAACGGCTTCGTGGCCGCGCAGTCGATCGCGTCCCACAGGTCGATGCCCAGCTCGTTGCAGAACACCGCCATCTCGTTGACCAGCGCGATGTTGACGTGCCGGTAGGTGTTCTCCAGCAGCTTCGCCATCTCCGCCTCGCGGGTGCCCTTGGCCTGCACGACCCGGTCGACGAACTTGCCGTAGAACGCCGCCGCCGCCGACGCGCACGCCGGGGTCAGCCCGCCGACGATCTTCGGGGTGTTGCGGACGCCGTACACCGGGTTGCCCGGGTCGATCCGCTCCGGCGAGAACGCCAGGTGGAACTCCTCGCCCGCGACCAGGCCGGACGTCTCCAGGATCGGCCGGACGACCTCCTCGGTCGTGCCCGGGTAGGTGGTCGACTCCAGCACCACCAGCATGCCCGGCTCCAGGTGGCGGGCGACCGTCTCGGCCGCGCCGCGCACCGCGGTCAGGTCGGGGCCGCCCTCCGGCGACAGCGGCGTCGGCACGCAGATGACCACGGTGCGGGCGCCGTCCAGGACGTCCTCGTGCAGGCTCGGGACGAACCCGGCCTCCAGCATCCGCTCGATCTCGGCGGCCGAGACGTCGTCGATGTGCGACAGCCCGGCCTTGAGCCCGGCGACCACGCGCGCGTCCCGGTCGAGCCCGCCGGCCCGCAGGCCGGAGCGGCACGCCTCCCGCGCGAGCGGCAGCCCCACGTAGCCGAGTCCGATGACCACAAGATCCATGCGCCCGGCTCCCTTCGGTCTATGTCCGTCGGTAGGCGGCCCGGTATCCGCGGGTCACGGCGCGCCAGGTGCGCTCCGCCGCGACCCGTTCCCGGGCCGCCCGCCCGATCTTCTGTCTCAATTCGGGACTGTAAGCCAGATCTTCCAGACAATTCGCCCATGATTCCGGGTCTTCCGGAACTGTTAACGCGCCCGTCACGCCCGGTTCCACGATTTCCCGGAGAGCTTTGACATCACTGGCGATAACGGGGATTCCCCCCGCCATCGCCTCGATCGGCTTGAGGGGCGTCACCAATTGGCACACCCGGTCCGCCCGGCGCGGGACCGCGAACACATCGAGGGCGGCGTGATAGCGGCGAACGGACTCCATCGGCACCCGGCCGGTGAACACGGCGTGCACGCCGTGCCCGGCCGCGCGCCGTTCCAGCGCGCCGCGCTCCGGGCCGTCCCCGACGAGGAGCAGCGTGACGGGGGCTCCCCGGTCGCGGAGCAGCGCGGCGGCGTCGATCAGCGTGTCGATGCCCTCGTAGCCGTAGAACGAGGACGTGAGGCCGACGACCGTGGCGGTCTCCGGAATGCCCAGCTCTTCGCGCAGGTCCCGCCCGTCGGGCAGCGGCTCCAGGAACGCCTCGTCCACGCCGTTCGGGACCGTGAAGATCTTCTCCTCGGGGACGCCCCGGGACGCGATCTCCGCCCGCATCGCCTCGCCGAGCGTGACGACCGCGTCCGCCTCGGCCATCCGGCGCGTCTCCAGCTCGCGGGTCAGCCGGTAGAACTCGTCGGTGGCGCGGTGCGCGGGGTCGCGGGAGAGCCAGGAGTCCTCCAGGAAACCGCGCACCTCGTAGACGACCGGGACGCCGTGGCGGCGTCCGAGCTCCAGCGCGACGGCCGCGTTCAGATGGTTGCTGACCGCGTGCAGGACGGACGGCCGCAGCTCCTCGACCAGCCGTCCGGCCAGATCGGCGCTCTTCCCGACGGCCCGGACGGGATCGCCCGGCGGCAGCCAGGGCAGCAGCCGGTGGTACGGGACGCCGTCGACGTCCACCCTCGCCCGCGCGTCGCCGACGCCCTGGCCGAGCGGATGGCCGAGCCGCGTCACCACGTGCGTGTCGAGGCCCGTCTCCCGCTGGGCGAGCGCGATCCGGTGCGTCCGGACGGTGTAGCCGGCGTTCGTGCACGGCAGCGCGTTCGTCACGAACATCAGCACGCCGTTCCCCGGCCGCCGCTCGTGCCGGGGGGCCGCCGCGCGCGGCCGGGCGAGCAGGGCCCGCAGCTCGGCGGTCTCGCGCCGGACGTCCCGGGGCTTCGGCACGGCCAGCGGGGAGCGCCGCAGCCGGGCGCCGAACGGGGTGCGCGCCGCCAGCCGGACGGCCAGCCGCGCCGCCCGCCCGGGATCGTCCCGCAGCTGCCGCCAGCCGAGTCCGGCCAGGTAGACGGATTTCTTCAGCGATTGGTCGACCACGGGGCCGGACGCTAAGCGACCCCGGTGAACAGAAGGGAAATTGTGTTGGCACCCATCGTGCACGTCCTCGGGGCGCGGCCGAACTTCGTCAAGGCCGCCCCGGTGATCTCCGCGCTGCGGGCCGCCGGCGCCGAGCAGGCCGTGGTCCACACCGGTCAGCACTACGACGCGCGGATGTCGGAGGTCTTCTTCGACGAGCTGGGGCTTCCCGAGCCCGACGTCAACCTCGGCGTCGGCTCCGGCGGGCATGCCCAGCAGACCGCCGCGCTCATGATCGGCCTGGAGGGGGAGTTCACCAGCCGTTCACCCGCCCTGGTCATCGTGTACGGCGACGTGAACTCGACCATCGCCGCCGCCCTCGTCGCGGCCAAGCTGCACATCCCGGTCGCCCATGTGGAGGCCGGGCTGCGGAGCTTCGACATGACCATGCCGGAGGAGGTCAACCGGCGGATCACCGACCAGCTGTCCGCGCTGTGCCTGGTCACGAGCCCGGAGGGGATCGGGCACCTGGCCGCCGAGGGCGTCCCGGTGTCCCGCGCGCACCTCGTCGGGAACCCGATGATCGACACGCTGCTGGCGAACCTGGACTCCTTCGACACGGCCGCCGTCCGGGAGGCGCACGGCCTGCCGGAGCGGTACGTCCTCGCGACCATGCACCGCCCGGCGAACGTGGACGCGCCCGCGACCGCGTCCGCCCTCGTCCGGCACCTGCACGGCGTCGCCGACCTCGCCGACCTCGTCATCCCCGTGCACCCGCGCGGCCGGGCGAACCTCCTGTCCGCCGGGCTGGACGACCACCCCGGCGTGCACGTCCTGGACCCGCTCGGGTACATCGACTTCATCGCCGCCGTGCGGGGGGCGGCGGCGGTGGTCACCGACTCGGGCGGGCTCCAGGAGGAGACGACGATCCTCGGCGTGCCGTGCCTGACCGTCCGGCCCAACACCGAGCGGCCGATCACCATCACGCACGGCACGAACCGCCTCGTCACCTTCGCGGAACTGGTGCCGGGCGTGCGCAAGGTCCTCGAATCGGGTGCGCGGGCGGGCGACCGGAAGCCGCCCCTGTGGGACGGCCACGCCGGCCCCCGCATCGCCGAAGTGATCATGGAGTTCCTGAGTGAGTGACGGCCCGGACGCGAAGGCGTACCAGCAGCTCGGACGGCTGAAGTCCACGCTGCGCGAGCGCGAGGCGCGGCTCGACGAGCTGGAGAGGCGGCTCGCCGCGCTGGAGACGTCGACGGCCGTCCAGTTCGGCCGGCTCGTCGCGGGCGCCGCGCGCAACCCGAAGCGGGGCAAGCGGCTGCCCCGGGAGCTGTACCGGCTGTGGCGCAAACGCAACGCGCCCGTGCCGGGCGCCGGTTCCGCGCCGGGCGGCGGCGTCCAGCCCGACCGCGTCGACCGTCCGGAGAACCGGCTGCTCGTCGCGGGCCCGTGCGAGCGGCTGATCGTCGCGGGGGTGCTGGCCCCGGGCACGGCGGCGCTCCTCGCCGAGCACGCCGAGGTGGTCCCGCTGTACCCGCACGACGCCGCGATCGTCCTCGGCTCGGCCGACGTCGACATGCTCGTCGTGGACGCGGCGGCCGGCGGCCCCGGCGGCCCCTGGGCGTACCTGGGCGTCCCCGGCATGTACGACCGGGACCTCGCGCTGCACGAACTCCGGCAGATCGCCGCCGCCCGCAAGCTCCCGCTCGTCCTGTGGGGCGGGACGCCGCCCGCGACCCTCGCGTCCCTGCCGTGGGACGCGACCGCCACCGCGCCCGGCCGGCTCGCCGAACTGCTGGAACCCGTGCGGTTGCCGGGGGGCGCGGGGGGTCGTCCCGCCTCGAAGGATTCAGTCCGTTGAAAGGAACCACCGTGCGACCACGTGCCCTCGTCTACGGCGACGTCGACCTCAACATGATCGACGGATCGGCGATCTGGGCCCAGGGCATGGTCCAGGCACTCGCCCGCGCCGGCTGCGAGGTGACCCTGGTCCTCAAGGCGCCCGTCCGGACCGGACGGCTCGTCGACCCGCTGCGCGCCCTGCCCGGCGTCACCGTCCGCAGCCCGCACGCCGAGGGGCTGTTCGACGTGCCGATGACGCCGCGGCACGCCGCCGTGATCCTCGCCCAGATCGACGCCGAGAACCCGCACGACCTGGTCGCCGTCCGGGGCCGCCGGCTGGCGGGCAAACTCGCCATGGGCCCCCTCGCCGGACGGCTCTGGACGTACCTGACCGACGTCCCGCAGGCGGCGGGGGAGTTCGGCGCGTCCGCGAAGGGCGAACTGCGCCGCATCGCCGACGCCTCCCGCGTCCTGCTCTGCCAGACCGAGGAACTGCGCGGTTTCCTGGAGGCCGCCGTCCCCGCCACCGCGGGCAAGAGCGTCCTGTTCCCGCCCGTTGTGGTCCTCTCCGACGTGGAGGCCCGTCCTCCCGGCGCGCCCGACGGCCCGCTCCGCCTCGTCTACACGGGCAAGTTCGCGCCCCGCTGGAACACCTACGAGATGACGTCCCTGCCGCGCCTCCTCACCATGCGCGGGGTGGACGCCGAGCTCCACATGGTCGGCGACAAGATCCACGACGACCCGGCCGACCCCGGCTTCGCGACCCGCATGCGTACCGCGCTGGAGACGGGCGAAGGCGTCGTCTGGCACGGCGGCCACCCCCGCGCCGAGGCGATGCGGCTCACCGCGTCCTGCGACGTCGGCCTCTCGTGGCGCGACCCGTCGATGGACGCGAGCCTGGAACTGTCCACGAAAGTCCTGGAATGCGGCACGCTCGGCGTCCCGGTCGTCCTCAACCGCACGCCCATGCACGAACGGCTGCTGGGCACGGACTACCCCCTCTTCGCGGCCACCGAGGACGACGTCCTGGACGCCCTGACCCTCATCGGCAAGAACCCGGACGTCTACACCGTCGCCGCCGACCGCTGCCGCACGGCCGCCACGGAATTCACTCTCGACGCCGCCGCCGACCGCCTCCGCGCATATCTTTCCCAGGCATTCCCGGAGCCCTCTCCGGCCGTCCTGGCGGTCAAGCAACGCCCTCTCCGCGTCGGAGTCGCAGGCCACGACCTGAAATTCTTCTCCCGCCTGCTCGACTACCTGCGCTCCCGCCCCGACATGGAAATCCGCGTCGACCACTGGCCCGCTCTCAAAGCCCATGACGAGAAACGCAGCCAAGACCTGGTCGACTGGGCGGACGTCATCATCTGCGAATGGTGCGGCCCCAACGCCCTCTGGTTCGCGGCCCGCAAACGCCCTGACCAGCGCCTGGTCGTCCGCCTCCACCGCTTCGAGCTGTACGCCCCCTGGCCGAAGCAACTCGACATCGCCGCAGTGGACCAGGTCATCTGCGTCAGCCCCCACTACACCGACCTCACCCGCGAAATGACGGGCTGGCCCGCCGCAAAGGTCGTCACGGTCCCGAACTGGGTGGACGACGCCCAACTCGACCGCGCCAAACTCCCGGGCGCCGAACACCACCTCGGAATGATCGGCATAGCGCCGTCCCGCAAACGCCTGGACCTGGCCCTCGACGTCCTCGAAGAACTGCGCCGCGACGACCCGCGCTTCACCCTCTTCGTCAAATCCAAACTCCCCTGGGAGTACTGGTGGATCTGGCAGAAGGACGAGGAACGGGCCCACTACGAGAAGGTTTTCCGCCGCATCCGCCGCTCGCGCCTCCTCTCCGGCGGCGTCGTCTTCGACAGCTACGGCCGCGACGTGGCGTCCTGGCTGCGCCGCATCGGCTTCGTCCTCTCCACCAGCGACGACGAGAGCTTCCACCTGGCCCCCGCCGAAGGCATGGCCTCCGGCGCCGTCCCGGCCCTCCTCAACTGGCCCGGCGCCGACACCATCTACGACCCCCGCTGGATCCACGAATCGCCCTCGGCCATGGCCGCCTCGATATCCACGACCGTCGCCCTGGACCGCTGGCACCAAGACCGGGAGCTGGCGCGAACCCAGGTGAGAGCCACCTACGGCCTCACCGAGGTCTGCGACCAATGGACCGGCCTCCTAGCCCGGTGAGCGCGCCGAGGCCGTGGCGGGAAGTGTCGCCACGTAGGCGGCGAGGGCGTGGCCGGCGGCGAGGAGGGGCTCGCGGGAGCGCTGCCCGCGCGCCAGGATGAACGCTCCTTCGAGCGAGCTGAGCACCGCGTAGGTCAGGGCACGCGCGTCCGTTTCGGACAGACCCCGTCCGGCCATGTACCGGGTGCCCTCGTCGACCCATGAGGTGAGCACCTCGGCCGCGACCTCGCGGAGCTCCGGCTCGGTGTCGGCGATCTCGCCCGTGACGGTGACGACCGGGCACATGTTGGCCCAGCCGGTGTTCTCCATGTCCTCGGCCGCCGCGGCGAACGCCGCCTCGATCCCCGTCGCGAGATCGGCGTGCTCGTCCAGCAGCATCGGGAGCACCTGGATGTAGACGGCCCCCGTCTCCCGCAGCGCGGCCGCCGCCACCTCGCGCTTCCCGCCGCGGAAATGGTGGTAGATCGACCCGGTGGGAGCCTCCGCCGCCCGCGCGAGCTGCTGGATCCCCGTCGCGGCGTAGCCCTGCAGGCGCAGCAGCTCCGCCATCGCGTTCACGATTCGCTTGTCAGTCCTCACGCCCCCATGTTAGAACGGATGCTCTAGAGCGATCGTTCTAATGGGGGTGCCATGAAGAGCGTCGAAGTCCCGGCGGGCGTCATCGAGTACGACGAGACGGGGGACGGGCCGCCGGTCGTCCTGCTGCACGGCCTGATGCTGGACCACACCATCTGGGACAGGGTGCTGCCGCTGCTCCCGAACGGCCGGCGCTACATCCGCCCCGTCCTGCCGCTCGGCTCGCACCGCAGGGCGATGAAGCCGGACGCGGACCTGTCCATGCGCGGCCAGACCCGCATCGTGGCCGACTTCCTGGACGCCCTGGACCTGAACGACGTCACCCTCGTGCACAGCGACTGGGGCGGCGGGCTCTTCCTCACCGCCCACGGCCTCGACCACCGCGTCGCGCGCCTGGTGATCCTGCCCTGCGAGGCGTTCGACAACTTCCCGCCCGGCCTGCCCGGCAAGATGGCCGTCATCGCCGTCCGCACACCCGGGCTCCTCGCCATCGCCGCACGCCAGCTCCGCATCGGCTGGCTGCGCCGCCAGCCGATGCTGTTCGGGCAGATGACACGGCGACCGGTCCCCGACGCCCTCGTCCACGGCTGGACCGAGCCGGTCCTGCGCGACCCGGGCGTCCGCCGCGACCTGCGCGCCTACTGCCGGGCGGGCTTCCACAAGCCGACCCTCGTCCGGGACACCGAGGCCCTGAGCCGCTTCGAAGGCGAAACCCTGGTGCTGTGGTCCCCCGACAACCGCGTCATGCCCCCGTCCCACGGCCGCCGCCTAGCCGACCTCATCCCCAACGCCCGCTACGCCGAAATCCCAGACGCCTACGTCCTCTCAATGCTGGACGCCCCCGAACCCGTAGCCCGCGAACTGACCACCTTCCTGACCTCGTCTACGGCGCCCTGATCGGGCAGGCGATCGCGGAGGCCGGAGGGAAGCCGCCAGTAGGGTGACCCGTTATGCACGCGGACGCGGGAAACGAGATGGTCATCGTCCCGCCCGGACGGGTGACCCTGTCGGATCGGCGGACGCGGAGCAGTTGGCAGATCGAGGTCGCGCTGTTCCAGATGTCGGCGTTCCCGGTCACGCGGTCGCGGTACGCACGGGTCGCCGGTGAGCGGCCGAGCAGCGCCCAGGACGACCGGCTTCCGGCTGCGAATGTCTCGTGGTGGGACGCGGTCCAGTTCTGCAACGCGTTGTCCGAGCGTGAGGGGCTGACGCCCGCGTATCACCTCGATGCCGACGCCGAGCTGGTCGAATGGGACACCTCCGCCGGCGGGTACCGGCTGCCGACCGAGGCCGAATGGGAGCACGCCTGCCGTGCGGGCACGACCGGCCCGCGATACGGCCCGCTGGACGAGGTCGCCTGGTACCAGGGCAACTCCGATGGGCGGATCCACCCTGTCGGCGGCAAGCAGCCCAACGCGTGGGGCCTGTACGACATGCTGGGCAACGTGTGGAACTGGTGCTGGGACGTCTACGACGCCGAGGTGTACGGCACCTACCGCGTGCTGCGCGGCGGTGGATGGGCCGACGAGCACTGGAGCTGCCGGGCCTCGGTGCGGCGGCGCAGCCACCCGACCTTCCGGATCGACGACGTGGGATTCCGCACCGCGCGCTCGGCACCGCTGTCCCGACCGTGACTCTGGCCTGATGGCAGGCTCAGAGGCCGCTATGGGTGCATGCGGGCCCAGATCCACTTGCCGCCAGAAGGGTCGGCGGTGACGCCGCACTTGGCGGACATGGCCTGGACGATGTGCAGGCCCCAGCCGCCGTTGTCGTCGAACGCCTCCTCGGACAGGTCGAGGTCTTCGAGGGTGAGTTCGGTCATCGGCTTGGCCTTGGGCAGCTCGTGGTCGGCGTCCCAGACGGCGATGATGATCCCGTAGGCGTCCCGGCTGAGCTGGAGACGGATCTCCGCGTCCGGCGTCTGGCGGGCCGCGTTGGTGACGAGTTCCGAAACGATGAGAAGCGCGCTGTCGAGAATGTGGAAGTAGTCCCATTTCCGGAGTTGTGTGTCCGCGAAGGTGCGTGCTAGCCCCACTGCGGAAGGTGTGCCCATAAGGGTCATGATCGGCTCTGAGGCCGCCGTCATCGCCATCGTCCCGTCCTTGCCCGAGATTCCGATTTCCTGCGACAACGATCACGCTAAGCTCTACGGTTTTCTTGTGCTTATAAACAACCCCAAACAGGAGAGCTGATGCCGATCGTCCGCGACCCCATCGAACCCAAGATCTCTTTGTGGCACCTCCTGGCCTTCTACCTGCGGTTTCTTCGCGAGAAGGAAGGGCTTTCGCTCACGCAGTGCGGGAAGATCATCGGCGTTACCCGGTCGACTGTTTCGAACATCGAGGCAGTCAGGCAGCATCCGCAGGAAGACCAGCTTGTCAAGCTGGACGAGAAATACGGCACGGGCGAGCTTTTGCAGTTTCTGCTCTGGTATGCCCGGAATGCGCATGACCCGGACTGGGGCCGTCAGCTCGTCCCTCACGAGGAGCGGGGAAGGGCATTCAGGGCCTACCACGGAAAATCCATCCCCCGGCCGTTCCAGACCGAGGACTACATGCGCGCCCTTGCCATGGCAGGGACGCCGGACGACGCCGATGACACCGTGGCCAGGCGTCTGGCTCGCCAGCAGGTCCTACTTGACCGAGACAAGCCGCCGTTCTTCTGCATCATCTTGGAGGAGGAAGTACTCCGTTCCTGTGTCGGCGGTCCGGAGGTCATGAAGGGACAGCTCGCACACCTCCGAGAGATGATGGACCTCCCGCATGTCATCATCCGTTTCATCCAGCCTTCGGCTGGTGCCCACGAGGGCTTCGACGGCCCCTTCCAGATCATCAGCTTGGAACGCCGGGACATCGCGTACGCGGGCGCGCAGTACGGCGGAAGGCTGATCGAGGCCCCCGGCGAGGTGAGGGATCTTTGGGCTAGGTTTGACCGCATCGGCGCGAAGGCCCTCCCGGAAGATGCCTCGCGCGCTCTTGTCGAGCGGTACTTGGAGCAATGCACATGAACGTCCAATGGCGGAAGAGCGCCCATAGCAGCGGGGTCAACGACGAAGACTGCGTTGAGCTGGGAAGTCTTTCGCCAGAGGCCGGAATCGGTGTGCGGGACAGCAAGGATCCGGATGGGGGGCACCTCACCTTGTCCGTTGCGCAGTTCGCCGATCTGATCGGGCAGGTCAAGCGGCGCGTGTCTCGCTGACCGCCCTGTCCTGCCCGAACCCCGGCCGGTGGCGTTCCGATGCCCCCTTTGCGTCGTTGTCTATGCGCGAAGCGCGGGGGTGTGTCCGGCCTGGGACGGGCCTTGCGAACCGCCTCTGTGGTGACACGGCTGGGCGCCTTCAGGCTCAGTCGGCGACCAGCGGCAGTGCCGGTGTTGCGACCGATCGGTCAGGCGGCGTGGGTGTCGGTGCCGCGCAGGATGTACTGGTCGTCGCCGAACACAGCGGAGATCTGGAGTTGGCCTCCGAGGGCCTGGACGTAGCGGGCGATGGCGTCGACGGTGGAGACCTCGCCGCGCTCGATCTGGGAGACCCGGCTCTTGGTCACGCCCATCTTGTCGGCCACCTCGGTCTGGGACAGACCGAGGGCCTTGCGGCGTTCGGCGAGCCGGTGGCCGTCGATGTAGGACTGGTTGCGCTTGCGGGCTTCCGCGACGCCTTCCTCCCCGCCGGCTGCTGCGACGACGTCGGCGCGGACCTCGCTCCACTTGGGAAATTTCGTCATCGCTGCTCCTCCTCGACCTGGCGATCCTTCACATATTCCTCGTACAGGTCTTCGGCGCGGGGGATGGCCTGCTTGTACCAGCCCGACCAGTTACCGGACTTGTCGCCACCGGTCAGCAGAATGGCCGACCGCCACGGGTCGAACACGAACAATACTCTGATCTCCGAGCTGCCCGCCGACCCGGGGCGCAGCTCCTTGAGGTTGTGCAGCCGAGAGCCCTCAATGCGGTCCACGAGCGGACGGCCCAGCCCCGGACCGATTTCGGCGAGACGGTCGATGGCATCAACGACCTGAGCCCTCGACCTTTCGTCCAAGGCGTTGATCCAGGCGAGCAGCTCATTGGTGACACGGATCTCCCACTCCTCCACGCCTCGAAGTGTAGCAAATCCTTTACCGCGCGCTCCGGCTCGGTAGCCGTCACGCACCGCAAGGATCCGGATGGGGGGTACCCGGCCTGATCGAGCAGGTCAGGCGGTGCCCGTCCCGTCCCCTGCACTCTTGCGCACGCGCGAAGTGCGGGTACCTGGGCGTGCGTGGCGCCTCGGGTTCACGTGCCCGAGTTGGGCTCTAGGGTTGGGGGCGGCCCTGCGTGAGCAAGAGATCACCAAGTATCACATCGGCTGATGTCCGACCCGAGGGCGGCTACCCGGCCGGGCGGGGGACGGTGGCGTAGGGGGCGAGGGCGAACCAGGTGGGGAGGGTGCGGCGGAGGGGTTCGGGGCCCTGGATTCGCAGGACGTCGGTGCGGAGGGCGGTGTCCCAGGTGAGGTCGCCGCGCCAGATGCCGATGAGGTGGCGGAGGCCGGTGGTCACCGTCACGGAGACCTCGTGGCCGGGGTCCATGTCGCAGAGGTCGGCGGTGCCGGGGGTGGTGACGAGCCACCAGTGGCGGGTGCGGGGCGCGACGTCCGGGAAGTCGAAGAGGATCACGGTCCGGCCGTCGGGGACCGCGCCGGGAGCGATGTTGCGGCACATGTCCCAGAGGAGCAGCTTGGGGTCGAGGTCCTGGTCGCCCAGTTCACCGATCCAGCGGACGCCCCATACGGCGAGGGCCTCTACCACCGGGCGCAGTTCCTCACCGGCGGAGGTGAGGACGTAGCGGTCGTCCTTCTTGTCCAGGACACCGGCCCGGACGAGCTGGTTCAGGCGCTTGGACAGCAGCGTCGGCGACATGCGGGGCACGCCCCGCCGCACCTCGTTGAAGTGTTCACTCCCGGACAGCAGCTCGCGGACGATCAGCAGCGTCCAGCGCTCGTCGAGTAACTCCATCGCCTTGGCGACGGGGCAGAACTGGTAATACGAAGCCCCCATACCTCGCACACTAGGGCGGTTAACGTCAGCCGGATAGATCTCGGTACAGATCCTGTACTAGGAGAGCGTCCTTCAGGTTCCTAACGTTGGCCCCACACGGGACACGAGGGGAGAAGTTTCCATGGGGGACAAGCTGAAGGACGCGCACAGGGCGATGTGGGCGTCGGGCGACTATCCGTCGCTGGCGTCCGAGATCATCCCGGAGCTGGGGGCGGTGCTCGTCCGGGCGGCCGGAGTGACCGCCGGCAAGCGGGTGCTGGACATCGCGGCAGGGTCGGGCAACGCGGCCATCGCGGCGGCGCTCGAAGGAGCGGACGTGGTGGCGAGCGACCTCACGCCCGAGCTGCTCCAGGCCGGACGGGACGACGCGGCGAAGCGCGGCGCCGAGCTGGAGTGGAAAGAGGCCGACGCGGAGGCGCTGCCGTTCGGCGACGCGGAGTTCGACACGGTGCTGTCGTGCGTGGGGATCATGTTCGCCCCGCATCACCAGGCGTCCGCGGACGAACTGGTGCGCGTCTGCCGGTCCGGCGGCACGGTCGGGCTGCTCAACTGGACGCCGGAGGGCTTCATCGGGCAGATGTTCGCCACGATGAAGCCGTACGCGCCGCCGCCCCCGCAGGGCGCGCAGCCGCCGCCGCTGTGGGGACGTCCCGAGCACGTTGAGCGGCTCCTGGGCGACCGCGTCACCGACGTCAGCTTCGAGAAGAAGACGGTGCGGGTCGACCGGTTCGGGAAGCCCGAGGAGTTCCGCGACTACTTCAAGAGCCGGTACGGGCCGACGATCGCCGTCTACCGGCGCATCGCCGACGACCCGGACAAGGTCGCCGCGCTGGACGCTGCGCTCGCCGAACTGGCCCGCAGCCACGACGTGGGGACGTCCAGCCTGGTCACGGAGTGGGAGTACCTGATCGTCACCGCGCGCAAGCGCTGACCTCGAAAAGGGCGAAGGCCCCCGGCACGCGCCGGGGGCCTTCGCGACGAGCGGAGCGGGTCAGCCCGCGCTGCCGACCGTGACCTCCTGGTCGGCGGGGAGCGCGGAGCGGTAGGTCTCGATCTTGTCGTTGAGCTTGGCGAGGCTGCGGCTGTAGTCGCGGCTGGACAGCCAGAACTTGTAGATGATGACGAGTTCGAAGGCCAGCAGGCCGGCGGCGCTCGCCGCGACCACCGGGATGATCGCGCCGGAGATGATCGCGGCGGCGATCGGGGCGACGATGAAGACGCCCATCTGGAACTCGATGCCGCTGATCAGGTGCGGGCGGATGCGGCCCGCCATCAGGACGTTGCGGATCCGGGCGTACCAGGGGAAACGCTGGTTGAAGCCCTGCTGGAGGGTCGCGATGGTCGGGTCGTCGGCGACGACCCGGTTCTCCATGTCGGCCTCGGGGTCCTCGGTGAGGGCCTCGGCGGAGAGGAGGTCCTCGTCGGCGTCCGGTACCTCGCCGTTGGCGCGGCGGGCGGCCAGTTCGAGCTCCCTGGCCTCCGTGCGGGCCGCGTTCAGCGTCGTCCGCATCTGGGAGCGGACCTTGTAGATCTCCAGAGCGTCCATGTAGCGGAGCATGTCGAGGAACACGACCGCGACGGCCGTCCAGATGTAGGCGACGTTGTCCGTGGCGGCGTACTGCCCGGCCATGAGGGCGATCGCGCAGGCGAGGACGCGGACGCGGTCGAAGATGTAGTCGAGCCAGGCGCCGAAGACCGAGCCGGTGCCCTTCAGGCGAGCGATCTTGCCGTCCATGCAGTCGAGCGTGAACGACAGGTGGTACAGCAGCGCGCCGGCGAGCAGCCACGGCCAGGACGCGACGGCGAAGCAGGCGCCGGCGGCGAGGCCGAGGATCAGGGCCCCGACGGTGAGCTGGTTCGGGGTGACGCGCGTCCGGTTGGCCGTGAACCTGACCAGCCGGGACGCGAGCGGGTCGACCAGCAGGACGGTCCACCAGGCATCACGCGCCTTGTACGTCCGTTGCCGAACGTCGTCGAGCGTGAAGTCAGCCATGGAGTTCATCCCTTTCATCGTGAGGAGCGCTCCGATGCTATCGCTGCCCGGATCGGGGGACGGGCATTGTCGCTGATCCGTGACTGGTCCCCGCACATGGTGATCATTCCCATGGGTAGCGTGGACCGGGTGCGCGTCCGACTCATCCCCCATGTGCCGTTCGCTGGAGTTCTCGCGGCGGCGATCTGGATCCGGGTCATCGCGGTCCTCGGGTATCCGGCTCCGTTGTGGTTCGGCGACTCGCCCGGGTATCTGGCGTCCGCCGTCGAGTTGCGGCCGGGTGAGACGCGTCCCAGTGGATACCCGTTTCTGCTGTGGCTGATCAAACCGTTCCACAGCTTCACCGTGATGGTGTCGGTGCAGCACGCCATCGGCGTCCTCACCGGGGTGCTGGTGTACGTCCTGGTGGTGCGCGCCGGACGGGCGGCCTGGCCCCTGGACGAGCCGTCCGGGCGGTGGGCGTGGCGCGCGTGGCTCCCGCCCGTCCTCGCGGCGGCGCTGACCGTCCCGGTGCTGATCCCCGTCCAGCAGGTCGCCCTCGAGCACATGCTCATGTCGGACTCGCTGTTCGCGTTCCTGCTGCTCGCGGCGGTGGCGGCGGCGCTGTGGCGGCGCCGGTCGACCTGGTGGCTGGGCGCGCTCGCCGGCGCCTTCGCGGCGTTCGCGGCGCTGACGCGGTCGGCGGGCCTGCCGCTGATCGCGGTGATCCTCGTCGCGATGCTGCTGCGCCGCGCGGGCTGGCGGGCGTGCGTCTCCGCGACGGTCGTGTTCGCCCTGCCGGTCGTCGGCTACATGTTCTGGTTCCAGTCGGAGTACGGCCAGTTCAAGATGGCCAAGGCCGAGTCGATCTGGCTCTACGGACGCACCGCGGCGTTCGCCGACTGCCGGGTCATCAAGCCCGAGCCCGAACTCCAGATCATGTGCCCGCAGCGCAGCGACCCGCGCATATCGCCCGCGTTCGCCTCCATGTGGACGGAGGACTCGCCGTTCCGCAACATCCCCGGCTGGGTCACCGGCGAGGAGGCCAACCGGCTCGCGGGCGAGTTCGCGTGGCAGGCCATCGGGAAGCAGCCCGGCGACTACGCGAACGTGATCGTCCACGACACGATGATGGCGTTCGAATGGGACCGCGAGCCGTACCCGACGCCGTGGACGTGGCTGCAGTACGACTTCCCCGAAGGCGAGGCGTGGAGCGACAGCCAGGCCCTCGCCGCCGAGAAGTACGACCCGGACGGCGGGGAGGCCAAGGTCGTCCAGCCGTGGGCCGGGAAGATCCGCACCTACCAGGACAACTTCGCCATGCCGGGCACGATCCTCGGCATCCTGCTCCTCTGCGGCCTCGCCGCCGCGCTCCCGCACGTCAGGCAACGGGGCCGCTGGCGCCCGCTGGGCCCCGCCACGCACTGGGGGACGGGCGCGATCCTCCCCTGGGGCACGAGCCTGGCGCTGCTGGTGATCCCCGCCGCGACCGCCGACTTCGACTACCGCTACGTCGTCCCGGCCGTCCCGTTCGCCTGCCTGGCCCTCGGCCTGGCCCTCCTCCCCCCACCCCGCAAGCCCCGCCCGGCCTGGCGAGAGCCGGAGCCCGCCGCCGAGAAGCCGGAACCGGTGGGCGAGGAGCCGGAGAAGCAGAAGGTCGCCGCCGGAAAGGACGCTTGATCAGCCGACCCGGCCGAGCCGCCGCCGCGCCGACTTCAGCATGGCGGGCAGCCGGCCCGGCACGACCTGGACGGCGAGGTTCCCGCCGCCCGTCCGGTAGAACGAGGCGCGCCGCATGCCCAGGGCCGCGCACGGCACCGGCGCGGACACGTCCCCGTCGGCCACCGACACCCGGACACGGGACGTCTCGGCGCCGACGGTCAGGTCCAGCCAAGCGTCCCAGCGCCCGTCGCCCAGCCGGCGCGCGTCGATGACCGCGGTGAAGTCCATGCGGTCGGCCCCGGCGGACGTCTCCACTTCGCCGCGTCGTGCGTCGCCGCCCCCGCCGCGCGGGTCGAGCCCGACCGCCAGGTGCACCAGCGCGGCGGCCCGCCGGGTCGCCGGCAGGTGGCCGCGGATTCGCAGCCGCGCGTCGTCGTCCCATTCGACGCCGTCGAAGCTCAGGAGCCGCTGGAGGCCCGCGGTCCCCGGCGCGACGGTCAACGACAGGTTGCCGTACTCGCGGGTGAAGAACGGGGCGACGGCCGCCGCATCGCCGTCTTCGGACGCGACGAACCGGACCGGCGGGGCGGCCCCGATCTCCGGGGAGCGGTCCGCGCCGAGGCGCCCCTCCATGGCCAGCCTGCCGCTGGACAACTCGACGTGCAGGTCCCAGGTGCCGGACGGCACCGCGCTGGAGGCGACGTCCACGGTGAAGTCGCCGTCGGCGTCCAGTTCGATCTCCACCCGGCGCTCGCCGCCCGACTTCTTGGACCGCAGCAGCAGCGCGGCGGTCTGGTCGGCGACGTCCAGCATGGTGATCGCGGCCCTGCCGCTGACCCGCAGCCGGTCGCCGTCCCAGCCGAGCGCGGTGATGCTCCGCTGGACGCGCAGCCGGTCGGTGACGTCGAAATAGGCGTCGGGGATGGCGGCCGACGGCTCCCGGAAGCCGGGGAAACGGCAGTAGGCGCGGTCCTTGTCGACGATGACCGGAACCGGGTCCGGGCCCCCGCCGGCCTCGATGATCTCGGTGAGGAGCCGCTCGTGGCCGCTGCGCGCGCAGTGGGCGAGCAGCCGGTGGCGGGGCGGCATCCGCATCAGCACCGAGGGGGTGAGGTAGTCCTCGCAGAGCCGGCGGACGCCGTCCCTGGTCGCGCGCTGCTCCTCCTCGGACGCCGCGAGCAGCCGGTCGTTGAACCGGTGCAGGACGTCCCGCTGGAAGTGGCGGACGAGCATCCGGTCGCGGACCGCGCCCGGCCCGCGGTGCGACACGACCTGCTCCAGCAGCGGCCGGGCCGCCTCGGCGAAGTAGACGGCGCCCGGCGCTCCGCCGGTCTGCATGATGCTGGTGCCGTCTTCGCGTTCGACGAGGTAGTAGCAGTCGTAGTCGGCGACGACGGAGACGCCGGAGCAGTGCAGGAACGCGTGTCCGGCGAACACCTTGTCCTCGCCGGAGAGAACGCCCTCCGGGAAGGTGATCCCATGCTCGGCGACCATGGCGCGGCGGAACAGCTTGTGCACGGTCAGCGACCTGCTGTAGATATCGGTCTTCGGGTCGTCCACGGTGATGCGGGGGATGTTCTCGTCGAACCGCGCGACGCCCCGTCCGACACCGACGTAGTTGCCGATGACGACGTCGGTCCCCTGCTCGTCGGCCATGGCGCACATGCGCTCCAGGGCCTCCGGGCCGAGGTGGTCGTCGGCGTCCAAGAAGAACAGGTACTCGCCGCGGGCCCGCTCGATGCCGATGTTGCGGGGGCCACCGGGCCCACCCGAGTTCGACCGCCGGACGACGGTGAGCCCCGGGTGCGTCGCGGCGATCCGGTCCAGCTCGTCGCCGCTGCCGTCGGTGGAGCCGTCGTCCACCGCGATGACCTCGATCAGCTCGGCGTCGAGGGTCTGCTCGAAGACCGACAGCAGCGTCCGCCCCACCGACGCGCGGCAGTTGTAGACCGGGACGATGACGCTGACCTTGGGGGAAGTCAAGTGTTCCTCAGCTGTCCGGGGTGAAGACGCGGTCGACGGCGCGGGCGGCGGCCTGGCCGTCGTCGAGGGGGCAGAAGCGGTCGACGAAGGCGTCGTAGCGCTCCTTGTGGGCGGCGGTGGCGGACTCCACGTCGCGGATCGCGTCGATGAGGTCGTCGGACGTCTCCACCAGGGGGCCCGGCGACTCGGCCTCGAAGTCGAAGTAGAAGCCGCGGAGGCGGTCCCGGTAGTCGGCCAGGTCGTAGGTGAAGAACAGCATGGGACGGCCCGTGTTGGCGTAGTCGAACATCACCGACGAGTAGTCGCTGATCATCATGTCGGAGATCAGGTACAGCTCGGTGATGTCGGGATACAGGGACACGTCCCGGACGAAGCCGTGCTCGTCCTCGGCGACGCCGTCGACGACGTTGGTGTGCAGGCGCACGAGGAGGACGTGGTCGTCGCCGAGGGCGGCGCGGGCCCGCTCCAGGTCGAGGCGCATGTCGAACTTGTAGCGGCCGCGGCTGTAGTACTGGTCGTCCCGCCACGTGGGGGCGTACAGCACGACGCGCTTGCCCTCGGGGATGCCGAGCCGGGCCTTGACCTGCCTGGCGACGGTCGCGGCCTCGGGGCTGTGCATCAGGTCGTTGCGCGGGTAGCCGACCTCCAGCATCTCGCCCTTGAACGCGAACGCGCGGCGGAAGATCTCCGTGCTGAACGGGTTCGGGGACAGCAGGTGGCTCCACTCGGGGACGACCGGGCCGGTGGACTTCGACTGCAGCGCCTTCTTCATGCCGGGCGCGTAGGCGAAGTGCACCTCCTTGATGTCCTTGCCGATCTTCTTCAGCGGCGTGCCGTGCCACGTCTGCAGGACGACCTGGTCCGGGTGGCGCTGGAACGCGTCGCCGAGCCGGTGGTTCGTCACGATGTAGCGGGACGTGGCGAGCGCCTCGTTCCACTCCTTGCCGTTGAGCCGGACGGGCTCCAGCGTGTCCGGCAGCTCCACCTGCGCGTCGTTGACGACCCAGAGCTGCTCCAGGTCGAGGCCGCGGCGGAGGATCTCCTGGTGGATCGCCTTCGGGCTGTCGGAGTACTGGCGTCCGCTGAAGCACGAGAACAGGACGGTGTCGCGGAGGCCGTCGCGGTCGACGCGGCGGCGGGCCTCCTCCCGGTACTTCGGCCCGGCGCTCTTCTCCTCGGAGGTGACGTCGCCGGTCACCGACACGACGAGCCGACCGTCGCGGGCCTCCAGCGCGTAGCCGCGGCGCGCGACCTCCAGCGGCTCCGGCAGCGCCTTCTGCGCCTGCGGGGACAGCCGGACGGTCAGCGCCCGCTCGCCCGGCGGCTGGAACAGCACGTCCCAGCGGCCCGGACGCAGCGGCAGCACACCGGCGACGCCGGGCACGGCCGCGACCGGGACCTCGGCGCGCAGCACGCCCGAGGACGGGTCGGCGACGAGGGCGAACGCGTACTCCTTGCGGCGTCCCCGGCTGCGCAGGACGAGCTGCCCGCCGCCGTGGGCGGGGTGCGTCGCGGTCACCGCGAGCGCCCCTTCGGGCCGCCACGTGCAGTCGTCGACGGCCAGCCGCGTCGTGGTGCGGCGGACGCGCAGGTAGCCGCTCGGGCCGCGCCCGGCGGTGACCTCCAGCGCGCCGAACATCCGGTCGACGTCGGCGACGCCCTCGGCGAGCACCAACCGGCGCTCGCCGGCCGACACCAGCCAGTCGCGGGTGTCGTCGATCTGGTCCGGCGGCATGGGGGAGCCTTCGAGGCCGAACGGGTCGACGCGGGCGGTGAACCCGCCGTCCGTCGCGGTGACCGGCACCGCCACGCGGTCGTCGCCGAGCGACAGGACCAGCTCGTCCGGCGCCTCGCCCGCCGCCTCGATGACGAGCGCGTCGTCCTCCCAGCGGAGGGCGGTGGCCTTCACGGCGACCTTCTCGACCGTGATGACGAGGCGGCCGTCGCGGATCTGCGGGACGACGCGGACGTCGTCGGCGACGTAGTGGTACGGGGGGTGGGCGCCGCTGCCGGAGCTGCCGCCGCGCAGCGGGCCCCGCCGGAACACGCCCGCGTTCAGCACGGACGCCTCGACGGTCCAGTCGCCCTCGACCCACGTCCCGTGGTCGCGGAGCCGGTCGGCGTCGAGGCCGACCTCGAACCCGGACCAGCCGGACTTCTTGCCGGGCTTCGGCGTCTGCCGGGCCCGCGCGACGATCTTCCGCTTGCCGGACCGCAGCGTCATCGTCTTCACCGACGTCCAGCGGCGCCGCATGCTGACGGAGTTGATGTACGCCTCGCCGGTGACGGTCAGCGTGTCGCCCGACCAGCTCACCGCGTGCACGCGGCCGCGCAGCTTGACCTCGCTCCGCGCCCGGTAGACGTCGCGGGGGACGTCGACCCCCGCGTCCTTGAAGTACGGGTACACGACGTAGCGGCGCAGCGGGTCGCGGACGATCGACGGCGACGCCTTCCCGCGCTCGTACCGGACGACCTTCACCAGCTCGGTCGTGTGCCCGGTGGCGGCGAGGTGCCACTTCAGCCGGGTCAGCGCGGACGCGTCGGCGAGCACCTTCGCGGGGACGTCCGCGGCGTACGCGGCGGCCTGCGCGACGACCTGGTCGCGCTCCTCGGCGGGCACGTCGGGCAGCGCGTCCAGGAAGACCTGGAGCTCACCGGTCACGGCGATGAGCTGGAGGCGGCGCTTGGACCGGGCGTGGCCGTGCTCGTCCAGCCAGGTGGTGGCGAGGTTGACGGCGCCGAACCCGTCGGCGATCTCCTGCGCCTCCGTCGTCGTCCCGAACCAGGGCCCGCGCCGGTGCAGCACGACGTCGGGCAGCACGTCGACGCCCTGCGCCAGGTGCAGCGCCTGGAGCGTGGTCGGCAGGTCGTCGTACCAGCCGACGTCGGGGAACTCCAGCTTGTGCGACGTCCAGAACGAGCGGCGGAACAGCTTGCCGAACACCTTGCGGTCGCGGACGAGCTCCGGGCTCCGCTGCACGTCGGTGCCGGTGGCGGGGTCGGCGGGCGTGTTGCGCGACTTCCACGCCGACACCTGGCCGTTCCACTTGCGGACGGCCTCGCGGCCGAGCGCGAGGTCGGACCCCGACCGCTCCAGCGACGCCAGCAGGGCCGCGGCGGCGTCCGGCGTGAGCTCGTCGCCGCCGTTGACGAACAGCAGGAACTCGCCGCCGCTCTCCGCGACGCCCAGGTTGCGGGCCGCGCCCCGGCTGAGCGCCCCCTGCCGGACGATCCGGAACCGGTCGTCGGGCACGGCGGTCTCGGCGGTGGCGCCGGCGCCGTCGTCCATGACCAGCACTTCGAGGTCGCCGAACGTCTGCGCCGCGAGCGAGGCGAGGGTGTCGCCGAGCGACTCCCCGGCCCCGTGCGCGAGCACGATGACGCTGATGCGGCTGGCGGACAAGCGACCCACTCCTTCGATCACTTCGGCCGGCGCGGCGGCGTTGCCGGGCCGGGACGGGGGGTTCGCGCGGCGGACGTGCGCCGGGAGCGCGAGGGGGGACGTGCGCCGGATGCTACTGCCGTCCGGCGCGCGCCGGGGCTCACTGCGGCGGATTCGGGATCTTTTCCCCGAGGAACATGCGGCGGACGGCGCGTTCGGCCGCCTGCCCGTCGTCCCACGGGCAGAACCGGGCCCGGAAGTTCGCGAGGTTCTTGGTGGCCGCGTCGCTCCACGCCGCCCGGGACACGAACGCGTCGACCAGCTCGGCCTCGGTGTTCGCGACGACGCCCGGCGACGTCTCCATCAGGTCGAAGTTGACGCCCCGGGTGAGCCGGTAGGTCTCCCAGTCGTTGGCGTAGACGACGATCGGCTTGTCGAGGTTCGCGTAGTCGAACATGACCGACGAGTAGTCGGTGAGCAGCGCGTCCGAGGCGATCATGAGGTCCTCGACGGACGGGTGCTTGGAGACGTCGATGACCCGGCCCTCCGGCCAGCCCATGTCCGCCGCCATGTTCTTGATCTTGTAGTAGTAGTGCGCCCGCAGCAGCAGGACGTGCCCCTCGCCGAGCTGCTCCATGACCCGCCCGATGTCGAACATCGGGCTGTAGCGGCGCTGGTAGTCGCGGTGCGTCGGCGCGTACAGGATCGCGGTCGCGTTGCCGGGGACGCCGAGCTCGGCGCGCAGCCGGACCCGCTCGTCCGCGGTGGCCCGCACGAGCCGGTCGTTGCGCGGGTAGCCGATCTCCAGCATCTCGTAGTCGCACGGGAACCCGCGCTCCCACGCCTCGGTCGACAGCGGGTTGGACGACAGGAGGTAGTCCCACCGGTCGGACCGGGTGATGAGGGCCTTGAAGTCCATGTCGTTGGCGCCGACCGGGAACTCCATCTGGTCGAGGCCCATCTTCTTCAGCGGCGTGCCGTGCTGCGTCATCATGTGGACCTGCCCCGGACGCTTCACGTAGTTGTCGGGGAAGTTCACGTTGTTGACGAAGTACTTCGCGCGGGCGAGCGTCCGGTAGTAGTCGGCGCCGCCCGCGATGACGTAGTCGACGCCGTCCGGCATGCTCTTGCGCCCGCCCGGCTTGACCACCCACACCGGGTTGATGTGCGGGGCCAGCTCCCGGACCTTCTCGTAGATCGCGGCCGGGTTGCAGGCGTACCCGCGGTACCAGTAGGCGCCGAACACGGCGAGGTTCTCGTCGATGGAGAGGCGCCGCTGCATCTGGTAGTAGCGGTCCTTGGCGAGCTCCTTGGACAGGAGCATGCCGCGCCGGCGGATGCGCGTCGCCTTGTTGCCCCGCTTCTTCGCCTTGTCCTTGGCCTCGGTGGCCTGGACGCGCTGGAAGCCCTTGTAGTCGTTCGCCTTGACCAGTCGGTGCTTCTCGGCGAGGTACGGCTTGTCCTCCGGCGTCGGCGGGACGTGGCCGGGCGGCTCGTACTTGTTGTACGTCTTCGACATCTCCGCGAAGAAGCGCGCGTTCTCCGACTCGTGGACGCGGTCGCCGCGCTCGATGATGACGAGCAGGTGCCAGATCGTCCGGTCGAACATGAGCGGGCGGAACGGGTCGGCCTTCTCGCCCAGCCCGTCCATGAACTCGAAGATGCGGTCGTACTGCGCGAACGCGTCGAAGTGCTTCGCGCCGGTGGTCTTGGTGATCGCGCCGCGGCGGCGCTGCCGGTAGATGTAGCAGACCCGGTCCAGCAGGCTGAGCCGCTCGGCCGCCATCAGGATCGGGTAGGTGACGTTGACGTCCTCGTAGTAGCCGCCGCTGAACCGCAGCCCGAGGTCGAGGAGGAACTCGCGGCGGATCGCCTTGTTCCACGCCGTCATCATCATCTCGAGGACGCTCTGCCGCTCGGCGAGCGTGAACACGTCCGGCGCGGGCGGCTCGCGGAACAGGTCGTTGATGATGCTGCGCTTGACCTTGCCGTTCCAGTAGGACCGGGCGTAGTCGAAGACGAGCACGTCGGGACGGGTCTCGGCGAGCCGGTCGAGGATGGCCCGGACCGCGCCCTCGGTCGCGTAGTCGTCGCTGTCGAAGAACCAGACGTAGTCGCCGGTCGCCATGTCGAGGCCGATGTTGCGGGCGTGGCCCAGCCCGACGTTCTCGGCGAGGTGGCGCACCTTGACGCGCGAGTCGCGCTCGGCGAACTCGTCCAGGATCTCACCGCAGTTGTCCGGCGAGTGGTCGTCGACCGCGATGACCTCAAGGTTCGGCAGGTCCGGGTCGAGGATCGAGTCCAGGCACTGCCGGATGTACCCCTGCACTTTGTGCACGGGCACGATGATGCTCAAGGAGATGTCGTGATCAGTGCTCACGCGTAGGCCAATCAGCTACTCGGTGAATCTGGACTATACCCGCAGATCGTAGGTAGATCTTATGTCCCGCCATGAGCGGGCTTGAGCAGCCATCTCCCCTTGGGCTCGACGGCCCATCGGGTGAGGCGCTGCACGGGGACGGTGGCGAGCAGGATGCCGAGCGCGAGGCCGCCCGCGGTGACCGCGAGCTGGCCGGCCGGGGTGTGGAAGAAGCGGGCGTCGAAGACCCCGCCGTAGTGGAGCGTCTTCACGACGAGGCCGTGCAGCAGGTAGACGTACATCGTCCGCGTGCCGAGCACGGTGTACCAGGCGCGTCCGCGCGGGACGGCCGCGAGGAACGCCATGCCGAGGACGACCGCGACACCCAGCGCGAGCAGGCGGTACGCCATGCCCTCGACCGCGTTGAAGCCCATGTAGTCGTAGCCGCGGTTCCACAGCAGCACGCCGTGCGTGATCTTCGGGAGGACCTTGCCGAGGTCCCAGAGGTAGGCGACCGGCAGCGCCGCGAGCAGCACGGCGGCGCCGGCCCAGCGCGTCCAGCCGGGGCCGCGCAGCGCGTCGACGCGGTCCCGCCGGACGGTGAGGCCGAGGACGAAGAACGGCAGCAGCCCGGCGGCCCGGCACAGCGCCGCGTCGGAGTTGAAGCTCCAGCTCCCCGCGATCAGGGCGAGCGCCACCGAAACGGCGAAGGGGTGCCGCAGGTGCGACCACAGCGGGGCGCTCAGCCGCCACAGCACCAGGGCGACGAGGAACCACATCAGGAACTGCGGCCGGAAAAGCTCGTGCAACCGGAAGTCGTTGCCCTGGATGATCACAAGCTGCATTCGGTAAAGGACGTTGAAAATCACATACGGAACGACAAGTGCCGGGAAAATACCCCGGAATTTCTCCGTGGACTTCATGAAGCCGCGGGAGAAGAAGCCGGAGACGAACACGAAGACCGGCATGTGGAAGCCGTAGGTGACGGTGTAGACCGCCGCCGTCGCGTGGCTGTCGGTCCGGAAGATCTCCCAGATGTGGCCGAGGACGACCAGCATGATCAGGAAGAACTTGACGTTGTCGAAGTAGGCGTCGCGCTGCTTGGGCGCCGCCGCGGGCGCGCGGGGCCCGTCGGCGGGCGCCCGGACATCCGGGACGGTGGCGCCGGGGTCCGGTGCGGTCGCCGCGGCGGGGGTGCGCGGCGTGGGGAGGATGTCCGTCATGGTGGAGAACGCTTTTCTACCGTCGGCTCGGCCGTCGGAGGGGAGTGAAGACCCAGGTCAGCTTGGGTTCCAGGGCCCAGCTCATCGACCGGACGACCGGCTTGGAGCACAGCGCCGTCCCGATGATGAGGGCGCCGCAGACCACGATGACGACGCCGGGCGGGGTGTGCATCCAGTCCGCGCCCCACCAGCCGGTGAAGTTGAGGAGCCTGGTGACGAAACCGTGCAGGAGGTAGGCGTAGAGGGTGTAGGAGCCGAGCTGGGTGAACCAGTGGCGGCGGCGCGGGATCAGGCTGAGGAACGCGGCGACGAACACGATCGCGGCGGCGAACATGGCGAGCCGCATCAGGGTGCCGCTGAAGTTGCCGACGCCGAGCTCGAAGTGGGCGTGCTTCCAGTAGATCCAGCTCCGCGACATCTTGTCCATGACGAGGTACGTCCCGCCGAGCCCGGCGGCGAGCACCACCGCCCCGATCGGCCGGGCGATCGGCTTCTTCAGCAGCTCGAAGTGCTGCGGCTTCAGCGTGAGCCCGAGGACGTAGAACGGCAGCAGCCCGATGACGCGGTGGATGTCGAACGTCGAGCCGAGGTCGCTCATGTACGACAGCAGCGCGAACACCAGCGCCACCGCCAGCGGCCAGCGGATCTGCTGCCAGACCGGGGTGGACAGCCGCCACATGAACAGCGCGATCAGGAACCACGTCAGGTAGTACGGGTTCAGCAGGCTGATCTCCAGCTCGTTGCGCCCGGCGAGCCAGTCGTACAGCGAGTAGGCCAGCTCGAACACCACGTACGGGACGCCGACGTTGGTGATGAGCTTGCGCGCCTTGCCGCCGGCGAACGTCCAGTTCCGCGAGAAGTAGCCGGTGATCACGATGAACAGCGGCATGTGGAACAGGTAGATGAAGATGTACAGGCCCTTGGCCATCGGGACGTTCAGCAGGTTGGCCAGGGAGTGGCCCGAGACCACCAGCAGGATCGCGAAGTACTTGGCGTTGTCGAAGAACGGGTCGCGCTGCTTGGGGGGCCGGGCGGGCGCGGGGACCTGCGCGGCGCCCTCGGCGGGCGGCGCCTGCGGGACGCTCGCGGCGGGGGGTGCCGCCGGGTCCGCGGACGGCGGCGGTGCGGGGTGCGGGGCCGTCTCGGCGCCGGAGGGCCTGGTGGTGTACGTCATAGGGCTGCCCGGTCAGGTCTCCTTGCAGATGCTGTCGCTGGCCCGGATCTCGCCCTGCTGCTTCGGGATGCCGGCGCCTGCGCTCTTCAGGTTGGTCCAGTTGCGTCCGACGACGAGGTCGACGACGCCCGGTGTGGCGCCCTTCCCGCGCGCCGCCGGCTGCGGCTTGCTCGCGATGAGACCGGCGAGCGTCTGCGCCTGCTGGTCGGCACCGGAACCGTACAGCACCTTGGTGGTCGCCGTGGGGGAAGGGGCGTTTCCGCCGACGGTCACCTGGAAGCCCTGCGACTCCAGGTCGTCGGCGACGCGTCCGGCCTGGCCGTCGACGCCGCTGCCGTTGTAGACCCGCACCCGCACCTGGCTCGGCGGGATGCTGGAGCCCGCCTTCGGCTCCTTGGGCACGGTCTTGTCGTTGCGGACGGCCGCGAAGAACGGCTGCGCGGCGTCGCTGAGCGCCACCCGGTTCACGTCGGCCGGGTCGGGCCCGGACGGGACGGTCACGAACCGCAGCTTGCCGGTGGTCATGCCCTGCATCTCCTGGGCGATGTCCATCATGACCTGCGGCGTGAGCTCCTTGTCGGTGGTGAGCGACTTGGTGACCGCGTTCATCAGCGAGTAGAGCTTCTTGGGGTTGCTGAGGACGCCCGCGCTCATCGCCTGGCCGGCGAGGGCGCCCATGAACTTCTGCTGGCGCTTGATGCGGTCGGTGTCGGAGCCGTCGCCGAGCCCGTGCCGGACCCGGACGTACGCCAGCGCGGTCTCGCCCGAGATCTTGTGCTTGCCCTTGCTCAGGTTGAGCCCGGACTTGGGGTCGTTGACGGACTTCGGCAGGCACACCGGGACGCCGCCGACCGCCTTCGTGATGTTCTTGAACCCGGTGAAGTCGACCTGCATGAAGTGGTCGACGCGGATGTTGGAGATGCTCTCGATCGTCTTGATGACGCAGGCCGCGCCGCCGTTGGTGAACGCCGAGTTGATCTGGGCGCGGGACTGGGCCGGGAGCGTGTCGCCCTTGCGGCTCTTGCAGGACGGCATCCGGATCATCAGGTCGCGGGGGAAGCTGATCCCCATCGCCTGGCCGCCGCCCGGCGACAGGTGCAGCAGGATCATCGTGTCCGAGCGGGGGGCCTCGTTCTTCAGCGAGCGGCCGTACTTGCCGTTGGCGCCCGCGCGGGTGTCGGACCCGAGCAGCAGGATGTTCATCGCGCTGTTCAGCTTCTTCGGCCGGTTGGGGCCGAGCTGCGCGTTGACGTCCTCGTGCGAGATGTTCCCGAACGCCTTGCGGTACAGGCCGTAGGCGGTGAGGGAGCCGGCCACCATGACCGCCGACAGCCCGATGCACACCCAGCCGAGGATGCGCCAGCCTCGTCGCGGCGCCGGCTGAGGGTCGGCGTCGTCGACGTACTCCATGTACATCGGGTTGCTGTTCATCGGCTCCGGGTCCGGGGTCTCAGCGGCTCTTGCAGGTGTGGGAGGCATCCCCCACACGGGATCGCCCGCTTTCAGGGATCGGATGACGGGTCTGGGGCAAGGAGAGCGTAGGTCAGGGGAGCCGGTACGGGGACCCGGATGCGTCATTCGGTCCGGGCAGACCGGCCACCACCGTCACATGCTCCACGCTCACGCGACGATCTAGGGTGGCTTTGTCAAAGTTTCGTTGGATTATGACGGAAGCACCCGAGGCTAGTGGTGCGAGCAGCGCGATCAGTACTCCGTCGAGTGTGGTGAACGGCATGTCAACCAGCAGGCGGTCGCGCGCGTCAAGCTCCCATTTCGCGGCGGCGCCGCGGGCGGCGGCCACCAGCTCCGCCCCGCTGAATGTGGCCTTTGTCACATTCAGCGCGGGTGCCTCGGGAGCCGCCTCCGCGGCGAACCGGTCGCCGTGGCCGCGGACCTCGTCGGCGTAGTCGGTCACGCCGGGCGGGCAGTCGGCGAGCCGGCCGCCGAGCGCGTGCAGCGACAGCCCGACGATCTCCTCGGCCGCCGGGTCGGTGAGCACGTCGCCCAGCACCTCCTCCGCGGCCGCCAGGATGTAAGGGCCGTTCCGGGGGGCGCGGGGGGTCGCCTCCCCGTCCTGGTACGGCCCGGACGACCCGATCGGTTCGGCGGCGTCCCGTCCGCGGACGGACGCGGGGTCGACCGGTTCGGCGACGAGCCCCGCCGACCAGCACGCCATCAGCCACACCGCCGTCTGCCAGTGCGGCGGCAGGACGAGCACGACCCGGCCGCCCGGCTCGGCGCCGAGCCCGTCCACCAGGAAGTTCGCCGTCTTGGCGACCCAGTTGTCGAACGTCCGCGCGGACAGCTCGACCCGTTCCCCGGCCGCGTCGTCGTAGAAGGTGACCAGCGGGCTGGACGGGTCGTCCGCCACCCGCCGCCGCAGCAGTTCCGCGGGCGTGGCCGCGCTCGGGTCGTGTGCGCTCATGGCCCGAGCGTATGCCCGCATGATCGTCCGGCGGCCACCACCCGCCCGCTGCCGCTACGCTCCGCACGGGTGGATGACCACCTGTTGAACCGCACGGGCGGACGAGCGCACGAGGCCGGCGCCGGACGTACGGGCGCGGGACGCACGGGACTCACGAGCAGGGGCGCGAAGATGAATGCTGGCCGGCTGCTCGTCCGCGTCACCGCGGCTCCGGCGCTGCTCGTGGCGGCGTGGCTCGCGGTGTCGCTGCCGCTGCTGCTGGCGGGCGTGTTCCGTCCGGTCCCGGCGATCGCGCTGTTCGTGCCGGTCGCGGCGGGGGTGCTGTGGCTCGGCCTGCGGTCCCGTCCCCGCGACCTGCCGGACGAGCGGCGGGGCGGCCTGAGCGCCCCCGGCGGCGTCGACGCGGTGCCGTGGTGGACGACCGGGAGCGTCCTCGCGATCACCGTCGCCTTCCTGGTGCTCCAGGCGGTCATGTGCGCCGAGCAGATCGTCGTCCGGCGCGACCCGGCGTCCTACGTCCAGTTCGCGACGTGGCTCGCCGAGCACGGGTCGCTGCCGATTCCGCGGGACGCGGGGGCGTTCGGCGGCCCGGACGCCCTCCTCGGGTTCGAGAGCCCCGCCTTCTACCAGGACGGCGGCGCGGTCGTCCCGCAGTTCATGGCGGGAATGCCGCTCGTCCTCGCGCTCGGCGGCTGGCTCGGCGGCACGCACGGGATCCTGCTGATGGCGCCGCTGCTCGGCGCCTGCTGCGTGCTGTCGTTCGCCGGGCTCGTCGCGCGGCTCGCCGGCCCGCGCTGGGCGCCCGCCGGGGCGCTGCTGCTCGCGCTGACGCTGCCGATGCTCTACGTCTCGCGCAGCACGTTCAGCGAGCTGCCCGCGATCGTGCTGCTGCTGGGCGGGCTGTCGCTGATCTACGACGTCCGCCGGGAGGAGGGGCGGCGCGCGGGCCTGAAGGCGTTCCTGGCCGGTCTCGCGCTCGGGCTCATCGTGCTCGTCCGCATCGACGGGCTGCGGGACGTCCTGCCGGTGCTCGCGTTCGCCGGTCTCCTCATCGGGCTCAGGCGGGGCGCCGGGTACTGGCTGGCGGGCGGGCTGCTGCTCGGCGCCGCCGCCGGGCTGGCCGAGGGCTTCACCCTGTCGCGGCCCTACCTCACCTATCTCGGGTCGTCGCTCAAGCCGCTGCTCGCCATCAGCGCGGCGCTGCTCGTCGCGACCGCTCTCATGGTGGCGCTGCTGCGCTGGGGCCGGACGGGCGCGCGGCTGCGCCGGCTGGGCGCGGCCGTCGCGCGGAGCCGGGTGCCGGACGCCGCCGCCGTCCTCACCGTGCTGGTGATGGCCGGCTTCGCGGTCCGGCCGCTGGTGCAGACCGTCCGCCGGGTCCCGGCCACGCGGGACGACGAGCTGAACGCCCAGTTCATCGAGATGATCCAGCGCATCCAGCACCTCCCCGTGGACGGTGCCCGGCAGTACTCGGAGCTGTCCCTCTACTGGGTCGTCTGGTACATCGGCGTCCCCGCGCTGCTGTTCGCGACGCTGGGCGCGGCGCTGCTGGTGCGGCGGCTGCTGCGCGGGCAGTCCCCGGAGTGGCTGCTGCCGTACGCCATGGTCGTCTGGACGACGGCGCAGGTGCTGCTGCGGCCGGGGATCACGCCCGACCACCCGTGGGCGTCCCGGCGGCTGATCGGCCTCGTCATCCCCGGGCTGCTGCTGTTCACCGTGTTCGCGGCGGCGTGGACGGTGCGCCGCGTCCGCCGGGTCGGGTACGGGCCGAAGCTCGTCAACCGGGGCGCCGTCGCCGGCGTCGTGCTGATGCTGGTGCCTATCGTGCTGACGTCCGGCGGGTACATGGTGACCCGCACCGAGCAGCACGAGGTGGGCGCCGTGCGGGGCATGTGCGACGCCCTGCCGGAGCGCGGCTCGGTCGTGGTGGTCGAGCAGTCGACGGCCGACCGGTTCCTCCAGGTCGTGCGCGGGATGTGCGGGCTGCCCGCCGCGCGGGTGAGCGGCGGCGCCGCGCCCGCCGACCTGAACCGGATCGTCGCGGGCGTGTCCCGGGCCGGGCGGCGGCCGGTGATCATGGCGGCGAAGCGGGAGCAGGTCGCGCCCTACGGGACGCCGGAACGGGTGCTGGACGTGCGGACGCGGCAGGACGGGCGCACCCTCACGGGCCCGCCCGGCGGGACGTGGGGCCTGTCCATGGAGGTCTGGATCGCCGAGCCGTCCGCGCCTTAACGGCTGCCGGTGTTCGCCAGGGCGAGTATCCTCGCGCTGCGTGAGCACCCAGTCTGCCGAGCCCACGTCCGAGACCGCGCCCGCCGAGCCCGCCGAGGCCGTCGCGACAGCCGAGTACGGCGCGCCCGCCGAATCCGGCGAGGCGCCGCCGTCCCCCGCGGCGGCGGCCGAGCCGGTGGAGCCGCCGTCCGGGCCCGTCCACGTCACGATCGTCCTGCCCTGCTACAACGAGCAGGACCACGTGGTCGACGAGGTCGAGCGCATCTGCAAGGCGATGGACGCCAGCGGCAAGAACTACGAGCTGCTGGCCGTCGACGACTGCTCGACCGACGACACGCTCGCCCGGCTGCGCGAGGCCGAACCGCGCTTCCCGAACATGCGGATCATGGCGTTCCAGCACAACAGCGGCTCGGGCACCGTCCGGCGCATCGGCTCCCAGCAGGCCCGCGGCGACATCGTCGTGTGGACGGACGCCGACATGTCCTACCCGAACGAGCGGATCCCCGAGCTGGTCGACGCCCTCGACACCGACCCGTCCATCGACCAGGTCGTCGGGGCGCGCACCACCGAGGAGGGCACGCACAAGGCGCTGCGGGTGCCCGCCAAGTGGTTCATCCGCAAGGTCGCCGAGCGGCTCACCAACTCCAGGATCCCCGACCTGAACTCGGGGCTGCGCGCGTTCCGCCGCGAGGTGTCGCTGCCGTACCTGCGGCTGCTGCCGCCCGGGTTCTCCTGCGTCACCACGATCACGATCGCGTTCCTGTCGAACCAGCACCCCGTCCGGTACGTGCCGATCGACTACGCCAAGCGGGCCGGCAAGTCGAAGTTCCACTTCACCAAGGACGCCTACCGCTACATCCTTCAGGTGCTGCGGATGGTCATGTACTTCAACCCGCTCAAGGTGCTGATGCCGCCGGCGCTGTGGCTGATCGTGATCGGGCTGCTCAAGGGCGTGTTCGACATGGTGGTGCACTTCGGCTACTTCGCCAACAACACCATCATGATCTTCGTGACCGGATTGATCATCGCGTCGCTGGCGCTGCTCGCCGACCTGATCGTCCGATCGCGCGGCGACGTCTAGCGGTGGCGTCCAGCGGCATGCGCATCGCCGTCGTCGGGCCGGCGTTCCCGTACAAGGGCGGCGGCGCCCGGCACACGACCGAGCTGGCGCACCGGCTCGCCGCGGCGGGCCACGAGGTCGTCATCGAGTCGTGGCGCGCCCAGTACCCGGGGTTCCTGTACCCGGGACAGCAGACGATCGCCGAGCCGGAGGGCGAGCCGTTCCCCGGCACCCGGCGGCGGCTCGACTGGCGGCGCCCGGACGGCTGGTACCGCACCGGCCGCGCGCTGCGGTCCTGCGACCTGGTCGTCCTGGTGGTGCTGAGCACCGTCCAGGTGCCGTCCTACCTGGGGGTTCTGGCCGGTGTCGGGGGGCGGACGCCGGTGGTGGCGCTGTGCCACAACGTCCTGCCGCACGAGCGGAAGCCCTACGACGAGCCGCTGATGAAGCGCCTGCTGCGGAAGGTGGACGGGGTCCTCGTCCACACCGAGGCGCAGGCCGAAGTGGCGCGCGGCCTCACCGGCCGTCCCGTGCGGGTCGCGGAGATGGCCGCGCACCTGCCGTCGGCGGGGGCTCCCTCGCCGGCCGACGAGAAGGTGCGCCGGCGGCTGCTGTTCTTCGGGATCGTCCGCCCGTACAAGGGCCTGGACGTCCTGCTGCGCGCCCTCGCCGAAGGCCCGGACGACGTGGCGCTGACCGTCGCGGGCGAGTTCTGGGGCGGCCTGGACGAGACGCGCGAGCTGATCGCGTCGCTGGACCTGGCGTCACGGGTGGAGCTGCGCCCCGGCTACGTCCCGGCCGCGGACGTCGCGGGGCTGTTCGCCGCCGCCGACGCGCTCGTCCTGCCGTACCGGACGGCCACCGCGTCGCAGAACGTCTGGATGGCTCACGAGCACGGCCTGCCGGTGATCGCCACCGACGTCGGCGGCTTCGCGGCGCAGATCCGCGACGGCGTCGACGGGCTGGTCTGCCGCCCGGACGACGTCGCGTCCCTGGCGTCCGCGCTGCGGGCGTTCTACGCGCCGGGGGAGCCGGAGCGGCTGCGCTCCGGCGTCCGCCCGGTCGACCACGGCCCGCTCTGGACCGCCTACGTCGACGCCCTCACAGGCCACATGCTGAATTGAGCCAATCTTTCAGGTGCGGCGCAGTGGCGTGCTTTCCCCACGCGATAGCCAGTCGTTGCCATATCATCACAGGCTGTGAGGACGGCGTACAAGTGCCGGGCGTATCCGGACATCGAACAGGCAGCGGTGCTGAACCGCACGTTCGGGTGCGTGCGCCTGGTCTGGAACAAAACCCTCGCCGAACGACATCGAGCCTGGGACGTCGACGGTAAACGCATCTCCTACGCCGAGAGCGATGTCGCGCTGACCGGATGGAAGAAGACCGGCGAGCTGGCGTTCCTGAACGAGGTGTCCAGTGTTCCACTGCAGCAGGCGCTGCGGCACCAGCACGCCGCGTTCACCGGCTTCTTTGCCGGACGCGCCCGCCATCCGCGCTTCAAGGCCCGCAACGGCCGCCAGTCCGCGCACTACACCCGCTCGGCGTTCCGCATCCGCGACGGGTCGAGGACCTCGCTGTCGCCAACATGGTGAAGAACCACAAGCTCGCCAGAGCGATCTCTGATTGCGGGTGGGGGGAGTTCTGCCGGCAGTTGGAGTACAAGGCTGGCCGTGCCGGCCGCGTCCTGGTGGTGGTCGACCGGTGGTTCCCCTCGTCCAAGACCTGCTCGGCCTGCGGGCACCTGCTCGCGGAGTTGAGCCTGTCCACCCGGGCATGGTCGTGTCCGGGCTGCCGCACCCGGCACGACCGGGACCACAACGCGGCCAAGAACATCCTTGCGGCTGGTCGAGCCGTAGCCGGGGGCACTGCCCCCGGCGAGGTCTGTGGAGCTGACGTCGGACGGCCAGGGGCATCCCTGCCGCAGTCGGCCGCGAAGCAGAAACACCCACGGCGTGAGCCGTAGGAACGCCCTTCCTTTCAGGAAGGGGAGGAAGTCAAAGGTGCGGTTCGATGATCTTCATCAGGGCGCGCTTCGGCTTGGCGCCGACGATCTGCTCCACGACCTCGCCGTTCTTCAGCAGCAGCAGGGTGGGCAGGCCCATCACGCCGTACTTGTTCGGCGTCTGCGGGTTCGCGTCGTAGTCGATCTTCGCGATCCGGATCTTGCCGTCCTGCTCCTGCGCGATCTGCTCCAGGACGGGCGCGATCATGCGGCACGGCCCGCACCAGTCGGCCCAGAAGTCGACCAGTACCGGGGTGTCACTCTTCAGGACCTCGTCCGCGAACGTCGCGTCGGTCACGGTGATGGGGGCCGTCACGGTCCCTCCTTCGTAGGCTGCGTACCCGTCACAAGCTCCTTGGAAGGCGGTTCATTCCCCGCGTCCGGCGCGGTACGCCCGAGCAGGAACGCCACCCCCGCGTTGAGCAGATCGGCGAGCGTCAGCAGCACCCGCGACGCGATCGCGACCACGACCGGCGCGCCCGCCGGGAGCACCGGCGTCAGCACCACGGTCAGCGCGGCCTCCCGCGCCCCGATGCCGCCCGGGGCGATGAAGACGAGGAAGCCGGCGACGAACGCCAGCGCGTAGGCGCCGGTCGCGACGAACGGCAGGCCCGTGCCCTCGCCGCCGACGGCCATGCACAGCAGCCAGGTGTGCACGCCGAACAGGGCCCAGCCGAGGACCGTCCAGCCGATGGCCTTCAGCGTGACGGCGAGGCTCACCGGGTGCTCCAGCGGCGGGCGGCGGATGAGCCTGAGCATCGTCCCCAGCGCCCACGTCACGATCTTCGGGTGCAGCAGCGCCAGCAGGACCGGTGCCAGCAGGAACAGCCACCAGTACTCGTCGCGGGCCGCCTCGGACGTCAGCGGCAGCGTCACCGCCGCGACGGCCAGCCCGCACGCCGTGGACGTCGCCACCGCCAGCAGCGTCGACCCGAAGCTGCGCTCCGGCGGCACCTTGTGCTCGCGCGTCATCTCGATCTGCGTGACCAGCGCCCACACCTTGCCCGGCACGTACTTGCCGAGCTGGGAGATCCCGGAGATCCGGAAGATGGCCCGCACCGGCAGCGGCGAGCCGAGCCCGCCGAGGAATTCCCGCCAGCCGAGCATCCAGACGAAGAGCCCCGCCAGCCCCACGGCGAGCGCGCCCGCGAGCGCGGCCCAGGACATCTGCTCGAACGCCCGGACCGTCGCGTCCCATTGGGAGGCCACGCTGTAGGCGCAGAACGCGAGCGCGAGCAGCACCAGGAACACGCGCAGCGCCCGTACGGCGACGGCCTTCATCTTCACCCGCCCAGCGTAGGCGAACGCGACCTCGCACTCGCCCGCTCGCCCTAGAGTTGGGGACGATGAAGATTTCGGATGTGGTCGCCTTCATGGGGCACCAGGTGCACGTATGCCGGTACCGCGAGGCGGGGACGCTGCTCGGCTGGCTCGGACGCGACCTGCGCGGCAAGCGCGTCCTCGACGTCGCGGGCGGCGACGGCTACTGGGCGGGGCAGGCGCGCAGGCGCGGCGCCGACGCCGTCTCCATCGACCTCGCCCGCACCAAGATGGTCTACGGGCGGACGCTCGCGCACGCGCCCGCGCTGATCGAGTGCGACGCGCTGCGGCTGCCGTTCGCGGACGGGTCGTTCGACGCGATCCTGTCCGTCTGCGCGATCGAGCACTTCGACGACGGCGGCAGGTCGCTGGACGAGATGGCGCGAGTGCTGAAGCCCGGCGGCGAGATATTCATGTCCGCCGACGTGCTGAGCCGCGCCGACGCCTGGCCGAAGCTGCGCGACGCGCACAAGGCCAAGTACCACGTGCAGCACACCTACACCCACGACAGCCTCAGCAAGCTGATGGACGAGCGCGGCCTCGACCTGGTGAAGCACAGCTACCAGTTCCGCACGGCCGCCACCGAGCGCCTCTACCTGTCGCTGTCCAGCTATGGGGGCAAGGTCGGCTTCAACGCCGCCGCGCCGCTGACCCCTCTCGTCGCGCTCGCCGACCGCAAGGCGCCGAACGAGCGCGGCAGCATCGTGCTCGTCCAGGCGCGTAAGAGGTAGTTGTCGGGGGGTGCGGGGGTCGGCCCCCGCAATGAAAGGTAGTGGTCGGGTAGGGCCTCATCTGAATCACGTGGAACGAGGTCACCCGAGCGCGTGCCCGGCGGGCGTAGGCTCGGAGCGTAAAAGGGTGATCTACGCCACCGGATGGGGGAATGGACCGTGGCGCCTCGAATTCTCCTCGACGCCACCGCCGTGCCTGCCGACCGCGGAGGTCTCGGCCGGTACGTGGACGGGCTGCTGAGCGCCCTGCACGCGCGGGGCGCCGACCTCGCCGTCGCCTGCCAGCGGGCCGACGAGAAACGCTACGAGGGCCTCGTCCCCGGCGCCCGCGTCGTCGCGGGCCCGGCGGCGCTCTCGCACCGCGCCACCCGCCTCGCCTGGGAGCAGTCCGGGCTGCCGCACGTGGCCGAGCGCGTCGGCGCGGACGTCATCCACCTGCCCACCTACACGATGCCGGTCAGCGCGGTCCTGCCCACGGTCGTGACGATCCACGACGTGGCGCTCTTCGCCGAGCCCGAACTGCACGACCCGGTCCGCACCTCGTACGTCAAGTCGGCGACCCGCACCGCGGCCCGCCGCGCGACCCGGCTGATCGTCCCGTCCCGCGCGACCCGCGACGAGCTGGTGAGCGTCCTCGGCGCCGACCCGGCGCACATCGACGTCGCCTACCACGGTGTCGACCACGAGATGTTCCACCGTCCGTCCGAGGCCGAGACGAAGCAGGTCTCCGACCGCCTCGGCCTGCACGGCCGCCCCTACGTCGCCTACCTGGGGGCGCTGGAGCCGCGCAAGAACGTCCCGAACCTGATCCGCGGCTGGGTGCGGGCGTGCGCGGGCCGTCCCGACGCGCCCGCGCTGGTCCTCGCGGGCAGCGGCGGCTGGGACGACGAGGTCGACGCGGCCCTCGCGACCGTCCCGCTCGACCTGCGGGTGCTGCGCCCCGGCTACCTGCCGTGGCCGTCCCTGCCCGGCTTCTTCGGCGGCGCGCTGGTCGTCGCGCTCCCGAGCCGCGGCGAGGGGTTCGGCCTGCCCGTCCTGGAGGCGATGTCCTGCGGCGCGCCCGTCCTCACCACGCACCGCGGCTCGCTGCCCGAAGTGGGCGGCGAAGCGGTCGCCTACACCGAGCCGGACGCGTCCGGCATAGCCGCCGCCCTGTCCGCCCTGATCGACGACCCGTCCCGCCGCGCGGACCTGGCCGACGCCGCCCACACCCGCGCCCGCGAGTTCTCCTGGGCGGCCTCAGCGGAGGCGCACATGGCCTCCTACCGGCGCGCGGTCGACCAGTACGCCGCGTCACGCACCCACTAGGCTCTCTCCAACCCGCGCGCGTGGAGAAAGGAACCGAGTGGAAGCGATCCTCCTGGTGGGAGGCCAGGGCACGCGCCTGCGCCCCCTGACGATCTCCACCCCGAAGCCGCTGCTCCCCACCGCGGGCGTGGCGTTCCTCGCGCACCAGCTGGCCCGCGCGCACGCCTCCGGCGTCGAACGGATCGTCTTCGCCACGTCGTACCGCGCCGAGATGTTCGAGGCGGCCTTCGGCACCCACGCGTACGGCGTCGACCTCGCCTACGTCAGCGAGAAGGAGCCGCTCGGCACCGGCGGCGCCATCCGCAACGCCGCCCGCGCCCTGACCTGCGCACCCGATGACCCGGTCCTGATCCTGAACGGCGACATCCTGTCCGGCCATGACGTCCCGGCGCAGGTCAAGCTGCACGAAGAGGCGAACGCGGCGGTCACCCTGCATCTGACCGAGGTGGACGACCCGTCCCGGTTCGGCTGCGTCCCGACGTCCGCCGACGGCCGGGTCACCGCCTTCCTGGAGAAGACGCCGCACCCGGTCACGAACCAGATCAACGCGGGCTGCTACGTCTTCCGCCGCTCCGCCATCGACACGATCGCCGAAGACGAGGTCGTCTCCGTCGAACGCGAGACCTTCCCGTCCCTGATCGCCTCGGGCGCCCTGGTCATGGGCCACGTGGAATCGGCCTACTGGCTGGACGTGGGCACCCCGGAAGCGTTCGTCCAAGGCTCCCGGGACCTGGTCCTGGGCGCCCTGACGTCCGCCGCCATGCCTGGCGACCCGGGTGAACGCCTCACCCTCCCGGGCGCCCGGGTGGCCCCCGGCGCCGTGGTCCGCGGCGGGACGACGGTGGGCCGCAACGCGGTGATCGAGGCGGGCGCCACCGTGGTCGGCAGCGTCCTCCTGGAGGACGCGTTCGTCGCCGAAGGCGCCACGGTCTGCGACTCCGTCCTGAGCCGAGGCGCCAGGGTGGGCCCCGGCGCCGTCCTGGACGGCGTGGTCCTCGGCGACGCCGCGATAGTGGGCCCCGGCAACGAACTGCGCCCCGGCCTCCGCGTCTGGCCCGGCATAGAACTCCCCCCGACCGCCATCCGCTTCTCCACCGACACCTGAGCAGCCCGCCGCCGCCGACATCCCGCTGGGCAGGGACGGGGCGCGGGTGATCGACTTCGGCATCGCCCGCGCGCTGGACGCCGCCAACCGGCTGCACTTCCGCTACGTGGTCGCGGTCATGGCCTACCGCTCCGACCTCACCAGAGACGGCGACCTGGAGCCGTGGCCGGTTGCGGCGTCCACAGGGGCCGCCGACTCCGCCGGCCCGCAGACCTGAACATCCGCGGGCAGTTCCACGGTGATGTGGATTCCGCCGGCGGGGCGCGGCGCGAGGGTCAGTGTTCCGTCGTGCGCGTGGGCGATGGTCTTGACGATCGCGAGGCCGAGGCCGACGCCCGCTTGGCCGGTGTGCGTGCGTTCGGTGCCGCGCTGGAATGGTTCGGTGAGTGTCGAGACCAGGTGCGGGGTGAGCTTCTCGCCGGTGTTCTCGACGGTCAGGACGACGGTCGCCGGGCGGACTTCGGTCTTGACCCACACGGTGCCCTGTTCCGGCAGGTTGTAGAAGATCGCGTTCTGCACGAGGTTCGTGGTCAACTGCAGCAGGAGCGCGTGCGACCCGACCGCGGGGGTGATCTCTCCGGACGATTCGATGGTGATGCCGCGTTTCTCCGCCATGGAGAGCAGCGTTTCCACGGCTTCTTCCGCGATGAGGGACAGGTCGACGTGTTCCCGGGCGAAGGAGCGCTGGTTTGCGCGGCTGAGCAGGAGCAGTGCCTCGGTGAGGTCGATCGCCCGGGTATTGACGGTGTGGAGGCGGTCGATGATCTCGCGGGCGTCGTGCGCCGGATCGGTGCGGGCGACGTCGAGAAGCGTCTTCGAGATCGCCAGCGGGGTGCGCAACTCGTGCGAGGCGTTGGCCGCGAATCTCTGCTGCTCGGCCGCGAGCCGCTGCTGTTCGGCGACGTGCGCTTCGAGCCGCGCGAGCATCATGTCGAAGGCGTCCGCGAGTTCCCGGAACTCGTCCTTGCGGCCCGGCAGCCGGATCCGCTGGGAGAGCGATCCGGCCGACGCCATGCGTGTGGCGTCCGTGATCCGGGACAGGGGGGCGAGCATGCGGTCGGCGAGGATCCATCCGCCCAGCAGGCCGAACATCAGCAGGAACGCCAGCACGACGACCGCGACCGGCACGAACGAACGCAGGATGAGGCGTCGGTTGATGTAGAGCGCACCGTCGGAGTAGACCGCGCCATTGGGCAGGCCCCACAGGAAGAAGACCCCCACGGCGGTGAGTATCAAGGCCCCCGCGAGCATGAGGAACCCGGCGTAGCTGAGGGTGAGTTTGAGGCGCACACTCATACCGGGCGCCCTATCCACGCTCCGCTCCTTCACGTCCGGTCTCGGGCGGTGTGTCGATGCGGTAGCCGACGCCCGGCACGGTGGCGACGATCCAGGGTTCGCCGAGACGCTTGCGCAGTGCCGAGACGGTGATGCGCACGGCGTTGGTGAACGGGTCGGCGTTCTCGTCCCACGCCCGTTCCAGGAGTTCCTCCGCGCTGACGACGCCGCCTTCGGCGGCGACGAGGACGTCGAGCACGGCGAACTGCTTCCTGGTCAGCGCGACGTAGCGGCCGTCTCGGTAGACCTCTCTGCGGAACGGGTCCAGCCGCAGGCCCGCGATCTCCCGCACGGGGGGCCTGCTGTGGGCCCGTCTGCGGTCGAGCGCCCTGAGCCTGAGCGCGAGCTCCTGCAGTTCGAAGGGCTTCGTGAGGTAGTCGTCGGCGCCGAGCTCGAACCCGGTGGCCTTGTCGTCGAGCCGGTCGGCCGCGGTGAGCATGATGATCGGCATGCCGCTGCCGGACGCGACGATGTGTGCGGCGATCTCGTCGCCGGACGGTCCTGGGACGTCGCGGTCGAGGACCGCGATGTCGTAGGCGTTGACGTTCAGCATTTCCAGGGCGGTGTCGCCGTCGCCCGCGATGTCGGCCGCGATCGCCTCCAGGCGCAGGCCGTCGCGGATCGCCTCCGCCATATAGGGCTCGTCCTCAACGATCAGCACTCGCATGCCTTCGAGGCTACGAGCCGCCGCATATCGTCGGCGTATCGAAAACCGCCTACGTCCCGGCAACACCCCGCCAGCCTTGGCTGGCAGGATGAGCAGTGCGGCTCGGGTGATGTCGGCGTAACGGGTCACGGGTTCCTGTCCGTGTGGCTCAGCGGAGACGCTCGGCGAGTCGCGCTCTGAGCGGCTCGTAGTCGTGGGTGGGGAACAGATTGGGGAAGACGGCAAGCATTTCGGTAAGGAAATCGACGGTCACTTCGTGGTCCTCTTCCGCCAAGGAGACGTCGGTGAACAGGTACTGCCAGCCGTATGTGCCCTTGGTGACGCGCAGCGCGTCAAGGTAGCCGCAGAGGTCGACGTCCATACGTTGAACGCCGAGCTCACCGTCGCTGAACCAGAGCTCCGGGTTGTGCATGCCCCCCTGCTTGATTCTGAGGGAGGAGACGGATCCCACTCCGCCCATGGGCGTTCCGTCGAAGTCGCGGAGTTCGGCCAGTAGTTCCAGCCGCTCCGGTGACGGGTCGGGATAGCGCTCGACGGGCGGCTGCTTACGGATCGCCTGTGCCAGGGGCGAGAGACTGAATTCCCCCGCGAACAGCGGGTCCGTTTCTTCGTCGCCGTACCCCCAGCAGGCGCCCAGGCCGTCGAAGCGCAGGAAACACTCCTGAAGGACCGGGGCGAGGAGTACTCCGTCCTGTTGCGCGAGCGCACCGAAGGCGCTGGGCGCATCTGCAGGCTCCGCGGCCAGCGGGCCCTGATGATCCCAGGTCATATGAAAGTCGGGATCGGAGCAGTGCCGCAGCTCGTCGAATACGTCCAGCCAGCGGCGCTCGTACGGTGTCGGTTCCGTCATTCCTGCCTCTCGGAAACTGTGGTCTCTCAGCGAAATGATCTGCGGCGGGGTCCCGGTGCGGGCAGGTGTGATGCCCCTGGTAGGACAGGCATGCCAAGATCATGTCCGCGCAGCACCGTTACCGTTGCGGACGGTCTCCGCCTTGTAGGGCTCGCCCCCCGATCAGCACTCGCATGCTCTTTAGGCTACGAGCCGGCGCATATCGTCGGCGTATCGAAAACCGCATACGTCCCGGCAACACCCCGCCGCCTTGACTGGCGGCATGAGCCGAACCCCACCACCAGCGCGAACTCTGCCATCGACCCGCCGGACCCGCCGGGTCCGCCGGCTCCTCGTCGCAGGTCTGATAGTCGTCATGGCGGCGGCGGCCGCAGCCCTCGGCTACCAGCCGCAGAACTCGTCCTCGCCCTCACCGCCCGTGGAGACCTCCTCGCCCGCACCGCCGTCGTCCTTCCTGGCGGCACCGCCCTCGAAGGCTCCTCGCAGTGAGCGCCGTGGCGTGCCCGGCAAGGCCGACGGCGTCGTCCCCGACGGCGTGACGGTGTTCGATGACGGATACCCGGCTGTGGCCGACCTCGACCCAGACCTGCTCAAGACCCTCCGCCGGGCCGCGACGGACGCCGCCGACGACGGCGTCACGTTCTACGTCAACAGCGGCTGGCGTTCCCCGGAGTACCAGAAGCGGCTTCTTCGCGACGCGATCTCCAAGTACGGGTCCGAGGACGAGGCCGCCCGATGGGTGGCCACGCCGACGACGTCTTCGCACGTGTCGGGAGACGCGGTCGACATCGGGCACTCCGACGCGGCGGCGTGGCTGTCCGAGCACGGTGCCGGATACGGGCTGTGCCAGATCTACAGGAACGAACCCTGGCATTACGAACTGCGCGCCACCGCGATGGATCGCGGGTGCCCGCGCATGTATGCCGACCCCACCCAGGACCCGAGGATGAAGCAGTGACCGGCAGCGAGCGAGGCCAGACGATGACACAGGCGGACACGGCGGAGACCGGTGTCGGCGGCCGTGATACCGCCTCCGGTGATCGGCGCGCGGGCGTCCGCCGGGCGATCCGCTCCTGCTTCCGGCCGGGGCCCTGGAAGCGCGGCCCGGTCCTCGCCGCGCTGGCGGCGCTGCTCGGCCTGTTCATGCTGCTGCACGCGTGGATCCCGAACCGGATCGGGAACCTCGGCAGCCTGGTGGAGACGTTCCTGCCGTGGTTCGGCCTGTTCGTCCCGGTGCTGCTGGTGGCGGCGCTGTGGCGCCGGTCCGCTTCAGCGGTGGCCGCGCTGCTGCTGCCGGTCGTGGTGTGGCTGAACCTGTTCGGCGGCCTGCTCGGCGGCAAGTCCCAGCCGGGCGGCGATCTGACCGTGGCGAGCCACAACGTCGGCGCCGACAACCCCGACCCGGCCGGCACCGCCCGCGACCTGGCCGCGTCCGGCGCGGACGTGCTGGCGTTGGAGGAACTGACCGAGCAGGCACGGGGCGCGTACGAGAAGGAACTGGCGAGGACGTACCCGTACCACGCGGTACTGGGCACGGTCGGGCTGTGGAGCAGGCTGCCGCTGTCGGACACCCGGCCGGTCGACATCCAGACGGACTACGGGCCGCTGGCGGCCACCAAGCCCGAGGAGGTCAAGAGGGGCGACGCCCGTGCGCTGCGCACCACGGTGGCCACCGACCACGGGCCGCTGGCGGTGTACGTGGCCCACCTGGGTTCCGCACGCGTGAATGCCGAGCATGGTTTTTGGACGGTCCACCGCGACAGGAACGCGCAGGCGCTCGGCAACGCGATCGCCGCCGAGCGGAACAAGCGGGTGGTGCTGCTCGGCGACCTGAACGGCACCATGGACGACCGCGCGTTCGCCGCCCTCACCTCGCGGATGCGCTCGACCCAGGAAACGGCCGGAAACGGCTTCGGCTTCACCTGGCCGGCGGCGTTCCCGGTGGCGCGCATCGACCAGATCCTGGTCAGAGGCGTCGAACCGGTGAACTCGCGGGTGCTGCCGTCCACCGGCAGCGATCACCTGCCGGTCGTAGCCGGAATCAACTGGTGAAATAGGGGCCAAGGTGAGCGAGGACGAGGCCCTCGCGCGCCATGGCCGAGACCTGCTCGGGAGTGATGCCGGTGTGGTGATTCGACCGCGCCTGATCGGGGTGTACCGGACGGGTCACGCCGGGCAGCTCGAAACCGGATCGGCGGTGATCGACCGGGCGGGCCGCGTGCCGCGTCTGATCGTCCGGACCGGTGACGGGCTCGTGGTGCATGAGCTGAGGGCCGGCGGCGGTCGCCTCGCGGAGCCCGCCGCAGTGTTTCCCGGAGAAGTACGCGGGCGGCCGACCGTCGGAACCGGCCCGGTGGCACCGGACCTGTCACACGCGGCCCTGGTGGACGAGCATTCCTACCGGATCGTCAAGCCGGACGGGACGCTGCTGTGGGAGCGATCCGCGGGGAGCTCGGAGGGCGTCCCGGTGCGCTATGCGCGTTGGGTGCAGCCGCCTGGCGCTGAACCGCGACTGTGGCTGGCCGTCCCCGCCGAGGCGGGACTCCGCCTGCAGTCGCTGAGCGTCGCGGGTGAGGTCGTCGACCGGCTGGCGGTGCCGATCGGCGGCCGTCACCTCTCCGTGGGGCTCGCCCTGGACGCAGGTGGACGGCCGGTTGCCGTGGGCGTCCGTTCGGGCGCGGCCGCGGTGACGTTCGGGGTCGGCCGCGATGGCGTGCTCTCGCCCGCTGTGGAACGTGAACTGCTGGATGCCGACCCGGCCGGCTCGGGCTTCGTCACCGTCGGGCGGAGCGACGCTGGCGAGACCACCGACGTGCGGTGGCACGGCCCTGACGGGGCGGCCCCGGTCACTGTGGTCGCCTGCACTGATCTGCTGACTTCCGATATGCACATCCGTCCGTACCTGTCCGGCTCCACCGGCGGCCTCCTGCGCGAGGGCGTCCTACTGCTCGCGGTGGAGGACGACTACGACGAGAGCGACGTCGAGATCTTCGGAGCGGAGCGCTGGCGGCCGTCGAGCCACTGGCTGGCGGCCTTCGGACGCTCGCACGACATGATCGCCTATGCCGATCGGGCCCACGCCGCCGACCCGGGCCCGGCCGTGCCCCTCGGAGACGGAACCTGGCTGACCCACGACCGCGACGCGCTCTACCACTGGAGCACCGGCCCCTGACAGGTACCCGCCCCGTCGTGAACACGGCCCGGCAGGCCGGTCAGCGGCGGCGCCGGGTGTGACGCCTAAACGGTCGGCGGAGGCGGACGGCTACCCGGGGAAGGGGCTGTCGCCGGTGGCCGCCGCCGTCACCAGCACGCTGAAGTCGTAGACCACGGAGGCCGGCATGGTCAGGCGCCGTCCTTGCCCTTGAGGAACTCCCGGACGCGGTCGGGCACGTCGGCGGGTTCGATCCCGAGTTCGGCGGTGCGCCGCTGCCCGTATGCCTGCAGATCGCGAAGCTGCTCGGCAAGCATGATCGTCTTCATGACGCGGTAGGTCGCGCGGAGGTAGGCGGACCGGTTTCCGTCGCCGAAGTAATCGACGAGCTCATCGGGGACGGGCCGGTCTTCGGCCAGGACGGAGAATCCCAACGTCTGTGTCTTGCTCCTCGACTTGTCGGGACCCATGAAGGCCAAGGGCAGTTCACTCTGATGCGGTGCCCCGGCCGGGCGATCGCCCGGCTCAATGCGAGGCGGGGGAGTAAGCGGGGGTGAGGGTCGTTTCGAGGTGGTGGACGAGGAGCTCGGTTGTTTCCTGGAGGTCGATGAGGGGGCGGCGGAGGTAGCGGTGGGGGGTGGACCACCAGCAGAAGGTGCGGCGGTGGACCCACACGTTGAGGTTGGAGAGGACGAGGACGGAGAGTCCGTCGTCGGTGGTGCTGCGCTTTCCCTCGAAGCCGCGTCGGGTGAGGTTGAGAAGCAGGTGGTGTGCGGCGGTTCCCGGGTGGACGCGGTAGTGCAGGCCGGGCCAGTCGCGGGGGAGCGGTAGGGCGAACCAGACGGTCTTGCCGGGGACGGACGTGGTGTCGACCCGGGAGCGGGTCGGGGTGCTGCCCCAGGCGGCGGTGACTTGGCGGACGAGTTCGAGCCCCTTGCCGTGCTCGTCCAGCAGCCCGGCTCCGGAGTTGTGCGGTGTGGTCGTTCGCGCGCCGTCGAAGACGGAGACGATGAGTTGCGGGGACGGGACGGTCCGCGCCCAGATCCACAGCTCCGGCGGGGTGGGCGGCCGGTCACCCCGCCCGACTTTGGCGTGCCGCAGCGCGTTCGTCGCGGTCTCGGACACGGCGAGCCTGCCGTCCTCGATGACGTCCCGGTCGAGCGCCAGTTCGGACATCGTCTGCCGGACGAGCCGCCGCGCCATCGCGGGCCCGCTCTCGTCCCCGGGCAGCCGCCATGCGCACAACCCCCCGGTCACCAGCCCCCACGCCCCCTTGACCTCCATCGAGACCTACCTCCTCCGCGCGACTATCGCCGCAATTGATACAGAAAGCGACATTTAGATCACCCTCTGTTGCGTGTCTCGGAACACATAATGCGAGCCTCGAGGCGATGGTCGCAACTGTTTCAAGGAGGAAATTAAAGATCATTTCGGGAAGCTTCTTTCAAACGGCTTGAGGCGTGACTACTCAGCGGGCATGCTCGATCACATGACAAGCAGGCCACCCAGCGTTCGTGAGCGCCGCCTCGCCAGTGAGTTGCGAAGGCTCAGGGAATCTACGACGACGCTGAACTTGGAAGAGGCCGCTGAACGGCTTGGTTGGAGCAAGACCAAGCTGTCCAGGATCGAGAACGCGATCCGCAGGGTCACCGTGAGCGAGGTCCAGCAGATGCTGACCCTTTACGGCGTGAGCGGACCCCGCTTGGACGGGCTCGCCCGCTTCGCTCGTACGGCCAGGCAGCGTGGGTGGTGGGACGTCTATGAGAACAGCCTGCCCGCGGACTATGCCACCTACATGGGGCTGGAGGCTGAAGCCGAGTGGCTCAACTCCTACACGATGGGGCTCGTGCATGGCCTGATGCAGACCGAGGACTACACCCACCACGTAGCTAAGTCGATCTTGATGCGCTTCTCGCCGGCCTCAGAAGTCGAGCGTCGCGTCGCGGCCCGCATGGCGCGACAGCAAGCGTGGGTGGAGCGGGAAGATCCCACGCGACTCTGGTCAATCTTGGACGAGACCGCGCTCAGACGGGTCATCGGCGGTCAGGAGGTGATGCGTGCCCAGTACAGACGCATCATCGAGTTGGCCGAGCAGCCGCACGTGATGTTTCAGATCATGCCTGTAGCCGCCGGTGGACACCCGGGAGTCGTAGGCAGCTTCGCCGTGCTGGGGTTTCCCCAACGGTTCACCCCGAACGTGGTGTATGTCGAGAACATGACGAGCGCTCTCTACATCGAGGACGAGAAGGAAGTGCACGCGTACTCGCTGGCGTTCGAGCAGATGGCAGCCATGGCGCTGAGCCCCGAGGAGTCGGTGGCTATGCTCGAACGGCTAGCGCGACAATGAGCACATGGAGGGACAAAGTGTCCAGTCTCTGTCTTCACCGGACTGTCTTTCGTAAGAGCAGCCACAGCGAGGGCGCGAACGGTTGCGTCGAGACCTGCGTCCGCGATACGCGCCACCTGGTTCGGGACTCGAAGGACCCCGAAGGTGGAGTCCTGGCCATGCGGAGGGAAGTGTGGGCGGCAATGGTGTCGCAGATCAAGCAGGGCACGTATGACCTCTGAGCCAACCTGATCAAACGTCGTACCGTGTGCTTCGTGTCGAGGAGCGGCGTGTTGTGCGTGTAACGGATGAGCTGATCACGCAGGCCGCGGACCTCCTCATCGAATCCATGAAGGTGCTGGACGGCTCGCTCACCTCCAGTGTTGCCGCGCTGACCGGCCTGTCGCCCGAGCGGATCGAGCAACTCGGCGGTGTCGGCGACTGGGACGAGTGGAGTAGTGCCGGTCCGCCCTACCCTCCGCTGCCTGCGCGAGGATCTGCGCCTGCCCGTCCCGCCGGCTTCTGCTCCGCTGGACGAGAAAGCTCACCCACTGCTGAACAAGGCGAGCGAACACTTCCTCGATCCGGACACTCCGCACGAGCGGATCGGCGTCGTTGACGACCTCGTCCTTTGACACCTTCACCGGCCACTTGCTGCCCGATGTGGACGCCCGCGAACGCTGGCCGCTTGAAGCCGGAACCCGGCTTGCTCGCCAGGCGATCTTGGGAGGCGACGAGCCCGTCCAGTACTGGGCCGTGCTCAGTGAGGCAGTGCTCCATCGGATCGTGGGCAGTTCTGAGCTCATGGCGGAGCAACTCCACGCTCTGGTGGCGAAAGTACGCCAGCGCAACGTCAAGCTCCAGATCCTGCCCTTCAGTTGTGGTGCGCACCCGGCAGTCAGCGGAGCGTTCACTCTGGTGACTCTGGACCTGGGGGAGGCCGCGGTCGCCGAGTACGTGTACGTCGAAAACCGTGCAGGATCGGTGATGATGGACAAGGCGGCGGAGATCGAGATACATAAGTTGACGTTCGACGCTCTCCGCGCTGATGCGCTCGGCCCGGAGCAGTCGGTCGCTCTGATCCAGAAGGCAGCCGCGGAGCTGGTATGACGCAGAGACGAGGTCCCGTAATGGAGAAACCTGCCTTGAGTGGCGTGGTGTGGCGCAAGAGTTCCCACAGCGGCAGTTCGGGTGGCGAGTGCGTGGAGGTTGCGCTCCTCGATGGTGTGAACGCCATGCGGGACTCCAAGGACCCCGAGGGCGACGTCCTGTCCCTGGAGCGGGACGTGTGGGCGGCGATGGTGTCGCAGATCAAGCGGGGCGCGTACGACCTCTGATCTCTCCTCATCGCATGCCGTACCTCACGCTGAGGTGCGGCGTGGGGCTTGGGCAGCGCGGCGGTAGGGGGCGCGCACTTCGGGCTGTGGTGTCGTGGGGTGGACGGTGGCCTGCTTCGCCGTGGATCTCGCCGGTGAACTCGGATTTGCCTGGCGGTGGCACACTGGGCGCGGGCAGCGCGAAGTGCGGACGTCGAGTGGACGGTGGGTGGTCGGTGGCTCTGGTGCCGTCCGGCCGTGCGGCCGGGGAGAAGACCGCTGGGCGTCTCCCCGGCCGGGTTCGGGAGTGGCGGCCGCCTTGGCCGCTCGATCTGCTCGGCACGGTCTCGCCGCATCAGCGGGGGCTTCATGATCCGGCGTGCCGGGTGGAGCGGGACGGTTCCGTGTGGCGCGCGTCCTACACGCCGGACGGGCCGGGGACGTTGCGGCTTCGGTTGAGCGGGGACGTCGTCGAGGCCACCGCGTGGGGAGCGGGTGCGGAGTGGCTGCTGGACGGGGTGCCCGAGCTACTCGGGGTCGATGACGCGCCGGAGGAGCTGGTGGCGCGGCACGACGTCGTCCGGGAGCAGGCCGCGAAGCGGGCGGGGCTGCGGATCGGGAGGTCGCGGCGGGTGTTCGAGGCGCTCGTGCCGGCCGTCATGGAGCAGAAGGTGCTCTCGCAGGAGGCGTGGCGCGGGTGGGGGTACCTGCTGCGGCGGTTCGGGGAGCCCGCGCCGGGGGCGCCGCACATGCGGGTTCCGCCGCCGCCGCAGGTGTGGGTCCGGATTCCCTCGTGGGAGTGGCACCGGTCCGGGCTGGAGGCCGTCCGGGCCCGGACGATCATCGGGGCCGCGCGGGTCGCGAAGCGGCTGGAGGAGGATCCGGCGGAGGCGCGGCTCAGGTCGCTGCCCGGTATCGGGGTCTGGACGGCGGCCGAGATCCGGCAGCGGGCGGCCGGTGATCCCGACGCCGTCTCCGTGGGCGACTACAACCTGCCCGGCCTGGTCGGCTGGGCGCTGGCGGGCCGCAAGGTGGACGACGCCGGGATGCTCGAACTGCTGGAGCCCTACGCCGGTCATCGGTACCGGGTCACCCGGCTGCTGGAATCGTCCGGGAGGCGCCCGCCGAGGCGCGGCCCCCGCTTGGCCGTTCGGGACTACCGGTCTTTCTGACCGGGTCCGCCGCGGCGCGGCGGCGCAGCCAGAAGTTGTTCGGGGTCCAGTCGAGGCCGTCGCGGCTGTCGGCGCCGAACAGGGGGCCGAGGACGGCGAGGGCGATGATGATGCCGAGCACGTACAGCATGGTCTTCTTCTTCCAGTGGGATCGCTGAGGGGCGTTCCCGCGCGGGGCGATCGGTCGAGCCGGGGTGTCCGTCCCTCTCCGTCGCATCTCCAGTGTGACCCGGTCCAACGTTCAGGTCCAGCGACCTTTCCTGGAGGGATTGTGTAAGAATCGCTTCACTATGCTGGATCTCGGACGGTTGCGGGTGCTGCGTGAGCTCAAGCTGCGCGGGACGCTCGGCGCCGTGGCCGACGCGCTCGGGTACACGCCGTCCGCGGTGTCGCAGCAGCTCGCCCAGCTGCAGAAGGACGTCGGCGTTGCGGTGGTCGAGCGGGCCGGGCGGCGGCTGCGGCTGACCACGGCGGGGGAGGTGCTCGCCGAGCACGCCGAGACGCTGCTCGCGCAGGCCAAACGGGCGGAGGAGGCGGCGGTCGCGGCCAGCGGGCGGGTCGCCGGGGTGGTGCGGGTCGTCGGGTTCCAGACGGCGCTGCTGCATGTGCTCGCGCCCGCCCTCCCTCGTTTGGCGCAGACGTATCCGGAGCTCGTGGTCGATGTGCTGGACGAGGAGTTCCACCGGGTTCTGCAGGCGCTGGTGCTGCAGGAGATCGATGTCGTGCTGACGGACGAGTACTCGCATCTGCCGCGTCCCCGGCGTCCCGAGCTGACGTCGGAGGTGCTGGTCACCGAGATGATGCGGGTCGCGCTGCCCGAGGATCATCCGCTCGCGCTGGACGGGACCCCCGTCCGGCTCGCCGACCTGGCGGAGCATCCCTGGGTGACGGGCCATGTCGGGACGAATCACGCCGATCTGCTGGAGCGGACGTGTGTCGAGCTGGGCGGTTTCCGGCCCGATGTGCGGTACCGGTCGAACGACCTGCTGATCATGTTCGCGATGGTCGCCTCGGGCGGGGCGGTGTGCCTGATCCCCGATCTGGCGCTGGCCGAGCGGGAGGAGGGCATCGTCGTCCGGGACGTGGCCGACGCGCCGGTGGACCGCCGCATGGTGCTGTGGACGAGGGTCGGCGCCGAGGTGCGCCCGTCCGTCCGGGCCGTCCTGGAGGAACTGCGGAGGTCGGCGGACGCGCTGGTCGAGCGGCGTCCCAGTTGCCTCCGCGGCGCCCCCTGATCACGCCTTCCAGGACGAGAACGCCTCGTCGATCTCCTTGCGCGTCGGCAGCCGGAGCGGTTTCGGCGCCTTCTCCGGAAGGTCGTACTCGCTCGCGTACGCGGCGGTCAGCGTGCCGTCGGGGACGCGGAAGCCCGCGCGCTGGAGGATGTCGCGAGCCGAGCGCGTGCCGAGGGCGGCTTGGAACGCCTCCGCCGCGTCACGCCGCCGCTGGTCCTTCGTGGTCACGGCATAGGGGTGGTCGAGCATGAGCGTGCCCTCGTCCGGCATGAGGCTGACCACAGGGTTCGGACGGTGGGTCTCGTTATAGGCGACCACCGCCTGCTCGGTGGTGACCGCCAGTGGACGGTCGAACCGTTCGGCGCCGATGAGGTCGGCCAAGGTCGAGGTGGATCCGCCGTTCTTGCGCAGCGCCTCAGCGACGTCGGCGTCCCTGTCGGCGTCCTTGTCGACCTGCTCGACGGCCAGCATGGCGATCGTTCCGGTCATGCCGGCGCTCGGGTCGGCCGCGATCCGCTCCAGGGCCAGCCCGCCCGCCTTGTCCTTGAGCAGAAGCCTCCAGCCGATGTCGACGTCGGCGTCCCGGAACTCCTTCTCCACCGGACGGGTCGTGGCCAGGACGACCGGCGTCGAGGCCACCGACGTCGCCGCCAGGGGGACGGACGTGTAGCCGCCCTCCCTGGCGATGCTCAGCCACAGCGACGACTCCGGCACCCACGCGTCCGTGCCCCCCTTGTAGGCGGCGGGCGCGGCCGGGGCCACGCGGGCGTGGACGCAGCGTCCGCTCACCCGGTGCTTCTCCACGTTGAAGCGGGACGCCACGCCGCTCAGCGCGGGCGCGATCTCCGGCTGGGCCGCGACGGTGATCCGCAGCGGCGCGCCGGAGCAGGCCGGCGCGGAGAACAGGCCGGACGCCCACGCGCCGCCGCCCGCGCCTGACAGCAGCAGCGCCCCAGCCGCCCACACGGCCGGGCGCCGCCACAGCGACCGCGTCTCGTCGTCCACGCGTCAGTCATACCGGACCGTGCGTTCACTTGCGGCGTGTTGTTGTTATGACGCTCTCATAACAACAACACGCCGCAGGTCAACGGGAGATGGGGGTGAGGGGGAGGCGGCCGAAGTTGCCTATGCCGTCCGTGCGGCGGGACGCTTCCAGGCGTTCCGGCGGCACCTCGCCGTAGAGGGTCGTGCGCTGCTTCGCGGGTCGCCCCGCGCGCTCCGCGATCGCCTCCAGGTCGCTGATGGGCTTGAACGAGCCGTTCTCCGACCCGGCCATCCGGCTGATGGTCTCCTCCATCAGCGTGCCGCCCAGGTCGTTCACACCACCTTGCAGGACGCGCGTGCACTGCTCGTCCCCCAGCTTCACCCACGACGTCTGGATGTTGGGGATCGCGCCGTGCAACAGGATCCGCGCCAAGGCGTGGACGGCCACGTTCTCCCGGACCGTGGGCCCGGGACGCGCCAGCCCTGCGAGGTAGATGGGCGAGTTGTGGTGGACGAACGGAAGCAGCACGAACTCACTGAATCCGCCCGTCCGCTCCTGGATGGACCTCAGCAGCTTGATGTGCGCGACCCAGTGCGACGGCGTGTCCACGTGCCCGTACATCATCGTGGACGTCGTCGGTATGCCGATCTCGTGCGCGGTGGTGACGACCTCGACCCACTGGTCGGTGGGGAGCTTCCCCTTGGTCAGCACCCACCGGACGTCGTCGTCCAGGATCTCGGCAGCCGTGCCAGGGAGCGAGTCGACCCCGGCCTCCTTCGCGGCCTGCAACCACTCACGGATCGACAGGTCGGTCCGGGACGCGCCGTTCACGACCTCCATCGGGCTGTAGGAGTGCAGGTGAATCTCGGGGGCACGCTGCTTCACCTCGCGCGCGAGGTCGAAGTACGCGGTGCCCGGCAGATCCGGGTGGATTCCGCCCTGCATGCAGATCTCGGTCGCTCCGGCCGCCCACGCCTCGTCCACCCGGTCGCCGACCTGGCTCAGCGACAGCGTGTAGGCGTCGGCGTCGGTCCGGCGCTGCGCGAACGCGCAGAACCGGCAGCCCGTGTAGCAGACGTTCGTGAAGTTGATGTTCCGCGTCACCACGTACGTGACGTCGTCCCCGACGGTCTCGCGCCGGAGGTCGTCGGCCAGCGAGGCGAGCACGTCGAGTTCGGGCCCGTCGGCGTGCAGCAGGGCGAGCGCCTCGTCGTCGGACAGCCCGGCGGGGTCCTGCTCCGCGCGCGCGAGGGCCGCCTTGACGTCGGCGTCGAACCGCTGAGGGGCGGACATCCTCTCCTTCAGGGCGTCCCAGTCCCCGTAGACCTCGTCGAAGTCGTCGCGCCGGTCGCTCGTCCGCCCGGTCGTGTCGATCTCCGTGTGCAGGTCGGTCCGCCCGGACGCCTCGAAACCGCCGTCCGGCTCCTGCCAGGGGCGTCCTTCGAGGACGGCGTCCTCGCGCGCCAGCCCGGTCGCCGGGTCGGCCAGCGCGGCGACGTGCCCGATCAGCCGCGGGTCGAGCCACGGCTCGCCCCGCCGCACGTACTCGGGGTAGATCGTGAGCCGTTCGCGCAGCTCGAAGCCCGCGTCGGCGGTCCGCCCGGCCAGCTCGTCGAGCTGCGGCCACGGCCGCTCCGGGTTCACATGGTCGGGCGTCAGCGGCGAGACCCCGCCCCAGTCGTCGATGCCGGCGCGCAGCATCAGCGCGTACTGGTCGGCGACCAGGTTCGGCGGCGCCTGCACCCGCGCCTTCGGGCCGAGGACGAGCCGGGTCACCGCGATCGTCGCGGCCAGCTCCTCCAGTTCGGCGTCCGGGGTGTCGCGCATCTTCGTGTCGGGCTTCGCGCGGAAGTTCTGGACGATCACCTCCTGGATCGCCCCGTACTCCCGCATCGTCCGCCGGATCTCGAAGATCGCGTCCGCGCGCTCCTCGGCGGTCTCGCCGATGCCGATCAGGATCCCGGTGGTGAACGGCACGTTCGTGCGTCCCGCGTCCTCAAGGACGCGCAGCCGGACGGCCGGGTCCTTGTCGGGCGAACCGAAGTGCGGGCCGCCGCGCTCGCTGAACAGCCGCGTCGCCGTCGTCTCCAGCATCATCCCCATCGACGGGGCGACCGGCTTGAGCCGCTGGAAGTCGCGCCACGTCAGCACGCCCGGGTTCAGGTGCGGCAGGAGCCCGGTCTCCTCCAGCACACGGATCGCCATCGCGCGCACGTACGAGAGCGTGTCGTCGTAGCCGTGCGCGTCCAGCCATTCGCGGGCGGGCTTCCACCGGTCCTCGGGACGGTCCCCGAGCGTGAACAGGGCCTCCTTGCAGCCCATCTCCGCGCCCCGCCGCGCGATCTCCAGCACCTCGTCCGGACTCAGGTACGGCGAGTCCAGCTTGTGCGGGACGGTCGCGAACGTGCAGTAGCCGCAGCGGTCCCGGCACAGGCGCGTCAGCGGGATGAACACCTTGCGGCTGTAGGTGATGACGCCCGGACGGCCTGCGGCGTCCAGACCGGCGTCCCGGGTGCGGGCCGCATAGGAGAGCAGATCGTCGAGCTGCGCCCCGCGGGCCTGCAGCAGTGTCGTGGCCTCGGATCGGTCCAGTGTCTTGCCGTCACGCGCGCGGGCCAGTGCCCGGCGAAGAGCGGAGCTCGGGGCGTCCATGGCGGCACTCTATGCCAATCGTCATAATTCGCGCCGCGCCGGGGTCCCGGGAAGGCCGCGCACAGAGGCCAGCCCCGGCCGCCCGCGATCTATTCCTGGGCCAGTGTCCACCTGGGGGACGGCCCCCGGCACGAGGCCGGGCGCTCCCCGCGCCGACGGCGTGTCGAAGCGGTCATCTGACCTCGATGAAGGCGTCGGCGGCGCGCGGCGGACGGTCGCGCGGGGGCGCGGCCGCGTGCCCGACCCCGACGGCGCCCATCGGGTCCCACTCGTCCGGCAGGTCGAGGACGTCGCGGACGACGTCGCGGCAGAACATCGTGCTCGACACCCAGCACGAGCCGAGCCCCTCGACCGCCAGCGCGACCAGCAGGTTCTCCACGGCCGCGCCCGCCGCCACGACGAACATCTCGCGCTCGGCGCGCGACCTGCGCTCGTCCGGGTAGTCGTGCGAACCGTCCATGACCAGGCACGGCACCACCAGGTACGGGGCCCGCCGCAGCACCTCGCCGCGACGCAGCCGCTTGGCGACCGACTCGTCCGAGAAGCCGTCCCGCCGCAGGTCGGCCTCCCAGGCGTCGCGCATCGCGTCCAGCAGCCGCGTCCGGGACTCCGCCGACTCCAGCAGGACGAACCGCCACGGCGTCGTGTGGTGCGGCGCGGGCGCGGTGATCGCCGCGCCCACGGCCCGGCGCACCGCCGCCGGGTCGACCGGCTCGCCGGTGAACTCCCGGATCGTGCGGCGCGCACGCAGCACATCGGCCGAACCGAACCGGAACATGTCCTCAGAAGGCGGACGCACCAGCGCCCGCGCCCCCGGCCCGTCCTCCGGCGTGACGATTCCCGCCAACCCGCGCACGACGGCGATCGGCACCCCGTCGAGCTTGCCCTTGACCAGCTCGCCCGCCGCGGCGATCTCGTCCGCCACGGCCGTGATGGTCGCGTCGAGCCGGTTGCCGTAGGAGTCGTCCCGCCCGCGCAGGTCGCTGAGCGGCTCCAGCCCCGCGACGCCGATCGCGGCGTCGATCAGCCCGTTCCGCCAGGGCCGCCCCAGCGTGTCGGACACGATCACGCCCACGTCGACGCCGGCGCGCTCCCGCACCCCGGCCCGGATCCGCCGCGCCGACGCGTCCGGGTCCTCGGGCAGCAGCAGCACGGTCCCCGGCCTGGTGTTGGACGCGTCCACCCCGGCCGCCGCGAGCACGAGCCCCTGCCGCGTCTCCACGATCCGGGTCTCGCCGCGCGCGTGCGCCCGCCGCGCCACGACCCGCACGGTCTCGGAGTCGATGGCCTTCTCCCGGTCGTCCGCGACCAGGACCCGGCCCTCCGCCTTGCTGACGATCTTGGACGTGACGACGAGCACGTCACCGTCCTCGACCGCGCCGGGCGGGACCAGCGCCGCGATGTCATCGCCCTCGGCGACCTCGGGCAGCCCCGGGACGCCGAACACCTCAAACCTCACGCGCCGTCCTCCGCCCGCTTCAGCTCCACCGCGAGATCCAGCGCCGCCCGCGCGATGCCCGCCGTGGCCCGGTCGTCGCTCATCAGCAGCGGCCGGGACCGGATCTCGATGCCCTCGACCCGCACGTCCGCGTCGGCCTCGTCGACGAGCCACCCGTCCAGCAGGCCGAGCCCGTAGAGCTCGGCGACCGCCTGAGCCGACGTGTCGACGCCTATCGCGGTCAGGCAGGCGTCCGCCATTCCGCGCACGGGCGCCCCGCCGATGATGGGAGAGACGCCGACAACGGTCTTCGCCGCAATGGCGTCCCGAATACCGGGCACCGCCAGGATCGTCCCGATGCTCACCACGGGATTGGACGGCGGGAACAGCACGACATCGGCGGCGTCGATCGCCGCGAGCACACCGGGCGCCGGCTTCGCGTCCTCCGCGCCGACCGCCGCTATCGACAGCGCCGGAACGGACGCCCGCAGCCGCACCCACCACTCCTGGAAGTGGATCGCCCGCCGCCCCTTCTCGTCCTCCACGACCACATGCGTCTCGACCTGGTCGTCGGTCATCGGAATGAGCCGGACCCCCGGCTTCCACCGGTCGCACAGAGCCTCGGTGACCGCCGACAGCGTGTACCCCGCCGCCAGCATCTGCGTCCGGACGATATGGGTCGCGAAGTCGCGGTCCCCGAGCCCGAACCATGCGGGCCCGACCCCGTACGCGGCGAGCTCCTCCTTGAGGGTGAACGTCTCGTCCGCCCGCCCCCACCCCTGCTCCTCGTTGATGCCGCCGCCGAGCGTGTACATCACGGTGTCCAGATCGGGGCACACCCGCAACCCGAACAGCGAAATGTCGTCCCCGGTATTGCCGATGACGGTGATCTCCGCCTCCGGAGCCGCTTCCCGCAACCCGCGCAAGAACCGGGCTCCGCCAATCCCACCCGCCAGACACACGATCCGCATAACCCAACCCTACGGCGCTCCGCGATCCCACCAAGCCCCCACCTGCACGAGCCACCCCCACCCTCCAGAATGAGTAAGAATCCCCCTCTTGGAGAGGACCCCAGCCACCGGAGTACGGGCAGGCACGCGGAGCGAGCGCAAGCGAGCGCAGCGGGCATGCCCGACGACGCAGGCGACCGCAGCGACGCCGCGCACGTCAGCACGGGCAGGACAGGCCGTAACGGCGGCGTGAGGATCGCCTGCGTCGTTGACGGGGGTTCCAGGGGGTCGCCCCCCTGGGCCAACAGGGGTCGCCCCCCCACGCGAGACTGTGCAAAGCTTTGCGTGTAAATAGGTTGCCTCGGTCTGGAGAATGCACCGTGAACAAGGAAGCCGTCCAGCGCCTGCGCGAACCGGCCGCCTGGGTACTGCTCGCCGCGGCGGGACTGCACTTGCTCGCGGGCCTCATCTACCTTCTGGGCGGCGGCGGCTCGTTCACTTCGCGCGCCCTGGGCGAGACCCAGGGCGGGACGTTCCTGCAGATCGCGATCGTCGGGCTGCTCGTCCTCGCGGTGCTCCTGGTGACGTGGGGCGACCAGCAGACGCCGCAGGCCAGGACGATCACCATGGGGGCGCTCGGCGTCCTCGGCGGGATCGCCCTGTTCGGGGTCGTCTCGTGGCTCAGCGGGATGCTCGCCGACTCCGAGTACACCTCCGCCCTGACGAAGCTGTCCGCGTTCCTGGAGGGCGCCGGGAAGCTCGCCGTCGTCGGCGTGGGCGGATGGTTCGTCTTCACCGTGTTCCAGGGGATGCAGCCCGCGCGTCCGCAGCCGCAGATGCAGCAGGGCTACCCCGACTTCGGGTACCAGCAGGGGCAGCCGGGCCAGCAGCAGTACGGGCAGCAGCCCCAGCAGTACGGCCAGCAGGAGTACGGCCAGCAGCCGGGCTACGAGCAGCAGCAGTACGGCCAGCAGCAGTACCAGCAGTACGGGCAGCAGGCGGGCGCCGAGGGGCAGCAGGCCCAGCAGCAGTACGGGCAGCAGCAGTACGGCCAGCAGCCGCAGCAGCCCCAGCAGTACGGGCAGCAGGACTACCAGCAGTACGGCGCCCAGAGCGGCGGCTACCCGGCCGGCCGGCAGCCGGAGCACCAGCCGGCCGCCGACGAGGACATGGGCGAGTGGACGCGGGCCTACGGCGGCTCCGGCCAGGACCAGAACCCGCAGGGCACCCAGCCCGCGCCGCCGCAGGGCGGGGAGCAGGGCGGCGACTGGTACCGGGACGACCGTCCCCCGCCGCCGCAGTGACCCCGGTCCGCCGCCGGCCGCCCGATTAACCGATCTCCAGCTAAAGGGCGTCCCGGCATAACCCGTTTTGTCGCCCAAGAAACCTCTCCGGCTTGACGGGGCAGTAGGTACACGCGTGTAATTTCGTCCGTGTAGTTTCAATGCCTTCTCGGGGGAAGGAACCGGAGGGATGGCATTGACCAGGGGGTTCCACGGGCAGGGAGGTGCGCTGTGAGCGAGGTGGTCATCCCGCTGGCGCACGGCACAGACGGCGACGGCGAAGAGATGGGCTGGCAGGAGCGCGCCCTGTGCGCGCAGACCGACCCGGAGGCGTTCTTTCCGGAGAAGGGCGGCTCCACTCGCGAGGCCAAGAAGGTGTGCCGGGCATGTGAGGTGCGTACGGAGTGCCTGGAGTACGCGCTGCAGCACGATGAACGTTTCGGCATCTGGGGGGGACTCTCCGAGCGGGAGCGGCGCAAGCTGAAGCGCCAGGCCGTCTAAGGCCGGCGGGACGTCCGGGCCGCGCGCCCGGATCTCCGCGTATCCGGAGCGTGCCCCGCGCGGCCACGCGTACAGTTGGCAGCCGGGCGGGCCCGGGGCGGCCACGGCTGCCGTACCTTTCCGGCACGACCCTGTCGTCCCACAGATCGAGCGATCATTGGCCCCCACTCTCGATCGCCACGTCGTCACGGCGGTCCTCGTCGCGCACGACGGCGCGCGCTGGCTTCCGGAGACCCTGAAGGCGCTGCTGACGCAGGCGCGCCCCGCGCAGCGCGTCGTGATCGTGGACACCGGGAGCCGCGACCGCGGGCCCGCCGTGCTCGCCGAGGTCGTCGGCGCGGGCAAGGTCCTCACGCTGCCGCGCACGACCGGCTACGGGGAGGCGATCGCGGAGGCGCTCCGGCAGGACGCGGCGTCCGCCCCCGTCCCCGACGACGACCCCGGGAACCCGCGCACCGAGTGGATCTGGCTGCTGCACGACGACTCCGCGCCCGCCCACGACGCGCTCGCCCAGCTGCTGCGCACGGCCGGCGCCGACCCGAACGTGGCGGTGCTCGGCCCCAAGGTCCGCGACTGGGACGACCGGCGCGTCCTCCGCGAGGTGGGCGTCACCGTCGACGCCGTCGGACGCCGCGAGCGCGGCCTCGACCGGGACGAGTTCGACCAGGGCCAGCACGACGGCGTCCGGGACGTCCTCGCCGTCGGCAGCGCCGGGATGCTGGTGCGCCGCGACGTGTGGGAGCGACTCGGCGGCTTCGACGTCGAGTACGGCATCTTCCGCGACGACCTGGACTTCTGCTGGCGGGTGCACGCGGCCGGCCAGCGGGTCGTCACGGCGACCGACGCGGTCGTGTACCACGCGGAGGCGTCCCGGCGCGGGCTCCGCGAGATCGGCATGACGGCCGACCATCCGGCCCGCCGCGACCGGCGCAACGCCCTGTTCACGCTGCTCGCCGGGCAGCCGTTCCCCGCGATGCTGCGCGCCGCCGTCCGCAACGTGTGGGCGTCGCTGGTGCACGCCCTGTTCCTGCTGGCCACCAAGCGGCCGGGCGCGGCCCGCGAGGAGCTGCGCGCGCTCGCCGACGTCCTGCGCGACCCCGGCCGGCTGCGGCGCGCGCGGGCCGCCCGCGCGGACGGCCGGGCCCGCGTGCACCGCACCGTCCGCCGCTTCCAGCCGCGCGGGCTCGTGCTGCGTCGGGCCGTCGAGGCGGCCGCGGAGCGGCTCGCCGCCCACGAGCGCGAGCGGGAGGAGCACGAGGACGACATCGTCGTGGACGAGCCCGGCCCGATCCGCCGGTTCCTCGCCCGCCCCGGCGTCCTGCTCGTCCTCGCGCTGACCGCCGTCGCGGTCGCCGCCGAGCGGTCCCTGCTGACCGCCGCCGGGCGGCTCGGCGGCGGCGCGCTCGTCCCGGCGTGGGGCGGCGCGAGCGACCTGTGGGAGCAGTACCTGTCCGGCTGGCATCCGGTCGGGCTCGGCACCGGCGCGGGGAGCCCGCCCTATGTCGGCGTCCTCGCCGCGTTGTCGACGGTGCTGTTCGGGAAGCCGTGGCTGGCCGTGTCGGTCCTGCTGCTGGGCAGCGTGCCGCTCGCCGGGCTCACCGCCTACCGCGCGTCCCGGCTGCTGGTCGCCGAGCCGGCGGGACGCCGCGCCCGCACCGCGGGCCGCCGCGTCCCCGTGTCCGCCGTCCGCGCGTGGTTCGCCGCCGTGTACGCGCTGCTGCCCGCCGCGACCGGCGCCGTCGCGGGCGGACGGCTCGGCACCGCGGTCGTCCTCGTCCTGCTCCCGCTCATCGGCCTGTACGCGGCGCGCGTCTACGGGCTGCCGCGCTCGGAGGCCGCCCGGTTCGACGCCGCGACGCGGCGCAAGCGCTCGGGACGGGCCGCCTGGACGGTCGCGCTGCTGCTCGCCGCCGCGACGGCGTTCGTCCCGCTCGTCTGGCTCATCGCCGCGCTGACGGCCGGGATGGTGTGGGCGCTGCTCGACCGTCCCGCGCACCGGCAGGGCCGCCGCGACCTCGGCATCGCGCTCGGCGTGCCGCCGCTGCTGATGCTCCCGTGGGCCGCGGGCCTCCTGCTGCACCCGTCCCGCCTCCTCACCGAGGCGGGCCTGCACCGGGAGTTCGAGCCCGCGACGGCCGCCGGGCTGCTGGCGCTCGACCCGGGCGGGCCCGGCACGCCCGCGCGGTGGGCGCTCGCGGGCCTGCTCGCGGTGGCCGTGCTGGCGCTGCCGCTGCGCAGCCGCCGGGGCAGCGTGCTGGCGGGCTGGCTGCTCGCCGTGTTCGGGCTGCTCGTCGCCGTGCTGACCAGCGCCGCGACCGTCACCAAGGGCGCGGACGCGGCGCCGGTCTGGCCCGGCGTGGCGCTGATCTTCGCGGGGGCGGGGGTGCTGCTCGCCGCGACCGCCGCCGTGCAGCGCGCCACCGAGGCCCTCGCGGGCAAGCACCTGGTCTACCGGGCGGGCGGGGCGGTCGTGGTGCTCGCCGCGCTGTCCGCGCCCCTGCTGTCCGCCGGTTTCTGGGTGGCGGGCGGGGCCGGCGGGCCGCTCGGCAAGGTCGACCCCGACACCGTCCCCCTGTTCCTGCGCGCGCCGGGCGGGCCGAGAACCCTCGTCCTGCACAGGGAGCCCACCGGGCGGATCTCCTACACCGTCCTCAGGGACGAGCGTCCGAGGCTGGGCGAATCAGAGGTCACCGTGGGCGGCGAGGCCCACGAACGCCTGGACGACCTCGTCTCCGGCCTCGCCGCAGGACGTGAAGGCGACGACGGGCCCGCACTGACCCGGATGGGCGTCCAGTACCTCCTTGTGCCGCACCCCCGGGAGGACCCCGTCACCAAGGTTCTGGACGCGTCCCCTGAGCTGACCCGCCTCAGCCGCACCGGGACGTTCGCCGTGTGGCGGCTCCAGGCGACGTCCGCCCGGATGATGCTGCTGCAAGGCTCCACGGTCACGCCGCTGCCGGCGGGTCGCGTCAACGCCCGCGTGCAGATCCCGCCGGGTACGGGCAAGCGCACCCTGCTCCTGGCCGAAACCGGCGACGGAGGCTGGCGGGCAACCCTGAACGGCGAAGAGATCCGTGAGCACACGGTCGACGGGTGGGCGCAGGGATACGACATCCCCGCGACCGGAGGCGAGTTCAAGCTGACACGGTCGGACAGGCTGCGGCACACGTGGATCGTCGTCCAGGGCGTCGCCGTCCTGCTCGTCGTCGTCCTGGCCTTGCCGGGAGCCCAGGCCGACACCTTCGGGTTCACCGGCGACCGGGAACGAGGCCATCGCGGACGGCGCGGCGCACTCGGCGCACTCGGCGGGCGGGGTGCACGCGGCGCACGGGGCGCACGCGGCGCACGGCGCGGACACCGCCGCGCGAGCCATGCCCGCGTCCAGCCCGAGCCGCCCCCAGAGCCGCTGAACGAACCGAGCCGCGAGGAGGTGACCTGACCCGTGGACAAGGTCCTGCGCCTTCTCGGCATGCGCTACGCCACCGCCGCCCTCATGCTCGTCGCCGTCGCCGCCCTGTACGGGGCCGCGACGTTCTCCCGTCCGGGCGAGGCGTCCGGGCAGGGCCGTGCGGCGCCCGTCACCCACGCCGTGGTGGTCTGCCCGGGGCACGAGGGCGGGCGGCTGGCCGTCCAGTCCCTGCCCCGGAAGGGGACCGGGCGCGTGGACATGACGCCGACGAAGGGCGGCCCCCCGTTCGCGTCCATGACCGCGTCCGGGCAAGCCTGGGGCGAGGACACCAAGTCCGGCGAGGACTCCTACACCCTCCGCGCCACCGGCGCCCTCGCCGCCGGACTGGAGGCCGAGCAGACCACCCACTGGGGCGCCGGCCCCGACCGCGGCCTCGCCGGCGCCCGCTGCGCCGTCCCTGGCACCGACCTCTGGTTCATGAGCCCCGGCCCCGTCTCCGCCGACGAACTCGACCTCTACCTCACCAACGTGGACGCGCAGCCTGCGTCGGTGGACCTCAGCGCCCTGTCCGGCGAGGGGCCCCTCGACACGGCCGAGGGGCTCGCCACGCCCGTCGCGCCCTACACGACCAGGGTCGTGAAGCTCGGCGACTCAGCGGAGGGCCTCGGCGACATCGTGAAGTCCGCCGCCGACCTCACGCTGCGGGTGCGGACCACGAGCGGCCGCGTCGCCGCGTCGCTGCGCGCCCGGATCGGCGAGAAGAAGGGCATCGAGTGGCTGCCGCAGTCGGGCGGGCCCGCGACGTCCGTCCTCGTCCCGGGCGTGCCGGGCGGCGACGGGCAGCGCCGGCTGCTGGTCTCCGTCCCCGGCGACGCCGACGCCCGCATCAAGGTCCAGGTCATCACGTCGGGCGGCGCGTTCGCCCCGCAGGGGCAGGACGTCCTGGACGCCCCCGCCAAGACCGTGACGTCCGTGCCCCTCACCGGCGCGCTCTCCGGGAAGGCCGCCGCCGTCCGGCTGGTCGCGGACCGGCCCGTCCTCGCGGGCTTCGCCGCCACCCGCGGCGCCGACATCGCCTACGGCACGGCCACGGCGCCGCTCGCCGCGGCCGGCTCGGGCGTCGTCGCCGACAACCGGTTCGACTCGTCGCTGGTCCTCACCGCGCCGTACGGCGCGGCGGCCGTCCAGGTCACGACCGTCAACGCGGCGGGCCGGAGCGGCCCGCAGGAGGTCAGGGTCCCGGCCGGGCGCACCGTCGAGACCGAGCTGACCCCGCCCGGCACGGACCCGAAGGACGGGACGGCCTTCGGCGCCGTCATCACCGTGAAGCCCGGCTCGGCGCCCGTCTACGCGTCCCGCACCCTCGCCAAGGGCAAGGGCGACGGCTACCTGTTCACCATCCTGCCGATCATGCCCGCCGCGACGACCGTCCACCTTCCGGACACCGCCGACTCCCAGACCGCCCTGACGCCCGGCTGAGCGTGCGCGGGCGTGGGCCCGGGGCCCGGCTCCGCGGCGTTCAGTCGTCGGGGAAGTCGTAGCTCGGGTCGACGGACTCGGGGGAGAGGCCGAGAAGCTCGGCGACCTCCTCGACCAGCAGGTCGCGGACCAGGCGGGCGAGTTCGGCGTCGCCGGACGCGCGCGCCTCGACGGGGCGGCGGTAGACCACGATGCGCACCGCCGGGCCGTCCTCACCCGGGTCGTCCTCACCCGGGTCGGAGCCCGCCGGACGCTCGGCACCGGGCGGGGCGTGCAGAAGCGTCGCCCCGAGCGGGACGGGGCCGTCGAACCCCGGCCCGACGTCCGGGACGTCGTCGACGGCGAACTCCACGCGGGCCAGCTCCCGGCCCCAGCGCTGGACCAGCCGGCGCACCTCGTCGTCGACGAGGTCGTCGAACCGCTCCGCGCGGGTCCGCGAGACCGGCGCCTGCGGGGGCGTCAGAGGGCCACGGAGGCCACGACCGTGCCGGTCGCGGCGCCGTCCGCCTGCCACACGGGATCGCACGCGTCCAGCCTACCTCCGTGGACGCCGCCGCCCCGCGCAGAGGCCCGAGGACACGTATCGCCAGATCCCGCACGGTGAGAATTCGGGGTCGTACGGAATGTAGTTCTTACCCCGGAAATCACCCGGTAACGGCGACACGGGCGCCGGGGTGGTGGCGGAGCCGCTGGGAGGGAGGTACGGTCAGCCATCGTGAGCCCCGTCCGCACCTGCTCCCGCACCGCCTGCAAGGCGCCCGCAGTGTTCACGCTCACGTACGTCTACCGCGACTCCACTGCGGTCTTGGGGCCGCTCGCCACGTACGCAGAGCCGCACTGCTACGACCTGTGCGCGGAGCACTCCGAGCGGCTCACCGCCCCGATGGGGTGGGAACTGGTGCGGCTCCCCGTCGAGGAGGAGACCGAGCCCAGCGCGGACGACCTGGAGGCCCTCGCCGACGCCGTCCGGGAGGCCGCCAAGCCCGCCCCCGGATCGGGCCACGAACCCGTGGGCCAGGGGACGGAGATCGGCCGCCGCGGCCACCTGCGCGTACTGCGCTCCGAGCCCGCCGCCACCCAGCCCGGCCAGGACTAGCCCCAACCCGCTCCGCGGCGGATTCACCGCCGCCGCCCGGGTGATGTCGCGGCCGGTCGCGTCCGCCCTTCCCGGTAGGCTCGTGAACCCGGTTTCACGGGGCACAGGATCTCCTGGGCACACAATCTTCCGGGCACGGTTTTCGGACAGGGAGCAGGAGTGGGCGACCTCGGCAAGATCTTCAAGGCGTACGACATCCGCGGCGTCGTCCCGGACGAGCTCGACCCCGAGATCGCCGAGGCGGCCGGGGCGGCGTTCGTGCGGGTGACCGGGGCGAGCGCGATCGTCACCGCGCACGACATGCGCGAGTCGTCCGTCCCGCTGTCCGAGGCGTTCGCGCGGGGCGCCACGTCCCAGGGCGCGGACGTGATCGAGGCCGGGCTCGGCTCCACCGACCTGCTCTACTACGCCAGCGGCAGCCTCGACCTGCCCGGCGCGATGTTCACCGCGAGCCACAACCCCGCCAGGTACAACGGGCTGAAACTGTGCCGTTCCGGCGCGCGCCCGGTCGGCCGCGACACCGGCCTCGGCGAGATCCGCGAGATGATCGAGAGCGGCGTCCCCGCGTACGACGGCGAACCGGGCACCGTGTCGCGGCGGGACGTCCTCAAGGGCTACGCCGAGCACCTGAAGACGCTGGTCGACCTCACCGGGATCCGCCCGCTGAAGGTCGTCGTGGACGCGGGCAACGGCATGGGCGGGCACACCGTCCCGTCGGTGTTCGAGGGCCTGCCGATCGACCTCGTGCCGATGTACTTCGAGCTGGACGGCACCTTCCCCAACCACGAGGCCAACCCGATCGAGCCCGAGAACCTGCGCGACCTCCAGGCCAAGGTCCGCGAGACGGGCGCCGACATCGGGCTCGCGTTCGACGGCGACGCCGACCGCTGCTTCGTGGTGGACGAGCGCGGCGAGATCGTCGCCCCGTCCGCGATCACCGCGCTGGTCGCGACGCGGGAGCTGGCCAAGCACCCCGGCTCCTCGATCGTGCACAACCTGATCACGTCCAAGGCCGTCCCGGAGATCGTGTCCGAGCACGGCGGGACGCCGGTCCGCACCCGCGTCGGCCACTCGTTCATCAAGCAGACGATGGCGGAGACGAGCGCGGTGTTCGGCGGCGAGCACTCGGCGCACTTCTACTTCCGCGACTTCTGGTTCGCCGACTCCGGCATGCTCGCGGCCCTGCACGTCCTCGCCGCGCTCGGCGAGCAGGACGGGCCGCTGTCGGAGCTGCTCGGCGAGTACACCCGCTACGTCGCGTCCGGCGAGATCAACAGCGAGGTCGCCGACCAGGACGCCGCCGCCGCGAAGGTCGAGGACGCCTTCGCCGGGCGGCCCGGCGTCCAGATCGACGAGCTGGACGGGCTGACCGTGGGCGACGAGTCCGCCGGATGGTGGTTCAACCTGCGCCCGTCCAACACCGAGCCGCTGCTGCGCCTCAACGCCGAGGCCGGCGACGAGCGGACCATGGCGGCCATCCGCGACGAAGTCCTGGCCCTGGTCAGGGACAAGTGACGACAGGGTCGGGCAAGACCGACCGTAGGGAGAAGTGACGCTGCCATGACGATGAAGCTGGACTCCTGGCTGCTGGAGATCCTCGCCTGCCCGAACTGCGGTGGCGACCTGCGCGCCGACGAGGGCGCCGACGAGCTGGTGTGCACCGGTTCCTGCGGCTACGCCTACCCCGTCCGCGACGACATCCCCGTCCTGCTCGTCGACGAGGCGAGGACCCCCGCCCCGTGACAGGAGGGCTGGACCCCTCCAGGCTGGAGGCCGCCGAGGCGATCGAGGCGGCCGATCCCGGCGGGATGCTGCGGCAGGTCGCCTCGTCGGCGGCGCAGGTGCGCGAGGCGCAGCGGGCGGCGGCCGAGGCGGGCGTCGGCGGGCTGGCCGAGGACGGCCGCCCGCGCGCGGTCGTGGTCGCCGGCATGGGCGGCTCCGGCATCGCGGGCGACGTGCTCGCGGCCGTGTGCGGCGTGGGCTGCGCGGTCCCGGTGCTCACGGTGCGCGGCCACCGGCTGCCCGGCTGGGTGGGCGCGGCCGACCTGGTGATCGCGGTGTCCTCCTCGGGGAGCACCGAGGAGACCCTGGAGGTCGCCGTCGAGGCGGCCCGGCGCGGATGCAGGCTGATGTTCGTCGGCGCGGCGGAGTCGCCGCTCGCCGACCTGGCGGCGCGGACCCGCGGGCTGTTCGTCCCCGTGCGGTCGGCGGGGCAGCCGCGCTCGGCGCTGTGGGGGCTGGCGGTCCCGCTGGTCCTCGCCGCGCACGCGCTGCGCCTGGCGGACGTCCCCGGTGCGGTGCTGGAGTCCACGGCCGCGCGGCTGGAGGACGTCGCGCACCGCTGCCGTCCGTCCAGCGAGCCGTTCGTCAACCCGGCGAAGCGGATCGCGCTAGACCTGGCCGGGGACGTGCCGCTCGTGTGGGGCTCGTCCGACGTGGCGGTGGCGGCGGCGTACCGGCTGTGCGGCCAGCTCGCCAAGAACGCCAAGTACCCGGCGGTCTTCGGCGAGGTGCCGGAGACCGGCCACGGGCAGATCGCGGTGTTCGACGGCTACTTCGCGCACGGCAGCACCCCCGCCCCCACATCCTCAGGCGACGACTATTTCTTCCGCGACCGAACGGACGACCCCGAGCACGGTCTGCACCTCGTCGTCCTGCGGGACGTGGAGGAGCATGACCGGGTGCGCAGGCGCTGCGAGGCGTCCGTCGCGATGGCGCGCGACCGGGGCGTCGCGGTCACCGAGGTCCGCGCCGAGGGCGAGCATCCCCTGGAGAGAATCGCGACACTGATCGCCCTGGCGGACTATGTCACGGTTTACTTGGCTATCGCACTGGGCGTGGATCCGACGCCCGTGCCTGCCGTTGACGAGCTCAAAGCGAGGATTACGTAGATGAGTGCTGAGGGTGGAACAAAGGCCATCGTCGCCGCGCTGGCCGCCAACCTCGGGATCGCGGTGTCCAAGGCCGTCGCGTTCGCGTTCACCGGTTCGTCGTCGATGCTGGCGGAGTCGATCCACTCGGTGGCCGACTCCGGGAACCAGGGCCTGCTGCTGATCGGCCGCAAGCGGTCCGAGCGCGACCGGACGCCGGAGCACCCGTTCGGCTACGGCCGCGAGCGCTACTTCTACGCGTTCGTCGTCGCGGTCGTCCTGTTCACCGTCGGTTCGGCGTTCTCGCTGTACGAGGGCTACCACAAGATCTCCCACCCGGAGGAGGTCAAGTCCCCGATCTGGGCGTTCGCCGTGCTGATCGTCGCGATCGTGCTGGAGACGTTCTCCTTCCGCACCGCGATCAAGGAGTCGAACCAGGTCCGGGGCGGCCAGTCCTGGTGGGCGTTCATCCGCCGCGCCAAGGCGCCCGAGCTGCCGGTCGTCCTGCTGGAGGACCTCGCGGCCCTGGTCGGCCTGTTCCTCGCGCTGTTCGGCGTCTCGATGGCCGTGGCCACCGGCGACGGCGTCTGGGACGGCGTCGGCACGGTCGCGATCGGCGTGCTGCTCGGCGTGGTCGCGACGATCCTGGCGATCGAGACCAAGAGCCTGCTGATCGGCGAGGGCGTCGACCCCGCGACCGAGCAGCAGATCGTCGAGGCGCTGGAGTCGGTGGAGGAGGTCGCCCGCCTGATCCACATCAGGACCGAGTACCTCGGCCCGGAGGCGCTGCTGATCGCCGCGAAGATCGCCGTCTACCACGACGACACGGCCGCCGAGGTGGCGCGGGGCATCGACGCGGCCGAGGCGAAGATCCGGGCGCAGTTCCCCGAGGCGAAGCTGATCTACCTGGAGCCGGCGCTGGACGAGGCGTCCCGCAAGGGTGTCACGGACGCGGAGAGCGCCCCGGAGGCGCCGGCGTCGTCCTGACCGTCCACGGCCCGCCTCTGGCCCACCTCAGGAACATGGGAACCCCTCGCCGGACGGCCGCCGCACTGCCGGCCGTTCCCCAGCCCAGGCGAGACCGGCGATGCCTCCGCGGAGGCGGATCGCGGCCGTCCGGCGAGGTGCTTCCCATGCCTCCCCGCCCGGACCCCTGAAACCGGACGGTTCTGGTGTGACCGCGGTGGCGCCGCCGAACCCCCTACGCCGGCGACGGCCACCGTCGCGGTCACGATTAAGACATTACGTTCGCGGTCCTCACCTGTACGTCCCCCTCAAGGAGGGAACCCGCGTCGTACTCCAGGTGGACCCGCCTCCTCCCTATACATCCGCGCGGTGAGGTGACTTCGCTCCGCAGCGGTCAGTATTGAGGGGTGATTCCCGATGACAAGGCCCGGACCGGACCCGGCCCCGCGGGGTTCGGCCCAGCCGTCGCGCACCACGCGTGGCGGCTGTCCGGCCGGATCGTGGCGGGCGTCGGCCAGCTGCTGCTGTGGATCCTCACCGGTATCGGGACGTTGCTGCGTCCCCTGGCGGTGCGGCTCGGCGCTCGGCTGACCGGCGGCGCGGGACGGCGCCCGGCGCCCGGCACGCCCGGCATGCCGGGGGCGGCGGGCCCGACGGCGCCGCTGCCCCGGTGGATCAACACCTGGCGGGAGGTCGTCGGCTCCTGGTACTTCGCCCCGCTGACCGGCTTCGCGCTGACCATCGCCGCGCTGGCCGAGCTGGCGCCCCGCGTCGACTCCCCGCTCAGCCTCGCCGGCGGGTTCGCGGTCGCGGCGACGCTCCCGCTCGTCTGGCGCCGGGAGAACCTGCGCCCGGTCGCCGCCGTCGTGCTCAGCGCGGTCGCGGCGAGCCTGCTCACCGGGCAGATCCTGCTCGTCACCACGAGCTTCGCGGCGCTCTACACGCTGTACGCGCTGGGACGGCGGCTGCCGCGCCAGTCCACCGGCGTCCTCGCGATCGGCAGCGTCGCCACGATCGCCGTCGTCTACCTCGCCGCCGGGACGCTCGACGAGATCCCGTGGCCCGCGCCGATCGTCGCCGTCCTCGCCGCCATCGGGCTCGGCGACGCGCGGCGCGTCGTCGAGTCCGCCGGGCGGACGGAGGCCGCGGCCGCCGAGCGCACCAACGAGACCCTCACCCGGCTCACCGCCGTCCAGCGGGAGCAGGCCGTCATGCGGGAGCGGGCCCGCATCGCCCGCGAGCTGCACGACGTCGTCGCGCACTCCGTCTCCATGATCGCGGTGCAGGCGGAGACCGCCCCGTACACGATGGAGGACCTGTCGGCCGAGGCCCGCGCCGGCTACACCGAGATCGCCAAGACGGCGCGGGAGGCGCTGGTGGAGATGCGGCGGCTGCTCAGCGTGCTGCGCGCCGACGCCAAGCCCGAGCCGGACGCGGCGAACTCCCCGCAGCCGCGGCTCGACCGGCTGCCCGACCTGATCGAGCAGCACCGCGGCGCGGGCGGGCACGTCGACCTCGCCGTCCACGGCGACCCGCGCGGGCTGTCCACGACGGTCGAGCTGTCGGCGTACCGGATCGTCCAGGAGGCGCTGACGAACGCGCGGCGGCACGCGCCCGGCGCGGGCGTCCACGTCGACCTGATGTTCATGGCGGACCGGCTGGAGGTCCGCGTCCGCGACGACGGCGCGTCCGCGCGGACGCAGGTGCTGAACCGGGACGGCCCCCGTCCCCGTACCGCGATACTGGACCCCGCGGGCCCGACCCTCGACGATGGAGGCGCGGACGGGCGCACCCGGCTGGAGTCGCCGGAGTCCGGTGGCGGACACGGGCTCGTCGGGATGCGGGAACGTGCGACCATGCTGGGCGGGCGGTTCTCCGCCGGGCCGGCCGCCGAGGGCGGGTTCCTGGTGGAGGCCGAGCTTCCGCTGACGAGGGAGGGGAATTCCCACCGTGGACACGGTTCGCAGGCGCCCCCCGGGCATCGCCCCTGACCGCCGCGCCGCAGTTCCGGGACGGCTCCGGTGATCAACGTGCTGGTCGTGGACGACCAGACGATCGTGCGGGCCGGGTTCGCCGCCCTGCTCGCCGCGCAGGACGACATCACCGTCGTCGGCGAGGCCGGCGACGGCCGCGAGGCGGTCGTGCTCGCCTCGCGGACCCGTCCCGACGTCGTCGTCATGGACATCCGGATGCCCGGCATGGACGGCATCGAGGCCACCCGCCGGATCCTCGCCCTCCCCGGTGCCGAGAGCGTCCGCGTGCTGGTGCTGACGACGTTCGACGTGGACGAGTACGTCTACGAGGCGCTCGCCGTCGGCGCCAGCGGCTTCCTGCTGAAGGACGCGACGGCCGACGAGCTCGTCTCCGCCGTCCGGGTGGTGGCGCGGGGCGACTCGCTGCTGGCCCCGCAGGTGACCGGGCGGCTCATCCGCGAGTTCACCAAGCAGCGCCGGAACCGGCCGCAGGCCCCGGCGGAGCTGGCGACGCTGACCGCCCGGGAGACCGAGGTCCTCGTGCTGATCGCGGGCGGCCTGTCCAACGGGGAGATCGCCCGGCGCCTCGTGGTCAGCGAGCACACCGTGAAGACGCATGTGGCGCGCGTCTTCACCAAGCTGGGCCTGCGCGACCGCGCGCAGGCCGTGATGCTCGCCTACGAGTCGGGCGTGGTGGTCCCGGGCGAGAACGCCGCGAACTAGCCGCAGACTGGGGCGGATCGCGGTGGTCAGCGCCGGCGCAGCAGGCGCATCGCCTTCTCCTTCTCGAAGTCGAGCGCGCGGGCCGGCGGCGCGGACAGCCGTCCGATGCGCTCGCCGAGTTCGCGCACGTGCGCCTGCACCTGCGGCTCGGCCAGGACGCGCACTCCGAACGCGAGCTCGGCCGGGCCGATGTCGTAGCGCTTCTCCAGGGCGAGGGCGAGCGCGACGGCCCGCAGCTCGGCCTCGCCGAACCGCCGGTGGCCGTTCCCGCGCCTGGTCAGGGCCGCGTCGCGGGTGACGGGCAGCAGCCCGAGGGCCTCGCGGTAGCGGAGCATGCGGGGCGAGGTGCCGAGCCGCCGGGCGGCCTCCGTGATGCGCATGGAGCAATTCTGACAAATTCGTGTTAGGAAGTCGCCCTCGGGCGTGCCTTGGCGCCTCGGCCGCCCGTAGACTCGCGGCGTTGACGCGGCCCGCAGGCGCCCGTCAAGGACTCGCGTACCGGCCCGCACACGCCGACCGCGCGCCATCGACCCAAGGGAGCACGAACGCATGGACTACAAGGTCGCCGACCTGTCGCTGGCCGATTTCGGGCGGCGGGAGATCCGGCTCGCCGAGCACGAGATGCCGGGCCTGATGGCGGTGCGCGCGGAGTACGCCGCCGCCCAGCCGCTGCGCGGCGCCAAGATCATGGGCTCGCTGCACATGACGATCCAGACGGCCGTGCTGATCGAGACGCTGGTCGACCTCGGCGCCGACGTCCGCTGGGTGTCCTGCAACATCTTCTCCACGCAGGACCACGCCGCCGCCGCGATCGTCGTCGGCAAGGACGGCACCGCCGACGCCCCGAAGGGCGTCCCGGTGTTCGCGTGGAAGGGCGAGACGCTCGAAGAGTACTGGTGGTGCACCGACCAGGCCCTGCAGTGGCCGGACGGCACCGGCCCGAACATGATCCTCGACGACGGCGGCGACGCCACCATGCTCGTCCTCAAGGGCGTCGAGTACGAGAAGGCGGGCGCCGTGCCGACCGCCACCGAGGACGACCCCGAGGAGCTGGGCATCGTCCTCGACACCCTGCGCCGCACGATCGCCGAGAAGCCCGGCCGCTGGACCGAGACCGCCGCCGCGATCAAGGGCGTCACCGAGGAGACCACCACCGGCGTCCACCGCCTCTACGAGATGGCGAAGGCCGGCACGCTCGCGTTCCCGGCGATCAACGTCAACGACTCGGTCACCAAGTCGAAGTTCGACAACAAGTACGGCTGCCGGCACTCCGTCATCGACGGCCTGAACCGCGCGACGGACGTGCTGATCGGCGGCAAGGTCGCCGTCGTGTGCGGCTACGGCGACGTCGGCAAGGGCTGCGCGGACGCGCTGCGCGGCCAGGGCGCCCGCGTCATCGTCACCGAGATCGACCCCATCTGCGCGCTCCAGGCCGCGATGGACGGCTTCCAGGTCACCACCCTGGACGACGCTGTCGAGATCGCCGACATCTTCGTGTCGACCACCGGCAACTTCAACATCATCACGGCCGCCCACATGGCGCGGATGAAGCACCAGGCGATCGTCTCCAACATCGGCCACTTCGACAACGAGATCGACATGGCCGGCCTCGCCAAGACCGACGGCATCGAGAAGATCGAGATCAAGCCGCAGGTGCACGAGTGGCGCTTCGCCGACGGCCACTCGATCATCGTCCTCGCCGAGGGCCGCCTGATGAACCTCGGCTGCGCCACCGGCCACCCGTCGTTCGTGATGTCCAACTCGTTCACGAACCAGGTCATCGCGCAGATCGAGCTGTTCACCAAGACCGACGAGTACCCGGTCGGCGTCTACGTCCTGCCGAAGCACCTGGACGAGAAGGTCGCCCGCCTCCACCTTGACGCCCTCGGCGTCAAGCTCACCGAGCTCACCAAGGAGCAGGCCGACTACATCGGCGTCCACGTGGAGGGCCCCTACAAGCCCGACCACTACCGGTACTGAGTTCATTTGTTCTGCTGGGCGGGCGGGGCGCCGCGGCCCCCGGCCGCCCAGACAGAACGTGCGATTGCCGCATCGCTCCGTCTCGCCTAGCGGCTCGCTGCGCGATCAGGATCTCGCGGGCTCGATCCCGCCTTCGGACGCGATCGCGGCGCTCGGGGTCGGCGGTGGCTGGTGTAGTTGCGCATGAGGGAGCAGATGAGCGATATCGCGGACGGTTCGCTGGCCTACGAGGGCGTGAAGCGGATCGGGTGGGCCGACCGGAGCATGCCCGTGCTGCGGCAGATCCGGGAGCGGTTCGCCGAGGAGCGGCCGCTGGAGGGGCTCAAGATCGCGGCGTGCATGCACGTCACGACCGAGACCGCCGGGCTCATCCGCACGCTCCAGGCGGGCGGCGCCAGTGTCGCGCTGGCGGCGTCCAATCCGCTCTCCACGCAGGACGACACCGCCGCGGCGCTCGTCCACGAGTACGGGGCCGAGGTCTTCGCGCGCGCGGGCATCGACCGCGAGGGGTACTACGTCCACATCGACAAGGTTCTGGAGACCGGGCCCGACCTCGTGCTGGACGACGGCTGCGATCTGGTCAACACGCTCCACGTCGAGCGCACGGACCTGCTCGGCACCGTCAAGGCGGGGTGCGAGCAGACGACGACCGGTGTCATCCGGCTGCACCAGATGGCGCTGGAGGGCGCGCTGAGGTTCCCCATGGTCGCGGTCAACGACACCGACACGAAGCACATGTTCGACAACCGCTATGGGACCGGCCAGTCGACGCTGGACGGAATCGTGCGCGCGACGAACACGCTGCTGGCGGGCAAGACCATCGTCATCGCGGGCTTCGGATACTGCGGGCGCGGCCTGGCCGAGCGGGCACGGGGGCTGGGCGCCCGTGTGGTCGTCACTGAGATCGACCCCGTGAAGGCGCTGGACGCGGCGTTGCAGGGTTTCTCCGTCCTGCCCATGGCCGAGGCCGCCGTGGACGGCGACGTGTTCATCACCGTCACCGGTAACCGCGACGTCGTGAACGGCGCCCACCTCGCCGTGATGAAGGACGGCGCCATCCTCGCGAACTCGGGCCACTTCGACGTCGAGATCGACGTGCGGGCGCTCAGCGACATGGCGGTCGAGGTCCATCGGGGGGTCCGGCCCCAGACGGATGAGTACGTGCTGTCCGACGGACGACGTCTCGTCCTGCTCGCCGAGGGCCGCTTGGTGAACCTGGCCGCCGCTGAGGGCCATCCTGCCGCCGTGATGGACATGTCCTTCGCCGACCAGGCCCTGACGTGCGCGTGGCTCGCGAAGTCGCACGCGACGCTGTCCCCGGCCGTCCACGAGGTGCCGAAGGACATCGACACGGAGGTGGCGCGCCTCAAGCTGGCGTCGATGTCCATCTCCATCGATCTGCTGACCCCGGACCAGGAGGACTACCTCCACTCCTGGCGCATCGGCTCCTGATGCCCGCCGGGACGTACCTGCACCTTGCGGAGGGGTTCGCGGAGCGCTTCCAGTGCGCGCCCGGCCCCGGCGGCTGGCGCTACACGTCCCGGCGGGACGACGGCGTCCGCGTCGACCTCGTCGTGGACGCGCGGTGGCGGCAGATCCGCGTCGAACTCGTCACGCCCGGCTGGTGGCTGCGCGGCGGCCTGACCGGACCCGAACTGGCGTGGGTGCGCGGGGCCGGGGAGACCGGCACCGAGCACGGCGAGCGCGCAGCCGGATTCGTGACCGATTCGCCGGGGTTTCTGGTGGCGATCGCGCATTCGCTGAAGCTGGACCGGGGAGCGCAGACCGACGTCCGCCTCGTCCAGGTGAGCGGGACGTCCCTTTCGGCGTTGACGACCATGTGGCGCTGGCGCCATACCGGGACGTCCGCCTACGAGACGGAGACCGAGCCGCTGCCCGTCTCGGAGTACGCGGTCACCGACCTGGCCACGGGCGAGATCGAGACGCTCCACGTGTCCGGCGACGTCCTCCTGGCCGCCCCGGGGGTCGAGCTGACCGAGCTGGAGTCCCCGCCCAACCTCCGCGCCTGACACGGGCCGTCACCGACGTCCGCGGCGTGAACGAGGCGTGCGTCCGCAACCTCAAGGGCCCGCACCCTGGCGCGGGCGAGAAGCTCCGCTCCCTGCCCGGCTAAGGCCCGACTGTGACGGTGTGGGACGCCGTGCCGGGGTCGGCCCACACCGAGAGGACGTGGCGGGAGGCGTCCCAGTGCGTCCGCCACGTTCCGTCGGGGTCGGTGGACGTGACCTTGGGGGTGGCCGGGAACCATATCTCCGTGGGTCCGGTCACGCCGGCCTTGTTGCGCCAGGTGACGGTGAGGGTGTCCGAGGCGTAGGCGACCTTGGCGAGGGTGCCCGCGACGGCGCGCGGATAGGGGCGGGCCAGCAGTTCGGTGAAGAGGGTCGGCCTGCCGTCCCCGTCGACGACGCCGCCCGAGCCCCGGTCGTTCGACCAGTACGCCCAGCCGATGCCCAGCTCGTCCGCCATGGAGAGCCAGTCGCCGGTGAAGTCGGCCGCGCCCGGGGCGCCCTGCCCCATGCCGCCGACCTCGCCGAGCCACATCGGGGTGTTGAGGCGGCGCGCGGCGGCGGGCATGTTCCGCTTCCAGAGCGCGAACTGCGCCTGGACGAGCAGCTTCGCCACTCCGTCGTAGGAGCCGCCCAGGTCGACCCCACCGGGATAGAAGTGCGGCGCCAGAACGATGCGCGGCGTACCCGGACGTGGGTCGCGAACCGTTCCGAGCGACGTCTCCGCCCCTTCGTTGGGTCCGAGGGCCTGCGGCTCGACGAACACCCAGTTGTCGCCGTCCACCTCGCGGATCGCGTTGACGATCCCCTGGTAGAACGGCGTCAGGATGGGCCCTTCGAAGAAGCCGAACTGCCTCGTCCCGCCGAACGGCTCGTTCATGAGGTCGTAGCCCAGGACGGCGGGGTCGTCCGCGAAGCGCTTCGCGACGTGCTTCCACATCGCGGTGTAGTGCTGCATCAGTTCCGGATGCTTGCCGGTGTTGTTCCAGAAGTTGTCGTAGGCGCGCAGGACGGCCGGTTGCAGATAGGTGAGCACCCAGGGGTCCTGCGGGGTGCAGGGCAGCCCGTCGGTGAAGGTCGCCCACGCCGGGGCGCCGTTGCCCGAGCCCTCACAGGCGGCCGGGCCGTAGATGTCCTGATGCATGTCGAGGATGACGTGCATCCCCTGTTCGCGGTACCAGGCCACGCGTTCGGCGACGTCGTCCAGATATGCGTCGTCGTACTGACCGGCCGCAGGTTCGACGTTCTTCCACTGGATCAGGTATCGCACGGAGTTCGTGCCAAGGTCGCGGGCCTCGCGGACGATGTCGTCCCGGCTGACCCAGGGAAGCCCGTCCGGCCCCTTGGCGCTGCCGGCCGTGTTGAGCCCGTGCAAGACGAGCGTCCGGCCCTGGTCGTCGGTGATGGCGGGGAGCGGCGCGGGATCGGCGTGCGCCGGGGACACCACGACCAACGCGGGGGCCACGGTGAGCGCCGCCAGAGCGACCCGGCCGAGGGCAGTACGGACGCGCATCCCGCCTCCAAAACCCGAAACTTCTTCGGACATTAGAAGCAGCGTGAAGCCCCGGGAAGCCACAGAAGTTCACAACGAACGCGCCGGACCACGTCCGTGATTGCCAACGGTCCGCGTCAGCGGCCAGGCGGGTACGGGGGCTGTTGCGGGGGTGGGGGAGGGGGTGTGTTCAGGACGTTCTGGTACGGCCCCGCGCCGTAGTTGGGAGGCGGGAGGAACTGCGGCTGGCCCGGCGCGGGGGCGCTGAACCGCGGCGGAGGCGGCGGGCCCGGCCGGACGGGGCCGGCGGCCGCGGGCGGCCCGGCCATCGCCATCGCCGGAACCGGCGCCGGTGCCGAGCCGGGCGGGCCCCACGCGGGCAGGCCCAGTCGCCGCATCCGCCGCGCCCAGCGCTCCGCGAGCCGCACCTCCTCGCGGTGCCGGCGCTCGGCGAGCACCGCCGACAGCAGGATCTCCGGCCGCACCCCCGGCGGCGGGGGCGGGCTGATCACCTCGACGACCTGCGCGGCGATCCGCACGCCCAGCGAGTCGCGCACCTCGGGCAGCAGCTCCCAGAACCGCGACAGGTACTGCCGGGCCGTCATCGCCAGCTCGTCCGACAGCATCGAGATCTCCAGCGTCCGGGCCCACCAGGCGAGCTGCGGCGGCATCACCGCGACCGGGCCGAACAGCGCCGACGCCGGGGCGCGCTCCTGGATGACGATCGTCCCGGCGAACAGGTCGCCGAGCCGCTTGCCGCGCCGGTTGCAGAACGAGGTGATCAGCGCGGGGGAGCCGTAGAACGTCCAGAACTCGATGAACCCGGCCAGCGCCCGCACGAGGGCCTGCCGGAACCGGACCGGCCCGCCGTCGTCGCCGACGACGCGCAGCCCGACGGCCATCTTGCCGAGCGTCCGGCCGCGCAGCAGCGTCTCGAACAGGCACGGGTAGCCGACGAGGACGGCGACCATGGCGAGCAGCGACAGCCCGACCGTCCACGCCTCGTCCGCGACGAGCGAGGTCATCGCGGTGAGGTAGAGGACGATGTAGAGCGCCACGCCCTGGAAGATCAGGTCGAGCAGGAAGGCGCAGCCACGGCTGGCCAGCCGCGCGACGCGGATGTCGAGCGCGACGGCCTCGCCGGTGACGAGTTCGGCCATGTCCTGCTCCTCCTGTGCCGGGGGTAAGTCCATTTTGCCGGTCCGGTAAGCCGACACGTTAGTCTCGCCGGGTGGACGTCGACGCCTATGTGGCCGCGCACAACGCCGAGTGGCGGCGCCTGGAGCAGCTCATCAACCGCAGGCGCAGGCTGAGCGGCGCCGAAGCGGACGAACTGGTCGAGCTGTACCAGCGGACCACCACGCACCTGTCCGTCGTCCGCTCCAGTTCGCCCGACCCCCAGCTGGTGGGCCGGCTGTCGTCGCTCGTGGCGCGCGGCAGGGCCACGGTGGCCGGGGCCCAGGCGCCGCTCTGGCGGGACGTCACCCGCTTCGCGACGGTGTCGTTCCCGGCGGCCGCGTACCGGATGAAGTGGTGGTGGCTGGGCAACGCCGTCCTCGGCAACCTGCTCGCCCTCGCCCTGGCGATCTGGGTCGTCCACAGCCCGGAGGTGCAGGCGAGCATCGCGACGCCGGACGAGATCCGCGAGCTGGTCGACCACGACTTCGCGAACTACTACACCGAGCATTCGGCGGCGTCGTTCGCGTTCCAGGTCTGGGTGAACAACGCGTGGGTGTCGGCGATCGCGCTGATGTTCGGAATCCTGCTCGGCATCCCGACCGTGTACGTCCTGCTGATGAACCAGGTCAACCTCGGCCTGACGGCCGGGCTGATGTTCGCCAACGGCAAGGGCGACGTGTTCTTCGGGCTGATCCTGCCGCACGGCCTGCTGGAGCTCACCGCCGTGTACCTGGCCGTCGCGGGCGGCCTGAAGCTCGGCTGGACGATCATCGACCCCGGCCCGCGCCGCCGCGGCCAGGCCCTCGCCGAAGAGGGGCGCGCCGCCGTCAGCATCGCCATCGGGCTGATCGCGGTGCTGCTCGTGTCCGGTCTGATCGAGGGCTTCGTGACCGGCTGGGTGCACGTCACGTGGCTGCGCATCGCGATCGGCGTCGTCGCGGAGGTCGCGTTCCTCAGCTACGTGATCGTCCTCGGCCGCCGCGCGACCCGCCAGGGCGAGACCGGCGACGCCGAACTGCGCCCCGACCTGGCCCCCGTCGCCGGCTGACCCGCTCAGAGCCGGCCCGCCGCCTTGAGCGCGAGGTAGGCGTCGGCGAGGGCGGGGGCGATCTCGTCCGGCGGGGCGTCCACGACCTCGACGCCGTGGCCGCGCAACTCGGCGGTGAGGCGGCGGCGCTCGGCGCGGGCCCGTTCGGCGGCGGCCGCGTCGTACACGGCCGCGAGGTCGCCGCGCGCGGCCGCCATCTCGCCGACCCGCGGGTCCGACACGGCGGCGATCATCACCAGGTGCCGGGCGGTGAGCTGCGGCAGCAGCGGCAGCAGCCCCTCCTCGATCGCGGCCGTGTTCAGCTCGGTCAGCAGCACCACCAGGCACCGCTGGCGGACGCGCGCCATCAGCGTCGACACCATCCCGGCGGCGTCGCATTCGAGGAGCTCCGGCTCCAGCGGCGCCATGGCGTGCACCATCGCGGGCAGCAGGTCCGTCCGGGACGCGCCCTCCACGCGGGCGCGGACGCGCCGGTCGTAGGCGAGCAGGTCGACCCGGTCGCCGGCGCGGGACGCGAGCGCGCCGAGCAGCAGCGCCGCGTCCATCGAGCAGTCCAGCCGGGGGATGTCGCCGACGCGGCCGGCGGACGTGCGGCCGGTGTCGAGCACCAGGTAGATGCGCCGGTCGCGCTCGGGCCGCCACGTGCGGACGACGACGTCGCCGCGCCGCGCGGTGGCCCGCCAGTCGATGGACCGGACGTCGTCGCCGTCCACGTACTCGCGCAGCGAGTCGAACTCGGTGCCCTGCCCGCGGATCAGCGCGACGTGCGCGCCGGTCAGCTCCCGCAGCCGCGCCAGCTTCGCCGGCAGGTGGCGGCGGGACGGGAAGGCGGGCAGCGCCCGCACCGTCCAGGGCGCGGCCCGGGACAGCTGCCGCGCCGCCAGCCCCAGCGGCCCCACCGACCGGACGACGACCGTGACGGCCTTCCGGTCGCCGCGCCGCGTCGGCGTCAGCGTCATCTCGACGCGGCGGCGCTCACCGGCGGGCACGTCCACCTCGACCGTGCGGGGGGCGGCGCCCGCGCTGGGCGGCCACACGTCCCGCAGGCGGGCCTTGAGGCGCCGCCGGCCCTGGTTCTCCACGATCAGCGACACCCGGGCCGTCTCGCCGAGGCGCACGGTGGTGTCGCCCGCGCGGTGGAACCGCAGCGCGCGCACGTTCCCGGCGAGGACGAGGTCGGCCACGACGCCGAGCAGCAGGACGCCCCAGACCGCGAGCATCGCCCACCAGCTCGGCGCGAACAGCGGGACGAGCGCGCCGAGCAGGGCCAGCAGCCCCAGGCGCCCGGTCAGCGCCATCAGCGCGGTGCGGGGACGTGGGCGAGGATGCCCTCCAGCACGCCGTCGGCGGTCGCGCCCTCCAGCTCCGCCTCGGGACGCAGCTGGACGCGGTGCCGCAGCGTCGGCCTGGCCAGCGCCTTCACGTCGTCCGGCGTCACGTAGTCGCGGCCCGACAGCCACGCCCACGCGCGGGACGTCGCCAGCAACGCCGTCGCGCCGCGCGGCGACACGCCGAGCTGGAGGGACGGGGACTGGCGGGTCGCCCGGCACAGGTCCACGACGTAGGCGGCGACCTTGGGGTCGAGGTGGACGCCCCTGACGGCGGCCTGGCCCGCGGCCAGTTCGCCCGCGCCCGCGACCGGCTTCACGTCCGACAGGTCGCGCGGGTCGAACCCGGCCGCGTGCCGCTGGAGCATGGAGATCTCCTCGTCCCGCGTGGGGACGGGCACGGTCAGCTTGACGAGGAACCGGTCGAGCTGGGCCTCGGGCAGGGGGTAGGTGCCCTCGTACTCGATCGGGTTCTGCGTGGCGCACACCACGAACGGGTCGGGCAGGGGGCGCGCGGAGCCCTCCACCGAGACCTGGCGCTCCTCCATGGCCTCCAGGAGGGACGCCTGCGTCTTCGGCGGCGTCCGGTTGATCTCGTCCGCCAGGAGGAGGTTGGTGAAGACCGGACCCTGGCGGAACTCGAACTCCGACGTCCGGTTGTCGTACACGAGCGAGCCGGTCACGTCACCGGGCATCAGGTCGGGGGTGAACTGGACGCGCTTGAAATCGAGGTCGAGTGCCCGCGACAGCGTCTTGATGAGCAGCGTCTTGGCCGTGCCGGGGACGCCTTCCAGCAGCACATGGCCGCGGCACAGCAACGCGATGACGAGACCGGTCACCACGGAGTCCTGACCGACGACCGTCTTGGCGACCTCGCCGCGCAGCGCCGTCAGCGCCGCGCGGGCCGTCTCGGCCTGCCGCCGGGCCTCTTCGGACAGCGCCCCGGGCCCAGCGCCGCCGCCGGGCACGTCGTCCTTCCCGAGCTCTACAGGGGTGTTCAAGACTGCCGTACCTGCCTTTCCAGGTCGTCGAGGACGTCCGTGAGGGCGATGAGCCCGGCGTCGTCCAAGGGTTCAGGACCGTACAGGGCCGCCCCGACGTACGCCTCGTCGTACGGGGTGCGACGGGCGACCGCCGTGACGATCTCCTGCGCGGCGGAGAAGTCCTGCGCGCTGCTGCGGGGCAGCCCGAGGAGGGGGACGAGCCGTTCGCGGGCGCCCGAGCGCAGCGCGTCCGAGGCGCGGTCGCGGGCGTGCCCGGCCCGGTAGAGGCGGGCGCGGCCCTCGACCGTCTCGGCGGACCGGACGACGACGGGCAGCGCCTCCGCCACGACCGGGCCGAGGCGGCGGGCCCGCCACAGCGCCACCAGCAGCACCGCGACGAGCAGTTCGAGGAAGAACAGCTTGACGCCGAACGGCAGCAGGTCGCCGAGCGACTGCTGCCCGGCGCCCTCGCCCGCCTCCGGCAGGTCCGGGACGAGCCACACCGTCGAGGCGCCGGGCCCCGCCAGGTTCATGGCGAGCGCGGCGTTGCCCTCCTCGGCGAGCCGCCGGTTCGTCAGCGGCGCCGCCGACCCGAGGACGGTGATCGTGCTCGAACCGTTCCGCACCTGGACGACCCTGGCGCCGCCGTACTCGGTCTTGTAGCACGCGGTGCCCTGGCCGGTGACCTCGTAGGTCTCCGACTCGTGGAACGCGGCCGTCCCGGCGAGGGACGCGACCGGCAGCGCGCAGCCGGGCGCGGCGGTCTCCTCGAAGGTCGGGCCGCTGCGCCGCACCTGCGGGGCGAGCACGTCCAGCGCGGCCGCCGTCGGCCGGACGAGGAGCAGGTTCACCTGCGTGCCGCCCAGCATCCGCAGGTCGTCCTCGGTGAGCCGCTCGGTGCGCGTCACCACGACGGCGCCGCGGGGGTCGGCCAGGACGAGGGCGTCCTGCGTGTTCCGGGTGATGGTCACGGGCGAGCCGTGCTGCCCCAGGATCTCCGCGAGCGCCCGCGCGCCGTCCGGCTTCGCGGACCCGGGGTCGAGCGCGTCCGCCGGCGTCGAGGGGCGCAGCGCCGCCAGGATCACCGCGATCACGAGCATCGCGAGCAGCACGGCGACCACGCCGCGCGCCGACCGCCAGCGGCGGCCCGCGACCTGCCGCGCGGACGGCTCCGCGGGCCCGGCCTGGGGCGGGGCCTGGGTCACCACCGCGGGCCCCCTTCCTCGCCGGCCCCGGCCAGGCTGAGGTCGTCGCTCTCCAGCGGCTTCGGCTTCGTCGCCCGCAGCCGCTCGTCCAGATCCCTCATCCGCGCGTACCCCTCGGCGGTTCCCGGCCGGTCGCCGTACCAGACGTCGTCGAAGACCCGCACGCCCGCCGCCAGCTCGTCGGCCAGCTCCGGCACGGCCTCGCCCGCCTCGGCCGCCAGCTCGTCCGCGGTGCGTCCCGGCCGCGCCGACAGCACCGCCCGCTCCTCCAGGTCGCGGGCGATCGCGCGGAGCCGCTCGCGGATCGCCTCGGCCCACTGCCCGGCCGCCGCGTGCCGCTCCGCCGCGTCCCGGTGGTCGAGGGCGGTGGACGGCTCGTCGTCCAGCAGCGCGTCCGCGCGGGAGCGCGGGTTGCGGCGGCCCCACATCAGCCACGCCACCAGCGCGATCGCGATGAGCGCGATCACGACGATGATCGCGATGGACGCCCAGCCGCCGCCGCTGCCCTGCGCCTCCGGGTTCGGCGCCCGGCTGAACAGCCGCGCCAGCCACTCGGTGAACTCGCCCCACCAGCGCTCCAGCCAGGACGGCTTGTCGCGCTGGTAGATCTGCTTCTCCAGCTCGCGGCGGGCCAGCTCGCGGGCCTCGTCGCGGCCGATCGGGTCGAGGATCACGGGTTCGCTCCCGTCCACGGATGTGCCGGCACCGGCTCGGTCCGCCACAGGTCGATGAACCCGTCGTCGCGGGCGTCCGGGCCGGCCCCGCCGCCGGTGATCGCCGCGGCGGACCGCCCCCGGACGCGCAGGTCGAGGTCGAAGCCCTCGCGGCGCATCCGCCGGTCCATGTAGAGCAGGGTGATCACGCCCGCGTCGAACGGCAGCACCACCGACCAGCTCACGATCCGGCCGAGCGTGTCGACCGCCAGCGCGCCCATCGTCGCGCCGCTGCCGGACGCGTCGCCGAAGAACATCAGCTGCACGATCAGGAACGGGATGCGGAGCGCGAAGAAGCCCATGAACACGGTCACGAGCATGGCCAGCAGGAGCGTCCCGCACGTCCGGAACCAGCGGCCCTTGGAGAGCGTGACGGCCCGGCGCAGCGCGCCCGCGACCGTCTGCCGCTCCAGGACGACGGCGGGGACCGCCTGGACGAACAGGATGTACAGCCACACCATCAGGCCGATGCCGACCGGGAACCCGATGATCCCGGCGAGGACGCCGAAGACCGGATGCGCGTCCACGGCGATCAGCGCGAAGAAGGGCAGGACCGGCAGGACCAGCGCGCCCAGCGACACGCCCATGACGGCCGCGGCGGCGCCGGCCAGCCGCCCGAGCCGCGGCCGCGCGTCCCGCCACGCCTGCCGGGGCGCCATCGGCAGCCCCACCAGCTCGCGGCCCAGGATCGGCGCCACCAGCCCCGCCATCAGCAGGATCCCGAACGCCGACAGCACCAGCCCGAGCACCGTCAGCGTGACCTGCGCGCCGAGCGACTCCAGCAGGACGTCCGGGGTGACCTCGTCGCGGGCCTCGTCGCCGATGAAGAAGTACGCGGCGACCGAGCTGGTCACCTGGATCACCGTGCTGATCGCCACCGCCAGGCCCAGCGTGGTGCGCGGCCGGCGGCGGATCCCGGCGATCGCGCCGTCCAGCATCTCCGAGATGGACATGGGACGGAACGGGACGCCCCGCACCACGTCGGCGGCGTCGTCGTCGTCCCAGCCGTCCGGTCCCGGCATTCTCGGCTCCCTGCGGTTTTCCCTGGGTCTGTGAGCGGAGGTCAGGTCATCCTGTCACGGGCGACATGTCAACCTTGCGCCAGTTTCAGGAGTCACCTCTACGATTCCGAGCCGCCCAGCCGATGCGGGGGAGCCATGTACGACGCAAACGCGGGTAACCTTGCACGCCAAGGTATATCTCTCCCTGGCAAGGTGGCGCCGGAGCAACGCACCCCACTCCACCGAACCCCGACTTTGTGACGATGAGGGCCATGAGAGGACGTGTACTGGTCGTCGACGACGATCTCGCGCTCGCCGAGATGCTCGGCATCGTGCTGCGCGGGGAGGGCTTCGAGCCCTCGTTCGTCCATGACGGCGACAAGGCGCTGGAGGCGTTCCGGGAGACCCGGCCCGACCTCGTGCTGCTCGACCTGATGCTGCCGGGGGCCGACGGCATCGACGTGTGCCGGCAGATCCGCGCCGAGTCCGGCGTGCCGATCGTGATGCTGACCGCCAAGAGCGACACCGTGGACGTCGTCCTCGGCCTGGAGTCGGGCGCCGACGACTACATCGTCAAGCCGTTCAAGCCCAAGGAGCTGGTGGCCCGCGTGCGCGCCCGGCTCCGCCGCACCGACGAGCCCGCGCCCGAGACCCTGCAGATCGGCGACATCACCATCGACGTCGCCGGGCACTCGGTCAAGCGCGGCGACCGGCACATCCCGCTGACCCCGCTGGAGTTCGACCTCCTCGTCGCGCTCGCCCGCAAGCCCCGCCAGGTCTTCACCCGCGAGGTGCTGCTGGAGCAGGTGTGGGGCTACCGGCACGCGGCCGACACCCGGCTGGTCAACGTGCACGTCCAGCGGCTCCGCGCCAAGATCGAGAAAGATCCCGAGCGGCCCGAGATCGTCGTCACCGTGCGCGGCGTCGGCTACAAGGCCGGGCCCGCCTGAACCCGCCGCGTCCCCCCTCCCCGTCCCGTCCCCCCTCGCCGCTCCGTCCCCCCTGCCCGTCCCGTTCCTCGTCCCCATGACATGCCGATGAACGTCCAGTGCCCGTGCGGACCCGACCGCCGCCCCCCAGGCTCCCCATGAAGGCCGACCTGAGGAGGGCCAGGCGGTTCGTCCGGCGCGGCCTGGGCGCGCTGCGCCGCTTCCTCGCCGGCGTCGTCGGCACCGCCTACCTGCGCTGGCGCCGCTCCATCCAGATCCGCGTCGTCACGTCCACGCTGTTCATCTCCGCGATCGTGGTGGCGATCCTCGGCGCGTTCCTGATGCAGCAGATGTCGTCGGCGCTCATGGACGGCAAGGTCAAGGCGGCACGCCTCCAGCTGGACGACGGCCTGGCGCAGGTCCAGCGCGACCTGGGCAACTCCGCCGGGGACGGCAGCAGGCTCAACTCCACGATCGACCGCCTCAAGTCGCGCAGCGGCCCGTCCGGCCTCTACGAGGTCTACATCCGCGACACCAACGAGCAGTACTTCGACGGGTACACGACCAACGAACTGCGCCCGGAGAGCGTCCCCAAGCGGCTCCGCGAGGAGCTGAAGAGCGCGCCGGCGGGCTCGCGCGCCTACACCTACGGCAGGCTCTCCTACCTCGGGGGCAGGCCGGACGAGCGCGGCCTCATCGTCGGCGGCCGGACCGGCCAGTTCGAGCTGTACTACCTGTTCCCGCTGACGCAGGAGCAGCAGACCCTCACCAACGTGAGCCGCTCCCTGGCCGGAGTGGGCATCGTCCTGGTGCTGCTCTTGGCCGCCATCGCCTCGCTCGTCACGCGGCAGGTCGTCATACCGGTGCGGCTCGCCGCCCAGGGCGCGCAGCGGCTCGCCGCGGGACGCCTCGAAGAGCGCATGCGGGTCCGCGGCGAGGACGACCTGGCCCGGCTCGCCCGCTCCTTCAACGACATGGCCGCGAACCTCCAGGAGAAGATCGGCGAGCTGGAGGACCTGTCGCAGGTCCAGCGGCAGTTCGTCTCCGACGTCTCGCACGAGCTGCGCACGCCCCTGACCACCATCCGGATCGCCGCGGACATGCTCTACGAGTACCGCGACACCTTCGACGACCCCGCCGTCGGACGGTCCGCCGAGCTGCTGCAGAGCCAGCTGGAGCGGTTCGAGTCGCTGCTCGCCGACCTGCTGGAGATCAGCCGGCACGACGCGGGCGCCGCGACGCTGGACGCCGAGTCCCTCGACATGCGCGACCTCGTCCTGCGCGTCGTCGGCGACATCCAGGGCCTCGCCGAGCGCAAGGGCAGCAAGGTCGTCCTGCAGCTGCCCGGCGACCCCTGCATGGCCGAGGTCGACCGCCGCCGCGTCGAGCGCATCCTGCGCAACCTCCTCGTCAACGCCGTCGAGCACGGCGAGGGCGAGGACATCGTCATCTCCGTCGCCGCCGACCGCGACGCCGTCGCCGTCGCCGTCCGCGACCACGGGGTCGGCCTGAAACCCGGGGAGGGGCAGATGGTCTTCGACCGCTTCTGGCGCGCCGACCCCGCCCGCGCCCGCACCACCGGCGGCACCGGGCTCGGCCTGTCGATCTCCCGCGAGGACGCGCAGCTCCACGGCGGCTGGCTGCAGGCATGGGGCGAACCCGGCGCCGGCTCCCAGTTCCGCCTGTCGCTGCCCCGTGTCGCGGGCGCCGAGCTCCGCGGCTCGCCGCTGCCGCTCGTCCCGCCGGGGGCCGGCGACGCCCGCCCGCTGTTCGCGGAACTGGAGGCCGGCGAATGAGCGCCTGCCCCGGCACCCGGCGGATCACCGGCCTGCTGACGCTGGCCGTCCTCGTCCTCGGCGGCGCCGGATGCGCCACCGTGCCGAGCGGCGGGCAGGTCGTCAGCGGCAGGCCCGCCGAACGCGCCGAACGCGTCGACGACCCGTACGTCCGGCTCATCCCGGTCAAACCGCGGCCCGACTGGGGGCCCGCCGAGATCGTCTCCGGGTTCCTCGCCGCGTCCGGCAGCTTCGACGACGGCCACAAGGTCGCCAAGATGTACCTGAGCGGGCAGACGTCCTGGAACCCGGGGCTGCGCCCGTCGGTGACCGTCCTCGCGAGCCGCGTCACCGACCCGCACGTGATCAAGTCGTCCGGGAACCAGGCGACCGTCCGGATCACCGGCGAGGAGCTCGGCACCATCACCGCGGACGGCCAGTACACCGCGTCCCCGAAGAGCCTCGACGCCGCCTTCCAGCTCGCCAGGACGCCGCAGGGCGTCTGGCGCATCACCGGTCTGCCCGGCGACGAGAAGTCCGGCCTGCTGCTCACCAAGGACGACGTCGAGCGCGCGATGCGCACCGTCAACCTGTTCTTCTTCGCGCCCGACCGGCACACCCTCGTCCCGAACGGGATCTTCCTGCCGGTCGCGAACCGGCAGTCGCTGCCGACCCAGCTCGTCCAGGCCCTGCTCGCCGGGCCGACGTCCTGGCTCACCGGGTCCGTCGACAGCGCCTTCCCCGAGGGCACCCGGCTGCGCCGCACCGTCCAGATCGACAAGGAGGTCGCGACCGTCGACCTCACCAAGGAGGCCCGCGGCGGCGACGTCGGACGCATGTCGGCCCAGCTCAGCTGGACGATGCGGCAGCTGTCGGAGATCAAGCAGTGGCGGCTGCGCATCGACGGGGAGACCGTCGCCCCCGACGGCATGGACGCCACCCAGCCCATGAACGCCTGGGAGGAGAACTCGCCCGACGGCCGCCTGTCGCACGAGGGCGTCCACCAGAACGCCTACGTCGTCGGCCCGTCCGGCTTCCTCGGCACCCTGGAGGGCGACCGCGCCCAGCCCACCGTGACGGGCCCCGCCGGGCGCCTGTCCCGCCCCGCGGTCTCGCCCGGCTACCAGGAGGTCGCCGGCCTCAGCCCCGACGGGACGCAGCTGCTCGCCGCCGCCCCCGTCAGCGGCTCGCCCCCTCTGCACGTCCTGCTCACCGCGCACGCGGGCGCCCGGTTCACCGCGCCGTCCTGGAGCGGCGACGGCACCCTGTGGGTCGTGGAGAGCAGGAAGGACGAGTCGTGGCTGTGGGTGCGCCGCCCCGGCAAGGCCCCCGTCCGCGCCGCCCACTGGGGCCTCGGCGGCCGCGAGGTGCTCGCCTTCCGCGTCGCCCGCGACGGCGTCCGCGCCGCCGTGATCGCCCGCATCGACGGCCGCCCCCAAGTGCAGCTCGGCCGCATCGCCTACGACCCCGACGGCTCCCTGGACGTCGGCTCCTTCCTGCCGGTGAGCTCCGAACTCCAGGACGCCGTCGACCTCGCCTGGCGCGACTACGGCACCCTCGCCGTCCTCGGCCGCGCCAAGCGCGACTCGCAGACCCTTCCGTTCCTGATGCCGATCAGCGGCAGCGCCATCACGTCCCTGGGCGTCGGCTCCCTCGGCGAGCCCCGCACCATCGCCGCCGCCCCCGGCGCGGCGATCCTCATCGGCACCCGCTCGTCCGGCAAGGACCAGGTCTGCCGCCAGCGCTCCCCGAGCAACTCCTACAGCCCCTGGATCTGCCCCACTCCCGCCAAGGACCCCGGCTACCCCCGCTGACGGGTTATCCACAGTCGGCGGAACGCGGGACGGCGCCGGGCGCGGCGCGGCATCGTCGGGCGCATGGGATTCGTCCGGACGGCATTCTTCACTGACCTGATCGATCTGCTGCTGCCCGAGCGGTGCGCGGGGTGCGGGCGGGAGCCGGTGCTGCTCTGCGACGCCTGCGGGAGGCCCCTGCGCGCGTCCGCACGGCCCGCCAGGCCCGCGCCGGCCGGTCTCCCTCCCCCGTGGACGGTCGCCGCCTACGAGGGGCCCCTGCGCGCGATCCTGGCCGCCTACAAGGAACGCGGCCGGACGGCTCTCGCCGTCCCCTTGGGCGAGGCCCTGGCCACGGCCGTCCGAGCCGCCCTGACCCCGGGCCCCGACCCGCCCGTGGTCGTGTGGGTGCCCTCGGGGCGGCGGGCCGTGCGGCGGCGCGGCCATGATCCGTTGCAGGGCGTGGCCGGTGTCGCGGTGCGGCGGCTGCGGGCCGGCGGTACGCCGCTGACCATGCTGGACGCCCTGCGGCAGCGCGGCGGGGTCGCCGACCAGGCCGGGCTGACGGCGGTGCAGCGCGCCGCCAACCTGCGCGGGGCCGTCGAGGCGCGGGCCGGCGTCGCCGGTCGCCGTGTCGTGCTGGTGGACGACGTGGTCACGACGGGCGCCTCCCTCGCCGAGGCGGCGCGGGCGCTGCGCGCCGCAGGCGCGGACGTCACCGCGGCGGCCACCATCGCCGCGACTCCGCGCCGCCGCCCCTGGTGACTCCCCGGGAGGCGCGGCGCCCGTGTCCGTGAGCCGGGGAGGAGCAATCGGGCAATGGTGACTTTCTTCACTTTTCTTCGGACGGGCGGCAGTTAGCTACCCGATGTAGTCGGGCGCTGTCCGGCTTGTCTGGTCTTGAGGGGGTGTCATGGGTTATGTAGGTCACATCTCGTCATCGAGAGAGTAGAGATTTTCCAAACTCACCCCGCGGTCAGTCCTGGCTGACCTGCGCGTGCGCAGAACGGCGGGAACGCCCGGCGCGTCGGGGCTCACGGCAGGTGACCGGGGGTCCGGGAGGCGCCGGGGGAACCCGCTGCGGCAGCCGCCGATGACGGTACGTGAGTTTTTCCTCAGCCCACCCTCCTGACATTCGTCGCGTAAGGGGTTAGCGTTCCTGACATGGCACCCGCCCGGGTCCGTGGTTGCGTCGGATCGCAGTGCTCGTCAGGAGCACGGCAGACGATCCGGCTAGCCGATGCCAGGCGCAGGCGAAACGGCCCACGTAAGGCGACTTCTCGTCGACCGATCACGGTGCGCCTTAGAGGTAAGTCCTGCCCCATCGGGGGATCCGACATCCCCCGTACCGGGAGAAGGGCAGTAGTGGCGAGAGCGCCGCGAGCCCCTCAGCAGGCGGATGTGGGGACGAAGACCAGGTCGGCCGGGCGGGTGCGACCCACCGTCCTGTGGTGCCCGTCCGGGACCGGCAGGGTCCCGGGCTGGGCGACAAGCGCAACCGGGAGAAGGGGGGGCCCGCGTGAACATCACCGTGAGGGGCCGGCACACCGAGGTCAACGACAGGTTCCGCAGGCATGTCGACAACAAGCTCGCCAAGATCGAACGGCTTGACCAGAAGGTCATCCGGGTGGATGTGGAGGTGTCCGAGGAACGCAACCCCCGGCTGGCCGACCAGCGCGAACGGGTGGAACTGACGATCCGCTCCCGCGGCCCCGTGGTCCGCGCCGAAGCCGCCGCCGACGACCGGTACGGCGCCCTCGACCTCGCGCTCGACAAGCTGGAGTCGCGGCTGCGCCGCGACTCCGAACGGCGCAAGGGCCACGGCCTCAAGAACCACGGCAAGAGCCACGGCAAGGGCCGCGACAAGCTCGCGACGATGGAGACCCTCCCCGAGACGCTGCCCGAGCCCGTCACCGGACCCGTCACCGAACCCGTGGAGTCCTCCGCCGGCCGGACCGAGGCCGGGGCGGACACCGCGCCCGAATCCGTCACCGCCGAAGAGGGCATCGTCCCGATCCCCATGGACGGCGACGGCCCCCTGATCGTCCGCGAGAAATTCCACCGGGCCGAGCCGATGGGCATCGAGCAGGCCCTCTTCGAGATGGAACTCGTCGGCCACGACTTTTTCCTCTACCGCGACAAGGCCACCGGGCACCCCTCGGTCGTATACCGGAGAAGAGGCTGGGACTACGGAGTCATCAGGCTTGTCGAAGAATGAGCCTTCTGTCCGGTGCGGGCCGCCGGGACAGGGCTCGGTGATGCGGCGGACGCGTCACGTCACCGCTAGAACCATGTCATGATCTGAAAAGGCGCATCAGCCGATCCGCGGACGCGGCGCGTCCCGGGAATTTCCCGGGGCGCGCGGCGGTCGACCGGGAGACACCCCGGTCCGACATCCCCGGGGATCGTCCCCGGAGCACGTAAGTTCCCGAGGACGACCCGATGGACGACAACCCTCCGGTAGTTCCAGATCGCTGAATAGTGAAGGGGGGAAGCGGCGTCTCCTCCACGCCGCGACTCTGGTGAGCGAGAATCCCGAGACTCGCGACGCCGCGGCGGTACCCCGTCAGGCCGGCGCCGATGCCGCCCCCGCCGGCCGGGAGGCGGCGCCGCCGGGAGCGGCCGACCCCATCCGCGTGCTGATCGTCGACGACCATGCGCTGTTCCGCCGCGGCCTGGAGATGGTCCTCCAAGGCGAGGAGGACATCGAGGTCATCGGCGAGGGCGGCGACGGGCACGAGGCCGTCGAGATGGCCGGCGACCTGCTGCCCGACATCGTCCTCATGGACATCCGGATGCCGCGCCGCAGCGGCATCGAGGCGTGCACCGCCATCAAGGACGCCGCGCCCAGCGCGAAGATCGTCATGCTGACCATCAGCGACGAGGAGGAGGACCTCTTCGAGGCGATCAAGGCGGGGGCCAGCGGCTACCTGCTCAAGGAGATCTCCATCGACGAGGTGCCGCAGGCCGTCCGCGCGGTGCACGGCGGCCAGTCGCTGATCAGCCCGTCGATGGCGTCCAAGCTCATCACCGAGTTCGCCGCGCTGGCCAAGCGCAGCGAGGAGCGCACCCAGCAGGTCCCCGCGCCGCGGCTCACCGAGCGCGAGATGGAGGTCCTGCGCCTGGTCGCCCGCGGCCTCGGCAACCGGGAGATCGCCCGCGAGCTGTTCATCTCCGAGAACACGGTGAAGAACCACGTCCGCAACATCCTGGAGAAGCTCCAGCTCCACTCCCGGATGGAGGCCGTGGTCTACGCCGTCCGCGAGAAGCTCCTGGAGATCACCTGAGCCGCCCCGCGCGGACGGTGAGACCGGCAATCCGGTTTTGTCGGTGTTGTGTCGTAGCATCGCGGGCGTGGTGGACGCAGAAGTCGGTACAGGCGCATCCGGCCAGGTAGAACTCGGCGCGGACGAGGCACGGCGGCTCCAGTTGCGGGCCCAGGGCTTCCTGGGCGCGCGCCCGAAGGGCGGGGTCCCGGCGATGCTGGAACGGCTCGGCGCCGTCCAGCTCGACACGATCTCGGTCCTGGCGCGGTCGCACGAGCTGGTGCCCTACGCCCGCCTGGGCCCGGTCGAGCGCACTGCCATCGAGGCCGCCTACTGGGGCGACGGCTCCCAGTCGGCCTCCCGGCGCGTCGACGGCCAGAACGCCCCAGGTGGGAAGGGGCGTGCCGGGAGCCGTCCCGGTTCGCGTCCCGGGGGCGGGTATCCGGCGTTCGAGTACTGGGCGCACGCCGCGTCCGTGATCCCCATGGCCGACTGGCCGCTGTTCGCGTTCCGGCGCCGCGCCTACCTGCGGCGCGGCTGGCGCTGGCACAAGGTGCCGGAGGGCGTCTGCGACCAGATCCGCGCCCGCCTGAACGCGGACGGCCCGCTCACCACCAAGGAGCTCGGCGGCGCCAAGGCCAGCGCCGAGTGGTGGGACTGGAGCGACCACAAGATCGGCATCGAGTGGCTGCTGGACATCGGCGAGGTCGTCTGCGTCGAGCGGGTCGGCTGGCGTCGCGTCTACGACCTCGCGGAGCGCGCCGTCCCGTCCGGGCTCCTCGCGCGCGACCCGGACGACGACGCCTGCCTGACCGAACTGGTCGCCCGCGCCGGCCGCGCCCTGGGCGTGGCGACCCGCGGCGACCTCGCCGACTACTACCGGGTCCGGCAGGACCAGGTCGACCGGGTGATCGAGGCGACCGGGCTCGTGCCGGCCAGAGTGGCCGGATGGTCCCAGCGCGCCTGGGCCGACCCCGCGGCGCTGTCGGCCGCGCCCAGGGGAAGGCACGCCACCACCCTGCTCTCGCCGTTCGACTCCCTCGTCTGGGACCGCGCCCGCGCGTCCCGCGTCTTCGGCTTCGACCACCGCCTGGAGGCGTACGTCCCGAAGGGCAAGCGCGTCCACGGATACTTCGCGATGCCGCTCCTCGCCGGGGGCCGCCTCATCGGACGGGTCGACCCCGCCCGCGAGGGCCGCACTCTCATCGCCCGCCAGGCGTCCCTGGAGCCCTGGGCCACCCGCACCGCCGCCCGGACGGAGACCTCGGCGGCCGCCCTCGCCACCGCCCTGTGGCGCGCCGCCGACTGGGTCGGCTGCGACGACGTCCGGGTGGAGCGCACCCCCCTGCCCCCGGCCCTGCTCAAAACCGCCCTGCACGACGCCGCCCCGGCCTGACCGGACCGTGCGGGTGGCGGCGGTTGGAATGGGGGAGGGGGACGGGGCGTTGACATGCGAAGTGGCCGGACCGTAATGGACCGGCCACCGGGGGACGGGTCAGCCGTGCGGGGATTCCTGCGTGTCGGTCGAGACGGGGGTGTCGATGACCTCGCCCGCCTCGCCGCCGCGCCGCTTGGCCGAGCGGGCGCCGAACAGGGAGTAGTCGACGATCTCGGGGATCACGCGGGGCGCGTCCACGACCACGTCGGAGAACAGGTGGACCATCCAGCTGACGAGCAGGCCCGCGACCACGATGCCGACCCCGACCCACAGCATGATCCACAGGGGGCCGAGGCAGAGCGCGAGGCCGCCGACGACGAAGCCGGCGAAGATGACGGCCACGGCGGCCCAGGAACTCGGCCGGCCGGCGTGCGAACCCTCTGAGGACATCAGGACTCCCTCCGTACGGTCTGAGAGATCCTCTCCGGGGCCGGGAAAATCAAACGGAAGCCGCTGTGGATTGCGCTGCGGAGTGACCTAGACCATTCTGGGTCTCGCCTACGATGGCATCGTACGTGTGGTGTGCGTGCCGCCCAGAGCGGTGAACCACGATCTGCAAGGAGCCTTCGAGAGTGCCGCCAGTCATCGACAAGATCCTTCGTGCGGGCGAGGGACGAACCCTGCGCAAGCTCAAGAAGCTCGCGGATCAGGTCAACTCGATCGAGGAGGACTTCCTCGAGATGAGCGACGCCGAGTTGCGCGAGCTGACCGACAAGTACCGGGAGCGCATCGCCGACGGCGAGTCCCTCGAGGACCTGCTGCCCGAGGCCTTCGCGACCGCGCGCGAAGCCGCCAAGCGCGTCCTCGGCCAGCGACATTACGACGTCCAGGTGATGGGCGGCGCGGCGCTGCACCTCGGGAACATCGCCGAGATGAAGACGGGTGAGGGCAAGACCCTGACCTGCGTGCTCCCCGCCTACCTGAACGCGCTGTCCGGCGACGGCGTCCACGTGGTCACGGTCAACGACTACCTGGCCAAGCGCGACGCCGAGTGGATGGGGCGCGTCCACCAGTTCCTCGGGCTGGACGTCGGCGTCATCCTCCCGCAGATGACCCCGGACGAGCGCCGTGCGGCCTACAACTGCGATATCACCTATGGGACGAACAACGAGTTCGGCTTCGACTACCTGCGCGACAACATGGCGTGGAGCCTGGAGGAATGCGTCCAGCGCGGCCACAACTTCGCGATCGTGGACGAGGTCGACTCGATCCTCATCGACGAGGCCCGGACGCCGCTGATCATTTCGGGTCCGGCCGAGCAGAACTCGAAGTGGTACTCGGAGTTCGCCAAGATCGTCCCGCGGTTGAAGCGGGCCGAGCTGGTCAGCACCGCCGGCCAGGTCGACGAGTACGGCCCCGGCGACTACGAGGTGAACGAGAAGAAGCGCACGGTCGGCATCACCGAGTCCGGCGTCGAGAAGGTCGAGGACTGGCTCGGCATCGACAACCTGTACGACTCGGTGAACACGCCGCTGGTGAGCTTCCTCAACAACGCGCTGAAGGCCAAGGAGCTGTACAAGCGCGACAAGGACTACGTCGTCATGAACGGCGAGGTCCTGATCGTGGACGAGTTCACCGGGCGCATCCTGCACGGCCGCCGCTACAACGAGGGCATGCATCAGGCCATCGAGGCCAAAGAGGGCGTGGCGATCAAGGACGAGAACCAGACGCTCGCCACGATCACCCTGCAGAACTACTTCCGCCTCTACGGCAAGCTGTCCGGCATGACCGGCACCGCCGAGACCGAGGCGGCGGAGTTCAACAAGACCTACAAGATCGGCGTCGTGCCGATCCCGACGAACAAGCCGATGATCCGCGACGACGTCGCGGACGTCGTCTACAAGACCGAGCAGGCCAAGTTCGAGGCCGTCGTCGACGACATCGCCGAGCGGAACGAGAAGGGCCAGCCGGTCCTGGTCGGCACCACCTCGGTGGAGAAGTCCGAGAAGCTGAGCAAGATGCTCAAGCGGCGCGGCATCCCGCACCAGGTGCTGAACGCCAAGCACCACGAGCAGGAGTCGGCGATCGTCGCGGAGGCGGGCCGCAAGGGCGGCGTCACCGTCGCGACGAACATGGCGGGCCGCGGCACCGACATCATGCTCGGCGGCAACCCCGACTTCCGCGCCGACCTCGAGCTGCACCAGCGCGGCCTGAACCCGCTGGAGACGCCCGAGGAGTACGAGGAGGCGTGGCCGGAGGCGCTGGAGAAGGCCAAGGAGGCCGTGAAGGGCGAGCACGAGGAGGTCGTCGACGTCGGCGGCCTGTACGTCCTCGCGACCGAGCGGCACGAGTCGCGGCGCATCGACAACCAGCTGCGCGGCCGGTCCGGCCGGCAGGGCGACCCGGGCGAGTCCCGGTTCTACCTGTCGCTGGAGGACGACCTGATGCGGCTGTTCAACTCCGCCCGCGTCGAGTCGATCATGACCCGGCTGAACATCCCGGACGACGTGCCGATCGAGTCCAAGATCGTCAGTAACGCGATCAAGTCGGCGCAGAGCCAGGTCGAGCAGCAGAACTTCGAGATGCGCAAGAACGTCTTGAAGTACGACGAGGTCCTGAACCGGCAGCGCAAGGTCATCTACGCCGAGCGCCGCAAGGTGCTGGAGGGCCAGGACCTGCACGACCAGATCCGCGGCATGATCGACGAGGTCGTCGCGGGCTATGTCGCGGGCGCCACCGGCGAGGGCTTCGCCGAGGAGTGGGACCTCGACAAGCTGTGGAAGGCGTTCAAGCAGCTGTACCCGGTCTCCCTCACGGTGGACGAGCTCGTCGAGGACCTCGGCGGCGACATCTCCGGGCTGGACGCCGAGACCCTCGCCGAGAAGATCCGCGAGGACGCGCAGGCCGCCTACGCCAAGCGCGAGGAGGAGCTCGGCGCTGAGGTCATGCGCGAGCTGGAGCGCCGCGTCATCCTCTCGGTGCTCGACCGCAAGTGGCGCGAGCACCTCTACGAGATGGACTACCTCCAGGAGGGCATCGGCCTGCGGGCCATGGCGCAGCGCGACCCGCTGGTCGAGTACCAGCGCGAGGGCTACGACATGTTCAACGCGATGCTCGACGGCATCAAGGAGGAGTCGGTCGGCTACCTGTACAACCTCGAGGTCGAGGTCGAGGAGCAGCCGGAGGCCCCCACCGTCGGCGCCGCGCCCGTCTCGGTCGCCAAGTCCGCCCCCGCGGCGGGCGAGGAGGCCGACGAGGAGGGCGCCGTCGCCGTGGACGTGGAGGAGGCCGACGAGCACCCCGCCATCAAGGCGAAGGGGCTGGAGAAGCCGTCCCGTCCGAAGAAGCTGGAGTACTCGGCCCCGACCGTCGACGGTGAGGGTGGCGTCGAGCTGCACAGCGAGGAGACCGACGAGTACGCCGACGTGAACCGCAACGACCCGTGCCCCTGCGGCTCGGGCAAGAAGTTCAAGCGCTGCCACGGCGACCCGCGCAACAAGAACAAGTAGGGCCCGCGCGAGGCGGCCTCCCGGACGTCGGGGAGGCCGCTTCCGCATGTCAGAGCACGTTCCGGGGTCAGGGCGCCGTCGTCTCCAGGGCGGTGCAGCGCCACCGTCCCCGGGTGTGCGCGAGCCGCAGCGCCAGCGCGTGGACGCGTCCGGCCACGACGACCACGGCGACGGCCTCCGCCACCGCGGGCGACGGCCGCTGCACTCGGCTGGACAGCACCTTCGGCGGGACGATCCGCCTCCCGCGCGGCCCCGCGTCCCCGTGCGAGGCCACCGCCCGGCACACCGCCGGGACGGCCACGAGCGACAGTTGGTGTGCGGGCCGCGTCCCCGCCAGGACCTCGACGACGAGCCGCACGGCCGTGTCCGCGACGGCCCGGACCTCGGCGTCCACCCCGTCCCCTGGCCGCACGACCCGCAACCCGGGGCCTCGCACCGGCATCGGCGCCGGCCGCAGCGCCAGCGCTCCCCGCGTGGCGGGCACCGGCCGGTACCGAATGATCCGAACTGCCGAAGAGCCCACCGGACGTCGACGCATGAGAACCTCCCGAGTCGTTTGGAAACAGGAGTCGCGCGCGCCGCGAAAAATACGTCCTGACCGCATACGGCCTCTCCTGTAACGCGGGCCTTCACCCAGGGGCGCCAGGGGAGGCGGGCGCACGAAAAGGCGGCGGGACGCTGGGGGGCGTCCCGCCGCCTTTTCGGGAGCAGGTCCCGGACGGGTGCGGGGAGTCCGGGACCTTTGGGAGCTGGGCCGGTGGGCTGGGCCGGCCGGGGTGGGCGCCGCGACAAGGGGTGCGGGGCGTCGCGGCGCCCGGGGGACGGTCAGCCGGTGGGGGATTCCTGCGGTTCGCCGGCGTCCTCGCGGGGGCGCTTCTCCTTCTCCACGCCGGCGAGTTCGGGGCTGGCGCCCGGGTCGGCGGCGGTCGACTCCTCGCCCTCGGGCTCCCGGCCCGGGGTCGCGAAGTCGAACCTCGTGATCAGGAATCTGAAGATGAAGTAGTAGAGGAAGAAGTACAGGACGCCCATGCCGAGGATCAGCAGGAGTCCCGAGGTGTTCTCCTTGCGGGCGTTCAGCAGCATGTCGATGAGCCCGGCGGAGAAGCCGAAGCCGAGCTTGGCGCCGGCCGCCTCCAGGACGGCCATCGAGATGCCGGTGAGGACGACGTGCACGCCGTACAGGACGGGCGCGACGAACATGAACGCGAACTCGATCGGCTCGGTGACGCCGGTGACGAACGCGGTGAGCGCGGCCGAGATCATGATGCCGCCGACCGCGGGGCGGCGGTGCTTGGGCGCGGCGTGCCAGATGGCGAGCGCGGCGCCGGGCAGGCCGAACATCAGGACGGGGAAGAACCCGGCGAGGAAGCCGCCCGCGTTGGGGTCGCCCGCCAGGTAGCGGTTGATCTCGCCGTGGACGACGCCGTCGGAGGTGTTGTAGTCGCCGAACACGAACCAGATGAGCGAGTTCGGGATGTGGTGCAGGCCGAAGGGCAGCAGCAGGCGGTTGATGATTCCGTAGATGCCGGCCCCGGCGGCGCCCGCCCCGGTGATCCACTCGCCGAAGTCGGTGAGCCATTCGCCGAAGTACGGCCAGATGAAACCGATCACGATGCCGAGCGCGAGGCCGGCGACGGCGGTGACGATCGGCACGAACCGGCGGCCGCCGAAGAACGCGAGCCAGGTCGGCAGCTTGATCCGGTAGTACCGCTGGTACAGCAGCGCGGCGATGACGCCCATCAGGATGCCGCCGAGGACGTCCGTCGGGTTCTTCGCCCCCCAGTCGATGACCTGCGACTGCGCGCCGTCCGCCACCTTGGTGATGAGGACGTTGCCCTTGAGTTCCTCGGTGTGCGAGAACATGATCTTGGAGACCCGGTCGAAGACCAGGTAGCCGACCACGGCGGCGAGCGCGGTGGAGCCGTCGGACTTCTTGGCGAAGCCGATCGCCACGCCGACGGCGAAGAGCAGGGGCAGGGCGGCGAACAGCGCGTTGCCGGCCTCGCCGACGATCTCGGCGACGCGGTCCCAGCCGAGGCCGTCGGCGCCGAGCATGTCGGGCTGGCCGAAGCGCAGCAGCAGCGCGGCGGCGGGCAGGACGGCGATCGGCAGCATGAGGCTGCGGCCGATCCGCTGCAGCACCGCGAGGGTGCTCGACCCTCGGCGCGGTGCGGAGTCCACTGTTGTCGCAGTCATCGCGAGGTTCCTCCTCAGGGGTTTTAGGAGTGCGGCGGGGGGTTTCCGAGGGCCGTGTGGATCTGGTAGCGGTCCGCCCTGTAGGTCGACACGCCCAGCTCGGCGCACACGCCTCCGGTGTACGAGCGGCGTTGCAGGAGCAGCACGGCACTGCCCCGGGCGATCTGCAGGTGCCTGGCGTCGGCGGCGTCGGCCAGGCTGGCGTCGATGGTCTGGTCGCCCGCGTCGAAGACCAGCCCGTACACCGCTTCGAGGACGCCGTAGAGCGAGCGGTCGGCGAGCCGGCGGTCGAGCAGGTCGGGGGCGAGGGAGGCCAGGATGTGCGCGCGCTCCAGGGCCATGGGCTCCCCGTCGGCGGTGCGCAGGCGTTCGATGACGTGGATCTCGGTGCCGGTCTCGACGTCGAAGATCCGGGCGAGCCGCGCGTCGGCCGGGACGGTCCGGCGGTCGAGGTCGATCGCGCCCGGCCGCAGCCCGCGGGCCAGCATGTCCTCGGTGAACGAGACGAGCCGCAGCGGCATCTCGATCTTGGGACGGGCGACGAACGTGCCCTTCCCCGGGACGCGGTAGAGCCGTCCCTCGGAGACGAGCTGGTCGACGCCCTGCCGGACGGTCATGCGGGACAGCTCGTACCGGACGCACAGTTCGCGCTCCGAGGGGATCGGGGCGTCGACGGGCAGTTCCGCGCTCTCGATGAGGTCGAGCAGGATCGCGCGGAGCTGGAAGTACTTCGGTACGGGGCTGTGCGGATCGATGGTGGTCACGGGGGTCCTCGATGGCCGGGGGCCGGATCGACGGGGTTCGCCGGGTTGCGACGGAAGAGTGGACTGGCGGTGGATAGAAGGTATTCGATTCGGTTCGTACTGGTCTAGGCCGGACTAGACCACAGGATCGAAAGGCATGTCAATGCACGAATTTATAACGACCTGGTCACGCATCCGCCCTGTCAAGATCGAAGAAACCGCAGGTCAGACCGCCTTCGCGGACGCGGCATCCGGTTCGGTTCCGCCGGCCCGCCCTCCTCGGGCCGCCGTCCCGGCGGGCGGCGGGCGGCCCGTCCGATGGCGACGGATCCGGCCCCGCACGAGTTTCGCCCCGCATCTTCATCTCCATCCGATTCGTGGAGTATGGTGCGTACTGGTCTAGTCCGGACTAGACCAGTTGCCCCGGAGGAACACCTCGCCCCCGAGGGAACACCGCCCCGCGATCGATCGCGTCACAGAGAGCGCGCACCATGGCACCACTACTGATCACGGCCGACCGCATGATCATGACCCCCGCGGGCACTCCTACCCGCGTCGTCTCCCCGGGATACGTCCGAGTGGTGGACGGAGTCGTCGCGGAGGCCGGCGAGGGCCGTCCGCCCGGTGCGCCCGACGTCGACCTTCCCGACGGACTGCTCGCGCCCGGCCTGGTCGATCTCCAGGTCAACGGCTTCTTCGGCCACGACATGGTGGACGCCGACGAGGCCGGCTGGCGCACCGTCGTCGCCCGCCTCCCCGAGACGGGCGTGACCGCGTTCCTCCCCACCTTCATCACCGCGCCGGTCGAGACCCAGGCCGCGGCGCTGCGCAGGGCCCGCGACCTCCTGCCGCACCTGCCGGACGGAACGCGCGTCCTCGGCGTCCACCTTGAGGGCCCGTTCCTGTCCGAGAAGCGCAAGGGTGCGCACAACGCCGCGTACCTCACCGACCCAGCGCCCGCCGCGATCGAGACGCTGCTGGAGACCGGCCTCGTCAAGCTCGTCACGCTCGCGCCCGAACGCGACGGCGCGCCGGCGGCGATCCGCGCCCTCACCGCCGCCGGCGTCCTGGTCAGCGTCGGGCACAGCGACGCCACCGCCGCCCAGGCGGAGGCCGCGGCCGACGCGGGCGCCCGCATGGTCACCCACATCTTCAACGCGCAGACGGGCATCGGCCACCGCGCCCCGGGCGTCGCCGTGCAGGCGCTCATCGACGACCGGCTCCACCCCGGCCTCATCCTCGACCTGCACCATGTCGCGGCCAAGGTGGCGCAGCTGGTGTTCCGCGCCGCGCCGGGACGGGTCGTCCTCGTCACCGACGCCGCCTCGTCCGCCGGGATGCCGCCCGGCACCTACGACCTCGGCGGCGAGCCGATCACGATGCCCGCGCAGGGCCCGCCGCTGCGCGCCGACGGCACGATCGCCGGGTCCGGCCTCCGGCTGGACGCCGCGGTCGGCAACGCGATCGGCCTCGGCCTCGACCCGGCCGCCGCGGTGGACGCCGCGACCCGGGTTCCGGCCGACCTCATCGGACGTTCCGACCTCGGCCGGATCGCGCCCGGCGCCGCCGCCGACCTCGTCTGGCTGGGGCCGGACCACCGGGCGCGTACCACGTGGGTCAACGGGCAGAAAGTCTTCGGAGGGGGATCATGACCAGTCAGATGCGCGCCGAGATCGGTGAGCAGCCGGACGCGCTGCGCCGGACGATCGACGCGCTCCTCCCGCGCACCGCCGACGTCGCGGCGCTCGCGCGGGAGACCCGGCAGGTGCTGTTCATCGCGCGCGGCTCGTCCGACAACGCGGCGGTGTACGGGCGCTACCTGGTGGAGGCGCACACCGGCCGACTGGCCACGCTGGCCGCGCCGTCCATCGCGACCGCGTACGGCCGCCGGCTGGACCTGGACGGCGTGCTGGCCGTGGCGATCAGCCAGTCCGGCAAGACCGAGGAGATCGTCGAGACCCTCGACTGGGCGCGGGACTGCGGCGCCCGGACGGTCGCGGTCACCAACGGCGCCGGGTCCCCGCTCGCCGAGGCCGCCGAGGTCGCGCTGGTCACGGACGCGGGCGCCGAGATCGCCGTCCCGGCCACCAAGACGTACACCACGCAGCTCGCCGCGCTGGCGGTGTTCACTCTCGGCCTCGGCGCCGACGTCGACGTGGACGACCTGCGCCGCGTCCCCGACGAGGCCGCCCGGATGATCGCGCTGACCGAGGCGTCCCCCGCGCTCCCGGAGATCGTCGAGGAGCTGGCGAAGGTCCCGGGCACCGTCGTGTCCGGGCGGGGCATCGCGTTCGGCACCGCGCTGGAGCTGGCCCTGAAGATCAAGGAGGCGTGCTACCTGCACGCCATGGGCCTGTCGTACGCCGACCTGCTGCACGGCCCGATCGCCGTCGTAGACGCGCAGACCCCCGCGCTGCTGGTCGCCGCGGACTCCGGCCCGACGCTGCCCGGCACCGTCGCGCTGGCCAAGCGGGTCGAGGGCGCCGGCGCCCGCGCCTACGGCGTCGGCGGCGGCGCGGAGCTGGCCGCGGCGTGCTCGGCCGCGCTGCCCGGCCCCGGCCTGCCCGAATGGGTGGCGCCGCTCGGCCTCATCGTGCCCGGGCAGATCATGGTCGAGAACCTGGCCCGCCGGCTCGGCATCGACCCCGACGTCCCCCGGGGCCTGCACAAGGTCACCCAGACGGACTGACCGACCCCGACACCCGCCCCGACAGAGAAGAGACGCACATGGACAAGGCCGAGGCCATCATCGCGGCGCTGGGCGGCGCCGACAACATCATCGAGATCGAGCCGTGCGCGACCCGGCTGCGCACGGAGGTCTCCGACGCCGGCAAGGTCGACGAGGCGGGGCTGAAGAAGGCGGGCGCGTTCGGCGTCATGCGCAGCGGCACCGTCGTGCAGGTCGTCGTGGGTCCCGAGGCCGACACCATCGCCAGCGACATCGAGGACATCCTCGACTGACCCGGGAAAGGCCCCTCCACATGACCCGAGTACTGTCCCCGGTCACCGGCCGGGTCGTCGGCCTCGCCGGCGTCCCGGACCCGGTCTTCGCCCAGGCCATGGTCGGCCCGGGCACGGCGGTCGACCCCGAGCGCGGCCCCGGCCACGCCATCGCCCCCGTCACCGGCAAGATCGTCAAACTGCATCCGCACGCCTACGTGGTGGTGGACGCGGAGGGCCACGGCGTCCTCGTCCACCTCGGCATCGACACCGTCAAGCTGAAGGGCGAGGGGTTCGACCTCCTCGCCGCCGAGGGCGACGAGGTCACCGCCGGGCAGCCGGTCGTCGGCTGGAACCCCGCCGTGATCGAGGCGGGCGGCCGCTCGCCGATCTGCGCGGTCGTCGCGCTGGACGCGGGCGCCGACGCCCTGGCCGACGTGATCGAGTCGGGCGAGGTGACGAAGGGGGCCGAGCTCTTCACATGGAACTGAGCACGGAGCCGGCCGCATGGCGGTGATCGGGCTCGGCGCGGCGGTGTTCGACCTCGACGGCACCCTCGTCGACACCGAGCCGCGCAACCGCGTGATGTGGTCCCGGCTGTTCGCCGCGCACGGCGTGGCCCACGACGACGCGCTGATCGCCTCGTTCGCGGGGCGGCGCGGGCTGGAGGTGCTGGCCGGCCTCGCGCACCTGTTCCCCGGCCGGACGGTCGAGGAGCTGTTCGAGCAGGCGATCTCCTACGAGTCGCTGCCGGGGATGCCGGCGGTCGCGCCCGTCGCCGGCGCCGTCGGCCTCGTCCGGTCGCTGGCCGGCGCGGGCGTGCCGCTGGCGGTGGTGACGTCGGGCCAGCGCCCGTACGCCGAGCGGCTGCTGGACGAGCTGGGCGTCCGCCACCTGCTGGACCTGGTGGTGACCGCAGGGGACGTCGCCACCGGCAAGCCGCATCCGGAGGGGTACCTGGCCGCCGCGCGCGACCTGGACGTCCCGCCGGAGGAGGCGGTCGGGTTCGAGGACGCCCCGGCGGGCGTCGCGGCCGTGAAGTCCGCGGGCATGACGTGCGTGGGCGTCGTCACCACGCAGCCGGCGGGCGCGCTCGCCGGGGCCGACCACGTGGTGGCCGATTTTCTGGAAGTGGACGTCGTCCCCGGCCCGGCCCTTCGGGTGCCGGACCGGGGACGCAACTGAGGAGGAGTGTGCGGTGACCGAGCGCAACGTCAAGATCGAGTCCAGGGTGGGGCTGCACGCGCGGCCGGCCGCGCTGTTCGTCCAGACCGCGGCCAAGGCCCCGATGGACGTGACGGTGGCCAAGCGCGGCGGCGACCCGGTGAACGCCAAGAGCATCCTCGCGGTGCTGGGGCTGGACGCGCGGCACGGCGAGGAGATCGTCCTGTCCGCGGACGGCGACGGCGCCGACGCGCTGCTCGACGACCTGGAGAGACTGCTGTCCACGCCGGAGCCCGAGGGGGCCTGAACGGTGCCGGACGTACTGCAGGGCGCGGGCGTCAGCCCGGGGGTCGGGGCGGGGCCGGTGCGGAAGCTCGCCGGGGACATCCCCGAGCCGCCCGCCGGTGACCGGCACGGCGGCGACGCCGCCGCCGAGAGCGGCGCGGCGCTCGCCGCGCTGGAGGCCGTCGCCGCCGACCTGGAGGAGCGCGGGGAGCGCGCCGCCGCGGCCGGCAACACCGACGGCCGGGACGTGCTGGGCGCGCAGGCGCTGATGGCCCGCGACCCGGGGCTCGCCGACGGCGTCCGCGCGAAGACCGGCGAGGGCGTGCCGGCGGCCCGCGCGGTCTTCGAGGCGTTCGGCGTCTACCGGGAGATGCTCGCCGGGGCGGGCGAGTACCTGGCCGCCCGGGTCACCGACCTGGACGACATCCGCGACCGCGCGGTCGCCCGGCTGCTCGGCCTGTCGATGCCCGGCGTCCCGGAGTCGGACGAGCCGTTCGTGCTCGTCGCGCGCGACCTCGCGCCGGCGGACACGGCCGTCCTCGACCCGGCGCGGGTCGTCGCGTTCGTGACCGAGGAGGGCGGGCCGACCAGCCACACCGCGATCATCGCCCGGACGATGGGGGTGCCCGCCGTCGTGGCGCTGCCCGGCGCGACGTCCCTCGCCGACGGGGCCCGCGTGCTCGTCGACGGCGCCGCCGGGACGGTGCGGCTCGACCCGTCCGCCGAGGACGTGCGGGCGGCCCGCGCGGCGGCCGCGGCCCGCGTGTCCGCGCTGGCGGAGTTCACCGGGCCGGGCGCCACCGAGGACGGCTACGCCGTGCCGCTGCTGGCGAACATCGGCGGCCCGAAGGACCTGGACGCGGCGCTGGCGAACGGCGCGGAGGGCGTCGGCCTGTACCGCACCGAGTTCCTGTTCCTGGACCGCGCGGACCCGCCGTCCGGCGCGGAGCAGGAGGAGGCGTACCGGAAGGTGCTGGAGGCGTTCCCGGCGGGGCGCGTGGTCGTCCGGACGCTCGACGCCGGGGCCGACAAGCCGCTCGCGTTCCTGCCCGCGCCCGGCGAGGAGCCGAACCCGGCGCTCGGCGAGCGCGGGGTGCGGATGTCGCTCCGGCACCCGGACGTGCTGTCCGCGCAGCTCGCCGCCCTCGCCCGCGCCGCCGCCGGCCTCCCCGCGAAGCTGCAGGTCATGGCTCCGATGGTGACGGACGCCGGGGAGGCGGCGTGGTTCGCGGAGCAGTGCCGGGACGCGGGCGTCGAGCACCCGGGCGTCATGATCGAGGTGCCCGCCGCCGCGCTCCGCGCCCGCGACCTCGCGGAAGAGGTCGAGTTCTTCAGCATCGGCACCAACGACCTCACCCAGTACGCGTGCGCGGCCGACCGGCAGGTGGGCGGCCTGGCCCGCCTCCAGGACCCGTGGCAGCCCGCCGTCCTCGACCTGGTCGCCCCCGCGGCCGGTGCGGGGATCCCGTGCGGCGTCTGCGGCGAGGCGGCGGGCGACCCGGCGCTGGCGTGCGTGCTGGTCGGCCTCGGGGCGACGTCGCTGTCGATGAGCGCCCCGTCCCTGCCGCTGGTGCGGGCCGCCCTCGCCCGGCACACGCTGGAGCAGTGCCGGCGGGCGGCGGCGGCCGCGCGCGGCGCCCGGACGTCCGAGCAGGCCCGCGAGGCGGCCCGCGCCGAGCTCCCGGGACTCGCCGGCCTCGGCCTGTGACGGCCCGGCCTGTGACGGTCAGGTCGTGATCTGCCAGTAGGCGCCGGACTTGCGGAGGGTGAAGGTCGCCGCGAGGAGCCCGCCCGGACGGGCGGGCTCGCCCTTCCAGTCCAGGTCCTCGAACCGGACCGTGTAGTCGCCGTCGCCGGGCCCCGGCTCGCAGGAGGGGACCGTCACGCCGCGCAGCGCCGCGACGTCCTGCGGGCGCAGCTTCGCGCGGGCGTGCGCGAAGCCGTACCGGCACGCGCCGGGCGCGCCGAACGCGACCCGCTGGTAGTCGGGCGTCAGGTAGGCGCAGACCCTGGCATTCCCGGCCGCGATGCCGCGCAGGTACTTGTAGAGCGCCAGCCGCGCCGGGAAGCTCTCCGCGCCGGACTCCGTCGCCGTCGTGTCGACGAGGTGGGAGTCGCCGGGCTCGGGGGTGAGCGGCGGCATGGTGATCTCGTCCTTCCCGCCGCAGGCGCCCAGCAGCGGGAGGACGATCAGGACGGCGGCGAGCGGCCGACGGACGCGCACAGGGACCTCCCAGGGGGAAGAAGGCGGCCTGATCTTCCCAGGGAAGCGGCCTCCGCGTCCATCGCGGCCCCGGCCACCCGACGTCCGGCCGCCGGTGAGCGCGCTACCGGTGAGCTGGTGAGCGCTACCGGTAGCCCAGGCCGTAGCCGACCGGCCGCCCGCCCGCCGGCACCGGCAGCCTGCCCGCCGGGTTCACCGCGCCGCTCAGCACCCTGGCCAGCGCGTCGACGGAGACCGCGCCGGAGGAGTAGGCGGCGAGCGCCGCCGCCGCGCCGCCGGCCGCGTCGAGGTCGTAGGGGCGGCCGAGCGCGGCGACGACGACCGGTTTCGGGCCGAGCGCCCGGACCCGGGACGCGGTCGCCGGACCCGCGTTCTCGGTGGTCAGCACGGTGACGTCCGCGGATCCGGCGGGGACGGTCGCGACGCCCTGGCGGCGCAGCGCGGCCCCCAGCCGGGCGGCGCCCGGCCCGGCGACCGCGACCTTCCTGCCCTTGAGCGGCAGCACGCCGCCCTTGTTGCGGACGAGGGTGACCGCGTGCTCGGCGACCCGCCGGGCCGCGGCGCGGTGCGCGGGCGTGCCGATGGCCGCGCTCGCCTCGGCCGGGTCGGCGGTCGTGCCCTGGAACAGCCCGCGCCGCTGCTTGAGCCGCAGGATCCGGGTGACCGACTCGTCCAGCCGCCGCTCGCTGATCTTCCCGGACCGGACGGCCCGCACCACCGCGTTGTAGGCGCGCGGCAGGCTCGGCGGCATCAGCAGCTGGTCGGCGCCCGCGTTGATCGCCCGGACCGGGACGGCCGCGTCGCCGTACTTCTCCCGCACGCCCGCCATCTGCAGCGAGTCGGTGCTGATGACGCCCTGGTAGCCGAGCTTCCCGCGCAGCAGCCCGGTCAGCACGGCCTTCGAGAGCGTGGACGGGTCGCCCGACGGGTCGAGTTTCGGGACGACGATGTGCGCGGTCATGACGACGTCGACGCCCGCCGCGATCGCCGCCCGGAACGGGGGCGCGTCGAGCCGCTCCCAGTCGCGCGGCGCGTGCTTGATCACCGGCAGGCCGGAGTGGCTGTCGACGGCGGTGTCGCCGTGCCCGGGGAAGTGCTTGGCGGTGGCGGCGACCCCGGCGTCCTGGTAGCCGCCGACCGCGCCGGTCACCATCGTGGACGCGAGCGCCGGGTCGGACCCGAACGAGCGCAGCCCGATCACCGGGTTGCGCGCGTTCACGTTGACGTCGGCGTCGGGCGCGTAGTCGAGGTTGACGCCGACCGCGCGCAGCTCGGCGCCGGTGACGCGGGCGGCCGCGCGGGCGTCGGCCGGGTTCCGGGTCGCGCCGAGCGCCATGTTGCCGGGGAACCGGGTGATGAACGGGGTGCGCGACACGATGCCCTGCTCTTCGTCGACGCCGAGCAGCAGCGGGATCTTCGCGGCCTTCTGTAGCGCGTTCGACTGCGCGGCCGTCCGGGCCGGTGAGCCGAAGTTCTCCGGGAAGTAGATCAGCCCGCCGACGTGGTACTTGCGGATCTTCGCGAGGGCGTCGGCGCGGCTGGCGAAGGCCGGCACGAACAACTGGCCGACCTTCTCCGGCACGCTCATCTTGGCGACCCGGCCGGGGATCCAGGCGTCCGGCGGCGTCGTCCGCGCGCCCGGCGACCCGGACGGCGTGCCGGATCCGGCGGACGGCGTCCGCCCGCTCTTGCCGCTCCCGCCGCCGCCGCAGCCCGCGACCCCGCCGATCAGCAGGGCCGCCGCCGCGATCGCGAGAGGACGTGAAGCACGCACCTGACCAGGCCCCCCGACGTGGTCTCGGTTCCTCGGTCGCATCGGACGCCCGCGACGCTAGCCGCTCCCCGTCGCGCTGTCGACTCGATCAGCCGGCGGCGCGGGCGCCCGGCGGGCCTCTGCCGCCACCGTGGCCACAGCCGACCGCGATGGACCCCGGACTCGCGGAGCGATCGCGGATCTGTGGGGTCCATCGCGATGAACCGGACGGCCACGATGCCGTCCATCTGGCGACCGGCGGGGCTGGGTCGGGAGCAGCCGGGCCGGGGGCCGGGCGGGCCTTCCGCCGCGTGGGCGGGCGGGCTCAGCCGGGCAGGGGGTGGCCGAGCCGGCGCAGCGCCAGCCCGGCCGCGCCGACGGCTCCGTCGCCGGCGGAGCGCGGCGCCTCGGCGAAGCGGTCGCGCAGCCCGGTGCGGACGGCCTCGGCGACGGGGCCTTCACGGAGCACCGAGCCGTGCATGACGACCGGTGCGCGGGGGTCGGAGAGGGCCGGGCGCACCGCGTCGACGTCGCGCAGCAGCCACTGCGCGGCCTCCTCGGTGATGCGCCTGGCCACGGGATCGCCGGCGGCCGCGGCGGCGGCGACCACCGGGCCGAGCCGGCCGAGGGCCGCGGGCGGGCGGCCGTAGACCTCCTTGATGATCGCCTGGGCGAGCCGGGGGTCGGGCGGGATCCCGGGCGGTTCGGGGTGCCCGGGCGGGGCTGGGGCCGCCGGGGGTCCCGGCGGCCCCAGGGAGCCCGGCGGTCCGGTATGCCCCGCGTGGCCGGGCGGACCGTGCTGGCCAGGCGGCCCGGCCCCGCCGCCGGGGGCCGGATAGGGGACGGACGGCGGGTGGCGGGAGTCGTGGAGCAGGACGGCGGTGCCCGTCCCGCCCCCGCCGGGCGGCGTCCCCGCGGAGCCGAGCGAGGCGGCCTGCGGCAGCGCGGCGGCGCCCGGCGGCGGCGGAGCCTGGGACGCCAGGGGGGTGCCGGCCATGGCCAGCGCCCTCGGACGGTGCGGTCTTCGCCGTTCCGAGTCGATCTCCGCGATCACGGTGGCGCCGAGCAGCGCCCGGGGGACCGAATCGGTGAGCAGCGTCGGGGAGCCGCGGCCGTCGTAGGCGGCGAGCGCCGCGCGGACGGCCTCCTTCCCGAGCCAGACCGCCGAACCCTCGTCCCCGACGAGCCAGCCGTAGCCGTCCGCGCGCTGCACGATCGTCCCGTCGTTGATGACCGCCGCGCCGGCGCCCGTGCCGGAGAACACCACGATGCCCTTGGGCTCGCTGGTTCCGGCGGCGAACGCCACCGCGATATCGGTCACCACCGCGGGCGAGCCGCGCAGGCCGGCGGCCTGCCATGCCTGCCGCGCCGCCGTGACGGCGGCGGGCCGGCCGGCCGAGCCGGCACCGGCGATGCCGAAGACGCCGGTGAGGATGTGGGTTCGGTCCAGGTCTCCGAGCGCCTCCAGCAGGGCGCTGGTCAGCGCTCCCGCGGTGTCGCCTCCGGAGTTGGGGTTGGCCCCTGGGCCGGTGCCGGAACCGGCCAGGGCACCCCCTAGCGTCAGCACGACGCAGCGGGTCTTCGTGCCACCCGCGTCGATACCGACCACGTAAGGACCGGCCAAATGGGTCAACACATGGCGACCGTAGCCTTTTCTACCGTTGACGTGACATCCTGTGCGTAAGAAAATTTCCTCCATGAGGAAACCCATCGGCCCTGACCAGGGCCCCGAGCGGGGGATCACGGGGGAGCACGGCGCACCACCGGAATCGGCGGCGTCCGGAAGGGACGCGACGCCGCTGAGCACCGTGGTGCGGGTCCGCTCGCTGCTCCCCTCGCTGCCCCCCGCCGAACGACGAGTGGCGCAGCGCGTCATCGACGACCCCGAAGGGGTCGCCAACTCCACCATCACCGAACTCGCCCAGAACTGCGGCACGTCCGAGACCACCGTCATCAGGTTCTGCCGCGCCATCGGGTTCCACGGGTACCCGGAGCTGCGGCTCACCCTCGCCACCGAGGCCGGGCGCGCGCAGAGCGCCTCGGGCGGCCGCGTCATCGGCAGCGACATCAGCCCCGACGACTCGCTTGAGCAGATCGTGGAGAAGGTGACCTTCGCCGACGCGCGGGCCGTCGAGGAGACCGCCGCGCAACTCGACATCAAGATGCTGGAGCAGGTCGTCGACGCCGTCGTCGCCGCCGACCGCGTCGACGTCTACGGCGTCGGCGCCAGCGCGTTCGTCGCGGCCGACTTCCAGCAGAAGCTGCACCGCATCGGCCGGGTGTGCTCGGCCTGGGCGGACGCGCACATCATGCTCACCAGCGCCGCCGTCCTCGGCAACGGCGACGTGGCGATCGGCATCTCGCACACCGGCGCGACGGTGGAGACCATCGACGCGCTGGAGGTCGCGAAGACCCGGGGCGCCACGACGGTGGCGCTCACCAATTTCCCCAAGTCCCCGATAGCGGAGGTGGCCGACCTGATCCTGACGACGGCCGCCCGGGAGACGACCTTCCGCTCCGGCGCCACCGCCAGCCGGCTGGCGCAGCTCACCGTGGTCGACTGCCTCTTCGTCGGAGTGGCGCAGCGCACCTACGGGTCCACCCGAAAGGCCCTGGAGGCCACGTTCGAGGCGGTCCGCGGGCGGACCGTGCGACCCGACCGGAGGCGTCGGTGATCGATTGCGAGCTCCCCACGGAGGGCCGGAACCCCCGGACCCTCGACGTCGACACGCTGCCGACCATGGAGGTGCTGCGCCTGATCAACTCCGAGGACGCGACCGTGCCGAGGGTCGTCGCCTCCGTCCTGCCCGAGGTCGCCCGGCTGGTGGACCTCGCGGTCGAGTCCCTGCGCGGGGGCGGCCGCGTGCACTACTTCGGCGCCGGGACGTCCGGCCGGCTCGCGGTGATCGACGCCGCCGAGCTGCCGCCGACGTTCGGCATCTGGGGCCGGGTGGTCGCCCACCACGCCGGCGGGCCGGGCGCGCTGTCCCAGGCGATCTCCGACGTCGAGGACGACGTCGACCTCGGCCGCCGGGACGCCCGTGACGTCCGGTCCGGCGACGTCGCCGTCGGCATCGCGGCGAGCGGCCGCACCCCGTACGTGGTGGGGGCGCTGCGCGCCGCCGCCGCGGCGGGGGCCCGCACGGCGCTGATCAGCTGCAACCCGCACACCCCCTACGGGGCCGAGGTGGAGGTCCACATCGGCCTCGCCACGGGGCCCGAGGTGATCAGCGGGTCCACCCGGATGAAGGCGGGCACGGCGACCAAGCTCGTGCTCAACTCCTTCTCCACCACGCTGATGATCAGGATGGGGCGCACCTACTCCAACCTGATGGTCAGCGTGAACGCGCTGAACTCCAAGCTGCGCACCCGGCTGGTGCGCATCCTCACCGAGGCGACGGGCATGGACGCCCGCACCTGCGAGAACGCGCTCACCGAGGCGGGGGGGAACACCCGCGTCGCGCTGGTCTCGCTGCTCGGCGAAGTGCCCGCGGCGCGGGCGACGACGGTGCTGGAGGAGGCGGACGGCGGCGTCCGCGAGGCGCTCCAGCGGCTGCGCTCGGCCTGAGGGCCCGGCCGGGGGCATCCGCCCGAGCCGGATCCGGCGCGGGGACGAGGACGACGGGGAGACAGGGGGCAGGGGGCGAGTACATAGGAGACCGTCCGGCACGGGGCCGGCGGACCAGGGGAGACGGACCGGCGGGGAGACGCCCGGCGGGGAGTTCCGTGATCATGCGATCTTCCCCGTACCGGTCGCATGGTCGCGGACGCGCGCCCGCACGCGCTCAGCTCTCGTAGCGGCGCAGTTCCTGGCGGGCGACGGTGCGCACGTGCACCTCGTCCGGGCCGTCGAAGATCCGCATCGCGCGGACCCAGGCGTACATGGCGGCGAGCGGCGTGTCGTCGGACACGCCGGCGCCGCCGTGCACCTGGATCGCGCGGTCGAGCACCTCGTGGGTGATCCGCGGCACGATCACCTTGATCGCGGCGATCTCGGAGCGGGCGCCCTTCGACCCGTACCGGTCGATCAGCCAGGCGGTCTTCAGGGTGAGCAGCCGGGCCTGCTCGATCGCCATCCGCGACTCGGCGATCTGCTGGCGGACCACGCCCTGCCGCGCCAGCGGGCCGCCGAACGCGATCCGGTCGGCGGCGCGGCGGCACATCAGCTCCAGCGCCCGCTCCGCCATGCCGAGCGCCCGCATGGCGTGGTGGATGCGGCCGGGCCCGAGCCGGGCCTGCGCGATCATGAACCCGTCGCCCTCGCCGGCGATCAGGTTGGACACCGGCACCCGGACGTCCTCGAACACGATCTCCGAGTGGCCGTGCTGGTCCTGGTAGCCGAAGACGGGCAGATGCCGGACGATCTTCAGGCCCGGGGCGTCGCGGGGGACGAGCAGCTGCGACTGCTGCCGGTGGACGGGCCCGTCCGGGTCCGTCTTGCCCATCACGATGAAGATCTTGCAGCGCTCGTCGGCGGCGCCGGTGATGAACCACTTGCGGCCGTTCACCACGTACTCGTCGCCGTCCCGGACGATCGAGGTCGTGATGTTGGTGGCGTCGGAGCTCGCCACCTCGGGCTCGGTCATCGCGAACGCGCTGCGGATCTCGCCGTTCAGCAGCGGGTCGAGCCACCGCCGCTTCTGCTCGTCCGTGCCGAACATGTGCAGGACTTCCATGTTGCCCGTGTCGGGCGCGGCGCAGTTCACGGCCTCCGGCGCGAGGTCGGGGGAGCGGCCGGTCAGCTCGGCGAGCGTCGCGTACTCCAGGTTCGTCAGCCCGGACACGTCCGGCAGGAACAGGTTCCACAGGCCGCGCCCGCGCGCCTCCGCCTTCAGCTCCTCGACGACCGGCGGCAGCGCGTGCGGGTCGTTCTCCGCCCGCCAGGCCGCGTACACCGGCTCCGCCGGGTAGACGAACCCGTCCATGAACTCCTGGAGGCGTTCCTGGTACTCGCGTGCCTTCGGGCTGAGTTCGAAGTCCATGGTCGGCATTCTGGCAGAACGGGATTCGGTCAACGGGTCCGGGATCGCCTACCATCGGGCCGTGCCCTCGCAGCGACCCGTCAAAGCCGTCATCACCGACTGGGGCGGCGTCCTCACGTCCCCCCTCGCCGACGCCATCGCCGTCTGGCTCGCCGCCGACCGCATCGACGCCGAGCACTACAAGAACGTCATGCGCGCCTGGGTGAAGCAGGCCTACGACGGCGCCGGGACGAACCCGATCCACGGGCTGGAGGACGGCTCCCTCGCGGTGGACGAGTTCGAGCGCCGCCTCGCCGCCGAACTCCGCACCGTGGACGGCGGCCCCGTCGCCGCGGCCGGGCTCATCGCCCGGATGTTCGGCGCGTTCAGCCCGGTCGAGCCGATGTACGACGCGCTGCGCGCCGCCCGCGCCGCCGGGACCCGCACCGCGCTGCTGTCCAACTCGTGGGGCAACGAGTACCCGCGCGACCTGTTCGCCGGCCTCTTCGACGCCGTCGTGATCTCCGCCGAGGTCGGCATGCGCAAGCCCGACGAGCGGATCTTCCGGCACGCCCTCGACCTGCTCGGCCTGGCCGCGTCCGAATGCGTCTTCATCGACGACATCGAGCACAACATCCGCGCCGCCGAGGCCCTCGGCATCCGCGGCATCCACCACACGGACGCCAGCGCCACGATCGCCGAACTGCGCGAGCTGGACCTCCTGCCCTGACGGTCTGGCAGACTGCTCACCGTCATGCGCGTCTACCTGCCGTCCACGCTCACGCTCCTCGCGGGCGTCCACGCCGCGCGGGAGATCGGCCCCGCGCCGCTCACCGCCTACGCCGTCACGCCCGCGCTCCGCGAGTGGTACGCCGACGGCGACCTCGAGGAGCTGGAGTACGCGGCGCTGTCCGCCGCCGCCCGCGCCTCGCTCCGGCTCCTCGCCGCCGACCCGTCCGCCCCGCGGCGCCGGGTCGTGCTGGCCGCCGAGGCGCCCGACGACGCGGTCGCCCGGCCCCGCGGTGACGCCTCCCCTGCCATCCGAGGGGGGACGACCCCCCACGCGTCCCGGAGCGCCTTCGGCGCCGGGAGCGGCAACGGCGACCGCGCCCTCGTGGAGCTGTCCGCCGCCGTCCCGTGGAAGAAGATCGCCGCCGGTCACGTGGACGACCCGGACGCCGTCCCCGACGTCGCCGCGGCCGCGGCGGCCCTCGCCGCCGCCGACGCGGGCGACGACGACGCCCGCTTCACCGTGGACGGCGCCGAAGGCCACGAACTCCTCTGGTACGCCACCCAGGAGCTCCCGCACCTCCTTGACTGATCCCCGGGTATTTCGTCCGCGCCTGGACGGGTAGGTCCCCGGCGTATCGACAACGCCGTCGGATCGCAGGGAGCCGTCAGATGGACGCCGTCACCAACGTGCCGGTACCGGCGAACGAGCCGGTGAGGGGCTACGCGCCGGGCAGCGCCGAGCGCGCCGCGCTGGAGGCCCGTATCAAGGAGCTCGGCGGGACGCAGACCGAGCTGACGATGACGATCGCGGGCGAGCACCGCATGGGCGCGGGCACGCCGATCGACGTCGTGGAGCCGCACAACCACGCGCACGTCCTCGGCCGGATGGGCGACGCCACCGAGCCGGACGTGACCGAGGCCGTCATGGCGGCGCGCGAGGCGGCCCCCGCGTGGCGCGCCATGGCCTTCGAGGACCGCGCCGCCGTCTTCCTGCGCGCCGCCGACCTCCTCGCCGGGCCGTGGCGGGCCACGCTGAACGCCGCGACGATCCTCGGCCAGTCCAAGTCGGTGCAGCAGGCCGAGATCGACGCCGCCTGCGAGCTGATCGACTTCTGGCGCTTCAACGTCGGGTACGCGCAGCGGATCCACGAGCAGCAGCCGCTGTCGCCGCCGGGCGTGTGGAACCGGCTGGAGTACCGGCCGCTGGAGGGGTTCGTCCTCGCCATCACCCCGTTCAACTTCAGCGCCATCGCCGGGAACCTGCCGACCGCGCCCGCGCTGATGGGCAACGTCGTCGTGTGGAAGCCGTCCCCGACCCAGCAGCTCGCCGCGCACTTCACCCTGCGCCTGCTGGAGGCCGCCGGCCTCCCGCCCGGCGTGATCAACATGGTCACCGGCAACGGCCGCGCCGTCTCCAACGTGGCGCTGCGCCACCCCGACCTCGCCGGCCTGCACTTCACCGGCTCGGTCGCCACGTTCCAGAACCTCTGGCGCGGCGTCGGCGAGAACATCGCGGCCTACCGCGGCTACCCGCGCATCGTCGGCGAGACGGGCGGCAAGGACTTCGTCGTCGCGCACCCGTCCGCCGACCCGGCCGTGCTGAAGACGGCGCTCGTGCGCGGCGCGTTCGAGTACCAGGGCCAGAAGTGCTCGGCCGCGTCCCGCGCCTACGTCCCGCGCTCCGTCTGGGAGCGCATGCGCGACGAGTTCTGCGCCGAGACCGACGCCCTGACCATGGGCAACGTCGCCGAGGACCTGTCCGCCTTCATGGGGGCCGTCATCGACGCCCGCGCCTTCGCCAAGCACCGCGCGGCCATCGAACGCGCCCGCGGCCTCGGCTCCATGACGATCCTCGCCGGCGGCGAGCTGGACGACTCGCGCGGCTACTTCGTCCGGCCCACGGTCCTGGAGTCGTCCGACCCGGCCGACGAGATCTTCACGACCGAGTACTTCGGCCCGATCCTCGGGGTGCACGTCTACGACGACCGCGACTACGACGCCGTCCTCACCCAGATGGAGGGCGTCTCCGAGTACGGCCTCACCGGCGCGATCATCGCCGACGACCGCGCCGCCGTCGCCGCGGCCACCGAGAAGCTCCGGTTCGCGGCCGGCAACTTCTACATCAACGACAAGCCGACCGGCTCCGTCGTCGGGCAGCAGCCGTTCGGCGGCGCCCGCGCGTCCGGCACCAACGACAAGGCCGGGTCCGTCTTCAACCTCACCCGATGGACGAGCGCCCGCTCCATCAAGGAGACCTTCGTCCCGCCCACCGACTACCGCTACCCGCATATGGGGCCCTAGTAGCGCACAGCTGACCCGGCGGGCGGTTGCGGTGGGGGCGCGGAGGCCGGACGATAAGGTCGCTGACCGCCGACGGGCGCCGGAACGGCGCCCGTGCACGCCCCTTCGACCGCGCATGGGAACGGGATGTCGACGCTGAACCGTCTGGTGCTGTGGAACATCGATCACACGCTGGTCGACGTCGGGCGGGTCACCCGGGACGCCTACGCCGAGGCGTTCCAGCGGACCATCGGGCGCCCGCTCGTCCGGCTCCCCGCCACCCCCGGCCGCACCGAGTCCGAGATCGTCTTCGAGACGCTCGCGTTCAACGACGTCGTCACCACCGACGACCACCTGCCCGCGTTCTTCGACGCGCTCGCCGAGGCGTTCGCGTCCCGCCGCGCCGACCTGCGCGCCCACGGCCGGGTGCTGGCGGGCGCCGGCGAGGCCGTCGAGGCGCTCGCCCACGTGCCCGGCGTCGTCCAGTCCGTGCTGACCGGCTCGATCCGGCCGAACGCCGTGCTCAAGGTCGCCGAGCTGGGCCTCGCCGCACGCCTCGACCTGGACGCGGGCGGCTACGAGAACGGCGTCTACAGCAAGGCCGCCCTCCTCGAACTGGCCCGCACCCGCGCCGGCGAGCGGCACGGCACGTCCTACTCCGAGTCCGCGACCGTCTACGTCGCCGACTCGCCGCGCGACGTGCAGGCCGCCCACATCGCCGGCTCCCCGATCGTCGCCGTCGCCACCGGCAGCGCCACCGAGGCCGAACTCCGCGCCGCCGGCGCCGAGACCGTCCTCGCGACGCTCGCCGACACCGGCGCCGTGGTCGCCGCCGTGGCCGACCTGACCCGCCTCTGACCCGGACGGGGGGTGTCGCGCGGGAGGATGCGCGGGCCTGGCATTGTGTGGGTCCGCGGGATTGCCCCCGACGCCGCCCCTGACCTGGGATGGGGCGGGGTCCGCGCGGGTAGGGCGGGCGGGCCGGGCAGGTTGCGCGCCGTGCGCGGCCGGGCCGATATTGGGAGGGCCGCGCGCGCCGTCGCGCGGCGGGGAGGGGAGCGAAGATGGCCGGTGGGGTTTCCGAGGGTTCGGCGCTGTGGGAGCCGTCGGAGGAGGTCGTCGCCGACGCGCGGGTGACCCGATTCATCCACTGGCTGTGGGAGCGGGGCGTCCGCGCGGAGTCCTACGACGACCTCTGGCGCTGGTCGGTGACGGAGGTCGACGCGTTCTGGGACGCGATCTGGTCGTACTTCCAGGTCGTCGGCGAGCGCGGCGACGGCCCCGTCCGGTCGGGCGGGCCCACGCCGGTGGACGGCCTGGAGTGGTTCCCCGGCGCGACCGTCAACTACGCCGCCAACGCGCTGCGGCGGGCCGGCGAGACGCCCGACGAGACCGCGGTCGTCTTCCGGTCGGAGGCGGGCGGGCACCGGGTGCTGACATACCGGGAGCTGGCGCTGCACGTGGCGGAAATCCGCGCGGGCCTGGCCGACCTGGGCGTCGGCAGGGGCGACCGGGTCGCCGCCTACGTCCCGAACATCCCCGAGGCGCTCATCTGCTTCCTGGCGACGGCGTCGCTCGGCGCGATCTGGTCGTCGTGCTCCCCCGACTTCGGGTCGTCCTCGGTGATCGACCGGTTCGCGCAGATCGAACCGAAGGTCCTCCTCGCCGTGGACGGCTACGCCTACAACGGCAAGCGGTTCGACCGGCGGGAGACCGTCAAGGAGATCGAGGCCGCGCTGCCGAGCCTGGCCGCCACGGTCCTGGTCCCCTACCTCGACCCCGCCACGACCCCCGAAGGGCTGCGGGTGGGCATGCACTACGGCGAGCTGCCCCGTGCCGGCAGCGACACGCTCGAATTCGAGGACGTCCCGTTCGACCATCCGCTGTGGGTCGTCTACTCGTCCGGCACGACGGGCCTGCCCAAGCCGATCGTGCACGGGCACGGCGGCGTGGTGCTCGAACACCTCAAGGCCCTGTCGTTCCACCAGGACCTCGGCCCCGAGGACGTCTTCTTCTGGTTCACCACCACCGGCTGGATGATGTGGAACTACCTCATCAGCGGCCTCCTGGTGGGCTCCACCGTCGTCATGTACGACGGCGCCCCGCTCGACCTGTGGTCCCTGGCCGCCGACAACGGCGTCACCTACATGGGCGTCGGCGCGCCCTACATCATGGCGTCGGCCAAGGAGGGGAGCCGTCCCGGGCGGGACCTCGACCTGTCCGGCCTGCGCGGCATCGGCTCCACCGGCTCACCGCTCCCGCCCGAGGGCTTCGCCTGGGTGTACGAGAACGTCGGCGGCGACCTCCTGCTCGGCTCCTTCTCCGGCGGCACCGACATCTGCACCGGCTTCGTCGGCCCCTCGCCCCTCCTCCCGCTGCGCGCCGGCGTCATCCAGTGCCGCGGCCTCGGCGCCAAGGTCGAGGCGTTCGACGAGAACGGCGAGCCCGTCGAGGACGAGGTCGGCGAACTCGTCCTCACCGAGCCGATGCCCTCGATGCCCGTCTCCTTCTGGAACGACGAGAGCGGCGACCGCTACCGCGAGTCCTACTTCGACATGTACCCCGGGGTGTGGCGGCACGGCGACTGGATCAAGATCCTGCCGGACGGCGGCTGCGTCATCTACGGACGCTCCGACTCCACCCTCAACCGCGGCGGCGTCCGCATGGGCACGTCCGACTTCTACCGCGTCGTCGAGGCGTTCGACGAGATCGCCGACAGCCTCGTGATCGACACCGGCCGCCTCGGCCAGGAGGGCCGGCTGCTCCTGTACGTCCAGCTCGCCGAGGGCGCGGAGCTGACCGACGAGCTGGTGGGCAACCTGCGGCGGGAGATCCGCTCCGCGCTGTCGCCCCGGCACGTCCCCGACGAGATCACGGCCGTCCCCGGCATCCCGCGCACGCTGTCCGGCAAGAAGCTGGAGGTCCCCGTCCGCAAGATCCTCCAGGGCACCCCGGTCGACAAGGCCGCCAACCGCGACTCCATGGCCAACCCCGAGGTCCTCACCCACTTCACGCCCTAGCCCGCGCGGCGTAGGCGAGGATGTCGCGGCGGCGGTAGAGGCGGCGGACCCGGCCGCCGCCCAGCGGCTCGACCCGGGCCGGTTCCGGCCAGCCCGCGGGCGGGCGCCGGGGGTAGACGGTGACGCTCGTCTGGGCCAGCCCCAGGATGCGGGCCGCGTCCGCCAGCGTGACGAGGTCGTCGGGCCCCTCCTCCGGAGGGCGTTCCTCCAGGGCGCGGTACCAGGCCGTCCAGGCGTCCTCGTCCCAGTACAGGGCCTTGCCCTCGCGGTGGGCGACGCCGGGATGGCCGTTGGCGGCGCGGTCGGCCCACAGCTGCTTGAGCCGGTGGCGGCTGACGCCGTGCCGCGCCGCCAGTTCGTCGCGCGTCACGAGGCCCGGCGGGACGGCGCGGGAGCCGCGCGCGGCGTACCAGGCGTCCCACGCCCCCGCGTCCCAGACGAGCTGCGAGCCGACCGTCCCGGCCGGTTCCGGATGGCCGTTGGACGCGCGTTCGCGGTACCACTTCTCCAGCGTGCTGCGCCCGATCCCGTGCTCCGCCATGAGATCGGCGCGCGTGTAGACCCGCCGGCCGTCGAGCGTTGTCATGGATTCAGTCTCGCTTGTGTGACACGTGGCCCGGAGGCGCCGCTGAGGGAAGTGACGGCATTAGGGTGGTTCATCGGTCAGACCGCGCCGTAAGGTCGCAGGATCGGGTGAACTTCCCCCGGGTCTCAGGCGTCACACAGTCAGAGGGGTGATCCGGGCCCGGTACACGCGGCCCGTCGATCCAAGAGAGGGACGGTTCCACGCATGGAGGTTGGGGCGCTGCGGTCCGGTGATCCGGACCGGCTGGGGTCGTACGCCCTGATCGGCCGGGTGGGCGAGGGCGGCCAGGGAACGGTGTTCCTCGGCGCCGCCGAGGACGGCCGGCAGGTCGCGATCAAGCTGCTGCACTCCGAGCTGACGTCCGACGACAAGGCGCGGGCCCGGTTCCTGCGCGAGCTGGAGGTCGCCAAGCGGGTCGCGCCGTTCTGCACGGCCCAGGTGATCGACGCCGACGTCGACGGCGACCGGCCCTACATCGTCAGCGAGTACGTGCGCGGCCCGTCGCTGAACCAGCAGGTCCTGGCCGAGGGCCCGCTCGGCGGCGCCGCCCTGGACCGGCTCGCGGTCGGCACCGCGACGGCGCTCGCGGCGATCCACCAGGCGAAGATCGTCCACCGCGACTTCAAGCCGCACAACGTGCTGATCGGCCCGGACGGCCCGCGCGTCATCGACTTCGGCGTCGCCCGCGCGATCAGCGGCGCCACCACGCTCACCAGCCGGGTGATCGGCACGCCGTCCTACATGGCGCCCGAGCAGATCAGCGGCGACGAGGTCGGCACGGCCGCCGACGTGTTCTGCTGGGCGGCCACGCTGGTGTTCGCGGCGACCGGGGAGCCCCCGTTCGGCCAGGACACCATCCCCGCCGTGATCAACCGGATCCTGCACGAGGAGCCCGACCTCGGCGACCTCGGCGGGACGCTGCGCAAGCTCGTCCTCGACTGCCTGGAGAAGGACCCGGCGCGGCGGCCCGGCGCGCGGCAGGTGCTGATGCGGCTGCTCGGGCACGAGGAGGCCGCGGCCACGGGACGTCCCGCGGCCCGGTCCGGCGCCACCGACGAGACGGCGATGCTCGCCGCCGGGTCCGTGCGGGCCGCCGAGGCCGAGGACGGGCCGTTCACGCCCGGCCCGCCGTTCGGCGACGACCCCCTCTTCGACGACGCAGGCCAGGACGACGCGTTCGGCGACGTGTTCGGCGACGCGGCGGCGCCCGCGGCGGCGGCCGCCGCCCACGGCGCGGACGCACCCGGCCGCACCGGCCCGGTCGGCGACGAGCGCGACCGGCCGCCCACCGGCGGGTGGGGCGCCGACAGCACGCTGCCGCCCGACCTCGTCGTGGTCGGCGAGCGCGGCGGCAGGCTGCGGAGCACGCTGGCCGGTTCGGGACGCTCCGCCGCGCTGGCCGGGGCCGCCGCCCTGCTCGTCGCGATCGTGGTGGTCTCCTCCGTGCTGGTCCTCGGCACCGGCGACAACGGCAAGGCCGGGCAGAAGGTCAGCGACCCGAGCGCGCCGCCCGCGTCGCGCGGCGTGCCGAGCACGTCGCTGCCGACGACCCGCCGGCCGGTGCAGACGACGGTGCCGTCCTACACGCCGTCAACGTCCGGCAGCCCGTCCCCGAGCGAGAGCCCGACGCCGTCCGGTTCGCCGACGCCGACGGACACGCCGACCAAGCCGACGCCCACGAAGTCGACGACCAAGCCCGGGACCACGCCCCCCGTGACGCCGCCGGAGACGCCCCCCGTGACGCCGCCGGAGACGCCCCCCGCGGGCGGCGAGGGCCAGGTCACCGGTTGACGGGCCTCAGCGGCGGCGGGGCCGGCCTCGGCGACACGGCTCGCGCGGCCTGACCCGCGTGTCCGCCCTCGTCACGGCGTGGTGTTCGACAATGACTGCGAGTCGCGCGAGCGTGCCTGGCAGGGTGGCATAGGCCACGTTGGCCTTGCTGCACAGCAGGTCGGCTTTGCGGCGATTCCTGGCTACGCTCGTGGCAGTGAGCGGCGCCACAACGAGGTGGCGATGGGTCTCAAGGGGAGTTGTTGATGAGCGGCATGCTCGATCAAGCGAAGGACGACCTGCTCCGGCGGGCCGCTGAGACGTGCGCGCAGCGCCCGGGGGCGCGCGGCGGGGACGCGGAGGAGGTCTTCGACTACCTCCGCCTCTACTACCGGCAGGTCGCCCACGAGGACCTGATCGCCCGCGACCCGGCCGACATCTGCGGCCCGGCGATGGCGCACCGGACGCTCGGCGAGGAGCGCCCGCAGGGGCGCGCCAAGGTGCGCGTCTACACGCCGACGCTGGAAGAGCACGGCTGGGACCCCGGCCACACGGTCGTGCAGGTCGTGACCGACGACATGCCGTTCCTCGTCGACTCGGTGACGATGGAGCTGACCCGGCACCACCTGGCCACGCACCTGATCGTCCACCCGCTGCTCGGCGTCGACCGCGACGTCGCCGGCCACATGAAGGCGTTCCGCCACAAGCTCGACAGCGACACCGACGTCGACGAGTCGTGGATCCACATCGAGGTCGACCGCACCAGCGACCGCACCGTCCTGGACAAGCTGGAGAACGACCTCGTGCGCGTCCTCCAGGACGTCCGGGTCGCCTTCGAGGACGAGCCGCGGATGCGCGCCCGCGCCGGTGAGATCGCCGCCGCCATCCAGGAGAAGCTGCCCCCGCTGCCGGACAAGGAGCTCGCCGAAGGCGTCGAGCTGCTCGACTGGCTGGCCGACGGGCACTTCACCTTCCTCGGCTACCGCGACTACACGCTCACCGGCGACGGCACGGCGCTGCGTCCCGAGCCGGGCACGGGCTTCGGCATCCTGCGCAGCGACAAGCGCGAGTCCGACAGCTTCGCCGCGCTGCCGCCCGAGGTCCGCGAGCGGGCCACCGAGAAGCACCTGCTGGTGCTGACGAAGGCGAACTCGCGCTCCACCGTCCACCGCCCCCTGTACCTCGACTACATCGGCGTGAAGAAGTTCGACGAGGCCGGCGAGGTCATCGGCGAACGCCGCTTCCTCGGCCTGTTCACGCACGTCGCCTACAGCGAGTCGATCGCGCACGTGCCCGTCCTCAAGCGCAAGCTGGACGAGGTGCTGGAGCGCGCCGGGTTCACCCCCGACAGCTACGACGGCCAGGACCTCATCGAGGTGCTGGAGAGCTACCCGCGCGACGAGCTGTTCCAGATCTCGGTGGACGACCTGCTGAAGATCTCCCTCGGCGTGCTGCGGCTCCGCGAGCGCCGCCAGCTGAAGCTGTTCCTCCGCAAGGACCTGTACGGGCGCTTCATGTCCTGCATGGTCTACCTGCCGCGCGACCGCTACACCACCAAGGTCCGGCTGCGCATCCAGGACCTGCTCCGGCAGGCGTTCGAGGGCGTCAGCGTCGACTACAGCGCCAACGTGACCGAGTCGCTGCTGGCGCGGCTGCACGTCGTCGTCCGCGGCGAGCGCGGCCGCCCGCTCCCGGACGTCGACGTCGGCGAGCTGGAGGACCGGCTCGCCAACGCCACCCGCTCCTGGGAGGACGACCTCGCCGACGCGGTCGTCGAGCAGTGCGGCGAGGAACGTTCCGGGACGCTCGGCCGCGCGTTCGGCGAGGCTTTCCCCGAGGGCTACAAGGCCGACTTCCCCGCCCGCACCGCCGTCGCCGACCTGCGCCGCCTCGACGACCTCGCCGAGGACGCCGACACCTCGATCAACCTGTACGAGCCGTACAGCGCCGAACCCGGCGAGCGGCGGCTGAAGATCTACCGGCTGGGCGAGCCGATCTCGCTGTCCCGGGTGCTGCCGCTGCTGCAGAACATGGGCGTCGAGGTCATCGACGAGCGCCCGTACGAGATCTGCACCTCCGACGGCCGCCGGTTCTGGATCTACGACCTCGGGCTGCGGTACGTTCCGCCGGCGGACGTCGCCGAAGAGGCCACCAAGGACCTCTTCCAGGACGCGTTCACCGCGCTGTGGCGCGGCGAGATCGAGAACGACGGGTTCAACGCCCTCGTCCTGCACGTCGGGCTGAACTGGCGCGAGGCGATGATCCTGCGCGCCTACGCGCTGTACCTGCGGCAGACCGGCTCGACGTTCTCCAAGCGGTACGTCGAGCAGGTGCTGCTGCGCAACTCCTCCATCACCCGGCTGATCGTCCGGCTGTGGGAGAGCCGCCTCGACCCGTCCCTGCAGGGCGGCGAGGAGGAGCGCAGCGCCGGCATCACCGAGGAGCTCCAGGGCAAGCTCGACGAGGTCGCCAGCCTCGACGAGGACCGCATCCTCCGCGCCTACCTGGCGCTCGTCCAGGCGACCCTGCGCACGAACCACTACCAGGGCAAGCCGTACCTGGCGATGAAGTTCGACCCGGAGCGCATCCCCGACCTGCCGCTCCCGCGGCCCATGTACGAGATCTTCGTGTACTCGCCGGAGGTCGAGGGCGTGCACCTGCGGTTCGGGTCGGTGGCGCGCGGCGGCCTCCGCTGGTCCGACCGCCGCGAGGACTTCCGCACCGAGATCCTGGGCCTGGTCAAGGCGCAGGCGGTGAAGAACACCGTCATCGTCCCGGCGGGCGCGAAGGGCGGCTTCGTCGGCAAGCAGCTGCCCGACCCGTCCGTCGACCGCGAGGCGTGGCAGAAGGCGGGCATCGCCTGCTACAAGCACTTCATCTCCGGCCTGCTCGACCTGACCGACAACCTCGTGGACGGCAAGGTCGTCCCGCCGCCGAACGTCGTCCGCCACGACGGCGACGACACCTACATGGTCGTCGCCGCCGACAAGGGCACCGCGACGTTCTCCGACATCGCCAACGGCGTCGCCGCCGACTACGGGTTCTGGCTCGGCGACGCGTTCGCGTCCGGCGGGTCCGTCGGCTACGACCACAAGGCGATGGGCATCACCGCCCGCGGCGCCTGGGAGTCGGTCAAGTACCACTTCCGCGCACTGGGCAAGGACGTCCAGAACGAGGACGTCAGCGTCGTCGGCATCGGCGACATGTCCGGGGACGTGTTCGGCAACGGGATGCTGCTGTCGGAGCACATCCGGCTCGTCGCCGCGTTCGACCACCGGCACGTCTTCATCGACCCCGACCCGGACGCCGCCGCCTCGTTCGCCGAGCGCCGCCGCCTGTTCGAACTGCCCCGCAGCAGCTGGGCCGACTACGACACCTCGCTCATCTCCAAGGGCGGCGGCATCTTCCCCCGCACCGTCAAGTCCATCCAGATCACCCCGCAGATCCGGGCCGCGCTCGGCATCGAGGACGGGGTCAGGGCGCTCACCCCGTACGAGCTGATCCGGGCCGTCCTCAAGGCGCCCGTCGACCTGCTGTGGAACGGCGGCATCGGCACCTACGTCAAGTCGTCCGTCGAGAACAACGCCGACGTCGGCGACAAGGCCAACGACCCCGTCCGGGTGGACGGCGCCGAACTGCGCTGCAAGGTCGTCGGCGAGGGCGGAAACCTCGGCGTGACGCAGCTCGGCCGCATCGAGTTCGCGCGCGGCGGCGGCATCATCAACACCGACTTCATCGACAACTCCGCCGGCGTCGACACCTCCGACCACGAGGTCAACATCAAGATCCTGCTCGACCAGGTCGTGCGGGACGGCGAACTCACCGGCAAGCAGCGCGAGGGCCTGCTGTACGAGATGACCGACGAGGTCGGGCGGCTCGTCCTGCGCGACAACTACGCGCAGAACGTGGTCCTCGCCGGCGCCCGCGCGCAGGCGCCCGCGATGCTGCACGTCCACGCCCGGTACATGCGCAAACTCGAACGCGACGGCCGGCTGAAGCGGCGCCTGGAGTTCCTGCCCGACGACAAGGCCCTCGCGGAACGGCGGCAGTCCGGGCACGGGCTCACCGGCCCCGAGTTCTCCGTCCTGCTCGCCTACGCCAAACTCGCGCTGGACGCCGAGATCGTCGGCTCCGACCTCGTCGACGACCCCTACCTGGAGTCGTGGCTGGTCGACTACTTCCCCACGCCGCTGCGCGAGCGGTTCCGCGACTACATGGACCGGCACGCCCTGCGCCGCGAGATCATCACCACGGCCGTGGTGAACGACCTGGTCAACGCGAGCGGCTCCACGTTCGTGTTCCGCATGAACGAGGAGACGGGCGCGTCCGCGTCCGACATCGCCCGTGCCTACCTCGTCGCCCGCGACGTGTTCCAGATGCCGCGCTTCTGGGCCGCGGTGGAGGGCCTCTCCGGCCAGGTCGAGGAGTCCACGCAGGTCGCGATGCGGCTGGAGGCGCGCAAGCTCACCGAGCGCGCCGCCCGCTGGCTGCTGCACAACCGGCGGCCCCCGTTCGACATCCGGGAGAGCATCGACTTCTTCAGCGGCGGCGCGGAGACGCTCGGCACGCACGTGTCCAAACTCCTCCTCGGACTGGACCTCGCCGCCTACGAGCAGCGCCGCGACGGCTTCGCCGAACTCGGCGTCCCCGACGAGCTCGCCGAGCAGTGCGCCACGTTCGTCCCGGCCTACTCCACCTTCGACCTGGTCGGCGTCGCCCACGACACGGGCCGCCCGGTGGAGGAGGTCGCCGAGGTCTACTTCGACCTCGCGGACCGGCTCCAGCTGTCCCGGCTCAGAGAACGCATCATCGCCCTGCCGCGCGACGACAAATGGCGCTCGATGGCCCGCTCCGCGCTCCGCGACGACCTGTACGCGGCGCACGCGGCCCTCACCCGCGACGTCCTGATCACCAGCGAGCCCGGCGGCCAGCCCGAGGAACGCATGATCCACTGGGCGGACAAGAACAAACCGGCCGTCCAGCGCGCCCAGCAGACGCTGAGCGAGATCTGGGAGAGCGACAGCTTCGACCTCGCCACCCTCTCCGTCGCCCTGGGCGCGATCCGCACACTGGTGACGGCGAGCTCGCTACCGACGGAATAGCCCAGGGGGGCGTTGTTAGCCCAGGGGGGCGACCCCCTGGAACCCCCGTTACGGACGAGAGGCCGTTTCGCGAGCCGCTGGCGCGTCTCGCGAAACGGCCTCTCGTCCGGCGGGTCGGGCGACCTCCGGGCGCTGGGCGCCCTCCGGCCGCCCGACCCGTGACCGGGGGCCGGGGTCGCCCGATCCGTGGCTGCGGGTTGAGGTCGCTCGACCGGTGGCTGCGAGCTGGGGCCGCTTGACCTGTGGCGGGGGCTGGGGTTCGGGCCGAGTGGTGTGTTGTGGCTGGCCTGGGGACGCGTCTAGTGGGCGGTGGTCAGCGAAACTGATTCGCCCAGTACGCGGGCCTGGCCGGAGGCGGGGGCGTAGCCGATGGCCAGCCATTGCCACGTGGCGTCGAGCGTCTTGCCGGGCTTGGCGTCGTCCTTGGCCAGGTAGTCGCGGACCTCTCCGGGGAGGGCGGCCTCGGTGCCGCCGGTAAGGTTCCGCTCCTGTTCGAGGCCGTACCAGACGAGGGAACCGCCGTCCCGGGTGCGCAGGGCGTAGGACGGGCCGGGGCCGGGTGTGAACTTTCCCGGCTCGGCCGTCCAGCCACCGGTCTTTCTCGTGCGGGCGTTCCTGGAGTAGTCGTCGGGTACCAGCGCGCTCTCGTCACCACTCGACATGAACTTCGCGTGCGCGGCGGGCAGGCCGCGGTCGGGAGCTAACATCGCGTAGCCCTGCGAGTCATAGGCGAGCTGCGGCGGTTTGCCCTGGAACGTGAGCCAATGCGCGGCGCGCCAGTCGTCCGACTTCTTGCCCCGCACGAAAACGCCGAGGACCTGCTGCTCCTCGCCTCCCGACCGTTCCAGCGCCGCGATCCCGAACCACTTGGGAAAGCCGTCCAGGCGGGGGACGTAGAAGACCGGGTTCGACAGGGCGATCCCGGCAGACTCGGGCAGCTTGCCGTAGGTGTGGACGCGGGCGCTGACCGGAGCCTCCAGCGCGCCCGTCACGGTGTCGCGCCACTGCCGTTCGTCACCGGCGGTGATGGCCTTGTTGTGCCGCTTCGTCCAGTCCTTGAGGATGTCGAGCGACTCCTCGGCCGTGACCGCGGGCGTGCCGGACGGTTCCTCCGGGGCGGCGCCGGCGTCCGGGCCGGATCCGGAGCACCCGGCCGCCGCGAGCAGGAGCGCGGCCAAGGCCACGTGGGGCACACCGCGCACGGACCCACCTCGGCGGACGAATTGTCAGGCTTGCCCGCGACAGTGTAGAGCGTCCCCCGCCGCACCGCGTGCCGGCTTGCGGGGACGTGTGCGAAACGAAAAGACCCGCCGGGTGCTGGACGGTCCTGCTGCAGCGGTCAGAAGCGCGGGACCGCCCGGCACCCGGCGGAGATCAGGTGCCGTGGGCGGTGACGGCCTTGCGGTACATGCCGCTGACGGTGGCGCGGCCCTTGGCCGGAACGGTCGCCAGGTACTGCACGAGGACGGTGGTGTCCATGCGCGTTCTGGCGGTCCTGGCCGGGGCGAGCCCGACAAGGTCTCCGCTCACCGCCAACCTGCCCCGTTTCGTGGCGGAGTACGCCTCATTCTGCTTCAGGACATACCAGACGAGCGCGCCGCGGTCCTTGGTGCGCAGCGCGTAGACCTTGTAGGGCGCGGCGGAGAACCGGGACGACAGCGTGACGCCGCGTCCGGCGAGGGCGTGCTCACCCTGCTTGAGGGCCTTGTAGGTCTCGCTGGTCTTCGCGCCGTCCGCGAGGTGGGCGGCGCCGGACGCGCGCGGGCCCTCCGTGAGCAGCGCGGCGTGGGCCTGCGGCAGGCTTCCGGGCGCGACCGCGAGGTCCTTCGCGCCGGGGTCGACCGGGGTGGCGAAGCCGTCCGGGTCGAGGGCGATCTTGCTCAGCGCCGGTTCCGCCGGGTAGGGGTCGGCCGCCAGCAGCCACGGCGCCCCCGCCTCGGCCTGCGTGAACAGCAGCGCGTGCCGCAGCGTCCGGTCGCCCTGGCCCGTGGCGGCGTCGGCCGCGAACCAGTGCGGGTAGCCGGTCAGCCGCGGGATGTAGAACGTGGTGCTCGTGAACGCCAGTTTCGGCGGACGCTGCCGGACGGCCCGCCGCAGTTTCAGCGCGGCCACGTCCATCGACAGCTGCGGGTCGGCCTCGATCGCGCGCAGCGCCCGGCCGCTGAACCGGTACCCCGCCCGGTTCGCGGCCGCGGTGTAGGACGCGAGCACCCGCTGCGCCTGCGCCTTGGTCAGCGCGGGCGCCCCCCTGGGTTTGGCCGCCTCGGCGGACGTGCCGCCGGAGCAGCCGGCGGCCAGCGCCGCGGCGAGCAGGCAGCCGGTCAGCGGGACGATCGGAACAGGAGTGCGTGCGGCCATGAGGCCCCCCGAATGGCGACGGTGATCCGAACCACGCGCCATCCTCGCAGAGTGACCGCGCAGTCACTCTGCGAATGCGGAACTCCGCCCGAAGAGCGGGTTCGCGATCAGGCCGTCTCCTGCTGGCGCATCCAGCGGATCTCCGCCTCGATGAACTCGTCGAGGTCGCCGTCCAGCACCGACGTGGGGTTGCCCGCCTCGACCCCGGTGCGCAGGTCCTTCACGATCTGGTACGGGTGCAGCACGTAGTTGCGGATCTGCGTGCCCCAGCTGCCGGGGTCGACGCCGCGGATCTTGGCCATCTCCTCGGCCTCCTCCTGGCGCTTGCGCTCCAGGAGCTTGGCCTGCAGGACGTTCATGGCCGTGGCCTTGTTCTGCAGCTGGCTGCGCTCGTTCTGGCAGGACACGACGATGCCGCTCGGGAGGTGGGTGATCCGCACCGCCGAGTCGGTCGTGTTGACGCCCTGGCCGCCCGGCCCGGACGACCGGTACACGTCGATCCGCAGCTCGTTCTCGTCGATGTCGACGTGGTCGCTCTGCTCCACCACGGGGACGACGTCCAGGCCCGCGAAGGACGTCTGCCGGCGGCCCTGGTTGTCGAACGGGGAGATCCGGACCAGCCGGTGCGTGCCGTGCTCGCCGCGCAGCGTCCCGTAGGCGTAGGGGGCCTTGACCGCGAACGTGGTCGACTTGATCCCGGCCTCTTCGGCGTAGGACGTGTCGTAGACCTCCGTCGAGTAGCCGTGCCGCTCGGCCCAGCGCAGGTACATGCGCTGGAGCTGCTCGGCCCAGTCGGCCGCGTCGACGCCGCCGGCCTGCGCGTTGATGGTGACCAGCGCCTCCCGGGCGTCGTACTCGCCCGACATGAGCGTGCGCACCTCCAGCTGCTGGACGGCCTTGTGCAGCGACGCGAGCTCGTCGTCGGCCTCCGCGCGCGTGTCGGCGTCGTCCATCTCGCTGGCCATCTCGTACAGCGTGGCGGCGTCGTCGAGCCGCTGCCGCAGGCTCTCGACCCGGCCCAGCTCGCTCTCGAGGTGCGACAGGCGGCGCGTCACCGACTGGGCGCGCTCCTGGTCGCTCCACAGGTCGGGGTCGGCGGACTGCTCGCGCAGCTCGGCGATGTCGCGGCGCATGGCGTCGAGGTCCAGCACCTTCTCGATGCTGGTCAGCGTTGCGCCGAGCTCTTTGAGCTGCTCTTCGGGTTCGATGCCTGCCACGGTCCGAGCTTATCGCCGTCCCGGCACTGCTAATCGCGCCATGGCACGGCGCCGCCGGGGCGCCTGGCCGCCGGGGCAATACCATGTGGATGGCAGAATCACGGGCCGAGGAGGTCGGCCGACGACGGCCGGCACGGAGTTCGGTCCGGGGGACGGGTCTTTGCACAGCTTCCTGCGGGTGGTCGCGGCCGCGGTGCCGCTCATCCTGGCGCTCGCGGCGGCGGGCTGCGCCGAGGGCAAGACGGAGGCGCGGCCCACCGTCAGCGTGCCCGAGACGTCCCCGCCGGCCCCGGTGCCGCTGACCCCGCAGGTCGCTGAGCAGGCGTTCCGCACCTACGTCACCGACGAGGACGTGGCCCGCGCCGCCGGCGACGAGCGGCTCGCGCTGACCTGGACGTCCGACGGCCAGTCCCAGCTCACCGCCGCCGAGTTCCGCAGGGCGGCCTACGACGGCGACCCGGTGCGGCGCTTCGCCTACGGCAAGCCCGAGATGTACGTGCCCAAGCTGAAGGACGCCGCCTACCCGCAGTGGTTCGTCGTGTCGGTCGACCGTTCCGTCCTGGGCAGGCCGAAGAGCAGGCATAAGGCACTGATGGCGTTCGTTTTGCGCGGGCCGTCCGACCGCTGGAAGCTCACGCTCGCGACGCTCTTGCAGGAGAAGGCCGACGAGCCGGAGGTCGCGATCGACGACGACGGCTACGCGGAGGCGCTGAGCACCGACGACACGTCCGTCCTGATCCGTCCCCGCGACGTCGGCGGGATCCAGGCGACGATCGCCGCGGAGGGCGGCGGCAGCGTGGCCGCGAAGGTGATGAAGTCGAGCGCCGTGACGACCGGGTTCTACCGGGACGCCAAGCAGGCGAAGAAGAAGGCCAAGAAGAAGGACCTGACGCTCCAGGTCGTCTACACCGCGACGCCGTTCCCCTACTTCGGGCTGCGGACGGAGAACGGCGGCGGGCTGGTCGTCTACTCGCTGTTCCGCAACACCTCGCTCGTCGCCAAGGACCCGGACACCCCCGCGCCGGAGATCCCCGAGGACGCCGAGCACCTCCTGGACGGGACGGTCGAGGGCAACGAGGTCGACACCACCTCGACCCTGCACTTCGCGGCCTACGACCCGCCGAAGGCCAAAAAGGGCAAGGCGCAGCCGAAGGCGCACATGGTCGCCGACGACGGCGCCGTCACGAAGGCGGCCACGCCGCCGCTCAAGAAGCCGTAGGTCCTCAGCCGTAGACGCGGCGCAGGACGAGCGCGGCGAACAGCAGGGCCACCAGGGCCGCGAGGACGACGGCGGGCGGGATGGACGGGCCGTGCCGGTGCAGTTCCGACCGGGCCTCCCGGCAGGTGGCGCAGCGTCCCTCCACCACGGGGTTCGAGCATCGGGCGCAGATGAGATGTTCGCAGCTCATGTCGTGGGCCCCAATCTCCGAGATCGGCATGCGGGTCCGTGCGGGGAAGCGTCCGCTTCTTCGGTGTCCGTCCACTTATTAGCCATCTTTCCCCATCATCCAGCGTAGCCGGACTGTATGGTCGTTCCGGCAAGTCCGGGAGCTGGACGGCAGGAAACGGCCGGACGTCAGGAGACGGATCACATGGCACTGATCGGACAGAACACACCGATCGGGCTGAGTGACGCCCCCCGGGCCCCCTACCGCGCCGAGTGGGACGAGGTAGTTCCCGGTCCCCTCTACACTGCTCGAAGGCTCCGCGTCCCACCAGGTCGTGGAGCCGGGCGGCGCAGGCAGGCGCCCACGGACGCGTCCGTGGCCGCGGCCGGGGCCGCTCCCCAACCCCTACAGCGAACCGCCGTGATGCAGCCGTGATCCATTTCGACAACGTCACCAAGGTCTACCCGAGCCAGAACCGGCCGGCCCTGCAGCATGTGAACGTCGCCATCGAGAAGGGCGAGTTCCTGTTCCTGGTGGGTCCGTCGGGCTCGGGGAAGTCGACCTTCCTGCGCCTCGTCCTGAAGGAGGAGCGTCCTTCCCAGGGTCACGTGCACGTGGCGGGCAAGGACCTGAGCAGGCTCACCAACTGGAAGGTGCCGCACCTGCGCCGCAGGATCGGCTGCGTCTTCCAGGACTTCCGCCTCCTGCCCAACAAGAACGTCTTCGAGAACGTCGCGTTCGCCCTAGAGGTGATCGGCAAGCCGCGGCGCTTCATCGGCAAGGTCGTCCCCGAGGTCATCGACCTCGTCGGCCTGGAGGGCAAGGCCCACCGGATGCCGGACGAGCTGTCCGGCGGCGAGCAGCAGCGCGTCGCGATCGCGCGCGCGTTCGTCAACCGGCCGATGATCCTGCTGGCGGACGAGCCCACGGGGAACATCGACCCCGCCACCTCGATCGGCATCATGAAGGTGCTGGACCGCATCAACCGGACCGGCACCACCGTCGTCATGGCCACCCACGACGCCGCTATCGTCGACGCGTTCCGCAAGCGCGTCGTCGAGCTGGAGGACGGCAGGGTCGTCCGCGACCAGTCCCGCGGCGTCTACGGCCAGGCGTACTGACCATCTGAACCAACGATTCCCGCCGGGGCGTACGACAGCCTGAAGGCGGGGACCGCCCGCTTCGGGCCGCGTTCCCTCATGAGGCCGCCCGGGTTCCGGGCGGACCCAAGGCGATCAAGGACAGCGAGGCATGCGCGTACAGTTCGTTCTCCAGGAGATCTGGATCGGTCTCCGCAGGAACATGACGATGACCATCTCCCTCGTCATCACGGTCGCCATCGCCATGGCGCTCTTCGGCACCGGGCTACTCCTGCGCGAGCAGGTCGCCTCGTCCAAGAACTTCTGGTACGACAAGATCGAAGTGTCGATCTTCCTCTGTGCCAAGACCAGTTCCAACCCCAGCTGCCAGAAGCAGGACGTCACCGACCAGCAACGCCAGACGCTCAAGGCGAACCTGGAGAAGATGTCGCAGGTCTCCAACGTCGAGTACGAGAACAAGCAGCAGGCGTACGACCGGTTCAAGGACCGCTTCGCCGGCTCGCCCGGCTTCGTGGAGAGCACCCGCGAGGGCGACATCCCCGACTCGTTCCGGGTCAAGCTGAGGAACCCGGAGGAGTACAAGGCGGTCGCGCAGGCGATGCTCGGCCAACCCGGCGTCGACACGGTCATCAACGAGCAGGAGATCCTGAAGAGATTCTTCCGGATCCTGAACGGCTTGCAGGTGGCCGCGCTGTCGATCGCGTTGATCCAGGTGATCGCGGCGGTGATGCTGGTCGGCAACACCGTCCGGTTGTCGGCGTTCAACCGGCGCCGTGAGACGGGCATCATGCGGCTGGTCGGCGCGTCCAACACCTATATCCAGATGCCGTTCATCCTGGAGGGCGCGATCGCCGGCCTGATCGGCGGTGTCTTCGCCTCCATCCTGCTGGTGTTCAGCAAGACACTGCTGATCGACAGACTCGCGGGAGACGTGCAACTCGTCAGTCAGCTCGGCTGGAGCACGGTGATAGCCGTCATGGTCGTGTCGATCTGCTTCGGCATGCTGCTCTGCGCCCTCGCCTCGTTCCTGACGTTGCGCAGATACCTGAAGATCTGACCTCGTGCCCGGATCCGGGGCAAGTGCCGGATCCGGCCCGTCCCGTCGCCCTACACTTGCCGCATGGTCAGGCCCATCACGCTGCTGAGCCCGTGCCGCCGTTGAGGGGGCGGCGGGGGAGGGCGCTGCGCGGGGCCGCCGTCGCGGCGGCGATCGTCTGCGCGTACGGCGCCGGGGTCGTGAGCGGCTCCGGCTCGGACCGGCACGCCGCCGTCGCGGGCGGCGGGTCCGTCCTGGACGAGGCCGCGGCGCAGATCGGCCGCCGCGCCGCGAAGCCGGTCGGCCGCGGCGAACTCGACCGCGCCGCCATCGAGGGCATGGTGCGCGGCCTCGGCGACAAGTGGGCGCACTACTACCCGGCCAGCGAGTACGACGACGTCGAAGGACGGCTGACCGGGCACTACAGCGGAGTCGGGCTGTGGCTCGGCGGTTCGGGCGACGAAGGCGGCGAAGGCGACGAGGGCGGCGGAGACGGTGAGGGCGGCGAGGGCCCGGTCGTGGTCGCCAGCGTCCAGCCCGGCACCCCGGCCGCGCGCGCGGGCGTCCGGGCGGGGGACGTCGTCACCGCCGTCGGAACGGCGTCCGTCCACGGCTGGGACGTCTCGCGAGTGGCGCGGGCCCTGCGCGGACGTCCGGACGAAGCCGTCGAACTCACCGTGCAGCGCGAGCGTCGAACCAAGCGGTTCCATCTCGTCCGCACCCCGGTCCCTGGAGGAAACGTCACCGTGACCGATCTTCCGGAGCGCGCGCGCCTCATCCGCGTCGGCGCGTTCACCCGCGGGACGGGCCGGGACGTCCGCGCCGCGGTGACCGGGCGGTCGCCGTCCGGCCGTCCCGCCGGCGTCCTGCTCGACCTGCGCGGCAACCCCGGCGGGCTGCTGGACGAGGCGGTCGAGACGGCGTCGGCGTTCCTGTCCGGCGGCCCCGTCGTGACCTACGAGCCGCGCGGCAGGCCCGTCCAGCGGCGCACGGTGACCGCGCCCGGCGACGACCGGACCCCGGTCGTGGTCCTCGTCGACGCGGGCACCGCGAGTGCCGCGGAGATCGTCGCGGGCTCCCTGCGCGACCGCGACCGCGCGGTGATCGTAGGATCGCGTACGTACGGGAAGGGCTCGGTCCAGGAACCGATCGAACTCGCCGACGGGTCGGTCATCGAACTGACGGTCGGTCGCTACCGCACCCCGGGCGGCCGTAGCCTCGACGGGGTCGGGGTCGAGCCTGACGTGGCGGTGTCCGCCGACCGCCCGCCGGCCGCCGCCGAGCGGCGCGCCCGGACGGTACTGCGGGGCCTGACCGCGACGCTGCCGGGCAAAGACTGACGAGGGCCGGACAAGGACTGATGACGTGGCACGGGACACCGGGCGCAAGAAAGACAAGAAGGACACCGGGCGCCAGCTCATCGCCCAGAACAAGCGGGCCCGCTACGACTACCACATCGACGACACGTGGGAGGCGGGCATGGTGCTGATGGGCACCGAGGTGAAGGCGCTCCGCGCCGGGCGCGCCTCCCTCGTCGACGGCTACGCCCACGTGATGGACGGCGAGGTGTGGCTGGAGCACGTCCACATCCCCGAGTACACGCAGGGCACCTGGACGAACCACGCGCCGCGCCGGCGCCGCAAGCTGCTGCTGCACAAGCGCGAGATCCAGAAGATCATCGCCAAGTCGGCGGAGCCGGGCTGGACGCTGATCCCGCTCGCCCTCTACTTCAAGGACGGGAAGGCCAAGGTCGAGATCGGCCTCGCCCGTGGTAAGAAGTCCTACGACAAGCGCCAGGCCATCGCGAAGCGGGAAGCCGACCGCGAGATGCAGAAGGCGGCGGCGGCCCGGTTCAGGAGACGGTGAAGGGTGTCGATGAAGAACCGAGGCCGCCGGAAACGGCGCCGGATACCGCTCCGGCCGATCGCCCTGGGCGGCGGCGCCCTCACGGTGTGCGGCCTGCTCATCGCGACGATGATGCCGGGCGCGCGGGCGGAGCCGTCCGCGATGCCCGCCGTCCGCGACTTCCTGATCGCCTGGCAGGTCGGCAACTACGAGGCGGCGGCCGGGCAGACGATCGGCGCCGACAAGGAGCAGGTCGCCGACGCCCTCGGCCGCGTCCGGCAGCAGCTCGACGCCGCCGCGCTGCGGCTGTCCCTCGGCACCGAGGTGCAGGGCAGCGGCGTCGACCAGATCGTCAAGAAGGGCGACGAGGCCGACGCGCGCTTCACCGTCAAGATCGACCTCGGTGAGAACGGCCAGCCGTGGGAGTACCCGGGGCTGATGCACCTGCGGCGCGTCGGCGGCAAGTGGAAGATCGTCTGGAGCCCGTCCGTCATCAACACCAAGCTCCAGCCGGGGCAGCGGCTCGCCGTGGTGACCGAGGTGCCGAAGCGCGCCGCGATCACCGACACGCGGGGGCACTCGGTGCTGCGCGAGGTCGGCGCCTACAACATTGGCGTGAACCCCGGCCAGCTCGCCGACCCGGCGAAGACCCTCGACCAGCTCGCCAAGCAGACCAAGATGGACGGGGGCCGCCGGCTCGACGCGGAGCGCCTCCTCGGCCGCGTCCGCTCCGCCCCGCCGCAGGCGTTCCTGCCGCTGCTGACGCTGCAGGTCCCCAAGCACAACGCGCTCATCCAGCGGCTCGGGACGATCCCCGGCATCCAGGCCCTCCCGATCACGGCGCCGATCGCCCCCGCGTACGCGCCCGAGCTGATCGGCAGCCTCGGCCCCGCCACCGCCGACCGGCTCCAGCAGGTCGGCGCCCCCTACCAGCCGGGCGACACGATCGGCGTCAGCGGCATCCAGCTGCTCCAGCAGCGCCGCCTCGCCGGCACGCCGACCGTCCGGGTCGTGGCGCAGGACGAGACCGGCAAGAACACCGAGGAGCTGCGGTCCTGGGACGGCCTGAGGCCGGCCGGGGTCCAGACCACGCTCGACCCGGCCTACCAGGCGCGCGCCGACTTCGCGCTCCAGGAGCTTCCGTACGCGGCGTCCATGGTGGCGGTGCGGCCGAGCACCGGCGAGGTGCTGGCCGTGTCCAACCACGGGACGAACGGCGAGAACCGCGCGTTCGAGGGCCGCTACCCGCCGGGGCTGACATTCGGGATCGTCTCCGCGGAGGCCCTGTTCTCCCAGGCCAAGCTGACCCCGACCACCGAGACCACCTGCCCCGGCAGCGTCACCGTCGGCGGCAGGACGTTCACCAACCAGGCCCGCGGCGACACGACCCTCACCAACGCGTTCGCCGCGTCCTGCAAGACGAGCCTCGCGCAGCTCGGCGGCAAGCTGGACGCGCAGGCCCTCGTCCGGGAGGCCGCCCAGTTCGGCGTCGGCAAGGACTGGGGGCTGTCGGTCCCCGCGTTCACCGGCTCGCTGCCCACCCCCGCCAACGACGGGGAGAAGGCCGCCGCCATGGTCGGCGAGGGCAAGACCGAGGTGAGCCCGCTCGGCATGGCGCTCGTCGCCGCCGCCGCGTACACCGCCACGTGGCGGCCCCCGTACGTCTTCAAGGCCGACGACCTCGCGACGACCGTCCAGGCGCCGCCGCCGCAGAGCCTCCAGCCCGAGTCCGTCGCCAGCCTCAAGCGGGTCCTCACCCGTACCGCCACCCACGGCAACGCCCACGGCGCCCGCGTCTCCGGCGACGTCGTCGGCGTCGCCGCCCTGGCCACCCGCGGCGACGGCAAGACCGTCTCCTGGTTCGTCGGCTCCAGCGGCGACCGCGCCTTCGCCATCGCCGTCGAAGGCACCGTCAACACCCCCAAGCTCGCCGCCAGGTTCCTCACCGGCCGGCCCTGAGCGGGCTTTGGGATCTCTTTACGGGCGGGACGCAACCATGCCCCCGCCCGCGGGCGTCCTTACGGGTGACTGAGAAACCGCTTCGGGGGGTTGCGGACTCAGTCGCCGTGATGAGACCAGAGCCTCGTCTCGGGGGAGGCTCTGCCGTCCGGACCGGCCCGACCCTGCCGGTCGACCCCGGTGGGCGCGACACAGCGCCCACCGGGGTTCACGGTCGTCCGGCCGGGAATCACATTGCCCGCACACGCGTTGACCTAGTAACGTCAAGGTGCGGACGTCCGCGGACGGCCGTTTTGACAACTCAACATGGGGGTGACCGGCTTCGACTTCGGTCGTTCGAGCCAGGGGAAGCGGGTCGAGGGTTGCTGTCGTGACCTCGTTAATCCTGTGACAGCAAACCAATAACTGCCAACAAGAAGCAGTCTGAGTTCGCCCTCGCCGCCTGAGCGAGGAGCGAACTCTGTCAGCCCGGTAGCGTCTCCGAGCCGGGGTCTGGCATCGTAAGGAGACTCCACCTACCGACCCGGTCGCGGAGCCGGTAGGGAAAACAAACAGCGACTGAGCCCGTCGGCGACACGCCTGCGTGAGCGCCGGGGCTGAGAAAACGCCGAGCAGGCTGCACCCGGAGAAGCCCTGGCCCTTCACCGAAGGACGCGGGTTCGATTCCCGCCACCTCCACGGCATGTGAAGCCGCCGATCAGACTCGTCTGGTCGGCGGCTTTTCGCATGCGCCCACTCCGGGCGCGGGCGTGCCGGCGGAGTACCGTGTTGCGATCAGCGCCGTCGGAGAAGCAGGGGAATAGGGGCCGCAAGTGGCTGAGACCATCAAGGCCGGCGTGCCCGACGCGCCCTCCGGGCTGACAGTCTGCCTGTCCTTCGACTTCGACGCGCTGAGCGGGTGGGTCGCGGGTTCCCAGAATCCGGCCGATGTCTCCCGGGGAGAGTACGCCGCCGTGGCCGTGCCCCGCGTCCTCGACCTCCTCGACCGCCACGGCATCAAGGCCACGTTCTTCGTTCCGGGGCACACCGCGCTCGCCTACCCGAACCACGTGCGCGACATCCAGCGCAGGGGCCATGAGATCGGCCATCACGGGTGGGCGCACGAGGCCGCGGCCGAGTTCGACGACGACACGCAGCGAGAGATCTTCGCCAAGGGGATCGACGCGCTGGAGAAGGTCACGGGAGAGCGCCCGGTCGGCTACCGCGCGCCCCGCGGAAGCTACAACTCGACCTCGATCGACATCCTCGCCGAGAACGACTTCCTCTACAACTCTCACTTCGGCGCATCGGACTTCCAGCCCTACTACCTGCGCCAGGGCGACAAGTGGTCCGCCACCGACGAGTACACGTTCGGCACCACCATCGACCTGGTCGAGATGCCGTTCGCCTGGCACATGGACGACTTCGTCCACTTCGAGTTCTACGGCGGGTTCAGCACCACGCTCAATTCCCCGTCGGCCGTTCGCGAGGTCTGGCAGGCCGAGTTCGACTATGCGTACCTGAACGAGCCCGGCGGTGTCGTCGTCATCTGCATGCACCCCGAGGTGATCGGGCGCGGCTCGCGCATCATGATGCTGGATTCGCTGATCAGCTACATGGCGGGGCATCCCGGCGTGCGCTTCGAGCGGATGCGGGACTACGCCGAGGAATGGAGCGGGGCCAACTCCGTCGAGACCTGGCTGGCCTCCTCGTCCCCGCTCGTTCCTCGGCCGTACTCCGGGTAGTCCCCTCCGCCGGGTTCACGGGTGGCGGTCAGCCGGTCTCCTCGGGTTCGAGCTGCTGCTGGAGATAGGTGATCAGTGCGCGGGCGGTGGGCTGCTCCCACAGCAGGGTCGGGGGCAGTTCGATGCCGTAGGAGCGGGTCAGCCGTGCGCGGAGCCTGACGGTCATGACCGAGTCCAGCCCCATCTCGGCCAGCGGCCGCCGCTGGTCGATCTCGGCGGGATCCATGCTCAGTTCGGCGGCGATCTGGGCGCAGACGTCGGTGGGCAGGTCCTCCGAGCGGGCCGTCGCGCCGGCCGTTTCGGGGACGTCGTCGGTGACGGTCAACCGGCTCAGGACCACCGGCGGCGCGGGCGTGGGCACGATGCGCGCGATGGCGAGGTAGGACGAGCCGAGGCGTTCGGCCAGGCGCCACGCCTCGAACGCCTCCGTCGCCGAGAGCGCGTCGAGGCCGCGCGCGTTGGCCTCGGCCAGTCCGGCGCTGTTGGACTCCGACATGCCCATGTCCCGCCACGTCATCCAGCCCAGGCTGATCGTGTCCGGGCGGTGGGCCGCCAGGGCGTCGAGGTAGGAGTTGGCGGCGGCGTAGGCGGCCTGGCCCGTGATGCGGGCGTACTGCCCGCTTGAGGAGAACAGGGCGAAGAAGTCCAGGCTGCCCGGCGGGAAGAGGCGGTGCAGGGTCATCGCTCCGTCCGCCTTGGGCCGCATGACCTCGGCGAGCGCGGACTCGCCGAGGTCGATGAGCCGGGTGTCCCGGACGACGCCGGCGGCGTGGACGATGCCGCGGACCGGCGGCATGTCCAGTGCCGTGTGGTCGAGCGAGGCGGCGGCTTGGTCGGCGTCGGCGATGTCGCAGGCGACCACGCGGACCATCACGCCGAGCGCCTCCAGCGCGCGCACCGAGTTGATCTGCCGCTGGACGGCGGCGTCGGCGACGGCGTCCCACTCGGGACGGGGCGGCAGCCCCCGGCGGCCGACCAGGACCAGCCGGCGGGCGCCGCGGCCGGCGAGCCAGTGGGCGACCTCCAGGCCGAGCGCGCCCAGCCCGCCGGTGATCAGGTAGGTGGAGTCGGGGCGGCAGACGGCGGCGGGCCGGTCCGGGGTCCGCTGGACCGAGGCCAGGCGGGCGGTGAGGTCGGCGTCCGGCGTCAGGGCGATGACGTCCTCGCCCGCGCCGGTGCGGAGCACCTTGAGGAGCCGTTCGCCGGTGGGCTCGCCCTCGATGTCGATCAGGCCGCCCCAGATGTCGGGGTGCTCGCCGGCGATGATGCGGGCGATCCCGGGGACGGAGGCGTGCGCCAGTTCGCGGCCGTCGCGCACGCCGCGGGTGAGGGACCACAGCGTCACCGGGTCGGGCAGCGCGTGCAGTTCCTGCGCGGCGCGGGCGAGGGCCATGGCGTTGCGCCGGGCCGCGGCGGGCGGGGACTCCCCGGGTTCGGGCGGCGACGCGGGCAGCAGCACGGTGCCCGGCCGCAGTGCCGCCGCCTCCTGCGGGGTCTCCGCGTACCGGCAGGCCACGCCCGCCTGGGCCAGCCGCTCCCCGTCACCCGCGTGGTCGCCGATCAGCACGACCGGCTCACGAAGTTCTTGGAACGTTCCATTTTCTAGGGGGACCCAGGTGAGCTCGTGGACGAGCCGCTGCGGCGGGGCGAACGCGCCGGGCGGGCCGTCGAGCAGGTCGAAGCGCAGGCCGGTGATCCGGGCGAGGACCCGGGTGCTCTCATCGGCGATGGACACGTCGATCCTGTCGCCGTCCAGGCGCGCGTGGACGAGGGCGCGGCGGGGCGGCTCGCCCTCGACACCGGTCGCCGTGATGTGCGCGGGCATCCGGAGCGACTCGTCGTCGGGCAGCAGCAGCGGGGTCATGGTCAGGGCGCCGTCCAGCAGCGGCGCCCAGCTCGGACCCGCCGGCGCGGTGAGGGTGGCGATGAGCTCGCCGTCCCCCCGGCGCAGCTCCTCGACGCCCCAGCTGAAGCCGTATCCGCCGATTCCGCGGCGGCGGAACAGCTCCTCGATCCGCTCCCACGGCCACTGGTCGCCGCACCTCGCCCGCAGCGCGGCGGGGTCGTCCGGCCAGGCCGGCGGGGCCTCGGACGGGACGACGGTCGCGGTCGTGTGGGTGATCCAGCCCTCGTCGCCGCCGGTCGCGTCCTCGGTCAGCCGGGTGCACAGCCGCAGGTGGTCGTCCTGCTGGATCACCTGGACGTCGCGGGGCGCGGTGACGGCGACCGGGATCCGCAGGTCGATGTCCGCGAGCGCCGCGCCTCCCGCCGTGAAGAAGGTGTTGAGCAGCACGGCCGCCGGGACGATCTCGACGTCGTGCACCGGGTGGCTGTCCGGGTAGGGGCGGCGGTCGTAGTCGAGGTGGGTCTGCCACAGGCGGGTCGGCGAGGCGCCGTTCACCGTGGTCTTCGCTCCGAGCAGCGTGTGGCCGGCTGGATCGTGGCCGCCGCCCCGGGCCGCGCGGCCGGTCGCCTCCGGCCAGAAGGGCCGCCGCTGCCAGGCCGTGGTGGGCAGGTCCAGCGGCGGAGCGGGGGAGTGCAGCGCGGACCAGTCGATCCGGGCGCCGCGGCAGTGCAGTTCGCCGAGGTTGCCCAGCAGCGTCTCGAGTTCGGGGCGGTCGCGGCGGAGGGTGTGGGCCACCGCGCCCTCCTCGACCTCCAGGTCTTCGAGGATCTCGCTGATGGAATGGCTCACGATGGGGTGGCTCGACACCTCCACGAACAGCCGGTGCCCGTCGGCGGCGGCCGCCGCGACCGCGTCGGTGAAGAGGACGGGCCGTTGCAGCATCGCCCGCCAGTAGGCGGCGTCCCGGGCGGCGGGCGAGCGCGGGTCATCGGTCACCGAGCTGTACAGCGGCACGGCGGGGGACACGCAGGCGAGCTCCCGGGCGGCGGCCGCGACGTCGTCGAGCAGCGGGTCCATGAACGGGCTGTGGAACGGCACGTCCGTGCCCACCTGCCGGACGGTGATCCCTTCCTCGGCGCACTCGGCCTCCAAGACGCGCAGGGCCTCGCCGCTTCCGGAGACCACCGACCAGTCGGGGGCGGCGTCGACGGCCGCGACCAGGTCGGCGCGGTCGGTCAGGCGCTTGCTCGCCTGCTCGAAGGGCAGCGCGACCATGGCCATGCCGCCCTTTCCGGCGGCGCGCCGGATCACCTGCGCCCGGCGGCAGGCGAACCGGGCGGCCTGCGTCCGGTTCAGCGCGCCGGCCACCACCGCGGCCGAGATCTCGCCGACGGAATGCCCGACGATGGCGCCGGGACGCAGGCCCCGCGCCCGCCACAGGTCGGCCAGGGCGACCTGCATGGCGAAGGTGATGGCCTGCACGCGGGCGGCGGAGCGCCAGTCGCCTTCCATGAGGGCCTGGCGCGGCGAGAGCCCCATCTCCTCCTGGTACACGGGCTCCAGCTCGTCGATCGCGGCGGCGAACACCGGCTCGTCGGCCAGCAGTTCGCGGCCCATGCCGTCCCATTGGGCGCCGTGGCCGGAGAACACCCACACGGGGTCGGCCCGGTCGAGCGCCCGGACCGGCGCCGGCGCGGCGGCCAGCCGCTCCGCGAGCTGCGCGGTGCCGGCGGCCACGACCGCCGAGCGGTAGGCGAGATGGGACCGGCGCTGGGCGAGGGTGTGGCCGATGGAGGCCGCCGGGGCGTCCGGATGGGCGGCGATCCAGTCGGCGAGCCGGGCGGCCTGGGCGTGTACGCCGGCCTCCGACATCGCCGAGAGCGGGAAGACCCAGGGGCCGGTGACCGCCTGATCGGCCGCGCCGCGCACCGTTGCCGGGGCGCCCGTGGACGAGGCTCCGGCGGACGGGGCGCCGGTGGCCGGTCCGGTGGAGGGCGGCGCCTGCTCCACGATCACGTGCGCGATGGTGCCGCCGACGCCGAAACTCGACACCGCGGCCCGCGCGGGCCCGTCCTGGTCGGGCCACGGGGTCAGCGCGGGCACCACCTTCAGGCCGCACCGGTCCCAGTCCAGGGCATCGGTCGGCTCGCTGTGCAGGCTCGCCGCGATCTGCCGGTTCCGCAGGCACAGCACCGCCTTGATCACCCCGGCGATCCCGGCGGCGGCCTCCAGGTGGCCGATGTTCGGCTTGACCGAGCCGATCAGGCAGGGCCGGTCCGCCGGGCGGCCGGTCCCGAAGAACCCGGCCAGCGCGCGCGCCTCGACCGGGTCGCCCGCGGGCGTGCCGGTGCCGTGCGTCTCGATGTAGCCGACGCTGGACGGGGAGACGCCGCTCCGCGCGTACACCTGGCGCAGCATGCGCTCCTGGGCGGCGCCGTTGGGCGCCATCATGTCCTCGCCGGTCCCGTCGTGGAAGACGCCTCCGCCGCGGACGAGCGCCAGCACCGGGTCGCCGTCGCGCTGCGCGTCGGCGAGGCGTTTGAGGACCACCACGCCCACGCCCTCACCGCGCCCGTATCCGTCGGCGGCGGCGTCGAAGCTCTTGCTGCGGCCGTCGGGGGCGGTCGCGCCGGCCGCGTTCAGGACGATCTGGATGCCGGGAGCGGCCATCACGTTGGCGCCGCCGGTGATGGCCAGGTCGACCTCTTCCCGCCACAGGTGCTGGCACGCCATGTGCAGCGCGGTGAGGGACCCGGCGCAGGCGGTGTCGACGGCCGTGCTCGGCCCGTGCAGGTCCAGGACGTGGGACAGCCGGTTGGCCAGGCCGAACATGTAGGTCCCGTTGAGGGCCCAGGCGTCCAGCCGGGGCAGGTCCTCCATGAGCCGGTCGCCGTAGTCGTGGGAGTTGCCGGCCATGAAGACGCCGGTGTCGGTGCCGCGCAGCGACCGCGGCGGGATCCCGGCGCGTTCCAGGGCCTCCCAGGAGGTCTCCAGGAGCATCCGCTGCTGCGGGTCGATCGACAGCGCCTCGCGCGGCGAGATGCCGAAGAAGGCGGCGTCGAAACCGGCGACGTCGGTGAGGTAGGCCGCGGGGCGCAGCGTGCGGGCCACCGCGGCGGCGGTCTCGGGGTCGGCGGAGGCGTAGGGCAGCCAGCGCTCGGGCGGGGCCTCGCCGATGCCGTCGCGGCCCTCGGCCAGGAGCGTCCAGAACTTCTCCGGGGTATCGATGTCGGGAGCGAAGCGGCACCCCATCCCGACGATGGCGATCGGCTCATCTGACATGGTCGTCCTCACAGAGTCGGTCATCGTGACGATCGTCGACCCGCGGGCAGGGCGCCGGGGCGGTGCCGGCGGCCGTCGGCAAGCGGGCGTGGAAGGCCCGCTACGCGGGCTGGGCGTCCTCAGGCGCGAGCAGTGCCAGGTCGGCCATGGTCGTGGTCGTGTTGAGGTCGACCTCGTCCAGCCACAGGCCGAGCCGCTCCTTGAGGTTGTGGCGCAGCCTGGTCATGGCCAGTGAGTCGAATCCCAGTTCTTCGAAGGTGGTGTCCGGGCCGAGTTCCCCGGGGGCCACCCCCGCGCTCTCGGCGATCAGCGCCGCCACTGCGGTCCGTACTTCGGCCATCACGCGGTTCCCTTCTCGCTGCGGCCAGGGCCGATCTTCGTGTGACGGGCCCTCTCATCACTGAGAGTAATATCACATGTACTCTAAGTCACATGGTGCACTTCAGAAGTACCTCGGCGGCCCCTGACCTGGGCCGCGGTCCGAGCCCTGCGCGGTCGGAGACCGGGTGGGACGAACCCGCGACGACGGGACGGTGACCTGATGGACGGCTTCACTCCCTGGCCCGCCGACGCCGAAGCGCGCTACACGGCGGAGGGCTACTGGGGCGACCGGCTGCTCGGAGACGTGCTGGACGGGCGCCCCGACCACATCGCGCTCGTCGCGGGCGCCGAGCGGCTGACCTATGCCGAGCTCGACCGGCGCGCCGACCGCACGGCGGCGGGCTTCCACCGCCTGGGGCTGCGCAGAGGCGACCGCGCGGTCGTCCAGTTGCCCAACAGCGCGGGCTTCGTCGTGACCTTCCTCGCGCTGACGCGCCTGGGAGTCGTGCCGGCGCTGGCACTGCCCGCGCACCGCGAGAGCGAGATCCGCTACCTGTGCGAGCACACGGAAGCACGCGCGTACATCAGCGCCGACCGCGACGGGTCCTTCGACTACCGCACGCTGGCCCGATCGCTGCCGGTCTCCGAAGTGGTCATCGACGGCGACGCAGAGGAGTTCACGGCACTCGGCGACCTGCAAGAGGACGCCGGAGACCTCCAGCAGACCGCTCGGCCGGGCCCGGCCGACGTCGCCGTGCTCCTGCTGTCGGGAGGGACCACCGGCCGGCCGAAACTGATCCCGCGCACCCACCGCGACTACCTCTACAACCTCCAGGCGAGCGCCGACGTCTGCGGTCTCGGGCCCGGCACCGTCTACCTGGCCGTCCTTCCGGTGGCGCACAACTATGCGCTGGCCTGCCCGGGGATTCTGGGCGCCTTCGCGCGCGGCGGCACCGCCGTGCTGTCGTCCGCCGCCTCGCCCGGCGCCGTGTTCCCCCTCCTGGCCCGCGAACGCGCGACCATGTCCGCACTGGTGCCGACGATCGCGTTCCAATGGCTGGAGGCGGCCCCCCACTCGTCCGAGGACCTCTCCTCGCTGGCGCTCGTCCAGATCGGCGGCGCCCGGTTCCCCGCCGAGAATGTCGCCCGGATGCGGGCCGTGCTCGGATGCCAGGTGCAGCAGGTCTTCGGCATGGCCGAAGGGCTGCTCTGCTTCACCCGGCTCGACGACCCGGTCGACCTGGTGGACGAAACGCAGGGCTCGCCCCTGTCGCCGGCCGACGAACTGCGCGTGGTGGACGCCGACGGCGTCGACGTCGCTCCCGGCGGAATCGGAGAACTCCTCACCCGCGGCCCGTACACGCTCCGCGGCTACTACCGCGCCGCCGAGCACAACGCCCGTTCCTTCACCGCCGACGGCTTCTACCGCACCGGCGACCTGGTACGCGTCCTGCCCTCGGGGCACGTCGTCGTGGAGGGGCGCAAGAAGGACCAGATCAACCGGGGCGCCGAGAAGGTCGCGGCGCCCGAGGTGGAGAAGCACCTCCTCACGCACCCGGCGGTGCTCGACGCCGCCGTGGTCGGCCTTCCCGACCCGGTCACGGGGGAGCGGAGCTGCGCGGTCCTCACCCTCCGGCCCACCTATGCGGACAGGGCGCCGACGCTGCGCGACATCAGGAACTTCCTGCGCGACCGCGGGCTGGCCTCCTACAAGTACCCCGACCAGATGGAACAGGTCGAAATCCTTCCCCGCACCGCCGTCGGGAAGGTCGACAAAGCACAACTGACCGCCCGGTTCTCCGAGACCGCCAGCGAGAGCGTGCGCTGACCGCCCGCTACTCGTACCTGCCTGTCGCCAAGGAAAGGGGACAAGAATGCGACTGCCATCCTCACGCCGTGTGCCGCCCGGGACGGTACCGCTCACCGCCGTCGACAAAGTCCTCAAGTTCGTGGACGAACACGAGGACACATCCCTGGCCACCGGCGGAATCCTGGTGGTGAACGGAGCCGCTCCCGACCTGGCCGCGCTGCGGGACCATGTCGGGAGCAGGCTGGACCAGGCTCCCGTCCTGGCGTTCGGGCTGGACCGGGCCACAGTGTGCTGGAAGCGGCAGGGCCCTGGCTTCGACGTCCGGCAACATGTCGGTGAACGGGTGCTGGAGCCCGGCGACGATCCGATGGCCGCGGTCCTCGATCTGCCGGACCTGTCTCACGGCCGCCCGCTGTGGGACCTCACCGTCCTGCACGGCTACGCGCCCGGCGAGTACATGGTGTGCTACCGGACCCACCACATGTTCCAGGACGGCTCGTCCCTGTTCGCCACGCTCGAAGCCCTGTTCGGCCGCCGGCGGCTGCCCCTGCCGTCCGTCCCGGTCCCGCGCGGCGGCGCCCCGGTCCCGCGCGGCGGCGCCCCGGCTCGCGGGCGCGCACGGCGCACGGACGCCCGGGAGTCCGCGGCCCGCACCTCGCGGCTGGTCAAGTCGATCCTGACCGATCCGGGGATCCCGCTGCGCCGCCGCGTCCCGTGGCTGCCCAACCAGCAACCGGTCAGCGGGGACTGCGTCTTCCGCGTCGTCGACCTGGACATCAAGCAGCTGCAGGAGGTCGCCCGCGCCGCCCAGGCCACTGTCAACCAGGTGTGCCTGGCGACCATCACCGGCGCGTTCCGCATGTGGACCCCGCGGGAATGGCAGGAGCCGCACCGCCGCCGGGACCTCACCATCTGGGTCCCGGTCAACCTCCGGCCGGCCGACCGCGCCGGAGCCCTGAGCAACTCCGTGGGCGTGCTCCCGGTGACGCTGGCGTGCGGCCGCTCCTCTCCCCGCGAGCACCTGCGCCAGGTCATGGAGCAGACCAGTGAGCAGCGGATCCGAACGCACCGTGACCGCGGACGGCTGCTCGCGGGCACTCCCTTCCCGGTGGCGAGGAGGCTCATCTACCGGTTCCTCGACCCCGGCCTCGTCAGCGCGTGCGTCTCGACGCTCCGGGTGGCGCCGCGGCTGTCCGTCCTCGGCGACCCCGTGCGCACCGTGCTCGCGGTCCCGGCGATGACGCCGATCCAGCGCCTCATCGTGGCGATCGTCCAGTACGAGACCTCGGTGACCGTCTGCATCCTCGCCGAGAAGTCGCTCACCGCCGATTCCTCGCCGACGACTCCCGACCACCTGGGAAAACTCTGCGGCGAAGCCTTGGCCGCCCTGCACCGCGCCTACACCTGACCATGCCCATCGTGAGCCGGGGACGACCGCGCACCCGGCGACGCACCGTTCGAGAACAGGACCATCCTCATGTCACCTCGACGCCGCCGCCGACCGCGACGTCCACTGGGCCGCATCGACCTGACGCCGTCTGACGAAGGGGCCGCCGTCGCAACCCTCGTAGTCGTCGAGGCGGCCGACGCGCCCGGTACGCCCGACGAGCTTCGTGCGCCCGGCTCCGCGAACGATGCTCCGCGCCGCTGGGGGATCATGGCCGTGGTGGGCATCGCCCAGCTCATGGTCGTGCTGGACGCCACGATCGTGAACATCGCGCTGCCCTCCGCGCAGGCGGACCTCGGCTTCTCCGACGCCGACCGGCAGTGGATCATCACCGCCTACGCGCTGGCGTTCGGGAGCCTGCTGCTCCTCGGCGGCCGGATCGCCGACCTGTTCGGCCGCAAGCCGACCTTCCTGGTGGGCCTCGCGGGGTTCGCCGTCATGTCGACCGCCGGGGGCGCCGCCCCCACGTTCGCGGTCCTCGTCGCCGCCCGCGCCGCCCAGGCCGTGTTCGGCGCCCTGCTCGCACCCGCGGCGCTGTCCCTGCTGACCACCACCTTCGACGACTCGGCCGAGCGCGGCAGGGCGTTCGGGATCTTCGGCGCCATCAGCGGCGGCGGCGGAGCGATCGGGCTGCTGCTCGGCGGCGTCCTCACCGAGTACCTGGACTGGCGCTGGACGCTCTACGTGAACATGGTGCTCGCCGCGATCCCGCTGCTCGGCGGCGTCCTCCTGCTGCGCAGGACTCCCCGCGACCCCGGTGCGAGGCTGGACGTCCTCGGCACCGTCCTCGCCTCCGCCGGGCTGTTCGGCCTCGTCTACGGCTTCGCCGGCGCCGAATCCCGCGGCTGGGGCTCGGTCCTCACCTGGGGCTGCCTCGCCGGCGCCGCGGTCCTGCTCGCCGCGTTCGCGGGCTGGCAGACCCGCGCCGCCCGGCCGCTGCTGCCGCTGCGCGTCCTGACCGACCGGAACCGCGCCGCCTCCTACCTGGCCGTCCTGATCGTCGGGGCCGGCATGTTCGGCATCTTCCTCTTCCTGACGTACTACCTCCAGCAGGGCCTCGGCTACAGCCCCGTCAGGACGGGATTGGCGTTCATGCCGCTGGTCGCCGCGACCATGGTCAGCGCCTCGCTGTCCGCCGCGGCGCCGTTCGTCCGGATCGGACCCAAGCCGATCGTGCCGGTCGGCATGGGAATCGCCGTCGCGGGCGTCGTCCTGCTGGCCCGTCTCGATCTCGCCAGCACCTACCCGGCCCACGTCCTGCCGGCGCTCATCCTGCTGGGCGTCGGCTTCGGCCTCGTCATCGCGCCGTCGATCAGCCTGGGCACCGCCGGCATCGACCCGGCCGACTCCGGCGTCGCGTCCGCGACCGTCAACGCCGCCCAGCAGGTCGGCGGCTCGATCGGCCCCGCCGTGCTCACCACCGCGGCCGCGCAGGCCGTCGCCGGCTACGTCGCCGGCCGCGATCCCGCCGACCCCGCCGTCCGCGTCCACGCGGCGATGAAGGCGTACAGCACCGTCTACTGGTGGGCCGCGGGCCTCTTCGCCGTCGGCCTCGCCGTGACGTTCCTGCTCTTCCGCCCCGGCGCCTTCCCGAACTCCGGCGACGCGCGTCCATGATCCCGGCAGGGTCTGTCCAAGAGAGGAGCACAGTCGATGGACAAGGTGGAAACCGTGTTCATGAACAGCCCCGTGCGGCGGGCGATGCAACGCCGGCTCGCGCTGCCGCTGATGGGGCGCTGCGGCGGCCCGCTCCCCGGGGGGAGCCGGGTGCTGGAGATCGGCTGCGGGTCCGGGTACGGCTCCCGGCTCCTGCTCGAAGAGTGGGGAGCCGGGCACGTGGACGCCGTCGATCTGGATCCGGCGATGGTGCGGCGGGCCCGGCGGCGGCTGGTGCCGCACAGCGGCCGCGTGCGGGTCGGAGTCGCCGACGTCACCGACCTCGGCGCACTGGTGCCCGCGGACGGGGAGTACGACGCGGTCGTCAACTTCGGCATCCTGCACCACGTCCTCGACTGGCAGGCGGCCGTGCGGGAAGTGGCCCGCGTCCTGAAACCGGGCGGCACGTTCTACTTCGAGGAGCTCACCAAGCAGGGGCTCCAACGGCCGCACCTGCGGCACAATCGCGCCCATCCCACCGAGAACCGCTTCACCGGCCCTGAGTTCGTCGACGAACTGGAGGCCCAGGGGCTGACGGTGCTGGGGCGTCGCGACCCGTTCTTCGGGGACATGATCTACGGCGGATCCCGGCGGGACGGCTGACGGGAGTTCGATCCCAGGAACCGTCAAACGGCCGAGAGTCGGACGGGCAGCCCGTTCTTCGGCACCAGCGAGGTCATGCGTATCCGCCATTGGCGGCCCTCGGGGATGCTCCAGCGGTGGTTGAGCAGCATCTGGTGCAGGATGCTTTTGAAGTGCACGTCCGCGAAGTGCGCGCCGATGCACCTGTGGGCGCCGCCGCCGAATGGCGCGCAGGCGTACTTGTGCGCCTTGTCCTCGCAACGCGGCGCGGAGAAGCGCTCGGGATCGAACCGTTCCGGGTCGGTCCAGTACTCGGGCATGTGGTGATTGGTGAGCAGCGGCACCAGCACCAGTGATCCGGACGGAATGTGGCGGCCGAGGATCTGGGTGTCCTTGACGGCCCGGCGGGGCAGCATGGACGGCGACGTCACCAGCCGGAGCGCCTCCTTCATCACCAGGCCGGCCGAGGGGAGAGAGTCCATGTCGCCGAACTCCAGCGCGGGTTTGCCGAGTGCCCGCGACTCGTCCCGCAGCCGGTCCTGCCATTCCGGGGACGCGCCGAGGTGATAGGCCGCCGTGGCGAGCGTGGTGGCGGTGGCGTCGTGCGCCGCCTGCAGCATGAAGACCATGTGGTCGACGACGTCCTCGTCGGTGAACGCGCGCCCGTCGTCGGTCTCGGCCCGGCAGAGCATGGCGAACAGGTCGTCGCCTCCGCCGCGCCGCTTGGCGGGCAGGTGCCGGCGCACGTACTCCTCCAGCATCCGGCGAGCCTGGAGGCCCCTGTGCCAGCGCAGCCCCGGCACCGGAAACCGCACGACGGCCCCGCCGGCGCCCATGGCGTCGTTGAGGGCCCTGGTGACCTGGACGGCTTCGGGCCGCTCTATCGGGACGCCCATGAAGACGTCGACGACGGAGGCGAGCGTGAGCACCTTGATGTGGTCGTACATGTGGAAGGCGCGGCCGTGCTCCCACGCCTCGACGTCGCTCGTGGTGAGTGCCGCCAGCGCGCTGGTGTACGAGCGCAGCCGGTCGCGGGTGAACGCCCGCTGCATGATCCGCCGGTGGTGGAGATGCTCGTCGGAGTCCAGGGCCAGCAGGCCGCGGGGGAAGAACGGGCCCAGGAACTCCTGCCAGGCGGGCCCGTGGGCGAAGGCCCCGTCGCGGTCGACCAGGACCGCCTCGGCGGCCTCCGGCCCGTGGACGACCACGGCCCGCCTGCCGAACAGCCAGGCCCACGTGACCGGGCCGAACTCCCGGTACTGGTCGTGGGTGACCGCGAATGGCCGCCGTATGAACTGCACGGTGTTCCCGATGAACGGAAGACCGGGCCGCCCGCGCACCGGTTCGAGGCCGCTGCCTTCCGGTGGCGGAGCGAGAATCCTGACTGCCATGGGCCCTCCTCAGGGAACCTGAGGTACATTTGCGCCGCGCTCGGCCGCATCCCCTTTCGCCTCATTCGCGATGAGGTGCCTTGGGCCCTGTTTCCGGGATTCAAGTGGCCATGTGGGCTAATGCGTAGATCGTGGGAAGATTTTCGATCGGGGCTCGAACGGCCGATCACGCTGGGCCGGCGCGGCCCGTTCTTCGGCGCCGGAATTCCTCCGGCCGCGGACACGCCACTGGGGCGGTGGCTTTATGACGGGTCCTGGGGCGCGGCGCGGTCGTGCCGCAGCCGGGCGTTGATGCGCTGGGCTTCGGCGAGCTGGTCTTCCAGGATGATGATGCGGCAGGCCGCCTCCAGCGGAGTGCCCTCGTCGACCAGGTCGCGGGCGCGCTGCGCGAGGCGCAGCTGGTAGCGGGAGTAGCGGCGGTGCCCGCCGGCCGAGCGCTGCGGGACGATCAGCCGGGCGGTGTCGAGGCTGCGCAGGAACGCCGGGGTGACGCCCAGCATCTCCGCCGCGCGGCCCATGCTGTAGGCCGGGTAGTCGTCATCGTCGAACTTGTCTTCCAGACGGCCGGACTCGTCCTGGCCGGTGGACTGCGCGTGCTGCTGGTCTTGGTGGGACGCCTTCATAAACCTTCCGTACTGCCTCGGGCCGGCAGTGACGACGACAGGGGCCCCGGCGCCAGACTGCGGCGCCGGGGCCCAGAGTTGCAACACCATCTACCAGCCGTGACCGGCTGGTCTTCCGCGTCCGCCCAGAACGGGGCGAGTACGCGGGGATCGCGGATGCGTGACCGGAGACCACCGTCCTATCTGTGGGGCTGCGGTACCCGCGCGGCGTGAATCGTGCCTGCGACGGGCGATCCTGATGGCGTCGAACCCTCCTTTCTGCGACATCACTTCCGATAATGCGTGTTTCCGTGCGTACTACTTCGTGCTCTGTACTGCCGCTCCCGGCGGCCCGCAGGCCACCGGGTCGGCCGGCCGCCGGAGCCCCTTCCACTGCGCTGGCCCCGGCTAACCCGGCCGATGTCGTCCGTACCTCACGGCAGTTCGTCCTCTGCCGCTTCCCGTTGACTCGTCTCTTGTTGATGTCAGGAACACTACCCGCCGTTCGCTCGAAAATCTACCTCGGCCACTACAGAGTTTCGTAGATCACATCGCCTGGTTGTCTTCGTCCGCCGCGAGCGCTCTGACCCGCGCGCCGGTACGGGTCGGTAGAGTCGGGCGCGTCGACCAGTGCGAGAGGGAGCCGGATGCCGGGTTCGGGGAGCGGGTACCGGGCGCGCTGGGAGGAGCACAACTCCGCGCGCCAGCTGATGATCCTGCGCGCCGCCGTGGAACTCCTCGAAGAGACCCCGCCCGGCACGCGCATCCCGGTGCAGCGGATCGCGGAGCGGGCCGGGCTCGCGAAGTCCGTCGTGTACCGCCGGTTCGGCGACCGCGACGACCTGGACCGCCGCATCAGGTCCTACCTCGTCGACGACTTCGCGAGCGTGCTGTCGGCGAAGCTCGACATCTCGCACGGTTCGGTCGAGGAGATCCTCGGCAGGTCCATCGACACGGTCGCCGGGTGGATGTCGGAGCACCCCCGCCTGCACGACTTCATGCGGCAGGGGCCGACCCACTACGACGACGCGGGCGTCGACGCGGTCAGCAGCCTCAGGGGGCGGATCGCGCTCCGGGCACGCGAGGTCATCGGCGCCTTCCTGGCGTCGTTCGACCTCGACGACGGCGGCCTGGAGTCGCTCCCGCTGGCCATCGTGACGATGGTGGAGGGCATGCTGACGCAGTGGGTGCGCGACCCGGCGCCCGGCAGGACCCGTCCGGAGATCGTGGCCGACCTCACCGCCTACGCGTGGTTCATGCTGGACGGCGCCGCGCGGTCGCTGGGCCTCGTCATCGACCCCGCGACCGAGCTCCGGACGGTCGTCGAGCGGATGACCCGCGGCGTCACGGTGTGAGCGCGGGCCGCCGCTCCAGCAGTGCCGCGAGCTCGCCCCGGCCGGTGCCGGGCTCGGCGAGGACGCCCGCGTTGTAGTCGTCCACCAGGGCCCGCACGGTCTCCAGCGCGCACGACTTGTTCGTGCCGATGAAACCGGTCGGGCCGCGCTTGATCCAGCCGGCGACGAACGCGCCCGGCACGGCCCGGCCGGTGCGCGGGTCGACGACGCGGCCGTGCTCGTTCGGCACGGTGCCGGTCGCGTCGTCGAACGGCAGCCCCGGGACGGGCAGCCCGCGGTAGCCGATCGCCGACAGCACGAGCCCGGCGTCCACGGTCTCCGTCCGGCCGGTCGGCTCGGCGCGGGCGCCGTCCCCGGCGAGCGCGTTGCGCCCGAACTCGACGCCCTCGGCGCGGTCCCGCCCGAGGATCCGCAGCGGCGACAGCAGGTAGCGCAGCCGGATCCGGCGCGGCGCGTCCGTGCCGGGGGCGAGGCCGCGCAGCACGTCCAGCTTGGGGTCGGCAGGGCCGGGGCCGAGGTCGTCCGGCGGGACGGTGACGCTGACGCCGGGCGTCGAGCGGAGGCCGACCAGTTCGGGCAGCGTGAACGCCGACTGCGCGGGCCCGCGCCGCCCGGCCACCACGACCTCCTCGACGCGGCTGCGGCGCAGCGCGTCCAGCGCGGCGGGGGCGATGTCGGTGCCGGCGAGGGCGGCCGGGCCGACGGTGAGGATCCGGGCGACGTCGAGCGCGACGTTGCCGTTGCCGATCACCACGGCGCGGGGGTGCGACAGGTCGAACGTCCGGTCGGCGAAGTCGGGGTGGCCGTTGTACCAGGCGACGAACTCGGTGGCGGACGCCGTGCCGGGCAGCCCGGCCCCCGGGACGTCGAGCGGGCGGTCCGCCGAGGCGCCGACCGCGTAGACGACCGCGTGGTGGTGGGCGAGGAGATCGTCGTGCGTGACGTCCTTGCCGACCTCGACGTTGAGGAACAGGTCGAGGCCGTCCTGCTCGCGGATGCGGTCGAACTGCGCGGCCACCCCCCGCGTCCGCCGGTGGTCGGGCGCCACGCCCGTCCGCGCCAGCCCGTAGGGCATCGGGAGCCGTTCGACCATGGTGACCCGCGCGCCCGGAACGGTGAGCACCTCGTCGGCCGCGTACATCGCGGCCGGGCCGGAGCCGACGACGGCGACCCGCAGCGGGCGCGGCCGTTCGCGGACCTCCAGCGGCGGCACCACCGGCGCGAGCAGCGGCCGGGGCCGCGGGACGTCGTAGAACGCGGAGTTGATCGACAGGAAGTCGTGTTCGTCCTCGGCCAGCCTCGTGTGCGGTTTGATCGCGTCCACCGGGCACGCCGCGACGCACGCGCCGCAGTCGACGCACGCGGCCGGGTCGATGTAGAGCATCTCCGCGGACGCGAAGTCCGGCTCGTCCGGCGTCGGATGGATGCAGTTGACCGGGCACGTGTAGACGCAGGACGCGTCGCCGCAGCACGACTGGGTGACGACGTGCGGCATCAGGCGAGCCCGCGCGCTTCGCGGTGCGGCTCGCCCCGGTACCGCGAGGGCCTCCCATCGATGTGCAGCAGCTTCCACAGGCGCTTGGCGGGCGGCGTCATCAACCCGAGGTCGTCGGCGAGCCCGCGCATGTCGCCGAAGTAGCCGGCGAGGATCGCGCGGGAGTGCGGGCTGCGCCAGAACGCCTCTTTGAAGACCTTGCGCGGGATGCCGAACTCCTTGGCGAACGAGCGCGGCGGCGTCATGATCTCCCCGGCCAGCCAGCGCATCGCGAGGGGGAACACGAGCGCGCACGCCGCCCGGCTCACCGGGTTCATCCGCGCGACGCGCACGCGGAGGAAGTCGCCCGCGAACGAGATGTGCCGCGCCTCCTCGGCGATGTGGATCTCCATCGTGCGCAGCATCGCGGGCGGGACGGCCTCGCCCGAGCGGATGAGCGCCTTCTGGTAGTGGTCGATGGGCTCCTCGCCCGCGAGGATCCCGATGAACAGGACCACGTGCGCGTAGCCGCCGGCCACGCCGATCAGCGGCGACAGCCTCCGGAACCACGTCCGCATGCCGGGGACGTCGACGCCGATCCGGTTGACGAGCTCCTGGAACATCTGGATGTGGTTGCACTCCTCGGTCATCTCGTGGAGGCAGTAGCGGAACTCGGCCGACCCGTTGGGCAGCTTCATGATGAACTGCATCATTCCGCGGATCAGGATGCTCTCGAACGCGGCCCCGACCCTGATCGAGTTGGCCATGCGCCATCTCCCGATCGCGATCCGCCGCTCCAGCGGCAGTTCCCGGTACCACCGGGTCGCGCCCAGCGGGTCGATCTCCGGCGACAGCACCCAGCGCGGGTCGTCCGGGTCGAGGGCGAACTCCGGCGCGTCCCAGTCGATGTCGAGGAAGGGGTCGAAGCGCCGGCGCACCGACCCCTCGGACAGCGTCCGCAGCAGGTCCCGGTACGCCTGGTCGAACGGGTCGGCTCCGGTGGAAGTGGACAGCGTCATCGAGCCCTCCTCGTCGCGGCGGATCCCGTCTCGCCTGCGGGGCGGCCGCCGCCGCGCCGGCCTCGCCCCGGTTCCGGAATTTACTGGGACGCTCTGTCCCATGCAAGAGGTCCGGCGCCGATGAGCCCGACGTCACCTTCGACCCGGCGTCACCCTCGCTCGGGCGGCGCGGCACCCCGAGGAGGGTGCTGCCGCCGCCCCCTTCGATCAGCCGGCCAGAAGGTGCTCGCGGCCGAACAGGGTCGCCGCGGCGCGGGCGGTCGGGGTGCCCGCGTCCAGGTCGGCGCCCGCGTCGCGGAGGACGGCCACCACCTCGTCCTCGCCCTTGAAGAGGGCGCCGGCGATGGGGGTCTGGTCGCGGGCGTTGCGCAGGTCCGGGTCGGCGCCGCGGGCCAGGAGCGCGCGCACCGTTCCGGCGTGGCCGTGGTAGGCCGCGAGCATGAGCAGGGTGTTCCCGGACGCGTCCGCCGCGTCGGCCGGCAGGCCGTGGTCGACGAACTCCGCGAGCTGGGCGGTGTCGCCCTCCCGCGCCAGGTCAGCGGCGATCGCCAGGACGCGTTCGGTCTGCTCCCCGGTCAGTGCGCCGTTGCTCATGGGTGTCCTCCCGTCCGGTCCGGGCCCGGCGTGGCGGGCGCCACGCCGGGCCGGGCCGGTGTGCTCAGCGGCCGGCGGCCAGGGCCTCGATCGCCTTACGGACGCCCTCGCCGTAGGCGGGGTCGGCCTGGGTGCAGTTGGCGATGTGCCGCTCGACGGTCGCCCGGGACGCGCCGTCGATCGCCCGCGCGGTGTTCTCGAAGAGCACCTGCTGCTGCTCGGGGGACATGTTCCGGAACAGGATGCCGGGCTGCTCGAAGTAGTTGTCGTCGTCCTCGCGGTAGTCGAACCGGTCGGCGACCGCGCCCACGGCCTGGGCCGGCTCGCGGTAACCGGGCTGCTCCTGCCAGCGGCCGTAGGAGTTCGGCTCGATGCCCGGGGTGGCGCCCTGGTTGCCGTCGACGCGCATGGCGCCGTCGCGGTGGTAGGAGTTGACCGGGTTCCTCGGCGCGTTCACCGGGATCTGGTGGTGGTTCACTCCCAGGCGGTACCGCTGGGCGTCACCGTAGGAGAACAGCCGGCCCTGGAGCATCTTGTCGGGCGAGAAGCCGATGCCGGGGACGACGTTCGCCGGGGTGAACGCGGCCTGCTCCACGTCGGCGAAGTAGTTCTCGGGGTTGCGGTTCAGCTCCCACTCGCCGACCTCGATCAGCGGGTAGTCCTTCTTCGACCAGACCTTGGTGAGGTCGAAGGGGTGGTACCGGTAGGTCGCGGCGTCGGCCTCCGGCATGATCTGGACGCACAGCTTCCACTTCGGGAAGTCGCCGTTCTCGATCGAGTCGAAGAGGTCGCGCTGGTGGGACTCGCGGTCCTTGCCGATCAGCGCCTCGGCCTCGGCGTCGGTGAGGTTCTTGATGCCCTGCTGGGTGCGGTGGTGGAACTTCACCCAGAACCGCTCGCCCTCGGCGTTGACGAAGCTGTAGGTGTGCGAGCCGAAGCCGTGCATGTGGCGGAGCGACGCGGGGATGCCGCGGTCCGACATCACGATCGTGACCTGGTGCAGGGCCTCGGGGAGGTGCGTCCAGAAGTCCCAGTTGTTCTCGGGGTCGCGCATGTTGGTGCGCGGGTCGCGCTTCACGGCGTGGTTGAGGTCGGGGAACTTCAGCGGGTCGCGGAAGAAGAACACGGGCGTGTTGTTGCCCACGAGGTCCCAGTTGCCCTCGTCGGTGTAGAACTTCAGCGCGAAGCCGCGGATGTCGCGCTCGGCGTCCGCCGCGCCGCGCTCACCGGCGACGGTGGAGAAGCGCGCGAACATCTCGGTCTTCTTGCCGACCTCGGAGAAGATGCCGGCGCTGGTGTACCGGGTGATGTCGTTGGTCACCGTGAAGGTGCCGAACGCGCCCGACCCCTTCGCGTGCATCCGGCGCTCCGGGATGACCTCGCGGTCGAAGTGCGCCAGCTTCTCCAGGAACCAGACGTCCTGCAAGAGCATCGGGCCGCGGGGCCCGGCGGTCAGCGAGTTCTGGTTGTCGGGCACCGGCGCGCCCGCGACGGTGGTCAGCGGCTTCTGGTTGTTCTCTGGCACGGTTCGCTCCTCTTCGGTTCTTGCTTCGGCGGTCATGCGCGGCGGGCGCGGCAGTCGGGGCAGGTGCCCCAGAACGTCACTTCCGCCGCGTCGACCGCGAACCCTCGCGGGTCCTGGACGTCGAGGCACGCGGCCTCGCCCGCCGCGCCCCGCACGTCGGCGATGGCGCCGCAGGCGCGGCACACCAGGTGGTGGTGGTCGTCGCCCACCCGGGTCTCGTACCGGGCCGGTGAGCCGGCCGGCTCGATGCGGCGGACGAGGCCCGCCTCGGTGAGCGCTCGCAGCACGTCGTAGACCGCCTGGGTCGAGACCGAGCCCAGCTCCCGCCGGGCGGCGGCCGTGACGGTGTCGGCGTCGGAGTGCGGGCCGGCCGCGACCGCCGCCAGCACGGCGACCCGCTGGCGGGTCACCCGCAGGTCGGCCTCCCGCAGGAGGGCGGCGGCGTCGATGGTCGGCATGACCTGGAGCTAAGCATCTTTTCTGGAATGAGTCAAATAAACGAGAGCCTCCAGGTTCGTCTCCGGCAGACGGCTCGATGATCTACGGCGCTATCTTCTGGAGCGTGGGCGAGGACGTCGGGCAGCTGCTTGCGGGGCGGTATCGGATCCTGGGGCTGCTCGGACGCGGCGGGATGGGGTCCGTCTGGCGGGCCCTGGACGTCCAGGGGCAGCGCGAGGTCGCGGTCAAGGAGCTGCGGCTGCCCGACCAGATCGGCGAGGACGAGCGCCGCGTCCTGCACGCGCGGATGGAGCGCGAGGCGCGGGCGGCGGCGCGGCTGTCGCATCCGGGGGTCGTGCGGGTCCACGCGCAGGTCGCCGGGGCGGACGGCCGGCCGTGGATCGTGATGGAACTCGTCCGGGGCGGGTCGCTCGCCGATCTCGTGCGGGAGCGGGGACGGCTGCCGGTGCCGCAGGTCGCCGCGATCGGGCTGCAGATGCTGGACGCGCTGACCGCCGCGCACGGGCAGGGGATCGTGCACCGCGACGTGAAACCCGCCAACGTCCTGCTGGAGGGCGAACGCGCGGTGCTGACCGACTTCGGGATCGCCGCGCTGGAGGGGGACGCGACCCTGACCGGAACGGGCGCGATCCTGGGCACCCCGGCGTACATGGCGCCCGAGCAGGTGCGGGGGACGCCCGCGACGCCCCGGTCCGACCTGTGGTCGCTGGGGGCCACGCTGTACGCCGCCGTCGAGGGCCGGGCGCCGTTCGCCGGGCCCAACCACGGAGCCGTCTACCTCGCCGTCGCGACCGAGGAGCACCCTCCGCCGGTGCACGCCGGTCCGCTCACGGGCGTCCTGAGCGGGCTCCTCCGGAAGGACCCGGACGCGCGGCTGCCCGCCGGGGCCGTGCGCGGCATGCTCGCGGCCATCGCCTCGCCGACGTCCGAAGCGGTGACGACGCCGTGGGGGCGTCCGGTCCGTGACGTCCGTCAGGCCCGCGGCGTCCGGGCGGCCGCGCTGGCGGCGGCGGCATCGCTCGTCGTCGGGGGCCTCGCCGCGGGCGTCTGGGCGCTGCGGCCGTCCGCACCGGACGGCCGCACCGCGAGCGCGTCGCCGAAGCCCCTTCCGCCCGGCGTCGACGTCCCCGGCGGCGTCTGGGGGATGGCCTTCAGCCCGAACGGCAAGACCCTGGCCACGGTCGGGGAGGCCGGCGGCCTGGAGTTGTGGGACGTGGCCACCGGCAAGTGGACCGCGCGGCTCGCGGAGCGCGACGGCGTGTCCAAGTTCAGGGTGGAGTTCAGCCCGGACGGCACGACCCTCGCCGCCGACGACGGGGACGGCGACATCGGGCTCTGGGACGTCGCGTCCGGACGGTCCCTCGACACGTTCACCGACCCCGACGAGGACGCGTCCCCGGACGCGATCGCGTTCAGCCCGGACGGCGACACCCTGGCGATCGGCGTGTCGACCATCCCGACGGTCAGCGAGGACGCCAGGCACATGATCCGGCTCTGGAACGTGGACGCGCACCGCATCGACGACACCCTCCGCGGCATGAGCAAGTCCATCCAGTCGGTGCGGTTCAGCCCGGACGGCGCGCTGCTGGCCGGCAACGACGATCAGGACGTCCGGCTCTGGACCGTCGCCGCCGACCGCAACGTCCGCGTCCTCGACGGGCACGACGGCTTCGTGCGCTCGGTGGCCTTCAGCCCGGACGGCGAGACGCTGGCGGTCGGCGCCGACGAGGGCATCCGCCTCTGGGACGTGGACGACCGCCGCCCGGGGCTGAGGCTCGATGGCGATGGCGATGCCGAAGCCCCCTTCAGCCCTAACGGCCGGTATGTGGCAGGGCGTGCGAAGGGCGACGTCAATTCCGTCCGGGTCTGGGACGCCGCGACGGGGGCCGAGGTGAAGCGGGTCGGCGGGCACACCGAGGGCGTCTACGCCCTGGCGTTCGATCCCGCCGGCGGGCTGCTCGCCACCAGCGACGACTCCGGCGCCGTCAAGTTCTCGCGGGTCCCCTGAGCGTCAGGGCCGCGTGACGGTCGCCATCGCGCGGTCGGGTTCCCAGTGGGCGCGCAGGGATCGGATCCGGCCGTCCTCGTCCACCGTGTAGATCAGGACGCAGTCGATGGTCATGGTGGAGCCGTCCGGCATGGTGGTGGTGATCGTGGCCACGTTCGCGCAGCAGGGGCCGTTGGCGAAGGAGTCGGCGATCGTGAAGCGGAAGCCGGCGATCGTCGAGATGAAGTCGTCCCAGAAGGCCGTGATGCCGTCGACGCCCCGGTGGCCGTTCCCCGAGGGGTCGAGGAAGGACGGGCCCACGGGGTCCTCGACCAGGGCGTCCGGCGCGAAGAGGGCCAGCCAGTCCTCCTTGCGGCCCTCGATGACGGCCGCCATGGACGCGCGGGCGGCGCGGCGGGCCGGATGGTCCGCGTCGGCGGCGTGCCACGCGATCGCATCTGTAACGTGTTCTTGTTTCACGGTCCCACCTTCGCGATGACGGTCTCGGCGAAGCGCTCGAGGTTCTCGATCTTCTTGGCCAGCGGCTGGGTGTCCGGGCCCTTGGCGTAGGGCATCCGGAAGCCGACGATCACGTCCGTGACGCCCTTGTCCTCCAGGCGCTTCACGCCGTCCGGCGTGTAGGCGTCCATCGAGATGACGTGCACCTCGAAGGGGTCGCCCGCCTTGCCCTCCTGCTTGCGGATGTCGTTCAGCCTGCCCAGCAGGCCGTCGAGGTCGTCGCCGCCCGCGTGCATCCAGCCGTCCCCGCGCACGACCGCGCGGCGCAGCGCCGGCTCGCTGTGCCCGCCGACGAGGATCGGGAAGGGCTCCGCGGGAGTGATCTTCAGCGCCGGGACGTCGTAGTGCTCGCCGTGGAACTCGAAGTAGCCGCCGGAGCTGAGGCCGCGCAGGATGTCGATGGCCTCGTCCATCCGCTTGCCGCGCCGCTCCCACGGCACGCCCAGCGCCTGGAAGTCCTCCGGCCACGGGCTGAGGCCGACGCCGAGGCCGAGCCTGCCGCCGGTCAGCGCCGCGATGGACGCCGCCTGCTTCGCCACCAGGACCGGCGGGCGGATCGGGAGCTTGAGGACGAACGGCGTGAACCGCAGCCTGGTCGTCACCGCGCCCAGCGCGGCGATGAGGATGAACGTCTCGATGAAGGGCTTGTCCTCCAGGAACTCCCTGTCGCCGTCCGCGGTGTAGGGGTAGGTCGAGTCGGAGTCCCGGGGATAGACCACGGAGTCGGCGACCGACATGCTCGTGTACCCCGCCTCCTCGGCGGCCTTGGCCAGCGGCACGTAGAACGACGGGTCGGTCATCGCCTCGGCGTAGGTGAACCTCATGCCCAGATACTAGAACCCGTTCTAGTCCCATGCCAGGCCCCATGATGGGTGCATGATTCCCGTTGGAGTCTCGGCACGGACCTGGGAGTCGCTCGTCACGGCGGGTTCTGAACGGCGGTTCCGCGTGGGCGACGTCCTGCTCCGCCAGGGCGACCCGCCGGCGCATGTCCTCCTGCTACTGGCGGGCAGGGTCAAGGCCCTGCTCACCCTCCCGGACGGCGAAGTGCTGCTCCTCGCCGTGCGCGGGCCCGGCGAGCTTCTCGGCGAGATCGCCGTGCTGGGCGGCGACGGCCGCTCTGCGACGGTCATCGCGTTGGACCCGTGCGTCACCCGAGTGCTGCCCGCCGACCGCTTCCGGGCCGTGGTGCGGGAGACCGGCGCGGAGACGGACCTGCTGCGCCGCGCGATGCGGCGACTGCGCGAGGGGGAGGAGTGGCGCGCGGAGACGGCGGCGCTGCCCGCCGGACCCCGCGTCGTCCGGGCGCTGCTCCGGCTCGCCGTGTCCGGCCGGGAGGTGGGCCTCGGCCAGTCGGAGATCGGCCAGGCGGTCGGCCTGTCCCGCGGCGTCGTCGCCGCCGAACTGGCGCGCCTGCGGGAGGCGGGCATCGTGGCGACGGAGCGCGGCCGCACCGTCATCACCGATCTTCCCCGCCTCCGCGCCCTGGCCGCATCAGGTCGCGGAACTGTCTGAATCCTGACAGTTCGTTCAGCGGCGCGGGGGCAGGCTGGGGCCATCCGCAGGCTCTGGAGGCCATATGGACGAATACCGCGCTGTTCTCGTCGTGGATGCCGAGAAGTTCAGCGCTCATCGCGACGTCGAGCTACCGGACGTCCACCTGGAGATCCGGCGTGTGCTGGGCGTCGCCGCCACGGGCAGCGGGCTGGGCCGGACGTGGGAGAACGTCCGGTTCATGCAGAGCACCGGGGACGGAATCCTCGCCGTCCTGCCGCATGAGGCGGTGCCCGCGCTCATCGATCCCTTCCCGCGGCGCCTCCAGGAGGCGCTGGCCGAGTGCGCTCCCCGGCTCCGTGCGCGGGGGGTGCGGCTGCGGCTCCGGGTCGCGCTCCACGTCGGGCTCGTGGACGACGAACGTCCCGACGCGCCCGGCCTCTCCACCGCCGTCATCGACGTCTGCCGCCTCGTCGACAGCCGACCGCTGCGCGACGCCCTCGAACACAGCGACCCGGAGGTGACCTTCGCGGCCTTCATGGTCTCGCGGGAACTGTTCACCGACTTCGTCGCCGGCGGGCGGACCCCGCTTCGCGGGAGCCAGTTCACGGAGGTGGAGGCGAAGGTCAAGCAGTACGCCAGGCCGGCCTACCTGTACGTGCCGGCGCCGTCCGAGAAGGGCCGGCCGGACGGCGCGGCGGAGCAGGCCGGCGCCGACCGGGCGCCCGTGCCGCCGCCGGCGTCGGGGACGTCCATCAGCGGCACCACCATCAGCGGCGACAACCCGGTCAACGCGTTCGGCAACACGGTCTCCGGCGACTTCAAGCTGGAGCGGTGATGACGGAGATCAACGACGTCACGATCAGTGGCGACAACGCGGTCAGCGCGTTCGGCAACACGGTCTCCGGCGACCTCTACATGAACATCCGCGCCGAGCGCGCGCGGCGGGTGATGGGCTTGGCGGAGGAGGAGATCCGCGACCGGGTCGCGGGTTACGTCCGCGTGCGCAACCACGACCTGATCGTGGAGGCGCTGAGGAGAGACCGCGTGGTCGCGCTCGCCGGGCCCAAGGGGGCGGGGGTCACGACCACGGCGGTCGCCGCGCTGCGCGAACTCCGCCCGGAGCTGCCCATCATCCCCTTCTCGTCGGCCGAGACCCGCGACACGGACTGGAGCGTGGAGCGCGGGTACCTGTTGCGCGCGGCCGACGAGGACGACGAGTCGCGCCTGCGATCCTGCAAGGAGTCGGTGCGCGCCAGCCCCGGCAGCTGCCTGCTCATGGTGGGGACCGCGGCGGAGGTGCGCCGGTCCGCGGAGTTCCTCCAGCCGATCATCGTGGAACCGCCGGCGGCCGACGCCGTCTACCGGCGCCGCCTCGACGTCCGCGGTCTGGGCGGTACCGAGTGGCCGGGCTGGCCCCGCGCGGCGGAACTGCTGAAGAACGCGTCTCCGGGGGACGCCCGCCGCCTCGCCGACCTCGTGTGGGAGACCGGTGACGCGACGGAGGCCGAGCGCGCCTATCTCCGGTGGGCGGAGCAGCTGCGCGCGTGGTTCGCCGAGTCCTCCGGGCTGCGGGACCAGACACTGCTGATCGCCGCCGCGGCGATCACGCCGGCGACGGAGTCGAGGGTGTACGGGGCCGCCCTGTCGCTGGCCCGCCACCTCCGGATCAACGTGGAGGGCGGCGGGCTGGCCTGGTGCCCGTCCGGTGCGCTGAGCGAGTTGCTCGGCGCGGACCGTGTGGACGACCGGCTCGAATTCCGCCGGTACGGTTACGCGTCCACGGTGCTGCGCCACGTCTGCCAGGACTATCCGCTGGTGCGGACCGACCTGCTGGCCTGGCTGTCGGAGCTGCCGGCCGACGAGGCCGTGATGCTGGACGCCGCGCTCCAGCGCAGGGTCGCCGCCGTCTTCGCCGACCTGGCCGCGGACAACGACATGCCCGCCTGGATCTTCCGGATCGCCCGCGGATGGGCCGACCGCGGGAACGCGGACCTCGCCTACCTGGCGCTGGCCGGGACCTGCCTGCACCCGGGCGTCGGCGGGCGGGTGCGGAGGCAGCTGTACGAGTGGTCCACGGAGCGCCAGACGCGGCAGACGCTGAAGCTGGTGATCGTCCGGGTCTGTCAGGAACTGGGCCGGACGTACCCGTCGATCGCGATGACCCGGCTCAAGCACCTCGCGAAATCCGGCAACGACCAGGTGCGCGCCGAGGTGGCCGATGCGGCCGCCGACCTGGCGCGGGTGCACGGCGAGGAGGTGTTCAAGGCGGCGCTGGGGTGGTGCGGGGCCGCCGCCGGGTCGGACTCGGAGCAGGACGCCGCCCGCCTCGCGGCCACGGCGCTGCGGATCCTGCTCGACATGCCGGACGGCGTCGGGCCGGAGCGGGCCGCCGCCGTGCTCGGGGCCGTCCAGCGGCTCGCGGTGTGCGGTGACACGGTCCGCTCGGCGGCGCTGGCGGCGGCGCTGCGGCTGGCGTCCGGGCACCGGGACGCGGTGGTCGGCGCGGCGCTCGGCTGGGCGCGCGCCGGGGACGGCCCGCCCCCGTACGGGAAGCAGCTCGCGCTGTTCGGCGCCGCGCTGTTCCTGGAGCTGGCGGCCGAGCGGGGCGCGGACGGGCTCGCGCTGGTCCTGACGGGTCCCGGCGCGGTCGCGCCCGCGCCGTGCGCCCCCGCGTGGTCGGTGATGCTGGCCGTGGAGGTCGGGACGGACGCGGGATTCGGCGGCGTACCCGACACGGTCATGCTCTGGCTCGACACGGCGGCGGCGCGCCCGGACCTGCGGCCGAAGATCGTCTCGCTGTTCGCGGCGGTGGCCGAGCAGGAACCGGAGAGGCGGACGCTCATGGTCGAGCTCGCCCGCGCCTGGGCGGGGACCCGCCGCGATCACCGGGGGATCCGGGACGACCTCCTCATGCGGCTGCTCATGCCCGAGTGGAAGCGGCTGCTGCTGGTGCTCTGGGTGACGCTGCGGCGGCGGGCGACGGGGGAGGGATGAGGGCCGTTCGTCCCTTGCCGGGCGATGGGCGGGGTGGTTCGGTGGGGGGATGAGCAGGATCGCGGTGGTGACCGGGGGGACGTCCGGGATCGGGAAGGAGATCGCGCGGGGGCTGGCGCGGGCCGGGTTCCTCGTGGGGATCGTCTGCCGGAACGAGCTGCGCGCCGCCGCGACGGTGGACGAGCTGGTCCGGGACGTGCCGGGCGCGCGGGTCGAGACGTTCCTCGGGGACCTGTCGGTGCAGCTGGACGTCCGGCGGGTCGCGGCGTCGCTGGAGGAGCGGTTCGGCCACCTGGACGTGCTGGTCGACAACGCGGGCGTCCACCTGCTGCGGGCCAAGGAGAGCGCGGACGGGTACGACCGCATGATCGCGACGAACCATCTGGGGCCGTTCCTGCTGACGAACCTGCTGCTGGGGCTGCTGGAGAAGGGCGCGCCGTCGCGGGTGGTGATCGTGGCGTCGGAGGCGCACCGGCAGGCCGGCCGGTTCGAGGTGGAGCGGCTGGCCGAGCCGGGGCCGTACGGGCCGGCGGAGTCGATGCGGGTCTACGGGCGGTCGAAGCTGCTCAACATCCTGTTCGCGCAGGAGCTCGCGCGGCGGATGGAGGGCAGCGGGGTCACGGTGAACGCGGTCTGTCCGGGCGCCGTGGCGACCGGGCTGCTGAGGGACGTGCCCGGCGCCGGACGGGTCGGGGCGCTCCTCGCGCGCACCCCGTTCCTGCGGACGCCCGCGCAGGGGGCGCGGATGGCGTTGCGGCTGGCGCTGGACGAGGAGTTCGAGCGGCGGAGCGGCGGTTTCCACAGCTCGACGCCCGGCGCCGGGCTGCTGCCGAAGGCGGGCGCGTTGAAGGATCCGGACCTCCAGCGAGCGGTTTGGGACCGTTCTTCCCGTCTTGTTGGGTTGCCCTCCCTATAGGGTCTGGGTGCGTGAGCCACCCGCAGCACAGCCGCCCGCAGCACAGCCACGCGCACAGGGCGCCGCAGCCGCAGCCGCAGCCGCAGCCGCAGCCGCAGCCGCAGCAGCCGCAGCAGCCGCAGCAGCCGCAGCAGCCGCCGAAGCCGTCCGCGTTCAAGGACCTGTTCGGCGGCGCCGGCTACCTGCTGCGCGGCATCGGATGGATGGCGCGCCATCCCGCGCAGTGGCTGTTCGGGCTGATCCCCGCGCTGATCGTGCTGGCCGTGTACGCGGCGGCGCTGGTCTTCCTCGCGCTGCGGATCGACGACCTGGCCGGGTGGGTGACGGGGTTCGCCGACGGCTGGGCGGACGCGGCCCGGACGTCCGCGCGGGTCGTCGCCGGCATCGCGCTGTACGGGTCGGCCCTGTTCCTCGCGATGATCACGTTCACCGCGGTGACGCTGCTGGTCGGGGACCCGTTCTACGAGGCCATCGCGGTCCGGGTGGAGGAGTCGCAGGGCGGCGCGCCGCCGGAGCCGGACGTCCCGCTGCTCGTCCAGATCGGCCGGGCGGTCAAGGACACGCTGATCATCGCGGTGATCGCGCTGGCGTTCGCGGTCGTGTTCTTCGCGTGCGGGTTCCTGCCGGTCATCGGGCAGACGGTCGTCCCGGTGGTCGCCGCGCTGGTGTCGGGCTATTTCCTGGCGGGGGAGCTGAGCTCGGTCGCGCTGGAGCGGCGCGGGATCCTGCGCAAGGAGCGGTTCGCGCGGATGAGGGCCGACCGGCCGCTCGTGGTCGGGTTCGGCGCCGCGACTTTTGTGGTGTTCCTCATTCCGCTGGGCGCGGTGCTGGCGATGCCGGGCGCGGTGGCGGGAGCCACCCTGATGGCGAGGGAGCGCCTGGCCGGCGACCCGCCGCTCGCCGCGGGTGACGGCGGCATGACGAACCCTCACTGAGGCGATAGAAAGATGTGTCCTGAGCGTGATTGCGCACGGGATGGCCAGTCCTGATCTTGGCGTAACGTGTGCCGCATGTCCGATCAGGGGGAGCGCGGTGTGCGCTGGACCGATATGAGCGAGAGCGAGCCGCGGGACGAGTCCGGGCAGGCGCCCGGCGCCGGAGGCGCCACCGGACCGCAGGTGGCCTTCCCCGAGCCCAAGGTCCCCGAGGAGTTCATGCCCGCGCCGGCCGGCCCCGCCGACCCCGCCGACTTCGGTGCGGACGCGCCGTCGCACGACGTGTGGGGCAAGGTCGAGGAGACCCCGGCCCCCGCGGAGCCCCCGGCGCCCGAGGCGGCCCCGGCGCCTGCGAAGCCCCCGTCCCAGAGCTCCGGCGACCGCGCCGCCGACGACGTCAAGGTCGCGCCCGTCCCCGAGGACGAGGCGCCCCAGTGGGAGGGCTCGCTCTTCGACGAGGGCGCGGACGACTCCGACGGCCCCGGCTCCAACTACGTGCCGGCCGTGCCGACCGGGTCGGGGCAGCCCGCCAAGCCGGGCAAGCCGAGCAGCGGCAACTGGCAGATGCCCGACTGGATGGCGGACGAGGAGTCCGCCGACGCCAAGCTCGGCGGCTCGCCGAAGCCGCCCCGCGACCGCCGCGACCGCCGCGACCGCCGTGACGGCGACGGCGGCCTGGACGGCGACGGCGGCAGGTCCAGGCTGATGCTGTTCGGCGGAGTCGGGCTGCTCGTGGTCGCGCTGATCGCGGCCGGCGCCGTCTTCTTCGTCAAGGGCGGCGGTGACGACGGGTCCTCGACCCCGTCCGGCACGGCCGACAAGCGGGCGGCGGCGGAGGAGTCCCAGGCGGCGCAGGTGAAGCCGCCGCCGGACAAGGCGCTCGCGAAGTTCCGCGGCACCCCGAGCCGGATGCTCGGCATGGTGACCGACGCCCATTCCGGGCTGGCGTACCCGCGGCTCGCGGCGCCCTGGCAGGTGCCGACGAAGAAGAACAAGCTGGGCACGGCGGGATGGTCCGGGCAGCAGATCCTGGTGACGGAGCGGCTTCCCCAGCAGCTCTGGTACGGCCAGCTGCTCACCGGCACGCTGCACCCGAGCCTGGTGAGCGCCTACGACGGCCCGGAGAGCGTGCAGAACGTCGCCGCGCTGGTCGCGCAGTCGCAGGAGGCGCAGTACTACGCGTTCCCGCACAAGTCGGCGCCGCTGGCGTCGCAGGCGCTGACCGTGGACGGGCACCGGGGCTGGCTGGTCGCCTCGTATCTGACCTACCGGCGGGACGGGGTGCGGGCGACCGGCGAGGTCGTCGCCACCGCCGTGATCGACACCGGCCGCAAGACCCCCGCGGTGGTGTTCGCCTCGATGCCGAACACGCACAAGCAGCGCTGGCCGGACGTGAACGAGTTCCTCGCCCATCTGAAGATCGCGTCCTGACGGAGCACGCCCTTACCGACCGAATGGCGTTCTAATAAGCTGTGGCCACGTCCGAGGAGAGGTGCGGCCATGGCGATCGGGTTGACGGAGGAGCACGAGGCGCTGGCGGCGTCGGTGCGCGGGTTCGCGGAGCGGAACATCCCCGCGCGGGCGGCGCGCGAGGCGGACGCCGGGTTCTGGCCCGCGCTCGCCGCGCAGGGGCTCCCCGGCCTGCACCTGCCCGAGGACGCCGGCGGCCAGGGGTTCGGGATCCTGGAGCAGGCCGTCGCGCTGGAGGAGCTCGGCCGTGTCCTCGCTCCGGGCCCGTACACGCCGACCGTTCTGGCGTCGGCGATCCTGCACGCGTGCGGGGCCGGCGTGCCCGGCCTGGCGGACGGCACCCGGACCGCCGCGGTGGCGCTGTCCGGCAGCCTGGACGTCGACGGCTCGACGGTCTCGGGCGTGGTCCAGCCCGTGCTGGGCGCCCCGCTCGCCGACCTGTTCGTGCTTCCGGCCGGTGACCGCTGGGTCGTCCTAGACCGGGAGGACGTCACCGTAGGGGCGCTGGAGTCGCTCGACATCACGCGTCCCGTGGGCTCGGTCACCGTGGACGGCGTGACCGTCGACCGCTTCTACGCCGGGGCGGACGCCCAGGCCCTCGCCACCGTCCTGCTGGGTGCGGAGGCGTGCGGTGTCGCGGGACGCGCCCTGGACGACGCCGTCGCCTACGCGAAGCTCCGCGAGCAGTTCGGCCGTCCGATCGGCCAGTTCCAAGGCATCAAGCACAAGTGCGGCCGGATGCTCATCGCGGTCGAGCGCGCCAGGGCCGCCGTCTGGGACGCCGCGCGCGCTCTGGACGAGCCCGAAGAACAGCGCGCCTACGCCGTCGGGGTCGCCGCCGTGCTCGCCGCCGACGCCGCGGTCACCTGCGCTGAGGGCAACATCCAGGTTCATGGAGGCATCGGCTACACCTACGACCACGATGCCCACCTCGTCTACCGGCGGGCCATGACGCTCCGCGCGCTCATGGGGCGGGCCGGTGAGCACCGGGCCGCCGTCGCCGCGCTCGCGGTGCGGGGCGTCCGGCGGGCGATGAGCATCGAGCTGGCCGAGGACGCCGAGCCGGTCCGCGCGGAGATCCGCGCCCGCGTCGCCGAGCTGGCCGCGATGGAGCCCCTGGAGCAGCGCGCCGCGATGGCGGAGGGCGGCTGGGTCACGCCGCACCTGCCGGAGCCGTGGGGCCGGGGCGCCGGGCCGCTGGAGCAGATCGTGATCCAGCAGGAGCTCGCGGCGGCGCGGGTGCGCCCGGTGCCGCTGATGATCGCGGCGTGGGTCGTCCCGTCGCTGGTCCAGTACGGGACGGCCGCGCAGCGGGAGCGGTTCCTGCCGCCGACGCTGCGCGGCGAGATCATCTGGTGCCAGCTGTTCTCCGAGCCGGGCGCGGGCTCCGACCTCGCCGGGCTGCGCACCCGCGCCGAGCGCGTCGAGGGCGGCTGGCAGATCACCGGCCAGAAGATCTGGACGTCCCTCGCCCGCGAGTCCCAGTGGGGGATCTGCATCGCCCGGACCAGCCCGGACCGGCCCAAGCACGACGGCATCACCTACTTCCTCGTGGACATGGCGTCGCCCGGCATCGAGGTCCGCCCGCTGCGCGAGTGCACCGGCGAGGCGGTCTTCAACGAGGTGTTCCTGGACGGCGTGTTCGTCCCGGACGACCTCGTCGTCGGCCCCGTCGACGCCGGCTGGCGCGTCGCCCGCACCACGCTCGCCAACGAGCGCGTCGGGCTGACCCGCAGCTTCCAGCTCGGCGGCGACCTGCCGAAGCTGCTCGAACTCGCCGCCGGGCTCGGCGCGGACGGCGACCCGGTCGTCCGCGACGGGCTCGGGGGCCTCGTCTGCGACGAGCACTCGTTCAACCTGCTCGGCCTCCGCGCCACGCTGAAGCAGCTCTCGGGCACGGACCCGGGCGCCACGGCGAACGTCCGCAAGCTGGTGGCGATGGAGCACGGCCAGCGCGTCACCGAGTTCGGGTTCACCCTCCTCGGCGAGGAGGGCGCGCTGACCGGCGGCCGCAAGGACGACCTCCGCGCCCGCTGGACGTTCTACCTCCTCGCGTCCCGCGCGATGACCATCGGCGGGGGCACCACGGAGGTCAACCTCAACGTGATCGGCGAGCGCATCCTCGGGCTGCCGCGCGACCCCGAGCCGGTGGGGTAGCGTCCAGGCTCACATGGGGGAGCGGACACCTTGATGGAGCGGACACGGCACCTCGTGGCCGCACTGACCGGGCTCGGGCTCGGGCTTGCGGCGCTCGGGCCGGGGCTCGGGCCCGGGTTCGTGCTGTCGTACGACATGGTGTTCGTGCCCGACCCGTCGTTCACGGACATGACGTTCGGTCTGACCGGGGTCGTGCCCAGGCACGTCCCGAGCGACGCGTTCGTCACCGCGCTCGCCGCCGTCGTCCCGGCGGACGTCGTGCAGAAGCTCGTCCTGCTGGCGGTCTTCGTCATGGCGTGCACGTCGGCGGCGTCGCTGGTGCCGTCCCGCCGCCTCCTGCCGCGCCTCGCCGCCGGGGTCTGCTACGCGTGGAACCCGTTCGTCGCCGAGCGGCTCCTCCTCGGCCAGTGGGCGCTGCTGCTCGGCTACGCGGCCCTTCCCTGGGTGGTGTCCGCCGCCGCCCGCACGGAGGAGCCCGGCGGGGGCCGCCGCCTCGTCCGCGCCCTGCTCCCCGCCGCGATCGGAGGTTTCGCGGCGCTGACCGTCACCGGCATCACGGCCCTCGCCGTCGCCGCGGCGACCGGCCGCGCGCGGGCCGGTCTCCGGGTCGTCGCGGCCGCGGGGGTGCTGAGCCTGCCGTGGCTGGTGCCCGGCGTGCTGCGCCCGGCGGGGCTGCCGGGGGACGGCGCGGCCGTCGACCTGTTCGCGGCCAGGGCGGACACGCCGTTCGGGACGCTCGGGAGCCTGCTCCTGCTCGGCGGCGTGTGGAACGGCGAGACGGTCCCGGCCGGGTACGGGGCGCCGGTGACCGCGGCGATCTGGCTGCTCGTCGTCGTCGTCGCGCTCGCCGCGTACTGGCGGTGGGGCCGGGAGCCCGTGTGGTGGCGCGGCGCGGCGATCGCGGCGGTGGCCGGGTTCGCGATCGCGGCGCTCGGCGCGGTCGCCGCGCCCGTCCTCGAAGGGCTCATCGGCCTCTGGCCGGGGTTCGCCGTGCTGCGGGACGGGCAGCAGTACGCGGCGCCGCTCGCCGTCGTGGTCGCGGTGGGCCTCGGGGTGGCCGCCGACCGGGCGGCCGAGGCGAGGTGGCCGGGCGCGGCCGCCGCGGCGGCGGTCGTGCCGGTGATCCTGCTGCCGACGCTGGCGTGGGGCGCGGCGGGCGAGCTTCGGGCCGTCCGCTATCCGGACGACTGGGCGCGCGCGCGGCAGATCATCGACCGCGACCCCGCGAAGGGCGACGTGCTCGTCCTGCCGTGGGCGTCGTACCGGAGCTACCCCTGGAACCACGGTCGCCGTGTGCTCGACCCGCTGCCCCGCTACCTGCACCGGCGCGTCATCGTGGACGACGCCGTCACCGTGGGCGGCACGACCGTCCCGCAGGAGGACCCGAGGGCCGTCCGGCTCGCGCCGGTCGCGAGGACCGGGGCGCCGCCCGCCGCGACGCTCCGTGACGAGGGAGTACGGTACGTCGTCGTCGACGCGGAGACCCGGGGGGCCGGCGCGGTCGCGCCGTCGGGTGCGGCGGTCGAGGTGCTGCGAGGCGCTGACCTCGTCGTCTACCGGATCGACGGGGCCGTCGAGGCAGCCGGGGAGCGTGTGCCCGCAGCGCCCGTCGTCGCCGCCTGGGGCATCGTGAGTCTGGTCGTTTTCTGGTCAATCCTGGCCCCAGGTACTACTCTGAGCTTTCCATTACTCGGCAGTATCAAGGCTCGCAGCCCCAACCACCGACGAAGGACCCCCTGATGCGCATCGCCATCGCCGCAGTGGTCGGCGTCCTGCTCGCCGCCGGAGCGTCGTTCGGCACGGTCCAGCTCGTGAACGCCTCCCAGCAGGACCCGGTCATCAAGCCGCTGTACAACTACGGCTCCCGGTGACCTGAAGGCCCTGATGGGGACCCGGCGTGACGGCCCCGCCCTCCTGGAGATCGTCGTTCCCGCCCGCAACGAGGCCGATCGGCTTCCGGCGGGGCTGGCCCTGCTGTGCGACAAGCTCGCCGGCCTGCCGCTGCGGGCGGAGGTCGTCGTGGTCGACAACGCCAGCACCGACGGGACGGCCGGGATCGTCCGGTCCTGGGACGGTCCGGTGCCGGTGCGGCTGGTGCGCTGCGAACGCCGGGGCAAGGGGGCGGCGGTCCGGGCCGGGCTGCTGGAGACGCGGGCCCCGTACGTGGGGTTCATGGACGCCGATATGGCAACAGACCTCGCCGCGCTGGACGAAGCCATCGTCCTGCTGCGCGAGGGCCGCCCGGTCGTGGTCGGGTCAAGGCGCCACGGTCGGTCGGTCGTCCAGGGATACGCGCTGCCGGTCAGGCGGCTCGGCGCCATCACGTTCAACCGGATCGTCCGCGACCTCGTGGGCGGCATCCAGGACACCCAGTGCGGATTCAAGTTCTTCGACGGGCCGCTCGGGCGGGCCGCCGCGGAGGAGCTCCGCACGACCGGTTTCTCCTTCGACGTCGAGCTGCTGGCCCACTGCGTGCGGCGCGGAGCGTCCGTGACGGCCATTCCGGTGGTCTGGCGCGACCGTCCCGGCTCGACGTTCTCGGTGCGGCGCCACTCGGTGCAGTGCCTGCTGGACTTGGCGCGCATCCGCGCCCGCGCCGGGTTCCGCGTGCCCGGGACGCCGATCATCCCCGTCGTGCCGATCCGGACGATGCTCGCCGAGCCGAAGCTCCCCGAGCCGCGCCCGGCGCCGGTCACCGTTCCGGAGCAGGCCGTCTCGACGGAGGCACTCCCAGGGCGGGCATCGACGTCGAGCGCCAAGTCGGGATGAGCGCGGGTCTGCGGCTGGCGGTCGTCAACTGGCGGGACCCCTGGCATCCGGCCGCCGGCGGCGCCGAACGCTACGCGTGGGAGCTGGCCCGCAGGTTCGCGGGGCAGGGAGCCCGCGTCCACTATGTGACGTGCAGGGCGCCGGGGCAGGAGCGCAGGGAACGGGCCGAGGGCGTGGAGTTCGTGCGCCTCGGCGGCCGGTTCACCGTCTACCCGCTCGTCCTGCTCTGGATGCTGGGGCATCGCCGTCGCTTCGACGCGGTCATCGACTGCCAGAACGGCATCCCGTTCTTCACGCCGTGGGTGCTGCCTCGCCGTGTACCGGTGTTCTGTGTCATCCACCATGTGCACGACGCCCAGTTCGGCTTGTACTTCCCCAGATGGCTGGCCTGGCTCGGGCGAGTGCTCGAAGGGCCCGTGAGCCGCTGGACGTATCGGCGGCACGCGTTCGTGGTCGTCTCGCCGTCCACGTTGCGCGCCGTGAGGGAAAGGCTGGGGTGGACGGGGCCCGCCCATGTCGTCCACAACGGGTCGTCCGTGGTCGAACCCGATCGCGCGGTCTCGGTCCCTGCTGGAAAGCCGGATCTGGTGTGCGTGACGCGTCTCGTCCCGCACAAGCGCCTCAACCTCCTCCTGGACCTCGCGCAGAGCCTCGCCGAGACCCGCCCTGAGCTGAAGCTCCACATCGTGGGGGACGGCCCTGAAGCGCCCGCGCTGAAGGCCGCGATCAGTGCGCGCGGCCTGGACGACGTCGTCATCGCGCACGGATACGTCCCCGAGAACGTCAAGGCGGCCCTGGTCGCCCGCGCCGACCTGCACCTCAGCACCTCCCAGGGCGAAGGGTGGGGGCTGAGCGTGATCGAGGCCGCCGCGCTGGGCGTCCCGACCGTCGCGCACGACGTGGACGGCCTGCGCGACGCCGTCCGCGACGGGATCACCGGATGGCTCGTCCACCAGGGGGACGACCAGGCCGGAGTCGTCGAGCGCGCCCTCAAGGAGCTGGACGATCCCACGCGGCGCGATCAACTGGCAACAGAATGTCAGGGGTGGGCGGCAGAGTTCGACTGGGCGCGCACCGCCGACCGGATGGGCGACCTGATCGGCGTCGCCGTCCGCGCTGCGGGCGGCCGCCGGTACGGTGGCGGGCACCCTGGCTGACGTCCGGGAGAACAGGGAGAATCCCGGCAGCGCACACGGAGAGGGGCAGGGGGCGAGCATGGCCGTGGGAGAGGCGAATCCGCCCCGCGCCGGCGCGGCCGGCCGGCCGGCCCCCGGCGGTCCGGCCGGGCCCGACGCGGCCGCGCGGCTGCGCGAGCGGCTGCGCGCCCTCGCGTGCTGCCTGGCGCTGACCGCGATCGCGTTCGGCACCCGGCCCGGCGCCATCCTCGCCGACACCAAGATCGACATGGCGGTCAACCCGCTCGGGTTCCTCGGCCGCGCCCTCCACCTGTGGGACCCCGAGCAGTTCGGCCAGTTGCAGAACCAGGCCGTCGGCTACCTGTTCCCGATGGGCCCGTTCTTCGCGCTCGGCGACGTCATCGGCCTGCCCGCCTGGATCTCCCAGCGGTTCTGGCTGGCGCTGCTGATGTGCCTGGCCTTCGCCGGCACGTGGCGGCTCGCCGGGCGGCTCGGCATCGGCGGCGCCGGGCCGGACGGGCGCGGGCAGGGCACCCGCATGTTCGCCGCGATGGCCTACGCGCTCGCGCCGAACGGGCTGGCCACGCTCGGCCAGATCTCCTCGGAGTACCTGCCGCTCGCGATGCTGCCGTGGATCGTCCTGCCGCTGGCCGGCGCGGCGTCCGGGGAGAGCGGACGGCTGAAGGCCGCGGCCCGGTCCGGGCTCGCGATCGCCTGCTGCGGCGGGATCAACGCGACCGCGACCATCGCCGTCCTCGTCGTCCCGTTCATGTACATCGTGACGCGGCCGCGCGGGTCGTTCCGCGTCCGCATGCTCGCCTGGTGGACGGCCGCCGCGGGCGCCGCGACCGCGTGGTGGCTCGCCCCGCTGCTGCTCACCGGCACGTACGGGTTCTCCTGGCTGACCTACACCGAGAAGGCGGAGACGACGACCGGGCCGACCGGCCTGATCAACGTGCTGCGCGGCGCGGAGCGCTGGGTCAACTACCTCATCGTGGACGGCCAGGTCTGGTGGCCGGTCGGGCACGGCCTCTCGCTCAGCCCCGTGCCGATCGTCTGCACGGGCGTGGTCGCGGCGCTCGGCCTCGCCGGGCTGCTCGGCCGGCTGCTCCCCGAGCGGACGTTCCTGCTGCTCACACTGCTGACCGGCGTGGCGATCGTGTCGATGGGCCACATCAGCGACCTCCCCGGCCCGTTCGCCGCCCAGCTCCGCGACCTGCTGGACGGCCCGCTCGCGCCGCTGCGCAACCTGCACAAGTTCGACGCGGTCGTCCGGCTGCCGCTCGCGCTCGGCCTCGCGCACCTGCTCACCGCCGCCGGGCGGCGCGTCCGGCACGTCCGCGGCGCGCGCGACGGCGGGTTGCGCGGCCTGAGCGACGGCGCGGGCCCGGCGCTCCGCCTCTCGCCCCGGTCCCTGGCCAGCCTGCCGGTCGCCGCCGCCGTCGCGCTCGGCGGCATCGGGCTCACCGCGGTCTCGCACGGCCTGTCCGGGCCCGGCGATTTCAAGGAGGTGCCGAAGTACTGGCGGGACGCCGCGTCGTGGATCAACGCGCGGGCCGGGCAGCAGGGCGTGCTCGCCGTGCCCGGCGCCCCGTTCGGCGAGTACCTGTGGGGCCGTCCGATGGACGACATCGTCCAGCCGCTGCTGACGGCGCGGTGGGGCGTCCGGCAGCTCGTCCCGGCCGGGTCGCCCGGCTACACGCGGGCGCTGGACGCCATCGACCAGCAGGTGCGCTCCGGGCAGGGCTCGCCGGGGCTGAGCGGCTTCCTCGGCCGGATGGGCGTCCGGTACGTCCTGGTCCGCAATGACCTGCGGCGGGAGACGCTGCGCGGCGCCTGGCCCGCCCGCCTCCACCAGGCCCTGGGCGACTCGCCCGGCATGCGCCGGGTCGCCTCGTTCGGCGCGCCCGTGGGCGGCGGCAACGACGACGCGGTGACGGCCGTCGACCAGAGTTACCCGCCGCTGGAGGTCTACGAGGTCGAGAGCGCCGCCGACGTCGTGAACCTCGCGGACGCGACCAAGCCCGTCCGCGTCTACGGGGGGCCCGAGTCGCTGCTCGCCATGGCCGACGACGAGGCCCTCCCGGAAGGGCCCGTCCTGCTGGACGACGACGGCCCCGGCCTGGGCGGCGCCCCCGTCGTGACCGACTCGCCCCGGCTGCTGAACCGCAACTTCGGCGAGCTGCACCAGACGTCCCAGACCCTGTCGGCCGCGCAGCGGGGCGAGGCCACCGACGTCCTGGACAAGGGCTGGAAGCGGTACACGACCCACGTCGCCTACGGCGGCGGCCTCCGCGACGTCACGGCGTCCACGTCGGCGTCCGGCGAGGAGGCGATCCCGCAGGCCCGCAAGCCCGAGGCGACCCCGTACGCCGCGTTCGACGGCAACCGCCTGACCGCGTGGGAGACGGGCGGCTGGAACGGGCCGTCCGGGCAGTGGCTGCGCGCCGACTTCGACCGGGCCCGCGACGTCCGGAACCTGACCGCCACGTTCGTGCAGAACGACGCCCTCGGGCCGCCCGTCTCGCGCGTCGCCGTCGAGACCGAGCACGGGACCCTCGAACAGGACGTGCGGAAGAGCGCGAACCCGCAGGCGCTCCGCGCGCCGGACGGCCCGACCCGCTGGCTCCGGCTGCGCATCACCGCGCTCGCCTCGGAGCCGATCGTCCCCGCGTTCGCCCGCGCCGCGATCGCGGAGGTGGCGGTCGGCGGCGTCACGCCGACCCGCACCTACACGATGCCCGCCCCGGCCGGGATCGAGGGCCCGGCCACCTACGTGATGAACCGGGCGCCGGGCGCGATGAGCGAATGCATGCGGGGCAGCGCGCGGTGGGTGTGCTCGCCGTCCCTCGCGTCCGGCGACGAGGAGGGCGCGGGCTTCGACCGGACGTTCACGTCGGCGGTGACCGGCAAGGCGCCCGTCACGGGGACGGCCGTCCTCACCGACCAGCAGCTCGTCGACCGGTACACGGCCGTGCACGGGCAGCCGGTCGTCGCCGCCAGCTCGACGCTGTCCGGCCACCCCGCCGACCAGGCGAGATCGGGTTTCGACGGCGACCCGGCGACGTCCTGGATCGCGGGGGAGAAGGACGCGGAGCCCACCTACACCGTCCAGTGGACGGGCCGTGAGCGGGTGTCCAAGGTGACGGTGACGCGGCCGCCCGGCGCGGCGGGCCCGGTCCGGCTGCGGGTCGAGGGCGACAAGGGCCAGAGCCGGGAGGGCCTGTCGGACGCGGACGGCACGCTGTCGTTCGCGCCGATGACCACCGGCCGGCTGACGGTCACCTTCTTCCGGGACGGCCGGACGCAGCCGGTGCAGCTCGCCGAGCTGACCGTCCCCGGCGTGAAGCCGTTCCCGGACGTGCGCACCTACCCGCTGGAACTCCCGTGCGGCTACGGGCCGAAGCTGCGAACCGCCCCGCCCGCGAACCAGACCGGCGCGGGCCGGGCGGGCGCCGGGCAGGCCGGGACCATTCAGACGAAGGCGACGGGCACGCTCGGCGACCTGCTCGCCGGCCGCCCCCTCCGGTTCAGCGCGTGCAAGCAGGCCGTGCTCGCGAAGGGCCAGAACCACCTGGCGTCGGCGCCGTTCGACACGTACCGCGTCGACACCGTGACGGTCGGGGCGAAGCCCGGCCCGGACACCGCCGCCCGGCCGCCGCAGCAGGTCGACGTCGTCAGCTGGGGCTCCAGCTCCCGCAAGGTCGAGGTCGACGCCGCCACCGCCTCGTTCCTCACCGTGAACGAGAACTTCAACACCGGCTGGCGCGCGACCGCGGGCGGCGCCGAGCTGCGCGCCGTGCGGCTGGACGGATGGAAGCAGGGCTGGGTCGTCCCCGCGGGCACCAGCGGCGTCGTCGAGCTGACCTACACGCCCGACCGCGCCCAGCGGATCGCCGTCGTCGCCGGCCTCAACCTGCTCGTCGTCCTGCTGATCGCCGCGGTCTGGCCGGGCCGGGCGGGCGGCGGCCGCCGCCCCGGCCCGCGCGCCGCGGTCGCCGGGACGGGCTGGCCCGCGTGGGCGGCGATCGGGCTCGCCGCCGCGCTCGGCGGCTGGATCGCCGGGGTCCCCGGCCTCGCCGTCACCCTCGGCGTCGCGGCGGTCTGCGGCTGGGCCCGCACCCGGCGCTCCGCCGTGCTGCGCGCGCTCGCCTCCCCGTGGACGATCGCGATCCTCATGCTCGCCGGCACCGGCTGCCTCGCCGCCGCGATGTGGCTGGACCTGCTCGACAACCCCGCGTCCCCGGCCGGCCCGGTCGGCGACATCGCGCCCCAGCTGCTCGGGCTCGCCGTCGTCGGGCGGGTCGCGGTCGAGCTGTGGCGGCCGAAGCCGTCCGGCGGCTCGTCCGGCGGGCCGATCCCGCTCAGCTGGACGGCGCCCGGACAGGGGCCGGACGGGCCCGGTCCCGGCGCCGGGTCAGCGCCTGGACCGGCCGCTCCACCAGGTAGTGGCTCAGGGTCCCCGCTGCGATGGACGCCGCAGCCATCAGCGGGAGATCCGTCGCGACGTCGCCGCGGAAACCCCGGTCTGTCACGTCGTACCAGGAGACGATGATCAGCAGCTGCCAGAGGAACACGCCGTAGGAGATCCGGCCGAGGAACCGCATCACCGGGTTGCCGAGGATCGCGCCGAGCGCGGGCTGCCCGGCCGGCGCCAGCGCGACCGGCGCCACCAGCGCCGCCGCGCACAGCCCGAACGCGACGAGGTGCAGCGTGGACGTCCAGAACCGGTCCGGCGTCTGGAGGCTGAGCGGGCCCGCCGCGGGCGTCGCCGCGACCACGTAGAGCATCGCCGCGGCGGCCCAGCACGCGCCCCACGAGTCCGACACGGCCCGGCACAGCGCCGCGACCGGGCGCCGCTCGTCCAGCCGGGCCCACACCGTCACGACGGCGAGGGCCATCCCGATCGCGAACCAGCAGAAGTACCGGGGCAGCCACAGCCCCATCCCCGAGTGCCGTTCCGGGACGAACATGGCGGCCGTCCAGGGGAGCGACAGCGCCGCGTACACGCCGATGCCGGTCAGTAGCCGCCTGGCCCGGACGCCCACGTCGTGGGTCCGCACCCGGCGCGCGTACCAGCCGAGGACCGCCGCGGTGAACGGCAGCGTGATGTACCACCCGGCCTCGACGACGAGGCTCCAGAACTGCCCGAGATGCGCCGGTCCGAGCGCGCCGTCCCACCACGGGTCGGGCAGGTACGTCTGCGTGAGCGTGAGCAGCGACGCCCAGGTGACGGGGTCGCCGATGTGGTCCCGTCCCGCCGTGGCCATGTAGACGACGATCACGGCCCAGTAGGCGGGCAGGATGCGGAACACCCGTTTGCGCAGGTACTCGACCGTGCGGGGGGCGGCCCGCCCGTCCAGGACGGCCGCCGCCCAGGGCCGGTAGAGCAGCAGCCCGGACAGCGCGAAGAAGATCGGCACGCCGATCTGGCCGCCGTTGAACAGCCAGCGCGGCCCGTCCGGGTTGGTGATCGACCCGGCGGCGCTGGCCACATGGAAGACGAGGACGGCGAGCGCGGCGACCGCCCGGAGCCCGTCGAGCGTGTCCTGGTGGCCGGAGATCGGCGGCGGCGCCGGTCTCACGGGTCCCTCCTCCGCAGGATGAGCGCGAGATTCCAGGTGGCGATCTCCCTCAGGCCGGGGACGCGGACGATCCCCTCCGCCCAGCGCGGGTGGTAGCGGGGCAGGGCGTCCAGGACCTCGACGTCGTCGCGCCGCCGGGCCCATGCCAGCGCCGACGACACCGACACGGGGTGCAGGGTGAGTCCGTACCGGTTCTTCGGCGGACGCCCCGTCCGGCGCTCGTACCAGCGGGCGGCCCGGTCGCCGCCGAGGTAGTGCCACGGGGAGGTCTCGTGCCCGCCCCACGGGGACAGCCAGTTGGTGAACGACAGGAACACCGTCCCGCCCGGCCGCGTCACCCGCACCATCTCGTCGGCCATCCGCCACGGCTCCGGCACGTGCTCCAGGACGTTCGACGAGAAGCACACGTCGACGGCCCCGGTCCGGAACGGCAGCTCCAGCGCACTGGCGACGAGCTGGTTCGGCTCCCGGGAACCGTGCGCCGTCAGCTCGCCGAGGTCGTGGTCGATCCCGGTGCAGCGGGCCCCGGCGGCGGCCAGCGCGCGCGCGGAGAAGCCGAAGCCGGTCCCCACGTCGATGACCGTGGCGCCGTCCAGGTCGGTGTACGAGCCGAGCTGCGCGACGGCGTCGCGTGCCATCAGGTCGTAGAAGTACTCGGGCTCGCTCCGCTCGCGCCGGAACGCGCTCAGCAGCCGTACCGACCGCGCCAGCGTCGCGCAGTGCCGGGGGACGAGCAGCGGCCCGGGCGCCGCGGACTGACCGTGTGCCGCCGAGGCCAAGGCCCACCTCACCAAGTCGCATCGCCGAAGTAACGGGGAGCTTACCGGCCGGTACACCCCAGCGGCAGCCGCTCCACCCCCGCGTGCGCGGGCCGGCGGCCCGAAGTGGGGGGCACGGTGTCCTCCCTGCGGCGGTCGGCGCTTACCCTGGTCGCACCGCCGGGCCTTATTGGACGGACGGTTTCAAGGGTCCTGTAGGGTATTCCGGACATGCCGGACCCGGCCCCTCGGCCGTTGACACGGCAGCCCCCGGAGGTGTTCATGCGGCGACCGGTCGGCCTGGTCCTGATCGGCCTCGGTGCCTTCTTCCTCGCGCTCGCGCCGCTGGTCCGCTTCTACGTGGCCGACCAAGTGATCGTCGCGCCCCTGAACCAGTACCAGGTGACCCTCCTGGAGTCGAAGGGCGCCACGTACTTCGACCAGGCGGACCTGAAGGTGAAGACGGGCGTCACGCTGCTCGCCAAGAACACCGTCCGCGGTGACGTCCGCGCGAACGAGGGCGACGGCGACATCGCGGTCTGGGACTCCACGACCAACATCTACGACCAGGCCAAGCCGGACACGCCCGTCCAGATCCAGGGCTTCCGCATCGCCTTCGACCGCCGTACGAGCGTGCTGGTCAACTGCTGCGGCGTCAACGTCGACGGCGACAACACCGTCCGGATGTCGGGCTACGGGCTGCTGTTCCCGCTCGGGAACGTGCAGAAGCGCGACTACCCGTTCTTCGACACGACGACCAAGCAGGCGGCGCCGATGGTGTTCGGCGAGGTCGAGAAGGTCCACGGGCTCACGACGTACCGGTTCACCCAGACGATCCCGCTGACGAAGACCGCCGCGCTCGACACCAAGCTGCCCGCCAAGATGCTGGGCCTGCCCGAGGACGCCGGCAACCAGAAGGTCGACCGCTACACCGAGGCGTACAACAGCGTCTGGGTCGACCCGCGCACCGGCATCCCGGTGAAGCACCGCAAGAACATCCGCAGCACCGTCCAGACGGCGGACGGCAAGGGCAAGATGGTCGTCGCCCAGGCCGACCTCGTCAGCGTCGACAAGGACCAGAAGGCCATGGTCGACATGGTCAACGGCAAGGCGCTGCAGATCGACATGGTGCGCAGCTACGTTCCGGCCGGTGCCGTCCTCTTCGGCCTGCTCCTGCTGTTCGTCGGCGGTTTCCTCGGCCTGGCCCGGCGCGAGCCGCCGCCCATCGAGGCCCCCCGCCGCGCCGACGGCAAGTTCGGCGACGTGGCCCCGCCCGCGCCGCCCGCCCCGCCGGGGTCGTCCGCGCCGCCGGAGTCGCCAGGCCCGCGGAGCCCGTTCGCCCCGCCGGACCCGCAGGCCGGTCCTGCCGCGCCGCCCTCGGCGTCGCCGCCGGGCCGCCGTCCGCCGCCCGGCAGCCAGCGCCAGCAGCGCCGGGCCGCGGGCCCCTCCAAGCGCCGCTGACCCGCGCCACGGCGGGCTCCGCACCCGCCCGTACCGCCGCGCCCTGACGACGTCCCCACCGGTCGCCCCCGCTGATACGTGTTCTAGTCCGGTCGTCCGCCGGGCCGTGCCGACGGCATCGGCCGTCCTCAGCGTTCGGTCGTGGCCCGCTCCCCAGATTCGTAAGTAGAACCTGTTGCAGTTTTGCGGGCACGCGCCTAGGGTCGAAGCTGTGCGGACACGAGTCACCGAGCTATTCGGCATCGAATACCCGATCTTTGCGTTCAGTCACTGCCGCGACGTCGTCGCGGCGGTGAGCCGCGCCGGCGGCATGGGCGTCCTCGGCGCCCTGCATTTCACCCCCGAGGAGCTCGAACTCGAGCTCAAGTGGATCGACGAGAACGTCGGCGGGAAGCCCTACGGCGTGGACGTCGTCATGCCCGCCAAGTACGAGGGCGCCGACCTGGGCGACGCCGCGGAGATGCTCGGCAAGCTGCAGGGCATGATCCCGGCCGAGAACCGGAAGTTCCTGGAGGACCTGCTCGCCGAGCACGGCGTCGAGCCGTCCACCGACACGGCCACGAAGGCGCTGCTCGGCTGGACGGACCAGACGGCCAGGCCGCAGGTCGAGGTGGCGCTCAAGCACCCGATCGCGCTGCTGGCCAACGCGCTCGGCCCGCCCCCGGCGGACGTCGTCGAGCAGGCCCACGAGCACGGCGTCAAGGTCGCGGGTCTCGCGTCCAACGCCCGGCACGCGCGCAAGCAGGTCGAGGTGGGCGTCGACATCATCGTCGCGCAGGGCACCGAGGCCGGCGGCCACACCGGCGACGTGTCCACGATGGTGCTGATCCCCGAGGTCGTGGACGCGGTCGGCGAGGACACCATCGTCCTCGCGGCGGGCGGCATCGGCCGCGGCCGGCAGATGGCGGCGGGCATGGCGCTCGGCGCGGACGGCGTGTGGACGGGCTCCATCTGGCTGACCGTGGACGAGGCGGACACCCCCGAGCGGGCCCTGCCGAAGCTGCTCGGCGCCACGTCCCGCGACACCGTCCGGTCCCGTGCCTGGACGGGCAAGCCCGCGCGCTTCCTCAAGACCGCGTGGACCGAGGCGTGGGAGAGCGAGACGTCCCCCGGCTACCTGCCGATGCCGCTGCAGTTCATGCTGATCGCGGACGCGCTGCCGCGCATCCAGCGGTCCGGCGACGGCGAGCTGGTCACCTTCCCGGTCGGCCAGATCGTCGGCTCGATGAACCAGGTCAAGCCGGCCGCCCAGGTCGTCTACGACCTGATCGAGGAGTACGTCGAGTCCCTGGAGCGCCTCAACACCATCACCGAGGCCTAGCCTCCCGCCCCGAAGAGGCCCCGGCCGGCGCCCTCCCCCGAGCGCCGGCCGGGGCCTCCTCACATCGCGGGCAGCGCCCGGCTCAGAACCGCGTCATCCAGGACAGGGCCCGCGCCAGGACGTAGTACACGACGGCCGCGAGGGTCCAGTTGATGTAGAGCTGCTCCTCGGGGTCGGTCCGCGTGAAGGCGTCGTGGAACGGCGTGGCGAGCCAGCGGCCCGCGTCGAGCACGGCGTCCACGAGGGCGTTGCCCGGGTTGGCGTCGCCCCAGGTCAGCAGCATCCCGAGGGCGAGAACGGCGGCGGCGGCCCAGCCCGCCGCCATGATCATCGCGCTGATCGGGTTCGGCCTGCTGCGCCGCCACCGCGGCGTCTTCCGCTCGACCACCGCGGTCTTCCCGGCGTCGCCCGCGGCCGGGCGCCGCCGCGGCCACGGCCGCGGCCGCCGCGCGGGCGCCTCCTCCGTCGTCGTGCGCCGTCTGCGTCCTATGTGCAAGGCCATGGCCTGCTCAGTCCTTCCGTGACTCGCTTCGCCCCGAGCGGTGCCACGAGCGGGCCTCCGCAAACCCGCCCCCGCTTTTCGGACGGACCATTACTCCGCCTCCTGCGTCGTGGCGGACGGAGCGCTCCTCCATGCCGAGGCGGTCCGGAGTTTCTCCGACCAAGATCGTCGAAGCCCCGCGAACCGGCGCGGCCCACTGCTACCTTCTGCCCTTCGAGCAAGATCATTTCGAGTGTGGGGCAACGAGTGAAGAGAAGCAGGAAACTGGCCGTCGCGGGCACCGCCGTCGCGCTGGGCGCGGCCGCGGTCACGACCGCGATCGTCGCGGCGGACCCGCAGGAGCAGCGGACGGCGTCCTCCGTCGCGGCGGCCGCGGAACTGGTGTGGCCCATCGTCCAGAGCCATCCCACGGCCGATGCCGGCAGCAGCCTCAGCGATGTCGCCTCGGCGCCCGACGGCACCATGTGGGCCGTCGGGGGCGTGCAGAACTCACCGGTCTACAAGCCGGTCTTCCAGCGGCTGAGCGGCGGTACCTGGAGCGACGTGGCGCTGCCCGCGTCGCTGAACGCGTACCGCTTCAACGCCGTCTCGGCCACGTCGCCGTCGAACGTGTGGGTGGCGGCGCAGCTCAACACCTCGGGCGACTCCCACGCCCTGCTGCGCTGGAACGGCACGGCCTGGGCCGTGGCCAAGACCCCGCTGAGCTTCCAGCCCAGCGACATCGCCACCGCCGGGCCCGCCAGCACATGGGCGGTCACCGCCATGTCGGCCAAGTACTGGAACGGCACGGCCTGGGCCGACACCCCCATCGGGATCAAGCCGCGCGCGCTGGCGGCCGTCTCGCCCACCAGCGCGTGGGCCGTGGGCTGGGCGGACGGGCATCCCGCCACCGCCCGCTGGAACGGTACAAAGTGGACGGATGTCCCGTTCCCCGCGATCGACGGCATCGTCAAGGGCGGCGAGATCGCGTCCACTCTGCACGACGTGTACGCGGCCTCCGCCAACGACGTGTGGGCGGTCGGCGCCGTGCGGGTGGCGGACGCCGCGGGCAAGGAGGTCGCCCGGTCGCTGCTGGCGCACTGGAACGGCACCAAGTGGACCAACGTCCTCGGTGCTCCTGGAAGCACCCTTACCGAGGTCACCTCGGACGGGGCCGGCGGCATCTGGGTCCTGTCGGGGCGCAGCGCCATGCGCCACCGCACCGCCGCGGGCGTCTGGTCCGAGGAGACCCTGGCCCAGCCCGCCGGGACGACGGTCATACCCGCGGCGATGGCCGTCCGCCCGGGTACGACGACCGTGTGGGCCGTCGGCTGGACCAGCACCGTCGCGACCCGGTACGCCGACCTGGCGCACTGGCGCAGCAACTGACGATGCCGGAAACGGGCCCGGCCGCCGCGGCGGCCGGGCCCGCCGGAGCCGTCGCCGGCGGCCTGTCCCGCTACTTGCCCTGGTAGACGGCGGGGCGCTTCTCCTTGAACGCCTTGGAGCCCTCCTTGGCGTCCGCGGAGGCGAAGACGGGCCACCCGATCTCGTCGGAGATCTTCAGGGCCTCCTCTTCGGGGAGGTGCTCGGTCTCGCGGACGGCGCGCAGGATGGCCTGGACCGACAGCGGCGCGCACGCGGCGATCTGGTCGGCCATCTCGCGGGCCGCGGCGAGCGCCTGGCCGTCCGGGACGACCTTGTTGACCAGCCCCATGGCGAGGGCCTCCTGCGGGGTGACCTCGCGGGCGGTGAGCAGGATGTCGAGCGCGGCGGCGAGGCCGATCTGGCGGGGCAGGCGGACGGCGCTGCCGCCCATGGGGAACAGGCCGCGCTTGGCCTCGAACAGGCCGAGGGTGGCGCCCTCGGCGACGACGCGCAGGTCGGTGCCCGCGAGCAGCTCGGTGCCGCCGGCGACGGCGTAGCCCTCGATGGCGCAGATGAGCGGCTTGGTGGGGCGGCCGTCGCGCAGCAGCCCCTTCCAGTGGTAGTCGGTGATCTGCGCGGCCCGCTCCTGGACGCGCGGGTCCGCGGACGGCTGGCTCATCGCCTTCAGGTCGGCGCCGGCGCAGAAGGTGCCGTCCGCTCCGGTGAGGATGCCGACGCGGACCTCGGGCGTGTCCGACATGTAGGCCCAGGCGTCGGCGAGACCGACCAGCATCGCGGTGCTGAGCGCGTTGCGCGCCTCCGGGCGGTTCATCGTGACGATGACGACGTGGCCGTCGCGCTCGACGATGCAGTGCTCGGTGCTGATCGGCAGCAGTTCCGCCATGGTTCCTCCAACGCAGGGCTCAAACGAGAACAGATTCTAGTTAAGCAGTCGCCCTACCGGTAGGGGTTGAACTCCAAAACGAGAACGTGATCTACTTTCCTCGCCGAGTGCCGCCGTGGGACGGCGCTCACCGCGATCAGCTAGGGGAGTTCCGATGGGGTCATTGGGCTTTTGGCGGTTGGCGCAGGCCGATCCCGAGTGGATCGCGTGCGTTGAACCGGACGGGACGCAGCACGCGGCGGGTGATCTGCTGGCCCGCGCGAACCGGCTCGTCCACGGTCTGCGCGCGCTGGGACTGGAGAAGGGCGACGGCATCTGCGGGCTCGTCCCGAACGGTGTCGAGGGCGTCGTGCTGTACCTGGCGGCGTTGCAGGCCGGCTGGTACTACACGCCGATCAACTGGCACCTGACCGGGCCGGAGATCGGCTACATCGTCGCCGACAGCGAGGCCAAGGCGTTCTTCGTCCACGAGCGCTACGCCAAGGAGGGCGTGCCCGCGGGCGAGGAGATCGAGGCGCACCGCCGGTTCGCGTTCGGGGACGTCGCGGGCTTCCGCCCGTTCGCCGAACTCGTCGAGGGGCAGCCCGACACGCTGCCGGACGACCGCAGCAACGGCGCCACCATGCACTACACCTCCGGGACGACCGGACGTCCGAAGGGCGTCAAGCGGGCCCTGATGGGCATCGACCCCGACGACAGCGCCGAGCTGATGACGTTCCTGCTCGGCCTGTTCGGCATCCCGCCGGGACGCCCGGCCGGGGGCGAGCACCAGGCCCATCTGATCACCTCACCGAACTACCACACGGCCGTCACCCAGTTCGGCGGCACCGCCCTGCAGATGGGCCACACGCTCGTCTACATGGACAAGTGGGACGCCGAAGACACTCTGAGAGTGATCCAAGAACACCGTGTGAGCAATACCCACATGGTCCCGACCCACTTCAAGCGGCTGCTGGGGCTGCCCGAGGACGTCCGCTCCCGCTACGACGTGTCGAGCATGAAGTGGGCGATCCACGCGGCGGCGCCGTGCCCGGTGCCGATCAAGCAGCAGATGCTCGAATGGTGGGGCGACTGCATCTGGGAGTACTACGCGGCGACCGAGGGCGGCGGGACGATCGCGAGCCCGGCCGACTGGCGCGCCCACCCGGGCACGGTCGGCAACGCGTGGCCGATCAGCGAGCTGCTCATCGTGGACGACGACGGCGAGCCCGTCCCGACCGGGGCGCACGGCACGATCTACATGAAGATGGCCGGCGTCGAGTTCGAGTACAAGGGCGACAAGGAGAAGACGGAGAAGAACCGCCTCAAGGACTTCTTCACCGTCGGGGACATCGGCTACCTCACCGAGGACGGCTTCCTGTTCCTGTCCGACCGCAAGGCCGACATGATCATCTCGGGCGGCGCGAACATCTACCCGGCCGAGATCGAGAACGAGATCACCATGCACCCGAAGGTCGCGGACGTCGCCGTGTTCGGCATCCCGGACGAGGAGTGGGGCGAGCAGATCAAGGCCGTCGTCGAGCCCGCCGAGGGCGTCGAGCCGGGCCCGGACCTCGCCGCCGAGATCCTCGCGTCGCTGGAGGGGCGGCTCGCCAAGATGAAGTGGCCGCGGACCGTCGACTTCATCGAGACGATGCCGCGCGAGCCCAACGGCAAGCTCCTCAAGCGCAAGCTGCGGGACCCGTACTGGAAGGACCGCGACAGTGCCATCTGAGGCCCCCAACCACCTCGTCGAGTTCCCCGGCGGCTACACCCGCTCGGTCGGCCCGGTCATCGGGCGCTTCCTGAGCGAGCTGCGCGACGGCCGGCTGGTCGGCGTCCGCACGGCGGCCGGCCGGGTGCTCGTCCCGCCGGCGGAGTGCGACCCCGAGACCGGCGAGGACGTCACCGGAGAGTTCGTCGAGGTCGGCCCGGCCGGCACCGTCACGACCTGGTCGTGGGTGCCGCGCCCGGCCGAGGAGCACCCGTTCGACCGTCCGTTCGCGTGGGCGCTGATCCGCCCGGACGGGGCCGACACGGCGCTGCTGCACGCGCTCGACCTGGGCGTCTTCGCGGAGGGCGCGAAGCCGCCGAAGTTCCTGAAGACCGGGATGCGGGTGCGGCCGAAGTTCCGCGCGGAGCGGACCGGGACGATCGGCGACATCGAGTGCTTCCTGCCCGAGGTCACGATGATCAACCCGCGGGCCGGGCTGGAGTACCGGCTGAAGGGCGGGCAGGCGCTCGGCCGGTTCCTGGAGGGCGTCTCCGAGGGACGGCTCATCGGGCACCGCTGCCCGGTGTGCGAGAAGGTCATCGTGCCGATGAGGGGGTTCTGCCCGCGCGACGGCGTGCCCACGTCGGAGGAGGTGGAACTGCCGGACACCGGCACCGTCACCACCTTCGCGGTCAACAACATCCCCGACCCGCGCGCGCCCGAGGTGCCGTTCGTGTCCGGCTACGTCCTGCTGGACGGCGCGGGCCTGACGATGCTGACGCTGGTCGCGGGCATCCCCGCCGACCAGGTGCGGATGGGCATGCGGGTGAAGGCGGCGTGGCGGCCCCGGGAGGAGTGGGGGAGGTCGATGGCCAACATCAAGTGGTTCGAGCCCATCGACGAGCCCGACGTCCCCTTCGAAGAGATCAAGGACTTCATGTAATGCGTGATGTCGCAGTCGTCGCATTCGCACAGAGCCGGCACAGCGGCGAGGACCAGGGGATCGCGGAGACCGAGCTGGTCCTGCCGGTGATCACCGAGATGAAGGAGCGGACCGGGCTGTCCCGCTTCGGCTTCACCTGCTCGGGCTCGTGCGACTACCTGCAGGGCGCGCCGTTCGCGTTCGTGTCCGCGCTCGACACGCTGGGCGCGTGGCCGCCGATCGCCGAGAGCCACGTCGAGATGGACGGCGCGTGGGCGCTGTACGAGGCGTGGGTGAAGCTCCAGATCGGCGAGATCGACACCGCGCTCGTGTACGGGTTCGGCAAGACGTCCCAGGGCGACCTCCGCGCGATCATGAGCCAGCAGCTCGACCCGTACCACCTGGCCCCGCTGGGCGTCGACCAGGTGTCGATGGCCGCCATGCAGGCCCGCGCCTACATGGAGCGGTCGGGCGCGAAGGAGGACGACCTGCGCGCCGTCGCCGCGCGCTCCCGGGCGTCCGGCCGCGACAACCCGTTCGCGCTGCACCTGCCGGACCCCGAGGGGGACGACTACGACGTGGCGCCGCTGCGCCCCTACGACGTCGCGCCGATCACCGACGGCGCGGCGGCGATCGTCCTCGCCGCCGGCGACAAGGCGCGGGAGCTGTGCGAGCGGCCCGCGTGGATCACCGGCATCGACCACCGCACCGAGCCGCACGCGCTGGGCGTGCGCGACCTGACCCGCTCGGCGGCCGCCCGCATCGCGGGGGAGAAGGCGGGCGCGGCCGGGGTCGAGGTGGCGGAGCTGCACGCGCAGTTCAGCCATGAGGAGCTGATCCTGCGCGAGGCGCTCGGCCTGGACGACGGCGTCGCGGTCAACCCGTCCGGCGGGGCGCTGTCGGCGAACCCGGTGATGGCGACGGGCCTCATCCGGATCGGCGAGGCCGCGTCCCGCATCCACGACGGGACGGCGTCCCGGACGCTCGGGCACGCCGCGTCCGGTCCGTGCCTCCAGCAGAACCTCGTCTGCGTCATGTCGGGAGAGAACCATGGCTAACCGCTGCGCGATCATCGGCGTCGGGCAGACCGAGTACAAGACCAAGCGGCTGGACGTGTCGATGGCGGGCCTGGTCCGCGAGGCGGCCCGCCGCGCCCTCGACGACGCCGGGCTGACCTGGAAGGACATCGACGCCGTCGTGGTCGGCAAGGCGCCCGACCTGTTCGAGGGCGTCGTGATGCCGGAGGTCTTCCTGGCGGACGCGCTCGGCGCGACCGGCAAGCCGCTGATGCGGGTGCACACGGCCGGGTCGGTCGGCGGGTCCACGGCGATCGTCGCGGCGAACCTGATCCAGTCCGGGGTGCACGAGCGGGTCCTCACGCTCGCGTGGGAGAAGCAGTCGGAGTCGAACGCGACGTGGGCGCTGACGGTCAACGGGCCGTTCACGACGTCCCTCGTGGTCGGCGCGGGCGGCTACTTCGCCCCGCACATCCGCGCCTACATGCGGCGTTCGGGGTCGCCCGACCACATCGGGACGCTCGTCGCGGTCAAGGACCGGCAGAACGCGCTGCGGAACCCGTACGCGCACCTGAAGATCCCCGGGATCGACCGCGCGATGGTCGAGTCGACGCCGATGCTGTGGGAGCCGATCCGCTACCTGGAGACGTGCCCGTCCTCGGACGGCGCGTGCGCGATGGTGCTCGCCTCGGAGGACGCGGCCAAGAAGGCCCCGGCCGCGCCCGCCTGGGTGCACGGCACGTCGATGCGCTCGGAGCCGATGCAGTTCGCGGGGCGCGACAGCGTCAGCCCGCAGGGCGGCAAGGACGCGGCGGCGGACGTGTACCGGCAGGCGGGCATCACCGACCCGCGCAGCGAGCTCGACTGCGCCGAGGTGTACGTCCCGTTCTCCTGGTACGAGCCGATGTGGCTGGAGAACCTCGGCTTCTGCGGCGAGAACGAGGGCTGGAAGCTCACCGAGGCCGGCGCGACGGCGTTCGACGGCGACATCCCGTGGAACCCGTCCGGCGGCGTGCTGTCGTCCAACCCGATCGGCGCGTCCGGGATGATCCGGTTCGCCGAGGCGGCGCTCCAGGTGCGCGGACAGGCCGGCGACCACCAGGTGGACGGCGCGCGGCGCGCGCTCGGCCACGCCTACGGCGGCGGCGCCCAGTTCTTCGCGATGTGGATCGTCGGCAGCGACCGACCCTGATTCCCCGACCTCTCTGGGGGCGACCCCAGACCCCGTAATGGCGCGATTACCCCTTCCGGAGGCCCTCCGATGGAGTACAACCACGCTGACCTGTTCGAGGGGCTCGCTGACGTGATCGGGGAGCGTGTCGCCCTGGTGTGCGGCGAGCAGCGGCTCACGTACGCCGAGCTGGACGAGCACGCGAACCGGCTGGCGCACCACCTCCAGGACGCCGGCGTCGAGCCCGGCCAGCATGTCGCCGTCCAGCTCTACAACGGCGTCGAGTACGCGGCGGCGCTGCTGGCGACGCTGAAGATCCGGGCAGTGCCGATCAACGTCAACTACCGGTACGTGGAGAGCGAGCTGCTCTACGTGTACCGGGACTCCGACAGCGTCGCGCTGCTGTACGACGTGGAGTTCGAGGACCGGGTCGCCGCGACGCTCCCGGACGTGCCGGCGGTGCGGCACGTCATCGCGGTGGGCGGCACGCCGTCCATCCCGGGCGCGGTCGCCTACGACGAGGCGGTGCGGGACGCCAGCGGCGCGCGGGACTTCCCGGCGCGGTCCGGCGACGACCTCTACATCATCTACACGGGCGGGACGACCGGGATGCCGAAGGGCGTCATGTGGTCGACCGAGCAGATCATCTTCGCGTTCTGGAATCCGACGGTGCCGCGTCCGTCGCGGCCCGAGGACATCGTGGAGAACGCCCGCACCAGCGGTCAGCTGATCATGATGCCGGTCGCGCCGCTGATGCACGGCGCCGCGCAGGTGGCCACGTTCATCGCCTGGTTCATGGGCGCGACGCTCGTCTACACCCGCAAGTTCGACGCGGCCGACGTGTGGGCGACGATCGAGCGGGAGAAGGTCAACTCGCTGACGATCACCGGGGACGCGATGGCGATCCCGATGGCGGAGGAGCTGGCGCGCGGCGAGTACGACACGTCCTCGCTGTTCGCGTACGTCTCCACGGGCGCGATCTTCACCGGGACGGTCCGGGACCGCATCCAGGCGCTGCTGCCGAACGTGCTGATCCTGGACCGCTTCGGCTCGACCGAGTCGGGCTCGACCGCCGAGGCGGTCGCCGGCTCCACGCCGGAGAAGGGCCTGCGGTTCGCCCCCGACGTCGAGAACGTGACCGTGCTGGACGACGCGCTCCAGCAGGTGAAGCCGGGTTCGGGCGTCATCGGGCAGGTCGCGCGCACCGGGTACATCGCGCAGGGCTACTACAACGACCCGGAGAAGACGGCGAAGACGTTCCCGGTGGTGGACGGCAAGCGCTGGCTGCTCACCGGCGACATCGCGACCGTCGAGGAGGACGGGTCGATCGCCGTCTACGGGCGCGGCTCGCAGGCCATCAACACCGGCGGGGAGAAGGTGTTCCCGGAGGAGGTCGAGGCCGTCCTCAAGGGGCACCCGGGGGTGTACGACGCGGTCGTGACCGGCATCCCGGACGAGCGCTGGGGGAACCGCGTCGCGGCGGTGATCCAGCCGTCCGGGGACGCGCCGGCCTCCGACGACCTGGACGCGCACTGCCGCCGCGAGCTGTCGGGCTACAAGGTGCCGCGGGTGTACGCGTTCGTCGCCGAGATGAAGCGCTCGCCCGCGGGCAAGGCCGACTACCGGTGGGCCAAGCAGATCGCGGAGGAGGTGCGGTGAGCCGGGGCCGCGCACCCGGGGGCGCTTAGAGGTCGGCCCCGAACCTTCGTGGGATTCGGGGCCAGGAGCGGACCTCTGTTAGTGGTCCTAACCAAAACAATGATAGGGGTGACCTGGGGGTGCTCCGATCGGCGGCGTGTGCGTCGTGCGCCACACGCCGCGCCCTCCCGGGTGGTCGTGACCGCATCCGGTCACTAGGCTCTCCCTGAGCGAGACACAGAGGGAGAGGGTGGGCGTGTCGACCCCGGACCGCGCGCGGCTGGACGAGATGCAGCGGGAGATGCAGCGCAGCACCATGTTCACCGTGCTGCTGCACCATGCCACCGCGAGCAAGGCCGGACTGAACGTCAGCGACGCCCAGTGCGTGAACGCGCTGATGCTGGACGGCCCGCAGACGCCCGGCCAGCTCGCCCAGCTCATGGGCATCACGACCGGCGGCGCGATCACCGCGGCCATCGACCGGCTGGAACGCGCCGGGTACGTCAAGCGCACCCGCGACCCCGACGACCGCCGCCGCGTGATCGTCGAGCTGATCCCGGAGAACGTCGCCCGGTTCGCCCGCTACTTCGAGCCGATCTCCCGCGCGTTCCACGAGCGCCTCGGCGCCCACACCGACGAGGAGATCGCGGTCCTGCTGCGCTGGGTCCGCGAGAACAACGCGGCGATGCCCGGGATCATCGAGGAGATCCGCGACCTGCCGTCGCCTAACGGGTGAGGCGGCCGCGGAGCAGGTCCATGAGGGTGGCCTGGACGTCGGCGAGCGGGCGTCCCGGCTGGAGGGCGCGCCAGTCGAGCGCGACGGTCAGCACCATGCCGAACACGGCGGACGCCGCGGTCGCGGTGTCGAGGTCGGAGCGCAGGTCCCCGGCGGCGACCGCGTCGCGCAGCACGTCCGCGAGGACGCCGATGGCGCGTTCCCTGATCAGCCGGGCGGTGCGCTGCCAGTCGCCGCCGGACCGCCACGTCTCGGCGATGAGCAGCCGCGCGAACGACTCGTGCTCGCCGATGAACGCCAGCTCGGCGGCGACGACGGCGTCCAGCGCGTCCAGCGGCGCGCGGCCGGACGCGGCCTCGCGCAGCGCGGTCGCGAGCCGCTCGACCCCGTACTCCAGCAGCGCCGAGAACAGCGCGGCCTTGCTGCCGAAGTTGTAGTAGACGGTGCCCTTGGCGACCCCGGCCCGCTCGGCGATCTGGTCGACGGTGGTCGCGGCGAGCCCGCTCTCGGCGATCAGCTCGATCGCCGCGCCGAACAGCCTCTCCCTGGTCCCGCTGCGGGCCACGTCCCTGCCTCCTTGCGCGTCGCCGCCGCTCAGAGCTTCAGCGCCGGGTGCAGCCGCCGCACCGTCCACACCCGGTCGCGCCGGACGGCGAGGGCGGTGAGCGCGAGCCCGCCCGCCAGGAAGGCGGCCAGCACCGCACAACCCTGCCATACGACCGTCAGCTGCCCGCCGCCGATCAGGCGCCTGACCCCGTCCACGACCCACGACATCGGCAGGTACGGCCGGATCGCCTGGAAGAAGCGGGGGCTGGTCTCGATCGGGTACGTGCCCGCCGCCGAGGTGAGCTGGAGCATCAGCAGCGCCAGCGCGAGGATCCGGCCGACCGGCCCGAACCGGGCGTTCACCCACTGGATCACGGCGAGGAACGCGGCGGCGATCCGGGTGAGCCGGTTGCGCTGGAAGCGGCGCAGCTCCAGGCGGCCGGACGTCAGCGCGGGGAGTCTCATCGGGGGTCTCCTGGCTGGATCGGGGGATCGCCTGGCTAGAGCGGAAGGCTGTGCGTGGCCAGGCCCTCGGCGGGCGTGGCGTCATGGCATGCGGCGACGACGGTGACGCCGTCCGCCGCGAGGCCGGCGAGCCGCCGCCACAGTCCGCGCTGCCGGCCGGCGTCCAGCCCCTCGTCGACGTCGTCGAGCAGGAGCAGCCCGGGGCCGCCGACGAGCGCCAGCGCGGCGCCGAGCAGCTGCGCCTCGTCCGGCGCGAGTTCCTCGGCGAGCGTTCGCGGGTCGAGGTCCAGGCCGACCCGTTCGAGGGCCCGCCGCCTGCGCGCCTCCCGGCCCCGGAACCCGCCGAAGACACCCTCGCGCAGCGCCAGTGCCTCGTTCAGGTGCTCGCGCACGGTCAGCGCCGGATCCAGCTCGGTCACGCCGGGCACGACGCCGAGCGCCGCCGCCCGCTGGACGTGCGCGAGACCGGTGAGCCCGCCCACCGCGACCGTGCCCTCGGTGGGCTTCATGCGTCCGCCGAGGGTGAGCAGCAGCGCCGTCCGCCCGGTTCCGGCGATGCCGCTCACGGCCACCAGCGCGCCGCCGGGCACGGTCAGGTCGACGTTCCGGAAGGCCCAGCCGCGGGCGCCGCGCACCCCGAGCCCCCGGGCCCGGACGTCCAGGCCCGGCGCGCGGGGCGGGGCCTCGGCTCTGGGACGGCCCCCGCCAGTCCCAGAGCCGGCCCGGCCGGGTCCGGAGACGGCTGCGGCGGTCCCCCCGGCCGCGGCGGCCGTCCCCGGAGTCTTGTGCTCCGGCGTCATCGCATTCCTCCGGAAGAATTTGAACTGACCGGTCAGTTCAAATTTAGCCGCACCCGGAACCGTGCGAATCCGCCAAGACGGTGACATCTGACACGTGACCGCTACGTCCCAGGTCACACGGGTTCGGCACGGTGACCTCGGTCACACCGCCGGATTCGAGCCGAGCGCTATTGGACGTCCAGTCCGATGTGCCAGACTGCACGGCATGACCGATTCGTCGCGTGCGTCCCGGCGGCTGGCCTCCGCGATGGCCACCATGGGCACCCTGCACATGATCGCCCCGAAGCCGTTCGACGCGCTCATCCCCGAGCGGCTGCCCGGCAGCGCGCGGACGTGGACCTACCTCAGCGGCGTCGCCGAACTCGGCTGCGCCGCCGCCGTCGCCCACCCGCGCACCCGCAGGGCCGGCGCGCTCGCGACGGCGGCGCTGATGGCGGCGGTCTTCCCGGCCAACGTGAAGATGGCGCGCGACTGGCGGCACCGCCCGCTGCCGCTGCGCGCCGCCGCCTACGGCCGCCTCCCGCTCCAGGCCCCGATGATCGCCTGGGCGCTGCGCGTCGCCCGCGACGCCGCCTGAACCGGGGGCGCGCCGCGCCGCGGAGTGAGATCATTTCTCGCGGCGACGCGACGACGAGGGCCGGTGAACCGTGGAACCACTCCGTCCGGAGGACCCCGCAGAGATCGGCGGCTACCCGCTGCTGGCCCGGCTCGGCGCGGGCGGCATGGGGCAGGTCTACCTGGGGCTGACCGGCGGCGGGCGGCACATCGCCCTCAAGGTCATCCGGGAGGACTTCGACGGCCCGCAGGCGCTCGCGCGCTTCCGCCGCGAGGTCGCGACCGTCGAGCGGGTGCGCACCCGGTTCGCCGCGGCGATGGTCGGCGCCGGGCTGGACGCGCCGCCGTACTGGCTGGCCACCGAGTACGTGCCGGGCCCGACGCTCCGGCAGGCCGTCGCCCAGCACGGGCCGGTCCCCGCGGACACCTGCGTGCGGCTCCTCGCCGCGCTCGCCCAGGGGCTGCGGGAGATCCAGCGGCAGGGCGTCCAGCACCGCGACCTCAAGCCGGGCAACGTGATCCTCGCCCCGGACGGGCCCCGCCTGATCGACTTCGGCATCGCGCGCGGCGAGGGCCAGACGCAGATCACCCAGACCGGCGCCTGGAACGGCACTCCCGGCTACGTCGCGCCCGAGGTCGTCCGCGAGCAGCAGCCCGTCCCAGCGTCGGACGTGTTCTCGCTCGCCGGCACCATCGCCTACGCCGCCACCGGGCGGCCGCCGTTCGGCGGCGGCCGCATCGAGGGCGTCCTCCACCGCACCCTCAGCGGCGACATCGACGTGGACGGCGTCGACCCGCGCCTCGCCGACCTCGTCCGGCAGTGCGCCGCGAAGGAGCCGGAGGACCGCCCCACCCTGGAGCGGCTGCTCGAACTGGCCGCGGACCCGGTCGCCCTGTCCGGCGACCCCGAGTACCGGCGCCGGGTCGGCGCCCCGCCGCCGGTGCCCGCGAGCGTCACGGACGCGGTCGCGTCCGGGCTCGTCCCGGCGGAGCGCACCCGGACCGGTCCGGGCGGCGGGCGGCGCTCCCGCGCCGCCGTCATCGGGGCGTCGGCCGGGGTGGCCGTCGTCGTCCTCGCGACCGCCGTCGTCGTCCGGCTGACCCTCAACGGCGGCGGCGACCCGCCGGACGATCCGCAGGCCGGGAAGACCGGCACGGTCCAGGGGGCGACCGGCTCGTCCGCCGCGTCGGGGAGCCCGCAGGCGGGAGGCCCGCAGCCGGGGAGGACCGCCGGCCCGGACGGCCGCCCACCGGACGACGTCCTGATAAAGCAGCCCACCGCCGACTTCGACAAGCTGGAGTACTCCCAGAAGGACTTCCGCTGCCTGCCCGCGATCCGGGTCCAGCCCGACGACGAGCGTTACTCCGGCCAGTTGCAGGTCTCGGCGCCGCGCCAGCCGTACAAGGGGAAGTCGGTGAAGTTCGGCATGCGGTTCAAGTACGCGCGGCCGTCCGACTACTACCTGGCCGCCCAGGTCCGCCAACCGGGGCCCTGGGGCAGTGCGGGGCCGGCCTGGGTCGTCAGCAAGCCGCACCTGTACCCGGAGGGCGAGGCGGGGGAGCAGGGGTTCGACCTCACCTACCCGAACGACTTCCGCGAGAGCAAGACGGGCGGGACGGGCCCGCTGTCCAAGGGCGTCTGGACCATCGTGTGGATGCACGTCCGCCCCAACGGCGACGCCTACTACCTCGGCTGCGACGGCTTCACGGTCCCGTGAAGCCGCCGCGGCCGGCTCGGTCAGCGGTCAGCGGACGGCGATGACGGCGGAACCGTGCCCGAAGAGGCCCTGGTTCACGGCGATGCCGGCGCGGGCGCCGTCGACCTGGCGGCCCTCGGCCTGGCCGCGCAGCTGCCAGGTCAGCTCGCAGATCTGCGCGATCGCCTGCGCCGGGATCGCCTCGCCGAAGGACGCGAGGCCGCCGCTCGGGTTGACCGGGACGCGGCCGCCGAGCGCCGTCGCGCCGGAGCGCAGCAGCTCCTCCGCGCCGCCCCGCTCGCACAGCCCGATGTCCTCGTACCAGTCGAGTTCGAGGGCGGTGGACAGGTCGTACACCTCGGCGAGCGACAGGTCCTCGGGGCCGAGGCCCGCCTCCTCGTAGGCGGCGTGCGCGATCGCGGAGCGGAACGGGCGCTCCGGGACGGCGGCGGTCATGGCCGAGTCGGTCGCGAAGTCCGGCAGGTCCAGGACGGTCTTGGGGAACGTCGGCGTGACCGTGGAGACCGCCGGGATGCGCACCGGGTCGGCGATCCCGTGCCGCCGCGCGAACTCCATCGACGTCAGGACGAGCGCGGCGCCGCCGTCGCTGGTCGCGCAGATGTCCAGCAGCCGCAGCGGGTCGGCGACCACGGCGGACGCGCGGACGTCCTCGGCGGTCACCTCTTTGCGGTACCGGGCGTTCGGGTTGCCGAGGCCGTGCCGCGCGTTCTTCACCTTGACGGCCGCGAAGTCGTCGAGGGTGGCGCCGTACATGGCCATCCGGCGGCGCGCGTACAGGGCGAAGTAGATCGGGTTGGTCGCGCCCAGCAGGCGGAACCGCAGCCAGTCGGGGTCGTCCGGGCGGTCGCCGCCGACGGGCTTGAAGAAGCCCTTCGGGGCGGCGTCGGCGCCCACGACCAGGGCGACGTCGCACAGGCCCGCGAGGATCTGCGCGCGCGCCGTGCCGATGGCCTGCGCCCCGGAGGCGCACGCCGCGTAGCAGCTCGACACCCGCGCGCCCGACCAGCCGAGCGCCTGCGCGAACGTGGCCCCCGCGATGAACCCCGGGTACCCGTTGCGGATGGTGTCGGCGCCCGACACGTACTGGACGTCCGGCCACGACAGGCCCGCGTCCGCGAGCGCGGCCCGCGCCGCCGCGAGCCCGTACTCGACGAAGTTGCGTCCCCACTTGCCCCACGGGTGCATGCCCGCGCCGAGGACGGCGATGTCCCTGCTCATTCGCTCGCTCCGCTCGCCGTGACGGGCCGCCACATCCAGACGGTGTACTCGGCCTCGTCGTCCTCGTACAGGACGCCTTCGGCCAGCTCGACCTCCATGCCGACCTCCAGGTCGTCCACGGTGTGGCCGGGGACGACCTGGCCCAGGACGACCATGCGCTCGGTTTCGAGCTCGACGGCCGCGACCGTGTAGGGGACGAACGGGTCCGGGGAGACGTACGGGGGCGGCGGCTTGTAGCGCGAGTCGGCGTACGACCAGATGCGCCCGCGCGCGGACAGGGCGTACGGCTCCAGCTCCGAGCCGTCCTTCGGTCCCGTGCAGCCGGGGTTGCGGCATGCCAGCTCGTTGCGCGGGAAGTACGGCGTTCCGCACGACGAGCAGCGGGTACCGAGCAGGCGGACGTCGCCGTCCGCGGTCGTGTACCAGCCCTCGACGGCCGGACGACGGTCCTTGGTCGTGGTCACGCGGCCCTCCTCGTGTCTTCTCGGCGAGAGTACCAATCAAACAATCGTTAGAAAGAATGCGCGCCCGGTGACCGGGACGGAATCCCCGGCCCAGCTAACTGACTCGTCAGTCACTTCGCTACAGTAAACCGAGTCGGATTCTGCCCACCGCCCACAGGGGCGAGCGAGTAGGGAGCGCGGATGCGGACTGGTCTTGAGGGAAGGACGGCCCTGGTCACCGGGGCGTCCCGGGGCATCGGGAAGGCGATCGCGGCCGCGTTCGCCGCCGAGGGCGCCAACGTGGTGCTCTCGTCCCGCAAGCAGGAGGCACTCGACGAGGTCGCCAAGGAGATCGCCGCGGCCAGCCCCGGGGTGGGGGTGCTCGCCAAGGCGGCGCACGTGGGCCACGCCGACGAGGCCGCCGCCTGCGTGGACGCGGCCGTCGCCGAGTTCGGCGGCCTCGACATCCTGGTCAACAACGCGGGGACGAACCCGTACTACGGCCCGATGGCGGACATCGAGCCCGCCGCCGCCGCGAAGACCGTCGAGGTCAACCAGTTCGCGATCGTCCAGTGGACGCAGCTCGCGCTGCGCGCGTCGCTCGCCGAGCGCGGCGGCTCGATCATCAACATCGCGTCCGTCGGCGGGATGATCACCGAGCACGGCATCGGCTACTACAACGTCACCAAGGCCGCGGTGATCCACCTCAGCCGGCAGTTCGCGATGGAGCTGGCGCCCAGGGTGCGGGTGAACTGCATCGCGCCGGGCCTGGTCAAGACGCACCTCGCCCGCGCCCTGTGGGAGCCGAACGAGGCGGAGATCAGCAAGCACATGCCGCTCGGCCGCCTCGGCGAGCCCGCGGACATCGCGAACGCGGCCGTGTTCCTCGCGGGCGACGCCTCGTCCTGGATGACCGGGCAGACCATGGTCGTGGACGGCGGCGCCACCATCCGCCCGTCGATCGCCTAGGAGGCGCGCATGTCACGCTGGGGACTGACCATTCCGCTGACCGGCGTCCCGCTGGGCGAGCACCGGGAGATCCTCGCCGAGCTGTCCGGGCTCGGCTACACCGACGCCTGGTCGGCCGAGACGAACGGCACCGACGCGTTCACACCGCTGGCGCTCGCCTCCCAGTGGGGCCCCGAGCTGCGCCTCGGCCCCGCGATCGTGCCGGTCTACACGCGCGGGCCCGCGCTGCTGGCCCAGCAGGCCGCGACCCTCGCGGGCCTCGCGCCCGGACGGTTCGTGCTCGGCATCGGCACCTCGTCCGACACGATCGTCCAGCGGTGGAACGGGATCCCGTTCGACGAGCCGTACAAGCGCGTCCGCGACACGCTGCGGTTCCTCCGCAAGGCGCTCGCGGGGGAGAAGGTGAAGGAGGAGTACGACACCTTCGCCGTCAAGGGCTTCAAGCTGGACAACGCGCCCGCGGTGCCGCCGCCGATCGTCCTCGCCGCGCTGCGCCCCGGCATGCTGCGGCTCGCCGCGCGGGAGGCCGACGGCGCGATCACCAACTGGCTGGCGCCGAAGGACGTCCGGACCGTCCGCGGCGAGCTGGGCGACGGGCCCGAGCTGATCGCGCGGCTGTTCGTGTGCCCGACGGCCGACGCCGAGGAGGCCCGCGCGATCGGCCGCTGGATGATCGCCGCGTACATGACGGTCCCCGTCTACAAGGCGTTCCACGAGTGGCTCGGACGCGGCGAGGCGCTGCGCCCGATGAACGAGGCGTGGGCGGCGGGCGACCGGAAGAAGGCCCTGGAGGTCATCCCGGACGAGGTCGTCGACGACCTGATCGTGCACGGGTCGCCCGAGGCGTGCCGGGCCCGCCTCCGCGAGTACGTGGACGCGGGCCTGACCACCCCGGTGCTCGCGGTCGTCCCCGGCGGCGGCCTGTCCCCGGCGGAGGCGGTGCGGGCGCTGGCCCCGAACGCGGGCTGAACCGTTCGTTCGGGTCACGTCGCGAGGTTTGCCGCCACCGCGATCGGGGAGGGTGGGGCAGATCCGAAAGAGAACGACAGAGACGTGAGGAGCTGATCGTGCTCACGCTGACCAGCGGTGCCGTCCAGGTCATTCGCACTGTGACCGCGAACCCGGAGCTTCCGCCGGAGACCGGCATCCGCATTGAGTCCGGGCTCGACGGCTCGGACGCTCTGCGGCTCTCGGTCGCCCCCGCCCCCGAGGCAGGCGACCAGGTCGTCGAGGAGGAGGGGGCCAAGGTGTACCTGGAGCCCACGGTCGCCGAGATGCTGGACGACAAGACGCTCGACGCGCAGGTCGACCCGCAGGGCGACGTGGCGTTCACCATCGCCGAGGGGACCGAGGGGACCCCGACCTGACGTGGCGGACGAGACCCGGACGCGCCTCGCGAGGCGCGTCCGGGTCTCGTGCCGTCGGGCGCGGGGGCCCGTTCCGCGGCCTGTCCGGCCGCGGTCCGTTCAGCGCCGTCCGTTCAGCGCGGTCTGTTCAGCGGTGGTCTGTTCAGCGGTGGTCTGTTCAGCGCATCGCCGTGACGACGGCGACGACGGCGAACACGAACGCCGCCGTGGTGAGGATCATGAAGGCGGCGATCACCGCGCAGGCCAGGCCGCGCGGCTGGTCGCGCCAGGTTCCGTAGCGTTCGCGCACCTGCCGGTCCAGTTCTTGCCGGGACGGCCGCCTCGCGTCCGGGGGGTCGGGCGAAGGCGGGGTCGTCACGTCCGCCAGTCTCGCAGATCCCCTACTCGGAAAACGTCGGATGCGGGCCGAGGGCCCAGTACTCGTAGAGGCCGTGGCCGGTCGCCGCCCCGGTGGGCTCCGCTCCGTCCAGGTACTCGTAGCGGCCGACCGCGTCGACCATGCCCCACATGCGGGCCGCGTCGTCCGGCTTGCGGGTGTCGTAGGTGACGCCCTCCACCTTGAGGTCGGGCCCCTGGTACATGCCGTGCTTCCAGCCGGGCTCCAGGCCGTAGCCGGTGCCGACCATCATGTGCACGGGCAGGATCGGCGTCGCCCTCACCTCGAACGGCTCTCCGCCGGGCGGTGCGAACCGGAGCGTGGCGGTGACCACGTCGCGGGTGCCTTCGGCGTATTCGGGACGGTATTCGGGTCGTCCCAGGTACTCGGCCTCACGGTCGGGCCAGACGCGGGTGGCCTCTTCCAAGATGCGGCGGCCCTTCTCGTCCTCCTGGATGATGCAGAGGATCGTGTGGTCCTCGAACTGCATCGGCGTGTACAGCCAGTAGAACGTTCCCGCGTTCTTGACCTGGATGCCCGGCGGCTCCGCCTCGCCCACAGGCCGGATGCCCCAGGACCGGTCCCGCGAGCCCCACCAGTGGTCGGGCGTGACGTCGATGGTCTCGTCGTCCACCGTGATGGTGCCGGTCCAGCAGCCGGTCTGCGCGAGGCGCCGCGAGTCGAAGACGACGCGTTCCTGCCAGCGCAGGTAGTGCGGGGGCTCCAGCGTGGCGGGGATCGACCCCTCCCAAGTGAGGTCGAACGCCAGGCCGTGCTCGTTCTCGTCCAGGACGACCCTGAGCCGCTTCAGCCCCTCGATGACCTCCACGCGGAACGGCCCGACCGCGGTGTCCATCCGGTCGTTCCCCAGCTCGCGGGACGCCCGGACGACCTTGTGCACGGGCCCGCGCCGGACGACCGCGAACGCGTCCATCACCCCGAGGTTCGGGTACTGCCCGATCCCGATGATCAGCATCAGCTCGTCCGAGCAGGGGTGGACGTTGAAGTAGTACCGGTCGTAGAAGTTGCGGTCGGACGTGGTGACGTGCCGCATCACCTCCGGCGCCTGGTGGATCGGGTAGTCGTCGAGCGGTGACAGCGTCACTGGTCCCCTCCGAGGATGCGGGCGAGCAACCGCGTGCAGTTGTTGTCGTAGGGAAAGTCGGACGCCTCGTCGATCCAGCCGAAGTCGATCATCGCCTGCCCGATCCGGGCCATGACCACCGCGAACTTGAAGCCGGAGAGGATCTCGTAGTACGCCATGTGCCGCATCGGGCGGCCGAGCAGCTCCGCGTAGCGGGCGACGGTCTCCGCGTGGGGCGGGAAGCCGTCCAGCCGGGCCGCGCCGACGCCCTCGGAGTGGTGGCGGTCGAGGAACAGGAACCAGGCGAGGTCCTCCTCGGGGGCGCCGAGCGTCGCGGTCTCCCAGTCCAGGACGGCCGCCGGCGCGCCCGCCCGGAAGATCACGTTGCCGATGCGGGCGTCGCCCCACAGCGCGACCGGCTCGTCCGGCTCCGCGGGCCGGTTGGCCTTCAGCCATTCGAGGGCCTTGAGCGCGGTCTCCTGCGGCCCCTTGTAGGCCCAGTGGAGGTAGTGCTCGTAGTAGCCGAGGCGCTGGCCGAGGCCGGTCGCGCCCCATTTCGGCTGGTCGAGGAAGCCGAGGCCGAGCTCGCGGACGTCCAGCCGGTGCAGGCTCGCGATGATCTCCAGCGTGGACCACCACATCGCGGCCCGCTCGTCCGGCGCGACCTCGGTGACCCAGCCGTCCATGTGGTACGGCGGCATGTCGGTCGGGACGCGGCCGCCGACGCGTCCCATCACGAAGAACGGGGAGCCGAGCACGTCCGGCGACGGCTCGTACCAGCGGATCGGCGGCACGGGGATCGCGGTGCGCTCGTGCAGGACGCGCATCAGCCGGTACTCCTCCGCGAACCGCGGCTCGGGGAAGATCTGGTACTTCGCCGGGGCGACCCGCGCGACGAGCCGCTCCCGCCGCGGCCGGCCGCCGCCGGTCCACTCGGCGTCGAACATGAGCGTCTCGTTCGAGAACCCGCTGGTCTCCGGGGTCTCCACGTGGGGGATCCGGACGCCGGGCAGGTGCCGGTCCAGCCAGCCCGCGAGAGCGCTCCTGGTGATCTCGGGGTCGCGTTGGTCGGGAACGGGCATCGCCGCCTCCTTGCGCCGGATGGCACCCAAAGTAGAACGTGTTCTATCAACGGCCCGTGGGGTGGTCAATGGGTGCGGCCGCCCGGCGTGAAAAAATCGCCGGATGCGTCTCACCAAGCTCGGACACGCCTGCGTCCAGATCACCCGGGACGACCGGACGATCGTCATCGACCCCGGCTCGTTCAGCGACGCGTCCGCCGCGCTCGCCGCCGCCGACGCCGTGCTGATCACCCATGAGCACTTCGACCACTTCGACGCCGGCGCGCTCCGCGCCGCGATGGCCGAGCGCCCCTCGCTGGACGTCTGGACGTCCCGCGTCGTCGCCGAGAACCTCGCCGACCTCGGCGGGCGCGTCCACCAGGTCGGCCACGGCGACGCCGTCACCGTCGCCGGATTCGACGTCCACGTCTACGGCGAGGACCACGAGATCCTGCACCCCGACGTCCCGCCGATCCCGAACACCGGATTCCTCGTCGACGGCGAGGTCTTCCACCCCGGCGACGCGCTGACCGTCCCGTCCGAGCCCGTCCCGACGCTGTGCCTGCCGGGCAACGCGCCCTGGCTGAAGGTCCCGGAACTGTTCGAGTACACCCGCGCGGTCGGCCCCGAGCGCGCCTTCGTCATCCACGACGGCCTGCTGAACGACATCGGCCTCACGGTGATGGAGACCGCCGTCACCAGGGCCGGCGATGAGCTGGGCAAGGAGTTCCGCCGGCTGACCCCCGGCACCTCGGTGGAGCTGGCCGCGAAGTGAACCGACCCCCTTCCCCCCGGGCCGTCCAGGCCGTGTTCTTCGACATCGGCGAGACGCTCGTCAACGAGAGCGAGATCTACGGGCGGTGGGCCGACTGGCTGGGCGTGCCGCGGCACACGTTCCTCACCAAGCTCGGCGCGGTGCTCGCGACCGGCGGCGACCACATGGACCTGTTCGAGTACTTCCGGCCCGGTTTCGACCTGGCGGACGAGCAGCGGCGCCGCACGGCGGCGGGCGTCCCGAACGGGTTCGGGCCGGACGACCTGTACCCGGACGCGCGGGCGTGCCTGTCCGGCCTCCGCGACCAGGGGCTCTACGTCGGCATCGCGGGCAACCAGCCGGTCGAGGCGGCCGCGCAGATGGCCGCGCTCGGCCTCGACGCGGACGTCGTCGGCATCTCCGACGTGTGGGGCGTCAGCAAGCCGTCCCATGAGTTCTTCGAGCGCTGCGCTCAACTCGCGGACGTCCTGCCCGACCGCGTCCTGTACGTGGGGGACCGCATAGACAACGACGTCCGGCCCGCCTTGGCGTACGGGATGCGCGCGGCGTTCCTGCGACGCGGCCCCTGGGGACACATCCAGGAGGACGACGACGCGCTCCGCGACTGCCTGTTCGTCCTGGACGACCTCGTCGGCCTGCCGAAGCTCGTCGCCGAGTACAACGCCCCGTAGCACGCCCTTAGGGGACGTCCCCTAATCCCCGAGTATGGGGCCGGAACGGGACGAACGGCGGATGTGGAAGCACCTGTCCGGTTCGTACCGTGGAGAACGTGGCCGCGAAAAGCCGCGGCCGTGTTCACCGCTCGACGAATCGGGGAGAGAAGAACTCATGAACGGCCTCTACCGTCCGCGCAACGATCGGATGATCGCGGGTGTCTGCGCCGGCCTCGCACGCCGGTTCGGCATGAGCCCGGGGACCGTCCGGGTCCTCTTCGTCCTGTCCTGCCTGCTGCCCGGCCCGCAGTTCGTCGTCTACCTGGTCCTGTGGGCCATGATGCCGAACGAGGACCGCTACATGGCGGGCGCCCGCTAGCTCAAGATCATCGATAGCGCTCGACCGGGCCCGCCCTTGGGTGTTAGATCGGGGCACCGGCACCGGACCTTTCCGCCGTCCGGTCGCCGAGGCGGGGACCGCCGGGAACGAGGGGGTCCGTCCCGCCGCGGGAAGGGGAGGAGCCACGGTGCCCGAGGCGCGCGAGGCCGAGCATGCGGCGCGGCTGCTGGGGTTCCTGCGCGACCTGGCGCGGGCCCGCCGGCGCCCGTCCCGCGACCTCGCCGACCACGACCAGGTCCACTGGCTGGCCGAACTGCCCGGCGACGTCTACGTGGAGGCGGACGCCGGGCCCGGCGACGTGCTGTTCAGCGTCCCGGTCATCCCCCTCACGCCGCCCGTCGTGCTGGAGGAGTTCGACGGCTGGCTCGCCCTCCGCAACTGGTACCGCGTCCTCCGCGAGCTCTCCGACGAGGAGGTCGTGCTCGCGACCGGCCTGCTGTCGTGGCGCCCGGCCGTCCACGACCACCTGCTGAGCACGCCCGTCCGGATCGTCGTCGACGACCGGACGGAGCGCGTCGACGTCGTCCTCGCCGGGCACACGACGCTGCGCGACCGGGAACTGCTGTCCGGCCACCCGGGATTCCGGCCCGCCGGCTGGGTGGCGGACGCCGTCCAGGCCGGGCAGGGTTTCGGGCTGAACGCATCGGTCGGGGACGTCCTCCGGAAATGGTGCCAGGTGGCGCTGACCGGCCCGGCCGACTACCGCGAGGACTGGAAGCCCGAGACCGGCGCCGGCCCGCCCGCGCCGCGCATCCGGCTCGCGCCCGCCCTGGTCGTCCGGCCGCCGGGCCGCGCCGCCATCGCCGACCAGCACGCCAGGCTGCTGAGCCTGCTGCCGCGCGGCGTCCCGGAAGGGCTGGCGCGGCTCGTGTCGCCGTCCGGGAGACCGCAGGTCATGCACATCCCGGAGCGTGCGCCGGAGACCGTCCCCGACCTGCTCGCCGGGCTGCTCGCGCGCGGCCACCGGGTGCTCGTCGCCACCTCCGGGCCCGCCGCGTCCGGCGCGCTCCGCGCCGCCCTCCCGCCCGGCCTCGCCGCGCTCACGGCGACCGACCCGGCCGGCGGAGCGCGCGTCGCCGACGCGATCCGCGCGGCCGAGCCCGACGTCGCCGCCGCGGCCGGACGCGAGAAGGCCGCCGCCCGGCGGGTCGCGGAGCTCACCGAGCGCCGCCGCGACGAGCCGGCCGAACCCGCGCCGGACCGGCGCGCCGAAGACCCCGACCTGTCGTGGATGCCCGTCCGGCCGGACATGCCGCCGACCCCGCCGGTCTCCCGGGCCGAGGCGGCGGAACTCGTCGTCCTCCTCGCCGAGGAGAGCGCCGAGCGCAAGGCCCGCACCGCGCAGCGCGACGTCGACCCGGGCGCGCTGCCGAGCGCCGCCTACGTCAGCACCCTGATCGACGCGGAGACCGCCGCCGCCGAACGCGCCGAACGCGCCAAGACCGAGCTGTCCCAGCACCTGCGCGACAGCGACGTGACCCTCCTCGCCCGCCTGGACGCCGACGCGTCCGTCGTCGCCGCCGCGCTCCGCGACCTCGGCATGGACGGCCACCCGGGCGGCTGGAACCCGGCCGACCTCGCCGTCCGCGCGTTCGGCGACGCCCTCGCCGAACGCCGCCCGCTCATCTGGTCCCGCGTCGTGGAGATGACGTCCCGCGCCCAGTGGGCCGAACGCGCCCTCGCCGAACTCGGCGCCCACACCGTCGAGCTGCCCGCCGACGCCGACCTGCGCGGCCTGGCCGCGGCCGCGCACGACCTGCGCACCCACCTCGCGGGCGGCGGCGCCCTCAAACGCGGCCCGCTCCGCTCCGCCGCGCAGCGCCAGGCCGAACCGCTCCTCGCCACCGTCACCGTGGACGGCGCCGCGCCGACCACGCCGGAACTGCTCGACCTCGTACACACCGACCTCATGGTGCGGATCACCTGCCGCGAACTCCAGTACGTGTGGGAGGCCGCCGGCATCTCCTTCCCGGCCGACCTCCCGCCCGCCGAACGCATCGCCCGGTTCGTCCGGGCCCACGCCCGCCTCGCCCGCGTCCGCGACGCCATGCCGGCCGTCGACTCGACGCGCCGGCTCCTCGAACGCGGCGGGTTCGGCGTCCCGCTCATCCACCCCGTCCAGTGGCACACCTACGCCGCCGCCCTCCGCAACGCCCTCGAAGGTCTCGGCGTCACCCGCGCCACCGCCGACCTCGACGCCCTCCGCGACTCGATCGGCCCCGTCGACGCCGACGATCCCCCCGAGCTGGCCGCCGCCGTCGCCGCCGTCGACGCCCGCGACGCCGCCGCCTACGGCCGCGCCCTCGGCGGCCTCGCCGAGGCCCGCCACGAACGCGCCCTGCAGATCCGCTGCGGCGAACTGCTCGCCCGAGTGCGGGCCGTCCACCCCGACCTCGCCAACCTCCTGATCGCCACCGACGGCGACGACGCGTGGCAGACCCGCACCCGCCGCTGGGACGACGCCTGGGCCTGGGCCCGGGGCACCCCCGCGGCCCCGCCGCCGGTCGACCGCGCCCGCGCCGACCTCGCCGCCGCCGAAGAGGACCTCCGCTCCGCCCGCGCCGCCCTCACCACCGCGCGCGCCTGGGCGGCCGCCGTCGAGCTCGCCGACGTCCCCGCCTGGATCCTCCCGCTCTGGCGCATCCCGGACGTCCTCCCGCCCGCCCCCGGCTCCTTCGACGCCGTCATCGTCGACGGCGAACACGAGGCCGGCGCCGAGGCCCTCTTCATCCTGTGGCTCGCCCCCCGGGCCATCCTCGTCGGCCCGGCAGGCCCGGACCTCCCCCCGCCCGAGGGCCCGCCCCCCACGACGCGCCTCCCGTCCCACCTCCACGAGGCGATCACCCCGACGACGTCCCTCTTCACCGCCCTCACCACCCTGACGCGTCCACCCGCGCACGAGGACGAACGCGCCCCCCGCGCGCCGACGCCGGAGGAAGACCAGACGTCCGGGGACCGCGCACCAGAACAGCGCCCGGCTCCTCCCCCCGAACCCCCCGCCCCACCGGCCGAAGCCGTACCCCGGCAACCCCCGCCCGCACCCGCACAGCGTCCCCCCGCGCAGCCGCAGCGCCCATCTGCGCAGCCGCAGCGTCCGCCCGCGCAGCCGCAGCGCCCATCTGCGCAGCCGCAGCGTCCGCCCGCGCAGCCGCAGCGCCCATCTGCGCAGCCGCAGCGTCCGCCCGCGCAGCCGCAGCGCCCATCCGCGCAGCCGCAGCGTCCGCCCGCGCCTGGGCCGATGGCGGGCGCACCGCGGGACGGGCGGGACGGCCCGTCCGCGCCGCCCCGGCGGCCGGGCGCTCCCGCACGTCCCGGCGGGGGACCGCCGCAGGAGTGGGACTGGAGCGCGCGGCCCTCCCGGCAGGGACGGCCCCGTCCCGAGGCCGGGCCGCCCGCCGAGCCGCCGGAGGGTCCGCGCCGGACGGGGCGGCGCGAGCAGGCCGGGCGTCCGCCGGAGCGGCGGCCGGGGCCCGCGAACGTCCCGCCCCGCCGGTTGGACGCGCCGCGCCTCGACCCGCGCGACGGCGGGCCGCAGCGACCGGGTGCGCGCGGACCGGCGGGACAGCCGCCCCGGCGCCTCGACGCGACGGGCCGCGAGCCGCAGCCGCAGGAGCCCGAAGCGCAGCCGCCGCAGCCGCCGCGATCGCCGCAACCGCCGCGCCGCGGCGCCCCGCCGCAACGCGGCGACGCTCCGGGGCAGGATCCGCGCGGTCCCGAGGCCGAGCGGCGCCCGCCCGCCGCGCCGCCTGACATTCCCGCCCTGTGGGGCAAGCCCGGCGCCAGGGCGGAGCAGCCGGCGCCTCCGGAGGCGGGCGAGGAGGCCGCCGGGCACGCCCAGGTCCGGCGCGGGCAGTCGATCGTCGGCTACAAGCGCCCCGAGCTGGTGGAGATCGTCGGCCACATCGCCGAACGGGAGCCGGACCTCACCGACGAGCAGATCGTCGAACTGGTCACCCGCCTCCTCGACTGCCCGGCGGACGAGGCCCTCCTCGTCGGCGCCCGCCTCCGCTACGCGGTCGAGGTCTACCGCGAGCAGTCGCCGGAGGAATAGGCGAGGTCCCACAATATGGAGAGCCCGGAACTGCTGAAGAGCTTGCAGGAGAGGGCTGCCCGCGGACAGCCCGCCGAACACGTCGAGGACGCCGGCGGATGGTGGCTGCGCCTCGCCCCCCATTGTTCGTGGTGGGTGGAAACGGTGCTGCCGCACGGCGACGTCCGGCCGGGCGAGCTGATCCGCAGGATCGCCGAAACAGAGAAGTTCTATGCCGCACATGACGCCGTCCCGCGCTTTCAGCTCACACCGCAGGTGTGCCCCGAAGGGCTCGACGCCGTACTTGAAAAGCGCGGCTATCGTCGGCACGGCTCGGTGTCGTTGCAGGTGGCGTCCGCTGCTGCCGTCTCGGGACGAGAGCCGGCGCTGAAAGTCCGGCTGGACGAACGTCCGACGCGCGAATGGTTCGAGACCTGGCAGGCCGTGAACGGTTATTCCCGCGCCGAATGGGAGATGCTCGCCCGTATCGACCGGTTGTCCGCCTACGCGTCCGCCCTGATCGGAGACGAGGTCGTCGCGGTGGGACGCGCGGTCGCCGACACAGGATGGGCGGGCGTTTTCAGCATGGTCACCCTTCCCCGAGCACGCGGAAAAGGCGCCGCGCACAGCGTGCTGACCGCCCTGTCCGATTGGGCCGCCGCGAACAACGCCGACCGCCTCTATCTCCAAGTCGAGCGGGATAACACCCCAGCGCTCCGGCTGTACGGGCGGGCGGGATTCGCCGAAATATGCACGTACCACTACCGCGACGCAGTGTGACGGCGGCTCTGCCGGGCCGCAGTCTGTTCTCCAACGGAGACCGTGAAGTCCGGCCGCGGGGAGGCGGTCTTCTCCAAAGTGCGTCAGGTGTCAGTGGATGTCTGTACAAATGTCTTGTGACGGAGTGGGACGAGGGGGCGTTGGCGCGGTTGCGGAGTACCGCGCATACGGGTGATGGCGATGCCGGTGTGCTGCGGGGGCGTCCGCTCAAGCCGGTGCTCCAGTACGCCGGGGACGTGCTCCTCGCCGCGCTCGCCAAAGGCGGGGACGAGTCGGAACGTGCCCGTGAATGCCTGAGCGAACTGCTCGAACGCGGGTTTCCGGGCGACGCCGAATTAGCGGCGGAACTCGCCGCCGCCCTCGGAGATCGTCCCGCCGAACCGCTCGAACCGCTGCCGGCCGACCTCGGGGCCGTGGCTGCGGCCATGGACGAAGGCGACCACGTCCTCGACCTGGAGCGCGGGGACGTCCTGCCGGTGTCCGAGGTCGTCGTGGAGGAGGCTCCCGGGCGGTGGCTGCCGGTCCCGCCGGGCGTCCTGCCCCGGGAGGAGGACGCCCGGCGGGGCGCGGCGCGGGCCTGGCTCGCGGAGCGGGGATACCGCCCCGTCCAGCGAAGCCTCTAGAGCGGCGACCGCGAACGGGTCGTCCCCTGCGTTGACCTGCGGCGTGTTGTTGTTATGGGCCTTGCCAAAGCAACAACACGCCGCAGGTCAACGCACCCGGTGAACCTGGGTGGGCGCCGCACTAGGAGGCGACGGTCAGGACGATCTTGCCCTGGATGTGGCCCCGTTCGGCCCGCTCGTGGGCCTTCGCGGCGTCGGCCAGGTCGTGGACGGAGTCGATGCCCGCGCGCAGGGTGCCGTCCTCCAGGAGGGCCGCCAGCGCCTCCATCTGGGCGCCGTCGGAGTGGACCTGCCCTCCCCGGAACTCGATGCCCCGCCGGGCGGCCTCCTCCCGGCGGTAGTCGCCGTGGAAGACGGGGCTGATCGTCCCGCCGTCCTTGACGACCTTGAGGAAGCGGTGCGCGCCGGGGCCGCCGACCGTGTCGACGACGAGGTCGGCATCGCGGACGGCGTCCTCGGCCGGCGTCGCCGTGTAGTCGAGGTACTCGTCGGCGCCGAGGTCGCGGAGGAACGCCTCGTGCCGGGACGAGGCGACCGCGATGACGTGCGCGCCGCGGGTCTTGGCGAGCTGGACGGCGAAGTGGCCGACGCCGCCGGCCGCGCCGTTGACGAGGACGGTCCGCCCGTGCGGCAGCCGGACGTGGTCGAAGAGGTACTGGTAGGCGGTCAGCCCGGACATGGGGACGGCGGCGGCGTGCACGTGGTCGACGGACGCGGGCTTGCGGGCGAGGTGGGCGGCCGGCGCGGTCGTGTACTCGGCGTAGGCGCGCCCGCCGGTCTCCAGGTCGGGGAACCGGATCATGCCGAAGACGGCGTCGCCCTCGGCGAACCCGGTGACGCCGGGGCCGGTGGCGGCGACGACGCCCGACGCGTCGGAGCCGGGCGTCCAGGGCAACGGGACGCCCGGGCGCTCCCACCTCTTCGCGCTGCTCGGCGCCGTCGCGTCCATCGCCGATGCGGCGCCCACGCTCGCGGGGCGCCGCGACCACCTGCTGCGCCTGGTGATGGACGGCCTCGCCGCGGAGCGCTGACCCCGCGGCGTCAGGAGCCGGGGCGCACCAGGGGGAACGGGATCGTCTCGCGGATGCTGCGGCCCGTCAGGGTGATCAGGAGGCGGTCGATGCCCATGCCCATGCCGCCGGCGGGCGGCATCGCGTACTCCAGGGCGCGCAGGAAGTCCTCGTCCAGTTCCATGGCCTCCGGGTCGCCGCCGGCGGCCCGCAGCGACTGCTCGGTCAGCCGCTGCCGCTGCAGGATCGGGTCGATCAGCTCGGAGTAGGCGGTGCCCAGTTCGAGGCCGAAGACGATGAGGTCCCACTTCTCGGCGAGCCGCGGGTCGTCCCGGTGCGGGCGGGTCAGCGGGGACGTCTCGGCCGGGTAGTCGCGGACGAACGTCGGCGCGAGCAGGTGCTCCTCGACGAGGGCCTCGAACAGCTCCTGGACGATCTTGCCCTGCCCCCACTGCGGGTCGGTGTTCAGCCCGTGCCGCTCGGCGAACGCCCGCACCGCCGCCGGCGGCGTGTCGGGGGTGACCTCCTCGCCGAGGGCCTTCGACACCGACTCGTAGACAGTGATCTCCTGCCAGGGCTCGGCGAGGTCGTACTCGACGCCGTCCCGGACGACGACGCTCGTGCCGAGGGCGGCGCGGGCCGCGTCCACGACCAGGGAGCGGGTGAGCGCCGCCATCGTGTCGTAGTCGCCGTACGGCTCGTACGCCTCCAGCATCGTGAACTCGGGGTTGTGCTTCTGCGACACGCCCTCGTTGCGGAAGTTGCGGTTCAGCTCGAAGACGCGCCCGACGCCGCCGACGAGCAGCCGCTTCAGGTACAGCTCGGGCGCGATCCGCAGGTAGAGCTGCATGTTGTAGGCGTTGATCCGGGTGGTGAACGGCCGCGCGGTGGCGCCGCCGTGGACGGGTTGCAGCATCGGCGTCTCGACTTCGAGGTAGCCGCGGTCGCGGAGCCCGTCGCGGACGGCGGCGACGGCGTCGCCGCGCATCCGCAGCATCCGGCGGGACTCGTCGTTCACGATGAAGTCGACGTACCGCTGCCGGACGCGGGCCTCCGGATCCGACAGCCCGGAGCTCTTGTTGGGCAGCGGGCGCAGGCACTTGGCGGCGAGCTTCCACGACGAGGCGAGCACCGACAGCTCGCCGCGCCGGGACGTCACGACCTCGCCGCGCACCCCGACCTGGTCGCCGAGGTCGATCAGCGCCTTCCACTCGTGCAGGGAGCCGTCGCCGAGGGCGTCGGCGGTCAGCATGATCTGCAGGTCGGCGGTCTCGTCCCGCAGCGTGACGAAGATCAGCCGGCCGTGCTCGCGGGCCAGCACGACCCGCCCGGCGACCGCGACGGACGTCCCGGTGCGCGCGTCCGGGGCGAGGCCCGGGAACCGCGCGCGGATGTCGGCGGCGAAGTCGGTGCGCTCGCAGCTCAGCGCGTAGGGCTCCATCCCGGCGGCACGGATCTGGTCGAGCTTGGCGTGCCGCACCCGCTCCTGCTCCGACAGCCGCCGCTGCGGGGCCCGCGCCGCGTCCGCCGCCTCCTCGATCTCCCGGATCCTGTCGGCGAGGTCGGTGGACGGGACCATCGCGGCGGCCCGGTCCAGCTTCGGGCGGTTGAAGCTCGGCAGGAACCCCTCGGCCCGCGCGTAGGCGAGGCCCAGCCGGATGAGGTGGCGGCCCTGCGTGTAGCAGATGAAGCGCGGACGCCAGTGCGGCAGGTACTTGGCGTTCGACAGGTACAGCGATTCGAGCTGCCAGAACCTCGACGCGAACGACAGGAACCGGTAGTAGAGCCGCGCGACCGGCCCCGCCCCGATCTGCGAGCCCCGTTCGAACGCCGACCGGAGCATCGCGAAGTTCAGCGAGAGCTGCTGCGCGCCGACCGCGGCGGCCTTCTCCGCCAGCTTGGCGACCATGTACTCGTTGAGGCCGTTCTCGGCGAGCCGGTCGCGGCGCATCAGGTCGAGCGACAGCCCGGCCCGGCCCCACGGGACGAAGCTGAGCAGCCCGCGCAGCTCCCCGTGCGCGTCGAACGCCTCGACCATGACGCAGCGTCCGTCCGTCGGGTCGCCGAGGCGGCCGAGGGCCATCGAGAAGCCGCGCTCGGTCTCCTCGCCGCGCCAGGCGTCCGCGCTGCGGATGAGCTTGGCCATCTCCCAGCCAGGGATCTGCGAGTGCCGCCGGATCCGGACCGTGTACCCGGCCCGCTCGACCCGCCGGACGGCCTGCCGGACCTGCCGCATCTCGCGTCCGTCGAGGTTGAAGTCGGTGAGGTCGACGATGGCCTCGTCGCCGAGTTCGAGCGCGTCGAAGCCGTGCCGCTTGTAGATGTGGGCGGCGCGCTCGCCGACGCTGACGGCGCCGGGGATCCACGCGTGCGCGCGGCACTCCTCCAGCCACGCCTCGATCGCCTGGTCCCAGGACTCGGGGTCGCCGAGCGGGTCGCCGCTGGCCAGCGAGACCGAACCTTCGACCCGGTAGGCGATGGCCGCCTTACCGTTCGGCGCGACCATGACGTCCTTGTCGCGGCGCAGCGCGAAGTAGCCGAGGGAGTCCTGGTCGCCGTACTCGGCGAGCAGGGCGCGCGCCGCCAGTTCCTCGCCGGGGGACAGGACGGGGTCGCGCCGCCCCGGCTTGAACAGCGCCCAGAACGTGACGATCATCAGCCCGGTGCCGAGGACCCACAGGATCGCGTCCACCCAGAAGGGCACGGACACGTCGATCGGCTTGCCGGTGACGCGCGGCCCGAGGACGGTCTGGGAGACCGCGTAGAGCGGGTGCGTCCAGAAGTCGCCGCTGCGGTTGCGGTCGGTGACGGTGACCAGGAACGTGCCGACCCCGCAGGTCACGATGAGGAGGCTGGTGAAGACGATGGTGGCGAGGCGGCGGTTGGCCCGGTCGGGCAGCGTGGTGAACTGGCCGCGCGCCGCGATCAGCAGGCCGAGGACGGCGAGGTAGACGGCGGCGGTGACGATCAGCCCGACGGGGGTCGACCGGTCCGGGTTGACCAGCGTGCTCAGCACGGCGGTGACGCCGAGCGCCGTGGGCAGGCAGAAGATCAGGACGAGGATGCGCCAGGCCGCCTTCTTGCGCCGCCGGACGCCCATCGACAGCAGGATCCAGAGCATCCCGATGGGGACGCTGGGGAACCAGCCGAGGTACCCGATCCAGCGCAGCGCCCAGATATCGGCTATCTCAAGGATGAGACCATAGGAGACCCATGCGAGCAGCGACAGGATCCCGGAGAGACGGGTGTACCAGAAGAAGATCGTCGGCGCGGCCTGGATCAGCCGGTCCCACTCGCCCCGCAGGCCGCCTGCGCGTCGCGGGTCGTGCTCCGTCATGGTCCCCCAGTCGCCGCGCGGTGTGGCTTTCTTCTTTTTACCGGGTGTCACGTCCATCGCGCTTTCGTCCGCCTGTGCTCGTCCGGCGGCGAACCTCGGGGTGGGGCCGGACGTCGTACGGGTAGGGGGATGTGGCTTGCAAGCTCGGTCCAAGGTTGTCAGCAAAAGTCGATATGGTCGCGGATATGCCGAATGAACCCACCGGTGAGCGGTTGCTCGCCCGCCGCTACCGCCTGGTGACCCAGGTCGGCCGGGGCGGCATGGGGACGGTCTGGCAGGCGCACGATGAGGTCCTCGGTCGTGACGTTGCGGTGAAGGAGGTCATCCTCCCGCATGGTCTCACCGATGAGGAACGCGCCGTGCACCACAAGCGCACGTTCCGTGAGGCCCGTACCGCCGCGCGGCTCGGCCATCCCGGCGTCGTCACGGTCTACGACGTCGTCGAGGAGGACGACCGCCCCTGGATCATCATGGAGCTGATCAAGGCCCGCTCCCTGGACCAGGTGATCAAGCAGGAGGGGCCGCTGGAGCCGCGCCGCGCCGCCGAGATCGGCCGGCAGATGCTCGCCGCGCTGCACGCCGCGCACGGCGCCGGCGTCCTGCACCGCGACGTCAAGCCGAGCAACGTGCTGATCACCGGCACCGGCCGGATGGGCGAGCGCGCCGTGCTCACCGACTTCGGCATCGCGACCGCGGCGGGCGACGCGACCCTCACCCAGACCGGTCTCGTCATGGGCTCGCCCGCCTACATCGCGCCCGAACGCGCCCGGGGCCGCGTCGCCGGCCCGGCGTCCGACCTGTGGTCGCTCGGCGTCACCCTGTACGCGATGCTGCACGGCCGGTCCCCGTTCGAGCGGCCGGAGCCGATGGCCGCGCTCGTCGCGGTGATCTCCGAGGAGCCCGACCCGCCGGACAAGGGCGGCCGGCTCGTCCCCGTCATCGAGGGCCTGCTGCGCAAGAACCCCGACCAGCGGATGGACGCGATCGAGGCCGGCGCGGTGCTGGACGACATCGTCCGGCAGGAGACCGTCGACACCCAGCGCACGATGGCCGTCGAGTTCTCCATGGACGAGCTGCCCGGCCCCCAGACCACCGCCACCGACTCCGCCTACCGGTCGCATCCGTACGCGGAGTCGTACGCCGAGCCCTATCCGGAGACGTACGCCCCCGACCAGCCGCTGCCGGACGAGATCGACCCCGCCGACGACCGGCCGGACGTCGCCGACGCGACCGCGGCGTCCCCCGAGGCGGTCCCCGACGCCCGCCCGGACCAGCTGACCAGCCTCGACCTGCCGGCCGGCATCGCGCGCCGGCGCAGGCCGCGCGCCGCGGCGGCGAACCCCGGCGAGACCGCGCCCGACCCGGGCCGGGCGAGTTCGTGGCGTCCCGGGCCGCCCACCGAGCCCGCCGGCGCCGTCGCCGCCGGGCAGGGCCCGCCCGAGCCGGGGCCGGACACGCACTTCCCGCCGACGACGCACCCGGCCGCGCGCCCCGCGCTGGCCGCCAACCGCAACGTGCTGATCGTCGCCGCGATCGTGCTGGTCGTGATCATGGTCGTCGCGGGCATCGCGTTCGCCGGCGGCGGCGACGAGCAGAAGGGCCGGAAGGCCGGCGCCACCGCGCCGCCGAGCGGCGCCGCGACGCCGTCCGCCCCGGCCGCGTCGGCGACGCCGAGCACCTCGCCGAGCACTCCGCCGGGCAGCGGCGCGCTGCCCGCCGGCTTCACCCTGCACAAGGACCGCAGCGGCTACCACGTGCCCGTCCCGAAGGGCTGGAGCGGGCCCGAGCGCAAGCACGGCGGCGACTACTTCTACTCGTCCGACCGCAAGGTCTACTTCCAGATCGACCAGACCGACGATCCGAACGAGAGCGCGATCGGCGACTGGCGGCGCCAGGAGCGCGGCGGCGCCGGCTGGCCCGGCTACAAGAAGATCAGGATCGCGCCGACCGGCGACCACCCGCCCGTCCCCGACACCCGCGGCGGCGACGACTCCGCCGACTGGGAGTTCACCTACAAGGGCGACGGGGGAGAGCGGATGCGCATCCTCAACCGGGGGTTCGTGGCGAAGGGGCACGGCTACGCCATCCTGCTGCGCGCCCCCGACAAGGAGTGGGACAAGGTGTTCGCCGACCTCCAGCCGGTCTACGAGCACTTCAAGCCCGCGGACGACTGATGGACGGCCGCCTTCTCGCCGGTCGGTACCGGCTCGAATCCGTCGTCGGACGCGGCGGGATGGGCACGGTGTGGCGTGCCCGCGACGAGACCCTCGACCGCGAGGTCGCGGTCAAGGAGGTCGTGCTGCCCGCCGGCCTCGGCGACGACGAGCGGGAGAACCGGCACCGCCGCACGCTCCGCGAGGCCCGCGCGTCGGCGCGGCTGAACCATCCGGGCGTCGTGACCGTACACGACGTCGTGGACGAGGACGACCGGCCGTGGATCGTCATGGAGCTGGTGCGGGCCCGTTCCCTCCAGGAGATCGTGGACGAGGACGGGCCGCTCCCGCCCGGCCGCGTCGCGGAGATCGGGCGGCAGATCGCGGGCGCGCTGCGGGCGGCGCACGCGATCGGCATCCTGCACCGCGACGTCAAGCCGGCGAACGTGCTGGTCGCGGCGGAGGACCGGGCCGTCCTCACCGACTTCGGCATCGCGCAGCTGGCCGGGGACGCGACCCTCACCGGCACCGGCCTGATCATGGGCTCGCCCGCGTACATGTCGCCGGAGCGGGTGAACGGCGACCCGGCGATCCCCGCGTCCGACCTGTGGGCGCTCGGCGCCACCCTGTACGCGGCGACCGAGGGCAGGGCGCCGCACCACCGCAGCGACGCGATGGCCGTCCTCGCGGCCGTGATGACGCAGGACGTCCCGCCGCCGCGGAACGCGGGGCCGCTCGCGCCCGTCCTCACCGCGCTGCTGGAGCGCGACCCGGTCCGGCGGCTGAGCGGGGACCAGGCGGAGGAGGCGCTCAAGGCGGTCGCGTCCGGCCGTGCCGCGAGCGTGGCCGCCGGCATGCCCGCCTCCGGCGGGGCGACGGCCGTGGACGGCGGTGCGACCGCGATGGGCGGTGCGGCCGCGCGGTCCGCGCCCTTCCAGCCATCCGTCTCCGTCCCCGTCCCGCCCCCGGACGCGGGCATGACCGCGCCGTTCCCGCCGGGGCCTGGCCAACAGTGGACGCCCGCGCACACCCCGCCTCCGCCGCGGCGGAGGCGGTCGCCGATCCTGCCGGTCCTCGGGGGCGTCGCCGCGGCAGCGGTGATCTTGACGGTCGCCGGGGTCGTCCTCTGGATGAACCGTCCGTCCTCGGGCGAACCGGTCACCCCGCAGACGCCGACGACCGCCGTGCAGCAGTCCGCGCCGACGACGCACTCCACGTCGCCCAGCGCGTCCCCGTCCTCGCCGTCCACCGGCGCGACGCCCCTCCCGCCCGGCCTCGTCCTGCAGACCGGTCCCGGCTACTCGATCGGCGTTCCGCGCGGGTGGCGGCGCTCTGAGCAGGGGAACAGCGTCATCTGGACCGACCCCACGTCCAGCGCCTACGTGCAGGTCGACCAGACGACCTGGTCCGGCGATCCCTACGACCACTGGGTCGCCTGGGAGCGGGAGGCCATCGCGGACGGTAAGCTGAAAGGCTTCCAGCGGGTCGGGGAGATCACCCGCACGCAGGTCGCCGGGCGTCCCGCAGCCGACATCGAGTTCACCTGGAACCGCACGGCGGGCGCCACCCGCGCCCGCGACCGGGGCGTGCTGGTCGACGGCCGGCCGTACGCCGTCGTGGTGGCGATTCCCGAGTCCCAGTGGAACGGCAGAGAGCCGCTTGTGAAGAATGTGCTCGACACGTTCCGTCCCGCCGGGGTGGGATGAGCGATGGGGGGACACTTCCGACATGGGACAGGCACGTCTGCTCGGTAACCGCTACCGGCTCGACTCGGTGGTCGGGCGGGGCGGCATGGGCACCGTGTGGCGCGCCCGCGACGTCATGCTCGACCGCGAGGTCGCGGTCAAGGAGGTCGTGTTCCCGCCGGGCCTGAACGACGACGAGCGCGCCGTCCTGTACGAGCGGACGTTCCGGGAGGCGCGGGCGTCGGCGCGGCTGAACCACTCCGGTGTGGTGACCGTCCACGACGTGGTGCAGGAGGCCGACCGGCCCTGGATCGTGATGGAGCTGGTCCTCGCCCCCTCCTTGCAGGACATCATCGAACGCGGCCCGCTCGACCACCGCCGCGTCGCCGACATCGGCGTGCAGATGCTCGGCGCCCTCCGGCACGCCCACGAGAAGGGCATCCTGCACCGCGACGTCAAGCCCAGCAACGTGCTGATCACCGACTCCGGCCGGGTGGTGCTCACCGACTTCGGCATCGCGCAGGTGGAGGGCGACGCGACGCTCACGCAGACGGGCCTGGTCATGGGGTCGCCCGCCTACATCCCGCCGGAGCGGGCGCAGGGCGAGCGGGCGGTGCCCGCGTCCGACCTGTGGGCGCTCGGCGCGACCCTGTACGCGGCGGTCGAGGGCCGGTCGCCCTACGAGCGGTCGGACGCGATGTCGTCGCTGCAGGCCGCGCTGACCGAGCCGGTCCCGCCGCCGCGGAACGCGGGCCCGCTCGCCCGGGTGCTGGACGGGCTGCTGGCGCGCGAGCCGGTGCGCCGGATGACCGCGGCGCAGGCGCAGCCGCTGCTCACCCAGGTCGCCGCGATGCCGCCGCCGCAGCCCCCGCGGCCGTCCCCGCGGCCGCGGGCGAGCGAGACGGTGCTGGACGAGCCGTCCGTACGCCGCCCGCCGCCCGGCCGCACCGACGACGCGGCCGAGACCGTCATGGACCCGTCCGACTTCGGCCCGGTGACCCGCCGCGACCGCGAGGGGGTGACGCGCCGCGACCCCGCTGATTCCGGCCCGGTGACCAGGCGCGACTCCGGCGGTGTCCCGGAGCGCAACGGCTCGTATCGCCCGCCGCCGGAGCGTCCCGGCCGTGACCAGGAGGCGCGGACGCTGCTGCAGACCGAGTGGGCGCCTCCGCCGACGTCCTCGCCCGTCCGGCCGGACGCCTCGCCGCCGGGGGCCCCGCCGACGGGCCCGCCGTGGGAGCAGCCGCGGCAGTACTCCGACTGGCAGCGTCCGCACACGCCGGCGGCGGGTCCGGGCGGGGAGCGCAGCCGGACGGTGCTGGTCGTCACGATCGCGGTGGTCCTCGTCGTGGCGGCGGTGCTGCTGGGCGCGTTCATCCTGCGCGGCAAGCTGCGCTCGGACGCCCGGGGGCCGGGCGGCGCTCAGGCCCCGGCGATGGCGAGCCCGGTGAGCTGCGCCCCGTTCGCGGTGACGGACGGCTGTTCGGACACGACGTCCGTCATCACCATGTAGGGCAGCGTCAGCGGCGGTGGCTGCTCCGGCGTGAACGTCAGCGGAATCCCCAGCAGCTTCGACGACATCTTCGTCGTGTACATGACGACGTCGCCGGTCAGCGTGAGGCCGGGGGTCCGGATCCGCACGGCGGCCCCACCGTGCGCGGACGTCTGGTTCACGTTCTTCAGGACGGCCTTCGACATGCTGAACTTCAGCGCCTTGACCGTCCCGCCCGCCGAGGGCAGCGACGAGACGCCGTCGTAGCTGAGGCCCGACATCGTGAGCGAGTCGGCCCGCAGCGTCCCGGCGTCGCTGTAGACGCGCGGTCCGGGGGCGGCGGCCTTGCCCTTCGTGACGCAGGCCGGATCCTTGCTCGCCTGCGTCTGCTGGAGGAGTTTGCGAACCGCGTCCTGGGACAGACCGGAGCCGTTCGCGGGGACGTCCGGGCACGCCGCCGACGCCGACGCCGATGTCGTGGGGGTGGACGTCGGCGCGGGCGCGGCGCTGGGGGAGGCCGTGGGGGCGGCGGCCGGGGAGGGCGCCGGCGAGGGGCTGAGCAGGTGGACGCCCAGCAGGGCGGGCAGCGCGACGGCGGTCAGGCGTCCGCCGCGCGGCGCCGCGTGCGCGCCCGGCCTCCCGCCGTCCCGCTCCTGCGCCGCGGGCGCGGCCGGGGCGGGCGACCAGGCGAAGCCGAGGGCGCCGCCGAGCAGGCCGAGCAGCAGGCCCACGACGAACCCGCCGAAGTTGGACGTGAGGAACGACGCCAGCGACAGCAGCACCGCGAGGACGCCGTAGAAGCTGCGCTGCGCGGGCTGGACCCACATCAGCACGCCGGCGGTGACGAGCAGCGCGCCGATCAGCCAGCTCGCCACCCCGGCCATGCCCTGGTGGACGACGATCGGCATCGGCGCGAGCGGGATCGCGATCAGCTCCAGTCCGCCGAGGACGGCGAACACGCCTCCCCAGAAGGGGCGCGTCCGCCGCCAGCGGCGGAACCCGTGCGGTGCGGCCCCGTGCGGTGCTCCGTGCGGTGCGGCCCCGTGCGGTGCGGCCCCGTGCGGTGCGGCCCCGTGCGGTGCGGCTCCGTGCGTTTCGGCGGGATTCATGGCCTTAGAAGCACTCGTCGCCGAGCTTCATGCTGAGGTCCTTCAGCTTGAACGTCCCGGCGGTGGTGGCCCAGGCGACCTGCTTGACGTCGGTCAGCTCGATCCTGGTCGCCTGCTGGCCGAACATCCCGGCCGGGCCCCGCGCGCCGTTCGGCCCCTTGTCCAGGGTGCTGGCGTCCCGGCCGATCTCCATGCCGGTGAACTTGGCGTCGGCGTTGAGCTGCTCGACGTCGAGGACGAGGTCGGTGGCCTGGACCGGCTCGGAGCCCGTCCCGGCGGTCAGCCGCAGCGTGAACGGCCCGACCTTCACCGACTGGCACATGTTGCGGATCTCCGCGGACTTGATGCCGGAGATCTGCACGGGGTGCTTCGCGCCGTCCTTGCCCGCGTCGACCCCGCCGTACTGGACGAAGCCCTGCCCGGTGAGGGAGTCGGCGCTGACCTTGAAGCTGCCGCCGGACACGGCGAACGAGGAGGCGATCGCGCCCTGCGCGGTCATGAAGGCCAGCGCGCCGGCGCCGATCGCGGCGGGGGCGGCGATGGCTGCGAACCGCTTCCAGCGGACGCGGCCGACGGCCTCGGGGGAGTCGGTCATGGAGGTTGCTCCTGGGGGGTCTAGGGCCGCGAGGGACCCGGTGACACCGGTCGATCTCGTGACAGTGAGTGCAAGTTACTCCTAAGTACTTACTTGCGGCAAACCCGATCATGGGATCGCCGAGTAAAGGATTCAGGGGCTGACCTGCGGAGTCTTTTGAACGCACTGTCAATAGGGCCGGCGAGGATCAACTTCTATCAACTACCAAGTGTGATCGTCACGGGCCGTTGATCCCCGTCCGGGCGGGCCGAAGGTCCCGGAAAGGTCCCGAACCGGGCCGGGCGCGGCGCAGCGGCCGACGGCCGAGCCGGGCGCCGGGATCAGGTGCGGTAACGGGCCGCCGGGCTCAAATGCGGGGGCGGGCCCAGGTGCGGTAACGGGCCGCCGGGTCAGGTGCCGGCGGCGAAGGCGTCCAGGGCGAGGCGCAGTTCGCCGACGTGCTCGCCGAGCTCGGCGGCAGGCTCGCCGGACCCCAGCCGGGCGACGTCGTCCTCGACCTTGGCGAGCCGCTCGTCGAGCGCCGCCAGCAGCCGCTCGCAGCCCGCGAGGGCGCCGGCGTCGTCGCCGCCGAGCGTGCGGCGCAGCAGCTGGGCCTGCTGCCTGAGCTGCACGTTGCGCCGGTGCAGGTCGACGAACACCGACACCTTCGCGCGCAGCAGCCACGGGTCGAACGGCTTGGTGAGGTAGTCGACGGCGCCCGTGGCATAGCCCCGGTACGCCTGCTCGCCGGCGCCGCCCCCGGCGGTGAGGAAGATGATCGGGACGTCCCGGGTCCGCGGCCGGGCCTTGATGTGCTCGGCGGTCTCGAAGCCGTCCATCTCCGGCATGACGACGTCCAGCAGGATCAGCGCGAAGTCGTCGGTCAGGAGTTCCTTCAGCGCGGCCTGCCCGGACGTGACGGGCACGACGTCCACGGGCAGCGCGTCGAGGACGGCCGCAAGCGCGGTCAGGTTCTCCTCGCGGTCGTCGACGGCCAGGATCCTCGTGTCGTTCGGCACCGGACTCCTCAGCGTCGGTGGGGCGTGTCCGTCCAGCCTGTCATGTCCCTGCGGACGGCAACAGCGAATCGCTGCAGAGTAAATTACTAAGGCAGCCAGCCGGGTTTGACCAGTCCCGACTCGTAGGCGTACACCACCAGCTGCGCGCGGTCGCGGGCGCCGAGCTTCACCATCGTCCGGCTGACGTGCGTCTTCGCGGTGGCGGGGCTCACCACGAGGCGGGCCGCGATCTCCTCGTTCGACAGGCCCTCGCCGACCAGCGCCATGACCTCCCGCTCCCGGTCGGTCAGCGCGTTCAGCCGCGGCGACGGCGCGGGCTCCTTGGCCCGCGCGGCGAACTCGGCGATCAGCCGCCGGGTCACGCTCGGCGACAGCAGCGCGTCCCCGTCCGCGACCGCGCGGACGGCGTGGATCAGCTCCACCGGCTCGGTGTCCTTCACCAGGAACCCGCTCGCGCCGCCGCGCAGCGCCTCGAAGACGTACTCGTCCAGCTCGAACGTCGTCAAGATCACGATCTTCACGCCGTCGAGGCGCTCGTCCGAGGCGATCCTGCGGGTGGCGGCGAGGCCGTCCAGGCCCGGCATGCGGATGTCCATCAGGATGACGTCCGGCCGCAGGCCGCGCGCCCGCGCCACCGCCTCCTCGCCGTCGCTCGCCTCGCCGACGACCTCGATGTCGGACTGCGCGTCCAGCAGCGCCCGGAACCCGGCCCGGACGAGGACCTGGTCGTCCGCCAGCATGACCTTGATCACTGCGCATCCCCTCCGGGCCCGGCCGGCCCGGTCTCCTCGGCGGCCTGGGCGGCCGGCTCCGTGGCCGGTTCGGCGTCCAGCGGCAGCGCGGCCCGCACCCGGAACCCGCCGCCCGGACGCGGCCCGGCGTCGAACGTCCCGCCGAGCGCGGCGGCCCGCTCGCGCATCCCGCGCAGGCCGCTGCCGCCCGGCCGGTCGTCCAGCAGGGGCGCCCCCCGCCCGTCGTCCTCGACCCGGACCACGATCTCGTGCTCACCGTAGGCGATCCGGACCCGCGCCGTCACCGGCCCGGGCCCGGCATGGCGGGTCACGTTCGTCAGCGACTCCTGGACGATCCGGAACGCGGCGAGGTCGGTGCCCGCGTGCAGCGGCCGCCGGTCCCCGGTGATCTCGGCGTCGACCGCCAGCCCGGCGGAGCGCGCCCGGTCGAGCAGGTCGTCCAGCCGGTCGAGGCCGGCGGTGGGGGCGCGCGGCGCGGTCTCGCCCTGCGCCCGCAGCGCGCCGATCACTCCGCGCATCTCGGTGAGCGCCTCCTTGCTCGCGTCCTTGATCGCGGCGAGCGCCGTCCGCGCCTGCTCGGGGTTCTGGTCGATCAGGTGCAGCGCGACCCCGGCCTGGACGTTGATCATCGAGATGTTGTGGGCGAGCACGTCGTGCAGCTCGCGCGCCATCCGCAGCCGCTCCTCGCTGGCCTGCCGGCGCTCCTCCTCGGCGCGGATCCGCGCGGTCTCGGCGGCCCGCTGCGCCCGCATCCGGATCAGCTCCGCGCTGACCAGCACCACCAGCGCCCAGCCGACGACGAAGCTCGACCCGCCGAGCGTCGGCTCCTCCACGGGGAACGGCCCGTCCTGCCCCCGCTCGGCGGCCGGCACGCCGATCAGCGCGGTGAGGCCGAAGAACGCCGCGAGCCCGATGCCCGTCCCGGCCCAGGTCAGCAGCCGGTGCCCGGCGACGATCGCGGCCATCATCGCGACGGCCAGCGCGAGCGGCGCGGGCCCGTAGGTGTAGGCGCGCAGGAAGTACAGCGCGGTGACCGCCGCGGTGGCGCACACCGTGAACACCGGATGCCGGCGCCGCAGCAGCAGCAGTGCGGGCCCGCCGAGCAGCAGCGCGAACCCGAGCGCGTCGAGGTCGGTGTGCCCCGGCTCGGGCCCGCCGCCGCCGTGCTCCCACGGCGGCCCGCCGGACGCCTCGCCGCCCGGCCCCCCGCCCTGCGCGCCCAGCGACCCGCCGAGCTGGAAGAACGCGACGAGGACCGGGACGACCCACACCGGCCACGTCCCGGGCCGCGGCCAGTGCGCCCGGACCTGCGCCGGTGAGCTGCTCATGCATGCACGTTAAGTCATCGGGGCCGGGCGCCACGTCGGCCGCGGGGAGTGCGCGTCCCTACTCCCCGGGAGGTATCCGGCGAAACCGCCGGCGCCGCCTCAGCAGGGGGTCCAGCGGACGGGCAGGTGGGCGAAGCCGCGGCGGGTGCTGGACCGCAGCGGCACCGGCTCGCCCGCCAGCCGCGGCAGCCCGGGGCGTTCCAGCAGCGCGACGAGCATGGCGCGCAGGTGGACCCGCGCCAGCCGCGCGCCCATGCAGGCGCGGTACCCGAACCCGAAGCACAGGTGCGGCCGGCCGGGCCGGAGGAACCGTTCCGGGTCGAACCGCCCCGGGTCCGGGAAGACGTCGCCGTCGTGGTTCGCCGAGACGAGCCACAGCGTCAACTGCTCGCCCGCGAGCAGCGGCACGCCGCCGACGTCCGTCCCGCGCTGGACGGTCCGCCAGACCTGGAGCACCGGCGTCCACCAGCGCAGCATCTCCTCGACGGCGCTGTCGACGAGCGTCTCGTCGGCCTGCCCCTCCCGCAGCCGGGCGTACTCGGCGGGATGGCGCAGCAGCGCGTACAGGCCGCCGGCGAGGGTGTTGCGCACCGTCTCCGGCAGGTCGCGCGCGACCTCGCCGACGAAGTCGACCGGCTCCCCGGACGGGATGCGGGCGAGCATGGCCCGCGCCGGAGGGTCCATGTCGATGAGGTCCGCGTCCTCGGGCGCGTCCGGCGGCGCGGCCTGGCCGGTCAGCGGGCCGTGCAGGGGGCCGTCCACCTGCGGGCTGAACAGCTCGGGATGCGTGAGCGCGTGGTGGACGTCGGCGTAGCGCAGCACCGCCCAGGCGCCGGGACGTTCCGCCGCGGTCCCGTCCAGCCACACCACGGGCGTCCGCGAGCGGAGCCGTTCGAGGCGGCCGTGGGGGACGCCGCGGGCGTAGGCGTCGGCGCGGCCGAGGGCCCCGGCGTCGGAGACGGGGGACGCGCCTCGCCGTCGCGGCATGGGGACCTCCTCTCCGAGGCAGACGCTAACGCGTCCCGGCCGAACCCTGAAGGGCCGGATTCGGCCGTCCCGCACCCGGATCGAGCGCCTTGCGGCGGGCGATCCCCCGCGTCCCCGGCGGTTTCGGGGGTCAGCCCGCCAGCCACTCCCCGGTCTCGACGCTCACCAGGCCGTGCCGGGCCGCCTCGATCACGGCCTCCCGCTGCGAGTGCACGCCCAGCTTGGACAGCACGCTCTGCACGTGGCTGCGCGCCGTGCTGCGCGTCACGCCCATCGCCTTGGCCAGCGCCTGCGTCGACTCGCCGCGCGTCAGCCGGGTCAGCACCTCGCGCTCGCGCGGCGTGAGGAACTGCGCGACCTTCTGCGCGCGGCTGCGCGGGCGGGCGCCGCCGCGCAGCGCCGCCTGGTCGACGACGACCTCGCCGTCCGCGACGCGGCGCAGCACGGTGAGGATGTCGCCGGCCTGCTGGCCCTTGTGCGCGAACCCGCGCACGCCGGCCGCGACGCCGGCGTCCAGGATCGGCTGCTCCAGGAAGCCGGTGAGCACGACGAACTTCGTCCGGGGGGCCGCGGCGCGCAGCCGCGGCATCCAGTCGAGCGCGGTGCAGGACGGGAACTGCAGGTCGATCAGGCAGGCGTCGGGCTGCCTGGCGCGCAGCACGGGCAGCGCGTCGGCCGGGGAGTAGGCCACCCCGACGACGCTGTGCCCGGCGTCCGCCAGCACGAGCGACAGGGAATCGGCGAAGACCGCGTGGTCGTCGCAGATGATCATTCTCATGGATGCGGCCGCCAGTCGTCGGCGCCCGCGTCGGCGCGGACGTCTCCGACGGGGCCGGCGACCGGAGGCGGCGCCGCCGGCAGCAGCATGCGGACGCGCGCCCCGCCCATCTCGCAGGTGCGGATCTCCAGGCTGCCGCCGTAGCCGGAGATGAGGTCGTGCACGATGCCGAGCCCGAGCGACGCGAGGCCGGGCCTGGCCTGTCCGTGCCCCGGAGCACCGCGCCCCGCAGAACCGTGCCCAGGAGGGCCGGGCCGGGCCGCCGCGCCGAAGCCGGGGCCGTCGTCGTCGACCTGGATGGCGATCCAGCCCTGGTCGGCCTCGACCCGCACGTCGACGCGCCCCGCCGCGACGCGGCACGCGTTGTCGAGGACGTTGCGGACCGCGCGCCACAGCGCGACCGGGTCCATGTGGGCCCACGCCTCGGAGCCGGTGAAGCACACCTCGTGCGGGGTGGCGAGCCGCATGCCGGTGACGACCTCGGCGGTCAGGTCGTCCACCCGGAGCCGCTCCGGGCCGGGCGGCGGGCGGTCGTCGCCGTCGTCCTCGTCGAGCCGGCGCAGCAGGTGGTCGAGCCACCTGGTCTCGCCGAGCAGCTGGTCGATGCGGGCCCGGCTGGTGTCGCCGACGTCCTCCGCGACGACGACGGCCGAGGCCAGCATGATGATCGTGCCGAGTTCGTGCCGGATGTCGTGGCGGAGCCGGCGCCGCCACAGCACCTGCTCGCCGTGCCCGGACGCCGCCGGCCGGTCCCGCTCGACGGCGCGGCCCCCGTCCCGCACGCCTGCGAGCGCTCCCACGCCCACGGCGTCCGCAGGGGAGGACCGAGCCCGCCCGTTGTTCATGTAGACCCCCGTCTGCTATTCCAGCACCCTATAGACCGTCGCCCGGTCGTGCGGCGTATGTCCAGTCAATTGGCCGCAACAGATCGCTGTTTGTCCAGAAGTGGACATGCAGAACGCGGAGGTAAACTCCGCGCTTTGTCGGAGCGTCTCAGTCAGGATTGTCAGTTCTGCCCATGACAATTCTTTCATGCCGGTGGCGTAGCCGCATTGCGCATTCCGGCGGGTGTGCCGCCGGGCGTCCGGCGGGACAGTCTCCTCATGCCGACGGTCACATTTCTCGGGCATGCGGGGGTGGCGGTGGACGCCCAGGCGTTCCACCTGCTCGCGGACCCGTGGCTCGCCCCCGCGGGGGCCTTTCTCGGAGCCTGGCACCAGTATCCGAGAAACGATCATCTGGATCTCGCCCCGGTGCTCGACGCGGACTGGGTCGCCGTGTCGCACGAACATCTAGATCATTTCGACCCGTGGGTCATCGAGCGCCTGCCCGCGCGGACCCGGATCCTCATTCCGTGTTATCCCGGACCCGCCTTCCGGGAACGCATCACGGCTGCCGCGGGCTACCGCCAGGTAATCGAGATCGAACCCTGGAGTAAATTCCCTCTGGACAATCGCGGCTCCTGGATCACGGTGATTCCGGAACTGTCACCGATGTGCCACGACGCCGCCTTTCTCATCGTCGCGGACGGGCGCGGGATCCTGCATTGCAACGACGCCCGGCTCACCGCCGCGCAGGCCCGCCGCGCCAAGCACCTCGCGGGCGGCCGGCTCGACCTGATGGCCCTGCAGACGTCCGGGGCGTCCTGGCACCCGATCTGCTACGAGTACCCGGACGCGGAGATGGCCGAGGTCTCCATGGCCAAGCGGATCTCCAAGCTCCGCGCGACGCAGCGCCTCGTCCGGCAGACCGGGCCGGAGCTGGCCGTCCCGTTCGCGGGGCCGCCGTGCTTCCTGGACGCCGAGGTCGACCACCTCAACTGGGTGCTCGGCCAGGCGGACGGCGCGTTCTGCGACCCGGAGGTCGCCGCCGAGTGGCTGCGCGAGCACCTCCCGGGGCAGCGCTGGGACTGCTTCAAGCCCGGCGACGCCGTCGACCTCGACACCGGCGAGGTCACCCGCGACCCGGTCTCGGCGGAGTTCTCCTTCGCCGACGCCGACCGCGCGGACTACCTCAAGCGGTACGCCGCCGACCGCGCGTCCGCCATCGCGGGCGTCATGGCGGAGTACCCGGAGCCGGGGCCCGACCTGTTCGACCGCTTCACGGCCCACTTCACCTACCTCGGCGGCCTCAGCGACTACTTCCTGCGGCGGATCTCGATGATCGTCCGGTTCGAGATCACCGGGCCGAACGGCGGCGTCTGGGACGTCGACTTCTCCCCGGACGGCCTCACGGTGTCGGCCGCGTCCGCCGCCGTCCGCCCGCACTACCGGATCACCACCGCCGGCCGCTGGCTGGACGGCGTCCTCACCGGCCGGATGGCCTGGGAGGACCTCCTCATCTCCTTCCGACTCAGCCTCTACCGCGACCCCGACGTCTACAACGACCACCTGGTCGGCCTGCTCAAGCACGCCAACGCGCCCGCCCTCCAGGCCGTCGAGACCTACGAGACCGGACGGGACGAGAGCGAGCGCATCACCGTCGCCTGCGACGGCGACCGCTACGACATCCCCCGCTACTGCCCGCACGCCGGCGAGGACCTCTCCGTCGGCGCGGTCGTCCGCGCCGGCCGGATCCACTGCCTGGCGCACAACTTCGCCTTCGACCTCGCCACCGGCGAATGCCTCAACGCCCGAGCCGCCAACCTCACCAGCCGCAAGGTGGGGTGACCGGCACCCGCGGAGGGGCCGGGCGACCTCGCGTCGCCCGGCCCGCCCGTCTCCGTGCCCGCCGTAACGGGACGATCACGTCTGGTGCCGCGGCGGACGTTCCGCCTGGGTGATCGATCATCTTATGTTAGGTTTGACCTGCGTTTCTGGGGGTTTGAAGGGGTGCGGGTCTTGGACCGCAAGAAGCTCGGCCTGCTGGCCGTCGCGTTCGTTCTGCTCGTCGGACTGATGGAAGTCGCGGTCCTGAAAATCGGATCGCTCGACTTCCCGGTGCCGGGGAGATCGCCGCAACCGGCCGTCGCCGATCAGCCGGGCGGCCGTTAGCCCGCCCGGTTCCGGGCCCGCATCAGGGTCTGCAGGTCGGGATGGCCGCCGCCGGTCGCGTCGGCGAGAGTGGGGCACGCCCACTCGTCCTGGCGGCCCCAGGAGTAGGAGATCTCCAGGGGCGGGCGGGGCGCCACCCGGTCCCAGCGGGCGAGGATCCTGCGGAACTGGGCCTGCGTCGGCAGCCAGTACTGCCGGTCGCCCTTCGCGCAGCTCTGGCCGAACGTCTGCAGGACGGGCGCGACCTTGGCGCGCGGAATGCCGGCGGAGTCCGCCATCCGGACCATCCGGTCGATCGCTCCGATGTCGCAGTGCTCGCGGGTCTCCGGCGAGCCCTTGCACGGGTACGGGTCGAGGCCGACCAGGTCGACGCCGACGCGTTCCGGAGTGAGCGGCCTCATCGGCCAGTCGGTCAGCGAGATGAACGAGACCTGGCCGGGCGCGTTGGCCCTGACGTAGGCGGCGCGGCGGCGGATCTCGCCCGCGACCTCGGGGCAGTCGCCGGTGTTCGGCTCGTCCGACAGGTACCAGCCGTAGACCCGGGGGTCGCGTCCGAACCGCTGGACGGCCCGCTTGAACGCGTCCCAGTCGAGTTCGAAGTCGTCGCAGGTGAAGTTGCCGACCCACAGCAGCGCCTGCATCCCGGCGGGGACGCCGGCGATGAGCGACGCGTCCGCCTTGACGTCCACGAGGTCGTAGCCGAGTTCCCGGAGGCGCGGGTAGTCGGCGGGCTGGGTGTTCAGCGCGATCCGCCGTGTCCGGTGGGGTTCGGCGGCCGGCGTGCCCGGTGCGGCGAGCGGCCCCCGGTAGGGCTCGTGCCCGGACGTCCGGTGCTGCACGTAGAAGAGGAATCCGGCCACCAGCACGACCGCGGCGGCGACGGCCGAGAACTTGACGCGGGTGTCCCGGATGTCCATGTGCGCTCCCGGGGTCAGGCGGCGGAGCCGGGCTCCTCCGCGGGGCGGACGGGCTTGTCGGCTGCGGGCGTGTCCAGCCGCAGCGGCGGGACGGGGATGCCGAGGATGTGCTTCACCGTGTCCCACAGCGCGCCGAACGTGGCGCGCATCGACGGGTCGCGCAGGTAGACCGCGTCGACGGCGACGCGGGCCGGGACGATCCGCTCGATGTAGTTGACGAGGTCGACCTCCTCGCCGGGCCCGAGGACGTCGAAGTCGCGGAACCGCACCTCGGACACGCCGGTCAGGCCGGGCCGGTGGTCGAAGACCCAGCGGCAGCCGGCGTCGTAGTGCTCGGCGAGGTCGTAGGTCTCCGGACGCGGCCCCACGAGCGTCATCTGGCCGCGCAGCACGTTGACGAGCTGCGGCAGCTCGTCCAGCGACCACTGCCGGAGCAGCTTGCCGACCCTGGTGAGCCGCGGGTCGCAGTTGGCGGTGACGGTGAGGCCGCCGACGCCCTGCCGCATCGTCCGGAACTTGTACATGGTGAACGGCCGCCCGCCCTGCCCGACCCGCGTCTGCCGGAACACGCCGGGACCGGGGCTGGACAGCCGCACCAGCGCGTAGAGGAGCAGCAGCGGGACGCTGAGGAGCAGCAGCCCGGAGACCGCGCCCACGACGTCCAGCACGCGGCGCGGCCTGGACGGGGCGACGCCGTCGGACGGGTCCACGGGACGGTTGGCGAGCTCGGACATGGTCACCCCTTCGACTCGGGTGCGGGGGGTTCGGGCGCGGCGGGCCCGGGTGCGGAGTTCTTCACGCGCTGGAACCAGACCAGCAGCGCCGCCGTGGTGGCGACGAAGGAGACGGACGTGGCGACGGCCGCGCCGACCGCTCCGTGCGCCGGGATCAGGACGGCGCCGAGGAGCACGACGACCACGAGCCCGATGCCCTGCCCGGTGGACGCGGCGCCGGGCCGCCCGACCCCGTACAGGTAGGCCATGACGAGCCCGGTCACGCCGAACGTGACGACGCCGCCGAGCCGGATGTAGGTGGGCACGACCGCGTCGTCGAACACGTCCCCGAAGATCCACGGCAGCGCGGTCCCGGCGAGGAGCGCGAGCGGCAGCGCGGCCAGCACCGACACCGCCAGCGCGGGCAGGATCAGGCGGGACGTCCGCCTGGTCGCCGTCTCCCGGTCCTCCTTGGCGAAGTCGGGGTACAGGACGTAGTTGACCGCGAGGCCCGGCAGCTGCACCAGCTCGGCGAACTTGCTGGCGACCGTGTACACGCCGAGCACCTTCGGCCCGGCGAGCGCGCCGAGCAGCGCCATGTCGAACCGCAGTTGCAGCAGGTCGATGAGCTGCCCGAGGTAGCCGCGGAACCCGTACCCGGCGATGGTGCGGCCGAGCCGCCGGTCGGGGCGCCCCCAGCCGGCGAAGAACCCGCGCCGCGCGAGCCGCCGGGCGATCCACGCGGCGGCGGCGAGGTCGGCGAGCACGAGCCCGGTGATGAGCGCGCCGGGCCCGTACCAGCCGGTGAGGATGACCAGGTAGATGGGCAGGAACACGAACTCCTCGACGGCGATGGCAAGGCTTGCGCCGGACTGGTCGTCGGTGCCCTGGAGGAGGCCCTTGCCGACCGACACGAAGCCCTGCGTGAACGACGGCGCGGCGGCGGCGACCGTGACCCAGAGCCCGAACGACTTGAAGAACACCAGGTAGATGAGGGGGCTGAGGGCCAGCCAGCCGATCCCGGCGAGCGTCGCGCCGATCACGGTCAGCCACGCGAGCGTGGGCCGCACCCGGCTCTGGTCGTAGTCGGACCGCGCAAGGAAGAACGGCGCCGCGCCCGGGAGGCCGGCGTTGGACAGCTGGCACAGCAGCCCCGGCAGGATGCGGACGAGCGTGAACGCGCCGACGAGCTTGGGCCCGCCGATCCGCGCGACGAGGATCGTCGCGATGCCGAGCGATCCGAGCGCCCCGATCCGTCCCGCCATGTTCCCGGCGACGAGCGCGAGCAGCCGCCGCCGGAGCCGGGACTCCCCGGCGGGCGCGACGACGGCCGGAGACTGCGTGTCGGTCATGCCGCCCGCCTCCTTCCGAACAGGTCGAGGGCGGCGATGAGCCCGAAGAACGCCCAGCCGTGGCGGTAGTGGAGGGTCTCGTAGAAGAGGCCGGAGACGAGGAAGACGGAGACGAGCGCGCCGAACAGTTCGGGGCGGGGGACGAGCCGCGCGTATTCGCCGGTCAGCGCGCCCCGGCGGGCGATGCGGACGCAGTCCAGCAGCAGGACGAACACCAGGGTGATGAGCGCGACGCCGCCGAGGAAGCCGCGTTCCAGGACGGACGCGACATAGTCGTTGTGCGCCTCCCGCACGTACGTCTCCTGCCGCACCAGCATCTGCTTCTCGGTCTGGCCGGGCCCGATGCCCCACGGGTGCGTCTGGTCGTCGATCATCTGGAGGGTGGTGGCGAGGACGGTGCCGCGCGAGTTGGTGCTCTCCCCGGTCGTCCGCCCGATGGAGTCGCGCAGGATCGGGGACGCCTGGCTCGCCTGGTCCAGGAACGGCTGGACGTTCACCGCCGAGACGAGCGCGACGCCGCCCCCGCCGACGAACACCGCGAGCGCGCCGACCGCGACGGCGTGGTGCGCCTTGCCCTCGCGGAACAGCCGGAACAGGCAGCCGAGCAGGACCGCGACGCAGAGCGCGAGCAGTCCGCCGTTCGAGCCGGTCAGGACCTCGGCGGCGAGCAGCACCCCGCAGACCGCCCAGCGTTTCCAGGCGGTCCCGGGGAAGCGGCTCGCGCGCGCGATGAAGAAGACGCAGATGAACCAGTTGGACGCGTAGTTGGCGTCGCCGAACGTGAACATCGCGCGTTCGCCGTCGATCTGCTTGCCGGACAGCGCGTCGACGCCCAGCACGAAGCCGACGATCATGACGGCGGCGTAGCACGTCCCGATCAGGACGAAGGCGCGGAGCGTGAGCCTCAGCAGGGCCGGGTCGCGCCCGAAGTTGGCGATGCTCACCGCCCACAGCAGCACGAACAGGTCCTTCACGATGGTGAGCGCGCCCGCGTCGTTGACGATGGCCGCGATGCCGCCCGCGATGATCGTCAGCAGGGTCGGGATGAGGAACGGCCACCGGACCGGCAGCCCGCGCGTGCCCGCCCACAGCAGCATCGTCGCGGTGACGCCGACGAGCGCGAGGTCGGGCAGGCCGGTGTTGCCCGGCCCCGGCGGCAGCCCGGCCGGCATCAGCAGCGGCAGCGAGGCGATGCCCGCGACGATCACCACGGACGGCAGCCGGGCGCCCCGCTTCAGGGGCGCCGGCGCGGGCGGCCCGCCCGCGTGCGGGGCCTCGATCGTCGCGGTCATGGGCGTGTGGAGCTCCCTCGGTAGGTCTCGTCGAGGACGGTCCCGAGGTGCGCCGGCGAGAACCAGTCGCCGACCCGGGCGCGGGCGCGCCCGGCCATCCGCGCGGCGGCGGCGGGGTCGTCCAGCAGTGCCGACACGGCGGCCGCGAGCCCTTCCGGGTCCTCCGGCCGGACGAGCATGCCGGTCTCTCCGGCGAGCACGAGGTCCTGGTTGGACGGGACGGCCGTCGCGACCAGCGGGACCCCCGCGCCGATCGCCTCGACCAGGACGCAGGGCAGCCCCTCCCACCGGCTCGCCATCGCCATCACGTCGAACGCGGGCAGCACGTCGGCGACGTCGCCCCGGTGCCCGAGCCAGCGCATCCGCTCCTCGACGCCGAGCTTCGCGGTGAGCCGCTCCAGCTCGTCCGCCATCGGGCCGCCGCCGACCCACAGCCCGAACACGTCGTCCGGCAGCCGCGCGATCGCGCGGGCGAAGACCTCCGGGCCCTTCTGGAACGTCAGCCGCCCGACCGACCCGACGACCTTCACGCCGAGCGGCAGGTCGAGGCGGCGGCGGGCCTGCGCGCGGGAGCCGGGCGCGGCCGCGTACGCGTCCACGTCCACGGCCGGCCACGACAGCCGCACCCGCTCCGGCGTCGTCAGCCCGAGCCGCAGCGCCGTCGTGACCGTCTCCGACCCGATCGCCAGGAACGCGTCGGTGCGCTTGGCCGCGATCCGCTCGAGACCTATATACACGCGCCGCCGCGGCCACGACTGGAACTCGTTGAACGGGAACCCGTGCCAGGTGTGCACGATGCGGGGGACGCCCGCGCGGGCCGCCGCGACCCGCCCGATCACGCCGCCCTTCGCGCTGTGCGTGTGGACGACGTCGTACCGCCCGTCCGCCAGCACCCGGGTCAGCGTGCGCAGCGCGGCCATGTCGTCGCGCGGCGAGATCTGCGGCACCAGCGGCCCCACCTGGACGATCTCCATCCCGGCCGCGTGGGCGGCGGGAGTGAGGTCACCGGCGGCGGCGTTGGCGACGGCGTCGTCCCCGTAGAGGACGCTGTTCCCGGTGGACGCCGCCGTGCTGTCCATGCCGACGCCGCCGGTGACGATCGCGCGCTCGTAGCCGCCGTCCGGGAGGGCCAGCGCGCCGTTCAGCGCGACCTGGCCGGCCCCGCCGTTGAAGCGGGTGATCACCGTGGCGACTCTGAGCTTCCTCGTGCTGGTCATGCCAACCTCACAGGCCGGGCGGGTCGGGGCTGCACCCCGCGCCGCAGAGGCAGGACGGTCCGGGCGGCGGCGCCTCGGCGGGCTCCGGCCGCCGGACCGGGTGGTATTCGGGGAGAAGCCGGCGCAGCAGCAGCCGGACCGCGCCGTCGTCGCGGGCCCCGGCCGCCGCCTCCAGCTCGTCCAGCAGCTGCGGAAGCCCGGCGGGCGGCGCGGCGGGGCGGGTCGCCCAGATCTTCGGGTGCGCGGTGCGGATCCGCCGCTCGGAGTCGGCGAACGCCTTCTCCGCGAGCTTCTCGCCGGACCCGAGCCCGCTGAACCGGATCGTCACCTCCGGCAGCCGCAGCTGCTCGGCGTACCGGTGCACGAGGTCGACGACCGGGACGGGACGGCCCATGTCGAGGACGAACGTCTCCGCCTCCTCCGCCATCGCCGCCGCCTCGATCAGCAGGCCCGCCGCCTCCTCCACCGTCATGAAGTGGCGGGCCACCTCGGGATGGGTGATGATGACGACCTCGCCGGAGGAGATCCGGTGCGCGAGCAGGCTCAGCAGCGGGCCCGCCTCGCCGATCACGTTGCCGACCCGGACGGCGGCGAAGCACGTCGGGCCGGGCGTCGCCGTCCGCAGCAGCAGCTCCCCGAGCCGCATCGTCGCGCCGAACACCGACGTCGGGTCGGCGGCCTTGTCGGACGAGACGAACACGAGCCGCTCCACCCCGTGCCGCAGCGCCGCGTCGATCAGGTGCCGGGTGCCGAGGACGTTGTGCGCGACGCCCCGGCACGGGTCCCGCTCGACCTCCGCCAGCTCGTTCCGGCCGGCCGTGTGGAACAGCAGGTCGGGACGCGCCTCCTCGATGATCCGGTCGACCCGCCGCGCGTCCCGGACGTCGGCCTCGGCGAGCGTGACGCCGTCCAGGTCGTGCCGGTCCAGCTCGCGGGCGAGGCCCGCCAGGCCGTCGCCGTCCCGGTCGAGCAGGGCCAGCGCGGCCGGTTCGAGCCGCCGGACCTGGTGGCAGAGCGCCCGGCCGACCGTCCCGCACGCCCCGGTGACCAGCACCCGCCGGCCGCGGACGAGCCGCCGCCCGCGATGCCGCGCCATGACCACCTCGTCCCGCCCCATCAGCAGGGCGAGCGGGCTGACCGGGACCGGCGCGGTGGTCCCGATCGTGCGGCGCGGCAGGAACCTCCGCACGGTCAGCCCCGGGTCCGCAGTGCCTCGGTGAGCGCGGACACGACGCGTTCGAGGCCGTCGTCCGTCAGCCCCGGATACAGCGGAAGCGACAGCAGTTCCTCGCCCACCCGGTCGGTCACCGGCACCCGCGCGCACTCCGCGGCGCCCAGGATCTCCTGGTAGGCGGTCATCTGGTTCGCCGGGATGAAGTGCACGGACGTCGCGACGCCCGCCGCCTCCAGGGCGGCGCTGACGGCGTCCCGGTCCTGGACGCGGACCTGGTAGAGGTGCCAGGCGTGCCGGATCCCGGCCAGGTTCCGCTGCGGGAGGACGAGACCGGGCAGGCCCGCCAGCGCCGCGTCGTAGCGGGCGACGATCTCGGCGCGCCGCTCCTGCCAGCCCGGCAGCGCCGCGAGCTGCGCCCGCCCGATCGCCGCCTGCACGTCGGTCATGTTGGCCTTCAGCCCGACCGTCTTCACGTCGTACCGCCAGCTGCCGCCGGGCAGGTACCGCTTCCAGGAGTCCTTGCTCATCCCGTGCATCCGCATCGCGCGGACGCGGTCGGCGAACTCCTGGTCGCTGGACGCCACCGCGCCGCCCTCGCCGATCGGCATGTTCTTCGTCGCGTAGAAGGAGAAGCACGCCGCGAACGACTCGGAGCCGACGTCGCGGCCGTCGCGCGCCGCGCCGGGGCCGTGCGCGGCGTCCTCGACGATCCGCGTCCGGTCGAGGCCCGCGGCCTCGGCGAGCGCCGCCACGTCCACCGGGTACCCGCCCTGGTTCTGCACGATCATCGCCGCGGGGTCGCCGCGGTCGGCCGCCGCGCGGACCGTCGCCGGGCTGGGGACGAGGGTGTCCTCGTCGATGTCCACCAGCACCGGCCGGTGCCCCGCGTGCAGGATCGCGTTGATCGCGCCGCAGAACGTCAGGCTCGGCGTCAGCACCGCCGAGCCGGGCGGCAGGTCGAGCGCGCGCAGGCACAGTTCCAGCGCGGTCGTGCACGAGGCCACCGCGACGACGTGCGCGGCGCCCAGGTAGTCGGCGAACTCCTGCTCGAACGCGGCCGTCTGCGGCCCCGTCGTGATCCAGCCCGAGTCGAGCACCTTGACCACCGCGTCGGACACTTCACCCGACAGCGATGGAATCGTGAACGGAACGGACGAACTCATCTGGCTACCCCCTGCTCCTTGAGGACGCGTTCTTCCGGGACGCGGAGACCTTGCGGGACGTGGCGACGACGCCGAGCAGCGGCCAGCCGGACGCGGCGACCAGATCGCGGACCGTCTCCAGCCCCGCCACCCGCGTCACCGGCCCGACCACCACGACCACGCCGACCACCTCGTCCGAACCCGGATCGACGTCCTCGAACGCGTGCACATGACAGAGCCGGCGCACCGGAACCGGCTGGGTGACCTCCGAGGGGGACACCCCGGACTTCTTCGTCATGACGGCGGCGCCGCCGGCGCGGACGACCGACGTGCTCGTCCTGCCGCCCGGCCCGCTGCTGTTGAGCGACGGGCCGGCATCGCCCTCGCCCTCGGCTCCGCCGCCGGTCCCGGCGTCGGTTCCGCCGTCGCCGGGCTCGTCCCGTCCGGGCCGGGCCGTGACGACCTTCGTGTCGTCCCCGTACACCGCGGACGCGACCGACGACACCAGGTCCGCCGGCAGCGGGCCGGGCGCGCCGACCAGCGCGACCCGCCCGACGCCCTCCTTCTTCGCGGCCAGCCGGATCCGCCGGCCGAGGTCGATGAGCCGGCCCGGACCCTGGTCGGCCCAGCCGAGCAGCGGCACCCCGAGCCTGCGCGCGACCCGGCGCTGCCCCGGGATCGTGGGACGCACCGTCTCCGTCACCACCGCGATCAGGATCCCGCCGATCAGCCCGACCAGGCCCGCGATCGACGCCATCATGACCACCGGGTTCGTGCGCGGCGCCGGCACCGCCGGCTGCACCACCGACGCCGTCCCGGCCGTCGACAGCTGCGTCTGCAGGTCCGAGCGGTTCGACCGCAGGTCGGTCAGCTCCGCCTGCACCCGCTCCCGCTCGTTCGCCGCGCCGATGTCGGGGTTCGGCTGCGCGCCCGCCCGCCGCGACAGCGGCCCGAGCTTCTTCTCCAGGTCCCGGACGCGATCGTCGATCTCGTCCATCTGCTGCTTGATCGAACCCTGGTTGGACGCGTTGATCTCGTGCACGACCGCGGCGCCGATCGCGTCCGCCAGCCGCCGCGCCACCTCCGGGTCGGCGTCCTTCACCGCCAGCTCGACGATCGTGGACGTGCCGAGCCCGGTCACCTCGATCGCCTTCGCGACCTTCACCGTCGAGCGCTCCACCCGCTGCCGCCGCAGCACCCCGGACAGCAGGTTCTCGCTGGTCGCGAACGCCTTCACCTGGCTGACCACGATGGACACGCCGGCGTCCCCGGGCGCCGCGTCGGTGGCCCGGCTGCTCGCCTGCAGCCGCGACTTCGCGACCGCGGGCGGCTCCTGCCCGCTCATCACCAGGCCCACCAGCACCAGCGGGACCACCGTCATGACCAGCAGCAGCGCCCAGTAGCTGCGCACCACCCGCGCCGCGACCTCGTCGATCTCCACGATCTTCCCTCCGGCTTCGTCACGGCGAGCGTAAGAAGGGGCTTCATCGGAGCAATCACCCAAAAGACGACCCCGGACTACGCCGTTTGCAGGGGGGTCAGCGATCGGTGCTCGGCCGCATCCCGGCCCGCATCGCGAGCGTGATCGCCTCCAGCGCCGAGTGCAGCCCGAGCTTCGCCAGCAGGTTCTGCGTGTGCGTGCGGACGGTGTTCGCCGACAATCCCAGCCGCTCGGCGATCTCCGCGCGTCCGAGCCCGTCCACCATGCACTGCAGGACCTCGCGCTCCCGCGGCGTCAGCTCGGCCGGCAGCGCGCCGCCCGGCTCCCCGCCGTCCCGCGTCAGCCTGCGCAGCACCTCGCCCAGCACGTCCGGCGGGATCCACCCGCCCCGCCGCGCCGCCGAGCGGATCACCCGCGCGACCAGCTCGGCGTTCTCGGTCTTCTCCAGCCAGCCCACCGCGCCCCGCCGGACGGCCCGCACCAGCGCGTCCAGGTCGCTCATCGCGGTCAGCACGACGACGCGGACCTCCGGATGGTCCGCGCGGACCCGGTCCAGCACGTCCAGCCCGTTCTCCCGGCCCAGCGTCATGTCGAGGACGAGCACCCGGGGGCGCTCGGTGGCGGTCAGCGCGAGCGCGTGCCGCACGTCGGAGGCGATCGGCAGGATCACCAGGTCGGGTTCGCGTCCCAGCCGGGCCGCGAGGGCCTCGGCGAACAGCGCGTGATCGTCCACGATGAGGACGCGGATCGGTTCCATCCACCGACGATGACGGCTGCGCGCCCCCGGCAGATCCCGCAAACGCTGTACTCCGTTCCGGACGTCCGCCCGCCGCGGGCGCCGCCGCCGCCGGGGGAGACACGGGCGCGGACGCGACGCGGGGCCCGCCGGTTCACCCGCGTCCTAACTCGGTCACTTTCCGTGCCGCACATTGACCGTCCGCGACCGGCTGCGGATCCTGTGCGTGTCATTCAAGGGGACGCACTGGCCGGCAGGGGATGCCAATGAAAGTGCTGATCACTGGGGGAGCCGGATTCATCGGCAGCACGATCGCCTCCGCCTTCGCCGAGCGGGGCGTGACGCCCGTCGTGCTCGACAGCCTGGTCACGGGCAGGTCCGAGTTCGCCGCCGGCAAGATCTTCTACCAGGGCGACATCGGGGACGGCGACCTGGTCGACGAGATCTTCCGCGACCACCGCGACATCATCGCGACCGTCCACTGCGCCGCGCTGATCGTGGTGCCCGACTCGATGACGGACCCGCTGCGCTACTACCGGGTCAACCTGTCGAAGACCCTCGACCTCGCCGGTCATCTCGTCCGCAACGGCTGCCACCGGATGATCTTCGCGTCCACCGCCGGGATGTACCGTCCCGAAGCCGACCTGTCGGTCTCGGAGACGTCGTTCCTCGAACCGCAGAACCCGTACACCCGCTCGAAGATGATGGCGGAGCTCCTGCTGCAGGACTTCTGCGCGGCCTACGACCTCCGCGTCATCTCGCTGCGCTACCTCAACCCGATCGGCGCCGACCCGCGGCTGCGCACCGGCCTGCAGAACAGCAAGCCCACGCACGCCCTGGGCAAGATGATCGAGTGCTACACCCTCGGCGCCCCCTTCAAGATCACCGGCGTGGACTGGGAGACCCGCGACGGCACCGCGATCCGCGACTACATCCACGTCTGGGACATCGCCCGCGCCTTCTACGAGGCCGCCGCCCGCTTCGACTCGATCGTCCCGCCGGTCGGCGACCACGCCCGCCACGAAGTGATCAACCTCGGCACGGGCGACGGCACCACCGTCCGCGAACTGGTCGCCGCCTTCCGCGAGGTCGTCGGCGACGCCTTCGTCGCGGAGGACGCCCCGGCCCGCCCCGGCGACGTCGTGGGCGCCTTCGTCAACCCGTCCAAGGCATGGGACCTGCTGGCCTGGAAGCCCGAATACACCATCGAAGACGCCATCCGCCACTCCCTCCAGTGGGCCGAACGCCGCCGCGAACTCGACGTCGCCTGACCCGCTCGCCCCGCCCCGCCGGGCCTTCCTCCTTCCGCCGGGAGGCCCGGCGGGGCCGGTGTCCGTGGCGGTGCCCGCCGGTATGTCCCGGCGGGCGCCGCCATGGCGCTTAAAGTCAGCGTTGATGACTTTATGTGTTCATTTGCCTACACGCCGTTATGATGCTGATGTTCTGAACGGGCGAATCGGGTGTGTGGGCTGAGGAATCATGGGGCAGGCGCGGCGGAGCGGGCAACTCCGGATCATCACGGTGTCCGCGGTGGTCCTGGCCGCTTCGGCGATGGCGATCGTCCTGGCGGCGCGGACGGGGCCCGGCCGCGCCTGCGGCTGCGTCGCCGACGCGTTCTGCGCCTCGATGGCGCCGCGCGGCGCCGGGCCCCGGCCGGAGAGCGCTCCGTTCTCCGGCGGACGCCTCGCAGTGCACGGCCACCACTCCGAGGGCGTCGGCCACGGCCGAAGGCACGCCATTTCATTACCCGTCGACGGTGACGGCCTCGCCTTCAAGGTGGGCCTTTACCGTCTCCTTGGCGGGGGCGTGGCGACTTCGTTCACACGGGACGGTCTTGCCTTCACACTGGAAGGCGGAGTCGGCGTCGGCGGCTCGTTTTCCGTGGGGGCTGCCACGGAACGTCCGACCTCCGGTCTCGCCTTCGAGGCGCGGGCCTCCACGAGCGGCAGGCTGTACCTTCTCAGACCGCCCGACTTCGGCCTCACGATTTCCCGGAATGGAATGGTGCGGGCCTATATGGACGTCAAGACCGGCAATTTCCGTACCCGTTTCCGGTCAAGGCCGGTGTCGCTGAGCGGCGGCGGAGCCCAGGAGTATGCCGAGTCGCCGGTGACCCGGAGGTCCTGGAGCCTCGGCACCGAATTCAAGGTCGCCGCCGCCTACACGGTGCGGATTCCCTGGGGAGGTCTCCGCAGCGTCTGGAAGAGCGTCCTCGGCAGCCTCCCCGGCCGCGCCCCGCCCGCGCGGCCGGTCGACCTCCTCGGCTGCCTGCGAGCCCCCGATCGCGCCGTGGCCAGGCGCGCCCCCGACGTCCACCTGCGGAAACCCGGACACTGGACGGGTCTCGCCGATCGGCCGCGGCCGAAGGCACTCCGCGGCCCCGGAGTCGCGGCGGCGGGCCGGAGGGCGCGTTCCGCACGTCCCCGCGGAGCGGCGGCGGCGAAGCGCGCCGGTCCACGCGAGGGTCCTGCCCGCGCCGTGCCGGACGACGAGGAGCCTGCCGGACACTCCGCCGGTTACCGCGATTTCCCCCAGGCCGATCATCTGATCAGGTGCCCTGGAAGTCCGACATTACTGCCGATCTGCAAACCGGCACTAATCCGGTTATGCGAGCCGCGATCGAGAGGAAGTAACGGCCGCCCGTATTCGGGTCCGGATAACGGCCTTGTTATGATCAACAAGTTCGCGCAGTGCGAACGGGAGTCACCAAAAGGGGGAAATGAAATGAAACGCGTAGCTCGCGCGTCAGTCGTGGTCGCCACGGCTGTCGGGGGAAGCCTGCTGGCCGTTCCCGCGGCCTCGGCGGACCCGAAGCCGCCGCAGGTCGTCCACGTCTACATCAAGCCGCGCTACATCATCGAGACCGGTCCCGGCGACCAGAACTACGCCGAGGTCGAGAAGTCGCCCGGCGCCGCGCCGCAGAACGGGAACAAGCCCATCACGACCGGCGACATCAAGCAGAAGGTGCACGGGAAGAAGAACGGCCCCGTGACGATCGAGGTCGAGGGCCCGGAGCAGGAGACCGGCGAGTCCGAGGCGTCCGAGCAGGGCAAGGCGCCCGAGCAGGCCGAGCAGCAGGAGGCCGCCCAGCCGCAGGCGCCCGAGCAGGAGGAGGCGCAGCAGCCGGCCAGGCCCGGGCAGCAGGAGGCCGCCCAGCCGCAGGCGCCGGAGCAGAGCGAGGCCGCGCCCCAGGACCCGGCCCCGACGCAGGACGAGGGCGCTCCGCAGGAGCAGGCCGCGCCCCAGGACCAGGCCGCGCCTCAGAACGAGGGTGCTCCGCAGGAGCAGGCCGCGCCCCAGGACCAGGCCGCGCCCCAGGACCAGGGCGTGCCGCAGGAGCAGGCCGCGCCTCAGAACGAGGGTGCTCCGCAGGACCAGGGCGTGCCGCAGGAGCAGGCCGCGCCCCAGAACCAGGGCACCCCGCAGGACCAGGGTGCTCCGCAGGAGCAGGCCGCGCCCCAGGAGCAGGGTGCTCCGCAGGACCAGGGCGTGCCGCAGGAGCAGGCCGCGCCTCAGAACGAGGGTGCTCCGCAGGAGCAGGCCGCGCCCCAGGAGCAGGGTGCTCCGCAGGACCAGGCCGCGCCCCAGAATCAGGGCGTGCCCCAGGACCAGGCCGCTCCGCAGGACCAGGCCGCGCCCCAGAACCAGGGCGTGCCCCAGGACCAGGGTGCTCCGCAGGACCAGGGTGCTCCGCAGGAGCAGGGCGCTCCGCAGAGCCAGCCGTAGTCCGGCACAAGAGAGCTCCCGCGGCCGCAGGAACCGCCCTGATCGGCTGATCCCGCCGATGATGCGGCGGCGAACGCCAGAGCCCAGGTCATGCCCCGCTGATGGACATCAGCGGGGCATGACGCTGTTCACACCGCACGGCTCGCACCGGGTCCGTCCGCCCCCCGCGAGACGGCCCCGGGCGACCTCACTCGCCGGTGTCGCCGGAGCCGGCGGGTCGGTCGTAGGTGAGGAACGCGGCGCCGCTGCCGAGCACGGTGTGGTCGGTCAGTTCCCAGGTGCGCGGGTCGAACGCGGCCGTGCGGGAGAAGAGCGGGATCCCCGTGCCGATGGTCAGCGGGCCCACCTTGAGGATGAGCCGGTCGATCTCGCCGTAGAGGGCGCCGGCGAGTTCGCCGCCGCCGACCAGCCAGATGTCCTTGCCGTCCTCGTGCTTCAGTTCCCGCACCCTCTCGGCGGGATCGGTGGAGACGACCTCGACGGCGGGGTCGGGGCTCTCGGCGAGAGTCCGGGAGAAGACCAGGTGCCGCAGGTGCGGGTACGCGTCGGTCAGCCCGGCCTTCAGGCCGATCTCGTAGGACCGGCGCCCTTCCAGGACGGTGTCGAAGCACGTGCCCTCGGCGGTGACCGACAGTGCCGCGCGGGCCGGGCCGGGGAGGGTCTCGGGGTAGTTGGCCACGAGGTGCTCGATGTAGTCGGCGGGGATGGGCCAGAAGCCGTCCGGGCCCGTGGGGTCGGCGCCGTCGGGGCCGGCGATGAAGCCGTCGAGGGTCGTGGCGATGTAGTACACGAGCTTTCGCATGAAATGCCTCCCGGTAACTGCAACCGTAGTACTCTGTCTGAAGTGGTTCGAACTTAGTACTGCACTTGCAGTGGTGTCAACCGTTCTTCGTGGAGGCTTCCCATGCGGCAGAACCCGGCCCGGCGCACCGCGCTCCTCGACGCGGCCATCGAGGTCCTGGCCGGCGAGGGCTCGCGCGGCCTGACGCTGCGCGCGATCGACAAGCAGGCGGGCGTGCCGACCGGCACCGCCTCCAACTACTTCGCCAACCGGGACGAGCTGCTCGCCCAGGTGATGCGCCGCACCCGCGAGCGCCTCACCCCCGACCCCGAGGCGCTCGCCGAGACCCTGAAGCAGGCGCCGTCGCACGAGCTGGTCGCCGAACTCATGCGCCAGCTGCTGACCCGGATGCGCGACGACCGCGCCGGCAACCTCGCCATGCTGGAACTGCGCCTGGAGGCCACCCGCCGCGCCGACCTGCACGCCGAGCTCAGCAGCTTCCTCACCGAGGAGAACCGGGAAATCGTCGACTACCACGTGAACGCCGGACTGCCCGGCGACCGCACCGGCGTCGCCCTGCTCTACTTCGCCATGTCCGGGCTGATCGTGGACGACCTCACCGCCCCCGCCATCCTGGGGTCCCACTCGACCGACGACCTCATCGAGCAGTTGGTGAACCGCCTCCTCCGCTGACGAACACTCCCCGGTGCGCGGAGGAAGGCGCTCAGGCGGGGTGGGCGAGGAGCAGGCGGATCATGTTGGTGAGGGCGTTGGGGGAGAGGGACGGGTCGACCGCGCGGCGCAGGCCGAGGCCGATGCCGAGGCTGAGGAGGGCGTCGGCCAGTTCGGCGGCGGGGAGGGGCAGCGGGCGGTCGCGGCGGCGGGCCTCTTCCTCCAGGAGGAGGCGGAGGGCTCCGGCCCAGCCGCGGCCCCCCGAGGCGACCTCGGCGCGGAGCGCGGGGTCGCGGCGGGTGGCGTGGATCGCGAACTCGGCCTCCAGCAGCGTCCAGCCGGGGTCGCCGATCGTGCGGTCGGCCCAGGACTCGAAGACGGCGAGGCGGTCCTCGTCGGAGCCCTCGCCGAGGAAGGCGTCCATGATGGCCTGCACCTGCTCGGCGCGGACGGCCTCGATGACCGTCCGGCACAGCTCGTCCTTGGTGCCGAAGTTGGAGTAGACGGCGCCCTTGGAGAAGGACGCGGCCTCGGCGACCTTCTCCAGCGAGGTGGCGTGATACCCGTCACGCAGGAACAGCCGGCGCGCGGTGGCGATCAGCAGTCCGCGGGTGCGCGCCTGGCTCTCCGCCCTGGTCAGTCGTGCCATCCCGCCATGGTAGGGGACGGCGGTATCTGGATACCGCCGGTATCTGCACGTCGCCGCCCGGCCCGCCGGGATGTATTGACACCTTGTCCAACTCCTAAATACCTTCGGTATCTCGAATCGGGGAGGAGCCGCGGGTGAAGCCCGACCATGAGGTGGTCGTCGTCGGAGCCGGATTCTCCGGGCTCTGCGTCGGCATCCGGCTGCGGCGCGAGGGCGTGCGCGACTTCGTCGTCCTGGACGCGGCGCCCGGCGTCGGCGGCGTGTGGCGGCACAACACCTACCCGGGCGTCGCGGTCGACATCCCGTCCACCACGTACTGCTACTCGTTCGAGCCCAACCCGTCCTGGACGCGGTCGTTCGCGCCCGGCGCCGAGGTCCGCGCCTACGCCGAGCACTGCGCCGACAAGTACCGGCTGCGGCCGCACCTGCGGCTCGGCACCAAGGTCGAACGGGCGGTCTTCGACGAGGACGCCGACGTCTGGCACGTCCGCACCGACCGCGGCGAGCTCACCGCGCGCTTCCTGATCGCCGCCGTCGGGCCGCTGGACCAGCCCAAGAACCCGGACATCCCCGGCATCGAGACGTTCGCCGGGAAGGTGGTCCACACCGCCCGCTGGGACCACGGCCACGACCTGCGCGGCGAGCGGGTCGCGGTGATCGGCACCGGCGCGTCCGGCCTTCAGGTCATCCCCGAGATCGCGCCCGTCGCCGCGCACCTGGACGTCTACCAGCGCACGCCGATCTGGGTGTTCCCGAAGGTCGACTTCGCCGTCCCGCGCGCCGTGCGGGCGCTGTTCCGGGCGGCGCCGCCCGTCCAGACGCTCGCCCGGCTGATCACCACGGTCGCGTCCGAGGTGATCATGGTGCTGGGCATCGTGCATTACCGCAAGGCGCCGTTCCTGGTGCGGGCGACCGAGTTGCTCTGCCGCGCCCATCTGCGCCGCCAGGTGCCCGACCGCCGCCTCCGCCGCGCCCTGACGCCGCGCTACGGCTTCGGCTGCAAGCGGCCCTCGTTCTCCAACCGCTACTTCCCGACGTTCATGCGCGAGGACGTCGACCTGGTCACCGAACCGATCGAACGCATCTCCGAGCACGCCGTCGTGACGCGGGACGGACGCGAGCGGCGGATCGACACCCTCGTGCTGGCCACGGGCTTCAAGACCCTGGAGATCGGCGCGATGCCCGCGTTCCCGGTCGTCGGCCTGGGCGGCGTCGAACTCGGGGCCCACTGGGACGAGCACCGGTACCAGACCTACGAGGGCGTCGCCTCGCCGCTCGCGCCCAATTTCTGGCTCATGAACGGCCCGTACACCGTCACCGGCGCGTCCTGGTTCTCGATCATCGAGGCGGGCAGCACGCACATCGTCCGCTGCGTCGCGGAGGCCCGCCGGCGCCGGGCGGCCCGCATCGTGGTCGGGCGCCGCCCGCACGACGACTTCACCGCCCGGATGCGCGACCGCATGAAGGGCACCATCCTCGCCCAGCCGAGCTGTGCCCGGTCCAATTCCTATTACTTCGACCGGCACGGCGACGCCCCTTACGTCCGCCCGCAGTCGGGGTTCTACGTCCAGCGCCGCAGCCGGACGTTCGACCTCGACGACTACGAGTTCACCGTGTGAAAGGAAATCCCCTCATGGCACTTCTCCGCACCGTCGGCATAGCGCTCGCCGCCACCGGAGCCGCGCATTTCGCGGCCCCCAAGGCGTTCGAGCCGATCTCGCAACTCGCGTTCCCCCAGGACACTCAGACCTGGATCAAGCGGAACGGCGCCACCGAGCTTGCGCTGGGCGTGGCCCTGGCGGTCGACAAGACCCGCAAGGCGGCTCTCGTCGGCACCGCCGTCTACGCCGCCTGGCTGGGCGCCCGCACCGCCTACAACCGCCGTTCCGCCTGAACCGGCCCCGGCGCCCCGGTCCGGCTTGAACCTCACCCGCCGTTCAAGCCGGACCCCCGCAGGTGGCGACTGCCCCACGAAGATCGGTACCGTTCCAGGCGGCCGCCCACTGACACCCTGTCCGGGTCGGCCGGGGAGGATCGGATGGCCGAGGTTCTGCTGTTCCATCACGGGCACGGGCTGACGGACGGCGTCGAGACGTTCGCCGAAGGGCTCCGGCAGTCCGGTCACACCGTCCATGTCCCGGACCTGTACGAGGGACGCCTCTTCGAGAGCCTCTCGGACGGCGTCGCCTACGCGCAGGAGGTCGGGTTCGGCTCGATCATCGAGCGAGGGAAGGACGTCGCCGAAGGGCTCTCCCGGGAAATCGTCTACGCGGGATTCTCGCTCGGCGTCCTCCCGGCGCAGATGCTGGCACAGACGCGGCCGGGGGCCGTGGGCGCGCTGCTGTTCCATTCCTGCGTGCCGATCTCGGAGTTCGGCGGGTCGTGGCCGCGGGGCGTCCCCGTCCAGGTCCACGCGATGGACGCCGATGAGATCTTCGTCGAGGAGGGCGACCTGGAGGCCGCCCGCGCGCTCGTCGACGTGACCGACGACGCCGAACTCTTCCTCTATCCGGGGGCGTGTCACCTGTTCGCCGACAAGAGCCTGCCGTCCTACGATGCCTCGGCCGCCGCGCTGCTCACGGAACGTGTGCTGGCGTTTCTCGACGGCGTTAAATAGGGCCTGCCGCCAATTCCTCCTTGAAGCCCTGGCGCCAGGAGGGGTGGCGCGGTTCCCAGCCGAGTTCCCGTTTGGCCTTGGCGTTGGAGAAACCGCGTCCCTCGGTCATCATCAGCACCGCGACGTCGCCGGCCAGCGGCCGGGCGAGCCAGGCGGGGACGCGCATCGGCCGTTTTGCTCCCGCGCACTCGGCCAGATAAGGGAGCCATTCGGCGGCCGGGGCCGGTTCGTCGTCGACGATGTCGAACACGCCGCGGGCCTTCCGCTCGACGGCGAGGGCGGTGGCGCTCGCCGCGTCGTCCAGGTGCACCCACGAGCAGTATCCGGCGCCGCCCCCGACGACCGGGAACTGCCGTTTGCGCACGGGTTCGACCAGGTCGTCCATCGCACCCGGCCCGTAGAACCAGCCGTAGCGCAGGACCGCGCCGCCGGCCCTTCCGACCGCGTCCTCGACGTGGCGGATCGCCGTCATGCCGGGCTCGGCCGGCGTCCCGGTCATCGGGTCCACCGGGTCCTCTTCGGTCTTCACCCGGCCGCCCTCGCGGACGCCGTTCCAGGCGCCGTAGCTCTGCGCGACGAAATGGGGGACGCGGGCCGCCTCGGCGGCGGCGAGCAGGTGGTCCGTCCCCTCGGTGCGCAGCCGGTTGGTGCCCGCGAACCAGCGGTCCATGTGCTTCATGTCGGCCTTGCCGGCGTGCGTCGCGGAGATCGCGGTCATCTGGTGCACGATGACGTCCGGCCGGGCGGCCGCCACCGCCGTGCGGACCGACACCGGGTCGAGACCGTCCATCACGACGCCCTCGGCCCCCGACCGGGCCAGCAGGTCGAGCTTGGCGGCGCTCGTCGTCGTGGCCGTCACCTGGTGGCCGCGTTCCAGCAGCAGCGGCACCAGCCGCTGCCCGAGGACGCCCGTTCCGCCCGCCACGAACACTCGCATGTCACTCACCTTCCCGTTCAGGGCCTGTCTTCACGTGACGGAACCGGTCGGCCCTGTGTGACATGGAATGACGTGAGGCGCAGCTCACACGCCAGGGGTGTCACAGCCCGCCGCTCCATCGCGGTCCTAAGTGGTGTAACAGCCGACAACGGTGAGGAGAGCACGATGGAAGCGCGCATGGACTTCTTCGAGAGCCAGGTCATGGCGAAGGTGATGAAGCACCTCGCCGCGGCGGGCAAGGCGGTCGCGGACTCGACGCTGCCGCTCGCGACGCAGGAACTGGTGAGGCTCCGCGCCAGCCAGATCAACGGCTGCGCCTTCTGCGTCGACATGCACACCAAGGAGGCCGCGCACGCCGGGGAGACCTCGACCCGCCTCAACCTGGTCGCGACCTGGCGGGAGGCGACGGTGTTCACCGAGGCCGAGCGCGCCGCCCTGGAACTGGCAGAGCAGGGCACCCGCATCGCCGACGCGGCCGGCGGCGTCCCGGACGAGGTCTGGGCGAACGCCGCCAAGCACTTCGACGGGGAGCAGCTCGCCGCCCTCGTATGCGTCATCGCCCTGATCAACGCCTACAACCGGGGGAACGTCATCACGCGGCAGCCCGCGGGCGACTACCAGCCCGGCCAGTTCGGATAGCGGCTCGCGCGGCCGTCAGCGGGGCGTCAGGGTCACCGGGAACTCGGTCACGCCGCGGACGAAGGCGTTGCGGAGGATGCGCGGGCCCTCGTCGTCGGCCCATTCGGCGGTCGCCACGCGGGCGGTGAACTCCTCGAAGAAGATCTGGAGTTCCAGCCGGGCCAGGGACGCGCCCAGGCAGAAGTGCGGGCCGAGGCCGAACGCGATGTGGTCGCCGGGACGGCGGGTCACGTCGAAGACGTCCGGGTCGTCGAAGACGGCCTCGTCGCGGTTGGCGGAGCCGTACATGAGGAGGATCTGGTCGCCCGCCGGGATCTTCACGCCGGCGATCTCGGCGTCCGCCGCGGCGACGCGGCACATGTTGAGGATCGGCGTCGTCCAGCGGACGAACTCCTCGACGGCGTCCGGGATGAGCGACGGGTCGTCCCGCAGTCTCCGCCATTCGCCCGGGTTCCGGATCAGGGCGTCCAGCGCGGTCGCTATCACGGTGCGGGTCGTCTCGGCGCCGCCGACGAGCAGGAGCAGGGCTTCGTGGGCGAGGTGCTCGTCGTCGTAGGCGGGCTGGCCGGGGCCCGCGTTCGACCAGACGGAGAGGAGGTCGTCGGTGGGGCAGGCGCGCCGGTCCGCGGCCATCTCCAGGACGGCGAGCGCGTACTCCCCGGCGGCGATCGTCGCGTCGTCGGTGATGTAGCGCAGCCCGCCGCCCGCGAAGACGGCTGTCGCGGACCAGTGGACGAGCTGCGGCCACGCGTCCTCGGGGAAGCCGAGGAGCCAGCCGATGACGCGGGCGGGCAGCGGCGCGGCCAGCGCGGGGACGGCGTCGACGGTGCCCGCCTCCAGCGCCGCGGTGATGCAGTCGACGGCGGTCGCGCGGATCCGGTCGGCGTAGCGGGAGACGCCCCGGGGCGTGAAGCGCTGGTAGACCATGCGGCGCCGGTGGGCGTGCTCCGGGTCGTCCTGCCCGATCATGGACGGGTCGGCCGGAAGCTGCGGACGGTACCCGCCGGAATTGGTCCAGACCCGGGGGTTCCGCTCGACGGCGAACACGTCGGCGTGCCGGGAGACGCCCCAGAGGCCGTTCTCCTCGTCGTGGTAGACGGGGGCCTCGGCGCGCAGCCGCGCGTAGACGGACCAGGGGTCGGTGGCGTACATCTCGCCGTCGAGAAGGTCGATGTCCAAGGCTCGCTCCTCGGGGGTCGCTCCGGGGGGACTGCAAGGAGATGCAAATCTAGACTAATGTCTCACCCAAGCAAGCGGTAGGTCCATCGTGGCCTGGCGGACGTGGATGGTAAAGAGGGGCGGGGAGCCCTTGACTGACGCGCGCGGGGCCTGGGTGCACGCGCGCGGAACAATGTGCGGGAGAATGGGGGCGGCCACAGCGAGGAGGCGCTTTGAGCGGCGATGTGCGGTTCACCGTGACGCGGACGCTGAGCAAGGATCAGCAGGCGCGCCGGGAACGGCTGATCGACTCGGCGAGGGAGCTCGCGCTTGAGGGCGGCTACGCGGCCGTCACCATGCACGACGTGGCAGACCGCGCCGGGGTCGCCCGCGCGACCGTCTACCGCTACTTCGCCACCAAGGACCACCTCCTCACCGAGGTCGCGGCGGCCTGGGCGCACCACGTCACCGACGACATCGACGCGCTCGCGGTCGGCGGCACGCAGCTCGAGCGGCTCACCGCGCTGCTGGAGCGCATCGTCTTCGTGGCGGCGCAGGAGCCCACCCTGACGTCCGCGATCATCCAGGCGGTGACCTCGGACGACTCCAGCGTGGACGACGCCCGCACCATCCTGTTCCAGTTCCTGCGCGACCGGCTCTCCGCCGCGATCGGCGACCCGGTGCCCGAGCGTGAGGACGTCGAACTCGTCCTCGGGCACATCCTGCTCGCCGCGCTGATCAGCCTGGCCTCGCTGCGCCAGCCGGTCGAGGACGTCGCCACCATGGTCCGGACGTCGGGCCGCCTGGTGCTGGCCGGGGCGCTCTCCGCCGCCTCGCCCACCTGATCCGGCCCACTTCCGCCTCCGCGGTTCCCTGCGCTGCGCGGGCGCGGCCCGCCTCGCCTGGCAGCCGCCGCGGACCGGGCGAGGCGCCCCTCCGGCCGCCGCCGTTCCACCGCGTATACCTGGACGGCGCCCTCGTGAACGTCCGCACCCCGAAGGCCGGTCCTCACCGAGCCGAGTGTCCGGCGGGCCTGAGTTGTCAGTTCGCTTATAAGCACCGGCCCGCAATGCGTAGCCGGTCGTGCAGCCCGCCCGACCGGGCGTCTGTAACTTCCCAGGCGGGAGGTGCGAACGGTGACAACGTCCTTGGGGGAGCGCTCGCCGCTGAAGCCCTGGGCCGGTATGCCGAGCGAGCTCTCCGGCATGTTCCGGCCCCACCTCGACGCCCTCGCCGAGGAGATGATCGAGGAGATCCTCGCGGGCATCCCCGAGTACTCCCGCCCGGAGGACGAGGAGTACGCGCGGCTCGTCCGGCTCGCCGTCGAGGGCGCGCTCCGCCAGTTCGTCGACCTGATCATGGACCCGGAGAGCTCGTGGGAGCCGGTCGCCGCCGTCTACCGGGAGATCGGCTGGGCCGAGGCCCGCGAGGGCCGCAGCCTCGACATCCTGCAGACGTCGCTGCGGCTCGGCGCCCGCGTCGCGTGGCGGCGGCTCGCGGCCGAGTCCGAGCAGTACAACATCTCCCGCCGCACCCTCGCCGGCGTCGCCGAGGCGATCTTCGCGTTCCTGGACGAGATCGCCCGCGCCGCCACCGAGGGCTACACCAAGGCCCGCGAGCAGGAGGCCGGTGAACTGGAGCACCGCCGGCGGAGGCTGCTGGACATGCTGCTCGCCGAGCCGCCCGCCGCCGCGCAGGCCGTCGCCGACCTCGCCCGGCTCGCGCAGTGGCGCGTCCCGCGCACGGTCGCGGTGGTCGTCCTGTACGAGCGGGGCCGGCATCCGTTCTCGCACCCGTCGCTGCCGCCGGACGTGCTCGCCGACGTCAACCGCCGCGAGCCCTGCCTGCTCGTCCCCGACCCGGAGGGCCCGGGACGCGGCCGGATGCTGGAGTCGGCGCTGCACGACTGGGTCGCCGCGCTCGGCCCGACCGTCCGCACCGAGGACGCCGCCAAGTCGCTGCGCTGGGCCCGCGAGGCGCTGCCGCTCGCCCGCCGCGGCATCCTGCCCGCCGACGGGCTGATCCGCTGCGCCGACCACATGCCGGCGCTCGTCGTGTTCAAGGACGAGGAGCTGGTGCGGGCGGTCGCCGACCTGCGGCTCGCGCCGCTGCGGACTGTCCGGCCCCGGCACCGCGAGCGGCTCATGCGGACGCTGCTGTCCTGCCTGCAGAACGGGTTCAACGCCACCGAGGTCGCGAACCGGCTGCACGTGCACCCGCAGACCGTCCGGTACCGGCTGCACCAGCTGGAGGAGCTGTTCGGCGAGCGGCTGTACGACCCGGAGGTGCGGCTGGAGATGGAGATGGTGCTGACCGTCTGGCTCACCGACCTGCGCACGGCCACTCAATCAATCGATTGACGGAGGCCCGGACCGGCGCGTAGCTTGAGCCTATGACCAGCAGCGACTCTGGTCGAGAGCGGATCCTGGACGCCGCCACCCGGCTGTTCTCCGCACTCGGCTACGACGGGACGTCCACCCGCATGATCGCCGAGGCGGCCGGGCTCAACATCGCCACCGTCGCCTACCACGTCGGCGGCAAGCGCGACCTGTACCTCGCCGTGATGGAACGCGCCCACGAGGTCGAACGCGGGGCGCTGGAGGAGTCGATCGCCGAGATCGACTCCGGTCCGGAGGGCCTCCTCGACCTCGTCGACGCCTACGTCGAGTTCTGCCTGGCCCACCCGGAGATCCCGGCGCTGTGGATGCACCGCTGGCTGTCGGACGCCACGGACGTCGTCCACCTAGAGGAGCAGTACGTCAGGCCGCTGATGCAGCTCGTCACCGGCGCGGCCCGCGCGGCCGTGCCGGACGACGGCATCGACATCGAGTACGTCATCTGGACGGTCGTCTGGGCCACGCACGGGTTCGTGTGCGGCGGCGTCCTGGACGCCGAGGGGCACCGCCAGGGCCTGGCCAACCAGGAGAGCGTCGCGCGGTTCCGCCGCCACATGCGCCGCACCATCGCGCTGGCGATCGGGGTCACCGGGCAGGCCCGGGGATGACGACCGCGCTGCCCCGGCGGCGGCTCCTCGGCTACGGCATCGGCTCGGTCGGCACGGGCGTGTTCTCCGCCGTCCCCGGGCTGCTGCTCCTCTACTACCTCACCGACGTCCTCGGCGTCTCCGCGGCGGTCGCCGGGGCCGTCCTCGTCGTGCCCAAGGCGTGGGACGTCCTGCTCAACCCGATCATCGGCGCCGCCAGCGACCGGGAGGCCGTCCGGACCGGACGCCGCACCCGGCTGCTGCTCGCCGGCGCCGTCACGCTGCCGGTCCTGTTCGCCGTGATGTTCGCCGTGCCGGCCGACTCCCCGGGCATCGCCGCCGCGTGGGCCGGGGCCGCGTTCCTGCTGGCCGCGACCGCGTTCGCCTGCTTCCAGGTGCCGTACGTGGCGCTGCCCGCCGAGATCTCCGCCGAGCCGTCCGAGCGGGGCCGCGCGATGGCGTGGCGCGTCGTCTGCCTGACGCTCGGCATCCTCGTCGCGGGCGGCGTCGCGCCCGCCCTCACCGACGCCGCCGGCGGCGGACGCGCCGGATACGCGCTGATGGGCGTCGTCATCGGGCTCGCCATGGGCGCCGCGATGGTCGCGAGCACGCTGGCGAACCGGTGGATCCCCTCCCGTCCCGGGCCCCGCCCGCTCGGGCTGGCCGCCGCGCTGCGCACCGCGCGCGGCAACCGGCCGTTCTTCATGCTGCTCGGCGCCTACGTCTCGCACACCCTCGCCGTCGCGATCATGCTGGCGGGCGCCCCCTACGTCGCGACGTACCGGCTGGACGACTACGGCCTCACCTCGGCGATGTTCGTCTGCATGGTCGGGCCGAGCGCGTTCGCGGTGCCGCTGTGGCGGCGGCTGTCCCGCAGGTACGGGCTGGTCGGCTGCTACGCCGTGGCGCTGGTGCTGTTCGCGGCGGCGGCCGCCGCGCTGTTCCCGGTGATCACCTCCACCGCGGGGGTGCTGGCGTTCAGCGGCCTGATCGGCGTCTGCTACGCCGCCGTCCAGCTGCTGCCGCTGTCGCTGCTGCCGGAGACCGTCCACGCCGACGCCGGACGGACGGGGCACGCGCAGTCCGGGGCCTTCACCGGACTGTGGACGGCCGCCGAGACCGGCGCGCTGGCCCTCGGGCCGGGGATCTTCGCGCTCATCCTCGCCGTCTCGTCGTTCGACTCGTCCGACTTCGACACCCCGGTCGTCCAGCCCGGCTCCGCGCTGACCGGGATGACCGCCGGATTCACCCTCGTCCCGGCGCTGCTCCTGCTGCTCAGCGTCCCCCTGCTGCTGGCGTACCGCCGGCTCGCCGCCGTCCACCGTCGCCCCGAGGAAACACAGGAACATGCCGTCTGAGCACCTCCCCGAAACGGGCCGTCCCGCCGCCGACCTGCTCGCCGAACTCGCCCGGCTCCGGAACGCCGACCTGCCCGTGCGCGGCGGCCAGGTCACCGCCTACGTCTACGACACCGGACGCGAGGCCGTGCACGACCTCGCCGCCACCGCCTTCCACGAGATGCTGGAGGTCAACTGCCTCGACCCGACCGCGTTCCCCAGCATCGTCGCGCTGGAACGCCGGATCGTCGGGTTCGTCGCGGCCAAGCTCGGCGGCGGCTCCGGCGTGTTCACCAGCGGCGGCACCGAGTCGATCATGCTGGCGGTGAAGGCCGCGCGGGACGCCCGCCCGGTCGAGGGACGGCCCCAGATCGTCCTGCCCGCCACCGCGCATCCCGCGTTCCACAAGGCCGCGCACTACCTGGGCCTGGAGGTCGTGCACGTCCCGGTGGACGCCGCCTACCGCGCCGACCCCGCCGCGACCGCGGCCGCGCTGACGTCGCGCACCGCGCTCGTCGTCGCCTCGGCCCCGTCCTACCCGCACGGGGTCATGGACCCGATTCCGGAGATCGCCTCCATCGCGGCCTCCGCCGGCGTCCCCTGCCACGTGGACGCGTGCGTCGGCGGCTGGGTCCTGCCCTGGCTGCGGGACGCCGGACGGGACGTCCCGCCGTTCGACCTGTCCGTGCCCGGCGTGACGTCGATCTCCTGCGACCTGCACAAGTACGGGTACTCGCCGAAGGGCGCCTCGGTCGTCCTGTTCGCCGACGAGTCGCACCGCCGGCACGCCTACTTCGCGTCCGCGGAATGGCCCGGCTACACCGTCATCAACGCGACCGTCCAGAGCAGCAAGAGCGCCGGGCCGCTCGGCGCCGCCTGGGCGACCCTCAACGCCGTCGGCGCGCAGGGCTACCGCGACCTCGCCGAGAACGCGATGAAATCGGCGGAACGCCTGATCGCCGGCGTCGCCGCCATCCCCGGGCTGCGCGTCGTCGGCGAGCCGGTCGCGCCGCTCGTCGCCGTCGCGTCGTCCGACCCCGCGCTGGACGTGTTCGTCATCGCCGACGAGGCCAGGCGGCGCGGCTGGTTCTTCCAGCCGCAGCTCTCCTACCAGGGCATCCCGCCGAACCTGCACTTCACGCTGACCGGCGTCAGCGACGTCGACGCGCTCCTCGCCGCGCTCGCCGCCGCCGCCGGGGACGCCCGCGCCGCCGGACCGCCCGACGTCCCGGCCGAACTCGTCGACGCCCTCGCCGGCCTCGACCTCGACACCCTCGACGACGCCGGCTTCGCCGGGCTCCTCGCCTCCGTCGGCGTCGACCTGGGGGACGGCGGCGAACCCGAGATGGCCGTGGTCAACGCCATCCTGGACGCGCTGCCGCCCGAGACCCGCGAAGCCCTGCTGATCCGCTTCCTGTCGGCCCTCTACGCCTAGGCGAGCCTGATGAGGCGCCTCAGGTAGGACGGCTCGTCCAGCGCCCCGCCGAGCAGCAGCGGGACGGCGGCCGCCCCCGCCGTCACGGCGCCGACCCGCTCCCCGCTCGCGCCCGAGCGGGGCGGGTCGCCCGTGACGCCGACCGCGACGGTCAGCCCGGACCAGCCCACCACGGTCACCGGCGCCGCGGCCCGCAGCGGCGTCGTGCCGCCCAGGCCGTCGTCGACCCGCGCGACCCGCGCCCCCTTCGGCGCCAGCGCCACCGCGGTCAGCGCGCCCTCGGCCGCGACGACGAGCCGTCCGGCCGCGTTCACGGCGCCCGCCGCGCTCGGCGACCGCTGCCCCATCACCGCGCCGACGATCAGCGTCCGCACGCCGCCGACGCTCTTGCGCGCCGCGAACACGAAGTTGCCGCCGGCCGCGTCCGTGTACCCGGTCTTGCCGCCGACGACGCCGTACTGCCCCAGCAGGAAGTTGCCGCCCTCGCGCCCCGAGCCGCCGCCGTCCGGCACGTACGCCCGGTTGTTCACGATCTCCGTGAACGCCGGGACGTGCATCGCCGCCCTGAGCAGCTTGACCTGGTCCTCCGCCGTGCTCACGGTGCGGGAGTCGTAGCCGCTCGGATCGGTGTAGCGGGTGGCGGTCATCCCCAGCTCCGCCGCCGCCGCGTTCATCTTCGCGACGAACGCCTGCTCGTTCCCCGCGTCCCAGCGCGCCAGCTCGTGCGCGACGTCGTTCGCCGAGATGATCAGCAGGGCCTCCAGGGCCTTGCGCTGCGTCAGCCTCTGGTTCGCGGTGACGCCGAGCAGCGACTCCTCCCGCTTCCTGCGCATCGGGATCTGCGCGGCCGCCTCCGGCGACACCGTCAGCACCGGCCCCGGCTCGCCCGACCTCAGCGGATGGTCGCGCAGGTACACGTACGCCGTCATCACCTTCGCGACACTCGCGGTGGGCGTCGGCGCCGCCCCGCCCGAGGCGCCCATCGTCCCGAGGCCGTCCACGTAGACGACCGACTGCCCCGCCGCGGGCCACGGCAGCACCGGCGCCTGCCCCGGGAACGCGTGGCTGGACGCGATGGCCAGGCTGACGGTGGGGTCCGGCACGGGCCTGATGAGCTGCCCGGCCACGACGCCCACGACCAGCACCAGGGCCGCCACGAGCACGATGAGCCCGCGCCGCCCCCGCCTGCCCTTCGCCTCGGGCGCCTCCTCCGGCATCGGGGGCGCCGGGCGGGCCGCCCCGTCGCCGCCCCCGCCTCCGTCCCAGGGCACGCTCCACTGCCCCGACGACCGCGACGCGGGGTACTCCCCGGACCCCTGCACGGCCGGCAACCGCTCAACGCGTGTGACCGCGGCGTCCGGGACGTCCCCGGGCCGCTCCCGGACCGGCGTCCCCGCCGCCGCGCCCCGCGCCCCCCTGGGCGGCCCGTTCTCGGCCGGACCGTTCTCGGCCGGACCGGCGAACCAGGACCCGCCCTGCGGCGGACGCCTGGGCGGCGCGTCAGCGGGCAACGGCCCCTGCGCGACGCCTTCGGGAGAACCACCCCACTGCGGACGCCTTACCGGCTCGTCCCGTGGCCACCGGGTGCCCGCGGTCTCGTCGCGGCCCTTCTGCGGCGGGGCCTCAGCGGACGAAGCACGCTGCGGCCTGTCTTGCGAGGCGCCGGGCCGAGCCGTGTCAGTGCGTGTCTTCGAGGCGTCGTCGTCGGTCCGGTTCTGCGGAGGGACCGCCGGTGCGCTGTGCCGCGGCTCGTTCCGGGTGCCCGCGCGCTGAGCCGGTTCGCGTCCCGTGTCCAGGGGGTCTTCGGGCCGCCGAGGCCCTTGCGCCGAGGCGTTCCGCGCGTCCTGCGCATCGGACGGCCTGGCATGCCCGCCCCGCGAGGGACGCCGCACCGGCCGAGTCTCCGGCCCCGCGCTATCGTCCCGGCCCTCTTCCGGCGAAGCCTCTCCGCGCGAGGCGCCCTGCCCCTCGTCCCGCGACGCCCCGGGGCGAACCAGATCGGTCCGTGTGCTGGAGGTGCCGTCATCTTGGGGAGCGCCACCTGCGGGCGGGGCACTCTGCGGCTCGTTACGTCGGGCCGCAGGCCGAGGCGTGTCGGGGCGGTCTTGGGGAGGGGTGGGGGCGGACGTGTCGGTGGTCGGGGTGCTTGGGCGAGCTGGCGGCTCGGTCGGGTCGGCCGCTGCGTCCGAGGTGGCGGCGGTCTCCTGTGGGGGCGCGGGCGTGGGCTTGGGCGCGCTTCCCTCGGGTTTGGGGGTGCTTGGACGGGGTGTGGGTTGTGTCGGTGCGGTGCTTGAGGTCGGCTGTTCGGGCGCGGGCTGGTTCTCGTCGGCGGCCGCCTCGTCCCGTTCGGGCGTCTCGTCTTCCGGAGCGTCTTGGCGGGCGGGTTGAGGCGGTTCGGCCGTGTCCGAAGGGTCGTCCTTGTCCTGCGCGGGTTCGTCGTCCTGGGGCGGTTCCTCGTCCTGGGCGGGCTCCTGGGACGGGAACTGGACGTACCAGGTGGGCGGCTTGTCCGCCTCCGGGCGGGTGAGGTCGACCTTCGCGGGGGCGCGGAACTCGGCGGTCGCCGCGCGGGAGGCGTCTTGTTCGTCCTTCGTGCCGGACGTGTCCGGGTCCCGCTCGGCCTCGTCGTCCACGTCCAGACCCTCCTCGACTGGCAGGCGGAGCGGTCCCCCCGACAACCCCGTGCATATTGAAGGATGCGCAGTTTATCGGGAAGGTTCGCGCCGATCCGCGTGCGCGGCGGCCGTGTCCGTGAACCCGGACGGGGCGTTGCGGAGATACACCGCTGACAACGTCCCCCCACGGAAGGCCCGGTGCGCATGCCATGGCGGCCGCGATGACCGTACCTCCGACGGCTCAGGACAGCGACGCCGCCCTCATCGAGGGGTCGCTCGCCGATCCCGAGGCGTTCGCCGCGCTGTTCGACCGCTACTCCGCGGGCGGGACGCGCGGCCGGCGGCGACGCGGAGCACCGCGCCCGCGCCGGCTCGGGCGATCGACGTGCTGCTCCTCGGCGGGGTCCGGATGACGCTGCCCCGCCCGGTCGCCGACGCGAAGGCCGACCCGCCTGGAGTGGGAGCAGGAGGGCGCCGAGCGGATGTTCGCCCCGTTCAGGACGCGGTGAGTGATCCCGTTTCTGTCGGGTAGGGGCCGAATCATCCCCGGGCCGTCAGAAGCGATCCACGAGGCTAAGGAGTGAGCAGTCAATGGCCACGAAGATCCGCGAAATCATGACCGGTTCGCCGACCTCGGTGTCCCCGGAGCTCGACCTCGTGACGGTGGCGCGGGCGATGCGCGACGAGGACATCGGCGCGGTGCTGGTGGCGGACGGCGACGACCTCAAGGGCGTCGTCACGGACCGCGACCTGGTCGTGCGCGGGCTCGCGGCCGGCGGCGACCCGGCCGAGGCGAAGATCGGCGGCATCGCGAGCCGGGTGACCGCGACCATCGGCCCGGACGACTCGGTGGACAAGGCCGCGCAGATCATGCGGGAGCGGTCGGTGCGGCGGCTCCCGGTCATGGAGGACGGCCGTCCGGTGGGCATCGTGTCCATCGGCGACCTCGCGATGGAGGAGGACTCCACGTCGGCGCTCGCGGACATCAGCGCCGCTCGCGGCAACATCTGATGCGTTTCGGCACGTGAGACGGTCCGGCACGTGACCAGTGGGCGCGCCTGGAGGCCGCCACCGGTGCCCATCCTCCGGCCCCGGGCGCGCTCACTTCCGCGGCAGGACGGCCAGTAGCCGCTCCAGTTCCTCGTCGGTGTTGTAGTAGTGCACGGAGGCCCGCACGGCCGCCGGACGGGCGTCCGGGTCATATCCGTGTGAGAGCGGGTTCGTGACGGTGATGTTGACGTCGTGTTCCCTGGCGGCGGCCTTGATGGCGGCGGGGTCGTGGCCGTCCACACTGAACGTGACGATCCCGGACGGCCGCGCCCCCTTGTCGAGGACGGTGACGCCAGGGCGGACGGCCAGTTCCTCACGCAGCTCGGCTGCGAGCCGGGTCACATGGGTCTCGATGTCCGTCATCCCTAGGTCGGCCGCATAGTCGGCGGCGACGCCCAGCCCGATCTGCCCGGCGACATACCGCTCCCATGTCTCGAAGCGCCGGGCGTCGTCGCGCAGCTCGAAGCCGTCCGGCGCCTTCCAGGTGGCGGCGTGCAGGTCGAGGAACGGCGGGACGAGGGTCCGCAGGATGTCGCGGCGCACGTACAGGAACCCGGTACCGCGTGGACCGCGCAGGTACTTGCGGCCGGTCGCCGACAGCATGTCGCAGCCGATCTCGTCCACGTCGATGGCGAGCTGGCCCACCGACTGGCATGCGTCCAGGAGGTAGAGGACGCCGTGCTCCCGGCACAGCCGTCCGACCTCTGCGGCCGGGTTCACGAGTCCGTTGTGCGTGGGGATGTGGTTGAGCGACACGAGGCGGACGTCGCCCTTGCGGAGTTCGGCCTCCAGTGCGTCCAGTGAGAGGGTGCCGTCGGCCTCGTCCGGGACGACGTCCACCCGTGCGCCCTTGGCCGCCGCCATCTGCTGGTAGGCGATCGCGTTGCTGGAGTACTCGGTGGTCGTCGTCAGGATGCGGTCGCCGTCCGCGAAGGGGACCGAGTAGAACGCCATGTCCCATGCGCGGGTGGCGTTCTCCACGTAGGCGATCTCGTCCGCGCTCGCGCCGACGAGCCCGGCCACCGCGTCGTAGAAGTGCCGGACGGCCGCCTCGTTCCGCTCGGCCGCCTCGTACGCGCCGATCGTCGACTCCAGTGCGAAATGCCGGTTGACGGCCTCGATGACCGGGCTGGGGGGCAGTGCGGCGCCGGCGTTGTTGAGATGCGCGACCGCCGCGCAGCCGGGGGTGTCCGTCCGGAGCCTCGCGATATCCACAGGTGCCCGTTCCTCCGAGAAATGTCGTACCCCCGCGCGATGCTGGACGCGGCGATGACTTGACCTCAACCTTTCTTGAGGTCTCATGCTTGCTGTTCCAGGCTAACGATCACCAGGGGACCTCATGGACATGGAAGTCACGGCGTGGATGTCGCTGCACCACGCCATGAACGCACGGGACAGCAGGCCGTTCTCCAAGGCGACGCTGCGCCGCATCGGCCGGTTCGCCCGCCCGCACCGGCGGCCGCTGGCCGCCTTCCTCTTCCTCAGCGTGGTGATGGCGGTCATCGCGGTCGCGACGCCCGTCCTCGCCGGGTGGGTGGTCAACGCGATCGTCGACCGCGCCGCGACGTCCACCGTCGTGTGGCTGGCCGCGATCATCGCCGTCCTCGCGGTCGCCGAGGGCGGGCTGGGCCTCGCCAACCGGTGGCTGTCCGCGCGCATCGGCGAGGGGCTCATCCTCGACCTGCGCACCTCCGTGTTCGACCACGTCCAGCGCATGCCCGTCGCGTTCTTCACCCGGACCCGCACCGGCGCCCTGGTCAGCCGTCTCAACAACGACGTGATCGGCGCCCAGCGCGCCTTCAGCGACACCCTCTCCGGCGTGGTCAGCAACATGGTCACGGTGCTGCTCACGTTCGCCGTGATGGTGCGCATCTCCTGGCAGATCACCCTGCTCGCCCTGGTCCTGCTGCCCGTCTTCGTCCTCCCGGCCCGCCGGATGGGCACCCGCCTGGCCCGCCTCGAACGCGAGGCCGCCGCGCACGACGCCGCGATGAGCACGCAGATGACCGAGCGCTTCTCCGCCCCCGGTGCGACGCTGGTGAAGCTGTTCGGGCGCCCGGCCCGCGAGTCCGCGGAGTTCGCCGCCCGCGCCCGCCGCGTCCGCGACATCGGCGTCCGCACCGCGATGGTGCAGCACGTCTTCATCACGGCGCTCACCATGGTCTCCGCCCTGGCGCTCGCCCTCGTCTACGGCCTCGGCGGCTTCCTCTCCCTGCGCGACCACCTCGACGCCGGCGCCGTCGTCGCCCTCGCCCTCCTGCTCACCCGCCTCTACGCGCCGCTGACCGCCCTCGCCAGTTCCCGCGTCGAGGTGATGAGCGCCCTGGTCAGCTTCGAGCGCGTCTTCGAGATCCTCGACCTGGAGCCGCTCGTCGCCGAGCGCCCCGAGCCCCGCACCGTCCCGGACGGCCCGATCTCGGTCGAGTTCGACAACGTCCGCTTCGCCTACCCGTCCGCCGACAAGGTCTCCCTGGCCTCCCTCGAAGAGGTCGCCACCCTCGACACCCGCGGCGGCGTCGACGTCCTGCACGACCTCTCGTTCCGCGCCGAACCCGGCCAGATGATCGCGCTGGTCGGCTCGTCCGGCGCGGGCAAGTCGACGATCGCCCAGTTGCTGCCGCGCCTCTACGACGTCGACTCCGGCGCCGTCCGCCTGGGCGGCGTGGACGTCCGCGACCTCTCCTTCGAGGCCATCCGCGCGACGCTCGGCATGGTCACGCAGGACGGCCACCTGTTCCACGAGTCGATCCGCGCGAACCTCGTCCTCGCCCGGCCCGAGGCCACCGACGACGAACTGTGGGACGTCCTGCGCCGCGCCCGCCTCGACGCCCTCATCGAGAGCCTGCCGGACGGCCTCGACACCATCGTCGGCGAACGCGGCTACCGACTCTCCGGCGGCGAGCGCCAGCGCCTCACCATCGCCCGCCTCCTCCTCGCCCGCCAGCGCGTCGTCATCCTGGACGAGGCCACCGCCCACCTCGACTCCACCTCCGAGGCCGCCGTCCAGGAGGCCCTCGCCGAGGCCCTCGACGGCCGCACCGCCGTCATCATCGCCCACCGCCTGAGCACCGTCCGCGCCGCCGACCTCATCCTGGTCATCGAAGACGGCCGGATCATCGAACGCGGCACCCACGACGACCTCCTCGCCGCGGACGGCCGCTACGCCGACCTCTACAACACCCAGTTCGCCAACAACCCACCCCTAGAGCCGGTCGCCTGACCCGCCGACCGGGCGGCTCGCCCATCGCCACGTCCCCGCGCCGGGTCGGGGGCGTGGCGGCTTGGGGGTGAGTGCGGGGGCGGGGTTTGGGGGTGAGGGCAGGGGCACTAGTGGCGTGGAAGGAATCGTCGGCGTCCCGGCGGGCTGCGGGGCGCCCTCGGGGTGGGCCGCGAGCGGCTCGGCGCGGAGCTGGGGGGACACGGAGATGGTGGATCGAGATCGACTGCCGGCGCCCGAACGGGGGCTGGTGCTGACGCATTTCCTCACCGTGCGGGACGTGGCGCGCTCCCGCCGGTTCTACGCGGACGTCTTCGGCGGCGAAGTGGTCCTGGAGGAGAACCCGGCCATCGTGAAGGTCGCCAACACGTGGATCATCATGAACCCGGGCGGCGGCCCCACCCCAGACAAACCCGACATCACGCTGACGCCCCCGGAACCCGGCGACCCCGTCTCGGCCTTCATGAACGTGCGCGTGGCCGACATCGCCGCGTTCCATGCCGAGGCCACCGCGCGGGGCGCCGAGTTCCTGACGGAGCCGATCGACCGCAAGGCCGAGGTCCGCTGCTACATGCGCGACCCGGACGGCCACCTCATCGAGGTCGGCCAGGCCACCGGAATGCTGGAAGGCGTCTACGCCGACCCGCCCGCCGACCGCTCCACCTAATGGCGGTCACCGGGTTGAGCCTCGCTGGCAGACTCGGTGCCTGGTAACCGCCGGTGATTGAGCGCCTCCTTCACCTGGGCCTTGGAGCCCTGGGGTCAGATCGTGCCCCTTCCGGTGGTCAGGTGAGGTCTGTGAGGAGGGCTTGCAGGGAGCGGAGGACGCCGCCGCGCCAGCCGCTCCCCATGCCGCGGAAGGCGTAGGCGTTGACGGGGTCGTCCAGGTCGAAGCCCGCGTGCTCGATGAACAGGCGCGTGCCGTGGCCTTCGGGGACGAGCCGCCAGGTCACCGTCGTGTCGAGACCGCCGCCGTTCCAGCTGATCCGCAGCAGGCGCTCCGCGTCGAGGTCGAGGACCCGGCACTCGATCGTCCCGTCGAAGGCGACGTTCGGGATCGGCCGTGCGGCGAACGTGAAGCGGTGTCCGGTGACGGGCTTGAAGTCGTTCGGCATCAGCCAGCGGGCCAGCAGGTCGGGCTCGGTCAGCGCCCGCCAGACACTGGCCGGCGGATGCGGCAGGAACTCGTCCACCTCGATCGACGCGCGTGCGTCGCTCATGCCGCCTCCGTTCTGGCGCCTTCTCCGAAACGCGTTGCCGCCGCCACCGCGCCATGTCCGGCGGGAGTCGGTGACGGTGCTGAGGTTCTGACACGGCCGCCGCGCTTGAGCGGGGCGGCGGTTTCGGCGGGAAGGGTCACAGGTCCTCCTCGTCGAGGAGCCGGCGCAGGTCGGCGAGCTTCTCGCGCCAGAACCGCTCGTACGGGGTGAGCCACTCCGACAGTTCACGGAGGGGAGCGGGCTCCAGCCGGTAGATGCGCCGCCGGCCGTGCCGCTGCTCGGTGACGAGCCCCGCGTCGCGCAGCACCCTCAGGTGCTCCGACACGCTCGGGCGGCTCATCGCGAAGTGCGCGGCGAGGTCGTTGACCGGCCGCGGGCCGTCCAGCAGGAGGGCCGTGAGCTCCCGGCGGACGGGGCTGGCCAGCGCCGCGAAGACGTCGGTGCTCACCGTTCGGCCAGCACGATGCCGTTGCCGTCGGGGTCGGTGAGCGTGGCCTGGCGGCCCCACGGGAGGTCGTGCGGCCCGTCGACCTCGACGCCGGCGCCGCGCAGTCTCTCGCAGTCGGCGTCGAGGCCGGACGTCTCCAGCATCAGCCCCTGGACGCTCCCCGGCGGCGCCGGGACGTGGTCGGCGAGGACGACGCCCGTCTCCGCGCCCTCGGGGGCGAGTTGCAGCCAGCGGACGGGGCCCGTCGAGCGGTCCATGACGACGTCGAAGCCGAGCGCGCCCGAGTAGAAGTCCTTGGCCGCGTCCAGGTCGGAGACGGGGACGGGGACGGTCAGCAGCCGCACACGTGTGATGTTCATGCGTCCGACAATAGGTAGGGCATCTCCTACGTGTCAAGCGTAGGCATCTGCCTACGCGTCCCGTGTTTAGGGGGTGGACGCGGAGGCAGGGTGGAGTCATGCGAGCCGTCACCTATGACTCCTACGCCCCCGACAACTCGCGGCTGAAGGTCGCGGACGTCCCGGACCCGAAGGTCGGCCCCGGCCAGGTGCTGATCGAGGTCCGCGCCGCCGGGGTCAACCCGGTCGACTGGAAGGTCATGGCCGGCGGCCTCGACGGGATGATGGACGCGATGTTCCCCGTCGTCCCCGGCTGGGACGTCGCCGGGGTCGTCCGCGCGCTCGGCCCCGACACGCCCGAGTTCGCCCCCGGCGACGAGGTCATGTCCTACGCCCGCAAGGACGTCGTGGGCGCCGGGACGTTCGCGCGGTACGTCGCGGTCTCCGCCGACGACGTGGCGCGCAAGCCGCCGTCGCTCGGCTGGAACGAGGCGGGCGGGCTGCCGCTGGCGGGCATGACCGCGCAGCGCGCCCTGGACCGGCTGGACGTCGGCGAGGACGACGTCCTGCTCGTCCACGCGGCGTCCGGCGGGGTCGGGAGTTTCGCGGTGCAGATAGGGCGCGACCGCGGCGTCCGCGTCATCGGCACCGCGTCCGAGAAGAACCACGACTACCTGCGGGAACTCGGCGCCGAACCGGTCGCCTACGGGGACGGGCTGGTGGAGCGCGTCCGCGAGATGGCGCCCGGCGGAGTGACCGCGGTCGCCGACTTCGTGGGCGGCCGGCTGGACACCACCCTCGCCGTCCTGGCCGCCGGAGGGCGGCACGTGTCCGTCGCCGACAACACCGTGGACGAGCACGGCGGCCACTGGATCTGGGTCCGGCCGGACGGCGGCAAGCTCGCCGACCTCGCCCGCCTCGCCGACCGCGGCGCGCTCAAGGTCGAGGTGGCCGAGACGTTCCCGCTGGAGGAGACGGGCGCCGCCTTCGACGCCAGCCGTGGCGGGCACACGCGCGGCAAGCTCGTCATCACCCCTTGAGGCCCGGCGAGTCCTTCTGGACCTGCACGGAAACCGATCACAACCCGCGGTTTTTGAGCCGTCCGGGCGAGTTCATCCTCGAACGGTTCATCGGGCGTGAACTGGACGTATACAGCCTCATGCCGCAGGGTAGCGGAGACCATTGCGAAGGCCATCGATGCGCCGGAGAATGGATCACCAAGGACGTCCTGTAAACGTCGGTGACCGCCCTCACCCAGTGGATGACCTATTCGATCCCGGCCCCGGATATGAGCATTCCCCGCCGCCGCGCACCGGCGCTTCTCGACAGCCGCTTCGTCATCGCTCAAGCGGCGGGCGACTAGACCGGGCACGCGCCGCCCCGCCGCTCGACCGTGTCCGGAACAGGCCACCGGCAGCACCCCGCCACCCGTTGATCCCGAGGTCGCGGACGTCGGCGCACGTGTGGCCGCATGCGGCCACACAGTGATCGTCTTTTCAGGCACTCATTTTGTCTGTTTCCGGCCCGCCGTATCTCGCGAATAGGCCGACATGCTGATCAGCGAGTTGGTACCTTGTGCGCGCCTTCTGCTTCTGCGCTGCTCTACCCACCGAGGGGACGGAGATGGCATCGGCGTGCTTCGGCGTGCGTCCTTCGAGGTCGGCGGAGGACCTCGGCCGCGCTCCGGACAAGTTGATGATAATTCAATGACCGAAGCCCGGTCCGGCGGGGGTGAGCGGATGAACGGGGGTGCCGGACGGGGTTTCTCGGTGCTCGTCGTGGACGACGACTTCCGGGTGGCCGAAGTGCACGCCGGATACGTCAAGAGCGTGCCCGGTTTCCGGGTGGCGGGGCAGGCGGGTTCGGCGGCCGAGGCCCGCGCGCTGGCGGCGGAGCTCCGGCCGGACCTGGTCCTCCTCGACATCTACCTGCCCGACGAGTCGGGCCTCAGCCTGCTGGGCCGCCTCGACGCGGACGTCATCCTCGCCACCGCGGCCGCCGACGCCGAGTCGGTGCGGACCGCGCTGTCCCGCGGCGTCCACCACTACCTGGTCAAGCCGTTCACCGGCGCGGACCTCGCCGAGCGCCTCACCGCGTACGCGCGGTTCCGCCGCCGGCTCGCCGTGAGCCGGGAGCTGAGCCAGCCCGACATCGACGGCGCGCTGCGCACGCTGCACGGCGGGCAGCAGCAGACCGACCCGGACGGCGGCGGCCGCGTCCAGGTCACCAGCCGGCTGGTGCTGGAGGCGCTCGAACGCGCCGGCGGGCCGCGGTCGGCCGCCGAGATCGGGGCGGAGATCGGCATCTCGCGCACCACCGCGCAGCGGTACCTGGCGTCCCTCGCCCAGGCGGGGAAGGCGCAGGTCACGCTCCGGTACGGGAGCACCGGGCGGCCCGAGCACCAGTACGTCCACCATCCGGACTAGGCCGCCGCGCGCCGCGCGGGCGGGCGCAGCGAGCGGAACCCGACCCGCATCCGGTGCCAGGCGCCGCCCGCCGCCGCCCGCCCGGACCGTTCGGCGAGGCCGGAGAGGAAGGCGTCGATCGCGTCCGCCGCCCACGCCGAGTGGCCGGTCGCCACGTTGTCGATGGTGTTGTGGACGTCGGCGTACCGGCTGCTGAACCCGTGGGCGCGCAGCGCGGCCCGGTCGCGCCGGTACGTGCCGCCGACGCCCGACATCTCCATCGCCAGGTTCAGCCCGAGCGTCTCCGGCAGGAACGTCCGCGGGAACCTGCCGAGCGCCAGCCAGTACACCGGCAGCTCGAACGACTCGTCGCGGAAACCGGGCCATTCGGCGAACTCCCGGGACGCGGTCGGCGGAAGGTCCAGGCCCATGTCCCGCATCAGGGCGCGGTAGATGAGCGGGTGGTTGAGCGTCAGCTCGCCGTTGCCCAGCTCGTCCCAGTACGTGGCGAAAAGGAACCGGCCGAGGTCGGAGACCGCGTGGCGGTGGTCGGTGAACCCGCTCAGCCATCCGCCGTCGATGAGGTTCAGCGGCGCGAGCTGGACGAAGGCGTCCACGACCTCCTCGCGCGGCGGGACGGGCAGCTCCTCGCCGGCCCGGAACTGCTCGTCGTGCCGGTCGTGCTGATCCCGCAGCCAGGACCGCAGCGCGCCGGGCCGCCACTCCCGGGGCGGGCTCTTCACCCGCTCGATCCCGGCGCCCGACCGCCGCAGCCACCCCTCCACGTAGTCGAGCGCGTACCGGTTCACGGCCGGCGAGTCGTCACGGCGGAGCAGCCTCCGGTACGCCTCCCGCAACGACCCGGGCGCACCCTCTGGCGCGTTCGGCGTCACGTTCTCGGAACCGGGCGGTGGCGGGACGTGTATCGCGGCGGTGGCCTTCGTGAGTTCGGCCGGTCCCGGCCCGGTGGGCACGGGTGGGGCGGCGTCGGCGGGCTCCGGGTCCGGGCGCTCGCCGGTCGCCGGGGCGGCGAGGGAGGTGATCCAGCGCCGGAGGACGGCCAGGTCGTCGGGGGAGAAGACGCGGAACATCGGGCCGTCGCCCGCGAGCAGGCCGCGCACCAGCGGGCTCGCGTCCGGGCGGCCCGGCCGGACGAACCGGCTGGCGGCCAGGGCGCCGACGAGCCCCTCGCAGTCGGTGGCGAACCAGGCCGACAGCGGGCGGCCGTCCAGCAGGAGGTCGTGGTGGTACGCCGACGCCTCGCGCGCCCGCAGCCGCAGCAGCTCCGCCATCTCGTACGCCGGGTCGTTCGCGCGGGCGGCGAGCGCGTGCAGCTCGGCGGTCCACGCGCGCAGCTCCCGGAACGTCCAGCGCAGCCCGCGCCACGGCCGGTCGCCGCCGTGGTCGCGCAGGTACGAGCGGACCGCCGCGAGCGACCGGCCGGCGGCGTCCGGCCGGTCCGGCCCGCCGGCGGAGGGGGAGCCGCCGAGGTCGAGGGCCGCCCATGTCCCCGCCGTCCCGGCGCCGTCCCCGAGGACGGCGCGGACGGCGCGCAGCGGCGGGAGCAGCCCGGCCCACCGCAGGCACAGGTCGGCGCCGAGGAGCTCGGGCGTGAACGTGCCCGGGTACCGGCTCATCGCCAGCAGCAGCGCGGGCAGGCGGAAGGCCCGGTCGGCGATCTGCCGGTCCGCGGCCGGCCGTTCGGCGGGGACGAGGCGTCCGCCCAGGCCGGCGTCCTCCAGCAGCCGCCGGTACCGGGCCGCGCGGTCGGCGCCCGGCCGACCGGCCCCGACGTCCTCCGCGTACAGGCCGAGGACGTGCATGGTCAGCTCGTCCTCGGTGTTGCCGGAGCCCGCGAGCCACTGCAGCCACGCGCCGGCCTTCAGGGCCAGCGGCGCGCAGTTCAGCAGGATCCGCCGGACGGCAGGCGGACCGAGCACCGACCGGAAGCGCGCGGTCTCGGCGCCGGCCCACGCGATGACCGCCCGCCGCGGATCCCCCGGTTCCGGGTCGCCGGCACGGATCTCCGCGGTCAGCTCGTCCAGGATCGGGCCCGGCCAGAAGTCCTGCTCCGGGTCGTCCGCCCACAGGTACAGGTCGCGGAAGGCGGCCGGGTCGCCGTCCGCGATGCTCGGGGGCCTCACAGCAGCTCGGCGTTCGTCCGGGGCCGCCCGCTGGTGCGGCCGCGCGTGTCGAAGAGGAACCGGGCGCTCCCGGTCAGCAGTTCGTCGGTGTAGGCGCGGTGGTCGGTGAGCAGGATCGTCAGATCCGCCGTCTCCAGCGCGCCGCGCAGGTCGTCCTCGCAGGTCAGCCGGGATTCACCGACCTGCCACGACTCGACGTACGGGTCGTGGTACGACAGCCGCGCGCCCTGCCGGGCCAGCCGCTCGGCGACCCGCCGCGCCGGGGACTCGCGCTCGTCGGCGATGTCGGCCTTGTACGTGACGCCCAGCAGCAGGACCCGCGCGCCGCGCAGCGGCATGCCCCGGTTGTTGAGCAGCTGCTGCGCCCGGTGCACCACGTACCGCGGCATCCCGGTGTTGATCTCCTGGGCCAGCTCGACGAAGCGGAACGAGTAGCCGATCGTCCGCACCTTGTACGCCAGGTAGTTCGGGTCGATGGGGATGCAGTGCCCGCCGACGCCCGGCCCGGGGAAGAACGACTGGAAACCGAACGGCTTGGTGGCCGCGCAGGAGATCGCGTCCCACAGGTCGACGCCGAGTTCGTGGCAGAGCACGCTCATCTCGTTGACCAGCGCGATGTTGACGTGCCGGTAGGTGTTCTCCAGCAGCTTCGCCATCTCCGCCTCGCGGGTGCCCTTGGCGAGGGTGATCCGCTCGACGAACTTGCCGTAGAACGCCTCCGCCGCCGCGGCGCAGGTCGGCGTGCAGCCGCCGACGATCTTGGGGGTGTTGGCGACCCCGTACAGCGGGTTGCCGGGGTCGATGCGCTCGGGGGAGAAGGCCAGGTGGAAGTCCCGCCCGGCGGCGAGACCGGACTCCTCCAGGATCGGCCGCACGACCTCCTCGGTCGTCCCCGGGTACGTGGTGGACTCCAGGACGACCAGGGTGCCGGGCGTCAGCCGTCCGGCGACGTCCCGCGCCGCGCCGCACACGGCCGCGAGGTCCGGGCCGCCTTCGGGGGCCAGCGGCGTCGGCACGCAGATCACGATGGTCTGCGCCGTGCGCAGCACCTCCGGGTCCGCCGACGCCCGGAAGCCCGTGCCGGCCATCGCGGCGACGTCGGCGTCCGGCACGTCGTCGACGTGGGACCGGCCCGCCGTGAGGCCGGACACCACGGCGGGGTCGCGGTCCAGGCCGCCCACGGTCAGCCCGGCCCGCCACGCCTCCCGCGCGAGCGGCAGCCCGACGTACCCGAGACCCACCACCACGAGGTCCACGGCAGCGGCCCCCTTCACACGATGACCCGGCTGGACGGGGAGTCGCGCATGTCGCGGGACGTCCGCAGGTCGCGGGTGACCAGGGTCTTCTTCAGCCAGCGGTCGGTGCCGTCGAAGCGCGCCTCGAACGCGGCCCGGCCGTGCACCGCCAGGTAGTTGTCGACGACGAGCAGCGTCCCCGGCTCGATCTCGATGTTCTGCTGGACCCGGTTCAGCTCGCCGACCAGCCGCCGCAGCGCCCCCTCCGCGGCCGGGCCGCCGTCCGCGCACCGCATGAAGTAGGGGTCGATCCGCAGGTACGGCGAGCCGGGCGCGCCGAACAGCACCGGGACGGGCTCCGGCTCGTCCCGCATCTTCCGGGCGCGCACCAGGCTCGGGTGGTCGGGATGGATCGCGGCCATCTGCCGGAGGTGCTCGTTGTCCGGCATGATGTGGAAGAGGGGGCGCCGCAGGATCTCCATGTCGGCCTCGTCCAGCCGGACGGACCGGATCGACGAGACGAGCGTCGGCACCCGGTCGCGGTTCCGCATGCCGAACAGCAGCAGGTAGTCGCAGCGGTACGGGTGGAAGCCGTCCTCGGTGTGCCACTCCAGGAGCACCTGCCCGTGGCCGCTCTGCTCGGTCTCGTCGCCCTGGATCGGCACCACGTTGTGGACGAGCCGTCCGCCCTGGAGCGTCGACCAGCTGAACGTGTCGCCGGTCAGGCACATCGCGAGCAGCCCCAGCACGAACTCCTCGCGGCGGCCGCGGCCCTGCGCCGCCGCCTCGGCCCAGCCGGCCGGGGTCGGCCCGATCTCGTCGTCGCGGACGGGCCAGCCGTGCACCAGGCAGGCGGCGGCGCGCTCGTGCCGGCAGAACTCCGCGAGGAACCGGCGCACACCGGTCGGGACCATCGCGGTCAGCTCCCATGCCTGGTCGAAGAACCGCGGGTCGGCGGGGTCGATCTCCATCGAGTCGAGCTTGTCGACCAGTGCTTCGAGCTCGCCGACGTCCGCGAGGGACATCGTGTACGAGAGGGGCGTGTCCATCGGTCTGTTCCCTACCTTTCGGGTTGAGTCCGGTCGGGCGCCGCGGGGGACGCGCCGGCGCGGCGGAGGCCGGCCGCGATCCTGCGGGCGGACGTTCCGGCGGTCACCTGCGGGACGGGCTCGCCGAAGCGGTCCCGGAGCAGCGCCGTGACGACGGCGGGCCCGTACAGCCGGCCCGCCCACGCGGGGACCTCGGCCGTCAGGTCGGCGGCGGGCCGGGCCGCCGGTCGTGCGGCGGGCGTGGCCGCCGGGTCGGCCGCCGGGTCGGCCGCTGGGGCGGCGGCGGGGTCTGCGGCCGGTCCGGGGTCCGGCAGGGAGGCGAGCAGGTCGCACACGGCGCGCTGCGCGGGGGTGCGGGGCTCGGCGGGCGCGCCGCCCCGTCCCGTGCGCGGCGGCGGCGGGGGCAGCGCCGCGCGGTCGAGCTTGCCGTTCCTCGTGCGCGGCATGGCCGGGAGCCGCACCCACAGGCCGGGGACCATGTGGCCGGGCAGCAGGCCCCCGGCGAACGCGGCCAGCTCCGCGTCCGTGGGCGCGGGAGACGCGCCGTCGACGGCGATGTAGGCGACGAGCCGGGTGTGCCCGCCCGCCGGGGCGGGAACGACCGCGACCTCGCGGACCCGCGGGTGCCGCCGCAGCGCGGCCTCGACCTCGCCGGGCTCGACCCGGTGGCCGCGGATCTTCACCTGCCGGTCGATGCGGCCGAGGAACTCGGCGGCGCCGTCGGGCCGCCACCGCACGAGGTCGCCGGTGCGGTACACGAGCCCGGGGCCGAACGGGTCGCGGACGAACCGCCGCGCGGTCGTGTCCGGGCGGCCGAGGTAGCCGCGCACGGCGACCCCCGCCCCGCCGACGCACAGCTCGCCGGGCACCCCGATCGGCAGCGGGTTCAGGTCGTCGTCCAGGACGTAGGCGAGCGCGCCCGCGACGGGGCGTCCGATCGGGACCGGCCCGGAGCCCGCGCCGGGCGGCCGCTCGAAGCGGTGGCACAGCGCCCACACGGTGGTCTCGGTCGGCCCGTACTCGTTGACGAGCACCGCGTCCCCGGTGACCTCGAAGTGCCGCGCGGGCAGGCCCGGCGGGCACGCCTCACCGGCGACGACGGCGCAGCGGATCCCGGCGAGCACGTCGGGGGCCGCGTCCAGCGCCGCCGCGTACTGCGCGGGCACCCCGTCGAAGTGCGTCACCCGTTCCCGGTCGATCAGCTTGGCCAGCAGCCACGGGTCGGTCACCTCGTCGTCGGCCGGCAGCACCAGCGTCCCGCCGCGGCTGAGCGTCAGGTAGATCCCGGCGCCCAGCGCGTCGAACGCGGGCCCGGCGAGCGCGAGGTAGGAGTCGTACGGGCCGGGGAAGACCGTGTGCCGGGCCGCGGTGGAGTGCACGATCTGCCGGTGCTCCACCTGCACGCCCTTGGGCGTCCCGGTCGAGCCGGACGTGTAGATGACGTACGCGAGGTCGCGTTCGCCGACCGGCACGGGCCCGGCCAGGCCGGGGGCCCCGGCGGCGTCCAGTCCGGCGAGCAGTTCGGCGGTGACGGTCGTGGTCGCGCCCGCGTCCGCCCGCATGAACTCCAGCAGGTCGGACGGGTGGCCGGGGTCGAGCGGCAGGTAGGCGGCGCCCGCCTTCAGGACGCCGAGGAACGCGGTGACGAGGTCCGCCGACCGGCCGATGCCGACGCCGACGGCCTCCTCCCGGCGGACCCCGGAGTCCAGCAGGTGCCGGGCGAGCCGGTCGGAGCGGCGGTCCAGCTCGCGGTAGGTCAGCCGGTCGCCGCCGCACACCACGGCGGTCGCGTCCGCGGGGCCGTCGATGATCTCGTGCAGCGCGCGGCCGGAGCCCGCGGGCGGCGCGGTCCGGCGGAACGGGCCGAGGATCGTCGCGCGCTCGGCGTCGTCCATCAGCGGCAGGTCGGCCAGCGGGACGTCCGCCGCCCCCCGGCCGATGACCATCCGCGTCTGCCGCAGGACGCGGCGGACGGTGTCCGCCGACAGGCGGCGGGCGTCGTAGGCGGCGTGGGCGGGACCGACCGCGAGGACGGCCCCGGCCGGCCCGTGCGGCGGGACGTGCGGGGTCAGCGTCAGCCCGCCCGAGGTCACGGTGGTCGCCGGGGCTCCGTCCATGAGCCGCAGGCCGGGCAGGAACCGGATGCCCAGCTCCTCCATGGCCTGCTCGGCCGTGCCGTGGTGGCGCTCGGCCTCCGCCCTGGCGCGGCGCACGCTCTCGATCAGGGCGGCGAGCGTGGTCGTGCCGTCGAGTTCGAGCCTGACCAGGCCGCCGGGGAGTCCGACGGGCAGGTCGGTGCGCCGGGTCCAGCGCCAGGCCACGACCGCGAGGGCGGCGAGGAGCAGATCGGGTCCGGCGGCCCCGGCGTCGAACGGGACGACCCCGGCCGGGGAACGTCCCGCCGTCCCGTCCTCGGGGAAGCGCGGGTCGGACGCGCCGGTCAGGATGCCGGCCCAGTGGTCGAGGTCGGCGTCCGCGGCCTCGCGGGGCCGGGGCGCCGCCCCGGAGGCGACCGCCCGGACGAAGTCGTCCGGCGTCCCCCACAGCGCGGGGACGGTCGCCGTGATGACGCCGTCGCGCAGACCGGCCGCCGGGACGGCGCGGAATCCGCCGCCGGGCTCCTCGCCCGGCGCCGCCTCCAGCTCGCGCAGCAGCGCGGCCAGCCGGTCCGCGCCGTAGGGGCCGTCCACGCCGATGGTGAACGCCACGTCGTGCCAGGGGCCGTCCGGGTCGAGCACCCGCTGCTCCCAGAGCCGTCTCTGCCGGGCGCTCATCGGGCCGCCTCCATGTCCGCTCGCGCGGGCGCGTCCGCGAGGCCGGACAGGAACCCGGCCATCGCGCCGGCGAGCGCCGCGGCGAACCCGGCCGCCACCGCGTCCCGCCGCCGGCTCACCCGCAGCCGCCCGCCGGGCAGCAGCTCGACGAGGAGGGCGGTGTCGAGTTCGGCGGTGTCGGCCTGCACGCGCCGGGTCCGGACGCCGGGCAGGTCGAGCACCGGTTCGGGATCGTCCTGGACGGAGAGCACCGTCTCGTACAGCGGCCGCCGCCGCGCCAGCCGGGCGATCTCGTGCGCCGGGACGCCCGGACGGCGCAGCGCGTCCACGAGCGCGGTGCGGGCCGCGCCGAGGTCGGGTTCGCGCAGCCGCACGCAGGTCATCTCGATCAGGCAGGTGACCGCGTGCGCGGCCGGCCCGCCGTCGCGCCGCGCGACCGGCAGCCCGGCGACGACGTCCCGGCGGCCGGTGAGCGCGGCGACGCCGTGCGCGTACGCGGCGAGCAGCGCGATCGTCGCGGTGACGCCTTGCGACCGGGCGGCGGCGGTGAGCGCCGCCTCGTCCACGTGCCGGGTGACGGCGGAGAGCCCGCCCGCCGGGCCCGTCCCGGGCGGCAGTTCGAGGGCGGGCACGCCGTCCAGCGCGGTCCTCCAGTACGCGCGCTGGACGGCGAGGTCGCCGGGCGCGTGCCGCCGGGCCGCCACCTCGGCGAGGCCCGGCGCGGGCCGCCCGAACACCGGGGTCCGGCCCTCGGCCCGTGCCGCGTAGGCGGCGGACAGGTCCGAGGCCAGCACCGCCGCCGCCCGCCCGTCGAACGCGATGTGGTGGACGACGATCCCGAACCGCCCCGGCGCGAGGACGGCGCGCCAGAGCCGCCCGCCCTCGACGTCGAGCGGCCGGACGAGCGCGGGCAGGACGTCCGCCGGGCGCGCCACCGCGGTCAGCTCGACGGGCGGCGGCTCGGACGAGGGGACGGCGACCGGCGCGTCCAGCACCGTGTACCGGCTGTGCAGCGCGTCGTGGCGCGCGTTCACGTCGTCGAGCGCGGCGCGCATCGCCCGTTCGTCGACGTCGCCCGCGCAGTCCCAGACGATCGGGCAGAGGGCGGCCAGGCCGTCCGGGTCCATCTGGTGGGCGACGAAGAAGGGCAGCTGGGCGGGCGAGAGCGGGACCGGGGAGCCGGGGGCGACGGCCCCTGTCCGCCGCCCCGGCCCGGCCTCCGCGTCCCCGCCCGCGTCGCTGCTTCTGTCCCTGCTCGCGGCCCAAGCGGCGAGTCCGGTGACCGTGGGGGTGTCGAACACGGTGGGCAGCGGCACCGGGACGCCCAGCACGGACGCCAGCCGCGCGCTGAGCCGCCCCGCCGCGAGCGAGTCGCCGCCGAGGGCGAAGAAGCTCGCGTCGGACGGCACGTGCGGGACGCCCAGCACGTCCGCGAAGACGGCCGCGACGCGTTCCTCGTCCGGAGAGGCGGCGCCGGGGCCGCGTCCGGCGGCGACGGGGACCGGCCGGGCGGCGGCGGCCGAGGCGGAGGCGGCTTCGGCGAGCGCCGCGTGGTCGAGCTTGCCGTTGCCGGTGAGCGGGAAGCGCGGCACGCGTTCGGCGGCGGCCGGGGCGAGGTAGCCGGGAAGGCGGGACCGCAGCGCGGCGAGCACCTCGCCGGGGGACGGATCGCCGGTGTAGAACAGCGCCAGCCCGGTCGTCCCGGCGTCCGGCGCGCCGATCGGCACGGCGGCGGCGCGGGTCACCCCGGCGAGCCGCTCGGCGGCGTGCTCCACCTCGGCGGGCTCCACGCGGTGGCCGTGGACCTGCACCTGCCGGTCGGTGCGTCCGGTGTAGTGGTAGAGGCCGTCGGGGGACCGGTGGCCGCGGTCCCCGGTCCGGTAGGCGCGCACCGCGCGGCCGTCGGCCGCCAGCTCGCCGAACCGCTCCCGGGTGCCCTCCGGGTCGCCGAGGTAGCCGTGCGCGAGGCCGTCGCCGCTCGCCCAGATCTCGCCGTCCACCAGATGGACGGACGTCCCCGGAACCGGCGTGCCGATGGGGACGCGCCCGTCCGCCGCGTCGGCCGCCGTGAAGCGGTGCGTGGTGGTGAGGATGCCGTTCTCCGCCGGCCCGTACAGGTTGACCAGCGCGATGCCGGGGTGGCGGGCGACGAAGGCGGCGACGTGGCCGGGGGACAGCGCCTCGCCGCCGATCCCGACCTGCCGCAGCCCGGCGAACGCCCCGATGTCCTCCTCGACGTGCAGGTCGAACACGGACGTGGCGAGCACCAGGGAGTCGACGCCGTGCCCGGCCACCAGCTCGCGGAGCCGGCCGGGCGTCAGGTACAGCTCCCGGACGACGACGAGGGTGCCGCCCGCGCAGAGCGTCCCCCACAGCTCCAGCGACATCGCGTCCCACGGCACCGCCGCCGCCAGCGGCGTCACCGGGGGCGTGCTGAAGTCGAGGTGCCCGGCGCGGGGGACCAGCCGGCCGAGCGCGCGGTGCGGGCAGAGCACGCCCTTCGGCTCGCCGGTCGACCCCGACGTCCACAGCACCACCGCGAGGTCGTCCGGAGCCGGCGCGGTCCGGGGCGCCGCCAGGCCCCGGCCCGTCTCGCCCAGGTCGCGGAGGGCGGCGGCGGTCAGCACGAGCGGCGCGCCGAGCCGCTCGGCGATCGCGGCGATCCGCGCGTCCGGCCACGCCGGGTCGAGCGGCGAGTACGCGGCGCCGCTCTTGAGGACGCCCAGCGCCGCCACGACCAGGTCCGCGGACCGGGGCAGCCGCAGCGGGACGCGGTCGCCGCGGCCGACGCCGCGCGCGGCGAGCCCGGCGGCCACCCGGTCCGCGGCGGCGTCCAGTTCGGCGTAGGTCAGCGTGCGGCCGCCGTCGACGACCGCCGTCCGGTCGCCGTGCTCGCGCGCGTGCCGCCCAAGCGGCTCCGTCAGCGTGCGGGCCACGGTCAGCCCGCCACGGTGCCCGCGAGCCGCCCGAGCACCGGGTTGTCGCGCAGGTCCTGGAAGGAGAACGTCAGCCCGGCGTGCCGGGCCTTGCCGATCATGGTGACGCCGAGCAGGCTGTCGCCGCCCAGCTCGAAGAAGTCGTCCTCGGGCGTGATGCCCTCGACGTCCAGGACCTCCTCCCAGATCGCCGCGAGGGTGTCCAGCACCGTCGGCTCGGCCTCCGAGACGGACATGTCAGGCTCCTAACTGCGTGGGGGACGGCGGGTCAGCGGCCCGGCCCGGCGGCGCGCGGGACGCTGCGTCCGGCCAGGTGGGCGATGTTGAGCATCCGGTTGGTGAGGCGGACCGGCGCGGTCGGGCCGGGGACGGGACGGGCCGCGTGCCGCAGCGCGTCCCGCACCGGCAGCGGCCGGGCGTGGTGCCCGGACCCGTAGGCGTCCCGCACCGCGCGGACGAGCCCCTTGCCGTTGCGGTGGACGATCACCATCGCGGGCGCGAAGTGCACCCCGAGGCCGCGTTCGGCGAGCCCGGTGACGAGGTCGTTGTCGGCGCCGGGGACGTCGCGGGCCGTGCCCCGCGCGGCCAGGAACTCCGCGCGCCAGACGGCGCCGTTGCCGCCGGCGAAGAACGTCACCCGCTGGCCGGGTTCGAGGCCCCGGTAGCGCTCCAGGTAGCGGGACTGGCGGGCCGCCGACAGCAGCCCCGAGTCGAACGGCAGCACCCGCCCGGTGATCGCGCCCCGGCCGGGGGTCAGCTCGGCGGCGATCCGGGTCAGCCAGTCGGCGCGGGGGAGCGCGTCGTCGTCGAGGAACGCCACGATGTCCGAGCGGGCGTGCTCGGCGCCGAGCGACCGGGCCGGGGTCGCGCCGAGCGGCCGGTCGTTGCGCAGCACCCGCACGGGCAGGCCGCCGACCGCGACGGCGTCGCCGACGCGCGGCCGGGAGCCGTCGTCGACCACCAGGACCTCGTGCAGCGGCGCGGTGTCGCACTCGGCGAGCGCGAGCAGGCAGCGGCGCAGGTCGCGGTAGCGGTCCCGGCTGGGGATGATCACGGTGATGGGGGCGGCCACTGCTGTCTCCATTCGCGGCACAGCCGGGCCCACAGGGGTTCCCGGCCGGTCGGCAGGTAGGTGCGGCGGATGTCGTGCGGGGCCGCGGTCCAGGGGCGCGGGGCCGCCTTGACGGTCCCGAACGCCTGCACGGCGTCCGGGACCGCGCCGGGCGCGGGCCGCAGCCCGTACGGGTGGGCCAGCGGCGGCGCGGGGTCGCCGAGCCGGTCCCGGACGGCCGCCAGCGACGCGGCGATCTCGGCGCGCTGCGCGAGCGGGCTCAGCTCGGGGAGCTTGCGGTGCGTCACCGTGTGCGACCCGACCCGGTGCCCGTCCGCCGCCAGGTGCGCCAGCTCGTCCCAGGTCAGCGAGCGGTCGGGGGCGCCGTCCGCGAGCCCGGTGATGACGAAGAACAGCGCCTTGACGCCGAGCCGGTCGAGGACGGGCACCGCGTACCGGAGGGTGTCGCGGTGCCCGTCGTCGAAGGTGATCAGGACGCGGGGCCCGGCGGGCGGGCGCATGCCGTCCCGCACGTCCGCCGGGTCCAGGGCCGGGCCGTACTCGGTGAGGACGGTCTCCAGCCCGCGCTCGAACGCGGCCGGGGTCAGCGAGGTGTAGTGGTCGAGCGCCGGGTGGACGTGGTGGAAGTACAGCACCAGCGGCCAGCCCGGCGCCGCGCCCCGCAGCGCGGCGCGCACGTCGGGCGGCGCGTCCCACCCGCTCTCGGTGCGGGCGCTGTCGGGTGCGCGCATGGTCACGTCCATCCGAGCGCGGCGGCGACGGGCGCGGGCACCGGGACGCCGTGCTCCAGCGCCGCCCTGGTGGCGGCGGCCTCCGGCTGGTCGGGGAAGTACGGCGACGGCGGGTCGCCGGTGTGGCCGTCCACGACCGCGTCGTGCAGGACGCCGAGCAGCTTGCCGGTCTGCTCCAGCCCGAACGCCCCGGGCGACAGCCCGATGAAGAACTGCCCGCAGTTCATCGGACGGTCCGGCTGGGCGCGCTGCTTGGCGACCAGGGGGCTGACCGTCCCGCCGCCGAGCATCCCGGCGAGCACCTCGGTGATCAGCGTGACGCAGAGGCCCTTGTAGTCGCCGAAGACCGGGACCGACCCGCCGCGCTCCAGGTCGGCGGGGTCGGTGCTGGGGCGGCCCGCCGCGTCCCGCAGCCAGCCGTCCGGGACGCGCTCGCCGCGCTGCGCCGCCGCCCGGATCTTGCCGATGGCGACCACGCCGGTGGCGAAGTCGACGACGAACGGCTCGGTGTTCTCCGTCGGCGTGACCAGGCACACCGCGCTGCTGCCGAGCGTCGGCCTGACCGCCCCCGGCGCCGTCAGGCTCGGGCCGGAGACGTTGAGCAGCAGGCCCACCACGCCGTGGCGCTGGAACGGCCACCGGTACGCCGCCATCATCCCGACGTGGTTGTTGCCGTGGACGCCGACCGCCGCGACTCCCAGCCGGGCCGCCGTCGCCGCGCACCACTCGGCGGCCGCCGCCGCCGCGGGCTGGCCGAATCCGCCGTGCGCGTCGACGCGGGCGGTGCCGCCGTCCGCGGTGAGCGCCGGCTCGGCGGCCGGGTCCACGCCGCCCGCGGCGACCCGGGCGAGGTAGGTCGGCAGCAGCCCGATGCCGTGCGAGTGGTGCCCGCGGACGTCGGCCTCGACGAGCACGTCCGCGACCAGCGCGGCGTGCCCGGGCGGGGCGCCCGCCTCCGCGAGCGCCTGCGCGGCCCTCCGGGCCAGCTCGTCCGGCGGCATCCGCAGCTCGTCCGCGCGGGCCCCCGACTCTTCCGAAGGCTCGGGCTCCTCCGGCGGCTCGGGGATCAGCATGCCCTTGGCGAGCCGGAACGTCAGCCCCGCCGACCGCGGCGCCACGGTGAACCGGTCGTCGGCCGCCAGCAGCACCGGCGTCTCCCCGCGCACCCGGCCGGACTCCAGCAGCTCCGCCAGCCGGTCCGGCGGCAGCCGGTCGGCGTCGTCGATGACGAGCGGACGGCCGTCGATGCGGCCGAACCGGGGGCGCAGCTCGCGGCGGAGCACCGCGGCGAGCGTCGACTTGCCCGCGCCCCGCCCGCCCCGGATCACGACCGTGCTGCCGTCCGGGACGCGCAGGTCGGCGCCGCGCAGCAGGACCAGCTCGTCCCCCGGGCAGCCGACCGCGACCACCAGGTCCCGAATGGTCAGCATGCCGGCTCCAGCGTCGTGGCCCGGACCCGGTCCAGGGCGCCGCCGAGCAGGTCGGCGATCGTCTCCGGCCGGTACCGGCCGGTGCTGTACTTGATGTGCAGGACGAGCCGCCCGTCGATGACGTCGCCCTCCAGCATCAGCCGGTACGCCTCCGTCTGCCGCTGCGCGCGCCGCCGCCGGATCGGCTCGTCCGCCGCGCCCAGCAGCGAACCCGGCCGGCGGTTCAGCCGGCCCATGTGGCCGCGGAAGTTGTACCGCACCGCGGCGGCGGGCAGGTCGTCCAGCCGCCCCGAGAAGAACCGCAGCGCGTCGAACCCGAACATGCGCTCCGGGACGGCCCGCACGTCGGCCGGGTCGAAGCCGTCCCGCCGCGCGAACACGATCGGGAAGGTGCTCTGCAGGTAGCCGATCGCGTCGATGACGTCGACGTTCATCGGGGTCAGGTGCCGCCCGACGTGGTAGGCGTCGACGGCCAGCGCGGGCAGGTCCCAGCGCGCCGCCACCGCCTGCGCGGCCGCGTCCAGCAGCACGTCGCCCGGCCGCAGCCCGCCGGCGCGGCAGGCGGCGGTCAGCGCCCCGGTCGTGCCGGCGTCCAGCGCGGCGCTGTCGATCCGCATCGTCGGGAGCGCGGCGTCGCCGTCCAGGTCCGGCGGGGGATCGCCGACCCGGTCCCAGGGGCGGTCGAGCCAGCGGCCGGCGTCCGCGCGCGCCTCGGCGGACGCCGCCCACTCGGCCACGGCGCCCGCGTACCGGGCCGGGGTCGCGGGCGGCGGACCGGCCGGACGGTCCCGCAGCGCGCGGTCGAGCTCCGTCCCGACGAGGCCCATCGAGAACCCGTCGAGGGTCAGGTGGTGGACGGTGACCAGCAGCCGCCCCGGCTCGTCCCCGAACGGGAAGCGGACGACGCGGAAGACCTCGCCCTCCGCCGGCCGCAGCGTGCTCTGGAGCCGGGCGATCTCCGCGTCCAGCTCGTCCGGGCGGCCCCGGTAGTCGGGCAGTTCGGCGCGCCGCAGCACGGTCGCCGCGCGGACGTCCCGCTCCTCGGCCGTCCACTCGGGCGTGCCGGGGCGGTAGGCGGTGCGCAGCGCCGGATGGCGGTCCAGCGTGCGCTGGACGGCGCGGGCCAGCGCGCCGTCCGGCAGGTCCGCCGGGACGGTGAACAGCGTGCCGAGGTTGAAGTGCTCCCAGTCCTGGAAGCCCATGCGGACCCAGCGTCGCTGGGTGGGCAGGAGTCGCATCATGCCGCCACCTCCGTGAGCGCGCCTCGCGGCGCCCCGTTGCGCGGATGCCGTACCGCCAGCTCGGCGCTGACCAGGCACGATCCGGCGACCAGCGCGAGCAGCGCCAGCCAGCCCACCGACTCCCCGCGGGTCAGCAGGAACGTGACCGCGACCGGCCCGGCCGCCTTGCCGATGGAGTCGCCGAGCGCGAAGACCGCCAGGTAGCGGCCGCGCAGCCGCTCGCGGGCCAGCCCGATCGAGACCGTCCACTCGGCGGCGGACGCCGACAGCTCGCCGACCGAGTGCAGCGTCACCGCCACCAGCAGGATCGCGACGGCGGCGACCGCCCCGACGTACTGGGCGGCCAGGTAGCACGCCACCGCGAGCGTCATGCCGAGCGCGGCGCGCTGGTAGGACGGGCGGACGTCCGACGGCCCCTCCAGGCCCTTCGTCGCCCGCACCTGGAGGAACACGATCACCAGCGTGTTGACCGTGAACAGCACGCCCACCACGGCCTTCGGCGCGTCGGTGTACCGCACCACCCACAGCGGCACGCCGACCGTGAAGATCGTCGCTTCGAGCAGGACGAGGATGTTCAGCAGCGACAGCAGCGAGTACCGCCAGTCGGCGAGCACCTCCCGGTAGCCGCCGGGCCCCGCCGGCTCCGCCGCGCCCTCCGCGCCCGCCACGTCCTCCGCGTGCTGCGCGGCGGGCTTCAGCGGCGGGGTGATGCTCAGCACCAGCGCCACCGCGACGAAGAACGAGAGCGCGTCGAGCCCGAAGGCGGCCATGTACCAGGCGTCCGAGCCGAGCCCCAGCACCACGGCCGCGAGCAGGCCGCCGAGGCCGTATCCGGCGTTGCGCACCGACCGGTTGAACGCCAGCAGCCGGTTGCGCGCCTCGCCCTCGGCGATCTGCGCCATGAACGCGTGCTTGGCGGGACGGCCCGACGCGTCCGCCATGGTGGCGAGCAGCACGGTCAGCACCAGCACCCCGAACCCGCGGGCGAGCATGTAGCCCGTCGTCCCGACCCCGGCCAGCACGAACGCCGCGATCACCACCGGCTTCGCGCCGAACCGGTCGACGAGGACGCCGCCGAACGGCACGAGCACCGCGCTGCCGATCCCGGCGACGCTCATCGCCAGGCCGACCGAGACGGCCGTCATCTCGATCTGCTGCGTGAAGTAGATGATGACCAGCGGCGTGATCAGCCCGGTGCCGAGCGAGTCGGCGATCGCGACCCAGGCCCAGCGCCGGACGGCGGGGACGTCGGGGAGGCCGACCAGCCGGCCCAGCAGCCCGGTCACCCTCACCACTCCGGCTGCGAGCCGTCGCGCTGGAGGAACTCCAGGCGGTTGCCCAGGTTGTCGAAGGCGTAGCACCTGCGGTGGCCTGGGAAGTTGTCGTCCCAGGTGACCTCGGTTCCGTTGGTGGTGAGGCGTTCGGCCAGGCCGTCCAGGTCGTGGACGCGGATGCCGGGGTGTGCTTTGCGGGCGGGGCGGAAGTCCTGTTCGACGCCCAGGTGGATCTCCAGGGCGTCCGCGCGTATCCACAGCCCGCCGCGCGCCGCCAGGACCGGCGGCTTCTTGATCTCGGCCATGCCGAGGACGTCCACGTAGAACGCGCGGCACTCGTCCTCGCTGCCCGCCGGGATCGCGATCTGCACGTGGTGCAGCCCGTAACCGAACAGGGAATCGTGGTCGGGTCCGTATCCCTGCGACGAGATCTCGTTGTCGCTCATGCCGTTGCGCACTCCATTTCACAGAGGGACCGCCAGACGCGGGCGGCGCCGGGCGGCGGATCATCGTCCGGCGGCGCGGGCCGGGTCGCCCGCAGGCCGGTCAGGTACGGCTCCAGAGCCAGGTCGCAGAACGCGGACAGCCGGTCGGTCGCACGTCCCGCGCAGAGCGTCCGGTAGCCGATCACCAGCCACCGGCCGGGATCGAGATGCGCGGCGGCCGCCAGCCAAGGGGCGTGCCACGAGGCCCACTTCGCGCAGGCGTCGGCGACCGTCGCCGGTCGCCACGGCCGGTCGCCGGTCCACTCCAGCTGGGACGCCGCCGCCTCCAGCGGATGCCGGACGAGCAGGACGATCCGGGCGCCGGGCACGGCGTCCAGCACGGCGGGAAGGTCGATCAGGTACTCGTTGTACTTGTCGCCCCAGCGCGGCCACCGCGCGTACGCCCGCGCGACGACGTCGGCGACCAGCGCCTCCGGATCGTCGTGCGCGCCGGCGGCGACCTGCGCGGCGGTGTCCCGCAGGACCTCGTCCACGCCCTTCAGCCACTGCCCGGCGCCCTCGCCCGCGGGCGGCCTGCGGGCCAGCGCGTGGGCGATCTCGTCCGCGCGGAAGTGGCGTCCCGCCAGGTCGGCGGCGGTGGTCCAGCGCGGCAGCAGGTAGGGCAGCTTGCCGTTCACGGTGAAGAGGCCGCCCGCGTCCGCGAACGCCCGGCTCAGCGCGTGCGCCAGCGCCGTCGTCCCGGACCGCTGCGCGCCCAGCAGCAGGAGCGGCCTCATCCGTCCACCAGCTCCCTGAGCCGGTGCATGCACGCGACGCTCGCCTCGCGGCCCCCGGCGGAGAACGCGTCGCCCCACGGGGTGTCGCGCTGCCGCTGGTCCAGGACGCGGCCGATGCGCCAGTGCGTCTCCAGCGACAGCCAGCCGGTGTAGCCGTCGGCGCGCAGCCGCTCGACGATCGCCGCCCAGGGCAGGTCGCCGTCGCCGAGCCGCACGTACCCGGTCGTCCCGACGGGGTCCTTGACGTGGACGTGCCCGATCAGGTCTTTGCCCAGCTCGTACTCGGCGGGGAACGGGTCGGGGTCCATGCCGCTGAAGACGCTGTTGCCCGGGTCCCACAGGACGCCCAGGCCGGGGACGCCCGCGGCGTCCAGGAAGCGGAGGACGAGCTCCATCGTCGGCGTGTTCGTCCGGGTTCCGGTCTCGACGAGCAGTTTGACGCCGTCCGTCTCGACGCCGTCGAGCACCTCCTTGGCGGCCTTCGCGGCGCCGACCGGGTCCGGGTCGCCGTCCCGGTAGAACGTGAAGATCCGCACGTGCGGCGCGCCCAGCACCCGCGCCCGCGCGATCGCCCGCACGAGCACTTCGCGCGCCGCGGCGACGTCCCGCGCGGTCTCCGGGCGCGGCGTCTTCAGCGCGGGCGGGCAGAACCCGGCGACGGCGAGGCCGCGGGCGTCCAGCTCGGCGGTGATCCGGCCGAGGTCCTCGCCGGTCAGCTCGTGCGGCGGGACGTTCCAGGCCGACCTGACCTCGATGCCGGTGAACCCGCAGGCCACCGCCGCGTCGGCGGCGCGGCCGAGATCCTGGTCGATCTCGTCGCTGATGACGGCTAGGCGCATACGAGCGTCCTCCAGGCGGTGCGCAGGGTGGTCAGGTCCTGGTGCGGCGTGCCCGCGCGCGACTCGACGGTGATGTCGACGCGCGCGCCCGCGAAGTCCCGCACCCAGCCGAGGTCGTCCTCGCGCAGCGGACGGTGCTCGCGCGTGCCGGGAGTGAAGCCCTTGACCTGCACCGCCGCCGTCCACGGGGCGAGCCTCCCGAGCGCGTCGCCGAAACCGCCGGCGCGTTCGCCCGTGATGTCGGTGAGGCCGAGGTTGTCGACGACCAGCCGGCAGCCGTACCGGCGGCAGAGTTCCACCAGCTCGTCCGGCGCGGCGCCGCCCCGATGGGTCTCGACCAGCACCTGCTCGGGCTCGCGGCCAAGGGTCAGCGCCCGGATCTGCTCCGCGGTCGAGGGCGCGTCCACCGACCCGGGGGCGGCGAACACCTTGATGCCGAGCCCCGGGAACAGCGCCCCGGACGCTGCGGTCTCCGGCCGGGGCCGGCCGAGCACGACCGAGATCCCGACGAACGCGACCGCGAGGCCGCACAGCGCCTCGACGCCGTCGTCCTCCCAGCGGTGGCCTTTGCCCGCCCGCAGGTCCGCGACCGTCCCGCCCGCGCCGCGCACCAGCGCGGCGAGCGCGTGCGCCTCCAACCGCGGGGCCGAGCCGGACGACAGGCCGAAGCGGACGCTCATCGGGCGCGCACCCCGTCCAGCACCGCGGTGACCGCGCGGGCCCGTTCGAGCGAGCACAGGTCCGGGCCCCGCGCGAACTCCGCGTAGACCTTCGCGCGCAGGACGCCCGCCGGCTCCGCCGGACGTTCGGTCACCTCGTCGCCGTCCCGGAAGGCCACCGCGCCGTCCGTGATGCTCAGCGAGCGTCCGTCGCCCGCGACGACCAGGTGCTCGGCCCGCGCCGGGACGTCGGCCGCGACGGTGAACACCAGCGTCGACCCTCCGGCGAACCTGACCAGCCCGCTGACGTTCACGTCGATGCCGGGCGCGCATTCCCGGTAGTCGTGGACCTCGACCGACTCCGGGGCGCCCAGCACCTGGCACGCCAGATCCAGGTAATGGACGCCGAGATGCGCGGTGATTCCGCCGAGCGCCTCCGCGGAATCGCCCCGCCATCCCGTGTAGTGCGTCAGCGCGTCCCGCGGCCTGCTCACCAGAAGCGTCCCGGCCGCACTTTTGAAGGGCCGGTCGACAATTTCCCGGGGGAGCCGGAAACGGTGCTGCAACATGACGCCGGTCCGTCCCGGCAGCCGGTCGAGTTCCGCGACCGACATGCACGGCGGCTTCTCCAGCAGGACGTCCTTGCCGGCGGCGGCCGCCGCGGCGGCCCACCGGGCGCGTCCACCGGGCGGCACGCACAGCGCGACGGCGTCGACGGTCGGGTCGTCCAGGACGTCGTCCCAGCTGGGAGCCCTTGTGAACGGTGCTGTAGCGACACCTTCGTCGGATTCCAGGACGGAGTGGACGGTCACGCCGGGCGCTCTCTCGATCGCCGCGGCATGCTGCCGTCCCGCTCTCCCGAACCCCGTGATCACGACGCGCACGACCCCTCCGATCCGCGTGCCTCCGGTTGTTCCGATCCCGAAACCTACGGATCGGTTTCCCGCGGTCGCAAGCGAAGAAATGGCGCGATGTGGTCACTGCAAGCCAAGCATAAAAGCCGATCGTTTTTGTCGGAAAAGGGCTGCAAAAAAGAGGTGGCCAATTCTCATCGCAGGGTGTGACGACCAAATCACGCACACATCCGCGAACACTCCCTGACCGATGGCGATGCCATTGTGGACCTTAGAGTGGTGCAGTATGGCCGAACAATATTGTGCGCCTTATTCCGGCTAAAGGGCTTTAAGGACCTTTAGCGCATTCTGCGCACACCGCCCCCAACCCACCCCACCCCCGCCGCCCCCGCTCTGTTGACCTGGGTCGAGGTCATGCTGGCGGCGTGGTCGGACGCCAGGAAGGCGGCGACGCGGCCGACGTCGGCCAGGGTCGCGGCGCGCTTGGTGAGGGTGGCGTCCACCATCTGCTGCTTGACCTCGTCCAACTGCGGCGCGTCCGGCATGGAGTCGGGGATGCCCCCGGTCTTCATCGTCAGGACGCGGACCGAGTGCGGGCCCAGCTCGCACGCCCACTGCCGGCGCATCGCCTCGACCATGTCGCAGCCGATCTGCACGTTGCCGAGCCCCGGCATGCGGTTCCCGCTGTCGGCGCCGCCGAAGTGCAGGATCACGCCCGAGCCCTGCTTGACCATGTGGCGGGCGGCGGCCTGCGTGGTCACCAGGAACGAGCGGGCGACCTTCTCCATGGACCGGCCGAAGTCGTCGGCCGACACCTCGATCAGGGGGCCGAACAGGGGGTCGTGGGAGATGAGGTTGATCGAGATGTCGACGCTGCCGGCGGTCTCCACGACGGAGTCGACCCAGCCGTTGACGGCGTCGGCGTCCAGGGCGTCCACGCGGGCCGTCTCGGCGAGGCCGCCGGCGTCCCGGATGTCCGCGGCGACGGCGTCGAGCGTGGCCGGGGTGCGGCCGGCGAGGAACACGCGAGCGCCCTCGGCGGCGAATGCGCGCCCCATGGCGCCGCCGATCGATCCGCCGCCGCCGTAGATGACCGCGGTCTTGTTCTCGAGAAGCATGTCGTTCTCCGTCCGTTCGAGGTGGCCTCGACGTTAGGCGCGCGGCCGGACGGCCCGCATCGGTCGCCGGACCGGTCCCGAACGGCCCTGGCCAGAGGGGGAACGGACCTCCGGACGGCACTCCGCGCGGGCACCGCCAGGAGGTGACGGGGACGCGGCTAAGTCATGTGTCCGATACGAGGCGGGCCAGTTCCATGCGCCGGGTCACGCCGATCTTCGGATACGCCTTGTAGAGGTGGTGCCCGACCGTGCGGGGGCTCAGGTACAGGTGCGCGGCGATCTCGCGGTTGCTGAGGCCGGCGGCGGCGAGCCGCACGACCTGCAACTCCTGCGGGGTGAGCCGCTTCAGCGGGTCGGCGTCTCCGGCGCTGGCCGCCGGGCGGTCGCCGAGGACCTCCAGTTCGGCGCGGGCGCGTTCGGCCCAGCCCGCGGCGCCGAGCCGGGCGAACGCGTCCCCGGCGGCGGTCAGCTCGGCGCGGGCCTCGGTGCGGCGCCGCCGCCTGCGCAGCCATTCGCCGTAGAGCAGCCGGGTCCGCGCGGCGTCGTAGGCGCGGTCGCCGTGCAGCCCGAGCGCGGCGCGGTAGTGCTCCTCCGCCGCGTCGCCGTCGGCGAGGAGGGCGCGGCAGCGGGCGAGGAGGGCCGTGCTGGACGTCGCCGCCGCCCAAGCCTCGAACGCCGGAAGGTGGGTGCGCGCGAGGTCAGGGCGCCCGGCCCGCACGGCGGCCTCGGCATGGTCCGGGACGGCGCGGATCAACACGTCGTGCCGGGCGGGACCGGAGCACACCCCGTCCAGCCGCTCCAGGGCCGCGCCGGCCTCCCCGCCGGCGAGGTCGTGCAGACCGAGCCCCCAGGACGCCAGCGCGGCGTTGGTCGGGTGGACGCCGGCGTGCGCGAGGACGTCCGGCGCCATGGCGCGGCTGCGCTCCGCGTCGGACTCCAGCCGGACCGCGATGCCCTTCAGGGCGGTGACCTGCGTGTCCATGCCGATGTCGGCGGCCAGTGACAGGCCCTCCGCCGTCGCCGCGTCCGCGCCGCGCAGGTCGCCGAGCAGCACCCGGCCGATCGCGAGCGCCTCCAGGATGTACGGCAGCCAGCCGAGCGCGCCCTCGGCCCTGGCGTCGGCGGCCATGCCCTCCAGCAGCCCGGTCGCGGCCCGGTCGTCCGCCACGAGGAGCCCCAGGAAACCGGCGATGACGCGGTCGACGGTGTCCGCGACCTCGCCGGTCCGCGCCGCCTCGAACAGCGCCCGCATCGGGGGGACCGCCTCGGCCGCGCCGTCCGGCAGCCGCCCGTAGGCGATCAGGCCCGCCGCCACCCGCGCCTTCGCCGAGCCCGCGGGGAGCCGCAGCCGGCCGAGCAGCTCGACGCTCTGCCGCACCAGGTCGTGGGCGCCGGCGTCCCGGGCGGACCAGACGGCCTCGGTCAGCATGGACACCGCCTGCTCCGGGTCGCTGCCGGCGATCAGCGCCGCACCGCGCAGCGCGAGCGTCGCGTCGGCGGCCGGCGACGTGCGTTCGTAGGCGACCTGCGCGCGGATGAACGTGGCCTCGGCGACGACCCCGTCCCGCGCGGAGAGGTGCTCGGCCTCGGCGGCGAGGCGGGTGGCCTGGTCGGGACGTCCCGCGTCGTAGGCGGCGCGCGCCGCGTGCACGAGCCGGCGCGCCTTGCCCTCCGGTTCGGTGCTGAGCCGCGCCGCGCGCTCGTAGGCGGCGGCGACCGCGGCCGGCCCGCCGCGCCGCACGGCCCGGCGCGCGGCCCGCTCCAGTTCGGCGGCGGCGTCCTCGTCGGGGCCGGTCGCCGCCGCCGCCAGATGCCAGGCGCGGCGGTCGGCGTGCTCGTCGCCGCCGAGCGCCCCCGCCAGCGCGCCGTGGACGGCGATCCGCCGGTGATGGGCGGCGTCCTGGTAGGTGACCGCGCGGATGAGCGGATGCCGGAACCGCACCTCCTCGCCGTCCAGGAGGACGAGCCCCGACTTCTCGGCGGGTTCGAGGTCGGCGGCGGCGAGCCCGAGCGCGGCCCCGGCGCGCAGGACGACGCCCAGGTCGGCGGTCCCGTCGGCGGCGACCACCAGGAGCAGCCGGCGGGTGGCGTCCGGCAGGTCGGCGAGCCGGCGGCGGAACATCTCCTGGACCCTGCCGCCGACCGGCAGCGGCCCGGCGTTGCGGACGGGACGGGACCCGAGGGCGTCCGCCAGCTCGATGAGCGCGAGCGGGTTGCCGGCGGCCTCGTCCAGCAGCCGGTCCCGCACCGGGACGGTCAGCCCCGGCGCGTGCGCCGCCACTAATTCCCGGGCGGCGGCGCGGTCCAGGCCGGCGAGCCGCACCACGTCCAGGCCGCGGTCGGGGAACGGACGGGCGCCGTCCCGCACCGTGAAGACCATCGCGATCGGGTCGGCGGCGAGCCGGCGGGCGGCGAAGAGCAAAGCGTCCAGCGAGGCGTTGTCGAGCCACTGCGCGTCGTCGACCAGGCAGGCCAGCGGACGGTCGGCGGCCAGCTCGGACAGCAGCGTGAGCGTGGCCGCGCCGATCAGGAAGCGGTCGCCGGCCGGCCCCGGGCCGAGCCCGAGCGCCGACCGCAGCGCCGCCGCCTGCTGCCCCGGCAGCGCGTCGAGCCGGTCGCCGTACGGATGCAGCATCAGGTGCAGCCCGCTGAACGGCAGCTCGGTCTCGGCCTCGACCCCGGCGCCGCGGACGACCCGCATGTCCCCGGCGTCCGCCGCGAGCCGGCCGAGCAGCGCGGTCTTGCCGATCCCCGCCTCGCCCTGGATCACCACCGTCCGGCTCCGGCCGGCGCGCGCGTCTCCGAGCAGCCCGGCGAGCCGGTCCCTCTCCCGATCCCGCCCCATGAGCACGCGCAAACAGTACAAGCCGCATCCGACACGAGGCCCGTCCCTGACCGGACCACCGCCGGAGGGCCGATCCACCCCGGATCGGCCCTCGCCCGTCCACCAGGGAGGGGGCGTCGGCGCTACGCGGGACCGGGAGGGACGGTCGCCCAGTTCAGGGAGCGGCCGGGCGCGTAGGCGGCCTCCGCGTCGAGGACGTCCCCGAGTTCGGCGAGGTGGTCCAGGGTGCGGACGGGCAGTTGGCTCTCGCTCATCCGGCCGCGCAGGAGGGCGAGGACCCGGTCGTACCCCGGAATGGCCCGCCGCCCCGTGTTGAGGGAGTACCACCATTGGCCGTTCAGGTACTTCGCGAGGTCCGCGGCGAGCCCGTCGTCGTCGTCCAGCCCGGTGATGCGGGCGACGTCGGCGCGCAGCCCGAGCGTCCCGAGGACGTGGTCCAGGCTCTGGGTCGCGGTCATCGACGGGTAGCGGCGCCCCGAGGCCGGTACGGACGCGAACCCGAGGGGCGCGCCGAGGACGGGCGAGACCCAGGTGCGGGCGCCGGCGACGTAGCCGACCGCCGTGATGGGCTCGTCCAGGGCCGCCAGCCGCACGCCGGGGATCCGGGCGAGCCTGTAGTCGCCCCTCCGGATCCCCTCGCTGTCGTTCAGGACGCGCAACTGGTCGGGGTCGACCATGCAGACGCGCGCCTCGAGCGTCGTGCCGCGGCAGTACTCGGTGCGCAGGAGCAGCTCGCCGTACAGATACCCCTGGCCGTGGATTCCGCAGCCCGCCACATCGGCGTCCGCGAGCGTGGCGCGAAGGACCGGGACGCACAGGTCGACGCCGTTCGGCGAGCGGTATCCGTAGTTGTCATGCTTGATGCGCAAGGTGGCGGGGTTCCGGTTCGCGCCGTAGGCGAGCACCGCCACGCGTTCCTCCAGGCGGGGGAGCCCGCGCGCCGTCAGGAGCGCGTCCAGTTCCGTGCCGTGTCCGGGAATCGAGAATGCGGCGCCGCCCTCATGGCGCAATGGGTGGACCCGGTCGTTCAGGAGCACGTAGTCGTGGTCGGGGCAGTCGCCGGGATAGTGGTCGGGAAAGGTCCTGGCGGGTTTCCAGTGGCCGACTTCGCCGGGCATCGCGTCCAGTCCAATGGGGCCGGCCATCTCTCTCCTCGCATTCGCGGGCGTTCACGTCCCGTCCTCGGCGGCGGCCCTGTGCAGTTCGTGGCCGCCGCCGGCCGCGGGCCGCCATCGCCACTCGACGCGGTACCGGGCCTCGGCGGGAAGCCAGCGGCCCTTGCCCGGGACGATCCGCCAGTGCGCGACCGTGCCGCCGCTCACCAGGATCGGGCCGTTCTCCCGGTCGGTCTTCTTCTCCGTCCGCCGCCCGGTCTGCATGAACCCGTCGATGTCGACGGCCGGGTGCCGCTCGGGCAGCAGGACGACGAAGACGAGCGCCCGGGTCGGGCGGTCGATGTGGGTCTCGAAGTTCTCGACGGGCACCCGGTCGTACGCCCCCGTGAAGGTCACCTCGTTGACGACGCGCACCACGGCGTCCATCGCGAGCCCGCTCAGGTCGACGCCCATCGCGCAGTTGACCGGCATGTGCCGCGACTCGATCGGGCCGAACTCGTGCCCGGCGCCCGGGTGGGAGACGCACCGCGCCTTGAGCGTGCCGCTCGTCCCGTAGAAGGAGACGAGCCCGTTGCCCTTCTCGGCATGCCGGCGGACGAGATAGGTGTCGGTGAGGACCGTCACCCCCGGCGCCCCGGGCGACCGGCGCAGGTCGAGGACCTTGACGACCTCGTCGACGCTGAAGGACGCGTCCTCCCGGAAACGCCCGAACTCCGTCGCCTCGCCCCCGTGCGGAACCCGCCCGCTGCGCCAGTGCCAGCTCCTCTGGATGACGGCGCCGGAGACGGTCGCGGCGGCCCCGATCATTCCCACGATGAGTTCGGTCTCCATGGGATCCGCCGCCTCCCACTCGTCCTCGCCCCCCAGGCCGGCCGGCCCGCGACGGAGCGAAGAAGCGCCCGGACGAGTACACCCGCCCGCACGCCGATCCGGTAGGTACAACTGCACAGTGAACCCACCGGTAAGCAGACCATGCCCCCTCGGTGACAGAAAGACCGTCCACTCGGCCGAGCCGCGCCGGCGCGGGCGTACCGGGCTGCTCAGCGCGCTGGGGCTCCGCCGATCAGCGTGCTGATCTCCTGGGCCAAGGGTTGGGCCAGGGGCTGTTCGCACTGGCGGGCGGTCCAGGACCTGATGCCTTCTCCGACCAGGATCTGAGAGAGCCGGGCGGTGCGTTCGATGTCGGTGTCCGGCGGGAGTCTGCCGTCGCGCCGCGCCTGCTCGAAGGGTTCGCGGAAGAGGAAGGTGAGGCCGCCTTCGGCGTCGCCGTCCGCCAGGGCGCGCTGTTCGAGGCGATAGGTCTCCAGGACGGCTTCGAAGACGAGTTCCGGCGGGTAGCGGCGCATGCCCCGCTCCAGCACGTCGATGACGGCCCGGATCAGGTCGACCAGTTCGTAGGGGTGCGAGGCGACGGCCCGGGCGGCGAGGTGGGCGTCGCGCATGGTGAAGATCTCGATCTCCATGAGCACGTCTTCCCGGCGGGCGAAGTACACGTAGAACAGCGCCTTGGAGACGCCGGCGGCCTTGCAGATGTCGGTGACGGTGGTCTCGGCGAAGCCCTTGGTGCGCCACAGGGCCAGCGCCCCCTGGACGATCGCGTCCCGGCTGGCCTGCGAACGAGCCCGGACCGGTACCGCCCTTCCTTGACCGTGGTCATTTTTCGAGCTCGGACGAACTTGCGGCATGACAGTGGATTCTACCGCAGCCACCTCATTGACTACCGTCAGGAAGACGTGCATGCTCCATCTACGGATATGCCCATCACATAAGAGAAGAATCTGATTCTCGCGCGGAGAGGGGTACGGATATGCAGGTCCTCACCGAGGAGGAAGAGGCATCCTTTTCGGCCCTGCGGGCCCAGCAGGTGGTCCTGTGGTCCGCGCCCGTGCTCGCGCTCGTCCTGCTCGTGCTGTTCGCCGCCTTCCCCGGCTTCTTCCCGCCCATGTCGCCGAACATGAGCGCCGCCGAGGTCGGGGAGTTCTACCGGGACAACAGGACGCTGATCCAGTTCAGCCAGGTCGGCTTCAACCTGTTCGGGATCCTGATCGTCCCGTTCTTCGTGCTGATCATGGCCCAGATGCAGCGGATGCGCAGCGAGAGCCACATCTACGCCTTCTCCTACCTCACCTCCGTCGTGGCCGGCGCGACCCTGTTCGCGCTGTCGAACATCTTCTTCGCCGTCGCCGCCTTCCGGCCCGGCCGCGGAGACGACCTGACCCAGGTGCTCAACGACCTCGCCTGGATCATCTTCATCGCGCCGATCGGCATGCTGGTCGCCCAGTTCGTCCTGCTGGCCCTGGCCGTCTACGCCGACGACCGCCGGGCGCCGGTCTTCCCCCGCTGGGTGGGGCACTACGCGGTGCTGACCGCGCTGGCCATGGCGCCCTCGGCGGGGGCGGCGGTCTTCCGGCACGGCCCGCTGGCCTGGGACGGCCTGGTGTCGTTCTGGCTGCGCAACGGAGCCTTCGCGCTGTTCGTCGCGGTGATGTTCTTCGTGCTGCGCACGGCCCTGCGGCGCCAGGCCCGGCAGGAGGGGGTGCGGGCATGACGGACACCGCCGCGCCCGGCGGACCGCCCGCCGGGCCCGTCCGCGCGGGCAAGCGGGAAGTCTGGATCTTCTACTGGGCCTTCACCGTCTTCTACACCGCCCTTTCGGTCGGGGTATGCCTGCTGGGACGGGCCACCCCGCCGCCCCGCCCGGACGTCACCCAGGCGCAGGCCGCCGCCTGGTTCGACCAGCACCAGCTGGGCATCCAGATCGGCTTCACCTTCCTGCTGGTGATCGCCGGCGGCGCCGCGATCTCCAACGGCATCATCGGCTACTTCATCAAGCGCATGTCCTCGGGCAAGACGCTCGCCTACGCCTACATCGCCACCATGGGCGTCGGGGCCGTCCCCGGATTCCAGATCATCCTGGTCTGCTGGCTCACCGCGACCTTCCGCCCCGACCGCGAACCCCGGATCCTCTACATGCTCTACGACCTGGGAATGCTGTCCTACAACGGATCTCTGGGCTGCTTCACCGCCGCCTACGCCGTCGTGGCCGTCGCCATCCTCTACGACCGGAACCGCATCTTCCCCAAGTGGTTCGCCTACGTCACCATCTGGCAGATCGTCACCGAGCTCCTGGCCAGCCAGATGTGGCTCTACCACTCCGGCGCGTTCGCCTGGAACGGCATGATCACCCTCTACATCGCCCTCGTCGTCTTCGGCCTGTGGATCGTCTGCTTCCTGATGCTGTTCCGCGTGGCCGCACGTCGTGAGACCGCGGACACCCCGGCCCTCTACGCGCTGGAGGACGCCAGATGACCGCCCCCGACAAGGAACTGCCCGCCGCCGCGCGCGACCGCAGGCCGACTCCGGACGGACGGCTGCCCGGCGACATCGACATGTGGGTCATGATCCTGGGCGACCTGTTCTTCTTCGGCTGCTACTTCGTCACCTACATGGTCTTCCGCGCCATGGCCGCCGACGACTTCTCCACGGCCCAGCGGCACCTGCACGTCGGCATCGGCGTCACGAACACCATCGTCCTGCTCACCAGTTCCCTCCTGGCCGCCCTCGCCGTGATCGCCGTCCGGGACGGCGCGTTCAGCACGGCCCGGCGGCTGCTCTGGGCCACCGGCTCCTGCGGCGTGCTGTTCATCCTCATCAAGGTCTACGAATGGCGCAGCGAGATCAGCCAGGGCCACACGATCTCCAACGAGTTCTTCAGCTTCTACTACGTCTTCACCGGCATCCACCTCGTCCACCTGGCCCTCGGCCTGCTCATCCTCGGCGTCGCCCTGCGCGAACTGCGCGACGGCGGCAGGCGGCGAACCACGATCGTCGAGCAGAGCGCCGTCTTCTGGCACATGATCGACCTGCTGTGGGTCGTCATCTTCGCGCTCCTCTACCTGATGAGGTGACCATGACCCCGTCCCCCGCCGGCAGGCCACTCCTGCACCGCGACAAACGAGCGGTCCTCATCGCCTGGGCCGCGCTGTCGGCCGCGACCGTCCTCGCCTGGCTTCTGTCCCCCGGCGAATCCCAGTCCGAGACGACCCTGGGCAACGAACTCGTCGCCGCCATCGTCATCATCGCCTTCGTCAAATGCCGCCTGATCCTCCGCTACTTCATGGAAGTCCGCCACGCCCCCCGCTGGCTGCGACATACCACCGACGCCTGGCTCGCCGTCCTCTGGCTCACCCTCCTCACCATTTACCTCATCTGAACCCAACGCGGCAGCCCCGAATGGTCGGCTCCATCGAGCAGATCCCCGCCGCGAGCCACGCGATCAGCTCGTCCTTTCGGTGAACGTCCTCCGTCAGCCGCAAGATGGCCCTGATCCGGGCGGCGGGACGGGCGAGCCTGGTGGTGCTCGTGCTCCATCGGAATCACCTGGATAGGATTCCCCGCCATGAAGATCATCGAAGGTGCGGGGAGGTGGACGCCGCCCACTGGACCGGCCAACGACTGGGTGGAGCAGTTGAGGACGTCGGACCTGTCGGTGGGAACGTACTGCATCCCGGCCGGCGGGGTCGACGATCAGAGTCCGCACACCGAGGACGAGGTCTACGTAGTCACCGCGGGGCGGGCCAGGATCGTGACCCCGGAGGCTACGGCCGAGGTGGGCCCCGGCTCAGTGATCTTCGTGCCGGCGGGCGAGGAGCACCGTTTCGACGAGGTGACCGAGGATCTGGCCCTGCTGGTGGTGTTCGGCCCGGCGTACGGCTCGCGTGCGCTGGAGCGGTGAGCGGTCCCCAGGTCCTACACCGAGTGCCACAACTTCCACGCCACTGACCGGAGGAGCCCTCAGCGGACCGGCCCGGCCGGATCGTCCCCTGCGTTGACCTGCGGCGTGTTGTTGTTATCGGCCTTGCCATAGCAACAACACGCCGCAGGTCAACGCACCCGGTGAACCTCGATGGCCGGGGGGCTAGTGCTTGAGGTTGTTGAGGATGGTTTGGAAGGTGTGGGGGGTGAGGAGGAGGTTGGGGCCGTCGGGGTTCTTGGAGTCGCGGACGGCCACTGCGTCGGGGAACCGCGCCACCTCCACGCAGGCCCCACCCTGGCCGTCGCTCTGCCGCGCCTTGCGCCACTTGATCATGTCCACCGCACAACCGCCTTCCGTAGGAACTCGCGGGAGTCGTCAACGCTCAGAGCGCGGGCTTGGAGCGCCGAGAAAGCGCCGACGATGTGCAAGATATCCTCTTGGTCGTCGGTTGTGAGTCCGCCCCTGGCGGCAGGCATATGGAGCAGTTCGCCACCGCCTCGCTGAGTGGCGAGGTTGAAGGGTCCTTCCAGCCCCCTGTAGTAGCCCGTGGGAGCGATTTGGAGGGTGACGTTGCTCCACTCGGAGACGGTGAGCAGGTGTTCGCACTGTTCGCGCATGATCTCCGCGCTGGCCATGCACGTCCAGAGGACGTTTTCGAGCAGGACGATGCTGAGCATGGGCGGGTTGTCGCGTTGCAGGACCTCCTGGCGGCGGAGTCGGGCCTCCACGGCGCTCTCGTCCTGCAGGAGGGCGCGGACGTAGGCCGGGGTCTGGAAGAGGCCGTAGACGAACATCGTCTCGAAGGCGCGCAGTAAGCAGGCGGTGCCTTCGGCCAGGGGGTAGTCGGCGAACCAGGGCGGGTACCGGGTGGACTTGAGGACGTCGTCCCAGGCGTCCTGCATTTCGGTTCCGGATTCGAGGGCCTTGTCGAGTTCGGCCGCGAATTCCCTGGTGCAGCGGGTGGTTCCTGTCTCCACCTGGCCGATGTAGCTGCGGGTGACCGGTATCCGTTTTGCCAGTTCGAGCCGGGATAGTCCGGTATCTTCGCGCAGGCTTCCCAAGGCGATGCCGAAGGCGATGGTCTGCCGGGTGGGCTTTCGTGACGGCATGGGCGTCCACCTCTCGAAAGCACTTGCAAGCAGGTGCAAGTGGTCTCGTTGCGCTGTCGCGCTTTGCCCTTGATATTACTCCATGCGGTCGATCCTTTGCGTTAAGTCACAGTGCGACACGCGGAGGTGGGCGGATGGAGCCGTCAGTGATCATGATCAAGGCGGATGTGGCGGCCGTCAGGGAGGCTCGGGAGTTCGTCGGGATGGTCTTCGGGAGTTGGGGGCTCGAGGACTACGTCGCGCGGACGGTGGTCGGCGAGCTGGCGGCCAACGCGGTCACGCACGGGTCCCGGGAAGGCGATCTGGTGGTCGTGCGCGCCTACCGGCGGGACGACGGGTTCGCCGTCGTCGAGGCGTGGGACCGGTCGGACGCGGCGCCCGTCATGCGGCCCGTCGACCATGCCGCCGAGAGCGGGCGCGGGCTGGTCCTCATGGAGGCGCTCGTCCGGCGGTGGGGGACCCGGCCGCTGAGCGAGGGCGGCAAGGTCGTCTGGGCGGAGATCGAGCCGGTGCCCGCGTGAGCGACGGAATCCTGCTGCTGTTCCTCCGGCAGATCTTTCCGGAGTGGTCGATCGCGCGGGACGGGGACGGCTCGTGGAATGCCAGAGGGCGTGTGCGTATCTGGGCGGTGTCCGCCGATGAGTTCATGGACGCGCTTGCCTTGGTCGTGCCCGATGCGGCGGAGCGGGTGCGGTGCTTCCTTGCGGAAGAGGCGGTGCAAGTGGGGGCTGGCTAAACGTGCAGAAGGCGTTTGGCGAGGATTGTCGCGCCCTTTACGGCTGCCTGATCGTCCAACTCGGACGGCACCAGACGGGGTGGAGCGCGGAATTTCAGGCGGGAGGCGATGCGGGGGCGCAGCGGGGCCAGTAGTGTTTCGCCTGCTCGTGCCAGTCCGCCGCCTATGACCAGGAGTTCTGGGTCCAGGAGGAGGGTCGTGGCCGCCAGGCCGTCCGCGAGCGTGTCCAAAGCGTCCGACCAGACCTGTGTTGCGTGGTCGTCCTTTCCGGCTCTGGCTATGACCTCCTCCGCCGGGACGGAGTCGCCGTAGCGGCGGGAGATGGCGGCGGCGGAGGCGTAGGTTTCCAGGCAGCCCTTGTTGCCGCAGGCGCAGTCTTCGCCGTCCGGCCGGACGACGACATGGCCTATTTCGCCGGTCCAGCCGAGCGTGCCGGGGTAGGGCGTTCCGTTCAGGATCAGGGCGGCTGCTATACCCGTTCCAATTGCCATGAAGACGAAGTCGCCTGCGTCGCGGCCCGCGCCCGACACGGCTTCCGCCAGGCCGCCTGTGCGTACGTCGTGGCCTATCGCGACAGGAATGCCCAGACGTTCGCGGGCCAGGTGCAGCATGGGCACGTCCCGCCAGCCCAGGTTCGCGGAATGGACGGCCGTGCCCGTCGACTCGTCCACTATGCCGGGCAGGGCTATGCCGACCGCCTCGGCGGGGGAGTTCAGCGAGGCCGCGCGGGACGTCAGGTGGGCGGCGAAGTCCAGGATGCCGCCCACCGGGTCCGTCCGGTCGGTGGGCCATGACTCGGTCGTGAGCACTGTCGGGCCTTCGACAATGGCGGCCTTCATCGAGGTGCCGCCGACGTCCAGGCCGATCAGGCTCATTTCACCGAACCCGCCGTGAGGCCGCCGATCAGGTAGCGCTCCACGAAGATGAACAGGATGACGACGGGGACGATCGCGATCAGGGACGCGGCGAAAAGGTACTGCCAGTGCGCCTGGTACTGCGTGACGAACGACGGGATTCCCACCGTCAGGGGGCGGCGGTTCGGGGACGCGGTGACCGTCAGAGCCACGATGTACTCGTTCCACGCGGCGATGAACGTGTAGACGATCGCGGTGACGACGCCCGGCATGGAAATGGGAAGGGTGACGCGGGTCAGGGCGCCCATGCGGCCGGCGCCGTCCAGGAAGGCGGCCTCTTCCAGTTCCTTCGGGATGCTGGAGAAGTAGCCGTGCAGGATCCAGATGCAGAACGGCAGGTTGAAGGCGGCGTTCACCAGGATGAGCGACATGAGGGTGTCGGTCAGGTTCAGCGCGACCATTTCCCGGTAGATGCCGATGACCAGGGCCGTCGGGGCGAACATCTGCGTGACCAGGACGAGGAGAAGGAATGCGCCGCGGCCCCGGAAGCGGTTGCGGGCCGTGTAGTACGCGGCCGGCAGCGCGCAGGCGAGGGTGACGAGGGTGGCGACGGCGGCGACCGTGAGGGAGACCCGCAGATACGTCCACACGGGGGCGGCCGACCAGACGTCGGCGAAGTTCGACCACGTCCAATGGGACGGCAGGTAGGTGCCGGGCGACGCGGTCAGTTCGCGCTCGGGTTTGAGCGCGGTGAAGAACATCTGCAGGTACGGGACCAGGAACGCGAGCGCGACCAGCCAGCCCACGCCCGCCAGGACGATACGGCGTGTCATCGGATCTCCTCGCGCCAGCGGGCGGCCCGCAGGTACAGCAGGACCATCACCAGGATCAGGACGAAGTTGACGACCGCCATCGCGCCGGATTCGCCGACGTCTTGGTCGTAGAAGGCGAGTTTGTACATGAACGTCGTGGTCGTGTCGGTCTTGTTGCCGGGGCCGCCGCCCGTCATCGCCCAGATGATCGGGAACGAGTTGAAGACGTTGATCACGTTGACGATCGAGGCGATCAGCACGGCCGGGCGCAGCAGCGGCAGTGTGATGCCGACGTAAGTGCGGAAGGGGCCGGCGCCGTCCACCCGGGCGGCCTCGTACACGTCGGCGGGGATCGTCTGGAGACCGGCGAGGATGACGAACGACGTGAACGGCAGCGACACGAACACCGCGACCCACATCATCCAGAACATGGCCTGGGTGGGGTGGGCGAGCCAGTTCACCGGCTCGTCGATCACGTGCAGGTCGAGCAGCAGGCGGTTGACGATGCCGGAGTAGTTGTCCAGCATCCACCGCCAGATCAGCGCCGTCATCAGCACCGACGCCGCCCACGGGACGATCACGGCCCAGCGGACGACGCGGCGGCCGGGGAAGCGGGCGTTGAGCAGTTGGCCGAGGGCCAGCGACAGCGTCATCGTGACGACGACGACGCCGCCGACCCACAGCAGCGTCCGCAGCACGACGGGGATCAGGTCGTCCTCGCCGAACAGGTCGGTGTAGTTGCCGCCGCCGCGGTAGCCGAGCGTGGTGCCGGTCGAGCTGATCTTCTGCAGCGACGTCCGGACCATCTCGATCACGGGCCACAGCACGACGACCGCGATGAGGACGAGCGACGGGCCGAGCCACAGCAGCGGGGTCAGCGCGCGCCCGGCCCGCCGGGGGAGGGAGGGGCGGGGGGCCCGGGAGGGGCCGGTCCCCCGCTCCCCGTCCTTGAGGTCGTGCACTCAGCCGGCCTTCTCGGCGGTTTCCTGGATCTTGTCCAGGACCTTCTTCGGGTCCTCGTTCGCGGCCGCGCTGCCGAGGTCCTGCTTCACCGCGCCGGCCACCGCGGACCAGGCCGGGTTGGACGTGGGGGCGAACTTGCACGTCGGGAGCGCGTCCACGAACTGCTTCATGTACGGGTCGGCGCTGAGCGCGTCGCCGGCCGACTTCGTCACCGGGAGGAAGCCCTCGGTGGTGAGGAACTTGGAGGTGTTCTCCTTCTGGTAGAAGAAGTCGAGGAACTTCTTGACGGCCTCCTTGTTCTTGCCGCCGTCCTTCTTGAACGCGGCGAGGACGTCCATGACGCCGAGCGTGTTGTGCTCGGCCCCGCTCTTGCTCGGCAGCGGCGCGACGTCGAAGTTCAGGTCCTTGTCCACGGGGTCGATGAATCCGGCCTTGGTGAACGGGCCGCCGATCGCCATGCCGATCTTGCCCTGCGCGAACTGGTTGAACACCGTCTTGCGGTCGGTGGTCTCCGGGTTCGGCTGGGTCAGCCCGGACTTGTTGAGGTCCTTGAGGAAGCCCATCGTGTCGATGTTGGCCTTCTGGTTGATCGCCCATTTCCCGGTGGCGTCGACCCAGCCGCCGCCGTTGTTCATCGCCCAGGAGTAGAACTCGGCCTGCGACTCCTCGGGGCCGAGCGGCAGCCCGTATCCGGTCGCGCCCGCCTTCTTGATCTTCTGCGCGTCGGTCTTCACGTCGGCCCAGGTGGCGGGCGGGTCGCTGATGCCGGCCTTCTCGAACAGGTCCTTGTTGTAGAACAGGAGGCGGGCGCTGGAGATGAACGGAAGGCCGTACTGGCTGCCGTTGTACTGGGCCTGCTGGACGAAGGTCGGGGTGAAGTCGCTGAGCGTGGACGGCGACACGACCTCGGACGCCTGGTAGATGAGCCCGTCCCGGGCGAAGTCGGAGAACGCGTTGTAGTTGAGGATGTCGGGGACCTGCTTGGTCTGGACGTAGGTCTTGACCTTGGCGTCCATCTGGGTCCAGTCGACCATCTCCAGGTTGACCTTGTAGCCCGAGTTCTTGGCCTCGAAGTCCTTGATCAGGGCGTCCCAGTAGGGCTTGGTGTTGTCGTCGTAGATGGCGGCGACGAACTTGATGGTCTTGCCGTCGGAGTCGCCGTCCGACGAACTGCCCTTGCCGCATCCGCTGACGCCGAGGGCCACGGTCATGCCCGCGGCGACGACGCCCATGAGGTGCCGTTTCACTTGTGTCCCCGCCTCTCCGGGTTTCGCGCGTGCAAAATGGTGCTCGGTGTGAAAGCTCACTGAGCACAATCGCGCGTGGTGGGGACGAAGATAAACACTGGTCCGTACCAGTTCAAGAGGCCCATTGAGCACGAGTCGCAACCGTTACCCGGCGGTACGGGGCCGCCGTCGTGGTCCGGTGCGCACGCTGGGCTGGTCTGGTCGGCCGACAGCAGCGTCCAGACGTTCGCTGTGAGCGGACCGCCGTGCCGTCCCGAGCCGGCCGGCGCCGCCGCCAACCCCCGTCCGCTGGCCTGGGGTCTGTTTTGCCCCCTCTTGACCGGGTAACCCGGCGCCGTATCCGACTGGACGACGAGATGGACAGAACATGAAATTCCGGACCGGCACGGCCGCCGGCGCGGCCCTCGGCACGGCCGCGGGCGCCGGCGGCGTCGTGGCCGCCCTGTCGGCCCGGCGCCTCGGCCGCCGTGTCCTGGACCGCGTCGAGCGGCGGCTGGAGCGCGAGACCCGCGGCCTGGTCGCGAAGGCCGAGCAGGCGGGCCCGCTCGGCAAGGCCGCGGTGGCCGGGGTCAAGGCGCTGCGGGACGGCAGGTCCCCGTTCCGCGCGCTGCTGAGCTTCGGCTGGACGGCCCTGAAGGAGACCCTCGCCCGCATCTTCGGGCGTGGCCGGAGGGGGCGGACGACCAACATCGTCGAGCAGATCGACGTGGGCGCGCCGCGCCGCCTCGTCTACGACCAGTGGACGCGGTTCCAGGACTACCCGTCCTTCATGAAGAAGGTCGTCAGCGTCGACCAGACGTCCGAGGAGAAGCTGAGCTGGAAGGCGAAGATCTTCTGGTCCAGCCGGACGTGGGAGTCGACGATCCGCGAGCAGGTCCCCGACGAGCACATCGTGTGGGGGTCCAAGGGGCCGAAGGGCCACGTGGACGGGGCCGTCAGCTTCCACGAGCTGACCCCGGACCTGACCCGCGTCCTGCTCGTCCTGGAATACCACCCGGCCGGTCTCTTCGAGCGGACCGGCAACCTCTGGCGCGCGCAGGGCCGCCGGGCCCGTCTCGAACTGAAGCACTTCCGCCGTCACGTGATGACGCAGTCGCTCGTCCGCCCCGACGGGGTGGAGGGCTGGCGCGGCGAGATCCGCGGCGGCGAGACCGTCACAACCCCCAAGTGAGGTAGGCACACCATGGCACGAGGAAGCCTGTTGGGCCGTGCGCCCATCGGACGGATAACGAAGCGTCTCCCGGGCGGGCGCCGCAGCCGCGTCCCCGACCTGGGCCGGCTCTCGAAGAGCCTCCCGAAGAGCCTGCCGGGCGGACGGGCCGCCGGCACCGCGGGCGGCGTCCTGCTCGGCGCCGGCGCGGCCGTCGCGGCGGGCAGGGCGCTCACCGGGCGCGGCGGGCAGGACGAGAAGAACGAGAAGAACGAGAAGAGCGAGATGAACGGCAAGAACGCGTCCGGCGCAGAGGAGAAGGCGAAGGCCCCCGCGAAGGGCGAGTCGAAGAGGCAGGACGGGCAGGCCGACGAGAACAGCAACGGCCAGGGCGTGTTCGGGCAGCTCAAGGACACCGTCACCGGCGCCCTCCCCGGCGGCAAGGACAAGGACGACGGCGGCGGCAAGAAGGGCGGCAAGGGCGGCGGCGGCAAGAAGGTGAAGGTCACCAACATCGTCGAGCACATCGACGTGGGCGCGCCGCGCCGCCTCGTCTACGACCAGTGGACGCGGTTCCAGGACTACCCGTCCTTCATGAAGAAGGTCATCAGCGTCGACCAGGCCGACGAGACCAAGCTGAACTGGAAGGCGAAGATCTTCTGGTCCGCGCGGACGTGGGAGTCGACGATCGTCGAGCAGGTCCCGGACGAGCACGTCGTGTGGCGCTCGAAGGGCCCGAAGGGACACGTGGACGGGACGGTCAGCTTCCATGAGCTGTCCCCGAACCTGACCCGCGTGCTGACCGTCCTCGAATACCACCCGCAGGGCCTCATGGAGCGCACCGGCAACCTGTGGCGCGCGCAGGGCCGCCGGGCCCGCCTCGAACTCAAGCACTTCCGGCGCTACGTGATGACGCAGTCGCTCACCCGCGCCGACGAGATCGAGGGCTGGCGCGGCGAGATCCGCGACAGCGAGGTCGTCCGGACGCACGAGGAGGCCATGGAGGACGAGGAGAAGTCCGGCAGGACGGGGGACTCCAAGTCGTCCGGCACCGCCAAGAACGCCAAGAGCACCAAGGCGACGGCGTCCAAGAACACCAAGGAGCGCGACGAGGAGTACGAGGAGGTCTGACCCCCGCGCGGCCGGGGCTCAGCGGATGAGGCGGGCCAGCTCGACGCGCGACCGGATCCCGAGCCGGGTGAAGACGTTGCGGAGATGGTGGTCGATCGTCCGCGGGCTGAGCAGCAGCCGCGCCGCGATCTCCCGGTTGGTGGCGCCCTCGGCGGCCATCCGGGCGATGTGCGCCTGCTGCGCGGTGAGCGTGCCGAACCCGCCCGTCCCGGACCCCGCGCGCGGCGGCGCGGCGTCCGGACCCCGCCCGCCGCCCGTCCCCCGCTCGGGGACGGGCGGCGCGGGCGGGGGCGGCGGCGCGACGGTCTCCCCGGCGGCGCGCAGCTCCGCGCGGGCCTGCGCGGTCCACGGGGCGGCGCCGTAGCGCTCGAAGATCCGCAGCGCGGCGCGCAGGTGCGCGCGGGCGGCGCGGGGCCGGCGGCCGCGCCGCAGCCGGTGCCCGAACAGCAGCTCCGTGCGGGCGAGGTCGAACACCGCGCCGGCCGCCTCGTGCAGGCGGAGCGCCTCGGTGAAGTGCTCCTCCGCGTCGGCGTCGCACTCGGCGAGCAGGGCGCGGCAGCGGCGGCTGAGCGCCTCCCGGCCGGGGGCGGCGCCGGGCCCCGCGGCGGCGCCGATCCCGTCCGTCCAGCCGCGGAAGCGCTCGTAGGCGGCGGCGGCCCGGTCGGGGTCGCCGGCCCGGACCAGCGCCTCGACCAGGTGCGGGACGGCGAACAGCCGCGCCGGGAGGTGGGCGAGCCCGGCGCCGCCCGGCAGCCGGAGCCGTGCGGCGGCGTCGGCGGGACGGTCCGCGGCGAGGTCCAGGCACGCGGGCGCCCACGACCCGAACGCGGCGGCGCGGGTGAGGCCGCGCCGGTCGGCGGTGCCGGTGAGCGGCTCCAGGTGCGCGGCCGCGCCCCGCGCGTCGCCGTTGAACGCGGCGGTGAGCGCGAGCGTGGCGAGCTGCTCGGTGGCGTGGCCGTGCAGCCGGGTCGCGCGGGCGAGGCGCAGGCCGTCGCGGCAGGCGGCGAGGGGCGCGGGCGGATGCCCGAGGAGCGCCTCGCACCGCCCGGCGACCAGCAGCGCGTACGACTCGATCGGCGCGTTGCCGAGCCGCCGCGCGGCCGCGACGGCCTCGGCCGCGAGGACGCGGGTGCGCGGCCCGTCGCCGAGCGCGAACGCGGCGAGCGCCGCCCACACCCGGGCGGCCGGGTCGGCGGTGCCGGCGCCGAGCCGGACGGCGGCGCGGAGCCGGTCCGCCGCCTCCCGGTGCCGGCCGCGGACCATGGCCGCCATGCCGCCGAGCTGGGCCAGCATCAGCTCGCCGCGCACGCCCCCGGCGGGCGGCAGGGACGCCGCCCGGTCGGCGATCTCCAGGTAGGCGTGGGTGTCCCCGGACGCGTCGGCGGCCTCGGACGCCCACATCAGCGCGTCCAGCGCCGCCTCCGCGTCGGTGCCCGCGAGGTGCTCGGCCGCGTCCCGCAGCGCGGGGATCGCGGTCGCCGGGGACCCGGCGGCCACCTCGATCTGGCCGCGCAGGAGGGCGGCGCGGGCGGCCCGGGACCCGTCGGGGGCCGGGGGCCGGACCTGCCGCAGCATCGCGCGGGCCCGCCTCGACCGGCCGCTCGCCCAGGCGTCCCCGGCGGCGGACAGGAACCGGTCCGTCCGGACGCCGTGCTCGACGGTGAGGGTCGCGGCGCGCTGCCAGAGCCGCCACGAGTCGGCGTACCGGCCCGCTCTGCGGCCCGCCTCCGCCGCGTCCGCCAGCTCCGCGGCGAGCCGGTCGTCGGGCTCGCCCGCGACCGCCGCGCGGTGCCAGAGCCGCCGCGGCCGCTGCCATTCCTGGACGAGGACCTCGGCGAGCAGCGCGTGCGCGTCCTGCCGCTCCGCGCGCGACGCGTCCGCCCACAGCGACGACCGGACGAGCCGGTCGCGCGCCGCGACGCCCTCGCCCTCGAACCGCAGCAGCCCCGACCCGCGGGCCGCGTCGAGGTCGGCCGCGCCGATGCCGTCCGCGCGGGCGGCCCGCGCCATGGTCGCCGTGCCGAGCCACTCCTCGGCCACCGCCATCAGGACGAGCCGTCGCGCGCCGGCGGGGAGCCGCAGGTAGCGGCGGTAGTAGCAGGTGCGCAGGGAACTACCGGCCGGAAGCGCGCGCGGCGGCGGCGCGGCCCCGGACAGCTGCCCGGACGTGAGCGCCGCGGCCAGCTCGCGGATCGCGAGGGGCCGCCCGCACGCCAGGTCGACGATCTCCTCGGCGAGGTCGCCGTCGCCTGCGCCGGCCCCGGCCGTGCGCCCGTCGTCCGCGCCGCCGTCCGTGCCGGTGTCCACGACGTCGTCGGGGTCGCCGCCGAGCGCGTCCTGTAACACGCGCCGGCTCTCCTCCTCGCCGAGCGGCGCGAGCCGCAGCCGCGGGATGCCCGCGAGCCCGCCCCCGCCCGCCCGGTCGTCGCGGGTGGCGAACAGGACCGCGACCGGCTCGTCCTGGACGCGGCGCGCCGCGAACGCCAGCACCTCCAGCGAGCCGCGGTCGAGCCAGTGGACGTCGTCCGCCCAGCACAGCACGGGGCCGCCGCGCGCGGCGATGCTCAGCAGCTCGCACACCGCCGTGTACAGGACGAACGGGGCGGCGCTCGGCGCCCCGTCCATGATCGTGCCGAGGGCGCCCCGGTGCGCGGGCGGCAGCCGCGCCGTCTCCGCGGCGAGCGGCCGCAGCAGCCGGTGCAGTCCCGCGTAGGGGACGCCGGTCTCGCCGGGCACGCCGGTGGTGCCGATCGTCCGGAAGGCGGGCGCCGCCGCGCGGACGGCGGCCTCCAGCAGCGCCGTCCGGCCGACGCCGGCGTCCCCGGCGATGGTCAGCGCGCCGCCGTGCCCGCCGCGGGCCCGGTCGAGCAGCGCCTCGACCGCCCGTAGTTCGCGCTCGCGTCCGTGCAGGGGGTGGGTCATGCCGGTCCCTCCTCAGCGGGGAACTGACCTCGGCCTGGCGCCGTAGGGGGCTCCTCTATTGGACGGGGTCTCGAAAGCGAAGGGGACCATAGGTCAACACGAGCACCCGCCACGGGTCCAGAGCGGGTTTCCGTCGCGGGGCCGTGGCGCAATCAGGACCGGCCCCGATTGTGAGCCCGCACAGTCTGGCCGTCCCGCGATGGCCCGTACACGTCCGTGATGGCACGATGAGGCCCCCGCGTTGTGCTGGAGGTGGCCCGTGATGACGGGAGGACGGACCGGCCTGGCCGACCAGGTGAACGCCGACCGGACGGGCGGCCCGGGAGGGCGCGCCGAGCCGGCCGGCCAGCTGGACGCCGACCGGACGATCATGCGCAAGGCGGTGCTGCGGCTGTCGGACCGGCTGCCCGACCTCGCCGACCGGCTCGCCGCCGAGATCCTGTCCGGCGACGACCGCGGCGACCGCGACGACGCGTTCCGCCACGACCTGTGGGAGTTGTGCCACACGGGGCTCGGGCACGGCTTCGAGACGATCCTCGACCCGCGCCGCGGGCGCGCCGACCTGGACTGGGCGCGGCGGCTCGGGCAGCGGCGGGCGCACCAGGGGCAGCCGCTCGACCAGCTGCTGCGGTCCTACAGGCTCGCCGGGCGGGTGTTCTGGGAGGCGGTCGTCGAGGTCGTCGGCCGGCACGATCCGGAGAACATCCCGGCGCTGATCCGGCAGGCGACCCGCACCTGGGACACGATCGACCAGCAGTCCGGCGCCGCCGCGTCCGCCTACCACCGCACCGAGCTGGAGCTGGCGCGCCGCAGCGAGGAGCGCGTCCAGGCGATCGTGGACGCGCTGCTGGACGGGCAGGGCGCCGACGGCGGGCTGCTCGCGACCGCCACGTCCGTCCTCGGCCTGCCGGTGACCGGCCGGTACGCCGTCGTCATGCTGGGCGCCGAGTGCGGGTTCGGCGACGGCGTCGACCGGCGGCCCGGCGACACCGGCGGCATGCGGTTCATCTGGCGGCTGCGCACCGACGCCCAGGTCGCGCTGGTCGCGCTCGGCGGCGCCGACCTCGACGACCTCGTCGCGGCCGTCCGCCCCTACGCGCGCTCGCACGCCGGGGTCAGCCCGGTCGTCTGCTCGCTCGCCGAGCTGGGCGGCGCCCGCTGGTTCGCCGAGCTGGCGCTGCGGACGTGCCGCGGCCCGGGCAACCAGATCGCCCGGCTGGACCGCCGCCTCCCCGACGCGCTCGTCCTGTCCCAGCCCCGCCTCGCCGCCCGGCTCGGGCATGTCGCGCTCGGCGGCCTCGGCGACGTCGACCCAGGGTTCCGCGACGTCCTGCTGACGACGCTGGAGACGTGGCTGGAGTGCGACGGCTCCGCGGCCCGCGCGGCGGACCGGCTGTTCTGCCACCGCAACACCGTCCTCAACCGGCTCCGCAAGATCGAGCAGCTCACCGGGCGGACGCTCACCCGTCCCGGCGACCTCGTCGAGCTGGCCCTCGCGCTGAGCGCGCTGCGGCTGCACGGCCAGGAGGCCGACGCCGAGGGGCCGCCCGCGCGGGGAGGCGGCGGGCGGCCCGGTCGGTGACGGGGGGCGGCTACGAGTTCGGGCAGGTGTCCCGGTACTCGGAGATGGTCAGGTCCAGGCCCGGTCCCGGGCACAGGAACTGGTCATAGCGGGTGTCGTTGTCGATGTACCGCTTGAGCCAGGAGATGCTGTACTTCGCGATCGTCGTGTTCGAGGTGTTCGGCGCGAAGTGGCTCGCGCCGGCCAGCTCCAGGTACGCCTTCTCCGACGACGCCGGGATGCTCGTGTAGAACGGCTCGGAGTGCGAGGCGACCGGCGCGACCGTGTCCGCCTGCGCCCCGATGATCATGGTGGGGACGCGCACGTCCGAGAAGTTCTTCTGCAGGTCCCACGGGGTGAGCGGGATCGCGGCCTGCAACTGCGGGCGGTCCTCGGCGGCCTCCAGCGTGCCGCCGCCGCCCATCGAGTGGCCCATCACGCCGAGCCGGGACGTGTCGATCCGGCTGCGGACGCTGCTGCGCTGCGTGAGGTAGTCGAGCGCCGCCTCCAGCTGCCGGGCGCGGCTGTCGGGCTGGTCGAGCCGGGTGTTGGTGTCGATCGTGAAGATCACGAAGCCCTGCGAGGCGAGCCGCGGCCCGAGCCAGGCCATGCTGCTCTGGTCGGCGGTGAAGCCCGGCGCGACCGCGACCGCGCCGAACGTCCCCTCGGCGGTGCTGGTCGGGTAGTAGATCGTCCCGCCGCCGAAGCCGGTGACGCTCAGCGACGACACGCTCGTCTGGGACGTCGCGAACGGGCCGCGCAGCGCCTCGATGCTCCGCTCGGTCGGGGCGGGCCCGCGCTCGTAGGGGTTGTCGGCCGCCTGCGCGGCGGCCTGCGGGACGGCGAGTGCGCCGGCGGTCAGCGCCGCTGCGAGCAGCGTTTTCGCCGCGCTTCTGGGGATGAGGTGCACGTCGGGTCGCTCCTGTTCGGGGGGGAGAGCCGGGGGCCGGCTCCACGGAACGGGGCGGAGCCGGGGGCGGCTCCAGGACGCGCACATTCTCCGCACGCGGCCGCGCCCCGGGCATCGGCGAAATCGCCGGTCATCCCGCGAGGAGGCCCCTGACCAGCCGGAAGCAGTCGAACGCGCGGAGGGCGTCGGTGCGCCGCGACCGTGTCCGTGGAGATCGTCATCGCTGTCAGGTGTCTGTCAGCGATCTGCCAGGACGCCGCCGCATGCTCGGTCCGACGAAAGGAGTTCATCATGTGCGACGTTCTCGTCATCGGGGCCGGCCCGACCGGTCTCAGCCTCGCGGTGGACCTCGCCCGGCGCGGGATCCGGCACCGGATCATCGACCCCGGCGGGCGCACCGGGTCGCGCGGCAAGGGTTTGCAGCCCCGCACGCTGGAGGTCTTCGACGACCTCGGGGTGATCGGCGCGATCCTCGCAGCGGGCGCCCCGTACCCGCCGATCCGCGCCTACTCGGGCACGGAGGTCGTGTGGGAGGGGCGGATGGGCGAGCCGAAGGAGCCGTCCGCCGCCGTTCCGTACCCGAACCTCCTCATGGTGCCGCAGTGGCGCACGGAGCAGATCCTCCGCGAGCGGCTGGAGGACCTGGGCGGCCGGGTCGAGCAGGCGGAACTCGCCGCGTTCACGCAGGACGCGGAGGGCGTCACCGCAACCCTCGCGGACGGCACGACCGTCCGCGCCGCGTACCTGGTCGGCGCCGACGGCGGGCGGAGCATCGTCCGCAGGACGCTCGGCGTCCCGTTCGCGGGGGAGACCCGCGACGAGGAGCGCATGCTGATCGGCGACGTCCGGACCGCCGACCTCGACCGGGACCACTGGCACACGTGGGCGGACATGGAGACGCTCGCCGTCCGCTTCGGCCTCTGCCCGCTCGCCGGGACGGACGACTTCCAGTTCACGGCCCCGCTCCCGGCGTCCGAGGACCCGGAGCCCGTCCTCGCCACGTACCAGAAGCTGCTGGAGGAGGGCACCGGACGCGGCGACATCGCCCTGACCGACCTGACGTGGAGTTCGGTCTACCGGGTCAACATCCGGATGGCCGAACGGTTCCGGGACGGCCGCGTCCTCCTCGCGGGCGACGCCGCCCACGTCCATTCGCCCGCCGGCGGCCAGGGCCTCAACACGGGCGTCCAGGACGCCTACAACCTCGGCTGGAAGCTGGCCGCCGTCATCGCGGGCGCGCCCGCGTCCCTTCTCGACACCTACGAGGAGGAGCGCCTTCCCGTCGCCGCCGCGGTCCTCGGCATCAGCACGCGGCTGTACGAGAGCGCCGCCCGAGGCCAGGCGGACGCCCTCAAGCGCGGCGAGGAGACCCAGCAGCTGCTGCTCGCCTACCCCGACAGCTCCCTGTCCGGCGGCGCGCTCGGCGGCGCCCGCGCCCCGGACGCCGTCCTCCACGACGGTGCCGGGGCCCCGCGCCGCGTGCACGACCTGCTGCGAGGCCCGCACTTCACCGTGCTGGCCTTCGGCACCGGGTTCGAGCACCCGGCCGCCCGCGTCGTCACCATCGGCGAGCGCGGCGAGTACCGGGACCCGGGCGACGCGGCCCGCGCCGCCTACGCGCCCGAAGGCGCGGCCCTCGCCCTGATCCGTCCGGACGGCTACATCGCCCGCACGGGCGGCGCGGCCGATATCCGCGCCGCCCTGGACCGCATGTCCGCCCCGGCGTGACCCGGAGGGGCGCGCTCGGCGGGGCACGCGGCGCGCGACCATAGGATCGGGGGCCCGAGCGTCCCAGCCGAGCGGAGCCGAACCAGCACATGACGAATGCCGAGCAGCCGGAAACGCCGCTGGACGCCGTCCGCGCACTGCGGGCCGAGTTCGGGATCGACGCCGGGCGCGTCGACCAGATCGGCCGCCTGCTGACCGGCGGGGACTTCCGGACGGTCGAGGAGGTCGTCTCCCTGACCGGGACGTCGCGGCGCACGGTCGAGGCGGTCTTCCGGGCCCTGGAGCCGGACCTCGAATCGTCCGGGGACGGGAGGCGCGTCCAGGAGGGGCGCGCCGCCGAGTACCGCTGCCTGTTCGGCGCGCGGGAGCCGTTCGGCGTCCGGGACCCGTGGACGGACGACGCGCGCCGCGACCCGGCGGCCGTCGCCGCGATGGCCGGGCTGATCGGCGCGGCGCCGCCGCCCGTGCAGGCCCTCGACCACGTCCCCGCCACCGCCGAGACCGTGGTCAAGCGGGCCCGTTTCATGCTCGACGGGTTCGACCTGACCGGCGCGCACGTGCTCTTCGTCGGCGACCACGACCTCACGTCCCTCGGCCTCTTCGTCGCCGGCGGCGCGCCCGGCCTGCGGGCGAGCGTGGTGGACGTCGACGAGCGGCTGCTGGAGTTCGTCGGCGCGGAGGCGGCGCGGCGCGGCTGGGACGTGCGCTGCCACTTCGCCGACCTGCGGCTGGGGCTGCCCGCCGCGCTGCGGGAGTCGTGCGAGCTGGTGTTCACCGACCCGCCGTACACGCCCGAGGGCGTCCAGCTCTTCGTCGCCCGCGGCCTGCAGGGGCTGCGGGACCACCGCAACGGGCGCGTCCTGCTGGCCTACGGGTTCGGCGAGCGGCAGCCGGCGCTGGGGCTCGCCGTCCAGAAGGCGCTCAACCCGCTGCACCTCGCCTACGAGGCCATGCTGCCCGGATTCAACCGGTATGCGGGCGCGCAGGCCGTCGGCGGCGCGGCGGCGCTGTACGTGCTGCGCCCCACCCGGCGGACGGCCGGCGCCGCCAGGGCCGCCGCCGACGACACCCGCACCGCCATGTACACCCACGGCGCCCAGTCGGTGGAGGCGTCCGGCGGGCTGGACGCACAAGCGGCCGCCCGCGTCCTCGAACTCGGCGCGGACGCCGGGGAGAAGACGCTGCTCGTCGGCGACGGCTGGCCCGCGGACGCGCCCGGCCGCCGCATCGCGCTGCCCGCGTTCCTCGGCGCGCCGCTGCCCCGCAACCTCCAGGACCACGGCACGGCCCTGGTCAACCTGTATCCCGGGTTCGGCGCGTCGGCCGTGCGGGCGCTGCTGGCCGCGAACGCGCACCGCGTCGGCCTCGTCTGCCGCAACGACCTGCCCCTCCTGAAGGACGCCGAGGGGCAGCGGGAGTTCGCCGGCCTCGTCGCGCCCAAGTTCCGGATCGTCCGCCGGCTCCGCGACACCCCCGGCCCCGGCCAGGCCCTCGTCCTCGCCGAGAGGGCCGAACCGGAAGGCGACGCCGAGCGCGTCCTCGGATACATGTACGCGCGCGCCCACGGAAAACTCGGCAACGCCTGGCGCGAGGGGCTCATCGCGGCGCGGAAGGCCGCCGGGACGACCCTCACCAAGAGCGAGGGCCGCCGCGCCATCGAGGCGTCCGCCAGCCGTCCCGACCTGCTGGAACGCTCGCTGATGGAGCTTCCCCTGTATCTCTTCGCCGTCCTCGAAGGGGACGTCCGGCGGTCGGTGGACGCACTCCCCGGCTGACGGGCGGGCCCGTTCAGACGCGGATGCGGTAGCCGGCGCCGCGCACCGTCTCGAAGCGCTCCGCGCCCAGCTTCCGGCGCAGGTACCGGACGTACACGTCGACGATGTTCGAGCCGGGATCGAAGTCGAAGCCCCACACGTGCGCGAGCAGCTGCTCCCGCGTCAGCACCTGGTCGGGGTTGCGGCAGAACATCTCGGCGAGCGCGAACTCGCGGGCGGTCAGCTCGACGGTCCGGCCCGGTACCCGGGCCCGCCGGGTGCGCAGGTCGAGCGCGAGGTCGCCGACGCGCAGCAGCGTCGCCTCCGGGGTCCGGTCGGCGCGCAGCCGCAGCCGCACCCGGGCCAGCAGCTCCTCGAACGCGAACGGCTTGGCGATGTAGTCGTCGGCGCCGCCCTCCAGCCCCGCGACCGTGTCGGCCACCCCGTCCCGCGCGGTGAGGATGATGACGGGCAGCGTCACCCGCTCCTCCCGCAGCCGGCGCAGCACGGTGAACCCGTCGCGCAGCGGCAGCCCGATGTCGAGGATCATCAGGTCGAACGCGCCGCCGCGCGCCAGCTCGCAGGCGGCGACGCCGTCCGCGGCGACCGCCGTGCCGAAACCGGCGGCGCCGAGGCCCTTCTCCAGGAACGAGGTGATCCGCGGCTCGTCCTCGGCGATCAGTATCCGGCTCAACGCCCCGCCTCCCCGTGCGACGGCTCCGGCTCGCCGTCCAAGGCGGGCACGATGGACGGCTCGGCGGGCGCCGGGCGCAGGGGCAGCTCCAGGACGAACCGCGCGCCGCCGCCGGCCGGGCTCTCCACCCTGGCGAGCCCGCCGTGCGCGCGGGCGATCGAGCCGACGATGGCGAGCCCGAGCCCCGCGCCGTCCGTCGGCCGGGGGCCCGCCCCCGCGCGGACGAACCGGTCGAAGATGCGCGACGCGTCCTCGTCCGCGACGCCCGGACCGGTGTCGCGCACCCACAGCTCCACCATGCCGCCGCGCACCGCCGACCCGACCTCGACGGTGTCGTCCTCGCCGGTGTGCCGGACGGCGTTCGCGGCGAGCTGCATCAGCGCCTGCGTGAGCCGCTGCCGGTCGGCGAGCACGCGGACCTCCGCCACCTCGCCCACCCGCCACCGGCGCGGCGCCATCCCGCGCGCCTTCGCGACCGTCTCCACGGCGAGGTCGGCGAGGTCGGTCTCGCCCGGCGCGAGGAAGTCGGGGCGCTCCGCCTTGGCGAGCACCAGCAGGTCGTCCACGATGCGGTTCATCCGGTCCAGCTCGTCGATGAGCAGTTCCCGCGTCTCGGCCCGCTCCGCGGGGTCGTCGCCCATCAGCTCCAGATGACCGCGGATCACCGTCAGCGGCGTGCGCAGCTCGTGCCCGGCGTCGTCGACGAACCTGCGCTGCGTCGCGAACGCGGACTCCAGCCGGTCCAGCATCGTGTTGAACGTGGCGGCGAGCGCGGCGACGTCGTCGCCGCCGCGCACCTCCAGCCGCCGGGTCAGGTCGGACGCGCCGATCCGCTCGGCGGTCTGCCGCACCAGCCGGATCGGCGCCAGCACCCGGCCCGCGACCAGCCAGCCGGCGAGCCCGGCGACGGCGAGCGCGCCGAACGCGGTGAACCCGAGGACGCGGGTCGTCTCCTCCACCTCGTCGCGCTGCAGGTCGCGGAACTCGGCGACGACGAGGGCGGCGCGGTCCCGGTCGCCCGCCATCCGCACCGGGAGCACCGCGTACCGGACGCGGCCCGCCGGGCCGTCCGCCCAGCCGGACGCGGGCCGCCCCGCCGCCGCGATCCGGGCGGCGCGGGCGACGAACGCGGCGTCGTGGTCGAGCCGCGCCGGCGGCGGGTACGGGCTGCGCCGGTCCGCGCGGCCGTCGACGACGCTGAAGAACGTCTCGGGGCCGTCCGGCAGGCTGTGGCCGAGGTAGGCGGTGAGCAGCGCGCGGGCGTCCGGCGCCGGCCGCCCGGTCGCCGGGTCGACGCCGGCGCGGGCGAACTCGCGGAACTTGGCGGCCTCGTGGCTCAGCTCGCCGTTGATCCGCTCGTCCAGCCGCGCCGACTGCACCGTCCAGGTCAGGGAGACGGCGGCGCCCAGCGCGAGCGCGACGAGGAGCAGCATCCAGCCGACGATGCGGGCGCGCGCGGTGGGCCCGCGCCGCGGCCGTCCGGGCCCGGCCGGTTCAGTCGTCGTCTGCGTCATCGTCGATCTCGCCGTCGTCGTCGGAGCCCGGCGGACGCGGCGGCGTGACGGGCCGCCCGCCCTGGCGGGGCGTGCGCGTCGCCGCCGGGCGCGGCGCCGGGCTCGGCGACGCCGGGCTCCGCGACGCCGGGCTCCGCGTCGCCGGGGGCGGGGACACCCGGACGACGTCGCCGAGGTCCGGCGGGTCGCTGGTCTGGGCACGGGCGAACCCGGCGGCGAGGCCGAGCGCTGCCAGGGCCGCCGCTCCGACGCCGGCGATCGCCGCACGGGTGGCCATGCCGCCACTATGTCCCGGCGGACCGCGTTCCGCGACGCACCGCCGATGAGAACCTTCTCATCGGCGGCCGGTGAGAGGGCTCTCATCGCGGTCTCATGGCGGCCTCACCGTCCGCCGCGAGGGTCGGTCCCGGAAGCAACCGCCGCCATGAGGAGGACCGCCGTGCTGATGGACGTCGTCTACGGACTGACCGTGGACCTGGTCGCGATCACGGTGCTCGCGCAACTGATCTACTTCCGCCGGCACCGCCGCCGGGACATGCGGCTCGCCTACGTCGCGGTCAACGTCGGGGTGTTCACCGTCGTCGCGCTGCTGCTCGCGCAGCGCGCCGACCTCGCGATCGGCTTCGGCCTGTTCGGGGTGCTGTCGATCATCCGGCTGCGGTCCAGCGCGCTCACCCAGGAGGAGGTCGGCTACTACTTCGTGGCTCTGGCGCTCGGCCTGGTCAACGGCCTCGCCGCGCACGACGTGCCGCTCGCGCTCACGCTGGACGCGGTGCTGCTCGCGGTCATGTTCGCGGCCGACCACCCGCGGCTGCCGGACCGCACCCGGCACCGGCTGATCACCCTGGACGTGGTCCACCGCGACGACGCGGCGCTGCGGGCCGACCTGGAGAACCGGCTCGGCGGGACCGTCCTGCGGCAGGAGGTGACCGAGGTCGACTACGTGCGGGACGTCATGGTGGTGGACGTCCGCTACAACGTGCCCGCCGCCCGCCGCCCGGACCTCGTCCCCAGCCAGGCGGCCCGGAACGGGGCCCTCCTGTGACGGCCGCGGCCGTGCTCGGCGACGCGGCGGCGGGACCGCCGGCGATCGGGCTCCCGGACGTCCTCGCCCGCTCCGCGCTGCAACTGCGCCTCGACCGCAAGTACCTGCTCCCCGTACCGCTGTTGCCCGCGCTGGTCGGCGGGCTGGCCGGGGACTACGCGGCGCTGGAGATCGACGGGCGGCGCCTGTTCCGCTACTCGTCCACCTACTTCGACACCCCCGGCCTGCTCACCTACCGGCAGCACCGCCAGGACCGGCGCCGCCGCTTCAAGATCCGCACGCGGACGTACCTGGACAGCGGCTCCTGCATGTTCGAGGTGAAGCTGAACGGGACGCGCGACGCCACCGACAAGCGGCGCACCCCGTACGAGGCCGCCCGCCGCGCGGAGCTCACCGCGGCCGCCGAGCGCTTCCTGGCGGAGGCGCTCCTGTCGGAGTACCGGATGAACCCGCCCGAGCCGCTGGGCCCGTCGGCGACGACCGGCTACCGCCGCGTCACGCTCGTCCAGCGGTCCGGCACGGGACGGGTCACGCTCGACGCGGGGCTGGTGTGCTCCCGTCCGGGGAGGCGGGTCGAGGCGCGCGACGACTGGGTGCTGGTCGAGTCGAAGTCGGCCGCCGCCGACACCCCGGCCGACCGGCTGCTGCGCCGGATGCGCGTCCACCCCGTCAAGATCAGTAAGTACTGCCTCGCGGTCGCCGTGCTCTACCCGGGCACGGCCTCGAACCCCTGGCGCCCGGCCCTCCGCCGCTGCTTCGCCCCCACTGGTTAACCTGGGGCGACGTTCGTTCTGCGGGGAGTTGAGGGTGGTTGGCTGAGGCGATACCGGGGCCGCGCGCCGCGCGGGCGGTCGTCGGCATGGTGCTGGCCTCGTTCGCCGGGATCTACGTGCTGGCGGCCCCCGCGCGGACGGACGGGGCCGTACGCGCCGGGGCCGCCGCCGCCCTGGCGGTGCTGGTCCTCCTGCTGCACCTGGTCTGGGCGGCGCCCTGGACGCGGCGGCGGCGCGGCGGCTGGATCGTGCCGGCGCAGGCGCTCGCCGCCTACGCGGCCGTCCTGGCGTTCGGGACGTCGGTCGGGATCCTCGGCTTCGCGGCGGGGTCGGCGCTGCTGGCGGGCGCCCCGCCGGTCGCGGTGCTGGTCGTGGGGAGCGCCGCGGTCATCGAGGCGCTGCGCGGCGGGGCCGTCGCCGACGTCACGATCACCTGCCTGCTGACCGGGCTCGTCGTGTACGGGCTGGTGCGGCTGGCCGACCGGGTCGACGACGCGGCGGCGGCCCGGCTGCCGCTCACCGTGGCGGCGGCCGAGCGGGAGCGGCTGCGGATCGCGGCGGAGCTGAACCGGGGGCTCGGGGACGGCCTGGCGGCCATCGTCCGGGGAAGCCGCCGCGCGCTCCAGTGTCCGGAGGAGATCGGCGAGGTCCTGGAGGTCGCCCGGACGTCGCTGAACGACGCCCGCGCCGCCGCGATGGACTTCCGGAGCATGTCCCTCGCGCCGGAGGCGTCGGCGGCGCGCGCGTTGCTGCAGGCGGCCGGCGTCCAGGTCGAGGTGCGGACCGGGCACAGCGAGCCGCTCGGGCCCGCCGGCGCCCTGCTGGCGACGGTCCTTCGGGAGGCGGTCACCGACGTGGTGCGCGCGGACTCCGCGCGGGCTTGCCTGATCGAGACGTCCGAGAGCGCGGGCGTCGTGAGGCTTCGCGTGGTGAACGACGGCGTCCGCACGGCCGAGAAGGGCGAAGAGGGCCTGCTGCGGGTCGCGGAGCGGGTTCGCCAGGCGGGCGGCACCTTCACGACGGGCCTGGAGGACGACGGCCGTTTCATGGTGGAGGCCACCGCCGAGGCCGGGGAGCGTGCCGTCGGCGTACCCGACCGGGGCGACTACCGGCTCTCGCTCACGCTGCTGGCGGCGGTCCTCGCGGGCTTCTCCGTGAAGGGACTGCTGCTGATCGAGTGGGGCCCGCTGTGGCCGGCGGCGGCGGCCGGGCTGGCGCTGGTCTCCGTCGTGCAGCTCGTCTGGGCGAGCCGGGGACGGCCGAGGGGCTGGTGGCCGATCCTGGCGGTGCTGAGCTTCGGGCCCGTCCCGCTGCTCGGGGAGGCGTGGCTGGGCCTCGCCGGGTTCCTCGCGGGGACGCTGCTGGTCGGGCTGCCGAGGCGGGCCGCCGTCCCGCTCGTCGCGGCGACGATGGCGGGCGTCGGGATCGGCGCCGGGCTGCTCGGGCTGAGCACGGCGGCCGTGGTCAACTACGTCATCAGCACGCTGGTGACCGGCCTCGTCGTCTACGGGCTGGTCATGCTCGCCCGGCTCGTACGGGAACTGCGCGCGGCGGGGGCGGAGCTGGCGCGGGCGGCGGCCGTCCAGGAGCGGCTGCGGGCGGCCCGCGACCTGCACGACCTGCTCGGCCACAGCCTCGCCGCGATCCTGCTGAAGTGCGAGCTGGCGCGGCGGCTCGCCGGGGTCGACGCCGCGCGCGCCCGCGCCGAGGTGGCCGACGTCGCGGCCATGGCGGAGCAGGCGGGCGCGGACCTGCGCGCGGCGACCGGCGGCGGCGCCGGGCTGTCGCTGGACGGCGAGCTGCGGTCGGCGCGGTCGGTGCTCGCGGCGGCCGGCGTCGAGGTCGAGACCGACACGGGCCACACGGCCCTGGACGCCCCGGTGTCGGCCGTGCTCAGCACGGTCCTGCGCGAGGCCGTGACCAACGTGCTGCGGCACAGCGCCGCGAAACGCTGCGTCATCGTCACCGCGCAGGACGGTGACGCCGTCCGGCTGGTCGTGGAGAACGACGGGCTCGACCCGCGCGCGGCCCGCGAACCGCCCGGTTCGGGCATCGGGAACCTCACCACTCGGCTGGCCTCCGTCGGGGGGACGCTCAGCGCGCGCGCCGACGGAGAGGGGCGCTTCCGCGTGGAGGCGAGGATCGGCTAGAGCCAGCCGGCTTCGCGGGCGATGCGCGCGGCGTCGGTCCGGTTCCGGGCGTTGAGCTTGGTGACGACCGACGTCAGGTAGTTGCGGACCGTCCCGGCGGACAGGTGGAGCCGTCCGGCGATCTCCGGCGCCTCGGCCCCCTCGGCGGCGAGCCGCAGGACGTCGGTCTCGCGCGGGGTCAGCGGATTGTCGGCGAGGTCCCAGGCGGTGAGGGCGAGCTTGGGATCGAGGACGCGCTCGCCCGCGGCCACCTTGCGGATCGCCTCGGCCAGCTCCTCCGGGGGCGCGGTCTTCAGCAGGAACCCGCGCACGCCGGCGGTCAGCGCGCGGCGCAGGTGGCCGGGCTTGCCGTGCCCGGTGAGGATCAGCGCCGCGGTCTCCGGCAGCGCGTCGCGGAGGGCGGCGGCCGCGGCGAGGCCGTCCAGCCCGGGCATGTCGACGTCGAGGACGGCGACGTCCGGCCGGGCGGCGCGAGCGGCGGGCAGCACCTCGTCGCCGCGCTCGACCTCCGCGACCACCGTCAGGTCGGGCTCCAGCGCCAGCAGCGCGGCGAGGGCGCCGCGCACCACGTGGTGGTCATCGGCCAGCAACACCTTGATCACGCCTTATGTCTACCAGCGTCCGCTTCACGCCCGGACCCATGACGAGGTCACGGGTGTCCGGTGACGACGTCTCTGGCCCGTGAACACCCAGGTCAGAAGACTTGAGGCATGGATGAAGCGGTACACGTCGACGCGGTGCGCATGGACATGGTCAGCAAGGTCTACGGCAAGGGGAGGGGGGCCGTCGCCGCGCTGCGCGAGGTGACCACGGGGCTCCCGCGCGGCCGTTTCACGGCGGTCATGGGGCCGTCCGGCTCGGGCAAGAGCACGTTCCTGCACTGCGCGGCGGGGCTGGACACCCCCACGTCCGGGACGGTCCGGCTCGGGGACACCGAGATCTCCGCGATGAACGAGACGAAGCTGACCGAACTGCGCAGGGCACGGGTCGGATTCGTGTTCCAGGCGTTCAACCTCGTCTCGTCCCTGACGGTGGAGCAGAACATCACCTTGCCGCTGCGCCTGTCGCGGACCGGCGCCGACAAGGAATGGCTCAAGGAGGTCGTCGCCCGCGTCGGTCTCACGGACCGCACCGGGCACCGGCCCGCGCAGCTTTCCGGCGGGCAGCAGCAGCGGGTCGCGATCGCCCGCGCGCTGGTGACCCGCCCGGAGGTGGTGTTCGGAGACGAGCCCACGGGCGCACTCGACACGATGACCGCGCGGGAGGTCCTCACCCTGCTCAGGGAGACCGTGGACGGCATGGGCCAGACGGTCGTGATGGTCACCCACGATCCGGTGGCCGCCGCCTACGCCGACACGGTCCTGTTCCTCGCCGACGGGCGGATCGTCGATCGGATGGACGCGCCGTCCAGCGAGAAGGTCGCCGCCCGCATGACGCGTCTGGGGGCGTGGAAGTGATGCTCTGGCTCGTTCTCAGCACGCTGCGGCACCGCAAGGCCGGCTTCGCCGGCGCGTTCGCCGCCCTCCTGTGCGCCGCCGCGCTCATCTGCGCCTGCGGCGTCCTGCTCGACACCGGCCTGCGCGGCTCCGTGCGGCCCGAACGGTACGCGGGTGCGCCGGTCGTCGTCACCGGGGACCAGTTCGTCCACAAGACGATCGTGAAGAAGAAGGGCGGGGGCAAGAAGGACAAGGTCAAGCACAAGGCCAAGGCGATCGCCGAGCGCGCGTGGCTGCCCGCCTCCGTCGCGGAGCGGGTCCGGACGGCGCCGGGCGTCCGGGACGTGGTCACCGAGGTGTCCTTCCCCGCCGAACTCGGGGCCGGATCCGGCCCCGGGGAGTCGTGGGGGCACGGGTGGGAATCGGCCGCGCTCACGCCGTTCACGCTGCGGGACGGCCGCGCCCCCCGCGCGGACGACGAGATCGTGGTCGACGCCGCCACCGCCCGCCGCGACGGGCTCCGGGTCGGCTCCCGCGTGCGCGTCGCGTCCGCCCTGCCGGGCGCCTACCGGGTCGTCGGCGTGACCGGGCAGTCGCTCGAACACCAGACCGCGGTCTTCTTCTCCACCGCCGAGGCCGCCCGCCTGTCCGGGCACGCCGGCCAGGTCACCGCCATCGGCGCCCACGGCTCCGCGAGGGCGGTCGAGGACGCCGTGCGCGGCACCGCCGCCACCGTCCACACCGGGACGGACCGGGGCAGGGCCGAGTTCCTCGGCGCGGAGAAGTCCCGGATCAAGCTGATCAGCATGGGCGGCGCGCTCGGCGGCACCGCGCTGCTCGTCGCCGTCCTGGTCGTGTGCGGCACGTTCGCGCTGTCGGTGCAGCAGCGCGAACGCGAGATCGCGCTGCTGCGGGCCGTGGCCGCGACGCCGCGGCAGGTCCGCCGGATGATCGGGCACGAGGCGCTGCTGGTCGGGCTCGCCGCGGGCCCGCTCGGCGCCGCCGCCGGGCTGCCGGTCGCGTTCTGGCTGCGGGACCGGTTCCGCGGCCTCGGCGCGCTGCCGCCCAACCTCGACCTCGTGGTGAGCCCGTTCCCGCCGCTCGCCGCCGCCCTCGCCACCCTCGCGGCGGCCTTCGCCGCCGCCCGGATCACGGCGCGGCGCACCGCCCGGATCCGCCCGGTGGAGGCGCTCGGCGACGCGGCCCTGAGCCGCGGCGGCTCCGGCGTGCTCCGAACGTCGGCGGGCCTCCTGACCACCGCAGGCGCCGTCGTCCTGACGATCGTCCTGTCGAACCTGCGCACGGAGGCGGCGGCCGGCCCGGTCACGGTGCTGACCGCGATCGTCTGGACGGTCGCGGCCGCGCTCCTCGGCCCGGCCATCGCCCGCGCGGCGGTCGCCGTGGCGGCGGTTCCGCTGCGGCTCTCCCCGGTCGGCGGCCACCTCGCCGCCGCGAACCTGCGGGCCGGCGCCCGGCGGCTCGCGTCCGTCGTCACCCCGCTCACCCTGATGATCGGCCTGACCGCCACGATCCTCTTCGTCCAGACGACGATGGGCGGCGCGGCGACGAGCCAGGCGGACGACGGCATCGTCGCCGCGCACGTCGCCGGCCCGAAGATCCCGCACGACGCGGCCGAGAGGATCCGCCGGACGCCCGGCGTGACCGCCGTGACCGAGGTCCTGCACAGCACCGTCCGGGTGAATCTGGAGAACTACGGCGTCCAGGGCGTCACACCGGACGGCCTGGACCGCACCATGGACCTGGACGTCCGGGCCGGCTCGCTCGCCGGGCTGAACGCGTCCACCATCGCCGTGAGCGCCACCGCCGCCGACCGCCTGGACGTGCGGCCGGGCGACCGGCTCGCCCTCACGCTCGGCGACGGCACGCCGATCGAGCCCACGGTGATCGCCGTCTACGGGCGCGGCCTCGGCTTCGGCGACCTGACCGTCGCCCGCGACCTGCTCGCCGCGCACGTGGACGACCCGCGCGGCACCGTGCTGATCGCGGGCACGGCCCCCGCCGGGATCCCCACGGCGGACCCCGGCACGCTCGCCGCGGACACGGCGTCCGCGAACGCCGAGGTCAACTACGTCGCCATGGCCCTCATCATCGCGTTCACAGCGATCGCCGTGGTGAACACCCTCGCGATGTCCACCGCCGACCGGGCCCGCGAGTTCGCTCTGCTGCGCCTGGCCGGGGCGACCAAACGGCAGATCATGCGGATGCTCGGCTGGGAGACCCTCGCCGTCGTCGCCGTCGCCGCCGTCCTCGGCACCGCGATCGCCCTGGCGACGCTCGCCGCGTTCGGGGCCGGGATGACCGGCGGCGCGCCGCACGTCCCGCCGCTCGCCCTCCTGGGCGTCCTCGCCTGGGGCGCCGCCCTCGCCGGGATCGCGACGGCGCTGCCCGCCCGGCTGGCCATGGCGACCCGTCCCGCCGAGACGATCTCCACCCGCGAGTGAGCTCAGGCGCGGCCCCGGGTGCTGCCGCCGTTGGCGTGCAGGATCTGGCCGACGAGCGTCGGCAGCCGCTCGTCGGCCAGGAACGCCACCGCGTCCGCGATCTCCTCGGGCGTCGCGACCCGGCCCAGCGGCACCCGCTCCGCCTGCCGGGCGCGGAACTCCTCCGCGGACATCCCCGCGGCCGCCGCCTCCTCCGCCAGCCGCGGCGTGTCGATCACGCTCGGCGCGATCGCGTTCACCGCGATGCCGAGCGGCGCCAGTTCCCGGCCGAGCGACTTGGTGAGCGCGACTATCCCGGCCTTGGCCGCCGAGCAGGCGGTCGACCCCGGCAGGCCGATCAGCCCGCCCTCGGACGCGACCAGCACCATCCGGCCGCCGCCGCGCTCCACCATCCCCGGCATGACGGCCTGCGCGCACGCGAACGTCCCGCCGAGGTCGGTGTCGATGACCCGCCACCAGTCGTCCGGGTCGTGCTCGGCGAACGGCGCCGCCTTCAGGCGGGTCGCGCCGGCGACGAGGATCCCCACGTGCGAGTCCGTCAGCCGCTCGACCTCCGCGACCATCGCGGAGACGGCGTCGGGGTCGGTGACGTCCGCGGGCGCGGCGATCCCGTCCAGCTCGCGGACGAGGCCGCTCACGTCCCGGTCCGGGCGGTCGTTGGCGGCGACGCGGTGCCCGTCCGCCGCCAGCCGCCGGGCCACCGCCGCGCCGAGCCCGCCGGCCGCCCCGGTCACCAGCGCGACCGCCATCAGATCACCGCCCCGGAGTTCGGGGACAGGATCTCCCCGGCGCAGAACGTCGCGTCCTCCACCAGGTAGGCGGCGGCGAACGCGATCTCCTCCGGCGCCGTGAGCCGCCCGGTCGGCAGCGTCTGCAGGAACGCGGGCCGCCGCCACGGCGAGTCGGGCGGCAGCATCGGCGTGTCGGTCGGGCCGGGCGCCACCGCGTTCACCCGCACCCCGGACGGCGCCAGCTCCGCCGCCAGCGACCGGACGAGCCCGATCACCGCGCCCTTGGCCGCCGCGTAGTGCGCCTCGCCGTCCCCGCCGCCGATGGCCAGGTCGGACGAGACCGCGACCACGGTGCCCCGCCCCCGCTCGACCATCCCCGGGGTCACGGCCCGGCACACGTTCACGAACCCGCCCAGGTGCACCCGCAGCATCCGCAGCCAGTCGGTCCAGGCGACGTCCGACGCCGGCACGATCGCGTAGTGCCCGGCCGCGCACAGCGCCGCCTCGATCGGCCCGAGCTCCCGCTCGATCCGCCTGACGGCGGCGCTCACCTGCTCCGGGAAGGCGACGTCCACGCCCACCGTGTGGTCGGCGTCCGCCGCCGGGACGAGGTCCAGAGCGGCCGTCCGCCAGCCGCGCCCCGCCAGCTCGCGCACCACCGCGGCGCCGATCCCGCTGGCCCCGCCGGTGACGAGTGCGACCCGCTCGCGCATCCGATCACCTCGACTCCATCCGAAGTTCCCAGGCAAACCCGGCATAACCCAAGGTGGCAAGGGTGCCGGAGATTTCTTGGCCGAACGCACCGCGGCGCGCCCGGACCGTCGTGCCCTCCTCCAAAGCACGGTTCTCCCAAAACACGGTCAGGGCGCCCGCCATCGCCCCGTCCGGGTGAGAAGGTGAAACCGTGACCAGCGATCCCGTTGTGCCGCAACTCACCGTCCGGGAGCTCCTGGAGGTGCCGCGGTTCCGGCTGCGCCTCGTCGCCGGCGAGGGCGCCGGCCTCGACCGGCCGATCCGCTGGGCGCACTCCACCGAGCTGCTCGACCCCGGCCCCTACCTGCGCGGCGCCGAGATCGTGCTGACGGTCGGCGCGTCGCTGCGGGACGCGGGCGCCTGCGCCGCGTTCGCCGAGTCGGTGAAGGCCGGGCGGGCGAGCGTGATCGGCTACGGCGTCGGCGACGTGACCGACGAGGTGCCGGAGGCGCTGCGCGACGTCTGCGACCGCCTCGGCCTGCCGCTGGCGGAGGTGCCGGCCGAGGTGCCGTTCCTGAGCTTCACCGAGTGGTTCGCCGAGCGGCTCGCGTTCACCCGCGACGAGCGGCACGAGCAGGAGGAGACCGGGCGGCTGCTCCGCATGATCCAGCAGGGCCACGCGTCCGCGGAGGTGCTCCGCGAGCGGATCGACGACGCCGGGCTCGACCCGGCCGCGCTCCTCGTGATCGCGATGGACGGCGTCGAGGACGGGCTGCCCGGCGTCTTCGGCCTGGACGGCGACACCGCGCTGCTCATCACCAACGACGCGCACGCCTGGACCGAGCCCGCGGGCGTCGGCAGCGCCGGGTCGCTCGACCACCTGCCGGTCTCGCTCACCGAGAGCCTCACCGCGCTGGACGCCGCGCGCCGCGCCGGCGGCGTCGTGCACGCCTCCGACCTGGCCACCTTCCAGGCCCTGCTCGGCCGCCTCGACCAGGAGCAGCTGGCCCCGTTCGTCGACCAGATAGCCCGCCCGCTGAACGAGTACGACAACGCGCACGGCACCCGCCTCACCGAGACCCTGCGCACCTTCCTCGACATGGGCGGCGCGGTCGGCGCCACGTCCCGCGCCCTCTTCCTGCACCCGAACACCCTCCGCCACCGCCTGGCCCGCATCGAGTCCCTGACCGGCCGCGACCCCCTCCAGTTCGACGACCGCGTGGCCCTCGCCATAGCCGTCTGGGCCGCCCGCTGACCCCGCCCACCAACGCACCCCCACCCCGCGCGGTACTCGTCTTGGGCGCTGCCTGTCCCGTGTGGTGCTCGTCTTGGGCGCCGCCTGTTGTGCGCGGTGCTCGTATCGCGCGGCGCCTGTCTTGTGCGGTGCTCGTCTTTGTGCGGTGCCCGGTTGGGGCGGCGGGCGTTTTCCGCGGCGTGTGCTTTTCGGTGTCGTCTGCCTTCTTGCCCGCACGGTTTCGCTGAGCGCGGCCTTTCGCTGGACGGCCGGGTGTCGTAAATGGGGCAAATGTCGGCGAGAGTGCCGGAGCGGGGTGCGGGCGCCCTCCCGGACGCCGCGTCCGGCTTTGCGGTGAGGCGTCGCGGCGAGAAAGGCGCGCGGGGTCGATTTGGGCGGTATGGGCAATTCTCGGAGGCTCGGGCTTGCGGCGGGGAGCGGGCTACCGGGGGGCGGGCGTTCGCGGATCACAGGGGATGGTGGGGTTTGGGATTCGTGCGGGACGGGGAGAGAACCGTGGCCTCGCGGTAAGTGATCATTTCGGGCACGCGCTGTTCGCGCCGGTCTCGCCGGGCACGCGCGGCGCGCCGACCGCAGCGGCATGCCCGGCATTCGTGTCCCGAACGGTAATGCGGACAGGGCCGAATTTCGCGTTCCCGGGCTGCCCGAGGGTGCCGGGTCTAGGTTTGCAGAGGAGATGCCGGAGAGCCCCCCGAAGGAGCGTCTGACCGATGACGGATGCCACCAGCGGCCCGGAGCAGCAGGCCCCGGAGACGAAGATCAACACTGCGGTCCCGCAGTCCGCCCGGATCTGGAACTACTGGCTCGGCGGCACCGACAACTACGAGATCGACCGGCTCGCCGGCGACGAGTACGTCTCGCTCTACCCCGGCATCGTGGACATCGCGCGCGCCGGCCGCTACTTCATGGACCGCGCGATCAGGTTCCTCGCCCTCGAACGCGGGATCCGCCAGTTCATGGACTGCGGGACCGGGCTGCCGACCGTCGACAACACCCACGAGATGGCCCAGCGCGCCGCCCCCGACGCGCGGGTCGTCTACGTCGACAACGACCCGCTCGTCCTCGCGCACGCCCGCGCCCTGATGACGGGCACCGCCGCGGGCAGGACGTCCTACATCGACTGCGACCTGCACGATCCCAAGACGATCATGGCGAGGGCGTCGGAGATCCTCGACCTGTCCCGGCCCGTGGGGCTGCTGCTGATCGGGGTCATGGGGCACATCGTCGACCCCGCCGAGGCGTTCGGCGTCGTCCGCGGGCTGCTGGAGCCGCTGGCGCCCGGGAGCTACCTCATCCTGCACGACTCCACCGACCAGAACGCGGCGTTCAACGCGGCGCAGCACGCCTACGACGAGACCGGCGCCATCCCGTTCCGGCTGCGCAGCCCGGACTTCATCCGCGCCTACTTCGACGGCCTGGAGATCGAGGAGCCCGGACTCGTGCCGAGCGGCGCGTGGCGGCCCGAGGTGGCGGGCATCGACGCCGGAGATCTTCCGACGCTGTGCGCGGTGGCGCGGAAACCCTGACGCCGGGGAAAGGTCGCGCACCGTTTCCTTCCCGGTGCGCTGCGTGAAGCTATAGTGGGGGCCCGGTCGTGCAACCGATCCCCCCGATGAGGAGTCCCCTTGGCCTCCGTCACGAGCACCGGCAGCAGTCAGTCGCCGCGCACCCGCGCCGGCCGCCCCTACGGGGACCCGCTCGTCCCCCGGATGCTGTTAGGCAGGCGGCTCCGCGAGCTGCGGGAGCGGGCCGGGCTGTCCCGCCTCGACGCGGGCGCCGTCGTGCACGGCTCCGAATCCAAGATCACCCGGCTGGAGCTGGGCCGCAGCGGCAGCAGGCCGCGCGAGGTCGCCCGGCTGCTCGCCCGCTACGGCGCGGACGGCGACGAGCAGGACACCCTCCTCGCCCTCGCCGAGCAGACGACCGCGCACGCCTGGTGGCACGGCGACGGCGACATCCTGCCGGGCTGGGTGCGCCAGTACCTGAGCGCGGAGCAGGCGGCCAAGCTGGTCCGCACGTTCGAGGCCCGGTTCGTGCCCGGCCTGCTCCAGACCGAGGAGTACGCCCGCGCGCTGATCCGCCCCGCCTGCCCCGAGGCCGAGGTCGAGCGGCGGGTCGAGTTCCGGATGCGGCGCCAGCGCGTGCTGCGCCGCCGGCCCCGCCCGCTCAACCTGTGGGTCGTCCTCGACCAGCAGGCGCTGTGGTGGCCCATCGGCGACCGGGCGGTGATGGGCGGCCAGATCCGGCACATCATCGAGCTGTGCAAGCGGCCGAACGTCACCGTCCAGATCGCGCCGTTCGGCGTCGGCGGCCGGGTCGCCGGGGACGAGCCGCTCACCCTCGTCCGGTTCCCGCAGCAGGGCCTGCACGACATGGTGTACCTCGAACGCGCCGACGGCGCCGGCTACCCGGTGCGGCGCGCGGAGATCGAGCGGCACTGGCACGTCTTCAACACGCTGGTGACCGAGGCCGCGCCGCCGGAGCGCACGCCGCAGATCCTCGCCGAGATGCTCGCCTCCATCTGAGCCGGTTCGTACCGAACCGATCCACTCCGTACCGGTCGGTACCGGTCTGTGCCGATCGGTACCGGCCCGTGCCGGCCGATCCGTCCGCGGGACTCGAATCGAGTCTTGGAGTTAGACGCAAGTCTCCACTCGGGTCCAACATAACGGAATGGAAAAAACTGCTGACCAGCGGTGATCGCCGACCGCCTGGATCACATATTCCCGGCTGACCACTTCCGGCCTATCTCGACAAAAGCCGGTCATTTTTGAGGTTTCTCGGAGCGGTTCGGGGACGTACGGCACAGGGGCCTCGCGATGGCCATGTTTACCGGGCGTGCACCCGGATATCGGGCATCGATGAACGGCCCCGCGCCGCCGCCGCCTCGAAGGAACGCCATGTCCGTCAGCGAGCGTTTGTGGAACGAGACCGAGGAACGCCGCACCAGGATCGAACTCCAGTCCCGGGAGAACTTCCCGGTCGCCACCCGCCTGCTCCCCGCCCGCCACCGCGAGCACCTGCTGAACGTCTACGGCTACGCCCGGCTGGTCGACGACATCGGCGACGAGGCGCCGCCGGGCGAGCGGGCCGACCTGCTCGACCTCGTGGAACGCGATCTCGACCGCGTCTACGCGAGCGTCGCGCCGGAACTGCCCGTCCTGCGCGACCTGTCCCGCACCATCACCGCGTGCCGGATCCCGGCGGAGCCGTTCCGCCGCCTGCTGGAGGCCAACCGCCGCGACCAGGAGGTCACCCGGTACGCCACCTTCGACGACCTCGTCGGCTACTGCGCGTACTCCGCCGACCCGGTCGGGCACGTCGTCCTGCACGTGTTCGGCGCCGCCACCCCGGACCGGATCCGGCTCTCGGACAAGGTGTGCACCGCCCTGCAGATCATCGAGCACTGCCAGGACGTCGGCGAGGACCACCGCAACGGCCGCGTCTACCTGCCCGGTGACGACCTCAAGCGGTTCGGCTGCGCCGAGGACGACCTGGCCGCCGCGATCACGCCGACCCGGCTGCGCGGCGTGGTGGCCCTCCAGGCCAAGCGGGCCGGGCGGCTGCTGGACGAGGGCGCCGCCCTCACCGCGACGCTCCGCGGATTCGCCCGCGTCGCCGTCGCCGGGTACGTCGCGGGCGGCCTCGCGTCCCTCGCCGCCCTGGAGCGCGGCGCCTACGACGTCCTGGGGAGCACGTCACGTCCGAGGAAAGCGCGGCTGCTGGCCGAGTGGTCGCGGACACTGGGGAGGGGATAGGAGATGGACGCATCCAGCGCCTACCGGCACTGCGAGAACGTCGTGCGCTCGCAGGCGCGCAACTTCTCGTACGGGATCCGGCTGCTTCCCGCGCCGAAGCGCCGCGCGCTGAGCGCCGTGTACGCGTTCGCCCGCCGCATCGACGACATCGGCGACGACCACGACGCGCCCGCCGCGACCCGGCTGTCCAGGCTCGGCGACGAGCGCGCGCGCCTCGCCGACGCCGCCGCCCACCCGGACGACCCGGTGCTCGTCGCGCTGTCGGACGCCGCGCACCGCTACCCGATCCCGCTGGACGCGTTCGGCGAGCTGATCGACGGCTGCGAGGCCGACGTCCGCGGCGAGACCTACGACACCTTCGACGACCTGCGCTGGTACTGCCGGTGCGTCGCCGGGGCGGTCGGCCGGCTGTCGCTCGGCGTGTTCGGCACGTCCGACCCGAAGGCGGCCGTGCCCCGCGCGGACGCGCTCGGCGTCGCGCTCCAGCTGACGAACATCCTGCGGGACGTCCGCGAGGACGGGCTGAGCGGCCGCGTCTACCTGCCCGCCAAGGACCTCGCCCGGTTCGGCGTCACGCTGGACCGCGACGGCTCGGGGCGGCTGACCGACGACCCGGAGCGGCTGGCGGCCCTCGTCCGGTTCGAGGTGAACCGGGCGGAGGAGTGGTATGCGACGGGCCTCCAGCTGCTGCCCATGCTCGACCGGCGCAGCGCCGCGTGCGCCGGGGCGATGGCCGGCATCTACCGGCACCTGCTGAAACGCATCAAGGCCGACCCGCTGACGGCGCTCGGCACCCGCACGTCCCTCCCGGCCTGGGAGAAGGCCGCCGTGTCGGCGATGGCGATGTCGGGGGTCCGCCGATGAGCGGCGCTGCCGGCGGCGCGGGAGACGTCGCCGTCGTCGGCGGCGGCCTCGCCGGGATCACGGCGGCGCTGGCGCTCCAGGAGACCGGGATCCGGGCGACGGTCTACGAGGCGCGGCCCCGCCTCGGCGGCGCCACCCACTCCTTCACCCGCGGCGGGCTGACCGTCGACAACGGGCAGCACATCTTCCTGAAGTGCTGCTCGGCGTACCGGGGGCTGCTCGGACGGCTGGGCGCGGCGGACCGCGTCCGCGTCCAGGACCGCTTCGACGTCCGCGTCCTCACCCCGGACGGCCCCGGCGGGCGGCTGCGCCGCGCCAAGGCACCGGGCCCACTGCACCTGCTGCCCGCGCTCGCCGGCTACCGGCTGCTGTCGCCCGCCGACCGGCTGCGCGCCGTCCGCGCGTCGCTCGCGCTCGACCGGCTCGACCCGGACGACCCGGCGCTCGACCGGTCCGCCATGGGCGGCTGGCTCGCCGGCCACGGCCAGCGGTCCCGGGCCCGCGACGCGCTCTGGGACCTGTTCGTCACCGCGTCGCTCAACATCCGGGTGGACGACGCCGCGCTCGGCCCGGCCGCGATGGTGTGCCAGACCGCGCTCCTCGGCCGCTCGGACGCCGCCGACATCGGCGTGCCGGCGATCCCGCTCGGCGACCTGCACGGCACGCTCGCCGCGGCGCGGATCAGGCGCGGCGGCGGACGGGTCGAGCTGGGCGCGAAGGTGACGGCGGTCGAGGCGGGGCCGAAGCTCGTCGTGGACGGCTCCCCGGTCAGCGCGGACGCCGTCGTGATCGCGGTGCCGCACCGGGCGGCGGCGTCGCTCGTCCCCGAGGAGGCGTCCCCGGACCGGGTGCGCTGGGACGGCCTCGGCTCCAGCCCCATCGTCAACGTCCACGTCGTCTACGACCGGCCCGTCCTGGAAGCGGACGGCGCCGCCCGGCCGTTCGTCGCGGCGGTCGGCTCACCCGTCCAGTGGGTGTTCGACCGGACCGAGGTGAGCGGCCTGTCCGGCGGGGGCCAGTACCTCGCGGTCTCGGTCTCGGCCGCCGACCGCTGGATCGACACCCCCACCGCGGAGCTGCGCGACGTCTACCTCGCCGCGCTGGAGCGGCTGTTCCCGGCCGCCCGCCGGGCCCGCGTCACCGACTTCTTCGTGACGCGGGAACGGCACGCCACATTCCGCCAGAGCCCCGGCAGCGGCGCGCTGCGCCCCGCGTCCGCGACCCGGCTGCCGGGGCTGTTCCTCGCCGGCGCGTGGACGGACACGGGCTGGCCCGACACGATGGAGGGAGCCGTGCGAAGCGGCCTCACCGCCGCCCGCCTCGTCCGGCGGCATCTGCAGGGGATGACCGCGGACGGGGTGAGCGGCCGATGACCACCGTCCCGACCTCGATCACCGACGGGCGCGCGCTCGTCGACCAGGCGATGCGCGCGTCCGCGGAGCGGCTCGACCCGTGGACCCGCCGCGTCGTCGCCTACCACCTCGGCTGGACCGACGCGGACGGCCGGCCCGCCGCGGCGGGCGGGAAGGCGCTGCGCCCCGCGCTGGCGCTGCTGTCCGCGCGGGCCGCCGGGGCGCCCCCGGAGACGGCGCTGCCCGGCGCGGTCGCCGTCGAGTTCGTGCACGCGTTCTCGCTGCTGCACGACGACATCATGGACGGCGACCGGACCCGCCGGCACCGTCCCGCCGCGTGGACGGTGTTCGGCCCGTCCGCCGCCATCCTCGGCGGCGACGCGCTGCTCGCCTTGTCGGAGGAGCTGCTGCTCGACCAGCAGACGCGGGGCGCGCACTGGGCGGCGCGCGCCCTGGCCGCCGCCACGCAGCGGCTCATCTCCGGGCAGGCGTCCGACCTCGGGTTCGAGCAGCGCGCCGACGTGTCGCTGGACGAGTGCGTCACGATGGCCGCCGACAAGACGGGCGCGCTGCTCGCCTGCGCCAGCTCGATCGGCGCGATGCTCGGCGAGGGGCCGACGCGGCTCGTCACCGGGCTGACCGGGTTCGGCGCCGAGATGGGCCTCGCGTTCCAGCTCGTGGACGACCTGCTCGGCATCTGGGGGAGCCCGGAGACGACCGGCAAGCCCGTCCTGTCGGACCTGCGGGCCCGGAAGAAGTCGCTGCCCGTGGTGTACGCGCTGAACGCCGGGACGCCGGACTCGGCGCGGCTCGCCGAGCTGTACGGGCGCGCGGAGCCGCCGTCCGAGGACGTCCTGCGGGAGATGGCGCGGCTGGTCGAGGCCGCCGGCGGCCGGGACTGGGCCGCCGCCGAGGCGGACCGCCGCATCGCCGCCGCCGAGCTGTGCCTCGACCAGGCCGGCGTGGACGACCACGTCGCCGCCGAGTTCCGGGACATCGCGCTCTTCGTCACCGCCCGGGACCACTGACCCGCCACGCACTGCGCGAGAAGGAGACCGCTGAATGACCACGACGGAAGCTCCGGAACTCACCGGCGCGGCGGCCGCCGCCGTCGCAGCCGCCCGCGACCACCTGCTCGGCCTCCAGTCGCCGGAGGGCTGGTGGAAGGCCGAGCTGGAGACCAACGTCACGATGGACGCCGAGGACCTGCTGCTCCGCCAGTTCCTCGGCATCCGCTCCGACGCCGACACCAAGGAGGCGGCGCGCTGGATCCGCTCGCGGCAGCGCGCCGACGGGACGTGGGCGAACTTCCACGGCGGCCCCGCCGACCTGTCCACCACGATCGAGGCGTACGTCGCGCTGCGGCTCGCCGGCGACCCGGTGGACGCCGACCACATGCGGCGCGCCGCAAAGTTCGCGCGGGACGCGGGCGGCATCGAGGGCAGCCGCGTGTTCACCCGGATCTGGCTGGCGCTGTTCGGGCAGTGGTCGTGGGACGACCTGCCCGTCATGCCGCCCGAGCTGATGTTCCTGCCGAGCCGGGTGCCGCTGAACGTCTACGACTGGGCGTGCTGGGCGCGGCAGACGATCGTCCCGCTGACGGTCCTCGGGTCGCTGCGTCCCGTCCGGGACCTGCCGGTCGACCTCGCGGAGCTGCGGACCGGCACCGTCCCGGCGCAGGACGCGAAGGGCTGGGGGCGGGCGTTCAACGCGCTCGACCGCGTCCTGCACGTGTACGAGAAGCGGCCGGTGCGGCCGCTGCGGAACGCCGCGCTGCGCCGGGCCGCCGACTGGATCATCGCCAGGCAGGAGGCCGACGGCTGCTGGGGCGGGATCCAGCCGCCCTGGGTGTACTCGCTGATGGCGCTGCACGTCCTCGGCTACGACCTCGACCACCCGGTCCTCAAGCGGGGGCTGGACGGGCTCGAGCGGTTCACGATCCGGGACGACAAGGGCCGCCGGCTGGAGGCGTGCCAGTCGCCGGTCTGGGACACCGTCCTCGCGATGAACGCGCTCGGCGACGCCGGCGCGGCCCGCGACGATCCCGCGCTGCTGCGCGCGGGCCGCTGGATCGTCGGCGAGGAGGTCCGTGGGCCGGGCGACTGGGCGGTGCGGCGGCCCGACACCCCGCCGGGCGGGTGGGCGTTCGAGTTCGACAACGACGTCTACCCCGACACCGACGACACCGCCGAGGCGATCCTGGCGCTGCGCAAGGTGGCGCTGCCGGAGGCGTCCGAGCCGGTCGAGCGGGCCGTCCGGTGGCTGAACGGCATGGCGTCGCGGGACGGCGGGTTCGGCGCGTTCGACGCCGACAACACCCGCGAACTGTGCACCAAGCTGCCGTTCTGCGACTTCGGCGCCGTCATCGACCCGCCGTCCGCCGACGTCACCGCGCACGTCGTCGAGGCGCTCGCCCACGAGGGCCTCGCGGAGACGGCCGTGGTGAAGCGGGCCGTGGTGTGGCTGCTGAAGGCGCAGGAGGAGGACGGCTCCTGGTTCGGGCGCTGGGGCGCCAACCACGTGTACGGGACGGGCGGCGTCGTGCCCGCGCTCATCGCCGCCGGGGTCCGGCCGGGCAAGCCCGCGATCCGCCGCGCCGTGGCGTGGCTGGAGGAGCACCAGAACTCCGACGGCGGCTGGGGCGAGGACCTGCGCTCCTACGACGACCCCGCGTGGATCGGGCGGGGCGAGTCCACGGCGTCCCAGACGGCGTGGGCGCTGCTGGCGCTGTTCGCCGCCGGGGAGCGCTCCGCCGCCGTGGACGCGGGCGTCCGGTGGCTGGTGGAGAACCAGCGCCCGGACGGGAACTGGGACGAGGACCAGTTCACCGGCACCGGCTTCCCCGGCGACTTCTACATCAACTACCACCTCTACCGGCTGGTGTTCCCGATCAGCGCCCTCGGCCGCTACCTGGGGGGCGCCACGTGACGCGGCTCGTCGTGTGCGCGGCGCTCGGCATGGAGGCGCGGGCCGTCTCGCGGGACGGCCTGCGCGTCGTCCGGACCGGGATGGGGCCCGCCAGGGCGCGGGCCGCCGCCGAGCGGCTGCCCGAGTTCGGCGCGCTGGCCGTCGCCGGCTGCGGCGGGGCGCTGGACGCGCGGCTGCGTCCCGGCGACCTGTTCGTCGCGACCGAGGTCCGCGGGCCGTCCGGGACGGTGCCGTGCCGTTTCGGGCCCGTCGAGACCGAGGAGCACACGGTCACGGTGGAGACGACCGAATTCACTCTGCCAAAGGAGGTCCGAACACCATGAGCATGCCGCTACGCCAGAGCCTTCGCATCGGAACCTATATCCTCCGCAACAAGATCCGCGGCAGGGAGAAGTACCCGCTCATCGCGGAACTGGAACCGCTGTTCGCGTGCAATCTGGCCTGCGCCGGCTGCGGGAAGATCCAGCATCCGGCCGACACGCTGAAAAGGCGGATGCCCGTCGAGCAGGCCGTCGCCGCCATCGAGGAGTGCGGCGCGCCGATGGTGTCCATCGCGGGCGGCGAGCCGCTCATGCACCCGCAGATCGACGAGCTCGTGAGCGAACTCGTGAAGCGCAAGAAGTTCGTCTTCCTGTGCACGAACGCGCTGCTCATTCCCCGGAAGATCGACAAGTTCAAGCCGTCGCCGTACTTCGCCTGGGCCGTGCACATCGACGGCCTCCGGGAACGGCACGACGAGTCGGTCTGCAAGGAGGGCGTCTTCGACGACGCCGTCGCCGCCGTGAAGGAATGCCAGCGCCGCGGATTCCGCGTCACCACCAACACGACGGTCTTCAACACCGACACCCCGCAGAACGTCATCGAGGTCATGAACTACCTCAACGACGATCTGAAGGTCGACGAAATGATGATCTCGCCGGGGTACGCCTACGACAAGGCGCCCGACCAGGAGCACTTCCTCGGCGTCCAGGAGTCGCGGGAACTGTTCCGCAAGGCGTTCGCCGACGGGAACCGCAAGCGCTGGCGGCTGAACCACTCGCCGCTCTTCCTGGACTTCCTGGAGGGCAAGGTCGACTTCCCGTGCACGGCCTGGGCGATCCCGTCCTACTCGCTCTTCGGGTGGCAGCGTCCGTGCTACCTGATGTCGGACGGCTACGCGCAGACCTACCAGGAACTCCTGGACGAGACCGACTGGGACTCCTACGGCCGCGGACGCGACCCGCGGTGCGCCAACTGCATGGCCCACTGCGGCTACGAGCCCACGGCGGTCATGGCCACCGTCGGCTCGCTGAAGGAGTCCATCAGGGCGGTGCGGTCCACCTGACCGCAGCGCCCGGAGGGCGGGAGGTTCGCTCCCGCCCTCCGGGCGTCGGTCAGGCGTCGCTGAGCTTCGTCGGCCGGTAGGCCTTGTACTCGCTGCCCGAGTCCAGGCCGTAGTCGCGCGTCCGGTAGTCGGTGCCGTAGCGGCCGCGCTGCTCGTAGGCCCAGTAGGACGTGTGGTCTCCGTCGGCCCACTTCTCGAAGATGACGACGTGGCGGGTCGTGTTGGTGCCCTCCGCGTCCATGACGAGGTCGCCCTTCTTCAGTTCCGACATCGCGATGCGGGAGGTGTGGCGCGACGACGTCAGGCCGACCGTGTTCTCTCCCGGCTTGGGCAGGCCCAACGCCATGGACACGTATCCCGAGCAGTCGGCCCGGTAGCCCTCGTGGGACCTGACCTGGCTGTAGGACACCCGGTCCGAGCTGTGCGGGTTCCACGTCCTAGCCCGCTCGATGACCTCGGACCGCTCGTCCACGGCCTTCTTCTTCTCGGACCTGTCGGACGTGTCCGGCACGGCCTTGCGCGGCTGGGGGACGGATTTGACGGCGGCGACCGATGTGCCGGTATCGGACGGACGCTCCGCCAGTTGCACCGTCGTCGCGGCCACGCCGAACACGGCGAGACCGACGAGCGCTCCATTGGTGCGGGGGCTCAGGCCGAAAATGCCCTTGCTCCTGGTGTGCTTGCCTTTCAAGGGGGGCTCCTTCTTCCATGTGCCGCCTACCGGGTTAGCTGACGGGTTCGGACGTGGAAGTCGCCCTACGGCCTGCGGGCAGGCCGATTCACCCCAGTGCAGGGAGGGTGGGTCCCCGGCTCCGCGCTACGGCGGACTCGGCGGTGCCGCTGCGGTCCCCGGGGCACGATGGGCCCCATGAAGGAGAGAGCGGCGCTGATGTTGTAAAGGCCCTGCCGAGGCGGATCGCCTCCGGGCGTTGCCTGCACGGCGCTGAGCGTGCACGGCACTGCGCGACGCGTGGACCGCGTCGCCCGCCCACGCTGGTGTGGCATGTGCGCCAGGTGGGGCAAGAGCGCCTGGCTGGCGCCTTGGTGAGCGCAAAGCTACAGAACCTCTCAAGGGATGGCAAACCCCGACAAAATCATCAACCCCCAGCTCAGCGCCCCAGACCGTCCCCTGTGGGGCCTCCGGCCGGCTCCGCCGTGCCCGCCGGGAGGGCCGCGCCCCGCCGGCCCGGCGGGGGCGCCGCGGCGCGGTGCCGCCCGCGGGCCCGGCACCCCGTCCGGGACGGGGACCGGTAGTTCTCGCGCACCGCGAAAACGGCAGTTCGGTGATCAGGAATGATGAGCGCGGCCGAGTATCGGCCCGTCCGCCGGAGAGTGCCCGGGATGCTCGCCGGAGGTGTCGGGGACGGTCATCGCACGTGATCAGGAGGCCATTCCTCGCTCCATTGCCGGAACGTGATAGGCCACGTATGATCATCGCCGGATCCCGGCCCCCAGGGAGGCGTTTAATGACGCATGGGAAAAGGGCCGCCCGCGGCCTTCTCTTTCTCGCGGTGCTGGGCGCCGCGGCCTGCGGAGGGGCGGAAGGCGACGGCGGCGGCACACCGCCGCCCGCCGCGCAGCGGTCCGCACCCCCGGCCGCGCCGACGGAGCCGAGCGAGTCTCCGCAGACCGACCCGGGCGCCGCGCCGGGGCTCGCGGGGGCGCGCGCCGCGCTGGAGGCGTTCCTGCACGGGCAGGCGGCGGGCGACGCCTCCGTGTGCCGTTACGTCCGCGAGGACAGCGACTTCGTCAACAGCCCCGCGCTGAAAGGCGACTGCCGCAAGGGAGTGAAGGCCACCCCGCATTTCCTCAGGCCGAAGGAACGGCTCGCGCTCGGCCAGATCATGGCCACCGGAGGGAAGATCACCAAGCCGGGCGAGGCGGTCGTGCCGTTCTCCGGCCTGCGCTGGACGGACGGGCACCTGACGCGGGAGGCCCTCCAGCCGCAGTTCGTGCTGCGCCGCGACGCCAAGGGAATGTGGCAGATCATCCGCTGACGCCGCGGTGAGCCGGTCTCCCGGAGACCCCGTGTCCGGGAGACCCGTCCTCCGCCCGCGCCGTCCAGGTTCCGCGCGGTTCCGCGCGGTTCCGTACGGTTCCGGTCAGGCGCCGTACATGCGGATCCAGTCGACTTCGAGGACCGCGCTGTCGCGGGTGTCGATGCCGGGCGCGGTCAGCTTCTTCAACTCGGGCATCCAGTCGAGCTGGATCGCCTGGCCCATGGGGCCCGGCGGCCGCACGTCCGGATCCGACGTGTGGAACCAGCGCCGGCCGTCCACGTACCCGTTGATCTCCTTCGCGGTCCACTCGACCGCGAACGTGTGCCAGGCGGTGAGGTCGACCTCCACGTGGTCGGCGACGCGCCCCGAGTTGCCTTCGCGCCCCTTCTGCTCCGACCCCTTCCGCTGGTCGTAGTGGAGGAAGAAGTTCGCGCCCGTCCGGAGCCCGCTGTCCTCGTAGGTCTCCATGTAGTCGATCTCGCCGCCGCCGTCCTTGGGGGCGGTGTCGCCGCCGCCGTTGACGGGCCACAGCAGCAGGTTCGCGTTGTAGCAGGCGCAGGCCCGGTTCATCCTCAGCCGCGTCTCCCAGCGGCCGAGCTCCTGGTCGCCGTCGCGCCAGCCGAGCCCGCCGGTGGTCCCGTCGGGCAGGCCGGTGATCCGCAGCGCCCCGTCCACGACGGTCACGGCGCTCGGGCTGCGCCTCCCGTTGCCGGCGTGCCCGTCCCCGTCGTAGACCTCCCATGCCTCCGGGTCGAGAGGGCCGTCGAACTCGTCGGCCGCCAGCGGACGCCCCCACCCGCGGCTCCGCGCCGCCGTCACCGCGCCGGCGGCGTCGCCGGTCTTCGCCTCGCCGGCCTTGGGCGGCGCCGTCCTGCCGGTGGGGACCGGGTGGAAGTCGGCCGCCGCACTGGTGCGTCCGATATCGGCCGAGCTCTCATGCAGGGCGGCCAACGCCGAGACCCCGACGGTCACCGCGGTGACCGCCACGACGACGGCCCGTCTTCGGAAAGAGAAGGACACGATCCAACCTCCGCACCGGACGAATTGTGCCGACAGCCGATTCAAGCCGCCCCGCACTCGACTAATTCATCCGGAACCTACTCGGCGCGCGTATCGGGGCCCTAGGGCCCTAGGGCCCTGTGCGGGGCTCCGGGGGACCTCAAAATCGCGCCTCCGGTCAATCCCGCGGCGGCATTCCGAGCCAGGTCACGATGGCCGTGGAACGGTTCGGGGCGCCGAGCTTGGCGTAAAGCCGGTTGATGTAATTCTTGACGGTCTTCTCGGTGAGAAATAGCTTGGCCGCGATCGTCGAGTTCGGATGTCCCTGCGTTATCAGGTCCATGACCTCGGCCTCGCGTTCGGAGAGCCCGAAACGCCGGCGCTGCTCGTCCGGGTCGGCCGCCGGGGCGGCGGCCGGGTCCGTCCGCGCGGCGTCGATCAGGGCGGCCGACGCCGCCTGGGAAAGGGGGTGAGCCCGTTGCCGAGCGGTCTCCAGCACCGCCGCGGACAGTTCCTCGGGCGTGAAGGTGTTGTGCACCAGGTAGCCCACCGCGCCGTTCCGGACGGCGGCCAGCACCACCTCGGGATCCTCGACCTGGGTGAGCATGATGACCCGGCCGATGCCGCTCAGCGCGGCCGCGGCGGAGAGCCCGTCGACGTGCGGCATGCGGACGTCCAGCAGGATCACGTCCGGGGCCAGTTCCCGCGCCCGCTCCACGGCCGCCCGGCCGTCGCCCGCCTCGCCGACGACCTCGATCTCGTCGCACGCCTCAAGCGCCAGCGTGAGCCCGGAGCGGATGAACGGATTGTCGTCCACCACCAGCACCCGGCACGGCACACCCGAGTTCATTCGCCTCTTCCCTCCATCGGCACCGCTTCGCCTCCGGCCGGCTCCCGCGCCGGCCGGCTCCCGGACGTCCCGCCGCGCGCCCCGTGGACGGACGCGGCCGTCCTGGACCGGACGTGCGGGAATCGGACGGTGATGCCCGTGCCGACACCCGGGGTCGAGTCCACGGTGAGCTCCCCTCCGCCCCGCCGCGCCCGCTCGTGCATGCCGAGGAGGCCGTAATGGCCCTCGCCCGCGAGCGCGTCCAGCCAGCCGTCCCCGCCGGGACGTCCGGGGAGCCCGCGCCCGTCGTCGCGGACGACCACCCGCACCCCGTCCGGCCCGTCGGACACGGCGATCTCCACGACCGCGGCCTCGGCGTGCCGCCGGACGTTCTCCAGCGCCTCCCGGACGATCGCCACGGTCTCGTGCCGGGGGTGCAGCGGCAGGTCGGCGCCGTCCTGGACGCGGTCCCGCACCCGGACGCCGGTCGCCCGGCCCCACTCCGCGGCGAGTTCGCGGACCGCGGCGTCCAGGGGCCGCTGCACGGCGTCCGCCCGCAGCTCGGCGATGAGCGACCGCGCCTGCCGGGTGGCGATCTGCGCGGCGGCGGCGATGCGCCGGGCCTCCTTCTCCGCGCGCTCGGGCGACCTGCGGACGAACGCGGGCAGGCTGGCCGCCGCCAGCGCCATCCCGGACAGCGTGCCGCTCAGCGAGTCGTGCATCTCGCGGGCCAGCCGCGCCCGCTCCTCGGCGGCGAGGGTCAGCGCCTCCGACCGCCACAGCGCGTCCTCGGCCGCCGCCTGCTCGTCGAACAGCCGCCGGATCACGGACCCGACCAGGGCACCGATCCCGTAGAACGCGGGCATCGCGAGCAGCAGCGGAAGGGTCGCGCTGTGCCGGACGTCGTCCGCGCCGTCCCCCTGGAAGAGCGCGACGTAGTACAGGGCGGACTGCTGGAGGCAGAGCACCGCCGTCGTGGTCCAGCGGTACAGCAGCCCCGCCAGACCGGCGGCGATCACCGTGACCAGGAAGTACGGGCCGAGGATCCCGCCGGCCTCCAGCACCGCGTAGCCGACGAGCACGTCGCAGGCCAGCAGCGCGGGCTGCGCGTACAGCCGGGAGACCACCTGCTCCCAGCCGAGCAGCATCAGCCCGGACAGCAGCGCCACCAGGGCGAGCACGCCCAGCGCCCAGAAATCGCCGCGGACCTGCCGGTCGATCAGCACCGTCACCCCGACGACCAGCACCCGCACCTGGATGAGCAGGACGAACGTCGTGCCGATGCGGGATTCGACGGATCTGCGCAAAGACCTGGAGGGGTGCGTTGCGAGGTCGGACATCGGCGGCCCTCCGCGATTTCATTCCGTCGGTCCGGAACCGGTGGCGCAGGCGTCTGCGAAAAGAACACTAGCCACATCTCTGGTGGAGGTCGCTACGATGCCCACGATCAACAGTATTTCGGCGCAAGAAGGGACGAATGTGCCGCGTCGCAGGACGGTCCCGCATGCGAACGACGCCGCCTCCCCGGCCGAGTTCCTTGCCCGGATGCGACGACTCCAGCGCTGGTCCGGACTGAGCCTCGCGGAGATCGAGGCCCGAATGGCGACCGCGCCCGTCCTGCTGCCGGGCGGGCTGAGCGGATTACTGGGCGGTAGCGCGCTGCCCCGCCGCGACGTCGTATCGGCGTTCATCAGTGCTTGCGGATGCGCGCCGGAAGTCCAGGCCGAATGGATGCACGCGTATGCGAGGGTCACCGCATCGCCGCAGACTCCCGCCCCTTCGGCGAAACCCGCCGTCATTTCGGAACCGGCAGCGGAACCGGTAGCGGAAACGGAATCCCGGCCAGAGGAGCCGGAGCAGGGGAAACGGCCGCGTCCGCGTCATCGCAAGGCGTCCGGACGGCGGCGCTCCCTGTCCCCGCTGGTCGCCGCGCCGGCGTTCGTCACCGTGGCGGTCATCGCGGTGGCCATGCTGACCGGCACGGACGGCGACTCCGGCAAGGGCGGGGCCGGGCCCAAGGGCGGACCGTCCGCCGCCGCCCCGCCGGAGACCGGCTGGTACGCCATCCAGCCGGAGACCGCCGTGGCGGTGGGGAACTGCCTGACGATCCTCCCCGACGACCGGTTCGCGCCGACCCTTTCGCAGGACAAGTGCGACGACGAGGATCCGCTGCAGCGCTTCTGGCTGGAGACCCACCCGGGCCGCACGTATGTCATCCAGGCCCGGACGGTCAAGGAACAGCTCTGGTGCCTCACCCTGGACGGCCCCGACGACGGCGCCCGCCTGCACCTGACCGCGTGCGACAAGGGCAGCGAGTGGCAGAAGTTCACCCTGGAGACGGCCGAGATCGAGAACGCCACGGACGCCGGACCGTCCGAGCCGGCCCCGCTCTTCGACCTGCGGGCCGCGGAGACCCGCGAGAGGGGGATGTGCGTGGGCATCGATCCCGCGAAGGCCGGCACCGTCCACGCGGTGCACACCGGCTGCGCGAAGACGGCGATCTGGGGCTACAGCCTCGTCCCGTCCCAACCCCCCGAAGGAATCTGACCACCCGCTCTTTCGGTAATGGGTGGCGGCGCGGCGGTCAGGGCGCTGGGGCGGGCAGGACGATGCGAGGGGTCAGGGCGAGGCGCAGGCCGAGGACGCCGTAGGTGAGGCCGAGCCAGGCCGTGCCCGGGTAGGTGCCGCCGTCGTCGCCGAGCGCGGCCTGCCCGACGCCCGCGACGAGCAGCCACAGCCCGCAGAGCAGGAACTGCCAGCGCAGCAGCCCGCGATAGCGGCCGACTATGGCGACGCATATACCGATGACGAGCATGCCGAGCATCGACAGCGGCCAGCACAGGTCGAACGGCATCACCCAGCCGGGCGTCTCACCGTCGTACGCGACCGCCAGCGGGCACCACACGAGGGCCGGGACGAGCAGGGCCATTTCCACCATCGCGATGTAGCGGCCCTTGCGCCGTCCGGTGGCGTTCGTGGAAAGCACGAGCGCGACGAGGGGCAGGACGCCGAGCAGGAACGCCATGCTGCCCCAGATCTCGATCGGGACGATCTCGTCCTGGACCTCGTTCCCGGCGATGAGCAGGCCGATGATCCAGGCGGTGGTTCCGGCGGCGAGGGCGGCGCCGGTGAGCCGGGTGCGGAGCAGGAGCCCGCCGGGTTCGGAGCCGGACGGGTCGTCCGGGTAGACGGAGCTGGGACGGACGTGAACGGTCATCTGCGTCTCCCTTCGGCGGCGCCGGGTCGCGCCGCCGAGGGAGACGTTCCGTCCCCGATGTCCCGGGCGCCCAGTGACAGCGGCGGCGGGCCCGCCCCGGGCCGCGTCCTCACCGGCGGGTGACCGTTGTCCCCGGCGAGCAGGGACGCCGCTCCCAGGCCGGCGGGACGCCGAGCAGACCATGCTTGCCGAGTGAGGAGCGCCCTTCCGGCGCCTCGGGCCGAGCGGCTCCTGAGGCCGGCCGCCATCGTGATCGCCGTGCTGTGCGCGGCGGCGACCGTCGCGACGGTCTGGCTGGACGTCCTGCTGTCGGGCGCGGGCCGCGCCCCGGATCCGCTCGACTGGGCGCACTGGGGTTCGGCGGGCTCCGGGCTGCCGGTCGCGGTCGCGGGCGGCGTCCTGGCGACGCGGCTGCCGCGGCATCCGCTGACGTGGCTGATGCTGGCGGGCGGGTCCATCGCCGTCCTGGACGGGATCACCGCGGCGTACGCGTCGCTGTCGGTCCTGGAGCACGGCGGCGGCCTGCCGCTGACGGCGTTCGCCGTGTACGCGGGCGCCCGGTTCGGCCCGATGATCAACATGATCGTGCCGCTGACGCTGATGTTCTTCCCGGACGGGCGGCTGCCGTCGCCGCGCTGGCGGTGGCCGGTCGCGGCCGCGATCACCGCGCAGGCCATCGGGGTCGTGGCGCTGCTGATGGTGCCGTGGCGGGTGTTCGCGCAGGGCGAGCCGCTCGCGCCGGGCCTGCGGGACATTCCGCTGGACCCGCTGACGCCGCCGCTGCCCGACGCGGTCTGGCCGGTGTCGGGCGCGATGTTCTGGATCGGCTTCCTCGCCTCCTTCGGGGTGTCGGTCGCCGCGTTCACCGTGCGCTTCCGCCGCTCGGACGCGATGCGGAAGGCGCAGCTGCGGTGGATGCTGCTGGCGCTGGCGGCCAACGTCGTCCTCATCGCCGGCGGGATCCTGCTGACGGAGGTGACGCCGCCGTCGGTGGACTGGTGGGTCGGCGACGTCTCCCTCGTCCTCATGCACGCGGCGATCGCGGTGGCGGTCCTGGTCGCGGTCGCCCGGTACCGGCTGTACGACGTGGACCTGCTGCTCGGCTGGACGCTGCTGTACGCGGCCCTGGCGACCGCCGTGATCGGCATCGACGTCGCGGTGTTCGTCGGCGCCGGGACGTTCATCGACGAGCCGGTCGCCGCGGTGGCCGGCGCCGGAGTGGTCGCCGTCCTGTACGCGCCGCTGCGGCTGCGGCTGCAGCGGTGGGTGAACCGGGTGCTGACGGGACGGGCGGAACCCTACGACGTGGTGTCGGCACTGGCGCGGCGGCTGGAGCGGTCGATGGGGCCGGACGAGATGCTGCTGGAGGTGGCGCGGGCGGTGGCGGAGTCGTTCCGGTCCCCGTACGTGCGGGTCGAACTGGACCGCGCCGACGGCCGGACGGTCGTGGTGGAGCACGGGGCGCCCCGCGACGACGTCCTCGTCCTGCCGTTCGGGTACCGGGGCGCGGCGATCGGGCGGCTGGCGCTCGTCCCGCGGTCCGGGTCGCGGCTGCCCGCCGCGGACCAGCGGCTCCTCGCGGACGTCGTCCGGCAGGCCGCCGCGGCGGCGCGCGCGACGGCGCTGACGGAGGAGCTGCAGCGCAGCCGGGAGCAGCTCGTGACGGGCATCGCCGAGGAACGCCGGCGGCTGCGCCGCGACCTGCACGACGGCCTGGGGCCGTCGCTCGCGGCGGCCGCCCTGAAGATCGAGGCGGCCCGCAACCTCGCGCCCCGCGACGCGGGCGCCGCCGACGCGACGCTGCGTTCGGTGCGCGGCGACCTGTCGGGCGTGCTGTCGGACGTCCGCCGCCTGGTGCACGATCTGCGTCCCCCGACCCTGGACCAGTTCGGCCTGGTCGGGGCGGTGGAGCAGCTCACCGAGCGGTTCCAGGGCCGGACGCTGCGGGTGCGGCTGCGCTGCGCGGGCGAGCTGCCGCCGCTGCCGGCCGCCGCGGAGGAGGCCGCGTACCGGATCGTGGGGGAGGCGCTGGCGAACGTGTCCCGGCACGCCGGGGCGGCGCGCTGCGAGGTCCGGCTGGACACCGCCGGCGACGCGCTCGACGTGGAGATCACCGACGACGGGCGGGGCGTGCCGCCGGGCGCCCTCGTCGGCGTCGGACTCGTCGGGATGCGGGAGCGGGCCGAGGAACTCGGCGGGCACTGCACGGTCTCGGCGCGTCCGGGCGGCGGGACCCGCGTCCACGCCGTCCTCCCGTTCGGCCCGCGCCCCGGGACGCGCGACCCGCTGGCGTTCGCGGGGAGCGCCTCATGACGCCCCGGGTGCTGCTGACCGACGACCATCCCGTGTACCGGGACGGCCTGAGACTGATGCTGGACTCCACCGGCGAGGTCGAAGTCGTCGGAACCGCGCCGGACGGCGCCGTCGCGGTCGAGATGGCGGCCCGGTTACGTCCGGACGTCGTCGTGATGGACCTGCAGATGCCCCGCCTGGGCGGCGTGGAGGCGACCCGCCGCATCCTGGCCGCCCGCCCGGAGACCGGCGTCCTCGTCCTGACCATGCACGAGGACGACGAGAGCGTCTTCGCCGCGATGCTCGCCGGCGCCCGCGGCTACCTGCTGAAGGGCGCCGACCAGAACGAGATCCTGCGCGCGGTGTCGGCGGTCGCCGCCCGCGAGGTCATCTTCGGCCCGGCCCTCGCCGGCCGCGTGTCCGACTACTTCGCGCGGATCGCCGTCGCCCGTCCCGCCGACGCGCCCTTCCCCCAGCTCACCGCCCGCGAACGCGACGTCCTGGAACTGATCGCGCTCGGCCTGCCGAACCCGGCGATCGCCGAACGCCTGGGCCTCTCCCCGAAGACCGTCCGCAACAACGTCTCGAACATCTTCGCCAAACTCCAGGTGGCCGACCGCGCCGAGGCGATAACCCAGGCCCGCCACGCCGGCCTGGGCCGCTGACCCCGCCGCCGCCCACCCGCGCGCAGGGCCCGCTGGTCCGGTTCAGACGGCGAGGAGGTGCTTGACCTCGTCGGTGCGCAGATCGGCGGCCGTTCCGGAGTGCCGGACGGCGCCGCCGTCGAGGATCACGAACGCGTCGGCCAGGCGGAGGGCCAGGTCGAGGTACTGCTCCACGAGCAGGACGGCGAGGCCGTGCTCCTTGTGCAGCCTTTCGACGGCCTCCTCGATCTCGCGGATGATCGACGGCTGGATGCCCTCGGTCGGCTCGTCCAGGATGAGGATGCGCGGCCGGGTCACCAGGGCGCGGGCGATCGCCAGTTGCTGCTGCTGCCCGCCCGACAGGAAACCGGCCGGGCGCTTCAGCAGGCCGGTCAGCCGCGGGAACACGGCCAGGGCGTCGTCGATGGCGCTCTTGTCGCGCCGCCCCGCGGCCTCCAGCGTGACCTGGAGGTTCTCCCAGACCGTGAGCTGAGGGAACGTCTCATGCCCTTGCGGGACGTAGCCCATGCCGAGCCGGACCCGCTGGTACGTGCGCATCCGCGTCACGTCGGCGCCGTCGAGCGTGACCGTGCCCGCGGCCGGGGCCAGCAAGCCCATGATCGAGTTGAGCAGCGTGGTCTTCCCCACGCCGTTGCGGCCCATGACGGTGACCAGCTCGCCCTCGCGGACGGTCAGGTCCACTCCGAACAGCACCCGCGACCGGCCGTAGGCGGCGTGCAGCCCGCTCACCTGAAGCATGCTCATAGCGCTTTCTCCTCTCGCGACCGGCCGAGATAGACCTCCTGGACCCGAGGGTCGGCCTGGACCGCGGCGACGTCCCCCTCCACGAGCACCTTGCCCTCGTGCAGGACGGTCACCTGGGACGCGTACCGCCGGAGGAACTCCATGTCGTGCTCCACGACGATGACGGTGTGGTCCTTGGCGACCTCGGTGAGCAGCTCGCCCGTCCGCTCGCGCTCGTCCCGGCTCATCCCCGCCACGGGCTCGTCCAGCAGCAGCAGCCTCGGCCGCTGCGCGATCAGCATGCCGATCTCCAGCCACTGCCGCTGGCCGTGCGACAGCACCCCGGCGGGACGGTCCGCCAGGGCGGCGAGCCCGATCCGCTCCAGGGTGGCCGCGACCACCTCGGGCGTGCCGCGCCGCTGCCGGAGCAGCGCGGCCAGCGGGCGGCGGAAGCAGGCGGCGAGGTCGATGTTCTCCAGGACGGTGAGTTCCTCGAACACCACGGAGGTCTGGAACGTCCGGCCGATCCCGAGCCGCACGATCCGGTGCTCCGGCCGTCCCACCAGGGAGGCGCCGGCGTAGGTCACCGATCCGCTCGCCGGCCGGGCGAGGCCGGTGATCACGTCGATCAGGGTGGTCTTCCCGGCCCCGTTGGGGCCGATCAGGAAGCGCAGCTCGCCCTGCTCGACGGTGAGGTCGACGCCGTCGAGGGCCCGGAAGCCGCCGAAGACGACCGCCAGCCCGCGTATCTCCAGCAGCGCGCTCACGGGGCGGCCACCTCCCGCTCGCTCGCCGCGGCGGCGACCGCGGGCGCCGGACCGGCCGCCGGACGGCGCCGCGCCACGGCGCCGCCGGCCCACCGCACGGCGCCGGCGACGCCCCCCGGCGCCAGCATGATCACGAGGACGAACATCAGGCCCTGCAAGTAGACCCAGCCGCTCGGATACTGCTCGCTGAACGTGGTGTGCGCCCAGTTGAGCAGCACGCCGCCGAGCGCCGCGCCGGCCAGCGAGAACCGTCCGCCGATGGCCACCGCGACCACCAGCTCGATCGACGGGACGACCCCGAGCAGCGACGGCGAGATGATCCCGACGACCGGCACGTACAGCGCCCCGGCGATGCCCGCCATCGCCGCCGACGCCGCGAACGCCGCGGTCTTCACGGTGGCCGGGTTGTAGCCGAGGAACCGGACCCGGTCCTCGCCGTCGCGCACCGCGACGAGCAGCCGGCCGAAGCGGCTCTTCACCAGTTGGCGGCACAGCAGGTAGAGGGCGCCCAGTACGAGGGCCACCACGAAGTAGAAGGCGCGCTTGGAGCCGTCCTCCTCCGGGTCGCGGCCGAAGACGTCGTAGAAATGCGTGAGCCCGTTGGTCCCGCCCGTGAGGCCCTGCTGGCCGACGAGCCAGATCACGAAGGCCGCGGCGAGCGCCTGGCTGAGGATCGCGAAGTAGGCGCCGCGCACCCGCTGCCGGAACACCAGGAGGCCGAGGACGGCGGCGGCCGCCGCCGGGACGGCCACCGCGGCGGCGATGGCGAAGACCGGGCTGGAGAACGGCTTCCACAGCGGCGGCAGCCGCTCCACCCCGCTCCACACCATGAAGTCGGGCAGGCTGCCCGGCCCGGCGTCGTGGAGCTTCAGGTACATCGCCATCGAGTAGCCGCCCAGCCCGAAGAACACGCCCTGGCCGAGCGTGAGCATGCCGCCCTGGCCCCAGGCCAGTCCGATGCCGAGTGCGGCGATGGCGAAGCACAGGTACTTGGCGAGCAGGCCGAGCCGGAACGGGTCCAGGACGGCCGGCGCGACCGCGAGGACCAGCAGCGCCACGCCGGTGAAGAGCGCGACCCCGCGCCACCGGGCCGTCACGTCAGCGCCCGGGTGCGCAGCACGAACAGGCCCTGCGGGCGTGCCTGCAGGAACACCACGATCGCCCCGAAGGCGATCACCTTGGCGAGGCTCGCGTCCGTCCAGAACTCGGCGTAGGAGTTGAGCAGCCCGAGGGCCAGCGCCGCGAGGACGGCGCCGCGCAGCCGGCCGAGGCCGCCCGCGACCACGACCAGGAACGCGTCCACGATGTAGTAGGTGCCGAGGTTGGGGCCGATGGGCCCGATCAGCGTCAGCGCGACGCCGGCGATCCCGGCGACGCCGGAGCCGATGAAGAACGTGAGCTGGTCGACCCGGGCGGTGTCGACGCCGCTGACCGCGGCGAGCTGGCGGTTCTGCATCACCGACCGCATCCGGCGGCCCTGCCGCGTCCAGCTCTGGTACGCCCAGATCGCGAGCACCGACACCGCCGCGAGGACGAGGATGAACAGCCGCGTGTAGGGCAGCTGCGAGCCGAACATCCGCACGCCCCCGCCGAGCCACTCGGGGGCGCGCACCTGGACGTTGGGCGCGCCGAAGACGTCCCGTGCGAGCTGCTGGAGCAGCAGGCTGACGCCCCAGGTGAGGAGCAGGGTGTCGAGCGGCCGTCCGTAGAAGTGGCGGACCGCCGCCCGTTCCAGGACCAGGCCCATCGTGCCCGCGACGGCGAACGCGACGGGCAGCGCGACGAGGACCGCCTGCCGCCCGGTCCAGTCCTGCAGGACGTACGCCGTGTAGGCGCCCGCCATCATGAATTCGCCGTGGGCCATGTTGATCACGCCCATCTGGCCGAAGGTGAACGTCAGGCCGAGTGCGACGAGCATCAGGACGGCGGCGATGCTGAGGCCGATCGGCAGCTGGCTGAGCAGGGCTTCCATGCGACTCCTCGGTGCCCTTGGTCGTCGGGGTCGTCGCGCCGGGACGTCCCGGGCGGGCCGGGACGTCCCCTGGCGGGGGTCAGGACAGGCCGGCGGCCCACGGGTAGCTCTTGAGGTAGGGGTCCGGCGCGATGGGCTTGCCGGAGTCCCACACTTGCTTGATCGTGCCGTCGGACTGGATCACCCCGATGCGGGCGGTCTTGTGCACGTGGTGGTTGCCGCCGTCGATCGTGACCTTGCCCTCGGGCAGTTCGAGGGAGACGCCGCCGGCGGCCTTCTTCACCGCCTCGACCTCGGTCGTCCCGGCCTTCTGGACCGCCGCCGCCCACAGCTTCACGGCGTTGTACCCGGCCTCCATCGGGTCCGAGGTCACCTTGTCCGAGCCGTACTTGGCCTTGAACGCCTTCACGAACGCCTCGTTGGCCTTGCCCGGGGTCGTCATGTAGTAGTTCCAGGCGACGGGCTGCCCCTCGATGTTGTCCACCCCGATGCCCTTGACCTCCTCCTCGGCGATGCTCACCGACATCACCGGAAGCGACGCGGCGGTGGCGCCTGCGCTCTTGAGCTGCTTGAAGAACGCGACATTGCTGTCGCCGTTCAGGGTGTTGAACACCGCGTCGGGTTTCGCCTGCATGATCTTGTTGACGAGGGTGCTGTACTCCGTCGTCCCCAGCGGGGTGTACTCCTCGCCGAGAACGGTCATGCCGTTGGCGCCGGCATACGCCTTGATCTCCTTGTTCGCGGTGCGCGGGAAGACGTAGTCGCTCCCGACGAGGAATATCTTCTTCTCGCCCTTCTCCTTGAGATAGTCCAATGCCGGGACGATCTGCTGATTGGTGGTCGCACCGGTGTAATAGATGTACGGCGAGCTTTCCAGCCCCTCGTACTGCACCGGATACCACAGCAGTGCCTTGTTGCGTTCGAAGACGGGCAGCATCGCCTTGCGGCTGGCCGACGTCCAGCCGCCGAAAACGGTGGCGACCTTGTCCTTGCGGATGAGCTTCTGCGCCTTCTCGGCGAAGGTGGGCCAGTCCGAGGCGCCGTCCTCGACGACCGGTTCGAGTTTCTTGCCGAGGACGCCTCCGGCGGCGTTGACCTCGTCGATGGCCATCAGCTCGGAATTCTTGACGGTGACCTCGCTGATGGCCATGGTCCCGCTCAGGGAGTGGAGGACGCCGACTTTGATGGTGTTCCCGCTCGCCGACGCGGTTCCGCCGGATGCGTCCGATCCGGTGCCGCACGCGGTGAGGCACAGCAACGACGCGGTCGCCATCGAGACCAATACCGGCAGAGATTTCCTGAGCACGTACCACTCCTTGCGGACAAGCCCCGAAACTGATGACGGACACCGGCGACGCCGGCGACCACTTGAGTCGGGTCAATGCAATCCCGATGCCATGTCCGCGGCAATTCTGGTCTGTATCCGATGCGTGAACTGAACCTCACCGAGGCCGCCCCGCCCGGTGGGATCGCGCTCAGCCGCGGGCCCGCTCCTCTCCGTGTTCGAGACGGCGGCGGAGCGCCGCCGAGTCGGACGCGAGAGCGGTGACCAGCACGCCCGGCCCGGCGAGGGGCAGCACCGCCAGCCCGTCGGCCGCGTAGGCGTCCTTCGCCAGGCCGGGACCGACGAGCAGCACGCTCCCGGTGCAGCGCGCGTCGCCCAGCACGGCGCCGCTGGTGTGCAGGACGCGGTCGGGCAGCCGCAGCTCGTGGCGGAGCAGCGGCCCGCCGTCGAGGGTGACGTCGACGCGCCCGGTGTAGCGTCCCGGCGGTTCGCCGTGCCGGCCGAGGACGAGTTCCTCGCGCCACCGGAGCGTGGCGCCGCCCGCCAGCGTGAAACGCGCGGCCGACCTGTGGCGGCAGCCCGCCGTCGCGACCGCCGGCTCCGGGGCGAGGTCCAGAAGCGCCCCTCGACCGACCGCCGCCCGCACGTACGTCCTGGACTCGCCGTCGCCCGGAAGCAGCACAGCGCTCGCGACGGACCGCACGGTCAGGGCGGCGCCCTCCGCGACGTCCAGGTCGAGGTGCAGTTCGTCGCCTCCGAGCGGCCCCGCCGCGGCCCCGACCAGATAGACGGCGTCCGGGGTGGCGCGCAGCGCGTACGGCCCGTCGGAACGCAGCGTCGCCAGCCGGGTCCGCCCGGCGGCGTCGCACTCGGCGCGGACGGCGGCGTGCGCCGTGTAGTGCCGGGTCACGGGGCCCCGGGCGCGGCAGCCCGCGCCGCCGGGGCCGGCGAGGTCCCGGCGAGGACGGCCCGGACCCAGCCGGCGACCTCCGGCGCACCGGGCCGCTCGCGCAGCGAACTGAAGATCACCGGCTTGCCGCGGCGCACCCGCGCCGCGTCGCGGTCCATGACCTCCAGGTCGGCGCCGACGAGCGGGGCCAGGTCGGTCTTGTTGACGACCAGCAGGTCCGCGCCGCTCACCCCGGGGCCGCCCTTGCGGGGGACCTTGTCGCCGCCGGAGACGTCCAGGACGAAGATCTGCCGGTCGACGAGACCCTGGCTGAACGTCGCGGTCAGGTTGTCGCCGCCGCTCTCCACGATGACGAGGTCGAGGGGCCCGTGCCGCTGCTCCAGCGACTCGACGGCGTCCAGATTGGCGGAGATGTCGTCGCGGATGGCCGTGTGCGGGCAGCATCCGGTGCGGACGGCGACGATCCGGTCGTCCGACAGCACCGCGTTGCGGCGCAGGAAGTCGGCGTCCTCGGTCGTGTAGATGTCGTTGGTGACCACCGCCAGGCGGAGGTCGTCGCGGAGCGTCCGGCACAGCGCTGCCACCAGGGCGGTCTTGCCGCTCCCGACCGGCCCGCCGACGCCGAGCCGCAGCGCCCGGCCCCGGGCGGGCGCCGCCGGGTGGGGGTCGTGATCGTGATTCGCGCCCATCGGGCTTCCTCTCTGTCAGGATTCGAACAGGCGCAGGTCCGCCTGGAGGTGCAGTTCGGCGAAGACGTCGAGGGCGGGCGCCGACGCGGCCGGCAGCGCGGCCGGATCGCCGTCCGCGAACCCGGCCGCCTCGGCGGCGACCGCGTCCACCCGGGGGGCGAGGTCCGCGAGCGCGCGGTGCACGGCCAGCGGGTCCAGCCCGAGCAGCCGGACGGCGGCGGCCGCCGGCCCGGTGACGGCCCCGTAGGCGCAGATCGAGGCGGCCTCCGCGGGCGAGCCGCCCGCGACGGCGACGGCGGCCCCGAGGACGAGCGGATGGTGCGGCGCCGGGAACGCCATGAGCGCGTCCGGCACCGGATGCGGCGACGCGCCGCGCACCGCGCGCAGCAGCGACCTGCCCTGGGCCCGGGACGCCCGGCGCCCGGCGGGCGACGGCATCCTGGCATCGGCCTCCGCGTCGAGGACCGTCCAGTCGCGGTGCTCCGCCGCGCCACCGGCGAGGGCGCACGCGGCTGCCGACAGGGCGGCGGCGACCAGCCCGGCGGTGGCGAGGCGCCCGTCCAGGAAGGCCGCCAGCGACGACAGGTCGGCGACCGCGCCCGACGCCGCCGCCGGCTCCAGGCCGCCCGAATGGGCGTGGCCGCCCGCCGGAAGACGGGAGTCGGCGAGGAGCAGCAGCAGTGCCGGCAGGGACATCAGAACAAGAAGTAGCGCTGCGCCATCGGCAGCTCGGCCGCGGGGGCGGGCTCGACCTCGGCGCCGTCGATCGACACCGTGAACGTGTCCGGGTCGACGTCGATGCGCGGCAGCGCGTCGTTGAGGAGCATGTCCGCCTTGCCGAGCCGGCGGGTGTCCTTGACCGGCACGAGCGCGCGGTCCACCGCCAGCCGGCCGGCGAGGCCCGCCTCCACGGCGGCGGGCGCCACGAAGTGCACCGACGTGGCGGCGGCGGCGCGCGGGACGGCGCCGAACATCGGGCGCGGCAGGACCGGCTGCGGGGTGGGGATCGAGGCGTTGGCGTCGCCCATCGCCGCCCAGGCGATCATCCCGCCCTTGACGACCGCCTGCGGGCGGACGCCGAAGAAGGCCGGATGCCACAGCACCAGGTCGGCGAGCTTCCCGGGCTCCACCGAGCCGACCTCGCCGTCGAGACCGTGCGCGATGGCCGGGTTGATCGTGTACTTGGCGATGTAGCGGCGGGCGCGCAGGTTGTCCGCCGGCTCGGGGCCGCCGAGGTCGCCGCGGCGCAGCTTCATGACGTGGGCGGTCTGCCAGGTGCGGATCACCGTCTCGCCGATCCGCCCCATGGCCTGCGAGTCCGAGCCGATCATCGAGATCGCGCCCAGGTCGTGTAGGACGTCCTCGGCGGCCATGGTCGTGGGCCGGATGCGCGACTCGGCGAAGGCCAGGTCCTCGGGCACCGACGGGTCGAGATGGTGGCAGACCATGAGCATGTCGAGGTGCTCGTCGAGGGTGTTCACGGTGTGCGGCCGGGTCGGGTTGGTGGACGAGGGCAGCACGCTGGGGTGCGCCGCGACGGTGATGATGTCCGGCGCGTGCCCGCCGCCCGCGCCCTCGGTGTGGTACGCGTGGATCGACCGCCCGGCGATGGCGCCGAGCGTCGACTCGACGTACCCGGCCTCGTTGAGGGTGTCGGAGTGCAGCGCGACCTGGACGCCCGACGCGTCGGCGACGCGCAGGCAGGCGTCGATGGCCGCCGGGGTGGAGCCCCAGTCCTCGTGCAGCTTGAAGCCGGACGCCCCGGCGCGCAGCTGCTCCCAGAGCGCCTCCTCGCCGACCGTGTTCCCCTTGCCGAGCAGCGCGACGTTCACCGGCCAGGAGTCGAGCGCCTCCAGCATCCGCGGCAGGTACCAGGCGCCGGTCACGGTGGTCGCCTTCGTCCCCTCGGCCGGGCCGGTTCCGCCGCCGATGAGGGTGGTGACCCCGGCGCCGAGCGCCTCGTCCAGCAGCTGGGGGCAGATGAGATGGACGTGGGAGTCCACGGCCCCGGCGGTCAGGATGCGGCCGTTTCCGGCGAGCACCTCGGTGGACGGCCCGATCACCAGGTCCGGGTGGACGCCGTCCATCGTGTCGGGGTTGCCGGCCTTGCCGAGCGCCACGATCCTGCCGCCGCGGATCCCGACGTCGGCCTTGACGACGCCCCAGTGATCGAGCACCACGGCACCCGTGACGACCATGTCGAGGGCCCCGTCCGCGCGGGTGGTGCGCGCCTGGCCCATCGACTCGCGGATCACCTTCCCGCCGCCGAACACGACCTCGTCACCCGCCGCCGCGCCGCCGCCGCTGCGGTCCTCGGTGACCTCGATGAACAGGTCGGTGTCGGCCAGCCGTATCCGGTCCCCGGCGGTGGGGCCGTACAACTGCGCGTACCGGGCCCGGGACAGCTCAGTCATCCAGCGCTCCGGCCTGCTCGGGCCGCAGTCCGGGCACCACCCGGTTCCCGGCCAGCGGCACCAGGCCGACCTCCCTGGTCAGCCCCGGTTCGAACCGCACCGACGTACCGGCCGGCACATCGAGCCGATGCCCCCAGGCGGCGGAGCGGTCGAACTCCAGCGCGGGGTTCGCCACCGCGAAGTGGTAATGGGAGCCGACCTGGACGGGACGGTCGCCGGTGTTGACGACGGCGACCGCGACCCGGGGCCGTCCGGGATTGAGAGCGACCGGGGGCCCGTCGGCCGTGACGACCTCGCCGGGCACCAGCGGGCGCCCGCTCACGGGATCGGCCGGTGGACGGTGACGAGCTTGGTGCCGTCGGGGAACGTCGCCTCGATCTGCACCGAGTCGAGCATCTCCGGAATGCCTTCCATGACGTCCTCCCGGGTCAGCACCGCGCGGCCGGACTCCATCAGCTCGGCGACGGAGCACCCGTCCCGCGCGCCCTCCAGCACATGGACCGCGATGACCGCGGTCGCCTCCGGATGGTTGAGCCGCAGGCCGCGGCCCCGCCGCCCCTGCGCGACCGACGCGGCGACATGCAGCAGCAGCCGCTCCTGCTCATGTGGACTGATCAACACGCTCCGGACCCTAACGGCCGAAGACGGACGCGACACCGCACGAATTAAGGATTTAACAGCAAATTTACGAGCAAAACGCCCACACCCACCGACAGCACCCAAGCAAAAAGCGGACAACGGCAAAGCCGTCCCCCGCCACCTAGAAAAGTGCCCCCTGCAGGATTCGAACCTGCGCACACGGCTCCGGAGGGCGCGTACCTGATCGACCCGGGGAACCCCTCTGACCTGCATGCGGGCGCTCGCTCGCCCTCGTTCCCTGCTCCACCGTTCCGGAAATGTTCCGGATCACGGTCGCTCGGGTCGGTGCCGTCAGCTCGGGAAGTCACTTCCCTAGATCAACGATCACCAGCAACGCCGCTGACCTGCCCTAACGTGCCCTCAACCCCGCTGACGACCGCACGTCCCCATGATCGTCCGCTCCAACGGGCACGCAACGGGCACGCCCTAGTGCGGGCTATGGAAGGAACTTAGGCACTGGACGGCACGTCGGAGTTGACATGCATCCCGGTCGGCAAGTCCGCCAGCGCACATACGCTGCCGTCCTCGCGGGCTACCTGGCGGTTCTGTCCACGCTCGCCGGTTACGCCGATGGCGACACGATGCGAAGCTTCCTAACCGTGCTGCTCGGCCTGACGACCAGCGCGGCTGCTCTTGCACCTGCAGCCTCAAAAAAAGCCCAGTGACGCGCATTATGCAAGTCACACGATGCACCAGATGCCGCGCGGGTCGCTGAAAGCGAAAGCCCTGGGTGCTGCGTAACGGCCGTTCTCCCCCCTCCTCTGGCCCCGACGAGACCTGTCCGGTGGGTGCTCCCGCGCGAACGGCGCGCACCACGTGACAGACAGATGCGCGCGGGAGTGCCCTCCGGGTCGCGGGGGTCCAGGGGGGCGGCGCAGCCCCCCTGGTTCGCGCTCGCTGAGCCAGGATCCCCGTGGGACGATGACGACCGTGATTGACTACCGTGTCTTGCGGTTCAACGAGGTAGTAGCGCAGGGCCGTCACGGCATCGACATCGCATGGATATGGGAGCTGGACCGGGACTTGATCCCGATGCTCTGGCACCTGTTGCCGTACGCCGACACGATGTTCAACAGCTCGCAGGTGCGTGCACTGCTCGTAGAGCTTGACTGCCTGCCCGAGAGTAGCCCCTTGGTCCCCGTGGTGCGGGACGACCTAAAGCGGCTGTGCGAGATCACGAGCCAGAACGGACATAGCCAACTCTGGTTCTTCGGCGACTGAGTCGGGGCGGCGGCGCGCCCCCGTGACGAGCGGGCGGGGCGGGCCGGCGGACGCGTCGCGATGCGCGGCCCGGCGCGGCCGTCCGGTGACCGGCGCCCACGCCGCACGCTCCGGGCGGCCTGGCGCGGGGCCGCGCAGCGGCCTGAGCGCCGCCGCCCCTTGACGGTGAAGACGGGTTGTGGTTCGCACGGATGGATGCGGCGCTACGCCGCTAGCCTGAGCCCCGGTTCCGCGCCGGGGCTCTTTTGTTGGGGGTGACCTGGGCTGATGGCCTCAATACCGTTCCGCGTATGTTCCGGAGACCGTGACAATCGGCGGCCTTCGCTGGCACATGGCTGCATACGCAACAAACCCCGGTGCCGGGCTAAGTGCCTGGTCAACCGGGGTTTTTCGAGATCATCCGAGGTGCCCCCTGCAGGATTCGAACCTGCGCACACGGCTCCGGAGGCCGTTGCTCTATCCCCTGAGCTAAGGGGGCGTTGCGCCCTTGTGGCGGCGCGGTAGAAGGCTACCAGGGTTGGGGGGGTGACGCGCACCTGGGATTTCACCGTGCGTCCGGGGGTGGGAGTGGGCTAACTTCGAGCCGTGACCGAGCCACTGGGACGCGTGCTGGTCGTCGACGATGACGAGGTGATCCGCCAGCTCATCGCCGTGAACCTGCAACTGGAGGGGTTCGAGGTGTCGACCGCGGTGGACGGGCAGGACTGCCTGGAACGGGTCGGCGAGGTCCGGCCGCACGTCATCACGCTGGACGTGATGATGCCCCGGCTGGACGGGTGGGTCACCGCGGTGAAGCTCAGGGAGGACCCTGGGACGGCGCACATCAAGGTCGTGATGATCACCGCGCGGGCGCAGGAGCATGATGTGCGGCGGGGGCACGAGATCGGTGTCGACGCGTACGTGACCAAGCCGTTCGACCCGAATCAGCTGATCCAGACGGTGCGGAAACTCGCTGCGGTGTCCAGATAGTGGTCGGATAGTCTCACCAGGGTGACTCCAGCCGGTGTGAGCGACGCCCTCGTGCGCGCGGTGCGGGACGCCGTGGCCGAGGGTGAGATCGACGTCGCCGTGCCGGAGGGCGTCGTGGTCTTCGGACGGGGGCGCGGGGTCTTCGAGAGTCCGGTGGCGCTGAGGCTCGGGGTCGATCCGCGGGTGATCGCGCGGCGGGTCGGCGGTGTCGTCGCCGGCGGGTTCGTCAGGGTCGTCCTGACGGCGGAGGAGCTGGTGGACGGCATCCTGCGTGATTCCCGTTACGGGGTCGCGCGCGTGCCCGGGGGCGTGTGGAGCGAGTGGCCCCGGACGTTCGAGAATCCTGGGTTCTCGGTGCGTTATGCCTACGCGCGGGCGTGCTGGGTGGAGCGGTGGGCGTGCGGGCTTCCGTCCGGACCGCTCCAGGCGGGGGAGCTGGAGTCCGAGCTCGTGTGGGCGTTGGGGGACGTGCCGGGGCGGGCCGAGCAGGCGGAGCGGGAACGGGATGCCAGGCCGCTGATGTTCTGTTTGGAGAAGGTGGCCGGGGCGTACCACGACGTGCACGAGCGCTGTCCCGCCCTGCCGATGGGCGATGAGGAGCCCGGGGCGGTGCATGCGGGACGGGTGGGCTTGGCGCGGGCCGTGAAGGTCGTCCTCGGCAACGGGCTGAACGTGATCGGTGAAATTCCTAGAGAGCGGATATGAGTCGAGTACATCCTGCTGGGCCGAGGCACGCCGATGTGCTGCCGGAGGACCATCCTGCCGGGCCGGCGGACGATCTGAACGCGCTGGAGCCCGCGGTGTGGCCGCGCGGTGCGCGGCGGGACGACGGTGTCATGACGGTCGGCGGCGTCGACGTCAGGGACCTGGCCGAGGAGTACGGGACGCCTCTGTACGTCTATGACGAGGAGGACGTGCGGAGCCGGGCCAGGGAGTATGTGGCGGCGTTCCATGACGGGGACGTCCATTACGCGGGCAAGGCGTTCCTCTGTACGGCCGTCGCCAAGTGGCTCAAGGAGGAAGGGCTCGGGCTGGACGTGTGCAGCGGGGGTGAGCTTGCTGTTGCCCTGGCGGCCGAGTTCCCTACCGAGCGCATCACCCTGCACGGCAGTAACAAGGCGACCTGGGAGCTGGAGAAGGCTCTCGAGGTCGGCGTCGGGCGGATCGTGCTGGATTCGTTCGAGGAGATAGCGCGACTGGGGTATCTCGCCCAGAAGATGGGTGTCCGGCCCAAGGTGATGGTGCGCGTCACCACGGGTGTGGAGGCGCACACCCACGAGTTCATCGCGACCGCCCACGACGACCAGAAGTTCGGGTTCTCGCGGAGTTCGGGCGCCGCGCTGGAGGCCGTCCGGAGGGTTCTGGAGCTCAAGCAGCTCGAACTCGTGGGGCTGCACAGCCACATCGGGTCGCAGATCTTCGAGGTGGACGGGTTCGAGGTCGCCGCGCACCGGCTGGCGGAGCTGCTGGTCGCGATCCGCGACGAGCACGGGGTGCAGCTTCCCGAGCTCGACCTCGGGGGCGGCTACGGGATCGCCTACCTGCCGGGGGAGGAGCCGCACGACCCCAAGTCGATCGCGGACGGCCTCCGGGACATCGTGGCCCGCGAGTGCCGGGCGTACGACCTGGCGATGCCGCGGCTGACCGTGGAACCGGGACGGGCGATCATCGGTCCGGGCGGCGTCACGGTGTACGAGGTCGGCACGGTGAAGGACGTCGAGGGCCTGCGCACGTACGTGTCGGTGGACGGCGGCATGAGCGACAACCTGCGCACCGCGCTGTACGGCGCCGAGTACACCGGCGTGCTCGCGAGCCGGTCGTCCGACGCATCGCCCATGCTCAGTAGGCTTGTCGGCAAGCACTGCGAAAGCGGCGACATCGTGGTGCGGGACCTCTGGTTCCCCGAAGATATTGCGGCGGGCGACCTGGTGGCGGTGGCGGCGACCGGTGCGTACTGTCGGTCGATGGCCAGCAACTACAACTTCGTCCCGAAGCCCGCCGTGGTGGCGGTGCGGGACGGCAGGTCGCGCGTGATCGTCCGGCGGGAGAGCCCCGAGGACCTGCTGCGGCTCGATGCGGAGGTCGAAGCGTGAAACCCGGACTGCGCGTGGCGCTGCTCGGATGCGGTGTGGTCGGCACGGAGGTCGTCCGGCTGCTGATCGAGCAGGCGGACGATCTGGCCGCGCGCGTCGGGACGCCGCTGGAGCTGGCCGGGATCGCCGTCCGCAGGCCCGACCGGGTGCGCGAGGGCGTCCCCCGGGAGCTGCTGACGACGGACGCGCAGGCGCTCGTGACCAGGGACGACGTCGACATCGTCATCGAGGTCATCGGCGGCATCGAGCCGGCCAGGACGCTGATGCTGGAGGCGATGAAGTCCGGCAAGTCGGTGATCACGGCGAACAAGGCGCTGCTGGCCGAGGACGGCGCGACGCTGTTCGCCGCGGCCCGGGAGTACGGCGCCGACCTGTACTACGAGGCGTCCGTGGCGGGCGCGATCCCGCTGCTCCGGCCCCTCAGGGACTCGCTCGTCGGCGACCACGTGCACCGGGTGCTCGGCATAGTGAACGGCACCACGAACTACATCCTCGACCAGATGGACACGCACGGCGCCGGTTTCAACGACGCCTTGGAAGAGGCGCAGGCGCTGGGCTACGCGGAGGCCGATCCCACGGCCGACGTGGAGGGTTTCGACGCGGCGGCCAAGGCGGCGATCCTGGCGCAGCTCGCCTTCCACACGCCCGTCACGGCCGCGGACGTCCATCGTGAGGGCATCACAGACGTGAGTGCCGCCGATGTGGCGGGCGCCAAGGGGATGGACTGCGTCGTCAAGCTTCTCGCCATCTGCGAGCGCGTCCCCTCGGAGGACGGGCGAAAGGGCCGCGGCGTGTCCGTTCGCGTGTATCCGGCGATGATTCCGAGGTCGCACCCGCTCGCGAGCGTCCGCGAGGCGTACAACGCGGTGTTCGTCGAGGCCGAGTCCGCCGGATCCCTGATGTTCTACGGCGCGGGCGCCGGTGGCGCGCCGACGGCGTCCGCCATCCTCGGCGACCTCGTCGCGGTGGCACGGAACGTCGCCGGCGGTACGCCGGGCCCCGTCGAGGTCACGTATGCGAAGCTCCCCGTCCTGCCGATGGGCGAGACGGTCACGCGCTACTACATCCAGGTGGACGTGACGGACGAGGCGGGCGTCCTCGCCACGGTCGCCGAAGAGTTCGCCAGGCACGGTGTGTCGATCCAGGCCGTCCGGCAGGTGGGGCTCGGCGAGGAGGCGCAGCTCGTGGTCGTGACGCACCGGGCCCCGGACGCCGCCTTGACCGCGACGGTCGAAGGTCTGCGCGGGCTGGAGATCGTCCGGGCGGTGACGAGCGTGATGCGCGTCGAGGGCGACGAATAAGTCCGTAGATAAGCCCACCGGGGAGCGAAGCGGAGGGACCGGCCCCGGTAGACTCCGGGCAACATCCCAGGTCATTCAGGGAGACCGACGTGAACCCCAACGCCCGCGCGTGGCGTGGCCTCATCGAGGAGTACCGCGACCGCCTTCCGGTGACGGAGCGGACGCCGGTCGTCACGCTTCTGGAGGGCGGCACCCCGCTGGTGCCCGCTCACCGGCTGTCCCAGCTGACCGGCTGCGAGGTGCACCTCAAGGTCGAGGGCGCCAACCCGACCGGTTCGTTCAAGGACCGCGGCATGACGATGGCGATCAGCAAGGCCGCCGAGGACGGCGCGAAGGCGGTGATCTGCGCGTCCACCGGCAACACCTCGGCGTCCGCCGCCGCCTACGCGGTACGGGCCGGGATGACCTGCGCGGTCCTCGTCCCGAACGGCAAGATCGCGATGGGCAAGCTGGCGCAGGCGCTGGTGCACGGCGCGCGCCTGCTCCAGGTGGACGGCAACTTCGACGACTGCCTCGAACTGGCGCGGAAACTGTCGGTCGACTATCCGGTGGCGCTCGTCAACTCGGTCAACAAGTACCGGCTGCAGGGCCAGAAGACGGCCGCGTTCGAGATCGTGGACGCGCTCGGCGACGCCCCCGACGTCCACTGCCTGCCCGTCGGCAACGCCGGCAACATCTCCGCGTACTGGATGGGCTACAAGGAGTACGCCGCCGACGGCGAGGCGTCGCGGACCCCGCGCATGCTGGGCTTCCAGGCCAGTGGCGCGGCGCCGTTCGTGAAGGGCGAGCCCGTCCTGAAGCCGCAGACCATCGCGACCGCGATCCGCATCGGCAACCCCGCGTCGTGGGATCTGGCCGTCGCGGCGCGGGACGATTCCGGCGGCGCGATCGACTCCGTCACCGACCGGCAGATCCTCGCGGCCTACCGGCTCCTCGCCAGGGAGGAGGGCGTCTTCGTCGAGCCCGCCTCCGCGGCGAGCGTCGCCGGCCTCTTGCAGGCGAGCGAGCAGGGCGTGGTCGGGCAGGGCTCCCGGGTCGTCTGCACGGTGACGGGCAACGGCCTCAAGGACCCCGACTGGGCCATCTCCGGCGCGCCCGCGCCGACCACCATCAAGGTCGACGCGCACTCCGCCGCCTCCGAACTCGGCCTCACCTAGGCGTGGCGCCGACAAGAACCGCCTGGACCGAGGGCCCGGTGCTGGTGCGGACGCCCGCGACCAGCGCCAACCTCGGCCCCGGCTTCGACTCGCTCGGCCTCGCGCTCGGCCTCGCCGACGACGTCGAGGTCGAGATGACCGGCGACGGGGTGTCCATCGAGGTGGACGGCGAGGGCGCCGAGGTCGCCGACCGGGGCGAGCGGCATCTCATCGTGAAGGTGCTGCACCGCACGTTCGACGTCCTGGATGACCTGGCCGGATCCGGTCCTGCCCGGCCGCCGGGGGTCCGGCTGCGCTGCCGCAACAGGATCCCGCACAGCCGCGGGCTCGGCTCGTCGTCCGCGGCGATCGTCGCGGGGATCGTCGCGGCGCGCGCGCTGCACCCCGCCGGGGAACTGCTCGGCGACGGCGCCGCGCTGGGCCTCGCCACCGAGATCGAGGGGCATCCCGACAACGTCGCGCCGTGCCTCGCGGGCGGCCTGACCGTCGCGTGGACGACGCCGCGCGGCCCGCGTCTCGTCCGGCTGGAGTCGCAGGTCACGCAGGTCGTCGCGATCGTCCCGGAGCAGCGGCTGGCGACCGAGCGGGCCCGCGGGCTGCTGCCCGCGACCGTCCCGCACGGCGACGCCGCGGCCAACGCCGGACGCGCCGCGCTGCTCGTCGCGGCGCTCACGGCGGGCCTGGACGACGTCCTGCTGGACGCGACCGAGGACCGCCTCCACCAGGACTACCGCGCGCCCGCCATGCCCGATTCCGCCGCCCTGGTCAAGGCGCTGCGGGACGCGGGCGTGCCGGCCGTGATATCCGGGGCGGGGCCGACTGTCCTGGCCTTCACAAACGCATCACGGGTTGATTCAGTGGTTCCCGAAGTGGGTAAAGGGTGGCACATACACCCGTTGGACGTCGCGACCCGCGGCGCTCGCGTCATGACCGGAGAATCCGAGGTCCGGGCCTGATCGCGGCGTCACGGGCGGGGCCCTCGTGCCGCTCCGGCCGGTGCCGGCCGCGGCCCGATCCCGCTAGGTAAAATGCGAAGACATCGACCTCTGGGGAATAGCAGTGTGCCCTGGTGATGTTAGGCTGAATGCCGCACCAGATGCCCCGTTCGGGGCAGCGTGCTCGTCAGCCGCGCGTCGCCTGTTCGACCCTCCGGTCGTCTCGGTCCCGCGTACCAGGCTCCCCGACACCGTGACATCCCGTTGTCAGGCATTCCAGCGCAACAACTTCGGACGTGACGGTACCGGGGACACGCACGAGCGGAACGTCCCGTCCACCATCTGGCTGTGCCCAGAACACGCAGATCCCGGTTCCATCGTGATCAGCGGAGCCCGTCCCGGCGCCCCCGCCGGGCCGCACCACCGGGTCGACTGGCCGAACGCCGGCCAACGCCCGCTCCCTGGGAAGGACCCTTAGTGAGCGAATCCAGCGAACTCCTTACGGACGCATCAAGCACGGGAACCGTGTCCGACGCCGCTCCGGCCGGCGCGGAGCCCGCCTCCCCCCGGCGCCGCCGCTCGGGCACCGGCCTGTCGGCCATGGTGCTGCCCGAACTCAAGGCGCTCGCGTCCAGCCTCGGCATCACCGGCGTGACCGGGATGCGCAAGAGCCAGCTCATCGCCGCCATTCAGGACAAGCAGGGCGGCGGGCAGGAGCAGGGCTCGGCGGGGGGCGAGCAGGGAGCCGCTGCCCCGAAGGCCGAGCGCCCCCGGCGGACGCGCACCGCGGCCGCCAAGCGCGAGGTCTCCGACGACCAGGTCGCCATCGCCGACGCCGCGCCCGCCGCCGAGCAGGCCGCGCCGTCCGGCAAGCAGGCCGAGAAGCCGGCCGACACGGCCGACCCCGGCGCGGACAAGAGCGCCGAGAAGCCGGCCGACAAGCCGGAGAAGGCCGAGCGGGCGGACCGGCAGGGCGGCCGCCAGCGCGGTGACAGGCAGGACCGGGGGGCCGGCGAGGGACGCGGCGAGCGTCAGGGCCGCGAGCAGGGCCGTGAGCAGGGCCGCGAGCAGGGCCGCGAGCAGGGCCGCGACCAGAACGCCGAGGACGGCGAGTCCCAGGGCGGACGCGACGGCGGACGCGAGCAGGGCCGCGACGGGCGCGAGGGCGGCGGACGCCAGCGGCAGCGCGGCGGCCGGGAGCGCGGCGAGGGCCGCGACCGGGGCGAGCGCGGTGAGCGCGGTGAGCGCGGCGACCGGGGTGAGCGCGGCGACAGGAACGACCGCGGCGACCGCGGCGACCAGGGCGGTGGCCGGCAGCGCGGCCAGAGCCAGGGCGGCGGCGGCCAGCACGACGATGACGACGGCAGCGGCCGGGGCCGGCGCGGGCGCCGGTTCCGCGAGCGCAACCGGGGCCGCGGCAGCGGCCGCGAGCGCTACGAGGAGCCGGTGCTCAGCGAGGACGACGTCCTCATCCCGGTCGCGGGCATCCTCGACATCCTCGACAACTACGCGTTCGTGCGGACGACCGGCTACCTGCCGGGCCCGAACGACGTGTACGTGTCGCTGGCGCAGGTCCGCAAGAACGGCCTCCGCAAGGGCGACGTCATCACCGGCGCCGTCCGGCAGGCGCGCGAGGGCGAGCGGCGCGAGAAGTTCAACGCGCTGGTCCGCCTCGACACCGTCAACGGGATGGAGCCCGACCAGGCCAAGGGCCGCGTCGACTTCTCCAAGCTGACCCCGCTGTACCCGCAGGAGCGGCTGCGGCTGGAGACCGACCCGGGCATCCTGACCACGCGGATCATCGACCTGGTGTCGCCGATCGGCAAGGGCCAGCGCGGCCTGATCGTGTCGCCGCCGAAGGCCGGCAAGACCATGGTGCTCCAGGCGATCGCGAACGCGATCACCAAGAACAACCCGGAGTGCCACCTGATGGTCGTCCTGGTGGACGAGCGTCCGGAAGAGGTCACCGACATGCAGCGGACGGTGAAGGGCGAGGTCATCCACTCGACCTTCGACCGTCCCGCCGAGGACCACACCACGGTCGCCGAGCTGGCGATCGAGCGGGCGAAGCGGCTCGTCGAGCTGGGCCACGACGTCGTCGTGCTGCTCGACTCGATCACCCGCCTGGGCCGGGCCTACAACCTGGCGGCGCCGGCGTCCGGCCGGATCCTGTCCGGTGGCGTCGACTCGACCGCGCTGTACCCGCCGAAGCGGTTCTTCGGCGCGGCGCGCAACATCGAGAACGGCGGCTCGCTGACGATCCTCGCCACCGCGCTGGTGGAGACCGGGTCCCGCATGGACGAGGTCATCTTCGAGGAGTTCAAGGGCACCGGCAACATGGAGCTGAAGCTCAACCGGAGCCTGGCCGACAAGCGGATCTTCCCGGCGGTGGACGTCGACCAGTCGTCCACCCGCAAGGAGGAGATCCTCATGGCTCCGGAGGAGCTGCGGGTGGTCTGGCAGCTGCGCCGGGTGCTGCACGCGCTCGACACGCAGCAGGCGCTGGAGCTCCTCATCGAGAAGATGAAGGAGACCAAGTCCAACGCCGAGTTCCTGCTCCAGGTGCAGAAGACCACGGTCTCCGACGACCGCTGAGGGCCGCGGAACGGCCGCTGAACGACCGTTGAGCGATCTCTGAAGCACCGCGCGACGCCCCCGTCCGGGAGACCGGGCGGGGGCGTCGCGCGTCCCCGCGAGGCCCGCACCCAGGCCGATGGTGGGGTTAGCCCCACCCCCGATCCGGCGGAGCGCGTCATGGTCGCGGCGTCCCCGGCCCGGCACGCTGGGACTCGTAGGCTGGAACGGGCACGGAGGGCGATGTGGGCGAGCTGAGCAGAGAGACCGGTGGCGGCGCCGTTGGACGGGCCGCGACGCGATGGGCCGCGGCGACGCGCGGCGGCGGGGACGCGCCGTCCGTCCTGAACCGCTCCTGGGCGCCGCTCGCGATGGCGAGGTCGTCGCTCACCTGGCGCTCCGCGCTCTACCTCGCCGTGAGCGCGGCGTTCGGCCTCGGCTGGTTCGTCGTGCTGGCCGTCGGGCTGACGCTGTCCCTCGGACTGCTGATCATCTGGGTCGGGGTGCCGCTGCTGGCGATGCTGATGGTCGCGTGGCGGTTCGGCGCGATGCTGGAGCGGCGGTTCGTCCGGCTCGCGTTCGGCGTCGCCGTCCCCGACCCGTACCGGCCGCCGCCGGAGCGCCGCAACCCGCTGTCCAAGCTGAAGGGCATGGCGACCGACGCGGCCACCTGGAAGGACCTCGCCTACCTCTTCGCCCTGTTCCCGGTCACGCTGGTCGAGTTCGCCGTGTCGGCGGCGGTCTGGGGCACGACGGTGACGACGCTGTTCCTGCCGGTGTTCGTCGCGGCGAACGGCGGCGGCGTCGAGATCAGCTTCGGGGTCGTCTCGTACTGGGCGGGCAACCCGCTGGAGGCCGTCCCGGTGATGGCCCTCGGGCTGGTGTTCCTCACCCTGGCGATGTACGTGACGCGGGCGATGGCGGTCGGGCACGCGGTGTTCGCCGCGCTGCTGCTCGGCCCGAGCCCCGCGCACGCCGAGAACGTCGAGCTGCGCAGGCGCACCGAGCACCTGCGGGCCAGCCGCGCCCGCGGGGTGGACGCGGCCGAGTTCGAGCGCCGCCGCATCGAGCGCGACCTGCACGACGGCGCGCAGCAGCGGCTGCTGGCCGTGGCGATGGACATCGGGCGCGCCCGCGCCAAGCTCGACGACGACCCGGAGGGCGCGCGGGCGCTGATCGAGCAGGCCCACACCGGCACCAAGGAGGCGATCAGCGAGCTGCGCGACCTGGCCCGCGGGATCTACCCGGCGATCCTCACCGACCGCGGCCTGGACCCGGCGCTGTCGGGCCTCGCCGGACGCGCCCCGGTGCCCGTCGAGGTGGAGGTCGACCTGCCGGAGCGTCCGCCCGCCGCGGTGGAGAGCATCGCCTACTTCATCGTCGCGGAGTCGCTGGCGAACGTCGCGAAGTACGCCCGCGCGACGCAGGTGTCGGTCCGGGTCGCCCGCGAGGACCGCTGGGTGGTCGTCGAGATCATCGACAACGGCGCCGGCGGCGCGGTCGCCCGGCCCGGGGGCGGGCTCGCCGGCCTCGCCGACCGGGCCGCGACGATCGACGGGATGCTCATCGTGGACAGCCCGCCCGGCGGTCCCACCATCGTCCGCGCGGATCTCCCCTGCACCTGGTGACCCCGCCACCGGCGGCGACCGCACGCTCATGGCTCGGCCCGCGCGTCCGCGGGCCGGGCCGCGGGCACGATAATGGGCCGATGCGTGTTGTGATCGCCGAGGACTCGGTACTGCTGCGGGAAGGGCTCGTCCGGCTGCTCGGCGACGCCGGGATCGAGACGGCCGCCACCGTGGGGGACGGGCCGGGGCTGCTCGGCATCGTCGAGGAGCACGCCCCCGACCTCGCGATCGTGGACGTCCGGATGCCGCCGTCGTTCACCGACGAGGGGCTCCGCGCGGCGCTCGCCGTGCGGGAGCGCAGGCCGGGGACGCCGATCCTCGTCCTGTCGCAGTACGTGGAGGAGCGGTACGCGACCGACCTCATCGGCGGCGGCGCCGAGGGCGTCGGCTACCTGCTGAAGGAGCGGGTGGCGGACGTCGCCGAGTTCATCGACGCGGTCCGCCGCATCGCGGCGGGCGGCACGGTCATCGACCCGGAGGTGATCGGCCAGCTGCTGGGCCGCCGCCGCACCGGCGACCCGCTGGAGTCGCTGACGCCGCGCGAGCGCGAGGTGCTCGGGCTGATGGCGCAGGGGCGCTCGAACGGGGCCATCGCCCAGGACCTCGTCGTCACCGAGGGCGCCGTGGAGAAGCACATCTCGAACATCTTCATGAAGCTGGGCCTCCAGCCCGCGCAGGGCGGGCACCGCCGCGTCATGGCCGTGCTGGCGTACCTGGGCCGCGCGGGCGGGTGACGGCCGGCCGCCCCGTCCAAGATCGGGAATGACCGGTGACCTCGCCACGTTCAGGTATCTGGCACACTTGAGGTGCAACCGCTGCGGTACCGGTTCACGCTTCCCACATCCACCATGGGCTTCACCATGGACGCGTGGGGACGCCCGGCGACCGCCCGAAGCGAGGAGAACCATGAAGCCCGACATTCACCCGAACTACACTGTCACGACCGTGACGTGCACGTGCGGCAACACCTTCGAGACCCGCAGCACCGCCGAGAACGGTGTGATCCACGCGGACGTCTGCTCGAACTGCCACCCGTTCTACACGGGCAAGCAGAAGATCCTCGACACCGGTGGCCGGGTGGCGCGCTTCGAGCAGCGCTTCGGCAAGAAGAAGGCCGACAAGTAGGAACGGCGCCGCACACATACCAGGAACGGCCCGGGGACGCTCGAGGTCCCCGGGCCTTTCGAAGTCGGCGAACCGGAGGCCGTCTCCGGGCCGGGACGGGTCAGGACACAGCGTGAATCTCGACGATCTGATCAGCGAATACGCGGGCATCGAGGAACGCCTCGCCGACCCGTCCGTCCATGCCGACCAGGTCCTGGCGCGCAAGCTCGGCAAGCGCTACGCGGAGCTGCGCCCCATCGTCGAGACGCACCGCGAGATGGCGTCCACGCAGGACGACCTCGCCGCCGCGCGCGAGCTCGCCGGCGAGGACGCGGCGTTCGCCGCCGAGGCCGAGGAGCTGGAGAAGCGCCGCGAGAGCCTTGAGGAGCGCCTGCGGCGGCTGCTCGTCCCGCGCGACCCGAGCGACTCCAAGGACGTCATCCTCCAGGTGAAGGCGGGGGAGGGCGGCGAGGAGTCCGCGCTCTTCGCCGGCGACCTGCTGCGGATGTACCTCCGGTACGCCGAGCGCGTCGGCTGGAAGACCGAGGTCATCGACTCCCACCCGTCCGATCTCGGCGGGTACAAGGACGTCACCGTCGCCGTGAAGGCCAGGGGCTCCGCCGGAGAGGGCGCCTGGACGCGCCTGAAGTACGAGGGCGGCGTGCACCGCGTGCAGCGGGTGCCCGCGACCGAGTCGCAGGGCCGCATCCACACCAGCGCGGTCGGCGTGCTCGTGACGCCCGAGGCCGAGGACGTCGACGTCCAGGTCGAACCGAACGACCTGCGCATCGACGTGTACCGGTCGTCGGGGCCGGGCGGGCAGAGCGTCAACACGACCGACTCCGCGGTCCGCATCACGCACCTGCCGACCGGCGTCGTCGTCTCCTGCCAGAACGAGAAGAGCCAGCTCCAGAACAAGGAGCAGGCGCTGCGCATCCTGCGGTCGCGGCTGCTGGCGATGGCGCAGGAGGAGGCCGACGCGGCGGCGTCGGCCGAGCGCAAGAGCCAGGTCCGCACTGTGGACCGCTCCGAGCGGGTGCGCACCTACAACTATCCGGAGAACCGGATCTCCGACCACCGCGTCGGCTACAAGGCCTACAACCTCGACCAGGTGCTGGACGGAGACCTCCACAACGTCACGCAGGCGCTCGTCGACGCCGACATGGAACGCCGCCTGGCTGAAGCTCAAAAATCATGAGCGGAGCGAACCGGGGGGTGTGGGGGGTCGTCCCCCCTCGAAAGGCAGCGGCCATGAGCGGAGCGAATCGGGGGGTGCGGGGGGTCGTCCCCCCTCGAAAGGCAGCGGCCATGAGCGGAGCGAATCGGGGGGCGCGGGGGCTCGTCCCCCCTCGAAGGGCACGATCATGAATCTGCTGCTCGACGAGATCGCGAGGGCCACCGCCCGCCTCGCCGACGCGGGCGCGGCCTCGCCCCGCGCCGACGCCGAGGAGCTCGCGGCGGCCGTGCACCAGGTGCGGCGCTCGGAGCTGCACGGCGTCCCCGACAGCGCGTTCGACGCCCGGTTCTGGGAGTTCGTGGCGCGCCGCGAGGCGGGGGAGCCGCTGCAGCACATCACCGGCCGCGCGTACTTCCGCTACCTGGAGCTGAAGGTCGGGCCCGGCGTGTTCGTCCCGCGCCCGGAGACCGAGGTCATGGCCGGCTGGGCGCTGGAGACGCTCCGCGACATGGACGTCCGCGATCCCCTGGTCGTCGACCTCGGCACCGGCTCGGCGGCGATCGCGCTGTCCATCGCCCTGGAGGCCCCGCGCGCCCGCGTGCACGCCGTCGAGAAGGACCCGACCGCGTTCGTGCACGCGACCCGCAACATCGAGGAGCTGGACGAGCGGGGCCGCGTCCGGCTCCACCTCGACGACTTCGGGGCCGCGCTGCCCGAGCTGGACGGCACCGTCGACCTGGTCGTCAGCAATCCGCCCTACATCCCGATGAGCGAGTGGGAGTACGTGCCGCCGGACGTCCGCGACCACGACCCGGCGGACGCGCTGTGGGGCGGCGGCGACGACGGCCTGGACGCGATCCGCGTCGTCGAGCGCACCGCGCGCCGGCTGCTGCGTCCGGGCGGCTACGTGGCCGTCGAGCACAGTGACCTGCAAGGGAACGGCGTTTACTGGATCTTCGCGGAGGAGAACGGCTGGCGCGACGTCCGCAACCGCCGCGATCTGACGAACCGCGACCGCTTCGTGACCGCCCGCCTCGCTGCCGAGTAGTCCCGCCGCGTGGGAAACTGGGTCCGTGAGCCGACGTTATGACTGCTCCGAGCCGATGGAGCGCACCCGCGGGATCGCCGAGGCCGTGTCGGCAGTACGGCGCGGCGAGCTGATCGTCCTGCCGACCGACACCGTCTACGGGGTGGGCGCGGACGCGTTCACGCCGCCTGCCGTGACGGCGCTGCTGGACGCGAAGGGACGCGGCCGGGAGATGCCCCCGCCGGTCCTGGTCGGGTCCGTGCGCGCCGCGACCGCCCTCGTGGAGGATCTCGGCACCTACGGGCAGGACCTCATCGACGAGTTCTGGCCGGGCGCGCTGACGCTCGTGTGCCGCGCGAATCCGAACCTCATGTGGGACTTGGGCGAGACCAAGGGCACCGTCGCCGTCCGGATGCCGATGCATGAGCTGGCGGTCGAACTCCTCAAGGAGACGGGTCCGCTGGCCGTCAGCAGCGCGAACCTGAGCGGGCAGCAGGCCGCCCGCAACGTCGACGAGGCCGAGAAGATGCTCGGCGACACGGTCGCGGTCTACCTGGACGGCGGCGTGTCGGGGCACGCCGACCCGTCGACGATCATCGATCTGACCGGTCCCGTCCCGCGCCTGCTGCGCGCCGGCGCCGTCCCCGAGGACAAGATCCGCTCCGTGGTGGGCGTCCTCCTCACCGACGAGGACGAGCCGGACGAACCCGACGCGGCGGGCGAGCCGGACGCGTCCGCGAAGGCCACCGCCGCCGCGGAGTCGGCGGTGCTCTCGCTCACCAAGGAGCAGAACCCCGGAGCGCCGGACGCGCCCGCAGAGCCCGTCTCCGACGAGCCACCGGCGAAGCCCTCCCTCACCAAGGGCGAGTCCGCGGGAACGCGCGACACACCTGCTGAGGGCCCTGCCGACACCGCTGAGCCCGCCACCGACCCGCCCCCAGACCCGGCGGCCGGCCGGTAGTCCTCCCCGAAGGGAGGCCGGGCGCCTCCACGGGGAGAACGGCAGACCTTGTCGGTGTGTCAGCTCCAGCGATTCGCGCACTTGGTGCTGCGCCAGTTCCGCACGCAGGCCTTGAACCAGTACTTGCTGCCCTTCGTGCTGTCCCCCCAGCTCTCCTTTTTGCCGGGTTTGCTGTTGTCAATCCAGTCGTGGTAAGGCGTGCGCGCCACCCCGCGAACGTTGACGACGTGGATCTTCACGCCGGCGCGCCTGCTGTCACCCTTGGTGTCGTACATCATCCCCGACACCTTGATGTTCTTGCCGCTCCAGCAGATCTTGCCGGTGACCTTGGCGCCGGTGATCGTGCTCGTCGCGGTGCGGCAGCGCCATGCGCTCTGCCCCAGAGGAGCCGAGGCCGCCGGCGCGGCCTTGGCGGCGGTCGTCGTTGTGGTGCCGGCGGAGGCCGCGGGCACGCCGGCCACAAGGGTGCCCGTGAGTGCCGCGCCCAGGAGCCCGGCTGCGACCGGGACGGTGATGCTGCGCATCGATGCCACCTCTTTCCGGAGGGTTCGGTTCTTCCGCTGTATGCCATCAACGGGCCGTCTCAAGGCCGCCTCTCGGACGCCTCCCGGACGTCGTTACCGCCGTCTCCGAGGAACCGCTGACCACGGCGCGCGAGATCTGTCGAAATTCTGGTCGGAGGCGAGCAGCAGACGGCCGTCCTCGCGCATCAACAGGGCATGCATGGTGATCAAAGTGCCGAGCTGGCGGACGCCGCCGGGCTCGGGCTGCTTACGTCCTTCCGCTGTCGGCTGGACGGGCGGGACGTCCCGCTATCCCGGGCGCTATGCCGGCTCGTCGTCACGGTGGCACTGGAATCCGGGGGGGTGGGACGCGGTTCCCTGCAAGGCAGGCTGTGGCCGGACGCGGCGCCGGCCGAGGCGGCCAAGCGGCTGAGGCAGGCGTTATGGCGGGTCCGCCGGGAGACCGGCGCACGGATCCTGACCGTGACCCCGGTACATGTCGGGCTGGCGGCCGACGTGGAGGTCGACCTCCACCGGGGCGAACGCCTCGCCCGTCGGATCACCGGGGCGGCAGGTCCGGACGGCGTCCTCTCCCGCGACGTCCCGCCGGAACGCCCCGCCCTGGATGCGAAGGACGTGGGGCTCCTGGGCGGTGTACTGCTTCCGTGCTGGCCAGACGGCGACGTGCGCGCCGCGGGCGACCGCTGGGACCGGCTGCGGTTGCTCGCCCTGGAGCGACTAGCCGAGCACGCGCTGGCGTCTGGCGACACGATGGGCGCGATCGAGTTGGCCGAGGCGGCCGCGCGGGTCGACGGCCTCGCCGAAACCTCGTACCGGATCACCGCCGCGGCCCATTTGGCAAGGGCGGACCACGTGAGTGCCTGGCGGGTCTACACCCGCTACCGGAGGCTGCTCGGCGAGGAGATGAGACTCGAACCCAGCCCCGGCTTCCGCGATCTCGTGGAACGACCTAGAAGGAGAACGCTGGCCTCGTGACGCCGCTCCGCGACTTTGTCCTTAACTGGCCGTCAGGTACTCGGTGCTTCCTGCGGGCCCGGCCGGAGGGGCCGGTTAGGATCGCGGTCCGTGGTCGTCCCCCAGACCCGCGACCTCGTCGCGCTGTACATGGAGCATCAACTCGGTCTCGTGCGGATGGCTGTCCTGTTGGTCGGGGACGAGGCCACCGCCGAGGATGTTGTGCAGGACGTCTTCCTGCGCATGCAGGAGAGGTGCCCGCGGCTGGACGACGAGGACAAGCTGCTCGCCTACGTCCGTGCCGCGGTGCTGAATGGTTGCCGCATGGCGCTCCGGCGGCGCAGGACGATCTGGCGGTACTCGCAGCCGCATGAGCCGCCGGTCTGGTCGGCCGAGTCCGCGGCCATGCTCAGTGAGGAGCGCCGGGCGGTCATGCGGGCCCTGGACCGGCTGCCGCGCCGGCAGCGCGAGGCCGTGGTGCTGCGCTACTACCTCGATCTCACCGACGACGAGGTCTCGGCCGCCATGGGCATCCGTCAGGGAACGGTGCGGTCCACGATGGCCAGGGCGCTCGCCGCGCTGGCTCGCGAGCTGGGGGAGGAGGCGCGATGAGCGGCATCGAGGACCGCCTGCGTGACGCTCTGTATGCAGTGGTGGACACGGTGGACGCGGAGAAGCCGAGGCCCTTCCCCGTACGCCGGGGGCGGCGGCCAGCTCGGCCGGGGCGGTTGGTAATCCCGGTCTGCGCGGTCTTGGCCGTCCTCGCGCTGGTCGCGGGCCTGCTGGGCATCCGGAAGATGGTCGACGAGCCCGATCGGCGCCTTCAGAAGATCCCCACGATGCCCCGGTTCGTTTTCGCGAGTTACCTGGCCGTGGATGGGCGCCCGTCCCGCGTGGAGGTCCGCGACTCGCGCACCGGCCGCCTCCTCGACAGCGAGGCCGCGCCGAAGGGCACGAGCTATTTGGACCTCGCCGCCTCTGGCGACGGCCGCACGCTCTTCCTCCTTGTGACGGAACGCGGGCACTGCGCGAGCACCGTCCGCCGCTTCACCGTGACCGAGGCCGGGCGGTTCGCGGGCCGGTGGCGGGTGCCCGGTCCGGCGATGCCCGGCACGCCGGTCGGGGACGGGTCCCTCGCGGTCACCGCGGACGGCCGCAGGCTGGCCTACAGCGTCGAGTCATGCGCACCGGATCCGGGTTTCCTGCAGATGAGCGTAGGGTCGAGAATCGGCGTAATCGATGTCGGCAGCGGCGCGCGTACGGAGTGGCGGGAGTCGCAGAGCGCCGCGGATGAAATGCTCTCCTGGTCGGGCAAGGGTGACTCTCTGTTCTTTGTGCGGTCACGCTACAAGAAAACATCCCAGGGAGACTTGACGACGGTCCAGGAGTTGCGCGCGCTTCGAGTGGTGCGTTCGACAGAGACGCGGTCGGTCAAGGCGAGCACGTGTCTTCGCGTCCTCTCCACACCGCACGTTTTCGAGGGCGCGGTGGCCATGCCCGACGGCCGATCGGCCCTGGTGATCGAGGGAACCGAACAGCTTACGGGTACGGCGTCCGAGGAGGACTCTACGGCGTCGCCCGCGCCCGGCGGCGGAGGGCTCGATCTGGTGGAGATATCCGCCGTCGATGGACGCACGCTGGGGTCGGTGCTGCGCCCGGCCACCCGCTTCGCCGGGCAGAGGCTGATGAAGGGCGACATGTCCGGCCGGTATCTGATTACTGGCTACGGCATGGTCGAGTTGGGGCGGAACAGGCCGGCGGTCCGATTCAAGAGCGTTTCAGGGTTCTACGATCTGGACTGGTGACGGTGCTCACCGAAACGGCCGGGGAAGAGCACGAAGGCCCCGCCGGGCCGGGCGGGGCCTGTGTCGACAGGCGTGACGACGGGCTTAGAACAGCTTCTTGCCCTTGCCGTAGAGGTACTTGCCGGTCTTCTTGTTCCGGCCGCACTCCTGCACCCACAGGTGGCTGCTGTAGCTGGAGCTGACGCTGATCTTGACCTTGGCGACGCCGTCGTAGTTGTACTTCGTGCCACCGGACGTCACGCCGATGATCTTGAAGCGGGACCAGTACTTCTGGTTCCCCTCGGTGAACAGGAACCGGACGCAGGCCGTCCAGCCGTTCTTCTTGGTGTCGCGAAGGTAGCCCTTCACGTAGGTCTTGCCGCCACTGCGGGAGTAGGTGCCCCAGGCGTCGATGCCGCTGTAGGAGTTGTAGGGCTTCCAGCCCGTGGCGGCCTCGGCGGGGGCGCCCACGGCGGCCATCCCGGCCATCAGGGTGCCGGCGGTCAGGGCGACTGCAGCGATTCGCCGCATTAGTCCCTCCAGGCTCGTGTGTTGGGGGTTAGCAGGCGATAACTTAGCAGTGTCCGCAAGGTCACCTTTATGGCGGGCTTACAGGCTGACCAGGGCCGGACGATGTTCGCGGTCCCGCGAACCGAGCGGAGTCCGGCCGCGTCCAAGGGTCCAGGAAGCCGTTCGCCCCGGGCGCGGCGGGCCCTCGGCCGCGTTACACCGGCACGATCATGGCAACAGGTGAAACCATGCCTGACGTGCGTGGCCGTGACCGGAGGCCCGCGATCTTCGCGGGCGTCCTGCTGCTGACCCTCGTGCTCATGCCGTCCGCCCCCGCCGCGGGCGCCGAGCCCGCCCCCGGTGGCACGCCGGCCGGCAGGCCGGCGCCGGGCGTGTCCGGGGCCGTCCCGCCGCCCGCGCAGGCGGCCGGGGAGGGCATCGCGACCTACGACGTCGTGCTGACCATCGGCGTCGACGGCGTCCTGTACGTCCGGGAGACGATCACCTACGACTTCGACCGGTCCGGCGAGCACGGGATCGTCCGGCGCGTGCCGTTCCGCCGCGGCGACCGGGTCTTCGAGGTGCGGAACGTGCGGGCCAGCTCGTCCACCGGCGCGCCGGCGCGGGCCCGGATGACGCGGTTCCTGCGCGACGTGCGGATCAGCGTCGGCGACCGGCGCCGCGAGGTCCGCGGACGGCAGGCGTACGTGATCGAGTACGAGGTGGGCCGGGCGTTCACCCCGCGCCCCGACCACGACGAGCTGGTGTGGGACGCGATCGGGACGGCCTGGAGCGTCCCGATCGGGAGCGCGGCGGTGCGGGTCGAGGCGCCGGTCCCGCTGCGGTACGCGACCTGCCGGGCGGGCGCGCCGGGCGCGACGGTCCGGTGCCCGCGCGACCGCGACGGCCCGTACGCCGTGGACTTCATCCAGAACGCGCTCGCCCCGCACGAGGGCATGAAGATCGGTGTCCGGCTGCCCAAGCACGCGATCGCCGTCGCCCCGCCCCGGTACGTCCCGCCGCGCTGGACGGGCGGCTGGCCGGGCACCGCAGTGCTCGCCGCCGCCCTCGGCGCGGTGGCGCTGGCCGCCCGGCGCCCGGCGCCGCGGCGGCGGGCCGGCGCGGCGCTGATCGCGGCCGGTGCGCTGCTGGTCGCCGCCGACGCGGGGGGCGAGGTCGCGGCCAGCGGGCCGTGGGCGTTCTCGCTGGGCGACCGGTGCCTGGCCGGCCTCGCGCTGCTGATCGCCGGCGCCGGGATCGTGTGCGCGCACCGCGCCCCGCCCGTCCCGGGCGGCGCCGAGGGCCGCGCTCCGCGATGAACCGCGCTCCGCGATGAACCGCGCGGCGGGATCGGGAGCGAGCGCGCGCCCGGTCGGTCTACAGTTGGTCGGTCGCGGTGCGAACACTCGACCCCGGCCGATCGTCCAACCATGAGGACCGGTCCAGCGGCCGGGGCGGGTGGACGGCGCGCCGGGCGGGTAACACGGAACCGGCGATCGGTGAAGGGAGGCGCGGGGAGTGCGGGAATACCTGCTCACGATCCTTGTCGCCGCCCTCGTCGCCTACCTGCTGACCCCGTCGGTGCGCCGGTTCGCCGTCTGGTTCGGGGCGCAGGCCGTCCCGCGCGAGCGCGACGTGCACGTCATCCCGACGCCCCGGCTGGGCGGTCTCGCGATGTTCGGCGGGATGGTGGCGGCGCTGGTGGTCGCGACCGGGCTGCCGGAGATGCGCAAGGTCCTCGACGACGGGGACATCAGCGTCGCGAAGGCGCTGCTGCTGTCGGGCGGGCTGATCGTCCTGATCGGCGTCGCCGACGACCGCTGGGAGGTGGACGCGCTCACCAAGTTCGCCGGGCAGGTCGCGGCCGCCGGGATCTTCATCATGCAGGGCATCCAGATCTACGTGATCCCGCTGCCGACGGGCGAGTCGCTGTCGCTGCCGCCCGCCTACGGGGTGCCGCTGACCGTCTTCGTCGTCGTCGCGACGATCAACGCGGTGAACTTCATCGACGGCCTGGACGGCCTCGCCGCAGGCGTCGTCGGGATCGCCGCGCTGGCGCTGTTCTCCTACGCCTACCTGCTGTCGCGGACGAACGGGCTGACCACGCTGACCGGCGCGACGCTGATCGCCGCCGTCCTGTTCGGGATGTGCGCGGGCTTCCTGCCGCACAACTTCAGCCCGGCCAAGATCTTCATGGGCGACACCGGCTCGATGCTGATCGGGCTGCTGCTCAGCGCGTCCACGATCATGCTGACCGGGCAGTTCGACCCGGCCATCCTCGCCAACGGGCTGTTCCCGTTCTTCGTCCCGGTGCTGCTGATCCCGGCGGTGGCGGCGGTCCCGTTCATGGACATGCTGCTCGCCGTGTGGCGGCGGACGAACCAGGGCAGGTCGCCCTTCTCGCCGGACAAGCAGCACCTGCACCACCGGCTGCTGCAACTCGGCCACTCCACCCGCCGCGCCGTGCTGATCATGTACTTCTGGGTCGGGCTGCTGGCCTCCGGCCTGGTCGGGCTGGCGCTGTTCGACGCCGCGTGGATCACCCTCGGGATCACGCTGCTGATCGCGACGGCCGGCGTCCTGCTGATGATCCGCAAGCCCCGCCGCAAGCAGCCCGGCGCCGATCCGGGCGCCGGCGACCAGCCCGCGCAGCGTCCCCCGATGCGCGTCTGAGCTGCACTTCTCCCGCCGGGCCCGGAATGGTCGCGGACGGCCGGCGCGGACGCGCCGATCCGGGCAATGCACAGGGTGAGCTGGGCTAAAGTCCAGGTGAGCGTTACCGGAGGTCGCCTCCCGGGCCCTGAACGCGCATTACCTCTAGGGTAATTGTGGACATACCGGACGCTTGTGATACCTTTCACGAACAACAGACGACCACTGAACGTGACCAGCCGGAGCCCTCATGCAAACCTCCGACGCCCGGATGTTCCGCGGCGCCGCGATCCCGACCTCGGTGGTCGGGGTGGGCGCCGTTCTGATCGGCCTGCTGACCGCCGGCGCCAAGGGCGCCCTGGCGGCGGCACTGGCCGCCGTCGTGGTGATCGCCTTCTTCTCCGTCAGCGCGCTGGTGGTCTCCTGGGCCGCCAAGTACTCCGCGCAGACGATGATGCTGGCCGCGCTGGCGAGCTACATGGTGAAGATCCTCGCGGTGATGGTGCTGGTCACGACGATGGACGGGGTCTCCCTCTGGAACACCACCGTCTTCGGCTGGACGGTCATCGGCCTCGCGCTGATCTGGATCGCCGCCGAGTTCCGCGTCGTCCTGCAGCGGAGGCCCTACATTGACGAACCCGAGAACGTCCTGGACCGGAGCCCGTGATGCAGGCCCCGCACACGGCGCCTGTCCCCGAGGACTACTCCAATATGACCACCGCACGGGTGGCCTGCTATCGTCCGGAGCGCGATGAGCGAGCAGAAACCCCGGCCGGAGGACGGCCAGCGGGAATTCGCCGACGTCGCCTGGTCCGTGCCCAGCTACCTTCTCTCCGGGATGCTCATCTGGGGCGGACTCGGGTGGCTGCTGTCCAAGTGGACGCACCAGACCTGGCTGATGCCCATCGGCCTGGTCATCGGTGCCGGGCTCGCCGTCTACCTGGTCTACCTGAAGTACGGTCGCGACTCCTCCTGAGCGGCCCCGCCGCCGAGGAAGCCTTCGTGAAACATCAACACATTGATGAAGGGAACGCCGCGTGAACGCGCAGACGGTCCTCGCCTCCGGGGGAGATGAGTTCAAAGCCCCGGGCCCGGAGCTGTTCGACTTCCCGCCCCTGTTCGCCGGCGGCCCGGAGTGGCTTACCAAACCCGTCGTCTTCGCGGTCGTCGGCGCGCTGGTGACCTGCCTCCTGTTCTGGATCGCGTTCGCCAAGCCGAAGCTCGTGCCGCGCGGCATGCAGAACGTCGGCGAGATCGGCTACATGTTCGTGCGGGACGAGATCGCCCGCCCGTTCCTCGGCAAGAACACCGACCGGTGGATGCCGATGCTGATGTCGCTGTTCTTCCTCATCTGGTTCTGGAACATCTTCGCGGTCATCCCGATCATCCAGTTCCCGATCGCCTCGCACATCGCGTTCCCGATCGTCCTGGCGGTCTTCGTCTACGTCGTGAAGGTCTACCTGGGGTTCAAGCACCAGGGCCCGGTGAAGTACTTCACGAACATGATCCCCAAGGGCCTGCCGCTGCCGGTCTACTTCCTGCTGGTGCCGATCGAGTACCTCTCGACGTTCATCCTGGCCCCCTTCACCCACGCGGTGCGGCTCTTCGCCAACATGTTCGCCGGCCACACGATCCTGGCCTTCTTCAGCCTCGTCGGCTTCTGGTTCCTGTTCGAGAAGCCCACCGCGCTCGGCTTCGGCGTCGGCATCGTGGGCGTGATCGTCACGATCCTGCTGACCGCCCTGGAACTGCTGATCCAGTTCCTGCAGGCCTTCCTGTTCGCCATGCTCGCCGCCATGTACATCCAGAGCGGCTTGGAAGCCGAACACTAAGCCCCCCGGGGCGGCGGCGTCCGGCGCCGGGCCCTCCGAACAACCTCGTTAGCCCAGACCGGCGGAGCGTCCGCCGGCCGACAGAAAAGGAATGAACCCCATGACGGGAGAAGTGCTCGCCGCCGTCAGCGGTAACGTCACCTCGATCGGGTACGGCCTCGCGGCCATCGGCCCGGGCATCGGCATCGGCATCATCTTCGGCCAGGGTGTGAACGCCATCGCGCGCCAGCCCGAGCTGACCGGCGTGATCCGCACCAACATGCTGCTGGGCTTCGTCCTCACCGAGGCGCTCGCCCTCATCGGGCTGGTCGCGCCGTTCATCTTCCAGGGCATCAAGTAGTAGCCGTCCGTACCTGAGGAAGGGCTGCAGACATGATCACAGCAGCTTCCGTCCTAGCGGCGGAGGAGAACAACCCTCTCGTCCCGCACCCGTACGAGCTGGTCGTCGGCATCTTCTCGTTCCTCGTCGTCATGATCGTCCTGGGGCGCATCCTCGTGCCGCGTCTGCAGAAGACGCTCGAGGAGCGGACCCAGGCGATCGAGGGCGGCCTCGAGCGGGCGGAGCAGGCGCAGAAAGAGGCCCAGCAGGTCCTCGATCAGTACAAGTCCCAGCAGAAGGCGGCCGCGGTCGAGGCGTCCAACGAGCGGCGCAAGGCCGAGGAGCAGGGCGCGCAGATCATCGCCGAGGCCAAGGAGAAGGCCCAGGCGGAGGCACGCAAGATCGTCGAGGACGCCAAGAAGCAGATCGAGGCCGAGCGGCAGCAGGCGCTGCAGTCGCTGCGGGCCGAGATCGGCGCCATGTCGGTCGACCTGGCCGGGCGCGTCGTGGGCGAGTCCCTTGAGGACAGCGCGCGGCAGAGCCGGGTCGTCGACCGGTTCCTCGAGGAGCTGGAGAGCCGCGCCAGCACGCAGGAGCAGGTCACCTCATGACCATCACGGGAGCGGTGAGCAGGGCGTCGCTGGCCGAGGCCAAGGAGCGGCTGGAGGCCGTCATTCCCTCCGCCGACCTGGCCGCGCTCGGCGGCGACCTGTTCGCGGTGCTGCACCTGATCGACCGCGAGCACGGCCTGCGGCGGGCGGTCTCCGACCCGGCGCGGGACGGGGCCGACAAGGCGCAGCTCGTCCAGATCCTGCTGGAGGGCAAGGTGTCGCCGGCCGCTCTCGGGCTGGTCGCCGACGTCGTCCGGCTTCGCTGGTCGAAGCCGTCGGAGCTGTCGGACGCGGTGGAGGCCCTCGCGGTCACCGCCGAGGCCGCCCGCGCCGAGGCGGACGGGAAGATCGACGACCTGGAGGACGAGCTGTTCCGGTTCTCCCGGGTCGTCGAGGGCGAGGCCGCCCTGCGCGGCGCGCTCGCCGGCCCCGGCCTGCCGGACGACCGCAAGCTCGGCCTGGTCACGGCGCTGCTGGAGGGCAAGGTCACTCCGGCGACGCTGACGCTGGTCACCGAGCTGGTGCTGCGCCCGCGAGGACGTAGCCTGGAAGGCGGGCTCGCCGAGTACGGCAAGCTCGTCGCGCAGCGCAGGCGGCGGCTGGTCGCGCTGGTGCGGACGCCGACCGAGTTGTCGGCGCGGCAGCGGACGCGGCTCGCCGAGGTGCTCGCCACCGCGTACGGACACGAAGTACACCTGAACATCGAGATCGACCCCGGTGCGATCGGCGGACTGTCGATCGAGATCGGGGACGAGATCATCGACGGCACGATCGCCGGACGGCTGGACGATGTCCGCCGGCGGCTCGGCGCCGGCTGAACGCCGGTCGAGGGCCGGCCGAGCTGACCTTTTAGGGAGCAAGAGAGGAATCATGGCGGAGCTGACGATCCGTCCGGACGAGATCCGGAACGCGCTGGAGCGCTTCGTCCAGTCGTACGAGCCCGAGGCCGCCGCGCGCGAAGAGGTCGGCACCGTCGTCGATTCCGGCGACGGTATCGCCCACGTCGAGGGCCTGCCCTCCGCGATGGCGAACGAACTCCTTGAGTTCGAGGACGGTACCCGTGGCCTGGCTCTGAACCTGGACGTGCGTGAGATCGGCGCCGTTGTCCTCGGCGACTTCAGCAAGATCGAGGAGGGCCAGAAGGTCCGGCGGACCGGCGAGGTCCTGTCGGCGCCGGTCGGCGACGCCTTCCTCGGCCGTGTTGTGGACGCCCTGGGCAACCCGCTGGACGGCCTCGGCCCGGTCGAGACGACCGAGCGCCGTGCGCTGGAACTGCAGGCCCCCTCGGTCGTGCAGCGGCAGTCGGTCGGTGAGCCGCTGCAGACCGGCATCAAGGCGATCGACGCGATGACGCCGATCGGCCGCGGCCAGCGGCAGCTGATCATCGGTGACCGGCAGACGGGCAAGACGACCGTCTGCGTGGACACCATCATCAACCAGAAGGAAGCCTGGGAGTCGGGCGACGAGAGCAAGCAGGTCCGCTGCATCTACGTCGCGGTCGGCCAGAAGGGCTCCACGATCGCGAACGTCCGCCGCTCCCTGGAGGAGGCCGGCGCGCTGGAGTACACCACGATCGTGGCGGCTCCGGCGTCCGACCCGGCGGGCTACAAGTACATCGCCCCCTACACCGGGTCCGCGATCGGGCAGCACTGGATGTACCAGGGCAAGCACGTCCTGATCGTGTTCGACGACCTGTCGAAGCAGGCCGAGGCGTACCGCGCGGTGTCGCTGCTGCTGCGCCGCCCGCCGGGCCGCGAGGCCTACCCGGGTGACGTCTTCTACCTGCACTCGCGTCTGCTGGAGCGCTGCGCGAAGCTGTCGGACGACCTCGGCGCCGGTTCGATGACGGGTCTGCCGATCATCGAGACCAAGGGCAACGACGTGTCGGCCTACATCCCGACGAACGTCATCTCGATCACCGACGGCCAGTGCTTCCTGGAGACGGACCTGTTCAACCAGGGCGTCCGGCCGGCGATCAACGTCGGCATCTCGGTCTCCCGGGTCGGCGGCTCGGCGCAGATCAAGGCGATGAAGACGGTCGCCGGCACGCTGCGCCTCGCGCTGTCGCAGTTCCGCGACCTGGAGGCGTTCGCCGCCTTCGCGTCCGACCTGGACGCGGCGTCCCGTGCCCAGCTGGAGCGCGGCGCCCGCCTGGTCGAGCTGCTGAAGCAGCCGCAGGGCAACCCGTTCCCGGTCGAGCAGGAGGTCGTGTCCGTGTGGGCGGGCACCTCCGGCGAGCTGGACGACGTCCCGGTCGCCGACGTCCGCCGCTTCGAGCGCGAGTTCCTCGACTACATGGAGCGCGAGGAAGGCGGCATGCTGACCTCGATCCGCGAGACCGGCAAGCTCTCCGACGACGGCCTCACCAGCCTCAAGAACGCCATCACGGAGTTCAAGAAGGGCTTCCAGACCAGCGAGGGCGAGATGCTGGCCGAGGAGCCCGTCGAGGCGATCGATGACGAGGACGTCGAGCAGGAGACGATCACCCGCGTCAAGAAGGGCTGACGGCGATGGCCGCACAGCTTCGTCAACTCCGGCAGCAGATCAAGACGGTCAAGTCGACCGCCAAGATCACGCGCGCCCAGGAGATGATCGCCACGTCGCGGATCGTCAAGGCCCAGCAGGCGGTGGCGGCGTCCAAGCCGTACGCCGACCAGATCACGCAGGCCCTGACCGCGCTGGTGAGCCACCATGTGGGGATCGACCACCCGCTCCTCCAGGAGCAGCCGGCCGACACCCGCAGCGCCGTCCTGATCGTCACGAGTGATCGCGGGTTCTGCGGCGCCTACAACGCCAACGTCATCCGCGAGGCCGAGTCGCTGATCAAGGCGCTGCGGGACGAGGGCCGCGAGCCGGTCCCGTACGTCATCGGCAACAAGGGCATCACCTGGTACAAATTCCGGGGCCGGGACGTCGCCCAGACCTGGAACGGGTTCAGCGACCGTCCGCACTTCGCGAACGCGGAGCAGATCGGCCGCCGGCTGACCGAGGACTTCCTCAAGACCGACGCCGAGGGCGGCGTCGGCGAGATCCACGTGGTCTACACCGAGTTCGTCTCGATGCTGACCCAGGCCGTCCAGGTCAAGCGGCTCATGCCGCTGGAGATCGAGGAGAGCGAGTCCGCCAAGGTCCCGCCGGCGTACGAGTTCGAGCCGTCCGCCGCGGCGGCGCTCGACCTGCTGCTGCCGAACTACATCGAGAGCCGCATCTTCCACATGCTGCTGCAGTCGGCGGCGTCGTTCCAGGCGTCGGTCCGGCGGGCGATGAAGTCGGCGACCGACAATGCCAACGAACTGCTCGGGGTCTACACGCGCCAGATGAACCAGGCGCGGCAGGCCGCGATCACCCAGGAAATCAGCGAGATCGTCGGTGGCGCTGACGCGCTCGCCGAGTCTGGCGGGGAGTGATAATGACTGCACAGGTAGAGACGGCGACCGCGACCGGGCGCGTCGCGCGCGTCATCGGCCCGGTCGTCGACGTGGAGTTCCCCGCCGACGCCCTCCCGGAGATCTACAACGCGCTCAACGTCCAGGTCACCCTGGGCGGCGAGGAGAAGACCCTGACCTTCGAGGTCGCCCAGCACCTGGGCGACAACATGGTCCGGGCCATCTCGATGCAGCCGACGGACGGCCTGGTCCGCGGCGCTCCGGTGTTCGACAGCGGCAAGTCCATCGCGGTCCCGGTCGGTGACATCACCAAGGGCCACGTGTGGAACGCGCTGGGCGAGGCGCTGGACGCGCCGACCGCCTCGCTGGAGATCAACGAGCGCTGGGGCATCCACCGCAAGGCTCCGGCGTTCGACCAGCTGGAGTCCCGGACGGAGATGCTGGAGACCGGCATCAAGGTCATCGACCTGCTCGCCCCGTACGTCAAGGGCGGGAAGATCGGCCTGTTCGGCGGCGCGGGCGTGGGCAAGACGGTCCTCATCCAGGAGATGATCCGCCGTGTCGCCCGCAACTTCGGCGGCACCTCGGTGTTCGCGGGCGTCGGCGAGCGCACCCGTGAGGGCAACGACCTCTGGGTGGAGATGGAAGAGGCGAACGTCCTCAAGGACACCGCCCTCGTGTTCGGCCAGATGGACGAGCCGCCGGGCACCCGGCTGCGGGTGGCGCTGGGCGCCCTGACGATGGCGGAGTACTTCCGCGACGTCCAGGGCCAGGACGTGCTGCTGTTCATCGACAACATCTTCCGGTTCACCCAGGCCGGTTCGGAGGTCTCCACGCTGCTCGGGCGCATGCCGTCCGCGGTGGGGTACCAGCCGACCCTGGCCGACGAGATGGGTGTGCTGCAGGAGCGGATCACCTCGACGCGCGGTCACTCGATCACCTCGATGCAGGCGATCTACGTGCCCGCCGACGACATCACCGACCCGGCGCCGCACACCACGTTCGCGCACCTGGACGCCACCACGACCCTGTCCCGGAGCATCTCCGAGAAGGGCATCTTCCCGGCGGTCGACCCGCTCGACTCCACCTCGCGGATCATGGACCCGCAGATCCTGGGGACCGAGCACTACGAGGTCGCGCAGGAGGTCGTGCGGATCCTGCAGAAGTACAAGGAGCTGCAGGACATCATCGCGATCCTCGGCATCGACGAGCTGTCGGAGGAGGACAAGGTCACCGTCCAGCGGGCGCGGCGCATCGAGCGCTTCCTGTCGCACCCGATGTACGTGGCCGAGCAGTTCACCGGCCAGCCCGGTGTCACGGTGCCGAAGGACGAGACGGTCGCCTCGTTCAAGGCGATCGCCGAGGGCAAGTACGACCACCTGCCCGAGCAGGCGTTCTTCATGTGCGGTGGCATCGAGGACGTCGAGAAGAAGGCCAGGGAGCTGGAGAAGTAGTCCGCTCCGCCGGAGCGGCCCGCGGCGCTCGCCCGGGCCGCTCCGGCGGAACCGCTCCAGTATTCGGAGGAAAACCAACGTGGCAACCCTGAAGGTCGGGCTGGTCTCGCCGGAGCGCGAGATCTGGTCCGGCGAGGCCAAGATGGTGGTCGCGCAGACCATCGAGGGCTCGCTCGGCATCCTGCCGGGCCACGCCCCGGTGCTGGGCGTCCTGCTGGACGGCAGCGTGGTGAAGATCGAGCCGGCCGACGGCGGCGAGCCGATCAGCGCGGCGGTCGGCAGCGGGTTCTTCTCGGTCGCCGCCGACGAGGTGTCGGTGCTGGCCGAGCAGGCCGAGCTGGGCGGCGAGATCGACGTCGACGACGCCAGGCAGGCGCTGGACGCGGCGCTCGGCGCCGAGTCCGAGGACGCCACGCCGGAGCGGCGCGCGCGGGCCCGGCTGCGGGCGGCGGGCATCGAGGCTTAGCATCGAGGCCTGGAGTTCGACGGACGGCGGGGGATTTGGCCGAGCACCTGGCACTGGACGTGGGCGGTGCGTTCGCCGCGCTCGTCCTCGTGGCGGCGCTGGTGTTCGTCTGCATGGCGGTGCGCCGCTGGCTGTTCACGCGCGGCGGCGGCACCGTGGAGTGCAGCCTGCGTGAACTGTCCCGGGAGGGCGGAGCTCCGGGGGTGTGGCGGCTCGGCATCGGCCGCTACAAGGGCGATGAGCTGCACTGGCACCGCGTGTTCGGTTTCCGCAGAAGGCCCCGGCAGGTGATCCACCGCCGGGGCCTCGTCGTGTCCAATCGGCGCCGTCCCGGCCCGGAGGAGGCGGAGGGCCTGCTCCCGGACGTGAGCGTCATCGAGGTGCGGGACGGTGCGCTGACCGTCGAGCTGGCGATGGGCGCGTCGGCGCTGACGGGGTTCCTGGCGTGGCTGGAGGCGGCGCCGCCCGGCCTCCCCGTCGATCTGCACCCACCGGAATGAGCGGGTCATGAGCCGGTCATGAGCGGGTAGGGCGCCGGTATCGAATCGGCGTGGCCGTGCCGCCGCTGCTTGAGGCGGGCGGGACGCGGGGCGATGATCACTGCTGGTCCGCTCGCCTTCCGTCCGCTGGAGTGCACGTGCGCATGCTTCTCACCGGTCGCCGGCTCCGCTCCGGCCGCAGGCTCGCCTTCGGCGCGGCGGTGGTGCTGCCCGCGGTCGCCCTGCCCGCCGTGCTGCTGCCGGGGGCCCTGCCCGCGGCGGGCTCCGCGGCGGCCCGTCCCGACCTCGCGAAGCTGGTCACGCTGCAGGACGTCAAGGCGCATCTGGCGGCGTTCCAGGAGATCGCGGACTACAACGGCGGCGACCGCGCGGCGGGAAGCCCCGGCTACGACGTGTCGGTGAAGTACGTCGTCGGACGGCTCCGGAAGGCCGGTCTCACCCCGAAGGTGCGGAAGTTCACGTTCCCCTACTGGCGGGAGCGGTCCGACGCGGTGTTCGCGCGGACGTCGCCGTCCAGGAAGTCCTTCAAGCGGGAGAAGGACTTCGTCACCCTCGCCTACTCGGGGTCCGGCGACGTGACCGCGTCCGCGACGGCCGTGGACGTCCCGGCCAAGGGCGAGGGGACGAGCGGCTGCGAGAAGGGCGACTTCAAGGGCTTCGCGAAGGGCTCGATCGCCCTCGTCCAGCGCGGTTCGTGCACGTTCCAGGTGAAGGCGGCGCGGGCGCGGGCGGCGGGCGCGTCCGCCGTGGTCATCTTCAACAAGCCGGGGGAGAAGGGGCCGGTGAACGGGACGGTGTCGAAGCCGTCCGCGGTCCCGGTCGTCGGCCCGACGCACGAGCTGGGCGTCGCGCTGGTGAAGGCCGCGCGGCGGAAGGGCGGCCTGAAGCTGCGCGTGAAGACCGACACGGCGCACGGGAAGAAGTCGTCCTCGAACGTCATCGCCGACACCGGGCGCGGCGACGCGGGCAACGTGGTGCTGGCGGGCGCGCACCTCGACAGCGTCCCGGCGGGGCCGGGGATCAACGACAACGGCACCGGCGCCGCGGTGCTCCTCGCCATCGCCGGGAAGATCAAGGAGTTGCGCAAGGACGGCCTCCGCAACCGGGTGCGCTTCGCCTGGTGGGGCGCCGAGGAGGAGGGGCTGCGCGGCTCCGCGCACTATGTGGCGTCGCTGCCGGCGGCGGAGCGGCGGAAGATCGCCCTGAACATCAACCTCGACATGCTCGGCTCGCCGAACGGGACCCGCGGCGTGTACGACGGCGACCACTCCGCCGGCGGCGGCACGCGGGCGCCCGCCGGTTCCGGGGCGATCGAGAAGATGTTCCGCGACTACTTCAAGGGCCGCCGCCTGCCGACGAGCGAGCAGGAGTTCAACGGACGCTCCGACTACGGACCGTTCGTGGAGAAGGGCATCCCGTCCGGCGGGATGGCGACCGGCGCCGAGGGCGTGAAGACCGCCGCCGAGGCGAAGGCGTTCGGGGGCCGGGCGGGCAAGGCGTACGACCCCTGCTACCACGCCAGGTGCGACCGGGTGAAGAACGTGAACCTCAAGCTCCTCGACACGAACGCCGACGGGGTCGCGCACGTGCTCCAGCACCTGGCCCGGACGACGGTCGCCGTCAACGGCGGCGCCCGGGTGGCCCTGCCGCTCGGCCCGTCCTACGAGCCGGTCTGGCAGGGCCCCCACCGGGTCCGCTAGTTCGGCGTGACGAGGATGCCGCCGTCGGTGGTGTCGAGCTTGATCCGCCGCTTGGACGCGGAGTCCTCGTGGATGCCCGAGTCGATCCGCCTGCCGCCGTTGTGGGCGGACGCCTTGATGGCGTAGTCCGCGCCGGCCGGCAGGCGGAGTTCGATGGAGCCGTTCTGGGTGCCGGCGTCGACGCTGGTCGGCGGCGTGGTGAGGCGCAGCAGTATGCCGCCGTCGGACGAGTGCGCGGTGATCCGGTCGGTGGCCAGCCCGGCGGCCTCGATGCCGCCGTTGGCCGTGCGGAGGTCGGCGGTGGACGCCGTCCCGCTGACCTGGATGCGGCCGTCCCGCGAGCGCGCGGTCAGCTTCCCGGCCGTGAGCCCGGTCGCGTCCACGTGACCGTTCTCGCTGCTCAGGTCGGCGGTCGTGACGCGGCCGGAGACGCGCAGCGACCCGTCCCGCGAGCTGAGGGACGCCGTGGACGCGCGCAGGTCCGTCGCGGTGATCGAGCCGTTGTCGCTGTGCAGCTTCACCGTTCCGGCGAGGCCGGACGCGACGATCGCCCCGTCCCGGTTGGAGATCTCCACGGGGGTGGAGCGCGGCACCCGGACGCGGTACGACACGCCGCACGAGCTGATCCCGATCGCCTGCGTGCCGCACTTGGACGTGAGCTTCAGCGTGTCGCCCTCGGTGACATGCCTTGCCCGCGGCTTGTTCTTGTCGTTGGTCCAGCGCAGCCGCTCGTCGACCTTGATGCCGGGGGAGTCGGACGCGGTCACCTCGACCCGGCTCCCGCTCGTCTGGATCGCCAGCTTGGCGACGCCGGCCGGCGCGGTGTAGGAGCGGTCCTCATGGTGGGTACCGAAGCTCAGATTGCCGCAGGCGGACAGCGCCACCCCCGCCACCGCCAGAACGGCCGTCCTGCTCAAGGTCCTCACGTGGTCACTCCCGTTGGTCGTCGTGCACCGTACAAGACCAGCCTGTCCTGGACGGGACGGCGTCACCAGGTGGGGAGCCGGTCATCCGGGGGTGGGGCTAACCCCACCCCCGGCGTCCGTCAGCGTTCGCCGCCCGGCTTCCACAGGACGTCGCCGTGCCCGGCGTTCGCGACGCGGCACAGGATGAACAGCAGGTCCGACAGGCGGTTGAGGTACTTGGCGGTGAGCGGGTTGACGCCGCCCTCGGCCGTCTCGTCGGCGCTGCCGTGCGCCTCGACCGCCGCCCAGGCGGTGCGTTCGGCGCGCCGCGCGACGGTCCTGGCCACGTGCAGGAGCGCGGCGCCGGGCGTCCCGCCGGGGAGGATGAAGCTGCGCAGCGCCGGGAGGGCGGCGTTGTACTCGTCGCAGGACTCTTCAAGCCGGTCGATATAGGACGTCTCGACGCGCAGCGGCGGGTACTGCGGGTCGGGGACGACCGGCGCGCACAGGTCGGCGCCCACGTCGAAGAGGTCGTTCTGGATGCGCGTCAGCAGCGCCACCACGTCCTCGGGCAGCGATCCGAGCGCGACGGCCGCGCCGATCGCGGCGTTGGCCTCCTCGACGTCGGCGTAGGCGGCGAGGCGCGGATCGGTCTTGCGGGTCCGCGACGCGTCGCCCAGCGCGGTGGTGCCGTCGTCGCCCGTCCGGGTGTAGATCCGCGAGAGCACGACGGGGTTGTCCCTGTTCTTCGCCATGGCCGCAGCCTAGCCGTGCCTTGGCTCGAAGCCCGTTCGGTAGGGTTCCGGAAAGACTCCGGAGGCCGCCGTGTACGACTACATCATCGTGGGAGCGGGCAGCGCGGGCTGCGTCCTCGCCGCCCGGCTGACCGAGGACCCCTCCGTGAAGGTCCTGCTGCTGGAGGCGGGCCCGCCCGACGACGCGCCGGAGATCCACATCCCGGCCGCCGTGGCGTCGCTGATCAAGGGCCCCTACGACTGGGACTACGCGACCGTCCCGCAGGAGCACGCCGCCGGACGCAGCGTGTACTGGCCGCGGGGGCGGACGCTCGGCGGCAGCTCGTCCACCAACGCGATGATCTACATCCGCGGCGCGCGGCACGACTACGACACCTGGCGCGACGCGTACGGCTGCGACGGCTGGGGCTACGAGGACCTGCTGCCCTACTTCCGCCGCGCCGAGGACCAGCAGCGCGGCGACCTCCCCTACCACGGCGTCGGCGGCCCGCTCCGCGTGGAGGACCTGCGCTACAAGCACCCGCTGACCCGGGCGTGGGTGCAGTCGGCGAAGGCGTACGGCCTCGCCGCCAACTCCGACTTCAACGGCGCCGACCAGGACGGCGTGGGCTTCTACCAGGTCACCCACAAGCGCGGCAGGCGCTGGTCGGCCGCCGACGGCTACCTGCACCCGATCGAGAACCGGCCGAACCTCACGGTCGTCACCGACGCGCTCGCCACCCGCGTCACGATCGAGGACGGCCGCGCCACCGGCGTCCGCTACGATGCCCGCGGCGAGACCCGCTCGGCCCGCGCCGACGCGGAGGTCATCCTGTCCGGCGGCGCGGTGAACAGCCCGCAGCTGCTCATGCTGTCGGGTATCGGCCCGGCCGACCACCTGCGCTCCCTGGGCATCGACGTCGTGGCCGACTCCCCGGTGGGGCAGCGGCTCCAGGACCACCCGTTCGTGAACGTCATGTTCGCGACGCCCCGCACCAAGGTGCTGTGGGAGCAGGCGAACGCGCGCACCTTCGCCCTCTACCAGGCCCTGGCGCGCGGCCCCTACGCATCGAACGTCGCCGAGGCGGGCGGGTTCGTCCGGACGGCGGAGGGCCTGCCCGCCCCCGACCTGCAGTACCACGTCCTTCCGACCCCCTTCGTGAACCAGGGCCTCACCGACTCGTCCGAGCGGCTGCTGTCGGTCATGGTCACGGCGATCGCGATCGCGAGCCGGGGCGCGCTGACGCTGCGCTCCGCCAACCCCCGCGCCAAGCCGCTGATCGACCCGGCCTACCTCGCGGAGGAGGCCGACCTGGACATCCTGGTCGCCGGCGTCCGGCAGGCCCGCGAGATCGCCGCGTCCGGCCCGCTGGCGTCGCTGGTCGGCGGCGAGTGGGCGCCCGGCGAGCAGGCCGACTCGGACGAGGCCGTCACCGACTTCGTCCGCCGTGAGGCCGCGACGCTGTTCCACCCCACGAGCACCTGCGCGATGGGCGGCGACGACGCGGTCTGCGACGCCTCCCTGCGCGTCCGGGGCGTCGAGGGCCTCCGCGTGGTGGACGCCTCCGTCATGCCGGCCGTCCCCCGGGGCAACACGAACGCCCCGACGATCGCCATCGCCGAACGGGCCGCCGACCTCATCCGCGGCCGCACCCCGCTCGCCCCCGCCAACGCCCGCACATGAGGAACGCCCCCGTCCTTCCGGACGGGGGCGCGCAGTGCGAGCAGGCCGCGGGCGTCACCGCTTGAGCGCCTTCGCGATGCGGGCGCGGCGGGCGTCCTTCGCCTCGCTCCGCAGCACGCGTACGCGGTCGTTGATGATGACCTTGCTGATCTCCGGGCGGATCATGTCTGTCTCCCTGTTTCCGCCGGACCCTCTCGGCCCGACATGTACAAGGTTCGCCCTAAGACCCCGCCCCCCACATGGGGACGACGCCTTATCTAACCCCCCTAGGACGCCTTAGACGGCCCCTCGGCGCCTCACCCGCGGCGGCGGGCGGCGGTGGAAAGGGGTGGACGGGCGGGGGTGGGGTCTGCGATCATCCGGGCCATGATCTTTGAAAGGGGCGCTGGCGCCCTCGTCCGGTGAGCGTGTTCGCGCAGCGGGAAGCTGCCGGCATCCGCGCGGAATGGCTCGGGCATCTGCTGTCCACCGAGCCCGCCGACCGTCCTGCCGCCGAGGCGGCCATCTCCGAGCTCTACCGGCTGATCGGGCTCGATCCACCGCGTTTCCATTGGGCCGCCTCGCCGCTGGCCGCGCTGGAAACCGTCCCGCCGGGTATGCGCCTGCGGGCGTCCGAGACCGCCGACCGTCTCCACGACTGGCCCCTGCCGTTGCGTTTCCGCAGGTTGATCAGCGGGCTGTCCATGGATCTGGACGTCCGGGTCATGCGCGGCTACCGGCCTCTGGACCTGATGCTGCGGCAACTGGTCCGGGGGCCGATCGCGACGTCGGCCCGGAGCACTCTGCGCACGGCGCTCCGGTCCGCGAACGAGCGGGTCGAGCAGGGCAGTAACTGGTACGAGGCGATGTGCCCGTCCTGGCCCGCCCATTACGACGCGGTCCGCCGGACGTCCGGTGTGGTGTTCACTCCTGAGCAGAGCCGCCTGCTCGATCTCTGGGCGGCGGCGGCCCGGTCCTGCGGCTGGTGGTGGCCGCGCGAGCGGGTCTGCGTCGTCTCCGAGCGGCCCGTCGAGATCCGCACCGAGGTCTGGGGCGACGAGGGGCAGGTGCGGTTGCACCGCCCGGACGGGCCCGCGCTCCGGTACGGCGACGGCTGGGACGTCCACGCCTGGCACGGGACCAGGGTGCCGCCCTGGGTGATCGACGATCCGAGCGTCGAACGCATCGCGCGGGAGGCCAACGTCGAGGTCCGGCGGTGCGCGATCGAGAACCTCGGCTGGGGCGACTACATCGACCGGGCCGGGCTGCGGCTCGTCGCCACGGCCCCCGACCCCGGCAACCCCGGTTCGGAACTGCGCCTCTACGACCTGCGCGAGCAGACCAGGGTGCTGCTCGCCGTCAACGGCTCGGTCGAACGCGACGGGCGCCGCCGCCGGTACGGGCTGACCGTGCCGGGCGCCATCGCGGACCCGGTCGCCGCCGCCGGATGGACCTACGGGCTGTCCGGCGACCAGTACGCACGACTCCTCCGCCGAACCTGAAGGTGATCCCCATGAACGTGACTCTCGCGTCCCTTTCCCAGCAGACCGGGCTCGCCGTGCTCGACCATCTCGAACAGTCGGTGAGCATCCCCGTCGTCGACGGAATCCAGGCCCAGGGCGACCTGATCGTCATCCCGGTGTCCGAGATCTCGGCGTCCCTCTCGGTCCCCTCGCACGCCGACTGGACGGACGTTCCGGCCGACGGCGTCGAACTGCTCCGCGGCGCGGCGGGCGGCAACCCGCACACCCTCGTCGCCGACCCCGGCACCTGCCGCTGGACGAGGCACGTGTCCGACTCCACCGGCCTCGCCATCGGCGTCTTCGAGGCGTCCGCCCCCGTCTACCTGCTGCACCCCGAGCACGGCGCGTCCGGCTGCACTCCGGGCCGTTACGCCGTCCGCCGCCAGCGCGAGTACACGGTGGGCGGCTGGGGCTCCCGCCTGGTCGCCGACTGACTCCGTTCTCACCCCTGGCCGTCCTCCGGCCAGGGGTGACGAGTGTCCGGTTTCTCATGACGTCGTACTTATTTACAAGACAGTGATGTATTAATATCGCGGGCATGGAGATCGAGTCGCTGGCGGCGGCCCTTGAGCGCGAGCATCACGAGATCGACGGGGGAATCGAGGCGTTCACGGCGGACGCGCCGTCCGGGGGACGGGACCGGGCGCCGCTGGAACGCGCCGTCCGCGCGCTGCGCCGGCACATCTACCTCGAAGAGGAGTTCCTGTTCCCGGCCCTGCGCGAGGCGGGGCTGATGGCCCCGGTGCTCGTCATGCTGCGCGAGCACGGCGAGATGTGGGCGGTGCTCGACACGCTCGCCGGGGAGCCGGACGCCGATGCCGCGCTGCGCCTGTGCAAGCGGCTGACCGTCCAGCTCCTGCACCACAACCTGAAGGAGGAGAAGATCCTCTACCCGGAGCTGGACCGGGTCGTGCCGGAGCCGCAGGCCGAGCGGCTGCGGGACTTCCTCCGCACCGGGGAGACGCCCGCCGGCTGGGTGTGCGTACGCGCGCGGACCTGACCGGCGCTCAGGCGATCTCGATGAAGCCGAGGCGGTCGTAGAGGCGGCGGGCACGGCGGTTGCGGCGGGTCACGGCCAGGGAGAGGGTGGCGTGGCCTTGGCCGGCGAGCGCGTGCATGCTCGCCTTCACCAGGGCCCGGCCGAGGCCCCGGCCGGCATGGGCCGGGGCGGTGAACAGGAACGCGAGGAGCGGGTCCTCCTTGTAGAAGGTGACCAGCGCGGCGCCCACCGGACGGTCCCCGTGGTCGGCGACGAACGAGGCGCCGGGGAGGAACGCGCCGTACTCGCCGTCCAGGGTGAGCCGGATCTCGCGCGCCGCGCCCAGGAGGTCGCCGACGTCGGTCTCGTCGGGGGTGCCGCGGTAGGCGGCCCACATCGCGGCGGCGAGCGGGGCGACGTCGGCGCCGGTGAACGGCCGGAGGCCGGGCGGGGGTGCCGGAGGGGCGCCCAGCGTCACCTGGAGTCGGCTGCGCACGGGTGCGCCGAACGTCCCGGATGCCATGGTTTCGAGTCTAGGTCGCGCCCCCGCCGGGGCCCGGCGGGGGCGCGACCGGCGTCAGCGCTTGTAGCGGCGGCCGTGGATCATGTTGATCAGGCCGAGGACGCGCGCCATCTCCTTCTCGGTGCGGCCGAACGTGGTGAGGTTCATCGTCGCGAACCGCTGCCGGGTGATGGCCTTCGGACGGGTGAACTCGCGCAGCCCGTCCGCGCCGTGGATGCGGCCGAACCCCGACTCGCCGACGCCGCCGAACGGCAGGGCCGCGACCTGGGCGAACGCGGCGAACGCGTTGATGGACGTCATGCCGGACCGCATCCGCCGGGCGACGTCGAGGGCGCGGGACTTGTCCCCGGAGAAGATCGTCCCGGCGAGGCCGTAGCTGCTGCGGTTGGCCTTCTCCACGGCCTCGTCGAGGTCCTTGACGCGGTGGACGGTGATCGTCGGCCCGAACGTCTCCTCGCAGACGGCGGCGGAGTCGTCCGGCACGTTGGTCAGCACGACCGGCTCCACGTACGGCTTGCGGACCGACTCGGCGCCGCCGACGACGGCCTTGCCGCCCTTGTCGAGGGCGTCCTTGATGTGCCGCTCGATGATGTCGAGCTGCGACGGCATGGTGATCGGCCCGTAGGCGGCCTCGCGGTCGAAGCCGGGGCGCAGGTCCTTGGCCTTCTCGGTGAGCTTGCCGAGGAACTTGTCGTACGCCTCGTCCACCACGTAGATGCGCTCGACGCCGATGCACGTCTGGCCGGCGTTCGACATGGCGCCCCACAGCGCGGCGTCGGCGGCGGCGTCGAGGTCGGCGTCGGAGTCGACGATGCAGGCGTCCTTGCCGCCGCACTCGACGACGATCGGGGTGAGGTTCTCGGCGCAGGCCGCCATCACGCGCTTGGCGGTGCGGGCCGATCCGGTGAAGGCGATCTTGTCGACGTGCGGCGACGCGGCCAGCGCCCCGCCGGTCTCGCCGAGCCCGGTGATCGTCTGCATGACGGGGTGCTCGGGGATCACGGCGGCGAACAGCTCGGCAAGCAGCACGCCGACGCCCGGGGTGTACTCGGACGGCTTGAACACGACCGCGTTGCCGGCCGCGAGCGCGTAGGCGATCGAGCCCATCGGGGTGAAGATCGGGTAGTTCCACGGGCCGATGACGCCGACAACGCCGAGCGGCTGGTACTCCAGCACGCACTTCTGGTTCATCGCCATCAGGCCGGGGTAGACGCTGCGCGGCCCGAGGACCTTCGGCGCGTGGCGGGCGGCCCAGTCCAGGTGGGTGATCGCCATGATCGTCTCAAGCTGGGCGTCCTGCACCGGCTTGCCGGTCTCCTGGTGGATGAGCTCCGCCATCCGGTTCATGTTGCGGGTGAGCGAGCCCTTGACGTTGAGCAGCCGGAGCCGGCGCTCCTTCCAGCCGAGGGCGCGCCACCAGCCGGCGGCCTCCCGGGCGCGCTCGACGGCCGCGGCCACGGCGGCGCCGTCCTGGACGGGATGCTCGGCGACGACCTCGCCGGTGGCCGGATTCAGGGACGCGAACGTCTCGGTGTGCTCCGTGGCCACGGACATGAGGAACCTCCCGGGAGGAGCCTGGTAAGTGATTGCTTGCACGATGTACCGGCTAGTAAACCACCCTAAGCCCGCGCCGGGGAGTCCGGGATCCAGCTCCCGTGGAATCCGGCCGGGACGCGCCGCGGCAGGTGGACGGTCGCGGTGTGCGACAGGTCGGACGCGTCCAGCACGACCAGCTCGGAACCGGCGTCGCGGGAGACGACCGACAGCAGCCAGCCCTCGTCCTCCGCGCGGGCGCCCGCGGCGGGGACGAACACCGCCTCGCCGACGTGCGAGCCCGCCCCGAGGTCGTGCGCGGACGACGCCCCGCGCAGGTCGTACTTCACGATCGAGTTCCCGGCGACCGTGTAGAGGTAGCGGTGCTCCAGGCCCGTCCGGGCGTCGTCGTGGGTCGGGAACTCCACGTTCCGGTCGTCGAGCTGCTCCTCGGCGGCCCTGCCGGTGGCCGGGTCGAGGACCCAGCGGTGCAGGTGGGCGCTCTCCGAGCGCGCGGCCTCGGCCGCCGGGTCGGCGGCGCCACCGATCCCGCCCCACAGGGCGACGAAGGTCTCGGGACGGTAGCGCGCCCCGTCCAGGACGACCCGTCCGGCGGCGTCCTCGTGCGCGTTGCCCACATGGAACACGTAGCAGGGGTCGACCTCGAACCAGGTGACGCCGCCGGACCCGTCCCGCCGCATCACGCCGAGCCGCGCGCCGTACCCGTCGTCCCACCGGTACGGCAGGCCGGACGTCCCGGACAGCGCCATGTCCAGGTCGAACACCACCGGGAGGTCGAGCCAGACGACGTGGTTCTCGGTGATCGCGAAGTCGTGCATCATCGTCGGTCCCGGCACGTCGACCTCGCGGCTCTCGACCAGCGTCCCGTCCGCGGACAGCCGGTGGAAGGTGAGGTAGGGCGGGAACACGCCGTAGCCGAAGAACAGCAGGTCGCCGGTGACCGGGTCCTCCTTGGGGTGCGCCGTCATCGCGGTGGTGAGCCGCCCGCCGAAGTCGCAGGGGCCAGCGGTCTCCAGTTCCGGCGTCACCTCGTAGGGGAAGCCGTTCTCCACCAGCGCCCAGATCTTGCCCGCGTGCGGGACGACGTGCGTGTTCGCCTGCACCGCGCACCGGTCGAACGTGTAGTCGTCGCGGACGAACGGCGTGCCCTCGGTGAACGCGTCGGTCCGGACCCACCGGTTGCGGTACCACTCGGCGCGGCCGTCCCGCAGCCGGACGCCGTGGATCATCCCGTGGCCGGTGAACCAGTGCCCGCTCGGCTCGCCGGGCCTCGGGTTCGGGCCGTTGCGGAAGTAGCGGCCGGTCAGCTCGGCCGGCAGCGTGCCGCTGACGCCCAGGTCGCGGGCGTCCGTCTCGTCGGGGACGGGGGCGAGGTGGCCGTCCAGCCAGGCGGCGGGACGGTCGGCGACGTTCTCGCTCATCGTTGTCTTCCTTTCGGAGCGGGTCGGCTCGGGGCGGGTCAGCGGGCGGTCGGCTCAGGGGCGGGCGCGGGGTCGCGCCGCGCTGCGCGGTCGGCGGCGGACGCCTCGGGAGACGCCGGGCCGGGCGCGGGGAGGCGGCGCCTGCGGGCGGCCTCCGGGTAGCGGGCGGTGAACACGGCCGGGGCCGTGAATCCGGCGATCTTGACCGCGACCAGCAGCGCCGTGGCGCCGGGCGCCCAGTGCTGGACGCAGCCCAGGGCGACCGCCGTCACCGTGAACCCCGCCGCCCAGCCCAGTGTGAGCGCGCGGTTGATGCGATGGAAGAGGTCCGTGGCGGCGATCTCGGCCGGGACGGTGCGGCGCGCGATGCCCGACGTGAAGGGGCGGCCGGCGAGGAGCGTCCCCCAGGCGGTGACCGCGAGCCAGCCGATCGCGAGCGAGGCGCCGTAGTCCAGCGCCGGGGAGCCGGGCGCGGCGAAGGCCAGCGCGGTCAGCAGTGCCATGTACACGGCGGACGAGATCTCCAGGATCAGCGAGCCCGCGGGGTGGCCGCGCCGCACGTCCTGGGCGAGCAGCGCCAGTGCCGCGACGAGGCCGGCGACCGCGCCGGCCCGCGTGTCGAAGCCGCTCACCACGGCGAGCAGGATCCAGGGCAGGAAGGTTCTGGCGTAGTACTTCGGCATGGCGGCGGGCCCCCGGACGGCGACGTTCCAACTCTGACAGGTCGAACGTAGACCTTCCTAATTCGACATGTCAATACAGACTGGTAGGGTCCGTGCCATGAGTTTGCGACACGCGGTGCTCGGGCTGCTGGCCGAGCTGGGCGGCGGCAGCGGCTACGACCTGCTGAAACTGTTCGAGCTGTCGCTCGACAACGTGTGGCCCGCCACGCAGAGCCAGCTCTACGGGGAACTCGGCAAGCTCACCGAGGCCGGGCTGATCGAGGTCGCCGCCGAGGGCCCGCGCGGCCGCCGGGAGTACCGGATCACCCCGTCCGGCACGACGGAGCTGCACCGCTGGCTGGTGGACGTCCCTCCCAAGCCCAACCGGCGGGACGAGACACTGCTCCGCGTCTTCTTCCTCGGCGAGCTGACCCCCGCCGAGGCCCGCGGGTACCTCGACGACCAGGCCGAGGCCATCGGCCGCCGGGCCGCCGCGCTCGCGGAGGTGGCGGACGCCGTCGACTGGAACGAGGACGGCGGCATGGCGGACAACGGCCGCTTCGTCCTGGAGTACGGCAGGCGCTTCTACGAGATGCGCCGCGACTGGCTGCGCTGGGTCGCCGCGGAGATCGCCGCCCGCGAGGCGTCCCGCGAGGCCCGCGAGCCCGCTCCGGACGGTGAGCGCTGAGCGTCAGTTCTGCCAGGGCAGGAACAGATAGCGGCCCATCTCGATCGGGAAGTTGTCGACCGCGGCGCTGACCGGGAACGGGAACTCGCCCAGCCCGAGCGCGTCGGTGATGTAGTAGATGACGTTGAAGAAGCCCTCGTTGATCGGGCCCAGCCACAGCAGGGCGATCAGGATGAGGAAGACGTAGCCGCCGTACGGGCTCACCTGCTGGACGAGGCGGCGCGGCAGGTACGGCTCGATGATCCCGAACCCGTCCAGCCCGGGGATCGGCAGCAGGTTCAGGACCGCCGCCGTGACCTGGAGGAACGCCAGGAACGCGAGCCCGGACCAGAACAGCGCGTGGTCCTTGTCGGCGAAGTTCTTGAAGATCACCGCGAGCATCACGGCGAACAGGGCGTTCGACAGCGGGCCCGCCGCCGAGATCAGGCTGTGCCGCAGCCTGCCCTGGATCCGGTGCCGCTCGATCCAGACGGCGCCGCCGGGCAGGCCGATGCCGCCCAGGATGATGAACAGCACCGGGATGAGGAAGCTCAGCACGACGTCGGAGTACTTCAGCGGGTTCAGCGTGAGGTAGCCCTTGGCGACGACGCTGTGGTCGCCCGACCGGTACGCCATGTACGCGTGCCCGAACTCGTGCAGCGACAGCGACAGGATCCACGCCGCGATCACGAACCCGAACAGCGCGGTCCGGCCGGCGGTCTCCAGGACCGTCCCGTAGCGCCAGGCGACCAGGCCGCACAGCACGGTCGCCGCCACGACCGCGACGAACACCGGGCTCGGCCGGACGGCCGCGCTCCCGCGCGCCTCGTGTGCAGTCCCGTTCATCGCTTCCGGCCTCTCTCCCGCACGATCTTCCTAGGAAACTACCCGCTCGCCGGAGCTCACGGCGCCGCGATGACCGGAACGACGTAGGTGCGCAGGAAGCGGCGCAGCCCGTCGGAGTCCCGGTCGCGGTCCATCACGATCAGCGAGGTGATGATGCGGAAGAGGAACTCGACCGTCCCCTCCACCTCGATGTCGGGGCGCAGCGTCCGCTGCCGCTGCGCCTGCTCGAAGTAGGGCCGGACGTAGTCGCAGCACAGCGCGAGCACGTGCTCGGCCGCCCCCGCCACCGCCGCCTGCATGTGGCCCGCCGCCTCCGGGACGAGGAAATGCGCGATCGTCGGCTCGCTGCGGACGTACTCGACCGCGTCCAGGGTGCCCTCGACGATCGCCTCCGGCACCGACCGCTCGCTGCGCAGCCGCTCGGCGAGCCGGTCCAGGAAGCGGTGCAGGTCGCGGATCACGACGGCGAGGATCAGCTCGTCGCGTCCGCCGGTGATGCTCCGGTACACCGTGGCCCGGGACAGCTTCGCGGCGGCCGCGATGTCCTCGACCGTCGTCTTGGCGACGCCGAACCGGCCGAAGCACTCTTCGGCCGCGTCGATGATGCGCTCGCGCGTCGAGTCGGTGGTGACCGGAGGCATAACCGAACATTACCGGCCGCCCGCCGTCCCTCAGTCCAGTGTGTACTCCAGTGACCAGGTGTGGGTGCCGTCCTCGGCGATGGTGATCTGGCCGGTGCCGCGGATGCCCGCCAGCTCACCGGTCCCGGACGTGGGGACGATCAGCCACCGCAGCCACTGGGTGTCGGGCGTCCCGTCCTCGCTGCCCGCGCTGTGCTGCAGGACGAACGTGCCCTCGCGCCCGTGCATGATCCCCTCGACGCGCTCGACCCCCACGTACGCGGCGGGCCCGGCGGGCGTCTCCACGGTGATCAGCTCGGTGCTGCTGGCGCCCACCAGGTCGCCGTGGAACTGCTTGCCGACGTGCACCCGGGTCATCTTGGCGCCGTCGTGCTCCGCGTAGGGCTTCTCGGCGTCCCATGCCTCGATGTCGAAGGTGCCGCTCGCTTGGAAAGTCATGCGCGCCATGATGCCCGTCGCCTACGACGGACGGAACGGCCTGCGCGGGGACGGTCAGAAGAGGGTGCCCTCGTGCTCGATGCCGCGCAGGGCGTCGTAGTCGAGGGTGACGCAGTCGATGCCGCGGTCGGTGGCGAGGACGCGGGCCTGCGGCTTGATCTCCTGGGCCGCGAAGACGCCGCGGACGGGCGCGAGGTGCGGGTCCCGGTTGAGGAGCTCCAGGTACCTGGTGAGCTGCTCGACACCGTCGATCTCGCCGCGCCGCTTGATCTCGATGGCGACCGTGGCGCTGCCCGCGTCCCGGCACAGGATGTCGACCGGGCCGATCGCGGTGGGGAACTCGCGGCGGATCAGCGTGTAGCCGTCCCCGAGGGTGGTGATGTGCTCGGCGAGCAGCTCCTGGAGGTGCGCTTCGACGCCGTCCTTCTGCAGGCCCGGGTCGATGCCCAGCTCGTGGCTGGTGTCGTGCAGGACCTCCTCGATGGTGAGGATGAGCCGCTCGCCCGACTTGCCGTGCGTGACCGTCCAGCGCGCGACGGCGCCGTTCTCCTCGTACGCCTCCTCGCGCAGCGAGCAGGGCGGGTTCATCCAGTTGAGGGGCTTGTAGGCGCGGTCGTCGGCATGGATGCTCACGCTCCCGTCCGACTTGATCAGGATCAGGCGCGGGGCCATCGGCAGGTGGGCGGTGAGCTTGCCGGCATAGTCGACGCTGCAGCGGGCGATAACGAGACGCACGGTGCCTCACCTTAGTGCGGCTCCGGGCCTGGTTCAGGCGATCCCCGCGTACCGGCGGCACTCGTCGTGGCCGGCGGGCAGGCCCCAGACGCCGAGGATCTCCAGCAGGTTCCCCCACCTCCAGCTGTCGGCCGGCAGTCCGGCGATGGTCCGGACGGTCCGCCGCTGCCGGCGGGTGAGGTCGGCGAACGGCGGCAGCGTCCGGACGGGCGCGCGGAACGCGAGCCGCAGCGCGGCCTCGGCGACCGGAAACGACATCTCGCCGGACGTGCGGGACAGCCCGTCGAGGACGGCGTCGGCGGCCTCCTCCGGCACCTCGTCCAGTGCCGCCAGCGCCAGCGCCGAGTAGAGCCGCGGGCCGCCGTCCAGGAACGCGATGTGCGCGTCGGGCGGTGAGGCGGCGCCGGCCGCGAGTTCCGCGACGACCCGGGCGTCGGCGGCGCCCAGCCGGGCGAGCGCGACGGCGGCGGCCCAGCGCGGCAGCGGCTCCGCGCCGGCCAGGTGCGCGCGCAGGCGGGGGAGCAGCGCCCGGCCGTCCAGCAGCCCGGCGGAGATCAGCGCGTGCGCGATGACCGGCGGGTCCGCCTCCCGGTCGAGGAGCGCGCCCAGCGCGGCCAGCGAGGGTCCGGCCTCCTCGGGGAACCAGCCGAGCGCGTACGCGGCGGCGACCCGCAGCCCGGCGTCCCGGTCGCCGAGGAGCGCCCGCACGGCGGGCAGCCCGGCGCGGACGGCGTCGTAGGCGGCCAGTTCGTCGGTCGCGCGGCGCCGCACCCGTGCCAGGTCGAACCCGTCCCGGTCGAACGCCCGGTCGCGGCGCTGCCGCTCGCTCTCCGCCTCCGCGACCCACGCGTCCAGCCGCCGCGCCTCCGCCTCGGGATCGGTCGCGCGGAGCCGCGCCACCTCGTCCCGCCAGGACGCGGCCTCGACGCCGGACGGCAGGTGCGCCTCCTCGAAGCCGATCGCCAGCGCGACCGCCAGGTAGAGCGGCCAGGTGCGTTCGGGGGCGGTGGGATCGGCCGCGAGCGCCAGCAGGAACGGCACGGCCGCCGCCGACGCCCCGTACCGGCCGCCCTGGTGGTAGATGGTGGTGAACAGCTCGCCGAGCGCCGCCTCCCGCTCGTCCTCGCCGGCCGAGCGCAGCGACCGGAGCAGCGCGGGCACGTCCGCCGCGGAGCCGTAGGCGTGGTCGAGCCCCGCCCAGTCGACGTCGTCCAGCCCCGCCAGCGGATCGGTCATGCGGCGATCATGCCGGACGTCCGGCGCCGGCCGCGTCTAAGGCGCCGAGCCCGGACAGATAAGGCGTGCTGCCGATGCCGGGACGGGCCCCTTAGGACGAGTCTCTTCTATGTCGGGCCGTGCCGAGCGGCCCGGAACACCGGGGGAGAAACCGTGTACCACCACGACATCATGCAGTCGATCATGAGCGAGCGGAGCCGCGAGCTGCGGTCGCGCGCCGGGGCCGAGCGGGACGCCCGGATGGCGCGCCGGGCCCGCGAGTTCTGGGCCGAGCGCGCCGAGCGGTACGCCGCCCGGCGGGTCGCCCGGACCCCGCGCCGGCACGGAGCGCAGCCGGCGCGATGACGCCGGCCCCCGCCCCGCGGGGGCCGGCCCATAGCGAAATGAAAACCTTTGTCAACCCCTGGAATTCTCCGGACACCGTGATTAGCGTCGGCGGGTGGGTGTTCATCCTCCATCGGCGAAAGGACCCCCGCACATGTCTCTCGACGTGACTCCGGAACTGCTCGAGACGGCGCAGAAGGGCGAGGTCGGCGACGCGGCCTTCGTCGAGTGCATCAGGACGTCCCTCCCGTACGCGTGGGACATGATCAGCGGCCTGGTGGCCCGGCTCCAGGTGGACGGCGGAGACTTCGCCGACAACCTCACCCCGCCGCCGGACGAGCAGGCCCGCGGCCAGCTGCTCCGCGTCCTCGCGAGCGACGCCATGCGCGACACGCTGGAGCGCTACTTCGGGGTGAAGCTGGCCTTCCAGAACTGCCACCGCGTCGCCGTCTTCCCGGCCGGCGACTCCGCGGCCCACCGGACGTTCGTGACCCCCCGCGAACAGATCCTCAACCAGTCTCCCGAACTCCGCGACTGCTGACCCGCCTTCCCATGCGCGGCGTGCCGGTCCCTCCGGCGCGCCGCGCCCGCATGTCCGGAGGTCAAGTGGCGGCGCGGAGCTTGGGCAGGACGTCGGCGCCCAGGCGGGCGATGTTCTCCAGGGCGGCTTCGCGGGAGCCGGCGGCTTCCACCAGCAGGATCAGATGCCTGATGCCCGTGCGCTCGACCGTGGTCGCGAGGGATTCGACGCAGTCGTCCGGTGAGCCGACGGGATGGATGTCGCACATGCGGCGCGTGTAGCCGACGGGGTCGGGGGACGGGCGCGGACGGTCGTCCACGGCGACGTACCCGTCCAGGCCGGGGCCGAGCCAGCGCGGCATCTCGTCCATCAGGGTCGCGACGGCCTCTTCCCGCGTGCCGGCGACCTGGGCGACGTGGGCGGAGACGTGCGGAAGGCCGGGTCGGCCGTGCCGGGCGACGGCGGCGGCCTTCTCGGCGGCGTCCACGTGCATGCCGAGCAGCATCGGCAGGCCGCGCTCGGCGGCCAGCGCCTCGGTCTCCGGGGACGTGCACGCGACCGTCACCGGCGGCGGGACGGGCACGCGCGGCACGACGGGCACCTCACGGAACCGGAAGAGTTCCCCCTCCCAGGAGACACGGTCAGCGCCCAGCCAGGTAAGGAGCAGGTCCAGCGACTCGGCGAAGCCGTGCTCGTAGCGGGGCAGACCGGTGCCGAACACCTCCAGGTCGCGCCACGGCCCGCCGCGTCCCACGCCCAGCTGGAAACGGCCGCCGGACAGGAGCGACAGCATCGCCGCCTCCTCGGCCAGCGCCACCGGATGGCGGGTGGAGAGGACGCTCACCGCCGTCCCGACGCGGATCCGCTCGGTGACGGCCAGCACGTGCCCCGCCAGAAGCGTCGCCGACGGGACGACCCCGTACGACATGAAGTGGTGCTCGGCCAGCCAGACGTCGTCGAACCCGGCGCGCTCGGCGGCGACGGCGGCCTCGACGGTACGGGACAGCGCCGCCGCGGCGTCCTGGCCCGGGTACTGGGTCGTGAGGAGGAAGATTCCTAGGCGCACGTCCCCGTCGTACCCGCCATCGGGGGGACCGGCGCCCTCTGCAAGACTGCCAATCATGACTGAGGGTTCGTTCAGCAGGGTCGGGGTCGTCGGACTGGGCACGATGGGCGCGGGCATCGCCGAGGTGCTGGCGCGCGGCGGCCTCCAGGTCGTCGGCATCGAGGTGAACGAGGACGCGCTGGAGCGCGGCCGCGGGCACCTGGAGGGCTCGACCGGACGGGCCGTCAAGCGCGGCAGGCTCACCGAGGACGCGCGGCGCGAGATCCTCGGCCGGGTCGCCCTGTCGACCGACTTCGCCGACCTCGGCGACTGCGACCTCGTCGTCGAGGCCGTCCCCGAGCGCCTCGACCTGAAGCGCACCGTGTTCGCCGAGCTGGACCGGGTCTGCCGGGACGACGCCGTCCTCGCCACCAACACCTCGTCGCTGTCGGTCACCGACATCGCGGTCACCACCGGCCGTCCCACCAAGATCGTCGGCGTGCACTTCTTCAACCCGGCTCCGGTGATGAAGCTGGTCGAGGTCATCGCGACCGTGCTGACCGAGCCGGACGCCGTGGCGCGCGTCGCCGGTCTCGTGCGGAGCCTCGGCAAGACCCCCGTCACGATCGGCGACCGCGCCGGGTTCGTCGCCAACCGGCTGCTGTTCGGCTACCTGAACCAGGCCGCCGGGATGCTGGAGTCCGGGCACGCCACCCGCGACGACGTCGACGCCGCGATGAAGGCGGGCGCCGGCCTGCCGATGGGCCCGTTCACCCTCATGGACCTGATCGGCCTCGACACCTGCCTGGAGGTGCTGGACGCGATCTACGCCGAGTCGCGCGACCGCCGCCACGCCGCCTCCCCGGTGCTGCGCGAACTCGTCACCGCCGGGCTGCTCGGCCGCAAGACCGGCCGCGGCTTCTACTCCTACGACGCGTCCGGGACCGCCGAGCCGGAGCCGGCGGAGGACGGGCCGGCGCCCGTCGTCGGCATCGTCGGCGTCGGCCCGCTCGCCGACGCGCTCGCCGCGCTCTGCGACCGCGCGGGCGCCCCGGTCCGCGACTCCGCCGCCGACCTCGCCGGCTGCGACGTGGTGATCGAGGCCGCGGAGGACGCCGAGGCCGCCCGCGCGCTGCTGTCCGCCGCGGCGCAGGCCGCCAAGCCGGACGCGGTGCTCGCCGTCACCTCCGTGGCCGGCTCGGTGATCGAGCAGGCCATGGCCACCGGACGTCCCGCCGACGTCGTCGGGCTGCACCTGCCCGACCCGGCCGGCGCGCTCGCCGAGATCGCCGCCACCGTCGCGACCGGCCCGGACGTCGCGGACCGCGCCGCCGCGCTGCTCGCCCGCCTCGGCCTCACCGCCGTCCGCTGCCGCGACCGCGCCGGGTTCATCGTGGACGCCCTGCGCTTCCCGTACCTGAACGACGCCGCCGCCATGCTCGGCGCCGGATACGCCGACGCCGACTCGATCGACGCCGCGATGACGCTCGGCTGCGGCTACCCGACCGGCCCGATCGCCGACCTCGACCGCCTCGGCCTGCCCCGCGCCGTCGCCGTCCTGCGCGCCCTGCACGCCGAGACGCGCGAACCCGCCCTGGCCCCCACCCCGCTGCTCGTCGAGCATGTGACGGCGGGCAGCCCGCTGCGCTGACGTCCCCACCCGCCACCGTTCGGAGAACGAGTTCCGAGCGAGGAATATCCTCGGAGCATGAGCCCCCGCAAGAACCGCCGTACCGTTTCCGGACGTCCCCCCAAGGGCGAGGGCGGGTCGTGGGCTCAGGAGACCGAGGAGGGGCCGGACGGCGAATGGATCGTCCGGTCGATCGCGGGGGCGGGCGCGGGCAAGGCGTACCGGTGCCCCGGATGCGACCAGGAGATCCCGCCCGGCGTCCCGCACGTCGTCGCCTGGCGGGCGGGCGACGACGGCGACGGCCGGCGGCACTGGCACCGCCCGTGCTGGCAGGCCCGCACCCGCCGCACCCCGCGCGTCCAGCGGTCCCGGAACGCGCCCCGTTACTAAGGAGACCCATGGCGGAGATCAGGGCGGCCTCGGTGCTGCCGGCGCGGCGCGAGGAGATCACGCTGCACACCTCGGACGGCCTGGAGCTGGTCGGGGAGCTGGCGCTGCCGCCGGAGCGGCCGCCGGTCGCGACGCTGGTCTGCCTGCACCCGCTGCCCACGGCCGAGGGCATGATGGACAGCCACGTCCTGCGCAAGGCGTCCTACCGGCTGCCCGCGCTCGCCGACGTGGCCGTGCTGCGGTTCAACACGCGCGGGACGGCGTCGGCGCGCGGCACGAGCGAGGGCGAGTTCGGCGAGGGCGAGACCGAGCGGTTCGACGTGGCCGCCGCGCTGGAGTACACCGAGTACCACGACCTGCCGCGGCCGTGGCTGCTCGGCTGGTCGTTCGGCACCGAGCTGGCGCTGAAGTGGGGCCGCGACCCGCTGGTCGAGGGCGCCATCCTGCTGTCGCCGCCGCTGAAGCGGGCCGGGGACGCCGACCTGGACGCGTGGGCCGCCGACGGGCGGCCCGTCGTGGCGCTCGTGCCGGAGTTCGACGACTACCTGCGTCCGGCGGAGGCGCGGGAGCGGTTCAAACGCGTCCCGCAGGCCGAGGTCGTCGCGGTGGACAACGCCAAGCACCTCTGGGTGGGCGAGCCGTACGTCCGGACCGTCCTGAACGAGATCGTCAAGCGGGTCGCGCCGGCCGCCTACCCGCTGCCCACTGAATGGGACGAACGGGACAGATAAACCCTCGCGGCCGATCGCGGCCACTCCTGCCCCACGGGACCCGATCGCGGGTGACCATGGCCCAATGACGGTGCAGCTGTACGCCAGGGATGTGGGTTCCGGCACGCCGCTCGTCCTCCTGCACGCGTTCCCGCTCTCCTCGGCGATGTGGCTGGCCCAGCGGGAGGGGCTCGCGAACCGGTTCCGCGTCATCACCCCCGACCTGCGCGGCTTCGGCGGCTCGGTGCTCGGCGACGACGAACCCTCGGTCGAGGCGATGGCCGACGACGTCGCCCGCGTGTTCCGCCGCCTCGGCGTCCGGCGCGCCGTCGTCGGCGGGCTGTCCATGGGCGGATACGTGGCGATGGCGCTGTGCCGCCGCCACCCCGACCTGGTGCTCGGCCTCGTCCTCGCCGCCACCCGCGCCGCCGCCGACACCGAACCCGTCCGGGCGAACCGGCTCCGGCAGGCCGAGCGGCTCGAACAGGACCGCAGCACGCGGGTCCTGGTGGACGAGGTGCTGCCCGGCCTCGTCGGGCCCACCACCTACCGGCAGCGTGCCCTGATCTACGGACGCGTCCGCGGGCTCGTCCAGGCGACGCCGCCGCTCGCCGCCGCGTGGGCGCAGCGCGCCATGGCCGGACGCGCCGACGCGTTCGACACGCTCCGCGGCCTCCGGGCGCCCGCCCTCGTCATGGTCGGCGACGAGGACGCCCTCGCCACCGAGGCCGAGGCCCGCGCCATGGCGGACGCGCTGCCGAACGCCGAACTGCAGGTCGTCCCGCGCGCCGGGCACCTGTGCGCGGTCGAGCAGCCGGACCTGTTCAACCAGGCGGTGGCGGAGTTCGCCGCCGCCCTCGCCCGCACCAGCCGCTGAGCCGCGAGGCGCTGGGCCGCTGGGCCGCTGGGCCGCTGGGCTAGAGCGTTTCCTGGCGCGGCATGACGACCTCCCGGATGAGCAGCGAGATCGCCGCCGCCGTCGGGATCGCGAGCAGCGCGCCGACCACGCCGAGCAGCGCCGCGCCGACGAGCGCCGCGACGATCGTCACCGCGGGCTGCACGTCGACCGTCCGCTTCATGACGCGCGGGTAGACGAGGTAGTTCTCGACCTGCTGGTAGACCACATAGAAGATCACGCACACGATGAGGTCGGTGGTGGTCCCGGTGAGGAACGCGACCAGGCACACGACCACGGCGCCGATCGTCGCGCCGATGAGCGGTATCAGGTCGGTCACCGCGACGATCAGCGCCAGCGCGAGCGCGTACTTCACCCCGAGGATCGACAGGAAGACGTACGAGGTGACGCCCGCGATGAACGCGATCGTGAACTGCCCGGCGACGTAGCCGCCGATCCGGTCGAGGATCTCGTCGCCGAGCAGGGCGACGCGGGCCCGCCGCGAGCGCGGCGCGAGCTGGTAGAAGAACGTCTTGATCTGCGGCAGCGAGCTGAGGAAGTACAGCGTCAGGATCAGGATCGTGATCGTCTGGAAGATGCCGTTGACCGCGACCTTGCCGATGCCGGTGGCGGTGTCGGTGAGGGTCTTCTGGAAGTCCTCGCCGGACACCGCCTTCTGGGCGCGGTCCAGCAGCCCGTAGCGCTTGTCCCACTCGGCGAGGGTCTTGTTCTCCTGCAACTGCTGGACGTACTCGGGGATGTTGTGCCGCAGCTCGGTGACCTGCTCGGACACGGGCTGGACGAGGGACGCGACGAATCCCGCGAAGAACAGGATCACCAGCAGGAACACCGTGGCGACCGCGGCGCCGCGCGGGAACCCGAACCTGCGCAGCCGCTCCACCGCCGGGTTGAGGCCGACCGCGAGGAACATCGCGACGACGATCATCACGATCACCGACTTGGCGTTCGTGGCGGTCTTCACCAGCATCCAGGCGGTGATGACGCCGAGCGCGGCGGTGAACCCGAAGACGAACGGGTGGGCGCGGCCGAGCGGCTGCCCCGGCCGGCCGAACGGGAACCGCTGGTCGACGCCCGCCTCGCGGCGGCGCTGCTCGACGTCGTGCGCCGGGTCGGGCGCGCCGGGCTCGGGCGGCGCCTGCTCGGCGGCCGTCGTCGCCGGAAGGGTGACCGGGGCGCCGGTCGCCGGGTCGCGTTCGCCCACGGGCTCGTCCGCCTCCTCGGGCTCCCGCGCGCCGCCCGGCTCGCGGTCGTCCGCGGGCTCGCGGTCGTCGGTCGGCTCGCGGTCCTTGCCGGGCTCGCGGTCCTTGGCGGGCTCGTGGTCGTCGGGGGGGGGGGCGGGGGCGGGCACCGCGGGGTCGCCCGCGGGCCGTTCCGGGCCGGGTACCGCCTCCGGCTCGTCCTCGCGGGAGGTCTCGTCGGGCACGCCGCTCTCCTCGTTCATGTCTCTGCTGAGACGAAGGAAAGCCCAGAGGCGTTCACCGCCTCCAGGCTTTCCTCGACGCCGATCTCAGGAACTCACTCCTGCCACCAGTCCTCGTCGTCCTCCTGGGACTTCTGGGCCTGGGCCTGCTTGGCGGGCGCGGCCTTCGCGGCCGGCTGCTGCTGCTGCTTCGGCTGCGCCGGGGCCGGCTTCGGCTCCGCCGCCGGGATCGCGGCCTTCTCCGGGGGCGCGGCCAGCTCGGGCTCGCCGCCCATCGACGGCGCGACGCCGCCGATGAGCTGGCGCAGCTGGTTGAGGTGGCTGGTGATGCTGTCGCGCTGCCGGGTGAGCTCGTCGACCTGGCGCTGCGCGTTGGTCCGGACGCGGTCGGCCTCGGACTTGGTCTCGGCGAGCAGCTGCTCGGCCTGCGACTTCGCCTCGGCGATCACGTTGTCGGAGTTCTTGCGGGCGTTGGCCATCAGCTGCTTGGCGTGCGAGTCGGCCTCGCGGCGCGTCTGCTCGGCCTGCTGGGTCGCCTTCCCGGCCCGCTGCTCGGCGGACGCGGCGCGCTGCTCGGCCTCGGCGACCAGCTTCTGGGTGGCGGCCTGCGCGGCGGAGTGCCGCTCGGCGTCCTGCCGGTCGGCCTCCTCGCGGCGGGCGGCCAGCTGGATCTCGAACTCGGCCTCGGCCTGGGCGCGCTGGGCCTCGCTCTCCTCCAGGATGCGCTGGGCCTGCGCGCGCATCTCGTCGGCCTGCCGCTTGGCCGTGGTGAGGATCTCGTCGCGCTCGCGCTTGGTGGACGCGCGCAGCTGCGCGACCTCGCGCTCGGTCGTGGTGCGCAGCTTGGCGATCTCGCGCTCGGCGCTCGCCCGCTTCTCGGCGACCTCGTGGTCGGCGGTGGCGCGGAGCTTGGCGACCTCGCGCTCGGTCGTCGAGGTCAGCTCGTCGGCCTCGCGGTGGGCCGAGGTGCGCACCTCCTCGGCCTCGCGCTCGGCCGCGTTGCGCATGTCGTCGCCCTCGCGCTGGGCGTTGGCGCGCAGTTCGGCGGCGTCGTTCTCGGCGGTGGCGCGCTGCTCGGCGGCGTCGACCTTGGCCGCGGCCTTGATCTCGTTGGCCTCGGAGCGGGCCGCCTGGACCAGCTCGGTCGCCTGCTCCTCGGCGAGCCGCAGCAGCTGCTCGATGCGGGCGCCGAGACCGGAGTAGGTCGGACGTTCCTGCTCCTGCAGCTGACGATGGGCGTCCGACAGCTCCCGTTGCAGGGCCTGGGTCTGCTCGCGGGTCTGCCGCACCTCGTTGTCGAGCTGCTTGATGTGCTCGTCGACCTGGTGCCGGTCGTAGCCGCGAAGCACCACGTCGAACTCGCGCGGGGGCGTGTCTTCAAAGAAGTTGCTGAGCTGGGCGTCGATGTCGGACTGCATGTGGCTCAATCCTGATGTGACGGGGCTACGGGTGGTTCCGGGGACCGGTTGAACGCCTGGCATGAACGGCGCAGTGCCCCAGGACCTCTTCCGGCGAATGAAGCGTACTCCGGACACTGCCGTGTTGGGGGCTCATCTTGACGCGCTGCGTGGAATGTCCGGTTTGTTGCCGTGTTCGGACGGGTCAAGGGTGCCCAGGTGCCCGGGGTGCAAATGCACCAGATGTGTCTGAACGGTCACAGGACGGCGGTCAAGGCGCCGCCGCCCGTGATCGTGATATCGAACACGTCACGATCCGATCGCGCCCGTGCCGCGCGCGGTCCACAAGATCATTCCGTGTCGCGGCGCTTCTGCACGAGCTCGGTCAGCACGCCGTGGCAGTCCTTCGGGTGCAAAAAGTTGATCAAGGATCCCATGGATCCGTTCCGCGGCGCGTCGTACAGCACCCGCACGCCCTTGCCCGCGATGCCGGCCGCCTCGCCCGCGACGTCCCCGTCGGTCCCGAACGCGATGTGGTGGACGCCCTCGCCGTTCTTCGCCAGCCACTTGGCGACGGCCGAGTCGTCCCGGATCGGCTCGATCAGCTGCAGGTAGCTCGCCGCGCCGTCCCCCGTCTCGTTGATCTTGAGCATGCACTCCCGCACGCCCTGCTCCTCGTTCACCTCGAAGTGCGCGTCGGTGAAGCCGTAGGTCGCCTTGTAGAACTCGACCGTCGCCTCCAGGTCGTGACAGGCGATGCCGATGTGGTCGATACGGGTCAGCATGGGCTTTCTCCCTACTAGGGCGGCCAGGCGGGGGCGAACGGAACCGGACGGCGCTCCCCTGGGTATGGTGGCAAACGTCGCCGCAGCACCATCTGGAGGGCCCCCAACATGACCGCTACGTCCGTGATCGTCGCAGGTGCGCGCACCCCCATCGGACGCCTGACGGGCTCGCTGAAGGACTTCTCCGCGGCCGAGCTCGGAGCGCACGCGATCAAGGCGGCGCTGGAGCGCGCCGGGGTGGCCGGCGACCAGGTGCAGTACGTGATCCTCGGCCAGGTGCTCCAGGCGGGCGCGGGCCAGATCCCGTCCCGGCAGGCGGCGGTCAAGGCGGGCATCCCGATGGACGTCCCGTCGATCACGATCAACAAGGTGTGCCTGTCCGGGCTGGACGCGATCGCGCTCGCCGACCAGCTGATCCGGGCGGGCGAGTTCGAGATCGTCGTGGCGGGCGGCATGGAGTCGATGACCCAGGCCCCGCACCTGCTGCCGAAGTCGCGCGGCGGCTACAAGTACGGCTCGGTCGAGGTCCTCGACCACATGGCCTACGACGCCCTCACCGACGCCTTCGACGGCATCGCCATGGGCGAGTCGACCGAGCACCACAACGCCAGGCTCGGCATCTCCCGCGAAGACCAGGACGAGTTCTCCGCCCGCTCCCACCAGCGCGCCGCGGCCGCCATCAAGAACGGCGTCTTCGACGAGGAGATCGCCCCGGTCGAGATCCCGCAGCGCAAGGGCGACCCGATCGTCTTCGCCAAGGACGAGGGCGTCCGCGGCGACACCACCGCCGAGAGCCTCGCCAGGCTGCGCCCCGCGTTCAGCAAGGACGGGACGATCACCGCCGGCTCGTCCTCGCAGATCTCCGACGGCGCCGCCGCGGTCGTCGTGATGTCCAAGGCCAAGGCCGAGGAGCTGGGCCTCGCCTGGCTCGCCGAGATCGGCGCGCACGGCAACGTCGCCGGCCCCGACAACTCGCTCCAGTCGCAGCCGTCCAACGCGATCCGGCACGCCCTCGGCAAGGCGGGCCTGACCGTCGACGACCTCGACCTCATCGAGATCAACGAGGCGTTCGCGTCCGTCGGCGTCCAGTCGATGCGCGACCTCGGCGTCGGCCCCGAGAAGGTCAACGTCAACGGCGGCGCCATCGCGCTCGGCCACCCGGTCGGCATGTCCGGCGCCCGCATCGCGCTGCACCTCGCCTACGAGCTGAAGCGCCGCGGCGGCGGCACCGGCGCCGCCGGCCTCTGCGGCGGCGGCGGGCAGGGCGACGCGCTTATTCTGCGTGTTCCGCCCCGAACCGTCGCCTAGCGGCTCGGAACCGGTCGGACCACTGGCGATCGCTGGCATCGCATCCGACCCGCCTAGCGGCTCGCTGCGCGATCAGTTTCTCGCAGGCTCGAAACTGCCTTCGGACGCGATCGCGATGGTCGTCGCGTGGCCGGGGCGGCGGCTGAGGTCACTGCGCCCTACTGGGCGTTGGCTTGCTGGACGGTGACGGTCTTGAAGCCGAGGGCCTTGAGCATGTTCTCCAGCATCGACTTCGTGTTCGCGTCCGCGCGTCCCTTCAGGCCGCTCTGCTGCGCGGCGGTCTGGATCTTCTGGGACGCCAGGACGTAGAGCTGCTGCTGGTTGTTGGGGTTGCTGCTGAAGAAGTCGCCGAAGCGGTCGAGCAGGCCGCGCTCGGTGGCGTAGACGTAGCTCGTCTTCGGGTCGAGGTTGGTCTTCTCCAGCTGGGCGGGCGGGAGCGTGATGCTCGCGGCCGTGCGGTCCTCGTTGACCTTGACGGCGCCCGAGCCGAGCCCGGCGAAGTCCACGTAGGCGTCGACGCTGCCGTTGCCGACGAACAGCGTGCGCTTGCCGCGCAGCGAGCCGGGCAGGAACTTGGCGTCCTTCTCCAGGTCCACGACGACCTGGAAGTTGCCGCTCGCCGCCTCGTAGCGGTGCAGGTCGCGGATGGACTTCAGCAGGACGGGCCCGCTGCGGTCCTTGGTCTCCACGCCGAACGGGTTCAGCCAGCCCGGCAGCCCGCGCAGTGCCTGCTGCGCCACCAGGACGAGCGCGACGGTCGCGACGATCAGCACGACGGGGGTGAGCAGACCGCGCCGGGAGGGCCTGGGGGGCCTGGGGGGTGCTGCTTCGGTCTTCGGTTCGGAGCGAGCCATGCCCATGACATTCCCGGCATGCCGGGCTCGTACCTCGCGGGCCGGTGAGGTCGGCGTGAGCCGATGTGATCAACGCCATACGGCGCGCCGAAACCCCCGGTGAAGGCGGGCCGTTGACGGGGGCGTGGACATGATTCGTGTTTTCCGGCTCGTCTCCGTCGCGGAGGCGATCTCGTTCCTGCTCCTGCTGCTGGTCGCGATGCCGCTGAAGTACGGCGCCGACGCGCCGGTGGGCGTCCAGGTGATGGGGCCGCTGCACGGAGTCCTGTTCATGGCCTACGTCGGCCTGGTCCTCCTCGTCCGCGAGCAGCTCGGCTGGGACCTGAAGCGCACGGTCCTGGCCCTCGGCGCCGCCGTCCTCCCGGTGGCCCCGTTCCTCGTGGAGCGGTACTGGACCCGGCCCGCCGCGCCCGCCGCCGAGCCGCAGCCGGCCGGACGGGCCTGAAGCTCTACGTGGCCGCGGCAGGCTGGGGGTGGCCGCCGCGGCCACGTAGGGAATCCCTCGTCGTCGAGGGGACTCCCGCGGTACGGCCGCGGGAATGGCGCGCCTCGTCCGTCGCGTGGTGCCTCCTCGCCTGCGCCGGGCGGAAGTCCCCGGGGCCGAGGCCGCAGGTGCGGTACGCGACGAAGTGGCGCCGCAGCCAGGCGCGCCGCTGCTGCTCGGTCAGGGACGCGAACCGGCGGGCCGCGCCGGTGTCGCCGATGGACGGGGGATCGTCGCCGAGCAGCCACGCGTCGACCAGCGCCCGGTAGCCGTCCGAGGAGTCCGCCGCGCACGTGCGGGAGTCCTTGAGCGCGTCGCCGATCTGCCGGGCCGCCTGCGCCGCGAACCCGGGGGAGAGGTTCTCGTCGAGGTGGACGGAGGCGACGCCGTCCACGACCGAGACCGGCGCCCACGCCGGACGCTGCCGCACCTCCGTGAACGCGCCGGGCGTGCCGTTGAGCCGTGCGGCGAGGGGGACGACCACCGCGGTCAGCCTGGGCAGCGCGTCACGCAGCGCGGGGTGCACGCAGATGACCACCGGCCACTGCCGGCACACGGGCTGCGCGGGGGCGGCGCGGACCGTCCCGCTGCCCGACCCCTGGAGGCCGACTGTGGCCCCGCCGGTCGCGGCCAGCGCGGCGGCCAGCGGCAGGACGAGCAGGTACCGGCGCGTCGCCCACAGCACGTAGCCGAGGATGAGCGCGGCCGTCAGCCCGGCCGTCCAGAGCACCTGGTCGGCGAACACCCGGGGGCGCAGGGCGGTGAACAGGTCGATGCGGGTGAACGCGGCCGGGGGCAGCAGGCTCCACCACGACACGCCGGGGATGCGCAGGGCGGCCCACATCGACGTCGCGCCGAACGCCAGGGCCGCCGTCGCGCGGTGGGGGACGACGCGTCCGGTCAGGTAGCCCACGACGATGTGCAGGACGAGCGCGCCCGCGCCCGCGATCACGCCGAGTGGGTGCGGGTGCCCCGACTCCGCCTGCGCAAGCGTGACGGCGACGACGAGCGCCGTGATCGCGGCATAGGAGGCCAGGGCCGCCGAGGACAGCAGCAGGAGGTCGAACAGCACGCCCGTGGCGGGCGAGCGCGCGGTGAGGTCGCGCAGGTAGTCGAGCGGGCGCTCGCGGACCGCCGCCCACGCCGCCAGCGCGGCGGCGACGGGCCCGAGGAAGCGGACGGCGTTGACCAGCGCGACGACCGTGTTGTCCCAGTACGCGACCGAGAAGCAGAGGGCCGGGAGGGCCGCCGCCGTCCCGACCACGGTGAGGACCGGCACCGCGACCAGCAGCGCCGTGCGACGGGCGTCCAGCCGGAGCACCCGTCCGAGGTCAGACACCGGTGGCGCTCCCGGCGGGCGGCCGCCGCGCCCGCAGCCCGGCCGGCCCCGCCAGCCCCGTCAGCTGCGGCAGCCGCGGCAGCCGCGGCAGCGTCAGCCGCGGCAGCGCGGGCCTGGCGGGCGGGCGGCTCTTCGCGTCGACGGCCTGCCGCGGCGGCGGCGCGGCCGCGTCCAGCGGCGCGTCCCGGCGGTCGCCCACGCCGGCGCCCACGCCGCGCCGGTCGGCGGCGGACCGGCCGCGCCGCGCGCCCGCCGAGTGCGTGGGCTGCTCGGTCAGCCGCCCGCGGGCGAGCGTGACGAGGCGGTCGCACCAGCCGGTCAGCGTGTCGGTGGCGTCGGCGGTGACGACGACCGCGGGCGCCAGCGCGCGCAGCACCGGGATCAGCTCCGCCATCGCACCGGTCAGCGCGGGCGCGCCGGGACCGGCCGCGCCGGTGGGCCACGGCTCGGCGGCGGCGCACAGCTCGCCGAACGGGTCGTCCAGGAGCAGCACGCGCGGCTCGTGGACGCAGGCGGCGGCGAGGCCCGCGCGCAGCCGGACGTCCGGCGGCAGCAGCGCCAGTTCCGTCCCGGCGGCGTCGGCGACGTCGAGCCGCCGCAGCATGGAGCGCGCCGCGGACGCGCTCGTCCGCTTGTAGTACGCCGCGTAGGCGACGAACTCGCCGGCCGTCATGCTCTCGGCGCGGGAGAACCGGGCCGGCAGGTAGCCGATCCCGGCCCGCGCGGCCCGCAGCCCGGCGGCGTTCGATATGTCGTGCCCGAGAATGCGCAGCAGGCCGGCATTCGGCCTGCGCAAGGTCGCGAACGTGGCCAGCAGAGTGGATTTACCGGCACCAGGTGGACCGGCCAGGCCGACCACGCCTTCGGGCACGCCGAAGGTCACCGGGCGCAGGAGCCACCGCCCCCCGCGGCGGACACCCATTCCTCGGGCCACGATCACGGAATGCTCCGCGATCACAAGTGTTTCCCCCCGTTGCTCGTCATGCGGTCGCGGCGCCGGCACGGACGCTCCGGTGGCCCTGGGTCCCCCAACCCGCCACGCGGTGCCCGCCGGACCGGGCCGCCGTTCGGCGGGCACCGGTCGCTATTTGCCGAGCCGCGATGCATCGACATCGTGACTATAACCGGGCTTGGTGATGGCTGTCAGCAATCTTTTTGCCTTTACGGCAGCACACCTGGATTCTTTGCCTACCGCGCCGAAGGGGAGAATTCGAGAAAGGCCGACAATTCCCGATTTGTGCCCTGTGGCGGGGCGGTTCGGGGCGGTCCGGGCGCCCGGCGCCGGCGGCGCGCTCCGCTGGGAGCGTACGGACGCACGGCCCGGTGCGGTCATGGGGCAGGATGGACCCATGTCTTCTCGGGACTTTTCGTTGCACGGGGCCATCGACCTGGGGGCGCGCCAGGCGGCCACGAAGAAGCAGCAGGAACGCCGCGCCCAGGGCGGCGGCGCGCCGGCCGACGCGGCCGGGGCCGCCGGCCAGTACGTCGTCGACGTCACCGACGAGACCTTCAACGCCGAGGTCGTGGAGCGGTCGCAGTCCGTCCCCGTCCTCGTGGACTTCTGGGCCGAGTGGTGCGAGCCCTGCAAGCAGCTCGGCCCCATCCTGGAGAAGCTCGCCGCCGAGGCGGCGGGCAAGTGGGTCCTCGCGAAGGTCGACATCGACGCGAACCCGCAGCTCGCCGCCTACATGCAGCAGATGGGCGTGCGCGGCATCCCGTTCGTGGCGGCGGTCGTCGCCGGGCAGCTGCTGCCGTTCCTGAACGGCGCGGCCCCCGAGCCGCAGGTGCGCCAGGCCGTCGACCAGCTCTTCGACGCGCTGCGCAAGGAGGGCATCCTGCCGGACGCCCCCGAGGGCGAGCAGCCCGCGGCCGCCGAGGCCGGGGCCGCGCCCGCCGCCGACCCCGTCTACGCCGAGGCCGAGGACGCCCTCCAGCGCGGCGACCTGCCCGCCGCCAAGGCCGCGTTCGAGCGGATCCTCGCCGACGACCCGAGGGACGCCCAGGCCAAGCAGGGCCTCGCGCTGGTCGGGCTGAGCCTGCGCGTCGGGGCGCTGGACGACGGCGCCGTCGAGGACGCCGACGCCAAGCCCGGCGACGTCCAGGCGCAGATCGCCGCGGCCGACGTGGAGATGGTGTCCGGCCGCATCGACGCGGCGTTCGACCGGCTGCTGGCCGCCGTGCGCGGCAGCGCGGGCGACGACCGCGACGCGGCGCGCAAGCACCTGCTGTCGCTGTTCGAGCTGCTGCCGCCGGACGACCCGCGCGTCGGCAGGGCCCGCCGCGCGCTGCAGTCCGCCCTGTTCTGACCGCCGCCTACGCGGGACGAGCTGGGGCGATCGGGACGCCCCGCTGCGATGTTGAGCGTATGCTCGATGCCGATGACCGTGCCCGGACGGCCTACGTGATGCACTTCAACGGGGTCGACCCCGCCGATCCGCGGCTCCACAACCTCATGACCGGCGTCATGGGGTCGCCCGTGCCCGCGGCTCACGGCCGGCGCGCGCGGGAGGAGAACAACCCGGAGCGATAAGGGAGCATCCGTCGTGGCGAGCGTGCCGAGCGTGTCCTACTCCATCACCGTCCGGCTGGAGGTTCCGGCCGGCGGCAGGGCCGTCAGCCAGATCACCCACGTCGTCGAGAACGCCGGCGGCATCGTCACGGCCCTCGACGTCAACACCGCCGGCCACGAGACGCTGCGCATCGACGTGACGATCGCCACCCGCGACACCCAGCACGCCGAGGCGATCGCGGGGGCGTTGGAGGGCATCGAGTCCGTCAAGATCCACAAGGTCAGCGACCGGACCTTCCTGATGCACCTCGGCGGCAAGATCGAGATGCAGTCGAAGGTGCCGCTGCGCAACCGCGACGAGCTGTCGATGGCCTACACGCCGGGCGTCGCCCGCGTCTCGCTCGCCATCGCCCGCAACCCCGAGGACGTCCGGCGGCTGACCATAAAGCGCAACAGCGTCGCCGTCGTCACCGACGGCTCGGCGGTCCTCGGCCTCGGCAACATCGGCCCGGAGGCCGCGCTGCCCGTCATGGAGGGCAAGGCGGCGCTGTTCAAGCGGTTCGCCGGGATCGACGCGTGGCCGATCTGCCTCGACACGCAGGACACCGACGAGATCGTCCGGACCGTCCAGATCATCGCGCCCGCGTTCGGCGGCATCAACCTGGAGGACATCTCCGCGCCGCGCTGCTTCGAGGTCGAGCGGCGGCTGCGCGAGCTGCTCGACATCCCCGTCTTCCACGACGACCAGCACGGCACGGCGATCTGCGTGCTCGCCGCGCTGACGAACGCGCTGCGGGTCGTCGGCAAGGACATCGGCGCCGTCCGCATCACGATGGCGGGCGCGGGCGCCGCCGGGACCGCGATCCTGAAACTGCTGATGCACGCGGGCGCCCGCGACCTCGTCGTGTGCGACTACCGCGGCGCCGTCCACAAGGGCCGCGACGACCTGGACGACTCGCTCCGCTGGATCGCCGAGCACACCAACGCGTCCGGCTACGCGGGCGACCTGCGCGGCGCGGTCAAGGACGCCGACGTGTTCATCGGCGTCTCGGCCCCCGGCATCCTGACCGGCGACGACATCGGGACGATGAACGACGGCGCGATCGTGTTCGCGCTCGCCAACCCCGAGCCCGAGGTGTCGCCGGACGAGGCCCGCGAGCACGCCGCCGTCGTCGCCACCGGCCGCAGCGACTACCCCAACCAGATCAACAACGTGCTGGCGTTCCCCGGCGTCTTCCGCGGCCTGCTGGACGCCCAGGCCGACGGCGTCACCCTCGACATGCTGGCCGCCGCCGCCACGGCGCTGTCCGAGGTCGTCACGCCGGAGGAGATCGGCCCCAACTACATCGTGCCGAGCGTCTTCCACCCGGACGTGGCCACCCGCGTCGCCGGCGCGGTCCGCGAGGCCGCCGGCGGCCGTCCGCGCACCGAGGCCTGACGCGTCCTCGCGGGGGACGGGCGCCCGCGGGCCGTCCTCCGCTCGGGGCGCGGGTCAGTCCTTGTCGCCGGCGAACATGTGCTCGCGGCGGCGGGGCCAGATGCCGCCGTACCAGAAGATGATCACGCCGGTGAGGATGATGCCGACGCCGGTCGCGGCACGCGCCCACAGGACGGTGTCCGGGCCGGTGTGCGGCAGGCTGCTCGGCGGCGTCTCGGTCGGCGCCCCGGCGCCCGCCTTCTTGCAGTTCGCCTTCACCGTCTTCGCCTCGATGCGCTTGTTCGCCCAGGTGACGGTGAGGCCGGTGCGGCGGTCCTCGCGCAGCTCGATCGAGAGCGTCCGGGTGTTGTTCGGGCGGATCTGGCCGGGGACCGCGGCGGCGCCGTCGTCCCGCTCGACGGAGAAGTCCTCGGTCTGCGTCCCGGTGTTGCGGATCTTGACGTGCACGGTGCGCTCCGGGCAGGAGACCGATCCGATGCTCGCGGTCACCGGCTGCGCGGGCGCCTTCGGCGTCTTGGAGCGGGTGGGCGTCGCCGATCCGGACGGCGGCGTGCCGGACGGGCTCGGGCTCGTGGACGACGTGCCCGCGGTCGGTTCGGCCCGCCCGTCCGACTTGAGGAGGGCCGGGATCGCGATCAGCGCCCCGATGACGATGAACACGGCGGCGATGACGACCCTGGGCAACTGCATCGCTGTCCTCCCGGCGCGCACCAAGCGGGTGCCCGATGATCCTAGATCATTCTTAACCTAGGTCCTTGTGGTGCCGATATCCCCATCGATAGGAATGCGTAACAGGCTAACGAGCGGGGAGACGTGCCGCCGGAGGACCGCGCAACGCATGATGGAACCCATGGAAGACGGCATCAGGGTGGGGCTTCTGCTGGTGGCGACCCCTCAGCTGGAGGATCCGAACTTCAGGAGGAGCGTCGTCCTGCTGGTCGAGCACGACATCGGAGGCGGCACACTGGGAGTTGTCCTCAATCGGCCGACCGAGGTTCCGGTGGACCGCGTCCTCCCGCCCTGGGCCGGACTCGCCACCGGGCCCGCCGTGGTCTTCCAGGGCGGCCCCGTCGCGCTGGAGCATCCGCTCGCCCTGGCCCGCCTCCCCGGCGAGGACGAGCCGCTCGGCTGGCGCGCCCTCGACGGCGGCACCGAGGTCGCGCGGGTCGGGGTGGTCGACCTGGAGGCCCCGCCGGGGCTGCTGGCGGCCGAGCTGCTGCAGCTGCGCGTGTTCGCCGGCTACGCGGGCTGGTCGGCGGGGCAGCTGCGCGGCGAGATCGAGGGCGGCTCGTGGTACCTGGTGCCGGCCGAGGCGGGGGACGTCTTCGCCGGCGACCCCGACCGGCTGTGGCAGGACGTTCTGCGCAGGCAGGGCGGCGATCTGGCGTTCGTCTCCACTTTCCCCGACGACCCCACGCTGAACTAAGGTGAACGACGTGAGTACGAAGATCCTTCCTGACAGCGACACCCAGCAGGACGTCCGGCCCGATCTCTCGCACGGTGACGGCGACCACGAGCGGTTCGCCCACTACGTGAAGAAGCAGAAGATCACCGAGAGCGCCGTCACCGGCACGCCGGTGATCGCGCTGTGCGGCAAGGTCTGGGTGCCGAACCGGGACCCGAAGAAGTACCCGGTCTGCCCGGAGTGCAAGGAGATCTACGAGTCCATGCAGTCGGGCGGCAAGGGCGACAAGGGCGAGTGACCCGCCGCCGGGACGCGGCGGCCGGCGCGTCGCCGTTTCGTGCTGCGCGCTTCCGGGTCCCGCGGTGGGGGTGCCGCGGGGCCTGCGGCTCGTGACGACACGGGCCTGCTGACACACGGGCCCCCTGCCTCAGGGGGCCTCTGACATACGGGGGATGATTTGCGGCGGCTGGCCGGGGTTTCGCTATGCGCACTGATGGTCACGGTGTGCGCCGTTCCGATTTCGGCGGGTGACCGGATGCGGCCGCGCGCCGTCCCGGCCGCCGCGCGGGACGGCGGGTGCGTGCACCGCTCGAACGCCCGGACGGCGCGCCCGCGCGACCGGGCCGACCTCGGGCGCGACCAGGTCGTCGGCATGCTCGCCGACCTCCGCCGGACGCTCCTCGACCGGTTCGGGACGTCCGACGAGCAGCGCCTCGACTCGGCCCGCCGCCGGGCCAGGCCCCTCGTCGTCCCGGTGCGGTTCCACGTCGTCCACAGCGGACGGAGCGGGCGGCTGCCGAAGCGGGCCGTCCAGCGGCAGATCTCCGTCCTGAACGCCGCGTACGGGGGCCGGAAGGGCGGCGTCGACACCCGCGTCCGGTTCCGCCTGACCGGCCTCGACAGCGCGGACAGCTGGGCCTGGTTCCACGAACCCGAGCGCTACGAGGGCCCGATGAAGAAGCGCCTGCGCAAGGGCGGGCCCGGCACGCTGAACGTCTTCACGGCCGCCGTCGGGTCGGACGTCCTGGGCTTCTCCACGTTCCCGCAGTGGTACCGGGGCGACCCGCGCAGGGACGGCGTCGTCATCGACTACCGCAGCCTGCCGGGCGGGTCGGCCGGGCCGTTCGACCGGGGGTACACGGCCGTCCACGAGATCGGGCACTGGCTCGGCCTGCTGCACACCTTCGAGGGCGGCTGCGTCCCGCCGGGCGACGGGGTGGCCGACACCCCGTACGAGGCGGAGCCGGCGCAGGGCTGCCCGTACTCGCGCGACAGCTGCCCGCAGCGCGGCGACGATCCGGTCCACAACTTCATGGACTACGCCCACGACGCCTGCATGAACGCCTTCACCGCAGGTCAGGGCCGCCGCATCCGGGCTTCTTGGGCGGCCTACCGGTCCCGCGAGCACGGCCGCCACGGTGTGGATCCGCGCACACGTGCGACCGCCGCGGCCCGAACTGTCGGCGGGGCTCGGTAGCCTTCAATGACCTTGACTTGTCCCCTCTGGTGAGGGGACACCTACGGCTCACGCCGTGGGGCTTCCTGCTTCATCGCCGATTGCACCCGAGAGGTCCCGGAGTGTCTGACATCAGCTCCACAGGCCGACACCGAAAGTCCTTCGGCCAATATGTTCTTGGCGGCGTTGGTGTCCCTGTCGTGCAGGGTGCCGCAGTCCGGGCATGTCCAGCGCCGGGTTTTCGGCGAAAGCCGGGCGAGTAGATGCCCGCACGCCGAGCACAGTTTGGAACTGGGGTACCAGCGATTGACGACAACGAGTCGTTTGCCCCACCGTGCCGTCTTGCACTCCAGCATGGTGCGGAAGGCACCCCACCCGCAGCTAGAGATGGCTCGCGCGAGGCGGCGGTTGCGGACCATGCCCGAGACGTTGAGGTCCTCGATGACGATCACGTCGTAGCGGCGCACCAGAGCCGTGGTGGTCTTGTGCAGATAGTCCCGGTGGGCCCGGCGCACCTTCCCGTGGGCGACCGCCACCTTGTGGGCCGCTTTCCTGCGGTTCGCGCTGCCTTTGCATTTTCGCCCCATGCGCCGCTGGTAGCGGGCGAGGTTGCGCTGCTTGCGCTCCATGTGCCGAGGATTGGCGATCCGGTCACCGTCGGAGGTCACCGCAAGGTCGATGATGCCAAGGTCGATGCCGACCTGATCGTTGGTGGGGGGCAGAGGCTCTGGTGCGTCGATATCGACGGCGAAGGACACGTACCACATGCCGTCCGGCTCTCGGCTCACCGTCACGGTGGTGGGATCGATCGTCGCCCGGTCCACGTCAGGCCACGACCATACATATCGCAGCGGCCCGGCCATCTTCGCCAGATGCAGTTCGCCTTCGCGCATGCGGAACGCCGAGCGGGTGTAGGCAGCCGACTGCCTGCCGTTGCGAGATTTGAAGCGGGGGTAGCGGGCGCGCTTGGCGAAGAAGTTGGCAAATGCGGTCGACTGGTGTCGGAGCGTCTGCTGCAACGGCACCGACGACACCTCGTTGAGGAAGGACAGTTCCTCGCTCCGCTTCAAACGCGTCAGATATCGGTCCGAATCGGCGTAGGATGTCCTGCTGCCTTCGGCGTGAAAACGCTTGGTGCGCCAGTCCAGAATTTCATTCCAAACCTTGCGCACACAGCCGAATGTGCGGTTCAGTGCCGCCGCCTGTTCGGGGTCCGGGTATGCCCGGCACTTGTATGCCGTCCTCACGAGGAAAGAGCTTACTCACGTATGGGGCCTGCTTGTAGGCAGCTAGCTGTTCGTGGAAGTCGCCGCCGATCCGTTCATTCCGGATGGTCCGGTATGTGCGGAGTCCGGGTTCCTTCTCAACATGAAGGGCCGGACATCCTCAGGAGGCTTCCGTGAGCACCTTTGCCGCATCGAGCATGCCCCCCGCGTTCCCCGAGCGTGCCGCTTGGGGGACGGCGTCGTCCCTGCGCGCCTGGCAGCAGCAGGCGCTGGAGGCGTACTTCGGTACGGACGGCTCCGAGCCCGGCCCGCGCGACTTCCTCGCCGTCGCGACGCCCGGCGCCGGCAAGACGACGTTCGCGCTCCGCCTCGCCCGCGAGCTGATGGAGCGCCGCATCATCGCGGCGATCACGATCATCTGCCCGACCGAGCACCTGAAGCGGCAGTGGGCCGAGTCGGCGGCCCGCGTCGGCATCAGGATCGACCCGGAGTACCAGAACGGGCAGGGCCCCGTCGGCAAGGACTTCCACGGCATCGCCGTCACCTACGCGACGGTCGCGGCGCGGCCCGCGCTGCACCGCAACCGCACCGAGGACCGCAAGACCCTCGTCATCTTCGACGAGGTGCACCACACGGGCGACGGCCTGTCCTGGGGCGACGCGGTGCGCGAGGCGTTCGAGCCCGCGGCCCGCCGGGTGGGCCTGTCCGGCACGCCGTTCCGCACCGACATCAACCCGATCCCGTTCGTCCAGTACGAGGAGGGGCCGGACGGCGTCCGCCGCAGCCGGGCCGACTACACCTACGGGTACGGCCCGGCCCTCGCCGACGGCGTCGTCCGTCCGGTGATCTTCCTGGCGTACGCGGGCGAGATGCGCTGGCGCACCCGCGCGGGCGACGAGATCACCGCCACCCTCGGCGAGCCCCTCACCCAGGACCAGACCGCCCAGGCGTGGCGCGCCGCGCTCGACCCCAAGGGCGACTGGATCCGGCAGGTGCTCGCCGCGGCCGACCGCCGCCTGACCGAGCTGCGCCGCGTCATCCCGGACGCGGGCGGCCTGGTCATCGCCACCGACCACGAGACCGCCCGCGCCTACGCCGGGATGCTCAAGGCGGTCACCGGCCAGAGCGCCACGATCGTCCTGTCGGACGACCCGACGGCGTCCAAGAAGATCAAGGCGTTCGCGGAGACCGACGACCGCTGGATGGTGGCGGTCCGCATGGTGTCCGAGGGCGTCGACATCCCGCGCCTGTGCGTGGGCGTGTACGCGACCTCGACCAGCACGCCGCTGTTCTTCGCGCAGGCGATCGGCCGCTTCGTCCGCGCCCGCAAGCGCGGCGAGACGGCCTCGGTCTTCCTGCCCTCCGTCCCGACTCTCATGGGCCACGCCTCCGAGATGGAGGAGGAGCGCGACCACGTCCTCGACCGTCCCGTCCGCGAGGACGGCCTGGACGACGACCTCCTCGCCGAGGCCAACCGCAAGCAAGACAATCCCGACGTCGGCGAAGAACTCCCCTTCGAGACCGTCGAGGCGTCCGCGACGTTCGACCGCGTCCTCTACGACGGCGGCGAGTTCGGCATGAACGCCGAGCCCGGCTCCGCCGAGGAGGAGGAGTACCTGGGCATCCCCGGCCTCCTGGAGCCCGACCAGGTGTCGGCCCTGCTCCGCAAGCGCCAGGCCGACCAGATCGCCAGCGAGCGCAAGCGCAAGACCGGCGACCCCCGCGCCGACCGCACCGCCGCCGAGGACATCGCCGCCCTCCGCCGCGAGTTGAACGGCCTGGTCAACGCCTGGAACCACCGCACGGGCCAGCCCCAGGGCGTCATCCACAACGAACTGCGCCGCGCGTGCGGCGGGCCGCCCGTCCCCCAGGCGAGCGCCGCCGAGATCCGCGACCGCATAGCCAAGATCCGAGACTGGGCCGCCAAACGCCGCCACTGACGGCGAAGGTCACCGCGCGCTCGTGGTTCGTCGCCGCCCCGTGCGGTCCCGCAGGACGTCATCAAGGACGCCGGCCACCTGGGCGGCCGCCTCGCACGGGTACTCGATCAAGCGCGAGACCTGGAAGACCCACAGCCCGCGGACCCGTACCGCCGCGACGCTCACCGCCGCGTCCTCGGCCCCCTCTGGGTAGACCCAGAGCACCGGCGGCGACTCGGCGTACATTTTGAGTTGCGCCCAGCCTCGCGGCCGCAACTCGTCGGCGAGGACATCGAGATGCCGCTCGGCCGTGTGCTGCCGATGCCTAAGGCGCACCCACCAGACACCGAACCGGCTACGCGGAACCCTCACTCGCCCAACCGGGCCCACATAATTTTTCCACCTCCCTCTAGGGAGCGGACACCCCAGTCTTGGACGAGCAGGGACAGCACGAGCAGACCCCGTCCGGACTCCGCGGTGTCGTCTTCGCCTTGGACGACAGGGTGTTCGTTGGAGCAGTCCTCCACCTCCACTATGGCGTGACCGTCTTTCAGGAGAAGACGCACAGGGATGAGTGGTGTGTCGGTGTGCCGGTGGACGTTTGTCACCAATTCAGTGACGACCGTACGTGCGATGTAGTCGTCCCCTAGGGCGTACTGACGGAATACGTCTGCAAGCCACTTTCGAGCGGTCTCCGGCGCGCGCGCGGAGGAATTGAGCACGATTGCGCCCGCCTCCGCGACCAGATTCGAATCGATCACGATAAACAGCCTCCAGAACGGCGTTCTCTTGCAAAATCCGGTGGCTGAATCATCGCGTCTGTGTCACGCTATGGAGTGGGAAAAGTGCGGGGAGTACTCAAGCTCCGTGCATCCCCATGGCCGCAGCCGCACATGGCCGGTCATCCCCGGCCGTCCAAGTTCAAGGAGAGGGAAGTGGGACAACGTCCGAACGATCTACGCCCCTGGGAGTCGCCGAACGCGCTCTTCGGCTCCGAGCTCCGGCGTTACCGCGAGGCCGCCGGGCTGAGCATCGCGGCCTTCTGTGAGCGGATCCAAGACACCGCCCCGTACTCGAAGAGCACCGTCGGCACCGTGGAGCGCGGCGAATCCCGTCCCGACCGGCTCCTGGCCGTCCACGGCGACCGCGTCCTCGACACCCGCGAGGCGCTGACCCACCTGTGGGACGGCCTCTTCAAGGGCACCAACGCCGTCCCGGTCTGGTTCGCCGACTGGGCCATCCAGGAACCGAAGTTCGACGCGATCCGAGGCTACGAGCCTCTGGTCATCCCCGGCCTCCTCCAGACCCCCGCCTACGCCGCCCACCTACTCGACAACGACGAGGCCGCCGTCGAGGCCCGCCTGGCGCGCCAGGACATCCTGGCCGGCAACACGCCACCCCACCTGATGTACGTGCTGGACGAAAGCGTGCTGTACCGCGGCGCGATAGACCCCGTGGTGATGCACGACCAACTCCAGCACCTTCTGGCGATCTCCTCCCGCCAGGTCCGCATCCAAATCGCGCCGCTCAGCCTGCACGAGGGCATAGGCGGCGCCTTCGCCATCGGAACCCTTCCGGACGGAAGCGAGGTAGGCTACAAAGACAACGCGTTCAGCGGCGACACGACCACCGATCGCATGGAAATCAAACGGCTCACCGAGCTGTTCGCGTCCATTCAATCCGTCGCGTACCCCCTGGACCAGTCCCTCGACCTGATAGCAAAGGTGGCAAAGGAGAAATGGACCTGAGCACCGTCACGTGGCGCAAGGCGTCCCGTAGCTCCAACAACGGCGGCAACTGCGTCGAGCTCGCGCGCATCGCCGACACTGTCGCGATCCGTGACAGCAAGGACCCCGAGGGCCCCAAGCTGCTCCTCACCCCCCAATCCCTCCACGCCCTGACCCAGGCCCTCAAGAACGCCTAGCAAGCACGGGACGCCCTCCCCCCACGGAGAGGGCGTCCCTCACCCACTGGCCCCTCCTGGCTGCACTTCTCGGTTGCGCCCCATCTGGAATACGGAGATCGTGCGCGTCGCCAGGACGAGTGAGAAGTCTCGTACCGGCGCGCGTTGACGCCCTGGGTCAGCGGAGTGGGCGGAAGAAGGTCTGGATGTCGTTGACGAGCAGGTCGGGGGCTTCCATGGCTGCGAAGTGGCCGCCGCGGTCGTGTTCTGACCAGTGCACTACGTTGTGTTCGCGTTCCGCGATGCGGCGGACGCCGGCGTCACCGGGGAAGACGGCGACGCCGTGCGGGACGGACGAGTATTCGGTCACCGCGCCCCAGCCCTTCTGGCCCTCCTTGTAGAGGCGCGCGGCCGAGGCGGCGGTCTGGGTGAACCAGTAGATGCTGATGTTGGTGAGCAACTGGTCGAGGTCCACCGCGTCCTCGGGGAGTTCGCGGGCCGGGTCGGTCCATTCTTTGAATTTCTCCGCGATCCACGCCAGCTGTGCCGCGGGGGAGTCGTGCAGCCCGAACGCTAGGGTCTGCGGCCGGGTCGCCTGGATGATCGCGTAACCGGCCCTGTCCTGGTCCTGGTACTGGCCGAGCCGGGCGAGTTCGGCAGAGGTCAGTCCCTCGAACTCGGCCGGGTCGCCCGTCGGGAAACCCAGCGCGCCGTTCACGTGCACGCCCGCGACGCTGCCGGGGGCGGCGCGGCCGAGCATCGGCGAGATGACCGATCCGCTGTCGCCGCCCTGGGCGCCGTAGCGCTCGTAGCCGAGGCGGTCCATCAGGGTCGCCCAGCACCGCGCGACCCGCTCCAGGTCCCAGCCGGTCTCGGTGGTGGGCCCGGAGAAGCCGAACCCGGGGATGGACGGGACGACGAGGTGGAACGCGTCGGACGCGTCGCCGCCGTGCGCGACCGGGTCGGTGAGCGGGCCGATGATCTCCAGGAACTCCGCGACGGAGCCGGGCCAGCCGTGCGTGACGATCAGGGGCAGCGCGCCGGGCTCGGGAGAGCGGACATGCAGGAAATGGACGTTCTGCCCGTCGATCCGCGTGGTGTACTGCGGAAAGGCGTTCAGCCGCGCCTCGGCGGCCCGCCAGTCGAACCCGGTCCGCCAGTGCTCGGCCAGCTTCTTCGCATATCCGGCGGGCACCCCGTAGGACCAGCCGACGCCGGGCAGCTCGTCCGGCCACCGGGTCGCCGACAGCCGGCTGTGCAGGTCGTCCAACTGCGCCTGCGGGACGTCGATCTCGAAGCGGTGGATTCGCGTGTCGTCGTTGCTCATGTCGTCCACGGTAGATCGGGGTTAGGACGGTTTCTGTCCTAGGATGACCGGCATGCTGGAAACGTCGGCACGACTGCTGCGGCTGCTGTCGCTGCTGCAGACCCCCAGGGACTGGCCCGGCACCGAGCTGGCCGAACGGCTCGGAGTCTCGTCCCGCACGATCCGCCGCGACGTCGATCGGCTGCGCGAACTCGGATACGCCGTGCACGCCACCGCGGGCGCACCCGGCTACCGGCTCGGCGCCGGCAGCGGGCTCCCGCCGCTGCTGCTCGACGACGACGAGGCGGTCGCGGTCGCCATCGGGCTGGGCACCGCCGCCGTCTCGGATGTGGCGGGCATCCAGGAGACGTCCGTCCGCGCCCTCGCCAAGCTCGAACGGGTCCTCCCGGCCCGGCTCCGCAGCAGGGTCGGCGCGCTGCGGTCGATCACCGTCCCGCTGACGGGCGCCGCCGCGGGCGTGGACCCGTCCGTGCTCACCGCGATCGCCGCGGCCGTCCGCGACCGGGAGAGCCTGCGGTTCGACTACCGGTCCCACGACGGCACCGCGCAGCGCCGCACCGCCGAGCCGTACCGGCTGGTGAACTCGGGCCGCCGCTGGTACCTCGTGGCATGGGATCCCGGACGGGACGACTGGCGGACGTTCCGCGTCGACCGGCTGCGCCTGCGCACCCCCAACGGGCCGCGCTTCACGCCCCGCGAACCGCCCAGCGGCGACCTCGTCCGCTACATCTCCGAGCGGATCTCCGCGGCCCCGTACCGCTACCGGGGCCGGTTCACGGTGCAGGCCCCGGCGGACGCCATCGCCGCCCGGATGCCACCGACCATGGCGGTCGTCGACCCGGTGGGCGACGACGTGTGCGTCCTCACCACGGGGTCCAACTCGCTGGACGAACTCGCCATGTGGGTCGGACAGCTCGGCGTCCCGTTCCACGTGGACGAGCCGCCCGAACTCCGCCACCACATCCGTGCGCTCGGCGACCGCCTCATCGAGGCGACCCGACCCCGCGAGCGCGAGTGACCGCGAACAGGCCGCCCCTGCGTTGACCTGCGGCGTGTTGTTGTTATCGGCCTCGCCAAAACAACAACACGCCGCAGGTCAACGCACCCGGCCGGGTTCGTGACCGCCGGACCCCGCGTCGGGGGCCGGGACACGTCGACTTTCGGAGCCCCCGGCCGAGGCGTTGCAGGCGCTGCATTGCGGACGGTGGTCAGCGTTTATTCGCTGGCTCGGCGCGGAAGGCGGGCCTAGGGTCGTGGACGTCCGATCCCGAACGAAGGAGATCGTCATGTACCGCGACACCGAGGCGTCCTTTTGAGCGGACCAGTAAGCGCCGCAGGGGGTTCCCTCTAGCGAGACCAAGGTCAAGCGCGGCGACCGGACGGTCGGCACCGACACCGAACTGATCGAGAAGCTCGGCGGCAACGACCCCTGCCCCTGCGGGTCCGGGCGGCGCTTTCCGCCGGTGCTGCAGGCCCACCGGACGCTTCGACGGCGTCCTCGGCCACTACTACGTCCGCGACTGAAGCGCGCGCGGCCGGACGCTGGGGCCGCGGTCAGCGTGTCCGCGGGCCTGGGGCAGCGCGACTGCGGGTTCGGGGCGGCGTGTCCGCGGGTTCGGGGCAGCGTGGCGCAGGGCGTCATGCGAGCGAGAATGCGGCCGGGCTCGGAGCCGCGAGGCGTTCATGGTTCTCGCCGCAGCCGTCATCTGCCGACGGCTGCGGCGAACTCGGCCGCATCGACGGCACGACACCGCCGCGGTCCGTGACCGCTCAGTGGATCCGGGGGACGGGGATGATCGAGTCTGGTCGCAGCGGCCATTCGGCGGTGGCGAGGCTGAGGCGGTCATTGAAAGGGAACCGGTCGTCCTCGTCGTGCGGCGGCGCGCTGCGGACGAAGCAGCGGTGCAGCAGCAGTTCCCGGCGCTCGTCTAGCGGGTCCGGGTCGCCGAGTCGGTCGGCCGGGGGTGTCGGAGGGTCCGCGCCGATGTCCATTTCGCCGTCCCAGTTGAAATGCAGGCCGTCCTTGTCGGAGTAGAACCGGTGGAATCTCGTCCGCCATTGCGAGTTGGATCCCCAGCCGTGCGACAGGTCACTGGTCGGACGCGGCTCGCGGCTGTAGGCGAAATACAGGGTCGAGGTCGTGGCCACTTCGGCGTCGATCAGGTGCCGTGGTGCCCGCACTCGGACTCCGGCGCGGCTGAACAGCAGGTCACCGAACCAGAATCCGGGCCACAGCACCTCTTCGAGGGTCACGCGCGTCGCTGAGGGGTCCTGTATCACGGCGAAGATCTCGTGGTGGAACGGGGAGAAAGCCTCGGCGTGCTCGAATGGCGTCAGTCCGATGCCGGTGAAGAAGCCGGTGTATTCGGCCAGCCCGCCGGGCTCCAGCCTGCGGGAACCGATCCGGCCGGGAGCGGCTTTGTCTCCGCCTGGCCCCCGCCGGTGGGTGAGGCTGCCCTCGATGACGGGACGTCCTCCGGTGGTGCCGAATCCGGGCGGCGGGTCTCCTTCGGGGCAGAACAGTTCGATGAGCTGGTCGCTGATGCGGCTCAGCGCGTACAGCTTCATGATCCGCCACCGTTGCTCGTCGTCGCCGGTGTATCCGCCGGGGGATATCGGCTCCCGTGTGCGCAGGGGCGCCAACTCGGCCAGATGGGCGGCCGCCGTCCCTCGCTGACCGGCCAGGTACGTCCGGCGTCCGGCGGCGTCGTCGCGGAGGTCGTCCAGCTCTTCTTTCACCCGGCGGAAATAGCGCCAGTCGAGTTCCATGGCGCGATCATGGCCCGACCGGCACCGGCAGCGCCAATGAGTAAGCGCGGACCGGTTCACGGGGAAAGGGCGACGGGACGCTGTCGCGGGCGGCTGCGACCGTCAACGGCATGACGACCTTTTCCCGCTGACCGTCACCGAGCGGGAACTGCGCCGCCGGGGAGACTTACTGGCATCGGCGTGAAGGCGCCATCGGCCGGGGACCCTGCCGCCGTCGGCCGGGGCCCTGCCGTCTGATGGCGTCCCGCGCATTGTCATAGGTGTTGCGGTCGGTAATGCTTGAGTTCGTCCAGCGGACGGGAGCTTGCGATGGATCGACCGGACGGAATCGACCGCAGGACGCTCGCCGGTCATATCGCAGCCGACGTCGACCGGGCGGCGCCGCTCCTTGCGCGGATATTGCTGGTGCGCGCGGTCTGGAACATCCGCCACCATTCAGGAGACCATTCTCTCTGGGTGGCGAAGGACATGGCCGCCGACTGCGGGGAGGAGATCGAGGCGGCCGGAGCGGCCACACGGGAACTGGCCCGCGCTCTCGTCCCGGACCACGACGCGGGCCGCGACCTCACCCCCGCGATCGCCGGGACCAGCCGGTTGAGTTCGGTCGTCACCAGCGAGGACGCCGCATACGCGAGATATTCGATGGCCACCGACCCCGACATCTCCATCGACAAGGAAAGGGTCGGCAGGCTGGGCACCGAATGGGACGAAGAGCGGGGCAACGTCCGCGACGCCTTTCGTGGATTGCCCACCGACCTGGGCACCGGAAGAACCGGGTCGCTGCTGCTCGACCGCGCCCTCGACCGCGTCTTCAAACGGGGCCTGTACTACCAGGCGCGCCATTACCTGTTCAGTGGCGAACCGGAACGCGAGTGGCGCCGCAGGGTCGCCGGTGTCCTGATCGACGCGGCACGCGTCAGGCTCGATCGCGGCAACGCGGCGGCCACCGGCGACCTGTCCCGCAACGTCCGGGACGGACGCAGGGCGCTCGGCGGCACGGCGCCGAGCGCGTGGGCGGGGCGAGCAGCGAGCCGCCTGGAGGAGACCGCGATCCCGGTGCTCACCGGGCGGGAGCCGGTCACGCCCGGCAAGGTCACCGCGATCCGCCTGGCGGCCCTGTGCCTGGCCGGTGAAGCGGACGCCGCCCGGGTCCCCGCGGCGGGCGACCCGTTCCGCGGCCTCGTCGCCGGGATCACCCTGCGGGAGCGCGAGTCTGCCAGTGGGCGCTGAGCAGGCCGTGCCGCATCTTGCCCACGAGGCGGACGTGCAGCGTCTCCGGCGTGTCGTCGCCCGCGTTCCGGTCGATCGCCAGCACGCTGTGCCGCACGGAGAGATCGTTCGCGTCCACCGTCATGCCCGGCGCGAGGACCAGTTCCACGTTGCCGCCGTTCACCCGCAGGTCGACGACCAGTTCGGGCCCGGTGCGGACCGCGCTGGTCAGGTCCAGCATCACCGCGCACCACGCGGTGCGCACCGCCAGCCGGTGCGGCAGCGTCCACCGGCCTTCGCGGCGCACCGAGCCGTGCCGCTCCTTGAGGGTGACCAGTTCGGCGGCCGGCGCCGGTGACGCCGCCGCGGCCAGATCGGCGGTGAGCCGGCTCAGCGCGTCGATGGTGCGGGAGGCCAGCGCCGCGTCCAGCCGCTCGTTGAACTCGTCCGGATCGAGCCGGCCGTCGGCGACGGCGGCGCGCAGCAGTTCGATGGTCCGGTCACGGTCCGCGTCGGACGCGCGGAGCGCGGGTGAGCTGGGCGGATCTGCCGGCATCCGGCCTCCTCGGCGGCGTGCGGCGGCGGCGCCGCGGCACCGTCGGTTGGATTCGGTGGGGGGACGAGTCTACTGCCGGGCGCGCCCGGCCCCGAGCGAAGGCGGGCGAGGAGGGCCGCGCGGCCACAGGCGTGCGGGCAGTGCCGAGATCGCCGCCGCGCCCGCCGCCCGAGCCCGGATGGAAGGGGGCCCAGTCAGCGGGCGGCGGCGTCCGGGCTCAGGGCCGTGAGGATGTAGACGACGGTTTCCTCGGGGCTGACGTTGACCGGGGCGAGGAGGACGTCCTCGTCAGGGGACGGGAGCTCCAGGTCGGCGAACTGGGTGTCGAGGAGGGACGCCTTGAAGTAGTGGCCCTTGCGGGCTTTTATGCGGGCCTCGATGAGGTCGTGGTCGCCGTCCAGGAGGACCATCGCGACCTCGGGGTTGCCGCCGGCCAGCAGGTCGCGGTACCTGCGCTTGAGGGCGGAGCAGGTGACGACGCCGGGACGTCCGGTGGCGAGGCGCTCGGCGATCCAGGCGGAGATGGCGCGGAGCCAGGGGAGGCGGTCGGCGTCGGTCAGCGGGTGCCCGGCGCGCATCTTCGCGATGTTGGCCTCGGAGTGGAACGAGTCGGCCTCGGCGTAGTCCCAGCCGAGCCGTTCGGCGAGCAGGGTGCCGATGGTGGTCTTGCCGCTGCCGGACACGCCGGCGATGACGATGACCTTGGGGGGAGGCGTCATGGTCAGGCGCTCACCACCGGGGCGCCGGTCAGGGCGACGCCCTCCGCGCGCAGTTCGTCGAGGGCGCGGTCGACCGTCGCCTTGCCGACGCCGGCGGTGAGGCCGAGCAGGACGGTCGTGCGCAGGCCCGCGCGGACGGCGTCCACGGCGGTGGCGCGGACGCAGTGGTCGGTGGCGATGCCGGTGATGTCCACGGTGTCGACGCCGCGGGCGGCGAGCCAGTCGGCGAGCGGGGTCTCGTCGTCGGAGAAGCCCTCGAAGCCGCTGTAGGCGGCCGTCTCGCGGCCCTTGCTGAAGACGGCCTCGATGGGGGCGAGGGCGAGGTTGGGGTGGAAGTCGGCGCCGGGGGTGCCGATCACGCAGTGCGGCGGCCACGTGTCGACGAAGTCGGGTTCGGCGGAGAAGTGGGCGCCGGGGTCGAGGTGGAAGTCGCGGGTCGCGACGATGTGCGCGTACTCGGGCCGGTGCCCGGCGACGTGCGCGGAGATGGCGGTGGCCACGTCGGCGCCGCCGCCGACGGCGAGCGAGCCGCCCTCGCAGAAGTCGTTCTGCACGTCAACGATGATCAGAGCCTTCTTGCCCACGATCGCTCCCTGTCCCGGTTGCCCCGCCGGATCACCCTTGACCGTACCCCAGGCCCGTGCGGATACGGCGTTATGGGCGTGGGCCGCCTTCGACGAGTTCGGTGGGCACGGCGGGCTCGCCCTTGGAGAGCTGGATCGCCGTCGCGGGCAGCTCGGCGACGGACCGCGCGTGGCGCTCCCTGGCCGACTGGAGGGTTTCGCGCCCGACGACGTCTCCGTTCCGGACGAGGGGCACGTGCAGGAGGCGGTCCCGGCGGCCCGGCGCCGGTTCGCCGGTGGAGATCGTCTCGGCGTAGGCGGTGCCGTGGGCGTCGATGCGGCGGACGGCCGCCTTGCGCCCGCCCCGGCTCGGCTTGCCCGTCGAGCGCTTCGCGACCGGCCGCATGGGGGCGTCGTCGCCGGGGCCGTCGGAGCGGGCGACGAGCTTGTAGACGAGCGACGCGGTGGGCGCGCCCGAGCCGGTGACCAGGGACGTCCCGACGCCGTAGCCGTCGACGGGGGCGGCGGCCAGGGCGGCGATGCCGAACTCGTCGAGATCGCCGGTCACCACGATGCGGGTGTCGTGCGCGCCGAGGGAGTCGAGCTGCTCGCGGACGAGGCGGGCCACGACGCCGAGGTCGCCGCTGTCGATCCGGACGGCGCCGAGGGACGGCCCGGCGAGCTCCACCGCCGTCCGGACGGCCCGCTCGACGTCGTAGGTGTCGACGAGGAGCGTGGTCCCGTCGCCGAGCGAGGCGAGCTGCGCCTCGAACGCGTGCCGCTCGCCGTCGTGCAGGAGGGTGAAGGAGTGCGCGCTCGTCCCGGCGGTCGGGACGCCGTACAGCCGCCCCGCCTCCAGGTTGGACGTGGTGGTGAACCCGGCGATGTAGGCGGCGCGGGCGGCGGCGACGGCGGCGCGCTCGTGGGTGCGCCGCGACCCCATCTCGATGATCGGGCGGCCCTGCGCGGCCTGCACCATCCGGGACGCGGCGGACGCGATCGCGCAGTCGTGGTTCAGGATCGACAGCGCCAGCGTCTCCAGCAGGACGGCCTCGCCGAACGTCCCCTCGACCACCAGGATCGGCGATTCCGGGAAGTAGCAGTCGCCCTCGGCGTAGCCCCGGACGTCCCCGGTGAAGCGGTACTTCTCCAGCCAGCGCACCGTGGGTTCGTCGACGATGCCGTTGGACGCGAGGAAGTCCAGCTCGGCGGGCTCGAAGCGGAACGCCTCGATCGCGTCCAGCAGCCGCCCGGTCCCCGCGACGACCCCGTAGCGGCGCCCGGCGGGCAGGCTCCGCGCGAACACCTCGAAGACCGCGCGGCGGTCGGCGGTCCCGCTGCGCAGCGCGGCCTGCAGCATGGTCAGCTCGTACTGGTCGGTCAGCAGGGCGGTGCCGTCACCATGGTCCACAAGTGGAACCTTAAGCCCGACTGTGGGCACCATGGAGGTGCGGGCCCGCGCACCCGGCGGGGGAGCGGCGCATAGCATCGGGTGCGGTGGGCGGACCGACAGCGCGCGCAGAGAGAGGGGGCGGTCCGGGCAGATGAGCGCCATGAGCACGGCGCCCGCACCGGTCGAGCTGGAAAGGCCGGAGGCCGAGGAGGACGTGAGCGCCGACCGGCCCTGGCTGGCGATCGTCTGGAACGACCCGATCAACCTGATGTCGTACGTCACGTACGTGTTCCAGGCCGTGTTCGGCTACCCGAAGACCAAGGCCGAGAAGCTGATGCTCGACGTGCACCACAAGGGACGCGCGGTCGTGGCCAACGGCACCCGCGAGGAGATGGAACGGGACGTGGAGATCCTGCACTCCTACGGGCTGTGGGCGACCGTGAAACGGGACGACTGAGCCGATGACCGACATGGAGAAGACGGCCGAGGGCATCCGGGTGCGCCTGGAGTCCGAGGAGACCGCGCTGCTGCGCGCCCTGATGGAGCAGCTGCTCGCGCTGATCGGCGACGCGCCCGGCGGGGACGGCGAGCTGGCCGCGATGGGCATCTCCGAGAACGCCGTGACGCCGGACGACCCCGTCCTCGCGCGGCTGTTCCCGGACGCCTACCGCGACGACGGCGAGGCCGCCGGGGAGTTCCGCCGCTACACCGAGATGGGCCTGCGCGACGGCAAGCGCGAGGCCGCGGGGACGGTCCTCGGCGCGCTGGGCGAGCGCGGCACCGACGCCGTCCTGGACGAGAAGCAGGCGCAGGCGTGGCTGCGGGCGCTGAACGACGTCCGGCTGGCGCTCGGCACCCGGCTCGACATCACCGAGGAGTGGTACGAGGAGGCCGAGGCCATGGACCCCCGCGACCCCCGCGCCCCGCTGTTCGCGGCCTACGACTGGCTGACGATGCTCCAGGAGAACCTCGTCCGCGTCCTCTGGTAGCCGGTGCGGTCGGCGGGCGCCGGCGGCGGTTGCCATAGGCTCGGGCCATGCTGACGATCGAGCGCGCCCTCGTGGAGAAGATCATCGCGCACGCTCGCGCCGACCACCCGGACGAGGCGTGCGGCGTCATCGCCGGCCGGATCGGTTCGGACCGTCCCGTCCGGTACGTCGCGATGGAGAACGCGGAGCGGTCCCCGACCTTCTACCGGTTCGACTCCCATGAGCAGTTGAAGGTGTGGCGGGAGATGGACGACCGGGACGAGGAGCCGGTGGTGATCTACCACTCGCACACCGCGACGGAGGCGTACCCGTCCCGCACGGACATCTCCTACGCCTCCGAGCCGAACGCCCACTACGTGCTGGTGTCGACCCGCGAGGACGACGACACCGAGTTCCGGTCCTACCGGATAGTGGACGGTGTAGTGACCGAAGAAGAGGTCACCGTCGTGGACGCGTACAGCGCCTAGAACCGGAGCGGATCGGGATGGTCGCGGCCGGTAAACTGGTCGACATGTGGACGAGCGGGCACGAGACGGGCGGCGCTCGGCGCCGTGCCGGGTCCGCGGCCGTGCCACCCGTGCAGAGCTTCCTGTTCGGGCACTCGCGCGCCGAGGTCGTCTACGACTGTCGCTGACGCGCTGATCACGCCTGGAATCATCCCGCTGCCCGCCCGGTTGTGACGCAGAGGGCGGGGAGACCCGTACGACGTAGAAGGAGATCACCGCGATGGCGATCGAGGTCCGGATCCCGACGATCCTGCGCAATCTGACCGACGGCGCGAAGGCCGTCGAGGGCAAGGGCGGCACGCTCGACGAACTGTTCACCGACCTGGACGCCCGCCACGCCGGTCTGCGCGACCGGCTGGTGGACGACAAGGGCCTGCGCAAGTTCGTCAACGTCTACCTGAACGACGAGGACGTGCGCTTCCTCTCCGGGCTGGAGACGCAGGTCGCCGACGGCGACAACGTCACCATCCTGCCCGCCGTGGCCGGCGGCTGAGCCGGGCCGGACGGGCATCGCATGCGATTCGACTCGCTACTGGACTCGCTCGGCCGCACGCCGCTGGTCGGCCTGCCGCGGCTGTCGCCGAGCGAGGACGTCCGGATCTGGGCCAAGCTGGAGGACCGCAACCCCACCGGCTCGGTGAAGGACCGTCCCGCCTTCTACATGATCGAGAAGGCGGAGAAGGAGGGGCTGCTGACGCCCGGCTGCACGATCCTGGAGCCGACGTCCGGCAACACCGGCATCTCCCTCGCGATGGTCGCCAAGCTGCGCGGCTACCGGATGGTGTGCGTGATGCCGGAGAACACCTCCGCCGAGCGCCGCCAGCTGCTGGAGATGTGGGGCGCGGAGATCATCTCGTCGCCGGCGGCGGGCGGCTCGAACGAGGCCGTCCGGGTGGCGAAGGGGCTGGCGGCCGAGCACCCCGACTGGGTGATGCTCTACCAGTACGGCAACGAGGCCAACGCGCTCGCGCACTACGAGACGACCGGCCCGGAGATCCTGGCGGACCTGCCGACGGTCACGCACTTCGTCGCCGGGCTCGGCACCACGGGCACGCTGATGGGCGTCGGCCGGTTCCTGCGCGAGCGGGTGCCGGACGTGAAGATCGTCGCGGCGGAGCCCCGGTACGGCGACCTCGTGTACGGGCTGCGCAACATCGACGAGGGCTTCATCCCCGAGCTGTACGACGACACGGTGCTGACCACCCGGTTCTCCGTCACCTCGGGGGACGCGCTGCGCCGCACCCGCGAGCTGCTGGAGCAGGAGGGCATCTTCGCGGGCATCTCGACCGGCGGCGCGCTGCACGCGGCGATCGGCATGGCGAAGAAGGCGGTGAAGGCCGGCGAGCGCGCCGACATCGCGTTCGTCGTCGCGGACGGCGGCTGGAAGTACCTGTCCACCGGCGCCTACGGCGGCACGCTGGAGGAGGCCGAGGCCCGCCTCGAAGGCCAGCTCTGGGCCTGACGCTCTCCCGCACCGCGTTGACCTGCGGCGTGTTGTTGTTATCCGGCCCGTCATAACAACAACACGCCGCAGGTCAACGAGGGGGCGGCGCGGGCGGTGGTGCGTTCTGCCCGGCGCGGTAGAGTTTGTTCTCGAACGTGATTCTAGAACCGGGGACGTCGGCGACGTGGGAGTGTGCGGATGAGCGGGTTCGGCGAGGCGACCGCCGTCGAGCGGGTCGGCGAGGGGCGGTACGAGGCCGTCCTGGACGCGGGCTACGCGATCGGCGAGGCGATCAACGGCGGCTACACGATGGCCGTGCTCGGCCGCGCCGCCGTGGACGCGTCCCCGCACGCGCACCCGATCTCGACCGCGACCAACTTCCACCGCGTCGCCAAGGCCGGCCCCGCCCAGGTGATCGTCGAGCCCCGCAAGGAGGGCCGCACGGCCGCCTCGGCGCTCGTCTCCCTCGTCCAGGACGGCCGGACCGTCGTGGACGCGCTGATCACCACCGGCACGCTCGACGCCGCCGCCGAGCCCGCCTACGCCGGGGCGGAGCCGCCCGTCCCCGTCCCGCCGCTGGCGGAGTGCACCGACTTCCGGCCGCCGACGGGCGGCGGCGGCTTCGCCGAAACGGTCGACATGCGCTTCGACCGCACCACGATGGGCTGGCTCGACGGGCAGCCGAGCGGCAGCCCCGAGATCCGCGCCTGGTTCCGGCACGCCGACGGCTACGCGATCGACGCCTACTCCCTCGCCCTCGCCGTGGACGCGCTGCCGCCCGTCGCGCTGAACCTCGGCGCGCAGGGCTGGGCGCCCACCGTCGAGCTGACCTGGCACCTGCGGGCCCTCCCCGCGCCCGGCTGGCTCGCCGTCCACGGCACCGGGCGGCTCCTCTCGGACGGCTGGTTCGACGAGGAGGTCGAGGTGTGGGACACCACCGGCCGGCTCGTCGCCCAGAGCCGCCAGATAGCCCGAGTCCCCCTCACCCGCTGAACGCCCCAAAAGAACCTCGGCGTCTCATGGTGGGGGATGACCCCCACACCCCCAAAAGAACCTCGGCGCCTCATTGTGGGGGATGACCCCCACACCCCCAAAAGAACCTCGGCGCCTCATTGTGGGGGATGACCCCCACACCCCCAAAAGAACCTCGGCGCCTCATTGTGGGGGATGACCCCCACACCCCCAGAAGAACCTCGGCGTTTCTTGACACCGGACTAGAGGATCGCGCGCCGGGCGTGTGACCAGGCCGATTTTCCGGCGCGTTACGGTGTGATGTCCGACGCATGACGCGCCCGCGCGGGGCCCTGTCGCTTAGCCTTGTGCACCATGTCAGATCCATCCCGGGGGGACGGCCTCCCAGACGCTCCCATCGGGATCTTCGACAGCGGATTCGGTGGGCTGACGGTGGCCCGCGCCATCCTCGACCAGCTCCCGAACGAGCCGATCGTCTACCTCGGCGACTCCGCCCGCCAGCCGTACGGGCCGCGTCCGATCGCCGAGGTCCGCGCCTTCGCCCTCGACATGCTGGACCGGCTCGTCGACGAGGGCGTGAAGATGCTGGTGATCGCCTGCAACAGCGCCAGCTCGGCGATGCTGCGCGACGCCCGCGAACGCTACGACGTCCCCGTCGTCGAGGTCATCAACCCCGCCACCCGGCGGGCCGCCCGCGCCACGTCCAACGGGCGGGTCGGGCTGATCGCCACGCAGGCGACCGTGACCAGCCGCGCCTACGAGGACGCGTTCGCCGCGGCCCCGCACATCGAACTCGTCAGCGCCGCCTGCCCGCGCTTCGTCGAGTTCGTCGAGGCGGGCGTGACGGCGGGCGCGGACCTGCTGGACGAGGCCCGCCGCTACCTGCGCCCGATCGTGGACGCCGGCTGCGACACCCTCATCCTCGGCTGCACCCACTACCCCCTTTTGACGGGCGTCATCTCGTATGTCGTGGGAGACGGGGTCACACTGGTGTCAAGTGCCGACGAGACCGCCAAGGACATGTACCGAGTGCTGCACGATCGGGGGCTGGCCCGCGCCGAGGCGACGCCCCGGCCGCGGCACCGGTTCCGCGCCACCGGGGACCCCGCCGTGTTCGCCGAGCTGGGCCGCCGCTTCCTCGGCCCGGAGATCGGCGCGGTGGAGACCACGCCGGCCGAGGTCGTGTCGGACAAAGCATTGACCACCTGATTCCTCGGGGATTCAAAGAGGAGGAGTGAGCGTGCGGGTCACAGTGATCGGCTGCGCCGGCAGCTTTCCAGGGCCGGACAGCCCCGCGTCCAGCTATCTGGTCGAGGCGGACGGCTTCTCCATGCTGCTCGACATCGGCAACGGCGCGATCGGCAGCCTCCAGCGCTTCCACGGCGTGCTCGACATCGACGCCATCTGCATCTCGCACCTCCATCCCGACCACTGCCTCGACCTCACGGTCTACTGGATCGCGCGGACGTACTGTCCCGGGGGGCCGGCGCCCCGCATCCCGGTGTACGGCCCCCACGGCACCGCCGAACACATGGTCAAGGCGTACGAGCTGGCCCCGAATCCGGAGATGGCCGACACCTTCGACTTCCGGACGCTGGAGCCGGGGCCGATGAGCATCGGCCCGTTCACGGTGACCACGACGTTGGTGAACCACCCGGTCGAGGCGTACGCGCTGCGCGTCGAGCACGGCGGCGGCGTCCTCACCTATTCCGGCGACACCGGGCACAGCGACGCCCTGGTGCGGCTGGCCAGGGGCTCCGACCTGTTCCTGTGCGAGGCGGCGTTCGCCGACCGGCCCGAACTGCCGCCGGACATGCACCTGACGGGCCGCGAGGCGGGCGAGCACGCGGAGCGTGCGGAGGTCGGCCGGCTCGTCCTCACCCATCTGCTGCCTTGGAACGACCCATCCCAGACGCTCGCCGAGGCGAAGGGCAGCGGCTTCCGCGGCCCCATCGAACTCGCCGAGGTCGGCGCCGTCTACGACCTCTGACCATTTGCCCTGACTGTGCAGGATCACGCAGTCCGGTATTTCGTCGCGTGAAAGCATGACTGCGGACAAGTCAGGCGCACGCCCTTCGTGCGCGCGGGCCGGAGCGCGGGAGTGGGCGTGGAGGACGGGGCATACCGCACAGAGGATCGGTCCAGGCGTCCGACGGACCGGGGCACGTCTCTGGAACTGGTCCTCTACGCCGAGAGCAGGGACGGTTTCGTCGTCCGGGCGGACGGCGCGGCCATCACGCCGCTTCGGCTGCCGGTGGACCGGGCCGCCCGCGGCGACGCCGGCGGGGCGGGACTCGGGCCGCTGATCGAGCGGGCCGCGCGGGACCGGTTCGGCCTCGACGTCGACTACCTCGGGCTGCTCAGAGCCGAACCGGGAGCGCGCCCCCCGCGCCTGACGGTCTGCGCGGTGGCGCGCGGCCCGCAGGAGTTCGCGGGCGCGGGCACGCGGAGCCGCATCCTCTCGATGGCCGATCTCGCCGCCCGCAGCGGCGACGTCGAGCGCGCCGAGCTGTTCACGACCGCGCTCAGCTGGTATCGCGCGTCCATCGTCGCGCGGGAACTGCCGCGGCGGATGCGGGAGGCCGTCGACAAGTCGCTGCTCTACCTGGAGAACCACCGCTCGATCGAGGACGGCCGCTGGGGCTGGAACCTGTACATGGACGGGCATTCCCTCGGGCTGCTCTCCACCGCCGAGGGAATCCTCGCGCACGTCCACGCCGGCGTCACCGGCGACCAGCTGAGCAAGCCGGTGCAGTCCCTGGAGGGCATGCAGAACGCCGACGGCGGATGGCAGGTCCGCAAATCCCTCATCGGCTCCCACTCCGACCGGTCCATCACCGAGAGCACCTGCGCCGTCCTGTGGGCCCTGCACAGCATCGGGAGATCCGAGTCCGACACGGTCGTCGCCGCGGGCCTCGGCTGGCTCGGGGCACTCCAGCAGGACGGCGGGTGGCCGTCGGCGGCGCCGGTGGACGGCGGCGCGCCCGACCTCCAGGTGTTCCCGACCACGTGCGCCGTCCGCGTGCTCGCCCGCTTCGGGCGCAGCGACGCGGCGAAGGGCGTCGCCTGGCTGCGGGCCGCGCAGCACGATGACGGCGGCTGGGGCGCGGTGCCGCCGGCCGCCGGCCGCACGCAGCAGTCGTCGGCCGCCTACACCGCCTACACGGTCGTCGCGCTCCTCACCGCCGGCGTCGCGCGGAACGACCCGGCCGTCCAGCGGGCGGTCGCCTACCTGCGCGCGTCGTTCGAGCCGGGCAAGGACGAGCCGTGGGAGGGCACGGCGCACAACTCGCTGATCGATCCGCGGACGTCCGCCCGGCTGGACTTCCGGCACTTCGCCACGCCCTGGGCGCTGGCGGCGCTTGCGGCGGCCGGCGCGGACCTCAGCGATCCCGTCCTCCTCACCGGGACGGACAAGCTCCTCCGGCTGCAGGACCCCGAGGGCGCCTGGCGGTGCTCGCTGACCCCCGGCTCGCGGGTCATGTGGGCGACGCACGACGCGCTCTACGCACTCCGCTCGGTCATGGACACCGCGGGGCGCGACGTCGAGCCGGCCGTCATGGAGTCGTACCGGTCCATGGAGCGCGCCGCCCTGGAGAGCTGCGCGGAAGGGGCGTTGACCGGGCCGGGCCGGGCGCCCGCCCGGAACCGGCGGAGCGCGGCGCAGACGGCGTGGCTGTCGGCGCTGACCGTCGTCGTGGCGCTCATCACGCTGGACCGGCTGGACGTCTTCGACGACCTGCTGACCTCTTCGAAGGCCGACCGGGCGTGGGCATGGCTCGCGACACTCGCGGTCACGCTGCTCGTGGCCGTGGCGCCGAACGTCGTCGGGGAGGAGTATCGGGTCTGGCGGAGCAGACGCACCGAACGGCGTACAGGGGATGGGTGATCGTGTCCGAGGGCGAACGGTTCCGGACGAGCGACTGGGGACGTGAGGCGGCGATCGCGCTCGGCTCCGCGCGCGCCGCGGCGGAGCACCTCCGGGCGCAGTTCGGCTGCCCGGCGGAGAAGCGCTACCGGGGGGACCACGACGTCCAGCTGCCGGCGGACGTCGAGGCGCAGCGGCGGATCGTCGCCACGCTCGGCGCGGAGTTCCCCGGCCACGGCATCCTCGCGGAGGAGGGGCCCGCCCGGGAATGGCCGGGCACCGAGTTCGTCTGGGTGGTCGACCCGCTGGACGGGACCAACAACTTCGGCTACGGCGTCGCCCACTGCGCGGTGGCGATCACGCTCTTCCAGTGGGAGCGCCCGGTCCTGGCGCTCGTCGTCGATCCGCTGCTCGGCCGCGAGTTCGTCGCGGCGGAGGCGCCCGTCCCCGCCCCCGCTCCCGCCCCACCCCCTGTCCCGCTGCGCCGGTCCACGGTCTCGCTGGTGACGAACTACTCGAGCGCCGGACGGGTCTGGGCCGAGCGGATGCAGCACACACTCGGCGGCAGGTGCAAGCGGATCCTGTCGATGTGGGCGCCGGCGCTGGACCTCGCGCTGATCTCGACGGGGCAGTTGGACGGCATGATCTGCCACGAGGGCGGGCTGCTCGACGTCGGAGGCGGGATGCTGCTGGTCAGCGCGGCGGGCGGGCTCGTCCTGGACCTCTCGGGCGCCCCGCTCACGGCGCACGGCTCGATGTACGGCAGGCCGGTGTCGTTCGTCGCCGCGCGCAGCGCGGACCTGGCGCACGAACTGCTGGGCTTCGCCAGGGCGCCGCTGGGCGCGTCCTAGCCCGGCCGGCTAGGACGGCGGCGGGGCCGCCAGCTCGTCGACGAGAGCCTCCAGCAGCAGCCGCAGGGTCGACCGCGAATACCCGGCGCGGGCCAGCTGCCGGTCGGACGCCAGCCGCTCCTCCGCGAAGACCAGAACGGCGGCGTCCGGGCGGTGCGGCCCCTGGAGGACCAGGCTCATGGTGAGCCGCCCGGGCGGGTTCGACACGCGGTGCAGGACGTCGGCGGTGAGCGTGTAGGACGTGCCCGTCGACAGATGCACGTCGAAGGACCGGGCGAGGCTCCGCCTGCCGAGCGCCTCCAGCGAGTACGCGGCGGCGCCGCGCTCGGACGCGTAGCGGTAGGCGTGGAAGGTGCGCCCGGCCGGCGCCGGGGTGAACTCCTGGAACCGGTAACCGCCGAGGACGACCGCGGACGAGAAGTCCCAGCGGTGGTTGTGGATGTTCTCCACCGCGCCCTCCGGCGCGTTCTCGCGCCAGACGTGCAGGCGGAGCTGGTACCCGGAGGACGCCATCAGGACGATCTTGTCGAAGCCGTTCGGGTGCCGGTAGGACCCGGCCTGCACGGCGTCGAGCCACCGCTCGTCCCGCAGCGTCCCGCACAGCAGGTCGCGGGCGGCCACCGGGGCGGTGAACGGCAGCAGCGTGGCGTGCAGCCGGTCCCCGGTGCGCGCGGCGGGCGGGCCGAGACTCTCCGCGAGCCGTGCCGACAGCTCGTCGCGGGTCATGAAGCCTCCAGGGGGACGAGGCCGCGGTGTCAGCCGAGCGCGATCATCGCGTTGGAGAAGGCCCGGTCCGTGGTGACCTCGCGGTCGATGACGAGGAAGTCCGGCAGGGTGAAGCTCTGCTCCAGGCTCTCCACCTGGAGTTCCAGCAGGTGGCAGGCGCGGGTGGCGGGCCGGTGGATATCGTCCAGCTCGAAGAACTGGCCCTGCCAGTCGAAGCAGTACCGCACCTTGGCGATGATCTCGCGGCGCGTGTCGCGGTCGCGGCGGAGCGTCTCGTACTCGTCCCTGCCCAGTTCGCGTTCCTCGACCTCGCGCACGCCGTCGGCCAGCCGGTGCAGCCGGGCCAGATGGTAGGCGGTGCGGCCCGCCCGGGAACCGCGGCGGATCCGGACCTGCTCGGGCCCCTCGACCTTCAGGTACACCTGCTCGTAGTCGATCACGTCGGCGTCGCGCAGCGCGGGGTGCGACCAGTCGGGCGCTTTGCCGAGGAGGAATTTGCGTTCGATCTCTACTGGCATGCTCGCGGCCGCTCCATCAGCGTGGGGAGGTCTCGTCCCAGAGCACCCCATCGGGGGCCGGGTGTCAACCGCGGGTAAGTCGGGTCTCACGGTGCCCGGCCGCTAGGGTTGGACGCATGGCCCGCCCCGATGATCGCGCTTCAGACCAGCTCCGCCCCGTCCGGATCCAGCGCGGATGGCTCGACCACGCCGAGGGCTCGGTGCTCGTCGAGTTCGGCCGGACCCGCGTGCTGTGCGCGGCGTCCGTGCAGACCTCGGTGCCCCGCTGGCGCCGCGACAGCGGCCTCGGCTGGGTCACCGCCGAGTACGCGATGCTGCCCCGCGCCACCAACACCCGCAACGACCGCGAGGCCGTCAAGGGCCGCGTCGGCGGGCGCACCCACGAGATCTCCCGGCTCATCGGACGCTCGATCCGGGCGTGCCTCGACCTCAAGGCGCTCGGCGAGAACACCGTCCAGCTCGACTGCGACGTGCTGCAGGCCGACGGCGGCACCCGCACCGCCGCGATCACCGGCGCGTACGTCGCGCTCGCCGACGCGGTGGGCTGGATGGGGGAGCGCAAGCTGCTCAGGGGCGACCCGCTGATCACCACGGTGTCGGCGGTCAGCGTCGGCGTCGTGGACGGCGAGGCCCGCCTCGACCTCTGCTACGAGGAGGACTCCGCCGCCGGCACCGACATGAACGTCGTCTGCACCGGCGACGGCCGGTTCGTCGAGGTGCAGGGCACCGCCGAGGGCGCCCCCTTCGACCGCGCCGAGCTGGACGAGCTGCTCGACCTCGCCGCCGGCGGCTGCGCCGACCTCACCCGCCTCCAGCAGGAGGCCCTCGGCCGATGACACGGATCGTCCTCGCCACCCACAACCAGGGCAAGGTCGCCGAACTCCGCCGCATCCTCGGCGGCCTCGACGTCGTGGGCCTGGACGAGTTCCCGGGCGCGCCCGACGTCGCCGAGACCGAGCTGACCTTCGAGGGCAACGCGTTCCTGAAGGCCCGCGCGATCGCCGCGTTCACCGGCCTGCCCGCCGTCGCCGACGACTCCGGCCTGTGCGTGGACGCGCTGAACGGCATGCCGGGCGTGCTGTCCGCCCGCTGGTCGGGCCGCTTCGGCGCCGCCACCGGCGACCGCGACGCCGCGAACCTCCAGCTCCTCCTCGACCAGCTCTCCGACGTCGCCGGCCCCGACCGCGCCGGAGCCTTCGTGTGCGCCGCCGTCCTCAGCACCCCGGACGGCCCCGAGCACGCGGTCGAGGGCCGCATGCGCGGCACCGTGATCCGCGAGCCGCGCGGCACGGGCGGCTTCGGCTACGACCCGGTCTTCGTCCCGGACGGGGAGACCCGCACGACCGCGGAGCTGTCCGCCGCCGAGAAGGACGCGATCAGCCACCGCGGCAAGGCCTTCCGCGATCTCGCCGCCCTCATCCCGGACGCGCTGGCGGCGGCCGGCCGCTCCTGACGTCCCGCGAGAGTCCTCGTCTGGCCGGGGTTGCGGGACCGGGAGCCGCCCCCGGCCCCTGGCGCCGCCCCGCGACGCCCGTCGCGCCGGTGCCGGTGCCGGTGCCGGTGCCGGGCATCGCGACGCCCGCCCTGGTCGCGTCCCCCGGAGTATTCACCGCCGATCCCCACGAGCATTCCCACGGCGGCGCCGTCCGGCGCTTCGGGCTAGCGGCTCTTGCGGAGGCGGACGAAGGTGCCGTCCCAGCCGGCGCGCAGTTCCATGAGGTCGACCAGGAGGCGGACGGTCCAGAGGCCGAAGCCGCTCTGCAGGGCCGAGTCCGGTGGGATGAAGCCGGTCAGCGGGCCGGGCCGCCAGAACCCGTGGTCGCCGACCTCGCAGACGAGGTCGGCGCCGTCCTGCCAGGTCCAGAGGCCGATCGGCGGGGTGCCGTGCTGCAGCGCGTTCGCCGCGACCTCGTTCACGGCGGTGACGAGGTTCTGCGCGGGCTGCTCGGCGAGGCCGTGCCGGTGCGCCCGCTCGGCGACGAAGCCGCGCAGGGAGTGCAGGTCGGCGCCGTCGATGGGGAGGTAGCCGGCGTCGCCCGGACGGTCGAAGCGCAGCCCGCGGTCGCAGCCGGAGCCGAAGGTCACCGGGTCGATGTACTCGTCGTTCGCGCCGTCGTGGCCGGGGGCGAGGAGCAGCGGATGGGTGCGCCGGGCCTCCGCGAGGACGCGGGGCGGCAGCGTCGCGGTGTCGTACGGGCACAGCGCGCGGGCCTCGGAGTCCCGGAACACGACGTTGATGAGGGACTCGTACCGGACCCACTCCAGGACCTGCCGCTCGTCCCACCCCTGCCAGACCGGTTCGGCGAGCGCGCACACCGTGCGCGGGGCGCTGTCCTTCACGATCTGCTGGTAGTCGCGCAGGGTACGGACGGGATGCTCGTAGAAGGTCGCGGAGTCGACGTAGCGGATCCCCGCTTCGCCGAGCGTGTCGCGCAGCGCGGCCAGGTTGGTTTCGCACGCCACCGCGATGACGGTCTGGCCCCGTTCGAGGCCGGACCTCAGGAACGGCGCCGCGACCGACAGGAAGTCGTCGGCGCCGGCGTACATGAACGCCTTGTGCTCCAGTGCCATCAGGCCATGCCTCCCCTCTCCTGGAAGCCCAGTTCCGCGCCGGGGGCGAGGCCCGGCAGCCGGTGCCAGCCGACCGTGTCGATGACGCTCTGCACGCTGGGCCGGAGATGGTCGAGGACGAGCGAGCCTTCGGCGGGCAGCCGGGTGGCGTGCCGCGCCAGCAGGTTGAGCCCGCCGAGGTCGATGAAGCCGAGCCGGGACAGGTCGAGGTGGACGCTGCCGCGCTGCGCGACCACCCGCGCGAGCGTCTCGGCGACCACGGTGTGCCGGGCGGCGTCCAGCTCGCCCTCGATCCGCAGGCCGGCCGGCTCGAACGTGCGCACGATCTTCAGGATCCCGTCGTCGAATTCGGGGTTCACTTCCACCAGGACCTCGTGTGTGTCGCGGAGTGCGATGAGCTGGTCGGGCGGGCACGCGCGCCGGTCGATCTGGCAGATCGCCATCGCCATGGTGCTCGGCGAGACGGCGTCGTCGACCCGGTGCTCGCAGCCCAGCATCCGGCCGAGGTCGGTGCCGGGCTCCCGCAGCAGCCAGCTGTAGTCGGTGGTGATGCGGACCGCGCGGAACCCCTGGCCGAACGCCTCGCCGACCTCGCGCCCGATCGTGTCGAGCATCATGGCCGGGACGAAGGCGCCGCTGCGGTCGAGGCAGGCGTCCAGCCGGCTGATGACCCGCAGGTGGCCCGATCTGAGGCACTCGTCGAGGTCGATCCCGGGGCCGAGGCCGGGCAGGCGCTCGGCGGGGAGGTCGGTGACGTACACGACCTTCTCTTCGGTCTCCAGGCCCTCCCGGACGAAGGGCCCGATGACCCGGTCGCGCTCCTCCGGACTGTTGTAGGCCAGCCAGCCGTGGTCTCCGGGCCGGACGGCGCTGACGGGGCGCTTGGCGAACCAGGGTGCTTCCATGGCCTGCCCATCGGGTTCTAGGCGGATTCGTTCAGGGTACGCCGCCCGCGAGGTTTTGGAAGCCCGACGCGTGTACTTCCTCACCCTCCGTCGATGCGGGCCCGGTCGGGGCCGGGCAGGGCGAGCCGCAGCCGGACGGTGGTGCCCTTGCCGCCCGTCCCGCCCGTCCGGATCTGGACGGTGCTGCACAGCAGCCGCACGGCCCACAGCCCGAACCGTCCGCCGGACGAGGCGCCGTCCGGCGGGCGCGGCGGGAGCAGCCCGTAGCCGGTGCCGGGCGGCCACCGCCCCCCGTCGGTGACCTCGCAGACGAGGGACGGGACGCCGTCCGGGGCGTCCGTCCACATCCGCAGCGCGACGGGCGGCTCGCCGTGCCGGAGCGCGTTGGTGACGACCTCGGTGGCCGCGACCAGCAGGCGCTGCAGGCCCTCCTCGGGCAGCGGCGTCCGCCGGGCGCAGTCGGCGACCCAGGCGCGCAGCCAGTACAGGTCGGCGCGTTCGTCGAGCGGCAGCGCGGCGGCGCCGGGCGGCGGCGGGGGCAGCGGCTCGGCGTCGCAGCGGGCGCAGAACGTCCACGGGTCGACGAAGCCGGGGTTGGCGACGGCCCGGGTGCCGCGCACGGTCTCGGGGTGGGTCTTGCGGCCCGCCGCGACGACGGCGGCGGGCAGCGAGGTCGCGTACGAGCACAGGACGGCCGCGCCGGTGCCCCGGAACGCGACGTTCAGCAGCGCCTCGGCCCGCTGCCATTCGACGACCTCCAGCGGCGACCGGGACGCCCACGCCGGCTCGCCGAGCAGGCGCAGCCGGCGGCCCTGCCGGACGCACTCGTCGGCGTCGGCCAGGCAGTCGGCGAGGGTGCGGGAGGGGTGGCCGTACCAGGCGGCGGCGTCGGTGAACCGCACCGCGCCGGCGGCGCCGCCGAGGGCGTCGCGCAGCAGCGCCTCCCGTGCGGGGCCGCACACGGCGAGGACGCGGTCGCCCGCGTCGACGCCGTCGCGCAGGAACGGCACGGCGCCGCCGAGGAAGTCGTCCACCCTGTCGTAGGGCAGCACGCGATGAGTGAAGTCGTGGCTCACGGCGGTCCCGCCGATTTCGTGATCATGATGTCACCGACTGTGCCGGACGGACGCGACCAGCCTAGGCCGCCCGTCCCCGCCCTGCCGAGGGCCCGCGCGCAACAATCGCCGGCCCTTCGCCGGACGTCCTGTCCGGAACCGCGGCGGCGTCCTGTCCCTTACCGGGCGCGCGGGCCCGGCGCCCGGTACAGGACGGCGCGGAGCCCCGGCGCGAGGTGCCGGATTAATTCATCGTGCGTCATCGACGCGACGGGTTCCACGCCGATGATGTAGCGGGCGAAGATGAGCCCGGCGAGCTGGGTGCCGAACGCCCCGGCCCGCGCGGTCGCCCCGGGGCCTCCCGCATGCTCGGCGATGCGGCCGATGATCTCCCGTTCGAGGAGGTCGCGCAGCAGCCGGGCGATCTCGGGGTCCTGCACCGCGGCCCGCACGAGCAGCGCCAGCCGCGCGCCGCCCGCCGGGTCGTCCCACGCGGCCAGCAGCGCCCGCAGGACGCGTTCGGGCAGCGTGGCCGGGTCGCCCGGCAGCGCGCCGGCGAGCACCTCGGGCGGGTTGGCGACCAGGCCCAGCACCGCGCCGAACAGTCCCTTCTTCGAGCCGAAGAAGTAGCTGATCAGCGCGGCGTCCACGCCCGCCTCGGCGGCGACGGACCGCATCGTGACCGGTCCGTAGCCGTCGGCGAGGAAGCGGCGCCGCGCCACCGCGAGGATCGCCGCGCGGGTGTCGGGGCTGCCGCGCCGCCGGCCCCGCGGCCCGGTGCCCGACCCGGCCTCGGCCCCCGGCCCGGATTTATTCATCATGATTGAAATATAGTCCGGCCGGGAGCGACATTCGAGGCATGAAGCCCACTGCTCCGGAGGGTCCGGGCACCGTCCACCGCGCGGTGCTCCCGGTCGTGATGCTCTCCCTCGCCACGGTCGTGTCGGCCGTCGCGTCCCTCAACACGGCGGTCCCGTCCATCGCCCGCGACACCCGCGCGGGCCTCACCGAGCTGGCCTGGATCATCGACGCGTACGCGCTCGTCTTCGCCGCGCTGCTGCTGCTCGGCGGCGCCGTCGGCGACCGGTACGGGCGCCGCCGCGCGCTGACCGCCGGGCTGGTGATCTTCGGCGCGGGGTCGGCCGCCGCCGCGCTCGCCAGCGATCCGGGCTGGCTGATCGCGATGCGCGGCGTGCTCGGCGTCGGCGCCGCGCTGGTGATGCCGGCGACGCTGTCGACGATCACGTCCACGTTCCCGGCGGCGCAGCGCACCCGGGCGGTCGGCGCCTGGGCGGGCGTGGCCGGCGCCTCCGCGATCTTCGGGCTGCTGGTGTCCGGCAGCCTGCTGGAGGTGTGGTCGTGGCGGTCGGTGTTCTGGATGAACGTCGTCCTCGCCGTGGTCGCGCTCGTCGCGACGCTCGCGGTGGTCCCCGAGTCCGCCGACCCGGACGCCCCGAGGCTCGACCTGACCGGCGCCGCGATCACCGTCGCCGGGCTCGGCGCGGGCGTCTACTCGATCATCGAGGCGCCGACCGCGGGCTGGGGCAGCGCCCGCACCCTGCTCGGGCTCGCCGCGTCGCTCGCCCTCCTCGCCGGGTTCGCCGTCTGGGAGCTGAAGCGGCCGCACCCGCTGCTCGACCCGCGGCTGTTCCGCATCCGCGCGTTCTCCACCGGCGCGTTCTCGCTCACCCTGCAGTTCTTCGCCTTCTTCGGCTTCGTCTTCATCATCCTGCAGTACCTGCAGCTGGTGAAGGGCGACAGCGCGCTCGTCGGGGCGCTCAGCCTGGTGCCCATGGCGCTCGCGATGATGCCGACCGCCCGCGGCATCGCGCCCAGGCTGGCCGCCAAGCTGGGCCCGCGCCGCGTCATCACGGCGGGCCTCCTGCTGGTCAGCGTCGCGATGCTGGTCTTCTCCCTGCTGGACGAGGACAGCTCCTACTGGCTGCTGCTCGCCGGGCTGATCCCGCTCGGCGCGGGCATGGGCCTCGCCATGACGCCCGCGACCGCGGCCGTCACCGACGCGCTGCCGCCGGAGAAGCAGGGCGTCGGGTCGGCGGTGAACGACCTGGCCCGCGAGTTGGGCGGCGCGCTCGGCATCGCCGTCCTCGGCAGCCTGCTGCAATCGTCCTACCGCGCGAACCTGGACCCGCAGGGGCTGCCCGGCCCGGCCGCCGAGCAGGCGAAGGAGTCCCTCGCGCTGGCGGCGCGGCTCGGCCCGCAGGTCGCCGAGCAGGCGCGGACGGCGTTCAGCGACGGCGTCCAGTCGGCGTTCCTCACCGCGTCCGCCGCGCTCGCCGTCACGGCCGTCGTCGTCGCCGTCCTGTACCGCGCGCCCCGCCCGGCGGCCGCGAATTCCGGTGCCGCGCCCGGGGATCAAGCCGATAAGCTGGACGCGCTCCCCGAGGGAGAAACCGGCGGGCGTGGCGAAATCAGGTATACGCGGCAGGTTTAGGTCCTGTTGGTGGCGACACCGTGGGGGTTCGAATCCCCCCGCCCGCACCCGGCCCGCGCGACGCGCGGGCCGACGCGTCGGCCGGAGCCCCTCAGACCCCCAGGTCGCGGCGGAGGCGCTCCACGTGCCCCGTCGCCTTCACGTTGTAGTACGCCTTCTCGATCCCGCCCTCGGCGTCGATGAGGAACGTCGACCTGATGACGCCGACGACGACCTTCCCGTACAGCTTCTTCTCCCCGTACGCGCCGTACGCCTTCAGGACCTCGGCGTCCGGGTCGGACAGGAGCGGGAACGTCAGCCCCTCCTTCTCCCGGAACTTCGCGAGCTTCGCCGGCTTGTCGGGGGAGACGCCGACGACGGTGACGCCCGCGGCCTCCAGCTCGGCCAGGCTGCCCTCGAAGTCGACGGACTCCTTGGTGCACCCGGGGGTCATGGCCGCGGGGTAGAAGTAGAGGATCACGCGCCTGCCGCGCAGCGAGGCCAGCGACACCGCGGCCCCGTCCGCGTCGGGAAGCTCGAAATCGGGGGCGACGTCGCCCGGCTGCAGCCGTTCGGACACCCTGACCCGCCTTTCGCTCGGATGGTGGGACCAACCGTACCGGCCGGGGTTGGACGGGCGTCCCCGGGCCAGACCTGCAACACTGTTCGGATCATGCTTCGCTCGCGGTCCGTCCCGCCCCGCCGCGAGTTCGCCCACACGATAAGGACACGGCATGGCTGACAGGTTCAGCGACCCGGAGGAGCTGGAACGCTATATAGAGCGCACCCGCAAGGACCTGGCGCGCAACGTCGACGAACTCGCGGACCGGGTCAACCCGAGGAACGTCGCGCACCGGGGCGTCGAGCGGCTGAAGGAGGAGGCGGACAACGTCGCCAAGGCCATCGGCGCGATGGTGCGCCCGTCCGACGCCGATGACGACGGTCAGGGCGGCGGGGTCGACAAGCGGGTGCTGCTCGCGGGCGTCGGCGCCGCGGTCACCGTGACCGCCCTGGTCCTCTGGAGCCGTAGGCGCAGGCGCCGCTGAGGCCCGTCCTGGAGGCGCCGGTCCGCGGTCCGCGGCCGGCGCCTTCGCGCGCCGGGACGCAGTGCGCCAGCAGTTCGGCGACGCGGCGCAGCTCGGCGAGCTCGGCGCGGCAGGGCGGGCAGCCGCGCAGGTGCGCGAAGAGCTCGGCCGCCTCGGCTCCGGCCAGCCGCCCGATGGCGTAGACGCCGAGACCGGCACGGTACGCCCCGCAGTCCGTTCCTCCCACGTCATGGAGTACGGGACGGCGGCCCGCACCGTTCAGGCGAACTGGGGCAGATGGTCGCGGTGGGCGGCGAGCCCCTCGTCCAGGATCTTCTCCGCGGTGTGCTTGCTCCGCACGAACGGGTGCGCCATCAGGGCCTGGAGCGCGGTGCGGCGGTCGCCGGTGACCGCGGCGTCGGACGCGAGCCGCTCGTAGGCGTGGATCGCCTGGGTGAGGCCGCGCACCTGGCCGGGCAGAGGCCCCATGGTCAGCGGGACGGGCCCGGACCGTCCGACCAGGGACGGGACCTCCACGATCGCGTCGGCGTCCAGCGACGCGACCGCCCCGTCGTTCCGCGTGTTGACGATCATGCGGCGGCCCTCGTCGCGGGCCAGCGCGCAGATGACGTCGACGGCGAACTCGCCGTGCTCACCGCCGCCGCGCTCCCGCGACGGGTCGGGGTCGGCCTTCCCCGCCTCGGCGGCGACCTGCGCGTAGTAGCCCGGCAGCATGGCGAGGATGTCCTGCGCGCGGGTCGTGCCCTTCGCGCGCAGCTCCGCCACGACCTCGTCGTGGAAGAAGTAGTACTTCGAGTACGAGTTGGGCAGGAACCCGAGCGCCCTGGCGAGTTCCGCCATGCGGGACGGGTCGCGCCACGGTGTCGCGCCGCCGCCGGGGACCTCCAGGTCGTCCAGCAGGAGCGGGACGTCGAGTTCGCGGCCGTCGAGGCGGAGCCGCTGAGCCCAGGTGGCGTGGTTGAGGCCGATCCAGTCGGCCTCCAGCCCGTCGGACGGCAGCCCCAGCAGGTCGGCCCACATCTCGGTGTCGCCGGCGAACTGGTCGCACAGCCCGATGATCCGCGCGTTCGTATGCCGGGCCACGGCGTCGGTGACCACGTTGGTCGGATTGGTGTAGTTGACGATCCACGCGCCCGGGTCGGCCTTGGCCGCGATGTCCAGCAGGACGGGCACCGACCGCAGCGCCATCAGGAACCCGCCCGGACCCGCCGTCTCCTGCCCGACGACGCCGTGCTTCAGCGGGATCGACTCGTCCAGGTGCCGCGCGGCCAGCCCGCCTGGGCGGAACGTCGTGAACACGTAGGACGCGCCGTCCAGCGCGGCCTTGAGGGCGGTGTGCGACGACACGGTGAGCGCGGCGCCCCGCGCGGCGAACATGCGGCGCGCGAGCCGCGTCATGACGTCCAGGTGCGCGGCGTCGATGTCGTAGCAGGCCAGCTCCGTGCCCGCCAGGTCGTCGGCGCGGTGCAGCAGCCCGCGGACGATCCCCGGCATGTAGCCGCTGCCCGCCCCGACGATCGCGATCCTCACCGCGGCTCCAGGTCGGGCGGCGTCGCGGTGAAGCGGGCCAGCACCGTGGCGCGGACGACCTGCGTCTCCGGCTCCAGGTCGATCGGCTCCGGCTCCCCGGCGTCGGCCATGCCGCCCCCGTAGGCGGCGGCGAGCGCGACGGGCGCGTCCTGCCCCCGGCCGAGCCCCTCGTCCGACAGCTCGACCAGGCCGGTGAGCCGGGCCCCGAGCGCCTCGGCGTAGCTGCGGGCGCGGGCCACGGCCTCGTGCGCCGCCTGCCGCGCGGCCCGCCCGTACACCTCGCTGTCGCGCCGGAGCTCCCAATCGGGCCCGTTGACGTAGGTCCGCTCCAGGTCGCCGAGCCGGGCGACCAGCTCGCCGAGCACGCCGAAGTCGGTGATCGCGATCTTGATCCAGACGGTGCCGCGGTAGCCGCGGACGTCGCCCTCGCGCCGCTTGTACTTCAGCACCGGCATGATCGACAGCCCGCCCGTCTCGACCTTCTCGACCGCGTCGCCGTAGGACGCGACCAGGTCGAGGCAGCGCCGGTTGCGCTCGGTGAGCCGGTCCAGCGCGGTGCGCCGGTCGGACTCCTGCGACTGGACGTGCACCGACAGCCGCGCGACCTCCGGCTCGGCCTCCAGCACCGCCTCGCCGCGGACACAGATCAGGGGCGCCTCGCTCATGAGGCCCAACCTACGCCCTACAGGAACGTTTTTCCCTCGCCCCGGTAGGTCGGGACGGTGCGGACGCAGCGGCCGTCCTCGACCAGGTGCAGGGCGTCGAAGCGCTCGCACAGCTCGCCGGCCTTGGTGTGCCGGAACCAGACGCGGTCGCCGATGGACAGCAGGTCGGCGGCGCGTCCGAGCAGCGGCGTCTGCACCTCGCCGGCGCCCTCGTTGGGGTCGTAGGACAGCCCGGTCGGCAGGTACGGCTGGGGGAGCCGGACGGCGTCGGCCGGGCCGGAGGCCAGGTAGCCGCCGCCGAGGCAGGTCGCGACGCCGGGCGCGGGCCGCCGGACGACGGGCAGCGCGAACAGCGCGGCGGGGCGCCCGGTGAAGTTGGAGTACTGGTCGAACAGGTGCGGCTGGTACAGCCCGGAGCCCGCCGCGACCTCGGTGACGGCGCGCTCGGCGGCGGTCTTCTCGACGCTGCCGGTGCCGCCGCCGTTGACGAACTCCAGGTCGGTCAGCTCGCGGACGGCCCGCACGATCGCGGCGCGCCGCCGGGCCAGCTCCAGCCGCGACTGCCGCTGCATGGCGCGGATGACGCGGCCCCGCGCGGGGCGTCCGGGCGGGACGTCCCCGACTCCGGCGATCTGCGACTCGTAGGCCATCAGCCCGACGAGGGCGAGCGAGGGCCGCTTGAGGATCCGCTCGGCGAACGCGCACACCTCGGCGGCGGTGCGCAGCGGGGAGCGCAGCGCGCCGATCCGGACCCGTCCGCCGAGGGGGCGGTAGGAGGCGTCGATGTCGATGCAGACCCGGATCCTCCGGTCGCCGGCGGCGCTCTCGATCAGCGCGAGGTGCCCGGGGGAGTCGACCATGAGCGTGATGGCGCGGGCGGCCTCGGCGTTCTCGGCGAGCGCGGCGACGGCCGTCCGGTCCGCGGTCGGGTAGGCGACGAGGATGTCGTCGCTGAGGCCCTGCTCGGCCAGCCACAGCGCCTCGGGCAGCGTGAACGCCATGATCCCGGCGAAGCCGTCCAGCGCGAGGACGTCCTCCAGCAGGGCGCGGCAGCGCACCGACTTGCTCGCGACGCGGATCGGCTTGCCGCCCGCGCGGCGCACGAGCCCGTCGGCGTTGGCGCGGAAGGCCGCCAGGTCGACGACCGCGAACGGCGCCTCGATCCCGGTGGTCGCGGCGTCGTAGCGGTCCCGGAGGTTCATGTCCGTCACATTGCCATACTACCGACTAATGTGAAAAGCCTTCACGTACCACCGCGCGGGTGCGCGGCGAAGAAGTCCCAGAGCATGGGGGCGGCCTCGGCCGGCCACTGGTGCCTGCCGCCCTGGATCTTGCAGAAGGTCACCGCGACGTCCCGCTCGCCCTCGCCGGTGCTCCGGCAGTCCGTGGCGGCGCCGCGCGCCTCCACCCGCCGGCGCGGTTCGGGCAGGCCGGCGCGCTTGCGCCAGAACTCGACCGCCTCGGACACGGGCGGGAACGGGCGCTTGTCGTTGAAGTCGCGGTCGCCGCCGCCGTTGAACGGCACGTTCCCGTCCGCCGTCCCGTGAAAGATCATCGCCGAGACCGGGCGGTCCGGGTCGCAGGGGGTCACCAGCGCCCCCTCGACGACGCCGATCGCGGCGACCTTGCCGGGCTTCTCGCAGGCCATCCGGTACGCCATGCCCGCGCCGTTGGAGAACCCGGTGACGTAGACGCGCTTCGGATCGGCCAGCCCCGCGCGGGTGACCTTGTCGATCAGCTTGGTCAGGAAGCCGACGTCGTCGATGTCGCCGACCTTCGCGGCGCCGCAGCAGTCGCCCGCGTTCCACGTGGTCATGAAGCCGTCGGGGTAGGCGACGAGGAAGCCGTGCTCGTCCGACAGCTTGTCGAAGCCGGTGAGGTCCCGCATCTCGCCCATGTTCGCGAGCCCGCCGTGCAGGGCGATGACCAGCGCGGGCGGGTCGGCGGGCTCGCCGCCCTCCCACTTGCCGCCGGACACCTTGGACGGCACGTGCAGCAGGAACTCGCGGTGACCGAACGTCCCCACGTCCATCTTCTGCTTGTGCGTGCCCGCCGAGGTGGGGATGCCGTCCACCTCGGCCGGGCGCTTGCCGCCCCGGTCCTTCGTGCCGGGCTCCTCGGTGCACCCCGCGAGAACGAGGGTGGCCGCCAGTACCACGAGCAGGATTCGCCGCATGAAGGCAAAACTAACCTCAACGGAACCTCTCAAACTACTCACGAGTAAACGAAGGCGGCCGGCGGCCTCGCGAAACGGCGGCGGCGCGCGGCGCCGGGCCCGCGTAAGCTCGTAGCGACCCGTTCTGACCTGCCGCGTCGCGATGAGTAAGAGTGAGACCGTTGAACGAATTCGTCCTGACCCTGTCCTGCCCGGACCGGCCCGGCATCGTCGCCGCCGTCTCGGGGCTGCTGGCCGAGCGCGGGTGCAACATCGTGGAGAGCCAGCAGTTCGGGGACGGCGAGTCCGGCACGTTCTTCATGCGGGTCCAGTTCGCGGCCCCGGACGGCGCCGACCCCGACGAGCTGCGCGGCGCGGTCGCCTCGCTCGCGCCCGAGCTGGGGCTGGAGTGGCGGCTGCACGCGCTCGCCGAGCGCCCGCGCGTGCTGATCATGGTGTCGAAGGGCGGGCACTGCCTGAACGACCTGCTGTACCGGACGCGGTCGGGGCTGCTCGACATCGACATCGTCGCCGTCGCGTCCAACCATCCCGACCTGCGGCCCCTCACCCAGTCGTACGGGATCGACTACCACCACCTGCCCGCCGGGTCCGGCGGCAAGGCCGCGCAGGAGGCGGAGATCCTGACGCTGGTCGAGCACTACCGCGCCGACCTCGTCGTCCTCGCCCGGTACATGCAGATCCTCTCCGACGACTTCTGCGCCAAGCTGCCCGGCGCGATCATCAACATCCACCACTCGTTCCTGCCGAGCTTCAAGGGCGCCCGCCCCTACCACCAGGCGCACGCGCGCGGCGTCAAGCTGATCGGCGCCACCGCGCACTACGTCACCGCCGACCTGGACGAGGGGCCGATCATCGAGCAGGAGGTCGCGCGCGTCGACCACACCCACAGCGCGGAGGAGCTGGTCGCGGTGGGCCGCGACGTCGAGTGCCTCGCGCTGGCCCGCGCGGTCCGCTGGCATGCCGAGCACCGCGTGCTGCTCAACGGCGACCGGACGGTCGTCTTCCGCTGACCTGCGGATTTCCGTGAGATGTCGGCATGGCGTGTGTCACTCCGCGTGATATTGACGCACCATGGGTGACGATGTCCGACGTGCTGATGTCCGGCGTGCCGAGGTCGGACGTGCCGGTGGCTCACGGGGGTGGCGATGGCCGAGGCGTTGGTCCAGGACCTGATCGAGGAGGAGCGCGGCAGGCGGCAGGCGCGGCGGCTGGCCGTCCGCGCGTTCCGGCCGCCGCGCGCGTTCGCGGGGTTCGCCGCCGCGCTGCTGGCGACGGCGGTGGGCGGGACGGCCGCGATCGAGCTGCTGGCCGCCGCGCTCGGGTCGGCCGTCCATCCGGTGCCGGGCGTCGCCGCGCTGCTGGACGTCCTGCGCCGGTACGCGTGGCGCGACCCGAACTCCCTGGTCGTGATGGGGGCGGTCGCGGTGCTCGGGGTCGCGTTCCTCGCCGCCGCGCTGCCCGGACGGCTGCGCGGGGTGCCGCTGGGCGGCGCCGACCCGCGCCAGGCCGGCGTCATCGGACGCGCCGCGCTGCGCCGCATGATCGCCGCCGCCGCGCTGGAGGTGCCCGGCATCGAGCGGGTCCGGGTCCGGGGGCTCGGGGTCTTCCGGCGGGGCCTCGTCGTCCGGGCCGGCACGTACTACCGCAACCCGTCGAACCTGGCGGAGCTGGTGCGGGCGTCCGTCGACGCGCGCCTGGACCGGATCGAGCCGATGCACCGGCCGCCGGTCGACGTCCGGCTCGGCTGGCGGAAGGACTGATCATGCGGATCGCCATCGCGATGACCGGGGCGGTGCTGCTGCTGGCCGGCGCGTCCGCCGTCGCCGCCGGGCTGGGCGCGTTCGACGCGTTCGGCGCCGTGTCGGCGCGGCCCCTGCTCGACCCGGAGCTGGTGCGCTTCGCGGGCGGCGCCGGATGGTTCCTGCCGTCCGCGGCCGGGGCCGCCGAACTGCTGGCCCTCGCCGGGCAGCTGTGGCTCGTCCTCCAGGGGCGTGCCCTCTTCCACCGGTGGTGGCCCGACCTGGACGCCGAGACCCGCGTCCGGGCGCGGACCGCCGGGGACGACCTCGTCCGGGACGTGCGCTCGCTGCCCGGCGTCGAGGACGCGCGTGTCCGCCTCACCGGCACGGCCGACAAGCCGCGGCTCCTGCTGAACGTCACCTGCACGGGCGAGACGCTGGTGGGTGAGGTTTACGGGGAACTGGGCGCGGGGCCGGTCGAGCGCTACCGGCGCGCGATCGGGATGCCCGATCTCCCGGCGGTGGTCCGCTTCCGCCCGGTGTTCGCGCCCCCGCGCCGGCGTCGCCGGCAGCCCGAGACCGCCTGACGGCGGCTCCGCCGCGTCTGACGGCGGCTCCGCCGCATACGGGAGGAGCGGCGCCCGTCCCGGCTCTGTCCGGGACGGGCGCCCGCTCCCCGGCGGGCGCCCATGCGCCGGGACGGTCGGCGCATGCACACGGTGGGCGCACCGCGTTGGGGGAGGCCGCGCGGGTTCGGGCTCGGGCCGGCGGCCGAGGTCTTCGCACCGCCACTATGCGGTGATCTGTGGTGACGGTCACGCTTGTGTACATTTCGTTCACGGCGTGCGGCCGAAAACCCGGAAGTCCGGGAGTCTGGGAGACCGGAAGCTCGGAAGGAGGTGGGCGGCCCGATGGGGCGTCCCCGCTGGGCGGTGCCCGGCAACTGGAGCGTGGCCCGGCAGCTGCTCGTGCTGCAGACCGCGATCGTCGGGCTGCTCGTCGCGGCCGGCGCCGTCCTCGCCTACCTGGACGCCGGGCGCGCCGCCGACGACGGCGCCACGCAGACCGTCTCGGCGCTCGCGGTGAGCATCGCGGACGGGCGGAACGTCCGGGACGCGCTCGCGAGCCGGGAGCCGAGCCGGCAGCTCCAGCCGTACGCCGAGCGCGTCCGCCGCGACACCGGCGTCGACTTCATCACGATCATGAGCCCGGACGGGATCCGCTACACGCACCCGAACCCGTCCAGGATCGGCGGGCACTTCGTCGGCAACACCGCGCCCGCGGTCGCCGGGCGGCCGTTCACCGAGACCTACACCGGCACGCTCGGCCCGTCCGTCCGGACCGTCGCCCCCGTCTTCGACGACCGGCGCCGGGTCGTCGCGCTCGTCGCGGTCGGCATCACGGTCCAGGTGATCACCGGTCGGCTGCGGCAGCGGCTGCTGGCCCTCGGCGTCGTCGCCGGCGTCGTGCTCGCCGCCGGGATGGCCGGCAGCTACCTCGTGTCCGCCCGGCTGCGCCGGCAGACGCGCGGCGTCGCGCCCGGCGAGCTGCGCGAGATGTTCGAGTACTACGAGGCGATCCTGCACGCCGTCCGCGAGGGCCTCCTCATCCTGGACCGGGCGGGCCGCGTCGTCCTGTGCAACGACGCCGCCCTCGAACTGCTCGGCCTGCGCGAGCACCCGCGCGGCCGGCCCGCCGCCGCCCTCGGCCTGCCGGACGAGCTGGTCACGACGCTCGTGTCCCGGGTGCCGCGCTCGGACGAGATCCACGTCGGCGACACCCGCGTCCTCGTCGTGAACACCTCGCCCGTCCGGTCCCGCGACCGGGCGATGGGCAACGTCGTCACGTTCCGCGACCACACCGAGCTGCAGAGCCTGACCGGCGAGCTGGACACCGTCCGCGGCTTCGCCGAGTCGCTGCGCTCGCAGGCCCACGAGGCGGCGAACCGCCTGCACACGGTGGTGTCGCTGGTCGAGCTGGGCCGTCCCGACCAGGCCGTGGCGTTCGCCACCGCCGACCTCGCGGCGGCGCAGCGCCTCACCGACCGGGTCGTGGGATCGGTCACCGAACCCGTCCTCGCGGCGCTGCTGCTCGGCAAGTCGGCGGAGGCCGCCGAGCGCGGCGTCGAACTGGTCATCACCGAGGACACCGCGATCGAGGGGGCGGTCGAGGCCCGCGACCTCGTCACCATCCTCGGCAACCTGATCGACAACGCGGTGGAGGCGGCCATCGGGAACGCGTCCGTCCGGCCGCCGCGGGTCGTCGTCACCGCCCGGGAGGACGCCGGTACGCTCCTGCTGGAGGTGTCCGACAGCGGCCGGGGCGTCGACCCGTCCGACCTGCCGGACATGTTCCGGCGCGGCTGGACGACGAAGACGTCCGGCGGCTGGCCGGTCGGGCACGGGCTCGGCCTCGCGCTGGTCGGGCAGACCGTCCGGCGGCACGGCGGCGACGTCCGCGTCGGGCACGACGCCGGCGCCGTGTTCACCGTCCGACTCCCCCTGGACCGCCGATGATCGAAGTGCTCGTCGTCGAGGACGACCCGGTCGCCGCCGAGGCGCACCGCACCTACGTCGAGCGCGTCTCCGGCTTCACCGTCGCCGGGGTCGTCCACTCGGGGGCGGAGGCCCTGCGCTTCTGCGTGCGCACCCCGGTCGACGTCGTCCTCCTCGACTTCTACCTGCCCGACACGCACGGCCTCACGGTCTGCCGCGCCCTCCGCGCCGGGGGCCGCGACGTGGACGTCATCGCCGTCACCTCCGCCCGCGACCTCGCGGTGATCCGCTCCGCGGTCTCCGTCGGCGTCGTGCAGTACCTCCTCAAGCCGTTCACGTTCGCGTCCCTGCGCGACAAGCTCGACCGCTATGCCCGCTTCCGGGAGCAGACGGTCGGCACCGGCGAGGTCAGCGGCCAGGCCGACGTGGACGGCATGCTCGCCACGCTCCGCACCCCGGACCACCCCGCGCTGCCGAAGGGCATGAGCGGCGAGACGCTCCAGGCCGTCACGGACGTGCTGGCCAGGGCGTCGGACGGGCTGTCGGCCGCCGCCGCCGCCGACCTCACCGGCGTCTCCCGCGTCACCGCCCGCCGCTACCTGGAGTACCTGGCGAACAACGGCCTGGCGCAGCGCAGGCCCCACTACGGACAGGTCGGCCGTCCGGAAGTGCGCTTCTATCCCGGCTAGACGGGGTACCTAGGGGAACGACAGTGCAGCGACATCGGGGAGTTGCCGTGACCGAGAAGCCTGGCAAGCCCGAGGGCAGGGCGAACACCGAACCGGAGCGCGAGGATCCGCCACCTCCGCCTCGCGCCGAGACCGCCACGGGCGCGCCCCCGCAGAAGAAGAAACCGGGCGACGCGGCCCGCAAGATGCGCGCGATGTTCAAGGGCGGCTAGCGGCCGATCGCACCCGAGCGCCCGGACGCGAGTCCGGGCGTTTCCCTTTCGCCGCGGGATGCCGGGACCTTTGACGAGAGTTTGTGCCCGATTTGTCGGCAATATCCGCTTACGGGGCTAACGTCCGTAGTGAACCTGACGTCGAGGGGAATGAGGAGGCACGCTTGTCCGACCTAGCACATCCGGGCGGCTCCACCGAGGGGCCCTTCGACGCATGGAGGGAACGAACGGACCACGGCATGGGCCCCTCCCGCTGAGCGGCCCGACGGCCCGGGGGCCACGGCACTGACGCCAGGCCCCCGGGCCCGCTTATGCCCGCCTTTCGTACCGGTTCGAGGAGTGGGTTGTGTTTTCCAACTTTATGGGGGATGCTGCGAGTTAGTTGGAAAACACAATGGAGGTGGTCGGCGTGCGGGACGCGGTGATCGTGGAGGCGGTGCGGACTCCGCTGGGGAAGGGGAAGGCGAACGGGATGCTCCATGAGGAGCACCCGGTCGACCTGCTGGCGCGGACGTTGCGGACGCTCGTCGCGCGGGCCGGGATCGACGCGGCCGAGGTCGACGACGTGATCGGCGGGGTCGTCACGCAGGTCGGCGACCAGGCGCTCAACATCACCCGGACGGCCGTCCTCGCCGCCGGGTTCCCCGAGAGCGTGCCCGCGATGACGGTCGACCGGCAGTGCGGCTCGTCGCAGCAGGCGCTGCACATCGCGGCGCAGGGCGTGCAGAGCGGCGCCTACGACGTCGCGATCGCGTGCGGCGTCGAGTCGATGTCGCGGGTGCCGATGGGGTCGAGCGTCCTGCCGGGGAGCGATCCGTTCGGGGCGATGCTGCCCGAGCGGTATCCGGACGGGCTGATCGGGCAGGGCGTCAGCGCCGAGCTGATCGCCGCGCGCTGGGGCCTCGCGCGCGAGGAGCTCGACGCCTACGCCTACGAGTCGCACCGGCGCGCCGCCGAGGCGTGGAAGAACGGCGAGTTCGACCGGGAGGTCGCCTGGCCGGGGCAGCGGGACGAGACCGTCCGTCCGGGGACGTCGCCGGAGGCCCTGGCCGGGCTCGGGCCCGCGTACTACGACGAGCGGACGGCCGAGCGGTTCCCCGAGATCGAATGGAAGATCACCGCGGGCAACGCGTCCCCGGTCAACGACGGCGCCGCGGCCGTCCTGGTCATGGGCGCGGACGTCGCCGAGCGGCTCGGGCTCCGGCCCCGGGCGCGGTTCCACGCGTTCGCCGTGACCGGCGACGACCCGCTGCTGATGCTCACCGCGATCATCCCGGCGACCGGGAAGGTGCTCAGGCGGGGCGGCCTCGCGCTCGACGACATCGACCTGTTCGAGGTGAACGAGGCGTTCTCCCCGGTCGTCCTGGCCTGGCAGCGGGAGACGGGCGCCGACCTGGCGCGCGTCAACGTGCGCGGCGGCGCGATCGCGATCGGCCACCCGCTCGGCGCGAGCGGCGCCCGCCTCATGACGACGCTGCTGCACGCGCTGGAGGACCGCGGCGGACGGTTCGGGCTCCAGACCATGTGCGAGGCCGGCGGGCTGGCCAACGCCACCGTCATCGAGCGGCTCTGACCGGCGGCTAGGCTGCGTGGCATGCCGAAGGACGCCGATCCGCGCGAGTGCTCGGTCGCCGACACCCTGGACCTCGTCGGCGAGCGCTGGAGCCTGCTCGCGATCCGCGAGCTGAGCTACGGCGTGCGGCGGTTCGACCAGATCGTCCGCAACACGGGCGCGTCCCGCGACATCCTCACGTCCCGGCTCCGCAAGCTGGAGGCGAACGGCATCGTCCGGCGGACGCGCTACAGCGACCACCCGGTGCGCCACGAGTACCACCTGACGCCGGCGGGCCTGGAGCTGTGCGACGTGCTGCTCGTGCTGATGCGGTGGGGCGACCGGCACCTGCATCCGGACGACCCGCCGGTCAGGTGGCGGCACTCGTGCGGCGAGGCCGTCAGCCCCGTGGTCGTCTGCGCGCACTGCGGCGGCGAGGCCCGGGTCGGCGCCCACTCACCGACCGGCCGGGGCGTCCGCGCCTCCTGACGCGGCGAGCAGGGCGCGGGCGCCGTCCCGCGCCCGCGCGGCGGCGGCGGGGTCGCCGTGGACGCCGGCCACCACGATGGCCCCTTCGGCGAGCAGGTAGACCGGTTCGGCGGCGGACGCGTCGACGGCGGCGACCAGCTCGACGACCTGGGCGTGGAACGCGCGCTTGTGCGAGCGGGCCGCCTCCGCGATCGCGGGCGCGGACGGGCCGAGCTCCCCGTGCGCGTTGACCCAGGCGCAGCCGCGGAACCCGGGTTCGGCGAACCAGGCGCCGAGCCAGTCGAACAGCGCGAGGACGCGCTCCCGGGGGTCGGCCACCGCGTCCAGGTGGGCGGCGAGGCTTCCGCGCCAGCGCCGGTCGCGGCGTTCCAGCATGGCGACGATCAGGGCTTCCTTGGTGGGGTACAGGCGGTAGATGCGCTTGAGGGGCAGCCCGGCCGCGGCGCGCAGCTCGTCCATGCCGACGGCTTGGATGCCCTGCCGGTAGAAGAGGTCCTCCGCGACGTCCAGCAGCGTCCGGCGGTGCCGGGCGTGCTGCTCCTCGGTGATCGCGGCCGGCATCGACGCTCCTGCTTGACGTTGAGAACGGTCGTTCCCTAATGTAGCCGACATCGTAGAGAACGTACGTTCTCAACATGAGGAGGCCGTGATGCCGGAAGACCGCCCGCCCTACCCGCCGTTCACCGAGGAGACCGCCCGGCAGAAGGTCCAAGCCGCCGAGGACGCGTGGAACACCCGCGACCCGCGCAAGGTGGCGTCCGCCTACACGCCCGACTCGGTCTGGCGGAACCGGGACAGGTTCGTCACCGGCCGGGACGAGATCGTCGCCTTCCTGACGGAGAAGTGGGAGCGGGAGCACGACTACGCGCTCCGCAAGAGCCTGTGGGGGTTCCGCCAGAACCGGATCGCCGTCCGCTTCCAGTACGAATGGCACGACGGCGCCGGGCAGTGGTGGCGCAGCTACGGCAACGAACTGTGGGAGTTCGACGAGCGCGGCCTGATGCGGCGCCGCGAGGCGAGCATCAACGACGTGCCGATCGGCGAGGCCGACCGGCGCATCCGCGGCCCCCGCCCGGCGGACGAGCACGGGATCGACATCCCGATCCAGTAGCCCGTCCGCCCGCGGCGCGGGTCAGTCGAGGCAGAACTCGTTGCCCTCCGGGTCGGCCATGATGATGTGGCCGGCGCCGAGCGGGGGAGCGGGCTCGTGGCGCTGGAGGCGGGCGGCGCCGTGGGAGGCGAGCCGCTCCGCCTCCGCCTCCAGGGCCGCCATCCGCGCGTCCCCCTCCAGGCCGGGCGCGGCCCGCACGTCGAGGTGGACGCGGTTCTTGGCCTGCTTGCCCTCCGGGACGCGCTGGAAGAACAGCCGCGGCCCGGCGCCGCCGGGGTCGATCACCGCCGAGGCGTCGTTGCGCCTCTCGGGCGGGACGCCCATCGCGTCCAGGGCCTCGTCCCACGAGGCGAAGCCGCCGGGCGGGTCCTGGAGCCGGTAGCCGAGGGCCTCGGCCCAGAACGCCGCGAGGGCCGCCGGGTCGGCGCAGTCGAAGGTGATCTGCACGTCGCGGGCCATGTCAGCTCGCCTCCCGGTTTGTGTGCAGGTAGAGGTCGCGGAGCAGGCACACCTCGGAGAGGTGGTGGATCAGCTCCCGGTTGATGTGCAGGACGAGCGCCGCCATCGGATGCTCGGCGAACGGCCCTTCCGCCTCGCCGCACGGGCGGGCGAGCCCGGCCTCGCCGAGGGACTCGACACCGGCCGTCCACGCGGCGTACTCCGCGTCCAGCTGGGCCAGGGCCCCGGCGGCGGTCGGGGCGTACTCGAACGACTCGTAGTCGGCGGGCGCACCGCCGAAGTGCGTCGCGTTGCGCATCGCGAGCACACCGACGATGACGTGCCCGAGCCGCCAGGAGATCGTCGTGAACGGCGGCGGGTCCGGCGGCGGGAACGCGAAGTCGATCGTCACCGGGCCGGTGCCGCCCTGGATGGGCGCGCCGCCGGTGCCGCGCGGCCGCACGTTCCAGCAGCCGGGCACCGGCTCCCAGAAGTACTCCTCGTCGGTGAGGCCGTCGAGGCGGTCGCGCAACTGGTGGTCCCAGTGCCAAGTGAGCTGCTCCAGCAGTTGTGAGTTCCAGTTCATGGTGTCCACCCTTCCCCCAATAGCGGACAGGATCGTTCCGCGATCCATGGAACGATGGAGGCATGACCGTCGAGGGGACGACCGAGCGGGTGCTGCGGCTGCTGGCCCTGCTGCAGCGCCGGACGTCCTGGACGGCCGCCGGCCTCGCCGCCGAACTGGGCGTCACCGACCGCTCGGTGCGCCGCGACGTGGAACGCCTGCGCACGCTCGGCTACCCCGTCCGCGCGACCGCGGGCGTCGGCGGCGGCTACCGGCTCGGCGCGGGCGCCCGGCTGCCGCCGCTGCTCCTGGACGACGAGGAGGCCATCGCGACGGCGGTGTCCCTGCGGATGGCGTCCGGCGGCACGGTCGCCGGGACGGGCGAGGCGGCGCTGCGGGCGCTCGCGAAGCTCGACCAGGTCATGCCGCCGCGGCTGCGCGCCGAGGTGCGGGCGGTGCACGGCGCCACCGACACCCTCGTCGGCCCCGGGGCCGAGGTCGACGCCGAACTGCTGGTGACGCTCGCGCGGGCCTGCCGCGACGCCGTGCGCGTCCGGTTCCGCTACGCGGCACGCGCCGGCGCCGAGCGCGAGCGCACCGTCGAGCCGGTGCGGATGGTCGCGACCTCCCGCCGCTGGTACCTGATGGCCTGGGACGTCGACCGCGCCGACTGGCGCGTCTTCCGGCTGGACCGGATGCGCGGGGCGGCCGCCACGACCTGGCATTTCAAGCCGCGGGAGCACCCGGACCCGGTCGCCCACGTGCAGCGCTCCGTGACCGAGGCGCCGTACCGGTACCTCGCCCGGGTGCGGCTGCGCGCCACCCCCGCCCAGGTGCGGGAGCTGGTGCCGCCCCAGGTGGCCCGCGTCGAGGACGACGGCGACGGATGGTGCCTGCTCGTCGCCGGCGGCGACGACCTCGACTGGCTGGCCGTCCACGTCGCCCGCCTCGGCTTCGAGGCGCAGATCCTGGAACCGCCCGAACTGCGCGCGGCCGTCGGCGTCCTGGCCCGCCGCCTCGCCGGGATGTCCGCGGCCCCCTGAGCGCGCGTCAGCACTCGATGACGTTCACGGCTAGGCCGCCGCGCGAGGTCTCCTTGTACTTGTCGAGCATGTCGCGGCCGGTGTCGCGCATCGTCTTGATGGCCTTGTCGAGGGTCACGAAATGGCGGCCGTCGCCGCGCAGCGAGATGCGGGCCGCGCTGATGGCCTTGATCGCGCCCACGGCGTTGCGCTCGATGCAGGGGACCTGGACGAGGCCGCCGACCGGATCGCAGGTCAGGCCCAGGTTGTGCTCGATGCCGATCTCGGCGGCGTTCTCGACCTGCTCCGGGGTGCCGCCGAGGACGTCGGCGAGCCCGGCGGCGGCCATGGAGCAGGCGGCGCCGACCTCGCCCTGGCAGCCGACCTCGGCGCCGGAGATCGACGCGTTCTGCTTGAACAGGACGCCGATCGCGCCCGCGGTCAGCAGGAAGCGCACGATCCCGTCGTCGTCGCCGGGCAGGAACCGGTCGTAGTAGTGCAGGACGGCCGGGACGATGCCCGCCGCGCCGTTGGTGGGAGCGGTGACGATGCGGCCGCCGGCGGCGTTCTCCTCGTTCACGGCGAGGGCGAAGAGGGTGACCCAGTCCATCGCGTGCAGCGGGTCCGAGGGCTTCTCGGACGCGAGCTGGCGGTGCAGCTGGGGCGCGCGGCGGCGCACCTTCAGTCCGCCGGGGAGCAGGCCCTCGCGGGTGCAGCCGCGGCTCACGCACGCCCGCATCACCTGCCACAGGGCCAGGAGGTCCGCGCGGACGTCCGCGGGGGCGCGGCCGAACGCCGTCTCGTTCTCCAGCATCAGGGCGGAGATGGACAGGCCCGTCTCCCGGCAGCGGTCGAGGAGGTCGGCGGCCGTGTCGAAGGGGTGCGGGAGGACGGTGTCGTCCGGCTTGATGCGGTCGGCGCCGGTGGCGTTCTCGTCCAGGATGAAGCCGCCGCCGACCGAGTAGTACACCTTGGCGCGCAGTTCGTCGCCGGAGGAGCCCAAGGCCGTGAAGCGCATGCCGTTCGGGTGGCCGGGCAGCGACTTCCTGCGCTCGAAATGCAGATGCTCGCCGACCGCGAACGGGATGTCGTGGTCGCCGAAGAGGCGCAGCGCCCCGCGTTCGCGGATGGACGCCAGGCGCTCGTCCACCCGGTCAACGTCGACCTGCTCCGGCTTGTCGCCCTCCAGGCCGAGGATGACGGCCTTGTCGCTGCCGTGGCCCTTTCCGGTGAGGCCGAGGGAGCCGTAGAGGACGACCTGCACCGACGCCGTCTTCTCCAGCAGGCCGTCGCGTTCCAGCCCGCGGGCGAAGCGGTGGGCCGCCGCCATGGGGCCGCCGGTGTGGGAGGAGGACGGCCCGATGCCGATCTTGAACAGGTCGAAAACGCTGATGGCCATTGCTACCTCGTTGTAGCTGCGCCCCCTCCCGGCGACGGGAGGGGGCGCGGAGACGTCAAAGGTTCGGATACAGCGGATGCGCGTCGGCGAGGGCCCGCACCCGGGCGGCCAGGGCGTCCCGGTCGAAGGACGGCTGGAGCGCCAGCGCGATCACGTCGGCGACCTCGGCGAAGTCCGCGGCGGTGAAGCCGCGGGTGGCGAGCGCCGGGGTGCCGATCCGCAGACCCGACGTCACCATCGGCGGACGCGGGTCGTTCGGCACCGCGTTCCGGTTCACCGTGATGCCGATGTCGTGCAGGCGGTCCTCGGCGTCGCGCCCGGTGAGCTCGGAGTCGACGAGGTCGACCAGGACGAGGTGGACGTCCGTCCCGCCGGTGAGGACCTTCACGCCGGCCTTGGCCGAGTCGTCGGCGAGGAGGCGGTCGGCGAGCAGCCTCGCGCCCTCGACGGTGAGCACCTGCCGCGCCTTGAACTCCTCCGACGCGGCGATCTTGAGCGCGACCGCCTTGGCGGCGATCACGTGCTCCAGCGGGCCGCCCTGCATGCCGGGGAACACCGCCGAGTTGATCTTCTTGCCGAACTCCTCGCGGGCGAGGATCAGCCCGCCGCGCGGCCCGCCGAGCGTCTTGTGCGTGGTCGTGGTGACGATGTCGGCGTGCGGGACGGGCGACGGGTGCAGCCCCGCCGCCACGAGGCCCGCGAAGTGCGCCATGTCGACCATGAGCAGCGCCCCGACCGAGTCGGCGATCTCGCGGAACGCCGGGAAGTCGAGCTGCCGCGGGTACGCCGACCAGCCCGCCACGATCATCTTGGGCCGGTGCTCGGCCGCCAGCGAGGCGACCTCGTCCATGTCGACCAGGCCGTCCTCGGCGCGGACGTGGTACGGCACCACGTTCAGCGTCTTGCCCGAGTAGTTCAGCCGCATCCCGTGGGTGAGGTGGCCGCCGTGCGCGAGGTCGAGCCCGAGGATCGTGTCGCCGTGCTGGAGCAGCGCGAAGTACACCGCCGTGTTGGCCTGCGCGCCGCTGTGCGGCTGGACGTTCGCGTGCTCGGCGCCGAACAGCTCCTTGGCCCGGTCGATCGCGAGCTGCTCGGCGACGTCGACGTACTCGCAGCCGCCGTAGTACCGCTTGCCCGGGTAGCCCTCGGCGTACTTGTTGGTCAGGACGGAGCCCTGCGCCTCCAGCACCGAGACCGGCGCGAAGTTCTCCGACGCGATCATCTCCAGCGTGGACTGCTGCCGGTGGAGCTCCGCGGCGACGGCCTCGGCGACCTCCGGATCGGCCGTCGCGAGGGAGTCGTAGAGGCTCATGACTCCTCGATCAGCTTCGCGTACGCGGCGGAGTCGAGCAGGTCGCCCGGCTCGTCGGAGATCCGCACCTTGAAGATCCAGCCCTCGCCGTACGGGTCGTCGTTGATGACCTTCGGCTCGTCCACCACGGAGGCGTTGATCGCGGTGATCTCGCCGCTGACCGGGGAGTAGAGGTCGCTGACCGACTTGGTGGACTCGACCTCGCCGCAGGGCTCGCCCGCCTCGACGGCGTCGCCCTCGGACGGCTGGAGCTCGAGGTAGACGATCTCGCCCAGGGCGTCGGCGGCGTGCGCGGTGATGCCGACGGTGACGATGCCGTCCTCACCCCCGAGGCCGGACACCCACTCGTGCTCTTCGCTGTAGCGGAGCTGCTCCGGAACGCTCACTGTCTCTTCTCTCTGTTCGTGGTGGGGGCCGACCCCCACACCCCCGGACAACGGCTTTTCATGGTGGGGGCCGACCCCACACCCCCGGACAACTGCTTTAAGAACGCTTGTAGAACGGCAGGGGCACGACGTCCACCGGCTCGGGCCGGCCGCGCACGTCCACGGCCAGGCCCGTCTCCTCGACGCCGCTGTCGAGGTAGGCCAGGGCGATCGGCCTGCCCAGTGTGGGCGAAGGGGCCCCGCTCGTCACGACCCCGCACGGCGCGCCGCCGGACGTGACGACCTGGTACCCCTTCCGCGGTGCGCGACGCCCGCGGGCGACCAGCCCCACGAGCCTACGGCCCGGCGGGGTCTGCGCCTGCGCCGCCAGGGCGCTCCTGCCCACGAAGTCGACCTGCTTGTCCAGCTTCACGACCCGGCCGAGGCCCGCCTCGAACGGCGTCGTCTCGGCGGTCAGCTCGTTGCCGTACAGCGGCATGCCCGCTTCGAGGCGCAGCGAGTCGCGCGCCGCGAGCCCCGCCGGGACGACCCCGTCCACCGCGGCGAGCGCCCGCCACAGCGGGACGGCGTCGGACGCGTCCACGAACAGCTCGAAGCCGTCCTCGCCGGTGTAGCCGGTGCGGGCGACCAGCGCGTCCAGGCCCGCGACCCGCCCGGCGAGGATCGCGTAGTACTTGAGGTCGCCCACCGGGGCGTCGGTGAACCCTTCGAGGATCTTCTGCGAGCGCGGGCCCTGCAGCGCGACCAGCGCGTACGCGTCGGAGCGGTCGTCGACGGCCGCCTCGAAGCCCGCGGCGCGCTCGACCAGCGCGTCCCGGACGACGGCCGCGTTGGCGGCGTTCGCCACGACCATCCACGTCTCGTCGGCGAGCCGGTACACGATCAGGTCGTCGAGGACGCCGCCGTCCGCCGCGCAGATCATCGTGTAGCGGGCCTTGCCGACCGGCATGGCGGCCAGGTTCCCGACCAGCGCGTGGTCGAGCGCGGCGCCCGCGCCCGGCCCGGAGAGGAAGACCTCTCCCATGTGCGACAGGTCGAACAGCCCGGCGCCCGTCCGGACGGCCTCGTGCTCGGCGGTCTCGCTCCGGTAGCGCAGCGGCATCAGGTAGCCGGCGAAGTCGACGATGTTCGCGCCGAGGTCCCGGTGGACGTCGTGCAGCGGGGTGGTCTTCGGATCGGCGGGCATGGGTTCGGCTCCTTCGTCACGGGCGCACGTGGTCCATCGTCCCACTCGCGCACCGGGCGTCTCGGTGCCTCCCCCTCTGTCATCGGCGCCTGAGAGCTTCACCCGCCTGCCCGCGGGCTTTCACCTTCGGCGGGGGAACGGAGTCCCCGCTTTCCAGAGGTCGCCTGGTCCGTGCGGTCCGTGGGCCTGAGAGGTTCCGGGGAGGAGTTGCTCCTTCGGCGTCCCACACCGGCTGCGTGGGACTCTCCCGCACGGGATCAACGGCTGAACCGCCAATCTAGCAGCGGCCATGCCCGCCGACCACCCGCCGTCAGTTCGGGCTCGGCGGCGGCGACGCCGACATCGACTTCACGCACGTCTGCAGCGCCGCCTTGATCTTCTCAAGGTCCTTCTTGGCGGGCGTGGACGTCGGATTCGGGGTCGGCAGCTCCACGCCCTGCTTGTGCATGCAGTCGTTGAACCGCTCGGTCGCCCTCGACACCTGGGACGGCACCGGCGCGGGCGTGCCGCCCCCGGTCGCCGTCCCGGACGGCGCCGAAGCCGGTGCCGAGGCCGCCGGCGAGGACGCCGCCCCCGCGTCCGGGCCGCCGTCGCCGGAGCCGCCGCACCCGCCGAGCGCCAGCACCAACGCCAGCATCGCTACATGACCGCGCTTCAAGGTGAAACCTCCGTCGACCGGGGTGGACCGCCCATGATGCGGCCCCGAAGCCCCCCGCGACTAGCAAGCCGCGTGCCAATGCACCCGCCCCGACTTAGCACCTCCCCTCAAACCCGCAGGTTCTTCCTCGAATGACTTCAACCGGATCAGGGCCGATCACGTACTCTGAGTTGGTTGTCGAGATCACCCGCGGTGAGCGCGGGCGTACGAGGTGAAGGGCGCGCCGGATGGTCTACCTGGCAGGAATGCTGATCCTGTTCTTCGGCCTGCTGGTGTCCATCGCGCTGCACGAGCTCGGGCACTTCTCGTTCGCCAAGCTCTTCAAGGTGCGGACGACCCAGTTCATGGTCGGGTTCGGGCCGACGATGTGGTCCCGGCACAAGGGCGAGACCGAGTACGGCGTCAAGTGGATCCCGCTCGGCGGGTACATCCGCATGATCGGGATGCTGCCGCCGCGCAAGGGCGACGCGCCGGGGCAGGTGCGGCAGGTCAGCACCGGGCCGTGGCAGGGCCTCATCGAGTCGGCGCGCGGCGCCGCGCTGGAGGAGATCAGGCCCGGCGACGAGGACCGCGTGTTCTACGCCAAGAAGTGGTGGCAGAAGCTGCTCATCATGTTCGGCGGGCCCGCGATGAACCTGCTGCTCTCGGTGATGTTCTTCGCGATCCTGCTGATGGGCATCGGCACCAAGCAGCCGCAGCCGGTCATCGGCGAGGTCCTCGCCTGCATGGTGCCCGCGAGCCAGTCGCAGGTGACGGAGTGCCCCGCGAACGCCACGCCGACGCCGGCCGCGCAGGCCGGGCTCAAGGCGGGCGACCGGATCATCGCGTTCGACGGCAAGAAGATCGACGACTACGAGAAGCTGCGCGTGATGATCCGCGACGACGGCGGCAAGACCGTGCCGATGACCGTCGAGCGGGACGGCCGCGAGGTGCGGCTGGACGTCCCGATCACCCGCAACCAGATGCACGACCTGAAGGACACCGACAAGGTCGTCAACGTCGGGTTCCTCGGCATCACGCCGATCCAGGCGATGGAGCGGCAGGGGCCGGGCGCGGTCGCGAGCACCATGGGCGACCTGACCGCGCGGACCGCCGAGGCGCTCGTCCGGATGCCGCAGAAGATGGTCGGCGTCTGGAACGCGGCGTTCGGCGACGAGGCGCGCGACCCGAACGGCCCGGTCGGCGTCGTCGGCGTCAGCCGGATCGGCGGCGAGGTCGCCGCCTCCGCCGACTACAGCGGCGCCGAGAAGGTGTCGTTCTTCGTGATGCTGCTCGGCTCGCTGAACCTCGCGGTCGGGCTGTTCAACCTCGTCCCGCTGCTGCCGCTGGACGGCGGCCACATCGCGGGCGCGCTGCTGGAGGCGGTCAAGAAGGCGTTCGCCAAGGTCTTCCGCCGCCCCGACCCCGGCTACGTGGACGTCGCCAAGGCGCTGCCGGTGACGTACGTGATGGCGGTCGTGCTGATCGTCATGGGCGGCCTGCTGATCTACGCCGACCTCGTGAACCCGGTGAAGGTCACGGGATAGCGGGCATCTCGCCCGTCTTCAGGAAGCCGTTCAGGGCGGCCAGGTAGGGCGCGATGTCGAGGCCCTGGCCGGCGAGCCACGCGTCCGACCCGTAGGTGCCCGCGTACCGTTCGGCGCCGTCGCAGATCAGCGTGACGACGCTGCCGCGCTCGCCGTTCGCCCGCATCTGCGCGATCAGCTCCGCCGCGCCCCACATGTTGGTGCCGGTCGAGCCGCCGACGCTGCGGCCGCTGACCTCGCTCGTCCAGCGCATCGCGGCGACGGACGCCGCGTCCGGCACCTGGATCATCCGGTCGATGACGGTCGGCAGGAACGACGGCTCGACGCGGGGGCGGCCGATGCCCTCGATCCGCGAGCCCGCCGCGGTCCGCTCCGGGTCGCCGTCGGCGAACGAGCCGTGGAACGCCGAGCCCTCCGGGTCGACGACCGCGAGCCGCGTCTGGAACCGCTGGTAGCGCGCGTACCGGCCGATCGTCGCGGACGTCCCGCCGGTGCCCGCGCCGACGACGATCCAGGACGGCTCCGGGAACCGCTCCAGCCGCATCTGCTCGAAGATCGACTCGGCGATGTTGTTGTTGCCGCGCCAGTCCGTGGCGCGTTCGGCGTAGGTGAACTGGTCCATGAAGTGCCCGCCGCACTCGGCCGCGAGCCGCCGCGACTCGTCGTAGATCGCGGACGGCTCGTCCACCAGGTGGCAGCGGCCCCCGTGGAACTCGATCAGCTGGATCTTCTCCGGGCTGGTCGAGGCGGGCATGACCGCGACGAACGGGAGGCCGAGCAGCCGCGCGAAGTACGCCTCCGACACCGCCGTCGACCCGCTGGACGCCTCGATGATCGTGGTGTCCTGCCGGATCCAGCCGTTCGCGAGCCCGTACAGGAACAGCGACCGGGCGAGCCGGTGCTTCAGCGAACCCGTCGGGTGGACGGACTCGTCCTTCAGGTACAGGTCGATGCCCCAGTCCGGCGGCAGCGGGAACACGTGCAGGTGCGTGTCGGCGCTGCGGTTGGCGTCGGCGTCGACCAGCCGGATCGCCTCGGCGATCCAGGCCCGGTACCCGGGGTCGCAGCGGTCCACCGTGCGGGTCACATGTTCTCCTGGATCGTCGTTGATCGGCCGGGTCCCACGATATCCACGCATGTCACGGTGCATCATGGAGGCTGCGGGGGGCAGATGATCGAGATGTTCGACGAGCGGATCACGGCGACCGGGCGGCTTCCGCTGTTCGGCTTCTTCGTCGCGTTCCTGATCACTTTTGTGCTGACGCGGGTGAACGTCCGGCTGATCCGGGCGGACGCGCGCTGGTGGTTCCGCAACGTGACCGCCGGTGACCTGCACATCCACCATGTCGTGTTCGGGGTGGTGCTGATGCTGGCGGGCGGGATCGGGAGCCTCGCCGTCCCGGACGCCTACACCGGTCTCAGCGTGGCGGCGGCGGTGGTGTTCGGCATGGGCTCCGCCCTCGTCCTGGACGAGTTCGCGCTGATCCTGCACCTCAGCGACGTTTACTGGACGGAGAAGGGCCGCGCGTCCGTCGACGCGGTGTTCGTCGCGATCGCGGTGACGGGTCTGCTGCTGCTCGGCATCCGCCCGCTCGGCTACGAGGGCCTCGCGCCCGATCCGGGCACCGGCATCCTGACCCGCGTCTACGTGGTGTCCCTGGTCGTCAACCTCGTCTTCGCGGTGGTGACGCTGCTCAAGGGCAAGATCTGGACGGGCCTCATCGGGCTGTTCATGCCCGCGCTGCTGATCGTCGGCGCGATCCGGGTGGCGCGGCCCGGCTCGCCGTGGTCGCGCTGGCGCTACGACCCGGACTCGCGCCGGTACCAGCGGGCCGTCCGGCGGGAGCGGCAGTTCCGGCGGCCGCTGATCCGCGGCAAGATCTGGGTGCAGGAGTTCATCGCGGGACGGCACGACCTCATCCCGCCGGAGCTGCTGCAGCGCCGCGCCGAGGTCGCCGACCGCGCCCGCCGCCGCCGGGTCGAGCGCGCCGAGCGCCGGGCCGCCGCCCGCACCGAGCGGCACGCCGCCGCCCGCGCGGAGCGCCGGGCCGAGCGGCGCGCCGAACGCAGGGCGGCCCGCCGGGCCGCGGCCCGCGCCGAGGGCGGGAGCCAGCACGGGATCGCCATCCCGCCGCGGGTGTCGGGCCGGGCGGCGTCCCGGATGCGGGCCCGCGCGGCCGCGGGGCGGGCGCGCCGCCCGCGGGGCGAGTTCCCGCCCGGTTTCCGCCCCGGCGGACGGCTCCCGCCCGCGGGCCGCAAGCCCCCGGGCGAGACGGCCGAGCGCGCCCGGGAGCGGGCGCCGAAGACCGACGACCCGTCCTGACCGTCAGTCCATGACGGGGGCCACCGCGCGGACGGTGCCGATCGTGTCGGCCTCGGCGGCGGACTTGTCGGGCCGGTAGCGCAGCACGCGCGCGAACCGCAGCGCGATCCCGCCGGGGTAGCGGGTGCTGTGCTGGACGCCGTCGAACGCGATCTCGACGACCAGTTCGGGACGGACGTGCACCGTCCAGTCGTCCTCCCGCACGGCCAGTTCGCGGAGCCGTTCCGTCTGCCAGGCGAGCAGCTCGTCGGTGAGCCCCTTGAACGTCTTGCCGAGCATGACGAACCCGCCGGTCTCGGGGTCGCGGGCGCCGAGGTGCAGGTTGGACAGCAGCCCCCGGCGGCGCCCGTGCCCCCATTCCACGGCGAGGACGACGAGGTCGAGGGTGTGCCGCGGCTTGACCTTGATCCACCCGGCGCCGCGCCGCCCGGCGGTGTAGGGCGTGTCGAGCGACTTGACCACGACCCCTTCGTGCCCGCGCGCGACGGCCTCGTCGAAGACCTCCTTGGCCCGGACCGGGTCGTCCGTCACCACGCGCGGCATGCGCAGCTCTTCGGGCACGACCCGCGCCAACGCCGCGTTCCGCTCCGCGCCCGGCGCGTCGAGCAGATCCCCGGGACCGCCCCGCGAACCTCCGGCGCCGGCCGGGCCTTCGTCCAGGTAGAGGACGTCGAAGAGGAAGACGCTCAGCGGGACCGGTTCCGTGGTCTTCGCCGTGCGGGTGGCGGTGCGGGCGGCGGTGACCTGGAAGGGGTGGGGGCGGCCGTCGGGGCGCAGGGCGATCAGCTCGCCGTCGAAGACCGCGGCCCGGACGGGCAGGCCGCGGACCGCCTCGACGACCTCGGGCAGGCGGGCGGTGATCTCGTCGAGGGTGCGGGTGAAGACGCGGACCCCGCCGCCGGACACGTGCACCTGGGCGCGGATGCCGTCGAGCTTCCACTCGACCGCCGCCTCCGCCTTGAGCTTGCCGAACGCCTCGTCGATGGACGGCGCCGCGGCGGCCAGCATCGGCTTGACCGGGCGGCCGACCTCCAGGGTGAAGGCGCGCAGGCCGGCGACGCCGTCGGCGAGGGCGGCCGTGGCGACCGGGCCCAGCGAGCCGCGCAGCATGAACGCGCGGCGCACCTCGGCGGGCTTCACCCCGGCGGCCGCCGCGATCGCCTCGGCCATCACGCCGTCCAGTGCGCCCTGGCGCAGCTCGCCCGCCAGCAGCCGGATGAGGAAGTCCTGCTCGGGACGGGTGGCGCGGCTCATGAGCGCCGCGACGAGCTCACGCCGCCGGGCGACCGAGCCGGGGCCGGACACCGCGCCGATCCCGGTGAAAGCCGCGTCGACCTCGGGGACGGTCAGGGACGGCTCGGCGGCGGGCGGCGGGACGTCCCGCAGCGCGGCGTACCCGACGCCGATCTGGCGTTGCGGCAGCTCACCCGACAGGTAGGCGACCACGGTGGCGGCCTCGCCGGCGTCGGCCCGGCGCAGGCACTCGGCGAGCGCGGTTACCTTGGCCTTCCGGCCCGAGGTGCCCGCCACGGCCCCCGACGTCCGCGCGATGTCCGCTATCAGCACCCCTCCAGTGTGGCCTCGGGGTCTGACAAGCAGCACCGTCGGGGGGCCTGGTCAGGGGCGGCGCGCCTGGCTACGTTGACGGGAGGCGGGCCATGACGCGACGGGGGAGTGAGGAGCGGGACGTGGGGCTGCAGCGTCCGGTCGAACCGTTCCACCGGCCGTACGCCGGGCCGGAGCCGCCGTCTCCGGCGCGGCGGCCGAGGCGGCTGCTGGCGGTGCTGGTGGCGGCCGCCGCGTTCGCCGCGGCGGCGGTCGCGGTCTTCCTGGTCGCCCCCGGCGAGGAGAACGGCACCGACCGGGCGGCCGTGGCGCCGCGCCGGAGCGCCCCGCAGACCCCTTCGCAGACCCCGCCGGAGACCCCGTCGTCCGAGCCGGCGCAGCGGATCGTCAAGGCGCTGCCGCCGCCGTGCGGGACGGTGTCGGCGGGCACCGTCGCGAAGGCGGTCCCGGAGGCGCGCGAGGAGGAGCGGAAGAACTCGACGCTCACCTCGTGCACGTACACCTCGACGGAGTCGGGGTTCCGCTGGATGCGGGTCGAGACGCGGCTGTACGCGCCTTCCCACAGCGCGGCCCCGGTGCGGGACGCCGAGAGCTACTACGACGCGCGGTGGACGCAGGCGCACGACGCCCCCCTCTTCCGGACGATCTCGCTGGAGCGCGAGCGCGGCGTCGGCGACGAGGCGTACCGCTGGCTCAAGGCCGACGCGGGGCAGCCGACCGTGGTCGGGGAGGTCACGGTCCGGGTCCGCAACGCGGTCTTCACGGTCAGCTACAGCGAGCAGGCCCCGGGCAAGGGCGAGCGGGCGGAGCGGGAGCGGGTGTGCCTCGCCAGGGCGACCGCCGCCGCCCGCGAAGTGTTCACCGCCCTTAATGATTTCTGACCTGATTCGGCCGATCGCGGCATATTTTCTGTCAACACCTTCTAAGGTGATGCCGTAAAGGGGAGGCGGTATGTCGATCATGCTCCCGCGCCAGGCATGTGATCGGCGTGCTGGGAACGCCGGGAGGAGGAGGTCGACGACGTGACCGTGCAATCGGTTGGAGTGTCCTGGGTGAGATAACCCCAGGCTGGCGCCCGTGTTCGTCGATGGGCCGCGGAGTGGACCCCACTCCGCGGCCCTTTTGGTCGCCGCCGCCAGTACCACGGCGGCCCGGCATTCAAGAACTGATTTCTAATAAGCGTTTCGACATCAAGACAATGGCGGCGGAGTGGAACCCGTTACCGTTCCAGCAGCCCCCCGCGAACCCACACGTCACGGGCCCGGCCGTCCAGGAATCCGACCTCGTCGAAGAACGCGGTGCACTTCCGGAACGCCCATGCCAGCGTCGCGCGGCGGTGCGGGCTGCGCGCCGCCACCCGCCGTGCGAGCTTCGGGTCCAGCCCGACCGCCGTGTAGCAGGACGGGTGGATCACCTGCGCGGCCATCACCCGCGTCGCCTGCGCGAGGCCGTAGGCCGCCGCCCGCCGCCGGACCGCCGGGATCTCCGCGACCAGCCGCTTCAGCTCCTCGCGCGCGTACTTGATGTGCCGCGCCTCCTCGATCACATGGATCCGGGTGACCTGCCGGATCATCGGCTGCACGTCCTCGTCCGGGAACGTGAGCCGCTGGAACGCGTCGGTGAACTCCTCCACGACCAGCGTCCCGGCGAACATCGGCATCGGGTCGTACACGGCGCCGAACAGCTTCGCGGAGTTGTACTCCAGCGCCCGCGGCCGGTGCGTGCGCAGCCCGCACGTCCGCACCATCCGGGCGAACATCTTCGAGTGCCGGCACTCGTCCGCGATCTCCGTCAGCGCGTACGCCACGTGGTCGCTGTCGTAGCGGTGCCGGTAGGCGTGCATCACCAGCGACTGCATCAGCAGCATCTCCGCCCAGATGCCGAACGAGGCGATGCTGCACATCTCCCGCTTGGTCAGCTCCACCCGCTGCCGGTGCGTCAGCCCGTCCCACAGGGGCGTCTCGTAGATCGACACGAGCGGCGGCGGCATGTAGAGCACGTCCGGGTCCTGCGGCGCGTCCCATTCGACGTCGGCGTCCGGGTCGAACGAGTGCTTGCGGGACGTCCGCAGGAGCCGTTCGGCGACCACCTCCCGGTGCGTCAGCTCCAGTGCGTGGTCACCGTCCTTGCACCGGATCAGGGCCGTCCAGTTCCGCGGACGGCCGTCGCTCAGCAGCAACTCGGGGGGCATCGATCCTTCACCTCTCAGTACGGGAGAGTCGGGGGCCGCGCCCGCGCGGGGGTCAGCCCTGGGGGGTGGGGATTCTGGCCAGGAGGCGCACGGAGGCGGGGGAGATCCTGGAGAGGGCGTGCAGGAGGTGGCCCTCGAAGTTGACCGGGACCACGGCCTTGTTCTTGATGATGGCGTGGACGACCCGCTCGGCGACCTTCTCCGGCGGGTAGTTGCGCAGCTGGATGGCCTGCTGGCCGCGCTGCCGCAGTTTCCCGGGGGACGCGGAGCCCCCCTCGGCGAAGCTTCCGTTCTTGACGAGGTCGGTGCTGACGAAGCCGGGGCAGACGGCGGTGACGCCGATGCGGGAGCCGGCCAGTTCGGCGCGCAGGCATTCGCTGAGCATCAGGACGCCGGCCTTCGTCGTGCAGTAGGCGGGCATCGCGCGCCACGGCGCGAACGCGGAGGCCGACGCGATGTTGACGATGTGGCCGCCGAAGTTCGGCTTGTCGGGCTTGTTGGGCAGGGCGGCGACGCGGTCGCGCATCTGCTTGCCGAACAGCCGGCAGCCGTGGACGACGCCCCACAGGTTGACGCCCATGATGCGCTGCCAGTCGTCCAGCTCGGTGTCGAGGAACGAGCCCGCGACCGCGATGCCCGCGTTGTTGACGACGATGTCGGGGACGCGGTGCGCCTCCTTCACCTCGGCGGCGAACGCCTCCATCGCGGCGGCGTCGGCCACGTCCACCCGGTAGGCGGCGCCGCCCGTGCCGACCGCCTTGGCGCGGGCGACGGTCCGCTCGGCGGCGGGCAGGTCGATGTCGGCCGCGATGACGGTCGCGCCGTTGCCGGCCAGCGTGACGGCGATGGCCCGGCCGATCCCGCTGCCGGCTCCGGTGACGACGGCGAGCGCTCCATCGAAATGCGCGAGGGGCATCAAGACCTCCGAGGTGTGCGGATCGAGTGATCCAAACGTACTCAGCCCGCCCCCGCGTCGGCGATGACGGTGTCGACCTCGGCCTTGCGCGCGGCCTCCTCGGCGGCGAAGCGCTCGGCGTCGAGCTTCTCGGCGATCTCCTCGTCCTGGTTCATGAGGGCGTCGAGGTCGGCCTTGGACATGTCGAGGACGCCCATGTCGTCGTAGACCTGCCGGATGCGGTCGCTCCACAGCCCGATGTCCTTGACGCAGGGGACGATGCGGCTGAACAGCAGGCTCTGGAACATCCGCATGTACGGCGAGTTCTCGATCAGCTCGTCGACCTCGGCCGGGTCGATGCCGAAGTTCGTCCAGATCTCCCGGCCGCGGATGCGGTCGCGCATGAGGTAGCAGCCCTCGATGACGAAGTCCTCGCGCTCGCGGAGCTCGGCGGGGGAGAGGTGCTTGTAGTAGTCGCGCAGCGCGAGGCGGCCGAACGCGACGTGGCGCGCCTCGTCCTGCATGACGTAGGCGAGGAGCTGCTTCGGCAGCGGCTTGGTGGTGATGTCGCGCATGACGCCGAACGCGGCGAGCGCGAGGCCCTCGATGAGCACCTGCATGCCGAGGTAGGGCATGTCCCAGCGGGAGTCGGAGAGGGTCTCGTTCAGCAGGTCCTGGAGCTTGGTGTTGACCGGGTAGACCATCCCGATCTTCTCGTGCAGGAAGCGGCTGAACAGCTCGACGTGGCGGGCCTCGTCCATCGTCTGGGTGGCGGAGTAGAACTTGGCGTCGAGGTCGGGGACCGACTCCACGATGCGGGCGGCGGTGACCATCGCGCCCTGCTCGCCGTGCACGAACTGGGAGAACTGCCAGGAGGTGGAGTGCTGCCGCAGCTCGCCGCGCTCCCTCTCCGACATCCTGTCCCAGTACTTCGTCCCGTAGACGGCGAGGGACTGGTCGGGGACGCCGAGGACGTCGTGCGGGTCGACCTCAAGGTCCCAGTCGATGCGCTTGGCGGAGTCCCACTGCTTGTCCTTGCCCTTCTGGTAGAGGGCGAGGAGGCGGTCGCGGCCGTCGTCGTACTCCCAGGTGAACCTGGCGTCGCCGGCCATCGGTACGTTCCAGGTCTCGGCGGGCACGGGGCCGGTGTAGAGATCGTGGGTCGACAAGGGCATCCTCCCCCAAGCGCGGACGTACGCTGTACGTCTCACGTACAATGTACGTACGGTGTCATGGGACACTTACCGTGTCAACGGCCAGGAGAGGAGCGGCGAGTGACCTCCGACACCCCGCGTCCCGCGCTGACCCGCGACCGCATCGTGCACGCGGCGGTCGCGCTGATCGAGCGGGAGGGCGCGGACGCGCTGTCGATGCGCAGGGTCGCGGCCGAGCTCGACGTCGCCGTGATGTCGCTCTACAACCACGTCCCGAACAAGACCGCGCTGCTGGAGGGCGTGGCGGAGCACATCGTCGCCGGCCTGCAACTGGTGGACGACCCGGCCGCGCCCTGGCAGGAGGGCGCGCGCGCCCTCGTCCGGGCGTTCCGCAAGGTCGCGCACGACAACCCGCGCTGCATGACGATCGTGTTCACCCACAAGATCGACACGGCGGCGGGGCTGCGGCCGATGGAGCGCGCCCTCGCGCTCGCGGACGCGGCCGGCTTCGACGGCGGCACCGCCGTGCGGATCATGCGGGCGCTGCTCGCCTACGCGATCGGCGCGCAGATGCGCGAGTTCGGCATGGAGAAGATGCTCGGGCATCTGGCCGAGAACGGCGCCAAGTCGTGGGAGCACCTCCACCCGGAGGAGTTCCGGCACGTCATCGCCTACGGCCCCGAGCTGGCCGGGCACGATCCCGAGACCGACTTCGAGTTCGGCCTCGACCTGCTCATCGCGGCTCTGGAGGCGCTTCCGCGCCGGCCGGCGGAGGCGGCGGAGGCGGCGGGGCCAGGTACGGGCTGAGGCCCTGCCGGCAGAAGTCGGTCATGTAGCGGGCCGCGTCCTCCGCCGACACGTCGGGACGGCTCGTCTGCCACAGCGCCATCCGCTCGCTCGCGCCCATGATGATCTGCGTGTACGCCTCGACCACGGCGGCGGGCGCGGACGGCGCGAACGTCGCCAGCACCCCGGCGATCAGCGTGCTCTGCTGCCGCCGCGTCGCCTCGACGGCCTCGGCGGTCTGCGGCGTCGCGGCCGTCGGCTCGCGCAGCAGCATCGTGAACGACTTGCTGTGCGAGTCGATGAAGGCGAAGTAGGCGACCATGCCGCGCCACAGGATGTCGGCCGGGTCGGTGGCGCCCGCCATCGCCTTCTGGGTGACGTCGAGCAGCTCGGCCTTGGAGCGGCCCACGCACGCGACGAGCAGCCCGTCCTTGGAGCCGAAGTACTCGTAGAGCATCGGCTTGGAGACCCCGCAGCGCTCGGCGATCTCGTCCATGGAGGTGGCCTGGTAGCCGCGCTCGCCGAACACCTCCTCCGCCACGTCCAGCATCTGCCGCTCGCGGGCGGCCCGGGACATCCGCTTGCGGCGGGGCGGGGGCTGCGGTGTGGCGCCACTCACACGAGATCCTCTCTCTTGGACCTACCGTCAGTAACCTACTCCAGGTAACTTACCCCGAGTAGGTTACCGCGAGAGGATGGGTTATGAGCGAGCGGACCCCGGCGATCGTCATCATCGGCTCCGGCTTCGCCGGCCTCGGCATGGCGATCCGGCTCAAGCAGTCCGGCTTCCACGACTTCGTCGTCCTGGAGAAGAGCGACGCGCTCGGCGGGACGTGGCACGACAACACCTATCCCGGGTGCGCCTGCGACGTCCCCTCCCACATGTACTCCTTCTCCTTCGAGCTGAACCCCGGCTGGACGCGGATGTTCGCGCCGCAGCCCGAGATCCGCGCCTACATGGAGCGCACCGCCGACAAGTACCGGGTCCGCGACCACATCCGGTTCGGCGCGGCCGTCGACTCCATGGAGTACGACGACGACGCGCGCCGCTGGAACGTCACCCTCGCGGACGGGACGGCCCTCACCCCGAGGGCGATCGTGTCCGGCATCGGCGCCCTGCACGTCCCGTCCTTCCCGGACCTGCCCGGCATCGAGCGCTTCCAGGGCGCCGCGTTCCACTCCGCCGAGTGGGACCACTCCTACGACCTCGCCGGCAAGCGCGTCGCCGTCGTCGGGACGGGCGCGTCCGCGATCCAGTTCGTCCCCAAGGTGGCCAAGCAGGCCGCCGACCTCGTCGTCTTCCAGCGGACGCCGCCGTGGATCCAGCCGAAGCCCGACGTGCCGATCCCCGCGCCGGTGCGCAAGGCGTTCGAGAAGGTGCCGGGCGCGGCCCGCGCCTTCCGGGGCGGCATCTACTGGGCGCTGGAGGCCCGCGCGGTCGGCTTCACCATCGACCCGCGGCTGTCGGCCCCGCAGGAGAAGATCGCGCGCAGGCACCTGTCGAAGCAGATCCCCGACCCGGAACTGCGCGCCAAGGTGACGCCCGACTACACGATCGGCTGCAAGCGGATCCTGCTGTCCAACGACTACTATCCGGCGCTCACCCGTCCGAACGTGCACGTGGAGACCTCCGGCGTCGCCGAGGTCCGGGAGAACTCGATCGTCACCGCGGACGGACGCGAGTACGAGGTCGACTGCATCATCTACGGCACCGGGTTCAAGGTGACCGACGCCCTCACCGACCTGCGCGTCACCGGGCGGGACGGCGCCAAGCTCCAGGAGATCTGGGCGGACGGCATCGAGGCGCACCGCGGCACCACGATCCCCGGCATGCCGAACTTCTTCATGCTCCTCGGCCCGAACACCGGCCTCGGCCACAACTCCGTCGTCTTCATGATCGAGGTGCAGATCCAGCACGTGCTGAACTGCCTGCGCCTCCTCCAGGAGCGGGGCGCCGCCGCGATCGAGCCGAAGCCGCAGGCCGCGCGCCGCTTCAACCACCGCATGCAGAAGCGGCTGCGCCGCGCCGTCTGGAACGAGGGCGGCTGCAGCAGCTGGTACCTGGACGGCAAGGGCGTCAACCGCACCCTCTGGCCCGGTCACACCTTCGAGTTCTGGGCCGGTTCCCGCAAGGCCGACCCGGACGAGTACCTCCTCACTCCCTGAGCGGCGGGAGCGGAACGTCCGGGACGCCGTGCGCGCGCGTCCCGGACGTGTTACTCATGGGGCATGCCGAAGCCCCTGATGCCGAGCTGGCTCCCCAGCTTCAACAAGAAGGTCACCAACCGGGTCCAGGGCGTGTACGCGCCCTACCTGCCGCCGCTCGCGATGATCGTCCACCGGGGGCGCCGGTCGGGCCGCGAGTACCGGACGCCCGTCACCGCGTTCCGCAGCGGCGGGCGGCTCATCGTCGGGCTGCCGTACGGGCGGGACACCGACTGGGTCCGCAACCTGCTGGTCGAGGGGCGCGGCGGCGTGGAGCGGCTCGGCCGCGTCCGGCGCATCACCGAACCGCGCGTGCTGACCGCCGCCGAGACCGGCGAACTCCCGCTGCCCGGCCGCATCGCCGCCCGCTACATGGACGTCCTGGTCGCCGAAGTAGAAGACTGAGAGACCGCTCGCTACTTCTCGGGCGCGAACATGGGGCGGAAGCCCGCGATGATCTGCCGGATCACGGGCCGCTGCTCGGCGGGGGTCCGGCCGCGCAGCTCGTGGATCGGGTCGAGGCCGTCGTAGTAGGGGGCGAGCGCGAGGAACGGCAGCAGGGTCATCAGCCAGGTGGCGAGGACGGCGAGGTCGGCGTCGTCGCGGATGGCGCCCTCCGCCTTCCACAGCTCCAGCGTCGGGTGGATGACCTGCAGGTAGTGCTGGTTCGCGGTGTCGCGGACCACGGACCGGACGCTGTTGTCGAGCTCGAAGTTGGTCGCCGCGGTGACGCCGCGCTCCAGCGGATGGTCGGCCATGTACTCGGTCCAGTCGCACAGGACGTCGAACAGCCACTCGTCGAAGCTCTGGTCGAAGTCGACGCGCTCGATGCGCCGCTCCATCTCCTCGCGGATGCGGCGGGACGTCTCGTCGCACACGAACGCGAAGAACTCCAGCTTGTCGCTGAAGTACTGGAACAGCGAGCCCTTGGCGATGCCGGCCTCGCGCGCGATGGTGTTCAGGCTGCCGGTCGAGTACCCGTGCTCCCCGAACTCGCGCATCGCCACCTCGAGCACCCGTTCGCGCTTGGCGACGTTGAGGCGGAACCAGGTGGACGTCGGCATGGACCTCTTCGACTTCCCGTCAGGAACCGGTGACCAGAAGGTCAGGATAACGCTCCGTGCCGTCCCGTGTGACCCGAAACGTCACCCGCGCCCCTGGCGGGTACCGGTCACCTGGCGCCGGGCGCGCTCCGGCGGCCGCGCCCGCGGCGCCGGTACAGGCTCGCGGCGCGCAGGGTGGCGTCGAGGGAGAACCGGGTGTCGGCGTTCTCGAGGCTGTCGCCGAGGTAGCCCTCCAGCTGGCGGAGCCGGTACCGGACGGTCTGCGGGTGGATCTTGAGCCGCTCCCCGATGTCGACGGCGGTCGCCCGGGTGGTGACGGATTCGGCGAGCGTCTCGACGAGGCGCTTGCGCTGCCCGTCCGACACGTCCCGCAGCGGCTCCAGGTGACGCCGGGTGAGCTCCTCGATCAGCGGCGGGTCCGAGAGCAGCCACATGGTCATCAGGTGGTTCTGGCAGGGGATGAGGGAGCCGTCCGGGATGACGCCCTCCTCGGCGAGGGCGAGGACGCGGCGGGCCCAGCGCAGCGAGTGCGTGGCCCGTTCCAGCGGGAGGGTGAGGCCGAGGACGCAGCTGGCGTCCGACAGGGCGGCGCGCAGCATGTTCTGCCGGTCCGGGGTGAGCGGCCCGGGGACGAGCAGGCACGGCTCCGCCGAGTCGAAGTCGGTGAGGACGTCGGTGTCGAGCGCGGAGCGGGTGCAGGGCGCCTCGGGGTGGACGGCGACGAGGGTCGCCTCGGCCGGCAGCGGCCACCAGCCGGTGGACTTGGCGAGGTCTTCGATGGCCTCGGGGACGACGGCGGGCCGCTGCAGGATCAGGTGCAGCAGCCGGCGCCGCTCCTCGCGGCGGCGCAGGTCGGCGTGCCCGGTGGCCTGCTGGTAGCCGAGGCGGGCCTGCGCGACGCACTCCTCCAGGTAGACGAGCATGGCGTCGACGGCGGCGGACACGACGGAGGTGGGGACCCGCTCCCGCTCGGCGAGGATGGCCGTCCGGCGCCACGCGACGTGGAAGGCGATCCGGGCTCCGGCCTGGAGGTGGTCGAGGGTGCGCCCCTCGATGGCCTCGAAGCGGCCGAGGGCGCGGCAGGTCTCGTCGCGCTGGGCGGTGGAGGCGTGCGGATCGGCGACCCGGTCCAGGAACGTCGGCAGCAGGATGTCGGTGCAGAGCCGCAGGACCTGGTCGTAGGCGGGGTCGGGCCGGTCGTACTCCGGAATGCTCTGCTTGATCTCGGCGACGATCTCGTTGGTCACATCGGACAGTCCCGCGTGCAGCAGGTCGAGGAAATCCTGGAAGTCAGTCTGACTCCGGTCGTGTTCGGACAATTCCAATGCCTGCGCCATGGAAAGGAAACCTCCGCATCGAGCCGGCCGGGCACCGCGCCGCCGTCCCGGCTGAGGCGGCGGCGCCGGATGGGGGTGTGCCGGGCGGGAAGCGAACACCCTGGACGAGATCGAGAACACCGTGAACATAAAGTCGCCAGTCCCGGCTGGCAAGGGCTTTCGCCTCGATCGGCCGCGCGGCGGGGCCGCTTTGCGCACGATGTGACAAGAACGACGTTCGGTTACAGGGTCGATGACAAACCTGGCGGGCGCGGCCGGGCCGGCGCGGCGCCGTCCCCCGCCATGTTACTGGCTGGTAGTCACCGGCGACGGGTTCCGCGAGATCGAAGACTAAGCCGCTGACAAATTCCGGCGGCCATTTACCGAATTGTGCCGATGAGCTCCCGAACCTCTATTGAATACTGCGTCTAGTGCGCCGTAATGTCCTCGAAACCTCCTTCCTAGCGCGAGTGGTGGTGTCGTGGGAATCGAAGTGGTCGTCGAGGGGCTGACGAAAGTGTTCGGCCGGCAGACGATCTGGCGTGACGTCACGCTCAACCTTCCGCCCGGGGAGGTGAGCGTGCTGCTGGGCCCCTCCGGCACCGGCAAGACCGTCTTCCTCAAGTCGCTCGTCGGGCTGCTCAAGCCCGAGGAGGGCCGGGTCCTCATCGACGGCGTCGACATGGTCAACGACCGCGACCGCGAGGTGTTCGAGGCCCGCAAGCGGTTCGGCCTGATGTTCCAGGACGGCGCCCTGTTCGGGTCGCTGCCGCTGTTCGACAACATCGCGTTCCCGCTCCGCGAGCACACCCGCAAGAAGGAGTCGGAGATCCGGCAGATCGTGCTGGAGCGCATGGAGATGGTCGGCCTCGGCGGCCAGGAGCGCAAGCTGCCCGGCCAGATCTCCGGCGGCATGCGCAAGCGCGCCGGCCTCGCCCGCGCGCTCGTCCTCGACCCGGAGATCATCCTGTGCGACGAGCCGGACTCCGGCCTGGACCCCGTCCGCACCGCGCACATCTCCCAGCTGCTGATCGACGTCAACGCGCGGATCGACGCGACGATGCTGATCGTCACGCACAACATCGACATCGCGGCGACCGTCCCGGACAACATCGGCATGCTGTACCGCCGCGACCTCATCGCGTTCGGCCCCCGCGAGGCGCTGCTGACCAGTGAGGAGCCGGCCGTCCTGCAGTTCCTGCACGGCGACACGCGCGGCCCCATCGGCATGTCGGAGGAGAAGGACGCCGCGCTGCTCGCCGCCGAGGCCGCCGGCCCGGTGCGCACCCACCGCACCCTGGAGATCCCGCCGCAGCTGCGGCCCACTCCGGGGATGCCGCCCCGGCAGGGCGAGCGGCGGCACGCGCTGCGCGTCGACGAGATGATGCCGCGGCTCTCCTACCGGGCGCAGCAGGCGATCTACGCCAACCGCAGCCATCCGCAGGAAGGCGGCGTCCATGGCGCCAACTGACACAGCGCGAACCGACAGAGCGCGAACCGACACAACGCGCACTGACACGGCGCGAACCGACAGAGCGCGAACCGACGATCCGGCCGGGCCCCCGGCGACATCCGTGGAAGGAGACGCGCGTGGCGGCATCTGACACCGCCGTTCCCGGCGCCGGCGCGCTGCGCCAGACCGGGCGGTTGTTCGCGCTCGCCGGGACGGTGCTGGCGCTGTCGTTCCGGCGCCCGTTCCAGCTCCGCGAGCTGATCCAGCAGTTCTGGTTCATCGCGTCGGTGGCGATCCTGCCGACCGCGCTGGTGTCCATCCCGTTCGGCGCGGTCATCTCGCTCCAGGTCGGGTCGCTGGCCAAGCAGCTCGGCGCGCAGTCGCTGACCGGCGGCGCGAGCGTCCTCGCGGTCGTGCAGCAGGCGAGCCCGCTGATCGTGGCGCTGCTGATCTCCGGCGCGGCGGGGTCGGCGATCTGCGCCGACCTCGGCTCCCGGACGATCCGCGAGGAGATGGACGCGATGGAGGTGATGGGCGTCTCGCCCATCCAGCGCCTCGTCGTCCCCCGCGTCCTGGCGTGCATGGCGGTCGCGGTGCTGCTGAACGGCCTGGTGTCCGTCGTCGGCGTCGCGGGCGGCTACTTCTTCAACGTGCTGCTCCAGGACGGGACGCCCGGCGCCTACCTCGCCTCGTTCTCGGCGCTCGCGCAGCTCCCCGACCTGTACATCGGCGAGTTCAAGGCGCTGATCTTCGGGTTCATCGCCGGCGTGGTGGCCGCCTACCGGGGCCTGAATCCGAGCCCCGGCCCGAAGGGCGTCGGGGACGCGGTCAACCAGTCGGTCGTCATCACGTTCCTGATGCTGTTCTTCGTCAACCTCGTGCTGACCGCCATCTACTTGCAGGTCGTCCCCCCGAAGGGAGCGTGACATGGCGGTCCCCGGGGCTCGCCGCCTCCGGCCGGTGAAGCTCGTCTCCTGGCTCGACCAGCCCGGTGACCAGCTCGGCTTCTACGTCCGGGCGCTGCTGTGGACGCCGCGCGCGCTGCGCCGCTACCTGCGCGAGGCGCTGCGGCTGCTCGGCGAGGTGGCGTTCGGCAGCGGCGCGCTCGCCGTCATCGGCGGCACCGTCGGCGTGATGATCGGCATGACGGTGTTCACCGGCGTCGTCGTCGGCCTGTCCGGCTACGCGGCGCTCGACCAGATCGGGTCGGCGGCGTTCACCGGCTTCGTGTCGGCGTACTTCAACACCCGCGAGATCGCGCCGCTGGTGTCCGGGCTGGCGCTGTCGGCGACGGTCGGCGCGGGGTTCACCGCGCAGCTCGGCGCGATGCGGATCAACGAGGAGATCGACGCGCTGGAGGGCATGGGCATCCAGTCGGTGCCCTACCTCGTCACCACCCGGATCATCGCGGGCACCGTCGCGATCATCCCGCTGTACGGCATCGGGCTGCTCAGCTCCTATCTGGCGTCCAGACAGGTGACGCTCTGGTTCAACGGGCAGTCGGCCGGCACCTACGACCACTACTTCAACATCTTCCTCGCCCCCGAGGACGTGCTGCTCTCGTTCGCGAAGGTGCTGATCTTCAGTGTGATGGTGGTGCTCGCGCACTGCTACTACGGCTACCGCGCGGTCGGCGGCCCCGCCGGCGTGGGCGTCGCCGTCGGCCGCGCGGTCCGCACCGCGATCGTGCTGATCAGCGTGACGGACTTCTTCGCCAGCCTCGCCATCTGGGGCGCCACGACGACCGTGAAGGTGACGGGCTGACATGGCGAGACGAACCACCCGGCACGTGGTCGGGCAGCGCCTCACCGGGGTGGCGTTCCTGCTCGTCCCGGCGCTGCTGATCTGGCTGTCGATCGCGATCTACGACAAGCAGTTCACCGACGCGACGATGGTGACGCTGCGCACCTCGACGGCCGGGCACGAGATGCACCAGATGGCGGACGTGAAGGTCCGCGGCGTCGTCGTCGGCGAGGTCCGCTCCATCACGGCGGACGGGGCGGGCGCGAAGCTGCGACTGGCGCTGAAACCGGGGATGACGGACCGGATCCCGGCGGACGTCCAGGCGCGGCTGCTGCCGACGACGGTGTTCGGCGCCCGGTTCGTCTCGCTCGTCCCGCCGACCGGGTCGGCGGGCACGCCGATCGCCGACGGCGACGTCATCTCCGAGGACCGCAGCCAGAACGCGGTGGAGCTGTCGGAGGTCCTCAACCACACGATGGACCTGCTCAACACGCTCCAGCCCGCGAAGCTGTCGGCGACGCTGAACGCCATGTCCCGGGCGCTGGAGGGGCGCGGCGACCAGATCGGCCGCAACTTCGAGCAGCTCGACGCGTTCCTGACCAAGCTCAACCCGGAGGTCCCGGCGCTCACCCGCAACCTCCAGGAGCTGGCGGAGTTCACCCAGCACGCGTCCGACGCGGCGCCCGACCTGCTCCAGGCGCTCACCGACTTCACGGTCACCAGCCGGACGATCGCCGAGCAGCGCACCGCGCTCGCGACCCTGTACGACGCGGTGTCCGGATCGTCCGCCGACCTGGAGGACTTCCTGCGCGCCAACTCCGGCAACATCATCGCGCTGGCGACCGAGAGCCGGGGGAGCCTGGACATCATGCGCCGCTACGCCCCGGCCGCGCCCTGCACGTTCCGCACGCTCGCGGGCTTCATCCCGACGATGAACAAGGTCCTCGGGAAGGGCACCGACGAGCACGGCGTCCACGGCATCGTCGTGCCGCTGAAGAGCAAGGGCCGCTACGTCCCGGGCAGGGACGCGCCGCGCTACGACGGCGGCGGCGGTCCGCGCTGCCCGAGCGTCCCGTACCTCGCGACGGGGAACGGCGTGCGGGTGCTGCCCGCCGGCGGCGCCCCCGGCAGGGGCGGCGCGGCCGGCAGCGGCCTCGGCCCCGCGAACTCGGCGTCCGAGAACGACCTGGTCAACGAGCTCGCCGGACCGCCGCTCGACGAGGTCCCCGAGGAACTGCCGGACTGGTCCAGCGTCCTGGTCGGGCCGATCTACCGGGGCACGGAGGTGACGGTCAAGTGAGGCTCACCGGACAGGGAATCAAGGGCATGGGGTTCCCGCTCGTCAGCTCGCTGATCTTCATCGCGGTGACGGTGCTGGCGACGGCGCTGCTGGCGTCCAGCATCACCGGCGCCACCAGCGGCGACCGCGTCGCCTACTACGTCAAGTTCACCGACGTGGCCGGGCTGCACCCGGGGCACGGCGTGCGGATCGCGGGCGTCCAGGTCGGCCAGGTCGAGGAGATCAAGGTCAGCGACCGGCGGCTCGCCCGCGTGAAGATCTCCGTCGACCGCGACCGGCAGATCCCCACCTCGGCGACCGCCGCCGTCAAGTACCTGAACCTGGTCGGCGGGCGGTACGTCGCGCTCGGCCAGGGCACCGGCTCCCCGGGCCAGGTGCTGAAGCCCGGCGGGACGATCCCCGTCGAGCACACGGCCGGGACGCTGAACCTCACCCAGCTCTTCCAGGGCTTCCAGCCGCTCATGCAGGCGCTGTCGCCCGGGGACGCCAACAAGCTCTCGGAGTCGATCGTCAAGGTGCTCCAGGGCGAGAGCGGCACCGTCGAGAGCCTGCTGCGCACCGTCGGGCAGCTCACGAGCACGCTGGCCGCCAAGGACGAGGTGATCGGGCAGGTCATCACGAACCTCGACAGCGTCGTCCAGACCATCAACGGCCGGGACCGGCAGCTCGTCGACCTGGTCACCACGCTGCGCCGGTTCACCTCCGGCCTCGCCACCGACCGCAAGCCGCTCGGCGAGGCGCTCGGGTCGATCGCCGACCTGACCACCGCCACGGCCGGGCTGCTCCAGGTCACGCGGGACCCGCTGAAGGACGACATCGTCCAGCTCGGCCGGCTCAGCGACAACCTCAACCGCGACCAGCCGCTGCTGGAGCGCTTCCTGCAGCGGTCGCCCGGGAAGATGGCGACCTTCGGCCGCCTGGCGTCCTACGGGTCGTGGGTGAACTTCTACCAGTGCGAGGTGAAGTTGATCGGCGTCAGCTACGCGGGCTCGGACCTGTCGAACCAGCCGCCGCCGACCGGCATCCCCATCGAGGACGCGAGGTGCCGCGGATGACACCCCCGACCCCGCCCCCCGGCGGCCCGCCCCCCCTCCCCCCGGCGGGCGGGCCGCCACCGGGCGGCCCGCCGCCCGGCGGGCCGACGGCGCCGCTGCCGCGCGCCCTGCCGAGCCCGAAGAGGGGCCGGCCCCGGCTGAAGCCGCTGCGCGAACGCAATCCGATCGGCGTCGCCGCCGTCGGCATCGTGATCCTGCTCGTCCTCGGCACGCTCGCCTACCGCGCCGACCGGCTGCCCGTCATCGGCGGCGGGACGACCTACAGCGCGTACTTCTCCGAGGCCGCCGGGCTGAACAGCGGCCAGGAGGTCCGCGTCGCCGGGGTGAAGGTCGGCAAGGTCACCGGCGTCGCGCTCAAGGGCAACAAGGTCAAGGTGACGTTCCGGGTCAAGGACACCTGGGTCGGGAACGCCACCCGCGCCACCATCATGATCAAGACGCTGCTGGGGTCGAAGTACCTCCAGCTCGACCCGCTCGGCTACCGGAAGCAGAACCCGGACCAGACGATCCCGCTCGACCGGACCGTGGCCCCCTACGACGTCACGACGGCGTTCCAGGACCTCGGCCGGACGTTCGAGGACCTCGACACCGCCAGGCTCGCGCAGAGCCTGGAGACGATCTCCACGACGTTCGAGGACACCCCGGCGAGCGTCCGGGTGGCGCTGAAGGGCCTGTCGTCGCTGTCCACCACGATCGCGTCGCGGGACGCGGAGCTGTCCCGGCTGCTCGCCGGGACCAAGCAGCTGACGGGCACGATCGCGGCGCAGAACGGCCAGTTCGAGACGCTCTTCAAGGACGGCAACCTGCTGCTCGGCGAGCTGCGCCGGCGGCGCGACGCCATCCACGCGCTGCTCGTCGGCACGCAGCGGCTCGGCATCGAGCTGGCCGGCCTCGTCGACGACAACCGCCGCACGCTCGGCCCGACGCTCGCGTCCCTGGAGAAGGTCGTCGGCGTCCTGCAGCGCAACCAGAAGAACCTGGAGCGCGTGCTGACGACGGCGACCCCCTACATCCGCGTCCTCGGCAACGCGACGGGCAACGGCCGCTGGGTGGACGGCTACCTGTGCGGGACCGTCCCCAACGAGTACCTGGAGAACGGCCGCTGGCAACCGGAGGACCCGGACCGCTGCAAGCCGCCGCACCTGACGGGAGGACGGTGACATGGCGTCCCCCCAGGCGCGCCCGGTGAAGCTGCCGAAGCTCGGCTCGCCGATCCGCGACCACCGGACGCGGGTGGTGCAAGCGCTCGTCGCGGTCTTCGTCCTGCTGGTCGCGATCGCCGTGGTCCCCTTCCTGAGCGGCGGGCCGACGCACCGGATCACCGCGTACTTCGCCACCGCGATCGGCGTCTACCCCGGCTCCGACATCCGCGTCCTCGGCGTGAAGGTCGGGTCGATCGACTCCATCGAACCGCTCGGCGACAAGGTCAAGGTCGAGATGCGGGTGAACGACGACGTCGACGTCCCCGCCGCCGCCCGCGCCATCGTCATCGCGCCGAACCTGGTGTCGGACCGGTACGTCCAGCTCGACCCCGCCTACAGCGGCGGACCGAAGATGGCCGACGGCGCGTCGATCGACGTGAGCCGCACCGCGACGCCGCTGGAACTCGACCAGCTCTACACCGCCGTCCGGAAGATCTCGGGCGACCTCGGCCCGCAGGGGCTGAACGCGCAGGGCGCCCTGTCGGACGTCATCCGGGTCGGCGCCGCCAACCTCGGCGGCAACGGCCAGGCGCTCAACACCATGATCTCCGACCTCGGCAAGGCGTCGCAGACGCTCGCCGACAACAGCGGCGACCTGTACGCGACCGTCGCCAACCTCAACAAGTTCAGCGAGATGCTCCGCGCCAACGACGGCCAGATCAGGATGGCGGAGAGCCAGCTCGCCGAGGTGAGCGGGTTCCTCGCCGCCGACCGCGACGAGCTCGGCGCGGCCCTGCGCAACCTCGCGAAGGCGCTCGCCGAGGTGAAGGGGTTCATCCAGGACAACCGCGCGGCGCTGAAACGCAACGTCGGCAAGCTGTCGGACGTCACCCAGGTCCTGGTCGACCAGCGGGCGTCCCTCGCCGAGCTCATCGACACCGCGCCGCTGGTGACGCAGAACGCGCTGAGCGCCTACGACCCGAAGACCCGCACGCTGATGGCGCGCGGCAACCTCCTGGAGATCACCAAGGCGTTCGGCAGCCTGGACCAGCCGGGCGTCGACCCGGTCGCCGCCGACCAGCGGCCGCTGTGCGCCGCGGCGGCGTCCGCCACGCGGACGCTCCGCGAGCAGTGCGACCGGCTGGAGAAGGGCGGGCTGGTCGCGGTGGCGCCCACCCAGGAGACCGGGCTGCCGGCGCTGCCGCTGCCGCCCGCGGGCAAGATCTACGCCGGCACCGGCGGGAAGGCGGTCCGCTGATGCGCGTGCCCAAGCTCGTTGCGGCCCTCACCGCCGGCGCAGTGCTGGCGGCGGGCTGCTCGGTGCAGCTGGAGGACGTCCCGCTGCCCGGCGGCGCCGACCTCGGCGACCACCCCTACACGGTGCGGGTGCAGTTCGAGGACGTGCTGAACCTCGTCCCGCAGGCCGCCGTCCGCGTCAACGACGTCCCGGTCGGCCGGGTGAAGAAGGTGTCGCTGCCGAAGGGGGCGTGGCAGGCCGAGGTGACGCTCATCGTGAACGGCGACGTGCACCTGCCCGCGAACGCGACCGCGAACCTGGAGCAGTCGAGCCTGCTGGGCGAGAAGTACGTCAAGCTCGCCGCGCCCGCGACGGCGCCGGCCCCGCAGCGGCTCACCGACGGCGCCGTCATCCCGGCGTCCCGGACGACGCGCAACGCCGACACCGAGGAGGTGTTCGGCGCGCTGTCGCTGCTGCTGTCGGGCGGCGGGCTCCCGCAGATCCGGACGATCAACCGGGAGCTGAACCAGGCGCTCAACGGCCGGGAGGACAAGGTCCGGTCCGCGCTGCGCAACCTCAACACCCTCACCACGACGCTCAACCGGAACCGGCAGTCGATCGTGAACGCGCTCGACGGGCTGAACCGGCTGTCGTCCACGGTCAGGGCCCGCAACGGGCAGGTCGCGACCGTCCTGGACGATCTCTCGCCCGGCCTGAAGGTGCTGGACGAGCAGCGCGGCCAGCTCCTCACGATGCTGCGCCGGCTGGAGAAGCTGTCGGACGTCGCCGTCAAGACGATCAACGCGAGCAGGGACGACACGGCCGCGAACCTGCGCTCGCTGGCGGTCGTCCTGCGCAAGCTCGCCGACTCCGGCCGCGACCTGCCGAAGTCGCTGGAGATCCTGCTGACGTATCCGTTCACCGACGAGGCGCTCAAGGCGATCAAGGGCGACTACCTCAACGGCTACGTCACCGTCATCGCCGCCGACGGCTTCAACTGCGTCGTCCCGCCGATCGAGGAAGTGGACCCCTTCGAGCACGCCGACGAGAACGAGACCCTGCGGAAGACGGAGAAGAAGGACTCCGAGGGGACGGACGCGAAGCCGGACCCGCTTGCCGAGACACCCGGCGACGTCGGCCCGCTGCCGAAGCCGTGCCCGGACACCGCGGCCGGCCTCGGCTCCGGGGCCACGGCGCCCGGCGCGGGGACCCCCACCACGCGGACTCCCACGACGCAGCAGCCGGTGGCGCCGAGCCAGGCGCCCCGGAACGAAAGCCCCAGCAGCGAGCCCGCCCTTCCGCTGCCGACGCTCGGGGAGGGGAACTGACATGCTGACCCTGGTCACCCGCATCAAGATCGCCGTGTTCGTCGTCATCGCGATCGTCGTGGTCTCCTACATCGGCGTCACCTACGCCGACGTCGGCCGCTACGTCGGGCTGCGCGGCTACTACACCGTCCGGCTCGACCTGCCCAGCACCGGCGGCCTCTTCGAGGGGTCCGCGGTGTCGTACCGGGGCGTCACCGTCGGCAAGGTCGGCAAGCTCGACCTCACGCGGGACGGCGTCACCGCCGAACTCCGGATCGACAACTCCGCGCCGGACATCCCGCGTGACCTCCAGGCGATCGTCGCGAACCGCTCCGCCGTGGGCGAGCAGTACGTCGACCTGCGGCCCCGCGCCGGCTCAGGGCCCTACCTGGCGCAGGGCACCACCATCCCGCGCAGCGCCACCGCCGTCCCGGCGCCGGTCGACGAGACGCTCAAGAGCGTCAACGACTTCACCGCCTCGCTGCCGCTGGACGACACCAAGATCCTCATCGACGAGCTGGGGCTGGCGTTCGCCGGGCAGGGCCCGCACCTCCAGCAGCTCCTCGACACGAGCACCCGGTTCATCTCGGCGTCCGACGCGGCGTTCCCCGACTCCCGCGCACTGATCCACAACGGACAGGCGGTGCTGCGGACGCAGAACGAGATGTCGGGGGCGTTCAAGTCGTTCGCGACCAACTCCAGCCTCCTCGCGGCTCAGCTCCGCGACTCGGACGCCGATCTGCGCGAGCTCATCACGGCCGGGCCCGGCGCGGCGGCCGAGCTGTCCGGCCTCCTCCACGACCTGGACCCGAGCCTCAGCGTCCTGCTGGCGAACCTCCTCACGACCGCCCGCGTGGCCGAGCCGCGCCAGGCGGCCATCGAGGAGATGCTGGACAACCTCCCGAAGGTCGCGGGGATCGGCCCCAGCATCGTGGACGGGGACAAACTCCGGATGGGCCTGGTCACCACGTTCTTCAACCCGCAGCCCTGCACGCGCGGCTACGGCAAGACCAAGTACCGCGACGGCCTCACCCTGTCGCCCGCCCCGTTCAACACCGACGCGCACTGCGCGGAGAGCCCGAGCAGCGGCATCAACGTGCGCGGCACCGCCAACGCGCCGCGCAAGGGCGTCCCGGCGCCCGCGAGGCCCGGCAGACTGAGCGGCCCGGAGGCGACCGGTCTGCTCGCCTCGCTGGGCCTGGCGGGGCTGACGCAGCAGCAGGCGCCGTCCGGCGACCTCGCCGCCCTGCTCGGGCTCGGAGGGACGCCGTGACGATGGTGGCGGCCGTGCTGCGCAAGCCGACCTGGATGATCCGGTGGATCAAACCGGGCGGCTACGCCCTCACGGCCGTCGCCGCGGTGTTGCTCCTCCTGTCGTTCTGGTCGCTGTTCCAGTCCGGACGGGGCGCCGACCACGACCTCGCCACCGCGCGCGACGACGTGACCCGGACCGCCGTCCGCGACCTGGCGCTGATCAACAGCATCGACCCCAAGGTGGCGGAGCTGGACATGACGCACTGGCTGGACGTCGCCACCGGTCCGTTCGCGGACGCGCTGAAACGCGACATGCCCAACGCGCGCGCGAAGTTCGCCGGGCAGAAGGCCCCCTCGCACGGGCGGGTCACCGCGCTCGCCGTCACCGCGCTCGACCGGTCGGCGGGCGAGGCGACCGTCCTCGCCTCCGTCCGGATCTTCACCGACCCCGTCGGCGACGCCGCCCAGGGCACCGAGCAGCGCAAGCGCTACGAGGTGGGCATGCAGCGGGTCGGCGACGTGTGGAAGATCAGTTCGCTGAGACCGCTGGCACCCGGGGGGAGCGGGCCGTGAGCATCACCGAGGAGCGCCCCGCGCGCCGCGACCCCGCCCCGCGGAAGAAGAAAAAGAAGAAGACCGCCCGGCGCTCGCTGGTCCCCGGACTCAAGCGGGCGGCCGGGCAGGGGTGGCCGGTGGCCCTCGCCCTGGCACTGTGCCTGTCCGCCTTCGCCGTACACGGCTGGGCCGACAGGAGAAGCGAGCGGTCACCGGCCGCCAACCGCGCACTCGTCGACAAGACCGCGACCGGCAAGGTCGTCACCGACGTCTCGGCGAAGGTCGCGCGGATCTTCACCTTCACCTACACCGACCCGGCCGCTACCGAACGGGCCGCGAACGACGTCCTCACCGGCCGCGCGGTCGGCGACTACCGCAAGCTGTTCGGCCTGGTGAAGCAGAACGCACCGGTCATGAAGCTCGCCCTCACCACGAAGGTGACGAAGGCGGGGCTGATCAAACTCTCCCGTGACGGGACGGCGGTCCTGCTGGTCCTGCTCGACCAGACGACCACCCGGGCAGGGAAGCCGACCGGTTCGCCGGTCGCGGCCCAGCTCATCGTCACGGCCCGCGACGACCACGGCTGGCGCATCAGCGACCTCCGGGCCGCCTGAAAAGAAAGGGTGGATTTCAGGTGACCAAGACCAGGACGAAGACCGCCGGCCCGGCGGCCGACGAGCCCGAGGCGCGGGCGGACGAGCCCGAGACCCCGGCCGACGAGACGTCCGAGCCGGAACCGTCCGCCGAGGAGGCCGACGGGACTCCGGAACCGGCGGGGGAGAAGGCCGCCGAGGACCCGGCGCCGCCGTCCGAGAAGGAGACCGGTGAGTCACCGGACGCGAAGCCGCCCGCGAAGGACGCGGACGAACGGCCCCGGCGACGCCTCTCCAAGGACCCGCTCATCCGGATCGCGTCTCTCGTGACGCTGATCGCCGCCGGTGCCGCCGCCTGGTTCGGCTGGTCGTACAACGCGGCGTCCGGCGACGACTCGCTCGGCTACGCCGCCGAACGGGACCGGGTGCTCGCCGTCGCCGGCCAGGAGATCGTCAACCTCAACACCCTCGACTACCGCCAGGTCGACGCGGGCCTGAAGGTGTGGCAGGACTCGGCGACCGCGCAGCTCTACGACCAGATCGTGCAGGGCCAGGCCCGGCTGAAGACCGAGGTGCAGAACGCGAAGACGACCAGCACCGCGAAGATCCTCGAATCCGGGCTGACCGAACTCGACTCCCGCGCGGGCAAGGCGGCCGTCATCGCCGCCGTCCGCATCACGATCACCGGTGCCGATGGCAAGCCGCTCGACAACACCCGCCGGTTCGCCGGCCAGCTCACCCGGACTTCGGACGGCTGGAAACTGTCGGCGCTCGGCCAGGCCCCGACCGGAACGCCCTGAGCGGGGAGGAGAAAAGCGAAATGGCAGCGATCACTTCGGCCGGACGGTTCGTCCCCGGCTCCGCGCGCACCCGCCTGGTCGTCCTCCTCGGCGCGCTGACGATAGCGCTCGGCGGCGTCGCCGCTTGGTCGAACGCCCAGGAAAGAGACCTCACGGGCGCGGCCTCCGCGCAGAACGACGCACTCAGCGACAATGGCCGCACCGCCGAGGTCAAAGGCCAGGTGACCACGGTCGTGAACACGGTCTTCTCTTATAACTATGCGGACACGGCAAAAACTGAGAGGGCGGCGCAGGAACTGCTCACCGGAAAGGCCGTCCAGCAGTACAACCAGCTTTTCGCCCTGGTGCGCAAGCAGGCGCCCCTGCAGAAGCAGGTCCTCACCACGAGCGTCACCGACTCGGCGGTGAAGTCCCTGACCGGTGACCGCGCCCGCCTCCTCGTCTTCGCCGACCAGCGCAACACCCGCACCGACAAGAACAAGACGAGCTACTCCGCGGCCGTCTTCGCCGTCGACGCGATCCACACCGACGGCAAATGGAAGATCTCCGCCATCGACACCCTCGGGGCCTGACCTGTGAAAGCGCACTCGAGCTGAACAGATGTCAACCCTCGGCGAAGGGAAGCGGGCCGACATGCGAATCATAACCAGAAAGACACTGATCGCTACGGCGGTCGCGGCCACAGCCGTCGCCCTCACGGCAGCTCCGGCTTCGGCCGACTCGGTCACCATCCAGAACGGCGGCTACATCGAGGGAACCAACGTGGGTGACTTTCTGTTCCTGAACAACACAAGCGGAAGCGCTGTGCAGTGCGCATCCTTGGAGGCCACCGGCTACACCCCGAAGGACCCGGCGACCGGTGAACCCATCGTGGACGGCCCCCTGCTCGGCGCTCCCTTCACATTCGACAACGTGGCCCTCTCCTCGCCCGGCCAGGTCAATGACTGGTGCCTGGCCAACGGTTTCATCCCGACCCAGGTAACGGCCATGGGTGTCCCGTGGTCCTTCGACCTCGCGGGTGGGCACACGGGCTCGGGCCCAGGAGGGACGATGGACGGCCGACTGAACAACGTCAAGGTCACGCTGCACGCGCCCAGCGTTCCGTGTGACGCCACTGTCGGTGGGCCGGGTGGTGCGGGCGGTTACGTCGAGGGCATGTACACGAACCCCTCGACGCTCACGGGCAACGACGGAACGATCTCGCTGCCATTCGGGAGCACCAACAACCTAGAGGTGCTCAGCGTCTCGTCGGTTACGGACTGCGCCGGACTGATCTCGTTCGGTGAACCGTTCACGCTCGCCGGCGACATCCAGGTCAACCGGACCGGTCCCGTTCCGCCAGCGGCCGGAATCAGCCCGACGATCAACTTCTAGTGCAGTAGACACGGAACGAAGGAATATCGAGATGGGACGGCTCACACAAAGGGTTTTGACCGCTGCCGCTGCCACGACCGCCGCCGTCGCACTCAGCGCCGTCTCGGCATTCGCTAGCCCCATCGCAGGGCAAAATGTCGAGGATGTTGTGGCGTACGACATCTCCACTGGGTCCGCGCTGTTCTGCACGTCGTCGACACTTGCCGGTGACGCGCCGAGCGCTCCTGGTCCACTCTTTGTGATCGACGCCGCGTCTTTCTCCTCGCCCGGCGAGGTCAACGACTGGTGTCTGGCCAACGGGTCGATTCCCACGCAGGTGGTTGCCACGAACCTGCCTTGGGTCTTCACTGCGGGAAGCCCCCTGGGCGAACTGGCAGGTGTCAGCCTCACGCTGCACATGCCCTCCGTACCGTGCACCGCAACGATCACCTCACCCGGAGATGTCTCGGGTACCTACACGAGCGGCCCTCCGAACATCCTGAACCTGAATGACGACGACCTTGAGGTGTCGAACAGCTCCTGCCCCTTCCTGTTCGCCCAGGGCGACGATTTCCGGTTCGTGGCTCAGTATGAGATTTCCTAGGTTGGGCTCATGGGGAGGCTGGCGAATGGCCTGGCCGCCTGCGACCGCCGGGCCGACCGAGATGACTGTAAGTCGATGATAAATGGATAATGATCGAATGCTAAGTGAGTGACAATCGGCAGTGGCAACTTCTATGGGGCAAGAAAAATGCTTGGACGAGCCCTTGAGAAGTGCACTACTGGCGGGTATATTCCGATATGAGTACGGCAGGACTGGGTGGTCTTGCGGTGAAGTTGGAAGAGTTCGGCTTCCGGGGTTCTGCTCCCATCAATCCGGAGGAGTTCCACCTGTAAAACGCGGTCAGTGTCCCTACGAGTAGAAGAAACCACCCCCCCTGAAGGGAAACGAACTGACATGCGAAAGATCGCCAGAAGGGCTATGACCGCCGGTGCGGTCGCGGCCACCGCCATCGCCCTCACCGCGGTGCCGGCCTCGGCCGCCACCGTCACGAACGGTGGCAACATCACCGGGACCAACGTGGGCTCCATCATCGGCTTCGGCGACATCAACGGGTCCACCCTGGAGTGCACGTCCTCGACGGCCTCCGGCTCCCTTCCTTCCGGTAGCGTGCCCGACACCGACATCGCCACGCTGAACAGCGTGGCCTTCTCCTCGCCCGGACAGGTCAACAACTGGTGCGTGGCCAACGGCTCCATCCCGACCCAGGTGACGGCTGTCGACCCGACCCCCTCCACCCCGGGGCTGGGCTGGACCTTCGACAAGACGCCTGGCGGGACCTCGGGAGGGGTTTCGCCCGGTCAGTTGAAGGGCGTCAAGGTCACCCTGCACGCGCCCAGCGTCCCGTGTGACGCAACTGTCGGTGGTGCAGGCGGCGGGGGCGGCACGATCGACGGTGCGTACACCAACCCCTCGACGCCCACGGGCAACAACGGATCGATCGGGCTGCCATTCGGGAGCCCCAACACCCTAGAGGTGCTCAGCGTCTCGTCGGCGACCGACTGCGCCGGACTGATCTCGCTGGGTGAGACGGTCTCGCTGGCCGGCTCGTACAAGGTGGTCAACAGCAGCGGGATCAGCCCGACGATCAACAACTAGTGCAGCGGATGCGGCGACAGCCGTAGCTCGAACCGCACCCGGGTGCTCGCCGCCCGGGTGCGGTTCACCATCGATTAAAGGATGTGACAATGCACCGATTGTTCAGAAGCGCCGCGCGGATCGCGGCGCTCACGGTCGTGATCGTGGGCGGTGGAACAGTAGCCGCCGTCCCGCCGGCGATCGCCGACATCGGTGCTGACATGCGGCTCGTATGCTCCGGTGAGTCCGGGACTTACAAGCTCGGGCTGCGAATCGAAACGACGGCGCCCTCGTCCGGAACCGTCGGGCAGCCGATTCAACTGGGCACTGTCAAGATCGACGTTGGTGTTCCTGCCGAGCTGGTGACGAAGGTTCAAGCGGGTTCCCCGGGCGGGCCCTCGGCATCACCGGTGACGAGTGTCATGCCCTCCTCCATAGCTCCCCCCGCGCTAAGCGGAGTCGCGGAGATGCAGGTTGCTGTCCGTACGCCTGATCGGATCCAGGACAGTGGATGGCCGGCTTTCGCTCTGGCGGCCGCACCGCCAAACGGTGACGCAATCGTGCATCTGACCGGTAGCGGGGTCGCGCCACCGGTGACCCCGAATTCGGTGGGTGAACTGTCGTGGTCGGCCGGCGAGCTGGGCCTCTCGTTGGTGTCGGCCGGAACGACTACGGGCAAGGGCGGGACAGAAAGCGCGTTGCATTGCGTGGCAGAGAAAGAGGCCGTTCTCGGAACCGTGCGGGTAGGCCCCGCGAACGAGGCCCCGACTCCGAGTTCGTTGGGCGAACCACCTCGGCAGTCGACAGCGGCCCAGGCAAACCTGTGCGAAAGCCTCCCGAAGCCGGGGGTCGATCCGCGATACGCCATCAACCACGAAGATCCCGAACTTGAGAAGATCTATAAATCTCCGGCCGTCCCAACAAACCTAAGGCCGACGTTTAGGGAAGGAGTGCCTTACTGCATTAAAGGCGTGGGATTCATCAACACTAAGAAGGTTGGAAATGCTGTTCCAGTTGCCGTCGAAAGTAGCGCGCAATTCGTAACTGAAACTTACCAGGGCAATCCAGTCCTTGGGCCAAACTACCGCGAGTTTCGCGGGTATGCCGTCAACCGCACCTATCCCACTCCGGCTACGGTGCTGGGTTTCGGGTTCATGCCGACACGTGCGGTGGCGGAGGCTGTGCAGGTCGGTCCTCCTGGAAGTGGAGAGGGCGACCCGATAACAGCAAATCTTCGGCTGATCCAAAAGTTGTTCCCGGATCACACGTTGCCCGGCATCGGGCCCGATCAAATCGGTGCCAGTTCATACGTTCGCGTCAAGGCAACCAAGGCCCAGGTCAATGGGGTATCGCTTGACCTCGGCAACCAGTGCATGACGAGCCCGACCGCCTTCACGGGGAAGGCGTTCTTGGGCAATTGGCGAACCGGGATGATGGCCTGGGACCAGGGGCAAACGCTTGTCGTGAACGATCTCAGAATTCCTTCGTTCTCTGGCTGCGGGGTGACGGAAGATCTGAGCCCGATCCTTACCGCGAGCGTTTCCGGATCCGGAAACTATGCGGGTCTGGAGACCGGGCATTGGTGTTCAGTCGGCCCGGGAACCAATTGTGAAAATGGTGCCGGCCCGCAGCCCCCGACCTTCACCGTCGATCCAGGCGGGCACACGACGGCGACCGCGCGTCCATTCGTCCTCACCAGGGATTCGTCTTCCCCGGAGGCGGCTCAGTTCAAGTGCGAGTCGGCAGCCATGCGGTTTGACATGGACGGCGCTCACTGGCAGTCACGCTTCGGTCTGGCCAAGGGCGAAGTGTCCCTTGAAGGCTGCAAGGTCAAGGCGTCCGATGGTACTGAGTACCCCGTGGTCAAAACCACACAGGAAGGCTCGGTGTGGCTGAGCGTTTTTCTGTTCCAGACGGATCCGATGGAACTACAGGTAACTGGGATAATGCTGGACGCGGGCGTGGACGTTGACGGCAATGGCACTGCCGACTGCAGCATCAAGATCAATCGGCCGCGGCAAGGAAGTGCCCTCAATGCGCAGCTGTCAGGAACCCCAGGGCAAATTCAAGGCCCTTACGACAATGGCGTTCTCTCCATGAAGTACAACCAATTGGGGGTCGCGCCTGGGTCGACTTGCGCCATTCCAGGATTCGCGCGGGCCGATAATCGAGAGCTCCTCAATTTTGCTGACCTGGAGGAAAGTAAGTTCGTCTTCTCTCCGGCGCAGCGGATTACCTGGGACACGAAGCACTGATCGGTAAATATGCGTTAGTGCGCAGTGTCCTGCCGTCGACCTGGCCGTTCCTCGCCGGCGGCGCCAGAAGCCGGCTGCATCTGCCGCACCACCCCGGCGCGGTGCAGCCGGGTCGGCTCGCCGCGGACCATTCCGGTCCGCGGCGAGTACGGCCGTTCCGTCCCAGTCCCCCGCCATGTCCCCGGCCAGAGCTGGGCGAGCCTGGGATGACGAACCCTTCCCGCCCGCCGGTATGTGGTCGGTGACAATGCCAGGCCCGCTCGGTGGCCCATTCTTGATATTCGCTAACAAAGCGAAAAGATCTTCATATTCATGCGTTGCGGCGTATTGAGCTGTCATTGTTTCGGTATTAGCCTCCAGTTGGGAATCGAGGATCCTCTCATCGGGGATCCGCCTCACGGTTCCGTGTCGGCGGGTCACAGTGTGGCCGTCCGACGCCCTGTGTCCATTTCTCCCGGCACAAAGAAAGGACAGGCTGGTGAAGTTCACCCGTATCCGGAGGCGTTCCCGGTTCGCGCTTCCCGCCGCGCTCGCTGCAGCCGCAACTCTCACCTTCGGCTTGGCGTCCCCCGCTTCGGCGACCAATCCGGACCCGATCCCGTCGAGTTTCGACTTCTCCGACTGCCCGCCCCTCCCGGCGGGGGCGAACGCGAACCTCTCGAACTGCTACGTGGGCGTCATCACGAGCGGCACCTTCAAGATCGGCAAGTTCGATCAGGCGATCGAGGAGCCGCTCAGGTTCACGTACGCGAACACCTTCAACTCCAGCACCTTCGAAAGCAAGATCATTTTCGGGGGGCTCGAGGCGCCGAAGATGCTCGTCCAGGACGGGCTGTTCGGTGACCCGTTCCTCACGGCCGTGTACGCCAAGGTCGAGTACGCCGGCGTCTTCGAGATGCCGGTCAGCTCGGACTTCGAGATCACCCTCGGGGTGAAGGTCCGGCTCATCAACCCGGTCCTCGGCAGCAACTGCACGGTCGGCACCAACAGCAACCCGATCCTGCTGAAGCTGACCACCGGCACCACCAGCCCGCCGGCCCCCAACACCCCCATCACCGGTGAGGGCCTCCAGGTCGTCCAGACGACTCCCGAAATCGTTCGGAGCGCCAAGCACGTCGGCAACTCGTTCGCGGTGCCCGGCGCGAAGGGCTGCCTGTTCGGTGGAGGCGTCGCCGACTGGCTGGTCAACCAGATCGGTGGATTCCCCTCGGCGGCCGGCAAGAACACGATGATCCAGAACGAGTACATCGTCAAGAAGACGTACGCCCAGCTCGGATCCTGAGCCTGGCCGACCGGTCCGTGCCCGCGGCGATCCCGCGGGCACGGCCCCACGGCCCAGGTCGCCCCGCCGCTCAGTGCCCGCTCCCCCCGGCAAGATGAAAGGACGGACTTGTGAAGTCCACTCGTTTCCGGAGGCGTAGTTCCCGGTTCGCGCTTTCCGCCGTGGCCGCCGCTGCGCTGCTCGTGTCCGGTATGGCGTCCTCCGCTTCGGCGGTCAACACGGACCCGATCCCGTCGAGCTTCGACTTCTCCGACTGCCCGCCCCTCCCCGAGGGCGCGAACGCCAACCTCTCGAACTGCTACGTGGGTGTCGTGACGAGCGGCACCTTCAAGATCGGCAACTTCGATCAGGCGATCGAGGAGCCGATCAGGTTCACGTACGCGAACACCTTCGACTCCTCCACCTTCGAGAGCAAGATCATTTTCGGGGGCCTCGAGGCGCCGAAGATGCTCGTCCAGCCCGGACTGTTCGGCGACCCCCTGCTGACGGCCGTGTACGCGAAGGTCGAGTACGCCGGCACGTTCGAGATGCCGGTCAGCTCGGACTTCGAGATCAATCTCGGGGTGAAGGTCCGGCTCATCAACCCGGCTCTCGGCAGCAACTGCACGGTCGGCACCAACAGCAACCCGATCGTGCTGAAGCTGACCACCGGTACCACCAACCCGCCCGCCCCCAACACGCCCATCACCGGTGAGGGCCTCCAGGTCGTCCAGACGACTCCCGAAATCGTTCGGAGCGCCAAGCACGTCGGCAACGATTTCGCGGTGCCCGGCGCCAAGGGCTGCGTGTTCGGCGGCGGCGTCGCGGACTGGCTCATCAACCAGGTCGGCGGGTTCCCCTCGGCGGCCGGCAAGAACACGATGATCCAGAACGAGTACATCGTCAAGAAGACGTACACCCAGCTCGGATCCTGAGCCCGTCCGACCGGTCCGTGCCCGCGGCGACCCCGCGGGCACGGACGGCTCCGGCCCGCCCGCAGCGGCGGTCATGACCGCGGCCGCGGAGGTCCTTCCGTAGCCGGGCGTGCGGCAGGTGGAAGCGCAACTTGCCGATGACGGCGGCGACGACGGCGCCAAGCCGACGCAAGTCCTTGACGGGGGACGTCTGGAGGAGTGCGGTGACAGGAGCACCCCGCTAAGCCTCGACGCTGCCGCCGCCGCCCGCGCGACCGGCGGAGGAGGGCTGCTCATGAGATCCGACGACATCCCCGACGAGTCCCCCGAGGGCGCGTATATCGCCCGGCAGAGCTGGCGGGGCAATTGGCCGATCCTGGTGGCCTTCAGCGCCGTGGACGCGTTCCTGCTCTATCAGGCCATTCGGAATCCCGGGCCCGCCATCGTCTTCGCGCTGGCAGCGTTCAGCGCGGTGACCGGGTTCTTCGCCGTTCTCATCACGAGGGCGATAAGTCGTGGGGAGGTGTCCTTCGCGGATGGACGCCCGCGGCGTCTACTTCGGCCCGACCGGCGAAGGCGCTCTACCAGAGCTGATCCCCTGGTCATGGGTCGACCGCATCGTGACCTTCGACCGGATCGTGCACAGCGGCGGCAGTCAAAAGCGGCGCGAACACTACGTGGGGGTCGAGCTCAACGCGACGGGCATCAAAGGTCAGGCGGACCGCCGCCCCTGGCCATCGGACGCGCCGCCGCTGACCGCTGAGGTGCAGGAGTTCACCGAGGCCGCCCTGATGCCCTGGCTACCCCACATGCTCGGCGAGCCGTCGCTCGTATCGCGAAAGATCGGGGGCTGGCGACTGGACGCGCGAAGCCTGGCCGAAGCGGTCATGCGTTACGCGCCAGACACGCCCATCGTGCGTCGGCCCACCCGCCGCGATCCGGGCATCGCGGGCATCGCCGCCACCGCCTGGCAGGTCCGCGAGAACCTCCACCGACTCGCTGAACGGGACGATCACAAGAACGACGACGACCAGTGACGATGCCGCGCGTAGGGCGCGGCGGCGTGATCAGAGACGACTACGAACCCGTAGGAGTGTCATGGCAGCCGAAGCCCCGAGGAACCGGATGCCGTTCGAGACGAGCCGTCCGTGGGTGATCGGGGCCGTCCTGCTGTGCGTGGTCGGCACGCTCGGGGCGGTCGCCAACTCGGCGCGGCCCAGGGGGGACGTCGGGCGCGCGGCCGGGTTCGCGGATGTCCTGCGCATCAATCCGGGCGTGGTGCAGACCGAGCAGGCGGCCGTAGTGGCCGGAGTGACGGCCGCCGGGTTCGTAGCGCTGTGGTGGTCGCTGCGCCGGAGCTGGCCGTGGCTGCTGGTCGCGGGCGTCGCGCTGACGCTCCCCACCGAGTTCGTGTACGCCGTGGACCGGAACGAGTTGTACGGCGACGCGGCCTGGTTCTACTTCGGGTCGGTCACCGCCGGGGCGCAGTTGGTGCTGCTGGGAACGCTGGCCGCCGGGCTCCGGCTGGTCCACATCGGCGCGCCCGGTGCGGGCGCGGTGCTGATCGGAGCCGGGGTGGGCGCCCAGGTCTTCGGCGCGTCCACCGACGTGTGGATCGTGGAGGTTCTGCTGCTCCGGCCCGGCGCCTCCGCGTCCGCCGCACAGAGCCTCCTGCATGACGGGATGCTGCTCGCCGCCGTCGGCGGGGCGCTGCTGGTCATGATGCTGTACCGCCGCTACGACGGGCGGCCCGAGCTGGCCGCCCCGTCCGGGGCCGAGCCCGCGATGGGCGTCCGGACGGCGATCGCGGGTGCGGTGGCGGCCGCGGCGTTCGTCCCGGCCGCGGCCATGGAGACGGTCAAGGGCGGATTCGGCGTCGCCGCGTGCGGGGTTCTGCTGGGCGCGGGCCTGGTGGCGGCGCTCGTGGCCGGGTTCCGCGCGGCGGCCGGCACCGTCGTCGCGTCGGCGATCGTCGTCGGGATCTCCGGCCCGACCAGCGCGCTGATCCAGTCGGAGGACGGACGTCCCGTCCGCATGTGGTTCCTTGTGGCGCTCGGCGTGGTGGCGGGGGCCGCCGCCGCGTTCCCGTCCTGGCGCCGCTGGGCCGCCCTAGCCGGTTGTGCCGCCTGCGCCCTGGCTCTCGCCGTGACCATGCTGATCCGCCCGGACGGCATGACGCCCCTCATGCTCGCCCTTCTCGCCGCCACCGTCACCGTTGCGATCGCGTCGCTCGGTGTATGGCTGACCCAGGACGGCCTTTCCCCGGCCGTCCTGGGCCCACTGATGTTCGCGACGGTGATCGGTGCCTGCAGCCTGCTCGCAGACTGGCAGGGCACCGGCAGACGGGGGCCCAACGCGGAACTGTTCCGCGAACCCGGCCACCTCTGGCTCTACACCGCCCTGCTCTTCCTGGCGGGCCTCGCCCTCATCGCCCTCGACCACTGGCGCACACGGCCCGCGACAGACGAGCAGTCACCGATCGACTGAGTGAGCCGAGGCGTTCGCCGCGAGACCGGACGCTTCATGGGTTCCGTCCCGGGGACGCGGCGGAGTCGGAGCGTCCTCGGGCGGCGTGGCGCGAGTGTCGGGCGGGACGGTGTGCGGGACCTCGAACCAGACGCGCAGCCGGCCGTCGTCGAGCTGCTCGAACCCCCACGACTTGGCGAGCATCGACAGGATCGGAAGGCCGCGCCCGTGCTCGCCGCGCGGGTCGTCCCGGTGATGCGGGACGGTGCCGCCACCCTCGTCGGTGACCTCGATCCGGACGTTGGCCGTGTCCACGTAGGCGTCCACCTCCACGAGGTTGCCCGTGCCGTGGACGATCGCGTTGGTGAGCGTCTCCGAGAGCAGCAGGACGCTGTCATCGCAGGCGCTGTGCTCCGCCCCGAGCAGCGGTTCGAGCCGTCCCAGCAGCCACCGCCGCCCGTTCACCACGTTCCTCGGCGCGGACGGGATGACGCACGTCCCCAGATGCTTCACCGGCCCCGCACCGCCCACGCCACCCGCGCGGCCGTCTCCGCGACGTCCCCGGCCATGCACCACTGCCCGCCGAACGCGTAGAGCCACCGCCCCCGGTGATCGACCGCCGCGACCCCGAGCCACGTGCGCGGCCAGGCCCGCTCCGGCACCCACAGCACGGCCTCACCGCGCGACGGGTGGACGAGCATGGACGCGCATTGCTGACGTTCCCCCAGCTTGAGACACAGATCAGCCAGGAGGCTGAACCGCACCACGTGCGGTCGCTGATCCGCTGACATCGTCGGACGCCCCTTCTCCAGGCACGCGAACGACCACGATTCACCCGACTTTCCTGTGTGATCGCCCATCTACCGTGCGTGATTTTCGCTACGGTCAGAGCATGAAGCGGACGGCCTGAATTTGTAAACCCAAAGGAGTGAACTCGCTCAAAGAATCATGGTCCGCTTGATGGGCATATACCTAGTGGAGGTACGAACGTGGCAAGTCGGACGAGCCCCACGGTCCGCAGGCGGCGCCTCGCGTCTGAAATGCGGAGACTGCGCAGAGAGTCGAGAAAGACCCGCGAAGAGGCGGCCAGGTTCGCGGACATCGCCCCCGCCACGGTCAGCCGCATCGAGGCCGCCGTCCACGCGCCGAAGGTCGCCGACATCATGGCGCTCTGCAAGTTCTACGGCCTGGACGAAGAGCGCACCGACGTCCTCGTCACCCTCGCACGCCAGAGCCGCCAACGCGGCTGGTGGCACCAGTATTCCGGCTCCATCCCCGAGTGGTTCGAGGTCTACGTCGGCCTCGAAGAGGAGGCATCGGAGATTCTGACTTATGAATCCGAAGCCGTCCCCGGACTACTTCAAACCGAGCGATACATGCGGGCGATGCTTCTCGCAGATATCCGAACCCCGCGAGAGGAGGAGATCGACCGACAGGTTGCTCTTCGGCTGAAACGTCAGGAACGTATGACCAGCGTTGACGCGCCGAAAATGTGGGCAGTACTCAACGAGGCGGTGATCCGAAGGCAGGTCGGTGGGCCAGAGACCATGCGGGAACAGCTTGACCACCTTATTTCGGTGTCCCTGCTCAACCACATCAACGTTGTGGTCTTGCCGCACAGTGCTGGCGCGCACCCATCCATGGACGGTCCTTGTAACGTGTTGAGGTTCCCTGAACCGGCTGATCCGGATGTCGTGTACATCCAGTACCGCCGGGGAAGCATCTACCTGGAAGACGCTGCGGACGTCGACGCTTACGTCGACCTATTCGATCACCTGCGTTCCTGCGGGCTCAGCCCGGACGCGTCGCGTGCTTTGATGGAGCAAGTAGCCGAAGAACTGGTCTAGCAGCACGACTAGAGGTAGAGGCCGTCATGGAGTCCCCCCGCATCGAGTGGCGCACGAGTAGTCACAGTACCCAGCAGGGCAATTGCGTTGAGGTCGGCGCTTGGCGGAGGAGTAGCCGCAGCACTGACCAAGGGCATTGCATTGAGGTTGGTGTTCGCCGGACGGACACCAGCGGCGAAGGGCGCTGTGCCTCGGCCCGCCCGTGGAAAACAAGTAGCCACAGCACGGGCAACGGCGGCGAGTGTGTTGAGGTGGCGCCAGACGAAACGATGGTGCTGGCGCGGGACTCCAAGGATCCGGACGGGCCGGTGCTCGGCTTTGGCGCCGGCGCCTGGGGCACCTTCCTCAACACCGTGAAACGCGGCCGCCACGACCTCCCCTGACGGGAACCCGACGGCGGTCGGCGCGGCCGGCAGCTCAACGCAGCGACCGCTAACCGTCGAGGCGTCACATCTGCTCGCCCTCGCCCTCGTGCGCGGGCGAGGCGGTGGTGCTGGCGCGGGACTCCAAGGATCCGGACGGGCCGGTGCTCGGCTTCGGCGCCGCCGCCTGGGGCACCTTCCTCAACACCGTGAAACGCGGCAGCCACGACCTCCCCTGACCGGAACCTGGCGCATCCGGCACGGGGCACCTCCAGCGCTTCGTTGAGCTGCGGCGTGTCGTTGTTATGAAGGCACCCATAACAACGACACGCCGCAGGTCAACGCAGCGGGGGGCCGTGGACGGTCGACGTGTCGCAGTGGGCGCGGTTTTCGCGTGCGCGTTGGCGCGGGATTAGAACGATCCGGACGGACCGGTGCAGGCTTGCCGCTGACGCCTGGGGCACCCTCCTCGACCCCGTGAAGAGCGGCAGCGCAGCAGCCTCGACCTCCCCTGAGGTGAACCTGACGGCGTCCGGCGTGGTCGGCGCGTCCGGCAGTTCGTTGATCTGCGGCGTGTTGTTGTTTTGGTGGCGTCCATAACAACGACACGCCGCAGGTCAACGCAGCGGGGGCCCGTGGACGGTCGACGTGTCACAGTGGCGCGGCCTCGTGCGCGTTGGCGCGGTGGTCGAATGAGGCCGGCTCGTTGCGTGATCCGAAGGCGCGGGGGGAGGCGGTCACCGGGTCGCCCGCATGCCGATCCACGGCTCCGTGCCCGCCTCCCAAACGCGGAACCGCGGCGGCCTCGACCTCCCCTGGCGGGAACCTGGGCGGCGGTCGGTGTCGGCGGCGGGGTCGGCGGTTCGTTGATCTGCGGCGTGTTGTTGTTTTGAGGGTGCCCATAACAACGACACGCCGCAGGTGAACGGGGCGGGCTGTGGGTGGTTGAGGTGTCACAGTGGCGCGGCCTCTTTGGGGGTTGGCGCGGTGGTTGGGCGAGGTCGGCTCGTTGTGCGATCTGAAGGCGTGGGGAAGCGGTTACCGGGTCGCTCGCGTGCCGGTCCATGGCTCCTTGGCCGTCTCCCAGACGCGGGACCGCGGCGGCCTGGACCTCCCCTGATGGGAACCTGGCGGTGGTCCGCGCGACGATGCCAGGCGGATCGTCCTCGTCACTTACCAGATCACGCTGCGCAGCCGCGCGTACGCCACCCGGCTGTTCGATGCTTCGAGTTTGTGGAGCCCCGCCTCACCACCCTGTCGATATGGCGCCCCGAGCGGGGCGCGACCATGCCGCCCGGGGCCGACCGCCAGTGGTCCTACGCGGGCGTGGGCCGCAGGGGCGAGCAGGGTCCGTGACCGCCTGCAACGCTTTACCGGGACGTCCCGGTAAAGGCGTCGAAGGCGACCCTTACCAACCTGCGTTCTCACCGGATAGGCGAACAAAGGTGGTCTGGCGTTCCGGTTTGCGGTGCGCGATAAACCACCCTCCGGTCGAGCTATTTTGTCAACGGGTGATAAGAATCGAAACAGTTCGATGTTCGCTTTCTGGAGCCATCGCGGAGCCTTGACCGGGGTCGGGTGCGAACGTAGCCTACGTATGATCCGCCCGGACAGGGCACCGCTTCTGAGCAGCGGCCAATGCCGCGACAGAACCCCGCACCCACTGAGTGACGTTCACAGACGTCATCTCTGGACGGAGGTATCAGAATGCGAAGAGTCGTAATTCGGATATTGGCGGTGCTGCTGCTCGCCGTACTGGGATCGACCAGCACGAACGCCGTCGCCGCCGAACCGCGACCTTTCGATCCACTGCGTACCGGACGCGACGGTCAGATCCTGGAGAAAGGTCCGAGCCAGAAGCCCGTCGACCGTCCTGGCGTCGCAGCGCGTGCGGCCGATCCCGCGTCCCTGTCGCTGCGGGTGACCAGCCCCGCTCCCGATGAATCGTTCATCGGGACGGCGACCAATCTGACCTTCCGGAACTCCACCGGTGACTTCACCGTCAGCTGTGCGTCGGGCACGCTAGCCGGTACGGTGCCCAATGCCGTCGGAGCGTACGTCATCGGGGGGCGACACTACCCGCTCGGCACGATAACGGGCTCGGCCACCACCGACTGTCATGGTCCGGGTGGCGACGCCTACAGCATGACGTTCGTCATGAGCCCCGCTACCCTCTACCCCGAATCGCACGATCCCGCGACGGGCAAAACCGTTATGGACGGCGATTGGACCAGGGTGGTGCTGTCGGGGCCGGGTTGCACGGTCCATGCGTACTTCAATTTCACCTACACCAACGCCACCAGATCGCTCTCTCTTGAGAACGGCAGAACGGTGGGCAACGATTGTCGTACGTACTTCGAGTACACCGACACGCTGGCCATGAACGCCTCCTACCTCCTGAACTCCAACGTCCAGATGGTCGCGGCGACTCCCGTCTTCACGGTGTCCGGGGCCCCTTCCTCCGGCGCCTTCGGCAGCGGTTCCACGAGCGTCCTTCAATTCCAAGGGCCTACCGACGGCTTCTCCGGGATGTGCACCCGCATGGAACAATCCGGAACGGTGGCGAGTGGCGCGGTCAGCGCCGGTGGCACCATCGCCTCCATCACCGGACTGGCCGTGGGGGGATGCAATCAGGAAATGTCCGTCGAGCCGATCGGGCTACCCTGGAATCTACGTCCCTACCGCTACGATAGCGCAGGCTACACCTACGGCGTATATGACGGGATGGCGTTGCGGGTCACGCTGCCGGACTGTTCCTTCAAACTGGAGGTTGATTCGAATTACCTGCCGCAGGACTGGTTCTTCCGGTACGTCGAGTCGTACGGGCCGTTTCTAGCCCCCGCCAACTTGACCGCCACGCATTCCACTGACCTGGTGGGCGCAGGATGCGCGGCTCGCGGTGTCTACAACGGCGCCCAGATCAACGTCATCGGCGGTGGCACGATCGCTCCCGAGCCCCTGCGGATCACCGGCCAGTGACCATCGGCGCTCCGGGAGCACCGGGCGGCCCAGGCCCCGCCAGACTCCGGCGGGGCCTGGTTCGATCGCACCATCACCCCGCCGGGCTCTTACATCCAGACGTACACCCCTTGAGAATCAGCGATCCGCCGATGGCCACGATGGCGCACGCGAGCACCGCCAGCGGTGGACGACTCTCGCGCCCTGATCGCTGGGGTGGCTGGCGATATGTGCTGGGCGTCGAAGTACGTGCGTGGCAGAAGAGCAGCCACAGTGCCGATGAGGGCGAGTGCGTGGAGGTGGCCGCTAGCCAGGCGATGGTGCTGGCGCGGGACTCGAAGGATCCGGGCGGGCCGGTGCTCGGCTTTGGTGCCGGTGCCTGGGGCATCTTCCGAAACACCGTGAAGCGCGGCAGCCTAGACCTCCCCTAACGGCAACCGGCGCGTCCGGCCGTTCGTTGACCTGCGGCGTGTTGTTGTTTTGGAAGGTCGGATAACAACAACACGCCGCAGATCAACGGGGTGGGCGGTGGGCGCTTAGGGCCTTGCGGACGCGGTTCACCACCTGCCGGGGGGTGCGGAACAGTCCGTCCTTGTTCACGCGCATGACGATCCAGCCGTCGTCGATCATTCGGCCGTCGCGTTCGATGTCGCGGCTGTACTGGCCGTGGTCCTGCTGGTGGTGGAGGCCCTCGTACTCGATGGCGATCTTCACGGCGGGGTAGGAGAGGTCGGGACGCGCCAGCCAGACGCCCCAGTCGTTGAACACGTCCTGGTTGGCGACGGGCCGGGGGAGGCCGGCGTCGACGATCAGCATCCGCAGCCGCGTCTCCGGCGGTGAATCGCTTCGTGGTTCCAGATGTGGCATCGCGAGCCTGGCCTTGCTGACGCCGCGGCGCCGGTGGCAGTCCTTCAGGAATGCGTTGAGGAGTTCTCGCGTGCTGACCTGCCGCCTCAGCATGTGGTCGCCCGCGATGACGAGGTCGATGCGGGGCACCGAGGCCGCCAGTTCGAGGAAGAGCCGCTCCGGGCCGATCACGCGGCGGCCCCGCAGGTTGCACACTTGCCCTGCCGGAATCGAGTAGCCGTGCACCTTCAGCTGCTTGATGCGAGGCACGGTGGGCGCCGTGGCGGGCACGGCCGCGTGGACTCGCAGGTCCCCGTCCGGCACCGGCACGTCGTACAGGCGAGCCGCGGTCACCCCACAGAAGACCGCGGTCGGCGGGAGTATCAGCGCGGCGGCGTCACATCGGACCTGGACGGAATCGTCCAGGCTCGCGGGCACGTACACGTCGTAGAAGACATGCCGGAATTGCGAGGAACGGAGTTGCTGAGCCGTCACGCCGGCCTTCACCGCCTCCGCCGACCGGAATGGACGATTTCGGAGGGTATGCGGAATGTCACGGGGAGTTCTCACGCTAAAGTCATAACCGCTCGCCACGCCACGCCGCACGTCCCGTGACAGCCCCGTATCCCACTCGTTGATCTGCGGCGTGTTGTTGTTATCAAGCGCCCCATAACAACAACACGCCGCAGATCAACGACCCGCCGGACGCGCCGACCACGCCGGACGCCGCCAGGTTCCCGTCCAGGGGAGGTCCAGGCCGCGGTTCGGCGTTTGGGAGGCGGCCAAGGAGCCGTGGATCGGCATGCCGCGACGCGGTGACCGCCTCCCCCGCGCCTTCGGATCACGCAACAAGCCGGGCCTCATCCGACCACCGCACCGCCACGCACGAGACCGCGCCACCGCGACACGTCAACCGCCCACGGGCCGCCTGCGTTGACCTGCGGCGTGTTGTTGTTATGGGCGCCTTCATAACAACAACACGCCGCAGGTCAACGGGGGCGGTTCATGGGTGTTGGCGCGGGGGTCGAACGAGGGCGGGTCGTTGAGCGGCCCGAAGGCTTGGGAGGCGGTCGACAGTCGCCCGCACGCCGATCCTCGGCTGTTGGCCGTTTCCCGGACGCGGAAACCGTGGCTCGACGCCGAGGGGCGAGCCACGGTTCGCACATGCGATTGTCAGGTGAAGATCTCGCCGAGGGGCTGGGCCTTGGGAGTGCGGCCTATCCAGGCCAGGATCTGGTCGAAGTCTCGGCAGGCGGTGATGCGCTTTTGGAGGGTGTCGTCGACGACGAACCCGTAGCTGTCCAGGATGTCGGAGAGCGCCTCCGCACCTCCCTGCGCTTTTACCGATGGCGTACTGAATCTCACCCAGGCGGGATCGCGCGGACTCAGAGACTTCTGACCGCATATTCCACTCGTACTGCCAGGCGTCCCTGGGATCCACGACCTCCATCGCCCCCACCATTGTGACCGGGCACTTGTGATAGGCCCGGTGACTCGCCAAGTGGGACGGCCAGGAGTAACGCCTCTGCGGGATGATCTCGGAGAGGAGCTCCACGTGAATCATGAGGTCCGGCTGATCCGGCTCGCCGATGAGGACGGTTCCCATCTGGTCGACGAACCCTGTCCACGGGACGGAGATCAGGTCGTATTCGGGGAGTTCGATCCCGGACGCCTCCTGGAACAGCTCCGCCACCGAATCGCTACATGGTCTAATGACGGAATTGTTCCCAGCCGCCCCCGGATGCGAAAACCGCGGCCCGCCCTCCGAGGGGCGAGCCGCAGTGCGACGTGCGGTTGTCAGTCGAAGATCCCGTCGAGGGCTTGCGTGACTGCGGCGCGACGGGTCCAGGTACCGATCTGCCGGACGTCCGTGCAGCTAGTGATGCGCTGCCGCAGACTGTCGTCGACGGTGAATCCCCGCGCTTCGAGCACGTTGAAAAGCCCGTTGACTTCACCCCTGGCTTCGGGCTCATGGGCGAAGTCGCTCTGCCACTCGTAGACGTCTGCGACCTCCAGGGCCTCGGCGAAGGCGGTCAGGACGGCCTTACGGTGAGGGCCGTCGGCGTTGGCGGGGGTGGACAGGATCGCGAGTTCCGGCAGCGCGCGCGCCTTCTCCACGTCGGTGACCGCGGGTGCCTCGGCGAGGTTCAGTACCCAGGGGTTGGTTCTCCACGACGATCGCGGGGTCCGGGCGCTTCGGCTCGCCCAGGATGACGACCGTGTCGGCCCGGTACTCGGTCGGGTCGTTGTCGGGGAAGGTGTCCAATCCAAGTCCGATTTGTTCGTATTCGGGGGGTTTGATGCCAGATACGGCCTGAAGGGGCTCCGGGGCCGGCGCGGGCCGGTCCTTGAGCAGGGCGATCGGCAACTCGTGGTCGACGGAGGGCCTGGACGGACACTAACGGTGTTCGCGTGACTACCGTGCGAGAAAATCGCTACGGGGTGCTATGGCGGAATTGTGTCCATAGTTCCGGCGGGGGTGGGGGAGATTGCCGGGCCCCGCGGAGCGGGGGGCGGTAACGGAACGGGCGCGGTCCTTCTCGGCGATTGTCTCCAGGTGATCATATAAACCGGCCACTTTTGTTGCTCAGTGAGTGTCCCGGCAATATGGGCGCGGAGATCTCCGCTTTAAAGGTGTGCGGTCGGCTTGGCCTGGGTTACATTTTATCGGGGCAATTCTTTGACCGCTGCGAGGGGAGGGCGAATGACGAGGACCCTCGTTGGGGGAGGAGGACGTCCCGGCACTCTCCCGCCCCAGGTCATCGCCATCCTGACCGCCGAGCTGCCGTCCCTCGCCGGGGAGATCGTCGAGGAGGTCCGGCGGTCGGTGCCCGAGTACGCGCGGCAGGCGGGGATGTCCGCGCCGGCCGCGTACCAGGTCACCGTCGAGCAGGCCATCGCGGCCTTCCTCGACCAGTTCTCCGGCGGCGGCGACAGCTACGCGCGGCGCGACGAGCTGTGCCGCGAACTGGGCCGGAGCGAGGCGTACCAGGGCCGCACGCTGGACGCGCTTCAGGCGGCCTACCGGGTCGGGGTACAGGTCGCGTGGCGGCGGGTCGCGTCGGTCGCGCGGGAGCGGCGGCTGCCCGCGGAGGTCATGACGCGGCTGGCCGAGGCGCTGTTCGCCTACATCGACGAGCTGGCCTCCCTGTCGGTCGAGGGCTACCTGGAGGTCCGGTCGTCGGCCGACGAGCTGCCCGGCGACCACCGGCGGCTGCTGCGCATGGTGCTCAATCCGGGCGCGGCGAGCGGCGCGCTCGCCGAGGCCGCCGCGGCGGCCGGCTGGGCGGTGCCCGACACGGTGACGATGGTCGCGATGCCGTCCGGCGCGCGGTGCGTCCGGGAGGCGATGGACGGCGACGTCCTCGTGAACCTCGCGGACGCCGAACCCCACCTGCTGATCCCCGGCGGCTACGGGCCGGAGCGCGCGGCGATGCTGAACCGCGCCCTGCCCGAACGCCGGTCCGCGGTGGGGCTGACCGTCCCGCTGGGGGAGGCGGCCGACTCGCTGCGCTGGGCGCGGCGGGCGCTGGCCCTGGTGGAGGCGGGCTGCCTGGAGGACGGCGGCCCGACCCTGTGCGAGCGGCACCTGCTGGAGCTGTGGCTGCTGTCGGACGGCCCGCTGCTCGACCAGCTCGCCCGCCGGGAACTGGGCGCGCTCGTGGCGATGCCGCGCACCCGGCGTATGCGCATGACCGAAACCCTGGTCGCGTGGCTGGACGCGCAGGGGAACGCGGTGGAGGCGGCGAATCGGCTCCGGCTGCACCCGCAGACCGTCCGGTACCGGATGCGGCAGATCAGCGCGACGTTCGATCGGCAGCTCGCCGATCCGGCGGCGCGCTTCGTGCTGGACGCGGTGCTGCGCGCGTACCGGCTGCGGGAACGGAGACCCGCATTGAAATGAGGCCGCCCGTTATTGACGCCTAATGTAACTACTGCGCCACACCCTGGTGAATTTACCTTCTCTTTACCTTGACGCGCACCATTTGATCTACGTTCAATGTGCTTCAGCTCACAGAATGCGGGGGGTGCGCAGGGGTCCCCCGCTCGGCGCGCCCTCGGTGTTGATGCCATATGGCCGATCGTCCGGACGGCCGGGTGCCCCCGCCCGGCATGCCCCCGTCCGCGATGGCGGCGCCTGGAGGTGTGCCCATGGCACAGCAGACGTTGACACGGGGGACGGCGAGGCGCCGGACCCGGCTGCCGCGCCGGCTCGCCCTGCTGATGCGCCCGGAACTGCCCAGCCTTGCGCAGGAGATCATCGACGAGGTGCGCCGGTCGATCCCCGAGTACGGGCGTCCGCTCAAGGGCCCCTACGTCGAGGCACTGCGCATCGGCGTCGAGCGCGCCCTGAAGGACTTCGTCGACCGGGTCGCCAACCCGCTCGAACCGAGCGAGCGCCATCACGAGACCTACCGCAGGCTCGGCCGCTTCGAGGCGCAGGAGGGCCGGACGCTCGACACCCTCCAGGCCGCGCTGCGCATCGGCGCCCAGGTGGCGTGGCGGCGCATCATGAAGGTCGGGCCGCGCCGGCGGGTGTCGCCCGAGGTGATGGCCCAGCTCGCCGACGCGCTGTTCGCCTACATCGACGAACTCGCCGCCCTTGCCCTGGAGGGCTACATGGCCGCCCGCCCGGACGGCGAGGTGGAGGCGCACCGGCGCCGGCTGCTGGAACTGCTGCTCCGCCGGGACGGGTCGCCCCGCCTGCTGGCCGAGGCCGCCGAACGGGCCGGGTGGACGATCCCGGACGAGGCGACCGCCGTCGTGGCCCCGCCCGGCGCCCGGTACGTCCGGGCCGCCCTGGACGAGGACGTCCTCGCCGACCTCACCGCCACGCAGCCGTTCCTCGTCGTCCCGGGTAAACCGACCCCGGAGCGGAGGCGGTCCCTGCACCGCGTCCTGCCCGACGGGCAGATCGTCATCGGCCTCACCGTGCCGGTCGCGGGCGTCGGCGACTCGCTGCGGTGGGCGCGGTGCGCCCTCGGCCTGGTGGAGACGGGCGTGCTCGGGGACGCCCCCGAGACCGACTGCGAAGAGCACCTCATCACCCTCTGGCTGCTGTCCGACCAGGCCCTCATCGACCAGCTCGCGCACCGCCACCTCGGCGAGATGGACGGCTTCAGCCCCCGGCAGCGCGACCGCCTGCTGGAGACCCTGCGCGCCTGGCTGGTGACCCGCGGCACCGCCAACGACATCGCCAGGGAACTCGGCATCCACCCGCAGACCGTCCGCTACCGGATGCGGCAGGTCGAGGGCGTCCTCGGCGACCGGCTCACCGACCGCGAGGCGCGCTTCGCGATCGAGGCCGTGCTGCGCGCGATGCGGCTGCGCGAACGCGCCGCGGGGCCGCCGGAGCCGCCGGCCGCCGGCGCCGGACGGGACGACGCCGCCGCGCGGAAACAAGCACCGATTGACAAACACCCAATACCGGATCGGCACGATATGAGCAGCTGACACGGACCTTGACGTGCGGGGTTGATTCGCCGAATCGCCGCATGCTTCCATCCAATCCAGTGGCAATTCGGCGGGATCGTGGAGGTGCGTTCGGGGTGCGCTCACAGCGGGCTGTCTCGGTCCTGGCCGGATTCGGCGCGGTGACGCTCATCGGCATGGTGGGCGTCCACCCGGTCCTCGCGGACGAGACCACCCCCACACCGTCCGCCAGCGTCAGCGACACGCCGGGCGATCCCGCGACGGAGACGCCCACGGACCCGCCGACGTCGGACCCGCCCACGGATCCGCCGACCGATCCGCCGACGTCGGACCCGCCCACGGACCCGCCGACCGACCCGCCGACGTCCGACCCGCCGACCGACCCGCCCACGTCCGACCCGCCCACGGACCCGCCGACGTCCGACCCGCCCACGGATCCCCCCACGGACCCGCCGACGAACCCGCCGGGCAAGCCCAAGACGCCCGTGCTGTCCCTCGGGCTGACGGTGTCGGCGGCGACGATGCGTCCCGGCGGGTCGATCACCGCGACCGTGCGGGTGGCGTCGGCGAACGCCACCGCGACCGGGATCGTGCTGCGGATGGCCGCCTCGGGCGCGACGGTCAGCCCCCGGACGCAGTCCCTCGGCAGCGTTGGATCCGGCGGCGCGTCCGCGATCGCGACCGTGCGGGCCCCGTCCCGCGCCAAGCCCGGCGTGATCAGCCTGCGCGCCGCCGTCTCGGCGGGCAACGCCAAGGGCGTGTCCCGCAGCTACAAGCTGATCATCACGTCCGCGTCCGGGGCGCTGCCGCCGGGGATCAGCCCGACGTCGCTGCCGCCCGGCGTCCCGCCGCTGACGCCGCCCGACTTCAACCCCCTCGCCGGCATGACCGGGCCGCAGGTGGCGCTGCCGCCGATCGTGCCCGCCGAGAGCCCGCAGATCGCGCCCGCCTCCGGGCCGCTCGTCCCCGTGTCGAACCTGCGCAGGCTGCCCGCCGAGCCGTTCACCACCGAGGAGCTCGTCTCGCTCCAGGCGGGCTTCCTCGCCGCGCTGGGCGCCGGGGTGACGCTGCTGCTGTTCAGGATGCGGCTGCTGCGCCGCACCGACGTCCGCGTCCCGATCGTCGCGCGCCGCCGCCTGCGCGCCGGCGGCTCGCGGTTCGCGGGCAAGCGCCCCACCGCGGCCCGGCTCCGGACGCTCCCGCCGCAGCCCGCCCTCGCCCGGCAGCCGCGTCCCGTCCAGCCGGTCCCGCCGGTCCGGGTCGCCGTCCGCCAGGTCCGCACCGTCCGCCCCTGAAACCGCCGAGCCGCCGAGCCGCCGAGCCGCGAAAAATTGCGCGCTCCTTGCTAAGGGAAATGCGCGGCTGGTGGCTGGGGGAGCATCATCCAATAAGGTTTTCGAAGGGCCTTGAGCGGCCTATTGGCCGCGTGTTCCCATTCGTTCTGCATTCAGCGGAACGGATGGAGGTGCGGAAGGGTGCGCTCACGATCAGCGGGCGGCGTGTTCCTCGCGGGAGTCGGCGCGGTGGCGGCGATCGCCGTCTCCGGCGCGGCACCGGTGATCGCCGAACCCACGCCGTCCGCCACGCCCACGGCGGACCCCACGCCGACGGAGACCCCCACGGAGTCCCCGACACCGACGCCGACGCCCACACCGGAGCCGACGGACACCCCCGCGCCCACTCCGACCCCGACCCCGACCGAGGCGCCCACGAACACGCCGGCGCCTCGGCCGACGACCGCTCCGGCCCGTCCGAGCCCACCTGCGGCCGCCCCGGCGCCCGCAAGCGGCGGCCCGTCCACCGCGCTTCCGCCGATCGCCGGGAGCCTGCCCGGCGCTCCGCCCCCGGCCGGGCCCGTCCCGGTGATCCGCGGGCCGCAGGTCGCGCTGCCGCCGATCAGCTCCCCGGAGGTCGCGCCGGAGCACATCGCTCCCGTCCCGGCGGCGGGCATCCGCACGCTCCCCGAGGACGTGCTCACCGTCGAGGACCTGAGCGCGCTCCAGGCCGGGGTGCTGGCCGCGATGGCGGCGTCGGTGGCGCTGCTCCTCCTCAGACTGCGGCTGGCGCGCCGCGCGGCCGTCGAGCCCCGGCGCGCCGGCCGCCTCCACCCCGGGCGGACGCGCGCGGCGGCCCGGGTGCGGCTCGTGCCGGCCGAGCCCGTCCGGCCGCTGCCCGCCCCCGCGCCGCCGAAGCCGCGAACGGCCCCGCCGCGCGCCGGGGCGCCGCGCGCGGACGTGCCGGAGCCGCCGCCCGCGCCCCGGCTCGTCGCGCCCTGGTGGGAGGACCCGGAGTCCGTGGTGGCGCTCTCGGAGATCATCCGCTGGGAGGTCAGCGGGCCAGTCGGATCAGAATGCGGCACACCTCATCGATGATCTCCGCGGCCTCGGTCTCGTCCTCGGCCGTGGCGATCTCCCGTCCGGCCTCGCCGATGACCGTGGTGAGGACGAGGCTCAGCACCTGCTCGGCCCGGCCCGCGGGCTCGCCGGGCGCGGGGCCGCGCAGCAGCTTGGTGTTCTGCGCGATCCAGTGCTGGGCGCGGCTGCGGCGCATCAGCGACGACCCGGACGGGCCCTCCCCGCCGAGGAACAGCCGGGCCGCCTCCCGCCGCTCCCAGCACACCCGCAGGTAGGCGCGGGCCCCGGCGGTGAACAGCGCGATCGGGTCGGACTCGCCGTCCCTGCGCGCGGCGGACACCGCCTGCGCGGCGCTCGCCTCCTGCTCGGCGGACAGCTCCTCCCACAGCGCCACGTACAGCCCGGCCTTGCCGCCGTAGTGGTGGTAGAGGCTGCCGACGCTGATCCCGGACCGCTCGACGATCTCGGCGATGCCCGCGTCGGCGTAGCCGCGGTCGGCGAAGACGCCCTGCGCGGCGCTCAGCAGCGCCTGCCGGGTCGCGTCGGCGCGGGCCCACTGCCGCCCGCCCGCGTTCCCGCCGCCCGCCTGCCCGCCGCTTCCGTGTCCGCCGCCCGCGTGCCCGTCGCCGTTCGCGGTGTCGGTTCCCTGCCGCGCCCTGCTCGTCCGCATCCCACCATGGTGCCAGGTCGCGGACGCGCGGACGGGCGGGAACGGCGGCCGCCGGTCCGGCTAGTACCAGTTGTGCGCCTGCCACCAGGACCACGCGCCGCACGGGTCCTTGTAGCGGGCCTTGATGTAGCCGAGCCCCCACGCGATCTGGGTGGGGGAGCTGGTGCGCCAGTCGGCCCCGGAGCTGGCGAGCTTGGAGCCGGGCAGCGCCTGCGGGATGCCGTAGGCGCCGCTGGACGGGTTCTCGGCCCGCTCGTTCCAGCCGCTCTCGTGGTTCCACAGCGTCAGCAGGGACGGCCAGCAGCGGTCCCAGCCCTTGAGCGCGTTCATCTTCTTGCCGTACTTCTTGTTCTGCGCGGCGCTCGGGTTCATCTTGGCGAGCCGCTCCTTCTCCTGCTGCGCCTTGAGCTTCGCCCGCGCCGCCGCGTCCCGCTTGGCCTTCTCCTTGAGCCGCTTCAGCTCGGCCTGGTGCAACTTGTACGCGCGCTCCTTGGCGTGGGCGACCGCGTCGGCCGCGACCGCGTCCATGTCGGACGCCGACGTCAGCTTCGCGAGCATGTCGTTGGTGGACACGCCCGCCGCGGCGGCCTTCGGCGGCTTGGTGTCGTCGCCGACCATGCCGCCGAGGTCGACCACGGTGACCGCCGTGCCGAGCGCGGCGATCGCGACGGCGGTGATGGTCACGTTGCTGGTGAGGACCCGCCGCACGCGCCGCTTCTTCTCCGGCGGGACGGGCGGCAACCCGTCGAACCCGCCGTGCGGGTCGTAGGGGTCGCGCGGGTCGCGGCCGGACGGGCCGGACGCGTCGGGCGCCGAGCGCGGCGCGGGGACGGGACGGGAGCGCCTGCCGCCTGGGGGACGTCTGCGAGTGCCGTGACTCTGTGGCATAGGAGAAGACTGCCTTATCGCCCGGGGTGTCGTGTCGTCGAAAGGATGGTACGCGGGCGGCATCGTACGCGGTTCAGTTCGCGGCGGGGATCCGGCCCGCGCGGAAGTTCAGCTCGCGCCGGGCTTCAGCGTCTCCACGTCGCCGGCCGCGAGACGGGCGGGCTGGAGCGCCTCGAACACCTCGCGGTGCGTGCCCTCGAACGGGGCCAGCGCGCCGCCGGGCGCCCCGAGCGCCATGCCGGCCTCGTTGACCCGGTCCCGTCCGGCGGGGGTGATCTCGACGAGGGTGGCGCGCCGGTCGCGGGGGTGCCGGGTGCGGCCGACGAGCCCGGCGGCCTCCAGCTGGTCGACGGTCAGCTTCACCGTCGTCGGATGCATCATCAGGAACCGGCCGAGCGTGCTCAGCCGGGCGCTGCCGCGCGGGATGAGGGCGAGGGTGGTCAGCAGGAAGTAGCCGGTCCGGGTGAGGTCCAGCCGCTTCAGCTCGGTGTCCAGCGCCTTGTTGAGCAGCTGGTTGAGCCGTCCGACCGCGCAGATCGCGAGGAACGGCCACGGCTCGCCCTGGAGCCCCTGGATCTCCCAGCGGTCCCGGACGCCTATGACCAGCGGGTCCGCGCCGTCGTCCAGACCAGTGTCCAGACCGCTGTCCAACTCGTCGTCCATGTCTCGTCGCGCCTCGATCATCGTCCGCTGATCGTAGCTTCGGACAAATCCCAATGTAAGTACTCGCTTCTTAGACCTTCTTCCAATAGAGTGCCTCAGATCACAGGGGTGATGCCCGAGTGCTTGCTTGGGCTGCCTGTGTTCCGGGTCTCTGCTGAGACCGCGGTGGCGCGCAGCGATGGCAAGGACGTGGGCGCCGCCTGTGGTCCGGCGCGAGCCGGAGTATCGGATGGGCGCCGACGTCCGAGAACGAAGGAGGCTGGTATGTACCTTCACCCCGCCCCCCAGGGGGAGGTCGCCGGCTGATGGCCCTGAGCCTTACGAGGGCCCCTGACCTGGCACGCAGACGCGTCGGGCGAGCACTCGACGAGACAGGACTGCTGTGCGTGACCCTCCTCGAAGGGCTGCGCCGCTCCTGGGACCTGCGCCAGTGGTGGGGCGAGTTCATCGAGCAGTGCTGGTTCCTGGCACGCGTCACGAGCGTCCCGGTGATGCTCATCGCGGTGCCGCTCGGTGCGACGATCTCCCTGCAGGTGGGCGACATCGCCCGGCAGCTCGGCGCGCAGTCGGGCACCGGCGCGCTGCTCACCGCCGCGATGATCCAGCAGGTCGCGCCGCTCGCCGCCGCGCTGCTGGTGTCCGGCGTGGGCGGCTCGGCGATCACCGCCGACATGGGCGCCCGCAACATCCGCGACGAACTCGCGGCCATGGAGGTCATGGGCATCAACCCGATCCACCGCCTGGTCACCCCCAGGCTGTGGGCGGCGAGCATGGTGTCCGGGCTGCTGTGCTCGGTGGTGATCCTGGCGGGCGTCGTCGGCGGCTACTACTTCAACGTCATCCAGCAGGGCGTCAGCCCCGGCGCGTTCTTCGACGGAGCCACGACCCTGCTGCAGTTCTCGGACCTGCTGATCACCCTGTTCAAGGCGTGGATCTTCGGCTTCATCGCCGCGGCGGTCGCCTGCTACATGGGCATGAACTGCGACTACGGACCCGTCGGCGTCGGCCGCGCGGTCAACAAGGCAGTGGTGGTCACCTCGATCGTGGTGTTCGCGACGAACTACATCCTCACCATGATCTACCAGGTTCTCTTCCCCCCGAGGTTCTGATGGTCGCCATATCCCCCGTACGCAAGCTGGGCCGGGCCTTCCGGGGCCGGACGGCCGGCCTCGCCTCCTCGGCGAACCTGCCGATCTTCCTCGGCCGGGTCCTCTACCACCTGATCTTCGACATCATCATCCGGCGCAAGTACGGCAAGACGCTCGCCAAGCAGGTCAGCGACATCTCCGTCGGCGTCGGCGCGCTCGTCATCGGCGGCGGCATGATCTTCGTGATCGCGACGATGTCGCTCGCCACCGGCGCGATGGTCGGCCTGCAGGGCTACCCCGGGCTGGAGCGCATCGGCGCGGAGGCGTTCACCGGGCTGGTCGCGAGCTACTCCAACGTCCGCGAGGTCACCCCGATCATCGCGGGCGTCGCGCTGGTCGCGCAGGTCGGCACCGGGTTCACCGCCGAGATCGGCGCGATGCGGATCTCCGAGGAGATCGACGCGCTGGAGGTCATGGGCATCAACTCGCTGGCCTACCTGGTGTGCACCAGGGTCGCCGCCGGCGTCATCGCCCTGGTGCCGCTCTACCTGGTCTCGCTGTTCATGGCGTTCTTCGCCACCAGGTTCATCACGATCCAGTACTTCGGGCTTTCGCCCGGCATCTACGACTACTACTTTCACCTCTACCTGCCGCCCATCGACGTGTTCTACAGCGTCATCAAGGTGGCGGTCTTCGCCTTCATCATCATGTTCATTCACTGCTACCGCGGCTACTACGCGGCGGGCGGCCCGGTGGGCGTCGGTGTCGCCGCCGGCCGCGCGATCCGGGAGTCGACCATCCTGATGATCCTCATGAACCTGGTCCTGTCCTACATCTTCTGGGGCCACGGCAGCACAGTGAAGTTGACCGGATGAGCGAGGAGACACTCTCCCAGCGCTCCCGGACGATCTTCGGGCTGGTCGGCGCGGGCGTCATCGCCGCCGCCGCGGTGCTCGTCGCGATCGGCTCCACGCCGTCCCACGGGGGCTCCACCTACTTCGACGCGACGTTCGGCCGCGCCGGGCAGGGCCTCGACCCCGGCAAGTCCGAGGTGAAGGTCCGCGGGATCGCGGTCGGCACCGTCGACGACCTCGCACTCGACGACCAGGGCCGCGTCAAGGTGCGGTTCCGGATCGACAAGGGCGTCCGCATCGCCGACACGACGATCGCGACGGTCGAGCCCGTCTCGGTGTTCGGCCCCAAGGACCTCAACCTCGACCTCGGGGCGCACGAGCTGAGCGGCCCCTACCTGAAGGACGGCGGGACGGTCGCCAAGACGAACGACCCGCAGGACCTCTCCGACACCGCCTGGCCCGCCTACAAGCTCACCAAGGCGATCAACCCCGACGACGTGGCGACGCTCCTGCACACGTTCGGCGCCGGGCTGTCCGGCCAGGGGCCGGCGCTCCGCCGGACCGTCGACAACGCCGCGATCGTCGTCGACGCGACCTACAAGGACCGGGCGGCGATCAACGGGCTGCTGAACGACATCAACGGGCTGTCGGGCACGCTCGGCTCGCGCGGCGACACGATCACCGGCCTCGTCGGCGACTTCAACCGGCTGTCGGAGACCATCACCGCGCGCCCCGACAAGGTCTCCCAGCTGCTGGACGAGTCGAGCCGGCTCGGCGACACCCTCGGCACCAACCTCCAGCGGCACGGCGGCAGCCTCGCGAAGATCATCGACAACGGCGGGAAGGTCGTCACGGTGTTCGACCGGCAGCGCCGCAACATCCCGGTGCTGCTGGACAGCCTGAACGGGTTCTTCAACCTGCTGGCGCAGATCATCCGCATCCCCGGCCCGGAGGGCACGCTGATCGCCCAGGCGCGCGACGACCTCCCGCTGGACATCTGCCAGATCCTCATCGACGTGTGCGAGACCACGCCGCAGAAGACCGCCTTCGAGATGCAGCTCCCGGGGCAGAACAAGACCGGGGGGCGGCCATGAGCCCGCGGATGCGCGGCAAGGCCGCGCGCGGACCCGACTACATCACGACGCTGAAGTTCCTGGTGTTCGTGGTGCTGACCGGGCTGCTCACCTTCTACATCGGCCAGATGATCCTCGGCGCGAGCTTCAAGTCCCGCTACCAGGTGACCGCGACGTTCGACGACGTCACCGGCCTGCTGGAGGGCGACGAGGTGAAGATCGCCGGGACGCCCGTCGGCCAGGTCAAGGGCATCGAGGTCGTGCGCGGCAAGGCCGTCGTGCGGCTGGCCGTCGACAAGGAGGTCAAGGTCCCCTCCGACTCCACGGCCGCGATCCGCTGGCGGAACGTGATGGGCCAGCGGGTCGTCTACCTGGAGCCGGGGACGAGCCAGGGCAGGCTGGGCGACGGCGACCGCGTCCCGCACACCCGGTCGGTGGTCGACCTCGGCGAGATCGTCAACGGCCTCGGCCCGATCACCCGGAGCCTCGACCCGAACCAGCTCAACAAGATCCTCTTCGCCTTCTCCCAGGCGCTGGACGGCAACGAGCAGAACATCTCGCTGCTGACCGACAACCTGGACCTGCTGCTCCAGACGTTCGCGGCGCGCAAGAAGACGATCGAGAAGATGATCGACGACTACGGGACGGTGAGCGGCGCCGTCGCCACCCGCGACCGGCAGATCGCCGCCAGCATCGACAATCTCGAATCGCTCACCAAGGTGTTCGCGAACAACCGCGCGCTGCTGGAGAACGCGATCGTCGAGATCGGCGGGGTCACCACGAACCTCAACCACGTCCTCGGCGGCAACGACGCGCAGCTCTCCCGCATCATCGGCAACCTCGGCAACTTCGCCGAGACGTTCCGGCTGAACGTCGACCAGCTGGAGAAGATGGTGCAGCAGCTTCCGCTGACGCTGCGGCAGTTGTTCGCCTCCGCGAACGGCGGCCACTTCCTCCGCACGAACGCGCTCTGCCTGAACGTGATGCAGGGGCCGTGCCCGTTCCCGATGGAACTGCCGAAGGCGCCAGGTACGGACGGGGCGTCCAAGGCCGACCTCGCCAAGCTGAAGAAGATGCTCCAGGGGGGTGGCGGCTGATGGCGCTCAAGTCCCTCCGCGACGTCAACCAGAAGGCCGTCGCGCTGGTCACCCTGGCCGCGCTCGGCGCCGCCTGCGTGTTCGCGTTCGCCATCGGCCAGCTGCACCTGCTCGAACGCGGCTACACGATGAGCGGCGAGTTCAGCGACACCGCCGGGCTGAAGAAGGGCCAGGACGTACGGGTCGCGGGCGTGAAGTCGGGCCGCATCACCTCGGTGGAGCCCGACTTCCGGCACGGCAAGATCATCGTCACCTGGCACGTGAACGCCGGGATCGACCTCGGGCCGAAGACCCGCGCGGAGATCCAGACGACCACGCTGCTCGGCGGCCGGTACCTGCGGCTCGCCGGCCCGGTGTCCAAGCCCTACATGGCGGACGTCGCGGAGTCGCGGCGCCGCATCCCGCTGGACCGCACCAGCGTCCCCTTCACCGTCCCGGACGCCCTGGAGGGCGCGCAGAACATCGTCGGCAAGCTCGACCAGAAGAGCGTCGACAAGCTGCTCACCGAGATCAACCAGATCAAGTCGCCGGGCGCGGAGAAGCTCCGCCGGATCCTCGTCAACGTCCAGGACGTCTCGCGGATGCTCAACGACTCCTACCCGCAGATCCAGCAGCTGATCGAGAACAGCAAGAAGATCACCGGCACGCTGGCCGACAAGGACCAGCAGCTCCGCGAGATCATCAACTCCAGCCAGGTGCTGCTCCAGACGCTGGTGCGGCGCCGCAACGAGCTGGCCGCGACGATCGGGCAGGGCAACCGCACCGTCACGACGCTGTCCAACGTCATCTCCCGGAACCAGAAGCAACTCGACAAGCTGCTGGACAACCTGCACCTGCTGACCACCCGGCTCGCGCCCAACATGGACGCGCTGAACACCGACTTCTCGCTGCTCGGGCCGACGTTCCAGCAGGTCGCGAACCTCAAGGGCAACGGCCCCTGGATCGAGGGCGTGCTCACCGGCCTCGGACCGCTGCAGCCGCCCGGTCCGATCTCCACCCGGCGCGGCCAGGGAGGCAACTGATGGCGCGGCGTGTCATCGCGGGGGGACGAACCCCCGCACCCCCCGCACCCTCCGGCGGGAAACGCGGCAGGGGGATCGCCATCGCGCTCGGGCTGAGCCTGACGGCGTCGCTCGGCGGCTGCTCGCTCGCCCCGTCCGCGGGCGGCGAGCGCAGCATGGTCGTCTTCGTCCCGAAGGCCCGCTCCTTCTACCCGGAGTCCAAGGTCAAGGTCATGGGCGCCGACGTCGGCCTCGTCGACAAGGTCGAGAAGCAGGGCGACAGGGTCAAGGTGACCTTCCACCTGAGCAAGGACGTCCCGCTGCCCCAGGGCGTGCAGGCGTCGATCGTCCCGCTGAACCTCATCGGCGAGCGCAACCTCGTCCTGCACCCGGCGTGGCGGCCGGGTCAGGCGAAGGAGACCGCGGACGTCATCCCGATCGAGCGCACCCACGTGCCGGTCGAGGTGGACGACGCGCTCAGCTCCTTCACCAACCTGGCGAACGCGCTCGACCCGACCAAGGTGAAGACGGCGCTCGGCACCGCCGCCGACACGGTGCAGGGCAACGGCAAGGAGTTCAACGCCACCCTGGAGCAGAGCGCCCGCCTCGTCGAGAACGTCGCCGGGCAGGACCAGGACCTGATCGAGGTCGCGAAGAACCTGGACCGGCTCGCCGGCGTGGTGCGCGGGCGCGAGCAGGTCCTCGGCTCGATGATCCGCGACTTCGGCGAGGCGAGCCGCGTGCTCAGCGCCGAGCGCGGCGAACTGCAGCAGCTCATCGCCGGCGTCCTCGACCTGGCGAAGAACGGCGACAAGCTGATCCAGAAGTACAAGGGCAACCTGCCCTACGACCTGGCGGTCCTCACCAGGGCCGCGCTCGTCCTCAAGGGCAACGCCAAGCAGATCGCGCAGCTGCTGCACGTGCTGCCCGGCATCGGCGACGCCCTCATCGGCGGCTTCAACCCGAAGAACAAGTCGCTGCAGATCCGGTTCGCCACCGACGCGTTCCTGCGGACGTGGCTGAAGGGCCTGATGGACACCGACGACGTCGACTGCCCGCTGCCCAAGCCGAACTCCAACTGTCCCTGGCAGAACGGAGGCAACTGATGGGCGGGAAGGTCCTCGCGGCGATCGTGGCCGCGGTCCTCGCGGTCTCGGGTTGCTCCTACAAGACGGCGGGCGCGCCGAAGGGCGACCTCACGCTGACCGCCACGTTCGACGACGCGCAGGGTCTCGTCGCCGGGCACAGCGTGCAGATGTCCGACATCACGATCGGCACCGTCGTCAAGGTCGAGCTGGTCGACTACAAGGCGCGGGCGACGCTGTCCATCGAGGACGGCATCAAGGTCCCCCGGGGCACCAGGGCCGAGATCAAGGTGACGTCGCTGCTCGGCGAGAACTTCGTGGAGCTCCAGCTGCCGCCCGGCGGCAGCATGAACCGCGGCCCCTTCTACGCCACCGGCTCCGCGATCACCGACACCAGCGTCCAGCCCGCGTTCGAGCAGGTCGTCGGGCAGGCCGGGCCGCTGATCCAGGCGCTCGCCGGGGACGACCTCGCGACGGTCGTCAACACCGGCGCGACCGCGCTGGACGGCAACGGGAAGAAGCTGAACAAGACGATCGCCCAGGCGGGCGAGCTGGTGCGGGTGTTCGCCGCGCAGCGCATCGCGCTGGGCGAGTCCGTCGACCGGTTCGCCAAGCTCGGCCGGTCGCTGGCGAACGGCAGCGACGCGCTGGGCGAGGCCCCCGGCCAGCTCGAACGCACCACCCGGCTGCTGAACGACGACAAAGAGAAGATCATCAAGGCGGTCGACCGGCTCACCCGGATGGCCCGCGAGCTGAACGACAAGGTCCTCGAGGGACGCATCCTGCGGTTCCGCCGGCTGCTGAACGACCTCGACCCCGTCCTGCAGCAGCTCGGCGACAACCGCAAGCGCCTCACCGCCGTCGTGGACGGGCTGGTCGCGTTCTCCCACAAGATCCCGCTGGCCACCTACGACGGCCAGCTGCTGCTCTATCCGATCCTCCGGATCACCTGGCCGGACGGGAAGCCGATCTTCCCGGGGCTCAGCGAGAAGCCGAAGAAGTCCGCGTCGACCGACATCCCGAAGCAGCTCGAAGGCGCCCTGCCGGACCTTGAGAAGATCCTGGAGGGACGCGGATGACCCGGCGTCTGACGATCAACCTGCTGGCCTTCGGCGTCCTCGCCGTGGTCATGGTGGTGTGGGCGTTCAACAACGTCATCCGGTTCGACTTCATCGACCGGCCGTACCACATCACGGTGGAGTTCGAGTCCTCGCCCGGCCTCCACCCGAACTTCGAGGTCGACTACCTCGGGCTGCGGATCGGCAAGATCGACTCGGTGAAGCTGGAGAAGAACAAGGTCGTCGTCCGGCTGGACATCGACCGGGGCGTCAAGATCCCGCAGGGTGTGACCGCCGCCGCGGCCCGCAAGTCCGCGGTCGGCGAGCCGGTCGTCGAGCTGACGCCCGGCGCCGGCCGGACCGGCGCCGCGCCGATGCGGCCCGGCACCGTCATCCCGGTGTCGCAGACCAAGGTGCCGCCCAAGTACGGCGACCTGTTCGGCGCCGTCATCGACTCGCTGAAGGCCATCGACCCCGACGACGCGCAGGTGCTCACCCGCGAGCTGGCCGCCGGCTGGTCCGGACGCGAGGACTCGCTCCGGCAGATCATCAACGGCAGCGACGACCTCACCAAGACGTTCGCGGAGAACACCGAGCTGCTCGACGGGCTGACCAAGGACCTCGGCCGGATCACCCACGTGCTGAACCAGAACCGCGGGCAGCTCGGCGCCGGGATCGACAACCTGGCCGCGCTCACCGCCGCGCTCAGCCAGGTCCGCGGCCAGATCGCCGAACTGCGCGACCGGGGCCCCGACCTGCTCGCCACCGTCAACGGCCTGCTCGACAAGACCGGCCCCGACTTCGGCTGCACCGTGGACATGCTCGGCAACTGGGGCGTCGGCGCCTACAACCCGGGCTACCTGGGCGACCTCGACCGGACGCTGTCGAGGGCGCCGCAGCTCAAGTACGTCCTCGACAACGTGATCGGGATAGACCAGGGCAAGCCCGTGCTGAACGTCGTCTTCCAGGTGACGTTGAACAAGCCCGCGACGCTGGAGTACAAATACCCTCTGGGGCAGCCGGCGGTGAGCAAGGTGCCGACCTGCCCGGGTGGGCGGACGCCGGGGCTGGTCCAGCAGAAGCCTTACAAGGCCAAGAAGCCGGGCGAGACGATCCCGACCCACGATCCCGCTCTCGACCAGCGGAACGTCGAGGCCAGGAAGGCCGCGAACAACAGCGACTCTTCCGGCGGGCCGCCGATCTGGCTCATCTACGTTCCCCCGGTCATCGCCCTGCTGGTGCTGATCAGGGTCATGATGGGCTCGGTGCCCGTGGTGTCCCGCCTTGGCCGGCTGCGCCGGCGCAAGGACTGAGGCGGCCGCGCCGGCGCCAGGACTGAGCCGGCCGCGCCGGCGCAAGGACCGACCCAATCCCGAGGAGTACCGAAGTGACAGCCAAGACCGGCAAGGACCAGGCCGACGAGGTCGAGGCGGTCCCGGCCGAGGAGCGGGCGGAGACCGAGGAGGTCGAGGACGCCGCGGACACCGCGGCGCGGCCCGCCCGGCCCGCCGCCAAGCGCAAGCGCCGAGTGCGGGTCATCGAAGTCATCGACGACGAGGACTTGGACGACGTCCTGGAGGCCCTCGACGCCGAGGACGACGCGGCCGAGGAGGAGGACGCGGCGGAGGAGCCCGCCAAGGCCGCTCCGAAGCCCGCCGCCAAGCCCGCTCCGAAGGCCGCCGCCAAGGCCGCTCCGAAGGCCGCCGCGAAGCCCGCGCCGACCATGGTGAAGCCGGCTCCGGCCGCCGCCGAGACGTCCGAGGCCGCGGCCGGAGAGGACGCGCCGGGCCCGGCCCCGGCCCGGCCGGGCCTCTTCGGGCTGCCCCTCGTGCCGACGGTGGTGTTCGTCGTCCTCATCGCGCTCCTCGCGAGCCTCGCGATCTGGAAGTGGACGAGCGCGAGTTCGATGTCGTCCGACAAGGACGCGCGGGCCGAGGTCGGCAAGGTCGCCTCCGCGTACGGGGACGTCGCGCTCAACTACAACGCGCAGAACTACCAGTCGCAGATGGACAAGGCCCAGAAGCTCATGGGCGGCGACCTTCTGGAGACGTTCAAGACCAACACGCTCCCCAACCTCGGCGAGACGTTCAAGAGCAACCCCGAGCTGGTGCTGTCGTCCAAGACCAACCAGGTCTTCGTCGGGAGCGTCGACGAACGGTTCGCGACCGCCGTCATCATGGTCGACATCAGCGTCAAGACCAAGGAGGGCGCCACGGACGCGCCCGCCACGCTGCTCCGGCTCGCCCTCGCCAAGATCGACGGCAAGTGGAAGATCACCAAGCACTACCCGTCGGGGACCAACGACCAGAGCCAGCAGCAGTCGCAGCTGCCCGGGGCCGTCCCGAGCGGCGGCGCCTCGCAGACGCCCAAGTCCGAGAAGAGCGCGAAGCCGAAGAACTGACCCCTCGCGTCGAGCGCCCCGCACGGAAGCGTGCGGGGCGCTCGCACGTCACGTGGGCGACAGCGGGGCCGCAGGGACGAAAACCCGCACCGAGGACCGGCGCCGCGCCCTCGCGTCCCTCCGCGCCTCGGCCCCGCGCAGCACCCGGCGACCCGCGCTAGCGCGAGTAGTGCTCGACGACGAGCTGCTCGTCGCAGACGACGGGGATCTCGCCGCGCTCGGGGAGCCTGGTCAGCCGCGCGGCGAGCGCCTCGTGCCGGACCTCCAGGTAGGGCGGGACGGTCTCGGCGTGCCCGCCGGCGGCGGCGATCTGGAACGCGTCCATGCCGCGGCTGCGGTCGGCGATCGTGATGACGTCGCCGGGGCGGAGCCGGTAGGACGGGCGGTCGACGCGGCGGCCGTTCACGAGGACGTGCCGGTGCACGACGAACTGCCGCGCCTGGTAGATGGTGCGGGCGAACCCGGCGCGCAGGACGAGCGCGTCCAGCCGGCGCTCCAGGCCGGCGAGGAGGGCCTCGCCGGTCTTGCCGCCCGCCTTGGCGGCGTCGGCGAAGGCGTTGCGGAGCTGCGCCTCGCGGATGTTGTACTGCGCGCGGAGCCGCTGCTTCTCGCGGAGCCGGACCTTGTAGTCGGACTCCTGCTTGCGGGCGCGGCCGTGCACGCCGGGCGGGTAGGGCCTGGCCTCGAAGTACTTCACGCACTTCGGCGTCAGCGGGATGCCGAGCGCCCGCGACAGCCGCACTTTGGGACGGGGGTTGTTCATCACTCTCCTTAGTGGTTAGGTAAGCCTAAGTTAGGTAACCCTAACCTGATACGTCAAGGAGGCAGCGTGCGGGGAGCGGAGACCACGACCCTGGAGGGGCCGGCGCCGGCGGAACGGGCCCGGACCCTCGCGTACGGCATCGCGGACGGCGTGCTCGCCGTCCCGCAGGTCCCGGACACGCCCGTCGCGGCGCACACCACCGACCGCGACGGCGGTCCGCTGCTGCTCGTCCCGTCCGCCGCGCCGATCGTGGCCGCGCTCGCCGCCGAGCCGGACGACGTGCCCGCCACCCTGCGGATCTGCGACGTCGCGCCGGTCCCGTTCGCCGACCGGGTGCGCGGCCGGGCCCGGCTGCACGGCTGGCTCACCGCGCTGCCGGACACCGCACTGCGCGCCGCCGCGCTGCGGCTCTCGCACGTCCACCCGCGTCCCGAGCTGCTCGACCTCGGCGCCGGGCGCGGCGGCGAGTGGACGGTCCTCGCCCTCGACGTCGCGCAGGTCGAGATCGACGACGCGTGGGGGAGCGCCGTCCTCGAACCCGAGGAGTACGCGGACGCCGCGCCGGACCCGTTCGTCGCCATCGAGGCCGGCATCCTCACCCACCTGGACTCCGGCCACCGGGACGAGCTGACCGCGCTGCTGCCGGAGTCCGTCCCGTCCGGGCCCGTCCGGCCGCTGGCGCTCGACCGGTACGGCATGTGGATGCGCTGCTTCTCGCCGGAGCCGGGGCCGCCGTCCTCATTCGACGTGCGGCTCGCGTTCACCGAGCCTGTGAGTGATCTCCACGGTCTCCGCCGCGTCTACCGGCGGCTGTTCGCCCGCGCGGCTCGGGGCTGACCCGTAGTACGCACGGTCCCGTCCCGGATGGGCGCGCCCGTTTTGGCGGTGGTCTCCCGGATGGCGCGGGAGGGGTCCGCCGGGCGATGCTCAGGACTCCGGCCGAGGGACGCCGAGAACGGCGCCGTTCGACCGGGACGATCCCGATCGCCGGCCGGCCCTCGCGGGGTGGGTGGGCGGGCGGCGGGAACCGTACCGGCCGGGGGCGTCCGCGTCCCTGGCCGGGCCGGTGGTCCGGCGCCGCGACGCACGACTCGGGGGGCGTGGTCCGGGCCACTGGTCGCAATTGGCCGTTCCGGGCCGCCGGATTCCGCCGCAGGCTGGGAACATGACCGGACACCACCCGCAGACCCGCGCCGTCCACCCGACCGTGATCGCCCCCGAGGGCAGCCGTCCGCTCGCCGTCCCGATCTACCAGGGCCACCTGTTCTCCTTCGACTCCGCGGGGGACCTGGCCGCCGCCTTCGCCGGTCCGGACGAGGCGTTCTTCTACGCCCGGATGGGCAACCCCACCGTCCGCTCCCTGGAGCGGGCCGTCGCCGAACTCGAAGGCGGCGCCGGGGCGCTCGCCACCGCGTCCGGCATGGGCGCGGTCAACGCGGTGCTCATGGGCCTCCTGCGCAGCGGCGACCACGTCATCGCCCAGACCGCCCTCTACGGCGGCACCTACGCGCTGCTCCACGACCTCGCCGAGCGCTGGGGCGTCGACGTCACCTTCGTCCCCGGCGACGACCCGGCCGAGGTGCGCGACGCGCTGCGTCCCACCACCCGGCTCCTCTACCTGGAGACGGTCGCCAACCCCACCACGCACGTCACGGACCTGCCCGCCTTCACCGCCGCCGTCCAGGGCACGGACGTGCTGACCGTCGTCGACAACACGTTCGCGCCGCTGCTCTGCAAGCCCATCGAGCACGGCGCCGACATCGTCGTCCACTCGGCGACCAAGTACCTGAGCGGGCACGGCGACATCATCGGCGGCGTCGCCGTCTTCGCGGACCCGTCCGTCCACCGGCGCGTGTGGAGCCACGCCATCGAGATCGGCTCCACCGCCGACGCGCACGCGGCCTGGCTGACCATCCGCGGGCTCGCCACGATGCCGATGCGCGTGGCCCGGCAGAGCGCCTCCGCCCTGGACCTCGCCACCCGCCTCGCCGGGCACCCGTCCGTCACCCGCGTGCACTACCCGGGGCTGCCCGGCCACCCCCAGCACGACGTGGCCCGCCGCCTCCTCCCGGACGGCGCCGGCGGCGTCCTCGCCTTCGAGCTGACCGGCGGCCGGGACGCGGGACGCGTCTTCTCCGAAGCGGTCGAGCTGATCTCCCTGGGCCCGTCCCTGGGCAACATCGCCACGCTCGTGATGCACCCGGCCAGCACGTCCCACCGCCAGATGGACGCACCGTCCCTGGCCGCGGCGGGCATAGGCGAGGGCACCGTCCGCCTGGCCGTCGGCCTGGAACACCCCGACGACCTCTGGACCGACATCACCCAAGCCCTGACCAAAGCAACCTGACCCCAGCCCTGCCTTGTTGATCTGCGGCGTGTCGTTGTTATCAGCCCAGCCATAACAACAACACGCCGCAGGTGAACGGAGCGGGGGCGGGGGTTAGAGGTAGAAGCCGGTCGCCGTGGTCGGGGCGCTCTCGTTGTGGGGACGCTTCTCGCCCTTGCGGAGGGCGGCCAGCTCGGCGAGGGTCGCGCCGTCCGCGCCGACGTCGGCGGCGGAGACGTCGGCGCCGCCCAGCCAGGTCACCGCCTCGGTGCGGGTGAGGCGGCCCACGTCGATCTGGGCGAGGCAGCGGCCGGGGCGGACGACCGCCGGGTGCAGCATGGCGAGGTCCTCGTTGGTGGTGATGGCGACGAGGACGTCCCGGCCCTGGCCGAGCATCCCGTCGGTGAGGTTGAGCAGGCGCGACAGGCCCTGGCCCGTCGACTGCTTGGCCTCGCCGCGGATCAGCTCGTCGCAGTCCTCCAGGATGAGCAGCCGCCAGCGGCGGTTGTCGTCCTCGTCGTCGCCCACGGCCACCTCCATGAGGTAGCTCGGGGTGCCGAACAGCGACTCCGGGTCGAGGACGCAGTCGGCCTGGCACCAGCCGGTCCACGCGCGGGCGAGGGCGCGCAGCGCGGTGGTCTTGCCGGTGCCGGGCGGGCCGTGCAGGAGCAGCAGGCGGCCCGCGACCTCGTCGCGGGTGAGGCGCATCACGTCGTCGAGCGCCTCGGCGACCGGCGCGGTGTAGTTGTGCCGGATGTCCGCCCACGCGTCGGCGGTGATCGCGCGCTCGCTGCGGACCGGGCCGTGCGAGCCCATGTGCCAGAAGCCCATCTCGACGCTGGTCTCGTCGGTCTTCGGCGGCTCGGTCGCGTCCTTCACGGACGCTTCGAGGACCTCCTCGGCCAGGTCGTCGGTGACGGCGGACACGGCCAGGTACGCGACGCCGCTCTTCCAGCGGTTCGTCAGCAGCGTCCAGCCGTCGCCCTCGGCCAGCACCGACTCCTTGCCCTTCTCGTGCGCGACCCGGACGAGCCGGGCGCCGTCCGGGCGCAGCGGAGCGTCCGCCTTGACGTGCTCGAGCCGCGTCGACCGCGACCAGGGCTGCTCGCCGGACGCGAACGGGCGCAGCGACAGCACGTCCATCACGTCGGCGGGCGAGTTGTTGTCGGAGAGGTTGAAGACCACGGGCAGGGACGGGTCCTGCCCCGGGCCGGTGAGGTTCTCCAGGGGTTCGATCAGATGCAGGACCTCCTGCGGCCTCTCCTGCGACATGGTCATGCAGTGAATGATCTGGCCGGGCGGTGCGCCGCGTCCAACGAATTAGCCGCCCGGCCCGTCAACCGGCCCCGCCCGTCAGCCCTGCCCGCCGGACTCCCCGGCCTCGCGGGCCGCGCGGGCGGCCTTGCGCGCCTCCGCCTCCTCGAGGTCGAGCTTCTCGGCCTCCTCCGGCGTCGGCGCCGTGCCGCCGAGGTAGGCGGGCTGCCACCAGGTCTCGTCCGAGCGCGGGACGTCCGGGTACTCGCGCTGCGCCTTCTCCAGCAGCTCGGCCATGCGCGCGTGCAGCTCCTGGGTGACGGCCTCGTAGTCGTCGCCGCGCTTCGGGTACATCGGCTCGCCGACGAGGATCGTCACCGGGACGTTGCGCTGCAGCAGCCGGCGCTTGCGGCCCTTCGTCCACATGCGCTGCGGACCCCAGAGCGCGACGGGGACGAGCGGCACCTTGGACGCGACCGCCATCCGCACCGCGCCGCTCTTGATCTCCTTCACCGTGAACGACCGGCTGATCGTCGCCTCCGCGAAGACGCCGACGATCTCGCCGCTCTTCAGCGCCTTCAGCGCGGCGGCGTAGGACGAGGCGCCCGCGTTCCGGTCGACCGGGATGTGGTGCATCCCGCGCATGAGCGGCCCGCCGACCCGGTTGTCGAAGATCTCCTTCTTCGCCATGAACCGCACCAGCCGCTTGGCGGGATGGGCGGCGAGACCGGCGAAGATGAAGTCGAGGTAGCTCACGTGGTTGCTGACGAGCACCGCGCCGCCGGTGCTGGGGATGTTGTCGGTCCCCTCCAGACGGAACTTGATGTTCAGGGCCTTGAACACACCGACAGCCGTCTTGATCACCGGTGGGTACACGAGTTCGCGCATGTAGGCACCGTACTTGAGCCGCTCATGATCAGCGAGTGTGCGGCGAGGATCGCGATGGATCACACAAGCAGGCCGAGTTCTGAGAAGGTTGGGGGGTGACGTGATCCGCCGACGGCTGAGGGAGGATGAGCTTTCATGGAACCGTTGGACGCGGCGGCGGACGTGCACGCGCTCATCCGCGACGTGCTGCCCGCCCTGGCGCCCAGCGCCTGGTTCGATCCGGGCACCTCGGAGGTGGTGCTGCCCGTCGGCCGGTCCGAGGCGCGGGCCTCCAGCTGGACGGTGCTGGAGCGCTGCGTCCGCGAGCCGCGGGCGACGTGGCCCCAGGTGGTGGACGAGTGGGTCCGCGAAGTCGGCGACCGCGCGTTCCTCGCGATCGGTGAGATGGAGCTGTTCGGCGACGTCAGGGAACTGCTGCGGCTGCGCATAGTGCCGAAGCTCGCGCCGCACGACCGGGAGGGGCTCGTCGTCGTCCCCGCCGGCGACCACTTCGACGCGATGGTGATGATAGAGCACCCGCGCTACGGCGGCCCGCTCACCAAGGCCCGCGCCGGGCTCCTCGGCCTGCACAAGCTCGGCTATGTGATGACGAACACCCATGACCGCGAGCTGGCGGACGTCGCCGTCCACGACCAGCCGCTCCTGCCGGGGCGCGACGTCCGCGTCGTCACCAAGCCGGGCAGCCGCTACGTGTCGGCGCTGCTCAGCGAGGTCGACCAGTTCCTGCCCTGGCCGAACGAGCACGGCGCCCTCGTCGGCGTCCCGTGCCACAGCACGCTGCTGCTGTACCCGATCACGTCGACGGCGGTCCGCGACGTGCTGCCGGTGTTCGCGGACGTGGTCCGCGAGATGCACGCCATCGCCGACGACCCGTGCGCGCCGGGCGTCTACTGGAGCCACGGCGAGCGCCGCCTGACGCCCCTCGCCGCGGACGCCCCCACGGAGGGCACCGGCGAGTTCGCGACCCTCCTCCGCCACCTCCCCGAAGAGGGCTAGGGCAACTTCCAGTCGACTGGTGGGGCGCCCTGCTGCTCCAGGAGCTGGTTGGCGCGGGAGAAGGGGCGGGAGCCGAAGAAGCCGCTGTCGGCCGAGTAGGGGCTCGGGTGCGGCGACTCGACGCACGGGACGCCGCCGAGCATCGGCTTGAGGTTGCGGGCGTCGCGGCCCCACAGGACGGCGACGAGGGGGCGGCCCCGCCCGGCGAGGGCGCGGATGGCCTGCTCGGTGACCTGCTCCCAGCCCTTGCCGCGGTGCGAGCCGGACTTGCCGGGCATGACGGTCAGCGACCTGTTGAGCAGGCAGACGCCCTGCTCCGTCCACGGGGTGAGGTCGCCGGTGGACGGCTCGGGGTGGCCGAGGTCGTCGCGGTACTCCCGGTAGATGTTGATCAGGCTCGCGGGCAGCGGCCGGACGTCGGGCGCGACGGAGAAGCTGAGGCCGACCGGGTGGCCGGGCGTCGGGTACGGGTCCTGGCCGACGATGAGGACGCGGACGTCGTCGAACGGCTGGGTGAACGCGCGCAGGACGAGGTTCCCGGCGGGGAGGTAGCGGCGGCCGGCGGCGACCTCCGCGCGCAGCCAGTCGCCCGCGGCGGCGATCGTCCCGGCGACGGGTTCCAGCGCCGCCGCCCAGCCCGCTTCGACGATCTCCGAAAGTGGTCGTGCCGTCATGGCGCATCAGCCTAGTGCGGTGATCACGCGGCCGCCGCCGGAATGGCGCGGCGCCGCCCGTCCGGCCCTGGATTTCGCCCAATGTCGCCTTTGGGAAGTTTTCTGACCGAGTGAGGCCGGGTGCGGTGAAAATCTTGTCCAGCCGCCCGCAAAAATGCCGGATGAACTGGGTGAAACGCCCCGTTAAATCCCTGTTGCTTCCTTCTGACCCACGTTGACCTGCCGCCTGGGAGCGCATAACTCCTAGAGAGGCAGGGCAGGCGCACGACGAGCGGACGGAACCGAGAAGTATGAGCCAGCTGACCACCGTGGACGCCACCTTCCTCCACGCCGAGACCGACACCACCCACGCCCACATCGCGGGCCTGGGCATCGTCGACGCCATGGCGTGCCCCGGCGGGCGGCTCAGCGTCCCGCTCGTCGCCGAGCTGATCCGCGACCGCGCGCACCTCGCGGCCCGACCGTTCCGGCAGCGGCTCGCGCAGGTGCCGCTCGGCCTGGACAACCCCTACTGGGAGGACGATCCCGACTTCGCGCCCGAGCGGCACATCACCGAGATCGGGCTCCCGGCGCCCGGCACCGAACGGCAGCTCGCCGACATCGTCGGCATGCTGCACGAGCAGCCGCTCGACCGCACCCGCCCGCTCTGGGAGATGGTGCTGATCCAGGGCCTCCAGGGCGGGCTGACCGCCGTCTACGTGAAGGTCCACCACGCCGCCATCGACGGCGTGATGGCCGCCGAGACGCTCGCCGCGCTGCTCGACCTGACCCCCGAGCCGCGCGACGTGCCCGCCGACGAGACCGCGCCCGCCCGCGCCCCCGGCCGGGTCGACATGCTCGGCACCGGGCTGCTGCGGGCCGCGCTGCATCCCGTCCGGTCGGCGGTGTCGGTCGCGCGCACCGCCCCCTACCTGGACGAGATCCCCGGCCTCTCGTCCATCCCGGGCGTGGGGCTGGTGGCGTCGGCCGTGCAGGGCGCGCTGCGCCGCCCGGAGGTGCCGAAGGCGCCCCGGATGAGCGCGCCGCCCACCCCGTTCAACCGCCCGATCGGCCGCCGCCGCTCGGTCGCCTGCGGGGAACTGCCCCTCGCCGAGATCAAGGAGATCAGGCGCGGCCTCGGCGGCAGCGTGAACGACGTCGTCATGGCGCTGTGCGCGACGGCGCTGCGGCAGTGGCTCGACAAGCGCGGCGACCTGCCGGACCGCCCGCTGGTCGCGGCCGTCCCGGTGTCGCTGCGGCGGGCCGGGGCGGCGGCCGGGCCGGGCAACCAGGTCTCGATCATGACGGCGCCGCTGGCCACGCACGTCCCCGACCCGGCCGAGCGGTACACCGCCGTCCGGCACGACATGGGCGTCGCCAAGCGGCGCTTCACCCGCTCGTCGGGCGGCTGGGTGCGGGAGATGAGCGGGCTGCTGCCCGCGCCGCTCGCCGGCGCCGCGACCCGGCTGGCGCTCCAGGCCGCGCCCGCGCTGTCGCTGCGCCCGATCAACCTGATGATCTCCAACGTGCCGGGCCCGCAGTTCCCGCTGTACCTGTGCGGGGCGAAGGTGCTCGGCTACTACCCGATCTCCGTCGTGACCGACGTGAGCGGCGGCCTGAACATCACCGTCTTCTCCTACGACGGCAAGGTGAACGTCGGCATCGTCGCCTGCCGCGACCTCGTCCCCGACCCGTCCGAGATCGTGGACCACCTGGTGGACGCCCTGGACGAGATGAAGGCGCTCAGCCGGGAGTGAGCCCGAGCGCCTCCCGGTGCCGCCACGCGAGGCGCAGCGCGGCGGCGCCGGCGGGCTGCGCGGGCCGCGGGACGGTCCCGTCGAACGGCGCCGTCGACACCGTGCCCTCGGCGTTGACGGCGACCAGCCCGCCGAAGAGGTCGGCGAACACGTCGTCGTCGACGGCGACGACCGTGAGGAGGTCGAGCGCGAACGTCAGCGGGTCGACGCCGAGCCCGAGGAGGTGCGCCCGCAGCCGGCCCTCCTCGCGGGCGGCGGTCATCGCCCGGTGGAAGGGCCACTCGTCCTGGACGAAGCCGGCGCCGTAGTCCTCGTCCGCCCCGAGGAGTTCCTCGGCGTACTCGCGGACCATGCAGGCCCAGGGGTCGGGCCTCTCGTCGCGGAGCGGCTGGAAGACCCCGACCGGCATCACCTGGTGGAGCCCGCCGGCGTGCGCGACCTTCCACGGATCGCGCCAGTGCAGGACGTAGGAGCCGGACGCCGTCACGGTGACGGTCGTGATGGCGCAGAGGGCGGCGCGGCGGGTGAGGTCGCACGGGTCGCCGACGCGGGCCCGCAGGCCGTCCGCGCCCGCCGCCAACTCGTGCGCGACGGCCTCGCCCACGTTCACGCCGTCGAAGTAGCGGGCGGGCCCGAAGCGCAGGACGGGCGGAGCGGCGTCGAGGAGCCGGTACGCCGGACGGTCCTCGAACACCTTCGGCGGCGCGAGCGCGGCCATGGCCTCGGCGTAGGTGCGGTACCCGTCCGGCAGCCCGTCGGCCGGACCGGCGACGGCGGGCGGCGCCGGACGGTCGTCCCAGCCGATCCGGAGGCCGGCGAGCGGGATCGGCGCGTCCGGCACCCAGCCGTCCCGGCAGAGCAGCGGCGTCCCCGCGACGCGCGGCGCGTCCGGGTAGAGCCCGCTCGCGATCTCCCCGAGCCGCGCCCGCCCGCGGTTGAGCGCCGCCCGCCCCGCCCGCCACTCCCGCTCGTCCACCCGCCCACCCTAAGCACTGTTGATCTGCGGCGTGTTGTTGTTATTCGACCCTTCAAAACAACAACACGCCGCAGGTCAACGGGGTCAGGCGGCGAGCTTGGTTTGGACGTCGGCCTCGATGAGGTCGGCGTTGAGCATCGCGGCGGCCATCGAGCCCGCCGAGGCCGCGATGATGACCTGGCCCGCGGGGAAGGTGACGTTGCCGGCCGCCCAGACGCCGGGGACGCTGGTCCGGCCGGTCGCGTCCACCGTCGCGAAGCCGTCGTCGCCGATCTCGCAGCCGAGGTCGGTCAGCGGGCCGTCCTTGGCCACCCACGTCGGCGCGACGAACACGGCGTCGCACGGGAGGACGGAGCCGTCCGCCAGCTCGAAGCCGGTGACGCGGTCGTTCTCGACGGCGAGGCGCCGCGCCTCGCCCACCACGACGCGGACGCCGCGCGCGTCGAGGCGGGCCGCGTCGTCGCCGGCCGGGGCCTCCGCCGCGAGGAACGTCACGTCCGGCGACCACTGCCGCAGCAGCGACGCCTGGTGGACGGAGTTCGGCGACGACGCCAGCACGACGATCCGCTGGTCGCGGACCTCCCAGCCGTGGCAGTACGGGCACATCTGCACCTCTCGTCCCCACCGGTCGCGGAGGCCGGGGACGTCCGGCAGGACGTCGGTCACCCCGGTGGTGACCAGCAGCCGGCGTCCCCGCAGGGTGCTCCCGTCGGCGAGGGTGAGGGCGAAGCCCCCGGCCGCGTCGCCGGCGGTGCGCTCGACCTTGCCGGAGAGGATCTCGCCGCCGTAGCCGCGCACCTCGGTGCGGCCGATCTCCAGCAGGTGCGCGGGCGGCATGCCGTCGCGGGTGAAGAACCCCTGCATGTGCTCGGCCGTCGCGTTGCGGGGCTCGCCCGCGTCCACCACGGTGACGCTCCGCCGGGCCCGGGACAGGACGAGCGCGGCGCTCAGCCCGGCCGGTCCGCCGCCGATGATCAGTACGTCTCGTTCACTGTTGTCCGTCATGCCGCGAGGATGCGCGATGGCTCGCCGATTTGACAAACTTCTTTGCCGAACCTGCAATAAGGGCATGGAGACGACCGAGGACGTCCTCGCCCAAGTGGGGCCGAGGCTGCGGCAGCTGCGGCAGGAACGCGAGACCACCCTCACCGCGCTCGCCGAGGCCACCGGCATCTCGGTGAGCACGCTGTCGCGGCTGGAGTCGGGCAAGCGGCGGCCGAGCCTGGAACTGCTGCTGCCGCTCGCGCAGGCCCACGGGGTCCCGCTGGACGAGCTGGTCGGCGCGCCGGCCGTCGGCGACCCGCGGATCAGGCCGCGGGCGCGGAAGATGGGCGACATGACCGTGCTGCCGCTGACCAGGCGTCCCGGCGGGGTGCAGGCGTTCAAGATGATCGTCCCGGAGGGGCGGCGGCCGACCGAGCCGCAGACCCACGAGGGCTACGAGTGGCTGTACGTGCTGAACGGGCGGCTGCGCCTGTACCTGGCGGGCCGCGAGCTGATCCTGGAGCCGGGCGAGGCCGCCGAGTTCGACACCCGGCTGCCGCACTGGTTCGGCGGCGCGGGCGGGTCCGCCGAGGTCCTCAGCCTGTTCGGGCCGCAGGGGGAGCGGATGCATCTGCGGGCCAGGCCCCGACAGAAGTGACATAAGTTGGTTATCCGTGCAGACCGCTCAACCTCCCCAGGAATGCCCGGAACGCCCTAAAGCCGCCCCCATGGCGTGGCTGCTGTGGGGCGTCGGGGTCCTCGCGTACGGGGTCGCGGTCCTGCACCGGACGTCGTTCGGCGTCGTCGGCCTGGACGCCGTCCACCGGTTCGACGCGTCCGCCGGGATCCTCGCGTCCTTCACCGTCCTGCAACTGCTCGTCTACGCGGGCCTGCAGATCCCGGTCGGGCTGCTGCTCGACCGCGTCGGCCCGCGCCGGATGGTCGCGGGCGGCGCGCTGGTCATGGCCGCGGGGCAGGCGCTCATGGCGTTCTCCACCGGCGTCGGGACGGCCGTCGCCGCCCGCGTGCTGGTCGGCGCCGGCGACGCGATGACGTTCATCAGCGTCCTCGGCATCGTCGCGACCCGGTTCCCCGGACGGTACGTCCCCGTCGTGACGCAGCTCACCGGGCAGCTCGGGCAGCTCGGCCAGGTGCTCAGCGCGATCCCGCTGGTGGCGCTGCTGCACGGCCCCGGCTGGAGCACGGCGTTCGGGTCGGCGGCGGCGCTCGGCGTCCTCGTGGCGGTGCTGTCGATCGCGGTGCTGCGGGACGGGCCGGGCCGCGCCGACGTCCCCACCCTGCGCGAGACCGGCACGAACCTCGTCGAGGCGTGGCGCCACCCCGGGACGCGGCTCGGCCTCTGGTCGCACTTCGTGACGCAGTTCTCGTCCAACACGTTCGCGCTGATGTGGGGCTACCCGTACCTGGTGTCGGGGCAGGGCATGAAACCGGCCGCCGCCTCCACCCTCCTGACGCTGTTCGTGCTGGTCAACGTCGTGTCCGGGCCGTTCATCGGACGGCTCGTCGCCCGCTACCCGCTGCGCCGGTCGTGGCTCGTGCTCGGCATCGTCGGGATGAACGTCGCGGCCTGGGCGGCCGTCCTCGCCTGGCCGCCGCCCGCCCCCGCCTGGCTGCTGGTGCTGCTCGTCCTGTGCGTCGCGCCCGGCGGCCCCGGCTCGATGATCGGCTTCGACTACGCCCGGACGTTCAACCCGCCCGGACGGCAGGGCACCGCGACCGGCATCGTCAACGTGGGCGGCTTCGTCGCGTCCCTCGTCACGATCCTGCTGATCGGGCTCGTCCTGGACGCCCTGTCGCCGGACGGGGAGTTCACGCCTGGAGCGTTCCGGGCCGCGTGGACCGTCCAGATCGGGATCTGGGCGATCGGCATCGCGGGCGTCCTGCGGAGCCGCGCCCTGGCCCGCCGCCACCTCGGCCTCGGCACCGGGCGCCGCCGGCTCCGCTGATCAGGCCCGCTCAGGCGCGCAGCTCCAGGGTGCAGCACTTGGGCCCGCCGCCCGCCTTGCGCAGCTCGGACAGGTCCACCGGCACCGGCTCGTACCCGCGGGTCTCCAGCGTCCGGATCAGCCCGGTCGCCTCGGCGTTGACGACGACGCCGCGCCCGTCGCACACCGCGTTGAGGCCCAGGACGGCCGCGTCGTCCTCACCGGCGATGATCGCGTCCGGGAACAGCCACTCCAGCACCGCCCGGCTGCCCGGCGAGAACGCGCCCGGGTAGTAGGCGATGTTGCCGCCGCCGAGCGCGAACAGCGCCGTGTCCAGGTGGTAGAAGCGGGGGTCGACGAGCCGGAGCGTCACCACGGGGCGTCCGAGGAACTCCTGCGCCTCCTGGTGGGCGGCGATGTCCGTCCGGAACCCCGTTCCGGCGAGGATCACGTGGTCGAGCGTGAGGAAGTCGCCCTCGCCCTCGTTGGTGTGCTTCGCCTCCAGCACCTCGGAGAACCCGTTCTCCCGCATCCACGCGGAGTACGCGGGGCCCTCCGCGTGCCGCTCCGGATGCGTGAACTTGGCCCCGTACACCCGTCCGCCGACGACCAGCGCCCCGTTCGCCGCGAACACCATGTCGGGCAGCCCCGCGATCGGGTCGATGAGGCTGACCTCGTGCCCGAGCGCGAGGTACGCGGCCCGGAGCGCCTCCCACTGCTCGACGGCCTTGGCCGCGTCGGCCCCGGCCGCCGGGTCCATCCAGGGGTTGATCGCGTAGGTCACGGCGAAGTGCTCGGGACGGCACATCAGGAAGTGCCGCCGCAGCGCGGTCCGGACGGTGCTCGGCTCCATTGCCGGCATGACGGTCATACGTGTCTCCAGGGGACATTCGAGAAGGGGGATCGACTGATCGAAAGCCTAGGAACGAAGGCCGCGCAATCCAATGCGCCAACCTTGCTCCCACCTGGCACTTCGTTGCGTGTTCCGTCCCAGGACACGCTATTCGTTGCGTCACCGCGCCGGACCGCCGGCCGCCGCGACCTCGCCTCCGCGCCGGGTTCTCTCACCGCCCCAGGTCCCGCACCCGTACCTTCAGGTCACGGCCACCGGACGCGTCGGCGGCACGGCGTGCGGGCACTGGCCGCGTCCGGTCTGCTCGAAGGCCCCTCCGGCAGAGGGAACTTCCCGATAATGGGGAAATGCGATCGCGTGCCCTCGCTGTGGTTTCGCTGGCGGTCGGCCTGACCGCGCCGACGGCGTGCGGTGGTTCACCGCGCAAAGGGCCGGAGGCCGACCCCGTGACGCTCGCCCCCTCGGCGACCGGGACGGCGACCGGTCAGCCGACCGCCGGCACGTCCGGGCCGCCGTCGGTGGGTCCGTCGCCGCGCGCCTGGACGACGCCGCGTGTGAACACCGGCAGTGGAGCGTCCCTCCAGAACCGGACACCGGACGACCTGTGCCAGATGGTCTGGAGCCCTTATCCAGTTCGGATCGAGGGCTTCACAGCCGCGCAGTCGGACGAGCCCGTGCCGATCGCCGACAGCAACATCTCCAGCGAGGATCTGGCGCGGTCCGGGTTCGGGACCGTCACCTACCAGACGGCTCCGAACTGCACGGGCTCCGGTGGCGTGGGCCTCCAGGCGCGCAAGCCCTGTGCACCGGACACGGTGATCGGACCCGCGGACCCGTGCGCGATCACGCCCGCGTACACCTCGCAGCCGGAGATTCCAAGGCCCGGCCGCTACACGGTGCTGGTCACGTGGCGGCTCTCGAAGCTGTGCACGGACTCCTCCGGGCCGTGCGGTGGTCTCGGGGCGGCCGCCGACCGTCCGGTGCGCGCGATCTGGCCGACGAGGCTACAGCTGAACGCCTGCACCAAGTGGGAGCCGAACGGAGGCGGGAGCTATCTCAGCCAGTGCTAGGACCCGATCCGAACGGCTGGCGAGGGCGCGCAGGCCCCTCCCCTCGGAGCCCGATCCCGGACCGGCGCCGGACTGGACGCAGCGGCTCTCCGCACTGGGCACCTTCGGCCCGCCGACGTCGCTCGTCGCGGCCGTCCTGATCTGGTACGGCTATGTCGCGACGCTCCAGCGGTTCCGCTACTTCGGCGTTGATCTGCAACTCACCGACCTCGGGAACCAGACACTCCTGCTCTACGGCGTGGAGGTGGCGTACCCGGCGGCGGTGCTGCTCCTCCTGATCGCGCTCGCGGCTCTCGGCGGACACGCGGTCGTGCGCGGCATGGTGCTCCCGGACCGGCTGCGCGCCGCCCGGCGGATCGCGCTGGCCATGGCGCTGGCCGGGCTCGCGCTGACCGGCAGGGCGCTGGTCGGAGTCCTGTCGGCGAAGGTCGCCGCGAACGAGACACCCGGCGTGACGCCGCTCTGCCTGACGGCCGGCGTACCTTCGCTGGTCTACGCGTTCTGGCTGTTCCGCCAAGCCGGGGACGGCGGTTGGCGAGAACGTCCGGCTTTGAGCGACGTGGAGCGCGGCGGACGTTACGTGGCGTTCGCGGTGGTCGCCATGGGTCTGTTCTGGGCGGCCAACAGCCTCGCAGGCGAGGTCGGTGTCGCCCGCGCCTACAACGACGCCCGCGACTTCGCCGAGCTTCCCGAGGTCGTCCTCTACACCAAGGAGCCGCTGAGCGACGCTCCGCCCGAGACACTGCACGCCGATTTCGGCGAATCGGTCACCTACCGCCACCGCTACCAGAAACTGCGACTTCTTCTGGCCTCGGGCGGACGCCTCTTTCTCGTCCCGCTGACCTGGAAACCCGATGCCCGCACGGCCCGGATCTCAACGTTCGTCGTCGCGTACGACGGCGACATCCGCCTTCAGCTCATCCCGCAGACGACCGACTGACCGGGCGACCCGAAGACGAAACCCGGCGAGCCGGTCGGCCCTGTGCGAGCCGCAGCGCGGCCAGTGCAGGACGCGCCAGGTCTCGAGCTGGGCGTCGGCGGTCCCGTCGGCCGTCGCCTTCCTTCTTCTGTCACTACTCAGCGAGGTCGATTGGTGACAGCATGAGCGATTGGCGTGGGTGCGCGGGGTAGGGGGAGAAGGGCACGGGGCTGGGCAGGCCGCAGGCGTTCGCGGCGCCGTGGGGGCTCCGGGTTGGGGGCGCGGAGAGGTGTTCGACTCGATCACGTCATGGTTGGGGGGCCTGTCCGGGCCGGTCGTGTACGGGGTCGTCGGCGGGCTGGTGTTCTGCGAGGACGCCCTGTTCTTCGGCTTCGTGCTGCCCGGTGAGACCGTCGTCGTCCTCGCCGGGGCCCTGGCCGGCCAACAGAAGATCTCGATCGTCTGGCTGTGCGCGACCGTGGTCGCCGCCGCGGCCGCCGGGGACTTCGTGGGCTATCTGATCGGCCGCCGTGCGGGGCCCGCGATTCTCGACTCCCGCGTGCTCCGTCCGCACCGCGACCACGTCGACAAGGCCCGCGAGCTGATCCGGCGCAGGGGCGGTGCCGCCGTCTTCCTCGGCCGGTTCATCGCCTTCTTCCGCGCGATCATGCCCGCGCTGGCGGGGATGTCCCGCATGCCGCGCCATGTCTTCCTGCCCTTCAACGTGGCCGGCGGCGTGGTCTGGGGTATCGGCTTCACCCTGCTCGGTTACTTCGGCGGGCACGCCTACTCCCGGATCGAGCATGTCGCCGGACGCGCCGTCGCGATCGCCGTCGCCTGCGTGGTCGTTGTCGCCCTCGTCATCTGGCGCGTGCGCCGCAGACGCGCGCAGCGTCCCCTTCACCCGCGCCGCGATGCCATGTCCAGGCGCCGCCGGAACGGGTCGTAGTCGTGGCCGGGAAACCCCTGCTGCCGCCCTTCTGAGTCGGCCGTGCGGATCTCCCCCACGCGGGACGGGGCGGGGAGCGTCGTCCAGGTCGAGGACGGCGGCAGGACGGGACCTGATCCACCGCAGGTGCGGGCGTTAGTCGCCTCGGGGGCGTAGGCCGTCCAGTAGGCGGTCCAATGCTTGTTCTGTTTGCGTCAGTGCCTTCGGGGCCGGTGAGCGGGCCAGCCATAGGGCGGCCTCGTTCATGGCGCCTGACAGCAGTCTGGCCAGCGGCTCCACCGGCTGATCGGTGATGATGCCGGCTTTGACGAGGTCCTCAAGGGCCTCGGCCAGGTGGCGGGCTGAGGAGTCTTCGTCCATGGCGCGCCATTCGTCCCAGCCGAGGACGGCCGGTGCGTCCATCAGCACGATGCGGCGCACCACCGGGTCGCGTCCGGCGGCGAGGAAAGCCCGGCAGCCGACCCGCAGCCGCTCCCAGGGGTCGCCGTGCCGGTCGGCGGCCGCCGCGACGCGCTCGCCGAGTTCCTGCTGCACTTCGGCGACCACGGCCCGGAAGAGGCCCGCCTTGCTGTCGAAATGGTGGTACGCCGCCCCCTTGGTGACGCCGACCGCCTGTGCCACCTCGGCGAGAACCACGTCGTGGTAGCCGTCGGCGGCGAACCTCCGGCGTCCCTCGGCCAGGAGCGCCCGCCGTGTCGCCGCCCGCTGCTCGGCCCTCGTGACAGGCATCGGCCCACCCCCCCATTCGCGTACCCCGGGTATGTTAGCGTGCATCTCACATACCCTGGGTATGTTAAATCGGACTGCGAACGGATGGAGACGTGCCAGTGAAGGTCCAGCTCAGAGGCTTCTACCCCGTGATCGCCACCCGCGATGTCGCGGCGTCGCGGCGCTTCTACGGCCGGCACTTCGGGTTCGAGGTGACCTTCGAGGCCGACTGGTACGTCAGCCTCCACCGCCCGGACGCCCCGCACTACGAACTCGCCCTGCTCGACCACTCCCATCCGACCATCCCCGAAGGGCACCGCACGGCCTTGCGAGGCGGCCTCCTGCTCAACTTCGAGGTCGACGACGTCGACGCCGAACACCGCAGGCTGGTCGAACGGGCGGGCCTCCCCGAACTCCTGTCCCTGCGCACGGAGGACTTCGGGCAGCGCCACTTCATCGTCGCGGCGCCGGACGGCGTCATGATCGATGTGATCACCGTTGTCCCGGCGACCGGGGAGTACGCCGCGCAGTACGTGCAGGACGGCGCCACGGGAACCTAGGCCGTGGTCACGGGCCTGTGCCGAGGGCGGCGAGTTGGAGGCGGAGGGCCAGGCGGCGCCGGGGGGACGACAGGTCCAGCGGGGTCACCTCGGCCATGCGGCGCAGGCGGTAGCGGAGGGTGTTGGGGTGGACCGACAGCGCCTCGGCGGTGCCCTTCGGGTCGCCGTAGTGGTCGAGCCAGGCGGCGAGGGTCGGCAGGAAGGCCGTCCCGTGCGTCTCGTCGTGGGTTCTCAGGGCGGGAAGGGGGCCGCCCAGGAGGCCCGCTTCGGCGCGGATCGACGTGCGGGCGCGTTCGACGGTGACGGCGTCCCAAACGTCCTCCAGGACGGCCAGGCCGGGGGAGAGGCGGCCGGACGCGATGAGGGCGTCCAGCTCGACCGCCTCCGCGCGGGAGCGGGGGAGGTCGGTGGGGGAGTGGGCCAGGCCGCCCGCCGCCGCGTACAGGGTGCGGTCGTGGGCGCGGACCTCCGCGAGGACGTCGCGCAGCCATGGCGTCGACCCGGCTTCGCTTCGTGAGCGCTCGGTGAGGAGGGCGAACAGGGCGCCGTCCATGTCGGTCAGGAGGGGGCGGTGCCAGCCGAAGCGGTGCGTGACGGCCTCCCACAGGTCGAGGCGGCGGCGGAGGTCCTCGCCGCCGCCGAGGATCACGGCCCGGTACGGGAAGTCCGCCGGGACGGGGGTGCCGTCGCGCAGGGCGGTGCGCAACTGGTCGGCGGAGACGCGGCGCGCGACGCCGGCCTCGGCGCGCAGGCGCAGCAGGTGCAGGGCGACGACGGACGCCAGGTCGGTCAGCCGCCGGACGCGGTCCTGCGGGATCGGCGTCCGCGCCACGATCCAGATCGAGCCGAGCCATTCGCCGCCCGCGCGCACCGGGATGACGAGGCGGGGGAGCATGTCGTCCGGCCCGGCGGGGACGCGGATCGGGGCGGCGGAGCGGGCCAGTTTCCGGAACACCCCGCAGGCGCGGAGGTGGGCGATGACCTGCGGCGGGACGCGGCGTCCGACGATCGTGGAGACGCGGGCCGGGTCGGTGGTGTCCTGGCGGCCGGAGTAGGCGAGGACACGGGAGCGGGCGTCCTCCAGGGTGACGGGCGCGTCGGCGATCTCGGCGGCGGTGTCGGCGAGCGCGAACAGGTCGTCGGGCGTGCCGGACGGCTGCGGCGCGTAGGCGCGGTCGATGGCGCCGCGCACCAGCCAGATCACATGCGTCCAGGACGTGTCGGGTTGCAGCTCGATGAGGGCGGGCCCGAGGCGGCCGGCGGCCTCGACGACCTCCGGCGCGACGGGGGACTTGAGGACGACGCCTTCCGCGCCGGCGGCGTCGGCCCGTTCGAGGAGCGCCACGGCGTCCGCCGGGCGGGTCACGCCGACGGCGAGGACGATCTCGCCCGGCTGCCCCGCCGGCTCGCCCGGTTCGGCCAGCACGACGTCGTGGACCTGCCCGCCGCGCCCCGGCGTCACCAGCCGGAGCAGCCCCAGCGAGTCGACGAGATCGGCCACGTCGAGCTTCACCATCCGTCCATTGTGCCGTCCGCATGACGCGGCTCCGCCGATTTGGCCGAACGCGACAGAGACGATGGCCGGGAAGCGCCGCACCATCGAAGTGGTACGCATTCGAGGAGAGGAGTGGCCATGGCTCTCGACGCAGCGCCGCGCCGGGTCGCCGTCGTGGGCGCCGGCATGGTCGGGCTGTCCACCGCATGGTTCCTGCAGGAGCACGGCGCCGACGTCACCGTGTTCGACCGCCGGGACGTCGCCGCGGGCGCGTCCTGGGGCAACGCCGGCTGGCTGACCCCCGGCCTGGCGACCCCGCTGCCCGAGCCGGCCGTCCTCTCCTACGGCGTGAAGGCGGTGCTCAGCCCGTCCTCGCCGGTGTACGTCCCGCCGAGCGCGAACCCCCGGCTGCTGCGGTTCCTCGCCGGGTTCGCCCGCAACAGCACCGCCGCCCGCTGGCGGCGCGCGATGGAGTCGCTCGTGCCGATCAACGGCCGGGCGCTGCCGAGCTTCGACGCGCTGCTGGACGGCGGCGTCCGGGCGGAGACGAACGAGGCCGGGTCCTTCCTCGCCGCATACCGGACGGCCGCCGAGCGCCGCGTCCTGCTGGAGGAGATCGAGCACATCCGCGCGGCCGGCCAGACCCTGGAGTACGAGGCCCTGACCGGCGACGAGGCCCGCCTGCTGGAGCCCGCCCTCTCGGACGAGATCGGCGCCGCGATCGTGCTGCGCGGCCAGCGGTTCGTGAATCCGGGCGCGTTCGTGCACGCGCTCGCCGACTCCGTCCGCGACCGGGGCGGCAAGATCCGGACGGGCGCCGAGGTCACCGACATCGGCCACCAGCGCGGCAGCGTCTCCGTCCGCACCACGGGCAGCGACTTCGAGAAGTTCGACACGGTCGTGCTCGCGAGCGGCGTGTGGCTCGGCGGCCTCGCCCGGCCGTTCGGCGTCCGCTCCCTCGTCCAGGCGGGCCGCGGCTACAGCTTCAGCGTGCCGATGGACCGCGTCCCCGACGCCCCCGTGTACTTCCCCGCCCAGCGCGTCGCCTGCACGCCGCTCGGGGACCGGCTCCGCGTCGCCGGGATGATGGAGTTCCGCAGCCCCGAGGCCCCGCTCGACCAGCGCCGCGTCAAGGCGATCGTCGCGGCGGCCCGCCCCCTGCTGCGCGGCGCCGACCTCGACGCCCGCGAGGACGAGTGGGTCGGCTCGCGCCCCTGCACCCGCGACGGCCTCCCGCTGATCGGGGCGACCCGGTCGCCGCGCGTCTTCGCCGCGGGCGGCCACGGCATGTGGGGGATCACCCTCGGCCCCGCCACCGGACGCCTGCTCGCGGAGCAGATCGTCACCGGACGGCGCCCGAGCGAACTCGACCCGTTCGACCCGCTCCGCTGACGACCGCGCCAGGGCCGGCGCCATTGGACGCGGTCACCTTCTCCCCTTCCGAACCGTCAATGCGGTGAAACGGAAGGGGAGACCATGTCCAAGTACGACTGGACCGCGATGTACGTGATGCACGACGCGCTCCGCAGAGAACTCGACCACCTCGCCAAGGCCGCCGCCCGCGAGGACGGGGAGGCGCGCCGCATCGTCGCGGAGGCGCCCGGCTGGGAGCTGTTCAAGACGGCGCTGCACATCCACCACACCGCCGAGGACGAGGCGCTGTGGCCGCCGATGCGCGAGGCCCTCGCCGGGCGTCCCGACGGCCTCGCCCTCATGGACGCGATGGAGGCCGAGCACGCCGCCATCGACCCGGCCATCGAGGCGATCGACGCCGGAACCGAACCGCTCGGCCCGCTCGCCGACCGGCTGGCCGCCGGGCTCACCGCCCACCTGCGGCACGAGGAGGAGTCGGCGCTGCCGCTGATCGACGCGACCCTGACGCCCGAGCAGTTCGCGCACTTCGGGCAGGTGCACGGCGCGAAGCTGGGCCCGAACGGCCCCCGCGTCATCCCGTGGCTCCTGGACGGCGCCGACCCGGAACTGGCCGCCACGATGCTGGCGCTCCTCCCCGAACCGGCCCGCAACGCCTACGAGACCGCGTGGCTCCCCGCCTACGCGTCCCTCGACCGCTGGCCGGCCGCCTGACCCGCGCCGCCGCTCGGGTCAGAGGTTGATCATGTGGCCGGCCAGGCCGTGGACGGCCTCCTTCATCGCCTCGCCCAGGGTGGGGTGGGCGTGGACGTTGCGGGCCACCTCGTTGACGGTCAGGTCCCACTGCTGGGCCAGGGTCAGCTCGGGCAGCAGCTCGGTGACCTCGGGGCCGATCATGTGCGCGCCGAGGATCTCGCCGTACTTGGCGTCGCTGATGACCTTGACGAAGCCGTCGCCCTCGCCCATGCCGAGCGCCTTGCCGTTGGCGCTGTAGGGGAACTTCGCCGTCTTCACGTCGAAGCCCTGCTCCTTGGCCTGCGCCTCGGTGTAGCCGAACGAGGCCACCTGCGGCTGGCAGTAGGTGGCGCGCGGGATCATGATGTAGTCGAGTTCCATCGTCTCGGCGTCCGCGATGGTCTCCGCCGCGACGATGCCCATGGCCTCGGCGGCGTGCGCGAGCATCAGCTTGGCGGTCACGTCGCCGATGGCGTAGATGTGCGGGACGGACGTGCGGCACCGGCCGTCCACGTCGATCGCGCCCCGCTCGGTGAGCTGCACGCCGGCCTTGTCCAGGCCGTAGCCCTCCACGTTCGGCTGGAAGCCGATGGCCTGGAGCACCTTGTCGGTCTCGATGACCTGCTGGGCGCCGTCCTTGCCGGTGACGGTGACCTTGACCTTGTCGCCCGAGTCGTCGATCGCGTCCACGCGGGTGGAGGTGAGGACGTCCACGCCGAGCTTGCGGTAGCGCTTCGCCAGCTCCTTCGACACGTCGGCGTCCTCGTTCGGGACCATCCGGTCGAGGAACTCGACGATCGTGACCTTCACCCCGTAGTTGTGCAGGACGTAGGCGAACTCGACGCCGATCGCGCCCGCGCCGGCGATCACGATGCTCTCCGGCAGCTCCGCGCTGAGGATCTGCTCCTCGTAGGTGACGACCCGCTCCGACAGCGACGTCCCCGGCAGCAGCTTGGTGTGCGCGCCCGCCGCGACGATGCAGTTGTCGAACGTCACCGTCTCGGACGAGCCGTCCTGCCGGGAGACCTGCAGCGTGTTCGGGTCGGTGAACGCGCCGCGCCCGTCATAGGTGGTGATCTTGTTCTTCTTCATCAGGAACTGGACGCCCTTGACGAGCTTGTCCGACACCTGCCGGCTGCGCTGGAACGCGACGCCGTAGTCGAAGGACACCTGCCCCTCGACGTTGATCCCGAAGGTCTGCCGCTCCTTGGTGAAGATGTGCGCCAGCTCCGCGTTGCGCAGCAGCGCCTTCGACGGGATGCAGCCGACGTTGAGGCACACCCCGCCCCAGTACCTCTCCTCGATGATGGCGGTCTTCAGCCCGAGCTGTGCCGACCGGATCGCGGCGACATATCCACCCGGGCCCGCGCCGAGGACCACGACGTCAAAGTGTTCGCTCATATCAATGGACGATATTCGCCACGGCCACGTGTTCGCATCCCGGACCGGCGGGGCGCCGCGGCAGGAGCGGGCGTCACGTACTGTTAGGGTTTCGGACGGCCTTCCGGCGGTGAGCATGCCAGGTGCGGGAGGCACGTCGAGAGCACGAGGGCGGCGCGCCGTGCGGCGCGAGCCCGGACCGCCCCGGCCCGCTGAGCCCGGCGGTGCACCCGAGCAGCGGCGTCGCGGGGACGGGAACTTCGATTCGCGCGCCGGCCGTCGCCCACCCGAGCCGAGTGGAGGAGTCGCGAGTGAGGATCCCCAAGCGCGTCAACACCGTCCTGGACTGGATGGAACAGCACTTTGTCGCGCTTGCCGCAGTCGTCGCGCTGGTCGTGGTCGCGGTGGTGGCCACGTTCGCGCCCGCCGCGGTCGGCCTCCCCGTCGCGGGCTTCGTCCTCGGCACGGCGCTGGGGGGCTTCCTCGTGCACCTGCGGCTGAGCCGCCGCATCGCCCGCGCCCGCGCCGACGTCGACAACCTGCTGCGCGAGAACGGCGCGCTGCGGCACCGCAACAACGTCCTCGCCAGCGGCGTGATCACCCGCGAGTCGCAGGAGACGCAGGCCCTCGTGTCGATCCCCGAGGACGACCTCCTGGAGGACGAGCTGCGCGCCGACCCGCAGCGCACCGCCACCCTGGACGAGCTCCTCGGCGGCGACCCGCAGCGCACCGACGAACTGCCGGGCGAGCAGTCGGCTGATGGGCAGGCGTCCGACCCCTCCGAGGCCCCGGCCGGCGACGACCCGCAGCGCACCACCGTCCTCCCCGAGCTTCCGGACGACCTCGCGGACGACGACGCGGACACCGCCAGGACGCCCCGGACCGCGAAGTCCAAGGGCGCGGCGGCGAAGAAGGCCAGGAAGGCGTGACCGCGCCCCTCGCCGGGTGAGCACGGGCGGTGACCCGGCGTTAGCTTTGCCGATCATCGGGCAGATGTAGCGCGTGAAAGACGACCCCGAGCGCGTGGACGCGGGCGCGACCCTGCCGGAGGACCGGGGCGGCACCGGCGCCGTCCACAAGGCCGTGATCGCGTCCGCGATGGGCAACTGCATCGAGTGGTTCGACTTCGGCGTGTTCAGCGCCGGGGTGATGACCGCGATCATCGGCACGGTGTTCTTCCCGGAGGGCGCGGCGGGCAGCGCGTCGCTGCGCTCGTTCGCGCTGATCGCGGCGGCCTTCCTCGCCCGCCCGTTCGGCGGGCTGTTCTTCGGGCCGATGGGCGACAAGCTCGGCCGCAAGCGGGTGCTGGCCGCCACGATTATCCTGATGTCGGGCTCGACGTTCGTGATCGGGATCCTGCCCGGCTACAACGAGATCGGGGTCGCCGCGCCGCTGCTGCTGCTCGCCGTCCGGCTGGTCCAGGGCTTCTCGACGGGCGGCGAGTACGGCGGCGCCGCCACGATGATCGCCGAGTACGCGCCCACGCACCGGCGCGGGTTCTTCGGCAGTTTCCTGGAGCTCGGGACGCTGACCGGCTACATCCTGGGCGCGGGCCTCGTCCTCGCCATCGACCTGGCGCTCAGCGAGAGCGAGATGCACTCCTGGGGCTGGCGCATCCCGTTCATGGTGGCGCTGCCGCTCGGCCTCGTCGGCCTCTACGTCCGGACGCGGATCGAGGACACGCCCACCTTCCAGGCCATGGAGGAGCAGGGCAAGAAGGCCAAGTCGCCGCTGAAGGAGACGCTCCAGCACTACTGGCGCGTCATCCTGATGCTGATCGGCATCGTGTTCCTGCTGAACGTCGCGGACTACACGCTGCTCACGTTCATGCCGTCCTACCTCGTCGACTTCCTGGACATGAAGGACGAGACGGCGCAGCTCATCACCATCGGCGTGGAACTGGTGATGATCATGGTGATCCTGCCGCTCGGCCACCTGTCGGACCTGATCGGCCGGAAGCCGCTGCTGCTGACGGCGGCGATCGGCTACGTCCTCCTGGCCTGGCCGGCGTTCGCGCTCATGCAGACCGACGACTGGCTCGGCGTCGCGGCCGGCTACGCGATCGTCGGCGGGCTGCTGGTGCTGATGCTGGCGGTGATCGGGGCGACGTTCCCGGCGATGTTCCCGACCAAGGTGCGGTACGGGGCGTTCGCGATCGGCTACAACATCTCGACGTCGCTGTTCGGCGGGACGGCCGCCGTGCTGATCGGGTCGCTGATCGACGTGACCGGCTCCAACTACGTCCCGGCGTACTACCTGATGCTCGCCGGGCTGGTGGCGCTGCTGCCGATCATCAAGATCCCGGAGACGGCCGGGGTGCCGATCGAGCAGGCCGGGACCGAGCGCGCCCCGGAGCCGGCGGGTTCCGGGGCGGGATGACCTCGCCGCCTCAGACGGCGTCGGGCGTCAGGGTGTCGGCGGGCAGGGTGTCGGCGGGCAGGGTGTCGGCCGACAGGGTGTCGGGCGTCAGGGGGTCGGCGGGCGCCGCGTCGGCGGGGCGGCCGAAGTGCCGGCGGGCCCAGCCCGCCAGCGAACCCGCGATCACCAGTGCGGTTCCGGTCTCGATCGCCAGTGCTGTCCAAACCGTGGTCACTGGGAGCCTCCCCTCCGGTTTCGCCGGGGCCCTCGGCGGGCCCCGATGTCCGTCACGTGCAACACCAGAATGCGGGAGGTCTTTCCTTGCCGAAGCCCGCGGGACGGGTGATATGCCTCACGTCGCACCTGTCTGACCTGGGGCGAAACCTTCCGCGGCGGTAAAGGCCGCGCCCACTCGCCGGCGGGCCGGGCGTGGACGCCCTCGTGGACGCCCTCGCGGGCGGTCCAGCCGTCGATCCCGGCGCCTGGCGTTCCGGTGCGACTTGTGTGGCCTCATGGAAAGTCGATGGCTCGTTGCAATGAGTCGGTTACCGTATGTAGCGTCACCGTTGGCCGGAGACGGCTTGCTCATGGCGGACCCTCGACGAAACGGTGGTGTGGACGTGACGGAACAGCAGCAGCAACTGAGCCTCGGTACCGCGGCGGCACGGAATCTGGCGACGACGACCAAGTCCGTCCCGCAGATGCAGGGGATCACCTCCCGGTGGCTGCTGAAGCTCCTGCCCTGGGTCCAGGCCGCCGGCGGCGCCTACCGCGTCAACCGCCGGCTCGCCTACACGCTCGGCGACGGCCGGGTGACGTTCGTGACGACCGGCGCCGACGTCCGGGTGATCCCGCGCGAGCTGGGCGAGCTGCCCCCGCTGCGCGGCTACGACGACGACCTCACCCTCGACGCGATCGCCGGGCGGTTCACCCAGCAGGAGTACGAGCCCGGCGACGTGGTGGTGGAGCGCGGACGCCCCGTCGACCGGGTCGTCCTCGTCGCGCACGGCAAGCTCAGCCGGATCGGCGCCGGCGAGTACGGCACCGAGGCCGTCCTCGGGACGCTCGCCAACGGCGACTTCTTCGGCGAGCAGGCCCTCCTCGGGACGCAGGAGGGCGAGGAGCCCGAGCAGTGGGAGAACACGGTCAAGGCCGTCACCGCCTGCACGATCCTCAGCATGAGCCAAGCCGACTTCCAGGAGACGCTGGGCCAGTCCACGTCCCTCCAGGCCCACCTCGACGAGTACCGCGCGAGCCCGGCGCGCGCGCACAACGCGCACGGCGAGGCGGCCATCGAGGTGGCGTCCGGGCACGCGGGCGAGCCGGTGCTGCCGGGCACGTTCGTCGACTACGAGGGCTCCCCGCGCGAGTACGAGCTGAGCGTGGCGCAGACCGTCCTGCGCGTCCACACCCGCGTCGCCGACCTCTACAACGAGCCCATGGACCAGGTCGAGCAGCAGCTCAGGCTGACCATCGAGGCGCTGCGCGAACGCCAGGAGAACGAGCTCGTCAACAACCGCGACTTCGGGCTCCTGCACAACGCCGACCTGTCCCAGCGCATCCACACCCGCTCCGGCCCGCCCACCCCCGACGACATGGACGACCTGCTCACCCTCGTCTGGAAGGACCCCGCGTTCTTCCTCGCCCACCCGAAGGCGATCGCCGCGTTCGGCCGCGAGTGCAGCGCCCGCGGCGTCTACCCCGACAGCGTCGACGTGGGCGGCCACAAGGTCCCCGGCTGGCGCGGCGTGCCGATCTTCCCGTGCAACAAGATCCCCGTCAGCAAGACCAAGACCAGCTCGATCCTGCTGATGCGGACCGGCGAGCAGGCGCAGGGCGTCATCGGCCTGCACCAGATCGGGCTGCCGGACGAGTACCAGCCGGGCCTGTCGGTCCGGTACATGGGGATCGACGAGAAGGCGCTCATCTCCTACCTGGTCAGCGCCTACTACTCGGCCGCCGTCCTCGTCCCCGACGCGCTCGGCATGCTGGAGTCCGTCGAGATCGCGCACGGCGGTACCGGCGCGTGACGCAGGCGGACGAGCGGGGGCGGCTCGCCCTCGGCACCGAGGCGGCGCGCAATCTCGCGACGACGACCAAGTCCGTCCCGCAGATGCGGGGCATCACCCCGCGGTGGCTGCTGCGGCAGCTGCCGTGGGTGCGGGCGGACGCGGGCGCCTACCGGGTGAACCGGCGGCTCACCTACCGGCTCGGCGACGGGCTGGTGTCGTTCCTGAACGACGGCGCCGACGTCCGGGTCGTCCCGCCCGAGCTGGCCGAGCTGCCCCCGCTGCGCGACCTGGCCGACCCCGCGGTCCTGGACGGCCTCGCCGCGCGGTTCGAGCAGCGCGAGTACGGGCCGGGCGAGACGATCGCCGCGGCGGGCCGCCCGCTCGACGGCGTCCACCTGGTCGCGCACGGCAAGGTCGCGGAGGCCGCGCCGGGGGAGTACGGCGCCGAAGCGCAGGTCGGCATCCTCGCCGGCGGGCGGTTCTTCGGCGACCGCGCCCTCCTCGGCGCCGCCGAGGTCTGGCCGCACACGTTCCGCGCGCTCACCCCGGCCATCGTCCTGACGCTGCCCCGGGAGGCGATCGAGGAGCTGACCGGCCGGTCCGAGGCCCTCCGCGCCCACCTGGAGCGGTACCGGGACGCGCCCGCCCCGCCGCGCACCCGGCACGGCGAGGCGCCGATCGAGGTGGCGTCCGGGCACGCTGGCGAGGCGGCGCTGCCGGGCACGTTCGTCGACTACGAGGCGTCGCCGCGCGAGTACGAACTGAGCGTCGCCCAGACGCTCCTGCGCGTCCATTCCCGCGTCGCCGACCTCTACAACGGCCCCATGGACCAGGTCGAGCAGCAACTGCGGCTCACCATCGAGGAACTGCGCGAACGCCAGGAGCACGAACTGATCAACAACCGGGACTTCGGGCTGCTGCACAACGCCGACCTGCGGCAGCGCGTCCAGACCCGGGGCGGCCCGCCGACCCCCGACGACCTGGACGAGCTGCTGTCGCGGCGCCGCGGGTCCCGGTTCTTCCTGGCCCACCCGAAGACGATCGCCGCGTTCGGCCGCGAGTGCACCCGGCGCGGGGTGTACCCGCCCGGCGCGGAGATCGAGGGACGCCGCGTCCAAGCGTGGCGCGGCGTCCCCATGTACCCGTGCGACAAGATCCCCATCACCCCGTCCGGGACCAGCTCGATCCTCGTGCTGCGCACCGGCGAGGACGACCAGGGCGTCATCGGGCTGCACCGGACCGGGCTGCCCGGCGAGGTGCGGCCGGGGCTGTCGGTCCGGTTCACCGGCGTCGACGACCGGGCGCTGCTGACCTACCTGGTCAGCGCCTACTACTCGGCCGCCGTGCTGGTCCCGGACGCGCTCGGCGTCCTGGAGGACGTCGAGATCGCCCGCTGACGAGCCCGCTGCCGAGAAGGGAACGCCATGCCCGCCTGGAAGGACGACCCCGCCGTCGTCGCCTGCGACCACCGCCCGGACCAGCGCGCCCGGTCGGCGGCCGACATCCTGCGCTGGAGCCGGAGCCTGCTCGACCCCGCCCTGCGGGACGCGGTCGAGTCGATGCCGGACGCGGCCCGCCGCATCGCCGCGTACCACTTCGGCTGGCGGGACGAGCTGGGCCGTCCCGCCGCGGGCCCGGCGGGCAAGGCGATCCGCCCCGCCCTCGCGCTGCTGGCCGCGCAGGCGGTCGGCGGGACGGCCGCGGCCGCCCTGCCGGCCGCCGTCGCGGTCGAGCTGGCGCACAACTTCTCCCTCCTGCACGACGACGTCATGGACGGCGACCCCACCCGCAGGCACCGCCCGACCGCCTGGGCCGTCTTCGGGACGAACGCCGCCGTCCTCGCCGGGGACGCCCTCCTCGCCGCCGCCTACGAGGCGCTGGCCGAGGGCGGCTCCCCGGCCGCCGCGCAGGGGGTCCGCATCCTCGCCCGCGCGGTCCTCGACCTGGTCGAAGGCCAGTCCGCCGACCTCGCGTTCGAGGACCGCACCGACGTGACGCTCGACGAGTGCCTCGCCATGGCGGGCCGCAAGACCGGCGCGCTGATGGGCGCGGCCTGCGCCCTCGGCGCCTGCTACGGCGGCGCGTCCGCCGACGAGACCGCCCGCCTGCGCACCTTCGGCGAGCGCTTCGGCCTGGCCTTCCAGCTGGCCGACGACCTCCTCGGCATCTGGGGCGACCCGGCCGCCACCGGCAAACCCGTCCACTCCGACCTGCACAACCGCAAGAAGTCCCTGCCGGTCGTCGCCGCGCTAACCTCCGGCTCGCCGGCCGCCGCCGAACTCGCCGGCCTGTACTTCCGCGACGAGCCGCTGACGGGCGGCGAGACCGCGCGCGCCGCCGCCCTCATCGAGACCGCCGGCGCCCGGGACTGGGCCGCCGCCCACGCCCGCGTGCTCCTGACCGAGGCCCGCACCCACCTGAACGGCGCGGTTCCCGCCCCCGCCGCGGAACTCCACACCCTCGCCCGGCTTATGACCCAACACGATCATTGACCGCTCTACACTGCTTGCGTGCAGCCCCTCGAACCCACCGATCCCCGGCAACTCGGCGCCTACCGGCTGACCGCGCGGATCGGTGAAGGCGGCCAGGGCGTCGTCTATCTCGGCACCGGCGACGCCGGCGCGCAGGTGGCGGTGAAGCTGTTCCACGCCCAGCTGACCGGCGACCCCGGCACGCTGAACATGGCCGACATGTTCGCCCGCGAACTGGAGGCGGCCAAGCAGGTCGCGCGGTTCTGCACCGCGCAGGTGCTCGACTCCGGCACGTCCGGGAGCCGCCACTACATCGTCAGCGAGTACATCGACGGGCCGCCGCTCAGCCGGGTCGTCGCCGAGCAGGGGCCCCGCGCGGGCAGCGCCCTCGACCGGCTCGCCATCGCGACCGCCACGGCCCTCGTCGCCCTGCACGACGCCGGCATCGTCCACCGCGACTTCAAACCGCACAACGTGCTGATCGGCGCGGACGGTCCGCGCGTCATCGACTTCGGCATCTCGCGCGCGCTGTCCGGCGCGCAGACGATGGTCAGCCGCGCCATCGGCACGCCCGCCTACATGGCGCCCGAGCAGCTCGAACCCGGTGAGCTCGGCCCCGCCGCCGACGTCTTCGCGTGGGCGTCCACGATGGTGTTCGCCGCGACCGGGCGCGCCCCGTTCGGCAACGAGACCGTCCCCGTCGTGTTCAACCGCATCGCGAACCACCAGCCGGACCTCACCGGCGTGGAGGAGCCGCTGCGCGGCCTCCTCGCCGAGTGCTTCGCGAAGGACCCGGCGCGCCGTCCGTCCGCGCAGGACGTCCTCGACCGCCTCGTCCGGCCGGGCCGCACCCCGTCCGCCCCGTCCGCCCCGTCTGCTGCGTCTGCCGCGTCCACTCTGTCCGACCCGTCCGCGCCGCCGCCGCCCGGTTCCATGCTTCCGCCCCTGCCGGCCTCCGCCCTCCTGCCCCCGGCCCCGGCCGGAACGCCGCCGGCCGGTGACGACACGGGCGGAGCGGACGACACCGCGCTCACCCCGCCGCCCGCGGCCACCCCCGCCCCCGCATCGGCGTCAGCGTCCGCGCAGGGCTCCGCGCCCGAGCCTCCGGCGTTAGCCTCCGCGCCTCCGCCTCCGCAGGGCTCCGCGCCTCCGGACCCGCCGGGCCCGGCGTCCGCGCCTCCCAATCCGGCGGGGCACGGTGCGCCGCCGCCACCCCCGGCCTTCGGACGGGTGGACGCGGTCACCGCGCCGCAGCGGTCGGGCGGCCGGCGCACGAAGGTCCTGGCCGGCGCGGCCGCGGCGGTGGCGGCCGTGGCCGCCGCCGTCTTCGCGGTGGCCTGGTTCTCCGGTGACGAGCCCGCGGGCCGCGACGGGGGCGCGGTCGCGGACGACTCGTCCGGCCCGGCCACCCCCGGGGCCGGAACCACGGCCCAGGCGGGGGCCGGCGCCGGGACCCGGTCGCCCGGCGCGAGCGCGAGCCCGTCGCGGTCGGCCGCGTCGCGGTCGCCGTCGCAGTCGGCGGCGCCCTCGCGGTCGCCGTCCGCCGCGCCGACGCGCCCCGTCAAGCTCGTCCGGGCGGAACTCGGCCCCGGGCACTTCACCGACTACTGCGTGAAGCTCGGCTGGGAGTGGGTCGAGTACCGGGAGACGCCGAGCCCCGGCGCGTACTGCATCATGCGCAAGGGCGACACGATGAAGCTGTCGGCCGCTCAGCTCGACGCCGGATGCCGGTGGCGGTACGGCGACAGCCGGGCCCGGCACTTCTTCAAGGGCAAGTCGAACTACTGCTACACGATGAAGCCCGCCTCCTGAGCGGCTCCGCCGGGGCGCGGGCCCCTATCCCTTGATCTGCGTCCACGCCTGGGCCCAGCGGTCGTAGTCGACGCAGGTGCTGCCGCGGTCGTCGCCGCAGTCCCGCACGGGCGTCTTCCAGAACGCGAGGCGCTTGTAGAACTCGGGGTCGCCGACGTGGTAGGTCGAGCAGAAGCCCTTGGCGGTGTACCGGCACGCCTTCGGGTTGGCGGGCGCCTCGCCGAACCACTGCGCGACCTCCGCCTGCACCTTCGGCGTGGTGATCCAGTTCATCCACTTGTACATGCACGTCGGGTGCTGGGCCTTGGACGAGATCATCCAGGTGTCCGACCAGCCGGTGGCGCCCTCGGTCGGGATGGTGGTCGCGACGGGCGCCTTCTCCGCCAGGGCCAGGTTCGCGGTGACCTGCCACGCGGTGCCCGCGTAGTTGTAGCCGCTCTTGAACGACTGGAGCTCGTCCAGGTAGTTCGCCCAGTACTGGTTGACGTTGGGACGCTGCTGCTTGAGCAGGTCGACCGCCGCCTGGAACTGCTTCTCGTCCAGCTCGTAGACGTCGTCGATCTTCAGGTCGGGGCGGTGCGCCTTCAGGTAGAGGGCCGCGTCCGCGATGTAGATGGGGGAGTCGTAGGCGACGACGTGCCCGGCGGCGGGGGAGTCCTTGTCCCACACGACGCTCCACGACGTGGGACGCTGCGGGATCTTGTCCGTCCGGTACATCAGCATGTTCGCGCCGTAGCCGTGCGGGGCGCCGTACATCCGGCCGCCGGCGGAGTTGTACGGCTGGTCCTTCAGGTACTTGGCGATGTCGTTGTAGTTGCCGAGCAGGCCCGTGTTGACCGGCGCGACGAGCCCGCCGTAGATGAGCCGCAGGGACGCGTCGCCGGACGCGGACACGCCGTCGTACCGGCCCGTCCTCATCAGCGCGACCATCGAGTCGGACGTGTCGGCGACCTTCGTGTGGACCCGGCAGCCGGTCGCCTTCGTGAACGGGGTGACCCAGTCGACGGTCTTGTCGCTGGAGCCGTTCTCGGCATAGCCCGCCCAGGCGACGAGGTCGAGCCGCCCTTCGGGGGTGCCGAGTTCCTGCATCATCGGGATCTCGGGCGGTGCCGAGGCGGCGGCGGAGTCGCCGCTGCAGCCGCCCGCCAGGGCCGCCGCCGCGGCCAGCGCGCCCGCGGAGAGCACGGCCCGGGACCGGCGTGGGCGGACGGACGACCTGGCGATTTCCGTCGCGTGGCGAGAACGATCCATCACGCTCAGGCATCGTAGGGGTATTTCAGGCTGCCTGTGCACACAAAACGTGATGATCCGGAAACTGTCGACACATGGCCGCATGCGGTCTTAGGCTCTCCTACCGTTCCCCGGCGCCCCGTCCCGCACGGCGCTCCCGTCCGTCCCGCCAGCCGTCCGCCCGAGTGAAAGTTCAGCCGCAGTGCCAAATCGAGGCCGCACCACCACGGACTCTGCCGCCGGTCACCGGCGGGCTCCCAAGGCAGCGCGATTCCGCTCCATCCGCTTCAAGGTCGTCCTGATGGTCACCGTCTCGGTGGTCTCGCTCGGCGTCCTGTGGGCGTTCGCCGCGAGCATCGCGCTCGGCGAGGGGCTCAACCTCCGGCACGTCAAGACCGTCCAGGACCACTACGGGTACCCGTCCGGCGCGCTCGGCAGCGCGCTGCAGGCGGAGCGGCGGCTGTCGACGGTGTACCTCGGCGGCCGCGCGGAGGGCGACCGCGCCTCGCTGGAGTCCGGCCGGCTGGTCACCGACCGGCAGGCCGACCTGTTCCGCCGGCTCGCGCGGAACCAGGCCGCCCGCGACGCCGCGCCGGCGCACACCCGCCGGCTCGCCGACAAGATCCTCACCGAGCTGGATGGGCTGGACGCCCGGCGCCGCACCATCGACACCGGCGCCGTCGACCGCGGCCGCGCCTTCGCCGACTACACCGCCCTGCTCGGCGACGTCGGCGCGCTGCAGGGCTCCCTCGCCACGCTGGACAACTCCGAGGTCGCCAAGGACGCCCGCAACGAGGCGTCGCTGACCCGGGCCCGCGAGGTCCTCGCCCAGGAGGACGCGCTGCTCGCCGGCGCGCTCGCCGCCGGCCGGATGACGCCCGCCGAGCACAGCCGGTTCGTCAAGCTCGTCGGGACGCAGCGCGCCCTGTACGGGTACGCGGCGGCCGAGCTGCGCACCGCCGACCAGTCCTACTACCAGCGCGTCGCCGGGATGCCCGAGTACGGCCGGCTGCGCACGCTGGAGGACCGGTTCGTCGGGTCCGCCCGGCTCGTGAAGAGCGGCGGCAACTCCGGGGTGCTGTGGAAGACCACCGCCGACTCCAACCTCACCCGGCTGCGCGGCCTCGAACTCGCCGTGTCCGAGAGCGCCGAGAAGCGCGCCGCGCCGATCGCGGACGGCATCATCACCCGCGTCGTCCTCGCGGGCGCGCTGGGGCTCGTCGCCGTCGCCGCGTCCCTCGTCCTCGCGGTCTGGGTCGCCCGGTCCGTCATCCGCGAGCTGGCCCGGCTGCGCCGCGAGGCGATCGACCTGGCCGACGTCCGGCTGCCCGGCGTGATCCGCCGGCTGCGCCGCGGCGAGGAGGTCGACGTGGCCGCCGAGGCGCCGCCGCTGGCATTCGGCACCCGCGAGATCGACCAGGTCGGGGACGCGTTCAACGCCGCCCGGCGCACCGCCATCCAGGGCGCGGTGGAGGAGGCGACGCTCCGCCGCAACGTCAGCGACGTGTTCGTCAACCTCGCGCGCCGCAGCCAGACGCTGCTGCACCGCCAGCTGAAGCTGCTGGACGCGATGGAGCGGCGCATCGAGACCCCCGACGACCTGGAGGACCTGTTCCGGGTCGACCACCTCGCCACCCGCATGCGGCGGCACGCCGAGGGCCTGATCATCCTGTCCGGGCAGGCGCCCGGCCGCGGCTGGCGCAGCCCCGTCGCGATCGTCGACGTCGCCCGCGCCGCCGCGTCCGAGGTCGAGGACTACACCCGGGTCAACGTCGCCCCGATGACCCGCGCCGCGATCGTCGGCCCCGCCGTCGCCGACGTCATCCACCTGCTCGCCGAGCTGATCGAGAACGCGGCCGTGTTCTCGCCGCCGCACACGACCGTCCAGGTGCAGGGGCAGGCCGTCTCGCACGGCTTCACGCTGGAGGTCGAGGACCGCGGCCTCAGCATGGACGAGCCGAGCCTCGCCGCCGCCAACGAGCGGCTCGCCACCGCCGCCGAGTTCGACCTGTCCGACAGCGCCCAGCTCGGCCTGTTCGTCGTCGGGCGGCTCGCGCACCGGCACGGCATCAAGGTCACGCTGCGGACGTCCCCGTACGGCGGCATGACCGCGATCGTCCTGCTGCCGGAGGGCCTCGTCGTCGCGGACGAGGGCGAGCCGGCGCGGGGCGCGCCCGCGCTCACCACCCGCCGCGCGGAGGACGCGCTCGTCCCGGTCGGCTCGGTCGTCGGCGGCGGGCACCACGAGCGGCGTCCGGAGCAGGGCGGTTCGGTGCTGCGGCTCCCGTCGGGACGGCACGCCGCCGCCGTGTCCGGCACGGCGGATCCGCTCGGCCTGTCCGCGCGGGGCGCCGGGCCCGGTGACGGCCCGCCCGCCCCGGAGCCGGGTCCGGGCACCGGGCCGATCCCGGTGTTCGAGGAGCCGGGCGCGAGGACGGGCCCCATCCCGGTGTTCGAGGAGCCGGTGCGCCGGTCGGCGTCCGCGCCGCGATCGGCGCCCTCTCCGTGGGGCGACCCGCCCCCGCCGCCGGCCGCCGAAGCCGAGGCCGAGCCGCCGGCGCCCCCCGCCCCCGGCATCCCGAGGTCGCCGCGCGAGGTCCGCCGCCGGCCCGCCGGCGAGCCGGGCGGGGCCGGCCGGCCGGCGCTGCCGAAACGCGTCCGCCAGGAGAACATGGCGGCCCAGCTGCGCGAGGACCGCTCCGCCGCGCCCCCGCCGACCGCCGCGCCGCGCCCGAGCCGGTCGCCCGAGGAGCTGCGGTCGATGATGTCGTCCATCCAGCAGGGCACCCGGCGCGGGCGCGCCGAGGTCCGCGACACCGAGGAATCGTGACGGACCATGACCGGTCCTGGCAGCGAATGGCTCGATGACGAGGCCGGCCCGATCGTACGGTCGTACGCGCTGACGCGCGGGCGCGCGAGACCCGCCGCGGGCGAGGGCTTCGACATGATCACGATAGTCTCCACCGCGGCGCGGCCCCGGTCGGGCTCGCCCGGCATCGGCCCCGAGCATCTCGACATCCTGGAGATGTGCGTGCAGCCGCAGCCGGTGGCCGAGATCGCGGCGCGGATGCGGCTCCCCCTGGTCGTCGTGCGCGTCCTGCTCGGCGACCTGCTGCACCACCGGCTCATCACCGCAACCCGCCCCCAACAGGAGAGCCCGCTCTCCCAGGAACGTCTGCTGAGGGAAGTGCTCCATGGTCTCCAAGCCCTCTGAGCCCGCGGAAACCGAGGGGTCCACGAGGTCCGCGGGGTCCGCCGCGGCGGTCCCGGTCGCGGTGAAGATCCTCGTCGCCGGGGGATTCGGAGTCGGCAAGACCACGCTCGTCGGCGCGGTCAGCGAGATCCGGCCCCTGCAGACCGAGGAGCTGCTCACCGACCGGAGCCTAGGCGTCGACGACACCGAGGGCGTCGAGCAGAAGACGACCACCACGGTCGCGATGGACTTCGGCCGCATCACGATCCGCGAGGGCCTCGTCCTCTACCTGTTCGGCACGCCCGGCCAGGACCGCTTCTGGTTCATGTGGGACGAGCTGTCGTTCGGCGCGCTCGGCGCCGTCGTCCTCGCCGACACCCGCCGCCTCGCCGACTGCTTCCCCGCCGTCGACTACTTCGAGAACCGCGGCCTGCCGTTCGTCGTCGCCGTGAACTGCTTCGCCGACGGCTACGACTACGCCGCCGAGGAGATCCGCGAGGCGCTCGACCTCCGCGCGGAGACCCCGGTCGTCCTCTGCGACGTGCGCGAACGGGCCTCCGGCAAGGAGGTGCTGACGACGCTGGTGCGGCATCTGCTGGCCGTCAACGGGGCGCGGAACCCGGCGGGCGCGCCGACCGGGTGATCATCGGTCGCGGTAGGCTGCCGCCGAGATGAACCGGACACGCGCACGCCTCTCCGACGGCCGCGAGATCGTCTACTACGACGAGCGGCCGGGCCGGGCGCCCGTCCCCGACCCGCGCGGGCTGCGGCCGGTCGAGCCGCTGTGCGAGACGCGCCGCGACCCGCTGACCGGCGACCACGTCACGATCACCGCGCACCGCAACACGCGCACGTTCCTGCCGCCCGCCGACCAGTGCCCGCTGTGCCCTGGCGGGCCCGCGTCGGAGATCCCGGACCCGTCCTACGACGTCGTGGCGTTCGAGAACCGGTTCCCGTCCTTCGACGTCCGCACGCCGCCCGTCCCGCCGGAGATCGACGGCGTCGCCCGCGCCCGCGGCGCCGGGCGCTGCGAGGTCGTGTGCTTCACCGACGACCACTCCGGCGCGATGTCGCGGCTGCCCGTCTCCCGCGTCCGGACGATCGTCGACGCGTGGGCCGACCGCACCGCCGACCTGTCCGCGGTCCCCGGCGTCCGGCAGGTGTACGCGTTCGAGAACCGCGGCGTGGAGATCGGCGTGACGCTGCACCACCCGCACGGCCAGATCTACGGGTACCCGTTCGTCACGCCCCGCACCGAGCGCATGCTCGCGACGGCCGCCGCCCGGCCGGGCCTGTTCGAGGACGTCCTGAAGGCCGAGCGCGCGGGCGGCCGGGTCGTCCTCGCGGGCGAGCACTGGACGGCCTACGTCCCGGCCGCCGCCCGCTGGCCGGTCGAGGCGCACCTGATGCCGCACCGCCACGTCCCCGACCTCACCGCGCTGGACGCCGCCGAACGCGACGAGCTGGCCGTCCTCTACCGGGACCTCCTGCGCCGCTGCGACGCCCTGTACGGCGCGCCGCTCCCGTACGTCGCCGGCTGGCACCAGGCCCCCGTGGGCACCGACCTGCTCCGCCTGCACCTCGAACTCTTCTCCGTCCGCCGCGCCCCCGACAAGATCAAGTACCTGGCGGGGTCGGAGTCCGGCATGGGCGCCTGGATCAACGACGTCTCCCCGGAGGAGACCGCCGCGCGCCTCCGCGCCGCCGGCTGACCCGTTACAGCTTCGCGGGACGCGGAAACGTCACAGCGCGACCCAGTTTCCGCGAGTCCGTGGAACGACCGCGGCCGGGTGCCCTACTGTCCCTCGCATGCCGGAAAGCGTGCTGGCGGAACCGCTGGCGCAAGGGACGTTCGACGGTGCCGCCGTCACCGCCGAGGGGCCGCCGTTGGCGTTCACCTCCCAGGCGGCCCGGGGCGCGAACGCCGGTCAGCTCTGGGACCTGGCGGCGGGCGCCGCCCTCGGCGCCCCGATCCCCGGCTTCCCCACCGACCGCGCCGAATGGGCGTTCGGCCTCCCCGCCGGATCGCCGACCGTCGCGTGGACGTACCGCGACCGCGTCCACGTCCACGACCTGTCCACCGGCGAGGAGCCGGTGCTCGACGGGCGGCCCGACCTCCTCGGCCTGGCCGTCCACCACGGCCGCGCCGCGGTCGTCGCCGTCTTCGGCCCCGCGAACGACGCCGAGGCGGTCGTGTGGGACGCCCTCACCGGCGAGCGGCTCGCCGAGTTCACCCTCTGGCTCGGCCACCGGACGGCCTTCGAACGCTGGACGCTGCACGCCACGCCCGCCACCGGCTCCCTCATCGGCCTGCCCGGCGACTCCGCGGTCAGCCTCCTCGACGTCGAGCGGGGCGAGGAGGTCGCCGTCCTGCCGGCCGCCGACGCGGTGCTCGCCCCGTCCCCGGGCGGCCTCGTCCTCGTCCAGGCGACCCCGTCCGACCTGCGCGTCCGCGGCCTCGACGGGGACCTCCTCGCGACTCTGGAGACCCCCGCCCCCTGCGACCGGCCGGCCGCGTCCCTGGTCGGCGAGCGCCTCCTCGCCGCCGCGGCCCTCCGGGACGAGCCCGGCACCGTCCTCGCCTGGGACGCGGCCGCCATGTCCCCGTCGCACCGCATCGAGTTCCCGGCCCCGCCCAACGACCTGGCGCTCGCCCCGGACGGCACCCTCGTCGCGGCCACCGACGACGGCCTCTACACCGCCCGCCTGTGCACCTAGGCGACGATCCGGCGCCGGGCCTTCCGTTCCGTCAGAAACTCGGGGCGCCGAGGTGGGCGACGCGGTCGAGCGCGGCCATGTCCTCGTCGTCCAGCCCGATGCCGTCGACGGCGAGGTTCTCTTCGAGGTGGGCGACCGAGCTCGTGCCGGGGATCAGCAGCATGCGGTCGTAGTGGGCGAGCAGCCAGGCGAGCGCGATCTGCGACGCCGAGACGCCGTGCCCGGCCGCCACTGACGCGATCGCCGGGTCGGCGGCGAGCGCCCGCGGGCCGCCGGTGAACGCGGAGCCGAGAGGGTAGTAGGGGACGTAGGCGATGCCGTGCTCCCGGCAGAGATCGACGACCGGCTCGTCCGTGCGGTTCGCGATGCCGTAGGCGTTCTGCACCTCGGCGATCGGGGTGATCTCCAGGGCGGCCTCGACGATGCCGGCCGAGACGGTCGAGAGGCCGATGAGGCCGAGCTTGCCCTCGTCGCGCATATCGGTCAGGGCGCCGAGCTGCTCGGCGAGCGGGACGGCGTCCGGTTCGGGGCCCCCGACCTGGCGACGCAGGTTCACGAGGCCGATCCGCTCGGTCCGCAGGGTGCGCAGGTCCTGCTCGACGGTCGCCCGCAGCTGTTCCGGACGGGACGCCCGCACCCATTCGCCCCGCTCGTCGCGGGCGCCGCCGACCTTCGTGGCGAGGACGAGGCCGTCCGGGTAGGGGTGCAGCGCCTCGGCGATGAGTTCGTTGACGACATCGGGACCGTAGACCTGCGCGGTGTCGATGTGGTCGACGCCGAGTTCGACGGCGCGGCGCAGCACGGCGCGGGCCGCGTCCGGGTCCTCGGGCGGTCCGAACACCCCGGGGCCTGCGAGCTGCATGGCACCGAAGCCGATGCGCCGCACGGTCCTGTCGCCGAGCGGCGCGGTCTGAGTGATGGTGGTCATGCGTCCACCATGCGGCCCCGTGCACCGCCCCCACCAGTGGCGGCGGCAACCTCGGACGCACAGACCCACCCTTGGCGGCGCATTCGCCGCATACCGTTGGAGCATGGCCAAGAACGGTGAGCTGCGAGAGTTCCTGCGGACCCGGCGGGCGCGCGTCCGGCCCGAGGACGTCGGCATCCCGGCGGGCGGCCGGCGCCGCGTCCCGGGCCTGCGGCGCGAAGAGGTCGCGATGCTGGCCGCCGTGAGCCTCGACTACTACGCCCGCTTGGAGCAGGGACGGCCGCTCCAGCCGTCCGACCAGGTGCTCGACGCGATCGCCCGCGCGCTGCGGCTGACCGGGGTCGAGCGGCTGCACCTGCACAACCTCGTCCGGGCGGCCGCCGCCCCGCCCGAGCCCGGCGGCGAACTGCGGCTCGCGCCCCTCGACGCGGGCATGCGGATGATGCTCGACAGCCTCACGTTCCCCGCGATCATCATCGACTCGCGCGGGGACGTCCACGCGATGAACCGGATGGGCCGGGCGCTGCTCGCGGGGCTCGAACCGATGCCGTCCGAGGCGGCCGGCCACCCGCGCTGGCTGTTCCTGCGGCCGTCGACGCGCGACCTCCTCGTCGACTGGGAGATGAACGCGCGCGTGAGCGTCGGCGTCCTGCGGGAGGCCGCGGGCCGCTACCCGAACGACAGGCGGCTGCATGCGCTGGTCGGCGAACTGTCCGTCGCCAGCCCCGAGTTCCGGACGTGGTGGGCCGAGCACGACGTCGAGGTGCCGTGCCGGGGGCCCAAACGGTTCCGCCATCCCGTCGTCGGCGAGCTGACCATGCAGGTAGAGGCGCTCCAACTGCCCGACGGCGAACGCTGGATGTACGCCTACGCGCCGGAACCCGGATCACCGTCCGAGGAGGCGATCCGCTTGCTCGGCACCTGGGCCGCGACACAGGACGCCGAGGAGGCGGCCGGCCCGGCGGGAGTCGTGCGCTCCACCCAGAACGCGCCCAGCGAGTAGTTGCAGTCCGCCGGTCGTCCGCCTCGTGGAGCCGGGGAAGAGAACCGCCGGCGCCCGTGCGAGGCGGGCGCCGGCGGCGTGCGGGTCAGTGCTTCGCGAACTTGTACTGGATGGCGGCCTCCTTGGGGGTGAGGGCGCGGTCGAGGAACATCAGGCCGTCCATGCGGCAGTTGCAGGGGTTCCGTTCGACGTTGTTCTGCGGGAAGCTGCCGCCGATCTTGATGCCGCGCGGGTCGGTGGCGGACGTGACGTCGGGCTCGGGGTCGCCCTCGACGCCCCACGGGTCCCCGGCGACGGTGTAGAAGCCGGGCAGCGGCGCGCCGTCCTTGTAGAGCGCCATCTGCCCGGTGTCGTAGTCGAACGTCGCGGCGAGGTGCACCCAGGTGTTCTGCGGGAGGACGCTCCGCCAGTCCTCGCTCGCGGCGAACGTCTGCGACTGCGACCCGTCCACGCGGCGGCCCAGCGCGACGACGTGCAGGGTTCCGGAGACCTCGATGATCTCCAGCAGGGCGCGCACGCCGTGCCCGTCGGAGTCGCCGGTGAGCAGGCCGGACAGCCCGATCGCGTTGTACATGTCGGACGGGTTCGCGGTGACGGTGTTGGGGCTCGGGTTGGCTCCGGTCATCTTGAACCAGCCCATGAGCGTCGCGCCCTTGGCGGAGTTGAACGCGCGGAGGGACGGGACGCCGGTCGCCGAGTAGGTCCCCGCCTTCCAGTCGTCGTTGCCGTTCGCGGAGGGGTCCACCTGCTTGAGCTGGACGGCGTGCCGCCGCGCGCCGTCCCTGACCCGCATGCCGGCGCCGCCGTTGACCAGGTCGATCGTGGTGCCGGACCGGCCGCGGTCGGACTCGCGGGACGGGTCGCCGGGCACCGGATGCTCGAAGTCGTAGTAGGAGATGAGGTTCTTCTTCAGGGGCGGGAAGACGCCGCCGGTCGACGCTTGGGCCGGGACGGCGACGGACAGGGAGGCGCCCAGCAGCACGGTGACGAGGGCTGCGGGGCCGCGGCGAATCAGCATGTGGACTCCTTGGAGTCCTCCGGGCGGGCGGCGGCCGACCGCCGCCCGCCCGGAGGAGGCCGTTACTTCGCTGGGGTTCCGCGGACGGTCAGGTCGCGGAGCCGGCCGATGTTGTCGAACGAGCCGAAGCCCACCCGGCCGGAGCCGAGGGTCGTGTCGCGGGCGGTGAACACCGGGCGGGACGAGCCGTCCACGTAGACGGCGGTCTCCCCGGTGTCCGCGCAGCGGTCCACCCGGACGCCGTGCCACGCCTCGTCCGTGATGGACGGCGGCGCGCCGTGCGACCGGTTGGCGTTCCACTGCTGGTCGATGCGCTGCCGGTCGGCGCCGTTCACCAGGAAGATCCCGTTGTGCGGGTAGATGGTGTTGTCGCTGGACAGGTGCGCGTAATAGAAGTGCGTGTCGTCCTGGTAGCCGAAGACGACGATGACGTCCCGGTTGCCGACCGACACGGGCGTGTCGAGCCGGACCTTCGCCTCGATGCGTGTCGAGCCGAGTGCGGGCCCCTTGGTGAGCACCGCGTACTCGAACGGGCGGCGCGGGCCGGGACGCTGCTCGCCCGCCTCCGCGAGGACGACCTGGTCACCGGTGAACGTCCACTTGGACGGCGTCACCGGCGCCCAGTTCTGGGCGCCCATCGCGTGCTTGACCTGGACCGGTCCCGCCTTGCAGGACGCGACGTGCTTCGTCCCGACGACCTTCCAGATCTTGCCGTTGGCCTTGGCGAGGAGGTACGGCTCGCCCTTGGCGTCCATGCCGTAGCGCAGGTCGACGCGCTCGTCGCCGGCCAGCTCCCGCATCGTGACGGGCTTGCCGGACGTGTCGTACGCCGTCATCTCGTAGATCTGCGCGCGGTTCGTGCCGGACGCGTCGTGCTTCATCTCCGACTCTTCGGTGTACATGAGCCGGCCGTCCACGATGTCGGTGAACAGGTACTTGCCGCGCAGCGCGGGCAGCTTCGCGCCCCGGTAGACGTAGCCGCCGGAGATGGCGTGGCCGACGTCGCTGCGGCAGTCCCAGTCCGGCGGCGGGTCGTGGTCGTAGGCCGCGAGCGGGTACTCGTAGTCGTACTGGTCGTCGTCCGCCGGCAGCGGGTACAGGTGGCAGCGGTCGTCCTTGCGGAAGGTGAAGGCGCCCTCCCGCTCGCTCCAGCCGATGTTGGCGCCGGCGTAGATCTCGTGGATCGACTCGATCTCGTGCTCGCCGATGTGGGCGAGGAACATCCGGTGCGCGCCGCCGGTGTCCCAGCTGAACCGGTGCGGGTCGCGCATCCCGTAGGCGTAGATCTCGCCGAGCTTGCCGGACTGCCCGGCGAACGGGTTGTCGGCGGGCACGCCGTACCTGCCGTTGGCGCTGTCGTTCCCGGACGGGTCGATCCGCAGGATCTTGCCCTGCGGGACGGCGAGGTTCTGCGGGTCGCCCCCGTTGTCGCCGACGTTGCCGTTGCCGCCGTCGCCGACCGTCAGGTAGAGCTTGCCGTAGTCGGCGCCGCCGGGGCGGGCGTTGGGGTTGAAGTCGAGCTGCTGGAGGTTGTGGATGCGTCCCGAGAACCCGATGCGCAGGATCTCGCGGTGCGTCCCGGAGAACGTGTCAGCCTTCGGGTCGGACGCGGTCCACTCGTCGACGACGCCGTGGAAGCCGGTGTTCGGCTGCGGCGTGAGGTCGGGCGTCTTGGTCTTCAGCGCGTCCCCGGCCTCGACGTGCGCGGTGTAGAACTTGCCGTTCCTGCGGAAGTCGGGGTGGAACGCGACGAACCCGAAGCCCTGCCCGAGCCCGGCCTGGGAGAAGAAGTCGGGCGCGAAGGCGGCGGCGACGTCCAGGTAGACGTGCGGGGTGCGGGTCTTCTTGTCGAGCAGGTAAAGGTTGCCGTTCAGGTCGGGCACGTAGAGCCGGCCCGAGCGGTCGGGGACCTCGCCGACGTAGTTGATGCGGTTCCACCGCAGCAGCCGGGGGTCGGTGGGGGTTCCGGTCGGCTTCGACTGCGGCAGCTGCGCGACCTCCTGGAGGACGAGGCCGAGGCCGGAGGGGGCGGGGTCGTCGGGGATCGGGTCGAGGATCGGCGCGTCGTCCCGCGCCTGCGCCGCCGGCGGTACGGCGAGCAGCGGCAGCAGCAGCGCCGCGAGCGCGAGAAGACACCAGCTGAGCTTTCTTCGCATTCCGGCCGTCCAAAGGGGGGTAGGCGATGGCTGGAAAGCGCTTTCTGGAAGCGCTTTCACGAACGTACGACCGGCCCGGCCCGGCGTCAAGGACGAATATCGGACTGCCGCATGTCCGCATCGGGTCATGACCGCGTCCGGCGCGGCCACGCGTGGACGAGCGTCCCGGCCGCCGAGACGGCGAGACCGGCGGGCGCCGCCGCCGCGTGCCCGGCCACGGTCAGCGCCACGGCCACGACGGCCCCGGGCGCCCAGATCCACGTGGCCACGGGCCGTCCCGGCCGCCCCCGCCGCCGGCGCGCCGCCTCCGCCGCCATCGGCGGGACGAGCGCGGGCAGCGCCGCCGCCAGCACCGTCAGCCAGTCGAGCAGCATCCGGTCGACCCGCAGCGCGGCGAGCACCGCGCCCGGCACGGCGATCGCCAGCACGGCCGCCGCCTGCCGCCCGTCCACCCGCGACGCGCGGGCACCGGGCCGCGCGCCGGTACCGAGACTTGCGTCGGCACCGGGCCGCGCGCGGATACCGAGACGCGCGCGGGTACCAAGACCCGCGCCGGTACCGGGCCGCGCGCGTCCGGGGGGCAGGAAGCGGCGGACGGCGAGGGCCCCGGAGTGGACGGCGGCCAGCGTCGGGGCGATGACCGACGCGGCGACGAACAAGTTCGCGGCCGGCAGCCCGTCCGGCCCGGCGAGGACGGCGACCACGTCCGTGGAGCCGCTCGCCGCCGCCACCCCGGCGCCCACGACGGACGCCGCGAGCGCCGGGACGACGAGCAGCGCGACGCAGGCGGCGAGGTCGCCGCGCCCGCGCAGCCCGACCGTGAAGTCGGGGGAGCGCACGGCGAACACCGACACGTACCCGATGTAGCCGGCGAGGTCCGCGGCGAGGACGCCCGGCGGGCCGTCCCGCGCGAGCGAGACCGGCGACGCGGGCGGCGCGAGCTTCACGGCGACGATGCCGATCAGCGCGATCGCGGTGAGCGTGGTCACGACCGCGACCGCGTTCCACCGCCCGCCGCCCGTGATCAGCAGCGCGACCAGCGGGACGGTCAGCGCGGCGACGCCCACCGCGTCCGGGACGCCGCCGAGCGCCGCGGCGGCCGCGCCGCCCAGGCCGAGGTTGAACCCGAACCAGCCCACCATCGCGACCGCGAGCAGCGCGGTGAACGCGCGCTCGGCGACCGGCGGCAGGTAGCGCGGCGCCAGCTCGGCCATGCCCGCGTTCTCCCCGGCGGGCGGGCGCAGGCCGAGCCGCCCCTGCGCGGCCAGCAGCGCCGTCATGACGGCGCCGCCGACCAGCAGGACCAGGACGGGCAGCGCGCCGTCGTGCCGCCCGCCGACCTGCGCCCCGAGGACGAGCGCGCCGGGCGCCGTGCCGATCCCGAGCCACGCGCCGGCCGCCGCGCGCCACGTCCGTCCCCCGTCCCCGAACGCGCGCGGACGGGCCGGCGCGGACGTCACGCGACGTGTTCCGCGAAGCGCGACAGGGTGAGGGCGAGGGCCTCGGGGCCCGGCATGGCCCACAGCGCGTCGTTGAAGATCTCCGCCTCGATCGGCCCGGTGTAGCCGGTGGCGTCGACGGCCTCGCGGAAGCGGCGCAGCTCGACGCGGCCGTCGCCGAGCATGCCGCGTCCGGTGAGGACGCCCGCGGGCAGCGGCGTCACCCAGTCGGCGACCTGGAACAGCGCCACCCGGCCCTCGGCGCCCGCGCGGGCGATGCCGGCCCAGACGTCCGGGTCCCACCACAGGTGGTAGGTGTCGATCATCACGCCGACCTGGGCGGCCGGGAAGGGCGCGGCCATGTCGAGCGCCTGGGCGAGGGTGGAGACCACGCAGCGGTCCGAGCAGTACATCGGGTGCAGCGGTTCCAGCGCGAGCTGCACGCCGTGCTCGCCCGCGTAGGGCGCGATCTCGGCGAGGACGTCCGCGACCCGTGCGCGCGCGCCGTCCAGGTCGCGGGACCCGTCCGGCAGGCCGCCGCTCACCAGGCACAGGACGGGCGCGCCCAGCTCGGCGGCCTCCTCGACGGCGCGGCGGTTGCTCTCCAGCGCGTCCGGCTCCTGGAAGAAGCCGCCCCGGCACAGCGACGTGACCGCCAGCCCGTGGGCGCGCATGAGCTCGCCGGTGCGGGCCAGGCCGTACTCGGCGACGGGCTCCCGCCACAGGCCGACGCCTGCCACGCCGGCCGACGCGCAGCCTTTCGCGAGGTCCGGCATGGGCCAGTGCCGGGTCGTCCATTGGTTCAGGCTGAACCTCGTCATGCGGCTCCTTGGACGGTCAGCCACGCGCGCATCCGGTGCGCCGCGAGGGCGGGGTCCGGGAAGAGGCCGGCGGCGTCGGCGAGCTGGAAGAGGCGGACCATGTGCGGTACGGAACGGGCGCTCTCCAGGCCGCCGACCATGCGGAAGTGCCGCTGGTGGCCGGTCAGCCAGGCCAGGAACACCACACCGGTCTTGTAGTAGTAGGTGGGGGCCTCGAAGAGGTGGCGGGACAGCGGCACGGTCGGGGCGAATACCTCCTCGTAGGACGTGAGGTCGCCGCCGTCGAGCGCGTGCAGGGCCGCGGCGGCGGCGGGCGCGATGGGGTCGAAGACGCCGAGCAGCGCGTCGCTGTGCCCTTCGGCGTCGCCCTTGATCAGGTCCGGGTAGTTGAAGTCGTCCCCGGTGTAGAGGCGCACGCCGGACGGGAGCCGCCGCCGGAACGCGATCTCCCGGTCCGCGTCCAGCAGCGAGATCTTCACCCCGTCGATCCGGGAAGCGTGCTCGCCGATCAGCGCGAGCAGGGCGCCGGTGGCGGCGTCCAGGTCGGCGGAGCCCCAATAGCCGTCGAGCGCCGGGTCGAACATCGGCCCCAGCCAGTGCAGGACGGCCGGCCGCTCGACCTGCGCCAGCAGCCGCCCGTAGACCGCCGCGTAGTCGTCCGGCCCGCGCGCCGCGGCGGCCAGGTGGCGGCTCGCCATCAGCACCGGCACCGCGTCGACCGACTCGATCACCGCGAGCTGCTCGGTGTAGGCGGCGACGATGTCGTCCAGCGTCGCGGGGCCGGGCGGGAGCTGGTCGGCGCCCGCGCCGCAGACGATGCGGCCGCCGACTGAAAGCGCTTCCCGACCGCTCCGCACGATGAGCTCGCGGGTCGTCGCCCAGTCCAGGCCCATGCCGCGCTGCGCGGTGTCCATCGCCTCCGCGACGCCCAGCCCGTACGACCACAGGTGCCGGCGGAACGCCAGCGTCGCGTCCCAGTCGAGCGAGTCGCCGGCCGGGTCGGGCACCACGTGCGCGGCGGCGTACGCGACCCGCGACGTGCTCGGCCCCGGCGGCGGCGGGTACGTGCGCGGCTCTCCCATGACGTGCGGCGCCGCCAGGCCGGGCAGTTCGATCCTCACAGCTCCGGAACCTCCAGGCGGCGGCCCTCCCGCCAGGCCCGCAGGCCCAGCTCGGCGAGCTGGACGCCGCGCGCCCCCGCGTAGAAGTCCCAGGGGAAGGGCCCGTCGTCGGCGACGTGCCGCAGGAACATCTCCCACTGCGTCTTGAAGCCGTTGTCGAACTCGGTGTTGTCCGGGACCTCCTGCCACTGCGCGCGGAAGTCCTCGGTGGCGGGCAGGTCGGGGTTCCACACCGGCTTCGGCGTCATCGACCGGTGCTGGACGCGGCAGCGCCGCAGCCCGGCGACCGCCGACCCCTCCGTCCCGTCCACCTGGAACTCCACCAGCTCGTCGCGGAACACGCGGGTCGTCCAGGACGAGTTGATCTGCGCGACGATGCCGCCGTCCAGCTCGAAGATCCCGTACGCGGCGTCGTCGGCGGTCGCCTCGTAGGGCTTGCCGTCCTCGTCCGCGCGCTCGGGGACGTGCGTCGCCCCGAGCGCCTGCACGGACCGGACCGGCGCGATCACCCCGTCCAGGACGTACCGCCAGTGGCAGAACATGTCGAGGATGATCCCGCCGCCGTCCTCGGCCCGGTAGTTCCAGCTCGGCCGCTGCGCCTCCTGCCAGTCGCCCTCGAACACCCAGTAGCCGAACTCGCCGCGCACCGACAGGATCCGGCCGAAGAAGCCGCCGTCCACCAGCCGCTTCAGCTTGAGCAGGCCCGGCAGGAACAGCTTGTCCTGGACGACGCCGTGCTTGACGCCCGCCTCGTCCGCGAGCCGGGCCAGCGCCAGCGCGCCCGCCAGATCCTCGGCGAGGGGCTTCTCGGTGTAGACGTGCTTGCCCGCCGCGACGGCCGCGCGGATCGCGTCCACCCGCGCGCCGGTGACCTGCGCGTCGAAGTAGACGTCGACGCCCGGACGCGCCAGCGCCTCGGCCAGGTCCGTCGTCCAGGCGGTCAGCCCGTGCCGTTCCGCCAGGTCGCGCAGCTTGGCCTCGCTGCGCCCGACGAGCACGGGCTCCGGCCACAGCACGTCGCCGTCGCCCGTGCGCACCCCGCCCTCCTCGCGGATCGCGAGGATCGAGCGGAGGAGGTGCTGGCGGTACCCCATCCGGCCGGTGACGCCGTTCATGACGATCCCGATGGACCTGCGTGCCATCCCGTTCCTTTCCAACCTGTCGTGTGGGTGTCAGTCGGCCGCGGCACCCGCGCCGAGGAGGCCCCGGACGCGGCTCGTGACGCGGGCGAATTCGGGGCGGGCCATGGTCGCGGAGTAGTCGCGCTCGGCCGGCAGGCCGACGTCGATGACCTCCTGGATCGTGCCGGGCCGGTCGGTCATCACCACGACCCGGTCGGCCAGGTACGCGGCCTCCGCGATCGAGTGCGTGACGAGCAGGACCGTCGTGCCCGTCTCCCGCCAGATCCGGTTCATCTCGACGTTGAGCTGCTCGCGGGTGAGCGCGTCGAGGGCGCCGAACGGCTCGTCCATCAGCAGGACGGGCGGCTCGTGCAGCAGCGCCCGGCACAGCGCGACCCGCTGCTGCATGCCGCCGGACAGCTCGTGCGGCAGCGCGTCCTCGAACCCGGTCAGGCCGGTCATCTCGATCAGCTCGGCGGTGCGCCTGCGGGCCTGCTCGCCCGGCATCTTGCGCATCTCCGCCTGGAGCAGGATGTTCTTGCGTGCGCTGCGCCATTCCAGCAGCGCGGCGCGCTGGAACACGTAGCCGATGTCGTGCCGCGGCCCCGCGACCTTGTCGCCGCGCAGCAGCACGTTCCCGGACGACGGCTTCAGCAGCCCCGCGACCAGCTTCAGCATCGTGGACTTGCCGCAGCCGGACGGGCCGACGATCGCGACGAACTCGCCCATCGCGACGTCCAGCGACACCTCCCGGAGCGCCGTGACGTCGCGCTTGCGGGTGCGGAACTTGACCGCGACCCCGTCGAGGCTGACGGCGGTCTCCCGCCCGGTCTGCGGTTCGGCGGCCGATTTGCTCATGGTCCTCATCGCTCGTCCCGTCATGCCTGCGGAGCGGCCGACGCCTGCCAGTACGCCGACGGCGGCTGTGCCTTCTCGATGACCCCGGCCTGCTGGAAGGTGGTGATCGTCGTCTTCCAGTCGTCCTCGGAGTTGACGCCGGGGGCCTTGCCCTGTGTCGCGGGGGTGTGCAGCAGCGTCAGCGTCGTCGTGAACTGCTCGGTGAGGACCTTCTCGGGCGGGAGCTGCTCGGACGCGCCGGCCATCGACGCGACGGCGCCCGCCTGGTCGCCCTCCGCGGCCGTCCACGACTCGCTCGTGGCCGCGACCATCTCCTTGACGAGGTCGGCGTCGCTCTTCAGCTTCCGCTCGCCGATGATCAGGCCGTTGGAGAAGAAGTTCAGCCCGAAGTCGGAGTACCGCAGGTACGACACGTCCTTGCCGGACTTGTCGGCCATCGTCGGGCCCTGGTCGTTGGCGAAGCCCATCAGCCCGGCGGTCTTGCCGGACAGCACCGCGGCCATCTTCCCGGCCGGGTCGGTGTTCTGGACGGGCACCTCGCCCGCCTCGATCCCGTTCTTCTGCAGGAACACCGGGAAGGTGCGGGCGAGCGCGTCCCCGGCCGTCCCGGCGATCTTCTTGCCCTTCAGGTCGGCGGGCTTCTTGATCCCGGCCGAGGTGAACGACTGCACCGACGCGGGCGTGGTCTGCAGGAACACGCCGATGCTCTTGACCGGCATCCCCTTGTCGACGGCGCCGAGCAGCGCGGGCGTGTCGGCCCAGCCGAAGTCGGTCTGCCCGGCGGCGGCGGCCTGGACGGTCTTCTGCGACCCCTGCCCGGCCTTGATCTCCAGGTCGATGCCGTGCTTTTCGTAGATGCCCTTCTTCTTGCCGTAGTAGAAGGGCGCGTGCTCGCCGTAGGGGTACCAGTTCAGCGTCAGCGTGACCTTGGTCAGCTTCTTGCCCGACGCGCTCGTGGTCTGGTCGGAGTCCCCGCCGCACGCGGCGCCGGTGAACGCCATGACCGGTGCGAGGACGGCGATGGCGAGAGTGCGGAGTTTCATTTCGGACGGCCCTCCGTAGGGATGGGTTGCGGCGGGGGGTCAGTGGAAGTCGGGAGGCGGTGCCGGGTCAGCAGGCGGTGCGGGGTCAGTAGGCGGTGGTGACGGTTTCGCCGCGGCGGCTCGCGTGCCACGGCAGCAGCAGCTTCTCGGCGACCTCGACGACGACGAACAGCACGACGCCGATGGCCGACATGACCAGCAGCCCGGCGAACAGCATCGGGGTGTCGAGGTTGCCGTTGGCCTGCAGGATCACGTAGCCGAGCCCCTTGTTCGCGCCGACGAACTCGCCGACGACGGCGCCGGTGACGGCGAGGGTGACCGCGACCTTGAGGCCGGAGAACAGGTGCGGGAGCGAGGCGGGCAGCCGGATCTTGGTGAACGTGGCCAGCGGGCTCGCGCCCATCGTGGCCGACAGCTCCAGCATCTCCGGGTCCACCGCCTTCAGTCCGGCGACCATCGAGATCACCACCGGGAAGAAGGCGATCAGCACCGCGACGACGATCTTGGGACCGATGCCGAAGCCGAGCCACACCACGAACAGCGGGGCGATCGCGATCTTGGGGATGACCTGCGCGAACAGCAGGATCGGGTAGAGGGTGCGCTCGACCGTCGCCGAGTACACCATGATCACCGCGGCGCCGACCCCGATGAGGACCGCGAGCGCGAAGCCGATCAGCGTCTCGTACGTGGTGACCCAGGTGTGCTCCCAGATGTAGCCCCACTTGTCGCCCATCAGCCGCAGCGTCGCGCCGGGCGAGGGGACGAGGTACGCCTCGACGAGCTTGAAGGCGCTCACGGCCCACCAGGCCGCGAAGCACGCCACCAGCAGGGCGGCGGGCCGCCATGTCCGTTCGAGTCCGTCGCGGATCCGCTCGCCCGCGCCGGGCCGGTCGCGTTCGACGACGCCCGCAGCGTCCGCCGGGGGCGTCGCGGTCGTCGTGCCCTGACTCACCATGGATTCCTCCGGACGGGTGGCTGGGAAAGCGCGTTCAGAAAGCGCTTTCTGATGTACCGTAGGAAGCGACGCGCACCGCGGTCAAGAGGGTGTCGGCCAGAAACCCGCCGCGTGGCCCGCGTCGACCGAGGGGGCGGGCGGTGATGACGGAGGCCGCGGAGGAGGAGCGCGCCGGCGCTCGGGCGTACGTCACGCTGCAGGACGTCGCCCGCGACGCCGGCGTCTCGCTCGCCACCGCGTCCCGCGTCCTGAACGGGACCTCGCAGGTCCGCGCCGACCTGCGAGAACGCGTCCTCGCGTCGGCGGGCAGGCTCAGCTACACGCCGAACGCGCACGCGCAGGCGCTCGCCAGCTCGTCCAGCATGTCGGTCGGCGTGGTCTGCCACGACGTCAGCGACCCGTACTTCGCCGGCGTCGCCCGCGGCGTGATGCGCACCGCCGCCGAGCACGGGATGCTCGTGATGCTCGCCAGCACGTTCCGCGATCCGTCCCGCGAGATCGAGTACGTGGCGATGCTGCGCGCCCAGCGGGCCCGCGCGATCCTGCTGATCGGCTCCGGCTTCGAGGACCGCGACTGGGAGCGCTCGATGGCCGCCGAACTCGACCCCTACCAGCGCACCGGCGGCCGCGTCGCCGTCCTCAGCCGGCACCGCAGCCTCAAGGTGGACGCCGTCCTGCCGCAGAACCGGGAGGGCGCCGCCGCCCTCGCCCGCGCGCTGCTCGACCTCGGCCACCGCGACTTCGCCGTGCTGACCGGCCCGCACGCCCTGACCACGGTCGCCGACCGGCTCGGCGGCTTCACCGAGGCGCTCGCCGGCGCGGGCGTCCGCGTCCCGTCCGAGCACATCGTCGAGGCCGCGTTCACCCGCGACGGAGGCTACGCGGCGGCGACCGAGCTGCTGCGGCGCGCACCCCGTCCGACCTGCGTGTTCGCCGTCACCGACGTGATGGCGATCGGCGCGCTGGCCGCCTTCCGCGACCACGGCGTCTCCGTGCCGGGCGAGGTCTCGCTCGCCGGTTTCGACGACGTCCCGATCGTCCGCGACCTGACCCCGCCGCTCACCACCGTCGCGCTGCCGCTGGACGCGATGGGGGAGCGCGTCATGGGCCTCGCCCTGCGCGAGCCCGCCGCCCGCCGCAGCCGCATCGAGCGCGTCGCGGGCGAGGTGGTGCTGCGCGCCAGCACCGCCCCGCCCCCCTGAGACGCCGAGAACCCGCCCGGATCATCCGGACGGGTTCCGATCTATCGGCCGCGGTTCAGCGCGCGGCGAGATCGTCCGTGGCGTCGGGTTCCGCGGGACGCTCGGCGTCGGCGTCCATCGGGCGCCGCTCCGGCCACGAGTCGATCTTTGTGCGACGAGGGTTCGCCAGGGCATTGTCCATTGGTGCTGCAGTCCTCCCAGTTCGAGCCGGGGTCCAATTACCCGATGTTCCCGGCGACCGGCCCGCTTTCGCAAAATGGTCTAGACCGCGTCCCTCCCCCGGTAGGACGCGACGCGATACTTAACACCGCTAATCGATCATCCATTCCCGTGCGGAAACCGGGTGGCCTCCGGCCGGCCCGCCTGGCACCCTTCTTGCCCATGGACGTAGCCGAACTGACCCGCCTCCAGAACGCGGGCGCCCGCCTGAAGTTCCTGTTCTTCTGGGGACATCGGACGCCGGGTCCCGGCTACCTGAGCCAGTGGTGGCCGTCCCCCTTCACCGTCGACGGCATCTCCTACGCGACCGCCGAGCACTTCATGATGGCCGGGAAAGCCCGCCTCTTCGGCGACGAGGAAACGGCCGCAGCCGTGATCGCCGCGCCCCATCCCCGTCTCGCGAAAGACCTCGGCCGCCGCGTCCGGAACTTCGACGAGCAGACGTGGCGGGACAATCGTGTGGCCATAGTCACACGAGGCGGCGAAGCCAAGTTCGGCCAGAACGAGGACCTCCGCGACTACCTCCTCGGCACCGGCGACCGCGTCCTCGTGGAGGCGAGCCCCCTCGACCGCGTCTGGGGCATCGGCCTCGCCGCCGACGACCCCCGGGCCGAACAGGCGTCGACGTGGCGCGGCCAGAACCTCCTCGGTTTCGCCCTCATGACCGCCCGCGCCGCCCTCGCCTCCTGACGCGGTTACCCGCGAGGTAATCGATTCGCGGCGGCGCGGCTGGAATGGTCGGCGCCATGAAACGCGCAATGGAACTGGCGGCGGGCGGCCGCGTCGCCTGGGGCGCACTGGCGCTGGCCGCGCCGGGCCTCAACGTGAAGCTGGCGGGCATGGGCGGCCGGGACGCCCCCGAACTCCGCTACCTGATCCGCGTCTTCGGGAGCCGGGCCGTCGCCCTCGGGCTCGGCTACCTGCTGAGCGACCCGGCGGCGCGGCGGCGCTGGCGGCGGCTCTGCCTCATGGTGGACGCCTGCGACACCGCCGCCGGCCTCGCCCACCTCGCCCGCGGCGACGTCCCGCGCGGCCCGATGGCCGGTCTGGTGACGATCACCGGCGCGTACGCGGCCCTCGACGCCCTCGCCCTCCGCGCGGAGACCTGAGCCGTCGGCGCCACGCGCGCGGGACGCTGCGTCCGCTCAGGCCGAGGGCCGGGCGGTCGGCGTCGGACGACCGGGGCCCGGGTCGGTGGGGGCACTCTCACTCCTCGGGGTCTTGCCCACAAAGAGGAGGACCTGGTTCTTGGCCCAGGGAGTCGCGTCGTGGACGTACCAGGTGTCCGGGACCTGACCGGGGTACAGGACCTTGCTCTCGTTGCCGACCTCGTATCGGTACTCGGGCACGGAGACGTGGCGCTTCTTCAGGGCGGCCAGTACCTCGCCCACGCGGTGTCCCCGGTAGGTCATGCCGTGCATCGCCTCGCCCGGTGCGGTGGCCGGGGCGCTGCTGGAGTACTGCTCACCCGGACGGGCGGCGCGGGCGAACACGATCTCGGCGGTGCCCTTGTAGTCGGTGCGGATGCGGACGCCGACCGGGCAGACATCGCCTCCGCCGCCGGTCTCGCACTCGCCCTTGGCGGTGATGGTCGTGACGTCGCGGGGCTTCGTGGCGCCGCTCGTGTCCATCATGACGACGGTGCCGACGATGGACGGCGACCCGGGCACGAAGGACAGCTTGACCTTGAGTCCGTGCTGGGCGAACTCCGCCCGGTAGCGCTTCGGGTCCGCGAGGGGGTCGCGGACCTTCACGTCGATGTGGTCGCCCTTGCGCGTGAACGACAGGGCCGCCACTAGCGAGACGTTCGGGCTCGGCTGAGTGGAGACGGCGGACGGCGGACGCGCCGGTTCGCCGTCCGAGGTGAGGATGGCCACCGTGACGGCGGCGCAGGCCACGCCCGCGGTCGCGAGGGGGAGGCCGAAGGTCAGCAGTGGCGACCGCCGCTTCCGAGGCGCCGCCTGAGCCGTGGTGGTGGCGGTGATGCGGTAGGCGAGGTCGGCGGCGGCGTCGTCCGGCAGCAGGCGCGCGGCCTGGGCGTCGGTGACGGTGGCGAGCCGGGCGAGCGTGGTGTCGATGTCGCGGTTCATGCGTGTTCTCCGTTCGGAACCCGCGCGGCGGCGGGCAGGGCGGGCGCGTCCGCGTGGTCCAGCGCGTGGGCGAACCGGCGGCGGGCGCGGTGCAGGCGGATCCGCACGGCGTTGCGGGAGCAGCCGAGGACGGCCGCGATCTCGCCGTGGTCCAGGCCCTCCCAGCCGACCAGGGACAGCAGCTCCCGGTCGGCGTCCGGCAGGCTGCGGAACACGCTGCCGGCGGCGGGCGGGTCGGGCGCGTCTTGGACGGCAGCCTCGGCGCGGAGCCGGGACCCTAGGTCGGCGGCCAGCGCGGACCGGCGGCGCTCGCCGCGGTGGTGGTTGGCGAGCACCCGGCGCGCCACCCCGTACAGCCACAGCCGCGCCTGCTCGCCCGGCGGGACGTCGTCGAGCCGCCGCCATGCCGTCAGGAACGTCTCGGCGAGGACGTCGGCGGCGTCCTGCGGGTCACTGGTGCGGCGTAGCGCGTACCCGAGGATCCGCGCGCGGTTCGCGGCGTAGACCTCCTCGAACCGGCGCCGCCGGTCGTCCGGCGGATCGTCCAAAGGGGATGGCAAGCCCTCTCCTCTCGTCGCGCGCCCGAGGCGCGGCGAATTGACCAGATGGAGGTCACATGTCCGCATGGGCTCCCGCATTTCACCGTCCTGGTCGAAGGGAGCCGGACATGGTCGGCGGGGGACGGCGCACGTAGCATGGGCGGGGTTTTCGGTCGTGTTCCGGAGGATGGTGCATGCGTCGTCGGCAGGGGCCGGTGTTCCCCGGGTATCTGATGATCCTGCTGGTGGCGCTTCTCGGGCTGGCGTTGCAGGTTTCGCCGCAGACGACCCATGTCGTCCAGGCGTGGGCGCTGCCCGTCATCATCCTGTGCATGCTGCTGATCCCCCTCGTCCTCGCCTGGGAGAAGGGGCAGGAGCGGCGGAGCCTGGCGCGGCCCGTGTGGATGCCCGACCGGTCGCCGTACCCGGGCCTGGACGCCTTCGCCGAAGAGGACGACGGGGTCTTCTTCGGCCGCGACGAGGAGCTCCAGGAGCTGATCGAGCGGCTCCGGCCGGGCTGCGAGCCGCGGTCGATCGCGGTGACCGGGCCGTCCGGGGTCGGGAAGTCGTCGCTGCTGTACGCCGGGCTGCTGCCGCGCCTCCACCAGCAGCGGCGCTGGGTCGTCGTGCCGCCCATGGCGCCGGAGGACGATCCGTTCGGCTGCCTCGCCTACGCCCTCGCCGACGCCCAGGGCGAGGGCGACGCCGCGCGGATCGCGGCGGAGCTGCGGGACGACCCCGCCGCGCTCGGGCGGCGGATCGACGCGCTGCGGCGCGGACGGCGGAACCGCTCGGTGCTGATCACCGTCGACCAGGCCGAGGAGCTGCTGACGCTCACGTCCGCCGGCGAGCGCGACGCCTTCCTCGCCATGCTCCGGGACGCGCTGGACGCCGACCCCAAGCTGTGGGTCGTGTTCGTGTTCCGGGCCGAGTTCCTCACCGAGTTCCTGAGCGGCGGGTTCGCCGGCATGTTCCGGCATCCGTTCGCGGTCACGGCGCTCGACCGGGCCGCGCTCAGGACGGTCGTCCGGGAACCGGCGGCACGCGCGGGCATCGCGTTCGAGCCGCCGGAGCTGGTCGCGCAGATGGCCGACGACACCGGGGACGGGACGGCGCTGCCGCTGCTCGCCTACCTGCTGCACGAGCTGTACCTGCACGTCGGCCGGGACGGCACCATCACCGCCGAGGACTACCGCCGCACCGGAGGCGTCGACGGCGCGCTCACCCGCCGCGCCGACCGGCTGCTGCGCGAGCTGGAGGCGCGCGAGCCGGCGCCGCCCGTCCTGGAGACGCTGCTCAGGTTCGTCAAGTTCACCGGCGGGCGGCCGACGCGGCGGCGGGTGCCCGCGAGCGAGCTGGACGGCGCGGGCCGCGTGGTCGTGGACGCGTTCGTCCGCGAACGGCTGTGCACCAGCGGCCGGGACGGCGAGGAGGCGGTGTTCGACGTCTCGCACGAGGCGCTGTTCTCCGCCTGGGCGCCGCTGCGGCAGACGATCGCGCTGCACGCCGAGTCGCTGCGCCGCCTCGCCGACCTGGCGCAGTGGGCCGCCGAATGGGACCGCTACGGCCGCCGGGAGGCGTACCTGCTGCGCGGCGAGCGGCTCGCCGCGGCGCGCAAATGGCTCGCCGAGGCCGACGGGCTCGCCGCCGCCGAGCCGCTGGCCGCCGAGTTCGTGGAGATCTCGCACCGCTCGGACGGCGTCGCGATGCAGCGGCTCGCCGACTCCATCGCCCGGCAGGCGCTCACCGGCTTCCGCACCGATCCCGAGCACAGCCTGCTGCTCGCGCTGGCCGCGCACGAGGAGTGCGCGCCGACGCCGCTGGCCCGCCGCGCGCTGTCGGCGGCGCTCGCGGTGTCGCGGGTGCGCGGCGTCCTGCGCGGCCACGACGACCGCGTCTGGGCGGTGGCGTGGTCGCCGGACGGCGCGCTCCTCGCGACCGCCTCCGGCGACCGGACGGTCCGCGTGTGGGACGCGGCCGGCGGCGAGGTCGCGGTGCTGCGCGGGCACGAGGGCCCGGTCGTCGACATCGCCTGGTCGCCGGACGGCCTGCGGCTCGCGTCCGCGTCCAACGACCGGACCGTGCGGGTGTGGGACGTGGCCGCCCGCACCCGGGTCGCGCTGCTGCGCGGCCACGGCGACATGGTGTGGAGCGTGGCGTGGTCGCCGGACGGCGCCCGGCTCGCCTCCGCGTCCCGCGACGGCGACGTCCGGATCTGGGACGCGGCGGACGGCGCCGCCGCGGCGACGCTGAGCGGCCACGACGGGTGGGTCCGCGACGTGGCGTGGTCGCCGGACGGGACGCGGCTGGCCAGCGCGTCCGACGACCGCACCGTCCGGGTCTGGGACGCGGCGGACGGCCGGACGGTCGCCGTGCTGGCCGGCCACGACGACACCGTCCGCACGGCCGTCTGGTCGCCCGACGGCGCCCGCCTCGCCAGCGGCTCCTACGACCGGACGGTGCGCGTGTGGGACGTGGCGACCGGTGCGGCCGGACCGGTGCTGACCGGGCACGCCGACATCGTCTGGGCCGTCGCGTGGTCGCCGGACGGCGCGCGGATCGCCTCCGGGTCCCACGACCGGACGATCCGGCTGTGGTCCGCCGCGGAGGGCACCGAGCTGGCGGTGTTCCGCGGGCACGGCGAGGCGCTGCGCGCGGTGGCGTGGTCGCCGGACGGCGCCCGCCTCGCGAGCGGCTCCAACGACCGCACCGTCCGGTTCTGGGACGCCGAGCGCGCCGCCGAGGTCGCGGTGCTGCGCGGGCACGAGCGCGCGGTGTCGTCGGTCGACTGGTCGGCGGGCGGGATCGCGTCGGCCTCGCACGACGGCACCGTCCGCGTGTGGGCGGACGGCGGCGCGCGGGTGCTGCGCGGGCACGCCGACGAGATCTGGGACGTGGCCTGGTCGCCGGACGGGGCCCGCCTCGCGACCGCGTCCCGCGACCGCACCGTGCGGGTCTGGGCGGCGGACGGCGCGCAGGAGAGCGTGCTCGCCGAGCACGGCGACTGGGTGCGGGCCGTGGCGTGGTCGCCGGACGGCGCCCGGCTGGCGAGCGGATCCGACGACCGCACCATCCGGGTGCAGGGGCCGGACGGCTCCGCGCCCGTCGTGCTGCGCGGGCACGAGGACACCGTGCGCGCCTTGTCGTGGTCGCCCGACGGCGAGCGGATCGCCTCCGGTGCGCAGGACGGGGCCGTCCTGATCTGGGAGGCGCGGACCGGCCTGCGGGTCACGGAGCTGGCCGTGCCGGAGGGCGCCGTCCGGGCCGTGGCCTGGTCGCCGGACGGCGCGCACATCGCGGCGCTCTCCGGCGACCGCGCGGTGCGGGTGTGGAACGCCGCGGAGGGGACGGAGGTGTCGGTGCTGTCCGGGCACGACGGCTGGCTGTGGTCGGTGGCGTGGTCGCCGGACGGCCGGGTCCTCGCGACCGCGTCCGGCGACCGGACCGTCCGCCTGTGGGACGCGGCGACCGGCCGGGAGCTGTCGGTCGCGGCCGTCCACGACGACGAGATCTGGGACGTGGCGTGGTCGCCGGACGGTGCGCGCGTCGCGACCGCGTCCGGCGACCGGACGGTCCGGGTCTGGGACGTCGTCACCGACGGCGCGGTGCTCGTCGAACGGGCCCGGACGCGCGTGTTCCGGCGCCTCACCCCCGACGAGCGGCACACCCTCATGATCCCGTCGCCGCGTCCGGCCGCCGATCCCGAACCGGAGCCCGCCGGCCCCTGACCGCCCGGCCCCTGACCGCCCGCCCCGGTCTCGGGTGCCCGGGGCGGGCGGAGGCGGTCAGGGCGCGACCGGGTTCCGCGGGCCGGACCGGGTGAAGCGGTAGAACGCCGAGGTGCCGATGCCGGTGGGTTTGCGGAGGACCGGGGCGCGTTCGTCGTAGCGGTCGCATTCGCGGTGCCATTTGAGGATGCCCGCCATCCAGTCGCGGAGCTCGTCGACGTAGGCGACGAGGGACGCGCGGGCGGTGTCGTCCAGGTCGAACTCGTCGGCCAGCGCGGGGATCTCGGTGGCGGCGAGGTGCTCGAACTGGTGGCGGCGGGACGCGATGAGGTCGTTGACGATGGGCAGCGCCTCGTCGCGGCCGCAGCCGAAGAAGTTCTCGATGGCGAGGACGCCGTTGTTGAGCTCGCCCTCGTACTCGATCTCCTTCTGGTAGGAGAAGCAGTCGTTCAGCAGGCAGGCGACGTCCATCGCGGAGACGTCGAGCTCGCGGAGGGCGCGGGTCTCGAACACGGGGGCCGGGATCTCGTGCGAGTGCTCGATCCGGGACAGGCTCATCGTCAGCTCGGAGCCGAACGTGTGCCGGCGCATCTCGATGTAGTCGACGGGGTCGGGGACGCGCGACTGGAGGTGGTTGTTCAGCTCCCAGAGCCAGCTCTCGACCATGTGCTCGACGGCCGCGCGGAATTCGCGGCGGCCCGCGTCGTCCATGGGCAGGGCGGTGCGGGGCCACAGGTCGGCCAGGGCGGCCTCGAAGGCGTTCTCCGGCGGGGGTGTGGCGCCGCAGTCCAGCGGCATGAAGGAGGCGGCGCGGGCGTTGAAGAGCTTCGCGCCGGCCATGTCGCGGTCGCGGTTGAAGACGGCGGGGAAGAAGTCGTCGCCGTAGGTGCCGAAGGCCAGCCACTGGGTGGCGAGGTCGAGGGCCTCGGGACCGGCGTCCGGGTCGAGGGACGCGGCGCAGATCTCCAGCGCCATCCCGGTGAGCAGCTCGGCGCTCCACACCGGGACGGGCAGCCGGGGGTGCGGCGAGAACATGCCCATCTCGCGCGCCCAGGCGACGGTGTTGCGGCCGGCGCGGTCGCGGTGCGGGTTCACGCGCGGCGGGTACGGGATGTCGAACTCGGGCAGCGGCGTCGGGCCGACCTTCTGGAACGGGATGTGCGGGCGGCTGATCCGCGCCGACTTCAGCAGGGCGGGGATGCGGACGGCCGACATCCCGAGCGACTTCTTGTTCATGTAGCGGCTGGAGCGCATGTGCCATTCGTGGCCGCCGGACTGCCAGTCCTGGAGGGCCTTCACGTAGGCGGCCACGGCGGCCTGCTCGGCCGGGTCGAGCCCGTGGTCGGCGACGATGTGCGGCAGTTCGGTGAGGGCGGTGTTCTCGAACTGCCGGAGCCGCGAGGTCAGCAGGTCGTTGACCGTGTCGGCGGCGGCCTGCGGCGCCGCCTTCAGGAAGTGCTCCATCACGAGGACGCAGTTGTTCACCTCGCCCTCGGACTCGGTCTCCCGCTGGTAGGAGAAGATGTCGTTCCGCAGGTGGACGCCGTCGGAGAAGGTGTCCTTGAGGACGCGCAGCGGACGCGTCCCGACGACGCGTCCGGGGAGCTCGACGCCCGCGGCGTGCTCGGCCAGGTCGGCCGACCAGGGCGCGCCGCCGACCTTGCGCCGCATCTCGATGTACTCGACCGGGTTCGGCAGGCGCCCGGCGCTGATGTTGGACAGCTCCCACAGCGATTCGCGCAGCAGGTTCAGGGTGCTCACGGAGAAGCGCTCGCGCCAGGCGTCCGACTTCGCCGGGACGGTCCGCGCCCACAGGTCGGCGAGGCCGCGTTCGACGGCGTTCACCGGTTCGGGCGGGTCGAGCGACATGAACAGCGGCAGCCGGTCGAGGTAGGCGCGGGCGCCGTCCTGGTCGCGGGGTTTCTTGAAGACTTCGAGGAAGTGGTCGTCGAAGTAGAACACCCAGACGTACCAGTCGGTGACGAGGTCGAGTTCGGGCCCGTCGCAGTCGGGGTGGGTGTAGGCGCACAGGAGCGCGTAGTCCATCGCGGCGAGGGCGGGCTCGTCCCAGATGTCGGGGGTGCCGGGGTCGCGGTCGTCGTCGAGCATCTTCATCTCGCGGGCCCACGCCATGGTGTGCGTCCGGGCGCCCTCCAGATGCGGGTTCAGCCGGGCGGGGTACGGCACGTAGAAGTCGGGCAGCTCGAACGGTTGCATCGACCGGCCTCTCAGTCGGCTCCGGGACGGGACGGGATCCGCTCGGCAACTTACAGCATTCGCAAAGTTACCTACAGTGACACTTTGCTCTCCGGATTCCCGCGCCCTCCCTCGGGTAAACCGGTGGCCATGACGGAGTCGAGCGAACCCGCGGAGGTCGACGGCCCGCTGGAGCAGAACCTCCTGCTCGCGCGGCGGGTGGTCGACGCCGCGCAGCAGGAGATGCTGGACAAGGCGCGGCAGCGCGTCCCGGCGTTGCGGCTGGGCGCGGTCGCCGGGGCGTTCGGCATGCTCGCGACGGCCGCCGCCTACCGGATGAACGTCCTGCTGCTGGAGAAGAAGCTGCCGCCGGAGCTGGCGTCGTTCGTGGCGGCGGCCGTGTACGGCGGCGGGGCGGGCGCCGCGGCGGTGGCCGCGTCCCGCAAGTGGAAGGGCCTGCCGGCGCCGCTGCCGACCGAGACGGCCCGCCAGGTCGTCGAAATACTCTCCGACTCGGACTGATTGACACCCGGTGGCGGGCGTCAGCAGACTCGGCGGAGTGCGCATCAGCGAGCTGACCGACGTGCGGGCCGCGCGGCCCGGCGCGATCGCCGAGGCGGCGGCCGCGCGGACGCGCCGCGACGGCCCGCCCGGCCGGCTGATGATCGTCGCGGCCGACCATCCGGCGCGCGGCGCGCTCGGGGCGGGCGGCGACCCGGTGGCCATGGCCGGCCGCGCCGACCTGCTCGACCGGCTCTGCACCGCGCTCGGCCGCCCCGGCGTGGACGGCGTCCTCGGCACCCCCGACGTCCTGGAGGACCTGCTCCTGCTCGGCGTCCTGGACGACCGGATCGCGCTCGGGTCGATGAACCGGGGCGGCCTCGCCGGGACGTCGTTCGAGATCGACGACCGGTTCACCGCCTACGACGCGGACGCGATCGCGGCGGCGCGGCTGGACGGCGGCAAGATGCTGCTGCGCGTCGACGACGCCGACCCGGCGACGGCGGGCACGCTGGAGGGCTGCGCCCGTGCGGTGTCGGGGCTGGCCCGGCACGGGCTGATGGCCGTGGTGGAGCCGTTCGTCGCGCACCGGATCGAGGGCCGCGTGCGGAACCTGCTGACGCCGGAGGCGATGATCCGGGCGGTGTCGGTCGCGTCCGGGCTGGGCGTCACGTCGGCGTACACGTGGCTGAAGCTGCCGGTCGTGCCGGAGATGGAGCGGGTGATGGCGGCGACCACGCTGCCCGCGCTGCTGCTCGGCGGCGACGTAGAGAGCGGGGCGGGCGGGCCGGGCGAGCCGGACGCGGTGCTGGACGGCTGGCGGCGCGCGCTGCGGATCCCCGGCGTGAAGGGCCTCGTGGCCGGACGCTCGCTGCTGTATCCGCCGGACGGCGACGTGGGCGCCGCCGTGGACGCCGCCGTCGGCGTCCTCTGACTCACCTCGGTGCTCCGGGGTAGGGCGCAGGCATGGACACGCCTGAGATGGACACGCCTGAGTACGCCGACATCGCCCTTGTCGTGAACGGCACGGAGCACCGGCTGAGGATCGACACCCGCGCGTCTCTGCTGGACGTCCTGCGGGAGGACCTCGGGTTGACCGGCTCGAAGAAGGGCTGCGACCACGGCCAGTGCGGCGCCTGCACCGTCCTGCTCGACGGCCGCCGCGCGAACGGATGCCTCGCGCTGGCCGTCGCCCATGACGGCGCCGACGTCGTCACGGTCGAGGGGCTCGCCCAGGACGGACGGCTGAGCCCCGTCCAGGAGGCGTTCATCGAGCAGGACGCCTTCCAATGCGGGTACTGCACTCCCGGGCAGCTCTGCTCCGCCACAGGAGTGCTGGACGAGGCCGAACGTGGCTGGCCCAGTGCCGTGACCGACGACCTGGGGTCCGACCCCAGCCTGGACGACGACGAGATACGCGAACGCATGAGCGGCAACCTGTGCCGGTGCGGTGCCTATGCCGGGATCGTGGCCGCTGTACGGCAGGCCGCCCGGAAGAGGGAGGCGGCGGAAGCATGAGGCCCTTCGCATACGAACGCGCCACGAGCGCTGAGGACGCCCTAGAACGCCACAACGACGGAGCCGTCTACCTTGGCGGCGGAACCAACCTCGTGGACCTGATGCGTCTCGGCGTGGAAGTGCCGTCCAGGCTGGTGGACGTCGCGCATCTCCCGTACGACGAGATCGAACTGCTCCCGGACGGGGGCCTGGTCATCGGCGCGGCGGTGAGCAACAGCGCTCTCGCGGCGGACCCCTCGGTGCGCGAAGGCCATCCCATGCTGGCGCAGGCCGTGCTGGCCGGTGCGTCCGGTCAGATCCGCAACCTGGCGACGGTCGGCGGCAATCTCCTCCAGCGCACGCGCTGCTCCTACTTCCAGGACACCGCCAAGCCGTGCAACAAGCGGAACCCGGGAAGCGGATGCCCGGCCAGGGAGGGCGAGCACCACAACCTGGCGATCCTGGGGCATTCGCAGGCGTGCGTGGCGACGCATCCGTCCGACATGGCGGTGGCGTTGGCGGCGCTGGGCGCGACCGTGCGGATCCAGGGGGGCGCGGGGGAGCGGACCATCCCCATCGACGAGTTGCACAGGCTGCCCGGCGACGAGCCTGAACGCGACACCACGCTTGAGGCGGGGGACCTCATCACCGCGGTGGAGGTCCCTCCACTGGGCATGCCGTCCCGCTACCGCAAGGTCCGGGAACGCGCGTCGTTCGCCTTCGCGCTCGTCTCCGTCGCGGCGGCCCTGGACGTGGAGGACGGCGTGGTCCGGGACGTCCGGCTGGCCCTGGGCGGCGTCGCGCACAAGCCGTGGCGGGCCTGGCGCGCCGAGGGCGCGCTGCGCGGCGCCGAGGCGGCCGGGGAGTCGTTCCTGCGCGCGGCCGAGGCCGAACTGGAGGCCGCGGAGCCGCTGCGGGACAACGCCTACAAGGTGCCGCTGGCGCGCAACCTGATCGTCCGGACGCTGATGGAGCTGGGGGGAGTGCGGGAATCATGACCGACCGGTTGGAGAGCCGCGACAAGGTCACCGGGCAGGCGCGGTACGCGTTCGAGTACCCGGCCGAGAACGTCGCCTACGCGTCGGCCGTCCAGGCGAGCGTGGCGAAGGGGGAGGTCAGGTCCGTCGACACGGAGGCCGCGCTGAGGCTTCCCGGGGTGCTCGCCGTCCTGTCCTGCGAGAACGCGCCCAGGCTCAGCGACACCTCGGACGGTGAACTGGCCCTGTTCCAGTCGCGGACGGTCTCCTACCGCGGCCAGTTCGTCGCCGCCGTGGTGGGCGAGACCCTCGAAACCGCGCGGGAGGCGGCCCGCCTCGTCCGGGTCGAGTACGCGGCAGAGCGGCCGGACGTCCTCCTCCGCGCCGACCATCCCGGCCTCTACAAGCCGGACGCGGTGAATCCCGCCTTCCCCACCGACACCGAGCAGGGCGAACCGGAGGAGGCGTTCAGGAATTCGGCCGTCCGCGTGGACGTCACCTACACGACCCCCGCCGAGCACAACAACCCGATGGAGCCGCACACCACGCTCGCCCAGTGGAACGACGACGGCTCCCTGACGCTCTACGACTCCACCCAGGGCGCGTCGCCCGTCCAGGCCACGATCGCCGGAGTCTTCGGCCTCGACCCGTCGCGGGTGCGCGTCGTGGCCCCGCACGTCGGCGGCGGGTTCGGTTCCAAGGGGACGCCCAGGCCGAGCGTCGTCCTGGCGGCGATGGCCGCGCGGGCGGTGGGACGTCCCGTCAAGTTCGCCGTGCCCAGGCAGCAGATGTTCGCCACGACCGGCTACCGGACGCCGACGATCCAGCGGATGAGGCTCGGCGCCGGCGAGGACGGACGGCTCAACGCCGTCTTGCACGAGGTGTTCGAGCAGACGTCCACCGTCAAGGAGTTCGCCGAGCAGACCGCGACGCCCACCCGCGTCATGTACCAGGCCCCGCACCGGCATACGTCCCACCGTGTGGTGCGCCTGGACGTTCCCACACCGTCCTGGATGCGGGCCCCAGGTGAGACGCCCGGCATGTACGCGCTCGAATCCGCGATGGACGAGCTGGCCGTCGCCGCCGGCGTCGACCCCGTCGAGCTGCGCATCCGCAACGACACTGACCGCGAACCGGAGAGCGGCCTGCCGTTCAGCTCCCGCAACCTGGTTGCGTGTCTGCGCGAGGGCGCCGACCGGTTCGGCTGGGAGGGGCGGGACCCCGCGCCGGGCGTCCGCTGGGAGGGCCGCAAGATGATCGGCATGGGCGTCGCCGCGTCCACCTATCCCGCGTACATGCGGCCCAACCAGGCGACGGCACGCGCCGAGCCGGACGGGACGTTCACCGTCCGGATCGCCGCCGCCGACATCGGCACCGGCGCCCGCACCGCCCTCGGCCTGATCGCCGCCGAGACGCTCAAGACCGACCTCGGCCGGGTCAGCGTCGAGATAGGCGACAGCTCCCTGCCGCAGGCGACCGTCGCGGGCGGCTCCGCCGGGACGGCGAGTTGGGGGACGGCCGTCGTCCGCGCCTGCGAGGCCCTGCGGGGCAGGCTGAACGGTGCGGTCGCCGGGGGGAGTGGGGGGTCGTCCCCCCACACGGGAAACGGGGAGGTCCCTCCCGAGGGGCTGGAGGCGTCCGCGGACACCACGGACGAGCTCAAGGCGCGGGACGAGTACGCCCGGCACGCGTTCGGCGCGCAGTTCGCCGAGGTCGAGGTGGACGCCGACACCGGCGAGGTCCGCGTCCGCCGGATGCTCGGCGTGTTCGCCGCCGGGCGGATCATCAACCCCAAGACGGCCCGCTCCCAGTTCATCGGCGGGATGACGATGGGCATCGGCATGGCGCTGATGGAGGAGAGCGTCATGGACGCCGAGTTCGGCGACCACCTCAACCGCGACCTGGCCCAGTACCACGTCCCGGCCTGCGCCGACGTCCGCGGCATCGACGCGGCCTGGGTGGAGGAGTCCGACCCGCACCTGAACCCGATGGGCTCCAAGGGCATCGGCGAGATCGGCATCGTGGGCGCCGCCGCGGCGATCGGCAACGCCGTCCACCACGCGACCAGGATCCGCGTCCGCGACCTGCCCATCACCCCGGCGAAACTGCTCCAGCGGCTCTGACACGCCCTGACTGATTGAAAAGTTCACTATCAAGGTGATCTGCGTCACGGAGGTGGGTATCGGTCACGTGCTCGGGGGCGCTCCCTACCCGCGAGGTGATCTCGTGTACCAGCAGGTCCTCGATCCCGTCGCCGACTCGCTCGGCTGGAGTTCGCTCGTCGCCGCGCTGCCGCTCGCCGTGCTGTTCGTCCTGCTCGGGGGCGTCCGCATGCGCGCGTGGGTGGCGTCCCTGATCGCGCTGGCGGTGTCCCTCGCCGTCGCGATCTGGGTCTACGGCATGCCCGCCGGCCAGGCGTTCCTGGCCGGCACCGAAGGCGCCGCGTTCGGCTTCTACCCGATCCTGTGGATCGTCATCAACGCGCTCTGGGTCTACAACATCACCGTCACGACCGGCCACTTCGACGTCCTGCGCCGGTCGTTCGCGCAGGTCAGCGACGACCGGCGGCTCCAGGCCGTGCTGATCGCGTTCTCCTTCGGCGCGCTGCTGGAGGCCCTCGCGGGCTTCGGCACGCCCGTCGCCGTCACCTCCGTCATGCTCATCGCGCTCGGCTTCCAGCCGATCAAGGCCGCCGTCCTCGCGCTCACCGCCAACACCGCGCCGGTCGCGTTCGGCGCGATGGCGACGCCCATCCTCACCCTCGGCAAGGTCACCGGCGAGTCCAGCGACACGCTCGGCGCCATGGTCGGGCGGCAGACCCCGATCCTCGCGCTGTTCGTCCCGCTCGTCCTCGTCTACATCGTGGACGGCGCCCGCGGCTTCCGCGAGACGTGGCCGACCGCGCTGTTCTGCGGCGCCGCGTTCGGCGCCGCCCAGTACGTCACCGCGAACTTCATCTCGGTGCCGCTCGCCGACGTCGTCGCGTCGCTGGTCTCGGCCGCCGCCGTCGTCCTCGTCGTCCGGCTGCGCCCGCGGCGGGCGCCCGCCCGGCCCGCGCCGGTCGCGGGCGGGGCCGCCGACGAGCCCACGCCCGAGTTCGCCGCGCGCGTCGAGTCCGGCGGCGAGCGCGACCCGCGCGCCGAGGTCGCCCGCGCCTACGCGCCCTACGCGATCATCATCGCGGTCTTCGTCGTCTGCCAGATCGACCAGGTCAAGGACCAGCTGGACCGCGCCACCCGGACGTTCTCCTGGCCCGGCCTCGACCTCACCGGCCCGACCGGCAAGCCGCTCAGCCTGCCCACCTTCAACTTCAACTACCTGACCACGCCCGGCACGCAGATGCTCGTCGCCGGGCTGATCACCATGGCCGTGCTCGGCGTCGGCCTCGGCAAGGCCCTGCGCGCCTACTGGACGACCCTCGTCCAGCTCAAGTGGGCGATCATCACCGTCATGGCCGTCCTCGCCCTGGCGTTCGTGATGAACGCGTCCGGGCAGACGGTCACGCTCGGCACCTGGATGGCCGGGGCGGGCGGCGCGTTCGCCCTGCTGTCGCCCATCCTCGGGTGGCTCGGCACCGCCGTCACCGGGTCGGACACCTCGTCCAACTCGCTGTTCGGCGCCCTTCAGGTCACCGCCGCGAACAAGGCGGACCTCTCGACGGTGCTGATGGCGGCGACCAACAGCTCCGGCGGCGTCCTCGGCAAGATGGTGTCGCCGCAGAACCTCGCCATCGCGGCCGCGGCCGTGGGCCTGGACGGGCGCGAGGGCGACATCTTCCGCCGCGTCGTCCTCTGGAGCCTGCTGTTCCTCGCCGGGATGTGCCTGCTCTCCGGCCTCCAGTCGACCGGCGTCCTCGGCTGGATGGTCCCGTGACCTGACGCGGGCCCGTCCCGCCGGCGGCTACTGCCAGTAGTTCTCGACCTCGCCGGCGGGACGGATCTCGGCGTCGTCCGGGTTCTGTCCCGCCGCCAGCCGGGCCCGGCGCTGGCGCAGCAGGTCCCAGCACTGGTCGAGCGCCACCTCCAGGCGGCGCAGCCGGTCCTGCGCGTCGGCGTCGGACGTCTCGGCGCGCTCGTGGGCCTGCCGGAGGCCGTGCTCCTCCTCGATGAACTCGTTGATGCGGTCCAGAATCGCCTTCTCGTCCATGAAATCCGCCTCGTGGGGTTCATAAGATGCCGACAGGTGAGAGCCTGGCACATACGGGGCCGCGCACGGTAGCGGCGCCCCGTCCAAGGGCGAGGTGCGCGTGACATGACGATCTGGCGGATCACCGGGGGCGATGGCGGCCCCGGGGCCGGGGAGCGGGCCGCTCCCCGCTTCGACGTCGTCGAGCACGACACGGCCCTGCTGCACATCGCCGCGGCGGCGTCCGCGCCCTGGCTCCGGATGAGCGGCGAGATCGACGTCTCCAACGCCCCCGGCGTCGCCGCCGCCCTGCACGCCGCCCGCGCCCGCGTGGCGGGGGACGTCCACGTCGACCTCGCCGCGCTCGCCTTCATGGACGTCGCCGGCCTGCGCGCCTTCACCGCCGCCGCCCGCGACCTCGACGAGCACGGCCGCCTGCTCGTCCTGCACGCGGTCTCGCCGCACATCGACCGGCTGTTCCGGCTGATCGGCTGGCACACCACCCCCGGCATGGCGATCCACTGCCGCCCGAACCGCTGATCCCTCCCGCGACGGCCCGGCCCGGCCCGGCTCGAACCGGCTCGGGCGGCCGGGAAGGTCATCGGCTTGCCACGGGATCGTCCCCGCACAGCAAACGATGGGCTATATGCCGGAGACTTTCGAAAGCATCGGGGGTTGGGGCTGTTTGACCCCTCAAACCACGGTTAGGGGGGTTTTACAGCTCTCCGATTCCAGAGGGGGATCTCATGGCAAGGCGAAGAGAGCGAGCGGAACCGCCGATGGCCGGCGAGCGCGCCGCAGCCGCGACGCCCGCCGAGGGAGCCGCGACGGCCGCGCCGCGCCGGGGCGCGGACGCGGCCGGCGAACACGCCCTGTGGGAAGAGCGGACCCGCGTCTTCCTGCAGCCCATCGCGGCACCGTCCATCCTCGGGCTGTTCGGGTTCGCGGGCGCGACCATGATGGTCGGCGCGTGGCAGGCCGGCTGGTTCGGCAATGCCGCGACCCCGCTGATCCTCTGGCCGTTCGTGCTGTTCTTCGGCGGCCTGGCGCAGTTCCTGGCGGGCATGTGGGCCTACCGGGCCCGGGACGGCCTCGCCACCGCGTTCCACGGCACGTGGGGCGCGTTCTGGCTGGCCTGGGGCCTGCTCTTCATGCTGGTCAGCGCGGGCGCCGTACCGGTCGCACTGGCACCGGTGCTCGGCACCGTCCGGGAGGGCTTCGCATTCTGGTTCATCGCCCTGGCGGTGATCACCGGGTTGTGCGCGCTGGCGGCGCTGGGCGAGAACATGGTGCTGGCGCTGCTGCTGGGCTGCCTCGCCGTCGGCTCGGGCTTCACCGCGGCCGGCTTCTGGGCGGGGTCGACCTGGCCGCTGGACGTCGGCGGCTGGCTGCTCGTCGCGTCGGCGGTGATCGCGCTGTACGCGGCCGCCGCGATGATGATGGAGAACACCTTCGGGCGGACGATCCTGCCCACCGGCAAGTACCGCGTGGCGGGCAACATCCCGGGCGGCCGGGGAGTCCGGCCGCTGGAGTACCGGCACGGTGAGCCGGGGGTGAAGATCGGACAGTGATCTCCGGCGTTTCGCCTTGACATTCCCGTTGCCATATCCTGGGCCGGTCCATGGAGTCCGGCTCGGGAAGGGAGCGGGAATGTCATCGGCGGTTCGCGGGACGTGGCGGCGCCTCGTCCAGACCTACACCACGCTCTGCGCGCGCGACGACGCCGCGAAGCACGGCGTCACCATTCCGAGCGGGGTCTGGGCGTGCATGCGCTGCCACGAGCCGCATCTCGAGTTGTCGACGCTCCAGCGCCATCTCCGCATGGAGCACCCCGGCGCGGCCACAGGCTGAGGCCCGGCCGGGCCGCCTGAGCGTTCCGCGCTGAGCGCGGAGTCACACCGGACGCATGCGCGTCCGGTGTCTTCTGCTGTATCGGCCCGTCCCATTCCGGCGGTTCCCCGCCGTGGCCGGACCCGGCACGCGCCATCTTATTGGCAGTGTGCTAATAGCGTGTTACAAGTAACTCACCACTTATGGGTCGGGGGCCTGGCACCGGGAGGGTCGCCGTGACGACACGCAGAAGATTCCTACGAGACGCGGGCGTGGTGGGCGCAGCCACCGCAGGAGCGCTGGCCGTGGGGCCGGTCCCCGCGCACGCCGCGAGCGGACGGCGGGTCGCCGTCCTCGGCGCCGGCGTGGCCGGCCTCACCGCCGCGCACGAGTTGATCGAGCGCGGATTCGAGGTCGAGGTCTACGAGCGCACCGCGCTCGGCGGCAAGGCGCGCAGCATCTTCCCGCCCGGCACGGGAACGGGCGGACGGCTCGACCTGCCCGGCGAGCACGGATTCCGCTTCTTCCCCGGCTTCTACTTCAACCTCACCGACAACATGCGGCGCACGCCGTTCCCCGGCAACGCCAAGGGCACCTGGGACAACCTCGTCCGCGCCGACGCGTACATGATGTCGAGGCAGGGGCGCCCCGACCTCACCATCCCGTTCCCCTTCCCGCTGCCGCCGTCCTCGCGGATCTACGACGTCAACAGCTTCCTCGCCACGATCACCTCGGGCCTCCAGACGGTCGCCAAGCTGTCGGTGACCGAGGCCGCGTTCGCCGCGCAGAAGCTGCTCGTGTACGTCACCAGCTGCGACGAGCGCAAGCTCGGCCAGTGGGACAACATCACCTGGGCGGACTACATCCGCGCCGACCGGTTCTCCGACGAGTACAACAAGTTCATCGCCGACGGGACGATCCGCAACCTCGCCGCCACCAAGTCCAAGGACGCGAGCACCCACTCCATCGCGATGGTCGGCGAGGCCACCGTCTGGAGCATCATCGGGCTGGGCAACGAGCCCGGCGGGTCGGTCGACCGGGTGCTGAACGGCTCCACGTCCGAGATGTGGCTCGACCCGTGGATCGCGCACCTGCGCGACCTCGGCGTCAAGTTCAACGTGGGATACGAGGTCGACTCGCTCACCGTCTCGGGCGGGAAGATCACCTCCGCCGGGATCAAGGGCAGATCGGCCGTCTCCGCCGACTGGTTCGTCGTCGCGATGCCGTGCGAGCGGGTCGCGGGGCTGCTCAGCACCGCCGTCCTGAACGCTGACCCGTCGCTCGCGGGGATCAAGGCCCTGCGCACCGACTGGATGACCGGGCTCCAGTTCTTCCTCAAGAAGAAGCTGCCGCTCGCCGCCGGCCACGTGAACTACGGCGACTCGACGTGGGCGGTCACATCCATCAGCCAGGAGCAGTTCTGGAAGCGCGACTTCTCCACCTACGGCGACGGCACCGTCCAGGACTGCCTGTCGTCGATCATCTCCGACTGGTTCACCCCCGGCACGTTCAACAACAAGCGGGCGGCGGACTGCCTGCCCGCCGAGATCGCCGCCGAGGCGTGGAAGCAGATCAAGGCCCACCTCAACGACAACGGGCAGGTGCAGGTCACCGACGCCGACCTGCACTCCTGGTTCCTCGACCCGGCGATCGTCCCGAACGGCGGCGGCGGCGTCACCAACGACACCCCGCTGTTCATCCAGCAGCCCGGCTCGTGGCGGCTGCGGCCGACGTCCAAGACCAAGATCCCAAACCTGTTCCTGGCCGGGGACTGGGTGAAGACGCCGATCAACGTCACCACGATGGAGGGCGCCAACCAGGGCGGCCGGCAGGCGGTCAACGCGCTGCTGGACGCCGCCGGCTCGAACACCGGCCGGTGCGACGTCCACGAGCTGTACGAGCAGCCGCTGTGGACGCCGTTCAAGGTCAACGACAAGATCCGCTACTCGCTGCGGCTGCCGCACGAGTTCGACATCCTCGACACGCGGTGGCCCGGGCGGTGACGCTAGGGCAGCGTGCGGCGCGCCACCAGCGCCGCGTGCAGTAGCTGGAGGTCGCGCGGCCGGGCGGGGTCGAGCCCGGTCAGCGCGCTGATCCGGCGGACGCGGTAGGCCACCGTGTTCGGGTGGACGTGCAGCGCCGCGCCCGTCGTCCGCCGGTCCAGGCCGGCGTCCAGGTACCGCTCCAGCGTGCGGAGCAGCTCCGGCTTGCGGTCGAGCGGCGCCAGCAGGGCGGCGAGCCCGGCGAGCGCGCCGCTCGGCCGGCTGAGCTGGTAGTCGAGCAGCACGTCCGCGAGCCGGTACAGCCCGGCCGGGCGGCCCGCCCGGCGGACCAGGTCCATGATCTCGGCGGTGCGCGCGGCGGCGGCGGGGATCCCGGCCGGGCCGGTGATCTCCGCCGCTGCCGTGACCTGCGTGTCGGCGCCCTTCGCCGCCCGCGCCACCAGGTCGTGCAGGACGTCCCAGCCGGCGGAGAAGGGCAGCAGGGCCGTCCCGCCGGAGGCGTCCAGGGCGGTGAGCGCGGGCTCGTCGGCGATCTCGTCCAGGACGGTCCGCACCCGGCGGATCTTGCGCCGGGTCGCGATCCGGGCCCGCCGCCCCCCGCCCGCCTCGTCCGGATGCGGGGCGAACGCCAGCGTCAGGACGGCGTAGCGGGGCGCCGGGCGGTGCCCGCCGATCTCCCCGGCCAGCAGCGCGGTCATCAGCGCGTGCCGCCCGCCGTGCTCCTGGCTGTCGAGGATCTGCCGCACCTCCAGGTAGGCGGCGCTGACCGCCGAGATCAGCAGCCGCTGGAAGTCCAGGAAGTAGCCGAGGGCCTCCTGGAACGCGGGCAGGTCGGACGGCTCGGCCCCCGCCGCCAGCTCGTCCCACGCCATCGCCGCGCCGATCTGGTACGCGGCGAGGATCGCGTCCAGCGGCACGCCCTCCTCGGCCCGCAGCGCCGCCGAGTCGCGCTGCCGGCCGAACTCGTCCGGCAGCGCGGGGCGGCGCCGCTCCAGGACGTCCGCGAACTGCCGCAGGCTGTGCTGGACGATCTCGGCCACGTCCCCGGCGACCTCCTCCTGCGGCAGGTCGGCGTACACGGGCAGCTCCGCCAGCAGCCGCGCGACGACGCGCCGGGTCAGCCCCGGCGCGCCGGCCCGCAGGTGCGCCGCCATCGGCCGTCCGGCGACGCACAGCGCACGCGCCTCGCGTGCCCGGGTCTCGTTTACCCCCGCCTCTCGTGTCCCCGTCTTTGGTGTCCGTGTCTCGTGTGCCCGCGTCCCCGGTGCCGGCAAGTTGTTGTCCCGCGCCACAACCGCTCCCGCAAGAGTCTGTTTTCACGCCAATTGAACGGTCTGTCCAAATTCTGGACGATCACGGCGACATCGTCCATGACGCCGGGAGTTGGCATGAAGCGTCTGTTGCACGGCATGGTCGGCGCGCTGGTGATCGCGGGGACGGCCCTGGCCGCCACCCCGGCCCACGCGGCCCCGCTCGTGGAGGCCGGGGCGGAGTACGTCGCCCTCGGCGACTCGATGGCCTCCGGGCCGCTCATCCCGGACATCACCGGCCCGATCGGGTGCGGCCGCTCGACCCACAACTACGCGCACGAGCTCGCCGGCGCGCTGGACGCCGACCTCCACGACGTGACCTGCAGCGGCGCCAGGACGAAGCACATGACGGAGTCGCAGAGCACCAGCGTCGCCGGCGTCGACACCGGCACCGTCCCGCCCCAGTTCAACGCCCTCACCGCCTCGACCGACCTCGTCACCCTCACCATCGGCGGCAACGACGTCGGCCTCGTCGGCATCGCCGAGGACTGCATCAACCTCGACCCCACCGCCACCCCCTGCAAGGGCGAGTTCGAGGCCGAGGTCGCCCAGAAGACCCGCGACCTGGGCCCGAGCCTCAGCGCCGTCCTGGACGGCATCCGCGCCCGCTCCCCGAAGGCCCGCATCGTCCTGACCGGATACGGCCTCTACATCAAGCCGAACGGCTGCTGGCCCGTCCAGCCCGTCCTGCCCACCGACGCCAACTTCCTCCAGGGCGCCGTCAACGCCATGAACGGCGTCATCCGCGACCAGGCCGCCGCCCACGGCGCCACCTACATCGACCTCGTCCCGGCCAGCGCCGGCCACGATGCCTGCCAGTCCGCGTCCAAGCGCTGGATCGAGGGCTACGTCCCCCTCAACCCGGCCGCCCCCCTCCACCCGAACGCCCGCGGCGAGGCCGCCTACGCCGCCATTATCGGCAGCGCGCTCGGAGCGTAGGCTCCGGGGGATGAACGAGGAGATGCGCGCCAATGTCGGCGCCTATGAGCAGACGGTGCGGTCGGTCCTCCAGCTCGCCGGGACGCTCGGCGCGGACGACTGGGACCGGCCGACCGAATGCCCGGGGTGGACGGTCAAGGACCAGCTGTCCCACCTGGTGGGGATCGAGCTCGATCTCCTCGGCGATCCCTCGCCCGACATCGACGTCCCCGACTTCGCGCACCTCCGCAACGACTTCGGCCGGGCCCTGGAGGCGGCGGTGCACCTGCGCCGCTCCGTCCCGGGCCCGGCCGTGGCGGCGGAGCTCGCGGACGCCCTGGAGCGCCGCCTCGCGCAGCTCCCCACCCTCGACCCCGACCGCGTCGTCACGATGCCGGACGGCCGGGACGGCCCCTACTCGCGCCTGATGAAGGTCCGCGCCATGGACTGCTGGACGCACGAGCAGGACGTCCGCCGCGCCGTCGGCCGCCCCGGCAACCTGGACGCCCCGGCCGCGCACTGCTTCTGGGACCTCTTCGGCGGGGCGCTGCCCATCGTGGTCGCCCGCCGCGCGAAGGCCGCGCCGGGGGAGTCCGTCGCGTTCGCGATCTCCGGTCCGCCCGACTTCCACGCGGCCGTCGAGGTCGGGGAGGACGGACGGGGCCGCCGCGCGTCCGGCGGAACCCCGACCGCCGAGCTGGCCATGGACTGGGAGGACTACGTCCGGCTGACCGCCGGTCGCTGCACTCCGGGTGAGGCCGCCGTCCGCGTCACCGGCGACCGGGATCTGGCCGCCAGGGTCCTCGCCGCGATGGCCGTCACGCCCTGAGGCGTACCCTCCGGGGAGCGATTCGTCCGGTAGAGGACAGAATCACGCTCGGTTCTTTTGTGTGGTTTGGTGCGATCTGCGCTGATCGTCATGGGATGATGCGGCGGTCTCACTTGGACCGTTCCGGGGGAACCGCATGACCGAAGTCCACCACTTCTCCTACGGCCTGCTGACGCCGACGGTCGCGTACGCCATGTCCTTCGTCGGTTCGCTGCTCGGGCTGCTGTGCACGGCGCGGGCGCGGGCGTCGAGTGGCCGCTCCCGGGCGTCCTGGCTGGGCCTCGCCGCGCTGTCGATCGGCGGCACCGGCATCTGGGTCATGCACTTCATCGCGATGCTCGGCTTCAGCGTCCAGCACGCCGAGATCCGCTACGACGTGCCGCTCACCCTGCTGAGCTGCGCCGTCGCGGTCGTCGTCGTCGGGATCGGGCTGTTCATCGTCGGCTTCGCCGGGACCGGCACCCCGGCCGTCGTCACGGGCGGCGTGCTCACCGGCATCGGCGTGGCGAGCATGCACTACATGGGCATGACGGCCATGAACATGTCCGCCGACGTCGGCTACCAGCCCGGCCTCGTGGCGCTGTCGGTGGTGATCGCCCTGGTGGCGGCCACGGCGGCGCTCTGGTTCGCGCTCAAGGTGCGCGGCCTGCCGGCCACCGCCGGCGCCGCGCTGATCATGGGCGTCGCGGTGACCGGCATGCACTACGTCGGCATGGCCGCCATGCGCATCCACCTGCACGGGGACGCGCACGACGCGGCCCCGTCCGGCGTCCGGCCGGCCGACTTCCTGCTGCCGCTCGTCGGCGGGGTCGGCGCGGTCGCGACCCTCCTGCTGATCATCATCGCGATGGCGCCGAGCGAGGACGAGATGCGGATCGAGGCCGCGCTCCAGGAGCGCGTGGAGGCCCACCGCCACGCCCCGCCGTCCGGGCCCGCCGACATCCCCGGCCCGGCCGAGCGGCGCCCCGCCGCGGGCGAGTGGTTCGGCGGCGGCCCTCCCCGCTGACGCCTGCCGCGCCTCCGCTCGGTCGGTCGGTCGGCCGCGGGAAGGTTCGCCCGCGCCGCCGACCGGCGCGGAATCCGCCTCTCTACGGCGGACGCGTCAGTGGCGGACGGCGCCGGGGAAGTGGGAGGCCAGCAGGTCGGGGGACTCCGCGCGGCCGTCCAGGACCCGGTTGGTGCGGTCGACGGCGCGCCAGCCGGACTCCGTGCGGCGCAGGCGCCAGTGGTTGGCGGTGGCGCGGCGCAGCGTGAAGCCGTCCTTGTTGACGATCATGAGGGTGTAGCCGACGGCGGTGGCCTCGTCGCCGTCGAGGGTGACGTGCGGCGGGCCGACGAAGTGGGCGCAGCCGCCGGCGATCCACCGCTGGTGGTTCGCCGAGCGGACCATGGCGTCGATCTCCGGCCGCCCGGTCATCAGGATCTCGTCCACGTCGTACACGCCGCCGGGCTCCCAGAGGGCGGCGACGTCGGCGGCGCAGCCGCTGTCGACGAGGGGGCCGTAGGAGAGGATCAGCCGGGTGATGTCCCGCTCGTCCTCCAGGGCGCGGAGCCGGTCCTCCAGGGCGGCCAGGCGGGATTCGACGGTCACAGCTTCTCCTCGAAGGTCAGCGCGTAGTCGTCGGCGAGGTCGCGCAGGGCGGCGAGCTGGTCGCAGTAGTGCGCGGGGGACGATGACGCGAACTTGACGCCCGCGATCGTCGCGCCCGCCTCGCGGAGTCTGGTGAGCGCGGCGCCCGCGCCCTCCGGGTCCGCCAGGGGGTCCAGGGGACGGGACGGGGCCAGGACCACGTCGAAGCCGGCCGGCGGGCCTGCCTCGGCGAGCATCTTGGCGAGCGTGCGCAGCGGCAGGCCGAACGGGACCCAGCCGTCGGCGGTCAGGGCGCGCCGCAGGGAGCGGGCGGAGCGGCCGCCGATCCACAGCGGGACCCGCTCCTGGACGGCGTGCGGCTCCACGACCAGCCCCGAGAAGTCGTAGTGCGGCCCGTGGTGCTCGGGGACGCGGCGGCCCAGCGAGGCGCGGAGGGCGGCGAGGGCGTCGTCGGCGCGGGCGCCGCGGCCCGCGAACTCGGCGCCGAGCAGGTCGAACTCCTCCGCCAGGCTGCCGACGCCGAGCCCCAGCGTGAGGCGGCCGCCGCTGATCCGGTCGAGCGTCCCGTACCGCTTGGCGATCGCGAGGGGGTGGTGGTAGCCGAGCACGAGGACCTGCGTGGCGAGCCGGACGCGGGACGTCCGGGCGGCGAGGTAGCCGAAGGTGGCGAGCGGGTCCCAGTAGACGCCGCCGCGCTGCTCGGCCGCCTCGGTAGGGACGGCGACGTGCTCGCTGCAGGTGACGTGGTGGTAGCCGAGCCGGTCGGCCGTCTCGGCGATCCGCGCGATCTCCTCGATGCCCGCGTCCCGCTCCCACGCGGCGTTGCCGGGCGGCGGCTGCGCCACCACCGGTGTGACGATACCGACTCGCATCGTTGCTCCCCTCCTCGGCAGGAAAACGTTCTATCACGGTGCCCGGGGCGTCCCAGCTACTGGTTCTCGCATCCTAGACTCCGCTGACCTGGCCATACGCCCCCTCTTCCCTTACCAGCAAGCGGTTGCTACATTCCAGGTAACAAGAATTCATTTCAGTCGGGCCCTTGGGAGGTGCGATGACCGAGGCGATGATGCGCGAGGCAGCGACGCCGGAGGCCATGACGGCGAGCGTGCGGCGGGAGTCGCCGCCGTCGATGATCGAGCGGATGACGCTGATCCTGGACGCGTTCAACGGGCCCACCGCCCGGCTGACGCTGGAGGACGTGGCCCGCCGCACCCGGCTGCCGCGCTCGACCGCGCACCGGATCCTGGACCAGCTCGTCCGGCAGCGCTGGCTCGCGCACCACTCGTTCGGCTACGGCCTCGGGCAGCGCGCCCTCGGCCTCGGCGGGCAGGACGGCGGGCACGGCAAGATCCGCGAGGCGGCGGCGCCGCTGCTGCACGAGCTGCAGATCACCACCGGGCTCATCGCGCACCTCGCCGTGCTGGACGGCGCCGAGGTCTTCTACCTGGACAAGCTCGGCGGGCGGCTCGCCGCGTCCGTGCCGTCGCGGGTCGGCGGGCGCGCCCCGGCGCACTGCACCGCGCTCGGCAAGGCGATGCTGGCGTGGCTGGAGCCCGAGCAGGTGGACGCGCTGCTCGGCGAGAACATCAGCCGGTTCACCAGCCGCACCATCGGCGAGCTGGGCACGCTGCACCAGGAGCTGCACCGCATCCGGCAGCGCCGCGGCCTGGCGTTCGAGCGCGGCGAGTCGTTCCCCGGCATCGCCTGCGTGGCGGCCGCGATCCGCAGTGCCGAGGGGCCGGTCGCCGGCATCTCCCTGGTCGGCGACGTCCGCACGCCGCTGGAGAACGTCGCCCCGCTGGTGGTCACCGCCGCCCGCGAGACCGCGCAGATCCTCTTCCCCGGCTCGGCGCCCGGCACCGGCCGGCCGCGCGGCCGGCGCGTCGCCCCGCGCCACGGCGACGAGTCGTCGTGGTCGCCGGAGACGATGAACCGGCTGCTCGCCGTCGACGGCCGCGGCGACTGGATGTGACCCGGCGTCCGGACGGGGGCGAGGGTTCAGCCCCAGCCCCAGCGGTCGCCCAGGCCCCACGGGTCCGGGGCGATCGGCGCGTCCGGCTCGCCGACCCCGAACCGGCTGCGGAAGAACACCATCGGACGCCGCCAGACGCCGTGCCGGACCTCGTGCCGCTCGACCTCCAGGACCCGGCCGAGCACGATCTCGTGGTCGCCGGCCTCGTGCACGTCGTGCACGACCGCGTGGACGGCGAGCAGGACGTCCGGCAGCCGGGGGGTGCCCCACTGCGAGACGTCCCAGTCCAGCTCGTCGAACTTCGCGCCCCGGCTGGAGCCGAAGCGCTCGCACAGCTCGCGCTGCTCCTCGCCGAGCACGTTGACGCAGAACCGCCCGGCCGAGCGGATCCGCGGCCAGGACTTGCCGCGCTTGTCCGCGCAGAAGAGGATCAGCGGCGGCTCCAGGGACACCGACGCGAACGACTGGCAGGCGAAGCCGACGGGCTCGCCGCCGTCCAGGGCGGTGACCACGGTCACGCCCGTGGCGAACTCCGCCATGGCCTTCCGGAAGTCCGCCGGGTCGGGCGCCGCGTCGGAGGGCGTGCGGCCGGTGTCTGCGGTGAGCGCTGGCTCGGCTGGCATCTGTTCACCTCGGGGCTCTGTACGGGACGCGGTCACGGTTCGACGACGTCCTGTTCAACACCAACATGTCCAACAACAATGCCCAATAAGCGGCAATGTCCAATAAGCAGGGTGGGCGTTCGCCGGTCAAGGGGCCGGTGTGCCTGAAACGTAGGCATGCCCCGCGAGGCCGGCGCGCACCGATCCCGTTGAGTGGAAGCGCGCGGCGAACCGGCCCCGGACGGCCCCGCCGAGACCCGCGTCCCGCTGATCGGGATCAGCCGGGTGACCTTGCACCGACCAGAATTACGTTCCCGTCAAGCCACCGTCGAAGGACTGGGAGATCATGCCTGCGGAGCTGACCTACGAGTCGACGTTGCGCGAGCTCGCCACCGACCAGGGCGTCCTGCGCTACCACGAGGCGGGCGAAGGCCCGCCCCTGCTGCTGCTGCACGGGTCCGGTCCCGGCGTGACGGGCTGGCGGAACTACCGCGGCAACCTCGCCCGGTTCGCCGAGCACTTCCGGTGCCTGGTCCTGGAGTTCCCCGGGTTCGGGGTCAGCGACCCGACCGACGAGCACCCGATGACGGCCGCCGGCGGCGCCGTCGTCCGCTTCCTGGACGGCCTCGGCCTCGACCGGGTCGACGTGATCGGGAACTCGATGGGCGGCATCATCGCCACCCAGGTGGCGCTGAAGCACCCCGAGCGCGTCGGCCGCCTGGTCACGATCGGCGGCATCGGCCGGAACATCTTCAGCCCGGCGCCCGGCGAGGGCATCAAGCTGCTCGCGGAGTTCACGGACGACCCGACCCGCGAGGGCCTGATCCGGTGGCTGAACTCCATGGTCTACAACCCGAAGGTCGTCACGGAGGAGCTGATCGAGGAGCGCTGGCAGCAGGCCACCGACCCCGACACGCTCGCCAGCGCCCGCCGCATGTACGGGTCGAAGGCGATGGCGGCCCGCGGCAAGGCGATGGCCGCGTCCGACGAGCCGCCCTACTGGGCGATGCTCCACAAGCTCAAGGCCAAGACCCTGATCACCTGGGGACGGGACGACCGGGTCAGCCCGGTCGACATGGCGCTCGTCCCGATGCGGACGATCCCCGACGTCCAGGTGAACATCTTCCCGAACTGCGGGCACTGGGTGATGATCGAGCAGAAGGCCGCGTGGGAGAGCGCCGTCCTCGCCTTCCTGACCACCGAGGAGCAGGGATGAGCGACGCCGCCCCCGCATGGGACCACGAGTACGACCTCGTCATCGTCGGCAGCGGCGGCGGCGGGATGACGGCGGCGCTGACCGCCCACGACGCCGGGCTGTCCGCGCTGATCGTGGAGAAGGGCAAGAAGTTCGGCGGGTCCACGGCGCTGTCGGGGGGCGGCGTCTGGATCCCGAACAACCCGACGCTGAAGGCGCGCGGCCACGACGACAGCCGCGAGTCCGTCCGCCGCTACCTGGACCTCCTCACCGAGGGACGCGTCCCCGCCGCGCGGCTCGACGCCTACGTCGACAACGGCCCCGCCGCGATGGAGCTCATCGGCAGGAGCAAGTGGGTGAAGTTCTTCTGGACGAAGGGCTACGCCGACTACCACCCCGAGCTGGAGGGCGGCCGCCCGCTCGGCCGCTCCATCGAGGCCGTGCCGTTCGACACCCGCAAGCTCGGCGACGACGAGCAGTACCAGCGGGCGAACAACATGAAGGGCCCGCTGGGCCTGTGGATCACCGCGAAGGACTACCACGACCTCGCGATGGCCAAGCGCACCTGGGCCGGCCGGCGCGCGTCGCTGGTCGCGGCGTGGCGGGTCTCGTCCAACATGGTCCGCCGCCGGCACATGTCGACCGGCGGCCGGGCCCTCGTCGCCCGGCTGCGGATGGCGCTGAAGGACGCCGGGATCCCGCTCTGGCTGAAGACCGCCATGACCGAGCTGGTCACCGACGAGAGCGGCCGCGTCGTCGGCGTCGTCGCGGCGCAGCGCGACGGCGGGACGATGCGCATCCGCGCCCGCAAGGGCGTCCTCCTCGCGACCGGCGGCTTCGACCACAACCAGGACATGCGCGACAGGTACCTGCCCAAGGGAGGGCAGGAGGACTTCGCGATGGGCGCCCGCGAGAACACCGGCGACGGCATCCGCGCCGGCGAGGCCCTCGGCGCGGCGCTGGACTTCATGGACGACGCCTGGTGGATGCCCGCCGTCCGGCACCCGGCCGGCGCGGTGATCCCGCTGGTCTCCGAGCGCGCCATCCCGCGGCAGGTCATCGTGTCCCAGGACGGGAGGCGGTTCACCAACGAGGCCGCCCCCTACGTCAACTTCGTCCACGACCAGATCGAGGGCGGGCACGTCCCGGCCTGGTTCGTGATGGACGCGAAGTCCCGCGCCCGCTACCCGTTCGCGCAGATCCTGCCGGGCGCGCCGATCCCGAAGGCGTTCTACGACGCGGGCATCGCGTTCAAGGCGGACTCGCTCGCGGAGCTCGCGGGCAAGATCGGCGTCCCGGCGGACGCGCTGGCCGAGACCGTCCAGACGTTCAACGGGTACGCCCGCGCGGGCAAGGACCCCGAGTTCGGCCGCGGCGACTCCGCCTACGACCGCTACTACGGCGACCCCAACCTGAAGAACCCGAACCTCGACCCGCTGGAGACGGCGCCCTACTACGCGTTCCGGCTGGAGGTCGGCGACCTCGGCACCAAGGGCGGCCTCACGGCGGACGAGCACGCCCGCGTCCTGCGCGGGGACGGCACGGCCATCGACGGCCTCTACGTGACGGGCAACTCGTCGGCCTCGGTCATGGGCAACGAGTACGCGGGGCCGGGCGCCACGATCGGCCCGTCCATCGTGTTCGGCTACATCGCCGCGCGGCACGCGGCTGGAAAGGCCACTGAACGGTCATGACGGCACTGAAGGCGCGGGTCGTGGAGGTCGTCCGCGAGACGGCCGACGCGCATTCCCTCGTCCTCGAACCCGCCGAGGGCGACCGGGACCGGTTCGCCTACCGCCCCGGGCAGTTCCTCACCGTCCGGGTCCCGGCAGGGGACGGCTGGGCGGCGCGCTGCTACTCGCTGTGCAGCTCGCCGCTCACCGAGGACCGGCTGAAGGTCACGGTCAAGCGGGTCGCGGGCGGCCTCGGGTCCAACTGGATCTGCGACAACATCACGGCCGGCGACGTGCTGGAGGTGCTGCGCCCGGCGGGCACGTTCACGCCGTCCTCGCTGGACGACGACCTCCTGCTCGTCGCGGGCGGCAGCGGCGTCACCCCGGTGATGTCGATCCTGAAGTCGTGCCTGGCGGGCGGGAGCGGCAAGGTGACGCTGCTCTACGCGAACCGGGACGAACGGTCGGTGATCTTCGCGGACGAGCTGCGCGCGCTGACCGAGCGGCACCCCGACCGGCTCACGGTCGTCCACCTGCTGGAGTCGGTGCAGGGCCTGCCGACGCCGGCCGTCCTGCGGTCCCTGGCCGGCCCCTACACCGGGCGGCAGGCGTTCGTGTGCGGGCCCGAGGTCTTCATGGACATGGTCACGGGCGCGTTCACCGACCTCGGCATGCGCGTCCACGTCGAGCGCTTCTTCTCGCTGGAGGGCGACCCGTTCGAGACGCCCGAGGCGGCCGAGGACACCGGGGACGCCGGCGAGATCGAGGTCGAGATGGACGGCGAGACGCAGACCGTCCCCTGGCCGAAGTCCGAGCGGCTCCTCGACGCGCTGCTGCGCGCCGGCGTGGACGCCCCGTTCTCCTGCCGGGAGGGCAACTGCTCCGCCTGCGCCTGCATCCGGCTGGAGGGCGAGGTCACCCTGGACGCCAACACGGTCCTCGACGAGCAGGATCTCGCCGACGGCCTCATCCTCGCCTGTCAGGCGAGGCCGGTCACCGACCGGCTGAAGATCACCTACGACGGCTGAACCACATCACGGGAGACAGGCGATGGCGAACCGCGTGCTTGACACGATCATGGAGAGGGCGGAGCAGATCCGCGAGCTGGGCCCGGCCAACGAGGCCCTCGGCCGGCTGGACGACAAGGCCGCGTCGATCCTGCGGGAGTCCGGCGCGATCCGGCTGCTCCAGCCGGAGGAGTACGGCGGCCTGGAGGTCCACCCCCGCGAGTTCGCCGAGACGGTGATGGGGATCGCGTCCCTGGACGGCTCCACCGGCTGGATCGCCGGCATCGTCGGCGTCCACCCGTGGGAGATGGCCTACGCCGACCCGAAGGTGCGCGAGGAGATCTGGGGCGAGGACCCCGACACGTGGATCGCGTCCCCGTACGCGCCGATGGGCATCGCCCGCCCGGTCGACGGCGGCTACGTCTTCAACGGCCGCTGGCAGTTCTCGTCCGGCACCGACCACTGCGACTGGATCTTCCTCGGCGGGATGCTGGGCGACGCCGACGGCAAGATGGCGATGCCGCCGCAGTCGCTGCACCTGATCCTGCCCCGCTCCGACTACGAGATCGTCCAGGACTCGTGGGACGTCGCCGGGCTCAAGGGCACCGGCAGCAAGGACGTCATCGTCAAGGACGCCTTCGTCCCCACGTACCGGACGCTGGAGTACTCCAAGGTCGTGGACGGCTCCGCGCCGCGCGAGGCCGGGCTGACCAACCCGTCCTACCTGATGCCGTTCTCCTGCGTGTTCCCGCTCGGCATCACCGCCGCGGTGATCGGCATCGCCGAGGGCGCGCTGCACCACCACCTCGCCTACCAGCGCAACCGCGTCCAGATCACCGGCACCAAGATCAAGGACGACCCGTACGTGCTGTACGCGATCAGCGAGGCCGCCGAGGAGATCAAGGCGTCCCGGACGGCGCTGCTCGACAACTGCTCGCGCATGTACGACCAGGTCGCCGCCGGGCACGTCCCGACGTTCGCCGAGCGCGCCGCCGGCCGCCGCACCCAGGTGCGCGCCGCGTGGCGGGCCGCGCAGGCGATGAACGAGATCGTGGTCCGCTCCGGCGGCAACGCGATGCGCACCGACAACCCGATCCAGCGGTTCTGGCGCGACGCGCACGTCGGCCTGGCCCACGCGATCCACGTCCCAGGCTCCGTCTACCACGTGAGCGCCCTAACGGACCTGGACATAGAGCCCCCCCAGGGCCCGATGCGCTCCATGATCTAACCCCCGGGCTTCGTTGACCTGCGGCGTGTTGTTGTTATGAGCGCCTCCATAACAACAACACGCCGCAACTCAACGGAGCAGGTCGCGGTCTTCGACGAGTTTGGGCGTCCAGATCACGCGGCCTAGGAACTTCTCCGCTTCCGGGTGGGTGACCAGCCAGGCCACGGCTGCCGCGGGGGCCTCCTCGGGGGTCGGCTCGAAGCCCTTGCCCGCGATGGCGCCGACGCCGCCGCGCGCCGCGCCCGCGTCCGTGACCACGAAGCCGGGGTCGAGGTTGAACGCCCGGATCCCGCGCCCCAGGTACTCGGCGTTGACCGCGCCCGCGAGCCGTCCGAACGCCGCCTTGGACGCCGAGTACGCCACCCCCCAGCCGCCCTCGCCGGGCGGCGCGGGCGGATCGCTGGTCGCCGACCCCGAGCACAGGTTCACGATCGTCCCGCCGCCCCGCTCCAGCATCGCGGGGAGGACGGCCTGGAGCAGGACGATCTGGTTCAGGTAGTTGCCGGTGACCGTCCGCTCGGCCACGTCCACGTCGAGGTCGAGGAACCGCTCGTGGGCGCCCGCGATGTGCGCGACCGCGTTGTTGACCAGGACGTCGACACGCCCCCACGCGCCCAGCACGGTCGCCGCCGCGGCCCGCACGCTCGCCCGGTCGAGCAGGTCCATCCGGACGGGCAGCGCCCGCGCGCCGAGCGCCTCGACCTCCGCCCGCGTCCTGTCCAGGCTTCCGGGGACGGGGATCGCCGCCGCCGTCCCGTGCCGCGGCGGGATCCGGCCCCGGCCCTCCTCCACGGTGCGCGCGGTGAAGGCGACGTCGTACCCGGCGGCGGCCAGCGCCAGGGCCGTCCGCCGGCCGATGCCGCGGCTCGCCCCCGTCACCAGCGCGACCGGTCTCGTTGCTGTCATCCCACGATGACACCGGTCACCGGGCCCGGCCCGTCCCGCGACTCTCACTCAGCGGGAAGGCCCCGGCGGCGGACGACGCGGTTTGGCAGGTTGAGCATGGACCGCCGCCGCGCGGACCGCGACATCGAAGGGACCGAGGACAGTGACGCAGATCCGAGGGCTGGGTTATCTCAAGGTCCAGACCCGCCACATCGACCGCTGGCGCGAGTTCGCCCTCGACGGGCTCGGCTTCGCCGAGGGCAGCGGCCCGGACCCCGACGGCCTGTACCTGCGCATGGACGAGCGCCGGTCCCGCCTGCAGCTGCTGCCCGGCGACAGCGACCGGGTGCTCGCCGTCGGCTGGGAGGTCCGCGACCAGTTCGCGCTGGCCGCCGTCCGCGAGGCCGTCGAGAAGTCCGGGACGGCCGTGACGGCGCTGACCGCCAAGGAGGCCGCCGAGCGCGACGCGGAGGAGGTCATCTCCTTCACCGACCCGGGCGGCACGCCCATCGAGGTGTTCTTCGGCCCGGTGCTCGACCACAGCCCGCTCCGCACCGGCTTCGCGCAGAAGTTCGTCACCGGCGCGATGGGCATGGGCCACGTCGTCCTGCCCACCCCGAACTTCGCCGAGACGGTCACGTTCTACAACGAGGTCCTCGGGTTCCTGCCGCGCGGCTCGATGAAGGTCGGCGGCGGCGCGGTCCGGATCCGCTTCATGGGCGTCAACCAGCGGCACCACAGCGCGGCGATCTGCCCGGCGCCGCACGACGGCGACCCGGGCCTCGTCCACCTGATGGTGGAGGTCGACACCCTCGACGCGGTCGGCATCGCGCTCGACAGCGTCAAGGAGAAGGGCTTCTCCATCTCGTCCACGCTGGGCCGGCACACCAACGACAAGATGGTGTCGTTCTACGTCCGCGCCCCCGGCGGCTGGGACGTCGAGTACGGCTGCGAGGGCATGCTCGTGGACGAGACGTACTACACCGCCGAAGAGATCACGAAGGACAGCTACTGGGGCCACGACTGGTCCGGGTCCGAGCCGCTGGCCGCGTTCGCCCCGCGCGAGAAGGGCTGACCGCGATGGCGAAGCCCTCGGTGGAGCCGGCCGGCGCCGCGGAGGTGGAGTTCGACCACGAGTGCGACGTGCTGGTGGTCGGCTTCGGCGCGGCCGGCGCCGCAGCGGCGTACGAGGCCGCGGCGGCGGGCGCCGACGTGCTCGTCCTGGAGCGGTCGAGCGGCCCCGGCGGGACGTCCGCCCAGTCGGGCGGGGAGCTGTACCTCGGCGGCGGCACGCGGGTGCAGAAGGCGTGCGGCTTCGACGACACGCCGGACGACATGTTCGCCTTCCTCAAGGCGGCGCTCGGCCCGCACGCCGACGCGGAGAAGCTGCGGCTGTACTGCGACGGGAGCGTGGAGCACTTCGAGTGGTTCCGCGCGCGCGGCGTCCCGTTCAAGGAGAGCCTGTTCGACGCGCCGGGCTGGATGCCGTACACCGAGGACGGCCTGATGTGGCTCGGCGAGAACGCCTGGCCGTACAACACGATCGCCCGGCCCGCGCCGCGCGGGCACCGCCCGGAGACCCCGATGTTCGCCGGCGGGATCCTCATGGAGAAGCTGATCGCGGCCGTCGCCGACGCGGGCGCCGTCACTCACCAGGACACCTACGCCACGAACCTCGTCGTGGACGGCGCCGGCCGCGTCGCGGGCGTCGTCGCGCGCAGGTTCGCCGACACGGTGACCTACCGGGCGCGCAAGGGCGTCGTCCTCGCCTCCGGCGGGTTCGTCGACAACGAGGAGATGCTCGCCGACCACGCCCCGGTGCTGCTCGGGCACGACAAGGTCAGCGACGGCACCAGCGACGGGTCCGGCATCCGGATGGCGACCGCGCTCGGCGCCGCCACGCGCCGCATGGCGGCGGTGGAGATCGCGCTCACCGCCAACCCCGCCGTCATCTGCCGGGGCATGCTCGTGGACGGCCTCGGCCGCCGCTTCATCAACGAGGACGTCTACCCGGGCCTGTTCAGCCACCAGGCCGTCCAGCACCAGCCCGGCCCCTACTGGGCGATCATCGACGAGACCGGGCACGACGAGATCGCCGAGGCCGACATGTGGGGCGTCCGCCCGAAGCACGCGGCGGAGACCCTCAGCGAGCTGGAGGAGTCCCTCGGCCTGCCGCCCGGCTCGCTGGAGGCGACCGTCGAGACCTACAACCGGTTCGCGGAGCGGGGCGAGGACCCCTACTTCCACAAGGACCCCAAGTGGCTGCGCCCCCTGAAGGGGCCGTTCGCGGCGATCGACCCGGCCCACGGGTTCTTCGACGCGGGCAGGCACGGCGCCGGGACGGGCGCCGCCGGATTCACCCTCGGCGGCCTGGACACCACCGTGGACGGCGAGGTCCGCAACCACTCCGGCGAGCCGATCCCCGGCCTGTACGCCGCGGGACGCACGGCCGCCGGCATCCACGGCGAGGGCTACATCAGCGGAACGTCCCTCGGCGACGGCACCTTCTTCGGCCGCCGCGCCGGACGGGCCGCCGCCGCATCTTCGAACTGAGAGGTATCTGAATGAAGTACGCCGTCCTGCTCCCCGTCGCAGCGGGCGTCACCGCCGATCCGTCATGGATCGGCGCGTACGTCCGGCACGCCGAAGCCTGCGGCTTCGAGTCGGTCGGCGCGGTGGAGCACGCGGTGGTGGCGAGCGCCTACTCCAGCGTCTACCCGTACGACACGTCCGGGAAGATGGAGCTGGCCGACGACCTGGACATCCCCGACCCGCTGGACCTGCTCGCCTTCCTCGCCGGGCAGACGTCCCGGATCGGGCTCGCCACCGGCGTGCTCGTCCTCCCGAACCACCACCCGGTCGTGCTCGCCAAGCGGCTCGCCACGATCGACGCGCTGTCCGGCGGACGGCTGCGGCTGGTCGTCGGCATGGGCTGGATGCGCGAGGAGGTCGAGGCGTGCGGCGCCGACTTCGACTCGCGCGGCCGCCGCGCCGACGAGCAGCTCCAGGTGCTCCGCGAGCTGTGGGCCGACACCGCCCCCGAGGGCGCGACCCACGACGGTGAGTTCTTCCAGTTCAAGGGTGCGATGAGCTACCCGAAGCCCGTCCAGGCGGGCGGCGTGCCGATCCACGTCGGCGGGCACACCAAGGCCGCCGCGCGCCGCGCCGGCCGCTACGGCGACGGCCTCCAGCCGCTCGGCGTCGCCGGCGACGAGCTCAAGGCGCTCGTCGCGCTGATGCGGGAAGAGGCCGAGAAGAGCGACCGCGACCCGGACGCCCTCGAACTGACGCTCGGCCACTCGCTGGCGGCCGTCACGCCGGAGAAGGCCGGGAAGCTCGGCGCGCTCGGCGCGGGCCGCCTCGTCCTGCGCGGCAACCCGACCACGGACCTGAACGAGGCCCGGGACGAGCTGTCGGCCTGCGCCGAGCGCCTGGGCCTTTCATGACGCTGGAAGTCGCGGACCAGATCGCCCTCGGCGATCTGGTCGCCCGGTACGCGCTCCACGCGGACCGCCGCGAGATCGACGCGATGGCGGCCCTGTTCACCGGGGACGCGGCGCTCGTCCTGCCCGACGCCCCCGCCGACCTCGACCCGGTGCGCACCTTCACCGGACGTGCGGAGATCACCGCGACGCTGTCGGTGCTGAACGACATCCCCGAAACGTTCCACGCCCTCGCGGGCCAGGTGTTCGACGCCGGGCCCGAGCCCGGCACGGCCACCGGCGAGATCGCCTGCGTGGCGCACCACCTGACCTCGCGCGAGGACGGCACGGTGTCCGACCTGGTCTGGCACTGCCGCTACACCGACACCTACCGCCTGGACGGCCGGACGTGGCGGATCGCCCGGCGCGAGCAGCGCATCGACTCGATCGAGACCCGTCCCGTCCGGCGGTGGCGCGGTGAGTGAGACCCCGCGGGTCAGCGTCGTCACGGGCGGCGCGCTCGGCATCGGCGGGGCGGTCTCCCGCCGCCTGGCCGCCGCCGGAGACCTGGTGATCCTCAACGACATCGACGCGGACGCCGCCGACCGCGCACGCGCCGGCATCGAGAAGGCCGGAGGCCGCTGCGTCACCGTCGTCGGCGACATCGTCGAGGACGAGACGATCGCGAACGTGGCGGCGGCGGTACCGGGCCGCGTGGACGTCCTGGTGAACAACGTCGGCGACTTCCGCCCCGCCGCCCCGTCCTTCCAGGACAGCACGCCCGCCCAGTGGCAGCGCCTCTACGAGCTGAACCTGCTGCACGTCTTCAAGCTCACCCACGCGCTGCTCCCCGGCATGGTCGAGCGGCGCTCCGGAAGCATCGTCAACAACTCGACGGTCGAGGCGTTCCGCGGCATCCCGCAGCACCCGGTGTACGCGGCGTTCAACGCGGGCGTGTCGGCGTTCACCCGCAGCCTCGCCGTCGCGGTGGGCCGGCACGGCGTCCGCGTCAACGCGATCGCCCCCGACCTCGCCAACACCGAGCAGACCCCCGTCGAGTGGATGCGGCGCGGCTACGACGAGGGCCTGGAGCACACCTGGGTCCCGCTGGCCCGCTTCGGCGAACCCGACGACTACGCCGCCGTCGTCGCGTTCCTGGCGTCCGACGACGCCCGCTTCGTCACCGGCCACACCATCCCGGTGGACGGCGGCACCCTCGCCGCGTCCGGCTGGTTCGTCCGCGCCGACGACCAGGGCTGGACGAACCGCCCCCACCGCGCCTAGCCGGCGAGGTCACCCCCCGCCCACCTGGCGCTCGTACTCGTCCCACGGGCCGAGCGAGTCGATCAGCACGTCCTCAAGCAGGCCGGCCGCCGCCCGGTACGCCTGCGCCCGTCCGGCGGACAGGCCCGCGTCCCGCACTCGCCCCTGCCGCGCCCAGACCCGGGACCGCGCGTCCTCCATCTCCGCAAGCGACCGCCAGGCCCGCGCCTCTCCCGGCCGCCGTCGCCCGGCCACGCGCACGCCGTCGCCAGCACCGCGACGGTGAGGAGCCCGGCGGCACGGCGGCTCTTCGCAAACGTCCTCACGATCCCCCTCCGCCTTTATGTCGGGCCGGAATGAGGTAAACAGTGCGGTCCGGATCCGAGGTCACCGGTCCCGCTCAGTGGGATTGTGGATCATGGTCCGGGCTCGCGGTGACCACCGTGGTGACCGTGGAACAGGAGAGGACCGCCGTGCTGGGCGACGACCGTCCGGCCCATGAGGCCGCCTTCGCGGAGCTGGTCGCGGCCCGCGCCGACGACGACCGCACGGGCCTGAACTTCGAGGACGCGTCCTGGACCTGGCGCCAGGTGGTCGCGGAGTCCCGGCGCCGCGCCGGGCTCGCCGGCGACCCGCGCGGCCACGTCGGCCTGTTCCTGGAGAACGGCCCCGAGCACCTGTTCTGGCTGCTGGGCCTCGCGCTCGCCGGGATCCCCGCCGTCGAGCTGAACCCGACCCGCCGGGGCGCCGAACTCGCCCGCGACATCGCCCACACCGACTGCGCGCTGCTGGTCACCGAGACGTCCCGCGCCCCGCTGCTCGACGGGCTGGCGGACGTCCCGGTCCTGACCGCCGACACCCCCGGGTACCGCGACCGGCTGGCCGCCGCCGCGGCCCCGCCCGCCGCCCCCGTCGGCCCGGACACGGTCTTCTCCCTGGTCTTCACCTCGGGCACGACCTCGGCCCCGAAGGCGGTCGTCTGCACGCAGGGCAGGCTGGGGCGCATCGCCGTCCAGCAGCGCGACCGGCGCGGCCTCACCCGCGACGACGTGTTCTACGTCGTCATGCCGATGTTCCACTCGAACGCCCTGATGGCGGGGATCGCACCCGCCGTCGCGACGGGCGGCCGCATCGTCCTCCGCCGGAAGTTCTCGGCCTCGGGCTTCCTGCCCGACGTCCGCCGCCACGGCGTCACGTTCTTCAACTACGTCGGCAAGCCCCTCAACTACATCCTCGCCACCCCGGAGGAGCGGGACGACGCCGACAACACCCTCCGCATCGCCTTCGGCAACGAGGCGAACGAGCGCGACATCGCCGAGTTCGCCCGCCGCTTCGGCTGCACGGTCATCGACTCCTACGGCTCCAGCGAGGGCGAGATCCGGCTGAACCGCGTCCCCGGAACGCCGTCGGGTTCCCTCGGCGTCGCCGAAGCGGGCACCCTGGTCATCGACCCGGACACGCTCAAGGAATGCCCCCGCGCCGAGTTCGACGAGAACGGCACGCTCCTCAACGCGGAGGAGGCCATCGGCGAGATCGTGGACACGAAGGGCGCCGGAAAGTTCGAGGGCTACTACAACAACCCCGAGGCGACGGCGAAACGCGTCCGCAACGGCTGGACGTGGTCGGGCGACCTCGCCTACCGCGACGCCGACGGCTTCTGGTACTTCGCCGGCCGCGACGACGACTGGCTGCGCGTGGACGGCGAGAACTTCGCCACCGCCCCGGTGGAACGCCTCCTGTCCCGCTACGAGCCCTTCACGGACGTCGCCGTCTACGCCGTCCCCGACGAACACGTGGGCGACCAGGTGATGGCGGCCGTGACCCTGGCCGAGGGCGGCACGTTCGACCCGGCGTCCTTCGCGGCGTTCCTGAAGGCCCAGCCCGACCTGGGCACGAAGTGGACGCCCCGCTACGTCCGCATAGTGGACGCCCTGCCCCGCACCCCCACCAACAAGGTCGTCAAACGCGCCCTCCGCGAAACGGCCCGCGACACCGCCGACCCCGTCTACGAACACCGCAACGGCACCTACGAACCCACCTGAGCACCCCCGCGTCGCCCGGATCACGGCGCGAACGTCAGGATTCGTCGTCAAGACCCGGGATGACGGCGAAGGACGTCAACCTTCGAAGAGACCGCCTAGTGCCTCTGATGTCCAGGTCTCCTGTGGCGGTGGCATGGAGCCCGTGTGCGTGCGCCCTTACGGCTTCGTTGTAGTCGATTTCACCAAGCTCGACCCGGTATCTACGGGCTTCACCAGAATCGTCGGCCACGCCCTGGATGACCGCCTCTCCCTGCCCGAAGCCGCCTTCGCGGAACAGCCGGACGATCAGGCCGGTGACCGTGACTCCGGCCCTGGGCTGCCTGGTCCGTAGATAATCCGCGGCCTCGCCGAGAATTCGCTGCTGCCCGGGGGTGACCCGTAGGAGCGCGGGCTCTGCGGCTCCGCCGGACAATGGAGTCTTAGCGAAACGTATCTGATAGATGTCATGTTCCGGGCCGCCCAAGGAGCTCAATGCCGCGAGTTCCGTGGCGTTGGGGGCGTCCGGGGTGAAATCGCCGAAGGAGGAGAGCGGCCGGATTCCCTCGCCGACTTCCTCCGCCAACTGCCGGGCCTTACGGGTGGCCGTCAGCATCCGGTTCGTCACCTTCCGTCCGAAAGGTTGTGGCGGAACCTCGACCAGTGCGTCCTGCCCGGGCGGCGTCGAGTCACCTGACTCGTCCGAATATATGTCCGCCAGAGGCAGGGCCAGCGACAGTATGAAGCTCCCGGACTGGGTGGACAGCCTCGCCTGGGAGGAATACGCCTCAGCACGCTGCGGCCGTCTCGGAGGGAGGACCAGTGAGGGGGAGTCCAGGGCGGCCGCAGAGGCGACGACGAAGTTCTTGAGCGCGGAAATCGCGGAATAGGCCAGCAGCAGTGGTGCCTCGCCCGCAGGAGCATCCGGAGTCAGCCGCACGGCGACGTTGTCCGCGCCGCCGAAGCTGATGTCATCGGCTATCTCTTTCGGGAGCCGCTGCTCGACGAAGGAGAGCGCGTCAAGGGCTTCGGATATGCGATCGTCGTAGCCCTGGACATGCTGGCTTGTCGGCAGTACGACGCGGATCGGGTCATGTGCACCCGGGTCATGTGAACCTGTGCGTCGCGGCCGCCACATGGTGGTCCGACCGTCGGTATCTTCCACAGTCCAACCGGAGTTCGTAAGGTAGGACGTGAGCGCCGCAAGGTCCGGAATTCTGGCGACCCCTCGTCCGGCGGCAGGGTTCGAACGGCTCACGGCTGCTCCCAGACATTGATGGAAGGAACGGGAGTCGAGCGCCGAATTCCGTGTGTTTTGAGCATTCTGTGCAACCCTGGTCGATCCAGGGTATTCGCGGCGGGAAGGCGAATCGCCTGACTTGTCGTATTCTTTGAGGGGGCCATGCCCTCAAGTGAGATCCATGCTCCGCGACCGCATAGGAGCGTTCCTTCGCCGTGAAGGCGCACGTTCTCACCTTCCCCGGGAACGCCGATTACGGCAAGGACCCTACCAACGGCATGGTCGGTACGCCGGAGCGCATCGTACGTTTCAAGATCTAGATCGTGACCGAAGTCGCCGGACGTCAGCTGTCTCAGTCCGATAGTGGTCTTGACCTGCACGTTCACCGTCGGATAGTAGGTCCCCAGATCAGTCCCCGGATACACGAGTTGCACATCCGCCTTCTGGAGGTCGACCGTGGTCGGCCGGCCATGGAGGAGACCGCACCCGGCGGCGACCGCTTCCAGCCAGGCTTCGCCGAAGTCGCCTTGCAGAGTGTTCTGGTCTCGGTCCCGCACGGGTGTTGATTGTGCCGCATCCTGTAACGGAGTGTGGCGGTTCGGGCACTCTGCTCGTGGCCGCAGATCTCGCCGGGGACGCACGCGGCCGGGCCGGGTGGTTGCTCGGCGGACGTTCCTGGGGCGCGGGCAGGCGTCTGGTGCCGCAGACACCTGGCCCGTTCCTGTGGAAAGGTCGTTTCTGATCAAGGGAGGGCGTGCGGGTGTCCAGGGAGAAACTGAGGCCGCTGCAGGCGGGCGATCCGAGGCGGGTCGGCGGGTACCGGCTGCTGGCGCGGCTCGGGGCGGGCGGGATGGGGCGCGTCTACCTGGGGCGCTCGAAGGGCGGACGGCCCGTCGCGGTCAAGGTGATCCACCCGTACCTCGCCGAGGACGCGCAGTTCCGGCGGCGGTTCGAGCTGGAGGTCGCGGCGGTGCGGCGCGTCGGGGGCATCCACACCGTGCAGGTGGTGGACGCCCGCGCCGACGCCGATCCGCCCTGGCTCGTGACCGAGTACATCGCGGGGCCGTCGCTGCACGAGGCCGTCGCCGAGCACGGCGCGTTCTCCGAGGAGGCGGTCGCGGGGCTCGGCGCCGGGCTGGCCGAGGGGCTGATGGCGATCCACGAGCGGGGCGTCGTCCACCGCGACCTCAAGCCGGGCAACGTGCTGCTCGCGCAGGACGGGCCCCGCATCATCGACTTCGGCATCGCCCGCGCGCTCGACGCCACCTCGCAGACCACCCGCGCCACCGTGGTCGGCACGCCCGGGTTCATGTCGCCCGAGCAGCTCCGGGGCCGCGAGGTCGGGCCGGCGAGCGACGTGTTCTGCCTGGCCGCCGTGCTGGCCTTCGCCGCGACGGGCCGGCGGCCGTTCGGGGAGGGCCCGATCGAGGCCCTCGGCTACCGCGTCGTCAACGAGGAGCCCGACCTGACCGGCGTGCCGGAGTCGCTGCTCCCGCTGATCGAGTCCGGCCTGGCGAAGGACCCGGACGACCGTCCGGGCCCCGAGGTGTTCCTCGAACGCTGCTCCGCGCTGGTCGAGGGCGCCCCGCTGCCGGACTCCGTCACCACGATGATCGCCACCCGGGTGGCGGAGACCGAGGTGCTGGCCCCGCGGGGCGCCCCGCCGGGACGGCCGAAGGCCCCGATGATCGCGGCCGCCGCCGCGGTGGCGGGCGTCCTGCTGGTCGCCTTCGCCGTCTGGGCCATCGGGAACGGCGGGGAGCCGCCGTCCGCCCCCGACGCCGCAGCCCAGGTCACCACTCCCCGGACGACGCCCCCCACCCCGACGCCCGTGCCGCAGGAGTCCGACACCGCCAGCCCCACTCCCACCCCCGACCCCACGCGCAAGGCGTTCCAGAGGATCTCCGCCGGCGACTGCCTGGACGCCCACCAGGACGAGTCCGGCGACTGGAGCAGGGGCAAGCCGCGCGCGGTCGGCTGCGGGCGCTCGGACGCCTACCTGAAGGTCTACAAGGTGGCCGACGACACCGCCGACTGCAGGAACGGGAGCCCCGGCGACCTGGACGGGGAACTGTGGTGGAGCCATGGCGAGGAGGGGAACGAGATCGTCCTCTGCGTGCGCAGGCAGTTCCGTCCGGGCGAGTGCTTCCTGGCCACGGAGGACGAGGAGGAGAACACGGTCTCCGTCAGCAACGGCGACCTGATGACCTCGTGGCCGTGCGGGGACGCCGCTCCGGGCGGCCACGACGTCGTCCTCCGGGTCACCGCGTACACCAGCGGCGCCTGCCCGTCCGGCGGCCGGAGGGTCTCCTGGGACCTCGGCAGCCGCACCCTCTGCACCCGCATCGTCTGACCCGTCCCGCTCAGGTCAGGAGGACCACCTTGCCCCGGCCGTGGCCGGTGGCGACCTCGCGGTGGGCGTCGGCCGCGCGTTCCAGCGGGAACGCGGCACGGACGTGGACGCGCAGGCGGCCCTCGCCGTAGAAGCGGGCGGCCTCGGCGACCCTGGACGCCGAGCGCTTGTCCGGGGTGGTGCGGACGCCGAGCGCGGCGGCGCGGTGGTGGTCGACCAGTGTGATGACGCGGTCGCGGTCCTTGACGAGGGCGAGCGACACGTCCAGGGCGTGGCCGCCGGCGCCGTCGAGCGCGGCGTCGACGCCGTCCGGGGCGAGGGCCCGCACGCGGTCCTCCAGGCCGTCCCCGTAGGCGACGGGCTCCGCGCCGATCGAGCGCAGGTAGTCGTGGTTGGCCTCGCTCGCGGTGCCGATGACCGCCGCGCCGGCGATGCGGGCGAGCTGCACGGCCACCGTCCCGACCGCGCCCGCCGCGGCGTGGACGAGCAGCGTGTCGCCCGGCCCGACGCCCATCTCCGCCAGGGCGATGTGCGGGGTCATGACGGCGGCCGGGAAGCCGCCCGCCACGTCCCACGGCATGCCCGCGGGCTTGGCGGCGAGCGCCTCCGCCGGGACGACGACGTACTCGGCGTAGGCGTTGAGGCGGCAGTTGCCCAGCACCTCGTCTCCCGGCCGGACGGCGGTGACGCCCGCGCCCACCTCGTCCACGACGCCCGCGAACTCGTTGCCGGGGACGCGCGGAAAGCCCTCCGGCGTCCCCGGCGGCGACCATCCCTCCCGGACGGCCAGGTCGAACGGCTGCACCCCGGCCGCCACGACCCGGACCCTGACGTCGCCGGGGCCGGTCTCCGGCTTCGGGACGTCCAGGATCCGCAGCACCTCGGGCCCGCCCGGCTCAGTGAATCCCGCAACACGCATGGTGGTTCCCCCTTCATCGTCGATCAAGGGAGACGCTAAGACCTCGACTTTGCTTGAGGTCAAGCCGCGCGGGAGGAGGACGGAGCCGAGCCGGGCACGCGGGCGGGGTCAGGACGGGTCCGGGAGCATCCGCTTCATGGCCTGATGGGCGCCCAGGACCTTCCGGTCGCGGGGGAAGCCGGCCCGCTTCTGCGCCGCCTCGTAGTTGCCGCCCGCGACCCAGACCGGGCCGTCCTTCAGATGCTCCAGCCCCTCGCGGGCGATGTCGTCCGGTTCGGCGACGTTCAGGCCAGGCATGTCCATGTTGAGGCCGGCACGTTCCATCGCCGGGGTCCGCGTCACGCCGAGGACGAGTTCGAGGACGTCCACCCCGTGCTCGCGCATCTCCAGCCACAGGCCCTCGGCGAACACGCGGCCGAACGCCTTCACCGCCGAGTAGATGCTGATCTGCGCCTGCCCCATGTACCCGGCGAGCGACCCGACCAGCAGCAGGCCGCCCCGGCCGCGCTCCTTCATCAGCGCGCCGAAGTGGTGCGTGAACGCGAGCTGCGCGGTGATGTTGAGGTCGATGACGCCCTGGAAGCGGTCCAGGTCGCCGGAGACGAACTCGTGGCCGTAGCTGTTCGCGCCCGCGTTGAAGATCAGCAGCCCGACGTCCAGGCCGTCGGTGACCTCGCGGACCTTCTTCAGCGGGTCGGGGGAGATGAGGTCCAGCTCCACCGTCCGGACCTCCACGCCCTTCGCCCGGACGGCCTCCGCCGTCTCCGCCAGCGGGCCGGGCTTGCGGGCGATCAGCACCAGGTTGAGGCCCGCGTCGGCGAGGCGGTGCGCGAACGCGGCGCCGACCCCTTCCGAGCCGCCCGCGATGACGGCCCACGGGCCGTACTCGTCGATCATTGTTCTCCGTCCAGGTCCGGGGTCCAGGCGACGCCGTTGATGTGCGAGCCGCCGTCCGCGAACAGGGTGTTGCCGGTCAGGTAGCGGGCGTCCTCGGAAGCGAGGAACACCGCCACCGGCGCGATGTCGGTCTCCGGGTCGCCGAGGCGGCCCATCGGGTTGGCGCGGTCGGCGGCGGCCTCGATCTCCGGATGCTCCGCCGCCATCCGCCGGAACGCCGCGCTCTTGGCGCCGGGGCAGATCGCGTTGACGACGACCCCGGTCGGCGCCCATTCGCGGGCGGCCGTGCGGGTCAGCGTCCGCAGCGCCTCCTTGGCCGAGTTGTACTCCAGGGTCCCCATGTGGGCGTTGACCCCGTTCAGCGAGCACATGTTGATGACGCGCCCCCACCCCGCCGCCTTCATGTGGGGGAACGCCGCCTGCATCGCCCACAGCGGGCCGTAGTAGCCCATGGCGAACCCGCGGGCGAGCTGCTCGTCGGTCTTCGTCTCGACGCGGCCGACCGTCCCGGCGCCCCAGGCGTTGTTGACCAGGACGTCCACCGAGCCCCACGTCTCCACGGCCGTCGCGACCATGGCGCGGACCTGGGCCCGGTCCGTCACGTCCACCTGGACGAACCGGGCGCTCTCCCCGATCTCGGCGGCGGTCTTCGCGCCGGTCTCCTCGTTCAGCTCCGCCACCAGGACGCGGGCGCCCTCGGCGGCGAAGCGGCGGGCGACGCCGCGTCCGATGCCGTCGCCCGCGCCGGTCACGACCGCGACCCGCCCCGCCAGCCGCCCGCTCACTCGACCACCTTGATGGCGCCGGTCAGCGCCGCCTCCTGGATCGCCGAGCGCAGCGCCGGGCAGGTGTCGTGCGGGTGCTCGATGCCCACGCACGCGGCCCTGGCCTCGGCGTTCCACTGGATGCTCGTCTGCTCCCAGCTCGACTTGCGCACCAGCACCCGGGCGGCGCAGCGGCGGCAGGCGACCGGGAGCAGCGGGCCGTCCAGGAGGCGTTCGTCCTGACGGGACGTCACGCCGGGGTCTCCGCGGCGTCCAGGCGGGCGAGGTTCTCCTCGACCTCCTTCTTCCACGACTCCACCGGACGCGTCGTGTCGATCTCGAACTCGAACCGGTCGGTCATCTCCGGCTGCACGTCGGCGACGTCCACGTAGAACTGCTGGTACCAGCGGCGCAGCTGGTAGACGGGCCCGTCCTCCTCGCACAGCAGCGGGTTGTCGATGCGGGTCTTGTTCTTCCAGATCTCGACGTCCTGCTGGAAGCCGAGCAGGATGAACTGCGACAGCTTCTGCGCCGTCGCCTCGGCCGCCTCCGCCGGCAGCTTGTCGCTGTGCTGCACGATGATCCCCGAGTGCAGCGAGAACGAGTTCTCGTCGATCGGGTAGTGGCAGTTGATCAGCACCGAGTTCAGGTCGTACCCGTCGTAGTGGTACGTCAGCTCGTCGATCATGAACGAGGGGCCGTGGTAGGACGCGACGGAGGTGTTGCCCAGCATCCGCGGCCCGCCCCCGCCGCCGCTCCCCTCGCGCTGCCGGCGGGAGTCCTCGCGGGTCACGCCCTTCATGATCTGCGTGGCGGTCTGCTTCTCGAAGATGTTCTTGAAGAACGTCGGGAACGACTGGTGGATGTAGAAGAAGTGCGCCATGTCGACGACGTTGTCGATGACCTCGCGGGCGTTGGTGTGGACCACCTGCTCCGTCCAGCGCCAGTCGGTCCAGTCGTCGCGGGTCGCGCCCTCGATCACCGGGATCGTCACGTCCGCGGGGGGCTGCTTGCCCTCCGGGTCGTTCCAGACGAACAGCAGCTTGTCCTGCTCCATCGTCGGCCACGAGGCGGTCCGGGCGCGCAGCGGGACGCGGCGCGAGTACGGGATCTGCTTGCAGCGCCCGTCGCCGCCCCAGCGCCAGTCGTGGAACGGGCAGGCGATCTCGTTGCCCTTGACGGTGCCCTGGGAGAGGTCGCCGCCCATGTGCCGGCAGTAGCCGTCCAGGACGTTCGTCTTCCCGTCCGCACCGGTGAAGACCACGAGCTTCTGCCCGAACGCGTGGATCGTGTGGGGCTTGCCGTCCCGGTACTTCTCGGCCAGGCCGAGGCAGTGCCATCCCCGGGCGAAACGGCGGGCGATCGCCTCCGCCTCGATGGCGCGGACGGCGTCCGACTCGGTTGCGGTCACGTAGATCATCCCTTCGGAGACGGATGGCGTGATTCAAACGTTAGGTCGCAGGTCACCGTCCCGACCGGCGAGTCCCGGTGGCCGGGACGCGCGGTCCCGCGGCGACACGGCAGCATGGTCTCCTGCAAGTGCCGTATCAGGGAAGACGGGAGCAGGGATGAGCAACGAGGTCCTGGAAGCCGTGCGCGGGCTGCTGCCGGGCATCGCCGAGCGGGCCCGGTCCGTCGACGAGAAGGGGGCCATCCCCGCGGAGACGATCCGCGAGCTGACCGCCGCCGGCGTGTTCCGGATGCTGCAGCCCGCCCGGTACGGCGGCGCCGAGGACGACCCGGTCGCCTTCTACGAGGTCGTCCGGGCGGTCTCCGGCGCCTGCGGCTCGACCGGCTGGGTCGCCGCGATCCTCGGCGTCCACTCCTGGCACCTCGGCCTGTTCGCGGACGAGGCGCAGCAGGAGGTGTGGGGCGCCGGCCCCGACACGCTGATCTCCTCGTCCTACTCGCCCATCGGCCGGCTCACCCCGGTCGAGGGCGGCTACGAGCTCAGCGGCCACTGGTCGTTCTCGTCCGGCGTCGAGTTCGCGTCGTGGGCCCTGCTGGGCGCGCTGGTCGTCGGCGCGGAGGGCCGCCCGGTCGACTTCATGACGGTGCTCGTCCCCGCCGAGGACTACGAGATCCGCCGGGTCTGGGACTCGATGGGCCTGCGCGGCACCGCCAGCGACGACATCGTCGTGGACGGGGCGTTCGTCCCGTCCCACCGGGCCATGCGCAACTTCGAGCAGGCCCAGCTCCGCAACCCGGGCCGCAAGGTCAACACCGGCCCCCTCTACCGCATGCCGTTCGGCACGATCTTCACGGGCACCGTCACGGCCAGCGTCATCGGCATGGCCGCCGGCTGCCACGAGCGGTACGTGACGAGGATGCGCGACCGCATCCGCCTCAGCCTCGGCGGCGGCCGCTTCGTCGAGGACCCGCACGCCCAGGTCGCCGTCGCCCGCGCCGCGTCCGAGATCGACGCCGCGATCCTGCAGACGGATCGGAACGTCCGGGAGATCCACGAGTTCGCGGCCCGCAACGAGAAGATCCCGATGGAGCTGCGCCTGCGCGCCCGCCGCGACCAGGTCCGCGGCACCGAGCGCGCCATCGAGGCGATCGACATCCTCTTCAAGACCGCGGGCGGCAACTCCCTCCACCGCGGCAACGTCATCGAGCGCGCCTGGCGCGACGCCCACGCCGGCAGCGTCCACGTGGCCAACGACGTCGAACACGCCCTGTCCATGTGGGGACGCGGCATCTTCGGCCTCAAGGTCGAGGACAACCTCGTCTGACCCGCCGCGCGGGTCAGCCTTCGCGGCCGGGGAGCATGGTCAGGGCCTTGGTGCGCTGTGCGACGAGGTCGTCGTAGGTGCCGTCGCGCTCGGCCCAGCGGTGCATGAGGACCCCCTTCACGAGGATCTCGCGGGGAGTGGGGTCCGCTGACAGCAGCCGCATGACCTCGGTGGCGAAGTCGTCGAGCGGCAGCGCGTGCGGGTTCACCTTCTCCTGGCCCGCCGTGGCGACGGCCGGGGGGACGAGTTCGGCGACGCCGACGCCGGTCCCGTCGAGTTGTGCGCGCAGGGCCTCGGAGTAGGCGTGCACCGCGGCCTTCGAGGCGGCGTAGGCGGGCATGGGCGGGAACGGCAGGAAGGCGATGCCGGAGGTGACGGTGATGAAGGTGCCGGCGCCGCGCCGGACCAGGTGCGGGGTGAAGGCGTCGATGACGCGGATGGTGCCGACCAGGTTGGTGTCGATCGTCGTCTCCGCCGCCTCGAAGTGCGCGGGATCGCGCAGGTCCTCCAGGAGCATGACGCCCGGCATCGTCACCACGGTGTCCAGCTCGGGATACCGGGCGAGGACGGCGTCGCGGGCACGTGCGACGGAGGCGCCGTCGGTGACGTCGATGCCGAAGGTGCCGAAGCCTTCTCCGGCGAGTTCCGCGAGTGCCTCCGCGCTGCGGCCGCCGACGGCCACGGTGCTGCCCGCCGCGGCGAACCGGCGGGCCAGCTCCCGTCCGATGCCGGAGGTTCCGCCGACGACGAGGACGGTGCGGTTGGAGAGATCCATGACGTCTTCCCTTCTGCGGGGCTCGCTGTCCTTCTCGAACAGTGCTGCCGCAAGTCTTGACGGCGTTCGCCGCGGGTGGCAGAGCCCTCCTGTTCCCTGGTCCTGCCAGGGCCCCCGCTGAGGCGCGCGCACCGGCTTACGGTGTTGTCATGAAGGACGAGGAATCCGGCAACCGGCTCGGCGGCTACCTGCGCGCGCGACGCGAGCTGATCTCCCCGGCGCAGGCGGGGCTCCCGCCCGGCGGCCACCGCCGCGTCCCCGGCCTGCGCCGTGAGGAGGTCGCGCTGCTCGCGGGGATCAGCCCCGACTACTACCTGCGCCTGGAACGGGGCCGCGACCGGAACCCCTCACTCCAGGTGCTCGAATCACTCGCGCGCGTCCTGCGGCTCGACGACGTCGAACGGACGTATCTGCTCGGCCTCGCGGCGGTCCGCGCGAGGGCGCCGCGCCGCAAGCGCCCCGAGCGCGTACCGGCACGGGCGCACCAGCTCCTCGCCCACCTTCCGATCCCCGCGTTCGTCGAAGGCCGCGCCTTCGACGTCCTGGCCTCCAACCCGATGGCCGTCGCGTTCTCCCCGCGCCTGCGGCCCGGCCAGAACCGGCTCCGTTCCTTCTTCCTCGACCCCGAGGAACAAGCCTTCCAACAGGACTGGGCGAACTCCGCCGCCGACTTCGTCGCCGCTCTCCGCACCACCATCGGGGACGACGTCGACAACCCCCGGTTCGTCGAACTGGTCGGAGAACTCGCGCTGTCCAGTCAGCGGTTCCGCACACTGTGGGCCCGGCACGACGTCCGCGACCTCGACGGGGGTACCAGCGCCGTCGACCACCCCGTCGTCGGTGAACTACGGCTCCACCGCGACAAACTCCCCATCGACGACGTCATCCTCGTCGTCTACTACCCCGACAAGGGCAGCGACACCGACGAGAAGCTGCAACTCCTCGCCGCACTCTCACACACCGAACCCGCTGGTACGGCACCCGACAGGCCGGCGGACGTCCCGCATCCGAAGACCCCCTGACGAACGCGGTTCCGGCGGATCAGCAGGTGGTGGGCGGGGTCTCGTTGTCGCGGAGGGACTGGGCGAATTGCAGGCCGGCCTCGAAGGAGGCGTTGATGCTGCCTCGGTGGTCGGCGCCGTCGAACGTGCGGTAGGCGATGGCGCCGTAGCGCTTGCAGAGGTCGTTCACGATGTTCTGCGTCGCGGCGGGGGAGACCTCGCGGTCGGCGGTGCCCTGGGCGACCAGCGTCGGGACCTTGATGTCCAGGCCGAGCGCCTCCTGCGAGTCGTAGTAGTTCTCGAAGCGGGTCAGGTCGGCGCCGGGGCGGAACACGTTGGTCAGCGGCAGGTTCGCGCTGAGCCGCTTGAGCTGGAGGAGGCAGGCGTCCGTCCGGCCGGCCTTGGCGACTGCGGCGGCGTCGTCGGTCAGGAGGTCCTCGGGCAGGAACGTCGGGTCGGCGGCGTGCGCGCCGTTGAGCAGGACGAACAGGAACGGCAGCGCGATCTCGGCACCCGGGTACTGCGCCTTGACGTACTGCGCGGTCTGGCTCATGTTCGAGCCGGGCGCGATCGCCACGGCGCCCTTCAGGCGGAGGTCGCGGGGCTTCTGGTTCGCCGCCGCCGTGTACAGCGTCGCCTGGCCGCCCTGGCTGTGGCCCGCGACGAACCAGTCGCGCCCGATGCGGTGGTCGGCCTTGCGGGCGGCGCGGACGATGTCGACGAGGGTGTTCGCCTCGCTGGCCCCGTTCATGTACGGATGCCCGCCGGGCGTGCCGAGGCCCTCGTAGTCGGTCTGGACGACGGCGAAGCCGTTCGACACCCACTTGTCCAGGTACGCCTCGGTGATCGACAGGTAGTCGCGGACCGGGCCTCCGGCGGCGTCGGCGGACGGGGCGCACCTGTCGGCGGTCCCGGTCGTCCCGTGCGCCCAGCTCAGCACGGGCCAGCCGCCGCGCGGGGCCTTGCCCTCCGGGACGGCGACGGTCCCGGTCACGGTGATCGGCTTTCCGCCGACGCCCTCGGACGCGTAGGTGACGAACCTGTTGGCGGACGCGCTCGGCAGCGCCGCCAGGTTCGTCAGCGGACGGCTGTCGATCAGCCTGCCGCGCTGCGCCTCGCCGGGGTGCGCCGGGGCGGCCTGCGCCGGGACGGCGGCGAGCCCGGCCGCCGCCGCGCAGGTGACGGCCGCGACGGCGACCCTTCCCATCGATCTCACGTGCTGCTCCTCTTGATGTCCTGGACGGCGCGGTAGGCGAACGCCATCGCCGACCCGATCGGAACGCCCGGACCCGGGTAGACGGGCCCGGTGAACGAGGCACTGGTGTTGCCCGCGGCGTAGAGGCCGGGGATGGGGCCGCCGGAGCCGTCGAGGACGCGGCCGTCGGGGTCGGTGCGCAGCCCGCCCTTCGTCCCGAGGTCGCTGAGGACGACCTCCGCCGCGAAGTACGGGGCCCGGTCGAGCGCGACGACGCACGCCCTGCCGCCGGAGAAGTACCGGTCGTAGGGGTCCTCGCCGCGGTGGAAGTCGCCGTCCGCGCCCTTCTCGGCGAACCCGTTGAAGCGTTCGACCGTCTCGGTCAGGACGTCGGAGGGGAGGCCGATCCTCCCGGCCAGTTCCTCCAGCGTTCCGGCCTGGACCCACTGGCCGGACGCCAGCTGCTCGTCCGGCGCCAGCGGCGGGACGGAGATCGCCGGGAGCCCGCCGGAGCGGGCGTCGAAGACCAGGTGGAAGGGGCCCTCGGCCGCGGCCATCTTCCGGCCCATCTGGTCGTAGGGGAGCGACTCGTTGGCGAAGCGGCGCCCGGAGCCGTCCACGATGAGGCCGCCCCGGAAGCCGAGCGTGAACGCGGGGCGCCCGTCGGCGGTGCGCAGGCCGGGGCAGAACCACGCCTGGTCGAGCAGGCCGGTGGACGCGCCGATCTTCACGGCCGCCTCGATCGCGTCGCCGGTGTTCGCGCCGTCCGGGGCCATCGTCCAGTCCGCGCCGCCCGGCACGCCGCGCGCGGCGCGCAGCTCGGCCGACGCCTCGAACCCGCCGGCGGCCAGCAGCACACCGCGCCGCGCCCGCAGCCGCAGCCCGCCGGCCTCGACGCCCACGACCCGGCCGTCCTCGACGATCAGGCCGGTCAGCGGGGTCTCGGTGCGGACGGAGCCGCGGCCGGTCGCGGTGAACGCCAGCAGCAGCCGCCCGATCAGCGCCCGCCCCTGCGCCATCGGCTTGGACGCCGAGTGCCCGCGCCCCGCCCGGTCGCGGTCGACCGGCGGGCGCACCAGCCCGGCCAGGTCCCCGAGCTGCTCGACCGGCAGCTCCAGCGGGACGAACGAACGCCCCATGTCCATGCGGCCGGGGGCGTCGAAGTAGTCGGGGAACGCCTGGAACGTGAAGTCGAGCGCCGGGTCGTTCTCCAGGAAGTCCACCAGTTCGGGCGCGGTCGCCAGGAACGCCTCCCGGTGCGCCTCGTTCTCGTCGCCGAGCAGCGCCCGCAGGTAGGTGCGCGCCGCCTCGGCCGAGTCGCCGAGCCCGGCCCGCTCCTGCACCCGCGTGCCCGGCAGCCAGATCGCCGACCCCGAGTAGGCCGACGTCCCGCCGAGCACCGGCGTCTTCTCCAGGACGACGGTCCGCAGCCCGTCCGCCGCCGCGGCGAGCGCGCCCGCCATGGCGCCGGCCCCCGAGCCGGCCACGATCACGTCGTATTCGTCGTCCCACCGGGCATTTCCCACGTGACATCCCCTCCCGATCTCAGCGCGCGCACACCGTAAGCGCGGGCCGGGCGGCGGCGGGACCCCCCGTCCCACTGACCGGTATCGCCGATCGCGGGCACGGCCGCGACCCCGGATATTGTTCCTAGTCAGCACACCGGCGCACCCGGAGGGAGGACCGTGGCGAGGATCGCAGCGGCGAGGATGTCCGCCGAGCCCAGCTCACCCGAGCAGCACGACCGGCGGCAGCGCATTCTCCGGGCCGCGGCGCGCATCGGCACGGAGAAGTCCCTCGAACGCGTCCAGATGCACGAGGTGGCGAAGGCGGCCGGGGTCGCGATCGGCACCCTGTACCGGTACTTCCCGTCGAAGGTGCACCTGTTCACCGCGGTCATGGCGGCGCAGGTCGACCGGCTCCGCGAGCAGGTCAGCGAGCCCGCGCCCGGCATCGAGCCGGAGGACGCCGTCGCCGACCTGCTGGTGCGGGCCAGCCGCAACCTGATGTCGCAGCCCGTCCTGTCGGCGTCCATGCTGCACGCGTCCAACACCGCGCACGTCGCGACGGTCGCCGACACGGTCCACATCGACAACACCTTCCGCGAGATCCTGCTGCGCGCCGTGGGCATCGACGTCCCGACCGCGCAGGACGTGACGCTCGTCCGGCTGCTGATGCAGTGCTGGTACGGGGTGCTCCAGTCGAGCCTGAACGGCCGCGCGTCCATGGCGGACGTGGAGAGCGACATCCGGCTGGCCTGCCGCCTCCTGCTGGCGCCCCGCTCGAACGCGGAGCGGGCCTCCCAGTGATCGGGACGGCCTCGGCGGACGACCCGGGGCCGCGGCTAGCGTGCGCCCATGAATCGCTTTGACGGCGTGAAGGTGCTGCTCACGGGGGCGGCGTCCGGTATCGGGCGGGCCACCGCGATCCGCCTGGCCACCGAGGGCGCCGCGGTCTACGCGGTGGACATCTCCGAGCAGGGCCTCGCCGAGACGGCCGCGGCGGTCACCGGGCCCGGCACCGTCGCGACCCGGCCGGTCGACGTGACCGACGAGGCCGCCGTGATCGCCGCCACGGCGGACGCGGCCGACACGCTCGGCGGCATCGACGTCCTGGTGAACGTGGCGGGCGTCCACAAGACCACCCCGATCGAGACCCTGACCGTGGACGACCTGAACCGGCTGTTCTCCGTCAACCTCGTCGGGACCGCCCTGTTCTGCCGCGAGTCGCTCAAGCACCTGCCCGACCGCACCGGCGTGATCGTCAACACGGCCTCGCTGTCGGCGACGCAGGGCAACCCGTACATGACGGCGTACTCGGCGTCCAAGGGCGCGGTCCTGGCGTTCTCGCTCAGCCTCGCCGCCGAGCTGGCGGCCCGCCGCATCCGCGTCGTGCCGATCTCGCCGGGCGCCGTCGACACCCCGCTGACCAGGAAGGCCGACATGTTCCCGGCCGGCCTCGACCTGAACTACTTCTCCAAGATCCGGTCGTACTACGGCGCGGCCGATCCGGAGATGATCGCCGCGGCGATCGCGTTCGCCGCGTCGTCCGACGGCGCCTACTTCACCGGCGCCGACCTCCGCGTCGACGGCGGCGCCCACACCTAGGAGAGAGAGCACATGGCACGCACCATCGCCGTCACCGGCAGCGCGTCCGGCATCGGCGCGGCCCTCGCCGGGCAGCTCCGCGAGCAGGGCGACCGGGTCATCGGGATCGACCTGCGCGACGCCGACGTCCGCGCCGACCTCAGCGTCCCCGAGGGCCGGGCGAGCGCGGTCGCGGCGACGCTGGAGGAGGCGGGCGGCCGGCTGGACGCCGTCGTGGCCTGCGCCGGCGTCTCCGACTTCACGATCATGCCGGTCAAGGTGAACTTCTTCGGCGTCGTCGGCCTGCTGGAGGGCCTGCGTCCCGCCCTCGCCGCGGCCGAGGCGCCGCGCGCCGCCGTGGTCGGCTCGATCTCCGGCACCCACCCGGTGGACGACGACACCGTCCGCGCCTGCCTGGACGGCGACGAGCCCGCGGCGATCGCGGCGGCGACGAAGGTGGAGGAGAGCGGCGCCGGCGGCCGGCTGTACCCGTCCTCGAAGTCGGCGCTCGCCCAGTGGATGCGCCGCGTCTGCGTCACCCCCGAGTGGGCGGGCGCCGGCATCCCGCTGAACGCGATCGCGCCGGGCGTCGTCAAGACCCCGATGAGCGCCCCGCTGTTCGAGGACGAGGGGATGCTGCAGATCATGAAGGAGGCCGTCCCGATGCCGCTGAACGGCTTCGCCGGCCCCGAGGTGATCGCGGACGCGCTGCGCTGGCTGGTCTCCCCGGCCAACACCCACATGACCGGCCAGGTCATCTACCTCGACGGCGGCGCCGAGGCCACCCTGCGCGGCCCGGCCGACTTCTGATGGAACGCCGATGGCCGCCCCTCGCGCCGCGGGCGGCCATCGGCGGGTCTCGGGTCAGTACTTGCTGGTGCCGGTGTCGTCGAGCGCGGCGACGCTGTAGGCGGCGTAGGTCTTGTGGGCGTCGCGGTCCGCGAAGTACGGGGTGACCTGCGCGCCGAACTCCTCGACGGAGAACACGCCCTCGGCCGCGGTGAACTTCTGCTCGACGGTCGGCGCGGCCATCAGCGCGACCATGTCGCCGTAGACGACGAACACCTGCCCGGAGATCTTCTCGGCGGCGGGGGCGGCCAGGTAGCCGACGAACGTCCCGACCCGCTCGGGCGCCATGACGTCGAGCCCGCCGGGGGCGGTGCCCTCGTTGAACGTCGCCTCGGTCATCGCGGTGCGGGCGCGGGGGCAGATCGCGTTGGCGCGCACCCCGTAGCGGCCGAGCCCGGCGGACGTCGACAGCGTCAGCGCCACGATGCCGGCCTTGGCGGCGGAGTAGTTCGGCTGGCCCGCCGACCCGAACAGGAACGCCTCCGACGAGGTGTTGATCACGCGTCCGTAGACGGGTCCGCCGGCGGCCTTGCTCGCGGCGCGCCAGTGCACGGCGGCGGCGCGGGACACCGACGCGTGCCCCTTCAGGTGGACGTGGATGACGTCGTCCCAGTCCGATTCGGACAGGTTGAACAGCATCTTGTCGCGCAGCACGCCCGCGTTGTTCACGAGGACGTCCAGCGAGCCGAACGTGTCGACGGCCGCCGACACGAGCGTGTCGCCCAGCGACCAGTCGCCGACGTCGCCCTTCACGGCGACGGCCCCGCCGCCGGCCTTCTTGATCTCGGCGACGACGTCGTCGGCGGCCGGGCCCATGTCGTTCACGACGACGTTGGCGCCCTGCGCGGCCAGCGCGAGGGCCTCGGCGCGGCCGAGCCCGGCGCCCGCGCCGGTGACGATGGCGGTGCGGCCCGCCAGGGAGAGGTCGGCGTTCATCGGAACCTCCGGGTCGGTGTGTTCGGTTGCGGCTCGGAGACTAGTACGAATTCTACTTCTGCCCGTGGTTCTGTCCCGCTGAGCGGGTCCCGGTACTGGGAGCGAGCGGCGTAGACCGCTCAGTGGGACGGCCGTTGCCCCAGCATCAGAACGAATTCTAGTCTTGCCGCCATGACGTTGAATCTGGCGACGCTCTACGAGGCGGTGGCGGCGGCCGTTCCGGACCGCACCGCCCTCGTCTGCGGCGACCGCGCGCTGACCTTCGCCGGCCTCGACGTCCGGGCGGACGCGGTCGCGCACCGGCTGCGGTCGGCGGGCGTCGCGCCCGGCGAGCACGTGGGCCTCCACATGCTGAACGGCCTCGAGTACGCCGAGACGCTGCTCGGCTGCCTGAAGGCGCGCGCCGTCCCGGTCAACATCAACTACCGGTACACCGACCGGGAGCTGCTCCACCTCTACACCGACGCCGGGCTCGCGGCCCTCGTCGTGGACGAGGAGTTCGCCCCCGCCGCCGCGCGGGTCGCGGCCGACTGCCCCGCGCTGCGGCACGCCGTCGTCCTGCGGACGGGGGAGGCGACAGCCGAGGAGCCGTCCTGGCCGTCCCGCGTCAGCGTCGCGGACTACACCTCGGAGCCGGGCGAGGCCGGCCCGTCCCTCCGCGAGGGCCGCAGCGCCGACGACCACTACGTGCTCTACACGGGCGGCACCACCGGGCTGCCCAAGGGCGTCGTCTGGCGGCACGAGGACTTCTACATGGCCGCCGTGAAGGGCGGCAACCCCTACGGCGACCCGCGCCTCAGCGCGGAAGAGCTGGCGGACGCGGCCGAGAACGGGTTCGAGCTCAGCTTCCTGCTGACGATGCCGCTGATGCACGGCGCCGCGTCCTACACGCTGCTCATGGCGCTGTTCACCGGGTCCAAGACGATCCTCATGCGGCGCTTCGACGCGCTGGACGCGCTCCGCACCATCGACCGCGAGAAGCCGATGATCGTCGCGGTGGTCGGGGACGCGATCGCGCGCCCGCTCGCCGACGCGATCCGCGCGCACGGCGCCGGGTACGACCTGTCGTCGTTCAAGGTGCTCGGGTCGGGCGGCGCGATCCTGTCCCGCAGCGTGCAGGACGAGTTCGCCGAGCTGATCCCGGACATCCACATCAACAACGGGTTCGGCGCGTCCGAGTCGGGCGTCGACGGCGACATCAGCGTCGGCGACGACGGGCTGATGCGGCTCGCCGCCGACCCGCGCGTCACCGTCGTCGACGCGGACATGAAGCCGGTCGCGCCCGGCTCGGACGAGGTCGGGTACGTCGCGCGGTCCGGGCACGTCCCGCTCGGCTACCACAACGACCCGGAGAAGACGGCGCGGACGTTCCCCGTCGTGGACGGGACGCGCTGGTCGGTCCTCGGCGACATGGCGCGGGTCGAGGCGGACGGCACGGTCGTCGTCCTCGGCCGCGGCTCCGGCTGCGTCAACACCGGCGGGGAGAAGGTCTTCCCCGAGGAGGTCGAGCAGGCCCTCAAGTCGCACCCGGCCGTCATGGACGTGCTCGTCGCCGGCGTCCCGGACGAGCGGTTCGGCGAGCGCGTCGCCGCCGTCGTCGAGCTGCGGCCCGGCGCGTCCGCGACGGTCGAGGAGCTGCGGGCGCACTGCCGCGAGCACCTCGCCGGATACAAGGTCCCCGCCGCGGTCGCCTTCGCGGACGAGGTCGTCCGCTCGCCGTCGGGCAAGGCCGACTACCGCTGGGCCAAGCGCGTCCTCACCGAGAAGAACTAAGGAGACATTCCATGCCTGAGGCCGTCATCGTCGACGCCGTCCGGACCCCGGTCGGCAAGCGCTACGGCGCCCTGTCGGGACTGCACCCCGCGCAGCTGCTCGGACTCGCGCAGCGCGGGCTGCTCGACCGCGCCGGCGTCGACGCGGCGACGGTCGGGCAGGTCGTCGGCGGCTGCGTCACGCAGGCGGGGGAGCAGTCCAACAACGTGACCCGCAACGCCTGGCTGTACGCGGGCCTGCCCTACACGACGGCCTGCACCACGATCGACTGCGCCTGCGGGTCGTCGCAGCAGGCCGTGCACATGGTCGCCGGGCTGATCGCGGCCGGGGCGATCGACACCGGCATCGGCTGCGGCGTCGAGGCGATGAGCCGGGTGTTCCTCGGCCAGGCGCTCACCCCGGAGACCGGCAGCCCCGCCCCCGAGGGCTGGGAGATCGACTACCCCGACCAGTTCACCGCCGCCGAGCGCATCGCGAAGAAGCGCGGCGTCACCCGCGCCGCCGCCGACGCGTTCGGGCTGTCGTCGCAGGTGAAGGCCAAGGCGGCGTGGGCGGACGACCGGTTCGCCGGGCAGGTCCTGCCGGTCGAGGCGCCCGTCATGACCAAGGAGGGGCCGACCGGCGAGACCGCCGTCGTCACCCGCGACCAGGGGCTGCGCGACACGACCGCCGAGGCGCTCGCCGGGCTCAAGCCGGTCATCCCGGACGGCGTCCACACCGCCGGGAACTCGTCGCAGATCAGCGACGGGGCCGCCGCGGTGCTGCTCATGTCCGCCGAGCGGGCCGCCGAGCTGGGGCTCCGCCCCCGCGCCCGGATCGTCGCGTCCGGGATGGTCGGCTCCGACCCGTACTACCACCTGGACGGGCCGATCGAGTCGACGCGGCACGTCCTGGGGCGGGCGGGCATGAAGCTGTCCGACATCGACCTCGTCGAGATCAACGAGGCGTTCGCGTCGGTCGTCCTGTCGTGGGCGTCCGTGCTGGACGCGGACATGGACAAGGTCAACGTCAACGGCGGCGCCATCGCGCTCGGCCACGCGGTCGGCTCGACCGGCGCCCGCCTCATCACGCAGGCCGTGAACGAGCTGGAGCGCGCCGACCAGTCGACCGCGCTCGTCACGATGTGCGCGGGCGGCGCGCACTCCACGGCCACCATCATCGAACGGATCTGAGCATGACCATCGGGCTGACCGAGGAGCACCGCGACCTGCGCGACGCCGTGCGGGCCTTCACGTCCCGGCAGGTGACGGCGGCGGCGGTGCGATCCGCCGTGGACGCGGGCCGGGAGAAGGCCCCCGCGTTCTGGGACGAGCTGGCCGCGCAGGGACTGCTCGGCCTGCACCTCCCGGAGGACGCGGGCGGCGCGGGCTACGGGCTCGTCGAACTGGCCGTCGTCCTGGAGGAGCTGGGGCGCGCCATCACACCGGGGCCGTTCCTGCCGACCGTCCTGGCGAGCGCCGTGCTGCACCGCGCCGGGCACGCCGAGCACCTGCCGTCCCTCGCGGACGGCAGCGCGGTCGGCGCCGTGGGCCTGGACGCGGGCACCCTCACGCTGGACCGTTCCAGCGGCGGGGTCACGGTGACCGGCACGTCCGGCCCCGTCCTGGGCGCGCCGCTCGCGGACGTCCTCGTCGTCCCCGCGAAGGACGGCGACGGGACGGCCTGGGTCGTCCTGCCCCGCGACGCCGCCGTCATCGACGAGCTGCCGAGCCACGACCTGACCCGCCGCCTGGCCACGGCCGAGGCCGCGGCCGCGCCCGCCGCCGTCCTGGACGTCGGGACGCGGACCGTCCGCGACCTCGCGGCGGTGCTGTTCGCCGCCGAGGCGTCCGGCCTGGCCGACTGGGCGACGGCGACCGCCGCCGAGTACGCCAAGGTCCGCGAGCAGTTCGGCCGCCCGATCGGGCAGTTCCAGGGCGTCAAGCACCGCTGCGCCCGGATGCTCGCGCACGCCGAGCAGGCCCGCGCCTGCGCCTGGGACGCCGCCCGCGCCCAGGACGAGCCCGGCTCGGACGAGGCGTCCCTCGCCGCCGCCGTCGCCGGGGCGACCAGCGTCCAGGCCGCGTTCCAGACCGCCAAGGACTGCATCCAGACGCTCGGCGGCATCGGCTTCACCTGGGAGCACGACGCGAGCCTCTACCTGCGCCGCACGCAGACCCTGCGCATCCTGCTCGGCTCCACCGCGTCGTGGCGCCGCCGGGTCGCGCGCCTCACCCTGGACGGCGTCCGCCGCGAGCTGAGCGTCGAGCTGCCGCCGGAGGCCGAGGAGGTCCGCGCCGAGGTCCGCGCCGAGCTGGAGCCGGCCAAGGCCCTGACCGGCAAGGAGCGCGCCGGCTACCTCGCGGACCGCGGCTACACGTCCCCGCACCTCCCCGAACCCTGGGGCAAGGGCGCGGACGCCGTCGCGCAGCTCGTCATCGCCGAGGAGATGCGCGCCGCCGGGCTGCGCGCGCACGACATGATCATCGGCAACTGGGTGGTGCCGACGCTGATCGCGCACGGCTCGCCCGCCCAGCACGAGCGGTTCCTGCCGGGCTCCCTGCGCGGCGACATCCGCTGGTGCCAGCTGTTCTCCGAGCCGGGCGCGGGCTCCGACCTCGCCGCGCTGTCCACCCGCGCGGAGAAGGTCGAGGGCGGCTGGAAGATCACCGGCCAGAAGGTGTGGACGTCCATGGCCCGCGAGGCCGGCTGGGGCATCCTGCTGGCGCGCACCGACCCGTCCGTCCCGAAGCACAAGGGCCTGTCGTACTTCCTGCTGGACATGGGGTCCGAGGGCATCGACATCCGCCCCCTGCGCGAGCTGACCGGCGACACCCTGTTCAACGAGGTGTTCCTGGACGGCGTGTTCGTCCCGGACGAGCTCCTCGTCTCCGCCCCCGGCGACGGCTGGAGGCTCGCCCGGACGACGCTCGCCAACGAACGCGTCTCGCTGTCGAACGACTCGTCCCTCGGCAGCGGCGGCGAGGCCCTGCTCAAGCTGGCCTCGGACGCCGACGACGAGCGGCTCACCACCCTCGGCGGGATCCTGTGCGACGCCCAGTCGAGCAGCCTGTTCGGCCTGCGCACCACGCTGCGGACGCTCGCGGGCGGCCAGCCGGGCGCCGAGTCGAGCATCGGCAAGCTGATCGGCGTCGAGCACATCCAGCAGGTCTGGGAGACGGCCATGGACTGGATCGGTTCCGACGCGCTCTCCGGACGGGGCGAAGGCGGCATGAAGGACCCGACCTGGATGTTCCTGAACTCGCGGAACATGTCGATCGCGGGCGGCACGACGGATGTGCAGCTGAACATCATCGGGGAGCGCATCCTCGGCCTGCCCCGGGACCCGGTGGCGTGATGAGCATCGACCTGAGCTCCGAGTTCCAGACCCCCGCCGTGGACGAGGCCGCCGACGCCGCCCGCCGGGTGATCGACGCCCTCGTCCGGTCCGGCGGCATGACCGACGCCGACATGTCCGCGATCGCCGACCGCCTCAACGCCGTCGCCGACGACCTCGAAGCGACCGCGCCGCCCGTGCCGGACCGGCTGGTCGACATGTGGCGCGGCGACGGCATCACCCGCCACGATCCCGTCGCGGGCCCGGAGAACCCGCTCGCGCCGCCGCTCGCGTACTCGGCCGTGGACTCCCGCACCATCGAGGCGGTGACGACGCTGGGCCTGCCGTACCAGGGGCCGCCGTCGTGCGTCCACGGCGGCGTGTCGGCACTCCTCCTCGACCACACGCTGGGCGTGGCGAACGGCTGGGCGGGCGTGTCGGGAATGACGGCGGAGCTGACCCTCCGCTACCACCGCACGACCCCGCTCTTCGAGCCCCTCACCGTGACCGCCCGCCAGGTGTCGGTGGACGGCCGCAAGATCCGCACGACGGGCGAGATCGCGGCGAACGGCGAGACCTGCGTATCGGCGGAGGGCCTCTTCATCGCGAAGCACCCGCCCCGCCCCCGCTGACCGGACGCCCCGAACCGGGTAGACGCCGTCTGCGTAGTTCGGGGCTTCTCACCCGGCGCCCGTGATCACCAGGTGGACGGGAACATCATGTGCTTGAGCAGCAGATCGACCTGCTCGGCGGCGGCCTTGACGTCCCCGCAGGGGCACAGGTAGCCGAACCGCCCCCGCTGCGCGCGGTGGTAGGCCCAGCGTCCTCCGGGGACGGCCCGCACGCTCACCAGCACCCCGACGTCCTCGGCGACCCCGCTCGCGTAGACCCAGAGCAGCGGCACCGGCAGGGGGAACTGCTCGGGCTCGTACAGCTTCACGCACCGCCACCCGCGTGCTTCGGCCGCGACGGCGAGCACCTCCAGCAGCCGAATGGCCGTCCGACGCCCCCGGCGAGTACGCCGCTGTAGAGACCATCGGTCCATCAGAACGCGACCCTCGCCCATACCCACTTGCCGCAGGGTTCGGTCGGACGCACCCCGCACTCGGACGAGAGGGCCCGCACAACGGGCAGCCCGCGTCCACCGGTCCCGTCTTCGTGCCCGTCCTCCAGTGCCAGCGGATCGGGGACGATGTCGTCCAACGTCATCTCGATGATCGGCCGCACCACCGGCATCTCGTCCGAGGCGTCCCACACCTCGAACAGCACACCCCCCGACTCCCGAACGAACCTGACCTGCACCACGCCATCCGGCGCGTTCTTCACGGCATTCGTGACCAATTCCCCGACGACCAGAAGAACGTCCCCGGAAATCGGTGCGAGCCCCCATTCCAGAAGCCGCAACTCCACCAGACCCCGCACGGTCCCGGGCCCAGTTCGTGAAGCCCGAAACGTTATGTCCAACTCGCCCGACTTCACGGCTTTGGTTCCCATGCTGACCGCCCTTTCTTGTCTCGTTTCAGGGCAAGAGTGGCCTGGCCGTGTCTAGGGTGTGGAGTATTCGTTGACGCTGTGTACTTGGGGGATCGCAGATGACGCCGCTGCCGGGCATTAATCCGGACGAGTCCCTGTGGTCGTGGCTGGCGTTCGATCTACGCTTCTATCGCGAAGCGCGAGGGTTGACGCAAGCCGAGGTCGGCAAGATCATCGGAGTAACGAAGCAGCAGGTACACAACCTCGAAAGTGGCATCCGAAAGCCGAGTAAGACGCAGACCAGAACTTTGGACGCTGCCTGGGGGACTGGCGGCCACTTCTCGCGGCTGCGCAAGTACGCAGAGGAGGGGCACGACCTGAACTGGTTCAGGGCGTTTGTCCTTTATGAGGCGCGGGCGCGCAGCATCAGGACCTACACCTCATCGGTCATCCACGGGTTGCTGCAGACACCGGAATACGCCAGAGCTCTGCTCGTCGCCGGGTATGTGGACGACGTTGACGCCGCTTTTGCGGCTCGTATGTCGCGCCAAGAAGTCCTGGCGCGCCCGCAGCCGCCCGACGTGTGGGCTCTCATCAACGAGAGCGCTCTTGACCAGCCGGTCGGAGGGCCGGAGGTGATGCGCCGCCAACTGGCTCACCTCCTGGAGGCGAGCCGCCTGCCTAACGTCGTGTTGCGGGCCGTCCCTCGGCGGGTAGGGGCGCATATGGGACTGGACGGCTCATTCACGGTCATCTCAACCAAGGGTGAGAACGTTGCTTACTTGGAAGCGTTGGGCGGCGGCAGGCTGGCGCAGGAGTCCGCAGATGTGGCCAAGTTTGCGGTACGGTTCGACCGAATCGGGGCAGATGCGATGTCTCGGACTGACAGCAGGGCTCTCATTGAGCGGATTATGGAGGCAATGACGTGAGCCTGGTATGGCGCAAGTCGAGCCGGAGTAACACCCAGGGCGATGAGTGCGTTGAGGTGGCCCTTCTGGAGGGCCGCGTCGGTCTTCGAGACAGCAAGGCTCCCGAGGCCGGTCACCTCACGATGGTCCCCGAAGCGTTCGCCGCGCTGCTCGCCCACGTGAAGCGGGACGAGCCGACCCCCTGATTCGGCCGATCGATTTCGCCGATGAGCCCCGGTTGCGCCGGGGCTCATCCGCATGTCCGGCCGCAGCGCGATGTCGGCGGTCGGGCCGGGAGGTCACTCGCGGGCGGCGATGAGGGCTGCCGGGGACGGCCGGGTCGCGGCCAGGGCGGTCAGGGGTGCAGGGTCCTCGCCGTCCTGGCCTACCTTCGCGGCCGGTCCGCGGACCCGGGACCTGCTTGATCGAGCAGGGTCAGGTAGTGGTCGACCTGGGCGGCCGCGTGGAACATGGCCAGGCCCTGGGCGGTCAGCTTCCGCTGCCAGTCGTCCAGGGCGCGGGCCAGTTCGCCGGTGCCGCCGGCCGTCCGGACCTGCTGGACGACGGTGGAGATGTGGTCGAGCGGGTAGCCGCCGCGCCTGAGCAGGTGGGCGAGTTCGGCGTCCCGGACGTCGGCCGCGCGGAAGACGCGGTAGCCGGTGGCCGGGTCGCGCGCGGGGGCGAGGATCCCGGCGCCCTCCCAGTTGCGCAGGGTCGCCGGGGTGACGTCGAGATGGTGCGCGAGTTCGCCGATGGTGCGGGCGGCGGCGTCCGCCGAGCGGGCGTCGCCGGTCTCCGCCGTCAGGTGGTCCACCGCACTCCGCACCGAGGCGAGGGTGTCCCGGTCGCGGGCCAGCCGCCCGTGGCCGCGGTCGACGGCCACGAGGACCTCGTCGATCTCGCCGCGGTGGAGCGCGTTCATGATCTGGCCGGCGGTCGCGTGCCCGTACGCGGGGATCAGCGCGAGGTAGGCGCGGAGCGCCGCCGCGTGCGCCTCGGTGTAGATCCGGTAGCCGCTGGGCGCGCGTTCCGCGGCCGGGAGGAACCCGTCCCGCTCGTAGTTGCGGACGGCCTGCGTCGAGATGCCGTGCTCGCGCGCGAGATCAGCGGGTCGCAGGGTCGTCACCATCGGAGACTCTACTGCCGTCGCCCGCCTCAGCCGACCGGCCGCCGCGGTTCGTAGACGCTGACGTGGCGCCCGCTCGCGGCCGTGAACGGCTCGCCCTCCCAGCCGCCCCACCGGTCGCGCAGGCGGAGCCCCGCGACGCGGGCCATCAGGTCGAACTCCGGCGGGTGCGCCAGGCGGAGCCTGATGGGGTCGAAGGCGATGCCGTCCGCGCCGATCCGGACGTGGTTCTTGTCGAGGATCTGCGTCACCGGGTCGTAGCGGCAGATGTCCAGGCCGACGGCGTCGGCGTCGATCCGCTCGGGGTCGACGAACCGGTGGCCGGGACGGGACGGGGCGTCGGGGACGCGGCATTCGAGGACGAACACCCCGTCGCCGGCCAGGTGCCGCGCGGCGTTCTCGAAGCAGCGGACCTGGTCGTCCTGGGTGAGGAGGTTGCCGATCGTGTTGAACACCAGGTACACGAGCCCGTAAACGCGTCCGGCGGAGACGCGGGACATGTCGCCCATGGTCACGTCGATCCTGTCGCCGTCCGGCTTCTCGCGCATCCGGGCGACCATGTCGGGCGACTGCTCGATGCCGTCCACCCGCACGCCGGTCCTCGCCAGGGGCAGGGCGACGCGGCCGGTGCCGATCGCGAACTCCAGTGCGGGGCGGCCGTCCGCGAGGCCGGCGAGGAACGCGACCGTCTGCTCCTCGTCGCCCCGGGTGTCCTCGGCGTCGTAGCGCTCGGACACCTCCTTGCCGAAGCTGGTCCGCGGGTCGAAGCCCTTCATGCGCCCGTCCTTCCGTAGGTGGTGCAGGCAAGTCCACGCCGGGCGGGCGCCGAGGCCAAGAGATGTAGCCTGGCGCTTAATGATCAGCTTCGGGCTCGGCGTCGAGGACCTCGCGGACACGCGGTTCGCCCTGTCGCCGCTGGACGAGACGGTGCTGAGCCTGCGCGTCCTGCGCGAACCCGGGCTGCAGACGCTGCATCTGCCGTGGCGCAGGTCCGCGCTCGCCCGGCTCGACCCGCGCGACGTGCGGCTGCTGACGTCGCTGGTCGGGACGCGGCTGGCCGTCCCGGACTTCCTCGCGCCGCGGCCCGAGGTGTTCGCGCCGGTGTTCGAGGAGCAGCTGTCACTCGTCCGGCGGACGCCTCCGGGACGCGTCCGCCGGGACATGGACGCCGCCCTCGTGCGGAACGCTCCGCCGGACGACGACGCTGCCGCCCGGCTCCGCGATGAGGCGTGCGACGTGCTGCGACGCTACTGGCGGACGGCGCTCGAACCGGTCTGGCCGCAGATGCGGCTGGTGCTGGAGGCCGACATGACCTACCGGGCGCGGCAGCTGGCCGTGGGCGGCGCGCGGCTGCTGTTCGCCGACATGCACCCGAACCTGAGGTGGCGGGACGGCGTGCTCTACATCGACAAGATGATCGGGCACCACCACGTGCCCGCGTCCGGGCGCGGGCTGCTGCTCATGCCGGCGGTGTTCGCGCACAAGCCCGCGCCGCCCGTCCACCCGGACGAGCCGCCCAGCCTGTCCTATCCCAGCCGCGGCGTGGCCACCCTGTGGACGCCGCCGCCGGCCCCGGACACCACCGCCCTGACGTCGCTGCTCGGCGCGCGCCGCGCCGCGCTGATCGACGTCCTCGGCGAACCGCTGCCGACGGTGGAACTCGCCCGCCGCCTGAACGTGACGCCCAGCGCCGTCTCCCAGCACCTGCGGGTGCTGCACGCGGCGGGCCTGCTCACCCGGGCGCGCGACGGACGGCACGTCCTGTACCGCCGCAGCCCCCTCGGCGACCGGCTCCTCCGGGGCTGAGGACGGAACGCCGAGCCCCGCACCGTCCGCCGGCGACAACCCGACCCTCGACGGCGCAGGCCGGGGCACCCGCACCTGGGAGGAGTTCCTGGACCGGCTGCCCGGACGGGCCGGGGAACTCGTCACCGGTGCCCCAGCACGCTGAGGGCGGCGAGGGAGACGGCGCCGACCAGCACGGTCGACAGGAGGCCGAGGAGGAGTCCGCGCCGTCCCGTCCGCAGCAGCGCCCCCACCCGGACGGACGTGCCCAGCCCGAACATCGCCGCCGCCAGCAGCACCGTCGAGAGCTGCTTCGCGCCGTCCACCACCGGGCCGGGCACGACGCCCGCGCTGCGCAGCAGCAGCATCACCAGGAAGCCGGCGACGAACAGCGGGACGACCGGCGGGCGCTTCCCGCCGGCGTCCCCGCCGGCCCTGCGTTCGAGGACGCCCATCCCGGCCACCATGGGCGCCAGCAGCACCACGCGGGTCAGCTTCACGACCACGGCGGTGCCGACGGCCGCCGCGCCCGCGGGGGACGCGGCCGCCACCACCTGCGCGACCTCGTGGACGCTCAGCCCCGCCCACATGCCGACCGTCTCCGGCTCCAGCCCCAGCACGCGGGTGCCGAGGAACGGGACGACGGCGATGGCGGCGCTCCCGTAGACCGTCACCAGCGTGACCGCCGTGGCGACGTCCTCCTTCCGGCTGCGGGCGACGCTGTCCATGGCCACGATCGCCGAGGCCCCGCAGATCGAGAACCCGGTGGCGACCATCAGCCCGAGGCCGCCGGGCACGCCGGTCAGCCGTGCCAGCGCGAGCGTCCCGGTGAACGCGAGCGCGACGGTGACCACGACCACCGCGAGCATGCCGGGTCCGAGCCGCAGCACCTCGGTCAGGCTGAGCTGGAGCCCGAGGACGACCACGCCGGCCCGCAGGAAGGCGCGGGTCGCCCAGCGCAGGCCGTCCGACAGCACCGCGGGCAGCGCGCCGCCGATCAGCACGCCGGCGAGCACCGCGACGGTCAGCGCGCTCAGCGCCGGGACGAGCAGGTTGACGGCCAGCGCCACGCCCGCGCCGCCCGCCGCCACCGCGGCGCCGGGAGCCGTCCGCGCCCACCGCGGCCTCGCCCGGTCCCGGCGGACGGCCTCCAGAGTGCTCATGCCTGCGAGACTGCCGTCCGCCCCGCGGTCCCGGTACCGGGCATTCCGGCCTCACGTCATAGCCTGAGGGCATGACAGCCGAGCCCGACGTCGAGTCGCTGCGGCTGCTGGTCCTGGTCGCCGAGCGGGGCAGCCTGACGGCCGCCGCCGGGGAGCTGCGGATCAGCCAGCCGTCCGCGAGCAAGCGGCTGTCCCGGCTGGAACGCCGGCTCGGGGTCCGCCTCGTCGACCGGACCCGCCGCGGCTCGTCCCTCACCCCCGCCGGGACGCTGGTGACCGGCTGGGCGCAGCGCGTCCTGGACGCCCTGGCCGCGCTCGCGGACGGCGTCGAGGCGCTGCGCCGCGAGCACACCGGCAACCTCACCGTCGCCGCCAGCCTCACCATCGCCGAGCACCTGCTGCCCGCCTGGATCGGGGAGCTGCGCCGCGCCGACCCCGACCTGCACGTGGGCATGCAGGTGACGAACTCGGCGCACGTGTGCGAGCTGGCGCGGCAGGGCGAGGTCGACATCGGCTTCATCGAGTCGCCGGGCCGCCCGGCGGGGCTGCGGTCCCGGACCGTCGCGCGGGACCGGCTCGTCCTCGTCGCGCCGCCCGGCCACCGCTGGGCGCGCCGGGGCCGCCCCGTCCCGCCCGCCGAGGTCGCCGGCACGCCCCTGATCAGCCGGGAGGAGGGCTCGGGCACCCGGCAGGCGGCCCGGCACGCGATGGCCGCCCACGGCGTGGACCTCGTCCCGCCGCTGCTGGAGCTCGGCTCCAGCACGGCCGTGCGGAACGCGGTCGTCGCCGGGGCGGGGCCCGCGCTGATCAGCGACCTCGTCGTGGCCGCCGACCTGGCCTCCGGCGCCCTCGCCGCGGTGCCGATCGAGGGCGTGACGCTGGAGCGCTCCCTGCGCGCCGTCTGGCGGACCGGCACCACCCCGTCGGGCCCGGCCGCCGCCCTCCTCGCCCACGCCCGCCGCCCGTCCCCGGCGGCCGCCGGGTCAGGTGGCTAGGCGGCGCATCTCGGCGTCGTACTCGGCCATCGGCTGGAGGCCCGCGGCGGCGCGGCGTTCATCGAGGCTCTCAGGGGCCTCGATGGGCAGTGGGCCGAAGACCGTCCCGGTCATCCCGTACTGGGTGCCGTAGATCTGCGGGCGCCCGTCGTTGACGCGCACACGATCCTCCAGGTAGGCGAGGTCCTTGCGCGCGGCGTCTCCGCGCCCGACCGCGTCCCGCATCGCCTCAAGGAACATGCGCTGGACGCCCGGCTTCCGGTCGGCGTGCTGGGCGAGCAGCCATGCCGCGTGCGCGCCGTCCGCGCCGGCCGCCGCGATGCCGGGCCATCCGTCCCGCCGGACGAGGCGCGCGAGCCACATCGTGTTGCGCCGGTCGGTCCAGAGACCGCGCAGCCCCTGCCAGATCGTGACCCGTCCCGTCGCCGGAGCGGCCTCCCTGACCCGCTGGTCCCGCTCGGCCCGCCTCAGTAACTCGTCTCTCGGCACCCCATCAGTCTCTCCAGCCGGCGGGGTTCGAGAAAGACTCCTACGCTCTTCGTCCACGGCTGGCTCCCGCCTCGTCGCCCGGTACCGGGCGAACACCCGGACCGCCGCGGGAGTCAGGACACCGTGTCCTCGACCTGCTTGCGCAGGACCTTCCCGGTCGCGTTGCGGGGCAGCGGGTCGGACGTGAGGTGCCAGCGCGACGGGACCTTGAAGTAGGCGACGCGCTCCTTCGTGAACGCGGTCAGCTCCTCCGCCGTGGGCGGGTCGCCGGCGAAGACGACGACCGCCGTGACCTCCTGCCCGAGGTCCGGGTGCGGGACGCCGATGACGATGCACTCGGACACGCCCGGGTACTCGGCGAGGACGTTCTCGATCTCGGTCGGGTAGACGTTCTCGCCGCCGCGGATGATCAGGTCGGAGCGGCGGGTGGTGAGCCGCAGCCGGCCGTCCTCGATCCTGCCGAAGTCACCGGTGTGCAGCCAGCGGTCGGCGTCGACGGCGGCGGCGGTGGCCGCCGGGTCCCGCCAGTAGCCGATCATGTTGTAGGCGCTGCGGGCGCACACCTCGCCCTCCGCGCCGTCCGGGACCCGCTCGCCCTCGGCGTCGCGGATCTCCATCTGGACGCCGAGGTTCGGTGCGCCGAGCGTCCCCGGCGCCTCGGCGAGGTCCATGGGCGTGGCGAGGGAGATCGCGGTGCACGACTCGGTGAGCCCGTAGCTGTCGACCAGGGCGCCGCGCGCAGGCGGGAACACCGACTGGAGCCGCTCCTTGAACGCGGGCGAGGACGGCGCGGAGGCCAGCGCGAACGCGGTGAGCGACGACAGGTCGTACTTCGACAGGTCGCCGTGCTCCATCAGGCGGTGCGCCATCGTGGGGACGGCGCCCCAGTTGGTGATCTTCTCCTTCTCGACCAGGGTCAGCACCTTGTCCACGTCGAAGCCGCCCGTGTGCAGGACCACGGCGGTGCCGGTGGCGAGCCGCGGGACGGCCAGGTTGTGCAGCGACGCGATGTGGAACAGCGGCAGCACCAGCAGGTAGCGGCGGGACGAGGCGTCGATGCCGAACGCGCCCATCATGGCGTCGTTGTACCGGTGGTACTCGATCACCGAGGTCAGGTTGCGGTGCGAGTGGACGGCGCCCTTCGGGCGGCCCGACGTCCCGCTCGTGTAGAGGATGACCGCCGGGTCGTCCTCGGCGACGTCCGGGATGTCCAGCTCGGCGCCGGGGTAGCGCGCCATCAGCGACGGGACGTCCTTCTCGATCGTCAGCACGTCCTCGGAGATCAGCGCGGCCCGCTTCTCGTCCGCGATCACGATCTTCGGGTCGGTGTGGCCGAGCGCGTACTCGACCTCTCCCGGCGCCCACCAGGCGTTGTAGCCGACCGCGACCGCGCCGGCGGCGATCGCCGCCCAGAACGACACGATCCACTCGGGGGAGTTCGCCGCGTTGATCGCGATGCGGTCGCCGGGCCGGACGCCGAGGTCGTCGCGCAGCGCCTTCGCCATCGACGCGACGGCGGCGGCGTGCTCGGCGAACGTGATCCGGCGGGACGCGGTGACGAGGTAGTCGCGGTCGCCGTAACGCGCCGAATCGGCGAGCACCTGCCCGAGACTGCGGGCGCGGTTGGCGAACACGGGCACGCGTGCCCCGAGCACGTCCTCCTCGCGCAGCTCGAACTCGCCGCCGGGACCGGTCAGCTTCGCGATGATCTCCATCGGACCCCTTCTCCTCGCCGGGAGGCCCATTCTCGGCCGCGCCACCCGGGCTCCACCAGGGCATTCCGCTCAGCGGGACGGGAACGGCCGCCGCTCACCGAAGTCGTTCCCGCTGAGTGGGACTCGACGTTTTGCGTGCCCCGCGTCACATCACCATGACCCCACCAGGACTGAGCAGACCGGACTGACCAGGCATGACCTGACAGTACGGGCTGGGCGCGCAAGCAGTACTGAGTGGGAGAACCAATGGCAAGCCTCAGCGACAAGGTCGCGATCGTCACCGGAGCAGGGCAGGGCGTCGGGCAGGGCATCGCGCTCGCCCTGGCGTCCGAGGGCGCGGCGATCGCCGTGCTCGGCCGCACCGCGGCCAAACTCGACGCGACCTGCGAGCTGATCCGTGAACGCGGCGCGCGGGCCGAGCCGTTCGCGTGCGACGTCGCGGACACCGCGGCGATCCCGGACGCGGTGGCGCGGATCGCCGAGACGTTCGGCGGCATCGACGTCCTCGTCAACAACGCCTACTCGGGCTCCTACGGCCCGCTGCTGGAGATGACCGACGCCAAGTTCCAGAAGGGGTTCGTCACCGGCCCGTTCGCGGCGTTCGCGTTCATGAAGGCGTGCCACCCGCACATGAAGGCGCGCGGCGGCGGCAGCATCGTCAACCTGGTCACGTCCGCCATGGTCCGCTGGGACCCGGCGACGTACGGCGCCTACGCGGCCGCCAAGCAGGCCCTCCGGTCACTGACCCGGACGGCCGCGGCCGAATGGGGACCGGACGGCATCCGCGCCAACAACATCGCCCCGCACGCCCTGTCGCCGGGGCTGAAGTGGTGGGCGGAGAACAACCCCGAGGCGGCCGAGGAGTTCCGCAGGACGATCCCGCTCGGCTACATCGGCGACTGCGAGGACGACATCGGCAAGGCCGTCGTCGCGCTCGTCCAGCCGGCGATGCGCTACCTCACCGGAGCGACGATCCCGCTGGACGGCGGCCAGGCCAACTTCGGCTGACGGCCACCGGCCCGGACCGACCCGCACCATCCCAGTACCGGCGTGCCAGAGGGGCGCCGGTGAGTGACCCACACCCCAGAACTCGTCCCCCGCCTGCCCGAATCACCACTTGCCGCTCCGGCGGCCGGTGAAAGGAGTACGACCTATGAAGGTCGACAAGATCGGACGCCTCGCAGCGGGCGTCCTCGCGGTCGCGCTCGTGACCGCGTCCTGTTCCAGCGAGCGTTCGGGCACGGACGGCGTGTCGGAGGGCACCGGCTCGGACGGCGGCTCCGCCGCGGCGAGCAAGTCCTTCGGGACGCTCGCGTCCCCGTGCGGCGCCGGCGACGCCAAGGGCAAGACCGACCAGGGCGTCACCGACGACGCGATCTCCATCGGCTTCGGCGACGACCGCGGCTTCACCTCCGCGCCGGGCCTGTCCAAGGAGATGGGCGACGCCGTCGCCGCGATGATCGACTGGTGCAACCAGCAGGGCGGCATCAACGGGCGCAAGATCAAGGGCAACCAGTACGACGCCGCCTACATGCAGTCCGCGAAGGTGGTGCAGGAGTCCTGCAAGCAGGACTTCATGCTCGTCGGGCAGGGCTTCGCGATGGACGAGGCCGCCGAGCAGTACCGGGTGGGCTGCAAGCTGCCGACGGTCGCCGGGTTCACCGTCGGCCCGAACGCCGCGATGGGCCCGATGAAGTACGAGTCCGTCCCGTACCCGGTGGACATGATGAACATCGGGGGGCTCCGCCTCGCGGAGAAGCTGTTCCCCGACTTCAAGGACAAGACCGACCTCTTGCTGTCGACGTCCCCGGCCGTCAGCACCGGCACCGGCAAGATCGCCGGCGCCATGAAGGAGATCGGCGTCAAGCCGCTGGAGTGCGGCGTCCGGCTGAACGACAAGGGCGAGAGCAGCTACATGCCCTTCGCCGAGAAGATCAAGAAGTGCCAGGCGGGCTACCTGTGGTCGTCCGACTCGCCCGACCCGGGCCAGTTCAGCCTGCTGGAGTCGATCGAGCGGGCCGGCGCCAAGCCGAAGTACGTGTTCGAGGCGACCTGGTACAGCACGATGGTGTCCAAGTGGAACACCTCGGGCGCGGGTGACAACCTGCACATCGGCATGATCTTCCAGCCGCTGGAGAACGCCGAGAAGGTCCCGGCGGTCAAGCAGTACGTGGACCTCGTCAACGGCAAGCAGGGCAAGGTCGCGCTGCTCGGCATGCAGGCCACGTCGTCCTTCCTGCTGTGGGCGCAGTCGGCGCAGAAGTGCGGCTCGGACCTGACCCGGCAGTGCGTGATCAACGAGCTGTCCAAGGTGCACGAGTGGACGGGCGGCGGCCTGCACGCGCCGACCGACCCGGGCAACAACAAGCCCGCGTCCTGCTCGCTGATGGTGAAGCTCGACAAGACCAAGTACGAGCAGATCCTGCCGAAGAACGTCGGCGAGTTCGAGTGCGGTCCCGAGTTCGTCGTCAAGACCGACCCGAAGGCCTCGGGCGTGCAGCTGAACGGCGACCGGATCTCGACGAAGTTCCTGACCGACGACGTCATCAAGCCCCAGTCCTCCTGATCCGACCCCGCCGGAGGCGGTGACCACATGGCGGTGAGCAAGTGACGACGTTCCTGACGTACACGATCCTGGGGCTGGTCCTCGGCTCGGTGTACTCGATCGCGGCCTCCGGGCTCGTACTGACGTACAACACCTCGGGCATCTTCAACTTCGCCCACGGCGCGCAGGCGATGTTCGGCACGTTCCTGTACTGGCACTTCACCGAGCGGTGGGGCTGGCCGGTGTGGCTCGCGCTGATCGTCGTGATCGGGGTGGTCGGTCCAGCGATGGGCGCCGCGCTGCACGCCGCGATCATGAAGGGGCTGCGCGGCACCGCCGACGTCACGAAGATCATCGTGACGGTGGCGGTGCTGCTCGGCACCGTGTACCTGGCCCAGTGGGTCTGGAACCCGGACGAGGCCCACACCGTGGACATGTTCTTCGGCGCGGGCGCGAAGATCACGCTGGCCGGCGTGGTGATCCGGTACCACGAGATCGTCTGCCTGGTCGCCGCCGTCGCGATCGCCGTCGGGCTGCGGGTGCTGTTCACCCGCAGCCGGGCGGGCGTGGTGATGCGCGGCTCGGTCGACGACCCCGACCTGCTGCGCCTGAACGGCCACGACCCCGAGCGCGCCGCGATGCTGTCGTGGGCGCTCGGCTCCACCCTCGCCGTCCTCGCCGGGGTGCTGATCGTGCCCATCAGCGGCGGCGGCCTGGACGCGAACATGCTGACCCTGCTGGTGATCGACGCGTTCGCGGCGGCGATGTTCGGCCGGCTGCGCAGCATCCCCCGCACGTTCGTCGGGGCGATGGTGCTCGGCCTGGCCGCCAACTACGTGCTCGCCTACCTGCCGTCGGCGGGCACGTTCACCGGCAACCTGCGCGTCTCGCTGCCGATGATCCTGCTGTTCGTGGTGCTGGTGGTGCTGCCCCAGGACCGGCTGCGCGGCGCCGCGATCCGGACCCGCGAGCGGTACCGGGTGCCGACCGTCCGGTCCGCGGCCGTGTGGGGCCTCGTGCTCGTCGCGGTCGTGTACCTCTACAGCCTGCTGCTGTCGGACGGCGCCATCACGACGTTCTCGCTCGGCATGACGTTCGCGATCATCGCGCTGTCGCTGACCGTCCTCACCGGCTACGCGGGCGAGCTGAACCTCGCGCCGCTGGCGTTCGGGGCGGTCGCGACGGTCGTGGCGTTCCACGCCGGAGTGGAGGGCAGCGGCCTGGCCGCGCGGATGAACATCCAGGGCGTGCTGCTGGCCGTCGCGGCGGCGGCGCTCGTCGGCGGGCTCGTCGCGCTGCCGGCGCTGCGGCTCCGCGGCCTCTACCTGGCCCTCGCCACGATGGCGTTCGGCGAGTTCCTGTCCAACATGGTGCTGCGCGACACCACCGAGCACGAGCTGTTCGGGATGAAGTTCACCCTGTTCCCGGACGGGTCGCTCGTCGTTCCGCCGCTGAAGGTCGGCCCGCTCGACCTGCGGAACGGCACGACGTCGCTGATGACGGCCACCGTGCTGTTCGCGCTGATCGCCGTCGGGCTCGCCGCCCTGCGGGGCAGCGGGTACGGGCGGCGGCTCGCCGCGATGAAGGACAGCCCGGCGGCGTCGGCGATGCTCGGCCAGAACCTCGTCCGGCTGAAGCTGAGCGTCTTCATGATCTCCGCGGCGATCGCGGGGCTCGGCGGCGTGCTCATGTCGTCGGCGACCGGCACCGTCGCGCAGGACAACTTCACCTTCATCGGCAGCCTCGCGCTGCTGATGCTCGTCGTGGTCGCCGGCATCGGCTACCTCAGCGGCGCGCTGGTCGGCGGGCTGATGGCGGGCGTCGGCTCGGCCGTCCTGGTGTCGACGTTCAGCGACCTGGCCCTGGAGAACGAGGGCATGGCCACGATCTACAAGGCGCTCGGCCACCTCGTCCTCGTCGGGACGGCGCTGGTCGGGATGGGCGTCGGCCGGAACCCGAGCGGGTTCGTCCACGACGTCATCGAGGGCTACCGGGCGATGCGGGAGGCCAGGCCCGTCCTCTACGGGGCAGGCGCGCTGGGCGTCGTCCTCTACGTGCTCGCGCTGACCGGCGTGATCGGGACGTGGACGTTCGCGCTCGTCGCCCTGTGCGTCGTCTTCCTGCTGCCCGTCATCGGCCGCATGTACCTGGAGGAGGGCCGCACCCGTCCGACGCCGCTGGAACTCATCGGCGTGGACGAGCCCTACACCGAGGAACTGCGCGCCCGCCTCGACCGCGAACTCGGCCTGAAGGGAGGGGCCCGTGCCTGAGACGCCCTCACCGCTCGAAACGGCGCTGCTCGAAACGAGAGGCATCACCGTCCGGTTCGGCGGCAACACCGCCGTCGACGACGTCGGCCTCACCATGCGCGAGGGGCAGATCACCGGGCTGATCGGCCCGAACGGCGCCGGCAAGACGACGATGTTCAACACCATCACCGGCCTGCAGAAGCCGGCGTCGGGCCAGGTGCTCCTGGACGGGGACGACATCACCAAGCTGTCCCCGGCCAAGCGCGCGCGGCGCGGGATGGCGCGGACGTTCCAGCGCCTGGAGCTGTTCCTGTCGCTGTCGGTCCGCGACAACGTCCGCGTCGCCGGCGACATCCTGCGCAGCAACACCCGCAAGCGCTTCGACCTGGACGAGCAGACCGACAAGATCCTCGAACGGACCGGGCTCACCGACATCGCCGACCGCGATGTGTCCGACATCCCGATCGGACGGGCCCGCGTCGTGGAGGTGGCGCGCGCGCTGATGACCTCACCGCGCGTCCTGCTGCTGGACGAGCCCGCGTCCGGCCAGACCGAGCGCGAGACGGACGCGTTCGCGGGGATGCTCGCCGTCCTCGCCGCCGAGGGCCTCGCGATCTGCCTCGTCGAGCACGACCTGCCGCTCGTCATGAAGCTGTGCTCGACCATCCACGTCCTCGACTACGGCGCGCTCATCGCGTCCGGCACCCCGGCGGAGATCAAGGAGTCTCCCGAGGTCATCGCCGCCTACATCGGCACGGAGGAGGCATCGCATGGCTGAGGTGATCCCGGAGCCGCGCGCCGCCGACGGCGCGGGGGCCGGCGCCGAGCCGCTGCTCGAACTGGTGGACGTCCGCGCCGGCTACGGCGCGATCGAGGTGCTGCACGGCGTCGACCTGGCGCTGAAGCCGGGCTCGCTGCTGGCGCTGCTCGGCCCGAACGGCGGCGGGAAGTCGACGACGATGCGCGTGTGCGCGGGCCTGCACCCGCCGACCGGCGGGGAACTGCGGTACGCCGGGCGCAAGGTCAACGGCATCTCCGCGCAGGACGCGGCCCGCCTCGGCGTCTGCTCGATCCCCGAGGGACGCGGGATCTTCCCCAACCTGACGGTGCGGGAGAACCTGTGGGCCGCCACCGGGACCGGCGCGAGCCTGGCGGACCTGGAGGAGAAGGCGTACGCCCGCTTCCCCCGCCTCGGGGAGCGCCGCCACCAGCTCGCCGGATCCATGTCCGGCGGCGAGCAGCAGATGCTCGCGCTGTCGCGCGCGCTCGGCACCGATCCGGCGGTGCTGCTGCTCGACGAGCTGTCCATGGGCCTCGCGCCCATGATCGTCACCAAGATGTACGAGACGGTCGCCGAGCTGGTCGAGGGCGGCCTGTCGGTGCTGGTCGCGGAGCAGTTCGCCCGCGCCGTCCTGCCGATCGCCGACACCGCCGCGCTGATGCTGCACGGGCGCGTGGTGGCGGCCGGCCCGCCCGAAGAGATCGAAGACCGGCTGTCCAGCGACTACCTGGGAGGTTGACCCCAAATGCTCACCGAGGAACGACGCCAGCAGTTCAAGGACGATGTGGCGGGCCAGAAGCTGAAGACCGACCAGTCCCGCTTCGACGGCGTCCTCCGCATCGCCGGCGCCGTCGCGATGGTGGCCGGCGTCGTGGGCGTGTTCATCGCCTACAACGTCTCGCTGACCAAGGACGACATGCGCGACGTCGGCTCGCTCCAGACCCTCGCCCTCGGCTTCCTGGCCGTGACCGTCCTGGGCGCGGCCCTCTACCTGGCCGCTGCGGTGACGCGAGTGCTGCGCCTGTGGCTCCTACGCCAGCTAGTAGAGCAGCAGTCCCAGTCCGACCAGATCGCCGAGGCCCTGAAGTCCCGTTGACCTGCGGCGTGTTGGTGTTATCCGACGCCTCATAACAACAACACGCCGCAAGTCGACGGTCGTAGCTCCCGGTCAGCGGGATGTCCGGAGTGCCCGGACATCCCGCTGATTAACGTTTGGGCCTGATGGAGGACTCTGAATGAACTACCTGAATCCCTGTGCGCACTGCGTCCTGTCCACCGAGACGGCCCGGGGTAGTGCTAGTGCGTGACGAGACGATCGCGGCGATGCTCCTGGACCGGGTGGGCGACACCCGGCACGGCCTGCGCAGCCGCGAACGGACCTGGACGTGGGACGAGGTCGTCCGGGAGAGCGCGGCACGCGCCTCGCTCGCCCGCGAGCTGCACCGCGGGGAGCGGGGCCCGGAGGGGCCGTTCCACATCGGCGTGCTGCTGGAGAACGTCCCCGAGTACGTCCTGTGGCTGGGCGCGGCGGCGCTGGGCGGCGCGACGGTCGTCGGCATCAACTCGACCCGGACCGGCGCCTACCTGGAGCAGGAGGTCCGGCACACCGACCTCCGGCTCCTCGTCACCGACCAGGCCGGGCTGAAGCTCCTGGACGGCCTCGACATCGGCGTCCCCCGCGACCGCTTCGTCCTCATCGACGACGACGGCTACGCGGCGCGCGTCGCGGCCCACGCCTGCGAGCCCGCCGCCGACGCGTCCGTCACCCCCGAGACGCAGCTGCTGCTGCTGTTCACGTCCGGGACGACCGGCGCGTCCAAGGCGGCCCGGTGCTCGCAGGGCCGCCTCGCCGAGCTGGGCCGCGACAACAGCGCCAAGTACGACATCAAGCGCGACGACATCAGCTACTGCTCGATGCCGCTGTTCCACGGCAACGCGCTGATGGCGCTGTGGGCGCCGTCGCTCGCGGCCGGCGCGACGGTCGTGCTGGCGCCGAAGTTCTCCGCGTCGGGGTTCCTGCCGGACGTCCGGTTCTACGGCGCGACGTTCTTCAACTACGTCGGCAAGGCGATCGGCTACGTCCTCGCCACGCCGGAGCGGCCCGACGACGGCGACAACACGCTCACGCACGGGTTCGGCACGGAGGCGTCCCCCGAGGACAAGGCCGAGTTCCTGCGCCGGTTCGGCGCGCGGCTCGTCGAGGGCTACGGCTCCAGCGAGAGCGCCGGCATGATCAAGCGGGACCCGGCCACGCCGCCGACCGCGTTCGGCCGCCCCGCCCACGACGGCGTCCGCATCGTGAACCCCGAGACGCGCGAGACCTGCGCCCGCGCCGTCCTGGACGAGCACGGCCGCGTCACCAACGCCGAGGCCGCCGTCGGCGAGATCGTCGACGTGCACGGCGCCGCCAAGTTCGAGGGCTACTACAAGAACCCCGAGGCGGACGCCGAGCGCGTCCGGCACGGCTGGTACTGGACGGGCGACCTCGGCTACGTCGACGGCGACGGGTTCCTGTACTTCGGCGGGCGGTCCGGCGACTGGATCCGGGTCGACTCGGAGAACATCTCCGCGCTGCTCACCCAGAACGTCGTCCGCCGCCACCCGAGGATCGTGGACGCGGTCGCGTTCGGCGTCCCCGACCCGCGCTCCGGCGACCAGGTGATGGCCGCGATCGAGATCCCCGAGGGCGTCGCGTTCGAGGACCTGGACTTCGCGGCGTTCCTCGCCGCGCAGGACGACCTCGGCACCAAGGGCGCCCCGCGGTTCGTGCGCGTCTCGCACGCGCTGCCGACGACCGGTTCGGGCAAGCTGAAGAAGAAGGAGCTCCAGCTCGACGGCTGGCGCACCGACGACCCCGTGTTCCGGTGGGCGGGCAGGGGCGCGCCCGAGTACGTCCCGATGACCGAGGCGGACAAGGCGGCGCTGCGGGACGAGTTCACCGCCGCCGGCCGCCGCCGTTTCCTCCCGTGAGCTGAGAAAGGGCAGGTATGGATCTGCGTGAGTCCGACGCGCATCGCGAGCTGCGCGCGGAACTGAGGGCGTACTTCGCGGGCCTGCTGCCCGAGGACGTGCGGCGCCGCGCCGGCGAGCAGGGCGTCGGCGGCGACCGGTTCCGCGAGATCGTCAAGATGCTCGGCAACGACGGCTGGCTCGGCTACGGCTGGCCCGAGGAGTACGGCGGGCAGGGCAGGTCGGTCGCCGAGCAGTACGTGTTCTTCGACGAGGTGCAGCGGGCCGGGCTGCCGTTCCCGTTCGTCACCGTCAACACGGTCGGCCCCACGCTCATGCGCTTCGGGACGGACGAGCAGAAGAAGAAGTACCTGCCCGGCATCCTGTCCGGCGACATCGTGTTCGCCATCGGGTACACCGAGCCCGAGGCCGGCACCGACCTCGCGTCGCTGCGCACCAAGGCCGTCCTGGACGGCGACGGGTTCGTCGTCGACGGCAGCAAGGTCTTCACGAGCGGCGCCAACACCGCCGACCACATCTGGCTCGCCGCCCGCACGAACCCGGACGCGCCGAAGCACAAGGGCATCTCGATCCTGATCGTCCCGACCGACGCGGACGGGTTCTCGTGGAGCCCCATCCCGACGGTCGGCGGCATGGTCGTGACGTCGACGTACTACAACGGCGTCCGGGTGCCCGCGTCGTCGGTCGTCGGCGACGTCGACGGCGGCTGGCGCCTGATCACCACCCAGCTGAACCACGAGCGCATCGGCCTCGCCGCGCTCGGCGGCCGGATGATCCGGCTGTGGGAGGACGTCCGGGACTGGGCCCGCGACAACGGGGCGCTGGAGCTGCCCTGGGTCCGCGCCGACCTCGCCCGGACGCACGCCAGGCTCGAGGCGATGCGGCTGATGAACTGGAAGATGACCATGGCGGTGGAGGCCGGGACGCTGACCGGCGCGCAGGCCGGGGCCGTCAAGACGTACGGGACGGAGACGCACATCTTCGTCCAGCGGACGCTGACCGGCGTCCTCGGCGCGGCCGGGCGGATCCGCCCCGAGTCGCCGGGCGCGGTGCTGCACGGGCAGATCGAGCAGCTGTCCCGGCAGGGCATCGTCAACACGTTCGGCGGCGGCGTCAACGAGGTGCTGCGCGACATGGTCGCCGTCCAGGGGCTGGGCCTGCCGAGGATGAAGCGGTCATGAGCGACGACTACGAAGCACGGCTCCAAGCGTGGGTCGGGCGTGAGCTGCTGACCCGGCGCTTCGGGCAGGACCCGGTGAACGTCCCCATGATCCGGCACTGGGTCGAGGCCATGGAGGACGACAACCCCGTCCACCTGGACGAGGCCGCCGCCCGGGAGACCGGGCGCGACGGCGTGGTGGCGCCCGCGTCGATGGTGCAGGCGTGGACGATGCGCGGCTACGCGGCGTCCATCCGCCCCGATCCGGCGCCGACCGGGTCGGACGAGCTGACCGCGCTGCTCGCCGAGGGCGGCTACACCTCGGTCGTCGCCACCGACTCGGAGTTCGAGTTCGTCCGGGAACTGGCGCCGGGCGACCGGGTCAGCGTCGAGGAGGTCGTCCAGTCGATCTCGCCGGAGAAGAAGACCGGGCTCGGCGCGGGACGCTTCATCTCGACCCTCCGGACGTACCGGGACGCGGACGGCGAGGTCGTCGCCACCCAGGGGTGGCGGCTGCTGCGCTTCCGCCCCGCCGCGAAGCCGCAGCCGAAGGCGCTGCGGCCGCGGCCCCCGGTCAACCCCGACAACGCGTTCTGGTTCGAGGCGGCGCGCGAGCACCGGCTCGTCATCCAGCGGTGCGCCGACTGCAAGTCGCTGCGGCACCCGCCCGGCCCGTGCTGCCCGCAGTGCGGCTCGTTCGCGTGGGACACCGTCGAGGCGCAGGGGGACGGCCACGTCTACAGCTACGTGGTCAACCACCATCCGCGCCACCCGGCGTTCGACTACCCGCTGGTCGTCGCGGTGATCGAGCTGACCGAGGGCACCCGGCTGATCGCGAACATGACCGGCGTCGCGCCGGCGGACGTCGAGATCGGCATGCCCGTCGTCGTCGACTGGATCGACCCGGACCCCGACCTGTCCCTGCCGGCGTTCCGCCCGGCCGAAGCTAAGGAGCGCTGATGGACTTCACGCTTGGTGAGGAGCTGGAGGCGGTCAGGGACCTGGCCCGGCAGATCTTCGCCGATCAGGCCACGCAGGCGCGGATCAAGGCCGCGGAGGCGTCCGAGCGCGGTTTCGACGAGCGGCTGTGGGCGGAACTCGGCGGCGCGGGCCTGCTCGGTGTCGCGCTGCCGGAGGCGGCGGGCGGGGCCGGGCTCGGCGCCGCCGGGCTGGCCGTCCTGCTGGAGGAGCAGGGCCGCGCGGTCGCGCCCCTGCCGATCTGGCCGGCCGTCGTCGCCGCGATGACGCTCGCCGCGCACGGGTCGGCGGCGCAGCGGGAGATCCTGCCGTCCGTGCTGGACGGGTCCGCGCGGCTGACGGTCGCGCTGGAGGAGTTCGGGCCGTCCGCCCCCGAGTCGCCGCGCTGCGCCGCCGTCCGAGACGGGGACGGGTGGCTGCTGACCGGCACGAAGGCGGTCGTTCCCACGCCGTCCGGGACGAGCCACGTGCTCGTGTCGGCGTCCTCGCCGGACGGCCCCGGGCTGTTCCTGGTCGAGACGTCCGCCGCCGGGGCCTCCTGGGAGACCGCCGAGACCACGGCGCACGACCGGGCCGGCCACCTCACCCTCGACGGCGTCCCGGCGCAGGCCCTCGGCGAGGGCGCCGCGGCGGAGGCGCTGCGGCTCGCCCGCGTCTCGCTCGCCGCAGTCCAGGTCGGCGTGGCCGACGGCGCGCTGCGCACCGCCGCCGACTACCTGACCGGACGCGAGCAGTTCGGCCGCCCGCTCGCCACGTTCCAGGCCGCGCAGCACCAGCTCGCCGACTGCTACATCGAGATCGACGCGCTCCGCGTCTGCCTGTGGCACGCGGTCTCGCTGGTCGCCGCGGGGGAGGACGCCGAGACCGCCGTCCTCGTCGCCAAGTGGTGGTCGGACGAGGGCGGGCTGAACGTCGTCCACCGCGTCCAGCACCTGCACGGCGGCATCGGCGTGGACGTCGACTACCCGGTGCACCGCCACTTCCTGTGGGGCAAGCAGATCGCCGGGACGCTCGGCGGCGCGTCCGCCGACCTGGACCTGCTGGGGGCGGCGCTGTGAGCCGGAGCTACGCCGAGGTCGCGGTGGGGGAGGAGCTTCCCGAGCTGCGCATCCCGCTGACCCGCACGATGATCGTCGCGACCGCGCTCGCGAGCCGCGACTACCAGGACGTCCACCACGACCCGTCGCTCGCCGTCGAGCGCGGCTCCAAGGACGTCTTCATGAACATCCTGACGACCAACGGGCTCGTCGAGCGGTACGTCACGGGCTGGGCCGGGCCCGCCGCCGTCGTGAAGGCCATCAAGATCCGGCTCGGCGCGCCCAACTACCCGGGCGACACGATGGTCCTGACCGGCGCCGTCGCGGACAAGCGGGACGGCGGACGGGTCGAGATCAAGGTGCGCGGCGTGAACGAGATCGGCCCGCACGTGACCGGCACGGTCGTCGTGCAGTTGCCCGCCGTCGAGCTGGAAGGGAGCGGCGCATGAGCGTCCTGCCAGGTGCGGCGGCGATCGCCGGGATCGGCGCCACGGAGTTCTCCAAGGAGTCCGGCCGCAGCGAGCTGCGGCTCGCCTGCGAGGCCGTGCTCGCCGCCATCACCGACGCGGGGCTCCAGCCGTCCGACGTGGACGGGATGGTGACCTTCACCGCCGACACCAGCTCCGAGATCCACATCGCCCGCAACCTCGGCATCGGCGAGCTGAAGTTCTTCTCCCGCGTCGGGCACGGCGGCGGCGCGGCCTGCGGCACCGTCCAGCAGGCGGCGATGGCCGTCGCGACGGGCGTCGCCGACGTCGTCGTCTGCTACCGCGCGTTCAACGAGCGCTCCGGCACCCGCTACGGCCTCGGCCAGGCGAACCGCCCGATGGACGTCAGCGCCGACAGCGCCGCGTACGCGTGGATGAACCCGTTCGGCCTGTCGACCCCCGCCCAGTGGGTCGCCATGTTCGCCCGCCGCTACATGCACGAGTACGGCGCGACCAGCGAGGACTTCGGCCGCGTCGCCGTCGTCGACCGCGCGCACGCCGCGAAGAACCCGGCCGCGTGGTTCCACGGGCGGCCGATCACCCTCGAAGACCACCAGGCGTCCCGGTGGATCGCCGAGCCGCTCCGGCTCCTCGACTGCTGCCAGGAGAGCGACGGCGGGCAGGCGCTGGTCGTCGTGTCCGCCGAACGCGCCCGCGACCTGCCGCACCGTCCCGCGCTGATCTGGGGCGCCGCGCAGGGGTCCGGCAACGACCAGCACATGATGACGAGCTACTACCGCTCCGAGATCACCGGCATCCCCGAGATGGGCCTGGTGGGACGGCAGCTGTACGCGCAGTCGCGCCTCACCCCGGCCGACGTCCAGGCCGCGATCCTCTACGACCACTTCACGCCGCTGGTGCTGCCGCAGCTCGAAGAGCTGGGCTTCTGCGCCAAGGGCGAGGGCAAGGACTTCGTCGCGGACGGCAACCTCGAACTCGGCGGACGGCTGCCGACCAACACCCACGGCGGGCAACTCGGCGAGGCGTACATCCACGGCATGAACGGCATCGCGGAGGGCGTGCGCCTCGTGCGCGGCACGTCCGCGAACCAGCCGGGGGACGTCCACAACGTCCTGGTAACCGCCGGAACCGGCGTACCGACCAGCGGCCTGGTTCTGGGGGCGGACCAATGACCGAGCGAAGCGAGCCGGGGGGCGTGGGGGGTCGCCCCTCCACGGGCAACAAGACCGAGCGAAGCGAGCCGGGGGGTGTGGGGGGTCGCCCCTCCACGGGCAACAGGACCGAGCGAAGCGAGCCGGGGGGTGTGGGGGGTCGCCCCTCCACGGGCAACAAGACCGAGCGAAGCGAGCCGGGGGGTGTGGGGGGTCGCCCCTCCACAGCTAGCACGAGCGAGTGGAGCGGCAAGGACCTGGGCAACCGGACCGTCACCTATGACGAGACCCGGGCCATCCTCTACGCGCTGGCGGTCGGCGCGGACGCGTCCGACCTCGACCTCGTCTTCGAGGAGAGGCTGCGCGTCCTGCCGACGTTCGCGCTGACCCTCGCCCAATGGGCGCTGGACTCCCTCGGCGCGGCGGGCGCGTTCGACAGCGGGACGGCCGTCCACGGCACGCAGCGCCTCCGCGTCCTGAAGGACCTCCCGCGCTCCGGGGCCGTGGAGATGAGCGCCCGCGTCGCGGAGGTCTGGGACAAGGGTTCGGCGGCGGTCTTCGACGTGGCCGTGGAGAGCGAGTACTTCGAGGCGATCTGGTCGGTGTTCGCGCCCGGTGCGGGCGGCTTCGGCGGCGAGCGCGGCCCGTCCGCGCGCCGCCGTCCCGAAACGCCCCCGTCCGGCACGCTGGACGTCCGGACGGCCACCAACCAGGCGGCTCTCTACCGCCTTCTGGGCGACCGCCACCACCTGCACATCGACCCGGAGGCGGCGAAGACGGCCGGGATGCCGCGCCCCATCATGCACGGCCTGTGCACTCTGGCGGCGCTGACCCTTCCCCTGGCGTCGTCCCTGGGCGCCCACCCAGCCGACCTGCGGGAACTGGAAGGCCGCTTCGCGGCCCCGGTCTTCCCAGGCGACGCCCTCCGCGTCGAAACCTGGAAGGACGACGACGGCGCAACCATCCGGTTCGACGCCAAAGCGGGCGACCAGACGGTGATTTCTGCAGCCAAGGTCCGTTTCACGTGAGTTAGTGGGCAAGGCGGATGTTGTCCGGCTGAGGTCGCACGAGATCCGGGTTTTCGCTAATGACCACAGTCGACAGTCTTATGCCTTTTGGTACCATCCAGCGCATGGACGCGTTAGCGATCATCTCGATCGGGGGCCTCCCGGGGGCCGGCAAAACGACGCAGTCGTCCCGGCTCGCCGAGGCGACAGGCGGGCGACTGTTCGTCGCGGGCAAGTACTTGAGAGACGAGGCAAAACGGCAGACCGAATTGGGTGAAACGTTCTACCGTTACAGCAGCCTTGGCCTCCCATGCCCGGACGAAGTGATCTGTGCCATCCTGAGAGATCCATTGGATCGCGCTCTTTCTGCGAACGATGGAATTGTCCTACTAGACGGATTCCCTAAAAGCGGGCAGCAACTCGATTTCCTCGAGGGACGCTCCGCGGTGCCGCTGACCGCCCTGCTCTACCTCGAAGTTCCGACTGAGGAGCTTGTCGCGCGGCTTACCCGACGGCGTACCTGCGAACAATGCGGCATGGCGAGTGACTTGGAAAGTGCCACCTGCCAGTCCTGCGGCGCCCGGATAAGGCAGCGCTACGACGATTCCAGACGGATCGTCGAGCAACGTCTCTTGAACTATCGGGACCGGGAGGAGAAGTTCAAGGCCCTGATGTCCGGTCGAGGCAGGGCGCTGCATGTTGACGGGAGCAGGACGAGCGACATTGTGCATCGTGAATTCGTTGACGTATGCGAGGCGATCACAAGCGGAAGCTTCCCGCCTGCAGGATGAAGGGTTCGCCATCCCTGCAGGCCCACTCGACCTCCACCGGACCAGAGTGCAGAGCCTTCTCAACGATGAGCACGGAATCAACCAGGGCCGTCAGCAGACCTGTGGGAATCCCGGACGGGAGAGCCGGATCACTGGTGTCGCGGGAGGCTGGAACCGGCTGATGGTCGAGCGTTGCGGGTTGCGCGCGGCTGCACCGACGTACGCCATATTCAGTGGTTCTCGAGACGGTGAACTTCTCGGGGTGCTTTTCACCGGAGGCAAGGCCGGACCCCAGTCCGGCGACCAGCTCGACATAAGCATCATCGGATTCGTCCCCGAGTCTCGACACGCAGACACCAGAGAAGTCCGCCACGACCATCCGCTGAAAGATCACGCTCATCCGCAGCGCTTTGTGCTCTACTCCCCGCAACCGGCAGTAGTCGATGACCGCGGGATGGTTCAGACTGAGGAGAACGTCGCGGGCCGCCTCCTTGAGCGCACCTTCTCGGACGGCCAGGTGGCTGCGAAAGAGCCCAGAGAACTGAGACGCCGCGACGCCTTCGAGGTTCGCCGAACTGCGCACCGCCACCCCGTCGCCCTCGTCCAGCGCTGCCGCGACATCGCGGGCCAAGGTCGCCGGAAGTGCGGTATCGCCGCCCGAGTGCGAAGCACAGACGAGGAAGTCCGAAACACGCACCCGGTCGGCGATCGTGATGAGGTTGCGCGCTTTGCCTCCCGCGTCGTAGGGCGCGGGGATGGCGGCATTTGGTGCGAAGAGCTTCACAGTGCCCTCTTCATATCGCTTCAGAGAACCGCTCGGGACCGTTGATTGCGGCGAAGTAGTCCAACGTCGACTCATGGAGGAAAGGACGCCAGTCGCCCCCCTCCCGGAGACGCTGCTTCAGGTTAGTGGACGAATTGGAGAGCCACCTCTTATGGTCTAGGACCACAACTTCTTCACCGCGTCCGCGCCACATGTTCGCCTTTTCTCGCTCGAAGTCATCGCGTCCGTTGTTGCAAATTCTGCGATGTGGTGGGAACGAGAGTTCGGCGATGTCCCAGTAGATGTCCGGGCGCGGGATCGATTGGACACTGATCTGTCGGCTCACCCCCTCCGCATCGAGAAAGATGCGAATCATCGTCATCCGCTCCCAGAGGGTCAGCGGGTTCTTGTCAGAGATGTGCTGACTCTGGGAGATATTGCCCGCAGTGCGCGGGGGAGCCCAATTCCTGCTGTCGATCACCATGACGGCGATGGGCGATCCAAGCTGTTCGAGCGTGCTGAGCAGCATGGAAGAGTGACCTAGGTGGAATGGTTGGAATCGTCCGATCCACACGTTGACCGTGTCGTCGTTCATGAGGCGCGCCCGCAGTCGACCGGGTGTAGTTGCTGTGGAAAAATCACCTCGCCTTGAAATCCCTGCCTCAGCGTGCTCATGAGTCTGTCCCTTCCTTCGGAGGCGGCATACGGCGCCTGCATGTGAAACGGTATGAGCCGGTCTGCTCCGGTACGAGTGGCCAGGACGGCGAGATTCTCGGCAGTAAGGTGTTTCAACTGAGTCGCGGGAATGCCGAATTCCTCTTCGGTGCCGAAGCACTCGCCGATGAGAAGCGGAACGCCATGAAGGTCTGCCACGAGCTTTTCGGTGAGTGCCGTGTCCGAGGTGAACCCCACCAGCCGTCGCCCCTCAGAGCTGACGACGATACCCGCGGTAGGAACGGTGTGGTCCACTGTGAAGGGAGTGAGCTGCATTTTCTGACCGATATCATGCGACTCGCCGTCGGCCACTGGCACCCATTCCACCTGGAACTCCCGCTCCGGATAGTAGGCATTCAACAGTGCGCGGCCGGTTGCGAGCACCTCCGGCAGTCCGTGGACTTGCAGCGGTTGCGCCTTGCCGTAACGCCGCTCCTGCACGGTCCGGGTGAAGACGAGGTTGGCGAACCCGCTCAGATGGTCGGAGTGGACGTGGGAGATGAAGATATGCCCGAGCGTGGTGAGTGGGATATCCAAGATCTGGAGTTGCCTGGCCGGGTTGAGCCCGCAGTCGAGCAGGACATTGCAGTCGCTGCCGGCTACCAGGAACGATGTCGTCTCGCCCGTGGAACTTACCGCCCAGAAACCCAGCGGGGTGATTTGCATGGCTATACTCCTATGTTTTTTTCGGCTTCATCATTGACAGGGCCCTTGTCCGTGCCTCTTCTTTGAGGACCTGAGATGGAGGCAGGGATCTATGCTTCTTCCAGGAATAAGTGGCGCTCACATCAGTGCAGAGCAGGAGCGTGCTTCCGGGGTCACTGCCCGCCGTCTGGAGGGTGGTGCTGGCGTGGACCAGGTATTTTCCACCGCGGAACTTTACCGTGAACTCCCATGCCAGGTTGGTATTTCCGACAGTGAGTGACCTGCATCTCTGGTCGGCGACGAGGCTCTGCTCTATGTCCGCGAGGGTTCGGTCAGCGGGAATCTCGTGGGAAAAGGTGAACCGAGCCGGCCGGGCCCGGCGGGTTCTCTTACCGATCAGCCAGACCAATAGGTATGCCGCGATGGTGAGAAGGGCTATCGGGAGGAGCCAGGACTGGAGTTTGAACGCCGTGCCCAGGTTGATGGCGGCGGAGACGCCGGTGGTGATGGCTATCAGAATCAGCGTGAAATTGGTTGCTCGCTCGGTTTCCGCACGCTCCTGGGACTTCTGCAAGAGGTGCCTTTGCTGGTCGATCGCCTCCATCTGGCGTGCGGCCTTGCTGCTGGCCTGCGCTATGTCCAGCAAGCGTTCAAGTTGACCCGTCTTGCTTTCCAGTAGAGTGCGCAGGTCCTTGATGTGGAACTCTTCGTAGGCGTGTCGGTAGAAATTGCGAGTACGCTTCGCGGTGGCAAGATAGAACCCGTCTATCTCATTGAAAGTGCGGAGTACGTCCTGGCGCACATCCTCAACATACTGGGCCGACACCTCTGTGGGCGGGTGCACCTCGTAACGTGCGAGTAAGCGTTGAACATGCTGGAGTTGGCAGGCGATCAGCATGTCCCAAATGCGGACCTCGGTGATCGCGGGATAGTAGAGATCCTCGATATCCTTGCGAGTGTAGGGGTAATCGTAGACGAGCGTGTTTCGGGTGTTCACCCGTAATACTCCGGCCGGGGACAGCGACTGATTCGGCTCGTTGTACTTCAATCCTGCCGGATAACGCTTCTCCCAGTCGATGATCACCCGCACTGAAAGTGCATGGAATTCGTGCTCGTAGAGATCGTAGACGGGCATCATCTTGGCCGTTGCCTCTTCGTGCGCCTCCGTGCAGAGTTCAATGATGTGTATCATTGTGTATATTCGCTGGAAGTTCGTGCGGGTGCTCTTCACCAGCGGACGAAGGGTGTCTTTGATCTTCTCCGCAAAGATCCGCGGATTGACCTGCGTATTATTGGAGAGCGTCGCGGAAAAATCTGGAGAGGCCAGAAGGTTGGCTGCCTGCAACATGTCCTGCGTGGACATGTCATGGTGGATTTCCGTGTCCAGGATGAGGCAGCCGATCCCGCTGGCGCTGATGTACACGGAGTGCTGCAGATCTCCGTGTATCAGGTGGCGGCTATGCGCGCTGTGCCCGGTGCCGTCAAAGCAAGAGGTTATTTCCTCTGTCTGCGGGCTTCCTTGTACGACGATGAGGGGCTTGGAGTAGCCAGGGTCGAAGAACCTGGAATTGCGCTGCTGGAAGCCTGCGTTGAGGCCGAGACCGCGCAGATGCTCAAGTATGTCGTCCAGCGGAGGGAGAGCTCCTATATCAAAGGTCTGGATTCTTAGAATCCTGGTGCGCCTCGAGGTGAGCATCAGCCCTCCTTCCACTCCCGCGCTATTCGAGTCAGAGCTTCGTCAACGGGAAGTTCCAGTAGGCCCGTGTAGTCTCCGACCGCCCTGGTCATCAGGGTGCTCATGGTGATGAAGACGCTTGACCACAGGAAAGCGAGCTCCTCAGCCATATCGTGGGTGATGAGCGCACAGGCGCGCTGGATAGCCGTGTCACTCGCCGTCTCGAGTGCTTCGGCGAGATCGTCGGGGGTGTAGAAGGCGGTCGGCCGTACCGCGCAGAACCAGAGATCGGTCCCAGGATGGAGACGCTTCACATAACTGGGCACCGGGCTCTGGTCTCGCCATGCCCGCGTGAACGGGCTCCGCAGCTCCCTGAGCAGGTCTGGTTGTTCGGCCAGCACCAGCGCGATCAGTCTTTCGTCAAAGCAGACCGTCGGTAGAATCCATTGCACCGCATGCTGGACGAGTTCGACGAGACGGCGGCAAGGATCGACTGATGACTCCGGCCCCATGCCTGGCCCAAGGCTGGCGATTTCAGAGAGCAGGGAATACAGTTCGATTATATATGACTCTCGTCTGAGCGCATACCGGAGGAGGGACACCGGCTCGGCCAAGAGATGATCGGATATCTCTGTCGGCGCCGGCAGGTCGGTGTAGTGGATGGCGTTTTCTTTTTGATGAAAAGTAAACTGAGTGGCCCTTTGGTGAGGAATTTCCAAGATTTCGGCGAGCCGGGTGAAACCACCCACGATGAGGTTGAACTCGAAGACGGTGATCTCGCATGCCGGGATGATCGACGTCTCGTGGCCGTCGGCGCTGATCTCGGTGAGCTCGGAGCCTCGTCCCTCGAAGGGAACTGCGATCAGATGACGGAACTTCATCGCTGCCAGAGATGCGCGGTCGCCGCCGGTGTGACGATCGACGCCCAGGTCGTCGGGCCGATGTCCGACAGGTTTCCCACTCCCATAAGGCAGGGAATATGGGCCTCGCGGGTGAGTGAGGCGGCGTGGGAAAGGATGCCCCCGCGTGAGGTGATGATGCCTGAGGCGTGTTCCAACTGGCAGCGGATCGCTATCTCGGGAGTGAAGGCGTCGCGCACGTAAACGATCGCCTCCCGCAAGGTGTCGCCGATGGCGAACCGGCCGTCCGTGTAGATCACGAGGTGCGCGGCGGCCAACCCATGACTGGCCACGGAGCCCTTGACCAGAAGACACGTATGATTCATCGGTTCGATGCGCGTGGCCGTCACGAATCACCCCCAAGATCTTTATTCGTTAACGGACTTCCCTCTAGAGGCTAGTCACGTGATTAGTGGTGGGGCAAGCCGCGGAATCCCTGGATCTCTGTGTACTTTTCCGGGAACTCGACGAGCGAAGCTGTTCCGGATGTTACTTAAATGGATTTTGTGGTGGTGCTGCAGGGAGGTGGCCGAGCTGGCCGCGGCCTGTTCGTGCTTCGGATCACCTCGAGAGCGGAGTGCGGCCGGGCGGCTTTCGGGGGTTCCGTCCTAGCCAATGGCTGGTTCTTCCATTTTTTGGGCATGGGAGGTGGCTGTGCGGCTCGGAATCTGAGCATCACCGCGCTGAACCGGCTGTGCAGCTCGACGACCGGCCCCGGCGTGCCCAGCGGCAGGCGCGGCTCGGTCTGTTCCCTCCGGCGTCAGCCACGACGCCGCGTGTCATACGCCGGGGATAGGGCCTGCCCCGTGCCCGCGTGAGCGAGTCGCCCTCGCCGCCGCCGTGCCCGTTTCGCATGACCGTTCGCTCAACGGTAATGCCGGGTTCGGCGAGTCTTGATCCTTCTTGTCGGGGCCGGGCCGGATGTGGTTCTGATCGTGATTCCCCAGCTCACGGGGCTGGTGGCGGGGTGGTGACGGCAGCTTCCGACCAAGGGTGGGGGCGCGTGTGGGCAATGGGTGACGTTTATACGTATTTGCCGTAAATGTCACCGTCGCAGTGCCGCTGTTCCCGATCCCCCTCGGGGCGCCCCCCGCCCTGGCCGGGAACGGCCGCGGAAGGGCTCCCCCGATGCGACGCCTGCTGCTGTTCCTGCTCCCGGCCGTCCTGGCCGCGGCGCTGGTCGCCGCCCTGGACGCGCCGGCGTCCGCGACCCCGCCCAACATCCCGTCCGCCGCCACGGCCGCGAGCCGCCTGGCCGAACTCACCGTCGCCGCCGAATCGCACCAGAGCACCTACGACCGCGACCTGTTCCCGCACTGGATCACGATCTCCGGGGCGTGCAACACCCGGGAGACCGTCCTCAAGCGGGACGGTACGAACGTCGTCACCGACTCGTCCTGCGCCGCGACGTCCGGCAGCTGGTACTCGCCCTACGACGGCGCCACCTGGACCGCCGCGTCCGACCTGGACATCGACCACATGGTGCCGCTCGCCGAGGCGTGGGCGTCCGGCGCCTGGGCCTGGACCACGTCCCGCCGCCAGTCGTACGCCAACGACCTCGGCGGCCCCGAGCTGTGGGCCGTCACCGACAACGTCAACCAGGCCAAGAGCGACAAGGACCCCGCCGAGTGGCAGCCGTCGCTCTCGGCGTTCCGCTGCACCTACGCCCGCGCCTGGATCCAGGTGAAGTGGTACTACGACCTGACCCTCGACAGCGCCGAGAAGAGCGCCCTGACCTCGATGCTCGGCACCTGCTGAGCCCCGGACGGCGCGATGGGCTCGTCGAGTCGCTGCGCGCCCTGGGCGGCGCCGCGATCCCGGGCGTCGCGCGTCCACGACCGGCAAGTCCGGCAGGACGAGGAGGAACGCCGCGGCCTTGGCGGCGCTCGGTGCCGGCAGCTAGATTGAGGATCATTCTAGAATTTGGTTCTGAATTGGTGGCGGAGGTGCGTGATGGCGGTGAACCCGACCGGTGACGGGCTCAAGCGGCTCCTCGCGGAGGACCCCGGCGGGCCGGTGGTGATGCTCAACCTGCTGCGCTTCCGGGAGGGCGGGGAGCGGAGCTACGCCCGCTACTCGAAGACGGTCGGCGAGACCGTCCTCCCCCGCTACGGCGCCGAGGTCCTCTACTACGGCAAGGGGTCGACGGCGCTGGTCGCCGAGGACGGGCAGGCTTGGGACGCCGTCCTCCTCGTGCGGTACCCGTCCCGCGAGGTGTTCGCCCAGATGGTCGCCGACCCCGACTTCCAGGCCGTCGCGCACTTCCGGACGGAGGGGCTCAGCGACGCCGTCCTCCAGGCGACCGTCCAGCTCGGCGGCTGATCCGGCCCCAGGGCTTGGCGACGGCGAGGACGGTGGCGAGGGCCAGCGTCGTCAGGGAGACCGCGGGCGGGAAGAAGAGGTTCGAGATGAAGGCGGGTTCGGGGGTGCCGGCGGTCAGGGTGCGGCCGTAGTCGTTCACCTCGTCCATGCCGGGCTGGAGGGCCACCACGATGAGCGTGCACAGGACGAGGTTGAGCGCGAGTTTGATCGCGACCCACCAGTAGCGCAGCAGCCCCCAGCGCGTGCCGAGGCCCAGGATCAGCCCGGTGACCAGGCAGATCAGCGCGGACGTCAGCATCGGCCACACGACGAAGGTCGCGAGCGCCTGGTAGGCCAGGCCGCGCACCTCGTCGCTCGTGCCGAAGCGGCCCGTCAGGACCAGGACCGCCACCATGACGTCGATCCCGATCCACGCGCCCGCCGACACGATGTGGACGACCAGTGTCGTCCTGCGCCACCCTCTGCCGAGCCGGAAGCGGCCGTCCGGGCGGGCTCGGATGCGGTCCTGCTCCTGTATGGCCATGTCTCCGGGTCCTTTCTGGACGTCGTCCTTCTGGACACGACGATGCTGGGCGGGTGCGGGGCGTGTCGTCCGGTGGGCGGCGGCATCGCCCGTACGACGGACGGCGCAGACGGGCGGCGGCCGGTACCACGTCCGGCGCAATTAGAGACGTTCTCTAGAGAAGCTCTCTGCATCGTTAGGCTGCCCCGCATGAGCGAGGCGTTGCGGGTGGCCGTCACCGGTGGGAACCGGGGCGTGGGGCGCGCGGTGGCGGCCGAGGCCGCCCGGCGCGGGCACCGGGTGGTGATCGTGGCGCGGCGGCCGGACGCGGGGGAGGCCGCCGCACGCGAGATCGGCGCGGAACTGGTGGTGGGCGACCTGTCGTCCGTCCGGGCGGTGCGCGAGCTGGCCGGCGCCCTCCCCGGCGTCGACGTGCTCGTCCACAACGCGGGGCTCTGGCCGAGCCGCCGGGAGCTCAACGAGGACGGGTTCGAGCAGGCGTTCTTCACCAACCATCTCGCGCCGTTCCTGCTGAACCGGCTGCTGGAGGAGCGGCTGCGGCGGGTGGTGCAGGTCAGCGCGGGCCTGTACGTCACCGGGCGGGTGGACGCGGACAGGACGCCGACCGGGGACGACTTCCACGCCGTCCACACATATGCCAACACCAAGCTGGCGAACCTGATGATGGTCCCGCTGTTCGCCGAGCGGTGGAAGGACGCCGGGTTGACGATCGACGCGGTGCATCCCGGAGTGCTGCGGACGGACCTCGGCGCCCGCACGGGCCTCTTCGGAGCGCTGCTGAAGACGATCAAGTGGACGCTGAAGCCCCCATCGAAGAGCGGGCCCCCCGTCGCGGACCTGATCACCGCGGACGGGACGGGCCGGTACTTCAACGTGAAGAAGGAGACGCCGTTGAAGGCGAAGGCGCTCGACGCGCCATTGGCGGCAAGGCTCTGGGCGGACGCCGAGAAAGTCCTCGATGTCACCTAAACACATGTCGCCTAAGCACGATGTCGCCTAAACACCATGTCGCCTAAACACCATGTCGCCTAAACACCAGGGCACGGACGAGACCGTCGCGCGGATCCTGACCGAGGCGCTCCGCGTCCACGCGGAACGCGGGCATGAGGGCTTCACGATGAAGGCCGTCATCGCGGCCACCGGGATGAGCAGCGGCAGCCTCTACCACCATTTCGGCTCGTTCGACGGCCTCGCCGCCGCCCTCTACGCACGCTGCATGGCCGAGCTGCTCGACACCCTGCTGGACGCGCTGGACGACGTCGGCGACCCCCGCGTGGGCGTGGAGGCGGTGACTCGGGCTTATCTGCGGTTCACGCGAGAGAATCGTGACGCGGCACGGTTCATCCACTCGTCGGCCTATGCGGCGTATCTCCCGGAGCACGCGGCCGTCATCGCCGAATTGAAGGCGCCGCGCATCGCGAAGCTCGTCGCCTGGATGGCGCCGCATGTGGCGGACGGACGGGTCGCGCGGCTGTCGCCGGTGATGATGGAGATGCTGCTCATCGGGCCGGTCGCCGAGACGGCGCGGCGGTGGCTGTCCGACCCGGGGTCGGCCGACCTGGACGAGGCCGCCGCCGTCCTGCCGCCCCGGATCTGGCGCACCCTCCAGCCCTGACGCGTCAAGGCACCCCCCAGCCCTGACGCGTCAAGGCTGTCTCCAGCCCTGACGCGTCAGCCGGCGGCCCCGCGCCCCCCCTCGCGGGTCCGGCGCCGGGCCGCCGGTTCGTTCACGCGCCGCCCGTCCAGTTCTCGGCGCGGCCCCACATCTCCAGGTACGCCTCGGCGCCCCGCGCCATGTCGTCGACGAGGGCCTGCCCGCCGAAGGCGGGCATGTCGGCGATCCAGTCGGCGACGAGCCCGTAGTTGGCGACGCCGTCGGTGTTGAGGTCCCAGGTGCGCTGGCCGGTGCGGAGCCGGTCGAGCTTCACCGCGGGGTCGATCGGCGAGGTGAACGGGTAGCGCAGCGGGTTCTCCTTGGCGTCCGCGCGGGGGCGGGGCAGCGGGCCCATGCCGTTGGCGTCCAGCCCGTACCCGTAGCCGAACGTGTAGCGGGGGTCGCGGGCCTCCTTGTTGCGCCTCCACTCGGCGGCGAAGCCGTCCGCGGAGCTCCCGTAGCCGGTGACCATGCCGCCGAGCCGGTAGATGCGGCGCAGGTAGGTGTCGTCCGTCCAGCTGTGGGACGAGACGACGCCCGAGTACCCGGCGTCCTCCAGCAGGCCGAGGGTCTGGTCGGCGGCCTTCACACTCATGTGGTCGACCTCGACGAGCATGTGCCGCTTCATCAGCCCCTTCACCATGTACGAGCCGAGGTCGCTCAGCCCGAGCAGGTTGCAGTGCGGCGCGTCCGGATACAGCGGCAGCGTGATCCCGGCCTGCCCGAGCAGCCGCAGGAACTCGGCGACCTGCCCGTTGACGGCACCGGCCGGGGCGATGGTGTTGTCGTGCGCGGCGCCGGTGCACGTCTCCGCCTGCCAGAACCGTCCGGTGCCGAGGAAGTTGCCCGCGTTGATGACGGCGCCCGTCGTGCCGCCGTCGTACCGCACCCCGCACAGGGCGTTGTCGAACTTGTGGCACAGGAACATCGAGGACACGCCGAGTTCCCTCATCTCGTCCAGGCCCGCGTCGATGTCGCCGCGCGTGCACTGCGGGACGCCGCCGATCACGCGGCAGCCGAACGGCTCGGACGTCTCGATGCCGAGGACGACGGCGAGCTTGCCCGCCTCGATCACCTCGCGGGCCTCCCCGGCGTCGCGCACGATCCGGAACCAGCCCTTGCCGGGCCCGCCGCTGAGCCCGTCGATGTAGGACTGCATCTCGCGCATGCGCCGCGCTTCGAGGCGGATGATCGCCATCTCGTCGCACGTGTTGCGCTTGAGCGGATAGATCTCGCAGAGCTGCCGGTTGGCGACGAGCTGGTTGACCAGGACGCGCTGCCCGGCCCGCCAGGACCGCTCCAGCCAGGCGTAGTAGACCTGCTGGTGGGTGCGGGAGTCCCAGGCGGGCCAGTCCTTGAACGTCGGCCAGCCGGTCGGGTCGTGCGTCCCGAACGGGGTGCCGTGCCGGGTGAAGTTCTCGAAGAAGGCGAACGCGCCGTTCCCGGCGTGGTCGGGGCAGTCGCGGAGCGCCTCCTCGATGCCGTCCGGGTCGAACGGCTTGCCGCACATCAGCTGCCCTCCGAACGCCTCGTACGACATCAGGTGGCTGTGGGCGTCGATGTAGCCGCGCACCTCGCCGCCGGCGGCGGCGGGCGGCGGGGGCGAGGCGTTCGCCGGCGGGGCGGAGCCCAGACCGGCGAGCAGGGCGAGGACGAGCGGGATGCAGGCGGCACGTCGGAGGGAGCGTCGGAACGGCATGGGGCACCTCGACCGGGGGTGGGGCCATCTGTGCCGAGTGAATCACCGATCGAGGAGAAAGTGAACAAGCCTCACGTTATGGATCCGCCGTGAGATCTGTGAGGTACGCCCATAGCATCCGGGCGCCGAGCGCCACCACCGCCGGGTCGCCGCCCGCGTGACCGGCGCGCGTGCTTCCGCGCTTCCCGAGGCGCCATACCACTGGCCGCCGGACGTGCCGGTCCGGTACCGATGAGCGGGACGCCCTGGCCCGGACGGCCCCGCCGCGCCCATCATGGAGGGTTATGAGCGAGCTGACGATCCCGGGTGTGCTGGCACGGGCGGCGAGGGACTTTCCGGACGCGGAGGCGGTCGTGGACGGCGACGTCCGGGTCACCTACGCGGAGCTGCGCGACCAGGTCCGCGAGGCCGCGGCCGCGTTCATCGGCGCGGGCGTCGAGCCCGGCGACCGCATCGCGATCTGGGCGCCGAACGGCCTGCGCTGGATCGTCACCGTGCTCGGCGCCCAGGGCGCGGGCGCGACGCTCGTCCCGCTGAACACGCGGTACAAGGGCGACGAGGCCCGGTGGCCGCTCACCAAGGCCGAAGTGAAGATCCTCTTCGTGGAGGACGGGTTCCTCGGCATCGACTACCCCGGCATGCTCGGCCTGGACGAGACGGGCGCCGTCCCCGGGCTGCCCGGCCTCCAGACCATCGTCACGTTCAACGGGCCCGCGCGGCCGGGCGTCGCCGCCTGGGGCGAGTTCACCGCCAAGGCCGTACCGGCCGAGGAGGCCGACGCGCGGACGGCGGGCGTCGGGCCCGACGACGTCGCCGACATCCTGTTCACGTCCGGGACGACCGGCCGGCCCAAGGGCGTCGTGGTCACCCACGAGCAGAACGTCCGCACCTACACGGCGTGGATGGGCCGGACCGGCCTGAGGGCCGGCGACCGCTACCTGATCGTCAACCCGATGTTCCACACGTTCGGCTACAAGGCGGGCGTGCTGGCGTGCGTGATGGGCGGCGCCACGATGGTGCTCCAGCGCACGTTCGACGTCCCGGAGACGCTGCGGCTGATCGAGCAGGAGAAGATCACCGTGCTGCCGGGGCCGCCGACCATCTACACCTCCCTCCTGGACGCGCCGGGCCGCGGCGAACGGGACCTCTCCTCCCTCCGGCTGGCCGTGACGGGCGCGGGGGACGTGCCGGTCGCGCTGGTGCGGCGCATCAAGGAGGAGCTGTTCCCGCAGGTCGTGACCGCGTACGGGCTGACCGAGTCGTCCGGCACCGTGACCGCCTGCTCGGTGGACGACGACGACGAGACCATCGCGACGACCTCCGGCCGGGCCATCGCCGACGTCGAAGTCAAGATCGTCGACGGGAAGGGCGAGCAGGTCCCGGCGGGCACGGACGGGGAGATCCTCGTCCGCGGCTACAACGTCATGAAGGGCTACCTCGACAACCCGGAGGCGACGGCCGAGGCGATCCGCGACGGCTGGCTCGACACCGGCGACCGCGGGCGGCTCGACGAGCGCGGCAACCTCGCCATCACCGGGCGGACCAAGGAGATGTTCGTCACCGGCGGGTTCAACGTGTACCCGGCCGAGGTCGAGGACGCCCTCGCCCGGCACGACGCGGTCGCCGAGTCGGGCGTCATCGGCGTCCCGGACCGGCGCATGGGCGAGGTCGGGCGCGCCTACGTCCGGCTCCGCCCCGGCAGGACGGCCACGGCGGACGAGCTGATCGCGCACTGCCGGGAGCGGCTCGCGAACTTCAAGGTCCCCCAGGAGGTCGTCTTCGTGGACGACCTCCCGAAGACCGCGTCCGGCAAGGTCCGCCGTCTGGAGCTCAAGGGACTGGAGCTCAAAGAGCGGTGACGACGCGGGCCCTGTGCTCGGCCACCGAACCCCAGGCCGAGTACAGCGCGCGCGCCTTGCGGATCCACAGCGACGGGTCGTACTCGTCGGTGTAGCCGATCGCGCCGTGCACCTGCAAGGCGGTCTTGGCCAGCCCGTAGGACGCCTCGGAGGCGGCGACCTTCGCGGCGGAGACGTCCCGCGCGAAGTCCGGCGTGCCGTGGGACAGCGCGGCCCCGTACACGAGCGGGCGGGCGAACTCCAGCTCGACCATCGCGCTCGCCAGATGGTGCTTGATCGCCTGGTACTCGCCGATGGGGCGCCCGAACTGCTGCCGCGTCTTGGCGTACTCCACGGACACGTCCAGCAGCGCCTGCCCGATCCCGACCTGCTGCGCCGCGCACAGCAGCACGCCCAGATCGGCTCCTGCCGGGGAGTCGCCCCTCCGCAACGCGTCGGTGAACCCGGCGCCGCCCTCGACGCGGAACAGCCGCCGCGCCGGGTCGAGCGAGGCGAGCGGCTCGCCGGCCTTCCGCTCCACCCGGTCCAGCGTCAGCACGAGGTCGGCGACGTCGGCGTCCAGCGCGTGCGGGACGGCCAGCGACACGACCGCCTCGCCCTCCGCGATCCGCGACAGCCACGGCGACTCGCCCAGCAGCTCGGCCGCCGCGAGGGTCTCCACGTAGGGCCCGGGGGCGGCGGCCCGCCCGAGCTCCTCCACCGCGACGACCAGCTCGACCGGCAGCAGCCCGGCGCCGCCGAACTCCTCCGGCACCGCGACCGCGAACACCCCGGCCTCCGCGACCGCCGACCACAGCGCCCGGCCCGGCCCGGTGTCCCCGGCCGCCCACGCGCGCGCGGTCTTCGCGGTGCCCGCGTCGGCGAGCAGCCCGCGCAGCGTCTCGCCGAACATCCGCTGCTCGGCGTCCAGAACGAACTTCACCGCGCCCCCCTCGGCAGTCCGAGCAGCCGCTCGGCGATCACATTGCGCTGGATCTCGTTGGTGCCCGCGTAGATCGGCCCGGCCAGCGAGAACACGTAGTTCTCCAGCCACTCCGACGCCAGCTCGCCGTCCGGGCCGAGCAGGTCGAGCGCCGTCTCGTGCAGCGCGACGTCCAGCTCCGACCAGAAGACCTTGTTCAGGCTGGACTCGGCGCCGATGTCGTCGTCCCGCGAGATCGTCTCGAAGCCCTTGAGGCGGTAGGCGCGCGACCTGATCCACGCGTCCGCGACCCGGTCCCGCAGCGCCGTGTCGGACGGGTCGGCGCGCTCCTTCCACAGCTCGACGAGCCGCTCGGTCGCCGCCGTGAACCGGCCGGGGCTGCGCAGCGTCAGCCCGCGCTCGTTGCCCGCCGTGGCCATCGCGACCCGCCAGCCCTCGCCCGGCGCGCCGATGACGTCCGCGTCCGGGACGAACACCTTGTCGAGGAACAGCTCGGCGAACGCGGGCTTGCCGTCCAGCCGCCCGATGGGGCGCACGGTCACGCCCTCGGCGTCCAGCGGGAACATCAGATACGTGAGGCCCTTGTGGCGGGACGATTCCGAGTCAGACCGGAACAGCCCGAAACCCCAGTCGGCGAACGCGGCCCGCGAGCTCCACGTCTTCTGCCCGTCCAGCAGCCAGCCGCCGTCCGTCCGCGTCGCGGTCGAGCGCAGCGCCGCCAGGTCGCTGCCCGCGCCCGGCTCCGACCACGCCTGCGCCCAGATCACCTCGCCCGCAGCCATCGGCGGCAGGATCCGCGTGAGCTGCTCCGGCGTCCCGTGCTTCAGCAGCGTCGGCGCCAGCAGGTTGATCCCGTTCTGGCTGACCCGGCCGGGCGCGCCCGCCGCGTAGTACTCCTCCTCGAAGACCAGCCATTGCAGCACCGACACGCCGCGGCCGCCGTACTCCGCGGGCCACGACACCACCCCGAGCCGCGCCGCGCCGAGCGTCCGCTCCCACTCCCGGTGGGCCGCGAACCCCTCCTCGGTCTCCAGCGAGGGCAGCGGCTCCGCCGGAACGTGCGCGCGCAGCCACTCCCGCACCTCGGCGCGGAACGCCTCGTCCGCCGTCCCGAACTCAAGATCCATGAGAACCTCTTTCTAACAACTGTTTGGTAGAGTAACCCCCCTCCCGCACCCCCGCCGCCCCCTCCCGCCCAGTGAGATGCCCCGCCGGACCTGGGCGACGCCGAAGAGGCCGGCCGTGCGCGAACCCCTGTCGGCGGGGACGGAACGTGGTTAAGATCACGCTCTAGAATCGCGTTCGGAATCTCCGGAGGGCCCATGGCGAGGATCGTCGAGCACGGCACCTGGACACTGCGGCCCGAGGACGAGGGCCTGCACGAACCCGGCCCCGAACCGCTGTGGAACGAGTCCTACTACTTCGACTTCGCCGCCCCGGACGGCTCCCTCGCCGGCTACGTGCGGCTCGGCCTCTACCCGAACTGGGACCGCGCCTGGTATTGGGCGGCGCTGGTGCGGCCCGGCCGCCCGCTCCTCCTCATCGCCGACAACGACGCGCCGCTGCCCAAGCCGGGAACGGCGGACGTCCACGCCGAGACCTACACGGCGACGCAGCAGATCACCGACCCCTTCGGCCCGGCCAGGGTCACCCTGCGCGGAACCGCGTCCGTCCTGCCCGACCCGACGGCCGCCTACGGCGGCCTCGGCGCCGCCGAGACCGCCGGGCTCTCCTTCGACCTGCGCTGGGACACCGCCGGCGGCGCCTACCCCTACAAGGACATCCCGCGCTACGAGATCCCGTGCACCGTCTCCGGCCTGGTCAGCGTGGGCGGCGAGAAGATCGCCGTTGACGCGCACGGGGAGCGCGACCACAGCTGGGGCGAGCGCGACTGGTGGAAGGTGTCCTGGCTCTGGACGTCCGGCCGCCTCGGCGACGGCACGTTCGTCCACGGGATGCAGGCCAACGTCGGCTTCCCGCTGCCGTGGCCGTGCTTCGCCGTCCCGCCGGACGGCGGCATCGAGCACCGCGACGGCTTCTCCGCCGAGACGTCCTTCGCCGGCGGCCTGCCCGCCCGCTCGGACCTCCGCTTCCCCGGCGCGCCCATGACCGTCACCCCGGTGGCGTTCGCGCCGGTCGCCGTCACCTCGCCCGACGGCCGCGAGGCCCGGTTCCCCCGCGCCCTGTGCCGCTTCGAGACCGAGGACGGACGGACCGGCCACGGCTGGACGGAATGGCACCAGCCGCCCGGCTGGGAGGACCACGGCTGGACCCACCTCGCCGAGGAGGGCGCATGACCCCCGTCCCGGGCGCCGGCGGGCTGACCGCGTCCTGGCTGACCGACGCGCTCGGAATCGAGGTGACCGCCGTCCGCGGTGAACCGGTCGGCACCGGGCAGGTCTCCGACAGCCTCCGCCTGCACCTCTCCTACGCGGACGAGACCGCGCTGCCGCCCACGATGGTCGCCAAGGTCCCGGCGGCCGACCCGTCCAGCCGCGCCGCCGCCCGCGCCATCCGCACCTACGAGGTCGAGGCGAAGTTCTACGCCGAACTCGCGCACGGCCTGGACGCGGGCATCCCCGCCTGCTACTTCTCGGCCTACGATCCCGAGCCGGACGAGTACACCGTCCTCCTGGCCGACCTGGCGCCCGCGCGGCCCGGCGACCAGCTCGCCGGAATCACCCCCGAGGACGCCGCCGCCGCGATCACCGAGCTGGCGGCCTTCCACGCCGCGGGCTGGGACGATCCCGCCCTGGCCGCCCTCACCTGGCTGAACCGGCACGACGCCGACGCGGCCGCCTTCACCGCCGCGATGGTCACCGACCTCTACACCGGCTTCAAGGACCGCTACGCCGCCGACCTGGGCCCCGAGGTCATCGCGCTGATCGAGGACTTCATGCCCTCGCTCGCCGCCTACCTGGCCGACCGCGAGGGCCCGTCCACTCTCGCCCACGGCGACTTCCGCGCCGACAACCTCCTGTTCGGCGGCCCCCGCGCCGCCGTCCTGGACTGGCAGACCTGCGCGTACGGCCCCGGCCTCGCCGACCTGTCGTACTTCCTCGGCTCCAGCCTGCCCGTCGAGGTCCGCCGCGCACACGAGCAGGACCTCGTCCAGCGCTACCACCAGGCCCTCACCGGCCAGGGCGTCCACCTCGCCTGGGACGACTGCTGGACCGCCTACCGCCACCACGCCTTCCACGGCATCGTCATGGCCATCGGCGCCTCCATGCTCGTAGAGCGCACCCCGCGCGGCGACGAAATGTTCTGCACAATGACCACCCGCCACGCCCACCACGCCTTGGACCTGCACGCCTTGTCCCTCATCGGGTGACATATCGGCGGCCGGGACGGCAAAGCACTTATATGCTGTCGAGCGATATCGGCAACGGTCTTTGAGGAGACGTTCGTGGCATCGGATTCGCCAGGCCAGGACAAGCTTTCCCGGGTCAATACGAACATCCCTCACCCTGCCCGGGTCTATGACGCGTGGCTGGGCGGCAAGGACAACTACGCCGCCGACCGGGCGGCCGCCGAGGCCGGGCTGCAAGCCTTCCCGTCCACGGTCAAGTCCGTGCGGGCCAACCGCGCGTTCCTGGCGCGGACGGTCGAGCACCTGGTCGCCGAAGCCGGGATCCGCCAGTTCCTGGACATCGGCACCGGGCTTCCGTCGGCCAACAACACCCACGAGGTCGCCCAGGCGGTCGCGCCCGAAAGCCGGATCGCCTACGTCGACAACGACCCGATCGTGCTGGCTCACGCCGAGGCGCTGCTGAGGGGCACCGGCGTGGGCGCGACCGACTACATCGACGCCGACCTGCGCGACCCCGGCAAGATCCTGCGGGAGGCGTCCCGCACGCTCGACTTCACCCAGCCGGTGGCGGTCATGCTCATCGCCGTGCTCCATTTCGTCCCCGACGAGGCGGACCCGCAGCAGATCGTGGACACGCTGATGGCAGCCGTCCCCGCGGGCAGCCACCTGGTGGTGTCCCACACCGCGAAGGACATCTTCCCCGAGGAGATGGCCGCGTTCGCCCAGGCCATGAACGCGAACACGGCGGAGACGGTCACGCTGCGCGACCGCGAGCAGGTCTCCGGCTTCTTCCGCGGCCTGGACCTCGTCGAGCCCGGCGTCGTCCAGGTCTCCCGCTGGCGCCCCCGCTCCGAACTGGAGGCCGCCGCGCCCGCCGTCCTGTGGGGCGGAATGGCCGGCAAACCCGCCTAGCGCGGGGTGCCGCAGATCGAGCGTGGTGCGGGCGACCTCTGATGTACTGGACGCGTCTCGGTTGGGCGGGCGCGCCCGGTGGCTTCCAGGGAGGCGTGACGTGGTGAACGAGAACACCGACCGGCTGGCGGTGCTCATCGATGCCGACAACGCGCAGCCCGGGATCGTCGAGGGGCTGCTGGCCGAGGTCGCCAAGTACGGGACCGCCCACGTCAAGCGCGCCTACGGCGACTGGACCGGGACGAACCTGCGCGGCTGGAAGGAACACCTGCTCGACCAGTCGATCCAGCCGATCCAGCAGTTCGCCTACACCTCCGGCAAGAACGCCACCGACGCGGCGATGGTCATCGACGCGATGGACCTGCTGTACTCCGACCGCTTCGACGGGTTCTGCCTCGTCTCCAGCGACAGCGACTTCACCCGGCTGGCCGCGCGGATCCGGGAGTCCGGGCTGACCGTGTACGGGTTCGGCGAGCGCAAGACGCCCAAGCCCTTCGTGGCGGCGTGCGACAAGTTCATCTACATCGAGAACCTCGCCTACGACCAGGGCTCGGCCGCGCCGGCCGCCACCGCGCTGAAGCCCTCGCCCCAGACGCCCGCCGCCAAGCTCAAGCAGGACACCGCACTCGTCAACCTGCTGCGCAACGCCGTCGAGGCGGCCTCCGACGAGGACGGATGGGCGCCCCTCGGGCTGGTCGGCACCATCATCACCAAGCAGCGCCCCGAGTTCGACGCCCGCAACTACGGCTACGCCAAGCTCAGCGAGCTGATCGCCGCGACGACGCTGTTCGTCGTGGACCGCCGCAGCCCCGGCGACGGCAAGGCGGGCAACATGTACGTCCGCGACAAGCGCCACCAGGACAAGAAGCCGGGCTCCTAGCCGGGGCCGCCCGCGCGGAACACGCCGATGCCGTTCGCGACGGCGCGTTCCGTCCCGTCCGCCGGCACGTTGCGGACGGTCACCGACGCCGCGCCGGGGTCGCGCGTGACGAGGGTCGAGGAGCCGCCGCCGTCGAGGTTCACGGCGTCGTCGGCGCCCACGCCTCCGAGCAGGTCCGCCAGCTCGGCGAGGGTCAGGCCGCCGCTGTCCGCCGACCGGCCGTCCGCGACGACGAGGTAGAGGCGCCGCCCGTCGCGGCTGACCCCGGCGGCCGTCCGCGGCGCGGGGCCCGTCGCGGCGGCGTCGAGCGGCCTGCCGTCCCGCAGGATCGGGGACCCGCCGACCGCGAAACGGAACCGGACCCGTCCGCTCAGCCGGTACGACACCCGCACGCGGTCGCCGACCCGCAGCCGCCGCAGCGCCGCCGCGCCCTTCTCCCGTCCGACCAGCACGGTCGTCCCCGCCGGGATCGCGCCGCCGCCCACCTTCGCGGACAGCGCCCTGACCACGCCCTGCCGGACGGTCGCCTCGGCGGTGTCCGCGCTGCACGGAGCGCCGCGCTCGTCGTCCGTCCCGCAGACCGCCCGTGCTCGCGAGACCTCGCCCCACTCCCGCTGGAACACCCCGACGCCGCCGACCGGGAGCGCGTACTGGTTGAGCCCGCGCAGCGGGACGACCGTCCGGCCCGAACGGACCGTCCCGGTCAGGCGCAGCCGCGCCACATGCCCCCGCCGGTCGGCGCCGACGCCGACGACGCTCTCCCCGGACGCCCCGGGCGGCAGCGCGGGCCCGAACCGCTGCCCGTCCGGCACCGCGCCCTTCAGCGGGCGACCGCCGTCCACCTCGGGGCCGGACGACGACCCGGTGGCCGCCACCCCGGGACGCGTCTCGGCGATGTTGAAGAAGTCGCCGTTCACCCCGGCGACGGCGCCCTGCGCGTCCGCCATGCCCGACACCGTCCGGCGGGCCGCGACCAAGGGCGGGCGCAGCAACCCCACCGAGACCCGCCGATCGTCCAGGTCGACGTCCAGCAGGCCGCCCCGCACGCGTCCACCGGCCCCGGACGTCTCGAACGTCCGGAAGGTCACCCCGGGCGCGGTCCGCTCGACCGAGGTGAACCGCACCTCACCGACGCCGGCCGGCGGTGGCGGCACCCGCGTCCCCGCCCGCTCCCCGGACCCGGCGCCGTCCGCCCCGGCCGCGTCCGCGAACGCCGGGACGGCCCCGGCCGCGCCCACCCCTGCCACGATCACCAAGCCCACGAGCCCGACCCGCATCGACGCCCCTCCCGGCGGACACCAGCCCGCCGATCATGACGCACGCCCGGTGAAGCCCCCACCGGCCGGACGCCAACACTCGCGCAAGGCCGCGTAATGACCCCCGGCCGTCCATGCCGAAGGCGGTGATCGCCGACAGCGCCTCCGCATCCAGCGAATTCGGACATAATTGACAGCGCTAGCGGTATGGCCGCAATGAGGGTGGGTGGCGGTGGACCGACGTACGCGCGGGGCCGGGCACGGCGGGAACGCCAGGCTGTTCGGACGCGCCACCGAGTGCGCCCTTCTCGACGAGATGATCGCGGCCGTCCGCGGCGGGGAGAGCCGCGTGCTCCTGCTGCACGGCGAGCCGGGAGTCGGCAAGTCGGCGCTGCTGGAGTACGCCCAGCGCGCGGTGGACGGCATCCGCGTGCTGCGCGCGGGCGGCGTCGAGTCGGAGATGGAGCTGCCCTTCGCAGCCCTGCACCAGTTGTGCGCGCCGCTGCTGGACCGGCTGGGCAATCTCCCCGAGCCGCAGCGCGAGGCGCTGGAGACGGTGTTCGCGTTGCGGGCGGGCCCCGCGCCGGAGCGGTTCCTGGTGGGGCTGGCGGTGCTGGGGCTGTTCTCGGACGCCTCCGAGGACGGGCCCCTGCTGTGCGTGGTGGACGACGCGCAGTGGATGGACCGCGCGTCGGCGCAGATCCTGGGCTTCGTCGCCCGCCGGCTGCTGGCCGAGTCGGTGGCCCTGGTGTTCGGTTCCCGGGAGCGTCCCCAGGATCTGCTGGGGCTGCCGGAACTGGAGGTCGCGGGGCTGCGGGTCGCCGACGCGCACGCCCTGCTGGAGTCGGTGACGCGCGCGAGGATCGACCGGAACGTCCTGGACCGGTTCGTGGCCGAGACGCACGGCAACCCGCTCGCCCTGCTGGAGCTGTCGCGCGGGCTGACCGCGACGCGGCTGGCGGGCGGTTTCGCGCTGCCGCGCGCCGACGCGCTGCCGGGCCGGATCGAGCAGAGCTTCCTGGCCCGGATCCAGGCCCTGCCCGAGCAGACCCGGCTGCTGCTGCTGATCGCCGCCGCCGAACCGACCGGCCACCCCGCCCTCGTCCGGCGTGCCGCCGAACGCCTCGGGATCGCCCCGGCGGCGGCCCTGGCGGCGGGGACGGACGGCCTGCTGGAGTTCGACGCCCGGGTGATCTTCCACCATCCGCTGGTGCGGTCGGCCGTGTACGGGGCGGCGCGGCGCAAGGACCGCCGGGCCGTCCACCTCGCGCTGGCGGAGGCGACGGACGCCGACACCGACCCGGACCGCCGCGCGTGGCACCTCGCGTCCGCCACGACCGTCCCCGAGGAGGCCGTCGCCGCCGAACTGGAACGGTCCGCCGGCCGGGCGCAGGCGCGCGGCGGGCTCGCCGCCGCGGCGGCGTTCCTGGAGCGCTCCGTGGCCCTGAGCGTCGACCCCGCGCGGCGCGCGGAACGCGCCCTGGCGGCCGCCGACGTCGCCCACCGGTCGGGCGACATCGACGCCGCGCGGAGACTGGCCGGCGTCGCCGAGCGGAACGCGCGGACCGAGTTCCAGCGCGTGCGCGCCCACCTCGTCCGCAGCCACATCGCGTTCGCGGCCGGCTTCAACAACGAGGGGCCGCCGATGCTCCTAGAGGCCGCGCAGCGGCTGGAGCCGTTCGACATGGACCTGGCGCGGGAGACGTACCTCATCGCCTGGGGCAGCGCCTCCTACGGGGCCGCGAACCGGGAGAGCCTCGTCGCGATCTCGCGGGCGATCAGGGAGCTCCCGCCTCCGCAGGGGGACCCGAGCGTCCTCGATCTCGTGCTCGACGCCTACGCGGCGCTCGTCATCGACGACCGGAGCGCCGCGCTTCCGGTGATGCGGAGGGCGGTGAGCACGCTCGTCGAGGCCCCCTTGGAGGAACTCCTGAAATGGAGCTGGGCGGCCAACGGCCTGGTCGCGCTGACCTGGCAGGACCAGGTCATGACGCGGACGCCCGCCAGAGTGCTCGCGGAGGTCCGCGCGGCCGGAGCCCTGGCCGACCTGCCCGTCTACCTCCACTCGCTCGGGATACCGACCTCGCTCGGCGGCGACTTCGGCGCGGCGGCCGAGCTCGTCGCCGAAGCCGAGGCCGTCGCCGCCGCGACGGGCGTGCCCATGACCCAGCACACCAAGCTCCTGCTGACCGCGCTGCAGGGCAAGGAGGCCGAGGCCACGGCACTGATCGCCGCCACGATCGAGGAGGCCGGGGCCGGCGGCCAGTTGTCGGGCGTCGCGTCCGCGCAGTGGGCGACGGCGATCCTCTGCAACGGCCTGGCCGACTACGATCGCGCGCTGTCGGCGGCGCGGGCCACCATCCAGAGCGCCAACACGCTCGTCTCCCAATGGGCGCTCCCCGAACTCGTCGAGGCGGCGGTGCGCGCCGGGGACGACGCGGCGGCCCGCGGGGCGCTCACGGAGCTCGCGGACACGGCGGAACCCTGCGACACCGACTGGGCCCAGGGCATCCTGAGCCGCTGCCGGGCGCTGCTGAGCGACGACGCCGCCGCGGCCGACCTCTACCGCGAGGCGATCGACCGGTTGAGCCGGACGGTCCTGCGCCCCGAGCTGGCGCGCGCCCACCTGCTGTACGGCGAATGGCTGCGCCGGGACCGCCGGCGGGTCGAGGCGCGGACCCACCTGCGCACCGCCTACGAGCTGTTCACGTCGATCGGGATGGAGGCGTTCGCCGAGCGCGCCCGGCGCGAGCTGCTCGCCACCGGCGAGACCGTCCGCAAACGCAAGGACCAGGCCGCGGCGGACGTGGAGTTGACGCCGCAGGAGCGGCAGATCGCCCTGCTCGTCCGGGACGGCCTGTCCAACCCGCAGGTCGCGGCCCGCCTCTTCGTCAGCCCCCGTACCGTCGAGTGGCACCTCCGCCAGGTCTTCACCAAGCTCGGGATCGGTTCCCGCAAGCAGCTCCCCGACGTCCTGCCCCGCGACGAGGCCGGAGCCGCGCCCCCGGCGTAGCCCAGGCGGGACGGTCGCCCCGCCGCGAACCGTCCGGGACGGCCGCCCGGGACCCGGCGCACCCTAGCCCCGGCCCGCTAGTGGGACACCCTGGTGCGACCCGGGGACCGTCCGGACGAGGCTTGGGCCGTCGGCGTTCCACCGACGCGCCCGGAGGCGCAGGCCCAGCGACCGGCCTCCGGACGTCCGCCCCCAGGCCATCGAGTCCTCCTTGGCCGCGGATGAGAACGAGGCAGTCGTGTCCGATCAGTCGCTAGAGGGAGCCGCCGCGCTCGTCACCGGCGCCGGCGGCGGCATCGGCGCCGCGACCGCGCGCCGCCTGGCCCGCGAGGGCGCGACCGTCGCCCTGCTCGCCCGCCGCCGCGACCGCCTGTGGCAGGTCGCGAGCGACATCGCGGACCTCGGCGGGCACGCCGTCGCGGTGGAGGCCGACCTCACCGAGCCCGAACGCGCCGACGACGCGGTGCAGGAGGCGCTCGACCGGCTCGGACGCCTGGACATCCTGGTCAACAACGCCGGGGTCATGCTGCTCAACTCGGCCCTGCACACCACCCTCGACGAGTGGGACCGGATGGTCTCGCTCAACATAAGGGCGCTGCTGCACGTCACGCACGCCGCCGTCCCGCACCTGATCTACGCGGCGTCGACGTCGCCGCGGCAGGTCGCGGACCTGGTGAACGTCGGCTCCACGGCCGGACGCGCCGCCCGGCCGGGAAACAGCGTCTACTCCCTGACCAAGGCCGGGCTCAACGCGTTCACCGAATCGCTGCGCCAGGAACTGCTCGGTGAACGCGTCCGGGTCAGCGTGGTGGAACCCGGCGCCGTCGACACGGAGCCGATGAACCACCTCGGCGGGGCGGTCCGGGAGACCCCCGGGGCCCTGCGCGCGGAGGACGTCGCGGACGCCATCGGCTACGTCGTCACGCGAGACCGGAGGGTCGCCGTCGACCAGATGCTGGTCCGCGCCGGCGGCCGGTCCTGGTGACCGCGGGTCAGTGATCGAGGTCCGGGGCGGCCAGGGGCAGTCGGTGCGGCGGCGGGTGCGGCAGGGGTCGCCCCGTGTCGGCGGTGATGCCGTCGAGGGCCAGTTCGAGGTAGCGGCGCCAGGCCTGCGGCTCGGCGTCCAGCAGCGGCGCCGCGGTGTGCTGGATGCCGCTCAGCAGCAGGACGACATCGGTGCCGGTGATGTCCGGCCGGACGGCGCCCTCGCGCCGGGCGCGGTCGGTGAGCCGCTCCACGACGTCGCGCAGGTCGTGAATCGCCTCCCGCACCTGCTCGCTCTGCAGGGACGGGCGGCCGACGACCTCGCAGAACGCCCGGTCCCGGACGAAGATCTCCACCCCGGCGGCCATGAACTCGCGCAGCGCCCGCGCGGGATCGCCGGCCTCCAGCAGCGCCGTGGCGGTGCTCCGCAGCTCGTCGAGCATGCCGAGCATGATCGCCGCCAGCAGGTCGGCCTTGGAGGAGAAGTGGCGGAAGACCGTGCCCTTGCCCACGCCGGCGCACTGCGCGATCTCGCCGATGGACACCTCGACGCCGCGCTCGGCGAACGTCCTGGCCGCGGCGTCCAGCAGCAGCCGGCGATTGCGCACGGCGTCGCTGCGGGACGGGACGGCGGGCGTGCTCCTGGTCATGCGCCTCCCCTTTTCACCACCAGTGTAACTAACGTGACCAGATGGTCCGCTTTGCGGCTAGACTAAGGTGACCAACTGGTCCGCTTAGTGGGCCGGAACGAAGGGATACGACGTGAGCGACAAGCTGAACGGGAAGATCGTGCTGGTCACCGGGGCCTCGTCGGGCATCGGCGAGGCGACGGCGCTGGCCCTGTCCGCCGAGGGCGCGCGGGTCGCCGCGGGCGCCCGCCGGGCCGACCGGCTGGCCGCCCTGGCGGACAAGGCGCCGGGCGAGGTGCTGGCCCTGGACCTGGACGTGACCGACCAGGACTCGGTGCGGGCCGCGGTCGCCGCGACCGTCGAGCGCTTCGGCGGCCTGGACGTCCTGGTGAACAACGCCGGGGTGATGCTCAACGGCCCGATCGCGGGCGCGGACACCACCGAGTGGACGCGCATGGTCGAGACCAACCTGCTCGGTTCGATGTACGCGGTCCACGCGGCGCTGCCGCACCTGCTGGAGCGCAAGGGGACCGTCCTCCAGGTGTCCTCGACCTCGGGACGGATCGCATCCGCAGGCAGCGGCGTCTACGCCGCGACGAAGTTCGGAGTCAACGCCTTCTCCGAGGCGCTGCGCCAGGAAGTGACCACCCGGGGCGTGCGCGTCATGCTCGTCGAGCCCGGTTTCGTCTCGACCGAACTGGCCGGCCACATCACCGACCCGGGAATCCGGGAGTTCGCGCAGCAGATGGCCGCCTCCATGCGCACCCTGCAACCCGAGGACATCGCCAACGCCGTCGTGTACGCGCTGACCCAGCCCGACCACGTCGCCGTCAACGAGATCCTCATCCGCCCGACCGACCAAACCCAATAGCAGACCCCGGCGGACGTCCGGACGCGCCAGCGGCCCCGCCGAAAGGCGAGGCCGTTCGCGGTATTTCGGGGGGTCAGAGGTGCAGCTCTCCCCGCTTCAGGGCGGTGACGAGCTGGGCAAAGCTCTCTGCGGAGAGCGTGAGGTGTCCGGCGTCGGGGGCCTTGCTGTCCCTGATGCCATGTCCTTCGAGAAGAGCCGCGACCTCTACGCACTCCTCACCGCCATCACCGCCGGAGCCGGAGCGGCTCGACTTGCGCCAGGCGACGGATTCACTCACTTCATGGCCTCCATGACTTGAGCTATGAGGCTCCGGGACGAACCTCGGGACAGCGCATCGGTGCCTATTCGGTCATACCGTACCCGGTAGCCGCGTACCTTGGCGGGATCGGTAATCACCCGACCACCGCCCACAGCATCGGACCGCGCGACCGCGCCGGCCGGCGTGTCGAGCACCGTGAATGATCCGTCGATCCCCGGATGCGCGCCGATATCGCGAGGAACGACCCGAACCACGATGTTGGGGCGTTCGCTCATCTCCAGCAGGTGCGCGAGTTGGGCTCGCATGACCTCTGGTCCGCCGATCGGGTCGAGCAGAGCAGATTCTTTGATCAACGTCCACAACTCCGCAGGCCCGTCCCCGCTCAGCACGTGTTGCCGCGCCAGGCGCCGAGACAGCGCCTCCTCCACGTCGTCGACCACTCGTGCGCCCACCAGAAGAGCCCGGGCGTAGTCCGGTGTCTGGAGCAGGCCGGGCATGACGAGCGCTGAGTAGGCGCTGATCATTGATGCCTGACGTTCATAGTTCGTGAAGACGTCGAACCAATTCGGATCGTGAGCGCTCTCGGCAAGTCGGCGAAGACGGGCGAAATGGCCACGAGTCTTCCAAACCCGGTCAAGAGTTTCGGCGTGCGTCTGCGGCAGTTTTGCGCTGGCCGATTCCCAGTTGGCAACCCGAGAATTATCGACGCCGCAGAAGCGCCCCACCTCGGCCTGTGAAAGATTTTCGCGGATACGCCATACCCGCAGGTCAACGGCCAGCCAATGCCAAGGATTGTTGTCCGGATCGAGGGTATCCGCCCTTGCCATTCAAGATCTCCTAGATTGTGATCTCCGAACGCAATAGGACAACTGTACTCGTTGGCGTCAGTCTGTGGGCAGAAACGCAGACAGTGAGAGGTCGGCCGATGTCCGCGACACCCATAATGGACACAAACCCGCAAAACATATTCAGTGAGACCTTCCGGGCTTATCCCGAGACCGTCTATCTCGCACGCGAACTCGTGAAGAGCGCGCTCGGCTCCTGGGGGCTCGGCGCCTTCGAGGGCGACGCCGTACAGATCATGAGCGAGCTAGCGTCCAACGCGGCCCGGCTCTGCGAGGGCAGGAAGATCCGCGTATGGATCGGCCGGATCGACCAGGGCGTCGAGATGTGCGTGTGGGACGACCATCCCGGCCGGCCCGTGATCCAGCAGCCCCACCCGTTCGGCACGTCCGGGCGCGGCCTGATCCTCGTCCAGGCGTTCGCGTCCGGCGGCTGCGGATGGTTCGAGCTGGCCGAAGGCAAAGCCGTATGGGCGCGGATCGCGATCGACCACGGATACCTGCTGGGCGCCGCGCGTAAGGCGGGCCGCCCGATCCTCAAGCCCCTGCCTCATGTGGACAGGCAGCCCACTCGGCTGCACTCATAGACTGCCCCCGCCCTGCGAAGCGCGCCCCACCAGTTCCCCCAGCTCGGTGGGCTTCCCCCGCCACTCGCAGGGCGGGCGGCACCCAACTCGACCCCCGGCGTCAAGTCCTCCCGGCCCCACAGCCGGGCCCGGACTGTGCTGCTCCAGATCGCCTAAGCCTCAACCAGCTTCATGAGCGCTTCTCGATTGCCAGAAGGGGCGTCACGGAGCACCTGTCGAGCGCGCAAGAGAGCGTCCACATCAGCGGTGGCGGCGGCGACCTCCGCAGCGACCGAGTCGATCTTCCCGAGCCCGGCATCAGCAAGCCAGCGGGACACCTGTGCCCAGGAGTACAGCTTGACGCGGCTGCCGCGATGGATGACCGGAGCGGGAAAGCCTCCAGGCCCGCGTTCACCGGTCGTCCAGTGCCCGACCGCCGGGGCGGACCTGCTGGTCTTTTCGGCGATGTCGTCGATGGTCACCAGGTCCTCCATGACACCGGTCACCGGCAGTCCACTGCCTTCGCTGTCGTCGATGGCCGACAGGATCGCCTCGATCGCGTTGCGTGCCTCCCGTGAGAACAGGATGGTGCCACCCTGCTCGTCGCCGGAGAGTTGACCGTCACCGCAACGCGAGTACAGCCGCTCCGCGGCCTCCTCAAGGTCGCTGACCGGGCCGACCTCAAGTTCGAACCAGTAGGTGCTCATCAGTTCTCCCCCTCCTGTCGTTCGGTCGCCTTGGCGTCGTGCTGTCGCATCCGCCTCCGGATCTTCTGTGCCTCGTGTTCGTCAACGTCGGGAGTCCCGTTGATCGAGAACGGAGGAGTGCAGCAGCCGGGGCCGCCAGGACAGGATGCTCTCGCATAGGCGTGAGCCCGTCCGCTCGTATAGGTGACCTGCCATCCGGCGTCCTCTAACTCCTTGATGGCCGCTCGCGTGTGCTTTCCCGGCATGTAGCGATAGTACTACCCATGTAGGGCTAGAGTAACACGCCCTTCCGGTGACGCCCAGCGCCATGCATCCGCAACACCTGAACGGGCACGCCCGGCAGCCTGCACGGGTCGACGCCCAGCAGGTCGCTCAGGACCGCCACCCGCCGGGTTCTGGACGTCTCGAACGTTCGGAAAGGTCACGCCGGCGCGGTCAGCTCCGGCGAGGTAAACCGCACCTGCCCGACCTTGGAGGACGGCAACGCCCGCACCCGTACATCCGCCCGCTTCCCAGACCCGGCCCCGGCCGCCAGGACGACGACCACCCGCCCCGCGGGCCCCTGCCACGATCACCCGGACGGCACCCCTGCGAACAGAGAGGGCCGGGCAGGTCCCTGCTCCGACCTCGCCCAGCCCTCGGACATGACCATCAGGTCATGTGGACGAGCACCACCATCACCGTGAGCGCGAAGGCGATGTTGGGTATCGCCTTTATGAGCTTTTCCTTCATTGATAGTCCTCTTCGCTCATGTGAAATCGAGTTCCCCCGCGCACGCCGACTCTATCGGTGGCGTCTGCGGCGTGTCTCAACATTTCAGGCCTTCGTGTGAATCCTTGCCTGAAGGTATCTTCTGTCGGGTTAGCTGAAGTTTGGAGGTAATGTCCATATTCATCCGCATCTATCCCAGTCGCGTAGCGGATGCCCAGCAGGTCGCGTCCCTGGTGTCCGCTAGAATCGAACACTAAGTTACTCGCTGTCAAGTCTGCGAACTGCGAAAGTGGTAGTGGTTCGTCGAGTCTTTGGTGGTAAGCGGTACCGATAGGTATGGAATCGAACGTGTTGACCACGCTGCCAGCATCCGTGTCCGACGCCGCAAATGCTGGTACGGGACGTCCGGCGTTGCCCAGCGTTCGCGGGAGTGCCGTCAGGTGGTGCGGCGACTCGTGGGTCAGGTGCCGGTGACCTGGTCGAGTTCGTGGAGGCGGGTTCGAAGAGATTCGGCTTCAGTGAGGCCGAGGGTGTCGAAGAGGCGGATCGCCTGCTGCCAGCAAATGCGGGCTACCTCGTTTCCCTGGACATGGAGAAGCGCCGCTCCCAGGCATTCGAGAGATTTTGCCGACTCGTACGGTACGCCAATCTGGTCGGCTAAATCGCGGGCTTGGCGGAGGTGCTCGACGGCGGCCGGGTAACGGCCAGACGCGGCGAGGGCGTCCCCGAGATGGCGGAGGGCGAGTGTTTCTTCATAACGCTCGCTTATGGAGCGTGAAATAGCCAAGGCTCGTTCGTGGTGAATCAACGCCTCGCTGTAGCGTCCGGTGTTGTGAAAAGTGGCGCCGATGCCGATGAGGGTCTCCACCTGGTTTCGCCGATCACCCAACTCCATCGCTATGGCGAGCGCAGCGCGGTAATTGGCCAGCGCCTTTTCGTGGGCGCCGGTGCGGCGGTGGACGTTGGCCGTGTTGATGAGCGATATGGCCTCGTGCTGGCGGCTCATCCCGGATGTGGCGGCGGTCTGCTCGTAGTAGTCCGCCGCCCTCACGACGTCGCCGATGCGGATCATCAGGTCGCCCATGTTGTTCAGCGCCATCGTGCGGCCACGCGAATCGTCGATCTCCGTGAAGATCGCGAGGGCCTCCAGGCGGAGGCGTTCGGCCTCCCGGTAGCGGCCGGTGAACTCCAGGAAGATCGCGATGTGGTCCAGGCTGTCGGCCTCGCCGTGCCGGTCGCCCAGAGCGCGGTGGATCTCCAGTGCCTCCCGGCAACGGACCAGAGCCTCGGCGAAACGGGATTGGTGCCAGTGGACGAGGCTTATATGGCCGAGAATCTCGGCCTCTCCCCGGCGGTCGCCGGTGGAGCGGTGGATCGCAAGGGCCTTTTCCGCTTCTTCCATCGCGGCGTCGTATTCGCCGCGGCGGAAACGGATGTGGCTGAGGTCGGCCAGTGCCCAGGCGGTGCCCGGACGGTCGTCCAGGCTGCGCAGCGCCTCGACCGCGTCACCGTGCAGCCGTGCCGCCGCGTCCCAGTGACCGCGCGATTCGAGGTGCGCGGCGAGCAGGCGGGCGAAATGGGCGACACGGTCGGCGGAGCCGATCCGTGCGGCCTCGGCGGCGGAGTTCAGCAGGCATTCGTGCTCGGCGGCGAACCAATCGGCCGCCGCCGCCTCGTCCGAGATCGGCGGGAGCGGCGGCGGGCCGGGCGGGACGTCGTCCGCCGGACGGTGCGGGGCCAGCAGGCGCCCCGCGCGGGCGGCGGCCGCGAGGTGGTGGTCGAGGATCCGGAGGACGATCCGGTGCCGATGCTCGGCGGAGTCGGTCTCGCGGGACACGCGGCGGGCGTAGTCCTGGACGAGGTCGTGGAAACGGTAGCGGCCCCGGGCGGGCTCGGTGATCAGATGCCGGTCGAGCAGCTCCTCCAAGATCCGCTCGGCCTCCCGGACCGGGCAGGCCAGCGCCGCGGCGGCCGCGTCGGCCGTCAGGTCGGGGCCGGGGTGCAGGCCGAAGGCGCGGAACGCGTTCCGCAGCGGCGACGGGAGACCGCGGTAGGAGACCTCGAACACGGTGGTGATCTCGCGGTCCTCGTCGCGCAGCTCGTCCAGCCGGCGGTCGTCGGGGGTAAGCCGGGCCAGCAGATCGCGGGTGTCCCAGGCGCGGCGGTGGCGCAGCCGGCTCGCCGCCATGCCCACCGCGAGCGGCAGGCGCCCGCAGCGCTCCACCACCTCGGCGACGTCGGTCTCGGCGCGGCCGGGGCCCGCGATACCGGTGAACAGGACCATCGCGTCCCGGACGGGCAGGATCTCCAGTGACAGCGGCCACGCGTCGTGCAGCCCGGTCAGCCGGCGGCGGCTGGTCACGATCACCAGGCAGCCGGCGGACGCCGGGAGCAGCGGCCGGATCTGGTCGTGCCCGGCGGCGTCGTCCAGCACGATGATCGCGCGGCTGCCCGCCAGCTCGGACCGCCACAGCGCGGCGCGCTCGTCCAGCGCTCGCGGCACCCGCGCCACCGGGACGCCGATCATGCGGAGCAGCGTGTCGAGCGCGTCCGCCGGGTCGAGGGGCTTCTGCCGGGCGTCGTGCGCGTGCAGCTCCAGGTACATGGTCCCGTCGGGGTAGTGCTCCGCCAGCCGGTGCGCGAGGTGGACGGCGAGCGCCGACTTCCCGACGCCGGCCATGCCGTCGACGGCCACCACGGTCACCGCGGAACCGGCCGGCGGGCCCGCGATGCCCGGCACCGTGTCCATGAGCTGCCGCAGCTCGTCGTCGCGTCCGACGAACACCCGCGCCCCGTGCGGCAGGGTGTGCGGGCGCCGGTCCACGCTCAACTGGGTGCCGGGAACCCGCAGCAGATCCGGATCGCCTTGCAGGATCTGCTGCTGGAGCCGCCGCAGCCCCGGACCAGGGTCGGTTCCGGACTCCGCCACGAAGAGGCCGCGCGTGCGCCGGTAGACCTCCAGGGCCTCGGCCTGCCGCCCGCAGCGGTAGAGCGCCATCATGAGCCGCTCGACCGGACGCTCGTCCAGCGGATGACGTTCGGCGAGGTCCGACAACTCGCGGAGCAGGTCGGCGTGGTTGCCGTGCTTCAGCTCCAGGTCGATGCGCACGAACGCGGCGCTCAGCAGTTCCTGTTCCAGATTGTGCCGGGTGCGCTCCGCCCAGCCCCCGGACAGGTCGGCGAGCGGTTCGGCCCGCCATAACTCCGCCGCCCGGCGATGGTGGTCGAGGGCGTATTCGTCATCGCCGCTTTCGGAGATCGCGCGGGCCTGGTCGCGCAGCAGCCGGAACCGGTGCAGGTCGACCGACTCGTCGTCGACATCGACGAGATAGGACCCCCGCCGGGAGATCAGCGCGGCGCCCTGCACGTCCTCCAGCCTGCGGCGCAGCCGCGTCATGTAGACCTGGAGCCCTTGCCGGGCCTTGGCGGGCGGGGCGTCGTCCCACACCCGCCGGATCAGGGTCTCGGCGGGCACCGGCTGCCGCCGGCCGAGCAGCAGCACGGCGAGCACGCAGCGTTCCTTGGGCGTTCCCAGGTCGCGCCGCCGGCCGTTGACCCACAGCTCGACGGGGCCTATGACGCGGAACTCCACCGGTTCCCCTTTGTGGAAATCTCCTCCTGCGCCGATTTTGGCATCATGCGTACCGAATGGCCAGAGCCGAGCAGTGCTCGACGCGACTTCCCCCTGATCTCACTACTCACCAAGTCAGGACGATTGCAAGTTTTCGTCAAGCTCTCCGATCGACACTCGATTCCGGAGGCAGGTCTATTCGATCTGCGACGGAGGGACGGATGTTCGCATCCGAGGTCAAAGGGGGTTCGTTGACGGCAATGACCGGCTTCGAATGGCGTCGGGCCCTGAGCGGGTTCGACCCCGGCTGGTGGGGACGGCTGGGGGACCGGCGCACCGTGCTGGTTGTGGTGGGCTCGCCCGTACCCGGGCAGCCCGCACTGGACGTGGCGCGGCTCGCGGGGACCGACCCGCGGCTGCGCGTGCTCTTCTCGGCGGCCCCCGGGCCGTCCTCGGCCGCGGTGGAGGTGATGCTCAAGGACGCGGGCGCAGCCCCGCTGCGCTGGTCTGAACTCGCGGACGGTGACGTCGGCCTGGTCGTCACCGCGCACCGGGTTCCGGCGCGCCCGCCGGGCGCGCCGCTCATCGCACTGCCCGGAACGATCCCGGCGGAGGTCGCGCACCGGCCCGCGCCGGCCGTGTTCACCTACGCCCACCACCTGGACCGGCCTCCGGACGCCGGGGACGGCCGCGGGGTCGTCGTCGGCGACTCCGACCACGACCGGCTGGTGGCGAGCCTCCCGCTGCGCGACTTCTACCGGCGCGCGCTGGGCGTCGGCGGGCGGCGCGGGCTCGTCGTGGTGGCGCTGCCCTCGTCCGGCGGCGCGTGCGCGTGCCGCCGGTCACCGGACGTCGTGCGGCGCCTGCTCGCCGAACTGCCGTCCGACCGGTACCAGGTCCTCGGCGTCCCGGAGCCGGGCGGCGACCGCTGCCCGGACGGGCCGGGCCTCGCCGTCCACCTGCGGTCGGGGCTCGGCCTCATGCCGCCGGAGGCGGACTGGCGGGCCGCGCTCGTCGCCGCCGACTGGATCCTCGGGCCGCCGGGCCCCGTCACGCGGTACGGGACGATCATCGGGGTCCCGGTGATCGTCACCGGTCCGCCGCCGGGGGACGCACTGCGCCTCCTCGCCGTCCGGCTCGCGGCGCACCGGCCCGTCCGGCCGCAGCTGGCCGAGGCCGCGGCGCGGTGGCGGCCGGAGCGGGTCCGGCCCGTCCTCGGGCGGATCACGTCCGAGCCGGGACGGTTCGACCGCAACATGCGCAGCCTGATGTACGGGCTGCTGCGGCTGCCGCAGCCCGCCACGATCCCCGTGGCGGACCCGGTCTCGCCGCCGTTCCGCATCGAGAGCCGGGTGGAGTCTCCCGGCCACGCCTGCCAGGGAGGGCTGAGATGAACTTCTCGGCGGACGCGTGGGTGCCGGGCCCGTTCGGGCTGGACGCGCTCAGGGGCTCGACCGTTCCGGCGCGGCGGGCGGTGCTCGCGGTCGCGCACCATCTGACGGCGGCGACGCGGCTCGCCGACGTCATGCCGCTGCTGGAGAGCGACCAGCGGGTCGCGGTCGCGTACACGGCCTCGCCTGCATCGGCCTACACCGGTGGACTGGACGCGCATCTGCGTGACCTTGACGGCTTGGTGGTGCCCTGGCGGCAGGCCATGAGCACCAAGTGGGATCTCGTCGTGGCGGCCGGTCACGGAATGCTGGAGAAGCTGCACGGGCCGGTCATGACCCTGCTGCACGGGGCGGGTCCCGGCAAGCTGGTCGCCCGCGGCGCCGGCGCCGGGCCGGCCGCCGCGCGTCCGGTCAGCGGCCTGATCAGGGAGCGCCTCGTCATCGCCGGCCGGGTCGTGCCGTCCTCGATCGTCCTGGCGCACGACCGGCATCTGGAGATGCTGGAACGCGAGTGCCCGGAAGCGCGTCCAGTGGGGTTCACCGGTGGCGACCCCTGCCTGGATCGCCTGATGGCGAGCCTGCCCTACCGGAACGTGTACCGGCGGGCGCTCGGCGTGCGGCCGGGCCGGCGGCTCGTCTTCGTCAGTTCCACCTGGAGGGGGGACTCGCTGCTCGGCAGACATCCCGACCTGCTGCTGCGCGTCGCCGCCGGGCTGCCGCGCGACAGGTACCAGGTCGTCGCCGCGCTGCACCCGAATGTGTGGTCCTACCACGGTAGGCGCCAGGTGCTCGCCTGGCACGCGGACTGCCTGCGGCTCGGCGTCCGGCTGTTCCCGCCCGAGGAGGGCTGGCGCGCCGGCCTGGTCGCCGCCGACGTCCTCGTCGGCGATCACGGGTCGGTCACCTGCTATGGCGCCGCCATCGGCGTTCCGGTGCTGCTCGGCACCTTTCCGGAGGACCGCGTGGCGCCGGGAACGCATGTCGCCGGGCTCGGCGCGTTCGCGCCGCGCGTCGACTGGGACCGGCCGCTGGCCCCGCAACTGGAGGACGCGGCGCACGCCTTCACCGGACGGGTCCATGCCGCGATGCGGGGCGCCATCAGCTCCCGGCCGGGGGAGGCGGCCCGCCTCATCCGCGGCGAGATGTACCGGCTGCTGCGGCTGCCGGACCGGGACCGCCCGCCGGACGTCGAGCCGGTCCCGCTGCCGGTCTCCTGCGGGCTGAGGGCGGCGTGATGGCCGGGCTGGTACGGGTCTGGGACGACCTGGCGGGGCCGGAGCGCGTGCTCGCCGGCGGGCGGGCGCTGACGCTGCGGCGTCCGCCCGCGGACGGCCCGGAGCCGCCGCCCTGCGACGAGCATCTCGTCGCCGGGCCGGAGGAGACCTCGCCGGCCTGGCTGGCGTGCGCGGACGTGATCATCAGCCGGGCCGTGACCCCGGCCCGGCTCCTGGCGGCCCATCCGGGCTGCCTCGTCGCGGTGACCGTCACCGGGCTGGGCTGCCTGGTGACGGCCGGCGGCGTGGAGGCGCGGCTCGACCCGGTCCTCGGCGGGCCGTGCACGCCGGGCGACGCGGCCCGGTACGCGTCCGCCCTGCACGCCTGGCTTGTGGCGGGCGGGCCGCCCGGCGTGCTCACCCGGCTCACGCTCGTCCGCGACAACACGGTCACGGTGGTCAGGATGCGGGATCTCCGGGCGGTGCGACCGGCAGATCGGCGAGCCGCGCGCTGACCTCCGCGGCCTGCGGCGAGCTCAGCGCGGTGTAGATGCCGAGCGCCTGTTCCAGCAGCAGGCGTTCGGCCGCCGGGTCGTCCAGGCCCTCCGCAATCCGGGCCAGCTCGCGCAGCGCCCCGGCCTCCACATGCGGGGCGTCCATCTCCCGCGCGACCTCGCGCGCCTCGTGGAGGACGGCGGCGGCCTCGTCCGGGCGTCCGGCCCGTAGCCGCGCCTGGCCGAGGCAGGTGAGCGTCCGCGCATGGTGGTACGGCTCGTCGTGCCGGGAGAACTTCTCCAGGACGCCGGTCAGCGTCGCGTCCGCCTCGGCGTGCCGGCCCGCCACGCTGAGCGCCTCGCCGATGTGCCGGTCCATCAGCGCGATCCCGCGCGGACGCCCCTGATCGATGTGCACGTCCCGCGCCAGGGCGAACAGCTCGATCGCGCGGGACGGGGCACCGGTGGCGAGCGCCACGGCGCCGAGTCCTTCGAGCGCCGACGCCTCGCCGAGCCGGTGACCGGACCGCCGCTCCAGAGCGAGGGCGGTCTCGAAATGACCGGCCGCCTTCCCGTGGTCCTGGAGGTTGTTGTAGACGATCCCCAGGCACTCCAGCATCCGCGCCTGCGCCTTGATGTCGCCGCAGGACTCGGCGGCGGTGTGCCCCAGCTCGTACATCCGGATCCAGGCCGAGTAGTGCTTGCGCTGCAGGAACAGCGGCCACATCGCCTCGGCGAGCTGCCAGGTGACGGCGTGCAGCCCGGTGTCGTGCGCCTCCTGCGCGACCGCCGCGAGGTTCAGGCGCTCCTGTTCGAGCCACCCCAGCGCCTCCGCGCGGGACGCGAAGCGGTCGTCCGGCGGCGTCGCGTACTGCTCGCCGAGGTGCCACCGGCCCGGCATCAGGGTGCGGTCGGCGGCGACGGCGGTCGTCAGGTACCAGCCGGCGAGCCGGGCGAACGCGGTCCCGCGGTCCCGCGCCGCCGCGCGGCCCGCGTCCCGCGCGTGCAGGCGGACCAGGTCGTGGAAGCCGTACCGGTCGCCGGGGCCTTCGAGCAGCAGGCTGGCGTCCACCAGGTCGTCCAGGAGTCTCGCGGCGTGCTCCTCGTCCGTCCCGATGAGGGCCGCCGCGGCGGCGGCGCCGAGATCGGGCCCCGGATGGACGCCGAGCAGCCGGTAGGCCGCCGCCTGCTCCTCGTCGAGCGCCTGGTAGGAGGTGTTGAAGACGGCGCTCACCGAGATGTCGCCCTCGCCGGTGCGCAGCGCGGACAGCCGCCTCGCCTCGTCGCCGAGTTCGGCCACCGCGCGGGCGATCGGCCAGCGGCGCCGCGCCGCGAGCCGGGCGCCGGACGCGCAGACCGCCAGCGGCAGGGTGCCGCAGAGCGCGACCAGCGACCGGGCATGGTCGCGTTCCGCGCCGAGCCGGTCCGCGCCGATCAGGCGCTCCAGCAGTTCCAGCGCACCCGGCTCGCCGAGCGGGTCGACGTCCGCGAACCGCGCGCCGTCCACCACCAGCCCGGTCAGGCGGTGGCGGGAGGTGACCACGACCAGCGACGCCCCCGCGCCGGGCAGCAGCGGGCGGACCTGCGCCGCCGACACGGCGTTGTCGAGCATGACGACCAGGCGGCGCCCGGTGGTCATCGACCGGAACAGCGCGGACTGCTCGTCGGCGGCGGCCGGGATGTGCTCCGGGGCCGCGCCGAGGGCCCGCAGGAAGCGCTCCAGCGGCTCGTCGGGCGGCAGCGGCTCGGCGCCGGAGAAGCCGCGCAGGTCGATGAAGAGCTGGCCCTCGTACCCGTCCTTGATCTCGTGCAGCCAGCGCAGCGCGAGCGTGGTCTTGCCGACGCCGCCGGGGCCGGTGAGGACCACGAGCCCCGAGTCGTCCGCGAGCGCCGCGAGCCGCCGCAGCTCGCTGCGCCGGTCGGCGAACAGTCCGGGCGGCGGCAGTTGCGCGGGGGCGGGAAGGGGCCTCGGGCCGGGCGCGTTGATGTGCACCCCGCCGGCGATGGACCCGGCCTGGACGCTGGAACCCTCGATCCTCCCCGTCAGTTCGTTGGTCCACCGGCCCCGTTCGTCGGGAGACTGCACGTTCCATCCATCCCATTGGTTCGGTGGCGTGTCGATCGCCCCGTTTTATGGCTAATCTACCCGGACGCCCGGTTTGTTCGATAACAGGCGCCGTTGATGTCCAATTTTGGTCATGCGACTTCTCGGAAACGGGTCAGAATGGCGCTGACCAGTCGGGTCAGAATCAGGCCGCGAAAGCCGCCCCCGGCACGCCGGGACGGGCCGCCATTCCGGCGTCGTCCCAGCTGGGGGGAGAGGTGCGGTGACGGCGCACGGCACTTCTGGAACCGGGCGCGGGCCGATGGCGCCGCCGCGATCGGACGGCGAGGGCGCACATCCTCAATGGCCGCGCCGGGAAGGTGATTCGGCTCCGGGACGTCCCGGACGGCCGGAGCCGCCGAAGTGGACGAACCTCTCGACCCGGACGATCCGGTACCGGCGGTCGCCGATCTCCCCTTCGTCTCCGCATTGCACCGCATGACCGAAATCGGGGGAGCCGGCGGGGGAGATCTTCGGATGGCGCGAGATCCGCCCGCCGGGTTCCCGGCCGCGCACCGCCGCGACCGGATCGAGGCGGGCGACCACGCTGATGTGGTCGTACCCGCGCAGCAACGCGAAGGTCATGCCCCGAATCCTGGCCGGGCGGCCGGTTCCCGCGCACGGTTTTCGCCGCATTCCCGTGCCGGGCCGTGCGGCTTGACCGCAATTTCGGCCCTTTTCGTCCCCTTTTTCGGACACACCACGGCGACCGGGCGCCGCCCCGCCCCGCCGAACGGTCAGTCGTCCAGGGTGATGACGACCTTCACGTCGTCGGGGTGGGGCGTGAAGGCGTCCGCGTAGTCTTCGAGCGGGACGCGGCGCGAGATGAGGCGGTTCAGCCAGTCCAGATCGGCCTCCGCCAGAGACCGCGCGGCGGCCGCGTAGTGGCCGATGTTCGCGTTGACCGAGCCGATGATCGCGTCGTTCTCCAGGACGATGTCGCGGTTGAGCCCCCCGACGTCCACCTGGAGCGGGCGGCCCGCCGACGACACCCCGGTCAGGCACACGATCCCGTACGGGGCGTTGTTCGCCATCGCGCCGAACACCAGCTGGGACGCCCCGGTCGCCTCGATCACCACGTCCGGCTCGCCGCCCTCGACGGCCTTCTCCAGGCCCTCGTGGTGGTAGGTCGCGCCGAGGTCGGCGACCAGCCGCGGCTTCGGCCCGTCCGCGACCCGGTCGAGGACGTGCACGTCCAGCCCGCGCTGCACGCCCAGCAGCGCGGCGAGCAGCCCGATCGGGCCCGCGCCCGTCACGAGGACCCGGTGCGGCTCGAACCACGCCCGCGCGCCGACCTTCTCGATCTGCTCCCACGCCTTCGCGACGACGGTCGTCGGCTCCATGAGCACGCCGACCTCGGCGAGGCGCGGGTCCAGCGTGACGGCGTAGTCGGCCTCGACCCGCCACGCCCGGCTCGCGTACCCGTCGAGCTCCTTGATGCCGCGCTCGGTGTACCGGCCGTTGCGGCACATGTCGAACTCGCCGTGCGCGCAGGCCCCGCACGGCTCCGGGTCCGGGCGCCGGACGACGCCCACCACCAGGTCGCCGGGGGAGAAGCCGCTGCCGGGCGGCGCCTCCCGCACCCGGCCGAGCGACTCGTGCCCGATGACCAGCCGCTCGTGGCCGGGCGGCGCCCAGCCGTAGTCGCCGGCGGCGATCTCCCGGTCCGTGCCGCACACCCCGACGGCGATGCCGTCGACGAGCAGGTCGTTCGCCCCGGGTTCGGGGTCGGGCACGTCGACGACGGCCAGTGAGCCGCGCTTCTCCGGCAGGACGGTCAAGGCGCGCATGGCGCTTCTCCTTCCACGACTTCCAGCGTTCGTTGCGGGCCGCGGGCGGTCAGGACCGGCGCGCGGCGGGACGCGTCCCGCTCAGGTGCCGCGCGGTGTTGACGAGCCCGACGTGCGAGTACGCCTGCGGGGTGTTCCCGATCTGCCGCCCGGTAGTCGTGTCGTACTCCTCGCTGAGCAGGCCCAGGTCGCTGCGCAGCCCCAGCAGCCGCTCGAACAGCTCGGTCGCCTCCCCGGTGCGGCCGATGCCGTGCAGCGCGTCCGCGAGCCAGAACGTGCAGGCGAGGAACGAGCCCTCGGCGCCGGGCAGCCCGTCCACGCCGCCGTCCGCGTCCGTGTCGTAGCGGAGCATGAACCCGTCCCGGTACAGCTCGCGCCGCACCTCGTCGACCGTGCCGACGACCCGCGGGTCGTGCCACGGCAGGAACCCGGTCTGCGGGATGAGCAGCAGCGCCGCGTCCAGCCCCTGCGAGCCGTAGAACTGGGTGAACGTGCCGCGGCCCGCGTCGAAGCCCTTGCCGCACACGTCGTCGTGGATCCGCTGCCGCAGCGCCTTCCACACGTCGGCGGGCCCCTCCAGGCCGTACCGCTCGACGCCCTGCACCATCCGGTCGACGCCCGCCCACGCGAGCACCTTGGAGTGGACGAAGTGGCGCCGCTCCCCGCGCACCTCCCACAGGCTGTTGTCGGGGTCGTTCCAGTGCCCTTCGAGGAAGTCCATCAGCGCGAGCTGGAGGTCCCAGGCGCTCTCGTCCGCCCCGATGCGGGCGGTCCGCGCGAGGTGCAGGCCGTCCAGGACCTCGCCCCACGTGTCGAGCTGGAACTGGTCGGACGCCGCGTTGCCGACCCGGACGGGCGAGGACCCCTCGTACCCGGGCAGCCAGTCGAGGGTGAACTCGGGGAGCCGCCGGGTGCCGTCGATGCCGTACATGATCTGCAGGTCGGCGGGGTCGCCGGCGACCGCGCGCAGCAGCCACTCGCGCCACGCCGCGGCCTCCGCGGCGAACCCGGTGCCGAGCAGCGCCTGGAGCGTGAACGTCGCGTCCCGCAGCCAGCAGTACCGGTAGTCCCAGTTGCGCGGCCCGCCGAGCTGCTCCGGCAGGGACGTGGTCGCGGCGGCGACGATGCCGCCGGTCGGGGCGTAGGTGAGGGCCTTCAGCGTGATCAGCGACCGGCGGACGGCCTCGTCCCAGCGCCCCGTGTAGTCGTAGCTCCGCATCCAGTCCGACCAGAACCGCTCGGTGTCGCGGAGCGCCTGCTCGGGCTCCACGGCGTGGGGCCGCGGCAGGTGGGACCGGCTGTAGGTCAGCACGAACGGCACCCGGTCGCCCGCCGACACGGCGAAGTCGGCGAACGTGCCGAGGTCGTGCCCCTCCATCTCGACGGGGGTCTTCAGCCAGACCGCGTCCGGGCCCGCGATCGCGTTGCGCTCGCCCTCGCGGTGCCGCACCCACGGCACGATCCGGCCGTAGTCGAAGCGCAGCCGCAGCGCCATGCGCATCGGGACGCGCCCGCTGACGCCCTCCACGATCCGGACGACGTCGGCGGCCTCGCCGCGCGGCGGCATGAAGTCGATGAGCCGGACGGTGCCGTCCGGGGTGTCCCACTCGCTCTCCAGGACCAGCGTGTCGCCGCGGTACCGGCGCCGCGTGCACAGGCCGCCGGACGCGGGGGCGAGCCGCCAGGCCCCGGCGCTCTCGTCGCCGAGCAGGGCGGCGAAGCAGGCGGGGGAGTCGAACCGGGGCAGGCACAGCCAGTCGACCGATCCGTCCCGGCCGACCAGCGCCGCCGTCTGCGTGTCCCCGAGAAGCCCGTAATCCTCGATCTTCAACGCCAAAACGGCGCACCCCCCGCATTCGGTCGTCCGGCCTACTCCGACTACCCCGTGATAGTGGATGCGTGTCGTTCCCGCCGGGGAATCCGGAAATGCGCCGGCACGGCGACCTGGGAGCTGCCGCCGTGCCGGAGACCGGAATTGCCGCGGGATATCAGGGGGTGCCGCAGGTGACGGACGGGTCGGAGACGTTCCCGCCCGGCGCGCTCGCCGTGAAGCCGAACGAGGCCGACGTGCCCGCCGCCAGGGTGGAGTTCCAGCCCACCGGTTTCACCGTGACGACGTTGCCGCTCGTGCCGGCACTGCCGTTCCAGAGAGCGGAGATCGTCTGGCCGGAGTTCAGGGTCATGACGACCGTCCACGAGCTGATCGCACTGCTCCCGGCGGTGATGGTGACCTGGCCGTTGAAGCCGTTGTTCCACTGCGAGGTGCGGGTGTAGGCGCAGGAGACGGACCCGGGGTCGCCCGGGTCGCCGGGATCGCCGGGTTCGCCGCCGAGTGCTTCGAGGGCCGCGTCGTACGCCGGCTTCTTGTTGTAGTTGTCGTCGAAGAGCAGCGCGGCGCCCTCACCGGGGAACGTGTCGGGAACCCACGAGTACTTGTCGGTGATGCCCCACACGGTGATGACGGTGCAGCGCGGCACGGCGAGGCACGCCTGGACGACCTTCTTGTAGTCGTTCGCCTGCGTGGCGAGCTTCGAACTGTCCGCCGGAGTGTTCATGCGGATGTCGAGTTCGGTGATGTGGACGTCCACGCCCAAGGCCGCGAACCGCTGCATGTTGGCCTGCATATCGGACGGGACGTTCCCCAGGGTCAGGTGCGCCTGGAGGCCGACGCAGTCGATCGGGACGCCGCGCGCCTTGAAGTCCTGGACCATGGTGTAGACGGCATTGCTCTTCGCGTTCTGGCCGTCGATGTTGTAGTCGTTGTAGCAGAGCTTGGCGTTCGGATCGGCCTGGCGGGCCGCCCGGAACGCCTCCTCGATGTAGCCGTCGCCGATGACGCGCTGGAACACCGAGTCGCGCCGCGCGCCGGAACCGTCCTGGAACGCCTCGTTGACGACGTCCCAGTAGTCGACCTTCCCGGCGAAGTGCCCGGCCTCCTTCGCGATGTGGTTGCGCATGACGCCGAGCAGGTCGTCGCGGGACGAGATGCCGCTGACCCAGCCCGGCAGCTGGCTGTGCCATACGAGCGTGTGCCCGCGGACCGCCATGCTTCGCGCCTGGGCGTGGCTGACGAGTTGGTCCGCCGCGCTGAAGTTGAACGAGTCGCGGGACGGCTCGGTCGTCTCCCACTTCATCTCGTTCTCCGGCGTGAGCTGGTTGAACTCACGGTCGAGCGTGGTGGCGTACGCCGATTCGCCCATGTGGCCCTGGGCGGCGGCGGTACCGAAGACGCGGCCCTTGGCGGCGGCCGCCTCCCCGAGCGTGCCGGGGGCCGCCGACGCGGGGAGCGCGACGGCCACCAGCATCGCGAGGAGCAGTGACGCTGCTCCCAGCACCGCGGTGAATGCTCTTCTCATGGTTTCGTTCCTCCTTGAAGGACGGGGGTGGGGCGAAACCCGGCCCGCCGGCTTTCCGGGGGCCCGAGATAAGAGGTCCTGAGTCCGCCGGTGTCGACCACGATCTTCTGCAGGACGACGGCCGGGTCGACCATCCAGAACTTCAGGGTGTGCGTCCCCGGTCCGGCGACGGCGTGGGTCGTGACGGTGCGGTTCACGTTGTCGGACGTGTTGCGCTCCCACTGCTTGTTCATGGTGGTGTCGTTCGCGCCGGTCGCCGCCGTGGCGTTCACGACCCGCGGCCGCTCGTCGTCGATCGAGACGGCGTATTCCAGCCCTTCGGCCGAAAGGACGCTGTTCCTCGGCGACAGGTAGGCCCAGATCTTCACCGGCCCGGTGGTCGTCAGGGTCATGTCGTATTCCAGGCGCGGCCCCTTTCCGGGCTCCTGGGCGGGCGCGGTGACGGGGAAGGGCTCCATTCCGGCGTCCGTCCGGCCGATTCCGGGGACGCGCGTCCACCGCGCCGCCGCCGTGTCGGTCGCGCGGCTGTAATGGTCGGCGTTCATCGAGACGTAGCCGCCCGCCTCGACGAATCCGTGCGCCTTGTACGACGCCGGCTTGTCCACCACGGCGTGGACGGTCACGGTTCGGCCGCCCGGCCCGGAGATCTCGATGGGCACCCGGCTGGTGCCCTTGGGCGCACGCGACCAGTCGACCTGCACCGCGGCCCGGATCTGCTTGTCGACCCGTCCCTCGCCATGGGTGACCCGCACCCAGGGCTCGGCGGGGGAGATCCGGTACTGGAACGGCTCGGAGCCGCGGTTGAACACCTCGATGTACTGCGCGGGCCCGCTCTGGTAGGGGCTGAATTCCGGCAGGACGGCCGCGGACCCGGAATGGGGCCACCATTCGTCGGAGCCGTCGACCGCCACGCCCATGTCGGCGCCGTCCGGGACCTCGATCCGCTGGAGCTTCGGGAAGATCTCGTCCGGAAGTGCCACGTTGTCGCGCTCAGGCTGCTGCCAGGGCGCGTTGGGGCCGTACCTTTCGACGTCGCCGTAGCCGATGTGCGGCTGGCTCTGGAATCCATTCCATTTCCCGCCCGCGAGCACGGTGTCGTAGTGCTTCGACATCGCCTGGTCGTCGGCGAAACGGGCCTCGGCGAGGTCGGCGTAGTCGTTGGCGGACGCCCGCCCCTGCTTCGCGTACAGGATGTTGGTGAACTCGGCTTCCCGCAGTTCGTACAGGTTCGCGGTCGCCTTCACCTGGTAGTGGACGAGCTGGTAGTAGGCGTCCTGGTATTCCTTCGGCAGCCGCCCGCGTATCCGTTCCGCCTGGGCCGCCAGCCGCTTCCACCGCGCGGTCACGGTCGCCATCTCCCGGTACTGGTTCAGGTGGAACGGCGTCTGCTCGTCGTCGTAGACGACCGCGCCGGAATCGGAGGGCAGGTCCTTGTCCGGGTCGACGGTGATGCGGCGGTTGAGCAGTTCCGGCTTGCGCAGCGCCTGAAGGTTCCCGTACGCGTCGAGGACACCGGCGATCTCGTCCGCGTCATCGGGGCCGAAGTTCTGCGCCGCGTACTGCCGCTCCCACTCCTTGAGGCTCGCCAGCGGCCACTTGCCGGGATTCCACGCGTAGTCGAGGAAGAACTGGACCGGCAGTTCGTTGCCCTTCATGTCCCCGGCGTTCGCCACCCAGAGATTCCGGATGCCGTACTGGTACGACTGGTGCAGCTGCTCCCACGTGTTGCCGAGCTGCGCGGTGTCGACCCATTTGTAGTTGCGGCCGCCGCCCACGTAGTCGAAGTGGTAGTAGAGGCCGTATCCGCCCGCGCGCTCGGGAAGACCGCGCTCGGGCATCTTGCGCATGTTGCCCCAGTTGTCGTCGGTGAAGACGACCGTCACGTCGTCCGGCGCGCGCAGCCCCCGGTCCCAGTACCGCTGCACCTCTTTGTAGAGCGTCCATACCTGCGGGATCTCGGACGGGTCCTTGCCGGTGACGTCGCCCAGAATTCCGCGCTCACTGGCGATGATGTCCCGCATCAGTTCGATGCCGTCGCCGTCCGGCAGGCCGACGTCGCCGTTCCCGCGCATCCCGAGCGTGACGACGCCCTCGAAGTCCTCGTCGGCCATGCGCTGGACGCCGTCCCTCCAGTACTTCTCGATGGCGTCCGCGTTCCGCCGGAAACTCCATTCGCCGGTGCCGCCGTACGGGTCGCGGCCCGGCTCGACGATGTTCCCGTCCGCGTCCCGCCGCGCCGGGACGGCGTGCCGGTTCCATTCCTCGATGCCGCGCATCATCGGCGCCTCATGGGAGGTCCCCATGACCACGCCGTACTTCTTCGCGGTCGCGTGGTTCAGCGGGTCGTCCTCGGCGAAGGCCCGCCCCCACACGGCCGGCCACAGGTAATTGGCCTTCAGCCGCAGCATCGTCTCGAAGACCTTGGCGTAGAACTCGTGGTTGAAGCCGTTCGGGAATCCGGGCGCCTTCCCGTTCCCGAAGAACTTCGGCGCCCACCGGTTCAGCGCGGGGTTCTCGTCGTTGATGAAGAAGCCCCGGTATTTCACGGCGGGCGTGCCCTGGGTGTGCCGGCCCGGCTTCACGTAGAGCGCGCGGCGGCGCTCGGACGGGACGTCGTCCCAGAAGTACCAGGGGGAGACGCCGATGCTCTTCGAGACGTCGTACGCGCCGTAGATCGTCCCGCGCTGGTCGCTGCCCGCGATCACGAACGCGCGGCGGACGCCCGGCATCGGGTGCTCCACCACCTGTTCGAGGGTCGTCTCCCATTTGCCCGCGACGCCCCGCACGTCGAGCTTCCCGGCCGCGACGAGGCCGTCGATGAGCGGGCTCATGCCGATCGTGCCGACGATGACGACGTCCCGGCCGGGCGGCGGCGCGTCCCGGGCGACCGCCGGGCGCACGCCGGTCACCCGCTCGATGTCGGACTGGATGTCGCCGACGACCCGCACGACGCCGGGGAGGTCGGCGCCGCTGACGACGAGCGGCGCGGCCTCGCCGTCCGCGACGAGGGGGAAGTGCCCGCGCCCGTCATGGAACGAGATGTAGGACGCGGGGTCGGCGGGGCGGGGGCCGCCGCGCCCCGCAGGCGGGGCGGACGGCATCGCGGCGGCGGGCACGGCGGTGAAGGCGACGACGGTAGGGACCAGGGTCAGGAGGACTTTCCACGTCCGCGGGGATCTGCCCATCGGCGGTCTCCTCAAGGGGGAGCGGCCTCGAAACATTTCGCCAGCTTTTCGAGAGTAGACAGGAAAGTAACCCCAAGCGTCCCTAGCGTCAACCACTTGCACGAGCTTTCAGAGGTCAGCTCCCGCGCGAGACGCGCCTCGGCCGAGATCGTCTCTTCGAAACCTTTCGGACCCGCCGTCCTGGCGACCCGGCCCGCCCGCCGCCCACGGCGCGGACCCGGTTCGGGCGCCCATGTTCGGCCCGCCGGAGCGCAATGAACGAATGCCGGAGCGGGCATCCCATAAGAAAGGCGAGCGGAACAGAATCCGGGGGTCTTCGTTCCTCTGCCGGCAATCGCCGCGCCATCGGCGGGCGGAGGGAGAAGGACCATGAACGGCTGCGCGGACCTCGTTCTGGAAGGCGGCGGAGTGAAGGGCATCGCGCTGGTCGGCGCGATCGCGGAAATGGAGGCGCGCGGATACCGTTTCGGCGCGCCCGCGCGCGTCGCCGGCACGTCCGCCGGCGCGATCGTCGGGTCGCTGCTGGCGGCGGGGATGCCCGTCCCGGACATGGTGCGGGTCATGCGCGAGGTGGACTACCGGTCCTTCCAGGACGGGTCGCGGTTCGCCGTCGTCCGCGGCGTATCCCTGCTCACGACCCTCGGCCTGCACCGGGGCGACGCCCTGCACCGCTGGATCTCCGCGCGGCTGCGGGACTGCGGCGTCGAGACGTTCGGGCAGCTCAGGCTGCGCGACCCCGACTCCGCGCTGCCGCCCGAGCACGCCTACAAGCTCGTCGTCGTGGTCTCGGACGTCAGCAGCGGCCGCATGGTGCGGCTGCCCTGGGAGTACGACCGCTACGGCCTCGACCCCGACGACCAGCCGGTGGCCGACGCCGTGCGCGCCTCGGCGTCCATCCCGGTCTTCTTCCGGCCGTGCCGCGTCTGCCGCACGGACGGCCGCAAGTGCGTGCAAGTGGACGGCGGCATGCTGTCCAACTACCCGATCACCATCTTCGACCGGGAGGACCGCGAGCCCCGCTGGCCGACGTTCGGCGTGAAGCTGTCCGGGCGCCCGCCGTCCGGGGACGGGGTGTTCCGGCAGTGGCGCGGCATCCGCGGGCCGATCGGCTACGGGCGCGCGCTGGTCTCCACGATGGCGGAGGCGCACGACCGGGTGCAGATGGACGAGCCGTCGATCGTGGCCCGCACGATGTTCGCCGGGACCGGCGGCGTCCTGGCGACCGATTTCGGGCTGGACGCCCGGACCCGCGACCGCCTCTACGACGCCGGACGGGAGGCCGCCGCCGCCTTCCTCGACCACTGGGACTACGCCGACTACCTGGCGAGATACCGCCACCTGCCGATGAGCCGCGGGCACTGACCGCGGCACCGCCCGTCCCGCGAGTTGGAAGAACTACGTAATTACGTAGTATTGGAGTCGTGGCTGACGAGACCCTGGCGGACCGTGTCGCGCGCTTGGAGGAGCGGGTGGCCCACCTGGAAGGCCCGCGTCCGGTACCCGCCGACCGCCCGGACGCGGACGAGACCTTCTGGGCGCTGCACGGCCTGAAGGACCGCGTCGCCGAACCCGGCGCCGTCCTGTTCACCGGTTCGGTGACGCTGCCGTCCGGTGAGCACTACGAGTGGCAGCAGGGCAGCCTCGCGGACGACCTGCTCGAAGACGACTGGTCGCAGGCCGCCGAGGCGCTGGGCGCGCTGGCGCACCCGGTGCGGCTGCTGCTGCTCCGCGAGATCCTCCAGGGCGCCCGCACCACCGCCGAGCTGGCCGCGCACGAGGGCCTCGGCACGACCGGCCAGCTCTACCACCACCTGCACCGGCTGGTCGCGGCCGGCTGGCTGCGCAGCACCGCGCGCGGGCGGTTCAGCGTCCCCGGCGATCGGGTGGTGCCGGTACTCACCGTGCTCGCGGCGTCCCGCCGCTGACCGGACGACAGGAGGAGAGATGCACCGGAGGATCGCACGCTTCAGGACGCTGTTCATCCTGCTCGGCCTGCTGCTCGCCCTGACCGAGCCGCTGCACGGCGCCGGCGCGCTCTTCATCGCCGGGGTGGTCCTGATCGTCTGCGGTCTCGCGCTGTTCTTCGTGCCCAGCGGCGGCGCGGACCGCGAACCGGTCGTCGTGCGCGGCCCGGTGCGGGGCCGCTGGGTGCCGGTCAACAGCCCCGCCGACAAGGTTCCGAGCCACGGGACGCACGAACTGGGCCAGACGTACGCGATCGACCTCGTGCACGTCCCCGATCCGTCCCGGACCTGGGAGCCGCTGCGCCGGTGGCCGCTCGCCGCCCGTCCGGAGACGTTCCCGGCGTTCGGGCAGGACGTCCTGGCGCCCGCGGACGGCGTCGTGGTCCACGCCGAGGGATGGCAGCGCGACCACTGGAGCCGCAACTCCTGGCCCGGCGTCCTCTACCTGCTGGTCGAGGGCATGGTCTTCCGGCAGTTGCTCTCCCTGCTGACCCTGTCGGCGGGCCGGTTCGTCGTCGGCAACTCCGTCACCCTCGACCTGGGCGACGGGGTGTACGCGGTCTTCGCGCACCTGCGGCGCGGCTCCGTCCGTGTCGCCAAGGGCGACCGCGTGCGGGCCGGCGACGTCCTCGGCGAGGTCGGCAACTCGGGCAACACCTCCGAGCCGCACCTGCACTTCCACCTCATGGACCGCCCCCGCCCCATGACCGCCGCAGGTCTCCCGTTCGCCTTCCCCTACGAGGCAGGCGGCCGCACCGAGACCGGCGTCCCCGGCGCCCGCACCCCCTTCACCCCGGCGGCCCCCGACACGCCGCCGCCCGGCCACTGACCCGTCGGGTGCGGACGGGGGCGGTCCCATCGGCGTCCGCCGCCTGAGACGCGTCTTGTCCCTGGTGGCCGGGTGAATTCTCCGAGCCCGCACTCCGGGCCTGGTCAGGGGCCCGGGTTAATAAACATGTAGACTGTGTGCATGGCGAACCGAGCCGATGCCCCGCCGCCGCCCACGGGCTACCTGCTCTGGCACGTGTCCCTGCGCTGGCGCGTCGCCATGGACCGCACCCTGGCGCCGCTCGGGCTCACGCACGCCCAGTACGCCGTCGTGGCCTCCCTGCACGGCATGCTCATGGGCGGCGTCCGGCCCAGCCAGCGGCAGCTGGCCGACTACAGCGGCCTGGAGCCCATGTACATCTCCCGGCTGGTCCGCACGCTGGAACGCGCCGGGCTGGTGGAGCGCAAGGACAACCCGGACGATCCCCGGGCCGTGCAGCTCTCGCTCACCGCGCGCGGCTCCGAGGTCGTGGCGAAGGCCGTCCCCGAGGTGCGGGAGCTGGAAGAGCGCTACCTGGCGCCGCTGGGCGGCCGCGACTCCGGGCGGAACGTCGAGCTCAGGCGCGCCCTCCAGACGCTGCTCGCGCACGCCGACGCGCTCGGCGGGACGCCCGCGCCGGAGGCGTTCGGCCAGGCCGCCGGCTGACACCGGTTCCCCGGCCGCGCCCCGTTCACCGGCCCAGGTCGCCGAGCTGTGCCCACAGCCGCGACGCCTCCTCGCTGAGCGGCTCGCCGGGCACCAGGCGCTCGGGGTGGGCCGGCGGCGGGGGCGTCAGGTGGGACGCGCACTCCTCGGCCTCCGCCTCGGACCCGGCCTCCCGGTTCGCGGCGTACCTCATGTACTGGCTCGGAGTCATCCCGATCACGCCGAAACCGACGTAACCCAGCCCGGCGCTGAGATAGCGCAGCGCCCGGCGGAGCAGGCCCGGTCCCATCGCGTCCTCCCGTCCTGGGCGCCCGCGAGCGCGGGGGCACGGACGGAGTGTGCGGAGCGCCGCTCAAGGGGCGGTGGAAGATCGGTGGGCGGGAACGCGCCCGCCGGCAGCGCGGCGGGGCACGTCCAGCCGTCTTCCAGTGGCCGTTGAGCCCGCCGGGCGACTCTGCCCAGGTGAGTACGCAGACGATGCCGACAGACGCGGTGCGGTGGTACGGCTGCCCCGCGTGCCGCGAGCTGACGTACGGCAAGCGCTTCGACCGTTCCCTCCGCGTCTGCCCGGGCTGCGGGGCGCACACCCGCCTCACCGCGCGCCGGCGCATCGCGCAGCTCCTCGACGAAGGGTCGGTGACCGCCCTCGACGACGTCGCGGCGGCCGAGGACCCGCTCGGCTTCGCCGACTCGCGGCCCTATCCGGAGCGGATGGCGCAGGCGCGGGCGGAGACGGGGGAGCGGGAGGCCGTCACCTGCGTGACCGGGACGCTGGAGGGGCACCCGGTGGTGGCCGCCGTCATGGACTTCCGGTTCATGGGCGGCAGCCTGGGCGTGGGCGTCGGCGAGCGCCTGGCGCGGGCCGCGCGGGTCTCCCTCCGGACCCGTGCGCCGTTCCTGCTGGTGACCGCCTCCGGCGGGGCCCGGATGCAGGAGGGCGCCTACTCCCTGATGCAGATGGTCAAGACCAGCCAGGCGCTCGCCGAGCTGGACGAGGCGGGCGTGCTGACCGTCTCGGTCATCACCGACCCGACCTACGGCGGGGTGGCCGCGTCCTACGCCACGCTGCCGGACGTGATCTTCGCCGAGCCGGGCGCCCGGATCGGGTTCGCCGGGCCGCGGGTGATCCAGCAGACCATCCAGCAGGAGCTCCCGGACGGCTTCCAGACCGCGGAGTTCATGCTGGAGCGGGGCTTCGTGGACGCCGTCGTCCCGCGCGCGGCGCTGCGTCCCGCGCTGGGCTGCGTGCTCGCCGCCGCGCGCGGCGCGGAGACCCCCCCGCCGGGCCCGGCGGCGGGGGAGGGCGTCCGGCTGGTCCGCGACCCGGCGGAACTGCCCGCGCGGGACGCGTGGGAGGTCGTCGGGCTGGCACGGCACCAGGGGCGTCCGACGACCGTCGACTACATCGGCCAGCTGCTGGAGGACTTCCAGGAGCTGCGCGGCGACCGCGTGTCGGGCGACTGCCCCGCGATCGTGGGCGGGACCGGGCGGCTGGACGGCCGTCCCGTCATGGTCATCGGCCACCAGAAGGGCCGCGACACCGCCGACCGCATCGCGCACAACTTCGGCATGGGCTCGCCCGCCGGGTACCGCAAGGCGGGACGGCTGATGCGGCTGGCCGCCAAGCTCGGGCTGCCGATCGTCACGCTGGTGGACACGCCGGGCGCGCACCCGGGCGTCGAGGCCGAGGAGCGCGGGCAGGCATGGGCCATCGCCGAGAACATCCGGCTGATGAGCGGGCTGCCGGTGCCGATCGTCTCGGTGGTCGTCGGCGAGGGCGGCAGCGGCGGCGCGCTGGCGCTGGCCGTGGCCGACCGGGTGCTGGCGCTCGCCGGCGCCGTCTACTCGGTGATCAGCCCCGAGGGATGCGCCGCCATCCTGTGGAAGGACCGGGAGCTGGCGCCGCTCGCCGCGGCGGCGCTGCGGCCGGACGCCCGCGACCTGCTGCGGCAGGGGATCGTGGACGCGGTCGTGCCCGAACCGGACGGCGGGGCGCACGAGGACCCGGTGACCGCCGGCGAGCTGCTGCGCGGCGCGCTCACCGCGACGTTGGACGAACTGGCCGACATCGCCCCGGCCGACCTGGTGCGGCGGCGCCGCGCCCGGTTCGGCGCGTTCGGGGCCGAAGAGCGAGGTGCACATGACTGAGGACCCGACCGGCGGTGCCGCGAGCACCCTCGATGACCTGTGCCGGCGGGCCGCCGAGCTGATCGGCGCCACCGCCGGGCCGCTGAAGAGCGTGCGGGTCCGCGCGGGCGAGCTGAGCGTCGAGGTGGAATGGCCGGACCAGGCCGCCGCGGGCGCCGCTCCCCCCGTGCCCGCCGCGGTGGCGGCCGCCGTCCCCGCCGCGGAGCCCGTCGCGGAGGACGACGGCTCCTTCCACGTCGAGGCGCCGCTCGTCGGCACCTTCTACCGCTCGTCCGCCCCCGGGGCGCGGCCCTTCGTGGAGGTCGGCGACGAGGTGGAGGAGGGCCGGCAGGTCGCCATCGTCGAGGCGATGAAGCTGATGAACGCCGTCACGGCCGAGCGCGCGGGCCGTGTCGTCGAGGTGCTGGTGCCCGACGGCAAGCCCGTCGAGTACGGCCAGCCGCTGTTCGTGCTCGCCCCGGTCTGAGCCGGCCGCGCGCGGCACGCCGAGCCCGTCCCGGGCAACTCCCGCCACTGAGGAGCCTTCATGTTCTCGACCGTCCTGATCGCCAACCGTGGGGAGATCGCGCTTCGTGTGGCGCGCACCTGCCGGGAGCTGGGCATCCGCACCGTCGCGGTGTACTCCGACGCCGACCGCGACTCCGCGGTGACGCGGCTCGCCGACGAGTGCGTCCGCATCGGCCCGGCCGCCCCCCGCCGCAGCTACCTCAACCCCGCCGCCATCGTCACCGCCGCCTTGCAGGTGGGCGCCGACGCGGTGCACCCCGGCTACGGCTTCCTGTCCGAGGACCCCGACTTCGCCGAGATCTGCGCGGCCGAGGGGCTGACGTTCGTCGGCCCGTCCGCGCCGGTGCTGAGCCGGCTGGGCGACAAGGCCCAGGCCCGGGAGATCGCCCGGCAGGCCGGGCTGCCCGTGCTGCCGGGCAGCCCCGAGCCGCTGGAGACCGTGGAGCAGGCGAAGGCCGTCGCGGCGTCCATCGGCTACCCGGTCATCATCAAGGCGGTCGCGGGGGGCGGCGGCCGCGGCATGACGGTGGTGCGCGACCCCCGCGAGCTGCCGCGCGCCTACGTCGAGGCCCGCGCCGGCGCGCAGGTGGCCTTCGGGGACGGGCGGCTGTACGCCGAGCGGTACCTCGACCAGGCCCGGCACATCGAGGTGCAGATCCTCGGCGACGGCGAGGGCGGCGTCGTCCACCTCGGGGAGCGGGACTGCTCGGTGCAGCGGCGGCGGCAGAAGCTGGTCGAGGAGACGCCCGCGCCGGGCCTGCCCCGCGAGCTGGCCGACCGGATCTGCGCGGCCGCCGTGCACTCCGCGAGCGAGCTGCGCTACCCGGGAGCCGGCACCTACGAGTTCCTCGTCGACCGGGACGGCGACTTCTACCTGATGGAGGTCAACTGCCGGATCCAGGTCGAGCACCCGGTGACCGAGCTGGTCACCGGCGTCGACCTGGTCCGCGAGCAGCTCCGGGTCGCGGCGGGCGACGGCCTGTCGGTCCGGCAGAGCGACATCGCCCCCCGCGGCGTCGCCATCGAGACGCGGGTCAACGCCGAGGACCCGGAGCGCGGGTTCCTGCCCACGCCCGGCGTCCTGGACGAGTTCGCGCCCCCCGGCGGCCCGTTCGTCCGGGTGGACACCCACGCGCGCCCCGGCATGCGGGTCACCGCCGACTACGACCCGCTGCTCGCCAAGGTGGCGGTGTGGGCGCCCGACCGCCGGCAGGCGATCGAGCGGGCCGGGCGGGCGCTCGGCGAGTTCCACGTGACCGGCAAGGGCATGCGGACGACGCGCGACTTCCTGCGCGGCGTCCTGGAGAACCCCACATTCCGCGCGGGCAAGCACACCACCGCGCTGGTCGACGAGATGAACTTCGGAGGTGACCGATGAACGCCGCAGCGGACACGCCGGTCGTCATCGCGGGCGGGAGCCTGGTCGGGCTCGCCACCGCGCTGTTCCTGGGCAAGCACGGCGTCCCGTCCATGGTCGTCGAGCGCAACGAGGGCCTGTCGCCCCATCCCCGCGCGCGGGGGGTCAACGCCCGCGCCATGGAGCTGTTCCGGTGGGCGGGCATCGAGGACGAGCTGCGCTCCATGCCGTCCGCGAAGGCGCTCGCGGGCAACAGCGGCATCATCGCGGCCGAGAGCCTGGCCGGGAAGGAGATGGGCGCGCTCAAGGAGGGCTACCACCGCGACACCGGCGCCGCCGACGACGAGGCGGGCTGGCCGGGCGCGACCGGCTGGTGCCTGTGCCACCAGCACGAGGTCGAGCCGCTGCTGCGCGAGCACGCCGCCCGGCACGGGGCCGACCTGCGGTTCGGCACCGAGCTGACGGGCTTCGACCAGGACGCGGACGGCGTGACCGTCCGGCTGCGGGACGCAGCCGGCGCGGAGACGTCCGTCCGCGCCGGCTACCTGGTCGGCGCGGACGGGGCGGGCAGCCTGGTGCGCCGCCTGCTGGACATCGGGACGGACGGCCCCGGCACGCTGGCCCATTTCCTCAACGTCCAGTTCCGGGCCGACCTGACCGGGCCGCTGCGCGGCCGCCGCTTCGTCATGTGCTACACGATCAGCGGGTCGTCGCGCAGCGGGCTGCTGCCCGTCAACAACGCCGACGAGTGGCTGCTGCACGTGCCGTACGACCCGGACCGCGCCGCCGACTTCACCCCCGAGCACTGCGCCGACCTGGTGCGGACCGCCGCCGGGGTCGCCGACCTGGACGTGACGGTCGAGGGCGTGGCGTCCTGGGAGTCGGCCGGCCGGGTCGCCCGCTCCTTCGCCGCCGGGCGGGCCCTCCTCGTCGGCGACGCGGCGCACGTGATGCCGCCGACCGGCGCGTACGGGTCCAACACCGGCATCCAGGAGGCGCACAACCTGGCGTGGAAGCTCGCGGCCGTGCTGCGCGGGCAGGCCGGCCCCGCGCTGCTGGACACCTACGAGCAGGAGCGCCGCCCGGTCGCCGAGGCCACCGTGGAGCAGGCCGTCCTGCGGTCCAAGGACCGCCCGCGGCTGGCCGGCGGCCCCAGCCCGGCCCCGGACCCGCGGATCCAGCCCGACCCCGTCGTCACGTTCGGGCAGGTCTACCGGTCGGCCGCGGTGGAGCCGGACGGCGCCGGCGGCGACCCGCTCTGGGAGCCCGAGCCCAGCGGACGGCCCGGCACGCGCGCCCCGCACGTCATCGTCAAGCGGGACGGGCGGCTCGCCTCCACGCTCGACCTCTACGGCGACGCGTTCGTGCTGCTCGCCGGACCGGAGGGCGCGGCCTGCGCGGACGCCGTGGCGCGGGCGGCGGAGAAGGCCGGGATCGCCGTGCGGACCGCCGTCATCGGCCGGGACGTCGAGGGCGTCGCCGTCGACCTCTGCGGCGCGCACGGCCTGACGCCCGCGGGCGCCGTGCTCGTGCGCCCGGACGGGTTCGTCGCGTGGCGGAGCGCGGGCCCCCCGGCGGCGGGCGACGACGTCGACGGGCTGTTCGACCGGCTGCTTTGCCGGTCCGCGGGCGCGCCCGCCGGCGCCGACCGCGTCGCCGGCTGACAGGGGCGGGCGGCCGTTCGGCGGTCAGGCGGTCAGGCGGTCAGGCCGGCGGATCCGGGACGGCCGCCGGGCCCGTGCGGCCCGCAGCCTCGTACCAGGCGTCGTGGACCTCGTAGACCTCGTAGTGGCCGGCCGGGCGCGTCCGGTCCTGGTAGGCCCGCAGCGGCGACGGGTGCCCGGCGGCGCGCAGCGACCGCTCCCAGTCGCGGTAGGAGGCCAGGTCTCGCCACGCCATCATCAGCGCGTACCGGCCGTCCCCCTCCTGGACCGCCAGCAGCTCGTGGCCGATCAGCCCCGGCGTGCCCCGCAGCGTGCGGCCCGCCTGCTCGTAGGCGGCCGTGACCGCGCCGGTGGGACCGCGGGGATCGCGGTAGTGGACGACGACGCGGACGGGACTCTTGGACACGGGCTACTCCTCGCTGCGTGATTCGGTCACGGACGGCGGGCCGCCGGCGGAGCGGGGTGCGGGGCGGTGCGGGGCGGTGGGGGCGGGGCGGGCGGCCGGTCAGTCGTAGTAGGCGGGCGCGGCCCGCAGCTCGGTGAGGTTGGACGGCTCGTGGCCGCAGATGATGAGCGCGTTCTCGGCGGCGGCCAGGTCGACGAGCTTCCTGGTGGACGCGCGGACGTCCGCCTCGTCCATGTCGAAGGGGAAGACGGGCCGCTTCTCCGGGTCGAGCGCGGCGGTCATGGGGATCGCGTCGGCGGCGAGCAGCACGGGCCCGGTGCGGGGCAGCCGGACCAGCACCGACTGGTGTCCGGGCACGTGCCCGCCGGACTCGATCAGCTCGATGCCGGGGAGCAGCTCGGTGTCGCCGTCGACGAGGCGGAGCTTGGCGTCCGGCCGGTCCCAGCGGCCCCGGGTGGCCGCGCACCGCGCCCCGGCGTCCGACGTCGCCCACGCGTGGTGGCTCCGCTGGACGACGAACTCGGCCGCGCCGAACACGTCGTGGTTGCCGGCGTGGTCGGGGTCCAGGTGGGTGCAGACCACCAGGTCGACGTCGCCGGGGGCGACGCCGAGGCGGCCGAGGAGGCTCGGCACGTCCTCGCCCGGTTCCAGCTCCACGCGCTCGTCCGGATCGGTGCGGTGCGCGCCCGCGCGGTCGCGCGGCGGGCCGGTGTCGATGAGCACCGTGGCGTCCCCGGTCGTGACGAGGTACGCCGGCACCGGGGCGCCGATAGGCCGGATCCGGCCGCTGAAGAGCAGTTGAAGTTTCATTCTTCACTCCGGAGTCTGCTGGCGTGGCCTCCGTTGCCGGAGACCGGGCGGTCAGCGTAGATGCCGCGGATCCAATGCCGGTCGACCGGGCCGGCGACCGGCCGAAACCTGGGATTACAGGTAATCCTTCAATCCTTATTTATAGGCCCGTTACATGCTTGCAACTCGGGATTTCCAGGCATGCCGGATGACCATGGGAAATCGCGTTCTGCGGTCGGTCGTGTACACCTTGCGCGAGTCCGAAAAGACGCGGATTAGCTGTCGCCAGTTATCGGGGCCGAGATGGCCGGGGGACCGCCGGCGCGGCCTGGTGCGAGCGGTCTTCGAGTGGGCCCCGAGCAGGCGGGGTGCACTGTGAGGCGGTCTTCTTCGCGAAGGTCGAGGTTGCCGTATATCGGACCGTCCGGATCTCTTGGAGTGATCGTCCGATACGGCGAGAGGGTGCATCGCCCGGTTCCCCGGATGGCCGGGCAGAGAATTGTATAGAGGGTGATGTGGAACTTCAAGGGGCGCGTTCGGCGTGCGGTGACCGCGCCGCGAGCGGCCGTTGCCTGAGTGACCGATTCAGTCGAGAATTTCCCAGGTGATTAGTCGCGTGGGGCCGAGGTTCATCCAGATGTGATGTGACGACAGAACACGGGGAAGGGTGCATGTATTTCCGGATTCTGGGTCCGCTGTGGGTTGCAAATGGGGGGATGGAACTCACCCCCACCGCGCCGAAGGTACGGCAGGTGCTCGCCTTCCTGCTCGTGCGGTGCGGAAAGCTCGTGCAGGTCGGCGAGCTCATCGACGAGCTGTGGGGGGACGAGCCGCCGGCCAGCGCGATGACGACCCTTCAGACGTACATCTACAAACTCCGCAAGGACGTGTTGGAGCGTTGCACGTCGGCGACCCTCCATACGAGGGTCTCCGGGTACCTGCTGGACGTCTCGGCAGAACGCGGTGACCTCCTGCGGTTCGAACGACTGGCGCACGAGGGCCGCACGGCCCTCGACGAGGGCGACGCCGCCCGTGCCGCCGACCGGCTCTGCGAGGCGCTGGCGCTGTGGCGCGGGCCCGCGCTGGCCGACGTGTCGGCCGGCGAGATCCTGTCCGCGCATGTGACCCGGCTGGAGGAGGAGCGGCTGCGCACCCTGGAACTGCGCATCACCGCCGACCTGGAACTCGGCCGGCACCGGCAGCTGATCAGCGAGCTGAAGATGCTGGTGTCGGAGCATCCGCTCAACGAGCGCTTCCACTCCCACCTGATGACGGCGCTGCACCGGTCCGGCCGGCGCTACGAGGCCCTGGAGGTCTACCAGGGACTGCGCCGCATGCTGATCGACGAGCTCGGCATGGAGCCGTCCGCGGCCGTCCAGCAGCTCCACCTGAACCTGCTCAACTCCGACGCCGAGTCGCGCGACGAGGGTGCTCCCGCCCCGGTCGTGCGCGGCCGTTTCGAGACCCTCCTGGTGCCCGCGCAGCTCCCCCCGGACACATCTGACTTTGTGGGCAGGGAGGAGATCCTGCGGGACGTGCGCCGCCACCTGGTGCGTCCGCAGGGCGAGAACACGGCCGCGCGGGCGGTGTCGATCTCCGGCATGCCGGGGGTCGGGAAGACCGCCCTCGCGCTGCGGGCCGGGCACGCCGACCGCGCGGAGTTCCCCGACGGCCAGCTCTACGCCGACCTGAGGGGAGCGGCCGAGCGGCCGACCGACCCGCACGAGATCCTGGAGGGCTTCGCGCGGGCGATCGGGGTGCCGGCCGCGGAGATCCCGGACAACCTCCAGGAGCGCAGCAAGCTGTTCCGCACCTGGAGCATGGGACGGCGGGTGCTGGTCGTGCTGGACGACGCGCACTCGGTGTCGCAGGTCGCGCCGCTGCTCCCGGCGTCGCCGAACTGCGCCGTCATCATCACCACCCAGCGGGGCCTCTACAGCCTGCCGGGGGTGCGGCACGTCGAGCTGGACGTCATGTCGACCCGCAACGCGATGGCGCTGATCGAGGCGGTGAGCGGGCGCCGCTTCACCGCGGACGAGCTGGGCGCGGCCGAGCGCGTCGCCCGGCTGGCCGGGCGGCTCCCGCTCGCGGTGCGGGCGGTGGGGTCCCGGCTCGCGGCCATGCAGACGTGGCCGGTGGAGAAGCTGGCCGCGCAGCTGGAGAGCCTGCCGCGCCGGCTCGACCTGCTGTCGTTCGCCGAGCTGGACGTGCGGGCCCGGCTGGCGTCCGGGTACCGGCGGCTGGACGCCGGAGACCGCAGCGCGCTGCGCCTGATCAGCCTGCTGCCGCCGCCGGACTTCTCCGCCACCACCGCGGCCCGGCTGATCGGCAACGGCACCGAGGAGGTGGAGGCGCAGCTGATCCGGCTGGCGGGCTGCCACCTGCTGTCGGTGAGCATGGGCGCCGGCGGGGAGATCCGCTACCGGCTGCACGAGCTGGTGCGGGTGTTCGCCCGGGAGCGCCTCGACGAGGAGCTCCTGGAGCCCGCGCGGGACCGGCCGGAGGCGAGCACCGCGGCGGCCGCCGACCACGCCCGCGTGGTCCGCGAGGGGGTGCGCCCGGTGCGCGAGAACGGCCGCCCGGTGTGGGAGAGCGTCGGCGAGCGCGCGGACTGCGGGCACGAGCACCGCGACCCGCACGTGATCCGCGCGCCGGAGCCGCCGGCGCGGCGGGCGCGTCCCGTGAACGGCGTGGTGAAGGCGCTCGGCAATGGGTGACCGCCGGCCCGCGCCCGGGTTTCCATCCCGGGTCCAGCGGAGTTCAAGCCGCTGCCGCGACAGTGGGGCCACAACGGCACGAGAGGAGAGACGATGGCCCGGTTCACGGTGAACGACGTCCGGCGGATCCTGCGGGACTGCGCGGGCGAGCCCGACTCCATCAGCCTGGACTCGGAGATCGGGGCGGTGTCCTTCGACGAGATGGGCTACGACTCGCTGGCCCGCCTCGAGCTTGCGGCGCGGATCCAGCAGGAGTTCCTGGTGGCCATCCCCGACGAGCAGGTCGAGGAGCTCCGCACACCGGACGACGTGGTCGGCTATGTCACTCCGCGCATCGCCGCGGCGTGAGGGACGGTCCGGGGACGTGGTCGGGCGGGTGCGCGTGCTGGTGTACGCGAGCGCGCCCGGCGACGACCCCCGGGCCGTCGAGGACGCCTACCACACCGTCAGCCGCACCCTGGCGGGCACGCCGGGGCTGCTCGGCAACGCGCTGCTGCGGTCGGTCCACGAGCCGGGAGCCTTCGTCGTGATGAGCGAGTGGGCCGACCTGGACTCGTTCCGGGAGTGGGAGGAGGGCGCCGGGCACCGCGGCGCCACCGCCCCGCTCCGCCCCCTCCAGGACGGCCGGGGCCGCGGCCCGTTCGGGATCTACGAGGTCACCGCCGCCTACTGAGCGGCGTCCGGTCGTGCCCGCTCCACGACTCCTCCGCGATCCGGCGGTGCGCGAGCAGCGGCTCCCACCAGTCGCGGTTGCTGCGGTACCAGCGGATGGTCTCGCGGACGCCGCGCTCGAACGGGATCTCGGGCGCCCAGCCGAGCGTCCGCCGGATCCGGGAGGAGTCGAGCAGGTAGCGGCGGTCGTGCCCGGGCCGGTCGGACACCAGCGTCTTGAGCGTCCCGGGCAGGCCGAGCTCGTCGAGCACCAGGTCGGCCATCTCCTCGATGGTGGCCTCCTCGCCGCTGCCCACGTGGTAGGTCTCGCCGGGCTCGCCGCGGGCGAGGACGAGGTCGATCGCCCGGCAGTGGTCGGTCACCGAGATCCACTCGCGCTTGTTGCCGGTCGAGGCGTACATCGGCAGCGGCAGCCCCGCCAGCGCGTTCGTGACGAACAGCGGCAGGACCTTCTCCGGGAACTGGTACGGGCCGTAGTTGTTGGCGCAGTTCGAGATCGTCACCGGGAGGCCGAAGGTGTGCTGGTAGCAGCGCACCACGTGGTCGGCGCCCGCCTTGCTGGCGCTGTAGGGCGTGTGCGGCAGGTACGGGCTGGACTCGGTGAACGACTCGGGGGAGTCCAGCGCGAGATCGCCGTAGACCTCGCACGTGGACACCTGGTGGAACCGGCCCACCCCGGCCCGCCGGCACGCCTCCAGCAGCGACTGCGTCCCGAGGACGTTGGTGCGGAAGAAGCGCGCCGGCTCCAGTACGGCCAGGCTGTTGTGCGTCTCGGCGGCGAAGTTCACCACCGCGTCCACGTCGTTCGCGCGCAGGACCCTGGTCATCTCCTCCTCGTCGGCGATGTCGTGCTGGACGAACACGATCTCGGCGCGGACCTCGTCGAGGTTGCGCACGTTCCCGGCATAGGTCAGGGCGTCGATCGCGACGACCCTGTCCTCCGGATGGACCGAGCGCCAATAGCGCACGAAGTTGCCGCCGATGAACCCGGCGGCGCCCGTCACGGCGATGGTGCGTGCCATCTGTCTCCCCTTCGGATCGCTGTCTCCCGGAGCGTCGCCGCACGCTCGCAACGGCTGCTCGATTCCCGAGCGAGATGGCTCCCCCGGCGCTCCCCGGGCACGTCCCTCCAGCGCCCCTTGAGAACACCGCGCGACCGTGTCCCTGCCCGATCACCGATGAGGAGGGACGACCGATGCTGAGCAGACGCGGAGTCATCAGGCTGGGGGCGGTCGCCGCCGGCGCGGCGGTGGTGCCGGGGACGGCGGCGGCGCTCGGGCGGCGGGGCCGCGCGTGGGCGGACGTCACCACGCCCCCGCCGTTCTCGGTGCCGCTGAGCCTGCCCGAGGTGGCGGTCCCGGTGCGCCGGACGGCGACCACCGACTACTACGACATGACGATCCGGGACGGCGCCGCGGAGATCCTGCCCGGCGTCAGCACCCCGATCATGGGCTATGAGGGACGCTTCCCCGGCCCGACCATCCGCGCCGAGGCGGGCCGCCGGGTCGTCGTCCGGCAGACGAACGCCATGATGCACGAGACCGTGGTGCACCTGCACGGCGGCCTCGTCCCGCCCGGCCAGGACGGGCATCCCGCCGACGCCATCGCTCCCGGCGCGCAGCGGCGGTACGTCTACGACAACCGGCAGCCGTCGGCGACGCTGTGGTACCACGACCACAGCCACCACATGGAGGCCGAGATGGTCTTCCGCGGGCTGGCCGGGTTCTACCTCGTCGACGACCGCCGGGAGCGCCGCCTGGGCCTGCCGTCCGGCCGCTACGACGTGCCGCTCATGCTGCGCGACGCGCGCTTCGACGAGCAGGGCCGGCTCCTCTTCGAGATGGACGACTTCCGGTACCGCAACACCCTGCTCGTCAACGGCCGGCCGCAGCCGTACATGAGGGTGGACGGCCGCAAGTACCGGCTGCGGCTGCTCAACGGCTCCAACGAGCGGTACTTCACGCTGCGGCTCGGCGAGGGCGACGGCGACGCGATGACGGTCATCGCGTCCGACGGCGGCCTGCTGCCCGCCCCGGTCACCGCCACCGGCATCACGCTGTCGCCCGCGGAGCGCGTGGACGTGGTCGTGGACTTCTCCCGGTACCGTCCCGGCACCCAGGTCGTCCTGCACAACGCCGACGGGACGGACGAGGCGACCGCGAGCCTCATGCGGTTCGACGTCGGGCGCCGCGTCCCCGACCCCAGCCGCGTGCCGGAGCGGCTCGGCCGCGCCCACGACCTCGGCGAGGCCGTGGCCACGCGGGACATCGAGATGAAGCTCGACCTGTCCATCGGCCAGTTCGTCATCGACGGCAAGACGTTCGACATGGACCGCGTCGACAGGCAGATCAAGCGCGGGGAGACGGAGATCTGGCGCGTCCACAACCGCGACGTCCAGCCGTCGGTGCCGCACAACTTCCACGTGCACGGCACGCACTTCCAGGTCCTGGACCGCAACGGGCAGCCGGTCACCGGGCACGAGGCGGGCCGCAAGGACACCGTCGCCGTCCCGATCGGCGGCGACGTGCGGCTCAAGGTCCGCTTCGACCGGCACCTCGGCCGGTACCTGTACCACTGCCACCTCCTGGACCACTCGTCCATGGGAATGATGGCGCAGGCCGAGGTCATCGGATGAACGCGGTCACCGAGGCGAACCGGCTCATCGAGGTGCACGGGGTCACCACCGTCGCTCCAGAGGCGCTCTAGCCCCGCGCGAAACCGTTCAGTTCCCCGACCCGGCGACGTCCAGGAGGAATCCGCACCATGGCGGGACACACCGACAACTCGATCGTCATCAACGCGCCGATGGACCTGCTCTGGGACATGACCAACGACGTCGAGTCCTGGCCCCGGCTCTTCAGCGAGTACGGCTCCGCCGAGATCCTGGAGCGCGACGGCGACACCGTCCGCTTCCGGCTCGCGCTGCACCCCGACGAGAACGGCACGGTCTGGAGCTGGGTGTCCGAGCGCACGCCCGACCCGGCCACCCGGACCGTCGACGCCCACCGCGTGGAGACCGGCGTCTTCCAGTACATGAACCTGCACTGGGAGTACGAGCACGTCGAGGGCGGCGTGCGGATGCGCTGGACGCAGGACTTCGCGATGAAGCCGGACGCCCCGCTGGACGACGCCGGCATGACCGCGCGCCTCAACCACAACACCGCGCTTCAGATGGAGCGGATCAAGCGGATCGTCGAGGAGGCCGCGGAGCGCGCCGCCGGCGGCGTCCGCTTCGACCACACCGGCCGCCGCGTGCTGGTCACCGGCGGCACCCGCGGCATCGGCCGGGCGATCACGCTGGCGTTCGCCCGCGCCGGCGCGACCGTGCTGACCTGCCACCGGCAGGACGGCCCGGCCGTCGACAGCCTGGTCAAGGAGCTGGCCGAGACGCCCGGGGACCACAAGGTCGTCAAGGCCGACATCGGCGACGAGGCCGACATCGAGCGGCTGATCGGCGAGTGCCGCGCCCACCTCGGCTCGCTCGACGTGGTGGTCAACAACGCCGGCGCGATCAGCCACGTGCCGTTCGAGAAGCTCGGCGCGGACGAGTGGCGGCGCATCCTGGACGTCAACCTGACCGGCGCCTACCTGGTCTCCCAGAAGGCCCTGCCGCTGCTGACGCCCGGCGCCTCGATCATCAACGTCGGCTCGAAGGTGGCCACGGTCGGCATCCCGCTGCGCGCCCACTACACCGCGTCCAAGGCGGGCCTCACCGGCCTGACCCGGTCGCTGTGCAAGGAGCTCGGCCCGCGGGGCTACCGCGTCAACCTCGTGGCGCCCGGCCCGGTGCAGACCGAGGAGGACGTCCCGCCCGAGGTCCAGGAGCGGTACCAGCGGCTCACCGCGCTCGGCCGGCTGGGGCAGCCCGCCGACATCGCCGGCGCGGTGCTCTTCCTGGCGAGCGACCTCGGCGCGTGGATCACCGGGGAGACCCTCAACGTCGACGGAGGAATCTGACATGGGCGCGGCGGACACGGGCGCGACCTCCGGCATCTTCCGCGTCATGCTGAGGATGCACATCCACCCCGGCAAGGAGCGGGAGTTCGAGGAGACCTGGTACAAGGTCGGGCACGCGATCACCGAGGACCCCGCCAACCTGCGCCAGTGGCTGTCCCGCAGCGACGACGAGGACGGCGTGTACTACGTCGTCAGCGACTGGGTGAGCGAGCCGGGCTTCCGCGAGTTCGAGAAGAGCCCGCAGCATCTGGACCACCGCACCCGGCTGCACCCGTTCCGGGCGTCGGCGTCGATGGTCACCATGCACGTCGTCTACGAGATGACCGGCCGGGCCCTGCTCGGCGGGCCGCCGGCCTCCTCGTCGGCGCCGTCGGCCTCGTCGCGCTAGCGGACCGGTCCGGTGGGCGCCGTCGCCGCGGTGAGCGTGAGCCAGGTGCGGCGCAGCCCGTCCGGCAGCGGGGTCCGCGGCCGCCAGCCGAGGACCTCGCCCGCGCGCCGCACGTCGAACCACACGTCGCGGCGGTCGAACCCGCGGGCGGGCAGCCGCTCCACACGCGGCTCCCGCCCGATCGCCGCGGCGACGGACCGGGCCAGCTCGCCGAGGGACACGGGCACGCCGGAGCCGACGTTGAACACCTCCGGCGTGCCCGCCTCGGGCCGCCGGCGGACGAGGTGACGGGCGTGCAGGAACGCCTCGACGACGTCGTCCACGAACACGTAGTCGCGGCACGCCTCCGGCGGCCCGTAGAGCCGCAGCGGCTGCCCGGCCGCCGCGGCCTCCAGCCAGTGCCCGACGACGCCCTGCATGGTCCCGGTCCGCTGGCCGGGGCCGTAGGCGTTGGCGATCCGCACCACGATCGGGCGGACCGCGTCGCGCGCGTCGAACAGCGCCCGCTCCAGCTCCGCCTTGGCCCGGCCGTACGCGGAGGCCGGGCCGAGCGGGGCGGTCTCCCGGTACGGCGGGGCCGCGTGCGGCGCGTACACCGCGCCGGCGCTGCCGGCCAGGATCAGCGCCGGGCGGTCCCCGGCGCGGCGCAGCGCGGACAGCAGCCCGGTGAACGCGGCGTGGTCGGCGGCGACCCGCTCGGGGTGCCGCTCGGCGAGCGCCGGGTTGACGCTGCTGGCCAGGTAGAAGATCGTCCGGGCGGTGCGCAGGGCGGGCGCGGGGAGCCCGTCCGCCACCGCCGGGGTCGCGCGGGTGACGGGCGCCGTGGGAACGCCCGCCATCGTCAGCGCCTCGGTGAGCCGGGCGCCGATGAATCCGCCCGCTCCCACCACGGCCACCGGTTCCGGTTCCGTGTTCGCGTTCCTGTGAGCAACCACGTCCCGAACGGTTCCAGCGGCGGCTCGACGGCCGCTGTGAACCTGATCGAGGCGCCCGAACGAGGAAGAGGTACGTGTGATGCACGTTCTGGTCACCGGCGGAGCCGGGTTCATCGGATCGCGTGTGGCGGCGGCGCTGCTGGCCGCCGGCCACCGGGTGCGCGTCCTGGACGCCCTGCTGCCCGAGCTGCACTTCGCCGAGCCGCGGCTGCCCGACGGCGTGGAGTTCGTCCACGGCGACCTGCGCGACGAGGACGCCGTGCGGGAGGCGCTGCGCGGCGTTGACGCGGTCAGCCACCACGCCGCCATGGTGGGGCGCGGGCGGGAGATCCTGGACGCCCGCCGGTACGCCGACTGCAACGACCTCGGCACCGCGACGCTGCTCGTCGGGATGGTCGAGGCGGGCGTGGCGCGGCTCGCGTACGCCAGCTCCGTGGTGGTCTACGGGGAGGGCCGGTACCGCTGCCCCCGCCACGGCCTGGTGCGCCCCCGGCGCAGGACGGTGCCGGACCTGGACGCCGGGCGGTTCGAGCCGCGCTGCGCCGCGTGCGGGCACGAGCTGGCCGCCGAGGCGATCGAGGAGGACGACCCGCTCGCCCCCGCGTACAACATCTACGCGGTGACCAAGCTGGCGCAGGAGAACCTGGTGGCGGCGTGGGCGACCGACACGGGCGGCAGCGCCGCGGCGCTGCGCTACCACAGCGTCTACGGGTCCGGGATGCTCGGCAGCTCCTACACCGGCGTGGCGGGCACGTTCCACCACGCCGTGGTGCAGGGGCGCCCGCCCCGGGTGTTCGAGGACGGCCTGCCCCGCCGCGACTTCGTCCACGTGGACGACGTGGCGGAGGCCAACGTCGCCGCGCTCCAGCGGAGCGGCCCGGGGTTCCGCGCCTACAACGTCGGCAGCGGGACCCCGCACACCATCCTCGACGTCGCGAGTTCGCTGGCCGTCGCGGCCGGCGGGCCGCCGCCCGTCGTGACCGGCGAGTACCGGGTGGCGGACGTGCGGCACGTGTTCGCCTCACCCGCCCGGATCATGGACGAGCTGGGCTGGCGGCCCCGCGTCGGGCTGGCGGCCGGGTTGCGCGAGTTCGCCGCCGACCGGGTGCGCGGCGGGGTGGCCCCGGCGGGAACCTGAACCGGGCCGCGTTGACCTGCGGCGTGTTGTTGTTATGAACCGCGCCATAACAACAACACGCCGCAGGTCAACGCACCCGGTGAACCGCTAGCGCTCGGCGCGGCGGCAGACGAAGGCCACGAAGAAGCGGGTCGTGTAGACCTCCACGACCTCGTCGAAGACCTCGTGCAGGAGGGGCTCCACCGCGGCGGCGCGCAGCAGCTGCGTCCGGTACGACGCCCAGCGGACGCGGCCGCCCGTCGCGCGCATCACGGCCGCGTTGGCGAAGAACAGCGCGGAGCGGCCGAGGTGCCGGCCCGCCCCGTAGCGGCCGCGCTGGTAGTCGTGGTAGTTGTCGATCGTCCACAGGTTGCCGACGAAGGTGCCGCCGGGCTCCACGAACGTCTTCAGCCGTTCCAGGACCTTCCGCACCTGCCCCATGTGGTGGATCGCGTCCACGCAGAGGACGAGCGGCGCGGGCTCGATGTCGTCGAGCTTCCAGAAGTCGCCCTGGCGCAGCGTGAGCCCGGGGTGGTCGACCCGGTCGCCGGTGATCTTGAGCGCCTGCTCGGAGATGTCGTTCGCGAGGATCTCCTTCGCCGAGGTGAGGCCGGCGGCCATCGCGGTGAACTCGCCGGTGCCGCAGGCGAACTCCAGCACCCGGTCGGCGTCCCGGCCGTGCCCCTCGATGTACTCGGCGATCTTCTTCTTCTGCGCCCGGAAGTCGTCGCCCAGCACGGGGCGGCTCTCCACCTCCTCGCGGTCCCAGAACCGCCTGGCCCAGTAGTCCCGCCCCTCGGGGGCGTGGTCGCCGATGAGCCTGTGACCGGCGCTGACGAAAGTCTCAGCTAGCATGAACGGCCCTTTCGTAGACGGCGTCGTCACCTCGCCCACGTCCCGCATGCCGCGTGTCGAGGCCCAGGCCGAAGCCTTCGGTATGCCGGTCGAGGTGCCCTAGAAGCCCGGTGGACCGGACGTCGAGCGGACGTCGATCCGCGGGTGCGAGCCTCCTGCGCGGAAACCGTCCGCGACGAGAGGAGCCGCCCCGTGGGCGAAGGAATGGGACGCCGTGAACTGATCGGGAAGGGCGGGCGGCTGGTGCCCGCGGCGGGCGCGGCGGCACTGCTGACCGCGGCGCTCGCGCCGGACCCGGCGTCGGCCGACACCGGGGCGCGGGTCCGGATCCCGCTGCCGGGCACGTGGGCGGTCACCGTGACCATCACCGACCTGCCCGACTTCCCGCCCGAGCCGGGCCTGTTCGCGTTCGGCGGGGACGGCCTGCTCACCGGCACCGGCGGCGCGTCGAAGATCGTCGGTTTCGGCACCTGGACGGCCACCGGCGCCGCCGCGTTCGCGGTGGACTACCGGCACTTCGTCATCTCCGACGACGGCAAGGTGACCGGCACGGTGCGCGTCAAGCAGACCGGCACGCTGCTGTCGCCGGACAAGCTGACGATGACCGGCGAGGCGGCGCAGGTCGACAACGACGGGAACGTGATCGTCACGCTCCACGCGTCGTCCAAGGGCGAGCGCTACGGCTTCGGCCCGGCCGACCTGGGCTGCTGAGCGTCCGACGAAGCACGGTCCGACGAAGCACGGTCGGACGAAGCACTGTCAGATGGAGTACCGGGGCCGCCGGCCAGCCGGCGGCCCCACCGCTTGTAGTAGCGGGCCCGCACGAGCCGCCGCGGCAGTACCCGCGACATGGCGACCCGCCACCGGTAGTCCAGCCCGGGGACGCAGACCGGGCGCCCGGCGGCCACGGCGTCCAGCGCGTCGCGCGCCACGTCGTCCACGTCGAGCAGCCTGCCGAGGCGCCCCGACTCGCGGTGCCCGGCGGAGCGGTGCAGCCGCGTCCCGCCGGTCGACCCGGGGCACAGCGCGGTGACGTGCACGCCGTTCCAGCAGACCTCGCCGTGCAGGCTCTCGCTGAACGACGTCGCGAACGCCTTGGCGGCCGCGTACGGGGCGCCGCCGGGCGCGGGCAGGAAGCCCATCACCGACGAGACGTTGACGACGCCGCCGTGGCCGCGTTCGAGCATCCCGGGCAGCGCGGCCCGGGTCAGCCGGACCAGCGCGCCGGTGTTGAGGGCCAGGCCGTGCGCCAGCTCGGCGGGCTCCCGGCGGGCGAGCGGGCCGATGCCGCCCAGCACCCCGGCCCCGTTGACGAGCAGGTCGACCGGACGGCCCGGGTCGGCCAGCCGCGCGGCGACCCGCTCCAGGCCGGCCGGGTCGGCGAGGTCGGCGGGCAGCGGCTCCACGTCGGCCCCGTGGTCGCGCTCCAGCTCGGCGGCCAGCGCCGCCAGCCGCGTCCCGTCCCGCGCGACCAGGACCAGCGCGCACCCCTCGGCGGCCAGCCGGCGCGCGAACGCCGCGCCGATGCCGCCCGACGCGCCGGTCACCACCGCGCTCCGATACCGCGTCATCTCGGCTCCTCCATCGCCCGCGTCATCTGCGCTCCTCCGTCACGAGGTTCATCTCGGCTCCTCCGCCGCCCGCGTCATCTCGGCTCCTCCGTCGCCGGGGGGCATCTGCGCGCCCTCTCACCAGGCGACCGGCAGGGCCAGCGGGCCCCGGATCATGCCGCCGGTCCGCCACTCCGGCGGACGTCCGGGCTCGGCGTGCCGCAGCCCGGGGAACCGCTCCAGCAGGGTGCCCAGCGCGACCGCCAGTTCCGCCCGCGCCAGCGCGGCGCCCAGGCAGCGGTGCGCGCCGTGCCCGAACGCCAGGTGCGGGTTGGGGTCGCGGCGCAGGTCGAGCCGGTCGGCGTCGGCGAACACGGCGGTGTCCCGGTTGGCCGAGGTGATCGCCGGGAGGACGGCCTCGCCGGCCCGGATCCGCGTCCCGCCGAGGTCCAGGTCGCGGGTCGCGACGCGGATCGTCCCGCCGCTCGCGGAGACCGCCACGTAGCGCAGCAGCTCCTCGGCCGCCGCGGGCATCAGCCCCGGGTCGGCGCGCAGCGCGGCGAGCTGGCCGGGATGGTCGAGCAGCGTCTGCACCGACCCCGCGATCATGCCGGCCGCCGTCTGGTACCCGGCGACGAGGAGGGTGACGCCGAGCGCGACCAGCTCCTGCTCGGTGAGCCGCTCCTCGTCCTGCGCGGTCACCAGGGAGCTGAGGAGGTCGTCGCCGGGGTCGGCGCGGCGCGCCGCGACCAGGGAGCCGAAGTAGCCGCGCAGCCCCTCGGCCGCGCGCCGCACCGTGTCGGGGTCGGTGCCGGTGGTGCCCAGGTAGTCGTCCGCCCACGAGCGGAACCGGTCGTGGTCGGGCTCCGGGACGCCCAGCAGCATGCTGATCACCCTGATCGGCAGCGGGGCGGCGTACCCGGCCACCAGGTCGGCCGGGGGACCGGCGGCGGCCATGGCGTCCGCCAGCTCCGCCGCGATCGCGCCGATGCGCGGCCGGAACCGCCGCATCCGGTGCGCGGTGAACTCCCCGGCGATCAGCCGCCGCAGCCGGGTGTGCTCCGGCGGGTCCAGCGTGGTGATCGAGCCGGCCTCCAGCGCGATGCCGCGCACCCGCGGCGCGCCCTCGCGGGCGGCGGCGGCCCGGCTGAGCCGCTCGTCCGCGAGCAGCCGGTGGTTGTCGGCGTAGCGGCTGGCCAGCCAGGCGGGCCGCCCGTCGGGCAGCCGGACCCGCGCGACCGGCTCGTGCTCCCGCAGCCGCGCGTACTCCCGCGCCGGATCGGGGCCCGGCGGCACCCGCGGCGGGAAACGCAGTTCCTCCCGGCCGGTCGCCCCGGCGTCGGCGTCGGTCATGTCTGCGTCGGCCATGTCCGCTCCCTGGCTCGGCTGCTTCCGCGACGGGCATCGTCGGCCGCCCGGTTCGAGGGCCGCTCGACGCCGGACCGCCGACCGGCCTCAAGCACGGCTCAAGGAGGACGCCCGACGCTGGCCGTGTGCGGACGCCGCCGGCGTCCGCCGCAACCGAGCCGACCGGAGGGAGCACCCGTGCTGGACAACGCGCTCGGCGTCGTAGCGCTCTCGGGGAGCGGCATCACCGCGGGCGTGCTGCTCGCCGTGGCCGTCAGCGTCGTCCCCACGCTGCGGGCGGTGTCCCCGCCCCTCTACGTACGCATCCACCAGCTGCTCGGCCGCAACTGGGACCCCACCATGCCGCTGATCGTGCTGACCTCGGCGCTGACCAGCCTGGTGCTCGCGGTGATCGCCGACAGCGGGGCCGCACGGCTGCTGTTCCTCGCCGGGGCGGTGCTGCTCGTCGCGGTGTCGGGCGTGTCCCACCTGCTGAACGTCCCGCTGAACCGCCAGGTCAAGGGCCTGGACCCGGACGCGCCGCTGCCCGCGGACTGGCGGGACCCGCGCGCCGAGTGGCGGCGCTGGCACCTGCTGCGCACCGCCCTGGCGATCGCGGCGGTGCTGGTGAACGCGACCGCCGCGGTGATCTGAGGAGTGACATGGACATAGGACTGCGAGACAGGCGGGCCCTGGTGACCGGCGGCACCCGCGGGGTGGGCCGCGAGGTCGCCCTCGCGGTGGCGCGGGCGGGCGGCCGCGTCGTCGCCGGCTACCACCGGGACGAGACCGCGGCGAAGGAGCTGGCCGCCGAGCTGGACGCGATCGGCGGCGGGCACCGCGTCGTCCGCGCCGACGCGACCACCGAGGCGGGCGCCGAGCTGCTGGCCGCCCGCTGCCGCGAGGCGTTCGGCGGCCTCGACGTGCTCGTCAACAACCTGGGCGTGGACGCGTCCGCCGAGCTGGCGGAGCTGGACCGCGCCGAGTGGAGGCGGGTGCTCGACGCCAACCTCACCTCGATGTACCTGGTCACCCGCGCCGCGCTGGGGCTGCTGGACGACGGCGGGTCGATCGTCAACGTCGGCAGCTCGCTGGCGCAGCGCGGCGCCCCCGGACGGGCGCACTACGCCGCGTCCAAGGCGGGCGTGCTCGGGCTGACCAGCTCGCTGAGCAAGGAGCTCGGGCCGCGCGGCATCCGCGTCAACACGGTGCTGCCCGGCTTCGTCGACAAGCGGGACGGCGGCGGCCCGCCGGCCCAGATCCGGGAACGGCTCGCGGGGATGACCGCGCTCCGCCGGCTGGCCCGGCCCGAGGACGTCGCCGGCGTCGTGCTGTTCCTCGCGGGCGACCTGTCCAGGGCCGTGACCGGGGCGACGGTCCCGGCCGACTGCGGTGTCTGACCATGCCGGACTCTGACCATGCCGGACAAGGAGATCTCATGAGCGACGACGGCGGCGGACGGGCCCTGGGCTTCCTCGGCCTGGGCGTGATGGGCGCGGGCATGGCCACGCGCCTGGTCGAGGCGGGCTACGAGGTCCGCGTCTACAACCGGACGGCGGCCAAGGCCGCACCGGTGGTCGAGGCGGGGGCGCGGGCGGCTGAGACGGCCGCCGAGGCGGTGGACGGGGCCGGCGTCGTCGTCGTGAGCCTCGCCGACGAGCCCGCGGTCGAGAAGGTGCTCTTCGGCGACGCGGCGCCGCGGCTCGCCGAGGGCGCCCTCGTCGTCGACACCTCCACGGTCTCGCCGGACTTCGCCCGCGACGCCGCGCGCCGGCTCGCCGCCCTCGGCGTCCGCCGGGTCGAGGCGTGCGTCTTCGGCAACCCGATGCAGGCCCGGTCCGGGGAGCTGCGCGTGCTGACCGCCGGGGACCCGGCGGACGTGGACGCGGCGCGCGGCGTGCTGGACGCGGTCGGCAAGGACGTCCGGCACTTCGGGCCGCCCGGCTCGGCCGCCGTCATGAAGCTCGTCCTCAACATGCTCATCGGGACGGAGATCGCCGCCCTGGCCGAGGCCGCCGAGCTGGGCCGCGGCGCCGGGCTGGACCGCGACGCCGTCCTCGACTGCGTGGCCTCCAGCGGGGTCGCGTCCATGGTGATGGCGTTCCGCGCGGCGATCATGCGCGAGCGCCGGTACGAGCCCGCCGCCTTCCGCACCAGCCTGATGGCCAAGGACCTGCGGCACGCCGTCGACCTCGCCGCCGTCGCGGGCGGCGGGCTGCCGCTGGCCGAGCGGGCGCTGGAGATCGTGACGCGGGCCGTCGACCGCGGGGACGGCGACAAGGACCTGGCCGTGCTCGCCGAGCACGCGTCGCCGGGCACGCACACGACTCACGACAGGGGTGACGCATGACCGACACCACCACCGCGGTGCCGCCGCGGGACGAAGACGACCGCGCCGACCGCGCCGCCTTCGAGGCGCTGGCCGCGCTGCCGGCCCGGCACCGGCTGATGATCCTGACGATGGGCCGGGTCGTCGCGCCGGTCGTCTGGGCGCTCACCGAACTGGGCGTCCCGGACCGGCTCGCCGACGGCCCGCTCCCGGTCGGCGAGCTGGCCCGCAGCACCGGCACGCACGAGCCGACGCTGTCGCGGCTGCTGCGCGCGGCCGCGTCCTTCGGGGTGTTCGCGGAGGAGCCCGAGGGCCGGTTCCGGCTGACCCCGATGTCGGAGTTCCTGCGCGCCGACGCCCAGCAGAGCGTCCGGGACCTGGTGCTGATGAACGGCACCGAGCTGTTCTGGCGGCCCTACGAGGCGATCCTGCACTCCGCGCGCACCGGCCTGCCCGCGTTCGACCACGTCTTCGGGACGTCCCTGTTCGCCTACCTGGAGGACCGGCCGGAGCTGGCCGGCCTCTTCCACCGCGCGATGACCGCGGCCAGCCGCCGGGGCTCGGCCGCCGTCGCCGCGGTCATCGACCTGCCGCCGGGGTCCCGGGTGGCCGACGTCGGCGGCGGCCAGGGCTACCTGCTGGCCGAGGTGCTGCTCCGCCACCCGGGCTGCCGTGGGCTGCTGTTCGACCGCCCGGCGGCGGTCGAGGACGCCGGCCCCTTCCTGGCCGAACGGGGCGTCGCCGACCGCGCCGAGTGCGTCGCCGGCGACTTCTTCGCCGAGATCCCCGCCGGCTGCGACGCCTACCTGCTCAAGCACGTGCTGCACGACTGGGACGACGACGCCGTCGTCCGCATCCTGCGCAACGTGGCGCGGGCCGCCGGCGACGCCGGCCGCGTGCACGTGATCGAGATGGTCACCGGCGAGCTCAACACGCTGGACGTCGTGCGGCTGCTGGACATCGACATGCTCGTGTCCGCCGGCGGCCGGGAGCGCTCGGCCGGGGAGTACCGGCGGCTCGCCGCCGCGGCGGGCCTGCGCCTCACCGGGCGGCGCGCCGCCGCCGGAACGACCGTCCTGGAGTTCCGCGCCGACGTCAGCGCGGGCTGAGGACCTGCCCCCGCCGCCCCCGGTCGCCGAGCGCCTCCATCGCCGCGACGAGGGCGGCGGGCGCGGGGAGCCCGGCCACCTCGTCCCGGATCTCGCGTGCGGCCACCGCGTAGCCGGCGTCCTCCAGCAGGGCGCCGGCCTCCGCGCGGATGCGGTCGACCGTCGTCTCGGCCAGCGGCAGCGAGCGCCCCGCCCCGCTCGCGGCGACCTGCCGCGCGTTGACCGGCTCGTCGGCGAACGAGGGCACCACCAGCTGCGGCACCCCGAGTACCGCGGCGGTGATCGTGGTGCCGGCGCCGCCTTGGTGGACGATCGCGTCGCAGGCGGGCAGCGACAGGTTGAGCGGCACCGACTCCAGCACCGGCGTACCGGCCGGCAGCTCGCCGATCAGGTGCCGGTGGCCCGTGCCGATCGCGACGAGGATGTCGACGTCCAGGTCGCAGAGCGCCTCCACCGCGGACCGCACCGGGTCCAGGTGGCCGGTCTGCTTGACGAACGTCGTCCCCCACGTGACGCACACGCGCGGCTTCTCGCGCGGGCCGGCGGGCAGGTCCGGGACGATGCCGGAGCCGTTGAACGGCACGTACCGCATCATCGTGCGGTTGGGCGCCTCGGCCAGTTGCAGGCGCGGCGGGCACACGTCGAGGGTGACGGCGCCCAGGTGGTCGGCGTCCGGCACGCCGTGCCGCTCCAGCAGGGGGAGCAGCGCGGGCGACTCGACGTCCCACCGCTCGCAGGTGTAGTCGGTGCCCCACAGGTGGCGCACCAGCGGCAGCCCGAGGACCTCCGCCGCCACCAGCCCGGCGTAGCCGCGCGGCTCGTACACGACGACGTCCGGCCGCCAGCGACGCGCGAACGCGATGACGTCGTCGGCCATCGCCTCGGCGACCGCCGCGAACATCCGCATCCCGCGGGCGGCGCGCGCCTCCTCGCTGCTCCGCCAGCCCGGGTCGGTCTCGCCGTCCCGGTACCAGACCGCGCCGAGGTCGACGTCGACGCCGGCCTTCACCGCGGGCAGCCCGGTGCCGCGCACCGCCTGGAGGTAGGACGGCTGGGAGGCGACGGCGACCTCGTGGCCCGCGGCGCGCAGCGCCCAGGCCAGCGGGACCATCGGGAAGAAGTGGGAGGGGGCGGGAAAAGTGGTGAAGAGTACGCGCATGGCGGGTTCCTCGCTCTCGGCCGGAAGGGGCCCCACGGCGCGGCCCGCCGTGGGCGTGCGGGCTCAGGAGCCGACGTGGAAGAGGCCGGCGAGCGCGCCCGCGACCAGGTCCCCCGCGTCGGCGGTGGGACGATCCGGGCTGCGCCAGGCGACGAACCCGTCGGGCCGGACGAGCACGGCCCCGTTCGCGGGCATGCGGTGGCCGTCGTCCCACACGTCGCCGGGGTCGTGCAGGCCGTCGCCGAACCGGTGGACGTCCAGGGGGACGCCGAGCCGGTCCGCCGCCGTGCGCGCGCCCGTGGACCACCGGCCGCCGTCCGGCCCGGCGACGAGCACCGGGCGGTCGCGGTAGAGGTCGAGCGTGGAGATCGTCCGGCCGTCCCGCCGGATCCACGCGTGCGGGGCGCGGGTGCCGGGCTGCCCGGTCAGCTCCTCGGGCGGGAACGCCTCCGGGCCCGCGCCGCCGGCCCCGTACCGGTAGCCGAAGACGACCGCGTAGTAGGGGGCGGCGGGCTCGTCGGTGCCGAGCACGTTCCGCCCGGTCCGGTCCCGCATCTGCAGCAGGGCCTGGCGCATGGTGAAGGCGGCCACCGGCCTGCGCTCGGCCTCGTAGCCGTCCAGGATCGCGGCGCCGGCGTGCCCGTCCAGCACGGCGGCGAGCTTCCAGGCCAGGTTGTGGACGTCCTGGATGCCCGTGCCGGAGCCGAGCGCCCCCACCGGCGGCATCGCGTGCGCGGCGTCGCCCGCCAGGAACACCCGTCCGGCGCGGAACCGCTCGGCGACGACGGCGCCGATCCGGTAGCGCAGCAGCCGGGTGCCGTCCCGCAGCTGCGGGACGATGCGCGGCTCCAGGGCCGGGTCGCCCACCGCCTTGCGGATCATGTCGGCGGCCTCGGTCGCGTCCACCCGGGTGACCGGGACGCTGAACACCCACCGGTCGGCGCCGTCGTGCGGGACGATCACCGTGCCGGGCACCGGCCGGTCCACGTGGCACACCGCGATGCGGCGGTCGCGCACGTGCCGCGACAGGTCCGCCTCGAACGCCAGCGTCACGGTGTCGCCGAGCAGGCCGGGCCCCTCGCTCGGGATGCCCAGCCGCTCGCGCACCGGGCTGTCCGCGCCGTCCGCGCCGATCAGGTACCGGGCCGCGATGGTGCGCTCGGCGCCGGTGTCGCGGTCCGCGACGACCGCGCGCACGCCGTCCGCGTCCTGCTCGAAGGACGTCAGCTCCGTGCCGAAGCACAGCCGCGCGCCGAGCTCGGCGGCGCGCTTGCGCAGCAGCGCCTCCAGCCGGTCCTGGTCGACCGGGACCCACGGGCACGGGCTGAACTCGGCCGGGTCCTCGGCGGGCTCGCCGCCCAGCCTGCTGCGCTCCGGACCGGCGAGGGTCTCCGCCGTGATCATCAGCTCGCCGGTGTTGACGTTGCGCCGGTCGAGCACGTCCTCGGCGAGGCCCGCCTGCCGGAACAGCTCCTGGGTGCGCGGGTTGACGGTGCGGGCCCGGGGATGCACCAGGATCCCGCGGTGCCGCTCGACGACGGTGACGGGGACGCGGAGCCGGCGCAGGAACACCGCCGCGGACAGGCCCGTCAGCCCGCCCCCGACGACCAGCACGGGAACGGTCTCGTCAGCGGACATGGCACCGCCCGGCGCACTCGCGGACGTACACGTCCTGCGGATCGCCGGCCCGCTCGCCGCTCATCACGAACGCCGACACGAACCCGGTCCGCGTGTGCGCCAGCCCGGTGTAGGACCCGAGGTACGGGCCGCTGAACCAGCGGAACGCCTTGTCCAGGTCGAACGGCCCGGCGAGGCGCCGCTCCTGGAAGCCCTGGCCGCGGGCGCAGCCCGCCCCGTCGCAGGTCGCGATCCAGTGCGCGGTGGAGGCGCCCGCCGCGGCGGTGTCGTCGCGCAGGTCGTAGTAGGTGACGGCGAGGGCGCCGTCCGGGGCGGCGTCGACCTGCGGGGTGAACGCCTGCCCGGCGCCGCCGGGCGGCGAGTCGGGCGTCCCGTTCACCCGGCGCGGCGGCGTCCAGGTCCGCCCGCCGTCGGACGAGGAGGTCAGCGCGACCGCGCTGCGGCTCTCGCTGAGCCGCGCGTCGTTCCACACCAGGTACACGCGGCCCCTGGCGTCCACGGCCGCGTCCGGGACGAGCGAGGCGCCGACGATCGGCGTGGCCGTCCCCGGCAGGACCGGGACGCCCAGCTCGGTCGCCGCGATCGTCGCGGGCGCCGACCAGGTCGTGCCGCCGTCGGCGGACCGCATGACGCGCAGCAGCTCGGGCCCGTCCGCGGCGGCGCGCGCCGGCGCGCCGGCCGCGGCCGCCGCCCCGCCGGGCGCGAAGGGGCCCTCGTGGAACAGGTCGAGGAGGGTGCCGTCCGGCAGCACGACGATCTGGTTGCCGATCGTCCCGTCGCCGACGGGCGGGCGGTAGACGGAGCGGGCGGGCTCCCACGTCCGGCCGCCGTCGGTGGTGCGGCTGAACAGCAGGTCGTGCTGCTGGTCCGTCTTGCCGTGCCGGTTCCACACGAGGTACGCGCGGCGCGGGTGGCGGGGGTCGACGGTGAGGGCCGGCTTGTCGTGGAAGTACCCGGTCATCGGGTCGGCGGCGACCTCCACCGGCGCGCTCCAGCTGCGCCCGCCGTCGTCGGAGGTGAGGACGGCGACGCCGGTGGTCAGCGGGGCGACCCCGGCGACCATCGCGGTCGCGTAGAGCCGCCCGTCCGGCCCGAACGTCAGCCACGGGTTGGTGATCCGGCCGTACGGGCCGCCGGAGCAGATCGTCAGGGGCGGCGTCACCTGCCGCCAGGACCGGCCGCCGTCGGCGGTCACCGCGGTCGCCATGCCGCGCGCGCTGCCGTACGCCCACCGGTCCTGCTGCCAGCCGACGACGCGGCGGCGCGGGTCGGTTGGATCGATCGCCAGCGTCGGCTCGGCCTCGACGTCCAGCGTGTAGGTGTCGCCGGGGAACTCGTCCGCCGTGCACCCGGCGAAGGGGCTGGCCCCCGAGACCCGCGCGAGCGGCGCCGGGGCGGCCGCCGACGCCGGGGCGGCCACCGCGGGCGCGCCCAGCAGCGGGACCGCCAGGGCCGCGGCGAAGAGGGATCGGGATCTGTGTCGCATCATCGAAGACCTCGCGTCGTCGTGACCCGGCAGGGCTCTCGGGATCGTCGCCGTTCCCCGGCAGGGCTCTCGGGATCGTCGCCGTCCAGCGGCGGAAGGCCAGGCCGACGGTAGGGGCCCCGGCTGGAAGATCACTCGAAGCCGCCGGGGCGCCGCGCGCCGCGGGCCCGTGCCGATTCGAGCGCGCGACGACCCGCCGGTCCCACAATCCGTCCCATGAGCGGCCTGATGGAGACCGAGGTGCTGATCGTGGGGGCCGGGCCGGTCGGCCTGACCGTGGCGGTGGAGCTGACCCGGCGCGGTGTGCCCTGCCGTGTGGTGGAGGAGCGCCCCGCCCCCCGGGAGAGCACCCGCGGGTGCACCGTCTACCAGCGCACCCTGGAGGTCTTCGACGCCATGGGCCTGCCGGTGGACGACTACGCCGCCGAGGGGGCCCGGATGGCGCGGCGCGTCTACCACCTCTTCGGCGAGCGGATCGGCACGGTCGACATGGCCGAGCCCCGCAGCGACCGCCCGTACCCGCTGGTCGTCGGCCAGAACGTCACCGAGCGGTACCTGGAGCGGCGGCTCGCGGACATGGGCGTGCCGGTGCAGCGCGGCACGTCCGCCGGGGCGGTGACGCAGGAGAAGGACGGCGTCACCGTCGCCCTGCACCACGAAGGGGGACGGCGGTCGGTCATCCGGGCGGCCTGGCTGGTGGCCGCGCAGGGCGCGGCCAGCGGCGTCCGCGACTCGGTCGGCGTGGCGTGGCGCGAGTGGCGCCGGTTCGCCGGCCTGCGGATGCTGCAGATCGACGCGCGGGTGCGGCTGCCGTTCGCCCTCGCGCCGGACGAGGCCCACCTGTTCTTCGGCGCGGGCGGGCACGTGGGCTGCGTGCCGCTGCCGGACGGCCGGCACCGGGTCTTCGTCGTCCGGCAGAGCGCCGGGGACGCCGGGGAGCGCGGCGACCCCGCGCCCGCCGAGATCGCGGCGGCGATGGCGCCGCTCTGCGGCGTCGACGAGGTCGGCCTGGACGACGGCCGGTTCGCCTGGCGGGTGCGGCTGCAGAACCGGTTCGCGGACCGGATGCGCGCCGGGCGGGTGCTGCTCGCGGGGGACTCGGCGCGGGTGTTCGCGCCGGTGCACGCGCAGGGCATGAACACCGGCGTCCAGGACGCCTTCAACCTGGGCTGGAAGCTCGCCGCGGTGGCCGGGGAGGGCGCCCCCGAGACGCTCCTGGACACCTACGAGGCCGAGCGGCGCCCCGTCGCCGAGGAGCTGCTCGCGCGCACCGAGCGGTCGCTGGACTTCGGCGTCCAGGAGGCCCCCGACCGCGACCAGCTGCTCGCCGCGATCGCGGTGAACCGCCCGAAGCGCACCCAGCTCGCCATCGACTACCCGGACTCGCCGCTCACCCGCGACCTGCTCGGCGGCACCGCCGGGCCGCAGGCGGGCCGGCGGGCCCCGGGCCGGTGGGAGGGCCGCTGGACGCTGCTCGTGCTGCCCGGCCCCCGCCCGGACCGGCGGGTGATCGGCCGGCTCATGACCGGGCTGGACCCGCGCGTCGAGGTCATCGTCGACGTCGACGGCGCGGCGTCGTCCGCCCTGAACGCCGGGCCGGACGCCGCCGGCATCCACCTCATCCGGCCGGACGGCCACATCGGGCTGCGCGGCGGGCTCGAACACGCCCCGCAGGTCGCCGCCTACCTCGACACCGTCCTCGGCCCCGTCCCGCCCCGAAACCGATCCACGGCCTAGGAGATCGCATGCCGGCCTTGAGAGCCCTGAACGTCCTGACCGCCGCCCTCGCCGTCGCGCTGCCGCCGGCGGCGCTGGCCGCGCCCGCCGCCGCCGCGCCCGCCGCGGCCCCGTCCCGCCCGCGGGCCGTGCCGGTCGAGGTGACCGGCGACGGGTTCTGCGCGCCCGGCCCGAACACCCGCCCTGCGGGCCCGCTCGCCTTCCGGGTGAGCACGCCCGACGCGGCGGGGCGCTGGTGGGCGCTGATGCGGCTGCGCGGAGCCGCGACCATGGACCAGGTCCGCCAGGAGTTCGCCGACAGCTACTCGCCCGACCCGGCCGTGTCGCTGCCCGCGCTGCGCGCCATCTACCGCGACGTCGACTTCCGCGGCGGCGCGTCCGTCACCCCGGCCGCGCCGGTGTCGGTCACCTCCGACTTCGAACCGGGCACCTACTACATGTCGGACACGGCGCTGGAGGGCGCGACGGACGGCTGCGGCACCGGCCGCACCCACCTGCAGCGCTTCCGCGTCGCCGGGCACCCGCCGGCCGCGCGCCCGCTCAGCGGCGGCACCGTGATCCAGGCGCGGACGACCCCCGGCGGCGGGCAGCGCTTCGACATGCCGCGGACCTGGCCGTCGCGGGCCTCCGTCGTGGTCCGCAACCGGGCCGAGCAGCCCCACGAGGTCATCATCGTCGAAGTGGCCCCGGGCACCGGGGACGCGGACGTCGCGCGGTACTTCGACGCCCTCCAGAATGGCGACACCGGTGTGCCGAACCCGTTCGGGGCGACCATCGGCGGGATGCTCGCCATTTCCCCCGGACGGACCGCGGAGTTCCGTGTCGACCTGCACCCGGGCCGCTACGCCGTCCTGTCGTTCGTGCGCAATCCCCAGACCGGCGTGAAAAGCGCCTTCGAAGGAATGTTCACGACCGTGACGGTCCGCTGACAAACGTCTCCGCGACCGGTCGAGCACGGCTCGAGCGGCCGCATGGACGATCGACCAGGCCATTTCCGAAACGCAGCCGAAAGGTGGCTCCATGTCCCTCGATCACGCCTCCGAACAGGTACAGCGGCTCAGCCGGATCGTCTTCCGCCCGTGGGAGCCGCAGATCATCTGCACGTTCGTGCGGTTCGAAATGGCCGACCGGCTGGCCAAGGGCGGCAGAACGGTCGCCGACCTCGCCGGCGAACTCGGCGCGCACCACGACTCGCTCGGCCGGTTCCTGCGTTCCTGCGTCGTCCTGGAACTGCTCGAAACCGCCGACGGCGACACGTTCGCCATCACCGAACTCGGCCGGCTGCTGTGCTCGCCCGAGGCCGGAATGCGCAACATCGTGATGATGAATTTCACCCCCGGCATCTGGAACCGGGCCGGCCGGCTGCACGAGACGGTCATGACGGGGAAGACCGTCCCGGACGACGCGGGCGAGGACCTCTACGACTACTACCGGCACAACCCGGTCGAGCGCGCCTGGCACGCGGCCGCCATGGCCGACCTCGCGGGCGACGCGGGCGCCGCGATCGCCGAGCACCACGACCTCGGCGGCGTGTCCACGGTCGTGGACGTCGGCGGCAGCCTCGGCGTGCTGCTGTCGCGGCTGCTCGCGGGCGCGCCGGGCGTCACCGGCACGGTGTTCGACCTGCCCGGCATCGTGGAGAGCGGCCGCGAGTGGGCCGCGAGCACGGAGGTCGCCGACCGGCTGTCCTTCACCGGCGGCAGCTTCTTCGAGGACGTCCCGCCCGCCGCCGACCTCTACCTGCTCAAGCAGGTGCTCTGCGACTGGGGCGACGAGGACTCGGCGCGCATCCTCGACTCCATCCACCGCGGCGCCCCGTCGGGCAGCCGGCTGGTGGTGATCGAGTGGATGCGCCCGGACGGGAACGAGCCGTCGGAGTACGACAGCATGAGCCTCGGCCTGCAGACCGTCACCGGCGGCCGGGTCCGGACCGAGCGCGAGTTCGTCGGGCTCCTGGAGGGGGCCGGGTTCAAGTTCGAGTCGACCGTCACCGTGCCGAGCACGCTGCTGCCGCGGCCGTGGCACCTGATCCAGGCGGTCCGCCCCTGACGCCTCCGGTTCGCCTTTCCGGCACGGGCCGCGACTTGACCGGAGCCGGTGTCACCAGTTCCATGGGAGTGAACGCGGAATTCTCTCCGAGATTTCCGGACTCACGGGACAAAAGCCAAGGAGAACCCTTCTATGTCCGATTCGAAACCGTCGTGGTCCGCCTCCGGAGTCGTGGACGCTCCGCCCAAGGAGGTGTGGAAGGCCCTCGTGCGCGCCGTCAAGGAGTCGGGCATGGGCGAGGTGACGGTGGACGAGGCGGAACGGCGCATCTCCCTCCAGGGCGACTGGTGGTACCGGGGCGAGCACATCGTCAAGGACCACGAAGGCGGCAGCCTGGTCCAGTACCACGTCTACAACATCGCCTCCGGGGCGACGCGCTGGATGGTGCCGCTGTTCGCGCCGTCCAAGGACAAACTGCGCGACGGCTTCCAGGAACTGCTCCGCGGCCTCAGTAAGAGCCTCCGCGCCGGGGCGCGCTACCGCGGTAAATAACCGCACTCGAATTACTGGCGAGCGAAATAACGGGCCGCCCGATAACTGGTGCCAGCCAATTGCGGCGCGGTCCGGGACCGATGATCCTCGACCTCCCCTTGAGCGAGCGGCCAGCGCCGCCGTCCACGATGGCGGCGTTCCACTCGACAGCGGGGAGGTCGGCTCATGAAGGCGCTCGTGCTGTGCGGCGGACATGGGACGCGGTTGCGGCCCATCACGCACACCTCGGCCAAGCAACTCGTTCCCATCGCCAACAAACCCGTCCTGTTCTACGGCCTGGAGGCGCTGCGCGACGCGGGCGTCGAGGACGTCGGCGTCGTCGTCGGCGACACCGCCGAGGAGGTGTGCCGCGCGGTCGGCGACGGCTCCCGGTTCGGCCTGCGGGTCACCTACATCCGGCAGGAGGCGCCGCTCGGCCTCGCGCACGCCGTGCTCATCGCCCGCGACTACCTCGGCGACGACGACTTCGTCCTCTACCTCGGCGACAACTTCCTCCTCGACGGGCTGACCGGCGTGATCGAGGGGTTCCGCCGCGACCGGCCGGACGCGCGGCTGCTGCTCACCCCGGTCGCCGACCCCGGCTCCTTCGGCGTGGCGGAACTGGACGCCGACGGCCGGCTGCTCGCCGTCGAGGAGAAGCCGGAGCGGCCGCGCAGCGACCTCGCCATCATGGGGGTGTACCTGTTCACGCCCCTCGTGCACGAGGCGGTGCGCTCGATCAAGCCGGACCCGCGCGGCGAACTGGAGATCACCACCGCGATCCGCTGGATGCTGGAGCGGGGGACGCGGGTGACGTCCCACATCGTCCACGGCTACTGGAAGGACACCGGGCGGGTCGAGGACATGCTGGAGTGCAACCGGCTCGTCCTGGAGTCCCTGGAGCCGCGGATCGACGGCGAGGTCGACGCCGCCACCGAGATCACCGGGCGCGTCATCATCGAGGCGGGCGCGCAGGTCGCCGGGTCGCGGCTGGTCGGCCCGCTGATCGTGGGGGCCGGCGCGGTCGTCCGCGGCAGCTACCTCGGCCCCTTCACCTCCATCGGCCCCGGCTGCGTGATCCGCGACACCGAGGTGGAGTTCTCCATCGTCATGGAGCGCTCGTCGGTGCTCGGCGTGCCGCGCATGCGCGACTCCCTCCTCGGCAAGGACGTCGTCATCACCCCCGTCGCCGACCAGCCCCGCGCCCACCGGTTCGTCGTCGGCGACCACAGCCGGGTCCGCCTCGGCTGACCCGCCGCCCACCGCCGGTCCAGCGAGCCTCAAGCGGCCGCGTGTCCGATGGCGGCACATTCCCTTTCCGCCTTGGAGGTCCACCATGCCGTACGCGGCGATCACCTACCGGGTCAAGCCGGGATGCGACGACGAGCTGGCGGAGGTCTTCGCCGGCTTCAAGCGGGTCGACACCCCGGACATGCGCGACGAGAACGGGGAGACGGTGGGCCGGCTGCTCGGCACCGCGGTCTTCGTGAAGGACGAGTTCATGGTCCGCGTCATCCACTACGAGGGCGACTTCATCGCCATCGCCCGGCACATGGCCGCCCAGCAGGGCGTCCACAACCTGGAGGAGAAGCTCGGCCCGTACCTGACGCACCGGCGCCCCGCCGAGACCCCCGAGGAGTTCAAGGAGAACTTCCGCAACGCGATGATGCGCTGCATATCCCAGCTCTCGGTGGACACCCACCCGGCGGGCAGTTGACGCGACGTGGCTCGTTGAGGGGAGCCCAGCGCATGGACATCCTGCCTGTGATCGCCGGGCCGGTCGGGCCGGTCGGCGTGGCCGCCGGCGCACCGCCGCCGGCGGACCTCGAGCCCGCGTCCGGGTTACGTTTCACGGTGCTCGGGCCACTGGAGATCCACGACGGGCTGCGGATCCGCACGCCCCGCGCGCACAAGCTGCGGGTGCTGCTGGCGCTGCTCCTGGTGCGGTGCAACACCGTCGTGTCCACGGACACGCTGATATCGGAGCTGTGGGGCGAACGCCCGCCGCGCACGGCGCTCAAGGCGCTGCGGGTGTACGTCTCACAGCTTCGCCGGACGCTGTCCGCGCTGCCCGCGCACGACCGGCGCCCGGTCATCGTGACCCGCGATCCCGGCTACCGGCTGGAGATCGACGACGGGACGCTCGACCTCGTCCGGTTCGAGCGCCTCTGCGAGCTGGGCCGGATGGCCGCGGGCGAGGGCGACCTCGAGCGCGCGCTGCGGCACTACCGCGCGGCGACCGGGCTGTGGCGCGGCCCGGCGCTGGTCGACGTGCGCTCCTCGTCCGTGCTGGAGGGCGTGGCGCTGAGCCTGGAGGAGGCGCGCATCTCCGCCCTGGAGCGCCGCATCCGGCTGCAGATCCGGCTGGGCGGGCACGTCGAGGTGATCGGGGACCTGCGCGCCCTGGCCGCCGAGCATCCGCTGCACGAGCGCGTCCACGCGCAGCTGATGGTGGCGCTGTACCTGGCCGGACGCAGGGCGGACGCCCTGGCGGCGTTCCGCGTCCTGCGCGAGGCATGCGTCAACGACCTCGGCGTGGAGCCGAGCCACGACCTGCAGGTGCTGCACCGGTCGATCCTGGAGTCCAACGCCGAGTCCCCCCGCCTGTGGGAGGCGTGGATCGCCTAGCGGTCCGCCTAGCGGCGCGTTTTCCCGAGACTGGCCGCTGCTTTATCCCCGGCTGAGACGCTCGACAGCGTGAGCCACTCAAGGTCACGCCGGGGAGTGGAGCCGGACAAAGGAGCGGCACCATGGATTTCGGTCTCAAGGGACGGCACGCGGTGGTCACCGGGGGGACCCGGGGCATCGGACGAGCGATCACCCGGGCGCTGCTGGAGCAGGGCGCCTCGGTCACCGCGTGCCACCGTCAGGAGAACGCGGAGGCGGCCGCCCTCCGCGCGGAGTTCGCCTCGCGCGGCGCGTCGGCGCGGCTGGTCCGCGCCGACGTCTCGCGGGAGGCGGACGCGCGGCTGCTGCTCGACCACGCCCACGACGCGTTCGGCGCCGTGGACGTGCTGGTCAACAATGCCGGGATCATCAGCCATCTGCCGCTGGGCGAGATGGCCGAGGACGAGTGGGCGCGCGTCGTCGACACCAATCTCGGCGGCACCTACCGGATGATCCGGGCGTCGCTGGACCGGCTCGCCCGGCCGGCGTCGATCGTCAACATCACCTCGGCCGTCGCCAAGCACGGGATGCCGAACGCGTCCCACTACGTGGCGTCCAAGGCCGGGATCATCGGGCTGACCCGCGCCCTGTGCAAGGAGCTCGGCCCCGCGGGCGTCCGGGTCAACGCGATCACCTGCGGGATCATCGACGACACCGGGCAGGCGAACCCGAACGGCGAGGAGGGCAAGCGGCGCTACGCCGGGATGACCGCCCTCGGCCGGCTCGGCGAACCGGCCGAGGTCGCCGACGCCGTGCTGTTCCTGGCGTGCGACGCGGCCCGGTACGTCACCGGCGCCGTGCTGGACGTGGACGGCGGGATCTAGGAGGTGACGACCATGGTCCGTGCCGTGCTCACCATGCTCGTGCGCGAGGGCTGCGAGACCGCGTTCGAGGACATCTGGCGGCGCGCGATGAAGGACACGCAGCCGAGCGGCAGCCTCGGCCAGGCGCTGACCTGCGATCCGGAGCTGCGCCGCAAGTACATCATCACCGGCGACTGGGAGAGCCGCGAGGCGCTGCGGGCGTTCGAGAGCAGCACCGAGCGCCGCTCGATGTCCGCCGCGTTCGAGCCGCTCCGCGAGTCGGCCAGCAAGCAGGTCCTGGAGATCATCGCCCGCGTCTGACCGGGCGGTGCAGAGAGGAGACGTGACTGCCATGACGTTCCGCATCGTGGTGCGTGCCACCCCCCGGAAAGAGGACCAGGAGAAGTTCGAGGCGGCCTACCGGCAGGTGACCGAGACCGTGCGCGGCACGCCCGGCCACCTGCACGACGAGCTGCTGCGGGACACCGAGGACGGGCAGACCTACATCCTGCTGGCCGAGTGGGAGAGCGAGCAGGCGTTCCGCGCCTGGGAGGACCATCCCCGGCATCTGGAGATGGCCGCGCCGATGCTGCCGTACTGGGGCGACAACGGGGTCGAGCGGCGCATCTTCGAGGTGCGCGCCCGGCTCGACAGCGTGTGACCGCCATGGCGGCGGTGCGCAAGGCCATCGTGGTGGGCGCGGGGATCGGCGGTCTGACCACCGCCGTCGGGCTGCGCCGCGCGGGTGTGGAGACCGTGGTGCTCGAACGCCGCTCGGCTCCGGGGCGGCTGCTCACCGGGGGCGGCTTCATGCTGTGGCACAACGCCCTGCTCGCCCTGCGCGAGCTGAAGCTGGACGAGCGGGTCGCCGAGGCCGGCGTGGAGATCGTCTACCACGAGTTCCGGTCCGACCGGGGCCGGCGGCTGGCCCGCTGGGACATCGCCCCCGAGGCCGAGCGGTGCGGCGCCCCGGCGCTCGGCCTGCGCAGGTCGGCCCTCAACACCGTCCTGATGGACGCGGCCGGGGACGACGTCCGGCTGGGGCGGCGCTGTGTCGGGTTCGAGCAGGACGCGGACGGCGTGACGGCGCGCCTCGCGGACGGCGCCGAGCTGCGCGCCGACATCCTGATCGGCGCCGACGGCATCCGCTCGACGGTCCGCGACGTCCTGCGCAAGGGGCACGACCTGCCGCCGCGGTACGCGGGGTACACCGCCTGGCAGGCGATCACCCGGCTGCCGGGCGAGGACGTGGTGCCCACCGGGACGTTCTTCAACCTGTGGGGACGGGGCGGGCTGCGCTTCCTGTACATGCGGCTCAACCCGGAGGAGGTGTACTGGGACGCGATCACCGCCGACAGCGTGGGCGCCTCGTTCGACATGCTGGCCAAGGACCGGCGCGAGGTGATGGCCGAGACGTACCGGCACTGGCCCGACCCGGTGCCGCGCATCCTCGCGTCCACCGAGGAGGACGCGATCCTCCCGATCGACATCTTCGACCGCCCGCCGGAGCGCGGCGGGGGCTGGGGGAAGGGCCGCGTCGTGCTGCTCGGCGACGCCGCTCATCCGATGACCCTCAACCTCAGCCAGGGCGCCGGCCAGGCGATCGAGGACGGCGTGGCCCTCTCCCGGCTGCTGAGCGAGCACGACCGGGTGCCCGCGGCGATCGCGGCGTTCGAGGAGCTGCGCCGTGAGCGCGTCGACGGGATGACCGGCACGGCGTGGTCGATCGGCGCGATGGGGCGCTGGCGGAGCCGGGCGCTGTGCGCCGGGCGGGACCTGTTCATGCGGGCGTTCTTCGACGGCAAGGGCCGCCGGGAGAGCTACGCCCAGATGATGGACGTGCGGTTCTGATGGTCCCGGACGCCGTGGTCGACGCGCTCCTGGCGGCGTTCCTGCTGCTGTCGGGGGTGCTCGCTGGCGTGCTCTTCGCGGTCGAGACGGCGATCGTGCCGGTGGTGGCGGTGCTGCCGGCGGACCGCTACGTCCAGGTGCACCGGCTGCTCGACCGCCGGTTCGACCCGATGATGCCGCGGGTCAACAAGGTGTCCCTGGCCGTCTGCGCCGCGCTGGTGGTGGTCGCGGGCGGCGTCTGGCCGCGGGTGGCCGTCGGCTGCGCGGGGCTGTGCGTCGTCGGCGTGGCGGTGGTGTCCGAGGGCTGGAACGTGCGGATGAACCGGGTCATCGACGGCTGGGACCCGGCCGCGCCGCCGCCGGACTGGCCGGGCGTGCGGGCGCGGTGGGCGGCGGCCAACCGGGTGCGCACGCTGCTGGCGGTCGCGGGTTTCGGCGCGGCGATCACGGGGGCGGCGCTGGTGTGGTGACCGGCCGGGACGCGCCGTCAGGACGGGACGTCATCGCAGGTCGAGCATAGTTTCCGGCCAGGTAGTGGCCACCCGTCTCATACATGTAGACAATAGCCATGTTTACTGTTCGGTCCCGCCCGACCGCGTGACCCCGCCCGACCGATGACCGAGAACCTGGAGGTTCCCCGATGACGAGGTTGCTGGCACTGCCCGCCGGCCGCCGGGCGAAATGGATCGTCCTGGTCGGCTGGCTGGTGATCCTCATCGCGTCCGGGTCGTTCGCCGGCAAGCTGTTCAGCGCGGCCGAGAACGACCGGATCGAGTACCTGCCGAACAGCGCCGAGTCGACCGCCGTGCTCCAGGCGCAGGAGGCGTTCCCGCAGGGCCAGGTCATCCCGGCGATGATCGTCTACCAGCGGGAGGGCGGGGTGACCGCCGCCGACAAGCAGCGCGCCGCGGCGGACGCGCAGCAGCTCACCAAGGAGTTCGCGCCGCACGCCGCCGCGCAGCGGCCCCAGGTGTCCAAGGACGGCAAGGCCGTCCTGTACACGGTGCCGCTGGCCGCGACCGGCGACGAGCAGGAGGGCGAGGTCATCCTCGACGCCGTCGACGGCATGCGCGAACGGCTGGGCGAGGGGAGCGGCGGCCTGGACGTCAAGGTGGCCGGGCCCGCCGGGCTCGGCGCCGACGAGTTCCTGATCTTCCGGGACATGGAGTTCACCCTCCTGCTCATCCCGGTCCTCGTGGTGGCCGTCCTGCTGCTGCTCATCTACCGCAGCCCGGTGCTGTTCCTGGTGCCGCTCTTCAGCGTCTTCGCCGCCAACCAGCTCGGCAGCGCGATCGTGTACGGGCTGATCAAGGGGCCGGGCCTCGCGGTCAACTCGATGGCCACCAGCGTGCTCAGCATCCTGATCTACGGCGCGGGGACCGACTACGCGCTCCTGCTGATCGCCCGGTACCGGGAGGAACTGGCCCGGCACGAGGACCGGCACGAGGCGATGCGGGTGGCGCTCCGCCGCTCCGGCGGGGCCATCGTCGCCTCGGCCGGCACGGTCGGGCTCGGCCTGCTCTGCCTGGCCGTCGCCGACCTGAACTCCACCCGCTCGCTCGCCCCGATCGGCGTGCTCGCCGTCGGCTCCGCGGTGTTCGCCATGATGACGCTGCTGCCCGCGCTGCTCGTCATCTTCGGCCGCTGGATCTTCTGGCCGCGCGTCCCGCACGCGGGCGCCGCCCCGCACGTCTCCCGGCTGTGGACGCGGGCCGGCGCGCTGGTCGGCTCCCGTCCCCGCGCGGTGTGGACGGTGACGGCGCTGGCGCTCGCCGCCTGCGTGCTCGGCCTGCTGTCGTTCAACGTCCCGCAGCAGACCCGCTTCACCGAGAAGCCGGACGCGGTCAAGGGCCAGGAGCTCATCTCCGCCCACTTCGCCGCGGGCGCCGGCAACCCCGTCGACGTGATCGCCAACGCCGGGCAGGCGGACGCGGTGCGGCAGGCCGCGCTCGCCGCGGGCGCGACCACCGCGCAGGAGTCCGGCCGGGCTGGCGGCAAGGTGCAGATGCAGGTCACCGTGGCGGCCGAGCCGGAGACCGGGGCCGAGCGCGACGCCGTGAAGCGGCTGCGCGACCGCCTGCACGCGGTGCCCGGCGCGGACGCCAAGGTCGGCGGTCCCGCCGCGATCGAGGTGGACATGATCAAGACGATCCAGCGCGACTCGCTGCTCACCATCCCGCTCGTGCTGGTGGTCATCCTCGTGGTGCTGTGCCTGCTGCTGCGCGCCTTCACCATGTCCGTGCTGCTGATCGCGACCGTGGTGCTGTCGTTCGGCGCCGCGATGGGCATCTCGACGGCGGTCTTCGAGCACGTCTTCCACTGGACCGGCCAGGACGCCCAGCTCCCGCAGATCGCCTTCGTGTTCCTCGTGGCGCTCGGCGTCGACTACAACATCTTCCTCATGAGCCGGGTCCGCGAGGAGGCCAGGCTGCACGGGACGCGGCAGGGCACCATCAACGGCCTGGTGTCCACCGGCGGCGTCATCACGTCCGCGGGCATCGTGCTGGCCGCCACCTTCAGCGTCCTCGTGACCCTGCCCGTCGTCGGCTTCGCCGAGCAGGGCTTCGTCATCGCGCTGGGCGTGCTGATCGACACGTTCATCGTGCGCTCGCTGCTCGTGCCGGCGCTGACGCACGATCTCGGCGACCGGCTGTGGTGGCCGAGCAGCCTGGCCCGGGGGCGGGCCGAGCGGCCCCGCGAACACGGGCGCGAGCTGGCACCCGAGCAGAGAGGCTGACGACGGTGACGAGTGAAGCGACCGCCCGCGGGCGGGCGGCGGACGGCGAGCCAGGATGGAAGGGCGAGCCGGGGGACACCTCCACGCTGCTCGGCCGCCCGGCCGTCGGGTACCTGGACGCCGCCGCCGACACGCTGGCCGCGGTCAAGCGGGAGATCCTGCACCGGCTGGCGCCCGAGCCGGGCCGGCGGCTGCTGGACGTCGGCTGCGGCAACGGCACCGACGTCCTGGAACTCGCCGCGCGGGTCGGACCGTCCGGCGAGGTGGTCGGCGTCGACGTCAACGAGCGGGCGATCGAGGAGGCCCGGGCGCGCGGCACCGGGACCGGCGTGCCCGCGTCCTTCCTGACCGCCAGCGCGTACGCGCTGCCGTTCCCCGACGACCACTTCGACGGCGTCCGCGCCGAGCGGATGGTCCAGCACCTGGCCGAACCGGCGGGCGCGATCACCGAGCTGGCGCGGGTGACCAAGCCGGGCGGGCGCGTCCTCGTCGCCGATCCCGACCACGGCATGTGGGCCCCGGATCTGGCCGACCGGGAGTCCACCCGCACCGTGCTGACCTGGTGGTTCGAGAACATCCGCAATCCGTGGATCGGCCGCCGGCTGTCCGGTCTGCTGCGCGCGGCCGGGCTGGCGGAGGTGCAGGTGAAGCCGATGCCCGTCGTGCTGGACGGGATCGCCGCGGCCGACGGGCTCACCGGCCTCAGCGACGCCATCCGGCGCGCGGGGGAGGTGGGCGTCCTGCCGCCCGAGCGCGTCAGCGCCCTGACCGGCGACATCGCCGAGCGGGAGGCCGACGGCGGGTTCCTGATGTACGGCGTGATCATTCTGGCCGAGGGCCGGAAGGAGGGGTGAGGATGCCGGACGCGGAGGCGGCCGGCCGCTACGCGGGCGCCGTCGACGAGGCGCTCGACCGGCTGGCGGACGTCGGGTTCGAGTTCGGGCCCGACTTCGCGATGCACGCGCCGATGGCGGCCGAGGCGCTGGTCACCCTGGACCACCCGGACGCGGTGCCGTCGTGGATCGAGCTCAACCTCCGGCGGCGCCGCTCCTACGCCCCGCCTCCGCCGATGGAGCCCATCCCCGACGACGACCCGGTGGCGCGGCGCGCCGCGCTGGGCGACTACCGCCGCGTCACCGACTGGGTCGCCTACTTCGACCGGCGGCTCGCCGAGGGGCCGTGGCGGGACGTGGTCGTCGAGTGGTGGCCGGTCCTGCTGGACGGCGCGTTCGCCGCCTTCACCCACGGGCTGATCCGGACGGCGCACGCGGTGCGGATCCTGCGCACCGCGCCGGAGCCGAGCGGCCTCCAGCTGAACGAGCTGGCCCGCGGGCTGGCCTACTGGGCGGCGCGCTTCGCGCCCGTCCGGGGGCCCGGCGGCGGGGCCGGGGAGATCCCGGTCACCCTGGGCGCGCGGGTCCCGGTCGAGCGGGTGGCGGCCGCGCTGAGCGAGCTGACGGTGGTGAACGCCGGCCTGTACGCCGAGTACGCGCCCCGTCCGCCGGTCCCGGCGGTCCACACGGTCACCGCGCCGGCGGCCGTCCGCCTCGTCCTGCCGATCCTGCCGGAGGAGCTGTGGCCGCCGACGTACGCCGCGGCCGAGGCGCTGGCCGCGCAGGTGTGGGCGGTCTCGCGCGGCTTCGCGGCGCGGGGCGCGCCCCTCCCGGAGGGCGACCCGCCCGGGGTGGACCGGCTGGTCGAGGACGCCGTCGACATCGGCGAGGAGCACGCCATCAAGCTCGCCGAGGCGTGCCGGCGGGAGTACGCGCTGCGTCCCGACCCGCGCTACCTCGCCGCGGCGCACACCCTGAACGTCAACTGCCGGCACGAGGGAGGAATCTGATGGCCGCCGAACCGGACATGACGATGATGCTGGTGACGCACAACGCGTTCCGCCGCGACCTGCGCCACCTGGCCGGCGCCGCCGAGCGCCTGGACTCCGGCGACGCCGGCGGACGGGAGGCGGTGGGCCTCGGCTGGGCCACCCTGAAGGCCATGCTGATCAGCCACCACGAGGGCGAGGACCGGTACATGTGGCCGCGGATGCGGACCGGGCTGCACGGGCGCGCCGACGACCTCGCCGTCCTGGACGCGATGGAGGCCGAGCACGACCGGATCGACCCGCTGGTGGCGGCGGTGGACGACGCGCTGGCGCGGTCCGGCGAGAACGGCACCCGGCTGGCCGCGGCGGCCGAGGAGTTCCGCGCCGAGCTGGACCGGCACCTCAAGCACGAGGAGGAGGACGCGCTGCCCCTGGTCGCGGCCGCGATGACGCCCCGCGAGTGGGACCGGTGCCTGGCCGAGATGCGCGGCAACGGGCTGGCCGCGCTGCGCAGCGCGCCGGAGTTCTTCCCCTGGCTGATCGGGGACGCGTCCGCCGCCGACCGGGCGGCCGTGCTGCGCCGCGTCCCGCCGCCCGTGCGGCTGCTGTTCCAGAAGGTGTGGCTGCCCCGTTACACGAGGCAGCCACGCTGGCTCTGAGCCGGGTGCGCGACCCGCCGGTCAGCCCGCGGCCGGCGGGCCTCCCGCAGGCGGGCCGCCCGGACCGCCGGGACCGCCGCCGCCGGGAGGACCGGGGATGACGCCCAGCTGCCGCATCATGCCGATGTCGTCGCGGACCGCCCAGTGCTCGGCGATCCGCTCGCCCTCGAACCGGATCATGTGCAGCTGCCGCACCTCCACCCGCTTGCCGGTGCCCGGCAGCCCGGAGCCGGGCAGCGGCCCCTCGTGGGTGCCGCGCATCGTCAGCCGGAACGCCACGTAGTCGCCCTCGGCGATGACCTGGCCGACGTCGTAGTCCAGGTCGGGGAAGGCGCGGCGGGCCTGCTCGGCCACCGCGAGCACCCGCGCCGGCCCCCGCTCGGGCGCACCGCTGTTGTCGGTGTAGTCGGCGGTGTAGGTCTCGTTCGCCAGCTCCGCCCCCGCCTTTCCGCGGAGAATGTCGAGCGACTTTACAAGGATTTCCTTGTTCCGTGCCTCGCGACTTTGCCCTGCCATTTTTCCTCCATTCATGGAAGCGTTCTCCAATAGTGACCAATAAAAAGGCTAAACGGCTTCCCGTTTTATTGTCAAGGTGGTGTCGAGGCGGCCTTTCCCGCGCTTAGCCGCGAATTAACCGGGGCTCGCGACACTGGGTTCGCGGCCCGCACGGGGCCCGCGCGTCACAGGAGGGCGAGCATGGCCGAACGGTGGACCCCGGCCGACATCCCGGACCTGACCGGGCGCACGGCGATCGTGACCGGCGCCAACAAGAACCTTGGCTTCCACACCGCGCTCGAACTGGCCGCGCACGGCGCGGACGTCACGCTGGCCTGCCGCCGCCGTGACCGGGGGGAGCGGGCGCTGGCCGAGATACGGCGGCGCGCGCCGGACGCGTCCGTCCGGCTGGGGCTCCTCGACCTGGCCGACCTGTCGTCGGTCGAGCGGTTCGCCAAGGAATACGCGGCGGACAACGCCGGGCTGGACATCCTGATCAACAACGCCGGCGTCCTGGGCGTGCCGAGGCTGCTCACCGCCGACGGCCACGAAATGCAGTTCGGCGTCAACTACCTCGGTCATTTCGCGCTGACCGGGCGGCTGCTGCCGCTGCTGCGGGCGCGGTCCGGCGCCCGGGTGGTGAGCCTCAGCACCTGGGTCGTGAAAATGATGGGGAAGATCGACCTGGACGATCTGCAGAGCGAGCGCGCGTACGACAAGTTCAACGCCTACAACCAGGCCAAGCTCGCCAATCTCGTGTTCACCCGGGAACTGGCCCGCCGGTACGCCGGGCACGGGCCGGCCGGCGTCGCCGCGCATCCCGGTTTCGCGGCCAGCGACCTCCAGTACACCGGCCCCCGGATGGAGGGCAGCCGGTTCCAGGAGGCGTTCTTCAAGATCCCCACCCGGCTGTTCGCCAAGCCGACGGCGATGGGCGCCTGGCCCTCGCTGTACGCGGCGTGCGCGCCCGGGGTGGAGCCGGGCGCCTGCTACGCCCCCACCGGCTTCGGCGAGATCTGGGGCCCGATCGGACGGGTGAAGACCCCCGCGAAGATCACGGACCCGGAGCTCGGGCGGCGGCTCTGGGACATCTCGGAACGGCTGGCCGGCGTGTCGTACGAGGCGGCGGCGCCCGAGACGAAGGAGGGCTGACCATGGCGGACAACGCACCGGCGGTGCCGGAGACCGCGGACCTGCGGGGCCGGGTGGCGCTGGTCACCGGCGCGAGCAGCGGCATCGGCGCGGCCACCGCCCGCACGCTCGCCGCCCGCGGCGCGGCCGTCGCGGTCAACTACCACCGGGGCGAGGCCCCGGCCAAGGAAGTGGTGGAGGCGATCCAGGCGGGCGGCGGCCGCGCGCTCGCCTTGCAGGCCGACGTGACCGAGCGCGACCAGGTCCGGGACCTGGTGGAGCGGACGCAGACGGAGCTGGGCCCGGTCGACGTGCTGGTCGCCAACGCGACCGGCCTCTACGGGTTCGAGGTGAAGGTGGCCCCGTTCACCTCGACGTCGGTCGAGTACTGCGAGTGGATCGTGCAGCGCCAGCTGCGGGCCCTGCTCAACCCCGTCGACCTGGTGCTGCCGGGCATGCTCGACCGCGGCCACGGCACCGTCGTGGCGGTCGGCGCGGCGCTGTCGCGCTCGCCCGCGCCGGGGTTCCTGCCGCTCAGCATGGCGAAGGCGGCGGTCGAGTCGGCGGTGAAGGTGCTGGCCCAGGAGGCGGGCCCGTACGGCGTGCGGGTCAACGGGGTCGGCCCGGGGCTGATCCTCACCCGGGTCGCCGACGGGCTGCCCGAGCAGGCGCTGCGCGCCAACGCGCAGCGCGCGGCCATGCGCCGCAACGGGGTGCCGCAGGACGTCGCGGAGGTGATCGCGTTCCTGGCCGCCGAACCCTCCGGCTACCTCACCGGAAGTTACCTGATCATCGACGGCGGCACCGCGATGCTGTGACCGGGAGGCCACGAACGTGAAACGACAGGCGAAGGACCACGTCAAAGAGACCGAGTGCGATGTCCTGGTCATCGGGTCGGGCATCGCCGGATCCATGCTCGCGGCCATCCTGGCGGGCAACGGCGCGAGCGTCGTGCTGGTGGACGGCGTCCAGCATCCGCGGTTCGCGGTCGGCGAGTCGACGATCCCGCACTACCTGGTGCGGCTCGGCATGCTCGCGGCCCGCTACGGGATCCCCGAGATCACCACGCTGGAGAGCCTCGACTCGGTCGACAAGAAGATCGGCAGCACGTTCGGCATCAAGCGGCACTTCGCGTTCGTGTCGCACCGGCCGGGCGAGGAACCCGACCCGGGCGAGACGATCCTCGCCGGCGTGCCCAAGGTGCTGTACAAGGCCACCCACATCTTCCGGCAGGACAGCGACGCCTACATGTTCCACGTCGCGGTCAAGTACGGCTGCGAGCCCCGGCAGAACTGGCGGGTGGCCGACCTGGACCTCGGCGAGGACGCGGTGACCGTCACCGGGCAGAACGGCGAGCGCATCCGCGCCCGCTACCTGGTGGACGCCAGCGGGTTCCGCTCCCCGGTGGCCGACAAGCTCGACCTGCGGGAGAACCCGACCCGGCTGAAGACCCACACCCGCTCCATCTTCACCCACATGTCGGACGTGCCGCCGTTCGACCACATGGTGGACTGGCCGCGGGAGGACCGGCCGCCGCTGCGCTGGCACGAGGGCACCCTGCACCACACCTTCGAGGGCGGCTTCTTCTGGATCATCCCGTTCGACAACCACCGCAAGTCGACCAACCCGCTGTGCAGCGTCGGCCTCGTGCTGGACACCCGCGTCCACCCCAAGCCCGACGACATGACGCCGGAGGAGGAGTTCTACTCCTTCGTGCGCAAGTACCCGGCGGTGGAGCGGCACTTCCGGGGTGCGCGGCGGGTGCGCGAGTGGGTGTCCACGGGACGGGTCCAGTACTCGACCAAGAAGACCGTCGGGCACCGCTGGTGCATGATGTCGCACGCCGCCGGGTTCATCGACCCGCTCTTCTCCCGGGGCATGTCGAACACCGTCGAGGTCATCGACGCGGTGGCGTGGCGGGTGCTCGACTCGCTGAAGGACGACGACTTCTCCGAGGAGCGCTACGCGTACGTCGAGCGGCTCCAGCAGGGCCTGCTCGACTACAACGACGACCTCTGCAACGTGTCCTTCCTGGCCTTCCCGCACTTCAAGCTGTGGGACGCCATCTTCCGCGTGTGGGGCTTCTCGTCCAACTACGGCGCGATGCGGCTGAGCCGCGCGCAGCTCCAGTACAACCTCAGCGGCGACGAGCAGATCTACAAGGACTTGGAGGACGCGCCCAACGCCGGGTTCTGGTGGCCGGACAACGCGGAGACCAAGGCCATGTGGGACGTGATGGTGGAGACGGTCGAGAAGTTCGAGATCGGGGAGATCTCGGCGGACGACGCCGCCGACCGGATCCTGCGCATGGTGCTGGAGTCGGACCTGCCGCCGGCCGCCTTCGGCTACAAGGACCCGGACAACCACAACCTGCACCCGACGACCCGGGACCTGGCCAAGTTCATGTACTGGGCGATCCGCAGCGGACCGCCCGCGGCCCGCGAACTCGCGGCCGGGACGCTGCAGGCCATCGGCCGGGCCGCGCTCCGCCGCAAGAAGATCGCCTGACCGTCCGGGCCGCGCCGTCCCCGCGGCCCGGACCCACGACCCGAAGCCGAACACCAGCGGAGGAAGCGGGCATGACGCACACACCTGGAAAGCTCGTCCGGCGCGACGAGGTGCCGCCGGTCCGGTGGCAGGGCGAGGAGGGCCGGTTCCTGCTGCGCGCCGAGGACACCGGCGGCCTGTACTCGTTCTTCGAGGTCACCACGTCCCCGGGCGGCGGGCCGCCGCTGCACGTCCACGCGGGCGAGGACGAGTCCTTCTACGTCATCGAGGGTCGGTACGCCATCCGGCTCGGCGACGAGGAGCACGAGGTCTCGGCGGGCGGGCTCGTGTACGGGCCGCGCGGCGTCCCGCACAAGTTCCGCAACATCTCCGGCGGCCCGAGCAAGCTGCTGGTCATCGCCACGCCCGGCGGCGTCGAGGGCTTCTTCGAGGGGCTCAGCGAGCTGATGTCGGGCGGCGGGCCGCCCGCCCCCGCCGCGATGATCGAGCTGGCCGGCCGGTTCGACGTGGAGGGGCTGGAGGCGGTCGGCCCGCCGCCCGGCGCGGGACGTCCCGGTGGCGGGCGCCCGGGTGGCGGGCCGCCCGGCGCGGGACGTCCGGCGGCCCGCCCCGCCGCCTCGTGAGCGGCGGCGAGGCGGGCAAGGAGCTGGCCCGGCGCTGGCTCGTGGAGGGCTGGTGCGGCGGCGACCTCGCCCTCGCCGACCGGATCTTCGCGCCCGATTTCGTGCTCCGCGGCCGCCGCGTCGGGCCCGAGGGCCCGCGCGAGGCCGCCCGGCGGATCCGCGCCTCGTTCGCCGGCATGACCGTGGACGTGGACCTCCAGGTGGCCGAGGGCGACCGGGTCGTCACGCACTACACCGCCCGGGGCCGGCACGTCGCCGGGTACCGGGGCATCCCGCCGACGGGGCGGTCCGCGTCCGCGTCCGGCATCCAGATCTGGACGCTCCGCGACGGCCTCGTCGTGGCGGACGTGAACGTCTTCGACGAGTGGGGCCTGGTCTCCCAGCTCCGCTGACGACAGCGCATCACGGTACGGAAGAACCGGGCCCGCCTCCCACGGAGACGGGCCCGGTTCCTTGCGCGCCGTCACTCGGGCTTGTGCCCGACGACGACGGTGTGGCCGTCGTAGTCCTGGAGCGCGACGGTCTCGACGCCCTCGAACCCGGCGTCCTCCATCAGCCGCACGCACTCGGCGGCCGAGTAGCCCGAGCCGCCGACGCTCAGCGTCATCGCCAGGCTGAGCAGCAGCGGGTTCAGCCGGCCGCGCTCGTCGTCGAACATCAGGTCGTAGACCATGAAGGCGCCGCCCGGACGGACCGCCTCGAACGCCTTGCCGATGACGGTGCGGCGCTGCTCGGTGGTCCAGTTGTGCAGCGCGTGCCCGCACAGCAGCGTCCCGCCCTCGGGCAGCGGGTCGGCGAACCAGTCGCCGCCCTGGTAGCGGGCGCGGTCCGCCACGCCGAGCCGCTCCATGTGCTCGTCGAACAGCGGCCGCAGCGGCGGCATGTCGAACACCGTGCCGGTCAGGTGCGGGTGGGCCTGCAGCAGGATGCCCGCGACGTTGCCGCGCGCCCCGCCGAGGTCGACGACGTCGGTCCGGCCGCTCCAGTCGATCCGGCGGGACAGCTCCCACGCCAGCTCGCTGCTCAGCGCGTCCTGCGCCTCGATGAACATGCGCTGGAGCTGCGGGTCGGCGTAGGTCTGCTCGAAGAACTCCTCGCCCTCGCCCTGCGGCGCGTCCCCCTGCGGCGGATGCGGGATCTGCGGCCTGCCGGTGCGCATCACCTCGGCGAGCCCCTCCCACGTCGGCCGCATGAACCGGTCGACGAACCCGAGGTAGGTGCCCATGAAGTAGCGCTTGCCGGGGACGAGGTAGTAGTCGGCCTCCGGGCTGTTGCGGTAGGCGTCGCCGTCGCGTTCGAGCATGCCCATGGCGGCGAGCGCGTCCAGGAACTCGGGCAGCGCGGACGACTTCAGGCCCAGCCGGCCGGCCAGCTCGGCGGCCGTGGCCGGGCCCTCGGCGAGCTGCGCGAACACGCCGAGCTCGGACGCGCTGACCAGCATCTTCGAGTGCCAGAACGCGGTGCTCAGCTCGTAGATCTTCGCGGGCGCGAACGGGGGCGCGCTCGCGGCGGGGGTGTCGGTGGGTGCGGTCATCGTGCCATCTCCTCATCTGGGGTTCGCCGGGTCGTCGGGCGATGGAGGGGACCCGCCTACTCGCGCCAGGCGGACCACCATTGGGCGTCGGTGTCGAGGGAGCGGTAGCCGCCGGCGTAGTACACCAGCGGCTGGTCGAGCTCGCCCGCGTCCGTCTCGACCACGGCGACCCGTCCGATGATCACGTCGTGGTCGCCGGCGGGCCGCCGCTGCGGCTCGACGCACTCCAGGGTGGCCAGGGCACGCGGCAGCAGCGGGACGCCGGTGCGCCCCTCCCGCGGCCGCAGCCCGGCGAACCGGTCGAATCCCGGGCCGGCGAACCGCCGCGACTCGGCCGTCTGGCCGTCCCGCAGGATGTTCACCCCGAACGCCTCCGCCGCGGCGAACACCGGGTACAGGCTGGACCGGCGGCTCGCGCAGAACAGCACCAGCGGAGGGTCGAGCGACACCGAGGTGAAGGAGTTCACCGTCATCCCGACGGGCGTGCCCGCCGGGCTCGTCGCGGTGACGACGGCGACTCCGGTGGCGAACCTGCCCAGCGCCGCGCGGAGCAGGCGCGTGTCGGCGGGATCCGTCGTTCGCGAGTCAGGGGTTCGCATGAGCCTCCCCGTCCCGGGATCGGTGCCGGGGCGTCCGCGCCACGTTCCCGCGCGGTGCTCGAGGACCGCTCGGGACGTTCTCAAGCGCGCCGCCCCGCCCGCCGCCGGACGGGCGGACGCTTCCAGTGCTTCTGCAGCCAGGGTCAAGCGGCCGCCCCGACGCTCGTCGTGGTGATATCCGTCAGCCTGCCCGCCCGCCGGGCCGGCCGCAGGGAGGAGCGTCCATGCACCGCACGCTGATCGTGGCCCGGATGGAGCCGGACCAGGCCGGCTCGGTGGCCCGCCTGTTCGGCGAGTCCGACTCGACCGAGCTGCCCCACCTGATCGGGGTGTCGCGCCGCACCCTCTTCCGCTTCCACGACCTGTACTTCCACATGGTCGAGGCGGACGGCGACATCACCCCGAACCTGTACAAGGCCCGGAGCAACCCGCTCTACAGCGACCTGAGCGACCGCCTCACCGCGCACGTCCGGCCCTACGACCCGAACTGGAAGGAGCCGAAGGACGCGATGGCCCAGCCCTTCTACATCTGGACCCCCGAAGACGGCGTCCAGCTCACCCCGTGACCGCCCGCGTCCCCACCCGTTCCCCCAGGCCCAGTACGTCCAGGACCCAGCACGTCTAGGAGTCGCCACCGTGTCCACACCGCGTATCCGGAAAGTGACGGCGCAGGACGTCGTCCCCAACCGCCGCCGGGGCGGGGACATCCGCGTCCTGCTCAGCCCCAAGACCGTGAAGTCGACCTCGGGTTTCATGGGCGAGCTCACGCTCGAACCCGGGGAGTTCGTCTCCGAGCACCGGCACCCGTACTCGGAGGAGTTCCTCTACGTCGTCCGCGGCTCCGTGCTGATGCGGGTCGAGGGCGAGTCGGTGCGCCTCGGCCCCGGCGACTCGCTGATGGTGCCGATCAACGACCGGCACCGGCTGGAGAACGACGGCGCCGAGCAGGCGTTCGCGGTCTTCCACCTCAGCCCGCTGGCGCCGCGGCCGGAGCTCGGCCACGTCGACACCGAGCCGCTGCCGAACGCCGCCGAGGCCGCGCCGAAGGTCGGGTGACCCGTGACCTCCGCGCGCTCAGCCGCGATCACCGGGATCGGGGTGGTGGCCCCCGGCGGCATCGGCACCAAGGCGTTCTGGGAGATGCTCACCGCGGGCCGGACCGCCACCCGCACCATCACGCTCTTCGACGCGTCCGGGTTCCGGTCCCGGATCGCCGCCGAGTGCGACTTCGATCCGGCCGCCTGCGGCCTGACGCCCCAGGAGACCCGGCGGATGGACCGCGCCGCCCAGCTCGCCTCGGTCGCCGCCGACGAGGCCGTCGCCGACAGCGGGCTGGAGACCGGCGCGCTGCGGCCGGACCGCGTCGGCGTCAGCCTCGGCAGCGCGGTCGGCTGCACGATGGGGCTGGAGGAGGAGTACATCGTCCTCAGCGACGGCGGCCGGCAGTGGCTGGTCGACCACCGCTACGGCGTGCCCCAGCTGTACGGGTACATGGTGCCCAGCACGCTGGCGGTCGAGGTGGCGTGGCGGGTCGGCGCGGAGGGGCCGGTGGCGCTCATCTCCACCGGCTGCACCTCGGGCCTGGACGCCGTCGCGCACGGCGCCCAGCTCATCCGGGAGGGCGCCGCGGACGTGGTGATCGCCGGGGCCACCGACGCGCCGATCTCGCCGATCACCTCGGCCTGCTTCGACGCGATCAAGGCGACGTCCCCCAACAACGACGACCCCGCGCACGCCTCGCGGCCGTTCGACCGCGACCGGGACGGGTTCGTGCTCGGCGAGGGCTCGGCGGTGTTCGTGCTGGAGGAGGCGTCGGCGGCGCGCCGCCGCGACGCCCACGTCTACGCCGAGGTCGCCGGGACCGCCGGGCGCAGCAACGCCCACCACATGACCGGGCTGAAACCCGACGGACGGGAGATGGCCGAGGCGATCACGGTGGCGATGCGGCAGGCGGGGCTCGGGCCCGAAGACATCGACTACATCAACGCGCACGGGTCGGGCACCAAGCAGAACGACCGGCACGAGACGGCGGCGTTCAAGCGCAGCCTCGGGCAGCGGGCCCGCGAGGTGCCGGTCAGCTCGATCAAGTCGATGATCGGGCACTCGCTCGGCGCCATCGGCTCGCTGGAGGTGGCGGCCAGCGCGCTGGCGATCGAGCACGGCGTGGTGCCGCCGACGGCCAACCTGCACACGCCCGACCCGGAATGCGACCTGGACTACGTGCCGCTCACGGCGCGCGACCACCGCACCGACGTCGTGCTCAGCGTGGGCAGCGGCTTCGGCGGCTTCCAGACGGCGATGCTCCTCGCCCGTCCCGGGGGCACCGGATGAGCGCGGTCGTCACCGGGGTCGGCGCGGTCACGCCGCACGGCGTCGGCGTCGAGGCGTACTGGGAGGGGACGCTGGCGGGCCGGAGCGCGATCCGTCCCGTCACCCGCTTCGACCCGGCGTCGTATCCGGTCCGGCTCGCGGGGGAGGTGCCGGGCTTCTCCGCCGCCGAGCACGTGCCCAGCCGCATCGTCCCGCAGACCGACCACTGGACGCACCTGGGCCTGGCGGCCGCGGCGCTGGCGCTGGCGGACTCGGGGATCGACCCCGCGGAGATGCCGGAGTACGAGATGGCCGTGGTGACGGCCAGTTCGTCGGGCGGCACCGAGTTCGGGCAGCACGAGATGGTCAACCTGTGGGGCCGCGGCCCGGAGTTCGTCGGCGCCTACCAGTCCATCGCCTGGTTCTACGCGGCGACGACCGGCCAGATCTCGATCCGGCACGGCATGCGGGGCCCCTGCGGGGTGATCGCGACCGAGCAGGCGGGCGGGCTGGACGCGGTGGCGCAGTCGCGGCGGCTGCTGCGCGACGGCACCCGGATGGTGGTCAGCGGCGGGACCGACGCGTCGCTGTGCCCGTACGGGCTCGTCGCGCAGCTCAGCACCCGGGCGCTGAGCGTCCGGCCCGACCCGGAGCGGGCGTACCTGCCCTTCGACGCCGAGGCGTGCGGGTACGTGCCGGGGGAGGGCGGCGCGCTGCTGATCGTGGAGGACGGCGAGCACGCCCGCGACCGGGGCGCCGGGCGGATCTACGGGGAGATCGCCGGCTACGGCGCGACGTTCGACCCGCCGCCCGGCTCGGACCGGCCGCCGACGCTGCGGCGGGCGATCGAGAAGGCGCTGGACGACGCCGGGATCGCGCCGGGCGACGTGGACGTCGTGTTCGCCGACGCGATGGGCGTGCCGGAGCAGGACCAGGCCGAGGCCGACGCGCTCGCGGCGGTGTTCGGGCCGCGCGGCGTGCCGGTCACCGTGCCGAAGGCGCTGACGGGGCGGCTCTACGCGGGCGGGGCCGCGCTGGACCTGCTGGCGGCCCTGCTGTCCATCCGCGACTCGGTGATCCCGCCCACGGCGCCGGTGGCGGGCCCGGCGGCGGACGGGCTCGACCTGGTGCTGGACGGCCCCCGCCCGGCGCGGGTCCGCAACGCGCTGGTCGTCGCCCGCGGATACGGCGGGTTCAACGCGGCGCTGGTCGCCCGCGCCGCCGGCTAGCCGGGGCCGGGCACGCCGGCGCCGGACCAGGCAGGGAAGGAGAGGGAATGTGAGCCAGATCCTGGTCGTCGCCGCCCTGATGGGCAACGCCGTCGCCGTGGGGGTGTTCTGCGCGACCGTGCTGGGCGGCGTCCCGCTGCTGATGGCGCTGCCCGGCGAGCAGTACGTGCACGCGCACGGGTTCCTGGCCACCCGCTACGACCCGTTCATGCCGGTCACGATCCTGCTGACGGCGCTGGCGGACCTGACGCTGGCGGTGGCCGCGCCGGGCTGGGCGGGGCCGCTGGCGGGCGGGATCGCGGCGCTGCTGCTGATCTCGGTGATCACGGTGTCGCTGACCAAGAACGTCCCGATCAACCACTGGGTCACGGCGCAGGACCCGGCGTCGCTGCCGCCCGACTGGACCGAGCGGCGCGGCCGGTGGCGGCGGTGGAACACGGTGCGGACGGGGCTCGCGGGAGCGGCCCTCGCGGCGAACCTGGTGGCGGCGGTGGTCCTCGTCATGTGACGCCGGGTGACACGTTCCGCGTGATCTTCGCGCCCGAAAGCGGCGGATGGCAGGCGATATCGCCCGCCATCCGCCGCTTTCGTGGTGTTTGTGGTCGCTTCAGGGTGATGTCACCTGAGCGGACTGGTTTGCCGAATCTCCGGCGCGGTATACTCGGCGCAGAGTATCCGTCACCGGAGAGTCTCATGGTCAAGCGCAAGGTCTCGAATCCGCTCGCACTGGCGGTGCTCGCCGTCCTCTCCGAGAGCTCCATGCATCCGTACGAGATGGCGCAGAAGCTCAAGGGGCGCGGCAAGGAGCAGAGCATCCGGATCAACTACGGGTCGCTCTACACCGTCGTCGACGCCCTCGTCCGGGCCTCCTTCATCGAGCCGGTGGAGACGTTCCGGGAGGGCAGGCGTCCCGAACGCACCGTCTACGCGCTCACGCCCGCGGGCGGGGTCGAGCTGAGGGAATGGCTCAGCGAGATCCTGCGCACCTCGACCAAGGAGTACCCCGAGTTCGAGGCGGGCCTGTCGCTGATGCCGGTGCTGTCGCCCGCGACGGTGGCCCCGCTGCTGCGGCAGCGGGTCGAGTCGCTGGAGATCAGGCTGGCCGAGGTCCGGGCGTTCATGGACCAGATGCGCTCGAACGGCCTGCGCCGCCTGTTCCTGATCGAGGCCGAGTACGAGGAGATGATGCTGCGCGCCGAACTGGCATGGGTCAAGTGCCTGGCCGAGGAACTCGAAGAGGGAACCCTGGAGGACCTGGAGATCTGGTACCGCTGGCACCAGGGCGACGAGTCCAGCCGGAGTTTCGCGATCCGGGGGAGAGAGCGCCACGTGAGCTGACCCGCCGAACGAGAACCCCGGCGGGTGTTGCAGCACCCACCGGGGCCCACGACCTCGATCGACGCCAACGGGTGGCGGCCGGTTACTCGAGGATCCGCTACCAGGTTAACCGGATCTCCCCCGCGGGCACGATCGCCGACCCCACCATGCGGGAGATCCGTCATGCCAGGAGACACACTGGCCATCGAGGTCAGCGACCTCACCAAGACCTATCCGAACGGCGTGCGCGCCGTGAACGGCGTCACCTTCTCGGTACCGTCCGGTACCGTCTTCGGCCTGCTCGGCCCCAACGGGGCGGGCAAGTCCACCACCATCAAGGTCCTCACCACCCTCACCCGGCCGGACTCCGGCACCGCGCGGGTGGCGGGGTTCGACGTCCTGTCCGACGCGGCGCGGGTGCGCAGCCACATCGGCTGCGTCGCGCAGAGTTCCGGCGTCGACCCGGCCGCCACCGGCCGGGAGAACCTGGTGCTGCAAGGGCAGCTCTACGGGCTGGGAGGCGGCCGCCTCCGCGAGCGCGTGGACGGCCTGCTGGAACGCTTCGGCCTGACCGACGTCGCCGGACGCCTCGCCAAGACCTACTCCGGCGGCATGCGCCGCAAGCTCGACGTGGCCATGGGGCTGGTGCAGGAGCCCCGCGTGCTGTTCCTCGACGAACCCACCACCGGCCTCGACCCGGAGGCCCGCGCCGATCTGTGGAAGGAGATCGCCGGGATGGCGGCCACCGGCATCACCGTCGTCCTCACCACGCACTACCTGGAGGAGGCCGACGAACTGGCCGACACCCTCGCCATCCTGGACGAGGGCAAGGTCGTCGCGTACGGCACCCCGGAGAACCTCAAGAAGGCCCTGCACGGCGACTCGGTCCAGATCCTGCTGAACGAGCCGCCGGAGGAGCCCGCCGTCAGGACCGCCCTGTCCAACGTGGCGGGCGTGCACGACGTCGTGGTGTCCGGCCGCGAGGTCGGCGCCCGCGTCGACGCCGGCGCGGACAGCGCGCCCGCCCTGCTGTCGGCGCTGGAGTCGGCCGGCCTGCGGGTGGCCTCGGTCACGCTGTCGGCGCCCACCCTCGACGAGGTGTACCTCCGGCACGCCGGCCGCAGCTTCCGCAGCGTCCAGGAAGGACACATCCGATGACCGCCGCGGTGATCCAGTCGTACCACATGACGGTGCGCGACCTCCGGGCGTTCATCCGCCAGCCGTTCTACCTGGTCGCCACCCTCGTCCAGCCGGTGATCTGGCTGCTGCTCTTCGGCAAGCTCTTCGCCCCCCTCATGGAGGACACCCACACCACCGACTCCTACATCGGCTTCCTCACGCCCGGCATCATCGCGATGACCGCCCTGTTCGCCAGCGGATGGAGCGGGATGGTCTTCGTCGTGGAGATGGAGCAGGGCACGCTCAACCGGTTCCTGGTCACCCCGGTCCGGCGCGGCGCGCTCATCACCGGGCGGCTCATCCACCAGGCGCTGTCCGTGGTCCTCCAGGGCCTGATCATCCTGGCCATCGCGCTCGCCACCGGGGCGCGCTTCCCCGGCGGCGTGCCGATCATGCTGGTCTTCCTGGTGTGCGTGGCGCTGATCGCGGTGGCGTTCGCCTCGCTGTCCAACGCCCTCGGCCTGGTGACCCGCAGCCAGGAGTCGGTGATCTCCATCGCGCAGTTCCTGGTGCTCCCGCTCGCGTTTCTGTCCTCGACGTTCGTGCCGCGCCGGGTGATGCCGGACTGGATGAGCGCGATCGCCGGCGGCAACCCGGTGAACTGGCTCGTCGAGATCGGCCGGCAGACCCTCGACGACAGCGTCGACTGGTCCTTCGTGCTGACCCGCGGCGCGGGGCTGCTGGCCGTCGCGCTGGGCTGCGCCTGGCTGTCGACCCTGGCGTTCCGCGTCTACCAGAAGCAGGCCTGACCCCCCGCCCGCCAGACCCCGGATCCCGGGTCGCCGCCTCCCCCCTGCAGCGGCCCGGGATCCGGCCCGGACCCGGTCAGGCCGCGGCCGGGGTCTTCTCCGGCTCGTCCGGGACGGCCGTGCGCTGCTCCTCCTCCAGCCGCCTGGGCAGGGCCAGCGAGTACAGCGGCAGCGCCGCCGCGGTCGTGAGGACCGCCACGAGCACCAGCATGCTGAACACCTCCCGCGTGATGATCCCCTGCGCGAGCCCGATGTTGATGAAGATGAGGATCATCAGGCCGCGGGCGTTCATCAGCCCTCCCACCGCGTACGACTCGCGGAGGTTGAACCCCAGCGTGCGCATCGCCAGCGCGCAGCCGAAGTACTTGCCGGCGAAGGCCGCGGTCAGGATCGCCAGGAAGGACAGCAGCATGGTGCCGCCGCCCAGCCCGCCCAGCTGCGTGTTGAGCCCGGAGAAGGTGAAGAACACGGGCAGCAGCAGGACCGACACCATGTTCATCATGCGCTCGTGGAGCAGCCGCCGGAACGCGGCGTCGCGCGGCATCGCCAGCCCGGCGATGAAGCCGCCGAACACCGAGTAGATGCCGATCCAGTCGGTCAGCCAGCCCGCGAGGAGCGGCACCAGCAGGACGAGGTAGGTGTGCCCGAGGGTCATGTCCCCGGTGCGGGCGACGGCCCGTCCCAGCGGACGCAGCAGCGGGCGGACCACGCCGAGCGCCACGGCCACGAAGAGCAGCGCCAGCGCGATCGTGAGCACCGCCGAACCGGTGCCGTCGCCGAGGTGCACCGCGCTCAGCACCGCCAGCAGGCACCACGCCGCCGCGTCGTCGATCGAGGCCGCGAGCAGCGACAGCCGTCCCAGCCGCGAGTTCTCCAGGCCCCGCTCGTAGAGGATGCGGGCGAGCATCGGGAAGGCCGTCAGCGACAGCGCGCCGCCGACGAACACGGCGAACATCCACCGGCCGACGTCGTCCCGCGACAGCTGGGACCACAGCGCGAACCCCACCGCGCCGCCGAGGAGCAGGGCGGGGAAGATCCCGGAGATCGCCAGGACGATCGGCCGGTGCGCGCCGCCGCGCTCCCCGCCGCCGTGGTCGAGGCCCGCGCCCACCAGGAACATGTACAGGGTGAGCCCGAGCGTGCTGATCACATAGAGGATCGGTGTCACGTGGTCGGGGAACACGGCCGCCTGGGCGTCCGGGAACAGCCATCCGAACAGCGTCGGGCCGAGCAGCACCCCGGCCACCATCTCGCCGAGCACCCGGGGCTGCCACACCCAGCGCGCCAGCCAGCCGCAGAGGCCGGACGTGACGAGGATGACGATCAGCGCCGGAAGGACGTCGAGGACTAACTCCAGGTTCTTGTCGGTGGTGGCGCTCGCGAGAATGTGGGCTTCCATATCTCCTCCACCGCGGCCCTCCGGGGCCGCTTCGCCGGTCATTGCCCCGCCGATCCTGTAAAGCGGCGCTGGTGACGGGCTCGCGGCCGATTGGAAGCGCGCTGGTGTCCGGCGGCGCGGGGCCCTGGGGGCCAGTGGCTTTACCGGCGCTTGATCTTGCGGTAGCGCGGCGTGCCTACCGTGGGAATCCTTCCCTCGCCTGGTGGAAAAAGTGATGAATGAACGACCCCTCGCCGGCCTGTTCACCGTCGTCTCACTCCTGCTGACCGCCCTGCTGCTCCCCGCCCCCCGGGCGGCCGCGGCCCCCGCCCCGGCCGCCACCGGCGTCGCCGCTGCCGCCGCCGCGGCCCTGCCGCCCGGCATGCGGCTCGCGGGCGGCGCCCGCCTCCGCGAGGTCCGCCGCGCCGGGCACCGCACCCTCGACATCACCATCGACTCCGCCGCGCTCGGCGGCGAAGGGCGCGCCCGCATCCTGCTCCCGCGCGGCCACGCCGGCCCGCGCGGGCGCCCCTGGCCCGTCCTCTACATGCTGCACGGCTGCTGCGACGGCGCCGGCGGCTGGCGGCAGTGGACCGCCTACGCCGACGTCGAGCGGCTGACCGCCCGCTACGGCGTCCTCGTGGTCATCCCGGACGGCGGCACCCACGGCTTCTACAGCGACTGGTGGAACGGCGGCCGGCACGGCCCGCCCGCCTGGGAGACCTTCCACCTCACCGAGCTGATGGGCCTCGTGCGGGACGGGCTGGGCGGCGGGCCGCGCCGCGCGGTCGCCGGCGTCTCCATGGGCGGGTTCGGCGCGCTGTCGTACGCGGCCCGCCACCGCGGGATGTTCCGCGCCGCGGCCTCCTACAGCGGGCTGACCGACACGGTGTCCGGCGCCGCGAACGTCCTGGCCGTGCTGGAGGGCTACGGCGCCGACCCGTCCGGCCTCTGGGGCGACCCGGTCCGGCAGTCCGGCCTGTGGCGCGAGCACAACCCCCACGACCGGGTGGGCGCGCTGCGCGGCGTGCGGCTGTTCGTGTCGTCCGGCGACGGGCGGCCCGGCCCGCTCGACCCGCCGGGACGGCCCGCCGACCCCCTCGAAGGCTGGGTCGGGCCGATGAACGCGCGCTTCGTGGAGCACGCCCGCGCCGCGGGCGTCCGGGTGACCGCCGACCTCTACGGCGCGGGCACCCACGGCTGGGCCTACTGGAACCGCGAGTTCACCCGCAGCCTGCCGCTGCTGATGTCCGCGGTCGGGGCCCGGCCCGCTTGATCGCCCGGCTGGAGCGCGCCGCCGGCGCGCCGAGAGGAAGGCGGAAGGAAATGTCCGACCCGAACAGAGCCCGGAGACCCCGGGGGCTCCGCGTGACCGCGCTGTGCGCCGCCGTGCTGACCGCCGGGGCGGTGAGCGTCGCGCCCGCGGTGGACGACCGCTCGTCCGCGCGGGCCGCGGACTTCGACTTCGACAAGGGGAACGCGATCACCGACGTGCTGTGGAGCCGCGTCGGGCACGTCATCAGGACCGAGGTGTCCGCCAAGGGCAACGACGCCACGTTGGTCTTCCGGATCGCGGCCATGGCCGCGGTCGCCCAGTTCGACGCCATCGCGCCGTACCGGGAGCGGGCCGTCGGCCTCTACTCCGACCTGGGCCGCCGCCCGGCCGCCGAGGGCGCCACCAACCGGAACAAGAACATCGCCATCCTGTACGCGTCCTACCGGGTCTACAAGAGCCTCGTCCCGACCGCGTCCGAGGAATGGCGGGAGGTGCTCACCAGCGTCGGGCTCGACCCCGACGACGACAGCGAGGACCTCACCACGCCCGTCGGCATCGGCAACAAGGCGGGCAACGCCGTGGTGCGGGGCCGGGTGCACGACGGCATGAACCAGCTCGGCGACGAGGGCGGACGCCGGTACAACCGGCAGCCCTACTCCGACTACCTCGGATACCAGCCCGTCAACACCGCCTACAAGCTGACCGACCCGTCCCGCTGGCAGCCCGCTGTGGTGACCAAGAGCAACGGCATCTTCCAGGTGCAGCAGTTCATCACGCCGCAGCTGAGCGTCACCAAGCCGTTCAGCTACGACAGCCCGAAGCGGTTCCTGCCGCCGCCGCCGGTCAAGAGCGACTACCAGCACAACCGGAAGGGGTACAAGGAGCAGGCGGACCAGATGCTGGCGGCGTCCGCCGGGCTGGACGACCGCAAGAAGATGATCGCCGAGTTCTTCGACGACAAGTTCCGCGGCATCGGGTACTCCATCGGCACCATCGCGCTGAACAAGCACGCGTCGCTGGACACGTTCGTCGAGCACACCGCCGCCACCGACGTCGCCGGCTTCGACGCGCTCATCACGTCCTGGTACGCCAAGTACAAGTACAACGCGGTGCGGCCGTTCAGCGCGATCCGCTTCCTGTACCGCGGCAAGCGGGTCAGCGCGTGGGGCGGTCCCGGCAAGGGCACCGTGAAGGACATGCCCGGCGAGGAGTGGCAGAGCTACCTCGACATCCCCGACCACACCGAGTACCCGTCGGGTTCCACGTCGGTCTGCGCGTCCGCCGCCCAGGCCGGACGGCGCGTCTTCGGCACCGACGACATCACGCTCTCGTTCCGCTTCGCCAAGGGGTCCTCGCTCACCGAGCCCGGCGTCACCCCCGCCGCCGACACGGTGCTGACCTGGAACACCTGGAGCGAATGGGTGAGCCAGTGCGCGTGGAGCCGGGTGCTCGGCGGCGTCCACTTCCCGTCCGCGGTGCGGGCGTCCCAGGAGTTCGGGCCCAAGATCGGCGACCGGGCCTACGAGCTGATCCACGCTCATGCCGAGGGGAAGGCCCGGCCGATCGGCTGACGGTCGCCGGCGTCGTGCAGCTCGACCCGGCCGCGGGCCATGACGACGATGTCGTCGAAGAGGCCGAGCGCGTCCTCCCGGTGGGTGACCACGACCGTCGTCCGTCCGTGCCGTGCCCGCAGCACGCCGGCGAGCACGGCACGCCCGGTCGCGGCGTCCAGCGCCTCGGTGGGCTCGTCGAGCAGCAGCACCTCCGGGTCGGCGAGCAGGGCGCGGGCGAGCAGCAGGCGCTGCCGCTGCCCGCCGGCCAGGCCCCGGCCGCCCGCGCCCACGGGCGTGGACAGGCCCTCGGGGAGGGCGTCCAGCCACCCGGTCAGCCGCACCCGGTCCAGGACGGCGCGCAACTCGGCGTCCCCCGCGTCCGGCTTCGCCATCAGCAGGTTCGCCCGCACCGTGGCCGCGAACAGGTGCGCGTCCTGGTACAGGCCGCGCGCCGGCCGCAGCAGCGCCAGGCCCTCGCCGGGCTGGACGAGCCCGGCGAGCACCGCCAGCAGCGTCGACTTGCCCGCGCCGCTCTCCCCGAGCACCGCGACCGAACGTCCCGGGGACAGGTCGAGGTCGACGCCGTCCAGCGCCGGGACGTCCCCGTAGCGCACCCGGACGCCGCGCAGCGCGACGCGTCCCGGCACGGCCGGGCGGTGCGGCCGCTCGTCGGGCGGGAGCGCGGCGTCCGCCCGGACGACCCGCCGCACCCGCGCCGCCGCCGGGCGCAGCTCGACCCAGAGCTGCGCGGCCGGGATCGCCGGCTGGACCGCGTCCAGCGCGACGAGCGCGGTCAGCACGAGCACCGCGCAGGTCACCGCGCCCGTCCCGGCCGCCGCCCACGCGACGCCGAGCGCCGTCAGCCCCTGGACGGCCGTGCCCGCCGCCAGCGCCGCGGCCGACACCCCGCCGCTGAGGCGTTCCGTCCGCGCCAGCCGCCGCGCCTGGCGTTCCGCGGCGGCCGTCGCGAAGTCCAGCGCGCCGAACGCCACCAGGTCGGCGCGTCCGTCGGTGAGGTCCATGACCCGCGCCGCCAGCTCGGCGCGCGCGCCCGCGAGGCGAGCGCCGAGCCTGCGGGCCGCGGCGGCGGCCGCCGCCGGGACGGCCAGGCCCGCCGCCAGCGCCCCGGCGGCCACGACCGCGCCCGACGCGGGGTGCAGCGCCCAGCAGAACGCGACCGCCGCCGTGCCGGCGACCCCGGCCACGATCGCGGGCAGCGCGCAGCGCAGCCGCAGGTCCTGCCCGGCGTCCAGGTCGGCGACCATGTGCGTGAGCGCCTCCCCGCCGCCGGACCCCGCGCCGCGGGACCCGGCCGGGAGGGGGCCGTGCGCCAGCGCCCGGTACAGCCGCACCCGCTGCCCGGCCGCGCGGCCGAGCGCCGCGTCGTGCCCGGCCAGCCGCTCCAGGTAGCCGAACACGCCCCGCGCGGACGCGAACGCCCGCACCGCCACGATCGCGAGGCCCAGCGCCGACAGGTCCGGCCGCTCGGCGGCGCGGGCGATCAGCCAGGCGGCGGACGCGGTCAGGCCCAGCGCGCACAGCCGCGCCGCGACCCCCGCGAGGACGGCCCACGCGGTCACCGGCGCACCTCCTCGACGACCCGTCCCTCGTTCAGCCGGATCACCCGGTCGGCGCCGTCCAGCAGGGCGGGACGGTGCGCGACCAGCACCGCGGTCCGATCCCGCAGCAGCCGCCGCGCCGCGCGGACGACGGCCTGCTCGCTGCCGGGGTCGAGCCGCGCGGTGGGCTCGTCCAGCAGCAGGACGGGCGCGTCGCGCAGGTAGGCGCGGGCCAGCGCGATCCGCTGCCGCTGCCCGGCCGAGAGCCCGGCGCCGCGCTCGCCGAGCATCGTGGCGTCGCCGTCCGGCAGCGCGTCCACGAAGTCCCGCGCGTGCGCGTCCGCCAGCGCGCGCCGCACCGCCGCCGCCGGTGCCGCGGGCATGCCCAGCCGGACGTTCCCGGCCACCGAGTCGGCGAACAGGTGCGGGGCCTGCGGCACCCAGGCGACCTGCCGCCGCCACGCCGCGAGGTCGAGGTCGCGCAGGTCGGTCCCGCCGACGAGGACGCGGCCCTCGTCCGGCACGGCCAGGCCGAGCAGCACCGCCAGCAGCGTCGACTTGCCCGCGCCGCTCGGCCCGGTCAGCGCCACCACCTCGCCCCGCCGGATCACCAGGGACACCCGGTCGAGCGCGGGCCGGTCGCCGTAGCGGACGCTGACGTCCTCCAGCCGGATGTCGCCGCGCGCCGGCGCGATCCGCCCGGTGGGCTCGGGCTCGGCCCGGCCGAGCACGCGGGCGGTCTCCTCGGCGACCGCGAGGCCCTCCGCGGCGGCGTGGAACCGGCTGCCGAGCGCGCGCAGCGGCAGGAAGACCTCGGGAGTGAGCAGCAGGACCAGCAGCGCCGTCCGGTAGCCGAGGCCGCCGTCCAGCAGCCGCAGCCCGACCGGGACGGCGACGAGCGCGACCGACAGCGTCGCCACCAGGTCCAGCACGAGCGCCGACAGGAACGCGGTGCGCAGCACGCGGCGGGTGGCGCGCCGGTGCGCGTCCGCCATCCGCCGCACCTCGCCCTCCTGGTGGCCGGTCCGGCCGAACGCGCGCAGCGTCGGCAGGCCCGCGACCACGTCGCGGAAGTGGCCGCCGAGGCGGCTCAGCCGCTCCCACTGCACGCGGGTCGCGTCGCGGGTGTGCCGGCCGACCAGGACGCCGAACACCGGGACGAGCGGCAGCGTGACCAGCACCGTGAGCCCGGACGCCGGGTCGGCGGCCAGCAGCCGCGCCAGCACCAGCGGCGGCACGACGGCGGCCATGGCGAGCTGCGGCAGGTAGCCGGTCAGGTACGGGTCGAGCGCGTCCAAGCCCCGGACGATCAGCGTGGCGCCGCCGCGCGCGGGCAGCAGGGCCGTGCGCAGGTCGGCCTTGAGCCGCGCGGCGGCCCGGTGGACGGCACTCGCCGTCGCCCACGACACCAGGGCGCGCAGCCCGACGACCGCGGCCAGCCAGGGCAGCGGGCCGGGATCGGGCGGAGCGAGCGCTCGGACCAGCAGTTCCGCCTGGGCGACCACCAGCGCCCCCTGAACGACCGCCGGCGGCGCGAGGGTGCGGAGCAGCCGCCGGCGGTCGAGTCCGGGGAGGTCGGGCGCGGTCACGGCCGCGCCCTCACAGGTAGCTCGGCGCGGTGACCCGGTGGCGGAAGACCCACCACGTCCAGACCTGGGCGGCGACGAGGACGGGCAGGAGCAGCGCGGTCGACTGGGCCACGAACTCCGCCGACTCGGTCACGGAGTCGCGCAGCGGGAGCCGCGCCCCGAGCGCCAGCGGGATCACGACCATGCCGGCCGAGGTGAGCGCGAACGTGACCGGCTCCCCGGACGGGCCGGTGACCGTCCGGGCCCGCTCGTACGGGGCGCCGCGCAGCCGGAGCGAGGCGAACGCCAGGCCGTGCAGCGCGAACAGCGCCCACGCCGCCGCCACGCCGATCAGCGGGAACGGCGAGGTCTCCGGGTCGAGCCGGTACAGCAGCACCGAGCCGACGATCCAGCCCCAGGCGCCGGTGACCGTCCAGCTCCCGGCCGTGACGGCGCCGTCCCAGAAGAGCCGCCAGCCCGGCGCCTCCAGCCGGCCGCGCAGCCACAGGCCCACGTCCCGGACGACCCATCCGGCGAGCAGCGCGGCGACGGTGCCGAACAGCGCGCCGAACAGCTCCCCCTCCAGCTCGTGGAACAGGCCGACGAGGAGCCCGGCGGTGAGGACCAGCCAGATCTCGTTGGCGAGGAAGAACGGGGCGAAGGCGGCGATCACCAGGCGGCGCTCGGCGGGGTTCCGGCCGAGGAAGAACAGCATCATGCCGGCGCCGAGGTCGGTGCCCGCCAGCACGAAGTAGCCGACGGCTGCGAAGGCCAGGAGGCCGATGGCGAGGACGTCCATGAGAGTTCCCTGTCAGCGTGGGCGGCGTCAGAAGTTCGGCACGGGCTCGGGCTCCGCGGCCGGGTCCGGCTGGGCGCCGAGCGCCGACCCGTCGGGGCCGCGCCGGGCGAACCGGCCGAGCAGCCAGGCGTCCAGCGCGATCAGCACGGCGAACAGCGCGGTGAACCCGATCAGCGTGAGCCGCATGCTCCCGGCCGACACCGACGGCGCCAGCGCGTCCTCGGTGCGCAGGATCTGGTTGATCGTCCACGGCTGCCGGCCGACCTCGCGGAATATCCAGCCGGCGATCACCGCGGCGAACGGCAGCACGACGCACCAGGTCAGCAGCCGCTGCCAGGCGCGCATGAGGACCCCGGACCGGTTGACGTAGGCCAGGACGAGCCCGACCGACGCCAGCACGAAGAGCGCCACGCCGAGGATCATCATCAGGCCGAGCGGCAGGTTGATCCAGTCGGGCGGGCTGTAGTCGCCGGGGCCCAGCTCGGCGGCGAGCTCCGCCTGGAGCCGCGCCTGCTCGGCGGTGTCGCCCTGGCTGACCGCGAACTTCATCGGCAGATGGTCGGCGACCACCGCGAACTGGTTGAACCCGGCGCCCAGCGTGAGCAGGGAGGCGGGCAGCGCCGCGATCATCCCGGTGCGCAGCGAGCGGCGGAACACCTCCTGGTCGGCGGTGCGGCGGCGCAGGTGGAAGGCGCTGATCCCGGCGAGGAAGAACCCGCCGGTCAGCAGCCCCGCGCCGATCACGTGCAGGAGCGCGATGAGCGCGTCCGGGTTGGCCAGCATCGCGGCGCGGTCCACCAGCACCATCCGGTCGCCCTGGCGCTCGGCGCCGACCGGGTTCTGCAGCCAGCCGTTGGCGGCGATGATCCAGTACGCGGAGACGTAGGCGGTGAGCGTCACGATCCAGAGCAGCGCCAGGTGCGCCCACCGGTTGATCCGTCCCCAGCCGAAGATCCACAGCCCGAGGAAGGTGGACTCGATGAAGAACGCGACGAGCGTCTCCATCGCCAGCGGGGCGCCGAAGACGTCTCCGGCGAACGTGGTCAGCCCGCTCCAGTTCAGCCCGAACTGGAACTCCATCACCAGCCCGGTGACGATGCCCATGCCGTAGTTGATCACGTAGAGCTGGCCCCAGAACCGGGTCATCCGCCAGTGCGTCTCGCTCCCGGACACGGTGGCGCGCGTCTGCATGGCCGCCAGCAGCGGCGCCAGTCCGAGCGTCAGCGCGACGAACAGGAAGTGCGCGCCCGCGGTGATCGCGAACTGGAGCCGCGCGAGGTCGAGCGTCTCGGCGTTCATGCCTGGATCCTCACCGAGCGGCGCCGCGTTGTCGTCGGCCTGTGGTCGACACCCGGTTGTCAACCACGGGAGACAGGCGCCGGAAATAGTAGCTATGTATACTTTGGTGGTCTCGCGGCTCTCTTCCGAAGGGGTGCGATGCGGCTGCACCGTCCGCCGCCGGGCCTGCTCCTCGACGCGGCCATCGGCACCGTCGCGCTGGCCCTGGTGCTCGGTTCCGCCTTCACCCGGGACGGGCCCGCGCCGCTGCCCGGCCAGGTGGCCGCCGCCGTCGCCGCGTGCGCCGCGCTCGTGCTGCGCCGCCGCCACCCCGTGAGCGTCCTCCTGCTGACGCTGCTGCTGACCTCGCTGTCGGGCGCGCTCGGCGACTCGGGCGGGCCCGTCTTCGTCGCCTTCATCGTCGCGCTCTACACCACCGCGGCCGAGGGACGGCTGCCCGCCGCGATCGTGCTCGCCGTCATCGCCATCCTCGGCATGATCCTGCGCGGCTCCGGCTCCGCCCAGGGGCAGGGGGAGAGCGCCGTCCTGGTGGCCGGGTGGCTGGTGGCGGTGCTCGCGGTCGGCGGCGTGGCCTGGAACCGCCGCGCCTACCTGGCCGCGGTGGAGCAGCGGGTCGCCGAGGCCGAGCGCGGCCGGGAGGCCGACGGCCGCAGGCGCGTCACCGAGGAGCGGATGCGCATCGCCCGCGAGCTGCACGACGTCCTCGCCCACAACATCTCGATGATCAACGTGCGGGCGGGCGCCGCGCTGTTCCAGCTCACCGGGGGTCCGCGCCGCGACGACCCCGGGCTGCGCGCCGAGCTGACCGACACCCTCACCGTGATCCGGGACGCCGGGCGGGACGCCGGCCGCGAGCTGCGCGCCACGCTCGGCGTGCTGCGGCAGGCCGACGAGGCCGACCCCACCGCGCCCGCCCCCGGCCTCGCCCGCCTGCCCGACCTGGTGGACACCGCCGGACGCGCCGGGCTCCGGGTCCGCACCACCGTGGAGGGCGCCGGGCCGCGCGTCCCCGCCGAGGTCGACCTGGCCGCGTTCCGCATCGTCCAGGAGGCGCTGACCAACGTCGCGCGCCACGCCCGCACCGAGGAGGCCACGGTGCGCATCCGCGTCGACGCGGGCGACCTGCACATCCGCGTCGAGAACACCGGCGCCGCGCCGGCCGGCGGCTCCGGCTACGGCATCCGCGGGATGCGCGAGCGCGCCGCGGCGCTGGGCGGCGACCTGCGCGCCGGGCCGTGCGGCGACGGCACGTTCCGGGTGCTCGCCAGGCTGCCGCTCCGGGAGCACGCATGATCAACGTCCTGCTGGCCGACGACCAGACCCTCGTCCGGGTCGGGTTCCGCTCGATCCTGGAGGGGCAGCCCGGCATCGCCGTCGCGGGGGAGGCGGGCGACGGCGCCGAGGCGGTCCGGCAGTGCGGCGCGCTGCGGCCCGACGTCGTCCTCATGGACGTCCGGATGCCCGTCCTCGACGGCATCGAGGCCACCCGGCGGCTCGCCGCCGACCCCGCGCACGCCGACCTGAAGATCATCATCCTGACCACCTACGAGCTGGACGAGTACATCTACGGCGCGCTGCGCGCGGGGGCCGGCGGCTTCCTGCTCAAGGACATCGACCCGGCGGAGCTGATCCGCGCCGTGCGGGTGGTGGCGCAGGGCGACGCGCTGGTGGCCCCGTCCGTCACCCGCCGCCTGATCGCCGAGCTGGCCGGACGCGTGGACCCGCAGGCCGCCGACCCCAGCCTGGACGGGCTGACCTGCCGGGAGCGCGAGGTGCTCGGCCTGGTCGCCGACGGCCTGTCCAACGCCGAGATCGCGGCCCGGCTGTTCGTCACCCCCACGACCGCGAAGACCTACGTCAGCCGCATCATGACCAAACTCTCCGCCCGCGACCGCGCCCAGCTGGTCATCGCCGCCTACGAGGCGGGCCTGGTGACCCCCCGCCGCCTCCTCCGCTGACCGGCTCCTCCGCGGTCGATCCGTCATCGAAAGGGACGATCGATGTTTCGCCTCACCGGCCTTTCCGCGACGGGAAAGGCGACCTTCTCCGCACTCCTCGCCGCCGGCGCCGCCTTCGTCGTCCTGGAGGTGGCCGGGCTCACCGACACCCCGCCGATCCCGCCGGGCCTCGTCGCCATCGTGCTGGCCGCCGGTCTGCTCGCCGCCGTGCCGGGCCGCTGGACTCCGGTCGCCGGCGCGGTGGCCGCGCTCTTCAACCTCGTCGTCATGTTCGCGGTCGGCGCTCAGGAACGGCTGGTCGATCCGGAGTCGGCCCTCGACCTCATGGCCGGCTGGGTTCTGTTGGTCGCCCTGATAATCGCGAGCGTCACCGGAACGGCCGCCGCCTTCCGGAACGAAGAGACCGACCCCGTCGGCAAGGACTGACGAACTGCACAAAACACCTCACCGGAATGGAGGAGAGAGCAGAAGCCACCCCGAAGCTCCCGCCCCGAGGGATCAAGCAGGCCGCTGCTGCCCTCCTGCCATCTCGCTTGGAATACATGCATAGCGACGGGCGTGGGCTAACCCTAGTTCGGCCCCAAATGACGATAGCGACGACCTCCGGGAGGACGTCATCGCCAAAGACCTCAGACGGTCGACACCGCCCCGACCGAGTCGGCCGCCACCGGACGCGGAGCGGCACCCCACACGGTCAGATCGTCCACGACGGTGTCCGTCTCACTCCTTCGCCCGTGAGACGGGGAGGTCAGGCGGCGGCGGTGGGTTTGAGGGTGTAGCTGACGATTCCCTGGTGAACGGTACCTCCCGCCACCTCGAAATTACCCTGGATGCTGTACATTCCGTGCGCCCAGTTCATTCCGGCCCACCCCGGTTGCTCGCCCAGGATACCGACCTGGGCGCCGGTGCACTTGTAATACGAGGGCTGTTCGCCCGGGTCCAGCTTCTCGAAGCACTCCGTCCATACCATGATGGAGGACCCGTCGTTCTTGCGAGAGGCATGGAAAGGCTGGCCATTGCCGTCCTCGGGGAGGATGTCCTCATCTAGCTGGGCACCGATGAATATCTTCTTGCCGATACTGGATCGCAGGAATTGCGTGAACTCCTTCCCCGGGCCCCAGTTGGCGATGGCCTCCCGGTAGGACGGATGGGACGGGGCGGCCACGGGGGTCTGCTGCGCGGACGGGCGCCCGTTCTCGTCGAGGCGGAGTTGCCGGATGAGGAGCGACCCGCCGATGACGACGACCACGGCCAGCGTGCTCGCGACGACGGCGAGGGTTCGTGTTCGTTTCGCTGCGGCGGCCTGGGCGGCGGGATCGGTGGCCGGCGCGAGCGCGGATGCCTGTACGGGTTGGGCGGTGGCCGGGTCCACGGAGAACGCGGCCGGGCCTTCCGGGCCGGAAAGGGTCTGGACGAGGGTGCGGGCATCGGGCCGGACGTCCGGTCGCGGCGCGAGCGAGGCGGCGAGGAGCGGGCGAAACGCGGCGGGAACGCCGTCGAGGTCGGCGGCGCCCTGGTAGGCGCGCAGCGCGACGGCCTGCATTCCGCCGGTGCCGAAGACGGGTTTGCCGGTCGCCGCGTACCCGATGGTGGCGCCCCACGCGAAGACGTCGGCGGGCGGACCGGCGGCGCCGCCCTCCAGTGCCTCTGGCGGGATGTAGCCGACCGTCCCGATCGCCCCGCCCTCGCGGGTGATCCGGGTCGCGTCCTGTTCTTGGGCGATGCCGAAGTCGATGACGACTGGTTCGCCGCCGACGACCATGACGTTGGACGGTTTGAGGTCGCGGTGGATATGCCCGGCGCCGTGGATGGCCACCAAGGCTTCGGCGATGCCGCGCGCCATTTTCATCAGATCGTCACCGCGCAGCGGGCCGTCGGTCTTGACGACGTCGTGCAGCGTCCGGCCCTGTACGTAGCGGGTGACGATGTACGGCGGGTCCGCGTCGAGGTCGGCGTCCAGCAGTTCGGCGACGCGGGGGCTGCTGACGCGCCGCATCACCTGTACCTCGCGGCTGAGCCGTTCCCGCATTTTGCGGTCATAGGAGATGCTGGGATGGAGTTGTTTGACCGCGACGGTCCCTCCATCGGGGGCGAGCGCGAGGAACACGCGGCCCATGCCGCCGGCCGCGAGATGCGACTGCGGACGGTACTCACCGATGTTCTGCGGCAAATCCTCTCGACGCACTCCCGCGTCCCCCATTTCGCGTTCACTCTTACCGGCTCGGCTATAGTGGCCGCCCGAGCAGAGCGGACGCAAACGTGTCCGGAAATCGGACAGCGGAGGTCGCGTGCCTGTGTTCAGGCTTGTAACAGTCGTCAGCGTTCTGACGTGCGCGGGAGTTCTCACCGGTTGCCAGGGCGGCGGGGAGGACGATGCAGCCGGGAAGGCGTCCGCCGCCCCACCGGCCACGGCCAGCACCGCGCCCGGCACCCCCGCGCCCGCCACGACCGCGCAGCCGCCGTCCCCTTCCAAGCCCGCCGCCGCGCCTTGCCCGTCGCGGGCGCAGATCGCCGACGCCGTGTCGGCCGCCGACGGTTCCAGCGGCGTCGTCGTGTCGGACGAGATCACCTGCCAGGGCGGCTGGGCGACGACCGAGATGCGCTATCCGGGCTCCGACCCGTCGCGCGTGATCGTACGGATGCGAAGCGGAAAGGTCAGCCTGGTCACCTACGGCACCGATGCCCTTTGCGACGGTCCCAAAATGGCGAAGGCGCCAGCCAAAATCAAGAAGGCCCTCGGCCCTTACTGCTGACTTCGCAATACGCCCGCCCCGCCCCGCCCCGGCCCATTCACTGAACCATGACGTAGCCGCTCTGAGAAGAGCACGACGGCACCCAGAAGAACGAGGCCCAGTACCTCGGCCCGAAGATTCTGCTGACCCAGGTGGGCGACCTGCCCGATAAGACGAAGGCGGCCAGGGCAGTTCGATTCGCCGGACTGCACGGCGCACGCGCGTTCCTGTCCGGGACGGACGGGAGGATGGACGTTCACGCGGCCCAAGGGCAAGCGGAAGCGCGAGGTCCCGATACCGCCTCAACTGGTGCCGCTTCTCAAGGCGCACAGGGCGACTCAGGACGCCGAACGGCGCGCCGCCGGCGACGCCTGGCAGGAATGGGGGCTCGTGTGGTGCGGCCCGGACGGCGCACCGATCCGAGCGCGCGACGACTGGGGAGCGTGGAAGGCTCTCCTACGAGCTGGCGGGATCGAAGCGGACGCCTACCGTCTCCACGACGCGAGGCACACCGCGGGGACGTTGCTCGGCGAGCAGGGCGTGAGTATCCACGTGATTCAGCGCATCCTCGGCCACGCCCAACTCAGCACGACGCGCCGCTACGTCCAGCCGACCGACCCACTGACGACCGACGCCGTGAGCCGCATCGGGGGAGCGCTCTGGGGCCCTCCAGAGGGCTAACCGCAACGGCGATTGCAACGAACGCGAACAGGGCGTACGCCGAGTATCGGTGCACGCCCTGGTGGTTGCGGGTGCGCCGTCAGGGACTTGAACCCCGAACCCGCGGATTAAGAGTCCGCTGCTCTGCCAATTGAGCTAACGGCGCGTGTCTGCTGGGGACTGGCCTTGGGCCGGGGTCCCTGGCGACAAGAAGAACATTATCAGGACCCGCGGACCTGTGCGAATCGGTTTAGTCCTGGACGGGGAGGACGCTGACCATGCCGCGCCACAGGGCGATGGCGGTGGCGCGGGAGCTCACGCCGAGCTTGGCGTAGATGCGGTTGACGTGGTTCTTGACGGTCTTCTCGCTGAGGAAGAGCTGCCGGGCGATCTCGCCGTTGGAGCGGCCGGTGGCGATGAGGTCCATGACCTCGGACTCGCGGGCGGACAGGCCGAGGGTGGTGCGGGACGCGGCGCGGACGCCGCGGATGAGGTCGCGGGCGGTGAAGGCGCCGGGGACGAGGTGCCCGCAGGCGCCGGCGCGCAGGGCGGTCTCGGCGGCGGCGGCGTCGCCGGTGTGGACGAAGACGCGGGACGCGCCGCTGAGCGGGTGCGCGTGCCCGGCGGCGCCCGCGTCGAGCAGGACGATGTCGGGGCGCAGTTGCTCGGCCAGGGTGCGGGCGGTCAGCGGGTCGGGGGTGTCGGCCACGACCCGGAGTTCGTCGCTGGCGTCCAGGAGGGAGATCACGCTTGCGCGGACCAGGGGGTCGGCGTCCACCACGAGGACGCGAAGGGGGGCCGTCTCGTCGACACTCATCCGTTGCCCTTGGGGTGTCGTTGACATGTATAGGGACGGAGCATAACGGGACGATCTCCGGGAGTCGATGGACCGCGCCGGAACGACGAAGGCCCCGGCCGAAGACCGGGGCCCCGCACTGGGGTGAGTGAGGGGACTTGAACCCCCGACATCTTGGACCACAACCAAGTGCTCTGCCAGCTGAGCTACACCCACCGTGGCCGGGATCGCGCCCGGCTCCCAGTAGTGTAGCGGCTCCGCGGGGGTGGGTCAGCCTGAGGACACCTTGGCGGCGATGGCGCGGGCGGCGTCGGAGTCGGGGCCCGGCTGCGGGACGAAGACGGCGGCGCGGTAGTAGCGCAGTTCCTGGATGCTCTCGGTGATGTCGGCGAGGGCCCGGTGGCCGCCCTTCTTCTCCGGGCTCGCGAAGTACGCGCGCGGGTACCAGCGGCGGGCCAGTTCCTTGATGGACGAGACGTCCACCATGCGGTAGTGGAGGTGCCCGTCGAGGGCGGGCATGTCGCGGGCGAGGAACGACCGGTCGGTGGCGATGGAGTTGCCGCACAGGGGCGCCTTCTTGGCGTCCTTCACGTGGCTCCGGACGTAGGTGAGGACGGTGTCCTCGGCCTCGGCGAGGGTGGCGCCGCTGGGGAGGGCCTCCAGGAGGCCGGACGTGGTGTGCATGTCGCGGACGACTTTGGTCATCTGCGTCACGGTCTCGGGCGGCGGCTTGATGACGATGTCGACGCCCTCGTCCAGGATGTTGAGCTCGCTATCGGTGACCAGCGCGGCTATCTCGATGAGCGCGTCGTTGCGCAGGTCGAGTCCTGTCATCTCGCAGTCGATCCAGACCAGCCGCTCGTTCATGGATTCACCCTACGGCCATGGGCGACTGCGCGGGGCATTGAGCCCTATCGATTTAGGAGGTCACGCGATGGGCGATATGTCCTGGAATGGGAATGCCGGGGCGCAGCAGCGGGTCGGGGGACGGGGTGCCGAACGTCTGCTGGACGGGGAGGACGCCGGCCCAAACGTCGAGGGCGTGGTCGGGCTCGTCGTCGCTGGGCGGCCCCTGCCGCACCTTGACGGACGCCTCCGACAAGGGGAGGGCCAGTACGGCCGTTGCGGCGAGTTCCTTGCGGCTGGGTTCGCGGGTCGCGTCCCATTGGCCGGGGGCCAGTTGCTCGGTAATGGCCCGGAGTCCGGTGCGCTTTGCGTCGGGGTCGGTGACGGGTTGGGGCGTCCCGTAGATGACGGCGCTCCGGTAGTTGATGGAGTGGTGGAACACCGACCGGGCGAGGACGATGCCGTCGACATGGGTCACGGTGACGCAGACGTCTTGGGACGGCCCCGCCATGAGGCTGCTCGCGCCGGTGGAGCCGTGGAGGTAGAGGGTGTCCTCAAGGCGGCCGTAGCCGGTGGGGATGACGCGTGGCGCTCCGTCCATGACGACGCCGAGGTGGCAGATCATCCCGGCGTCGAGGATGTCGTACAGGACGGCGCGGTCGGCGCTGGAGCGTTCCGGGAGCCTGCGGACGCGCGTGCGGGCGGTGGAGGAGAGCGGCTTCATGTCCGTTTACGCTAAAAGACAAGTGGCCTGGTCGGTATGGCCACTTGATGCGTATAGCTGGAGACCACTTTGTCGATCGATCTGCCCCTCGCCGTTGACCGGGATGCCGGGGAGCCGATGAGCGCTCAGCTCGTCGGCCAGTTGCGCGACGCGATGGCGGACGGACGGCTCGCCGCGGGCGAGAGGCTTCCGTCCACCAGGGCCCTGGGCAAGCTGCTGGGCGTCAGCCGGACGGTGGTGACGGAGGCTTACGAGCAGTTGTACGCGGAGGGGTGGCTGGAAGGACGGCACGGCTCCGGCACGTATGTGACCGACGGCGTCGCCGCCGCGCCTGAGCCGAGACCCCGGAAACCCACGACGAGACCAGCGCGGAGGGCGGCGGCCCCACACGAGATCGACCTGCGGCCGGGTCTCGCCTGGATCGGGGCCTTGGACACGCCGGCATGGCGCAGAGCATGGCGCCTGGCGGCCGGCATGCCACCGCAGCAGCGCCAGGACCCGCACGGCCTGCCGGGCCTGCGCGAAGCACTCGCCGACTACATCCGGCGTAGCCGCGGCGTGAGCTGCCCCTTGGACGGGCTCCTCGTGACGCGGGGAGCGACGAACGGGCTCGATCTGCTTGCCGCGACCGTGCTTCGTCCAGGCGACCGTGTCGGGGTGGAGGATCCCGGCTACGGGAGGGCACGGGTCGTCCTAGAGGGGCGTGGTGCGGAACTCGTGCCGTGTCCGGTCGACGAGCACGGCCTCATCGTCGACGGCCTGCCCGACGATCTCCGCATCGTCTACACGACGCCGTCGCACCAGTTCCCGATGGGCGGCGTCCTGCCGATCCCGCGCAGGCAGGCCCTGCTGGCGTGGGCGAGGCGCAACGGCGCGCTCATCGCCGAGGACGACTACGACGGCGAGTTCCGGTTCGACGTGGCGCCCCTGCCCGCCCTGTACGGCCTCGACCCGGACGTGGTGGTCTACCTCGGCACGACGGCGAAGATCCTCACGACGGACATGGGCGTCGGCTGGCTGGCGGGGCGCCCCGACCTGGTGGGCGAGGTGGCGCTGCGCCGCGAGCAGCTGAACGACCGCACGGCCGTCGTCCCGCAGGACGCGCTGCGCCTCCTCCTGGAAAGGGGCGATCTCGACAGGTACGTCCGCCGGATGCGCGCCGAGTACGCGCGCCGCCGCGAGGTGGTCGTGGGGGCGCTGGCGGGCCTGCGGCTGCGCGGCGACACGGCCGGGCTGCACCTGGTGGTGGACGTCCCCGAGGGCGAGGCGCGGCGCGTCTCGGCGGAGGCGGGCGAGCGGGGCGTCCTGGTGGAGACCCTGGAGCGGCACCACATGGGACCGGCGCGCGCGTCCGGCCTGGTGATCGGTTACGGCTCGGCCGCGACGACGGCCGAACTGCGCGCGGGCTGCGAGATCGTCCGGAGCCTGAGCGCCTGACCGGTCAGTTGGACATCGCGGACTGGCCGACCGGGACGGGCTCGGGGGCGGGACGCAGCGGCGCGGGGGACGGCGGGTCGTTCTGCGGCGGGCGGACGGGGTCCGGCGTGCGCGGGCGCGGGGCCGGCAGCCGGGCTCCGGCGGGCGCGCTCGGGGCGCGGGGCTTCGGGATGGGGGCGACGGGGGTGTCGGGCCCGGTGATGCGCCGGATGTCGATGCCGCCGGGGTCGGGGCGGTCGAGCGTCGGCACCTGGGACGCCCCGTAGTGCCCGCCGCGCGCCCAGTCCTTGCGGGCGCGCAGCGCGTGGTAGGACTGCGGCGACGGCAGCGGGGGGCCGGCGGGCCAGCGGCGCGCGACGCCCCACGCGTCCAGCCACTGGACGATCGCGTCGAGGCCGGTGAGCAGCGAACCGGTGAACGGCGCCCGGGAATTGCCGACCACCATGATCTGCGCGCAGACGCGTCCCTCCCGGCCGACGCCGTCGCCGAGCAGCCGGGCGGCGCGGGTGATCGGGAGGAGCTGGACGATCTCGCCGGTGCCGGGGTGCCACACCAGGTGCGCCGCCCGGTCCTCCTTGACGAGGTCGGCGGCCACCGAGCGCGCGGACACGCTGCGCGGATCGTAGTCTCCGGCGCACCAGACGGCGCGGGGAGCACCTCCCCGCAACGCTCCGCCGTCGTGTCGTGCCGGCATGCGGCCGGCTCCCGGCAGCCATGCGTCTGCCACGGTGCGTCCCCCCCAATCGGGCGGTCTAGTCCCGAATGGTCTAGTCCTCTTCTCTTAGCCCAGCGAGACTCATAAGTCCAGCCTGCCGTCTCATGGGCCGGGATGACGGCTGCTGACATCCGCGCAGGGATGCGCCCTGTGTGTCGGGTGTCGTCGCAGATGCGTACCCCGGGTGTCCGAGGATTCCACCTGGAGTCGGGGTTTTCTCCAGAGAGTTTCGGTGAAACGGGCGTCAAGGGCCGGACGGTACGAAGTTCCCCCAGGTCAGCCGGGATGCTGAAGGCCAGGTGAAGCGTTGCTGCATATCGGCCGGAAGTGGCCGACAACGCACAGCGCGTACAGGCGTCCGCGCGTGCGGACGGGCACAGGTACGGGGGTGGGGTTCACAGGCCGGACCGAGCCGCGTTCTAATAGGGCGTCATGACCGTTGACGCAGAGCTTCCGGCCGGGGTCCCCGGCATCGACGTCCCCCGCCTGGCGGCCTGGCTGGCCCGTGAGCTGCCCGGTTCGGGACGGATCGCCGCGATCGACCTGATCGCGGGCGGACGCTCGAACCTCACCTACGGGATCACCCTGGACGGCGGCCGCCGCGTCGTGCTGCGCAGGCCGCCGCTCGGGCACGTCCTCCCCACCGCCCACGACATGAGGCGCGAGTACCGGGTGCTGTCCGCGCTCGGCGGCGGGACGGCCGTGCCGGTGCCGAGGACGCTGGCGTTCTGCGACGACGAGGACGTCATCGGCGCCCGCTTCTACCTCATGGACTTCGTCGACGGCCGCGTCCTGCGCACCCGCGAGGACGCCGTCGACATCACCCCCGAGCAGGCGCGCGGACTGTCGAGCGCGCTGGCGGAGGCCCTCGCCGCGATCCACACCGTCGACGTGGAGTCCGTCGGGCTGGCCGACTTCGGACGTCCGTCCGGCTACATGGAGCGCCAGCTCAAGCGCTGGGGCAAGCAGTGGGACAGCTCGCAGGAGGCGGTCCGGGCCACCGGGGCCACCCGCGACCTGCCCGAGTACGACCGGCTCGTCGCGCGGCTGGCCGGACGGATGCCGGCGGACGCCCCCTCCCGGCTCGTCCACGGCGACTTCCGGCTCGACAACGCGCTCGCCCGGCTGGAGCCGCGCCCCGAGATCGCGGCCGTCGTCGACTGGGAGATGTCGACGCTGGGCGACCCGCTGTCCGACCTCGGCCTGACGCTCGTCTACTGGGCCGAGGCCGCCGACGCCGAGGAGCTCCCCGTCGGCGCGACGATCACCTCGGCGCCCGGCTTCTTCACCCGCCGCGAGTTCACCGACCGGTACGCGGCGCTGACCGGCTTCGACCTCGCCGACCTCGACTTCTACGTCGCGTTCGCGTGCTTCAAGCTCGCGGTCATCCTGGAGGGCATCCACGCCCGCTACCTGCAGAACGCGACCGTCGGCGAGGGCTTCGACCAGATCGGCGGGGGCGTCCCCGTCCTGCTGGACCGCGCCCACCGCACCCTGGACACCGGCTCGCTCTCCTAGCCGGCCCGCCCTCCGCCGGACGGACGCGCCGTCCGCCCGGCGGAAGGCGCGGTCAGCAGTAGGAGACCCGGGCGGAGCCGCCGGGCGAGACCGACACCGACCCGTTCTTGCGCCCCCAGCACACGACGTTCGTCCGGGACACGGTCACGCTCGCCGACTCGCCCGGCGACAGGTGGCCGCCTCCGCTCGCGCTCAGCTCGCCCGAAGTGCCCGACACGCGCCAGTCGACCGCACCGCCGACGGCGGTGACGCGGATGGTGCACGACTCGTCGTTGCCCATCCTGCACCCCTCGACGGACAGCCTGCCCGGCTTCGGCTCCGGAGCCCGCGTCGTCGGGGACGGGGCCCGGGTCGCCGGCGTCTTCGACGCGGTCGCGGTCGGCGAAGGCGACTTCGACGGCGACTTGGACTTGGACGGGGACGGGGAGGAGACCGTGGGGGACGGGCTGGACGGGGACGGCTCGGGCACGGCCGAGTCGCCCGGGGAGCCGCTGTCGCCCGGCACCGCCGGACCGGACGCCGAGGCGTTCGTCCCGCCGCTCCCGTCGTGCAGCCAGGACCAGGCGCCGACGCACATGACCACGATCCCGACGCCCACGGCGACGGCCCCGAGCAGCGGGCCGCGCCGCCGGGGCCCGCGGTCGCGGGCGCGCGGGGCGGTCGGCTGGTAGGGGAGCGGCCAGCCGTACTCGTCGAACGGCTCGGTCCAGGCCGCGATGGCGCGGCGGTTCCCGGCGCGGTCCTCGGCGGTGGCGGCGGTCAGCACGTCCAGCCGCAGGTCGGCGGGGATCGCCGCGATCGGCAGCACCGACAGCAGCCGGTCCGGCGGCAGCGGCGGCGTCTCCTGCACCTCGCACACCGGGCAGCTCGCCACATGCCGGACGAGCGACGTCGACGTCTGCGGGGTCAGCGGCCACGACTCGGTCAGCGCCGCGACGCTCGGGCAGTTCTTCCAGTGGTTCTGCGCGATGAGGGCCGCGCGCAGCGCGGCGGCGAGGTCCTCGCGGGCCTTCTGGACGAGCGCGAGCGTCTCCTCCAGCGGAATCCCGAAGACGCCGCACACGTCGACCTCGTCCAGCTCGTGCCGGACCGACAGGTCGATCGCCTCCCGCTGCCGGCCGTTCAGCGCGGCGAGCGCGCTGTGCGCGAGCAGCCGGCGCTCCTCGCGGCGGGCGAGCTGCTCGGGGGTCAGCGCGTCGTCGGCCTCCGGCGCCTCCTGCCCGACATGCCGGTTCGGGCTGTCGCGGCGCCGCATGCACTCCTTGCGGGCGATCGCGTAGAACCAGCCGCGCAGCCGGTCCGGCTCGGTGAGCCGGTCCACGTGCTCGCGGGCCGAGATGATGACGTTGCGGAGCGCGCCCGCCGCCTCCACCCGGTCACGGAGCAGCCCGTGGCAGTAGTCGTAGAGGAACGGCGCGTACGTGTCGTAGACCTCGGTGAGGGCGATGACGTCCCCGGCTCGCAGCGAGTCCGCCAGCCTCTGGTCGTCATTCCGCCCGGGCCCTGGCTCACCGGCCACGGGTGTCCTCCCAGTCGAGTTCGGTGGTGTTGTGAATCGTGCCCCCGGCGAGCCCCGACGCCTGTCGGTCGACTCTGGTTGCCTGATCTTGCCACCAAGTTGCTGGAATTTCTCCCGCATGGACGGATTCCGTGACTGATTCGGTACACCGTGTGGCCATCTGTCCTAGTCGTGGGCACCCGGTCACACGAAAGTGATCTATATCACAGGCGAGGTTCGGCGGCCTCAGCCGCCGTCGTCTCCACCCGGCCCGCCGCCCTCGGACGGGCAGGTCCAGGAGACGGTCGCGGCGCCGTTGGGGGAGAAGGAGACGGTCCCGGAACCGGACCCCTCGCAGGCCGGGGAGAGCGTCACCGTGGCACTGCCGGTCCGGCCGCTGGCGAGCGTGCCGCCCCCGCCGGCGCTGAGGGGCGCCGCGGCCGACGCCGACCAGGCGACCGTCCCGCCCACGGCGCGGACCTGGATCGAACAACTCTGCCCGGGGGTCAGGCTGCACCCGCCGCCCACGGAGAGCGTCCCCCTCGAAGGCTTCCTCGTGGTCGGGCGGGGGGCGGACGAGTGGGACGACGGCCTGCGCGACTGGGTGAGCGTCGGCGTCGGGGAGGTCGTGGTGGGGGTGGGCGTCGGGGTCTCGCTCTCCGTCGGCGTCGGCGAGTCAGACGGGTCCTCGGAGTCGGTCGGCGAGGACGGGTCGAGCACCGACTCCGTCGCGCCGCCCGAGGGGCCCTGCGCGCTCGTCCCCCCGGTGGGCGACCCCGACATCACGTAGAACGCGCTCGCCACGATCACGATGACCGCCGCGGCGGCGGCCAGCGCGGGCCACAGCGCACGCGGTCTGCGCCGTTCGGGCTTCTCCTGCGCGCCCGTCCGCTCGACGATGCAGGGCCAGCCCCACTCGTCGAGCGGCTCGGCGCGGTGCGCGATGTAGGACAGGTCGGGGGCCAGCGCGGCGTCGGTGGCGGTCGCCATGACGTGCCCGCGCAGATCGGTCGGGATCATCGCGACCGGCAGCACCTGGAGGAGCCGCGCCGCGGGCGCGGCCTGCTCGCGCCGCGGCCCGCACACCGCGCAGGACGCGATGTGCTGGACGACCCGGCGGACGACCGGCGGCGGCAGCGGACGGCCGCCGCCCCCGCCCTCGCCGGCGATCGCGGCGAGGTCCGGGCAGCCGCCGCCCGCGGTGCGGGCGAGGTGGGCGGCGGCGAGCGCGTCGTCGAGGCGGGCGTGCGCGGCGCCGGTCAGGTCCGCGGCCTCCTGCGCCTCCAGGCCGAGGACGCCGGCGACCTCGAAGGTGTCCAGGCCGTGCCGCAGCACGAGGTCGAGCGCCTCGCGCTCGCGCCCGCGCAGCGCCGACAGGGCGTGGTGGACGAGCCGCCGGGCCTCCTGCCGCCGGGCGAGCTCCGCCTCGTCCAGGAAGCCGTCCTCGACCTCGGGCGCCTCCTGCCGCTCGGCGGGACGGTCGCGGTCGCGCAGCCGCCGCATGCACTCGTTGCGGACCAGCGCGTACAGCCAGCCCCGGAACCGCTCGGGCTCCCGCAGGACGGACACGTGCGCGTAGGCGGAGATGAGCGCGTCGTGCAGCGCCCCGGCCGCCTGCTCCTGGTCGCGCAGCAGCGCGTGGCAGTAGTCGTACAGGCGGGCCGCGTAGCGATCCATGACCTGGATGAGCGCGCTCGGATCGCCGGCGGCCAGCGCCCGGGCCAGGCGCTCGTCGTCAGCGCGATCGAAACTGGGCCAACCGGACACGAGGGCCTCCCGCGGGCTGTGTTCGGATTCCTCGTCCGCATCGTGAGGGACGGGCTGGAAGATCCAAGAGGGGAGCGGTGCGCTCTCCCGGCGCCGGCGCCTTCTCGTCCGGCGGCCGCCTCCCCGTCACGGGCCGGGGGGAAAGCGGGTCGGAGGCCCGACGGCCCCGCTCCCCGTCGGGCCTCCACCAGTTGGACGATCGACTCCGGCGCCCGGTTGACAGCGAACGGCAGGAAAAATCCAGAACTACCTGACGCATCGGTAAGCTCACCGAGCGCTGATCACTGGATCCGGCGGGACAGCATCTTGAGGAAGATCTTGGAGATCTCCTGCGGGGTCTGGGCGACCTGGACGTTGCCGTTCGTGGCCGAGGCGATCTGCTCCAGCTCGTTGCGGTCCACGCCCTTGCCGAACCCGATCATGTTCACCTGGATCGGCTTGTTCGGGTCCTGCATGGCCTTCAGCTGCTTCAGGGTGTCCGGCAGGCTGGGGCCGCCGTCGTCGTCGTTCTTGCCGTCCGTCAGCAGCAGGATCGAGTTGCCGAACTCCGGCTTGTAGGTCTCGTTCATCTGCTTGTACGCGGCCAGCATCGTCCGGTACAGGCCCGTGTCGCCGTTCGGCTTCGGCTTCATCTGGTTGAGCGCCGACAGGACGAGGCCGCGCCGGGTGGTGGACCCGATCCGCTCGCCGAGCGGGCCGATCGGCACCGAGACCTTGTACGGCAGGTCGCCGTTCATCTTCGTCGAGAACAGCCACTGGCCGAGCTCGGTGTCGTTCGACATCATGCCGAGCCCGCCCTGCGACACCGCCGCGAGGGCCTGCAGCCGGTTGGTGTTCGGGCCGACCTTCTCCAGCATCGAGCCGGACACGTCCATCAGCGTCAGCATGCGCAGCCCGAGCGACAGCTTCGACCACGCCTGCATGATCTTCGCGACGTCCTGGCTCTTCGGCTGGGGCAGCTGCCGCGGCTTGGCCGGGCTGACCCCGGCCGACTCGCCGAAGCCCGCCGGCGCCTTGCTGTCCGGGGTGCGGAACCCCAGCTCGTGGACGTCCTTGTGGGTGGCCTCGCTGCTCAGCTCCTTCTCCAGCAGCCGCGCGGCCTGCTGCTTGCCGGAGTCCTTGCCGGTGACGGTGAACGGGTAGTCCATCGACAGCGTGCCCTCGATCGGGTACAGCGCCACCGCGGGCTCGCCCGGCTTCGTCTTGTTGTACTGGTAGAGGGCCTGCTCGGACGACAGCGAGATCGGCTTCTTGCCCGGCTGGCCCTTGCGGAACGCCGCGAACTCCGCCTCCGTCGAGGGGACGGTGCTCTCCCGCACCGTCCGGACGATGCCGGTGAAGATCGAGTCCCGGTTGGGGTCGTTCGCCAGCAGCATGCTCGTCACCATGAGCGAGCCCATGCCGGCCGCGTTCTTCATCGGGTCCGGCACGACCAGCCGCACCGAGCCCGCCGGGATCATCTGGTTCTTGGTCACCGCGCCGCCCGCGGTGCCGCCGGCGGCCTTGAGCAGGTTGTCCCAGGACGGGCTGGCGGTGATGCCCTGCTGCTTCAGCTGCGCGGCGAGCGACTGGGGCAGCCCGACGACGATCGGGCTCTTGGCGACCGACGTCTTGGTGGAGATGACGCCGCCCTTGTCACCGCCCTCGGCGGCGGCCTGCGCCAGCGAGATCCACAGGGACGAGTCGGGGATCCACACGTCCGGGCGCTCGTTGGACCCGCTCGCCACGGCCTGCCCGGACAGCAGCGTCGACACCGTCGACGGGTCGGCCTTCTTCACCGTCGCCTTGACGCACTTGCCGCCGACCTTGCTCTTGCCGTCGTTGAAGCGTCCGGCGGCCTTCTCCACGGCCGGCGCGATGTCCGGCGCCACCGCGACCGACAGGTTCATCGCGTCGTCGCCGGAGCAGCCGCCGCCGCTCTCGGCGAACGCGTAGACGCCGACGCCGAGCAGCAGCGCGAGGCCCACGGCCCCGGCCATCGGCCCGATCAGCGCGGTCGCGCTGCGCTTGCGCTTGCGGCGGCCGTACTCGTAGCCGCCGGAGCCGCTGTCGTAGCCGCCCGAACCGCCGCCGTAGCCGCCGGAACCGCCCGATCCACCGGAGCCGCCCGATCCGCTCGACCCGCCGGAGCCGCCGCCGAAGAAGCCGGACGGGCCGCCGTCGGAACTCCGGATCGCGTCGTACTCGCTGTACCCGGTCCCGGCGAGCGGCGAGGACTCGGACGGGGTGCCCTGCGGGGACGACGCCCGCGGCTCGCCCTGCGGATATCCGCCGGACCGCCCGAGGCCGTAACCGCCCGCGTCGGACGCGCCGCTGAACCCGCCGGAACCGTAGATCGGCTCCTCGGACGACGCCCGCGGCGTGAACCACTCCGGCGTCTCGCCCGATGCGCCGGGCGGGGCGCCCTGCGGCTGCGGCGCCCCCTGCGGCCCGCCGGGGGGCTGGGAGAGCGGCCGGCCCTGGCTTTCCCGCGAGCCGAACCAGTCGGACGACCCGTCGTTGGCCGGGCCGAAGACGGGCCTGGACGGGTCGTAGCCGCCGTCCATCCCCTCAGGGAAGTCATTGCGATGACGTCCGCTCATGGCCTGCCCTCGATTCACCAGAAACCCGCCGATGTTCCCCGGCACTGTAGTAGTACGAACCAGAGGTTACAAAGAACTCAAAACTGATAATGACGCAGGTCATCACCGTATGTCCCGACGAACCTGGCATTGACCCCTGCTGTCACGGACTGCGACGACGACGGTACGAACCGGCGCGGGACGTCCGTCCGGATCCGGCCGCCGCGGGCGGCAGACTGGGAGGATGGCCGACTTCACCGCCGTCTCGGACCCCGCCGACCCCCGCCTCTCCGACTACGTGCGGCTCCGCGACGTGAACCTCCGCAAGAGCCTGGAGGCCGAGCACGGCCTGTTCGTCGCCGAGGGCGAGAAGGTGATCCGCCGCGCCGTCGCCGCCGGCCACCCCGTCCGCTCCCTCCTCATGGCGCGCCGCTGGGCCGAACCGCTCGCCGACGTCCTGACCGGCCTCGACGCCCCCGTCTACGTCGCGGACGACGCCACCATGGAGTCGATCACCGGCTTCCCGGTGCACCGCGGCGCCCTGGCGTCCCTGGAACGCCTCCCGCTGCCCCCGCTCGGCGCCGTCCTCGCCGGCGCCCGCCGCCTCATCATCTGCGAGGACATCGTCGACCACACCAACATCGGCGCGATCTTCCGCTGCGCGGCCGCCCTCGGCGTGGACGCCGCCGTCCTCGCACCCCGCTGCGCCGACCCCCTCTACCGGCGGTCGGTCAAGGTGTCCATGGGCGCCGTGTTCGCCCTCCCGTACGCCCGCATGACCGACTGGCACAACGACCTCGCCCTGATCCGCGCCGCCGGCTTCCAGCTCCTCGCCCTCACCCCGTCCCCGGACGCGGAACCCATCGACGAGGTGGAGACGTCCGACCGCCGCGCCCTCCTCCTCGGCTCCGAAGGCGACGGCCTGTCGTCCCGCTGGCTGGACGAGGCCGACCACCGCGTCCGCATCCCCATGAACGAGACCGCCCTGTCCCGCGGCGTCGACTCCCTGAACGTCGTAGCCGCCGCCGCAATAGCCTGCTACACCCTCACCAGGGACATATAGGCAATTCGTAGACGAGAGACCGGACTGCGCCATTTCGTGACCCGTCGAGCCGGGATGAAAGCAGTCACCCGACCGTTCGCCCGAGTCTCCGGAACGAGGGGTTCCACGGCATGGTGCCCGGGAATCCGAGAGCGCGTCGCCGTGCCCGAAGCAACCGCCGATTCGCTTACTTAATGGAGCGCCCGTCGACACGCGCGAAGGCGATTTGCGTGCTGTCGGTGCCACGGCCCGTCAGCGGTGAGCCCGCCCGAATGGATGCTGCTCTGCTACGGCGCGAAGACCGTTCGCACCCATTCGGCCGTTGCCCGGACGTGCGCGGGGGCCGGTCATCCCGCCGATGTCATCGCGAAGCCGCCGGTAATCGCGGATCCGCTCCCGTGCGTTCGCGGAGAAGCGGCTGAGTGCCTCTTCCTTAGGCCGGTTTCTTCTGCCGAGATCCTTGAATGCGATACCCGCAGAATGGTCGGAAACCCCAAGGCATGCGGATCGGATCACTTGCCGAACATGCCGTGCCGGGGGCGGCGGTGGGTTCCCTTCGCGCGCTTCGCGGCTCCGGCCGGGACGTGGCGGCGTCCGAGACGCAATTGCGTGAGCAGCAGTGAGAAGGCGACCATCAGGGCGGCCAGCCAAGCGATCTGCGTGCTCGCCATCCGCTCGAAGGTCAGATCCTGCGCGACGGGGGTCTTGTTGCCCTGCAACCGGCTCTGCGGCGTCCCCGACCCGGGCACCGGACTCGGCGCGACCGACGGGCTGGGCGCCTGAATCGGCGGAAGCGCGACCTGCGGGTTGCCGGTGCCGAACGACGAGTTGGGCGACGGCGGCACATACCCGCCCGTCCCCGATCCGCTGGACGACGACCCGCCCCCGGAACTCGACCCGCTGCTCCCGCCGGAACCGCCGCTCCCGCTCGTCCCGGACGACTTGCTGGACGTGGGCGACGGCTTGGACGGCGCCCGCGACGTCGGCGGCTTCTTCGTCGGCGTCGGCGTCGGCGTAGGCGAGGGGGACTGCTCCGGCACGACGTACGTGATCTTCGCCGCGGGCGTCTCGTCATCCAGGCCGGTCGCGGTCACGGTCACCGTGACGGTCACCGTGACCGTCTTCTCCGTGGACTTGGGCACGGACACCGTCGACAGGACCTCCTTGGAATCTTCGTTCACGAAGTTCCCAAGAGCGCAATCCGACGTGCAGTCGCCCTCGATCGTCGCCTTGGCGGTCTCCGGGGTGGCCACGATGCGCTCGATCTTGATGCCGGACACATCGCCGTCCACGGCTTCGATGTGCGTCCGCAAGGTGACCTGGGCGCCGGGCTTGGACTCGGCCGTGGTCGGGCTGATGCTGACCTTGAGCGTGCCCGTGGTGACCGGTTCGGAGGGAGGGGGCGAGTCTGCGGCTGTGGCCGATGCGCCTCCGGCGGCCAGGATGGCCGCCGCGCCGAGACCGATGAACACCGGTTTGACCGCCGATCGGCAGATCACTGCCGCAGCACCTCCGTCGCGTCGCCGTTGAGCGCCCGTGCCCGATTTGTCCTACCCGAGGGATCGCCTCAAGAGTCCAGCGAACACGGATCTCCGGCCCAAATCAACCCCGTCCGGACTCAGATCAACTCCTCCCGGACGTCCTCCACTTCGGAGCCGGGAGCCCATGTCTGCCAGATGCCCTGGTCGATGCGGTCGAGCCCCAGATTCTCGGCGACCGGGGACCGTCCGCCCGTGTACTCGACGCGCAGCCAACTTTCATGCTCGCCCACGATGACGAACCGTTCGCCGCGCCACCGGCATGTCGTCCGGGCGTACCGGAGGTCCTCGATCTCGGACGCGGGGACGATCCGGCGGAACCGTCCGGGCCGCAGCTCCTCGAACCCGTCCGTCGGGTCGGGTGCGTACAGCCTGACCTCGCCGTCGGCGCCCGGCGCGGCCTCGAAGTCGCGTCCGAGCCAGCGTGCGACGTACCCGTCCCGGATCACTGCGCGGCCTCCGTCCGCTCGTCCCAGCCCTCGGGGCCCGCCTCGGGCCGGAGCCACGCGAGCCGGTCGGGGTCGTACATCGCCACGAACCGCTCGGTCCGGTCGCGGCCGAGGTAGTACATCTCCGCGCCGTAGGGGAGCCGGACGCTGTCCACCTTGTATTCGCGGATGGACCCGGCGCTCCCCGGCGCGAAACCGCCGCCCAGGAACGGCGGACGCTCGATGACCCAGCCGGCCTCGCCCCACTCGGCGAGTTCCGCCTCGTCCCGTCCGCCGAAGGGCACCCGGTACAGGTCGGGGCAGTAGGCGGGCCACCGGACGACGTACACGCCGTCGTCGGCGGGCGAGAACGGCGAGCCTTCGTACAGCAGGCCCAGCGCCTCGTACAGCTGGCCGGGCGTCTGCAGTTCGGCGACGTCACCGGTCGAGTGCACGAACCCGCCGACACGGTCGTAGCCCTGCTCCAGGTACCAGGCGACATGCCCGTGCGGGACGACCTTCTGCATGATGGTCGGGGACGAGACGCGGTCGTCCAGGTCGGACGGCAACTGCGCCGCCGCGGGCTCCGGCCGCGGCGGCGGCGGCGAGACCTCGGGCCGCGCCGGGACGAGCCCGACCCGCACCGCCCACTCGCTGAGCGCCCGCACCTGGTCGCCCTGCAGCGAGGCGCCGATGCGCGTCCCCGGGTTGAGCAGCATCGCCCAGTCCTCGCGGGGCCACGCGCCGATCAGCTCCCGGAAGTCCGCGTACACGAACCGCGACTCGGGCAGCACCTCGCGCAGCCGCACCAGCGACGTGAACACCTGCACGGCCGCCTCGCCGCGCAGCGCCGCGTCCCACCGGAACTCGCGCTGCACGGGCGTCGCCTCAAGCGGCGCGTCGTCCGGGATCGGCACGAGCACGTTGGCGTTCAGCAGCACCCGCAGGAACGCGTCCGAGTCGCCGCCCGACGCGGCCTCGTAGAGTTCCTGGTCGATCCGGTTCCCGGGCTCGAACGCGGGCTCGGGATCCTCGACGGCCCGCAACCCGCGCCCACCGGGCACGTCCGTGTCGGCGGCGCCCGGCGGCAGGTCGCCCGGACGGCGTCCCGCCTCTCCCGGCGCACCGGACACATCGAACTGAGCCGCTCCCCCCGCGGGGTCGCCGACCGCACGGGGCCCGCCGTACGCGCCTTCACCGTCGTGAGCAGCACCGACGCCGCCTTCGCCCGCAGTGTCGGACGCACGGGCATCGCCGAACGCCGCCTCACTGGAACGCGCCACAGGCCCACGTCCAGCGCCCGCGGGATCATCGGCCACTCCGGCGCTGCCGGGCACACTGGCCGGGCCTGCCGCGTCCGAAGGCCCTCCGAGCGGCGGACCGGCATGCTGACCGCGCTCGTCCCCCGGCACCATGCCGGGCCAGACGTCGCCCCCACCGGCCCCTCGGCCCTCGTCACCGGACACTTCGGACGTTCGCGGATCGCGATACGCCCCCTCACCGGCATAGGCGGGACCCTCATACCCCGCACCCGCCCCGCCGGCCACGCCAACGTGGTCCTGACCGGAAACACGAGTGTCGCCGTATGCGGCCTCGCCGGTACCGGCGGCAGCTTCCTGTCCCGCCCCCGCGCTCCCGGTCGCCCCGACCTGAGCTTCCCCGAAGGCAGCGGGACCGCTGTACGTCGCAGCGCCTGGACTTCCGGAAGGCTCTTGTCCCGTGTTCGCCGCGCCGGTTGTGCCGGTGCGGTGTTCTCCGGACGCGGGGGGACCGCCGTATGTAGCGCTGCCTGGGCTTCCGGAAGGCTCTTGTCCCGCGTTCACCCCGCCGGTCGCGCCGATGGGGTGTTCTCCGGACGCGGGGGAGCCGCCGTATGTTGCGCTGCTTGGGCTTCCGGGAGGCTCTTGCCCTGCGTTCGTCGCGCTGACTGCGCCGGGGTGGTGTGCGCCGGAGGCAGGGGGACCGCTGTAGGTCGCAGCGCCGGGGCTTCCGGGGGGCTCTTGTCCTGCGTTCGCCGCGCCGGTTGCGCCGGGGTGGTGTGCTCCGGAATCGCGGGTGTCGCCGTATGTCGCCTCGCCGGTGTCGGCGGGAGTCGCGTGTCCCGCGCCCGCCTCGGCGGTCGCGCCGGTGTGGGGTTCTCCGGACGCGGCGGAGTCGCCGTACGTTGCGGCGCCTGGGCTGGGGGCGGGCTCCGGTCCCGCGCCCGTCCCGGTGGCCGCGCCAGTGCGGGGTTCTCCGGGGGTCGCAGAGCCGCCGTACGTCGTTCCGCCGGCGTTGGCCGTCGGATCCTGCCCTGCGCCTGGTTCAGTCGGCGCTCCGATGCCCGGCAGGCCCGTGTTGCTTCGGACGCCTTCGCGTGAAGTGGCGGCGGGGTGATCGGCTGCGGTGCCGCCCGCCGGATCGGTCGCTTCGCCGGACGTGCGGGGATCGCGGTATGCCCCTCCACCCGCGAGCGCCCCGGGCTCGTACCCCGTGCTCGTCCCGGCAGATGCGTCCGCACCTGCGGGGCCGCCGGGCGATCCGGCGCTGCTCGGCGGGGTGGACGCGGCGATGCCTGAGATGTCTTCGTGCGGTGCAGGGGAGTGATGGCCGGGCACGACACCTGGGGCCGTGCCTCCGCCGGACAGGTCTGCGCCTGCGGTCTCGCCCGGCGCGCCGATGCCGCCCGGAACGCCATCCTGGGACGGGAACCCGTGCTTGCCTGGCCTCTCAGCTGCGGGGATGCGGGGCCCTTGAGGGTTGTGCCCGGCCGGCCCGCCAGGTGTTTCGGACGCGCGCGAGTCGCTGTAGGGCATTTCCCCGGCGGGCGCCGCAGGCGTGGTGCTGGGCGCGTCGGCCGCGCCTGCGCCGGACGCAGAAGGGGCCCGGTGCGCCCCCTCGCCAAGGCCGGGCGGGAACCCCTGCTCGGCGCTCGGCCCGGTGGCCGGGTCCGCGTTCGGCGTGGCGGGTGCGCCGAGGCTGGCCGGCGGGGTGGGCGTGGGCGGGGTGCCCGGCAGGGGTTCGTGCGGTGCGCCGTGGCCGGGTTCGTCCCCGAGGCCGCCGGGCGCGATGCCGGACGGGTCGGGAGCGCGGTGCGCGCCCTCGCCGATGGCGGACGCGGGCTGCCCCGCGTTCGGACCGCCGCCGGAAGGGGCGCTGTTCGTGGGTGCGCCCAGCGCGCCGGCGGAGAGCGGGTCGGCGTGGGGCGCGTGCCCGCCTTCCGGCGGGACGGCCGGGACGGCCGGGACGGCCGGAGCGACCGGGACGTCCGGGGTCTCCGGGGGCGGAGGCGTGGCCGCCGACGGCGGGGTCGCCGGGCCGCGCAGGGTGCGGATCTGGTCGCCCGGCATGGCGGCGTCGATCGGGGTGCCCGGGTTCAGGACGAGCGTCCAGCCGGTGTCGGGCCAGGCGGCGACCATCTCGTGGAGGCTCGGCATGATGAAGCGGGACGAGCCGATCGCCTCGTTCATCCATTTCAGGGACGTGAAGACCTGGATGGACGTCCGGCCGTGGACGGGGACGGGACGCCACGGGAAGTCGGCGTCGCCGGGGACGATGCCCCACGGGGTGTCCGCGTCGGCCGGCACCAGGACCTGGGCGCCGAGGAGGATCTTGTAGAAGGCGTCGGTGTCGCGGCGGCGGGCGGCGTCGAAGAGGCGCTGCTCGATGTCGTTCTGCGGTTCGAAGTGCTCCGTCATGCGCTGGGCGGCGCGCTGGTCGGCCCAGGTGGCGAGGCCGGGGAGCTGCTGGGCGAGGACGGTGCCGCCCGCGGGTGAGCCCGAGTTGATGGCGAGCAGCCAGTCAGGGTTCGGCCAGTAGCGCAGGGTGACGGTGAACGGCAGCTTGATGTACTCGGCGCCCGTGCCGGCGGCTTCGTGCAGGCGCTCGGCGGAGGTGAAGACCGGCACGACCGTGGAGCCGTCGACCTCGCGGGTCTGCCACGGGAAGCCGGGCCGCCCGGGACGCAGCGTGAAGTCCGTGTCGTCCGGGACGGGCAGCAGGACGTCGGTGCCCGCGAGCGTCTGCAGGAACAGGTCGTGGTCGTTGTTCGCCGCGGCCCGCAGCAGTTCGCGCTCGACGTCGTTGGCGGGCTGGAACTCGGGGCGGGGCGCCTGCCGGGGCAGGTCGCGGTGCTGGTCGCGGAGCTCCTCCCAGGGCGCGGGCGCGCGGCCGACCTGCGGCGGGCGGCCGTCGCCCTCGGCGACCTGGCGGACGAACCAGGCCGGCATCCGCGCCTCGATGGGCAGGACGGTGCCGACGCCGTGGGCGGGCGCGTCGATGGCGAGCCACCAGCGGGCGTCCGGCCAGGTCTCGGCGATGTCGCCGAACCGGACCGTCATGAAGTGCTGGTAGGCCGGCCCCAGGCAGGCGCGCATCGCCGACGCCGAGGTGTAGGCCAGCACGTGGACGCGGCCGTCCTCCTCCTGGGTCGGCCATGACGGCTGCGCCTCGTTGGCGAGGACGCCGTCCACCAGTTCGGGCGGGACGGGGACGACGAGTTCGCTGTCCGCGAGCAGGCGGAAGTAGCTCTCCTGGTCCCCGGCCCGTACGGTCTCCTGCAGTCGGTGTTCCAGCTCCGACGTGGGTCGCCACGCGTCGGCCACGGTCGCCACCCCCTGTTTCTCCGTGCTCGTCCCCACGCGACTGCCTACGCTACATGGGCGAACAGGACCAAAGAGCATAATCACCTGACCGCCCGCCGGTGTTCGCAGGTCAGCGCCCTGTCAGCCCGGCGAGGGCGGTGAGCAGCCGGTCGACGTCCCCCTCGCTCGTCCCGATGCCCAGGCTCGCGCGGACCGCGGTGTCCCCGCCCGCCAGATGCCGGACGAAGGGGTGAGCGCAGAACCTCCCGTCCCGGACGCCGATGCCGTGCTCCTCCGACAGGGTAAGCGCCACGTCCCGCGCGTTCCAGCCGTCCACGGTGAACGACACGATCCCGACGCGCGGCGCCCCGCCGTCCCACAACGACAGGTCCCGGACGTGCGGGAGCGCGGCGAGCCCCGTCCGGAGCCGCCGGACGAGGGCCTCCTCCCGGGCGGCCACGTCCGCCCAGGAGGGGGAGAGCGCCTCGCACGCGGCGGCGAGCGCGACGGCGCCGAGGACGTTCGGCGAGCCCGCCTCGTGCCGCTGCTCGGCGGACGCCGCCCACCGGGTCGTCGCGCCGACCGACGCGCTGGCGCCGCCGCCCTTCAGGTAGGGCTCGGCGGCGCGCAGCCAGTCGGCGCGTCCGGCGAGCACGCCGGCGCCGAACGGCGCGTACAGCTTGTGCCCGGAGAACGCGACGTAGTCGAGGCCGAGCGCGGTCATGTCGAGCGGGCGGTGCGGGACGAGCTGCGCCGCGTCCACCGCGATGCGGGCGCCGTTGCGGTGCGCGACCCGCGCCAGTTCCCCGATGGGCCACAGCTCGCCGGTGACGTTGGACGCGGCGGTGACGACGAGCAGCCGCGGCCCGATCGGGCAGGAGCGCAGTGCCCGGTCGGCGGCGGAGACGGCCTCGGCCGGGGTGGCGGGCGCGGGGAGCCGCACGGCGCGCCTCCACGGCAGCAGCGAGGCGTGGTGCTCGGTCTCGAACACGACGACGCTCGTCCCGGCGGGGACGGCGTGCGCCAGCAGGTTCATGGAGTCGGTGGTGTTGCGCGTGAACACGACCGCCGCGCGCCGCCAGGCCCCGATGAACGAGCGGACGGTCGCGCGTGCGTCCTCGTACGCGCCGGTCGTGACCTGGGACGCGTAGCCCGCCCCGCGGTGGACGCTGCTGTAGTACGGCAGCGCGCGGGTGACGGCCTCCTGCACCGCCTCCAGGCAGGGCGCGCTGGCGGCGTAGTCGAAGTTGGCGTAGGGGACGTGGCCGCCGTCCCGCAGCGGCACCGGGACACCCGCCCCGATCACGCGCGGAAACGGGCGAACCCGGCCCCCTTCGGGACGCGTCACAGCAGGCGTGATGGGAGAGTGGGCGAGCAGCGTGGGCATACCGGGACCTTCCGGGCCAGGGACCCCGGAACGTCGGTCGGGGTCCGCGCTTGCCGGAACGCGGTGCCGCGTCCGGCCAGGTCCTCACCCGGGGCACCCCATCGCGGACGAAGGGTTGCCGGCCAGCAAGCCGGGGCTTGACGCTGGCGCTCATGACCTAGTGCGGAATTATATGCGGGTCCGGTCGGGGATCAAGTGGGAGGGTGCGATGCGGTACGGGGTGGTTCGGGCGCTGGCCGGGGGCATGGCGGTGCTCGGCGCGCTCGGCGGATGCGGGGTGCTGGGCGGCAACTCCGGCGCGGTGTGCGCCGACACGAAGAAGGCGTTCCAGCAGTACATCACGCAGGTCAGGAGCATCCCGGCGGCCGAGCCCGCGCAGTGGCGGCAGGCGACCGAGCAGCTCGGAGGACGGATGGACGGGCTGGGCAGGAAGGCCGACGACGAGGCGCTGAAGAAGGCGCTGCGGGCGGAGGCGGAGAAGCTGCGCGCCGCCGCCCGCGCCGTCGGCACCGGAGACGTCTCCCAGCTCAACGCCGTGATGAAGGAGACGCCGGCCAGGATCGGCAAGGTCTGCGACTGACGGCTCCCGGGCGCCCGGCCCGGGGTCCCTCAGTCGGTGGAGGCTGAGCGTCCGCCGCCGTCGCCCCCGCCGTCTCCGCCCCCGCCGCCGCCTCCGCCGCCTCCATCGTCTCCGCCGCCGCCTCCGCCGTCGTCACCGCCGCCTCCGCCGCCGGGCTGCGTCGGGATGATGGTCGGCAGGTCGGTCGGCGGCGTCGGGATGTCGGGCTCCTCCGTGGTCGGCGGCGGCTCGGCCGGCCCGTCCGTGCGCGGCGGCTCCGTCTGCCCCGGCATGGTCGGCCGCGCCGGCCCGCCGTACCCGCCGCCCGGCCGCATCGACGGCGACCCGAACGACTTGGGGTCGTAGTCCTTGATGTTGACGGCGTCCGTCATGTAGCTGCGCCAGATCTGCGCGGGCAGCTGCCCGCCGTACGCGCCGTAACCGGGGATGTTCAGCGGCTTGCCGTCGCTGCGGAACATCGCGACCGACGTCGCCATCTGCGGGATGAACCCGTTGAACCAGATCGCCTTGCCCTCATCGGTCGTGCCCGTCTTGCCGGCGACGTCGCGGCCGTCGGGAAGCTGCGCGTTGGTCCCGGTGCCGCCCTCGACGACCTTCTCCATCGCGTACGTCGCGTCCCGCGCGTTCTGCGCGCTGAGCGCCCGCTTGCCCTTCTCGGTGAACGTGCGCTTGTGGTCCTCGTTGTCGGTGACGGACTTCACCACGAACGGCGTCCGGTGCACGCCCTCCGACGCGAACGTCGAGTACACGCCCGCCTGCTGGACGGGATGCAGCGACACGATGCCGAGCGGCAGCGTCGCGGCGCTCCGCTGGCCCTTGGTGATCTGCCCCTCGGGGATGCCCATCTTCTCGGCCATCTTGAGGATCTTCTCGTTGCCGATGTCCTGGCCGAGGTTGACGTAGGCGGTGTTGATCGAGCGCTGGGTCGCGGTGACGAGGTTCACCGTCCCGAAGTTCTCGTTGCTGTCGTTGTGGATGGACGACCCGGCGAACGTCTGCGGCGAGCTGCCGTCATAGGTCGAGCCGAGCGACCGCCCGTCGTCCAGCGCGGCGGCGAGCGCGATCGGCTTGAACCCGGAACCGGCCTGCGCCCAGTCGCCGAAGGCGCTGCTCAGCGCCTCGTCCAGGTAGCCGCGGCCGCCGTAGAAGGCGAGCACCTGCCCGGTGGACGGGTCGACCGACACCGCCCCGGTGCGGATCTTCTTGCTCATCCCGTCCGGGGCGTTCCGCGTGACGGCGAGCTTCATCGCGTCCATCAGCCGCTTGTCGAACGTCGTGGTGATCTTCAACCCGCTGCGGTTGATCTCGTCCTCGCTGTAGCCGCGGCGCTCGGTGAGCTCCTTCTTGGCCACATTGACCATGTAGCCCTTCTGGCCTCTGAGGACGTCGGTGATCTTCTGCTTCGCCGGCGCGGGGAACTCCAGCGCGGCGGCGTCGGCGGACGTCAGGTAGCCGTCCCGCGCCATGTTGCCGAGGACGGCGCGCCACCGCTGCTCGGCCCCGGCGCGCTGGTCGCCGGTCGGGTCGGAGAAGTTGCTCGGCTGCTGGATCGCCGCCGCGAGGTAGGCGCCCTCGGCGGGCGTCAGCTCCGAGACGTCCTTGTCGTAGTAGGCGTGCGCGGCGGCCTGCACCCCGTAGGCGTTGCGCCCGAAGTAGATCGTGTTGAGGTACTGCTCCAGGATCCAGTCCTTGGACTTCTCCCGGTCGACCTTCAGCGCGACCATGACCTCCTTGAGCTTGCGGGTGACCGAGCGCTCCTTGCCGATGCCGCCGTAGTAGTTGCGGACCATCTGCTGCGTGATCGTGGACCCGCCCTGCAGTTGCTGCCCGGTCACGGTCGACCAGAACGCCCGCGTCGTGCCCTGCACCGAGACGCCCGGGTCGTCGTAGAAGCTGCCGTTCTCCGCCGCGATGACCGCGTTGCGGGTGCTCTCCGGGATCCGGTCGAGCTTGACCGCGTCCCGGTTGATGCCGGTCTTCGCGATCTGCGTCTTGCCGTCGGAGTAGTAGAACGTGGGGCCCTGCGCGATCGCCTTCTCCTGCGGGGACGGCACCGGGGTGAACAGGTAGGCGAGGCCGAACGCGGCGATGCAGAACCCGATGAACCCGAGCAGCACGAACAGCGTCCGGCGCAGGAGCCGCGACCGGCGGCTCCGCGGCTTCTTGCCGCCGCTCCCGCCGCCTCCGCCGCGCCCGCCGTCGCTTCCGGGCGGCGTAGGTCCTCCGTGCTTGGACGAGGCGGCGGGCATGGTCTTGGTATCACCCGTGTCCGGCGCTTCAACACCCTCGGACGCCGGTTCCTGAGCGAGATCGTCCGGGGCGTCCGCGAGATCGTCCGGTTCGTCCTTGGACGTTTCGGGGTCGCCTGATTCGCCCGCATCCTTGGCGGACTCTGGCGATTCGCGACCCTTGTCGCCGTTCTGTGATGTGGCTTCCGCGTCCCGGAATTCGGCGTCGTCCCCGGCGGGATCCCCGGTGCCCTCGGCGGCTTCTCCGGTGCGCTCGGCGGCTTCTCCGGCGTCCTGGGCGGCTTCTTCCGCGCCCTGGGCGGTCTCTCCGGTCTCCTCGGTCAGCGTGCCGGTGACCGGGCCGTCCGTGCCGGGCGGCGACTCCGCCTCGGTGTCGCGCCGGCCCACCTCGGCGGACCCGGCGGGCGTGTCGCCCTCCGGGACCTTTTCGCTGTCGCTCACAAGCCCCCCGTGATTAATGCGTTACCGACGATACCTGAGGGGATCCGTGCGCCGACCGCCCAATGCGCAACCGCATGGCCTCCCAATAGGAGGACGGGCAATCCGTCCCGCCGGTTGTCGTGGCGGACGTCGCAATACCGGTTCTTCCCGGGAACGCCGAGCGGCGGGGCCCCGATCGGAACCCCGCCGCTCCCGCGCCGTCCTCGGACGGCGCCGTCCTCAGGCGATTCAGGCGGTGCCGCCCGCGCGGCCGTGCCGCGCCGGGCTCACTTCTGGATCTTGGCGAGGATGTCCACCACGAAGACCAGGGTGTCGGTGCCCTTGATCTTGGGCGGGCTGCCCTCCTTGCCGTAGCCCTCCGCGGGCGGCAGGACGAGCATGACGCGGCTGCCGACCTTCGCGCCGGTGAGGCCCTTGTCGAAGCCGGGGATGGTCGCCCCGGTGCCGATCGGGAAGTTCGCGACCTGCTTGTTGTCCCAGCTGGAGTCGAACTTGTCGCCGCTCTTCCAGACCTTGCCGACGTAGTTCACGATGGCGTCGTCGCCCTTGGCGAGCGCCGGGCCGGTCCCCTCGACGAGGGTAGCGACCTGCAGCTTGCCCGGCGCGTCCGCGTCCGGAATCGTGATCTTGGGCTCCTTGGCGCCCTTGTCCTCGACCTTGGGCAGGTTCTTGTCGTCCGGCTTCTTGGCGGTGCCCTGCGGCTGCGGGTCCTTCGGGACGACGGCCTGGATGTCCATGATGAACACCACCGCGTCCTTGTCGGTGATCTGCTGCGGGCTCAGCTGGCTGAGGTCCTTGGACGGCGGGAGCTGCAGGACGACCCGGCTGCCGACGGTCTTGCCGACGAGGTTCTTGTCGATCTCCTTCAGCCCGCTGCTGCCGATGGGGAGCGGACGCGGCCCGCTCGGCTGCTGGGACTGCTGCTCCCAGGTGGAGCTGACCTTCTCGCTCGTGCTCTTGACGCGCGAGTTCTCGTCGTCCTTGTCCTTGGCCCACTTGTAGGTGACGAACGAGACGTAGGCGGTGTCGCCGCTGGCGATCGCCCGTCCGGTCCCCTTGATCGGGGTGGTCACCTTCAGCGACGTGGCCGGCGCGAGCTTGGTGGGGATCTCCACCTTCGGCTCGGACGCGAACTTGCCCGTCACCTCCAGCGCGGGCCCGGGGCGCGTGACCCACCACGCGACGCCGCCGGAGACCGCCAGCGCGGCCACCACGATCCCGGCGATCATCATCAGCCGGCGCTTGCGCGCCTGCTTGGCGGTCAGCGCGGACGGGGCGGACGGCCGGTTCAGCCCGCTGCCGCGCCCGGCGCTGATGCCGTGCGGGGTGAACTCGGGGCTGCGGATGCTCTGGGCGTTCGGGATCTTCGCCTTCGCCTTGACCACCGGCTTGCCCCGGGGCTTTTCATCCTCGGACATGGTTCCTCACTTGCTCCGGGCTAGACGACATCACGAACGTGACCACCCTTCCAGGGCCGGGCTAAGCACAGCGTGAAAACCGTGTAAAGGAGGCCGGACCGCAATCTACCGGTCACGCGCGGATCGCGGTGCCCGTCCGGGCGGGGGACGGAAAGCAGTCAGGATATCCCCGGGGCCGGGGTGAGTGGAGCCCCTCGGATGGCAGGCTGGGGGAATGCGCCTCGCGACGTGGAACGTCAACTCGGTGAAGGCCCGGCTTCCGCGCCTCCTCTCCTGGCTGGACGAGACGAAGCCGGACGTCGTCTGCCTGCAGGAGACCAAGTGCCGCGCCGACAGGTTCCCGGCCGGAGACGTCGCCGAACTCGGCTACGAGACCGCCGCGCACGGCGACGGCCGGTGGAACGGTGTCGCGGTTCTTTCACGGGTCGGCATTGAGGACGTCTCCAACGGCTTCCCGGGCGAGCCCGTATACGAGGGCGAGACCGACGCCGAGGGGGCCGGGGGCGAGGGCGTCCAGGCCAAGCTCAGCGAGCCGGTCCTGCTGGCGCCGGAGGCGCGCGCGATCGGCGCCACTTGCGGCGGTATAAGGGTCTGGTCGCTCTACGCGCCGAACGGCCGCACCCCGGAGTCGGCCCACTACCGCTACAAGCTCGAATGGTTCGCGGCCCTGCGCGACGCGCTCGCCGCCGAACTGTCCCCGGAGACTCCGTTGATGGCGACCGGCGACTACAACGTGGCCCCCACCGACGACGACGTCTGGGACCCGTCGGTCTTCGCCGGCTCCACCCACGTCACGCCCGCCGAACGCCGAGCCCTGGCCGAACTGCGCGACATCGGCCTCCACGACGTCGTCCCCACCCCCATGAAGGGCCCACATCCCTACACCTACTGGGACTAGAAGGTACCTTGATGCACCTTTAAGCCACAAGACGAAAGCCCCCGGCCGATTGGCGCGGGGGCTTTGACGTCCTGTTCTTCCTGGACTCAAGCCGCGTACGTGTCGAGTACCTCACGTACCTCGGGGATGTCTCGGTACGGCTCAAGCTTGGTCAGGACGATGCGGCCTCGCCGGGCCGTCCGGTCGCTGGCGAAGTCGGACGAGAGGTCGAGCATCCGTCGCGCCGCCATGGCGGCCTCCTCCGGCTCGTTGGCGTCCACGAGGGCGACAGCCAGCCACGAGAGGTAGAGAGCCAACTCACGAGTGTGCGTCGAGTCGTACCGGCTGAGCACCTCTTGCAGAAGCGGGACGGCGCGCAGCGGCTTACGAAGCTCGGTGTAGACGCGGGCGTCCATCACGTCGAGTTCCTCGGGAGAGACCCAGTAAGCCCAGTCGGGGGACTCCTGCGAGTCCTCGTCGGTCATGGCTTCGTGGGCCTCGGCGAGTGCGCGCATCGCTGGTTGGACGTCGCCCGCCTTGGTGCGTGCCCATGCGACTCGGTCAAGGAAGAGCGCGCGGGCCTTGGCGGGCGCGTCCGTGCCTGCCTCCTCTAGGGCAGCCTGGGCGAGGCTTAGCCCGTCGTCCTCGTGGCCGGTGTTGGAAAGCTGGTAGGCGAGGCTTCCGGCGAGGTTGCCCACGAGGGCGAGATCTCCCGCTTCTCGCGCGGCAGAGACTCCGAGCCGGTATGCACGCGCGGCCTGGTCGTGCTCGCCCGCGTCGCTGGCGATCCATCCGGCGATCTGGGCTATCTCTCCGATGCTGCTGAGGAGCGAGCGGCCGGTCTCCTCGGAATGCGTCGTCTCTCGGTAGAGCCGGACGGCTCCGTCCAACTCCCTGAGCGCTGGGACGAGTAGATCGCCACCGGCGATAACGTCGTCTGCCAGCCGTAAGCCGTGCGCCCGGTCGGTAAGGGCGGCGGCGGTGGTCGCTCCGACTCGGCGTCCCGCACTGCTCGCCAAAGGCCCGAGCCCAACATCGTGGTCGGGCAGGAAATAGGCGAGTGCCTCGGCCGGACTACGCGGCCCGGTGCCGATGTCCTCGCCTCGTGCATGGGCCGCCCCGCGCTCAAGGGTGTCGAGTGGAACGCTCAGGGCCGTCGCAAGCGCGGGTAGCCATACGTCGGGAACGCGGTCGCCTCGCTCCCATCGGCTGATCTCGTGGCGCGTCACTGAGGCGGTTCCGGAGATCCGACACAACGTCTCCGCTAGCTGCCGCTGGCTCTTTCGTGCGTCCCGGCGCAACTGTGCGAGGTACGCCCCGAACCTCTTCCGCTTTGCATTGCTCACGCTGGCCCCTCCCTCCTCCAAGTCTGGCCCCTCCCCGGCCCCCTGGCTGGTGCCTTTGCGAGATCCGACGAGAAAGACAAGCTCAAAGCCATAGAACGTGCGGCAAACGTCGCCGTCAACCTAGATCGGCAGAAATCGATCTCGACGGCGCTGCGGATGCTTCGTTCTGTCCCCGCACTCGACAGAAGGACGGCTCATGACAACGGAAACATCGGAGATTACGGAGGCGCGCCGGTTGCGCGTCTGGGCGCTGGCGCAGGCGCTCAAGTCGCACGGGTACGCGGTGGAGGTGGCCGAGTCCGATCCGCTGCTGTCGGTACCGGCGGCGTTCGGGTCGCCGGTGGTGGTGCGGTGTGATCAGCGAGCGGTCTGCGGTGGTGAACTGTGGTTCGCCTTCCCCGGTGGCGGTGCGATCGCTGCGGCCGACGACGCGCACATGGCGGATGTGGTCGTGGCGGTTAAGGGCAAGCTCGCCGCGCAGGCCGATGGGTAGGTCGCCCTCGTCCGGAGTCGTGACCTGGTACGGGCATGCCACGGGCGCGTGGTGGGCCATGGTGCCGTACTCGCATGGGGCGCGGCTGCTGGAAGCGACCAACCCTCGTGAGCTGCGGGAAGCGATCGAGAACCCTGCGGCTTGGCCATGGCCTCAACAGAAGTTCCTCCCCGCTGCCGCCGCTGGTGCGCGCGCGGATCACCCGACCGATCATGAAAGGCAGGCAGATTGTGGACCAAGTGCGCCCCCTGAGCGTCAAGGTTGAGCGACACGTCTTGCGGTGGCGGACGTGCCGGGGCGGCGCTACGGCGGAAAGGTTCCTGAACCTATTGGCCGTGGCTTTGAAGCCTCGGGGGTGGCGTCTCGTCCGGCTCTATCGCTCGCAGGGGTTCACGGTGCCGCTGCTGTGGGTCTACGCCAGCGGCCCCGACGGTCACGTCGGGCTCGGGATAGTCGTGCTGGCCGTGCCGGGCGGTGAGTGGGGATACCACGTCGCCGAGCGCGGGCGGCGCGGCTACCTGGCTCCCTGCGGCGATGTCAAAGCCGCTGCCGAACAGGTCGAAGACCTTCTCAAGCACTGCATGTTCCCTGGCACCTGGTAAGCCACAAGAGGGACGCCTCCATGGGGCAGGGGCTCAGGGGTCGTTCCTCATTCTCGGCGGTGACGTGCGGCCCTGGCTGGGGAGTTCGGGCCGTCGCTCGTCACCTGCCGCCCCGCCTCTCTGCTTCACCCCCGGAGTAGAGAGGCGGGGCCACCTACTATGCGGCGAGTTGAGGGCCGCGGCTTCCCTTGCGTGCTGACATGGTCGGGGCCTGCGGAATGGCCGTAGGTCACCCCGGAGGGGCGACCGTAAGGGAGTTCGGCCGGCGCCGTGTCGGCAATTCCGTCTCCAGCGTCTCCGGCCTAGAAGCCGCTGCCCGGCACTTGTGCGGCCTGCCTGGCGCGGGGCCTACCTCAGCTTGCGCGGTGCGGTACGTGCGGGCCGTCCACGGTGGGGCGGGGCGGTGGTCGGGGCCGCGCCGCGAACGGCCCCCAAGGCCGCACGCGCAAGGCGCGGCGGCCGTCCACGGTCCCGCCCTGCGGTGGACGGGCCCAACCACGCACCCGCCCCCGCGCTCCAACCTGACGAAATCAAATCCCAAGCGTCGGGCAACCCGCACGTTAAAGCTGGACGGTTCCGGACTTGCGCGGGGGCGGGGCCTCGTAGCCTCGACCGGCGGACGGGCAGCACCTGCCTGCCCGCAATGGCCCGTCCCGAGGCCCCGCGAGGGGTCCCCGTGCAAGTCCGGAACCGGCCAGCGGCTTAAGCTCATGAGGAAGTTATTGGCCTCCAATGTGCTCAAGTAAGATTATGTGCTCGCGTGAACGGGTCGAAGCATTTGAAGGATAATTTCGCGTGAGGGCGTGTTTTGTGGCAGGCTGTTGGATGGGCGAGGTTGGGATCGGGATAGCGTGTAGCACTTGATTTGGAGCCGCGTTACTGCCGCTCCCATATTGTCGCACTATAAATTTGGCAATAGCAGTCAGGTTCCTCGATTACTTTCATGCGGCCGACCCTATTTCCGTTGGTTCTGAAGCAAAATGTTTCGCCTATGTATGTCTTCATTGCAGTCACGCCTGCAGCATCTGCGTAGTTCGCGCAGTCAGTGTAAGACGGCTTCCTGTTCGACTCCCACTTGGCCCAAGTTGTTCCTTCGCTCGCGTAGACTCGTGCGTCAAACATATTGATACTAAAGTCGCCGGCACCGTTCGAGTCTTCGACAGTAATTGGAGGGTTTGTGTCCATGTCCCTTTCTCCCCGGTTGGTAATCGATACCTTCCCGGAAAATCTAACCTGGGACGCTGGAGAGGTGCTTGATGGCGTTGATGTCGGTGCTTTAATGGCATTAGGAGCTTGGGCTTTTGGTGATGACGTCGCCTTTGCTTCTGGTGTTGTATTGACCTCGTCGTTGCTGGCGGGGCTGTTGTTGAATTTGGCCGCAGCCCAGGGTCCTATTATGGCCACGATCACGGCAGCAAGAGCTGTTATTGCTGCAGCCAAAATTGCATTGCGGGAAGTAATTCTCGCGGAGATGATTTGGGGATCGACTGATTGGCGGGCAGGTTCCCCCTCGGGTTGCCCGCTCTGGCCCGACTGGTCGCTCATGAGGGTGAAAGATACAGGTTGCCTGCGCGCCTTGGTGTTTAATCGACTATGTCGTTAGAGGACCGTCGACCGAGTGTGAGAACAACATGGTGAGGGCGACGGAATAGGCCAGGCGCGTCCGGCGTGCTCGGCGGCGCGGAGCGGCGCCCTTGACTCTGTAGTGAAACTCCTCGACGTCGGGTGGTCTGGCTAGCTTGACTTCCGGTCTTCGTCACGCTCTGTGTGTTGGTCGCGGATGGCTCTCGCCTGTTGGATGCGGGTGCGGGCTTGCTCGGCCCAGAAGTGTTCGCCGTGTAGGAGGCCGCTGCCGAGGTACTTCCATTGGCCGGTCGTCACGGTGGGGCGGTTGGGGTCTGGTTCGGGTTGGCCTGTGGCCTGGCGGGCTGCTTGGGCGGCGTGGTCGGCGCGGGCCTGGCGTAGCTCGGTGAGGGTGACTGAGTAACGGCGGGACTTGGAGGAGAAGTGTCCGCCGTAGCCGAGCATGTGAGCCCAGTTGCGTAGGCGTAGGTCGTGGTACTCGGGCAGGTCGGCCAGAGTGAAGCACGTCCAGATCATGCGGCGGGCGTGGTCGGAGACCTTGAGTGAGTTGATCTGGGTGGCGTAGCGGATGGGGCGGTCTACGGTGCCGGAGTCCTCGGCTCCCTTGGTGGCGTACTTGGCGACGTAGCGGGCCACGTGTCTGTCGGCGATGCCGTCCAGCTCGGCGGCTACCTGGATGGGCTGGGTGTCGAGCTGGCGGCCCCATCGGAGGATGAGCGGCGGGCTTGTGTCATCCGGGCTCGGGGCCGGCGCTTCGACCTGTGCGGCGGCGGTGCGGAGAGTGCGCTCCAGTAGTTCGGTGGTGGCCCATGGGGGTGGGGGCTGGTCGGGGCCGTCTGGCCCGTCCAAGCGGACAACGGCGTGGAAGTGGATGAGGCCGCGTCGTTGGTACTCGATGACTCGGGCGTAGGACAGGCGGGCCTGTTCGCGTAGGGCTTTGTGGGTGATGCCTAGTTCAGCCGTGATGAGCTTCGGGACGGTAAGGGTCAGGCGTCGCCATAGCTCGGGGGCGTGGGCGTTCCATAGGACGGCGGCGGGATAGTCGTAGCAGTCGGCGCAGATCGGCTGCCCCACCCTCGGGTCGTCGGGCTGGTGGCGGGCTCGGCATCCTTCCGGGTGGCCGTGTGGGCATAGGGGGTCGTCTCGTCTGGGGCGGCATGGCTGGGGCTTTCCGGCCTTGGTTCGGTGTGCGTGGACGGCGCCGAACGAGGGGGCGGTCAGGGTGAGGAACACGCGGGGGTGGTCGCTGACCGCTTCGGGGACGCCTTTGCCTCCGGTCAATCCGGAGATGATCAGGTGATAGGTGTCGTCTCGGTAGACCTCGGCGCAGGCTGCGCAACGGGACGCGCGGCGGTTCCCGCACGCGGTGATCAGGTAGCCGGTCGGCTCGTCGTCGGTCGAGTAGGACTCGATCAGCTCGCCGGTCTCGCCGTCCAGGGTGATGCGTTCGCCGCGTAGACGGATGGGCTGTTCGCAGCCTCCGGCGGACTTGATCATCTGGTGCCAGCGGTCAAAGTCCGGCATCGCGGCGCGCTGGACGGCGGCCGCCAGCTCGGGCGGTAGCTCGGGCATCTGCGGGGCGCTCATGCCGCGTCCCGCATCGTCTCGGCGTTCTCTTGGTCCTGCTGCTCGGTCTCGTCCGGTACGAGTAGCTTCACGCCGAAGATGGCTTCGATCTTGCTCCACTTGGCGTCTGACCAGTGCGGCGATGTGCTGGCCTGACGCTTTCCCCATGCGACTGCTTCCGGGCTGGGCTTCAACCCGTGACTCCTCTCCCTGGCCACAGCTAGGGAGCGCGCGACGATCTCCGGGACTGAAGGCACGCCGGTTTGCGGGCAGGCTGACGCCTACTCGTTCCGGTAGGTGCTTCGCGCGAGTGGCTTTCTTTATGTGCCGTGTTAGCCAGGGCTGTTCGTTTTAGGTAGCTATTCGCGGGACGAGTCCCACCCGGGCGCGCACCCGGTCTTGCGTGCCAAGAGCCCACCTTGGCGATCTGTGTATTTAGTGTTTTGCGGCTTTCCGCTTGGTTCGAGGTCACCTCACGGGACCCCTGCGACGGGAGCCGACCCCGTCCGCCACTCGCTTGTCTCGGAGTCGCTGGATGCGGCTCCGGTCTCAACTGTGCCACGCGCACACGAAGATCAAACCCGCGAGATCGCCTTGCCAGTAGGGGCTGCGCGTGTGTGTGGTTGTCCGCTGGTGACCGTTGGCGTCCGGTAGCGTCCGCTGGCGTCCGGCTGCACCCGCCCAGTAGTGACACAGATCACATAGCAAAGGCCCCGGTCGGTTTTCGTGTCCGGGGCCTCGTGCTTGCGGGCGGGTCAGTCTTCGCGCCAGACCGGCTCAAGCAAGTCGGGGTTGAACGGGCGTCGCCCCTTCCCTGCGGGGTGGACGATTACGGCGTGAAGTGCTTCGCGGATGTAGGTTCGCTTCTGGGACACGTCCAACCGGTCGTCGTCCGTGTCGGAGTACCAGCGGCGGCGGATGTCGGTCACGTCCTGGGCGGCCCGTTGCGCGGCAAGGGAGTGCTGTTCGCGTTCGGCCCGTAGCCGGTGGATCTCGGGCTCCAGGCGCTCGACCTCGCCGAAGAAGAGGCTGTTGGAGATCTTGTGCGCGGCGAACCGCTGGCGAAGCTCCTGCATCTGTTCAAGCTTCTGTTCCAGCTCGTACTCTCCCAGCCATGGGCCTATGCCCGTTGAACGGACGTTCCGCTCCTCCAACTTGGCGAGAACGGCCTCCGAGATGAACTCGTCAACGAGGTCCCCTCGACGGGTGAGGCGTCCGCATCCCCCGACGGATGGCGAGTGGCAGGCGTATCTGTGCCAACCCGCCGACTTGACGACCCCGGCGCGTAGGCCCTTGCCGCACATCGTGCCGTCCGCCAGGATCACGCCGCATCGCGCGATGCCGCTGAGGAGGTACGAGTGTTGGCGGTAGTCCTGGGGCATCGCGCTTAGGGCCGTGCCGTCCTGGCCCACCAGCTTGCCTCGCCTGTTGGCGAAGAGCGCGTGAATCGCCCGCCACTGGTCGGGCGTGATGATCGGCTCCCACTGGCCCGCTACCGGTTCGCCTCGCTCGTCGGTGATCAACTCGCCTCTGATCATGCGGAAGCCGCACAGGCGGGGATTGACCAGGGCGCGAGACACCGTCCGGTAATGCCAGTCGTTCCCGCGTGGGGTCTTGATGCCCCGGCGATTCCACTCGGTGCAGATTCCGCTGACCGACCCTCCTGCCAAGACTCGCTCGACGGCCTGACGCATCAAGGGCGCTTCGATCGGGTGGAGCGTCTTCCGGTCGTCCTGCCATCCGAACGGGCGGCCTCCTGGGGTGAGGGCTCCTTCGCCGGCGCGGGCGCGGTGCCAGTCGCGTAGGCGGCGGCGGGTCTTCTTGACCTCCATCCGGGAGATCACCGCGCCCATGAGTCCCATGCTCTCGACGTCTTCGCTGTAGAGGTCCTTGAAGCCTCGCTTGTCGGCGTAGACCCTGCCCTCCTCGTAGGTGAGGGCGTCAACGAAACGCTCGTAGTCTCCCGGCCTGCGGATGAGACGGTCGTCGGCGGTGACGATGCAGCCCAAGACCGGCGTCCCGTCCGGGAGCCTGCCTTCGCGGATGACGCGAAGCATGGCCTCGAACTCCTCGCGCACGACTCCGTCCTTCATCGCGGACTTGTCGTTGTCCGAGAACCTGCCAACGATCTTGCAGCCGAGACGGGCGGCCGTCTGCTCGTTGGCCTTCTTCTGGTCGTTGACGGTGTGCTCGTCCTTCGACTTGTCGGCGCTGGCGCGGGCGTAGTCCACTACGGGGATCAGGTCACTCTCGGTCACTGCCATCCGGGCCTCCCTGGAGGTGCATCAAGATACCTACTGGGATTACCGGGCCGGGGCGTTCCATAAGGATCTGGGGATGCGCATCGACCTCGTCTACGGGAACGACGTCTTCGCCGGGCGCGTCCGGTCCGCCTATGTCGACCGGGAGGCGCGCAAGGGGAAGGGGCCGTCCGACCACGCGCCGGTCGTCGTCGACCTGGATTAGCGGCGGGCGAGGAGGCGGCGCTTGGCGGTGCGGGGGTCGTCGGCCTCGTGGAGGACGGTGAAGCCGTCCGGCAGCAGGGAGGCGGGCTCGCCGGGTGCGAGGCACCATTCGGCGGGGATGCGCGGACGATCCCGGCGGACGTCCTCGGTGAACGCCTCCCAGCCCAGCAGGCCGCCGGGCAGCACCGCCCGCGCCGCACGCTCGAACACGCTCCGGTCCCAGAACCCGGTGCACAGGACGAGCGCGTACCCGGGCGGCTCCGGCAGCCAGGCCCCCAGGTCCGACTGGACGGGCGTGATCAGCGAGTCGAGGCCGTGCCGCCGCGCCTCCGCGCCGAGCCGGTCGAGGGCGATCTCGGAGATGTCGACGGCCGTCACGCGGCGTCCGGCGGCGGCGGCCAGCAGGGCGCTGCCGGACGGCCCGGACGCGAGATCGAGCACCCCGCCGTCCGGCAGCGGCAGGGCCAGCGCCCGCTCCGCCAGCGGATGGGCGGACGACAGGGCCGGAGCGTCCCCGTACTTGGCGTTCCACCGGAGCCTGTCCGGATGCTCGGCCAGGCCGGGCGGCACGTCGTCCATGGGGACGACCCTAGCGGCGCTCCGCGATCAGCAGCATGAACATCGCCGTGGGGAAGCCCTTGCGCCACCACGGATCCTCCCGGAGCTGCTCCTCCGTCGGATGCGGTTCGCGCAGGTCCGCGATGACGAACCCGGCGTCTCGGAGCGTTCCAGCGTAGTACTCCAGCGGCCGGAGCCAGCTCGTGATCAGCGACGGGGACTCCAGGCCGTCCACCTCGAACCGCTGGTCGATGCCCCGGGGGACGAAGTACTGCGCCGCCGGCACGCTGTTCATCGCGCCGTGCTCGGAGTTCTCGATGTAGAAGCACGGGTGCAGCGTCAGCAGGATCAGCCGCCCGCCGCTCTTCAGCACCCGCGCGAACTCGCCGATCGCGCGGGTCGGGTCGTGCAGGTGGCTGAACAGGTGGTTGCAGAGGACGAGGTCGAACTGGGCGTCGCCCATGGGGAGGTCGTACACGCTGGCGCGGGTGAAGGCGGCCTCGCAGGACGGGTGCGACGAGGCGGCGTCGATGAGGCCCTGCGCGTCGTCCACTCCGGTGACGTCCGCGCCCATGCCGGAGAGCCGGCGGGAGAAGTAGCCCTCGCCGCACCCGGCGTCCAGGACGCGCAGGCCGGCGCACGGGCCGATGGCGTCGAGGACGGCGGCGTCGGTCAGCTCGGTCCGGTACCGGTCGCGCCGCTCCCTGATGATCTTGACCCAGTAATGCGCGTTGGCCTCCCACCTTTCACGCGTCAGATTCGCCATGGCTTGCGCCGCGTCCTCCACCGGCTCCCCATCTCTCCATGCTCCGTGCCGCACCCGGCTCAGGCGACGCCCTTCAGCCGCCGCACCAGCGTGTTGCACGTCTGTCTGGTCGTCCTGTCCCGGCAGTCGGCCGCGCGCAGTTCCAGCGCCTGGATCAGCTCGCGGACCTTGCCGCCGAACGCGGGATCGCGTTTCAGCGCCAGCGGGATGTACGTCGACACCAGGTAGTAAAGGTAGGCGTCGTTGTAGACCGCTATCTCGCGCAGCACCTCGGTGGCCGTGTTGTGCAGCGACAGGGAGCTCGGAAGTGTGAAGTCGCTGCTGATCCGGCCGTCTCTGGTGTAAGTCGGGAATGACCATTCCTCCAGCGCCGCGTAGACGGGCGTGGCGCCCAGTTCCCTGCGGTACCGCTCGGCGAGGTCGAAGTCGTCCGAGCTGATCAGGGACCCCATGACGACGCCGCGCATCATGAACGCGCTCTGCCGTCCGGGCACTTCGAAGCCGAGGTCGGCCTCCAGCCTCCCGGTGACCTTGCTGACCTGGTGGGTGAGGATGTTGAGCGCCAGGATCGAGTGGAACGAGTAGCTCCTGCGGTTCAGCCGGGGCGCCAGGTCGATGGACGCGTCGAAGAGTTTGCCCGGGTCCCGCAGGAGCCCGCGGCCGGGTTCGGTGGAGTAGATCGACTCGAGGGCGCGGTCCTGCTCGCGGCCCCAGAACCGGGCGATGAAGGAGGACGTCTTCTGCGTCGCCTGCCCCCGCACGATGTGCAGCGCCGCCTCCAGCGCGTTCAGCAGGTGCTGCTGCGCCACGGCCGAGTTCTCCAGGGTGTGCAGGTCGACGGTGAGCCCTTCGGCGTGCAGGTCGCCGATGAGCCCGTCGCGCCTTTTCCGGACGGCGTGCGCCATCGCGTACTCGGCGATCCCCGGAACGGACGACATGAGGCTCTGCAAGGACCGCCCGCTGATCCGGTCGAGCCATTCGACGTTGTCCCACAGGCGGAAGATGGTGCTCTCGTCGAGCCCGGAGAACGCCGCCACATCGGACATGTTCAGGCCCATGTCGCGGGTGATGTCGGAGAGGGACTTCGGCGTACCGTCCGCTGTCATCACTCGCCCTCGATGCGGCGTTGGTCGGCGCTCCGATCCTAGCGAGGCGCCGGCCGCCGGTCGTTGGCGATCAAGGGAGGTTTCCGTTCCGCCACCGGTGGCGGCGAGCGCGGCGGAGGCCATGGCGGCCCGTCATCCCGGGGCGGCGGGCGCGGCGCCGGCGAGATCCAGGAAGCCCCTGCGCACCTGGACGTCCCGCACCCGCGCCCGGCACGCCGGCCCCGGCGTCACGGCAGCCGCCACCCGTCCCGGACGCCCATCCCGAACCAGAACGTGGACGTCCCGTCCCCGCCCCGGTGGGCGCCGAAGTCGGCGGCGAGCGTCTGCAGCAGCAGGAGACCGCGCCCGTGGACGGGCAGGTGCTCCTCCGCCGGCCGCGGCTGCCCGGCCGGGGACCCGCCGTCGGTGACCTCGACCCGCACGTACCGGTCGAGGTGCAGGACGGACAGCATGATCGTCCCGTCCCGGCGCGGCCGCGCGTGCAGCACCGAGCCGGTGACCGCCTCGCTGGTCAGCAGTTCGAGGTCGCCGAGGTCGGACCGGTCGGCGCCGAAGTGCTGCCCCACGAGTTCGCGCACGTAGGACCGCGCGAGCCGCACGGCCGGCGGCGTCGCGGCGAGTTCGATCTCCCCGATGAGCCGCCCGGACGACTTGCCGTTGGCGTTCCAGGCGGCGGGGACGCCGAGTTCGAGGGAAGGTTCCGGAACCAGCACGGCTCCTCCGGGCGACGCGTCAGAAGTGTTCATGGCTGCGTCGGTTTCACGTCTCCGTGTCGGGCTGTAAGCGAACATGAGTTCTCAGGCCAAATCGAAGTCGGACGTGGAGTTCAACAACTCAGACTCTGACGCACCCCGCGCACCCGAGTCACCGCCCCTTGCACGCACGCAAGCCCCTCCCCCCACCCAGCGCCCATGACGCTCCGTGACGCCACGGGCCGCGTCCGGCGTCGGCAGCCGAGTGCGGGAGGCCGTCCCAGACTCGGCCATGGGTCAGGCGGTGGGGGTGCGGCCCCAGGCGGAGATGAGGGGGGCCAGGGTCAGGCCCAGGTCGCCTTCGGCGATCGCGGTGAGGAGGCGGTCGAGTTCGTCGCCGGTGGCGTGGCCGCCGGAGATGAGCCGGTCCCGGACCTGGAGGATGGTCGCGGTCTCCAGCACCCCGCACGCTGGGGACGCGATCGGGAAGTACGCGTCGGCGCGGACGCCGGTCAGGCCCGCGTCGCGCAGCAGGCGGGGGAGCCTGCGGGCGTAGGCGAGGTCCGCGCCGCGCTCGGCGAGCAGTGCGCGGAAGCCCCGCCGGACGCTGTTGGCGAGCCGCTCTGCGGGCCCGCGCTCGTCGGGGCAGGCGAGCGGCTGGAGCTCCGGATCGGCGTCCTCGACGAGCAGGAACCCGCCGGGGCGCAGGCTGCGGGCCATCGTCCGCAGCGCCGCGTCCCGGTCGGCCAGGTGCACCAGGACCAGCCGCGCGTGGACGAGGTCGAACGGCCCCTCGGGCGGTTCGTCCCGCACGATGTCGTGCCGCCGGACGTCGACCGGCGCGTCGCCGAGCCACGACACGTCGATGTCGGTCGCCAGCACGCGGCCGGACGCGCCGACGCGTCCGGCGAGCCAGGCGGGGACGGACGGCCCGCCCGCGCCGACCTCCCAGCACCTCCAGCCGGGGCCGACCCCGATGTCGTCCATGTGCCGGAACGTCCAGGCGTCGAACAGCTCCGAGATCGCCGCGAACCGCGTCCCGGCCTCGACCTGCCGGTTGCTGAGCAGATATTCCACCCTTCGATCATGCACCGGTTTCAGCCGCGCTGGACGACGGCGGGGCAGAAACCGCGGGCGGGTCCCTGCGGCGCCGGGACGAGAGCCACGTCTCCAGCAGTTCGGACGCGGGCCTCTCGGCCCGCCCGGCCGCTTTCAGGGTGCCGTCGCCCGCGCTGAGCTCCCATTGGCCCGCGCCCGCGAAGAGGCGGATCCGGTCGCCTTCCCGGGTGTAGAGGACGGGCGGCTCGGCGCAGGCCGACCGGAATTCGCGCCATGACCCGTCCGATACCCGGACGCGCAGCTGCGGGCCCCCCTTCCAGGGGGACCGCCAGCCGGCGGCGAGGCGCTGGTCCATGTCGCGTTGCGTGGGGCGGCGGACGAATTCGAGGTCCGCGTGCGCCATGGCGTGCCCCCAGATGATCCCGGTGCCGAGGTTGGGGCTCACCCGGCAGCGGGCGGGGACGGCGGCGCGTTCGCGGACGGAGCCCCTCGCCGTAGGTTTCGAGGCCGCGGAAGATCCGCCGCGTCCGCACGAGGAATCAAGTGCGCACCCTTGCCGTTCGTATCCCGATTTGTCTTCTCAGGGAATCAAGCGGGGGAGGAGGGTCTCGCGGAGGGCGGCCAAGGTCGCGGTCTCGGCCGCGGCGGCTCGCACGCGGGCGGCGAGGGGGGCGACGAACGCGGTGAACTCCCGGGCCCCGGCGTCTCCCGGCCAGGGGACCTCGAAGGCGGCGATGTCGGACCAGCCGGCGCGCGGCATGCGGGTGCCGTCGCTGACCGCGGACGCGTGGGCGATCATCTCGTCGCTCGCGAGGGCGGCGAGGAGCCAGCCGCGGTGGCCGGGGTCCTTCGGCCGGACGACGAGGATGTCGGTCGACGCGACGCCGTCCACGAACGCCAGCCCGGCCTTGTGGAAGTAGGGGCGGAGCTTGCCGAAGAGGATGTCGCCCGCCGCGAAGCGTCCCTTCGCGCTGGTGACGCCGGACGCGTCGGTCCACGTCGGCAGCCACATGCGGCGTTTCGGCATGTGCTCCAGCGCGATGTAGTTCGCGTTCCCGATCTGCCCGGGAGGGACGTGGCGGCGGACGAGTTCGCCGATGTCGCCGACCCGCGCCGCGGGGCGGGCGGCGAACGTCGCGTAGCGGGCGCGGATCAGCGCGTCGGCGCCGGCGGCGATGCGGTCGTTCACCGCGATCTTGTCGTCGAGGGCACCGAGCACGGCCGCCGCCGAATCCTGCTCCGCCCTGGTGCGGCGGGCGGTGGTGAGGCGGTTCAGGATCCCGTGGGTGAGGAGGGGCTGCCCGGAGCCGATGCGATGGCGGTTCAGCGCGAGCCTTTTCAGGAGGTAGTAGACGTAGCGCGGATTCACCCCCTCTTTCGGGGCCGCGATGATGGCGTTGTCGGTGACCCAGCAGGGTTCGGTGGTGTAATGGACGGCCCCGCAATAGGAACCCACGCGCCCGACAACGGTGCTGTCGGGGCCCGCGTTGAAATCGCCGGCCGTGCCGATGACGCCGTTGGCTCCGTACGTCCGGTAGGCGGAGCCCTCGGCGGGGCGCGACTTCCCGTTCGAGAAGGCGACGATCTCGCCGAGCGTCACGTCAGCCATTCAGGCGGCCCAGTTCCGTCCGGACGACCTGGTCGAGACGCGCCGACTCCTCGAAATGAGCGAAGAGCTCCGCGGTGAGGCGCTCGACCGTCGCGGCCGCCGGTTCGCCGCCGGGGTCCTCGCGGGCCTGGCCGACATACCGGCCGGGCGTCAGGACGTGGTCGTTGGCCCGGAGTTCGCCGAGGCCGGCCGAATGGCAGAAACCCGGGACGTCCGCGTAGCCGGGGCCCCGCCAGGAACGGTACGCCCCGGCGATCCGGGCGATGTCGTCGCCGGTGAGGACGCGTTCGGTGCGGTCGACCATCGTCCCCATGCTCCGGGCGTCGATGAAGAGCACCCGGTCCTGCGGGGCGCGGTCGAAGAACCAGAGGCACGCCGGAATGGGGGTGCTGCGGAAAAGGCGGTCCGGCAGCGCGACCATGCACGACACCAGGCCCGCCTCCACCAGCGCCGCGCGGATTGCGCCCTCGCCCGACTGCCGGGACGACATCGAGCCGTTCGCCATCACGACGCCCGCGCGGCCGCCGGGACCGAGCTTGGAGATGATGTGCTGGAGCCACGCGAAATTGGCGTTCCCCGCGGGCGGGACGCCGTGCCGCCAGCGCGGGTCACCGATGTCGCGATACCAGTCCGACATGTTGAACGGGGGATTGGCCAGCACGTAGTCGGCCTGGAGACCGGGATGGGCGTCCGCGTGGAAGGTGTCCGAGCGGCGAATGTCACCCGCGATTTCGTGGACGGCGAGGTTCATCTTCGCGAGCCGCCATGTGCGCTCGTTCGCCTCCTGCCCGTACACGGCGATGTCGTCCAGCCGCCCCCGATGGCTCAGGACGAACTTCTCCGCCTGGACGAACATGCCGCCGGAACCGCAGCAAGGGTCGTACACCCGTCCTTTGAAAGGCTCCAGGATCTCGACGAGCAGCTTCACCACACTGGGCGGCGTATAGAACTCGCCGCCGCGTTTCCCTTCGGCGCGGGCGAATTTGTCCAGGAAGTACTCGTAGACCTCGCCCAGCACGTCCCGCGCGGCCCTCCCGCCGAAACTGACCTCCCCGATCAGTCCGACGAGTTCGCCGAGCCGCCGCTCGTCCACGCCGCCGAAGATCTTCGGAAGCGCGCCGTCGAGCGGGGGATTGGCCCGCATGACCGCGTCCATGGCGGCGTCGATCCGCCCGCCGAGGCCCCCGGACGTTCCGGCGAGGTCCGCCCAGCGCGCACCGGCCGGCACGACGAAGCCACCGTCGCCGGACGAGTCGGAGACGTACTTGAGGAACACCAGCCCGAGAACGAAGTCCTTGTACTGCGCCGCGTCGACCGCCCCCCGCAGCTTGTCGGCGGCCTTCCAGAGGACATCGTCCATCCGCGTGACTTTAGCGTTCGGCGCGCCGCCCGACGTGGCCGGTGGACGGCCGCCCCGGCGCGGTGCGACGCTGCGGACCGTGGTGATCGTGGACGTTCTGGCGCTGGCGGCACTGGCCGGATGGCTGTATCTGGCCCTCGCCCACGGCGCTTTCTGGCGAACCGGACCCGGCCTGCCGGAACAGGACGATCCACTCGAATGGCCGGAGGTCGCGGCGGTCGTCCCGGCCCGCAACGAGGCGGCCGTCCTCCCCGAGACCCTGCCGACGCTGCTCGCCCAGGAGTATCCGGGCGCCTTCCGCGTGGTCGTCGTCGACGACCAGAGCGGCGACGGCACCGCCGAGACCGCCGGCCGCCTGACGGGGCACGTCGTCTCCGCGCGGGACCGCCCCGACGGGTGGGCGGGCAAGGTGTGGGCCATGTCGGAGGGCGTCCGGGCGGCCGGCGAACCCGACTACTACCTCTTCACCGACGCCGACATCGCCTACGCGCCCGGCACCGTGAGGCGGCTCGTCGCCGAGGCCGTCGCCGGCCGCCGCGACCTCGTGTCGCAGATGGCGACGCTGAGCGTCCGCACGGGGTGGGAACGGGTGATCGTCCCCGCCTTCGTGTACTTCTTCGCGCAGCTCTACCCGTTCCGCCGCGTCACCCGCGACGGGTCGCGCACCGCCGCCGCGGCCGGCGGCTGCATGCTCGTCCGCCGCGCCGCGCTGGAGGGGGCGGGCGGCGTCGCCGCCATCCGCGGCGCGCTGATCGACGACGTGGCGATGGGGCGCCTGGTCAAGCGCGCCGGCGGGCGCTGCCGCCTCGACCTGAGCCGGGACGTGGTCAGCCGCCGCCCCTACCCCCGCCTCGCCGACCTGTGGACGATGATCGTCCGCAGCGCCTACCACCAGCTGCGCTACTCCCCGGCCCTGCTGGCGGGCACGGTCCTCGGCCTGCTCCTCCTCTACGCGGTCCCGCCCGCCGCAACGCTCGCGGCGGCCGTCGCCGGCCCCGCACCGGTCGCGCTCACCGCCGCCGCCCTCGCCTGGACGATCATGACGCTCACCTTCGTCCCCATGCTGCGCTTCTACCGCCTGTCGCCGCTGCGGGCCGTCGCCCTGCCCGCGATCGCGCTGATGTACGCCGCGATGACGGTCGACTCCGCGCGCCGCCACCGCGCCGGCCGCGGCGGCGCCTGGAAAGGCCGCACGACGGCCGCCCCCTCGCCGTGAAACACCGCGGGCCGCAATGCGGAAACGTCCCCTACGGCGGCAGTGGCCGCGCGGCATAATGCGACTCGGACCAAAGGGAGCCCTGTGGACGAGCTGAACCCCTCGATACCGAACGTCGCGCGGATGTACGACTACTACCTCGGCGGCAAGGACAATTACGCCGCCGACCGCGAGGCCGCCGAGAAGATCCTGCACGCCGCGCCGTTCACGCCCGTCCTGGCCAGGCACAACCGCCGGTTCATGCAGCGGGCGGCCCGCCACCTCGCCCTGTCCGGGATCCGGCAGTTCCTCGACATCGGCACCGGGCTCCCGACCCAGGGGAACGTCCACGAGGTCGTCCGGCCGCTGGTCCCGGACGCGCGGGTCGTCTACGTGGACAACGACCCGGTCGTCGCCGCGCACGGCCGCGCGCTGACGGCCACCGACGACGCGACGATCGTCCTGCGGCACGACATGCGCGACACCGGCGCGCTGCTCGCCGACCCCGCCCTCCGCGACGCCATCGACCTCGGCGAGCCGGTCGGCCTGATGCTGCTGTCGATGCTGCACTGCCTCGGCGACGACGAGGACCCGTACGCGGCGGTCGCCGCGCTGCGCGACGCGCTCGCGCCCGGCAGCCATGTCGTGATCTCCCACATCACCGGCGACGACGACGTGACCGACAACTCCGTCAGCGTCTACGGCAGGGCCAATACGGGCATGACGCACCGCTCCCGCGACCGCCTGCTCGCCTTCTTCGACGGCTGGACGCTCCTGGAGCCCGGTCTCGTCCGGCTGGACGAGTGGCGCCCGGAGCCGTCCACGGGGACCATCGGCGCCGGCGGCGGCTACTACCTGTGCGGCGTGGGGGCCAAGTAGCGGCCCCGGCCGAGCCGCTTCGTCAGGTGCCGTTTTGTCGGGCGCTGTTTTGTCAGGTGGAGACAAAACCGGCCGCTCCGATGTATCCCGAGCCTCATTGGAGTAAGTGTCCAATTACGTTACGGTCGGGTAGCCGTCACGCCGACGGCAGGTGCGACGACGAAGGGTTACCCGCCATGTCCATCTCCGTCCGCCGGGTCATGCGCGCCGCGGCGGCGTCCTGCCTCGGGATCGCCATGGCGGCGGCCGCCTTGCAGGGCACCGCCGCAGCAGCGCCGCAGGACAGCAGACCCCCGGCCGAGGATCCGTTCTACACGCCGCCCGAGCCGCTCCCGGCGGGCGCTCCCGGCGACGTCATCCGGTCGCGGCCGTCCGTGTTCACCATGGACCCGGTCAACCACTCGCCGTACGAGGGCGTCAAGTCGTGGCAGGTCCTCTACCGGTCGGAGACGGTGCAGGGCCGGCCGACCGCCGTGTCCGGCACGGTGCTCGTCCCGACCGAGGCGTGGACGGGCCAGGGCAAGCGCCCGCTCGTCTCCTACGGCGTCGGGACGCGGGGCCTGGGCGACGCGTGCGCCCCGTCCTACACCCTCACCCAGGGCATGGACTACGAGGAGTTCTTCGTCGCCGACGCGCTCAGCCGCGGCTGGGCCGTCGCCGTCACCGACATGGAGGGCCTCGGCACGCCCGGCCAGCACACCTACGAGGTGGGCGGGTCGCAGGGCAAGGCCGTGCTGAACATGGCGCGGGCCGCGCAGCGGCTCCCGGACGCGGGCCTCGGCGGCGCGCCGGTCGGCCTCTGGGGCTACTCGCAGGGCGGGACGTCCACGGGCTGGGCGGCCGAGCTGGCGCAGACGTACGCCCCCGACCTCGACCTCAAGGGCGTCTTCGCGGGCGGCGTCCCGGCGGACCTCCTCGCCGTCGCCAAGGGCCTGGACGGCTCCCCGTTCGTCGGCCTGATGTTCATGGCGGCCGTCGGCTACGACGCGGCCTACCCCGAGCTGGACCTGGAGAAGTACCTGAACGACAGCGGCCGCGAGCTGCTGCGGAAGGCCGAGCACCTCTGCCTGGTCAGCGTCGACGGCATCGGCACGCTCGCCGGGACGCTCTTCAAGAAGATCAGCGACTACACGTCCAGCGACCCGCTGAGCACGCCCGAGTGGCAGCAGCGGCTGAACGCGAACAAGCTCGGCGGGACGGCCCCGGCCGTCCCGGTGCTGCAGACGCAGGCCGTCTACGACGAGATCATCCCGTTCGGGCAGGCCGACACGCTGCACAAGGCGTGGTGCGCGAAGGGCGCGAACGTGACCTGGAAGACCTACACGTTCGCCGAGCACGCCACCGGCATGCTCTGGAGCGAGCCGGACGCGATGACGTTCCTCGCCGACCGGTTCGCCGGCAAGCCCGTCACCGGCAACTGCGCCGCCTGATTCCGGTCGCCGCGGAACCGTCGGGGCCGTCCCGCTCTCGCAGAGGGCAGGATGGCCCCATGGACTTGGTGGAGTTCCTCCGCGCCCGGCTGGCCAGGGACGAGCAGATCGCCCGCGACTGCGCGTCCGCCCCCTGGCGGGCCGCGCCCTCCGGGACGGTCGGCGTCGACACGGGCGACCCGGCCCACGTCGCGAAGGCGGAGAACGACGCCTACGCCGAGCACATCGCCCGCCACGACCCGGCCCGGACGCTCGCCGAGGCGGCCGCCCGCCGCCAGATCGTCGACGACTACGAGAAGACCGCCTGGATCCTCGGCCAGGGCGGCCGCACGCCGGACCTCGAAGCGGCGCAGTCCGTCCGCGAATCGGTGCTCCGGCTCCTCGCCCTCCCGTACGCGACGCACCCCGCCTATCAGGAGGAGTGGCGGCCCTGAACGTCGGTGACCAGCGCCGGACGGTCCGGGTCGTCCATCTTCAGGACGATGTCGGCGCTGCGGAGCGGGTCCGCCTCGGTCTCGTAGCGCGCGTAGGCGGGCAGCGTCCAGATCCGGTCATCCGGCATGCGGCGGGCCAGGGCGCCGGGAGAGAGGGCCAGATGGACGGTCACGTCGACCGGCAGACCCCGATTGAGCAGCAGTGATCCGTCGAGCAGGCAGACCCCGCCGGGCTGGAGGGACACGTACCGCGCCCGAGTCGCGCGGTCGCGCGCCGCGTCCCACAGGCTCGGCAGCACCTTCCCGGTGCCGCCCGGCGCGAGCGGCGCCAGCACCTCCCTGACCAGCCCGTTCACGTCGAGCCACGCGTCGTAGAAGACGTCCGGGTCGTCCCGTCCGAACTCGTAGCGCAGCGACGCCGGACGCAGGAAGTCGCGCGCCGAGACGCGGACGACGTCCCGTCCGAGGGCGCGCAGCGGCGCGACGAGCGCGTCGGCGAGATCCCACGGAGCCGCAGGCGGCGCGCCGTCGACCGCGACCCGCAGCCATGACCCGCGCCCCGCCGCGGCGATCCGCTCGGACAGCTCGGCGACCGCGCGCGAGGGCGAGATCGGTCGTACTCGCATGCCTTGATCCTTCCCGCGTCGCCCGATCCTTCCCGCATCGTGGGACGCGACTGACACACCGGATCCCGGGAAGGTAATCTCGGTACAGGCCGAGAGGCGCTGCAACGGGCGAGAGTCCGCCACGCTCGGCCCGAGACACAGACTCAAGCAAGGGCGCCTCCCATATGAACTGGGAGGTGCTCGAAAACCATGACCCACACGAATCTGCGCGAGCTGCTGGAGCAGCGGATCGCGGTGCTGGACGGCGCCTGGGGCACGATGCTCCAGGGCGCGGGCCTGAAGCCCGAGGACTACCGCGGCGACCGCGTCGGCGGCGACCACCCGAAGGACGTCACCGGCGACCCCGACCTGCTGAACCTGACCCGCCCGGACGTGGTCCTCGACGTCCACCGGCAGTACCTCGACGCCGGCGCCGACATCACCACGACCAACACGTTCACCGCGACCAGCATCGGCCAGGCCGACTACGGCCTGGAGAGCCTGGTGCACGAGATGAACGTGCAGGGCGCCCGCCTCGCCCGCCAGGCGGCCGACGAGTACGGGGGCCGGTTCGTCGCCGGCTCCGTCGGGCCGCTCAACGTGACCCTGTCGCTGTCCCCCCGCGTCGAGGACCCGGCCTACCGCGCCGTCACGTTCGACCAGGTCAAGGACGCCTACGCGGGACAGATCGCGGGCCTGGCCGAGGGCGGCGCCGACCTGCTGCTGATCGAGACGATCTTCGACACGCTGAACGCGAAGGCCGCGATCGCCGCCGCCCGCGAGGTCGCCCCCGAGCTGCCGCTGTGGATCTCGGTGACGATCGTCGACCTGAGCGGGCGGACGCTGTCCGGGCAGACCGTCGAGGCGTTCTGGCGGTCGATCGAGCACGCCGAGCCGCTGGCCGTCGGGGTGAACTGCTCCCTCGGCGCGACGGAGATGCGCCCCCACGTGGAGGATCTCGCGCGGATCGCCGGCACCTACGTCGCCAGCCACCCGAACGCGGGCCTGCCCAACGCGTTCGGCGGCTACGACCAGACGCCCGAGGAGACCGGCGCCCTGCTGCGCGACTTCGCCGAGTCCGGCCTGGTCAACCTGGTCGGCGGCTGCTGCGGGACGGGTCCCGCGCACATCGCGAAGATCGCCGAGGCGGTGCGCGGGCTCGCGCCGCGCGAGGTGGCGCGGCCCGCGAAGGCCAGCCGGTTCAGCGGCCTGGAGCCGTTCGAGATCGGCGCCGACACCGGCTTCATCATGATCGGCGAGCGCACCAACGTCACCGGCTCCAAGCGGTTCCGCAAGCTCATCGAGGCCGGCGACCACCAGGCCGCGGTGGACGTGGCGATGGAGCAGGTGCGCGGCGGCGCGAACCTCCTCGACGTCAACATGGACGCCGACCTGCTCGAAAGCGAGCGGGAGATGACGACGTTCCTGAACCTGATCGCGACCGAGCCCGAGGCGGCCCGCATCCCGATCATGGTGGACAGCTCGCGGTGGACGGTGCTGGAGGCTGGGCTGAAGACCGTCCAGGGCAAGGGCGTCGTCAACTCGATCAGCCTCAAGGAGGGCGAGGAGCCGTTCCTCGCGCAGGCCCGCCGGGTCCGCGACTTCGGCGCCGGCGTCGTCGTCATGGCGTTCGACGAGACGGGCCAGGCCGACACCGCCGACCGCAAGGTCGAGATCTGCGGGCGCGCCTACGACCTGCTCACGCAGAAGATCGGCTTCCCCGCCGAGGACATCATCTTCGACCCGAACGTCCTCGCCGTCGCGACCGGCATCGAGGAGCACAACGGCTACGCGAAGGCGTTCATCGACGCGCTGCCGAGGATCAAGGAGCGCTGCCCCGGCGCCCGCACCAGCGGCGGCATCTCCAACCTGTCGTTCTCGTTCCGGGGCAACGAGGTCGTCCGCGAGGCGATGCACTCGGCGTTCCTGCTCCACGCCGTCCGGGCCGGGCTCGACATGGGCATCGTCAACGCCGGGCAGCTCGCCGTCTACGAGGACATCCCCGCCGACCTGCTCGAACTGGTCGAGGACGTCCTGTTCGACCGCCGCCCGGACGCCACCGACCGGCTCGTGTCGTTCGCCGAGACCGTCAAGGGCAAGGGCACCGTCCGGGAGGTCGACCTGTCCTGGCGCGACGCGCCGGTCGAGCAGCGGCTCTCGCACGCCCTCGTGCACGGCATCGTCGACTTCATCGAGGAGGACACCGAGGAGGCCCGGCAGAAGGCCGCCCGTCCGCTCGACGTCATCGAGGGCCCGCTGATGGACGGCATGAAGGTCGTCGGCGACCTGTTCGGGTCCGGCAAGATGTTCCTGCCGCAGGTGGTGAAGAGCGCCCGCGCGATGAAGCGGTCGGTCGCCTACCTGGAGCCCTTCATGGAGGAGGAGAAGGCGGAGGCCCTCCGCGCCGGCCGCGTCACCGAGGACCGCGGCCAGGGCAAGATCGTCCTCGCGACGGTGAAGGGCGACGTGCACGACATCGGCAAGAACATCGTCGGCGTCGTCCTCGGCTGCAACAACTACGACGTCATCGACCTCGGCGTCATGGTCCCCGCCGCCAGGATCCTGGACGCCGCGATCGCCGAGAACGCCGACGCGGTCGGGCTGTCCGGGCTGATCACCCCGTCGCTGGACGAGATGGTCTCCGTCGCCGCCGAGATGGAGCGCCGCGGCATGCGGCTGCCGCTGCTCATCGGCGGCGCGACCACCTCCCGCCAGCACACCGCCGTGAAGATCGCGCCCGCCTACGAGGCGACGACCGTGCACGTCCTGGACGCGTCCCGCGTCGTCGGCGTCGTCTCCGACCTCCTCGACGACGACCGCGCCGCCGCGCTCCACACCGCCAACCTGAAGGAGCAGGCCCGGCTCCGCGAGCTGCACGAGACCAAGCAGCGCCGCCCCCTGCTCACCATCGGGAAGGCGCGCGCCAACCGCGAGACGGTCGACTTCGGCGACCTGCCGGTGCCGGACTTCACCGGCGCCCGGATCGTCCAGCCGGAGATCGCCGCGCTCCGCGAGATGATCGACTGGCAGTTCTTCTTCCTCGCCTGGGAGCTGAAGGGCAAGTACCCGGCGATCCTCGACCAGCCCGTCGCGCGCGAGCTGTTCGACGAGGGCAACGAGCTGCTCGACCAGATCGTCGCGGACGGCTCGTTCGAGGCGTCCGGCGCCTACGCGTTCTGGCCCGCGCACTCCGAGGGCGACGACATCGTCCTGCCGGACGTCCGGTTCCCGATGCTGCGGCAGCAGACGTCCAAGCCGGAGGGGCGCCCGAACCGGTGCCTCGCCGACTACATCGCCCCGTCCGGCGACCACCTCGGCGGCTTCGCGGTGACGATCCTCGGCGCCGAGGACCTCGCCGCGAAGTACGAGGAGGAGAAGGACGACTACAAGGCGATCATGGTGAAGGCCCTCGCCGACCGGCTCGCCGAGGCGTTCGCCGAGTACATCCACCTGGAGGCCCGCCGCGCCTGGTTCGAGCCGGGCGCCGTGCCCGACCTCGCGGACCTGCACGCCGAGCGCTTCCGCGGCATCCGCCCGGCGCTCGGCTACCCGGCGAGCCCCGACCACAGCCTGAAGCGGACGCTGTTCGACCTGCTGGACGCCGGCCGCCTCGGCATGAAGCTCACCGAGTCGTTCGCGATGGCGCCCGCCGCCAGCGTCAGCGGCCTGATCTTCGCGCACCCGGCGGCCCGCTACTTCACGGTCGGCCGCGTCGGCAGGGACCAGATCGAGGACTACGCGGCCCGCTGCGGCCTGCCGGTGGCCGAGACGGAGCGCTGGCTCGCCCCGAACCTCGCCTACGACCCCCGGTAGGCGTCCGGGTACGGAGAACGCCTGACGGCCACCGCGCCGCGGCCGTCAGGCGTGCTTCCGGGGACGGTCAGGGGCGGCCGATGCGGACGCGCCAGACCTCCGGGCCCGACTCCTCGTACTCCCAGCCGAACTCGCCGGGGTACTGGGAGGCGAACTGGTAGTAGAGCGGCTTCGGGTCGTGGTCGTTGACCAGGACGAACGCCGTTCCCGGCGCCAGCGCCTCGAACGTCGCGAAGATCTGCCCGTGGCGCTGCCCGTGCGCGAGGACCCGCACGTCGAGTTCGCCCTCCGCCACCTCGGCGGTCGCGCCCGGCACGCCGGGGTGGGCGTCGTGCCCGCCGCAGGTGCAGTGGTGGCCGTCGTCGGCGGCCGCGCCCTCGGCCGCGTGCCCGCCGAGGATCTCGTGCATGCCGTCCAGGAGGGCGCCGAGGTTCACGCCCGCGTCGACGAGCGCGGGCAGGATCAGGTCGTTCTCCTTCGCCAGGTGCGACTGGAACAGGGCGTTGACCGCGGCCGCCGCGCCGACCGCCTCCGCCGGCGTCCGGGCCGCCGCGAGTTCCGCCACCTTCTCCCGCAGGACCACGTGCTCGCGCAGCATCGCGCGCAGCAGCAGGCGGGCCTCCGGCAGGTCCTCGGCGGCCTTGTAGAGGGTCCGCTCCTCGGCCTCGGCGTGCGGGATGATCTCGTCCGCGCAGAACGCGACGAGCTTGTCGCGCCGGTCGTAGGGCGCGGTGAGCTGGTCGGCGGCGCGCGCGATGGTGAGCGTGTGGTCGGCCATGGTCCGGCCGAGGCGCTCGTGGTGGTCGAGGATGGCCCGCACCGTCTCCTGCTGCGGGCTCGCGGTCGATGTGGTCATGAGCACTCCTCAGTCCCCTGTTTTTCACAACACTACTTGTATTTATAATAGCGGTCATGGAGAATCAGGTCACAGGGGTACGCGGCCGTCACCCCCGGGCCGCACCCCGTCTGGCGGCGCGCCGGCTCCCGCTGCTCGCCGGCGCGCTGCTGTCCCTTCTCACCGCCCTCTGGGGCGCCCTCGGCCTGCTGGACCTCGACGTCCCGCTGCCGCGCACGTCCTTCGCGCAGCAGCACGGACCGCTGATGGCCCTCGGGTTCCTCGGCACCCTGATCTCCCTCGAACGCTCCGTCGCCCTCGGCCGCCCCTGGGCCTACGCGTCCCCCGCGCTCGCCGCGGCCGGCGGCCTCCTCACCGCCGCCGGGTTCGCCGCCCCCGGACGGCTGCTGCTCACCGCCGCCGGCGGGTGGCTCGTCGCCGTCTACATCGCGGTCCTCGGCCGCCGGACGGGACGCGACCTCGCCGTCCAGACCGCGGGCGCCGTCGCCTGGTACGCCGGCGGCCTGCTGTGGATCGGCGGCCGGACGGTCGGCGAGATCGTCCCGTGGCTCGCCGCGTTCCTCATCCTCACGATCGCGGGGGAGCGCCTCGAACTCGCCCGCGTCGCCTTCCTCGGCCGCCGCGCCTCCGACGGCCTCGTCGCCGCGGCGGCGCTCGTCGGCGCGGGCGCCGCCGTCTCCGTCTGGTGGCCGGAGCCCGGCTGGCGCCTCACCGGGTTCGGCATGGTCGCGCTGGCCGGCTGGCTCGCCGTCCACGACATCGCGCGCCGCACCGTCCGCGGGACGGGCCTGCCCCGCTTCGCCGCCGCCTGCCTCCTCGCCGGGTACGCCTGGCTGGCCGTCGCCGGCGCCATCTGGCTCGCCGCCGGACGCCCCGCCTCCACGGGCTTCTACGACGCCGCCCTGCACGCGGTGTTCCTCGGCTTCGTGATCTCGATGGTGTTCGGGCACGCGCCGGTGATCCTGCCCGCCGTGCTGCGGGTCCGGCTGCCGTACCACCCCGTCCTGTACGCGCCGCTCGTACTGCTGCACGTGTCGCTCGTCGTCCGGGTCGTTGGCGACCTGGCGGGGGTCTCCGCCGCGCGGGCGACCGGGGGCGTGCTCGGCGAGGTGGCCCTCCTGCTGTTCGGCGGCTGCGCCTTCGCCGCCTCGCGGCTGGTCGACAGGGGCGCCTCGCGGCCGGTCGACAGGGCCGCCTCGCGGCCGGTCGGACGAACGCCATCGCGGGCGGCCGGAAGGGAACGGTCATGACGTCCATCGGTGTGCGCCCGAAGGCGGGGCCGTCCCCTTCGCCCCGCCGCTCCCGGTCCGTGTGGCACGCCGTCGCCAACGGGGCGGTGCTGGTGTGGCTGGCGCTGACCGTCGTCGCCGCGCTCGTCCGGCACGAGCTGCCCGTGCCGCAATGGCTGCTCGTCCACCTGTTCCTGCTGGGCGCCGTCACCAACGCCATCGTGACCTGGACGGAGCACTTCGCGTCGGCGCTGCTGCGCGTCCCGCCGCCCCCGGACTGGTGGCCGGTGACGCGGCTGGCGGCCCTGAACGCGGGGATCGTCGCGGTGCTGTGCGGGGTCGCGGAGGGGTTCCCGTGGGTCGCGGTCGGCGGCGCGGCGGCGGTCGTCGGCGTCGTCGCCGCGCACATCGCCGTGCTGGCCCTGCGCGGGCGCGGCGCCCTGGCCGGGCGGTTCGCGCACGTCGTCGCCTGGTACCTGTGGGCCGGAGCGGCGCTGATCGTCGGCGGGACGCTGGGCGGGCTGATGGCGTCCGGGCACGTGCCGTCCGGCTGGCACGAGCGGCTGCACGCGGCGCACGCGCAGGTCAACCTCCTGGGCTGGATCGGGTTCGCGGTGCTCGGCACGCTGTTCACACTGTGGCCGACCGTGCTGCGCACCCGCATGGTGGACGGAGCGGGGCGCATCGCGCGCTGGTCCCTGCGCTTCGCGGTCCCCGGGCTCGGGCTCGCGGTCGCCGGGCTGCTCGCCGACCTGCGCTGGATCGTCGCGGCCGGCCTGCTGGTGTACGCCGGCGCCGCCGCGCTGGCGCTCGTCCCGTTCGTCCGGACACTGCGGCAGCGCCGCCCGCACACCCCCGCGTCCTGGATGCTCGCCGCCGCGACGACCTGGTTCGCGGTCGCCCTGCTCGCCGACGCGTCCCGGCAGAGCCTCACGGGGCTGCTTCCGCTGGTACTGGTCGGTTTCGTGGGGCAGACGCTCCTCGGCGCCCTGACGTTCCTGCTGCCCGTCGTCCTGGGCGGCGGACCGGCCGCCCTGAAGGCCAACGCCACGCTGATCGAGCGCGCGTGGCCGGTGCGGGTGGCGGCGATCAACCTCGCGGTGCCGCTGCTCGTCCTCCCGGTCCCCGCATGGGCCGACCGGGCCGGATGGATCGCCGTCCTCGCCGCGCTGGCCGCCTTCGTCCTGCTGGCCGTCGCGACGATCCTCCGCACCCACCGCCCGTCACCGGCCGTCGCGGGCATCACGGCCGGAGTTCTCCTCACCGCCTTGGCCGTGGGTGTGACGGCGAGCGGCGGCGACTCGTCCTCGCAGACGGTGGCGGCGTCGGGGACGCGAGTGGTGGAGGTGTCGTTGTCGGGGATGCGGATTCGTCCGGGGACGATCGAGGCTGCGCCGGGGACGCGTCTGGTGCTGCGGGTGACGAACAAGGATGCGATGCGTCATGATCTGCGGTTGGCGTCGGGTCAGGCGACGCCGATGCTGGATGCGGGTGAGTCGGCGACGTTGACGGTGCCCTCGGTGGTGGGCGTGATCGATGGCTGGTGCACGGTGCCGGGCCACCGCGCCGCCGGGATGACGATGCAGATCAAACCCGCGGGCGCGTCACCGTCGGCGTCACCGTCGATGGACCACCAGGCGATGGGTTCGGGCCAACTCGATCTGTCCGCGCACCCTTCCCCGGGTTGGAAGCCCTATGACGCGGTGCTCAAGCCTGCGCCGGGTGGTAGGGAGCATCGGGTGGAGTTGCGGGCGGCCGATGGGGTGTTGGAGGTGGCGCCGGGGGTGCGGCAGGCGATGTGGACGTTCGGTGGTTCGGTGCCGGGTCCGGTGCTGCGCGGCAGGGTCGGGGACGTGTTTGTGATCACGTTGGTCAATGACGCCGGTATGGGTCATGGGATTGATTTTCATGCTTCGACGTTGGCGCCGGATGTGCCGATGCGGACGATCGGGCCGGGGGAGCGGTTGACGTATCGGTTCACGGCCGAGCATGCGGGGGCGTGGTTGTATCACTGCTCGACGATGCCGATGTTGCAGCACATCGCGAACGGTATGTACGGCGCGGTCGTCATCGACCCGCCCGATCTGCCCCGCGTGGACCGTGAGTACGTGCTGGTGCAGGGCGAGTTGTATCTGGGTGCGCCGGGTTCTGTGGGGCAGGTGGCCAGGATGCGCGAGGGGCGTCCGGACGGGTGGATGTTCAACGGGACCGCCGCCGGTTACGACCATGCACCGTTGGTGGCGCGTGCGGGTGATCGGGTGCGGGTGTGGGTGGTGGACGCGGGCCCGTCCGACGGCACGGCGTTCCATATCGTCGGCGCCCAGTTCGACACCGTTTACAAGGAAGGCGCCTACCGGTTGCGCAGGGATGATCCGGGCGGCGCGCAGATCCTCGACCTGGCACCGGGTCAGGGCGGCTTCGTCGAGACCGTCGTCCCTGAATCCGGGCATTATCCGTTCGTCGACCACGACATGCGCCACGCCGAAACCGGCGCCCACGGCATCCTGAATGTCACCGATTGATGCGATCATCCTGCCCGTGGAAATAGAGGCACTCATACAGCAACTGGCCGGACCCGATCAGAAGGCCGCGAGCGATGCGCTCGTGGAGATCGGTGCCCCGGCCATAGGCCCGGTATTGGACGTCCTCTGCGACGAGGAGTCCCCGGTCGACTGGAGCACGAGCGCCACCGTCCTGCGCCGCGTCGGACGCCCCGCGCTGGACCCGCTCGTAGCGGCCATGGCCGCGGCCCCCACCGCCGAGGTGGCCCGCCGTTGCGGCTGGGCCCACTGCGGCCTCAAGATCGACGACCTTTCGGCGTTCGTTCCCGGGCTGCGCCACCCGAGCCCGAAGGTGCGCGCCGGCAGCGCCTACTTCCTGCAGCTCAAGGGGGCCGCGGCTCTCCCGCACGCGCCCGACCTGATCGCCATCCTGGACGACCCGGACCCCGACGTCCGGCAGCGCGCCATCTGGGCGCTCAAGGAACTCGGCCCCGGCGCGGTGCCGCTACTGCGGGACGTCCGCCGCTCCTCCACGGCGGGCCGGCTCCGCCGTCCGGCGCTGGAGGCGCTCGCCGAAGTGGCCGGTCCGGCCGGCCTGGACGACCGCGACCTCGCCGCCGTCCGCCGCCTGATCCGGATCAAGCAGGCGACCGAGACGCCCGAGCCGATGCACCTGTGCGGCGTCTGGTTCGCGCTGCCGACCGGCGACCAGCGGGCCGTCCTGGACGCGTTCGGCCTGTCCGACCCCGAACCGGTCACGATGTGGCTCGGCGAGTCCGCCTGGAACAACGACAAGCACGGCTGGGGCGCCGACCACATGTCCTGCTCCCGCGTCTACGTGTCACCGCGCCTGGACGGCTGGACGCTCGTCTTCGGCACTCCCTTCCACACCGGCGACGAACTCGACGCCGAAGAGCTCATGGACCACTGCCGCACCCTGAGCACCCGCTTCGGCGCGGCGCACTGGTACGGCGCGAGCTGCGGCGACGCCTGGACGGCCTGGTGCGTCGCCGAACAGGGCGAGATCGTCCGCTTCTACGACATCTTCGAGGAGGACGACCAGATCGGCCCGCCCCACCCCGCCGAGGAGGGCTACGTCCTTCCGCACCTCGACGCCTTCCCCGACGACGCCTTCGACGGCATCGACATCGGCGACAGTGAAGCCTTCCACGCCCGCTACACCCAGCTGAAAGCGGAACTGGACATCCCCGACGACTGCCACGCCACGACGTTCGCCGCCCGTGCCTCCGTAGACCCGTCCACCCTGGGCCCCGAAACGGACGTCCAGGGCCACGGCGTTCTGGCACTGACCGCCTGCGGCCGAGAACAAGGCCACCCCCAAGGCGCCCTGACCATCTAGCCGCCGCCCCCGACCAGTCACAGCAACCCCCACCTAACCGGCAAACCAGCCACTCCGCACTACCCCCTCTGACCAGTAAAAACGGCCCGCGCTGACTAACTGGTCAGATGATCCGCGCGCAAGCGGCTTTAACGCTATGAGAGGAGTCGGTTACCGATAGTTTGCCGGTCATGCCGACATCCCAACACGAGGTGCCGCTGCAGATGGTCCGCGACCAGCCGCAGCTCATCCCGACGATATTGCGGACCGTCTTCGGGCTGGACCTACCCGGCGACGACGAGAAGGCCATGGCGACCTCGGAGGCCTTCACGGGTCTGAACCCGGCCGAGTTGCGCTGCGACGCCACCATCCTCCTGGGCGGCCCCGAGAAGCCCAGCCACGGCGTCATCGTGGAATCGCAGCGGCGTTTCGACATGGACAAGACCTACAGCTGGCCCGCGTATCTCGCTCTCCTACGGGAGCGGCACAAGTGCCCGGTGACCCTGCTGGTCTTCTGCCCCAACCCGACCGTCGCCCGCGCCTGCGCCGAGCCGATCGACCTGGGCCACCCCGAGTGGGTGCTGAGGCCCCTGGCCTTCCATCCGGGGATGCTTCCCGCCGTCACCGACCCCGCCCAGGCCGGCGAATGCCCCCAACTGACGCTGCTCAGCGCCACCGTCCACGCCGACGGCCCGGACGCCGAAGCCGTCCTGACCAGCGTGGCAACCGCGATCGCCGCCCTGCAAGGCAAGGCGGCCGAATCCGGCCCGCTGTACTATGACTACCTGTTGGACCAGCTCTCCGAAGCTGCCCGCAAGCTCCTGGAGGAGATCGTGAAGACTGCCGACTACGAGTGGAAGTCGGACTTCGCCAAGGCCCACCGCGCCGAGGGCCGCGTCGAAGGCCGCGTCGAAGGCCGCGTCGAAGGCGAGGCGAAGATGTTCCTGCTCATGCTGGAGGGCCGCGGGATCACTGTTTCCAACAGCGTCCGTGAGCGGGTCATGAACTGCACCGACACCGACCAGCTTGAGCGCTGGGCGAAGCGCGCCGGCGCCATCGAGAAGGCCGAAGACCTCTTCGACTGACGACCCCTCCCGGCCCCGTCCGCGCTGGTGGGCGGGGCTGCGCCCCTTCACGGTCCATCTCCAGGCCGCTCCCTGTCCAACAGCGGATATCGGACTTCGCCAAGGCCCACCGCACCAGACCCATGCCGAGGGCAGCGGGTTGTTGCCGACGTCGTCCGTGGGACGGGCAAGGTGCGGGCATCGCCGACCTCTGCGGGTGGTAGATCTTTCGTTTTCGCTGGTAGATGGCGCCTCGCCTCGTTTTGCGGCGGTTTCTTCGGCTATGTCCCTCCGTGTCAAGGGACAACGACAGGAAGCGAAGTGGTGACCGTGACGGGAACGGACACCGGAGGCAACGGCAAGGCGCAGGAGCTCCCGGTCGAGCAGCTCAAGGACGCCGTCCGGGACCTCGGCCAGGCGCTCATGGTGCGGACGCTGACGAAGGCCAGCAGCCAGGTTGAGGGTCTGACCCAGCGGCTGAACGATGCCGCGGACGACGGCGGCGGGGCCGGAGCCAAGATGGCGGCCACCGGCGTGAAGAAGATCGTCCAAGGTGACTCTCCACTCAAGGCGGGCATCGGCGCGGGTGTGAACGGCGCGAAGGAGAAGGTGAAGAAGGCCGTGGGCGCCGGTGACGGCGACGGCGGCAAGGGAAAGGGCAAGGGCAGCGCCAAGGTCGTCAACATCGTCGAGGAGTTCGACGTGGGCCTGCCGAGGCGGGTCGCCTACGACCAGTGGACGCAGTTCGCCGACTTCCCGAGCTTTACCAAGAAGGTCGAGAGCGTCGAGCAGGAGTCGGACGAGAAGATCAACTGGCGGGCGCAGATCTTCCTGTCCCATCGCAGCTGGGAGTCCACGATCATCGAGCAGATCCCTGACGAGCGGATCGTCTGGAAGTCCAAAGGGGCCAAGGGATACGTGGACGGCGCCGTGACGTTCCACGAGCTCGCCCCCACCATGACGCGCGTCCTGATCGTGGCCGAATACCACCCGGACGGCTTCCTAGAGAAGACCGCGAACCTGTGGCGCGCCCAGGGACGCCGCCTCCGCCTCGACTTCAAGCACATCAAACGGCACATGATGACGCAGACGCTCCTCAACCAGGCCGAGACCGAGGGCTGGCGCGGCGAGATCCGCGACGGAGAGGTGGTCAAGACCCACGAGGACGCCCTCCAGGATGAAGAGGCCGACGCCAAGGAGAAGGCGGGGAGTAGCAGTGCCTGACCTCCGCGACCAGGGTGCGGCTACCGACGTTTTCGCTGGTCGGCGTGGGGTAGCGGGTCGTGACACGGAATCTGGGACCGGCCGAGGCTCAGGGGGATCGATGGACAGCGGCGCGTCTGGCAGGCCAGAGCCCGGCAAGAGGCAGAACGACTCGGCTCGCGCGGCAGAGCACCGGGCCGAGGGCGCGGCGGAGCGGCGGGCCGAGGGCGCTCCTCCGCCCGGCCGACCGAACTTCCGTGACGGGCCGGACGTGCACCTCGACGTCCCGCAGCTCGAAGTGGAGGAGATCTCCCTTGAGGTGGAGAACCTGGAGGCGCACGTCTCGCTCGTCGCCCAGGTCCTCGACCTGCTCAGGCTGAACGTCGGCGCGGACGTGTTCCTCGGCAGAGTGAAGCTGGAGATCAAGGGAGTCGAGGCGCAGGCGCGGCTCGACGTCCGGCTCGACAACGTGGCCGTCATCGTCGACCGGGTCCTGACCACGCTCGACCGAAACCCGGAGATCCTTCAGCATGTCGGACGCGGCGTGGAGGCAGCGGCGCGCGACATCGGCTCGGGTGCAGGCACCGCTGTGGGCGAGGTGGGCAGGGGCGCGGGCGGCGCGGTGAGAGACGTCGGCAGAGGCGCCGGCACGGCCGTAGACGCAGTAGGCCGGGGCGCGGGTGGCGCCGTCCAAGACGTAGGCCGCGGTGCGGGCGGTGCGGTCGCCGATGTCGGCTCGGGCGCGGGCGGAGCTGTCCAGGATGTTGGCATGGGCGCCGGTGACGCGGTTCGTGACGTCGGCAAGGGCGCAGGTGACGTAGTCGAAGGCACCGGACATGCCGCAGGAACCGCCGCACAAGGCGTAGCGGCAGGCGGCCCCAAGCCCACGACGCAACCGAAGGCCACCGATACCGAGGACGACGACGCGGCCGAGCCCGCCCCAAAGGCGGAGACCACCCGCAAGGCCGAACCCAGCGACGACGACCAGCAAGAGTCTGACCGCCAAACCGAGCCACGCGACGACGAGCAGCAGAACGCTGACCGCGAGGAAGAGCCCAACAACGGCGAGCAGCAAAAGGCTGACCGCAAGGCCGAACCGAACGACGAGCAGCAAAAGGCTGACGGCAAGGCCGAGCCGGACGACGACGAGCAGCAAAAGGAGGAGGAGGCAAGCCCGATGGAGGACGCCCTTCGGGAGACCGAGGAGTCCGTTCGCGACCTGGGCCGGGCACTCCTCCGCATGCTCTCCGGATCCTCCGGTCCGCGATCATGAGCGGCGATGAACGTCCGGACGAGGAACTCCGGCAGACGGCCGACATCCTCTTCACCGCCGAGGTGAAAGCCAGAGAACTGCGCTTCGAAGTCGTCCCGGAGGTCTCGGTGGAGTTCACCGGCGACGCATCCAACGAGACCGCCTCGGGCAGCGCTCGCACCAACCTGCCGGACAAGGCGGAGAAACACGTCACCTACCGCGATGTGCACATCCAGTACGCAATCGCAGCAAAACTGTCCCCGGACGACGAAGACAGTTCCGGCTGACGCTCCGGCCTTCTCGGATCCTTCTCGTGGGGCTAATACGTGGTCCCGGGCCCGTCACGGACGGATCCGGCACCAGACCCACTTGCCGCCGGTCGGGTCGGCGGTGACGCCGCATTTGGCGGACATGGCCTGGACGATGTGCAGGCCCCAGCCGCCGTTGTCGTCGAACGCCTCCTCGGAGAGGTCGAGGTCTTCGAGGGTGAGTTCGCTCTTCGGCTTGGCCTGGGGCATTTCGTGGCCTCTGTCCCAGACGGCGATGATGATCCCGTAGGCGTCCCGGCTGAGCTGGAGCCGGATCTCCTCGTCCGGCGTCTGGCGGGCCGCGTTGGTGACGAGTTCCGAGACGATGAGAAGCGCGCTGTCGAGAATGTGCGAGTAGTCCCATTTACGGATTCTCGTCTCCGCGAAAGCGCGCGCCAGCCCCACTGCGGAAGGCGTGCCCATAAGGGACGTGATCGGTTCCGTGTTCGCCGTCATCGTCATCGTGCCGTCCTTGCCCGAGATTCCAATTTCCTGTGACAAGGGTCGCCGCGATGTCCTACGTTTTCCTGTAGCCACTGAAGTTGGATACAAGGAGGACGCAATGCCGATCGTCCGCGAGCCGCTCGATCCCAAGATCTCGATGTGGTATTTTCTGGCCTTCTACCTGCGGTTTTGGCGAGAGAAGCAGGGGGCTGTCACTGACTCAGTGCGGCGAAATCATGGGAGTGACGCGGGGGACTGTATCCAACTTCGAGGCGGGGAGACGGCGACTGCAGGACGACCATGTCCGTGCGCTTGACCGGCACTTCGGTACGGGCCTGCTATTTCAGCTCTTGCTCTGGTTTGCCCGAATGGCTCACGACCCCAACTGGGGAAAGCAGCTCGTCAAGTACGAGCACGAGGCGACCTTGATCAAGACCTACCACGGCCAGGTCATCCCCCTCGCCCTCCAGACCGACGAATATACCCGGGCCTACGTCCAGACCGGCGCTCGCAAGGACTTCGACGCCGCGCTGGAAAGAAGGACCGCTCGTAAGGAGTCCTTCTTCGACAGGGGGAATGATGTCGAGATGTGGGCGACGCTCGACGAGAGCGTCTTGGCGCGGGAAGTCGGTGGGCCGGAGGCGATGAAGGCCCAACTTGAACACCTGCTCGCGATGACCAACTTGCCGCAGTTCAGTATCCGCATCGTTCCGTTCAAGTCGGGCGCGCATGTGGGCGTTGACGGGCCGCTGCAGGTACTCAGTCTGGAGAGCCGAGACATCGCCTATTCGGGTGCCCAAAACGGTGGGCGTCTGATCGAGACGCCTGGCGAAGTGCGTGAACTGCCGATTATGTTCGATCGTATCGGCGCGAAGGCGCTCTCTGAGGAGGGCTCTCGCGAGATCATCAAGCAGTACTTGAGGAGCTACGAATGATCGTGCAGTGGCGTAAGAGCACTCACAGCGGCGGAGCGAACGACGAGCACTGCGTTGAGCTGGGACGACTTGCGCCGGGGGACGGCATTGGAGTGCGGGACAGCAAGGACCCGGCTGGGGGGCGCCTCGCCTTGTCCGTTGCGCAGTTCGCGGGTCTGGTCGAGCAGTTCAAGCGGCACCCGACCCGCTGATCATCCCGTCCGGCCCTGGGCCGCGGGCGGGGTGGGCTTGGTCGCTGTGACGAGCCTCGTGGGGAAGAAGGGCGCGCCGCACCACATGCGCCAGCCGAGGTTGTGCCGTTGGACGTCGGTCAGGCCGAGGTCGTGCAGGCGGGCGCGGTGCCGGTTCGTGTGCAGCAGGTCGGCGATGGCGAGTCGTCCGCCGGGGCGGAGGACGCGGACGGCCTCATCGACGGCGGCCCGCCGTCCTTCGGCGGACGGGATGTTGTGCACGGCCCAGTTGCTGATGACCAGGTCGAAGGTCTCGTCGGCGAACGGCAGCCGTGTCATGTCACCGGTTTCCACCTCGGTCCGGTCGGCGACGCCTTCGAGTTCGGCATTGCGGAGGGTGGCGTCCGGGCTGTTGCCGCTCTGGTCGGCGCGCCACAGGTCGATGCCGACCGCGCGTCCGCAGGGGAGCAGCCTGGCGGCCGTCATGAGCAGGGCGCCGCGTCCGCAGCCCAGGTCCAGGACGTGCTCGTCGCCGCGCAGCCGCAGGTCGCCGAGGACGTACGCCCACACTTCGAACTTGCCGACGCGGGTCGTCCGCAGGTACGAGCTCACGAACAGCACGAAGGCGAGCGCTGACAAGCCGAACACCGCGGCTGCGGTGACGGCACCGGTCGCGGCGCTGCGGACGGCCAACGTGACCAGCACGAAGCCGATCAGGGCGAGGATGATGGCGTGCCCGCGCGGGGGGATCACGCGGAAGTCTCCGTCGATGCCGTAATCGCCTCGGCGTCGGCTCAGATCCGGCCGGACGCCGCTCACCGGTCGCCTCCCTCGGCCAGGGCGCGGCGCAGGACGGCGCCGAGTTCGGCGATCTGCCGCTGCGACACGTCGGCGGACAGGATCGCGTGCGAGCCGTGGAACGTCCCCGGCCACTGGTGCAGTTCGACCGTGACGCCCGCCTGTAGCAGGCGTAGCGCGTAGCCGATGTCCTCGTCGCGGAGCGGGTCGAACTCCGCGGCGGACACGTACGCCGGTGGCAGGCCGGACAGGTCGTCGGCGCGGGCAGGGGCGGCGTACGGGGTCGCGGGAGCTTCTCCCAGGTAGTGCCGCCACACCGTGGTGAGGCTGTCGCGGTCCTGCCAGGGGGTGTCCGTGAAATTGCGCTGCGACCACGTCTCCTGCCGGTCGTCCAGCGCGGGCTGGTTGAGCAACTGGAAGCGGATCGGCGGCCCCTGCTCGTCGCGTGCCCTCAACGCCGCTCCGGCCGCGAGGCCCGCGCCGGCGCTGTGCCCGCCGACCGCGATCCGGTCCGGGGCGATTCCGAGGTCGGACGCGTTCTCCGCCGTCCACTCCAGGACGGCGTAGACGTCGTCGAGCGCGGCCGGGAACCGGTGTTCGGGGGCCTGGCGGTAGTCCACCGAGACCACGACCGCGCCGGACGCTCCGGCGAGCCGGGCGGCGGTCGGGTGCTCGGTGTCCAGGCTGCCGACGACCCATCCGCCGCCGCGCAGCCAGACGATGGCGCCGTGGGCGCGGCTCGGGCGGTAGATCCGCACGGGGACGTCCGGGGCAGCGGGCACCGTGCGGTCCTCGACTTCCATGCCCTCCGTGCCCGGGGCCGCCGCCGCGGTGACCTCGGCCGGGGCCGCGGCGGCCACTTCGGCGAGGCGCTTGCGCGCGGCGACCGGATCGGTCAGGTCGGCCTTCGGGATGAACGGGAGGAACGCGTCGAGTTCGGGATCCATGACGTCCATCCTCACGACGGCGGGCGCCGGGATCATCCGCCGTCCGTCGCGCATTCGGCCCGGGGCGCGCGACGACCGTGGCCTTATCCTCCAGATATGGAGGCTCTGGCCGTCCGGTTATCAGGACTGGACTCGCACGCCGAGGGCGCGATCCGCGTCGTCGCCTTTTACGACACGCTGATGCGCCGGCGGGTGGATCTCCCGGCGCTCGCGCGGGCCTCGGCAGGCTTGGCAGAGTGCGCGGCCGGCATCCGGATCCATGGGACGGGGCAGGTCGTCCGTGCCGCGTCCGACGGTACGCCGCTACGCGGCGCGTCCGCGGCCGCGTCCAGCACGGTGCAGATCACCCTCGATGAGGAGGAGATCGGCACGGTGTGGCTGGAACGTCCCGGCCCGCCCGTCCCGCTGGACGAGGTGCTGCTGGACCGGCTCGCCATTGCCGCCGCGGCCGTCCTCGAACGTTACGGGCCTGCCCGCACCACCATGGCCGACCCCGCCCTCGTGGAGTTGGCGATCAGTGCCGACGGCGACCGGGCGGCCAGGGCTCGGGCGCTGCGCCTGCTGGGCTTCGCCGCCTCGTCGCCGCTCTGCGTGACCGCGGTGCGGTCGGCGCGGCCCCTCGACCAGATCGCCGGGCTGGTGTGCCCGTCCCGTCCGGTCAAGTCGGCACCACTCGACGGCGTGGGCGTCATCATGGCCGCCGCCATCGACCCGTCCGGCTTCCCGCCGGACGTGCGCGCGGGCATCGGCGGCGGCGGGAGCGCCGACCAGTCTTGGCGCCAGGCCCTTATCGCCCTTCGCTTCACGGGACCACGGCGTCCCGTCGTCCACCACGATGACCTGGGCGCGATGGCGCTGCTCGCCCAGATCCCTGTGGACGCCATGCGCGACAACGCCGACGTCGCCGCGATCGCCCGCCTGTCGGCCGAGGATTTGGAGATCTTGGACGCCTACTGCACCACCGGGTCCCTGCGCCGCGCCGCCGACGTCCTCCACCGGCACCACAGCAGCATCGCCCGCCGCCTCGACCAGATCGGCAGGACCCTGGCCGCCGACCTGACGACCCCCACCGGCCTGACCCGGGCCCGGCTCGCCCTGACCGCCGTGCACCTGCTGAACAACTGAGGACCGCCTTCCCGGTGACGGATCAGGTCCACGCGCGCGACACGCGTCCCATACCGGACGCCGGCTTCCAGCGGTTCGGCCTGATGCGGAAGGGAGAGGAGAACGGACCCGGCACGGCCTAGTAATCGGATACAGGCCGAGGTCGTCGGCGGCAATATGGCTGAACGCCCCTCGGCCGGGGGCTGACTGTCGGTGGTCGTAGCTACTCTCGTCCGTGTCTAGCCGGTGCGGGGGAAGCGTGATCATTGAGCGGAGCGGGGACCTTCTGCGGGACGATGCGCAGGCGCTCGTCAACCCCGTCAACACGGCCGGGGTGATGGGGAAGGGGCTCGCGCTTCAGTTCAAGCGCGCCTTCCCCGCTAACTTCACCTCCTATGCCGAAGCCTGCGCAGATGGTCGTCTGCGGCCCGGCAAGGTCCTGGCCGTTCAGATCGGTGACGAGCGGTGGGTCATCAACTTCCCGACCAAGCGTCATTGGCGGAGCGCGTCCCGCTTGGAAGACATCGAGGCCGGCCTGAGCGACCTCTCCCGCACCCTGACCGAGTTGGACATCAGCAGCGTGGCCGTCCCGCCCCTCGGATGCGGCCATGGGGGTCTGGCCTGGGGCGCCGTTCATCCTCTGATCACCGACCGGCTCGGCTCGCTCGACCTGGAGGTTCGGCTCTTCGTGCCCGAAACGCGTTCGACCGAGGCGGTCTGAACGTCGGTGTGTGTCAGCGGTAGTGGGCGGCGAGGGTGTTGAAGGCGGCTTTCGGTTCCCAGGGCATGTCGGGGTAGGTGGTGCCGTGGCCGTTTTCGAGGACCTTGACGATGCCGTAGCTGGCCAGGTCCAGGTCGTCGCGGGGGTCGCCGCCGGGCCGGTGCGGGTGGTCGTAGAGCGCGAAGATGAACACGAAGGCGCTGTCGACGCCTTCAGCCTCGAAGACGTCCAATAGTTCGCCCAGGTACGCGGCCTGGCCGGCCTCGTCGCGGGTGTACTCGCCGTTCAGCCGGACGGGTGCGCCGGTGTCCTCGTCGTACTCGACGATCTCCAGGCCGCGTGCGCCCACGTCGCCCGCGCCGCGGAAGCAGGAGGAGCCGAACTCGGTGATCGCGACCGGCTTCCCCTGCGCGACGAGTGCGCGGACGCCCTCGGTGAACTGGTCCGCGATGTCGGCCGAGCGGTAGAGGTCCATGGAGATGATGTCGAAGGGCGTCCAGTCCACGAAGTCGAGTTGGACGGCGGCGTAGGTGATCCGGCCGCCGAACCGTTCGCGGACGAGCGTCACGGCGTCGCCGAGAAAGGCGTTCACGCGGCCACTGGCCTCGGTGACCAGTTCGCGCAGCCGCTCCGGGCGGCTGAGCAGTTCGACGCGCTCGTCCAGGGAGTCGCCGGGGAGGAAGCCCTTGTTCATCAGGCTCAGCTCGGCGCCCGTCACGAACACGACCTCCGCGCCCCGCCGCCGGAGCCGCTCGGCGCGTTCGGCGCAGTCGGCGAAGAGCGTCAGCATCTCCTCGGTGGTCAGCTCCAGCGGGTACGGCGAGAACCAGACCTCAAGGCCCAGGTCGGCGGCCAGCGTGGCGGCCATTTCGAGCCGGTCGGGGTCGCCGCCGGTGACGCGGACGGCGTTGCAGTGCAGGTCGTCCCGGATGATGCGCAGTTCGCGCTCGGCCAGTGCCGGATCGAAGCGTTCGCGCGAGTTCCGTCCGTCGCGGACGAAGCCGGTGTCGTACGTAATGCCCTTGGCGCGCATGGGGAGGTGTCCTCTCTCTCCAATTTAGAGTACTGACCGTACCTTAGTTGCCGCGTGTGCGTGGGCGACGCCAACCTTGGCGAGGGACGGTCGGTACCGAATACGGGACGAGGGCATGGCGGACGATCCGGCGAGGCGGCCAGCGGAAGGGCAGACGCGGCGCCGTGGCGCCGTCCTGGAGGAGGCGATCCTCGACGCCGCCGTCGAGGAGCTCACCGAGTCCGGATTCTCCGGGCTGACCATGGACCGGGTCGCCGAGCGCGCCCGCACCAACAAGAACGCCATCTACCGCCGCTGGCCGAACCGTCTCGCGCTCGGCATCGCCGCCTACCGGCGGCTGGCCACGACCGTCCAGCCGCCCGACACGGGCGGCCTGCGCGACGACGTCCTTGAGCAGCTCCGCCGGGCGAACCGCCACTGGAGTTCGCCGCTCGGCTCGGTCCTGCGCGACCTCCTCGCGGCGGCCGGCGGGGCGTCGGAACTCCTGGCGCAACTACCGGACCAGTCGGCCGACGCCGTGGCCGCGTCCTGGCTGACCATCCTCGGACGCGCCGTCGCGCGCGGCGAAGCGGCCCCGGAGGCGCTCCACCCCCGCGTCGCGACCGTGGCGATCGTCCTGCTGCGCAACGAATTCGTGATGCGCGGCGTCCCTACCGCCCCGGACGAGGTGCTCGTCGAAATCGTCGACGAGGTCTACCTCCCCCTGGTCAGCCGGCGCGGCACACCGTCCGGCTGACTCCCCGGGCGGCCTGAGAAGGCGGACGTCCGGTCGCGTCGTCGTCGAATTTCTGCGGGCCCAGTTCCTCCACTGCCGCTGACCTGGTCGCCTGGGAGTGGCCAGAGCCCGGTGTCGGGCGAGGGCACCGGTTCGTCCGCGATGAGGACGCGACGGGGGTTCGGGCGGGAGAGCGGTGGTGAGTGCGGCGTGCTGATCTGGCCGTCCGGATGCTGGGGCGGGTAGAGGCCGACCGGCTCGGCTGGATATCGGGCGGCCGGTCACCGTGGCTCGGGGGTGCTCCTGGACGTGTGCCGGGGGAAGAAGATTGCGAACAGGGCGGCGCCGAAGGCGATCGTGCCTGCCGTCCAGCCCGTCCATTCGGGGACTTTGCCGAGGGCGACGGAGGTCGCGGGGTCTATGTGCAGCCCGGCGGTGCTCGCACGATTTCCCAGGACGTGCGCGTCCAGGTGGTATGCGCCGTCCGCGGCCGTCGCCATGGGCGAGCGGAGGGTGCGGTGCTCGGCCGCTGACATGGTGACCGCCCCGTGCACCGTCTTTCCGCCGGACGTCCACGAGCCCGCACATTTGTACCCGGACAATGTGCAGGTCCAGTCGTAGGGAATGGCGACGCTGGTCAGCGTGCCGTATTTCCAGGTGTATCCGGGCTTGGCGCGCTCGATGGAGCCGATGATCGCCAGAACTGCCACCGACAGGCACGCCCCGACCAGGAACAGCGCCGTCGCGTTTCCCCACCGGTCGGCCGCGGCGCCGACCGCGACGGTGATCGGCGCCAGCGTGAACATGCCGGCGAAACCCAGCGATAAGGCCAGCACGACCAGCCCGATGAGGCGTCCTCCAGGATTCGCCAGCAAGGCCCACTCCGCGGCCACGGCCAGCAGAATTCCCAGAGGGACGATCCACAGCAGGTTGAGTTTCACGGCCCTTCCTCCTGTGCGTGTCCGCATGCTCCGGCGGGATTGGTGTTGGTGCCGTCAGTTGATCTTGAGGCCGTGGACCACGCCGTCGGCGCCCTTGTCCCAGGGGATCTGCAATTCCAGGCTCGCCGTATCGGCCGGGGTCTTGTAGGCGTCCCACAGGACGACGCTTTCGCCGGGCGCGACGATCTGCTGCGCCTCATGGAACCCCACGAGGCTGCACACGCACGGGCCCGTCTCGACGCTCAGCGGGTTGTAGCGGACCTGGGCGGCGGGGTCGGCCAGCAGCACGCCGCCGGTCGTCCCCAGCCTCATCGGACGTGGATTGCTGCCGTGGAACAGTGCCGTCTTCTCGAACTTCTGGGCGAAGTTCCGCTTCACCTGTCCGGTGTTGCGGAGCGTCCACACCAGGACGACCAGCCCGGACGGGTCGCGGTGCACGCTGTTGACCTCGGCCTTGAGCCCGCCGGCCCCGGGCGACTGGAAGGCGGCCGAGCCCAGCGTGGTGGACGAGCCGCGCTCGTACGGACGGCCTCCACCGGTCGCCGGCGCCGCGGCGGACGGCCGCGGACGGGCGAACGTCACCGTGACCCGCCGGTTCTTCCTGCGGCCCTCGGCGGTGTCGTTGGTGGCCACGGGGTCCTTCGAGCCGTGACCGGCGGCCTGGTAGGTCACGGCCTGCCGGGTGACGAGGCTCTTCAGCCGGTCGGCGACGGCCTTCGCGCGCCGCTCGGACAGGGGCCGGTTGATCGCGTCGCCGCCCGTCGAGTCCGCATAGCCGTCGATCTTGACCGTGCCGCCCTCGGACGCGTCGATCTGCCCGGCGACCTGCCGCAGCAACTGGTCGGCGCGCGGCGTCAGGTCGGCCTTGTCGACCGCGAACAGGGTGTCGGCGGACAGCAGCACCGACCGCCCGGCCGCATCGTCGGACACCGACTGCTCGGCGCCCTCGGCGAGGCTGCGGAGGGCGAGGACCCTGGGCTCGCCCAGCCGCACCTTCGCCGGGTCGACCTGGCCGTCGAGCGGCTTCACCGGCGCGTCGGTGATCGGCACGTCCTGGAACGGAACCGCGAGCGGGACCATGACCGTGACCCGCCGGACGGCGGCGGGCGGGCTCGGGAACGTCGCGTAGACGTTGATGTACCCGCCGGGCTTCACGGGATTGTCGTGCAGCCATGTGCAGGCGCACTTGTTCTCTTCGTCCGGCGTCCGGATCGGGAAGAAGACCTTGTCGTTCCGGGCGTCCACCAATCCGATGCCGCTGGCGGCGAGGGCGTCCCCGAGATTCGGGTCGAGCGACGGCCCGAGTTCGCCGAGACTGGTCGCGAGGTTGATCGGGTTCTTGCCTTCGTTGACGATCCGGAAACGGCCGGTGACCGTGTTCGCCGCCGTCCGGCTCAGCGCGAGCAGTTCGACGCGGGCGGGCCCGTCCTGGTGCTCCAGCGGCACCGATGCGATCGCCTTGAGTTCACCGGGCGGCGCCGCCGGCACCGCCGGCGGCGACTGCGCCGCGGATTCGCCGGGGTCTGCCTTCCCGCCGTCGGAGCACCCGGCGAGAACGAGCACGCCGGCCGTCAGACCTGCGGCTAAGCCCGCGGTGCGCTTCCCCGCCCCCGTTCGACGATTCACGGCTTCCTCCGGATGTGACGCATTCGGCTCGGCAGGATACGGCGGCCAGCGTACAAGAGCCGCCTTTCCGCCGGGTCGGGAAATGGCGCGAAGCCCCAGGACCGCGGGATCGGCCCGCGCGGCCGCTCTATTCGGCGATAGATGATCTTTGGATTGGACGTGCCCGGGCCGGGATTCAGGACGCCGTTTCGGTGATTTCGGTTGTCTTCAGCGCGGTGAAGCGCTGCTGGGCGGCGGGCGCGAGGTCCCCGGATCACCGGGGCCAGCCTGCGGGCGGTGTCGTCGCCGAGCAGGCCGAGCAGGCCGAGCAGGCCGAGCAGGCCGGACTGCGCCAGCGCCCAGCCGTCCTCGCCCGCCTGGAGTTGATCTTCCGCGCCCCGACCGCAGGGCACCTCTCCGGCGGACGATCACGAATCCCTGCGCTCAGCCCCGTACCAGGACCAGCTGCTTGACCGCCCGGGGCTCGGGCTCGCCGTAGCCGCGGACGCGGGGTGTCAGCGCGATCAGCGTGCACAGGACGCTGCGGAGTACCTCCGCCAACTCCTCGTCGCCGACGAGGGTGAGCGCGGCCAGGACCGACGTCGCCGCCCACACGAGGTCCTCCTGCCGCGCCGGGCGGGCCGGGTCCCACAGCGGGGCGGCCAGCACGGACGCGTTCGCGACCAGCGCCCCGAGGGCCGGCTCGTTCCGTCGCTGCGCGAGGAGCCGGGCCCGTCCCAGCGTCACCGCCGGGTCGTCGGAGGGCGGCACCGTCGCGAGGGCCTCGGCATCCAGCAGCTTGCGCAGGTACCGCGACAGCGACGCGTCCTCTTCCCTCCGGCGGCGCCGCGGACCGCCGTCCCCGAACGCGTCCGCCGCGAAGCAGTGCGTCAACTGCGCGCAGGCGAGCCCCATGGCGACCACCCCCTGGGTCGAGAGACCGCTTGAGGCGCCGAGCTGGGCGAAGGCGAGGTCGCGGGCGACGTAGTCGGCGTGTGGCCGCTCGCCGCCCGGGTCGTAGTCGACGGCGCGGGCCTGCGCGAGGACGAGATCGCGCGCCAGGACCAGTGCGGGAACGGCGGAGCCGGGGACCGAGGCGTCATCGCGGCGGGCGCGCTCCAGGGCACGGGGGAGGTCGCGGGCCGGAACGGCGATGCCGTTGCTGGGAGACCAGTCCCCGGCCTCTTGGGCGAGCCCCAATGCCCGGTCGAGAGCGCGGTCGAGGGCGCGGTTCAGTTCGTGGACGGGGACATGGCGCGCGGTCTCCGCGAGCGCGGCGGTGATCAGGGGGACGGAGTCGGAACCCGGGTTGGCGCCGGCGGGCAGGCCGCGGCGGCCGGCGTCGAGCGCCAGCAGGGAGTCGAGGACGAGGGAGAGGGCCTCGATCTTGACCGGGGTGAAGTCGCCGTCGTCGGCGAAGGAGACGTCGAGCCCGCGGTGGAGGTCGCGAGCAAGGTCGAGGGCGCGGACGATGGCGCGGTAGAGCTCCACGTCGGAGGCGCGCGGGGCGCTGAGACGGTCGCCGAGGCCGAGGTCGATGCCGAGGTCGCGGGCCTTCTCCAAGGCGCGGTCGCGGGTGAGGCCATGGGCGGGCTCGCGGCTGAAGGCGAGATCGAGGGCGAGGTCGACGGTGTGCAGGAGCCGCGGCTCCGGCGCCGTGAGACTCCGGTCTCCGGCGTACGCGGCGAGATGCCAGAACCGCAGGCCGGAGAACGGGACGAGCAGCCGGATGATGAAGTGCGTGTGGTCGAGGATCAGCTCGGGGTAGGCGGCGATCTGCCACGCGGCGGGCCGGTGGGGATGCAGGCCGGGGTCGGCCGTGACGAACCGCGTCCTGCTCTGGTCGCTCATGCGGTCGCCGTCCGCCGCGTAGAGGCTCGTCCGGTCGGCGGGGTAGAGGTCGCCGCCGAGCGCGCGGCTCGCTTCGGACGGGGTGGGCAGGTGGTAGCTGGTGCCGTCGCCGAAAAGGCTGTTGAGCCAGTCGAGGAACCCTTCGACGTCGGCGATCCAGAGGTCGGCCCCCGGCTCGGGGACGTTGGCGTCGTCGCCTGCGTGCGACGCGTAACGGGCCCACAGCTCTTCGGGAACGGGGTGCGCGCAGATGCGGGTGCCGGTGTCGTCGAGGGCGTGGGTGTCCTGCAGAGCGCGCGCGGCGGCGACTCCGTCCAGCAGCCGGATCTGGTCGGGGTCATCGGAGGTCGTGTTCAGCAGTTCGTCGAGCCGGGCGCGCAGCGCGGGATCGACTTCGCGGGCCTCGTCCAGGCAGGCGTAGGCCAGGCTGAGAGCCGTCACCGTGCGCGCCTCCAGGCACGCCTCCACGACGGGACTGGCGTCGGCGCGGGCCGCCCACAGCAGCGTGGTCTCGCGCCAAGCGGGATCGCTGACGTTGTCCACGAGCAGTTGGCGGCGGGACGCGTGCCCGGGTACGAGGGCCGCCGCCAGATACTCCTGCAAGGTCAGGTGCGCGAAGCCGTAGTGCCGGTACCGGTGCTCCAGGAGCAGGCCGCTGCGCCTGACGTAGCGGAGGAACACCTCCGGCGGGACATCGGGCGCGGTGCGTCGAAGCACGCCGCGGATCGCCCGCTCGGCCTCCTCGGCGGGGACGTCCCGGAGCTTGCGCCGCATCATGTACCAGGCCAGCTCCTGGACGATCCGCTCCTTCCTGTCGCCGCTCAGCCCCTCCACCTCGGCGTCGGCGAGGTTCTTGGCCTCCTGGCGCCGGTGGAGGAGGACCTGGCAGACCTCCTCGTACAGGGCGGCCCGGCTGCCCGGCAGGCTGCCGCGGTACCGGTGCACGTTGGCGATCATGGTGAGCAGCAGCGGGTTGGCGGCCATGTCGTGGAGCGTCGGACGGCCGCTGATCCGGTGGAGCAGGTCGTCGGCGGACCGGGCGGCGATCCGGTCGATCTCCCGCGCGTCGCCGTCCCGGGAGCGGTGCTCGATCGCCCGGTACCAGGCGTGCAGGAAGTCCCGCATCTGCCGGCCGGTGAACCGCTGCACATGCAGGACGTCCGCGCGGGACAGCCGGTTGCCCTCGTACCCTCCGGGCCGGGAGGTGACGACGAACGCGTTGTCCGGGTAGCGGCTGTACTGGTCCTCCACCCACTGCACCACGCGGCCGCGGTCGCGGGCGTCGGCGACCTCGTCCAGGCCGTCCAGCAGGACGACGCACCGGCCCCGCGCGAGCCGCCGCTCCAGCCACTCGGCGGAGACGGCGCCGTTCAGCCAGGGCGCGGCCGCCGCGATCTGCGCGAGCCCGCCGGGCTCGTCGCCCTGGATGTCCGCCGCGTGGTCGCGCAGGTACAGCAGCACCGGGAGCCGCCCGCCGCGCCGCCGGCCGAGCCGCCGCCGGCGCTCCACCATCTCCAGTGCCGTGTAGCGGGCCAGCGTCGTCTTCCCGGAGCCCGCCGCGCCCAGGACCGCCAGCATCCGCCCCCCGGCGAGGAACGACGCCAGCGACGCCCGCCGGGCGGCCCCCGCGGGCGCGCCCGGCCCGATGCCGGAGTCGGTCACGACGTCGGTCACCGTCCTCGGCTGGAGCATGACGTCGACGTAGACCTGCCGGGTCCGCAGCACGAACTCCGCCTGCGTGACCAGCCCGATCGTCTCCAACTGGTCGACCGCCGAGCGCATCCGCCGCAGGTAGGCGCGCCGCGACCCCGTGCTCCGCGCGGGCGGCGGCGTGCTCTCCGGGCCGGGCCGGGCGGCCTGCGGCGCGGCCTCCACCAGCCCGCCCAGCACCGTGAGGACGAGGGCCAGATACCCCCAGCTCCAGCTCAGCTTCCCGTTGCTCAGGATCTGGTTGACCGCCACGCCCGCCGCGACCGATAACGACGCCGCGATCAGAGCACGTCCCAGGTACTTCAGCATTCGCATGGCAGCCCATCCCGACGCATGAGACACGACGAGTGACATCTAACCCGCCATAACGCCCGGCCGCTGGGTCTGCCGCCGATCCCTGCGGGCGGCCGAGGGGTCCGGGGCGGTCGTCATACGGGACCTCGGTGGAGTGGTCCGATCGCGGGCTCTGCGCCGCACGCGGGGACGGCGGGCTGGTCAGGGGCGGGTCTCGGGGGCGTAGAGGGGCATGCGGCCCGGGTCGGGGGTCTCCAGTTCGCAGAGGAGCAGGGCCGTGCCGATCTCGCCCTTGTAGAGGCTGTCCGCACGCTGCGACTCGGCCGCCACGCTCACCGCCGCCCGGTCGGCGAGGACGCGGGCGCGGGCCAGCCAGACGGGCTCCCCGGTCACGGCGTGGTGGTCGAGCAGGGCGTAGGAGCGTCCGGCGAGGCCGCAGCACAGGTCGCCCGGCGCGGCACCGGGGCCCTCGTAGGCGCCCCAGGCGGCGCCGCGCGCCCACCGCTCGTACCGCGGCTCGCCGAGCAGCGCGTGCGCGAGCCACCACAGGTGGACCTGGCCGGCCGCGCCGTTGCACCAGCTCGCGCCCATCACCGAGGAGGGCCGGGGGCCGTCGGCCTCGAACGGCCAGAGCAGGCCGCGGCCGGCGGGGTGGGCGAGCGCGCCCAGCTCGTCCAGCCGGCCGGCCGCGCCGCCGGGCGGCTCCGAGGCCGACGCCCGCGCCCAGCGCAGGAGCGCGAAGAGGTAGCCGGTCCACCCGTGGGCGGCGCCGAGGACGCGCCGCCGGGCGTCCGCCGCGACCGGGGTCTCGGCGATGTCCGACCAGACGGAGTCGCGCAGCCGGTCGCCCGCGGCGCGGAGTCCGGCGGCGCGCGGCGAGTCGCCGCACTCCTCCAGCAGGGTCGCGCACCCCAGGAGGAGGCCGGAGCGTCCGAACGCGACGTCGAGTTCGGGGCAGGGGGCCGCCGCCTCGCGCAGGAACGCGTCGATCGCGGTCTCGCGCGCCCCCTCGTCGCACGCGGCCTGCGCGACCAGGGCCTGGACGCAGTGCACGCCGGCGCCGTGGTGGTAGAGCGAGTTCTCGCCGATGACCTCGGGGACCATGCCGAGGTCCTCGCTCACGAAGGCGTCGCCGCCGCCCGACGCGGACACGGCCCGCGCCGTCCACACGTCGGCGAGCGCGAGAAGGCGCTCGTCGTCGCGGCACTGGGCCATGCGCGAGAGCGCGTAGCCGAAGCCGGCGCCGCCGTTCATGAGCGACGCGGTCGGCGCGGCGAGCCCGCCGTCCAGCAGCGGCCCCGACACCGACAGGCGGGCGAGCACGTCGTCGAGCAGCCGCCGCGCGGGTCCGGGGGCGCGGCGCGCGTCCGGGCCCGCCGCCCGGTCGGACGCCGCCGCGGCGCGGAACGACCGCAGCAGCGTCGCGAGCGACGCGTACCGGGCGGCGGGGTCCTTGGCGAGGGCGCGCCGCAGGACGCGCTCGACCGCCGGAAGGCGCGGCGCGGAGTGCGCCGCGAACGGGAGCGGCGGCTCGTCGCGCAACTGGCGCAGCATGTCCTCGGGGTGGAGCGAGAACGCGTGGGTGTGCGCGCCGGTCAGCACCAGGTAGACGAGGGCGGCGACGGAGTACTGCTCGCCCCGCGCCGTCACCGGCCGGGCGTGCGCCGGCGCGTCGGCGGCCTCCGGTTCGAGGAAGAAGTCGACGCCGCCGCGACGGGCGGGCGGCGGCGCCCCGGGACCGGCGGCGAGGCCGAAGTCCAGCAGGACGACCCGCTGGTCGGGGCCGACCAGCACGTTGCGCGGGTGGACGTCGCCGTGCAGCACGTCCTGCGCGTGGAGGTGCGCGAAGGCCGCGACGACCCGCTCGGCCAGATCGAGCGGCGCGGCGTTGGCGGGCAGCCCGCGCGCCTCGGCCGCGGCGTGGTGGACGTCCACCCCGGCGACCCAGGACAGCAGCAGGAACGGCCGGCCGCCATGGTCTCCGGCGGCGAGCAACCCGGGGTTGTGCCGGCCGTCGAGGGCGCGCAGGACGGTCTCCTCGCGGCGCGGCCCGGACGCGGAACCGGCCTCGGTGATCTTCAAGGCGGCGGGCGTGCCGTCGGGGAGCCGGACCCGGTAGACCTCGGTGTCCACCAGCACCTGGACGGGCTCGACGACCTCCGCGCCGCCGACGGCGTCCCCGGTCCGCAGCGACGACGCGACGGGGCGCGCCAGCGGCGAACCGGCGGGCAGGAGCAGGCCGTCCCGGATGAAGCCGGCGAGGACGGGGAAGGCGTCGTCCAGCGTCCGCCGCGGCTCCAGCCCGGCGGCGGAGCTGTAGGCGATGACGGCGTCGACGATCGTGGCCGGCTGCCGGAAGAGGGCGAGCAGCGACGCGGTCCCCGGGTCGACGACGCGGCTGGGGACGCGGGTCCCCGGGCGGGTCACGCAGTGGTCGCCCGGCCCGTGCTCGAAGCGGCTCCGCAGGTCGGGCGGCAGCCGCTCGACGGGGGTGAGGGCCACGTCGCCCGGCAGCACCAAGGGCCCCGACAGGGTCATCCCGGTCTCCTCCACGGTCAGCCCGCGGCCGGCGCGTCGTGCCACAGGCCGCTCTTCGGCACCCAGGTGTCGGTGTCCACGCCGGTGAGGCGCAGGCGTTCGAGGGCGAACCGCCAGGGCTCGGGCGCAGGGCCGCCGGCGTCGCGCGCGGGGACTGCCGGGCCGCCGGCGTCGCGTGCCGGGCCGTCCGCGTCGCGTGCGGCGAGCAGGTAGTCGGCGAGGCGGCCGGTCACCCACGTCCGCCAGCTCGCCGGGCCGGCGGGGCCGGGCGGCGGGTCGGCCCCCCAGGAGAGGAGCCCGTCGAGGCCCACCGCCGCCGTGAACGGGACGCCCTGGGCCGGCATCCCGCCGATCTCGCCGGTGAGCCGCGCCGCCGCGGCCCGCAGGTCGTCCAGCCGGCCGAAGTACGCGACGAGCTTGTCCGGGCGGCACAGCCCGCCGAGGTCGCGCGCGGCCTTGAACCCGGTCACCCCGCGCGTGCCGCCGAGCACGCCCGCGGCCGCCGCGAGCGCCGCGGGGGTCTCCGCGAACGCGGGGCTGACGTAGAGCTTGTACGTCAGCCCCGGCTCGGACTCGCCGCGGCGCGCCCAGTACCGCCACGGCGCCGGGGACGCCGCGGACCGCTCCGTCCAGGCGGCGCCGAACACGCGTGCGGCGGGGCCGCCCGGGGCGAGGCCGAGATAGGAGTCGACGGCCGCCTCGTCGGGCAGCCGGCGCCGCAGCCGCGACGAGACGGGCCGGCGGCCGTAGCGGTACAGGCGGACCGCGAGGGCGTCGGCGGACGCGCCCGGCAGCGCCTGGGCGTGCCGGAGCGCCGCGACCGACAGTTCGGCGACGCGCCCCCGGCCCGCGGCCGACCGGCCCGGAAGCAGCAGGGACGCAGCCTGCGGACCGGACCGGAAGCACCCGTCGCCCGCCGACACTTCGAGGACGCCGTCGACCACGAGGCGGGCGAGGACCCGTCCGGCGGACGGCCCGAGGCCCGCGCGGGCGAAGGCGGGCACGGGCCCGGGTTCGGCGAGCGTGAAGAAGAGCAGCGCGGTGTCGGCCGAGCAGGACCGCGGGTCGAGGCCGGAGCCGCGCGCCGGCCGCAGCATTCCGTACAGGCCGTCCTGGTCGCCGAGGAGGCCGCGCTCGGCGTCCGTCAGCCGTTCGGCCGGAACCGGCCGGTAATGGGGATTGGCTCGAAATGTCCAGTGGTCGGCGAGGTCCACGGCCGTGCCGCCTACTCGCCGGGCTCCGGTTCCGCTTTCCGGTGCGGTTCCCGCCGTTCGCGCAATGCCTCTTCGGCGGTCCCGATATCGGTGAGCCGCGCCCGCAGGCGTTCGCGGGCGGCGTCCGCGGCCAGCTCCAATTCGGCCAGCCGGTTCTCCAGCTGCTTCTTCAGCAATGGCAGGAGGTCGAGGTCGACGAGGAGTTCCGCCGACTCGGCCAGGACCATCTGGGGCAGGCTCCGCAGGGTCTCGTCGATGCACGGCGGCGGGCCGGACGGCTGGCATCCGGGCGTCGGCGGCAGGACGGAGCAGTGGCAGATGTCGAAGGGAGCCGACAGGTAGCAGGTGTTGCCGAAGAAGCGCGCGTTGGCCGGAACCGGCTGCTGCCGCCCGCCCTCCCCGTCGTCGAGTTCGATGAGCGAACCTTCGACCGCGCACGGCAGCTGGACGCGTAATTTCCTCGCCTGGAACGTCATGGCGCCCCTCCGGGGAGGGCCCGGGTAGATCCTTTTGTAGATCTTTTCCCCGGCCCCGACGACCGGTGATTCTATGGCCTGCCTCCACCGCTGTCCACAGATTCTCTCCGGGGTCATAAGCGCAGATCTTGAAACAGATCTCGACGGCGATCATAAAGCGGGAAATCGCGCGCCGGGGCGCGTCCCGGACGGGAAAGGCGCCCGCCGGGCGGGCGCGGGTCCTAGGCCGATCGGACGTGGTCGTCTGGTCCCGTTGCCCGACGCGGCGGAACCGGGCCGGCGGCAGCATGAACGGCATGACCGCCATCGACCTCGCGGACGGGAGGACGGCCCGCCGGCCCGGGAGCACGCCGGGCTGGGCCGCGCTGCTCGCCGCGTCCATCGGCCAGTTCCTCGTCGTCCTGGACATCTCCGTCGTCAACGTCGCCCTGCCCCACATGCGCGAAGGTCTGGGCCTCGGCCCGACCGGGCTGCAATGGGTCGTCAACGCCTACTCGCTGACGTTCGCCGGGTTCCTCCTGCTGGGCGGCCGCGCCGCCGACCTCTACGGGCGCAAGCGGGTCTTCCTGGCGGGCCTCGGCCTGGTCGTCGCCGCGAGCCTCGCGGGCGGGTTCGCGCAGGACGGCGCCATGCTGATCGGCGCCCGCGCCGTGCAGGGGCTCGGCGCCGCGGTCCTCGCGCCGGTCACGCTGTCGCTGATCACCGCGACGTTCCCGGCCGGGCCCGCCCGGACGCGGGCGATCGCCCTGTGGACGGCCGTCGGCACCGCGGGCGGCGCCACCGGCGGCCTCGTCGGCGGGCTGCTGACCGACTACCTGAACTGGCGCTGGGTGCTGCTGATCAACGTCCCGGTCGGCGCCGCCGTCGCCGTGGTGGCCGCGCGCTGGCTGCGCGACGACCGGAGCACCGCCGGGCGCGCCCGGCTCGACCTGCCCGGCGCCGTCCTCGTCACCGCGGGCGTGGGCCTGCTCGCCTTCGGCATCGGGCGGATCGAGGACGACGGCTGGACGTCGCTGATCCCGCTCACCGCCGGGCTCGCGCTGCTCGGCCTGTTCGTCGCGGTGGAGGCGCGGACCGCGCAGCCGCTCGTCCGGCCGCGGATGTTCCGGCGGCGCGGCGTCGCGGTCGGCAACCTCGCGACCCTCGTCATGACGATGGCGGGTTTCGCGCTCTGGTACTTCCTGTCGCTCTACATGCAGAACGTCCTGCACTACAGCGCCGTCCGGACCGGCCTGTCGTTCCTCCCGCACACCGGCGGCATCATCATCGGGTCGCGGCTCGCGCCGGCCCTCATGGCCCGCATGGACGCACGCGTCCTCGCGGGCGTCGGCGGGCTCATGGCCGCCGCCGGGTTCGCGTGGCAGAGCGTGGCGCTGGACGCCGATGGCACGTTCCTCACCGCGATCCTCGGGCCCGGCGCGACCATGGCGCTCGGCTTCGGCCTCCTGATGACGCCGCTGGTCGAGGTGGCGACGAGCGGCGCGGACGACTCGGAGGCGGGCACGGTGGCGGGCGTCGTCAACACGTCCCGCACGATCGGCGGGACGATCGGGCTCACCGTCCTCGGCGCGGCCGCCGCGAACGCCGGCCCGGACCTCGTGGACGGCTATTCGGCGGCCTTCCTCACCGCGGCCGTCATCACCGCCGCCGGGACGGCAGTCGTCCCGTTCCTGCCGCGGCCGAACCGGGACGTCGAGGCCGAGGCGGCGGCCTGACGCCCGGCCGCCCGGTGCGGCCGGCCCGCGCGCCCCGCTCCGGAGGAGCCGTCGAGGTCACGACGTGACGATGTGCGGCTGCCGGGCGGGCTCCGGCGCGGGCGCGCCGGAGAAGCGGCGGCCCAGGCGCTGGGCGGGGGCCTCGATCCAGCGCTGCGACGCCCAGCTCGCCCCGATCAGCACCAGCAGGAAGACGGCCAGCCCGGCCGCGTCCTCGCGCCCGGACGCGCCGAGGAACTGCGCCGCGACCATCAGCAGCAGCGGGTGCAGCAGATAGAGGGAGAAGCTGATGGTCCCGAGGCCGGTCGCCCACGCGGGGAACCGGCGGTTCCGCAGCCGCCACGCGACCGCGAACGTCAGCGGCGCCGCCAGCACCGCGCCGCACCAGACGAGCTGGGCGTTGCCGCCGTAGGGCGCGGCGTGCCACAGCCCGGCGGCGAGCGCGCCCGCGAGGACGGCGCCGCCCGCCGCCGCGCAGGCCCGCCAGGAGATCTGGCCGCGCTCGGCGCGGTGGACGGCGGTGCCCGCGAACATGGTCGCGAGCATGATGAGGCCCTCCCACGCGCTGATGCGGCCGTTCGCCGAGACCAGCACGAGGGCGAGGAACCCGCCGAGGAGCCCGCCCACGGTCCGCGTCGCGGGACGCCGGGACACCGCCGCCGCGATCGCGACCACCAGCCCCGCGGCGGTCACCGCGACGACCGGTCCCGTCCCCGCCGTCCGGGAGAGCAGCGCGGCGGGCGCGTACGCGCCGGTCAGCAGCCCGCCCGCCGTCAGCGTGACGGCGACCAGCGCGACCACCGTGAGGACGACGGCGGCGGGGGCCGACCTCCGGTGCCCGCCCACCACGAACAGCGCGACGATCAGCAGGTAGAACGCCATCTCGTAGGACAGCGTCCACAGCACGTTCATCGCGTTGGGGACGTTCAGGAGGTCCTGCAGCATCGTCATGTGCGCGAGGACGGCCGTCGCGGGGGAGTACTGCTCCAGCCCGGCGCGCAGCCCGAGCACGCCCAGCAGGAACGGCAGCACCGCGAGCAGGCAGGTGACCGCGACCAGGGGGTAGATGCGGAAGAAGCGGCCGACCCAGAAGCCGCGCACGCTGCCCCGCCGCTCCAGCGACGCCGGGACGATGTATCCGCTGACGAGGAAGAAGACGAGCACGCCGAAGAGGCCGGGATCGAACCAGTCGGCCAGCCAGACCCGTAGCCGAGGTAGGTACACATAGCTCGCGTGGTGCAGGGCCACCGCCAGGGCCGCCCCGCCGCGCAACGCGTCAAGCCACCCAAGCCTGGACGTAGCGGAGGAAACGCCCGAAGTGGCAGCCATTCCGACAGACTAGTCGCTCCTGTCTCAAGTGCACCGCAAAACCTAACCCTTCCATGAACCGGAAAATTGCCGTGAAATAGGGAGAGATGGCTGCTGTTCCGCCGCCTGCTCCGCTGCCGCAGGACACCGCGAGCGCGCCGAATTGGAGGGTCCATGCCCGCGATCACGCACCGCTCGGCCAAAGAACCCGCGATCAAGTCCCGCTTCCTTTCGCACGGGACGCTGAAGATCACCGATGTGGCGGCCACCCGCCGCTTCTACGAGGAGGTCCTCGGGCTCGAAGTCGTCCAGCCGATGATGGCGGCGCTCTACGTCCGGCTCGGCGGCGACCACACCTACGTGTGCGTGGAGTCCCGACCGGACCGTCCCGACATGCCGCTCCTCTACCACAACGGCCTCGACGTGGGCAGCGACGGCGAGGTGGACGAGGCGTACCGGCGGATCGCGGAGGTGGCCGGCGAGTACGGCGTGAAAGAGCTGAACAAGCCCGTCCGCCAGCACGGCGTCTACTCGTTCTACCTCAAGGACCTCGACGGCAACTGGTGGGAGATCGGCCACCTGCCGCCGCGCGGCTACCGGTTCCGCTTCGCCGACCCGCGCAACGACCTCACCGGCCGTACCGGCATCACCCAGCAGGAGGCCAAGGAGGTCTTCCTCAACCCCGTCCTCGACGACCCGGAGCTCGGCGCCGACTGACGCGGGACGGCTGGGGCACGATGGGCGCATGACGACACCGCCACTGAGCCCGGACGAACTGCTGACCACGACCCGCACCGTGCGCAAGCGCCTCGACCTCGACCGACCCGTGCCGCTCGACCTCGTCCGCGAATGCCTGGAGATCGCCTTGCAGGCGCCGAGCGGGAGCAACCGGCAGGGCTGGCAGTGGATCGTCGTCACCGACCCCGGGCAGCGCGCGGCGATCGGCGAGCACTACCGGCGCGCGTTCGCGGCCTACGCCGGGTCGAAGGAGTCGGCCGCCGTCCTCTACAAGGACGATCCCGGCCGCGCCGAGGTGCAGCGCCGCGTCGGCGACAGCGCGTCCTACCTGGCCGAGCGGATGGGCGACGTGCCCGTCCTGGTGATCCCGTGCCTGCGGGTGGAGGGCGGGAAGCTGCCGGGCGGCAACCAGGCCGGACTCTGGGGCTCGCTGCTCCCCGCCGCCTGGAACTACGCGCTCGCCGCGCGGGCCCGCGGGCTCGGCACCGCCTGGACGTCCCTGCACCTGGTGTACGAGCGGGAGGTCGCGGAACTGCTCGGCCTGCCCGAGGACGTCCGGCAGGGCGCGCTGCTCCCGACCGCCTACTACACCGGCGACACGTTCCGCCCTGCCGCCCGCGTCCCGCTGGACGACGTCCTCCACCTCGACCGCTGGTGACCGGGACCTCCTAGCGCGGGCCCGGCCGCGCCCGCGTGAGGTGCTGCCCCGGACGCCGCGTGCCACCTGGGGAGGGGCCTCGCACGACCTCTTATTGGCGCACCGCCAATAGCCTATTGTCAGATCGCCAATAAGTGTTCTAGTGTGCCGTGTGCACCCGGGGGGACCCGAGGCGGAAGGGAACCGCCCTCGGCGATCCGCGACCACCAGCCCCCCGACCGCCCGAGCACCGGCCGGCCCGCGTGATCCACGTCTTCGCGCCAGACGCACGCGGGGCCGGCCGGCCCGGCCCGACCCAACTCGACCCGAACGAGGAGGCGACCCACCGGTGTCCGCGATCCAGGTTCCGCGCCGTGTCCACGGCCTGCTGGGCGAGATCGGCGAGCTGTTCGTCATCGCCCTGGAGGCCGTCCGCCGGACGTGGGACGTCCGGACCTGGGCGTGGGAGTTCGCCGAACAGGCGTGGTTCCTCGCCCGGGTGACGAGCATCCCGGTGATCCTCGTGTCGCTGCCGCTCGGCGCGACCGTCGCGCTCCAGGTCGGGCAGCTCGCCGCGCAGCTCGGCGCGCAGTCCGCGACCGGCGGCGCGGTCGTCGTCGGGCTGGTCCGCGAGGTCGCGCCGATCGCCGCCGCGCTGATCATCGCGGGGGCGGGCGGGTCGGCGATGACCGCCGACATGGGCGCCCGCCGCATCCGGGACGAGCTGTCGGCGATGGAGGCGATGGCGGTCAACCCCGTGCACCGGCTCGTCACGCCCCGGCTGTGGGCGGCCAGCCTCGTCTCGACGCTGCTCGCCTCGCTGGTCATCGTGGCGGGGGCGGCCGGCGGGTTCGTGTTCAACGTGCTGCTGCAGGACGTCACGCCGGGCGCCTACTTCGACGGCGCCGTGTCCCTGCTCCAGACGTCCGACCTGGTGGTGACGCTGCTGAAGTCCTGGCTGTTCGGCGTCGTCGCGGCGGTCGTGGCCTGCTACATGGGGATGACCTGCGCGGCGAGCCCGGTCGGCGTCGGACGCGCCGTCAACCGCGCGATCGTCGTCGCGTTCATGCTGGTGTTCGCGCTCAACTACGTGATCACGACGGTGTACTTCGTCGCGTTCCCGCCGAGGATCTGATGGCCGCCCTCACGACGATCGAGAGGATCGCGCCGCGCGCCGTCCGGGCCGGGACGGCGGCCCTCCAGCGCTCCGGGGACCTCGCCCAGTGGCCCGTGTTCGTCTACCGGATCCTGCTGTACTCGGTGCGCGACCTGATCCTGCGCCGCAAGTACACCAAGACCGTCGCCCGGCACGTGTCGGACGTGGTGGTGGGGGTCGGCGCCAGCGTCGTCGGCGGCGGCATGATCTTCGTGATCTTCACGATGGCGTTCTTCGTCGGCACCGAGGTCGGCCTCCAGGGCTACACCGGGCTCCAGTCGATCGGCGCGCAGTCGTTCATGGGCCTGGTCGGGTCGTTCGCGAACGTCCGGGAGATCACCCCGGTGATCGCCGCGGTGGCGCTCGCCGCGCAGTGCGGGTCGGCGTTCACCGCCGAGCTCGGCGCGATGCGCATCTCCGAGGAGATCGACGCCCTGGAGGTCATGGGCATCGGGTCGTTCGCCTACCTGGTGTGCACCCGGGTCGTCGCCGCGCTGATCGCGCTGGTGCCGCTCTACCTGATCGCGCTGTTCGCCAGCTTCTTCGCGACCCGGCTGATCAGCACCGGCTTCTTCGACCTGGCGCCCGGCGTCTACGACTACTACTTCCGGCTGTACCTGCCGACCATCGACCTCGTCTACAGCGCGATCAAGGTCGCGGTCTTCGCCTTCGCGGTGATCACCATCCACTGCTACTACGGCTACTACGCGACCGGCGGACCGGCCGGGGTGGGCCGCGCGGCCGGCCGCGCGATCAGGCTGTCCATCATCGTGATCGTCGCCCTGAACCTGCTGCTGTCCTACGTGTTCTGGGGCAGCGGCGCGACCGTGAGGCTCACCGGATGATCAACGAGGAGATCCCGCTGCCCCGCCGGCTGCTGATCAGCGCGGCGACGCTGGCCGTGCTGGCGGGGCTGCTGTACGTGCTGGTCGCCCGGCCCGGACGGGACGAGGGGACGGTGCTGACCGCCGAGTTCGGCCGCGCCGGGCAGGGCCTCGGCTCCGGCGCCCCCGTGAAGATCCGCGGCGTGACGGTCGGGACGGTGTCGGACGTCGGGCTGACCGGCGGCGGCCGGGCCCGCGTCTCCCTGCGGCTGGACGCGGGCACGCGGGTCCCCGACACCGTCACCGCGTCCATCGAGCCCGCGTCGGCGTTCGGCCCCAAGTTCGTCGACCTCGTCCCCGGCGCGCACGCCGCCGCCGGGCCCTACCTGGCGTCCGGGGCGCGGATCGCGCGGACGTCCGACCCGCGCGACCTGTCGGACCTGCTCGCCCGCGCCGACGCCGGCCTCGGCGCGGTGAACGCCGAGGAGGTCGGCACGATCGTGCACACGGTCGCGACCGGCCTCCACGGGCAGGGCGCGCGGCTGCGGCAGACCATCGACCAGACCGGCGTCCTGCTGAACGTCGCGTACGAGAACCGCGCGAACGCCCGCCGGTTCGTCGGGGACGCCGCAGACCTGTCGGGCGCGCTGGCCGGCAGCGGCGACGAGCTGGTGGCGATCTCCGGGGACGCCAACGCGCTGATCGGGACGGCGGGGCGGGGGCGCGGCCGGCTGGCCGGCTTCGCCGACGGCCTGACGGACGTGTCGCTGCTCGTCTCGCACGGGTTCGACAAGCGCGGCGGGCAGCTCGGCGCGGCGTTCCGGTCGTCCGAGCGCACCGCCTGGATCATCTACTCCCAGCTCGGGCTCGTCGGCGACGCCGTCCGGACCGGGAACAGGCTGCTGCCCCTCTACGGCGAGCTGACCTCCATGAAGGGGACCGGCGGCAAGAACTACATCCGCACCCAGGGGTACCTGCCGACCGACCCGTGCGGGCTGCTGCTCGGGCTGTGCGGCCCCTACGGCGGCACGGCCGGGGGCCGGTGATGGCGGCGTCGGCGCTGTCGCGGCGCGCCCGCATCGGCCTCGCCGTCCGGCTCGCCTCGTTCGTCGCCGTCACCGGCGTCCTCACCGCGCTCATCGGGATGCAGATCGCCCGGGTGGACACCGGCGGAGGCTGGCGCCTGACCGCCACCTTCGACGACGCCAGCGGCCTGATGGAGGGCGACGAGGTGAAGATCGCCGGGGCGCCGGTCGGCCGGGTGGACGAGGTCGAGGTCGTCGACGGCAAGGCCCGCGTCGGCCTCACCGTCCGCCACTCGGTGGAGATCCCCGCCGACAGCGAGGCGTCGATCCGCTGGCGCGACGCCATGGGCCGCCGCGTCGTCTACCTGGTGCCCGGCAAGAGCCCGGCGAAGATGCGGCACGGCGCGCACATCCGGCGGACGCGTTCCGCGGTGGACGGCAGCGCCCTGCTCGACCAGCTCGGACCGCTCGTCCGCAGCCTGGACCCGAAGCAGGTCAACACGGTGCTGGTGTCGCTGTCGGAGGCACTGGACGGGAACGCCGGGAACGTCGACCGGCTGATCGGCGACATCGACACGCTGTCGGCCGCGATCGCGAAGCGGCGCACGATGCTGCGGCAGATGCTGGACGACTACGCGACCGTCACCGGCATCATCGCCCGCCGCGACAGGCAGATCGGCTCCGCCGTCGACGACCTCGTCAGCCTGAGCGAGGCGTTCACCGGCAACCGGAAGCTGATCGACGGCACGCTCGTCCAGCTCGCCGCCCTCGCCCGGACGTCCGACTCGGTGCTCGCGGGCAACGAGCGCGAACTCGGCCGGGTCGTGGACGAGCTCTCGGTGTTCTCGTCCGGGGTGAACCGCAACAGCGGGGCGCTCCGCAAGGTCCTGCGGTCGGTGACGCCGAAGCTCCAGCACATCTTCGCCGCCGTCGACAACGGGACGTACGTGGAGGCCGCGATCCCCTGCCTGTCGCTCGCCGCGCCGCCCTGCCCGTACCCGACGCGGCTGCCCGGCCCCCGCGAGGGCCCCGTCGACACGCCCGAGAAGCTGGAGAACCTGATGGTCGGGGGGACGCGATGGGGATGAGATCCTTCCGCGACCGCAACAGGATCGCGGTCGGCCTGGTGTCGGCGGGCACGCTCCTCGCGCTGGTCGTCTCGGTGTACCTGGTCGGGACGCGCGGGCTGCTCAAGGACCGCTACACGATCACCGGCACGTTCGCCGCGACGGGCGGGCTGCGCTCCGGGGACGAGGTCCGGGTCGCGGGGGTCCGGGTCGGCGAGGTCGGCTCCGTCCGGCCCGACCACCGGCACGGGTACGTGGTCGTCTCCTGGAAGGTCGACGGCGGCGTCGACCTCGGCCCGGACACCCGCGCCGAGATCAAGGTCGCCAACGTGCTGGGCGGGCGCTACCTGCGGCTGTCCGGCCCGGTCGCCGCCCCGCACCTGGCCGACCTCCCCGAGGACCGGCGGCGCATCCCGCTGGACCGCACCCAGGTGCCGACGACGATCAACGACGTGCTGGACACGTCCACCCGCACGATCTCCAAGCTCGACACCCGGGCCATCAACAAGCTCGTCGCCGAGCTGAACGGGATCGGCGACGACGACCGGGGCCGGCTCGGCCGCGCGCTGACCAACCTCGCGGGCCTCGCCGAGACGGTCAACGACGCCGACCCGCAGATCGAGAAGCTGCTCGACAGCGGCGACCGCGTCCTCAAGCTCGCGCACGCCAAGGACGCCGAACTGTCCCGGCTGCTCACCAACGTCCAGGCCATGCTGGACGAGCTGCGCCGCCGCCGCACCGAGCTGGCCGCGTTCCTCGGCGGCGGCAACCGGACGGTGGCGAGCCTCACCAAGCTCATCGACGACCGGCAGGCGAAGCTGCTGACCCTCGTCGCCGACCTGCGCGGCACCCTCGGCACCCTCCGCCCGGTGACCGGCGACTTCAACCAGCTGCTCGCCTGGGCCGGGCCCACGCTGTCCGGCCTCGCCGGCACCGGCGGGCGGGGGCCGTGGCTGGACGTCCTCGCCACCGGGCTCGGCCCGCTGTCCCCGAAGGACCTCGCCGAACTCGCCCGCGCCGCACCGAAGGAGGCCCGGCGATGAACCCCCGAGCACGTCTTGCGGGCACACGTCCCGCGGGCGCACGTCCCGTCGCGGCGGCGGCCGTGCTCGCGCTGACCGCGGCGCTCGGCGGCTGCGGCATCGCGTCCGAGCCCACCTACCCGATGACCGTCTACTTCGCGAAGGCGCCGTCCCTCTACGCGCGGTCGCAGGTGAAGGTGATGGGCGCCGACGCCGGGACGATCACGTCCGTCAAGGACGAGCGGAACCGCGTCCGCGTGGACATCGAGGTCAAACGGTCCGTGCCCGTCCCGGCCGGGGTGCACGCCGCCGTCGACTCGTCCGACGCGCTCGGCGAGCGGTTCGTGACCCTGCACCCGGTGTGGAAGCCGGGCATGCCGAAGGCCGGGCCCGGCGCGGTCGTCCCGCAGGAGCGCACCGAGCTGCCGGTGGAGATCGACGACGCGCTCGCCGCGTTCGCCAAGCTCAACGACTCGATCGACGCGGGCGCGCTCGGGCCCGCGATCCACCGCGCCGCCGGGTCCGTGCGCGGACGCGGGGAGGGCATCAACGACGCCCTGCACAACACGTCCGAGCTGACCGGCTCGCTCGCGGCGCAGGACAAGAAGATCGTGTCGCTGGCGAAGGGCCTGCACAGCCTCGCCGCCGACCTCAACGGACGCGACAGGCAGCTGTCGGGCCTGCTCGACTCGTTCGCCTCGACCAGCCGGACGCTCGCCGACGAACGCGCGCAGCTGCGCGACTTCGTGGCGGGGCTCGCGGCGGCCATCCGCAAGAGCGACGTGCTCATCACCGCCTACCGGGAGACGCTGCCGTCCACGGTCGCGGACCTGTCCAACATCGTGCTCAGCCTCAAGGGCAACGTCGGCGGGCTCACCCAGGCCATCGACAGCCTCGGCCGGTTCGCGGACGTCGCCGTCCAGGCGTGGGACCGCCGCAACCACGTCGCCACCATCCGCGTCGTCGTCCACGGGACCGTGCGGGCCTGGCTCCAGCCGCTGTTCACCGCGATGGGCTGGGGGACCGTCCCGTGCGTCAAGGACGACCCGGCCCTCGCCGACTGCCAGCCACCACCGGGAGGGCGGCGATGAGAACGATCCTGACCTGTGTGCTCGTGTGCGCGCTCGTCGCGGGGGCCGGCGGCTGCTCGCTGCGGACGGCCGGCGCCCCGCGCGGCGACGTGACCCTGAACGCCACGTTCGACGACGTGCAGAGCCTCGTCGTCGGGCACAGCGTCCAGGTCGCCGACATCCGCGTCGGCACCGTCACCGGCATCCGGCTGGCCGGCTACCGCGCCCGCGTCACCATGTCGCTGCGCGAGCGTGTCCCCGCCGGGACGACGGCGACGATCGCCAAGTCGTCGCTGCTCGGCGAGAACTACGTGCGGCTCGTCCCGCCCGCCGGGGCCCGCCTGGACACCGGCCCCTTCCTGGCGTCCGGCGCCACGATCGGGCGCACGTCCGTCCAGCCCGACCTGGAGCAGATCAGCGAGAAGATCGGCCCCCTCCTCGCCGCGCTCGGCGGCCAGGACATCGCCACCATCAGCGCCGAGTCCGCGACCGCGCTGGACGGCAAGGGGCCCGAGCTGAACACGCTCATCGCCCGCGCCGCCGACGTCGGCGACCAGTACGCCGCCGCCAGCGCCGACCTGGGCCGCGCCCTGGACTCGCTCGGACGGCTCGGGCGCTCGCTCAGCAAGGGCTCGAAGGAGATCGACCGGCTGCCCGGCAGCGTCGAACTCGCCACCCGGCGGCTCCAGGACGACCGCGACAACCTCAAGCGCACCATCCAGGCGCTGCTCAAGCTCGCGACCTCCGTCAACGCCAAGGTGCAGCAGCGCCACGCCAAGCGGCTCGCCGTGCTGCTCAAGCGCGCGGACGGCCTGCTCGCCGCCGCGCTGCGCGGCCGCGACGAGCTGAAGGCCCTCGCCGGGACGGTGCTGAACTTCCTCAACGGGCCCTCGGTGTCGTTCAGCGGGCAGTCCCTCCTCTTCCTGTGGATCAAGGGCTTCCTGCCGCACCCCGGCGCCGCCGCCGCGGCGCCGTCCAAGGGCAGGAACCTCGAAGGACTGCTGGGGCCGCGCCCATGAGATATCCCCGCGTCGCCGTCAACCTCGTCTTCTTCGCCGTGCTCGGCGTCGCCCTCGCGGTCTGGGCGGTCCGCAGCGTGATCCACATCGAGGCGCTCGAACGGCCCTTCACCGTCACCGCCGACTTCGCGTCCTCACCCGGGCTGCACGGCGACCTGGAGGTCACCCACCGGGGCGTCCGCGTCGGCGAGGTCGGGACCGTGCGGCTGCGCGGCGACCACGTCGCCGTCGGCCTCAACCTCGACCGGGGCGCGCGGATCCCCGCCGACGTGGGGGCGCGCGTCCTGCGCAAGTCCGCGATCGGCGAGCCGTACATCGAGCTGACCCCGGCGGCGGCCCCGGCGGACGGGTCCGCGACGCTCCGCGCCGGCGACCACATCCCGCTCGCCCGCACCGCCGGGACGACCGACTACAAGCAGCTGTTCGACGGCCTCAGCCGCACCCTGGACGCCGTCGACCCGCGCGACACCCGGACGCTCGTCCACGAACTGGCCACCGGCCTCGGCGGGCGCGGCGACGACCTGCACGACATGATCTCGGACGCGCACCGGCTGACCGGCACGCTCGCCGCCGACGCCGGCACGCTCGACGCGCTGGCCGGCGAACTCACCCGCCTCACCGCGACGCTCTCCGCCCACCGCGGCGACATCGCGTCCGGCGTCGACGACCTCGCGCTGCTCACCGCGTCCCTGCGGCAGTCGACCCGCGACCTCGACACCGTCCTCGCCGAGGGCCCCGGCGCCATGCGGAACCTGCACGGGCTGCTCCAGGACGCCAGGCCGGGGCTCGACTGCCTGCTCGCCGCCGCCTCGGCGCCCACCGCGCCGCTGCTGACGCCCGCCACCCAGCGGAAGATCGAACACGTGCTGCGGCTCGTCCCGACGCTCCAGGCCCTCGTCGCGGACATCACCGCCACCGAGCCGAGCGGCAAGTACCTGCGGGTCACGCCCGTCATCACGCTCACCGGCCCGGCCAAGGCGGCGACCGAGTACACCGGCCCGGCGCCCAGGCCCGCCGCCCCGAACCTCACCTTCTGCAAGGCCGACGGGCCCACCGGCCGGCAGGCCGGGAAGGCCGCCGGGAAGGCCGGGCCCGCACCGGGGTCCGGCGGCGCGACCGCCGGGGACGCGCCCGCCGGCACGTCGCCGGACGGCGACATGCGGCCGGTGAACGCGACCGGCGACCGCCCGGACTCCCGCTGGCTGCCCCTGCTGCCGCCCGTGCTCGGCGGCCTCATCGTCGTCGTCGCCGTCCTCAGCACACTCCGCGCCGCCCTGCGCCGCCGTTCCCGATAGCCCCTTGGAGGACCCCGTGAGCAAGACCGAGACCCGCCCGAAGGACGCCCCCGAAGCCGAGGACCCGGCCACCGAGGACCCGGCGGCCGACTCCGAGGAGCCCGTGGCGGCGGAGCAGGACGCGGAGCCCGAGGCGGAGGAGCCGAAGGCCGAGAAGTCGAAGAAGACCGTTGACCCGAAGCAGACCGAGAACCTCAAGAAGACTGCGGGGAACTGGAAGAAGGCCGTGCGCGGACGGCGGTCGTGGCGGGGCGTCCCGGCGAAGGCGTGGCTGGTCCGGGCGACGGTCGTGGTGGCGCTCGCCGGATCGTCCGTCACGGCGGGGCTCCAGTGGCACGCGGCCGACCAGGCGGCCCAGCGGGACGCGGAGCGGGACCGGATCAGGGCCAGCGCCGCCGAGTTCGGGCAGGCGCTGCTCAGCTACGACCACACCAAGCTGCAGGCCGCCCGGCACCACGTCCTCGCGCTGGCGTCCGACGACTTCGCCAAGACCTACGACGAGGCGTTCACCGGCGGCCTGGAGGGCGTCATCACGAAGCTGAAGGCGGACGCGACGGCGACCGTTCAGGGCGTGTACCTGCAGAAGGTCGAGGAGGGGACGGCGAAGGCCGTCGTCGTCATGGACTCCGAGGTGCACAGCACGGCGGGCACCCGCCGCGTCCGCGGCTCCTACCTCGACATGCGGCTCGTCCGCCGGGGCGGCGAGTGGAAGGTCACCGACGTCACCTCGATCGGCGCGGCGAACGAGAGCATGACCGACCCGCAGGGCAAGCAGCAGAACCTCGGGCAGGAGGCCCCCGCCCCGGAGAAGAGCCCCTGACTCGGGGATGGAGCGGGCTTGGAACAGGGCCGGCGCCGCGCGCGGGGGAAGCGACGCCGGCCCTGGGATCGGGGACGGGATTCTGGGGAGCTTCTTCTGGGTCGGGGAGCCGAGGAGCGCCGGCATCCGCTCGATCTGCGCCGATCGGGAGCGGTGGACGCGCTCGGCCAGTCGCCTCGTCCACACGTCCTCGCCCTTGCCGGTCTCCAGCCGCGCCGGCTGGACGGCGTCGTCCTGGTGGGCGATCAGCAGGTTGAGGAACTCGCGCTCGAAACGGCCGGGGACGTCCGCTCCAGCGCCTTCAGTTCGGCGTCGGTGGTCCGCGGCATCCCGCCGTGCGCCGCGTGCCCGCCCGGGTCCGCCCGCAGGGGACGCCGCCAGCCGCGCAGCCGCCGCTGCATCAACCCCAGTCGGCGCCTGAAATCCCTAATGGCCGAGGACGGCCCGGATCGTGGAATCGGCGGCCACTTCCGCAGGGCCGGTTCCCGGAACGGCACGGTTCCATTTCTCGGCGAACGCGTCCGCGCTCTCGCGGAACGATCGCGTCATGGCCGGTCCGGACAGCACCCCGGCGACCGCGATCAGGTGACGGGCCCATGCCCGGCCTTCAATGGTGGCGGAGACGTCCACCGTCCATTCCCCGTCCGCGTCCGCGACTCGCTCGACGGCCAATGCGGCCGCGCCCACCGGGATCTCGGCGGAGCCGCTGAGCAGCGAGCCCGCACTCCACCAGCGTCCGAGATCCGCTTCGGCCGTCGCAGTGACGGGCATGTCCTCGAAGAGGCCCGCGAACCCGGCGCGGACGACGCGCGGTTCGCGGGCGCTGTCGATCTCGGCCCACCCCGTCTGCACGTCGTCCGGGCTGCTGACCTCGATGCGGTTGGGCCCGCCGAAATCCCATGCCGCGACGTTCACATCGAGCGGCTCCACCTCGTCGTCCGGGCCGAGGGCGATGCGGTACCGGGTGCCCGGCCCGATGTGCTTCCCCTTGAGAAGCCGCACGCTGTAAGCACTCTCAGGACTTTTGACGAGTTCGCGGCTCTCGAAGTCCAACTTTTCGATCCCCTGATGAAGGGCGCCCGCATATTCCTCGACCCACTCCCGGGACACGGCCTTGAGCGTTACCCGATGCTCGAAGTCGAGACGTTCCCGCATGCCGCGCTTCGCCACGCCGGGCACTTCGGCGTTCCACCCGGATACCGCCCTGCCGATGCCCTCGTCCAGGATGCGCCGAATGTGCTTCCGCTTGACGGCGAGCCCCACCGCCGCCAGCGGACGCAGAAGGGAACGCCCACCGAACCGCGCCGTCGTCTGGACGGACCAGCGTCCATTCCCGTCCTTGCGCCGCGCGACCCGCAGATCGGCGAAGGCGAACGGATGGACGACCCGCAGCGAGAGCGGAGACGTCTTCGAACCGTGCGAGGACCACCACTCGTCGACCCGCAGTTCGCCTTCCCACCGTGCGCGCCGCAACCCGCGGAACGGCTTCGGCCCCCGGTAGCCGCCCGTGACGCGAACGGAGTGGAGCCGCCGGCCGGACATGCGCAGATCCAGCCGCAGATCGACCGTATGACCGCCGGAGACGCCCGTGACCTCGATCCGCGACTCGCCGGCCCGGTTCCAGGCCGGGACGTGCGCCTCGATGACGAGCCCTTCTCCCTCGCCCCGGTAGCGGGCCCCGGCGGCGAGGTGCCGTCCCTCCACCAGCCGCACATCGCCGATGACCTCGTCCCCGAACTCGAACCCGCGCTCGGTGACGGGCGCCTCCTCCACCGCGTCCAGCAGCGCACGCACGACCTGGTCCAGCAATTCGCGCGGAAACGGCTCAACCTCGGCATGCTTCCGGTAACGGGCCATGCCCCTCATGATCCCGCATCCCCGGCCGCGAGGCGGCCCGCGTCCGGGAGGGGGCGCGGGCCGCGGGTCGGGGACGGGTCAGAAGCCGGCGGTGATCTTGGTGAACTGCCAGTCGGTCTGGTCGGTGCCGCTGCCGGGGCGGTCGCGGTTGACCGACCAGAAGGTGAACCGGGTCAGGCCGTGGGACGTGGCCCAGTCGCGGATCTGCGTCCAGATCGCGGTGGTCGTGATCTCGCCCTGGTCCGAGCCGCCGTTCATGCCCGAGATGCCCATGTGGGCGTAGGCGGTGGCGTCGGACCAGCCGAACGCCGACGTCAGCGCGGACTTGAGGCCCTCGGACGCCTGGACGGTGCTGCCGTACATGTCGCCGCCGCCGCCGAAGTTGAACGGCATGATCGAGAAGATGTCCACCGGGACCTGGAGTTCGGCCGCGCGGTCGATGAGGCGGGTGCCCCAGTAGTTCGGTCCGGTGGTGAGGGTCGGCATCGTCAGGATCGTCTGGATGCCGGGGTTGTTCCCCTCGATGATCTTCAGCGCGTTCAGGATGCGGTCCTGGACGGCCGCGTTCTCGAACTCGTCGCCGTTCTCGATGTCGACGTCGATGGCCTTGAGGCCGTAGGCGTCGATGACCTGCTGGTAGGCGCCCGCGAGGGCCTCGGGGGTGGCGCAGTTCGGGCCGAGCTTGTTGCCCGACCAGCCGCCGATGGACGGCATCACGTCACCGCCGGCCGCGCGGATCTCGGCGATGGCCTGCTCGTCCGCCCCGCCCTTGAGGGGACGGCTGCTGTCCCACGCCGGGGAGCAGCCGCCGCCGGACAGGATGAACGCCATCGTGAACCACTTGATCCCGGACGCGTTCATCACGGTGGCCGGGTCCGGCGGGTTGCCCCAGCCGAGGTAGAGGTAGGGCGCGGCGTGCCTGCCTGCGGACGGCGTCGTGCAGCCGGTGGTGGTGGCCGAGACGGAGGCGCCCGCCGCGGACTCGCCGACCGGGTTGTACGCCTTCACCGTGTAGGTGTGGTCCGAGCACTTGGCCAGCCCGCTGATCGTGGTGCTCGTGCCGGTCGCCGTGGCCTTGGCGGCGGCGCCCTCGTAGACGCGGTAGCCGGTGACGTCGCCGGACGAGGCGGACCACGACAGCGTCAGGGACGTGTCGGTCCTTCCGGTCACGGTCGCCGCGCCGGGCGCCGAGGGCGTCCCGGGCTGGGTCGAGCCGCCGTCGCAGGGGCCGCCGTTCAGCTCGCAGCCCTGGGGCGTCCCGGAGCCGCTGACGACGAAGCCGAACGAGGCGGAGGACCCGGCGGCGACGGCGCCGTTGTACTCGCGGTTGGTGAACGTCGCGTGCTGCCCGGACGTCGTGAGCAGCGCGTCCCAGTACGTCCCGGCCGAGGAGCCGGACGGGAGGTCGAACTCGACCTTCCACGACGAGATCGCCGAGCCGGTCTCGTTCTTGATCGTGTACTTGCCCTCGTAGCCCGAACCCCAGTCGGACGACTTGGCGAACGTCGCGGTCACCGACGCCGCGCCGGCCGCGACCGGCACGAGCAGCGCGAGGACGAGGGAGCAGAGGGCGGTGAGCAGGAAGCCGGGGAGAAGTGTTCTTCGCAAGGTCACTCCCGGGAAGGAGACGGATGAGCGGGAATCCCCCGAACCCCGAGTGGGTCGTGCTTTCAGTGCGTGGTGCGCTCAGTGCGCGGCGGGAGGCGGGCGCGGCATGCGGGCGACCTTCTGATAGGAAACTTTCCTATAAATCGCCTGAACGGTAACCGGCGTGCGGCGCGCTGGCAACCCCTTCCGCCGCCCTTGCCGGGAGGGCGCACGCGCCCTGCCCGACCACCCCGGCTGACGGACCGGACCAGTCGTGCGGAACTCCGGAAAATCTTGGGACGCGCCCGCGGCTCAGCCTCCGGGAACGCGCGTCACCACTTCAGGTCGACCTCGACGACGAAATTCCAGCTGTTGGGGAGGACCTTCTCGAACTCGACGACGGCGGTGTGGCCCTCGTGGTCGAAGACGCGCTGGCAGCTGTCGCGGAAGCAGTCGGCGGCCTCGTCCTCGGTGAAGTGGCCGATGCCGCGGGAGATCCAGTCGGACATGTCCTTCGCGGGGGACGGGTTGCAGTGGTTCGCCGGGGTGCACAGCTGCTCAAGCCTGAGGTGCGCCTCTTTCCCCTGCACACCCGCGATCGTCGGGATCAGCGTGTCGGGCGTGCCCAGGCTCGCGTACCAGTCCTCCATGTACTGGTTCGGCTTGGACGTGGAGAAGTAGTAGATCGTCCAGATCACGATGACGAGGAGCACGGCGGGCACGGCCAGCAGAGGGAGCAGCCGAGCCCGCGACCTGCCCCGCCGCGGCTGGAACGGCGGCCGGTACGGCCCCATGGGCGGCCCGCCCGTCCCCGGTGCCTGTCCTGGCCCCGGGCCCGGCCACGGCCCTTGTCCCGGCGTGGGCGGCATGCCCGCTCCAGGTCCCGGCGTGGGCGGCCTGGGCATCGGGCCGCGCCACTGGGGCGGCGTCGGGCCGTTCTGGAAGGGGCCTGGCGCGCCGGGGGCGGGCGGCGGAGTCATGGCACATAACAGTAGCTGTCAAAGCCCCCGAGAACGGCGGAATGGGACGGCCGGATCGCGCCGGGCGCTCGGCGAGGGACCGGGCGCGTTTCGGCGTCCGGCCCCGGAGCGGTTCGTCCGTCAGGACGTGACCGCGCATTGGCCGCGGTCTGCGCGGCGCGGGCCCTCGGCGGTGGGACGGACGTCGAAGTCGAAGATGGCGGTCGGCAGGTAGAGGGAGCAGCAGGCGTTCGGAATGTCGACGACCCCGCTGAGCCGTCCCTCGATCGGCGCGGCGCCCAGCAGGAGGTACGCCTGCTCGCCGGTGTAACCGAACTTCTTCAGGTACTCGATGGCGTTCAGGCAGGCGTTCCGGTAGGCGAGGGTGGCGTCGGTGAAATGGTTGGTGTCGGTCTCGTGGTCGACCGAGATGCCGATGAAGGAGATGAACTGGTCGTACCGGGGTTCGACGTTGCCGGGCATGAAGATCGGGTTGGTCGTGACCCCGTACTTCTCCATTCCGCCCTTGATGAGGTCGATGTGCAGGTCGACGAAGCCGCCCATCTCGATGGCGCCGCAGAACGTGATCTCGCCGTCGCCCTGGCTGAAGTGCAGGTCCCCGCCGGACAGCAGCGCGCCCGGGACGTACACGGGGAAGAAGACCCGTGACCCGCGGCTGAAGTTCTTGATGTCCTGGTTGCCGCCGTTCTCGCGGGGCGGGACGGTCCGCGCGCCCTCGCGTCCGATGCGCTCCAGGTCGGCGCCGGCGAGGTGGCCCGCGAGGACCTCCCGCGGCTCCGGCGGCAGCGCGAGCGGCGGCACCCGGCCGGGGTCGGTGTCGATGAGCGCCTGCTCGCGCGCGTTCCAGCGGCCCAGCATGCCGGCGGACGGCGCGGTGCCGAACAGTCCGGGATGCGTGATGCCGGTGAAGCGGACACCGGGGATGTGCCGGGACGAGGCCGCCTGGCCGTGGAAGTCCCAGACGGCCTTGTACGCGTCGGGGAACCAGTCGGTGAGGAATCCGCCGCCGTTGTCGCGGGCGAAGATGCCGGTGTAGCCCCAGCCCTGGCCGGCGACGCCGCCCGGCTCCTGCGGGACGGGGCCGATATCGAGGATGTCGACGACGAGAAGGTCGCCGGGCTCGGCGCCCTCCACCGCGATCGGTCCGCTCAGCATGTGGTTGACGTTCAGGTTCAGGTCCCGGATGTCGTTGGCCGAGTCGTTGTTCCCGACCTGCCCGTCCATCCATTCCCGGGATTCGACGCGGATCTGCGACCCCGGGCGCACGGTGACGGCGGGCGGGATGTCGGGGTGCCACCGGTTGTGGCCGGGCACCTCCTGGTCGCGCATGGACTTCGACTGGTCGACGCTGAACACGACATCGGGCATTGTCTTCCTCCGAGAGTTCCTGGGTTCCGTCCCGGTCAGGGACGGGGGAGCAGCGCGTGCCGGGGATCGGCGGGCGGCGCCGCCCGGCGCGGCGCCGCGGGGACGCGCCCGACCACCCGGGGTTCGTGGGCGCTCGCCGCCTGGGCGTCGAGGGCCCGCGCGAGCGGACGGGACGTGCGGGCGACGAGCGGCGGGGTGAAGGCGCGGGGCGCCGCGCCGCCGCAGGCCGCGCAGGGCTCCGCGGGTCCGGCCGTGCCGATCGGCCGGGAGACGTCGAACGGTCCGCATTCCGCGCAGCGGTACTGGTAGATGGCCATGGCAGCCTCCAATGCTTCCGTGCCGGACCATTCCGCCGGGATCCGCCGATAAACGGGAGTCACGGAACGGGCGCACCCCGCAATCCGCTGGAAGTTTCCACATTCCACTGGCATGATCGTCCCGCACTAGAGAAAAGGACGATATGTCGATGCATTCCAGATTTATCTCCGGCGTCGCCGCGCTGGCGGTCGCCGGGGGCGTGCTCGTCGGCGGCGTCGCGACCGCCGGCGCCGCCGCCGCTCCGCAGTTCCACATCGAGGTTCCGCGGCACCTGTCGGTCAGCAAGGGCGAGTACGGCAAGTCCTGCGCCATGGACGTGTGGGTGTGGGGCACCGACGGGCCGGGCGTCGCCTATTCGCAGGCGTACCTGATCTCCCCCGAGGGCGAGACGGGGCCGGTCTACAAGCGCGTCCTGCCGGGCGCGCAGGTCGGCTGGGGCGTCGGATGCGCCTCCACCACGTCCGACCTGGGCAAGTGGCGCGTCCGCGTCGTCGCCTACGACCGGAACAAGAAGGCGCTCGGCAGCCGCGAGGACTACTGGTACGAGAAGTTCGACACCGCCGTCCAGGGCTTCAACGCGGCGCCCGAGCCGATCCGCAAGGGCCGCGCCCTCACGCTGTCGGGACGCCTCATCCGGGTGAACAACCTCGGCGCCGGCTACACGTCGTACTCGGGCAAGACCATGCGGGTCTACTTCCGCCTCAAGGGCGCCAAGACCTGGACGTACATGGGGTCGACCAAGACCGCCCGGGACGGACGCTTCCGCAAGGCGTTCACGGCCAAGCGGGACGGCACCTGGCGCGCCTACTTCCCCGGCACGAGCAACTTCGACAGGCAGAAGTCGCGCGACGACTACATCGACGTCCGCTGACCTGAAGCCCCGCGGCGGTCCCCGGGCCGCCGCGGGGCCCGGCGTCCGGCCGCGCCGGAGTTGCTAATCTCGGCAATTGCCAATGTCGCTACTCCGGAGTACCGGGAGGATGGTGCCGCGGATGGCCGGTGGGTGGGCGCGGTGAGCGCGCCGTTGTACCAGTTGAAGGCCGAGTTCTTCAAGACGCTGGGGCATCCGGCGCGGATCCGGGTGCTGGAGCTGCTGAGCGAGCGCGACCACGCGGTGGCCGAGATGCTGCCGGAGGTGGGGATCGAGCCGGCGCATCTGTCGCAGCAGCTCGCGGTGCTGCGCCGGGCCGGCCTCGTCGTCTCCCGCAAGGAGGGGGCGACGGTCATCTACTCGCTGACCAGCCCGCGCGTGGCGGAGCTGCTGGCGGTGGCCCGGGAGATCCTGACCGGGGTGCTGTCCGGGCAGGTGGAGCTGCTGGACGAGATGCGCGCCTCCGGGTCCGCGTCCGGGCGGGCGGGCGGCGGCTGACCGGTCTTCTCCTCGGTCGACGGCTCTTGCATCCTTATGAGTTGCTAAAATCGGCAATTGCGCATGTCGATATCGAGTCCGGGGACCCGTGTGAGAGACCTGTTCCGCAAGATCCGCAAGACCGGGCGCGTCGCGGAGGACGCTCCCGGGGCGCCCGCGCCGGCGCTTCCGGAGCGCGCCCGCGACCTTCGCGGATCGCTCCAGATCCGGCATGTGGACGCGGGCTCCTGCAACGGCTGCGAGGTGGAGATCGCCTCGGCGTTCGGGCCCGTGTACGACGCGGAGCGCTACGGCGTCCGGCAGGTCGCCTCGCCCCGGCACGCGGACGCGCTCCTCGTGACGGGGCCGGTCACGCGCAACATGGAGATGGCGCTCCGCCGCACTCATGAGGCCGTCCCCGAGCCCAAGGTCGTCATCGCGCTGGGCGACTGCGCGCGGAACTGCGGCCTCTTCGCCGAGGCGTACGGCGTCGTGGGCGCGGTCGGGGACGTGGTCCCGGTGGACGTCGAGGTCCCCGGATGCCCGCCCGCGCCGGAGGCGATCGTGGCGGCGCTGCGCGGACTGACCGGGCGATGACGCCCGTCGCGTTCACGGCCGTCCTCGTCCTGAACCTCGCCGCCGCGGTCGCCGCGCTCGTCCTGCCGCGCGGGCCCAGGCGGGCGGCGGCCGGGACGCTCACGGCGGCCGGGGGCGCGGCGGCCGTCGTCGCCGGAGCGGCGGCGCTGCGGGGCGGCGGCTGGAGCGTCCACCTGCCCGGCCTGCTGCCGCTCGCGGGCGTCCGGCTCGCGCTGGACCCGCTCGGCGGCCTCTTCCTCGCGGTCACCGGAGCGGTGGCCGTGTGCGCCGCCGTCTACGGGATCGGCTACACCCGGCACGGCGGCCTGGACGGACGCGTCCCCCAGGCGATGGCGCCCGTTTTCCTGGCGGCGATGGCACTCGTCCCCGCGGCGGCGAGCGTGAGCACGTTCCTGCTGGCGTGGGAGCTGATGGCGCTCGCGTCGCTGCTGCTGGTCGTGGCCGAGCACCGCCGCCGGGACGAGGTCCGGACGGCGGGCCTCTGGTACGCGGTCATGACGCATCTGGGGCTGGTGGTGATCCTCGCCGGGCTGGCCGGGTTCGCGGCGGCGGCGCACGGCGAGTCGTTCGAGCGGCTCCGCGCGGCGGCGGACGGGCTCCCCGACGCCGGGCGCGCCGCCGTCTTCCTGGCGGTCTTCGCCGGTTTCGCGTCCAAGGCCGGGATCGCGCCGCTGCACGTGTGGCTGCCGCGCGCCCATCCGGAGGCGCCGAGCCACGTGTCGGCGCTGATGAGCGCGGCCATGGTGAACCTCGGCGTGTACGGGATCGTCCGGGTCGGCTTCGACCTGCTCGGCGGCGGGACGGCCTGGTGGTGGCTGATCGTCCTGGCGATGGGCGGCGCGTCCGCGCTCTACGGCATCCTCCAGGCGGCGGTGGCGCGCGACCTCAAACGGCTGCTGGCCTATTCGACCTGCGAGAACATGGGCCTGGTGCTGGTCGGCGTCGGAGCGGCCGGGCTGTTCGCGGCGTCCGGCGACCGCGCGCTGGCCGCGCTGGCGCTGACCGCCGCGCTGCTGCACGTGGCCAACCATGCGGGGTTCAAGACGCTGCTGTTCCTGGCGGCGGGGTCCGTCCTGGACGCCACCGGCACCCGCGACCTGGACGCCCTCGGCGGCCTGCGGACCCGGATGCCCGCCACCACGGCGCTGTTCGGCGCCGGCGCGCTGATGGCCTCCGCGCTCCCGCTCGGCAGCGCGTTCGTCAGCGAATGGCTGCTGCTGCAGAGCCTCGTCCACGCCCTCCCGTCCGGCGGGACGACGACGGCGGTCACGATGCCGCTCGCCGTCGCCGCGGTGGCGCTGTCGGCGGGCCTCGCGATCGCGACGTTCGTGAAGGCGTTCGGCGTCGGGTTCCTGGCGCGGGCGCGCGGCCCGGGGGCGGAACGCGCGCGGGAGGCCCCGGCGCCGATGCTCGCCGGGATGGCCGCGGCCGCCGCGTGCTGCGTCGTCCTGGCGCTGTCCCCCGGGCTGGTCCTGCCCGTCGTGGCCCGGTCCGTGGCCGTCGCCGTGCCGGGGCCGGACGCCGTGACGGGCCCGGTGACCCTCCACCTCGCCGGTACGGCCGGGACCGTGTCGCCGCTGCTCATCGCCGCGTTCCTGCTCGTCGCCGTGGTCGGGCTGCTCGGGCTCGTGCGCGTCGCCGCGACCCGCCGGGCGTCCCGCCGCCGCGCCCGGCTCTGGGACTGCGGCGCCGGCCCCATGACCGCGCGCATGGAGTACACCGCCACGTCGTTCGCCGAGCCGCTGCAACGGGTCTTCGACGACGTGCTCGCCCCCGAGACCGACCTGGACGTCACACCGCTGAAGGAGTCGGCCTACCTCGTGGACAGCGTGACCTACCGGACGCGGGTGGGCGACCGGGTCGAGCACCGGCTGTACCGTCCCGTCCTCACGGCCGCCGCACGCGCCGGCGAGGCGGCGCGCGGCCTGGCCAACGGCAGCGTGCACCGGTACGTCGGCTACGGCTTCTACACCGTCGCCGGCCTGCTGATCGCCCTGGCGGTGGTCCGGTGAGCGGGATCCTCGGGACGGTGCTCCAGGTCGTCCTCGTGGCGGCCGGCGCGCCGCTGCTCGTCGGGCTGATGCGCCAGATCCGCGCCAGGGCGGAGGGACGGGCCGGCGCGGGCGTCCTGCAACCCTGGCGCGACCTGCGCAAGCTCATGCGCAAGGAGCCGATCACCCCGCACGGGACGGGCCCCCTGTTCCGGACGGCGCCGCTCGTGCTCGCGGGCACGACGCTCGTGGCCGCCGCCGTCGTCCCGATCGTCACGACGTCCTCCCCGCTGGACGGCGCCGCCGACCTGTTCGCCGTGACCGCGCTGCTCGCGCTCGGCACGGTCGCGCTCGCGCTCGCCGGGCTCGACACCGGCACCGCCTTCGGCGGCATGGGCGCGAGCCGCGAGATGGTCGTGCTGGCGCTGGTGGAGCCCACCATCCTGCTGTCGACGTTCGCGCTGTCGGTGCGGGCCGGCTCCACGAACCTCGGCGCGATCGTCACCGCCACGCTGGACGACCCGCAGCGGGCCGTGTTCCCCGCGAGCCTGCTCGCCCTCGTCGCGCTCGTGGTCGTCGTCATCGCCGAGGCGGGCCGCATGCCGGTGGACAACCCGTCCACCCACCTGGAGCTGACGATGATCCACGAGGCGATGGTGCTGGAGTACGCCGGGCCCGACCTCGCGCTCGTCGAGTGGGCGTCGGCGATGCGGCTGACGGTGCTGCTCGGCCTGCTCTCCAACCTGTTCGTCCCCTGGGGCGTCGCCGGGGACTCCCTCGCCGCGCTGCCCGCCGGGGCCGCGGCGATCGCCGTGAAGGTCGCGGTCGCCGGCGCCGCGCTGGCCGCCGCCGAGGTCTTCATGGCCAAGCTGCGCATGTTCCGGGTGCCGGAGCTGCTCGCCGGCTCGTTCGTCCTCGCGCTGTTCGCCGTCGCCTCGTCCTTCTTCCTGGTGGCGCCGTGAACCACACCGCCTACGTCCAGCTGCTCGACGTCGCGTGCGGCGCGTTCCTGCTCGCCGGCGTGCTGGTGCTGTGGCGCCGCGACCTCGCCGCGATCGTGCGGCTGTTCGCGCTGCAGGGCGGGGCGCTGGCGCTGCTCATCGCGGTCCTCGGCGTCCACGAGGGGGACGCCGGGGTCGTCGCGCTGGCCGCCGGGATCGGGGTGCTGCGCGCGGCCGTCCTGCCGTGGCTGCTGCGCCGCGCCATGACCGCGGGCGGGCCGGGACGGGAGACGCGGCCCCTGGTCAACGTGGCGGCCTCGCTCACCGTCGCGGCGCTCCTCGGCCTGCTGTCCTACGCCGTCACCCGGCCCGTCGTGCGGCTGGACCCGACGCCCGCGACCCACGCCGTCCCGATCGCGCTGACCGTCGTGCTCATCGGGCTGTTCGTCCTCGTGACGCGGCGGCGCGCCCTGTCGCAGATCGTCGGGTTCCTGCTCATGGACAACGGCATCACCGCCGTGGCGTTCCTCACCACCTCCGGAGTGCCGCTCATCGTGGAACTCGGCGTGTCCCTCGACGTGCTGCTCGCGGTCCTGGTGCTCCAGGTGCTGACCGCGCGGATGCGCGCCGCGTTCGGCGACACCGACCTGGACGACCTGCGGGAGTTGCGCGACTGATGACCCTGCTGCTGATCGCCCCGATCGGGGCGCCGCTGCTGGCGGCCGCCGGCTACGCCGTGCTGGGCTGGCGGCGCGGCACGTGCTGGCTCGGCGCCGCGGCCGCCGCGGCGGTGCTCGCGGCGGGCGCCGCGCTCGCCGCCGCCGGACCGCGCACCGGCCCGGCCGGGCTGCTGCGCGCCGACGCGCTCAGCGCCTACATGCTCATCGTGATCGGCGCGGTCGCGCTGCTCGCCATGCTCGCGAGCCCCGCCTATCTGGCCGCCGAGGAGGCCGCCGGGCACGCGACGGCCCGCGACGCGCGCCGGTACGGCGTCCTCACCCAGGCGTTCGTCGCCGCGATGGCGTTCGCCGTCCTCGCCGCGAGCCTCGGCCTGCTGTGGGTCGCGATCGAGGCGACGACGATCCTGACCGCGTTCCTCGTCGGGCACCGCCGCACCCGCAACGCGACCGAGGCGGCCTGGAAGTACGTCGTGATCTGCTCGGCCGGGATCGCGCTGGCGCTCCTCGGCGTCGTGCTGCTGCACTTCGCCGCCCGGCACGCCCACGTCCCGTCCTCCGGCGCCCTGGACTGGACGGAACTCGCCGCCCACGCCGGACGCCTCGACCCCGACGTCACGCGCATCGCCGTCGCGCTCCTCGTCCTCGGGTTCGGTGCCAAGGCCGGGCTCGCGCCGCTGCACGCGTGGCTGCCGGACGCGCACAGCCAGGCGCCCGCGCCCGTGTCCGCGCTGATGTCCGGCGTCCTGCTGTCGGTCGCGTTCTACGCCGTGCTGCGCGTCAAGGTGATCGCGGACGCGGCGCTCGGCGGCGGGTTCGTCCGCGCGCTGCTGCTGGGCGTCGCGCTCGCGTCCCTCGCGCTCGCGGCGGCCCTGCTGCTCGCCCAGCGCGACTACAAGCGGATGCTCGCCTACTCCAGCATCGAGCACATGGGGCTGCTCGCCCTCGGCGCCGCGATCGGGACGCCGCTCGCCATGGCCGGCGTCCTGCTGCACGTGCTCGGGCACGGCCTCGCCAAGTCGGTCGCGTTCCTCGCGTCCGGGTTCGTCCAGCAGGCCACGGGCACCAGCCGGATCAGCGCCGTGCGGGGCTTCGCGGCCCGCTCGCCGCTGGTCGGCGGCGCGTTCGGCGCCGCCGTGCTCGCGCTGCTCGGCTTCCCCCCGTTCACCCTGTTCGCCGCCGAACTCGCCGTGTTCCGCGCCGGGTTCGCCGCCGGGCTCGGCTGGGCCGTCGCCGCCGCGCTCGCCCTGCTGCTGGTCGCCACCGCCGCCGTCGCCGCCGGGACGGCCCGGATGCTGCTCGGCGACCCGCACCCCGGGCCCGGCGCCGCGACGATCCCGTCCCGCCCGCCGATCGGCGCGGCCGCCGCGCTGCTGCTCGGGCTCGCGGGCTGCGCCGCGCTCGGCGTCGGCCTCGGCCCCCTGCACTCCCTCCTCCTCGACGCCGCCGCCGTCCTCGGAGCGCGCTGATGACCACGACCGTCCGCGACGTCGCCGCCGCCCGGCTGCCCGAGCACGCCGCCGCCCTGCTGGGCGCCGGGCACCGCCTCGCCCTCGCCGCCGCCCACGACGACCCGGACGGCCTCCGCGTCGTCTACCTGTTCACCGCGGGCGCCCCCGACCGCCGCGCCGAACTGCACGTCCGCCTCGACCGGGACGACCCGGCCGTGCCGAGCCTGGCCGCGCTCAGCTTCCCCGCCGGACGGTTCGAACGGGAGATGCGCGACCTGTACGGGATCGTCCCGGTGGACCACCCGCTGCCGCGCCGGCTCGTCCGGCACCACCACTGGCCGCGCGGCTGGTACCCGATGCGCGCCGACGCCGGTCCGCCGCCCCCGTTCGGCGACCCCGAGGGCCCCTACCCGTTCGTCCAGGTCGAGGGGCCCGGCGTGTACGAGATCCCGGTCGGCCCGGTGCACGCGGGCATGATCGAGCCGGGGCACTTCCGGTTCTCCGTCGTCGGGGAGAGCATCCTCAAGCTGAAGGCGCGGCTCTGGTTCGTCCACCGGGGGCTGGAGAAGCTGTTCCAGGGACGGGTGCCGGGCGACGCGCTGCACCTCGCCGAACGCGTCAGCGGCGACACGACCGTCGGCCACACCCTCGCCTACTGCCTCGCCGTCGAGGACGCCGCCGGGTGCGTCGTGTCGCCCGGCGCGCAGCGCATGCGGGCCGTCCTGCTCGAACTCGAACGGCTCTACAACCACGTCACCGACCTCGGCGCGCTCTGCAACGACGTCGGCCACTCCGTCCTGAACGCCCAGTTCGGCCGCATCCGCGAGCAACTCCTGCGCCTCAACGCCGACGTCACCGGCCATCGGCTGCTGCGCGGCGGCGTCCTGCTCGGCGGCGCCGTCCTGCGCACCCTGCCCGACCGCGCCGCGTTCGAGGCGATCGGGGCCGACGTCGCCGAACTCGTCGACCTCGCCCTCGGGCACACCGTCGTCGCCGACCGCTTCACCGGCACCGCGCCCCTGCCCGCCGGCGCCGCCCGCGACCTCGGCGTCCTCGGGCCGGTCGCGCGGGCCAGCGGACTGGACGCCGACGCCCGCCGCGACCACCCGTTCACCGACCTGCGCCCGGCCCTGACCGTCCCCACCGCGACGACCGGCGACGTGCTGGCCCGCTTCCAGATCCGCGCCCGGGAGATCGCCGCGTCCCTGGAGATCGTCCGCGACCTGACCTACGCGGCGAACCCGGGCCTGGTCTCCGCGTGGCCGCCGACCGCCCGGACCGGGCACGCCGCCGGCACCGGGATCGTCGAGGGGTGGCGCGGCGCCATCGCCCACCGCGTCGAACTCGCCCCGGACGGGACGGTCGCCCGAGCCAAGATCGTCGACCCGTCCTTCTTCAACTGGCCGGCCCTGCCGGTGGCCCTCACCGGCGCGATCGTCCCCGACTTCCCGCTGGTCAACAAGAGCTTCAACCTCTCCTACGCCGGCAACGACCTCTGACAGCGTAGGACCGTCAGTGGCGCCAGGGGAGGCGGACGGGTTCGGCGGGAGTGCGTCCGGCGAGCAGGTCGGCGAGGAGTTCCGCGAGCATCAGCGGGTAGACGGGCTCCCGCGCGTCCGCCAGCTCGTCGAGCGTCCACCAGCGGTGCTCGGTGATGTGCTCGCGCTCGAACGCGGTGCAGCCGGTGGTGTCGACGTCGTGCGCGGCCGTGCGGTGCAGGAAGAAGTCGTCCCGGAACACGCCGCTGGCCCAGGCGAGGTCGGCGTGGCCGGAGCACAGGGCGACCCGCGGGCCGAGGGCGGCGGGGGAGACGATCAGGCCGGTCTCCTCGCGCAGCTCCCGGGCCGCGGCCGCCCGCAGGGACTCGCCCTGCTCGACGCCGCCGCCCGGAGTGATCCAGCAGTGGCCCGCCCCGGGCTCGCCGGCGACCCTCGGCCAGCGGAACAGCAGGACGCGGTCGGCGTCGTCCACCAGCAGGATCCGGGCGGTGCGCCGCCGGTAGCCGCCGTCGGGCACCGGCTCGTCCGCGATGCCGGACGGGGTGCCGCTCACGTGCCCGCCTTCACGCGCCCGCCGTCTATGTGCCCGCCGTTCACGTGCCGAGTTCGGTGCTCAGCTTGGCCAGTTGCTCGTCGTAGATGGCCCGCAGCCCCTTGGGGGCGAAGATCCGCTCGAAGAAGCCTCCGATGCCGCCCGCCCCGTCCCAGGTGGTCGTCACCTGGACGCGCGAGCCGCCGGCGGCGGGGGAGACCGCCCAGGTGGTGACCATGGAGGAGTTGGCGTCCCGCTCGACGAGCCGGTCCGCGCCCTCGGCGCTCACGGTGAACAGGCAGTCGCGCACCCGCTTGCTGGTCGCTGCCAGCTTCCAGTGCACCAGCGTGCCCTCGCCCTGGCCGCCCTCGCGCACCTCGTACTCGCTGAAGTGCTCGGTCAGCATGCGGGAGCGCACACCGGTGTAGTCGCCGAGGGCGGCGAGCACCTGGTCCGGGTTGGCGTTGAGCGTCTTCTCTGCGGTGGCCACGACTTGTCCCATGCCGCTCATCCTCCCACCGTGCCGGGCGCCCGCGCGGGCCGCGCCATGCCAATGATCGGAAATCGTCCGGCCGGCCGCCCTACAATCGTCCGGTCTGTACCCGGCAGGGAGGTCCGTCCCGTGAGCGGTGAGCATCATCCGGAGTGGGTGATCGATCCCGAGATCCCCAGCGTTGCGCGGATGTACGACTACTACCTCGGCGGCAAGGACAACTTCGCCGCCGACCGCCGGGCCGCCGACCAGGTGGTGGCGGCGATGCCGAACGTCCTGGAGTTCACCCGCGCCAACCGCCGCCTGCTGTCGCGGGCCGTGACGATGATGGCCGGACGCGGCGTCCGGCAGTTCCTCGACATCGGCTCCGGGCTGCCGACGCAGGAGAACGTGCACGAGGTGGCCCAGCGCGCCGCCCCCGGCTCCCGCGTCATCTACGTCGACAACGACCCGATCGTCCTCACGCACGCCCGCGCGCTGCTGGCCGACAACCCGCTGACCACGGTCGTCCAGGCCGACCTGCGCGAGCCGGAGGCCGTCCTCGGGCACCCCGAGGTCAAGTCCCGGATCGACTTCGACCAGCCGGTGGGCCTCCTGCTGCTGGCCATCCTGCACTTCATCCCGGACGAGGACCGTCCGGCGCGGATCGTGGCGGGGCTGCGCGCCCGCCTGGCGCCCGGCAGCTACCTGGCCGTCTCGCACGGCTACCGGGGCGCGATCAGCCGGGACGTCGAGGACCAGGTGCGGTCCGCCTACGGCAGGACGGGCGCGGGCGACCTCATCCCGCGCGGCGTCGACGAGGTCATGGCGTTCTTCGAGGGCACCGAACTGGTCGGGCCCGGCCTCGTCCAGGTGGCCGACTGGCGCGCGGACGCCGAACCGCTCCAGTCGGACATGTCCCCGCCCGGCTTCCTCGCCGGCGTGGGACGGGTCGTCTGATGCTGCCGCTGGAGCTGCTGTTCAGCCGGGAGTTCAGCGAGGACCCCTACACCGCGTACGCCGAGCTGCGGGCGTCCGGGCCCGTCCACCCGATCGACTTCCCGCGCGGCGCCACCGCCTTCCTCGTCGTGGACCACGAGCACGGCCGCGCGGCGCTGAACGACCCGCGCCTGTCCAAGGACGCCGCGCACAGCGCCCTGCCCGTCGACGCGGAGCAGTTCTTCGGCGGCACGATGCTCGCCATGGACCCGCCCGGCCACACCCGGCTGCGCGGGCTGATGGCCAAGGCGTTCACCGCCGGGCGGGTCGAGAAGCTGCGGCCCCGCGTCCAGGAGATCGCCGACGCGCTGCTGGACGGCATCGCGGCGCGCGGCGGGGCCGACCTGATCGAGGCGCTCGCCGTCCCGCTGCCGATCCAGGTCATCTGCGAGCTGCTCGGCGTCCCGGCGTCCGACCGGGCCCGGTTCCGCGAGTGGACGGCCGTGCTGACCGTCCCGGCGCTGACCGCGCAGGCCCGCGCCCGCCGCCGCGAGGCCGCCCAGGCGTTCACCGGCTACCTCACCGAGGTCATCGCCGAGCGCCGGGCCGCCCCGGCGGACGACCTCGTCAGCGCCCTGATCACCGCCCGCGACGGCGACGCGGCGCTGACCGGGGCCGAACTGCTCAACGGCATTGCCCTGCTGCTCATCGCCGGGCACGAGACGACGGTCAACCTCATCGGCAACGGCGTGCTGGCCCTGCTCCGGGCGCCCGACCAGCTCGCCCTCCTGCGGGCGCGGCCCGAGCTGCTGCCGTCCGCGATCGAGGAGCTGCTGCGCTACGACGGCCCGGTGGAGCGGGCGAGCCAGCGCATCGCCCTGGAGGACATGGAGATCGCCGGGACGCCCGTCCCCAAGGGGTCCTGGGTGCACGTCTCCCTCGGCGCCGCGGACCGCGACCCCGCCGCGTTCGAGGCCCCCGACCGGCTGGACGTGACCCGCGCCCCGAGGCGGCACGTCGCCTTCGGCCACGGCCTGCACTTCTGCCTCGGCGCCCCCCTCGCCCGCCTGGAGGGCCAGATCGCCATCGGCGGGCTGCTCGACCGGTTCCCCGGCCTGGCCCTCGCCGTCCCGCCCGCCGACCTGCGCCACCACCGCACCGGGTCCATCGTCCGCGGCCTGAAGGCCCTGCCCGTCCGCGTCTGAGCGCGCACGGCCGAAGAGGATTTTTACCGTTTCCCATCCTGGACATAAACGGTCACCGGAAGGCGGGCACGCGTTAGCATCTTGGGCTGAATGTGCCGGTTCACTCGATCACGGGCGGGAGAATCCACGGTGGGTCAGGACGCGGTTCAGGAGATTCCGCCGGGAAGGGAAGGCGACACCCTTCCCCTCATCGTTTCGGTGAGCGAGGACGGCGACACGATGGGGCTCTTCTCCGGTTCGGACGGCGAGGCACGGCTCCGCCATATACCGCTGGACGTCCTCAAAGAGAATCTGCGCCGAACCGCCGATTCGCTGCGCGGCCTGCTGGGCGATCTGGCCATGAGCACCGACGGCTTCCGGCTCAAGGAGGCCCAGATCGGGGTGGAGGTCTCCGCCGAGGGCGGCATCCAGATCATCGGCACGGCGAAGGTCGGCACCAAGGCGAACATCATCCTCGTCTTCGGCGAGTGAGGGCCCGTGGGACGTTTCCGGGCGCTGCTCCTCGGCGTCGCCGAGTACCAGGATCCCAAGCTCCCGCCCTTGCCGTTCGTCCCTGACGATCTCGTCAACGTGGCCACCGCGCTGGAGGCGCGGGGCTACGCCACCGAGATCCCGGACGACAGCGGCCGACTGGGGCAGACGCGGATCCGCAGCGAGGTCAGCCGCTTCCTGATCACCGCCGAGCCGAACGACACGCTGCTGGTCTACCTCAGCGGGCACGGCGCGCACGGAGAAGGCGTCGACTACCTGCTGCCCAGCGACGCCGACACGAGCTGGCTGCCGCTCGCCGACGTGGCCGTCCCGCTGAACACGTGGCGGTCGGCGATCGAGTCGAGCCGGGCGGGCGGCATCGTCTTCCTCGTCGACGCGTGCCGGGAGGGCTTCCAGGAGAACACCAAGTCGATCGGCGCGCGCACCCGGTGGTCGCACGACAAGATCGTCCGGTCGGCGCGGCGGAACGTCGCGTGGATCTTCCCCTGCACGCCCGGACAGGTCTCGCAGTTCGTCCGGGACGCGCCGGACGGCCGATCGTTCAGCCTCTTCGCCGCCGCCGTGGAGCGCACGATCAGCGGGTGCGCCGCGCAGGCGACGCTGGCGGTCTTCGCGGGCGCCATCGCGGAGCACATGGCCGCGCTGACGGCGGAGCGCCCCCTCGCCCCCCAGCAGACGCGAGTGGCCGGGGAGTTCGACGGCGACGGGTTCGTGGTCCTGCCCGGCTCGGTCGTCGACCGGGAGGCCGACGACTGGGTCGCGGCCGCGGCCAAGCACGTCGCGTGGGAGAAGGCCGCCGACGTCCACGGGATCGAGTCCCTCAAGGACGACGTGACGTCCCTCGTCCGCCACCTCGCCGACGCGCACGTGACGACGGAGGCGGATCTCGCGTCCGACCCCTGGCACGACGGACGGTTCGCGCTGCGCATGTGCGACCAGATGAGCCTCATCGTCGGTTCGATCCTCGGCGACCTCAGCCTCACGCCCGCGGAGGCGGCGCTGCTCGTCGCGCTGCCCTTCGTCCATCACGTCCACTGGTCGCGGGCCGTCGCCGACGCCAGCGCCGTGGACCCGTTCGACCTCTCTCCCGCCACCGCGCCGTCGCCCGGACGCGAGCGATTCGAGTCCTTCGCCCGCGGCCGTCCCCGGCTGCTGCGCCGCGCCGCGGCGGCGGGCGCCGCGGGCGACCGCGAGGTCGCGGGGCAGATCGGCTGGTGGCTCCTGCACCGCTGCGTCACCGGCAGCGCGGAGATGTTCGGCGAGCGCGCGGTCGTCGAGTCGCTGGCGGGATGGGCCCCGGCGAGTCCGCTCGCCGGGGAGGTGCTGAGCGCCGGGCGGCTCAGCGAGATGGTCCGGCTCCTGTACGCCGACCCGGGCTTCATCGCCCGCACCGACCGTCCGCACGGCCTCTCCTCGTCGCTCACGGTGGCCCCCGGGCTGCTCGGGGAGCAGGGGCTGCGGGAGCGGCTGGTGGCCTACCTGCTCGTGGTCGCGCACCGCATGGCGATCGAGACGACCGGGCTGCCCACCGTGCTCGTGGAGCATGTCGGCATCCCCAAGTCCGTCGTTCCGGAGGACGTGCTGCGGTCCGTGGGCGAGGCGCGCTGGGAGCCGCGGGGCTCCGGCCGCGCCCTGCGCGCCGCCTGCTCGCACCCCGCGGTGGAGGTGGCGCTGCGCGAGCACGTCGGCGCCCTCGACCGCCTGCTCGCCGACCTCGGCAACGCGGACGACCCGTCCCTCGCGGGGCTGAAAGGGCTCCCCCGGTACGCGGACCCGAGCCAGGTGCGGGCCGCGGAGACCGAACGGGGACCGGCGTACACCTCGGCGGGGATCCGGTTCGAATTGAACGAGGCCCGCGTCCAGGAACTGCTCATGGGCGAGAACCTTTACGGGGACGCCGACCTCGCCATCCGCGAGATCTACCAGAACGCCCTCGACGCCTGCCGTTTCCGGCGCGCCCGCACCGAGTACCTGCGCGCCACGGGAACGCCGGTGCCCGAATGGGAGGGCAGGATCCGCTTCACCCAGGGCATCGACGACCAGGGCCGCCCCTACATCGACTGCGAGGACAACGGCATCGGAATGGGCGTCCGGGAACTGCGCGACGTCTTCGCGCAGGCCGGCGCCCGGTTCGCCGAACTGCCCGAATTCCTTGAAGAGCAGGCCGAGTGGGAATCGCTCGACCCGCCGGTGAAGCTCTACCCGAACAGCCAGTTCGGCATCGGCGTGCTCAGCTACTTCATGCTCGCCGACGACATCACGGTGACCACCTGCCGCCTCGGCCGCGACGGCAGGCCCGGGGAGCGGCTCAAGGTCTCGATCGCCGGACCGGGCACGCTCTTCCACATCGAACCCCTGGGCCCCGGGACGGACACGGGCACGGTACTGCGGCTCCACCTGCGCTCCGTGGGCGATAAGAAGCCCGTCTCCTGTACACAATCACTGCGGAACGTACTGGAGTACTCGGAGTTCCACGTCGAGGCCAGAGACGGTGCCTTCTTCGAGACGTGGCGGCCGTACGAGATGAAAGAGAACCCGCTGGTCGCCCTTTATCCCCGCCCCGGTTCGCCGGTCTGGTGGTGGGATGGCGAGGGGACCGTCCTGGTCGACGGACTGAAGACCAACGAATCCTGTTTCGGGGTCATCGTCAATCTGACTGGGGAGAACGTCCCCGAACTGTCGGTCGACCGCAAGGACGTGCTCGATACCCCCAAGAACCGGAAGATCCTCACGCGTGTGCTCTCAGGCGCCGTGGACGCTTTCGAATCACCCGAGATCCCGCTGCCGACGTTCGACTGGCTCTGCGAGTTCGCCGAGCAGCAGCCGATCGTCGCGGATCTCATCTTCCAGACGGCGCTGGATGCCGGGCGCTCGTTCCAGCTCAACGGCCGGAGCCTCGACTTCACCCGCCTCGGTCTGCTGGCTTCCGATCGGCTGCTGCTCCAGCCCGCTGACTCGTATCGGAAACCGGAGTACTACATACGGAGCCTGAAGGAACGTCGGGAACGCCGTGGGGCCGAGCCGCTGACCGACCATTTGATGCGATGGCGCATGGACGGGTTGGCGAGGTCATGCGCTCCAGGGGCTTCTGCTTCCGACCATCGAGCGAGGCCCTCCGACGGGATAATTCTCGACGGCAATCCGGAGAAACCGTACGCGATGCGCACCGGCCGCAAGCACTGCTGGGTGGACGTCTCCGAACCCGTCCCCGTCCGCCAGGTTGTGGAGGCCGCGACGAGAACCGGGTATTCCCTCGGCGAGGTGGCGAACCGGCTCGCCCAGTTGGGATACGAACTCCCGCAGGGGCTGCTCACCCTGGGCGAGGCGGAGCCGGCGGACATCCTGATCATCAGCCGGGACCTCGACGGCGTCGGGCCATGGCTGGCCGAGCGCGATTCGGCGGGAGCCGCGGCAGAAGTCGACACGGGACACATCGTGGCGGGCGCGGCGCAGACCGGCCGGCCGATCTCCAGAGTGGCCAAGCGGCTCGTCGCCCTCGGATTCACCGTGCCGCGCGTCCTCCTGGACGCCGGCATCGCCGAGCCGGCCGACCGCATCCTGCTCAGCCAGGATCTCGACGGCAACCCGCCCTGGTTGAGACCGCTCGACGAGGAGGGTGATCCGGTACCGGTCCCGGCGGGCCACATCATGTCGGCGGCGGCACAACTCGGCCGCGACGCCGTCCGCGTGGCCGATCGCCTGGCGGGCTTCGGCTTCACGGTTCCCGAGCCGCTGCCCGTGCAGGGTCGGCTCGGTCCGGACGATCGAAGGCTGCTCAGTCTGCATTTGAACGGCCTTCCGCCGATGGTCCCCGGAGCGGCGACCGTCCCTCTGGGACACCTTCTCTTCGCCTCCGAACGGCTGGGAAAGGGCGTTGAGGAGATCGCGCGCCGTCTTGGCGAACTGGGCTTCCGCCTGCCCGGGGCATTCGCCGGCGGGAACGCCGGCGATCTGGGAATCCTCAGCCTGAACTTCGATGGCCAGGCTCCATGGCTGGGCATGCGGGGATGGGTCCGTTCCCGCCACGTCGTCAATGCCGCGATCGAGTGCGGGCGCCCGGTGGGTGATGTGGCCCGCAGACTGGCGGACCTCGGTTTCGACCTTCCGCAGGCGATCCTCGACGCCGGGGACGTCCAGCCGGGCGACGATCTGCTGCTCACCAGATACTTGCAGCGGAGTGGGTTCGCCCTGCGCCAGTGGGACGATGACGATGTCCTCGTTCCCGTCGCGGCCGGGCACGTCGTCACGGCCGCGGAGAAACTCGGATGCTCGATCGGCCAGGCCGCACGGCGCCTGTCGCAGTTCGGTTTCCTCGTCCCGTCCGGGCTCACCCGGCTCGGTGCCCCGCAACCTGGGGACAGGCTGCTGACCAGCAGGGACATGACCGGAAACTGGCCATGGCCGGTCGGCGGTGTCGTACCGCTGGGGCACATTCTGACGGGTGCCGGGCGATGCGGCCGCCGTCCGGAAGAGGTGGCCCGGCGCCTTGAGGAATTCGGGTTCACCATTCCGCCGCTACCGGATGAAGGTTTCGACTCCATCGATCTCACCCTGATGAGCCGTGAACTCGCCATCCTTCCTCCACCCGAGATGCTCTACATGCGGCAATACGACGACTGTGGCTGGTGGCTTGACCAGGAGGCTCCGGTGCCGCTCTGGAACCTGGTGGCGGGCGCCGTGCAGGCCGGTATTTCCGTCGCCTCCGCCGCGGACCGGTTGCGCGCCCTCGGGTTCGACGTCCCCGATATCGCGGATCTGCCCGAGGTGTTGGAGCGCCCCGGCTGAGGATGGAGGCTGTCGGCGGCCGACCGGGGGTCAGTAGCGGTTCGTTGCGGCGTCCCGGTCGAGGTCCTCGTCGATCTGCTCCGCGGAGAAGTCCTTGATGCCGATCTGGTCCTTGACGATCCGGCCGAGCGTGGGCAGGGACGCGCGGTCCGGCCAGGTGTCGGGCCGCCAGAGCGACGAGCGCAGGAACGCCTTGGCGCAGTGCATGTACAGCTCCTCGACGTCGACGAGGAGGGCGAGGCGCGGGCGCCTGCCCTTGACCGCGAGGTCGTCGAAGAACGGCGCGTCCGACACGAGCGTCGCGCGGCCGTTCACCCGGAGCGTCTCGTTCATGCCCGGCACGATGAACAGCAGGCCGACGCCGGGGTTGCGCAGCACGTTGCGGAAGCTGTCGACCCGGTGGTTGCCGGGCCGGTCGGCGATCGCCAGCCGGTGGTCGTCCAGCACGAGCACCGACCCGGCGGGATCTCCCTTGGGGGAGACGTCGCAGGTCCCGTCCGGGTTGGAGGTCGCCAGCAGGACGAGCGGCGAGTGCGCGATGAGCGTGCGCGCGTGCGCGTCGATCCGGGCGATGTCCTTGTCCCAGATGATCTGCGACGGCTCCTGGACGATCTCCCGGAGCTCGGCCTCGGTCCGCACCGCACGGATCTCAGAAGGATGCATCGTCCGAATATAAGGTAAGCCTAACTTCAAGGGGGGATCGAGGCTCGTGACGGAATCGCGGCTCGCGGGGGAGACGCGCACGCTGCCCGCCCTCGCGGCCGGGCCGGTCGAGATGCCGCACGCGATCATGGGCTGGAGCGAGGAGTTCGCCCGCGACACGACGTGGAACGAGCATTCGCACCCCTTCCACGAACTGCTCTGGAACGAGCGGGGCGCGTCCACCGCCGTGGTGGGGCCGCGGGTCTGGACGGTCACCCCGGCGCTCGGGCTGTGGATGCCGGCGGGCACGCTGCACTCGGGCTCGGCGACCGCCGGCACCTGGTGCCGCGCCGGCTTCTTCGGCTTCGGCGCGGTGCCGTCGATCTCCGGCACGCCCGTCGGCGTCGAGATCACCCCGCTGCTCCGGCTGCTGCTGAAGCGGCTCGCGGGCGCCGCGCTCCCGGCCGGTTCGCGGACGCTGACCGAGGCCATGGTGCTCGACGTGCTCGTCCCGTCCCCGCGCGAACTGCTGCTGCGGATGCCCGCTTCCGACCTGCTGCGGCCGATCGCCGACGCGGTGCGCGCCGATCCGGGCGACCGGCGGACGCTGGCCGACTGGGCGTCCCGGCTCGGCGTCAGCGCGCGGACGATCACCCGCGCGTTCAACGCCGAGACCGGGACCAGTTTCGCGCGGTGGGTCGCCGCGGTGCGCGCCCAGCACGCGGTCGCGCTGCTCGGCCGGGGCTGGGAGATCGACGTCGTGGCCGAGGAGGTCGGTTACCGGTCGGCGAGCGCGTTCGGCGCGGCCTTCCGGCGGACGACCGGGCTGACGCCCGGCGCGTTCCGGGCGGGCTGACCCGGCGCTTCCGTGTCCCGATCTCGATAACGGATGTCCCAAACGGGTGATTGCGACATTCCGGTCATCCGCTCTAGGGTTCCGACCAAGGCAAGCCTTACCTAACTCTCTTGCCGCGTCGCAGGACCCTGACAGTGGAGTACGGATTGAAACGCCCACACAGCCTTCGCCTCCTCGCCGTGCTGGCCGTCCTGCTGGGCGGCATCGTGGCCTGCGGCGACTCGACGGAGACCAAGGAGGCGAGCGCGGGCGGCGGCCCGGCGAGCGCCTTCCCGATGACGATCAAGCACGCGCTGGGGACGACCACCGTCAAGGCGAAGCCGACGCGGGTGGCCACGGTCAACTGGGCCAACCACGAGGTGCCGCTCGCGCTCGGCGTCGTCCCGGTCGGCATGGCCGCCGCGAACTTCGGCGACGACAACGGCGACGGCGTCCTGCCCTGGGTCGAGAAGCGCCTGAAGGAGCTCGGCGCCAAGACGCCCGTCCTGTTCGACGAGACGGACGGCGTCGACTTCGAGGCCGTCGCCGACACCAGGCCCGACGTCATCCTGGCCGGCTACTCCGGCCTGACCAAGCAGGACTACGACACCCTGAGCGAGATCGCTCCCGTCGTGGCCTACCCGGACGCCCCCTGGGCGACGCCGTGGCGCGAGGTCGTCCGGATGAACGCCAAGCCCCTGGGGCTCGCCGCCGAAGGGGAGCGGCTCATCACCGGGCTCGACGGCGGCATCAAGACGGCCGTCGCGAAGTACCCGCAGCTCAAGGGCAAGACGGCGATGTTCATGACGCACATCGACCCGGGCGACGTGAGCAAGATCGGCTTCTACACCACGCACGACACCCGCACGCTGTTCTTCGAGGACCTCGGGATGGCGTTCCCGAAGAGCGTCACCGAGGCGTCCAAGGGCACCGACAAGTTCGCGCTCACCCGCAGCACCGAGCAGATCGACGACTTCGACGACGTCGACATCATCGTCGGCTACGGCGACGGGAAGCTCGCCGAGCAGATCCGCGAGGACCCGCTGCTGTCGAAGATGCCGGCCGTCGAGCGGGGCTCGATGTACCTGATGTCCGGCACGACGCCGGCGGGCACCGCCGCCAACCCGACCCCGCTGGCGATCTCGTGGGTGCTGGACGACTACGTCAAGGCGCTGGCCGCGGCAGCGGACAAGGTCAAGTGACAGCGGTCCACACCGACCGCGCGCCGGACGCCGCCCTCGTGCGGCGTCCGGCGCGCGTCCGCGTGCTGTGGCTGCTCGCCGCGGTCGCGGTGCTGGCCGCCGCCATGGCGGCCTCCGTCGCGCTCGGCTCGCGGGACGTCGCCTGGTCCGACGTCCGGGCCGCGCTCGGCGGCGCGGAGGACACCCTCGGGCAGGCGGCCGTCGCCAAGCGGATCCCGCGCACCCTGCTCGCGGCGCTGATCGGCGCGGCGCTCGCGCTGTCCGGCGCCGTCATGCAGGGCGTGACCCGCAACCCGCTGGCCGACCCCGGCATCCTGGGCGTCAACATGGGCGCGTCCCTCGCGATCGTCGTCGCCGTCGCCCACTTCGGGCTGACGTCGCCGACCGGGTACATCTGGGTCGCGATGGCGGGGGCCGCGGCCGCCGCCGCGTTCGTCTACGGCGTCGGGGCGCTCGGCCGCGGCGGGCCCACGCCGCTCAAGGTCACCCTCGCCGGCGCCGCGACGTCGGCGGCGTTCGCGTCCCTGGTCAGCGCCGTCGTCCTGCCCCGCAACGACATCGCCGGGGGCTTCCGGCTCTGGCAGATCGGCGGCGTCGGCGGCGCGTCCTACGAGCGCATCGGGCAGGTCCTGCCGTTCCTCGCCGCGGGGTTCGCCGTGTGCCTGCTGTCCGCGCGGGCGCTGAACTCGCTGGCCCTCGGGGACGAGGTCGCCGCCGGGCTCGGCGAGCGCGTCGCCGTCACCCGGCTCACCGCGTCCCTCGGCGCCGTCGTGCTGTGCGGCGCGGCGACGGCGGTCGCGGGGCCGATCGCCTTCGTCGGCCTCGTCGTCCCGCACGCCTGCCGCCTGCTCGTCGGGGTCGACCACCGCTGGCTGCTCCCGGCGTCCGTCCTCGCCGGCGCGTCGCTGCTCACCGCCTCCGACGTGGTCGGACGCGTGGTGGCGCGGCCCGAGGACATCGAGGTGGGCATCGTGACGGCGGTCATCGGCGCCCCGTTCTTCATCCACATCGTCCGCCGCCAGAAGGTGCGTGAGCTGTGAGCCCGCCCGCCCCCGCCCTCCCCGCCGCCGGGCCGGCGACGGCCCGGGCCGTCGCCCGCGGGCGCCGCGGGCGCGCCGCCCGGCGCCGCCTGATCATCGGGACGCTCGGGGCGCTCGTCGCCGCCGGGTTCGCCGTCACGCTGATGGCCGGGCAGACGTTCTACCCGCCCGGCGACGTGCTCCGCGTCGTCCTCGGCGAGCAGGTCCCCGGGGCGTCCTTCACGGTCGGGCGGCTCAGGCTGCCGCGCGCCGTCCTCGCCGTCGCCGCCGGGTTCGCGTTCGGGCTGGGCGGCGTCACGTTCCAGACGATGCTCCGCAACCCCCTCGCCAGCCCCGACATCATCGGCATCAGCTCCGGGGCGAGCGCCGCCGCGGCCGTCGCGATCGTCGTGTTCTCCCTCGGCGGGACGCAGGTGTCGGTCTTCGCGATCGCCTCCGCCCTCGCCGTCGCCCTGCTGATGTACGTGCTGGCGTTCCGGGACGGCGTCGTCGGCACGCGCCTCATCCTGATCGGCATCGGCACCGCCGCGATCGGCGACAGCGTCACCTCCTACGTCCTGTCCCGGGCCGGGGAGTGGGACCTGCAAGAGGCCACGCGGTGGCTGACCGGCAGCCTCAACGGCACGACCTGGGAGCAGGTGCTGCCGACCCTCGCCGCGCTCGCCGTCTGCACGCCCGTCCTGCTGCTGCTCGCGCGCGACCTGTCGGCGCTGGGCCTCGGCGACGACACCGCGTCCGCGCTCGGCGTCCGCGTCGAGCGCACCCGGATCGCGGTGATCGTCGCCGCCGTCGGCCTGATCGCGTTCGCCACCGCGGCGGCGGGGCCGATCGCGTTCGCGGCGTTCCTGTCCGGCCCCATCGCGGCCCGGCTCGCCGGGACGGGCGGCTCGCTGCTCGTGCCCGCGGGGCTCGTCGGGGCGCTGCTGGTCCTCGTCGCCGACTTCGCCGGCCAGTTCGCGTTCGGCACCCGCTACCCGGTCGGCGTCGTCACCGGCGTCCTCGGCGCCCCCTACCTCGTCTACCTGATCGTCCGCACCAACCGTGCCGGAGGCTCGCTGTGACCACGTCCCACACCCTCGCGGCGGAGCGCCTCACCCTCGGCTACGGCGACCGCTCCGTCATCGACTCCCTCGACCTGGCCGTGCCGCCCGGCGGGATGACGGCCATCGTCGGCGCCAACGCCTGCGGGAAGTCGACGCTGCTGCGCTCGCTGTCCCGGCTGCTCGCGCCCCGCGCGGGCCGCGTCGTCCTGGACGGCCGGGAGGTCCACCGCACGCCCGCCAAGGAACTGGCCCGCACGCTCGGGCTGCTGCCCCAGTCGCCGATCGCGCCGGAGGGCATCACCGTGCTCGACCTCGTCTGCCGGGGCCGCCACCCCCACCAGGGCGTCTTCTCCCGGTGGAAGGCCGCCGACGACGCCGCCGTGGCCGCCGCGCTGGAGGCGACGCGGACCGCGGACCTCGCCGACCGCGCCGTCGACGAGCTGTCCGGCGGGCAGCGCCAGCGGGTCTGGATCGCCATGGCGCTGGCCCAGCAGACCGACCTGCTCCTGCTGGACGAGCCCACCACCTTCCTCGACGCCAGCCACCAGATCGAGGTGCTCGACCTGCTGACCGACCTGAACCGGACGCGCGGCACCACCATCGTGATGGTCCTGCACGACCTCAACCTCGCCGCCCGCTACGCCGACCACCTCATCGCCCTCGCCGGCGGACGCGTCCACGCCTCCGGCGCCCCCGCCGGCGTCCTCACCGAGGACGTCGTCCGGGCGGTCTTCGAGCTCGAGAGCCGCATCATCGAGGACCCCGTCTCCGGACGTCCCCTGATGCTCCCCATCGGCCGCCACCACGTCCGCGCGGAGCGGGTCCCGCCTCAGCGGCGGACCTCCTGAACGGCGGCCGCCGCCGGGCGTCCGATTCCGTTCGCTTTCGTCCGAGGTGTTGCCGGGACGGCTCGGACGCGCCTTCGATGTAGGCGCCGATCACTTCGGCGGAGGCCGGCGCGCGGGGGCGCCGGCCGGCCGGATCGGGCATCACGGGGCGACGGGCAGCACGGGGGCGATGTGATCACGCGAAGAAGGGCGACGACGCGCGGCAGGGCCACGACGCGCGACGGGATGACGACGCGCGACGGGATGGTGACGCGCGACGGGACGATGGCGCTCGGCGCGGAACCGGCGTCCGGCGACCGGTGGAACGGGCCGCGGCGGGCGGTGCTGTCCATCGGGCTGCTGGGCCCGCTCGACGTGTCCGTGGACGGACGCCCGGTCCCGCTGACGGCGGGCAGGCTGCGCACCCTGCTGGCGGCGCTGGCGCTGTCGGCCGGCCAGGTCGTGCCGGTCGAACGCCTGGCCGCGGCGGTGTGGGCGGACGAGGAGCTGCCGGGCAACGTCCGGCGCAGCGTGCAGACCTACATCGCGCGGCTGCGCGGCGCGCTCGGCCCGGAGTCGATCGGCTCCAGGCCCACCGGCTACGTCCTGCACGCCGATCCGGACCGCGTCGACGCGCTGCGGTTCGGCCGCCTCCTGCGCGCCGCCTCGGCCGCGCCGGACGCCGCCGGCGAGCGCGCGCGGCTCGCGGAGGCGCTGCGCCTGTGGCGCGGCCGGCCGCTGGAGGGCGTGCCGTCCGGCCCGCTGCGGGAGTCGGAGACGCCCTGGCTCGTCGAGCGCTACCTCGCCGCACTGGAGCGGCGCGTCGACCTGGACATCTCCGCCGGCCGGCACGGCGAACTGGTGGTGGAGCTGAGCGAGCTGACCGCGCGGTATCCGCTGCGCGAGTCGCTGTGGGCGCGGCTGCTGATCGTCCTGTGCCGGTCGGGCCGCGAGGCCGACGCCCTGGCGCGGTACGAGCAGGTCCGGGTGCGGATCGCCGCCGAGATCGGCGCCGATCCCGATCCGACGCTCCGGCGGATCCACGCGGATCTGCTGGCGCGGCGAACGCCGAGTCTCCAGGAGGCCGCCCGCAGCGATTGATCAAGACCTCCGCGATGGCCACAATGTAGGCCATGGGCGAAGGCGACGTGGGCGGCCGCCGCCGAGCGCATGCCCCGCCGCCGTCCGACGTGTGCCCGTACCAGGGCCTCGTGCCGTTCGAGGCCGAGAAGGCCGGCCTGTTCTTCGGACGCGCGTCGGCGACGCGCAACCTCCTCGACCGCCTGGCACCGCGGCTGCGGGAGCGCGGCTCCGTCCTGCTGGTCTCGGGGGCCTCCGGGGTCGGCAAGTCGTCGCTGTTACGGGCCGGGTTGATGCCCGCGCTGGCGGCGGGCGAACTACCGGTCGACGGATCCTCGCGGTGGCCGCGGCTGCTCGTCAGCCCCACCTCGGAGCCGTTACGGGCGCTCGCCGGCGAATGGGCGAAGGCGTTCGGCGGGGACGCCGAACGGGTGCGGGAGCGGCTGCGCGACGATCCGGGGGCGCTGGCCGGCGCCGTCCCGCCGCCCGGCCGCTTCGTCCTCGTGGTCGACCAGTTCGAGGAACTGTTCACGCTGGTGGCCGACGAGCACGAGCGCCAGGCGTTCGTCCGGGCGCTGCACGCGATGGCCGGCCGGCCGAGCGGCGCCGCGGTGATCGTCGGCGTGCGGGCGGACTACTGGGACCGCTGCGCCGCCTACCCCCAGTTCGCCGAGGCCATCCAGGACGGCCAGGTCATCGTCGAGCCCATGGCGGAGCCGGACCTCCGGCTGGCCGTCGCGGGCCCCGCCGCCGCGGCGGGCCTGGAGATCGAACCCGCCCTGGTCGAGACCGTCCTCGCGGACCTGCGCGCCGGCCGCGACGCAGGCGACCGCTACGAGGCCGGGGCCCTGCCGCTGCTGTCGCACGCCCTCAGCGACACCTGGGAGAGGCGGGAGGACGGCCGGCTGACCGTCCGGGGGTACGAGGAGGCGGGCGGCGTCCACGACTCGGTGCGGCGCACCGCCGACGACGTCCTCGCGCGACTGGACCCGGCGGACCGCAAGACCGCGCTCAGGCTCCTCCGCCGGATGACGGTGATCACCGCGGGCGGGCGGGTGGCGCGCCGCAGGGTGACCCTGAAGGAGGCCCACGCCGCCGCGTCGGCGGACTCGGCGCAGGAGCGGGCCCGCGTCGACGCGCTGCTGTCCTCGTTCGCCGACCGGCGCCTGCTCACCCTGCACGAGGACGCCGTCGAGATCGCCCATGACGCGCTCCTGACCGCGTGGCCGACGCTCCGGCAGTGGCTCGAACCCGACCTCACCGCGCAGACCGTGTACGACGCGCTCGTCGAGGACGCCGCGGAGTGGGACGAGCACCACCGCGACTCCGCCTTCCTCTACCGGGGCGCGCGGCTGCTGGCCGTCGACGACGTCCGGCCGCGCTGGGACCGCGACCCCGTCAGCTTCCCGCCAACCGGCCCGACCGCCGCGGGGTTCCTCGCCGCGTCGTCCCGGGCGGCGCGGCGGGCGGGCCGCCGCCGCCGCCTCGTCCAGGCCGGGCTCGCGACGCTGTCGGTCCTCGCCCTCGCCGCGGCCGGCGTCGCCGTCCACGCGGCGGACGACGCCGGCCGGCAGCGCGGCGTGGCGGTCTCCCGCCAGCTCGCCGCGCAGAGCGAGGCCACCGGCGACGCCGCGCTGTCCTCGATGCTGGCCGTGGCGGCGTGGCGGATCGCCCCCACCGACGAGGCCCGCAACCGCGTGCTGACCGCGGCGGCCCGCACCGGCCGGGGCACCCTGGCCGGGCATGCGGGCGGCGTCACGGCACTGGCGTTCAGCCCCGACGGCTCGGTCATCGCGACGGGCGGCCACGACCGCGTCGCGCGGCTGTGGGACGCGGCGTCGCGGCGGCAGCTCGGCGCCCCGATCGAGCCTCCGCGGGACGAGTGCTCGGGCGCGTCCGGCGTCCGGGAGGTGGCCTTCGCCCCCGACGGCCGGACGCTGGCGACCGCGTGCCTCGGCACCGTCCGGTTCTGGGACGTGGCCACCCGCCGCGAGGTCGGCGCCCCCCTGGAGGCCGAGGGGGTCGTGTCGGCGCTCGCCTACAACCCGGCCGGGAAGACCCTCGCGACCGGGGACTTCAGCGGTGTCGTCCGGCAGTGGGACGCGGTGTCGCACCGGCCGCACGGGCCACCCATGGGCCGCGCCGACACCGGGCTGGAGCACTCGACCATGCTCCACGCGGTGGCGTACAGCCGGGACGGGAGGACGCTGGCCACCGCGGGCAAGGACAGGACCGCGCGGCTCTGGGACACCGCCGCGTCCCGTCCCCTCGGAGCCCCCTTCGAAGGCCACACCCAGGACGTCGTCGACGTCGCCATCAGCCCGGACGGCACCACCCTCGCGACCGTGAGCTGGGACAGGACCGCCCGGCTGTGGGACGTCCCGACGCGGCGGCAGAAGGGCGCCCTCAAGGACCGCCGCGCCGGCTTCGACTCGATCGCGTTCAGCCCCGACGGGACGCGGGTCGCCACCGGCGGGGACAGCGGCCGCACCGTCCTGTGGGACACGGCCGCCCGGAAGCAGGTGTTCGCGCTCTCCGACAACGTCAGCCCCGTCGAGCGCGTCGCGTTCAGCCCGGACGGGGGCCTGCTCGCCGCCGCAGGCGGGGACGGCGTGGTGCGGCTCGCCGACCCCCGCACCCACCAGCAGATCGGGACCCCGATGCCCGCGCAGGGCGCCGTCGCGCTGAGCCCGGACGGGCGGACCCTCGCCGCCGGGGCGCCCGGCGGCGACGACCCCGCGGTCCGGCTGTGGGACGTGGCCTCCCAGCGTCCCGCCGGACCCGCGCTGAAACCCGAGGGCGCGCGCCGCCCGGTCGCCACGATCGCCTTCCTGCCGGACGGGCGGACGCTGCTGACGGCCGGTCCGGACGGCCTGCGGCTCTGGGACGTCGCGAGCCGCCGGGAGATCGCCCATGACGCGACGCTGGGCGGCGCGGCCGAACTCAGCGCGGACGGCAGGTTCGCCGCCGTCCAGCACGACGGGGCCATCGCCTTCTGGGACGTGGCGCGCCGCCGGGAGAGCGGGCCGCGGCTCCGCGTCCCCGGGCACACCGACGTCGTCACGGCGATGGCGCTCAGCCCCGACGGCGCGACGCTGGCGACCGCGGGCTTCGACAACCGGGTGCGGCTGTTCGACGTCGCGTCCCGCCGGCAGCTCGCCGCGCCGCGGGCCGGGGCCGGCGGCGGGTTCGTCAACGACCTGGCGTTCGGGCCCGGCGGCCGGACCCTCGCCTTCACCGCCGCCGACTCCACCGTCCGGCTCTGGGACGTGCCGCGCCGCCGCCCGGTCGGCCTCGCCCTGGTCATCCGCACGGGCGCGATCACCGCGCTCGCGTTCAGCCCGGACGGCCAGGTCATCGCCACCGGCTCCACCGAGGACGAGGTGCAGCTGTGGGACCTGCGCGCCCACCGGCCGCTCGGCGGCCCGATGACCGGCCACACCCGGGGCGTGACGGCGCTCGCCTACCGCCGGGACGGCGGCGTCCTCGCCACGGTCGCCGGCGACGGGACCGCCCGGCTGTGGGACGCCGGGACGCCCGCCGACCCGGTGGCCGCGGCGTGCGCCAACGCCGGCCGCTCGCTCACCCGCGACGAATGGGAGAACTACGTGCCGCAGGAGGACTACCGGCGGACGTGCCCGTGATGCTCCTGCGCGGCTTCCTGCGCGGCTTCCGGCGGCGGACCGGCCGGCCGGCGGCGGAGCTGTCCGCGCTGTTCCGCTCGATCGTCGCCGAGAGCCGGACGGTCCACCCGGTCGCGGCCGACTTCCTGGACCACTTCATGGACGGCGCCGGGGCGACCCGCACGCTGCCGCGCCGCTGGCTGCGCTCGTTCCGGGCGATCCGGCGCGCCGAGCGCAAGAACCAGCGCAGGTTCGAGCGGCAGCTCGCGGCCGCGGCGGGCCGGCTGGAGGACGGCGCCTCCACCTGGCTGAACGACCACTGGGACGCGCGGATCAACGCGTTCATCGGCACGGAGCTGTTCTACGTCAGCCGGATGAGCCTGCTGCGCTCGCAGGGCTCGTTCGTCCTGACCCGGACCGGCCGGGAGGTGAAGGTGTCGGGCACGGTCCGCCACCACTGGTTCGATCCCTACGACTGGGACCGCGGCCGGTGGGTCTACATCCCCCGGCACGGCTTCGTCCCCATCGCGGTCGGCCGCGACCTGGTCGAGGCGGACGAGGCGCGCAACTACCTGATGGAAGCGCGGCACGTCCAGACGCTGGAGGGCGTCTGCGCGGACGGCCGGTGGCCGCGGCGCGGCAGGACCGCGTTCACATGGGCGCTGGTCTCGAGTGGGCAGTGATGGGGACGGGGCGATGACCGCGGACGACCTCCGTCCGCCCGGCCCGGCCGGGGCAGGGAGCACGGAGGACTTCGTGCGGGCGCTGGTCCGGCTCAGGCGGTGGGCGGGCGAGCCGTCCCTGAGCAGGCTCCGCGCCCTCGGCGGCCAGGCCGCGGCCTCGGACGGGACGACGGTCGACGCGCTGCCGAAGAGCACGGTCTCGCACGTCCTGCGGCAGACCGGCAAGCTGCCGCGCTGGGATTTCGTCAAGGCGTTCGTCACCGCCTGCCTCCGCTACTGCGACCACCCGGCGGAGCTGATCCCCGGCGAGCTCGAACGCTGGCGCGCGGCCCGCACGGCCCTGGCGGGGGCGCCGGAACCCCCTGCGGCGGACGCGGCGGACGAACCGGCGCCGCTCGCCGAGGTGCCGAGCGCGGCCGAAACCGGGAGCACCGACGGCGTTCCCGGGCTGGACCCGGCCGTCGAGCTGCTGGCCCGGCGGGTGGCGCGGGAGGAGGACCGGGCGCGCAAGGGGATGCTCGGCGGCTACCGCATGGCGCCGGTCACCTTCGGCGCGGACGCGGACGCCGTGTCCGGCGGCGAGGCCGGCGGCGACCTGGACTCGATCGGCGGGTTCTTCCGCGGCCTGCGCCCGCGGCGCCTGATGGTCGTCGGGGAGTCGGGCGCGGGCAAGACGGTCCTCGCCGTCGAACTGGTGCTGCAACTGCTCGAACCGTTCCTGACCGGCGACGGGCGCCCCGAGGACCTGCCGATGGTGCCGGTGCGCCTCAACGCCGCCCGGTGGACGCTGGGCAGCCCGTTCGAGCCGTGGCTGGCCGAGCAGCTGCGGCGGGACTACGGGCTCGCGGCCGGGGACGCGCTGCGGCTGGTGCGCGGCCGCCGGGTGCTGCCGGTGGTGGACGGGCTGGACGAGCTGGACCCGGAGCCGTCCACCGGGCCGCCGCGCCGGGCGATCGGGCTGCTGACCGAGCTCAACCGGTACAGCGACCTGTCCGGGCGGCGGCCGGGCCCGGTCGTCGTGACCTGCCGGGCCGACCGCCACGCCGAGCTGTTCGAGGCCCGGACCGGCCTGGCGGACGCCGCCCGGATCCATCTGCGCGACCTGACGCGGGAGCAGATCGGCGTGTACCTGCGGGCCCGCTGGCCGGACGGCCACCCGTGCGCCGTCCACCGGGACGGCGTCCGCGCCGCGCTCTCCGGGCCGTCGGGGACGGCCGTCCACATGGCGCTGGCCACACCGTGGCGGCTGCTGCTGATCGCGACGGCGGCGGAGTCCGGCGCCCGTCCCGCCGACCTGCTGGACGCGGACCCGGGCGACGACCCTCGCGAGGCCGCGGCCCGGATCGCCCGGCGGCTGCTCGCCACGTACGTCCCGGCGGCGACGCGGCTCACCCCGCGCACCGCCCACGGCACCCCGTACCAGCCCGAACAGGTGCGGGCATGGCTGGTCCACCTGGCCGAGCACCTGCGCCGGCAGGGCCCGGGGGCCGCCGGGCCCGCCCGGCCGCCCGGCCTGACCGGGATCGACGTCGTCCCGCACCTGCTGTGGCCGATCGGCGGGCGGCGCCGGGTCCGGGCGCTGCACTTCGCCGCCTGCCTCGTCCTCGCGGTCATCGCCATGCTGGCGTTCTGGACGGGGTCGGCGGTCGACGGCCCCGGCGATCTGCGCGACGGCCTCGACGGCGGCGAGGGCCTCACCCTGGCGCTCATGGCCGGCTGGGTGGGCATCGCCGCCGGCCTGTCGCTGTCGCCGTGGCCGTCCGCCGCCGGGGGGCGCGCGAACGTCCCGCGCGGGCGGCGGGCGATCGGCGGCCTGCTCGGCGCCCTGGCGGGCCTCCCGGCCGGGGTGCTCGGCGGGCTGGCCGGGCTCGGGCTGACCGGGGGCCGGGTCTTCGGCCCCGGCTACGCCGTCGCCGCGGGGGCGGCCGGCGGCGCGGTGCTCGGCGCGGTCATCGGGCTGACCGCCGCCGGGCGGCGGGGGGCCGAGCACATGACCGCGGCCGAGGCGGTCCGCGCCGAACCGCTCACCCTGCTGGGCTTCGGGCTGTGCGGCGCGCTCACCGGGCTGCCGCCGCTGCGGCTCGCCCACGCCGGCCCGGTGTTCCTGGCGCTGGGCGTCGCGGGGGCGTTCGCCCTGGCCTTCGCGCTCGGCGTCGTTTTCAAGATCACCACAGGCGGCTGGAACCGGGACGCGGAACTGGCCCACCCGCGCGAGGCCCTGCACCGCAACCCGGCCATCGGCACGGCCTTCGGCCTCACCGGCGGCGTCGCCGCCTTCCTGGTGTTCGCGCTGAACCGCGACGCGGGCACGGCGCTGGCGTACGCGCTCGTCGGCGGGGTCGCCTTCGGCCTCGCCTTCGGCGCGATCGCCTGGTGCCGCGCCATGATCGGCCTGCTCGTCGCCGCCGCGCGCGGCCTGCTCCCGCTGCGGCTCTGGATCTTCCTCGACTGGGCGTGCGAGGCCCGGCTGCTGCGCGTCAGCGGAGCCACCTACCAGTTCCGGCACCGCGAACTCCAGGACTTCCTGACCCCGCCCGAATGACCGCCCGCTGACCCGCCCGAATGACCGCCCGCCGCCCGGGACGCGCCGCCGCGCAGGACGCGCCGCGGCCTTCGCCGCCGCGCGTGAAGCGGAGGCGAAGCCGATCCGAAGCGTCCGGGCGTTAGCTTGGCCCGGCCGGGCCGCCCCGGGAACACCCGGTTCGCGGACCCGGAACCGTTCCCCTCCTGGCTGGCCCCACCCGGGAGGGGAACACCTTCCCGGCCACGCCCGAGCGGCCGTTGCCGGTACGCGGGACGCCGGTCCACGCCGCCCACGAACAGCACCCGCGTCACCGGCACGCCCTACGACTACGGCCTGGCGCCGATCCCCGCCGTCCGGCGCGCGGGGGTGATCCTCGCCACGCCGGCGGCGTCCACGGGCCGCGCTCTCCGGAACCATGCGGCAAAGATCGTTTGAGTGCCATAGTGTCACCGCGTGCGTACGCCGGCGGACGACCCCGGAGCGGCCGGCCCCCGGCGGAACCGGAGGACGGTCGCCGTCCGGCGTGCCCGCGCCGTCCTGGACGCGCTGGACCACCTCATCCAGGGGATGGGCACCGCCCTGCTGTCGTTCGCCGCGCTGCTGTCGGTCCTCCTCATCGTGCTGCTGTGCGCCGTGGGCGTCGGCCTGGTCCTCGCGCCCGCCCTGCCGCGGGTCGTCCGGGCCATCGCCGAGCGGGAGCGGACGCGGCTGTCCCGGTGGGGACCCGAGATGATCACGCTGGGTCCCGCGCCGGGCCGCGGCCGGGCCGTGCTCGGCGACCGGGCCCTGCGGCGGGAGCTGGGCTGGCTGGCGGTGCACGGCACGCTCGGCCTGCTCGTCGGCGCGGTCGGCGCGACCCTCGTGGTGAACGCGGCGCAGAACGTCACCTACCCGCTGTGGTGGCGGCTGCTTCCGCCGGACGACGCCGCCCCGACGCTCGTCTTCTGGAGTGTCACCGAGGACCGGGACGCCCTGGCGGTCGCGGCCCTCGGCGTCCTGATGGCCGCGGCGTTCACCGTCGTCGGGCCGGAACTCGCGCGGTTGCAGGCGTGGCCCGGCCGGCGCCTGCTCGCCCCGCCGCCCGACGCCGACCTGTCGCTGCGGGTCGCGCACCTGTCCGCCACCCGCGCCGCGGCGCTGGACGCCCACGCGACCGAACTGCGCCGCATCGAGCGCTCCCTGCACGACGGGGCGCAGAGCCGGCTGGTGGGCGTCACCCTGCTGCTCGGCGCGACCCGCCGCGCGCTGGCCCGCGACCCCGCCGACGCCGAGGCGCTGCTGGACCGCGCCCAGGACGCCGCGGAGCAGGCCCTGGCCGAGCTGCGCGCGGTCGTGCGCGGCATCCTGCCGCCCGTCCTGGCCGACCGGGGCCTCGCCGGGGCGCTGGACGGGCTCGCCGCCGACTGCGGGGTCCCCTGCCGGGCGGACGTCGACATACCCGGCCGCTGCGCCGTCTCCGTCGAGGCGACCGCCTACTTCGTGATGGCCGAGGCGCTCACCAACGTCTCCCGGCACAGCCGGGCCCGGCACGCCGTCCTGACCGTCCGCCGCCGCGGCGACCGGCTGCTGCTGCGGGTCCAGGACGACGGCGTCGGCGGCGCCGACGAGCGCGCCGGCTCCGGGCTCGCGGGGATCCGCAGCCGGATCGAGGCGCACGACGGCCGGCTCACCCTGACCAGCCCGCCCGGCGGGCCGACGATTCTCCGGATGGAGCTGCCGTGCGGATCGTGATCGCGGAGGACGACCCGCTGCTGCGGGAGGGCATGGCGCTGCTGCTGCGCGCCGAGTCCCTGGACGTGGTGGCGGCCACCGGCTCCCCGGACGCCTTCCTGGACGCCGTGGACGCCGGCGAGCCCGACGTCGCCATCGTCGACGTCCGGATGCCGCCGACGCACACCGACGAGGGGATCCGGGCGGCGGTCGAGGCGCGGCGCCGCCGGCCCGGACTGGCCGTCCTCGTGCTGTCCGCCCACGTCGAGCGGGCGTTCGCCGGGGAGCTGCTCGCCGGCGGCGCCGACCGGCTCGGCTACCTGCTGAAGGAGCGGATCGGCCGCGTCGAGCAGTTCCTCGTCGCGCTGCACCGGGTGGCGGAGGGCGGCACCGCCATCGATCCCGAGGTCGTCACGCAGCTGCTCACGCGCGGCCGCCGCGACCGCGGGCTGGAGCGGCTGACCGCCCGCGAGCGCGACGTGCTCGCCCTGATGGCCGAGGGGCTGGGCAACGCGGCCATCGCCGAGCGGCTCTTCGTCACCCACGGCGCCGTCCACAAGCACATCCGCAGCATCTTCGCCAAGCTCGGCCTCGCCCCCGCCGACCGCGCCGACCGCAGGGTCGCCGCCGTCCTCCGCTACCTGGAGGACGCCCGGCGGTGAGGCCGGGACGGCGGGGGCGGCCGGCTACTCGCGGACGCCGATGCCCTCGACCGGCGGGGTGCGCAGGAGCCGCGCGACCGGCAGCACCGCGGCGGTCAGCGCGAGCAGGACGCTGCCGCCGCCGATGGTGATCCAGCCGAGCGCCGGGACGTACGGGACGCGCTGCCCGACGAGGGCGTTGACGATCGAGGAGAGGGTGAACGCCGCGATGCCGCCGCCGATGGCGAGCGCCACGCCCAGCAGGACCGCCTGCTCGGCGTAGGCCATCCGCCGCACCTGCCCGCGGGTCATCCCGACCAGGCGCAGCAGCGACAGCTCCCGGGTCCGCGACAGCCCGGCCATGACCAGGGTGTTGGCGGCCGCGAGCACCGCGTAGCCGACCAGGACGGCGATCAGCATCTTGTTCAGCCAGGCGCTGATCGCCAGGTCCTGCGCGAGTTCGCCGGTCAGCTCGCTCGTGCCGGTCACGGTGCTCGCCGGATACTCGGCCGCGAGCCCCGCCAGGGCGCCGGCCGCGTTCGCGCCCGGCGCCGTGCGGATGAGGACGCGGTCGTCGAGGCCGCTCGCCGTGTGCCCGGCGAGCGTCTCGTTGGCCAGCGTGACGTCCCCGAACCCGAAGTTGCGGTCGTAGATCGCGACGACCCGCAGGGTGACCGGCGTGCCGTCGCCGAGCCACAGCTTCGCGTCCTTCCCGACCTTCCAGCCCGCCGAGTCCGCCGCGGACGCGGACACCGCGACCGTCCCGCCGCGCAGGTCGGCCAGCCTCCCGGACCGGACGCCGAGGTCCATGGTCTGCTCGGCGCCCTGCGGGTCGACGCCCTGCGCGACGACCGCCATGGCCCCCATGTCCGCGGGCGTGACGACGGAGGTGCGGCGGACGCCGGTCGCGGCGACCACGCCCGGGATCCGGCGCGCGTCCGCCGCCGCCGACGCGGGCAGCCCGGCGGCGCCGACCAGCGCGTGCTGGGCGATCGTGCCGTCCCGGCTCTGCGCGACCGTCTGCCGGTCCAGGTTGTCCTGGAGGAACCAGACGGTGCCGCCCAGCCCCACGGACAGGACGAGCGCGGTCAGCACGGCCACCATGCCGCGCGCGTTCACCCGCAGGTTCGCGGCGGCGAGGTACCCGCTGCTCCCCCAGACGCGCCGCACGACCGGGTCGAGGGCCAGCGCGGCGCCCCGGTTGATCCACGGGGCGAGCAGCGCGATCGCCAGCACGAACATGTACAGCATGCCGACCGCGGCGCCCATGGCCGTCTGGCCGGTGGCGGCTCCGGTGACACCGATCATGGCCACCGCGCCGCCGAGGCACACCAGGCCGGACACGATCCGGACCCTGCCGCCGAGGCCCCGCTCGACGGCCGCCTCGCCGAGCGCCTCGGTCGGCCGGATGCGGCCGGTGCGCCGCGCGGCGATCCAGCCGGAGAGCAGCGCCACGGCGGCGACCGACGCGGTCGCCGCCGACGCGGCGAGGACGCCGCCGCTCATCGTGAACGAGGCGGGGACGAAGCCCCGCGCGACCAGCTCGTCCCGGAGCCAGGCGGTGGCGGCGAAGCCGGACGGGATGCCCGCCGCCGCGGCGAGCACGGCGAGCAGCCCCACCTCGCCGAGGATGAGCGTCCGCACCTGGCCGGGCGTCGCCGCGATGGCCCGCAGCAGCGCGAGGTCGCGGCGGCGGTGGCGCACCGACAGGCCGACCGTGGCGGCGACCACGAAGATGATGATCACCGCGGCGTAGCCGGCGAACGCCCCGCCCGCCTGCACGGCCAGGTCCCTGGCGGCGACCGCCGCGGGCTCCTCGGCCAGCCCGCGCTCGTCGCCGGTGTACGCCGTCGCGTCCGCGCCGTCCGCGACGCGGCGCACCGCGGCCGTCACGGCGTCCCGGTCGGCGCCCGGCGCGGCGAGCACGCCGATCGCGTCGAAGCGGCCCCGGTGCGGGTCGAGCGCGGACGCCCGCGCGTCGGTGAAGTACAGCGCGGCCCCCGTCCCGGACGCGCCGTCCGTCCCGACGACCCCGCTCACCCGGAACCGCTGGACGGTCCCGCCGGTGAGGAGCTGCGCGGCGGCGCCGGGCTTCAGCCGCCCGGCCTCGGCGAGGCGGGCGTCGACGGCGATCTCGTCGTCGGCCCGCGGCGCCGCGCCGGACACCATGCGGTGCCCGGCCAGCGCCGTGCTGGCCCAGCCGTGGCCGGTCACCGGGACGTCCGGCGCGGCCGCCGCGGCGACCACGATCGAGCGGTCCCCGACCGCGCTCCGCACGCCGGGGATCGCGGCGAGCCGCGGGACGAGCGACTCCGGCACGCCGCCGCGCTCCGGCAGCACCACCGTGGTGCGCTCGCTCTCGCCGAACTTCTCCGGCCCGGCGACGGTGAGGTCGCGCTTGGCGACCACGGCGACCGCCGCGGAGTACCGGTCGGTCACGCCGTTGTAGCGCAGCCCGGACTCCGTGAGGAGCCCGCAGACGGTCAGGACGACGACACCGGCGCAGAGCGCGATGAACGTCGCCACGAAATTGCCCTTGCGGAACCGCAGCATCCGCAGTGCGAGGTGCAGCACCGCTCAGCCCTCCCGGCTCGCGACGGGCCGGCGGCGGCCGAGCATCGCCAGCTCCTCGGCGATCCGCGGCGCGCCGGGCTGCGGCATGTCCCGCACGATCGAGCCGTCGGCGAGCACCATGACGCGGTTGGCGTAGGACGCGGCGACCGGGTCGTGCGTCACCATGACGATCGTCTGCCCGGACTGCTCGACCGCCGAGCCGAGCAGCGCGAGCACCTCCGCCGCGGTCTGCGTGTCCAGCGCGCCGGTCGGCTCGTCGCAGAAGATCACCTCCGGCCGGGTGACGAGCGCGCGGGCGATCGCGACGCGCTGCTGCTGTCCGCCGGACAGCTCCGCCGGACGGTGCCGGAGCCGCTGCGCCAGCCCGACCCGCTCGACCACCTCGGCGACCCACGCCGGATCCGGCCGCGCGCCCGCCAGCCGCGACGGCAGCAGGATGTTCTGCTCCACGGTGAGCGCGCCCACGAGGTTGAACGCCTGGAACACGAAGCCGATCCGGCTGCGGCGCAGCACGGTCAGCTCCTTCTCCGACATCGACGACAGGTCCGTGCCGCCGAGCACGACACGGCCCGAGGTCGGCCGGTCCAGCCCCGCCGCGCAGTGCAGCAGGGTGCTCTTCCCGGAGCCGGACGGCCCCATCACGGCCGTCATCGTCCCTCGGCGGAACCGCGCGTCGATTCCGGCGAGCGCGACGACGGGGTGCTCGTCGCCGTAGGTCTTCTGGACGCGTTCGACGACGACGACGTCGTCGAGCGGGGTCACTGGCATGGGGAGCGGTCCTCCGGGAGATCGTTCGAATTCGACGGCTTCCGACGTTAGGAACGCCGCCGGCCCGCGGCAATGCAGCCAGTTGCCCATGCGAGGTAGTGCAGGCTGTACCGCCGACCGTCCCGTGGCGGTACCCGACGCCGAGGTCCCTGCATCGGCAGGAATTGGTCGCGTTTCCGGAAATTGTGAGACATACTGCGCCGCTATTCGGTGCGGGCCGCATTTCACTGATCATGTACGGCCCGCCCCTTGGCGCCATCCGTGCCGCGGATCTGGCCATTGGGGGACGGACGTGGTCCACTATTGCCATGGCAGATCCGATGACCATCGCCATCGCCACCGCCATGGCGGGCAAAGCCGTCGAGGTCGCGGGCGAACCGGTGCGGGCGGCCGTCGCCGAGCTGGCGCAGCGGGTGCGGGAGCGGTTCCGCGGGCGTCCCGCCGAGGAGGCGGCGCTGGCCGGGGCCATCGCCGACGACGGGCGGATCGGGGAGCTCCAGGCGGCCGTCCGGCGGCTGCTCGACGAGGACCCGGAGTGGGGCGCCCGTCTGGAGGCGATCTGGAACCAGGCGCAGACGGCCGCGACGGCGTCCGGGGACGGTGTCGTCAACGTCCACAACGGGCCCGCCGAAAAGGTCGTCCAGCTTCGCGACGTCCAGGGCGACCTGAACATCAACTGAGGCCGCCCGATTTCCCGGCCCCCCATTCTGCGCGGTGCGCCCGGCCGCGGCGGCGGCCGCGAACGATAAACTCCGCCCTCGCGGAACACTGCGATCGTAGGGAGGGCGGCGATGGGCGGACCGCCGCGCGTCTCACCGGCCGACCTCGCCGACGCCAGCGGCGTGGGCGTCCCCCTGCTCGGCGAGGACGGCTCGGTGCGCGACCCGCTCGTCGCCGTGGACCTGGGCGGCGAACCCGACGGCGCGACGGTGGAGCGGGCGGTGCGCCACGCGCGTGCGGCCGACCGGCTGCTGATCGGCGTGCTCCCGCCGGGCGCGGACGCCCGGCCGCCTCACCGCGAGCTGACGGAGGCCCTGGACCTCACCTTCACCGGCCCCGGCCTGGACGCCGGGCCGCCGTCGGTCGCCACCGCCGACCCCGAGCGGGCGCTCCGCGACCTGTGGGAGGCCGTGACCCGCAACCCGCAGGCCGCGCTGGTGCTGCGCGGCGTCCTCAGGACGACCCCGCTGCTGCCCGTCGAGGCCGCGCTCGACGTCGAGTCCTACGCCTACTCGACCCTGCTCGGCGGCCCGGAGTTCGCGCGCTGGCTCGCGGCGCGCGGGCCGCGCCCGCTGCCCCCCGAGGTCCGCGACCCGGTCCTCGTGGAACGGACCGGGGACGCCGGGCTGCACATCACGTTGAACCGGCCGGAGCGGCGCAACGCCTACGGCCGCCAGGTGCGGGACGCGCTGGTCGACGCGCTCCAGATCGCCCTCCTCGACCCCGGAGCCGGCCGCGTGCTGCTGGACGGCGCCGGCCCGTCGTTCTGCGCCGGCGGCGATCTCGACGAGTTCGGGACCGCGCCCGACCTCGTCACGGCCCACCAGGTCCGGACGCGCGGCGGAGCCGGACGCCTGGTGCACCGGCTGCGCGGCCGGATCGAGGCGCGCGTGCACGGCGCCTGCGTGGGCGCGGGCATCGAGATACCCGCGTTCGCGGGGACGCTGCGCGCCCATCCGGACGCCACGTTCCGGCTGCCGGAGGTGTCGATGGGCCTCATCCCCGGAGCGGGCGGGACGGTGAGCGTCCCGCGCCGGATCGGGCGCTGGCGCACGCTCTACCTCTCCGTGACCGGCTCCGCGATCGGCGCGTCCACCGCCCGGGAGTGGCACCTGATCGACGGCTGACGGCGCCATCGGTGTGAGTCTAAAGTTCTCAGCCTTGCGGGCCCTCTGCCTCGATGCCCTCTGGTCAAGCTATTGACGGTCGCCGAGAACTAACATCTAATAGTCACATGCTGATGTGATCTAGACCACGCGAGGAAGCGTCCGGCGCCGACGCGACGCGCATGGCCCGTCCCTCCGACTCTCGACGCTCCCGCGGGGCGTCGCCCGGCGGGGACTCCGACGCAGTTCCACCCCCCCTCCAGCGGAAAGTTGGTCCAGCCATGCCCGGAACGAGGTCCGCGAGACCCGCCGCGCTACTGATCGCAGTGCTGGTGCTCGCCGAGACGGTGTCGGCCTTCGAGACGACGATGGCCGTCCAGTTGCTGTACGCGAACAACCCCTTCTTCGGAACCGACATCAGCAAGCTCACCTGGATCGTGACCGCGTACATGCTGGTGGCGGCCGCCGCCACGGGCGTGTGCGGCCGCCTCGGGGACCAGTTCGGGCGCACCCGCGTCCTGAACGTCGTCCTGCTGGTCTCGGCGGTCGGCTCCATGGTCAGCGCGGTGGCCCCCAACCTGGAGGTCGTCATCGCGGGCCGCGGCCTCCAGGGCGTGTCCGGCGCCGTGCTGCCGCTGGTGATCGGGCTGGCGCGCGAGGTCCTGCCGAAGGAGAAGGTCACCGTCGGGATCGCGGTCGTCAGCGCGTCCGCGCTGATCGCCGGGGCCTCGGGCATGCTGGTGTCCGGCTTCATCCTCGACCACTTCCAGTGGCGGTACATCTTCTGGACGGCGGTGCTGCTGGCCGCGCTGGCGATCCTGGGCGTCCGCGCGGTCGTGCCCCGGTCCGCCGCCGACCCGGCCGACCGCGGAAAGGTCGACTACCTGGGCGCCGTGCTGTTCTCGGCGGCGGTCGGCACCGTCCTGTTCGGCGTCACCCGGTCGAGCGAGTGGACGTGGGCCGACTCGCGGACGGTGGGCTTCATCGGCACCGGGTTCGTGCTGCTCGCGTTGTGGACGGTGTGGGAGCTGCGCGTCGCGCACCCGATGATGGAGGTCCGGCGGTTCGCCAACCCGAAGTTCGCCATCGGGATGCTGGCCACCGTCATCATCGCCTTCGGCGTCTTCGGGCTCAGCCAGGTCATGCCGACGGCCGTCATGCGCACCCCGACGGAGATCCCGGTCCCGGGCCGGGCGCCGATCGACCTGCCGGTCGGGCTGGGGCTGACGGCCACGGCGGCGGGGCTGGTGGGCGGCCTCGGCGCGCTCGTCGGGTTCCTCCTGTCGCCGCTGCCCGGCCGGATCTCGCGGCGGTACGGCGCGGCCCGGACGGTCCTGCTGGGGTCCGTGGTCGCCGTGGTGGCGTTCTGGTCCGTCCTCCAGCTGCACACGACGGTGGGCGGGTTCATCGCCTTCACGCTGGTCAGCTCGATCGCCGTCACCTTCTGCTACGGCGCGCTGCCGACGCTCATCGTCGAGTGCGTCCCGGAGGAGGAGACGAGCGCGGCCGTGGGCATGCAGGCGGTCGTGCGGACGACGTTCCAGGGCGTCGCCGCGTCCTTCTCGGGAGTGTTCCTCGCCCGGGGCGAGATCAAGGTCGGTGAGCTGGCCTTCCTGAGCGAGGAGGGGCTGCGGACCACGGTGGTCGTGGCGATCGCCGCGTCCGTGATCGGGCTCCTGCTCGCCGTCGCGGCGTCGCGGTACCGCGAGTCCACGCTCGCCGGGCGCGGCGGGGAGCCCGCCCCCGCCGGGCTCGCGCCGGCGGCCCGGCTCGACTGAGGATCCCGAGGCCGGCGCCCCCGCGCGAGGGGCGCCGGCCTCGGCCGTCGACCATCCCGGAACGCGACAGCAGCCCAAACTACCGATCTATTAGTCTCGCAAGAATCACCATCGCAAACGCGCTATAACCTGGTAAATGCCATGCATCGTCTTGACTACCGCACTTGCAGATGAGTCTAATAGTCTCATGACTGAGAGACTCAGGTCACATCGACGAGACGAGGTTCCGATGGCCGCCACCCTCCCGCTCGCCGATGTCCGCGTACTGGAGTGCACCGGGGGCGTGCCCGGCGCGTACTGCGGCAAGCTCCTCGTCGACGCCGGTGCGGAGGTCGTGAAGCTGGAGCCGGCGGGCGGCGACCCGCTGCGCGCCTGGCGCGCGGCGGACGCCCCCGCGACCGGCCCGGCGGAGCCCGCGCCGCTCTTCCAGTTCCTGGCGGCGGGCAAGCGGTCGGTCGTCGCGGACGGCGTCGCGTCCGGCGCGGCCCTAGACCTGGTCCGGGGCGCGGACGTCGTGCTCGTCGACGGGACCGGGGGCTGGGATCTGGCGGCCGTGCGGTCCCGCACGGCCGCCGCCGACCGGACCGTCGTCGTCGGCATCAGCCCGTTCGGCGCCGAAGGGCCCTACGTGGACGAGGGCGTCCAGGCCAACGAGTTCATCCTCCAGGCGCTGTGCGGGTCGATCGGCAGCCGCGGCTGGCCGGGCGAGGAGCCGCTGCAGGCCGGCGGCAGGCCCGGCGAGTGGGTGGCGGGCGCGTACGCGGCCCTCGCCGCGGCGGCCGGCCTGCGCGCGCTGCGGCGCACCGGGCGCGGCGACGTCTTCGACCTGTCGGTCTACGAGGCGATGATCGTCACCATGGGCGGTCTCGGCGCCGTCACCGCGAGCGTGCTCGGCGATGACGCGCCGATGCCCGGCCGGAGCCTGGAGATGCCGTCGATCGTGCCGACCGCCGACGGACTGGTCGGCTTCTGCACCATCACCGCCCAGCAGTTCTCCGACTTCCTCGTCCTCATCGACCGGCCGGACCTGCTCGACGACGCCGACCTCGCCTCGTTCGCCGGGCGCGCGCGGCGCCGCGAGGAGTTCCTGGGGATGGTCCACGCGTGGGCCGCCACGCGCACCACGGCGGAGATCGTGGAGTTCGCGGCCGCCCTGCGGATCCCGGTGGCCCCGATCGGGACGCCGGAGACCGTGGCCGGGATCGACCAGTTCCAGGAGCGCGGCGTCTTCGTCAAGAACGCGCTCGGGCACTTGCAGCCGCGCGTCCCCTACCGGGCGGACGCGTTCGAGGCGCCCCTGCCCGGCAGGGTGCCGGAACTGGGCCGGGACACGGGCCGGGTGCACTGGCCGGAACGCGAGCGCGCGGCCAGGCCGGACGCTCCGGCGGGCCGGCGGCCGCTGGACGGGGTCCGGGTGGCCGACTTCACCGCCTTCTGGGCCGGCCCCACCGCCACGCAGCTCCTCGCGGCGTTCGGCGCCGACGTGGTCAAGATCGAGGGCGTGCGCCGCCCGGACGGCATGCGCTTCTCCGGGGGCCGCCCGCCGAGCGTCGACCGGTGGTGGGAGTGGGGCCCGGTGTTCCTCGCGAGCAACGCCGGCAAGCGCGGGATCACCCTGGAGCTGAGCGATCCGGCGGCGCGGGAGCGGGCGCGGGACCTGGCCTTGAAGATCATCGGTCGGAGCGACGTCGTCATCGAGAACTTCTCGCCGCGCGTGATGGCGAACTTCGGGCTGGAGTGGCCGCAGGTCTCGCGGGCCAACCCGCGGGCCTGCATGGTCCGGATGCCCGCCTTCGGGCTGGACGGCCCCTGGCGCGACCGGGTCGGGTTCGCCCAGACGATGGAGCAGGCCGGCGGCATGGCCTGGATGACCGGGCACGCGGACGGGCCGCCGGTCATCCCGCGCGGCGTCTGCGACCCGATCGCCGGCCTGCACGCGGCGTTCGCGGCCGTCCTCGCCCTGGAGGAGCGCGACGCCACGGGACGGGGCGTCCACGTCGAGGCCACCATGGTGGAGGCCGCCCTCAACGTGGCGGCGGAGGCGCTGATGGAGCACACCGTCCGCGACGTCACGCTGCGCCGCGACGGCAACCGCGGACCGGACGCCTCGCCCCAGGGCGTGTACCCGGCGGCCGCCGGCGACGAGTGGGTGGCGATCGCCGTGACGGACGACGCGCAGTGGCCCGCGCTCGCCTCGCTCATCGGCCGCCCGGAACTGGCCGGCGACCCCGGCCTGGCCACCCGGCGGGCGCGTCGTGCGCGGGCCGGGCGGATCGACGAGGCGATCAGGGCGTGGGCGGCGGGCGTGCCGGTCGAGGACGCCGTCCGGGAACTGCGGGCCGCGGGCGTCCCGTCCGCCAGGGTGACGCCGCCCGCCGACCTGCTGGCGGACGAGCAACTGCACGCCCGCGGCTTCTGGGAGCGGATCCGCCACCCGGTCGCGGGCGACTTCCTCACAACGGGCATGCCCTACAGAACCCCTGCCGTGCGGGACGGGTGGCTGCGGAACGCGGCGCCGCTCTACGGCGAGCACAACCACGAGGTGCTGGCCGAGATCGGCCTCAGCGAGAGCGACATCCGGGCCCTGGAGGGGGACGGCGTCATCGCGGCCCGTCCCGCCGGGCTCTGACGGCGTCCCGATCGCGCGGGCCGGGCGGGAACTCGTCCCGCCGGCCCGGCGTATCGGAACGCTGAACCGCGCGCCGGAGGGCTACGATCGGCCGCGAGGAAACGGCGATCGACGGGGCATCGACGGGGACATCGACGGGGACGGCGTGCAATTCGAATCGGCAGGGGAAGCGGGCGGCGAGGCTTCCGCCGAGCGGGATCCGGCCGCGCCCGGCAGCGGCGAGCTGGGGCTGCCGACGACGGCGTACCTCGTGCTGGGGGTGCTCATCGTCACCGACGAGTCGCTCACCGCGGGCGAGATCAAGGTCCGGGCGCAGCACACCGTCGGCCACTTCTACTGGGCGCCCGCCGTGAGCCACATCCGGCGGGAGCTGGCGCGCCTGATCGAGCACGGCATGGCGGTCGAGCGCGCCATCCATGTCGGACGCCGCAAGATGACGGTCTACGAGGCCACGCCCCGCGGCGAACGCGCGCTGCGCGCCTGGTCCGAGGCCCTCCCCGGGGACGAGCCGGTGATGCTCAAGCATCCCCTGATGCTGAAGCTCTGGCTCGCCGGGGACGCCGAGCCGGCCGGGCTCCTGGAGGCCATCGACCGCTACCTGGAGACCGTCCAGAAGTCGATCGACGAACTGCAGTGGAGCCAGGCCCGGGGCAGGGAGCTGGGCCTCCTCGGCGAGCCGGCGCGCAAGTACTCGCAGCTGGTGTCGCACTACACCCTGCGCTCCCTGTACGCCGAGATCGCCATCATCCGGCAGCTGCGCGACGAGATCGACTGGGGCATCGGGGACGCCTACGAGCGGCACCGCGACCACCCGACGACCCAGCTGCGGCGCAGGGCGCAGCGCGACAGGGAGAAGGGCGAGGAGAAGGGCGAGGACAAGGGCGAGGGCGCCTAGCCTCAGTCGCTGGCGGGAAGCGGCCTGGCCTCCTTGATCACCAGCGGGGTGTCGCCGTCCGACAGCGTGCCCGCCCCCGGGCTGGTCACCAGCAGTTCGAGCGTGTCGTCGTCCGGGTGGGTGTAGCGCTTGCCGAGCTGCGATCCGCCGTCGTAGGGGCTCAGCGGCGCGCTCGCGGGATCCCGGTCGCCGGACGGGGACACCGGGACCCCGCCGCACCGCAGATCGAACGTCCGCGCGCCCGGCCGGATGACGATGACGCCGGTGCCGCACACCTTGCTGTGCAGGCGCATGCCGGGCTTGATGATGTCGGTCAAATCCTTCTCCTGTCCGGGAGGGAACGGTCGGGCGGGGGCGCCCGTCAGGGACGGGCGGGGGAGGCGAGGGCGGCGGCGACCTCGCGCCGCAGCAGCTTGCCCGTCGGCGTGTAGGGCAGGTCGTCCCGGAAGACGACCTCGTCGGGGGTGCGGGACCCGCGCAGCCGGGCGCGGACGAAGGCGCGCAGCTCGGCGGCCGTGTCCGCGCCGGCGGAGCGGGCCCCCGCGTCGAGGACCACGACGGCGACCAGGCGCTCGCCCCAGTCGGGGTCGGGCCTGCCCACCACGGCGACCTGGCGGACGGCCTCGTGCGCGAGCAGGACGTCCTCGATCTCGGCGGGCGCGATGTTCTCCCCGCCGCGGATGATCGTGTCGTCGGCGCGTCCCTCGATGTACAGGTACCCGTCGCCGTCGATGCGGGCGCGGTCGCGGGTGGGGAACCAGCCGTCCGGGTCCAGGACGGAGCCCGTGCCCGCGTACTCGCCGGAGACCTGCGCGCCCCGGACCCACAGCTCGCCGGTCGCGCCGGCGGGCAGCGCCGCGCCGTCCGCGTCGCGGATCCGGGCCTCGACGCCCGGGACGATCCGGCCCGCCGAGCCGAGGCGGTGCGCTTCTCCCGCAGCGAGGGCCGCGCGGTGGTCGTCGGGCCCGAGGACGGCGATCGTGGAGCTGGTCTCGGTGAGGCCGTAGGCGTTGACGAAGCCGGTCGAGGGGAACGCCTCCAGTGCCCGGGTGAGCACCGGCAGCGGCATGCGGGCGCCGCCGTAGGCGAGCGACACCAGGCTCGGGCAGCCCGCCGGGCGGCCCCCCAGGTGCTCGACGATCCGGGCGAGCATCGTCGGGACCACCATGGCGTGGCTGACCCGCTGCCTCCTGACCAGGTCGAGCCACCCGTCCGGGGTGAAGTCCGGCAGGTAGGCCACGCGGCGGCCGGAGTAGACGTTGGTGAGGACGGAGCCGATCCCGGCGATGTGGTACGGCGGGACGCTGAGCAGGGCGCAGTCGTCCCGCGACGCCGCCCCGAACTCGACGGTCCCGAGGACGTAGGACAGCAGGTGCGAGTGGCGGAGGATCGCGCACTTGGGCTCCGCCGTCGTGCCGCTGGTGAACAGCAGCACCGCGGGGCTCTCCTCGGTCGCCTGCGCGCCGCCCGCGTCCGGGGCCGCCGCGTCCGGGTCCTGGGCCGCGAGGAGGCCGAACCACTCCCGGGTGGTGACCGACCTGACCGCGTTGCCGGGCGGTTCCACGGCGTGGGCCGCGTCGGTGACCAGCACCGGCGAGTCGAGACGGGCGATCAGCTCGCGCAGGGCGGGCGCGGGCAGCCGGTAGTTCAGCGGCGCGAACGGGACGCCGGCGCCCGCGGCGGCGAACAGCAGCGCGGGGACCGCCTCGGAGTTGACGCCGATGAAGGCCACGGACCGGCCGCCCCAGCGCCGCAGCAGCGCGCTTCCGGAGTCCGCGAGCGCCGCGAGGCCGCCGAAGGTGGTCGCCGACTCGTCCGCGCCGGACACCAGCGCCGCGTGGTCGGGCCCGGCCTGCGCGGCCATGTCCAAGATCAGGCGGAGGGTCATCTGAACTCCACGCTCCGTTGTCCAGGTGGATGTAACTAATAGTCCATAACGAGGATCACATACTGTCCGGATCTGCGCCAGACCCTCCGGGGTGCTTCCCCGTGCCAGGACGTGACGGTCAGTCGACGTATACGAATTCTTCCCTGCATGGACGGGGTCCATGTTGTGGTCGGTGCCGCATCTCAAGCGGGACGGTTGTTCGTCCGATCCCCTTGACAGTCGATGGGCTCGTAAGTCTAATAGTCGTACAAGGTGGTGATCTGCACCACAGCGAATCGACCCATGGGAGTACGAGTGGGCGCATCGAATCGCCGGGCCGTCATCGCCGGGGTGTGCAACACCCGCCAGGCCCGGCGACTGGAGGGCGAGACCTCCCGGAGTCTCATGGTCCAGGCCGTCCGCGGCGCCCTCGACGACGCCGGGCTCGACCTGTCCGACGTCGACGGGGTCGGCTCCGGCGCGGACGGCACCTCGCTGATCTACGACCTGCGCCTCGGCCCCGCCTGGCAGGGCAGCGCGTTCGGCATCGGCATGTTCGACGAGGCCGCGGCCGCCGTCGAACGGGGCCTCGCCGACGTCGTCGTCGTGGTGGCCGCGCAGGCCGGCGAGTACACCGACCATGCCGCGACCGCGCCGTGGACCCGGCCGGAGAACGAGTTCGTCGCCCCGTGGGGCATGTTCACCGCCGTCGAGTTCGCGCTCATCGCGCGCCGGCACATGGAGGTCTTCGGGACGACGCGCGACCAGCTGTCACGGGTGGCGGCGACGATCCGCAACAACGGGGACCGCAATCCCGAGGCCGTCTACCACGGCCGGGGCCCCTTCAAGCCGGAGGACATCCCCGCCTCCCGGCCCATAGCCGACCCCTTCCACCTCCTCGACTGCGCGATGACGTCCGAGGGGGGCTGCGCGGCCGTCGTCACCACGGCCGAACGCGCCCGCTCGCTGCGCCGCAAGCCCGTCCACATCCTCGGCGGCGGGGCCGACTTCTACGGGCCGTCCTACCAGTACCCGCCCAGCTGGGACCTGCGCGGCCGGCGGGACGGCGCACCGAACGGATGGGCCGGCGCCCGCGCCGCCGACATGGCGTTCCGCCACGCCGGACTGGACCGCGACGACGTCGACGTGCTGGAGCTCTACGACCCCTTCTCCTTCGAGATCATCCGCCAGCTGGAGGCCTTCGGGTTCTGCCCCCGGGGCGAGGGCGGGGCCTTCGTCGAGGACGGCCGCATCGAGCTGTCCGGCAGCCACCCGATCACCACCGACGGCGGCCTGATGTCCTTCAGCCACGCCGGATCGAACCCGCAGATGATGCAGCGCGTCATCCGCGGCGTCCAGCAGCTGCGCGGCGAGGCCGGCCCGCTCCAGGTGCCCGGCGCCCGCGTGGCGCTCTGCTCGAACGGCGGGGCGGGCGCCCTGTTCACCACCGTGACCCTGTTGGGAGACGATCTTCCGTGACCGCTCTGCTGCGCCCCCAGACCGGGGACGTCCCGCACGCCGTGCCCGGCCCGGTCACCCGGCCCTTCTGGGAGGGCTGCGCCCGGGGCGAGCTGCTCTTCCAGCGGTGCGGCCGGTGCGCCGCCACCGCCTTCCCGCCGAGCGAGCACTGCCGCGAGTGCCAGGCCCGCGAGCAGCGCTGGGAGGCGAGCGCCGGACGCGGGGTCCTCTACAGCTGGACCATCGTCCACCGGCCGGTCACCCCCGCGTTCGAGACCCCCTACGCCGCCGCCGTGGTCACCCTGGACGAGGGCTACCAGATGCTGACCAACATCATCGGCACCTCGCCCGGCCTGCTCCGCGCCGACCTGCCCGTGCGGGTGTCGTTCCACCGGGCCGGGACCGGCCCCTGGCTCCCGTACTTCACCCCCGCCTGACCCGCTGGACGCGTCCCACCCCGACACCGAGCGAAGGGCTCACCGTGCACAAGGACGACTTGATCCTGATCAGCGTCGACGACCACATCGCCGAGCCGGCCGACATGTTCGAGGCCCACGTCCCGGCGAGGTACCGGGACCGGGCACCGCGGGTCGTCCTCGAACCCGACGGCGTCCAGCAGTGGTACTACGGCGACCTGCGCGGCCGGAACATGGGCCTCAACGCCGTCGCCGGCAAGCCCCGCGAGATGTACAACATCGACGCCAGCAGCTACGACGAGATGCGGCCCGGCTGCTTCAACGTCGACGAGCGGGTCCGCGACATGAACGCCGGCGGCCAGCTCGCCGGGCTCAACTTCCCCAACTGGACGGGCTTCTCCGGACAGGTGCTCAACCAGGGCCCCGACCGCGACCTCAACCTGATCATGATCAAGGCGTACAACGACTGGCACATCGACGAGTGGTGCGGGGCCCACCCCGGCCGCTTCATCCCCTGCGGGATCCTGCCGCTGTACGACGTCCAGGAGGCCGCGAAGGAGATCCGCCGGCTCGCCGCGAAGGGCTGCCACGCGGTCACCTTCTCGGAGAACCCCGAGGCGCTCAAGATGCCGAGCATCCACACGAAGTACTGGTATCCGCTGTTCGAGGCCGCCAGCGAGTGCAAGACCGTGCTGTGCACCCACATCGGGTCGTCGTCCCGCGCGCCGATGTTCTCCACCGACGCCCCGGCGAGCGTCAACATGACCGGCTCGTCGCTGATGAGCGCCTACACCGTCCTCGAACTGATGTGGGCCGAGTTCTGGGGCGACTTCCCGGACCTGAGGTTCTCCCTCACCGAGGGCGACATCGGCTGGATCCCCTACTTCCTGTGGCGCGCCGAGCACGTCCAGAACCGGCACTCCGGCTGGACGAAGCACACCTTCCCCAAGGGCTACGACGGCCCGTCCGACGTGTTCAACCGGCACGTCTACACGTGCTTCATCAGCGACAAGGTCGGCCCGAGGGTGCTCGACTGGCTCAACACCGACATGGTCTGCTGGGAGTCGGACTACCCGCACTCCGACAGCAACTGGCCGTTCGCGCCCGAGGACGTCGCCGAGAACCTCGGCCACCTCGACGACGCGCTCATCAACAAGATCACGCACTTGAACGCGATGGAGGCCTACTCCTTCGCGCCGTTCGAGCACGTCCCCCGGGAGGACGCGACCGCCGGGCGCCTGCGGGCGCAGGCCGCCGACGTCGACGTCGTCACCCGCGTCGGCCGGGAGGCCAGCCAGCGCGACCTGGACGCCTGGGCGCGGATGACGCAGTTCGCCGGGCAGCAGGGCGCCACCGCGAACGCCGACATCTCCGACCGGGCCGACAAGCTCGGCGAGACGGTCTGAGGCCGTCCGATGGCGCTGAGCCTGTGCGTGCCGCCCAGGCCGGGCGAGCTGTGCGCCCCCGTCCGGCTGCGGCTGCCCGGCGACCACTCGACGCAGCAGCTGACGTCCCGGCACCGGGTGACCGGCGTCGAGACCGGCGACGGCGGCGAGGTCGTCGTCCGCGTCGAGATCACGGACCCGCAGACGTCGCGGCCGATCGACGTGCGCTTCGACGTCGTCCGGCCCGGGGCGCGGCCCACGGCGCGGTCCGTGCTGCTGGGGACGGTGCGGCGGGGCGGCGAGCCGGCCGAGGTGTACGGCACCTACCTGGGCGTCGTCGCCGACGAGAACTAGCGGCCATCGATCCCGGCGGCGCCGCGAGCGCACCGCCGGGGGACGGGAGCGGAGACCGGGCATGGACCACGACATCGGCGTCCTGATCATCCGGCTGGCCCTCGGGCCGATGCTGATGGCGCACGGCTGGAACAAGACCTTCGGACCGGACGGGCTGGCCGGGACGGCCCGGTGGTTCGAGGCCCTCGGCCTCCGCCCCGCCCGGCTGCACGCCCGGCTCGCGGCGGGCGCCGAGCTCGCCGCCGGGCTCGCGCTGACGCTGGGCTTCCTGACCGGCCTCACGGCCGCGGCGTTCGTCGGGCTGATGACCGTCGCGGCCCTCACCGACCACCGCGGCAAGGGCTACTTCGTCTTCAAGGGCGGCTGCGAGTACACCGTCCTGATCGCCATGGTCGCCGCCGGGCTCGCGGCCACCGGACCGGGCGGCTGGTCGGCGGACGAACTGCTCGGCCTGGACCTGTCGGGAGCCTGGTGGGCCGCCGCGGCCGTCCTGGCGGGCCTGACCGCCGGCCTCGCCCTCATGACCCTCGGCCACCGGCGCAGCCCCGCCCCCCGGGCCGCCCCGTAGGAGCCGACGCGCCGCGCCCTCGCGGTCCCGCACCGGCCGGGCGGGAAGATCACGGTAATCCGTTCAAGGTCATCGGGCGTCCCACCGTAGAGGCGAGCTTCACCAGCAAATCCCCGCAGGAGAGGCGTATATGACGAAACGTCGAAGGACCGTGGGAGTGGTGGCGGCGGCCGCGCTGCTCGCGCCCGTGCCGATCGGGATCGCCGAGGCGGCGGAGAGCTGCGACCTGCGGGCGGTGGCGGGCGACCCCGCCGCGACGGTCGCCGGGCAGGCCGGTGCTGGATCGGTCCAGGTGCGGTGCGGCGACCGGTGGCTGACGGTGCGGCAGGGCGCGGCGGGCGTCGCCGACCAGCCCGAGGCGGGCGACCGGTTCGGCGCGTCGGTCGCCGTGGCCGACCTCGACCGGAACGGCGCCCCCGACCTGATCGTCGGCGCGCCCGGCGAGGACTCGGGCGCCGGCGCGGTGCACGTCGTCTTCGGCCCGGGGAACGACGGGCAGCCCGCGCCGATCGTCCTCCGGCAGGGCGGCGGCGGCATTCCCGACCGCTCCGAGGCGGGCGACGGCTACGGATCGGCCGTGGCCGCGATGAGCGGCACGGTGCTCGTCGGCGCGCCGGGCGAGGACCTGGGCGACGACGAGGCCAAGACGGACGCGGGCTCCGTCCACGTCGTGTCGATCAGCGGCGGACGGGTCGGCGGCGTCACCGAGCTGACCCAGGACCGGCAGGACTTCGACGGCACCGTGGAGGCCGGCGACCGGTTCGGCGCGTCGCTCGCGGCCGGCTCGTTCGACAAGCCGACCGCGGTGATCGGGGTGCCCGGCGAGGACATCTCCACCAAGAAGGACGCCGGGATGATCCACATCGTGGAGGACCCGGTCGTGGCGATCGAGGAGACGGCCATCGGGCAGGACTCCGCCGGGGTGAGCGGCGCGTCCGAGGCCGGCGACCGGTTCGGCGCGAGCGTCTCCGCGGCCTGGGACCCGTCCCTGCCGCTGGGCGTGGCCGTCGGCGCGCCCGGCGAGGACGTCGGCGGGGCGGCGGACGCGGGGATGGTGACCGTCCTCGGCTATGACGGGCGGCAGGTCACCGAGCTGCTGGCCCTGCACCAGGGCACCGCGGGCGTCCCGGGGGCCAACGAGGCCGGCGACGCGTTCGGCGCGAGCGTGGCCGCCGGCGCCGTCCGGTCGGCGTCGGCGCCCGGCCCGGTGCTGTCGGTGGCGATCGGCGCGCCCGGCGAGGACGTGGACGGTCTGACCGACGCGGGACGGGTGCACGGCGTGCAGGTCGTGCCCGACCCGCGGGTCGACGGGACCGTCGGCCAGCAGACGGACGGCCTGGGCGGCCGGCCGCGGGCGGGAGCCCGCTTCGGCGCGGCGCTGGCCTTCGGGCCCGGCGCGTCGAGCGTCGCCGTCGGCGCCCCCGGGCACGACGGCAAGGGCGCCGCCCACGCGATCCCGTGGCGGGCGCTGTTCGGCACGGCCGTGGTGGCGGACAACTGGTTCGCCGGGAGCGACGGCGTCCCGGCGGGCTCGGCGTTCGGCTCGGCCGTGGCCGCGGACCCCGCCGGGTGACCTCCGCCGGGCCCTGGCCGGTGCCGAGGACCGCACCGGCCAGGGCCCGGCCGCCGTCCGCACCGCCCTCCGCGCCGCCGCTCGTGACGTCCGGCCGGATGTCCTAGCGTGGGGCGGTGGCGGGCGGTTCGGGCCCGGATGCGGAAGGTGGCGCATGATCGAGCCGGGTCGGGTGTTGGCGGGACGGTACCGGCTGGTCGACCGGCTGGGCGCGGGCGGCTTCGGGGAGGTCTGGCGCGGCGAGGACGAGCGCCTCGAACGCCCGGTGGCGGTCAAGGTCCTGCTCGGTGCCGTCGACGGCGACGGCCGGGCCGCGCGGCTCTTCGAACGCGAGGCCAAGCTCGGGGCCAGGCTGGCGCATCCGGGGATCACCGTGGTGCACGATGTCGGCGTCGACGCGTCCTGCCGGTTCGTGGTGATGGAACTGCTCGCCGGCCGCAGCCTGGCGGCCGTCCTGGACGCCGCCCCGCAGGGGCTGGACGTCGCCGAGGTCATCGAGTGGGGCGCGCAGGTCGCGGACGCGCTCGCGGTGGCGCACGGCGCGGGCATCGTGCACCGCGACATCAAGCCCGCGAACCTGATGCTGCTGGACGACCGGCGCGTCAAGGTCTGCGACTTCGGGATCGCGCGGGCCGCCGGGTCCACCGCCAGCGTGACCGCGCAGGGGTTCGCGTCCCTGCCCTACGCGGCGCCCGAGCAGATCTCGAACGAGGCGGTGGACGGGCGGGCGGACCTGTACTCGCTGGGCTGCACCCTCTACCACCTGCTGACCGGGAGCCCGCCGTTCTCCGGAGAGACCCACGTGGCGATCTTGGCGGGGCACCTGTCCAGGACGCCCGCCCCGCCGAGTTCGCTGCGCGCCGGGATCCCTCCCACACTGGACGCGCTGCTGATGGAACTGCTGGCGAAGACTCCCGCCCAGCGCCCGCAGGACGCCGGCACGGTGGCCGCCCGGCTGCGCGCCCTGGGCCGGCCCCATCCCGCCGCGCCGCCGAGCCTGGCGACGACGGACGCCCCGGCCCTTCAGGCGGCGGACGCGATCTTCCTCGGCCTGACGAACTGGAACGCAACGGCGTCGGCCTACCGCGGCCGCGACAACCAGGTCTTCATTTTCGAGCTCCCGGCGGGAGGAGCCCTCCACGACGGGAACGTGTGGGGGGACGGCGTCTACACCGACGACTCGTCGGTCGGGCTCGCCGCCGTCCACGCAGGAATCATCACCCTCCAGTACGGCGGCCCCGTCACCTTCGAGATCCGCCCCGGCCAGAGGTCCTATGCCGCATCGAGCCGGAACGGCGTCAGCACCTCCCGCTGGAGACGCTGGTCAGGCAGCTTCGTCTTCCCCGAGCAGCTGAGAAGGCCGTCCCCGGCGCCGGGGACGGCCGCCGTGCCCCTGGCGAACTGGAACGCCACGGCGGCGGCGTTCCGGGGCCGCGACAACGAGATCTTCACCTTCGACCTGCCGCCCGGCGGAAGCCACTACGACGGAGGAGTATGGGGGGACGGCATTTACAGCGACGACTCCTCGATCGGTCTCGCCGCCGTCCACGCCGGCCTCATCACCTTCGAATACGGTGGCCGCGTCACCATCCAGATCCGCCCCGGACGGATGTATTACGGCTCCGCGAAACGCAACGGCGTCAAGAGCTCCCGCTGGGGCCCCTGGTCGGGCAGCTTCGTGTTCATCGCCTGAGCAGATGACAGGCCCGTCCCTGATCGTGGCGCGGCGTCCGGTCAGTCGTCCGCCGCCGCGACGGACAGGATGCGGGAGTAGTGAAAGGCTCTCTCCTCCGGATGCCCCGCCTCCGCGCTGCGCAATTCGCAGACCGCCTTGAGCAGTTTCTTCTTGCCCATCTGCACCATTTCGTAGGGAGGGCCGATGACGCGGTCGGTCTCCACGCCGTTCTGGTCGACGTAGGTGATCCGGACACGCTCGCCCTCCGCGACCGCGCGGGCGAGCAGCCGGATCTCCGCGGACCCGAGTTCCCGGGCTTGACGGGTGATGAGGCTCAGCGTCCGTTCCGCGGCCGAACGCCGTCCGGACGGGCGCGCGGGACGCGGAGGGCGAGGAGCCGCCGGCCGCGTCCGGGCAGGGGAGCGCCGCGGGACGTGCGGAACCGCGCGCAGCCTTTCGGCGAGCGCGGCGAAGTCGGGCGGCGGCGGGTCGTCGGAGGCGGGCGGGGGTAGCGGCACGGGAGCGGGGTCTTCGGCCGCCGCGCACCCGGCGGCGCGCAGCGCCGCGAGCACGCTCTCGCGCGGGGCCGTGGCGACGAGGACGCCGGGGGAGAGCAGCCGCGCGCCGAGGCCCTGGAGCGCCGGGTGCCGGACGGCGCGCGCGAGCAGCCCGGTGTCGGCGCTCTGGAAGACGCAGGTGGCCGGCACCTCCCGGAGCGGGGGCGGCGGGACGCGGCCGTCCGCCGCCTCACTGATCTTGCGTCGCAGCAGCGGCGGGAGCGGCGCGGCGCTGATCGCGGCGAGGCCCGCCTCGATCCCGGCGGCGCTCAGGCCCGACTCCAGGGCCCGCCGGAGGCTCTGGTCGCCGATCCTCCAGACCGGTCCGGTCAGGCCGTCCGCGACCGCGTCGAGTTCCCTCACCAGGGGACCGGACGGCGTGCCCCGGACGGTCACCATGAGGTCCGGGCCGATCGTCGCGCGATCGGCGAACGCCGGCAGCGCCCGCGCCGCCTCGCGCGCCAGGCCGCCATGGTCCCCGGCGGCCAGGAGCGCGCCGAACGAGGAGAGCGCCCCGTGCGCGACCAGGCCGAGCAGCACCGCCTCTTGCAGCAGCGCACCGTGCGGCGGACGTCCGGAGCCATGGTCGCAGGCGAGCGGCCGATGCCAGCCGAGCGCTCTGGCGAGAGCCCCGGGCGCCTGCACGCCCCGCCCCTCGGGCACCCTCCGCAGGACGGTCGCGAGTTCGTGCCGCACCTGGACGCAGCCGTCGCAGTCGGCCTTCGCGCCCAGGAGATAGAGCGGCTTGCCATCGTCCGACCGGGTACGCGTCGGCGCGGACGGCAGCCGCCACCACGCGAGCAGCAGCCGAGCGGCCTGCTCGCCCGGCGGTAGGAACGTGAACGCCCCGCCCTCCGGCGACAGGCCGATGTGCGTCCCGTCGCCGGCGAGCAGCCCGGCGCGCTGCGCACATGCCACCGCCAGCCGCGCGGCGGCCTCGCCGCACCGCGCGGCCCGCATGACCCGCCGGAGCGCTCTCGGCTGCATCCCGGCGACCTTGAAGACCTGCAAGGGCCGCCGCCCGCACTCGATGAGCGTCCCCGCCACGTGCCCGACGAACTCCCCGAGCCGCGCGGCGGCAGCGGGCTCCACCCGTTCGGGACCGGCCGGGACGGTCGGCAGCCCGGGAGGCGACGGCTCGAACGGCCCCCGCCATGCCGCTCCACCCCGCGCGGGCCACCGCTCGCACAGGGGCTGGGCGGCGTGCAGCGTCCCGCCGTGACCCGGCCACACGAGTGCGTGCCGCTCCAGCACCGCCAGCGCGTCGTCCACCGCGGCGCCGGGACCGTCCAGCGACGCCGTGATCCTCGCTCTGGTCGCATCCTGCCCGAGCGTCGCGGCCGCCTCCGCGACCTGAAGGCAGGGCCGTGTCAACCGCTTGAGCGCCCGCTCCACCGACTCCGTCCGCTGGAGCCGCTCGGCGAGTGCGTCCCACCCGTCCGGCTCGGACGGTCCGCAGACGTCGGCGCGAGCCGCCAGCACCTCCGCGAGCACGTCCTGTTCGAGCGTGGCCAGCCAGACCGGCAACGGCGTCCCTGCCATGCCCCGTTCTCCCTCCGCGGACACCGGACTCGGGCAGCAAACGACCACCACCCAAGCGCAAAAACCCGGTATCCGCCGCAAATCTGCGAAATGCGCCCGTCCGCTGCAGGTTGGAGGGTCTGGGCCACGGTTGCCGCGCGGTCGCCGGGCGATGCCGACCGAGGCCGCACGTCTTTCAGTCTCCGTTTTCTGGCGTATCTTCCGTTCATGACGCAACTTTTCCTTGCGTGCGTGGTCATCCTCGCGGGCGTCGTGCTGGGCGTCACCGAGTTGACCGGGGGCAGGCGCAGGCGTGCGGACTCCGCGCGTGAGCTCGCCGTTCTGCGGGACCTCGTCAGGCGGAAGGCCGACACTGAAACGATGAAGACTCAGGTCGAGGTCGTCCGGGAAGGGCTGGCCACCGAACTCGGCGTGCTCCGCGGCGAAGTGGCCTCGGCGCTCACTGAGGCGCGAGATCTGGGCACGGCGGACCTGCGGAGTACCGCGACGGTGTTGCGGGACGAATTCGACCAGTCGCGGCAAGAAACGCTCCGTGAAATCGCCGAGACGGCCGATCGCCTCAAGACCGCGATCGAAGGTTCCCGCCAGGAATCCGTGACCCGGGTGGAGTTGGTCATCGGGAAACTCGGGAGCCTCGCGCGGGAGGTGAAACAGAACCACGAGCGCGCGCATGACGGGCTGGCCACTTTGGAGAAACGTCTCGCCAAGGTCGAAAAGGCGCAGCAGGTGCAGGACGATCGGCTGACTCGTCTTGAGGGGGAGTCCTGGGCGGCGGTCAACGGAGAGATCGATTGCAAGAGCGACGACGTCGGAGGCGCGGTCGAGAACGTCCTGCTCCGGCTGGCCGGTAGCGCGGGTTTGAGCCTGGTGAGCAGCCGTGTGCTGAAGAGCGCCCCTTTGAAAGCGCGCTACTGGTTCGCCGGAGTCGACGACGCGGAGTTCGCGGACTGGCTCGTCCACGCCAAGCGGGCCGAAGCCCCAGAGGTCACGGCGTTGTTCGAGATCGTGAAGACGATGGAGGCGGGGACCGTCACCCTCGGCTCGATGAGGCTGCGCGGCGCGTCAGGCTGGTGGTGGTGCGACATCGGCGCTCAGCACAGCGATCGCCTCGCATGACGGCTCGCGGGTTCGCGGGTCGACGTCGATGTACGCGGCGAGCCCGAGCCCGCGGTCGCACAGGATGACGGCGCCGATGCGACGCAGCCACTGCGCGGACGTCTTCGCGCTCTCCGGTCTCCGGGGGTCGAAAACTCGCTGGTGCAGGGCCCGCTGCGCCAGGATCAACCCGTGGACGGCAAGGTCGCGGCCGTGGAGGCCCCGCATGTCGCCGTAGACGGTCACGAGCAGGAATTCCGCCGTGTCCAGTTCCGCGAATTCGCGCGGCCCATTGTTTTCCAGGCCGGCCGGTCTCCACCAGCCGGGTTCGGCGGTAACCCGCCACCTCCCGGTTTTCACCGAGAGGGCGACGGCGCCGACACGCGGATCCGCGGCGTCGTCCCGGGGGCCGAACGCGGTCGGGCTCCGCGGCGCCATCGAGTCCGAGTCTCGTCCGCGCCTGAAATCGGCGGGCGCCGGCTCGCTCTCTCGGGCGTCCGCCGATGAGCGGCGGTCGGCTGGCCGGGTGCCCGGTGCGGCTTCCGGCCCTATGGTGGGCTGGTCGCCGAACGCCGGGTCAAACCGCAGCCTGGGGCGACGCCCCGCATTCGTGAGGGTCACGCCGACGCCGGTTCCTTCGAGCGGGACGGTGATACGGACAGGGCCGTCCCCGGTCAATGCCTCACCGGTCTCCCAGAACAGCTTCAGATGGCGCGCCAATGCCCCCGAGCCGGGCGCGACCCCGTCCATGGCGTACGTCATCATGCGGAACGCGACCGCCGTTTTGGTGCGCTCGACCAGGCCGGGAGGGGTCTCTTTCTCTTGAGGTGCATCCGATGGCGGCTGCGGACCTCGATTGCCCAAGATGTCCCGTGCGAACTGCTCGAAGAGCCCAAGGACGGTATCCCTGCGCTCGGTCGTGGCCGTTTCGGCGTCCTGCCGTGAACGACGTTCTTCCTCCGCCACGTCCTGGTATTGGGAGTTCAATCTATGAAAGGGATCTCCGATGGTCTCCCCGTGGGAGACATCGCTGACACCCCGGGATATCTTCGCGCGCCCCTCCTCGAAGATGTCCTCGACCTTCGTCCTGCACTTCCGGAGGCGTTCCGGGTCTTCCATGGACGGCACGCCGTCGAGCCGCGAGCGCCGCTGGGCATCGAGCGCCTCGTACGCTCGCCGCCCGGCCTTCTTCAAAGAATCGGCCCTCTCCCGGCGCCGGGCCATGTGCTCATTCGCGTCCCGCCGTGCGCAGCGCTTCGCTCGCTCCGCAAAGGACGAGGCCGCGTCCGGTTCGGAGGGGCCAGGTGTCTCCCACGCCGAGATTCCCCGGCGAAAGGCGGCCTTCTGCTCGTTGAGTTCCGCCTTGTCCTGAGCCGCGGCCGCCTCCTTCGCCCTGGACACCGCTTCCAGGGACTCCTTCACCGCTCGATCGCAAGCCTCCTGGGCATCGCGCTCCAAACGCACGAGTTCCGGGTCCTCCACCTCGGCCTCCCTCGCATCGAGAGGCCCTTTCCGCCTACGGATGTCCTGCTCGCGACGGTGATCCGGCTCCGGGGCTTCAGAGAACCACGTGTCCATGGGGCCAATATGCCGCTGCGAGGCGCCGATCCCCATATCCCGGCCTTGACCGGGAAGGGCCACGTCCAGCGGAGCGGTGCAGGGGTCGCCTCCGGCACGTCCGATGAGTCTCGGGGCGGCCGCCGGTCCATATCCCCGACCCGCGATCGACGGACCCGAGGAGAGCAGCATGACCGCCACCTATACATTCGACGTCTTCTCCAGCCTCGACGGCTTCGGCGCCGCCGGCGGCGACTGGACCGGGTACTGGGGCAAGCAGGGCCCCGAACTCCTCGACCACCGCCTCGCCCTGTACGGCGAGGAGCAGCGGATGGTCTTCGGCGCCAACACGTACCGGGCGTTCGCGCAGATGCTGGCCGCGAGCACCGAGGATTCGGACGTCCGCGACCCGTGGGTCACGCGGATGAGGAACCTGCCGGCCACGGTGGTGTCGACCACGCTCCCGGGGCCGCTCGACTGGCCGGACGCGACCCTCGTGAGCGGCGACGCCGTCGACGTCGTCGCCCGGCTCAAGGAGGAGTCCGAGGTGCCGCTGCGCTCGCACGGCAGCCTGGCGATGAACCGGGCGCTGATGGCCGCCGGCCTGGTCGACCGCGTCCAGGTGACGATCTTCCCCGTGATCACCGGGCGGACCGGGCTGGACCCGGTCTTCCAGGACGCCGCCGACTTCGACCTCGAACTGATCGAATGCCGGACGCTCGACGGCAACATCCAAGAGCTCACCTACCACCCCGCCCTGCACGCCTGAGCCCGCTACGGACGTGCGAGGCGTCCGCCGGCCACCGCCTCGGTGACGAGGTCTCCGGCGGACCAGTCGGCGCGCCGGGTCAGAGGCTCCGGACTACTGAGACGACGATCCCGAGCACGACGGCGTTGTCGCCGTCGATGACGTCGTAGGCGGGGTTGCGCGGTTCGAGCCGGACGTGGCCGTCGCGGCGCCGGTACACCTTCACGGTGGCCTCGTCGTCGATCATGGCGGCGACGATCTGACCGGAGTGCGCCTCCTGCTGTCGGCGGACGACGACCACGTCGCCGTCGCATATCGCGGCGTCGATCATCGAGTCGCCGCGCACCCGCAGGCCGAAGACGGTGCCGCGCCCGGTGAGCTCGCGGGGCAGCATCAGGGTGTCGTCGACGTGCTCCTCGGCCATGATCGGAGTACCGGCGGCGATGTGCCCCACCACGGGCACGGCCACCGGGCCGCCGGACGGCTCGCGCGGCGAGACCTGCCGCAGGAACGCGCGCGTGTCGATCGGCCGCGAGACCGCCGGGCCGCGCCGCAGGAACCCCTTGTCCTCCAGGCTCGCCAGGTGGCGCGACACCGACGACGACGACCGCAGGCCGACCGCGTCGCCGATCTGCCGCGTGCTCGGCGCGTACCCGTACCTGACCACCCAGTCCTGGATCATGGCCAGGATCCGCTGCTGGCGCGGGGGGAGGGCGGAGGCGTTCAGGTCCCCGAACGCGTCAAGATCACTGTAGGCGGTCACGCACGGAATTGTAGAGGCGGCGCGTTCAGCGGCACGGCCTGACCACGCGGTCCGCGGGCTGGGCGGTGCCGTGCGGTGGTTCGGCGCCGACGCCGTCCGGCATCGGCGCCGAACCCGCTCCCCGGTACGGTTCGCCGGAGGGCTTTACTCAGCGGCTACTCGGCGTAAGGCTGGTCGGCCCGCTGGTCGCTGTGGCTGATGCTCCAGATGTAGCCGTCCGGGTCCGCGAAGGTGCCGCCGTAGCCGCCCCACGGCAGCGGGCCGGCGGGCTTGAGGATCGCCGCCCCGGCCTTCCCCGCCTCCGCGATGACCTCGTCGACCCGCGCCTCGCTGCGGACGACGTAGGTCAGCACCAGTCCGCTGAAGCCGCTGCCCTCCGCACTCGTGCCCACCTGGTCGGCCAGGCCCTCGCGGGCGTAGAAGCCGACGGGCGAGGCGCCGTCCGATGCGAAGAACACCGAGACGCCCCAGTCGTTCTCGACCTTCCAGCCGAGCCCCTCGGTGTAGAACCGCTTGGCCTCGTCCATGTCCCGGACGCCCAGCAGGATCGAGCTCACATGCGCTTTCATACCTTGTCTCCTTGTGATCGAGGTGTCGGTGCCGCCTGAACCGGCAGGTGTGACGTCCGGGTGGCCTGGCGGTCACATCGGCGCGTGTTCGGCGGTCAATAGGTATGACAGCCCGTGATGGAGGAACGTGACCGATGACCGAGCAGGACTGGCTGAGCGAGCGGTTCGCCGAGCACCAGGGCCACTTGCAAGCGGTGGCCTACCGGATACTCGGATCGTCCGGCGAAGCCGAGGACGCGGTGCAGGAGGCGTGGCTGCGGGTCAGCCGCGCCGACACCGCCGAAGTGGAGAATCCGGGCGGGTGGCTGACCACGGTCGTCGCCCGCGTCTGCCTGAACATGCTCCAGGCACGCCGGGTTCGGCGTGAGGAGTCGGCCGGGACGCTGCCCCCCGAGCCGGACGCGGCGGACGCGCGGGACGCGCGGATCCACCCGCCCGGCCCGGCCGACCCCGAGGACGAGGCGCTGCTGGCCGATTCGGTCGGCGCCGCGCTGATGGTGGTGCTGGACACGCTGGCTCCCGCCGAGCGGCTCGCGTTCGTCCTGCACGATGTCTTCGCGGTGCCGTTCGGCGAGATCGGCGCCGTCATCGACCGCTCCCCGGCGGCGGCCCGGCAACTGGCCAGCCGGGCCCGGCGCCGCGTGCAGGGAGCGGCCGAGGCGTCCGGCGCCGCACGATCCGCCAAGCGGGAGATCGTCGCGGCCTTCCTCGCGGCCTCCCGGAGCGGGGACTTCGACGCGCTGCTCGACCTGCTCGACCCGGACGCCGTGGCCGTCGAGGTCCGCGGCGCCCAAGCGGTGGCGGCCTTCTTCGCCGGACGGGCCCAGGGCGCCCGGCTCGCGCTGGTCGACGGCGTTCCCGGGGCCGTCTGGTCGCACCGCGGACGGCCCAAGGCCGTCTTCGCCTTCGTCATCAGCGAGGGAAGGATCGCTCGCATCTCCATCGACACCGACCCGGACCGGCTCCGCGACCACGACATCGTCTTCCTTCCCGCCGACGGCGAGGAGCGGCGTTGAGCGGAGGCGATTATTCGACTTGCCTATCGCGGGATACCGAGTAGTTGTTATGGGATGCAGAACAGAACCGACCTGCCGCCCGCGTTCGACCAGCGCAGCCTGCTCATGACGTTCCTCGACTACACCCGCGACACCACCGCCTTCAAATGCGAGGGCCTCTCCGATGCGGACGCCCGCGCGACACCGTTGCCGGCTTCGCCGATGATGTCGATATCGGGCCTGGTCAGCCATCTGCGGTGGGTGGAGTGGTCCTGGATCGGGGATCGTCTCCTCGGCGAGACCGCCGACGACCCCTGGACCGACCCGGACGACCCCGACCGGGAGTTCTACTACGAGCTCGACCGGCCGCTGCCGGCCATCCTGGCCGACTACCGGGCCCAGTCGGCCCGCTACAACGAGGTCGTCGCCGGCATGGACCTCGACACCAGGACCATCTGGAAGGCCCCCGAGACCGGCGAGCCGGTCACCCTGGGCTGGGTGATTATGCACCTCGTCGAGGAGAACGCCCGACACAACGGGCATATCGACATCATCCGCGAGCTCCTCGATGGTCAGGTAGGCGTCTGAGACAGACCGATCCGACACAACGTGGTCAGGCCGGACCTCGCGGGGACGTCCCCGCGTCCGCGATGCTGGTCCGGCCCGACGGCCACGTGTGCTGGACGAGCGCTCTCCCCGACCTGGAGGAGACCCTCGGCTCCTGGTTCGGCGCCCCGAACTCGACCCTGCCCTGACCAAACTCCGCCCTGACCAAGCCCCGCCTTGACCAGTTCGCCACGCGCTGTTGACCGCCCCCAGATCGTCACTTAGAGTGAGTATATGACTACTCTATGTAACTACTTGGTGGTCAGGTGACTGATCGGCACGGAGGGGAGAGTCCATGAGCCCGCAGCGGTCGGCGGCCGAGGACCTCACAGCGGGGCTGGATCTGCCGCCGGTCTTCTGTCCGCTGGAGTCGGCGATCAATCCGGCGTGCCGCGCGGTCGAGCGGCGTGCCGTCGACTGGCTGGACGGGGTGGGGCTGTGCGCGGACGCCCGGGAGCGGGCGAAGGCGATCGGCACGCACAGCGCCGAGTTCTACTCCCGGTTCGCCCCCCATGCCGACGAGGACCGGCTGCTGCCGGCGGTGCTGTGGGTGTACTGGGGGTTCGCGTTCGACGACGCCCGCTGCGATGCCGGGCACTACAGCGCGCGGCCCGCCGAGTTCGTGCCGATGGCGTCCCGGGTCCAGCGGGCGCTGGAGCGTCCCGGCCCGGCCGCCGGTGACGACCGCTACGCGGCGGCCGTGCACGATATCGGCGCGCGGTTCCGGAAGCTCGCGAGCCCGGTCCAGTTCCAGCGGTTCGTGGCCGCCCACCGGGCGTGGCTGGCGGGAGTGGCGTGGCAGGTCGCCAACCAGGCCCGGGGGCACATGCCGGATCTCGAGGACTACCTGACGATGCGGCTGCACTCGGCCGGCGGCGAGCCCACGTTCGCGATGCTGGAGATCGCGGGCGGCTCCGAGGTGCCCGCCGCCGAGATGGAACTGCCCGCCATGCGGGCGCTCACCGAGATGGCGATCGCGGTGACGTCCCTGGACAACGATCGTCACTCGCTGTCCAAGGAGCTGGGCGAGAGGCACGCGTCCCAGAACGTGTACAGCGTCCTGCTGCGCCACAACGGCGACTCGCTCACCGCGGCGGTGCAGGCCGCGGCCGGACTGCGCGACCGGGTGCTGCTGCGCTTCATGGACCTGCGGCAGCGGCTCACCCCCCGGCTCAGCATGGCGGGCCGCGGCTATGTCGACGGCCTGGCCTACGGCATCCGCGGCAACGCCGAGTGGGGCCTGCGGGTCCCGCGCTACCTCGTCGGCGACACCGCCGCGGCCGGTGAGATCGCCTGGGCCGAACGTCCCGCCGACGACAGTCCCGAACCGGTTCCCCTCCCGACCATCGCCTGGTGGTGGGACGTGTGACGGACACCGCCGCGCGCACCACCGGCGCCACCCGCTGTGACCGGCTCGAAGACGGGCCGGACCATCACCCATCCCTCGAAGGAGATCGAACATGACCAGACGGCGACGCAGCGGCACCACCACCCGCCGGATCGGCGACCTCGTCGACGACACCCTGGACCGGGCCGGCGACGTCGAGCACGACCTGCGCCGGGCGGCCCGCAAGGCGGTCGAGAACCGGGACGACGACTGGGACGGGGACGACGACTGGTGGGACGACGACTGGGACTGGGACGACTGCGACTGGGAGGAGATCGAGGAGATCCTGGAGGACCTCTGGGACCTCAGCCGCCGGCTGCGCCGCTGCCGGGACGGCAGGCGGGGACGGCGCCGCCCGCGCCGCCGGGATCGCGACGCCAGAGTCCGCACGTCCGACGACGGCGGGCAGCTCGCCCGGCTGAGCCGCCGCGTGGAGGAGCTGGCGCGCCAGGTGGACGCGGACGCCGACGCCGACCGGGACCTGCGCTGAGGCCGCCGTCCTGACCGGCCGGCGGCGCACGGAACCCCCGACGACAGCGGTGGAGGGAGAGCGGTGACCGACCACTTCTCGGAATCTCGTCGGCGCCGCCCCAGACGGCTGCGGCGCAAGGCCGACGGCCGGCTGTTCGACCTCGACGAGCGCAGGTTCGTCGACCCGGCGGAACTGGCCGACGACGTCCGGGCCGGCCGTTCCTTCCGGGCCCACCGGCAGGGCACGGGAGCCGAATGCACCAACGAGGTGCTGGTCGAGGTGCTGCGGAGCACCGTGTCCCGCCATGCCGGGCAGGCGGTCGCCCCCGCCCTGCTCGACATGGCGGGCCGGCTCCTGCGCCCACCCGAGGACGCGCGGCGGGACACGCAGCAGGACGCGCGGCGGGACGCGGCGCGGCGCCCGCCGGAGGCCGAGAGGCAGCGGATGCGGAGGCGGCCTTGATCGCCGGGCGGCTGCGCACCGTGACCACGGTGCTGGCCGAACTCCTCGGCGCCGAACTGACCAGGACGGTGCGGCGCGCGCCCGCGCCGGGCGACCCCGCCGCGGCCGGGCGGCCGCGCGCCATCCGGCTCGCGCTGGAACGTCTGGGGCCCTTCTACGTGAAGGTCGGGCAGATGCTGTCGACCCGTCCGGACCTGGTCTCGCCGCAGACCATGGCCGAACTGGCGCTGCTGCACGACCGGGTGTCCGCCGCGCCGTTCGCGATGTTCGAGCCGGTGCTGGCACAGGAGCTGGGGGAGGACTGGGAGCGCCGTTTCGTGCACGTCGACCGGTCGCGTCCGCTGGGGTCGGCGTCCCTGGCCCAGGCGTACCGGGCGGTGCTGCGCGGCGGTGAGCCCGCGGTGCTGAAGGTCCAGCGGCCCGATATCCGCTCCCAGGTGCTGGCGGACATGGCGCTGATGCGACGCGCCGCGCGGCTGGTCGCCCGGACGTTCCCCGACTTCAACGCCGTGATCGACGTCGAGTCCTCGCTCAACGTCATCTTCGAGGCCATGGAGGCCGAGCTGGATCTGACCGTCGAGGCCGCGAACATGGAGCGCGCCCGCGGCCTCGTCGAGCAGTTCGAGTACCTGGACGTGCCCGACGCCATCTGGGCGACCCCGCGGGTGATCGTGCAGAGTACCGCGCCCGGACGGTCCATCCGCGAGGTCGAGCCCGGCTCCCTCACCGAGAAGGAGCGCCTCGGGATGGGCCGCGACCTGCTGGCGTTCATGTACCGCGGGTACTTCGTGGACCGGTTCTTCCACGCCGACCCGCATCCGGGCAACATCTTCGTCGCGCCCGGCCACAAGGCCCACCTGATCGACTGGGGCATGGTCGGGCGCATCGACCGGCGGATGAGCATGACGCTGGTGACCGTGCTGCTCAGCCTGGCGCACAACGACGGCCCCGGCCTGGCCCGCGCCTGGGTGGAGCTGGGCCGGGCCACACCGTGGGCGGACATTCCCGGGTTCGCCGGTGACATGGCCCTGCTGGTGCCCAAGATCGCCACCGCGTCGCTGGACGACCTCGACTTCGGCGTCACCCTGACCTCGGTGCTGAAGTACTCCACCCGGCGCGGCATCCAGACCAGCCCGGTCGTGTCGCTGCTGGGCAAATCGTTCTCCAACATCGAGGGCTCGGTCCGCCACCTGGCCCCGGAACTGGCGCTGACCGACGTCTTCGAGGACGAACTGCGCGGCATCCTGCTGCACCTGGCGGGCGAGTCGCTGTCGGAGATCCAGGCCGCCCGCACCGCGCTCGACCTGATGATCGGCAACATGCTGGCCCCCGAGCAGCTGCGCGGACTGATCCGGGACGCCGCCGACCGTGACTTCACCATCCGCGTCGGGCAGCTGCGGAACGCGGGCGCCCGCGGGCACTCGCCGTCCACGGCCGCACTGCGGACCGCCGCCGTCGCCGCGGCCGCGCTGTGGTGGTCCCGGCGGCGCCGGTGCACGCCGCCGAGCGGCCGGTGACACCGGCCCACGACGCCGCAGAGAAGGGGGTTCACATGGAAACCGAACGCCACAACGGGGCCCGGGACCTGTGCGGGCCGGTGCGGGCCCGCGTCGACACCGAACTGGCCGACTTCCTCGACGGCCGGCTGCGCGGCACGGCCGGCGACGCCACGGCGCCGCTGTTCCGGCTGGTGCGCGAGTTCGTGCTGCACGGCGGCAAGCGACTGCGGCCGCTGCTGTGCTACTGGGGCTGGCGCGCCGCCGGCGGAGCGGACTGCGCCGAGATCATCAAGGCCGCGGCGGCGCTGGAGATCTTCCATGCCTTCTGCCTCATCCACGATGACGTCATGGACGGCAGCGAGCTGCGCCGCGGCCGTCCCACCCTGCACCGCGCCGTCGCCGACCGGCACACCGCCCACCACTGGCGGGGGGACTCCCGGCGGTTCGGCGTCGCCACCGCGATCCTCCTCGGCGACCTGTGCATGACCTGGGCGGACGAGCTGCTGTTCACGAGCGGGGTGGCCGCCGGGCGCATCGCGGCGGCGCGCCCCTACTACCACCGGATGCGCGCCGAGGTCTGCTACGGCCAGCACCTGGACATCATCGAACAGGCGCACGGCCCCACCACGGCCGAACGCTCCATGCGGGTGCTGCTCTACAAGTCCGCCAAGTACACCGTGGAACGCCCCCTCCAAGTGGGCGGCGCGCTGGCCGGGACGTCGCCGGCGGTGCTGGCGGCCTACTCCAGGTTCGGGGTGGCAGTAGGCGAGGCGTTCCAGCTCCGCGACGACGTCCTGGGCGCGTTCGGCGACCCCCGCGTGACCGGGAAACCGAACCTCGACGACTTCCGCGACGGCAAACCCACCGTCCTGATCGCCCACTCGATCGAGCACGCCACCCCCGCGCAGCGCCGCCTCATCGAGACCCTGCACGGCGAACCGCACCTCGATGAACACGGCGCCGACCGGATCCGCGAGGTCCTGGTCGATACCGGGGCACTGGCCGCGGTCGAGGGAATGATCGCGGAACGCGAGGACCGGGCCCTCGACGTCCTGGCCACCGCACCGATCACCGAACCCGCCCGTCAGGCCCTGACCCAGCTCATCACGGCCGCCACCCAGCGCACCACCTGAACATCGGCGTCCCTGCCGAAAGGCGGAGATCAGGCCGGTCCCAGCAACCGGTCGACCAGCCCGGCGATGTAGTCCGGGGTGAGCGGGCCCGCGCCGAACAGGACGCGGATGTACATCGGGGCCATGACGTGGTCGAGCACGCCCATGACGTCGGGTGGACGCTCGCCGCGTTCGGCGGCGCGGTCGAGCATGGCCTGCACGAACCGGGTGCGTTCGGCGAGAAAGTCGTCCCGCGCCCGCAGACCCCGTTCGCCCCTGTTCGACAGGGCGACGGTCAGGCGCAGCACCGCCAGGCCGTCTGGCCCGGTGATCTCGCGCGCCACCTGGGCCGCGTAGGCGTGCAGGTCACCGGCCAGGCTTCCGGTGTCGGGCATCGGCGACTGCGCGTTCAGGCGCGTGAGCGCCACGTCGGTGAGCAGGGCCTCCAGGGTGCCCCACCGGCGGTAGACGCTGGTATCGGCCACGCCCGCGCGGGCCGCGACGTCGCCGACCGTGAACGCGCCGTAGCCGCGCTCGCCGACCAGGTCCGTGACGGCCTGGTGGACCGCCGCCCGGACGCGGGCACTGCGCCCGCCGGGCCGCCGGACCGGCCCCCGCTCCTCCATGCCCCCACCTTAGCGCAGCTCGCAGTTGCGTTTACGGGCCTCGCTGTCTAGAGTCCTAAAGCCGTAACAAACTGCTTTAGGGGGATGGATGACGTCTGCATCGCCGGTGGCCGTGCCGAACCGGGCGGCGTTGCTCACGGTGACCTGCCTGGGGCAGTTCATGGTGCTGCTCGACAACACGATCGTCGGCGCGGCACTGCCCGACATGCAGGAGCGGCTGCATACCCAGTTGACCGGGCTGCAATGGATCGTGGACGCCTATGTGCTGCTGGTCGCCATGCTGCTGCTGTCCGGCGGCGTCTTCGCCGACCGCTTCGGCCGCAAGAGAGTGTTCCTGGCCGGCGTCGTGGTGTTCACCGCCGCGTCCGTCCTGTGCTCCGCCGCGCCCTCGATCGGCTGGCTGATCGCCGGACGGGTGCTGCAGGGCATCGGGGCCGCGGCGCTCAGCCCCGCCTCGCTGGCCCTGCTCGCCGCCGCGTACCCGGTTCCGCAGGAGCGGATCAGGGCGATCGGGCTGTGGGCCGGACTCAGCGGAATCGGCCTGGCCGCCGGACCGGTGGCCGGCGGCGTTCTGGTGGAGGCGTTCGGCTGGCCCGCCATCTTCCTGGTCAACGTGCCCGTCGGCGCGGTCCTGCTGCTGGCCGGTCTGCGCGTGCTGGGCGAGTCCCGCAATCCGAACGCGCCGGCGATCGACGTCCCGGGAACGGTCCTGTCCGTCCTGGGCGTGGGGGTGCTCACCTACGGGCTGATCGAGGGCGGCGCCCGCGGCTGGACCTCGCCCGTGATCCTGAGCAGCTTCGCCGCCGCGGCCGTGATCATCGCGGTCTTCGTGGTCGTCGAAGGGCGGGTTCCGGCGCCGATGCTGCCCTTGCGGCTCTTCCGGCAGCAACTGTTCACCGTCTCCAACGCGGCGATGGTCGTGGTCGGCTTCGCGCTCATGGGCTCGTCGTTCTTCTTCTCCCAGTTCTTCGTCTACGTCCAGGGCAGCTCGATCCTGCGAGCCGGGGTGCAGACCTTGCCCGCCACGCTCGCGATGGTCGTCGTCAGCCCGTTCGCGGGCCGGTTGGCCGCGCGGCACGGCTTCCGGATCATGGTCACGATCGGCCTGACGCTGGCCGGGCTCGGACTGCTGGCCCTGGGCTTCGTGCACGCCGACACCGGCTACCCGAACGTGTGGTGGCGGCTGGCCCTCACCGGTATCGGCTTCGCCCTGACCATGTCCCCGCTGACCGGCGCCGCCATCCAGTCGGTCAGCCCGCAGGAGGGCGGCCTGGCGTCGGGCGTCAGCAGCACCACCCGGCAGATCGGCGCGGTCCTCGGCGTGGCGGTGCTCGGAGCCGTCGTCCGCACCCGGGAGTCCGGTGGCGCCTCCTTCGAGGAGGGGCTCGACAGCGCCTTCGCCGTGGCCGGCGTCGTCACCTTGGCCACAGCCGTCTTCACGGGCTTGTGGCTGGTCAGAAGCACCGAGTCGTCACGAACGGCGAGCCCGGCCGCCCGCGTCCATGAGAACACCATGAGTCGCTGACGCGGCCGGGGACGCCACGCGGGATGCCGCGGCACCTACGGAGCCGACTGGGACGGCCGAGTAGACCGCCCCGCACGTGCCGCGGCCCGATGGCGAGTCCTCGGGACCCGACGACCATCGAGCCCCGAGGACGACCCTCCTGACGAGGTTGCCGGTGGTCCGCGCCTCGGGCCGCACTTCTACAGCTGTTATGGGAGTTGCAGTGGGAAGGCCGCCGCTCGGGCGTAGAGCTTGTAGAGCTTGAACGGCCCCGCGAAGGACAGCCCGCAGGCGTTGTCGAGCACGCTGGTCGCGTTCCGGTTGCTCAGCGTCGTGCCGCGCGCCCCCGGATGGTCGATCTGCCCGCCCATGAACACCGCCATCTTGGCGAGCATGTGGTCGCGCTGGCCGGTCGTCATCGCCTGCCAGGAATGGCAGGTCATCGCGGCGAGCATCGCGTCGTCGAGTTCGCTGGTCCCGGGGTGGTGGGGGTCGCCGGCGGACGCCGTCCTGGCGGCGGCAGGGGCGGTGGGCTTGGGTGTCGTGAACCAGGGGCACGGGCCGCCGGGCTTCAGGTTGGCCATGCAGTTGAGCAGTTCGAGTTCGTTGCCCAGGTTGCCGAACCCGAAGCTGAGGAAGGGAGCCTTGCCGTTCAGGCAGTCCGGCAGGTTACCGGGCGAGGTGGTGACGGAGCCGTTGGCATACCAGCAGTTGCCGGTGTTGCCGGGGAAGGCGTCCCACCAGAAGTCCAGGCCGTTGCCGGTCATCTTGTTGCCGTAGAACTGGTTGCGGTGCGAGGTGGACAGCTTCAGCGGGTCGCAGCCCGTCAGGGGCTGGTCGCCGCAGACGAACGCGTCGGGGACGGCGAAGAGCATGGCCCCGCGCCGCACGTTGTCGCGGAACTTGTTGTTCCGGACGACGTTGTCGTCCCCGCCGGCGATCCACATCCCGGTCCCCACCGGGACCGGCACGGTCGGGACCACGTCGCTGTCCGCCAGGTACGGGTTGAAGTTGTTGGAGAAGAAGTCGTTGTTCTCGACGAGGTCGCCCTGCTGCGGGAAACCGGGATGCCCGGCGGCGGTGAACACGTCGGTGGTGAAGCCGAGGCCGTTGTCGTAGAAGTTGTTGTGGTGCACCCAGGTGGCGCTGCCGTCGGTGCCCGAGTAGCCGCTGGTGTTGTGGTGCGAGTCGCAGTAGCGGATCTGCTGGCTGTACCGCGCGGTCGGGTAGACCTTCTCGTCTCGTCCGGCCGCGGTCTTCGCACCCGACCCGGGATACAGCCCGGAGTCGCCGTTGCCGGCCGCCTCGCAGTTCTGGATCACGCCGTGGTCCTCGACGAAGGTGAGCACGCCGTACTCGCCCGCGTAGAAGGTCTTGAAGCTGTCCAGCAGGTACCCGTTGGTCTCCAGGACGTAGACGGCGTGCTCGTCCGCGTGCCGGACGGTCAGATTCCGCAGCACGAAGCCGTCGGCCCGGTCGGCGCGGATGCCCACGTCCTTCACCGAGTTGCGCGGGCCGCCGTTGCCGGACGACGGGTCGCCGGCGTCCACGACCACGTCGTCGGCGCTCACGCCCGACCCTTCGAGCTGGAGGTTGCAGCGCACGCACGCGCCCCGGTTGGGGATGCCGTGCCGGTCGACGCGCGGCGGGTCCGGGTCCTGGCCGCCGCCGGGGGCCCGGCCGAGCACGGCGATCAGGTTGGCGTCGTTCTGGCAGGTGTACTCGCCGAGGTAGGAGTACGCGCCCGTGCTCAGCTTGTACTGGTCGCACGCGGGATCGTGGGTCGGCTTCTGGCGCGCCGTCGGCTCGGTGTAGACCCCCGGCAGCACCACGACCCGGTCGTTGTTCCGCGAATCGGTCACCGCGGGCTGGATCTCGCTGTACCGGCACCGGTCGAACAACGCCCGGTTGGTCCGCTTCAGGTCGCGCGCCGCAGCGGCGCCGAGCTTCCGGTGGTCGTGCGGGCGGACGTTGTAGCCCGACTTCAGCGCCCGCTTGATCGAGGCGTCCAGCCGTTCCAGCGAATCCGGCCGGCACACCACCCGCGTCGTGCTCCCCGGGACGGTCTGGACGGCCGACGCCAGGCTCCGCGGTGTCGGCACCGTCCCGCCCGCGCACGGGCTGACGGAGCAGTCCGGACCGGGAGACGGCCAGTACGACGGCCGCTCGATGTGCGCCTGCGCCGCCTGCACCAGGCCGAGGACCAGCAAGGCCGCGGCCGCAATGGGCACCCAAAACCTCCGGAGAAACCGCGGGCTCATCCGGTACTCCCTCGCTCAGCACTTCGCCGTCATCCCCGAAGGCCAACTCGGTCCCCATAGAACCACGATCACCAAATCCGAGGAAGTCTCACAACCAGGCCGATATCGGCCTTCGCCCCCCGCCCCTAAGCACGCGGTGGCCCGGCGGCCGGGCCCCGGCGGCCCAAGGCCCGCCGCACCCACGCGTGCGTTGACCTGCGGCGTGTTGTTGCTATGGCAAGGCCGATAACAACAACACGCCGCAACTCAACGCAGGGACGACCGGCCGACGTTCGACTAGTCGGCGTTGCCGAGGATGCTCCGGGCCTGCACGCGGAAGTCTTTTACTGCCTGGTAGAGCTGCCGCTCTCGTGCGGATGCGGTGGCCGAGTGTTGAGGTCTGTCCGTTGCGTCTGCTGCGTGAGCGTTTCGCACCATGCGCTGCATGACGTCGGACAGCTCGCTCGACGCCTGGGCGATTCGGTCGGCTGCCTCGACGATGGAGGGAGGGCCTTCGAGGATGACCACTTCCGCGGCGCGGTGAACCTCACGGGCGCGGGCGATGAAGCGCCGCACCGTCTCGTCCAGGGCGGGCAGGTCGGGTGGATCCGCGTGCACCGCGTTGAGGATCTCGTCCATCACGATGTCGCGGTCGTGGAGAGCGCCGAGGTAGGCGGCATAAGCGTCGCGCCGATGTTGACGGCGCCACTGGACGTGCTGTGTTTGTGCCTGTGCCCTGGCATTCACCAGAGCTGCGCCGAGAGTGGTGAGGGAGCCGACGACGGCACCGAGCAAGGCGGCAATTCCTGCGTCCACGGTCGCATTATGGCGTCACGAGGCAGAAGCCCCGTGACGCTCAAGTACTGGGCGGCGGCGCGACCCCTGCGCGGGACCGGCGGGCGTGGAGCCTTGCGCGGTCCGGCGGGAAACCGGCGCAAGAGACGTCCTCGCTGGTTAGAGCGGGCGGCATCGGCTCGCCCCCCGGCCGTCGTCCTGGCTGCGACTGCCCCCCGTTCCGGGGTGCTGGTTCGCTCGTACGGCGTGAAGGTGTGACAGGCAGAATCGCGCGATTGAGTGCGCGGGCCCGCGGAGGACAGGGGCGGCGCAGGCCCTTGGTTCGAGCTCGTTCTACCGGGTCGGTCTTATACCTCGCTGCGGACAAGGGCTTGGGCGACGATGACCCGGTCACCGTTGAAGGTGAGGGACGGGGCGCCGTGCAACTCGTACCCGAGATCGAGCGCTTCGCTGACCCGCCAGCAGAAGGAAGCGTCGTCGGGGCCAGTGAGAACGCGGTATCGGGGGAGTTGCCGATCGTCAGCCATCCGGCGATCCTACGGTGGCCTGTATGACGGCGGCGCGGCCAGGCGACCGCCGGTTGCGGCGGGGCAATCTGGAGCTGCGCGATGCGCGGCCGACCGGTGACCGGCGCCCACGCCGCACCTGGCTCCCCACCGTGGCGGGGACATCATCGCCCGCAAGGAAAAGGGCCCGCAGATGGAAGCGCCAGAGCGTCACTGAGCGTCTGACATATGTGACCGAGCGCGACTCTCCTCTTCCGTCCCCACCCGATCCGGCTCCCGACAGCGATGATGCCGCACGACCGGCTCCCGAGCCGGTAGCCCCGGTGCCGCAGGTGAGCGCCCCGACCCCGGCCGAGCTGGCTGCGCTTCCCGCCGATCGGCGGCTTGAACTACTCGAACTGCAGCGGCAGCGCCGTGACCGCGATCGCGATCGCGCGGACGCGGCAGACGACCGGCGGCGCCAGAGCATGCACCAGTGGATCAACAGCGGGGTACTGCTCATCGGAGCCGTGCTCGCGGGCGGCAGCCTGCTGGCCACCGCCGCGACATTGCGCACAGGCCAAGACGAACTGAACACCGCCAAAGAAGGGCAGGTCACCGACCGCTATACCAAGGCAACCGAACAACTTGCCTCCAGCAAACGAGAAGTCCGCACCGCCGCCGTCTACGCATTGGAACGCATCGCCGCCGACTCCCACCGCGACCGCCCGACGATCCGCGACGTCCTGGCCGCCTATGTCCGCGAACACGACCCCGCCCCCACCATCAAATCCGCCGACCTGCCCGCAGGCCCCGACACCGACGTCGCCGCCGCCCTCAGCGTCCTCACTCGCTGTCCCCCGGGACGATCCGCATCCCTCCGCAACCCGCGTGCAGCGGACTTCTCCCTCGACCTGCACGAGATCCGCGTCCCCGGCACCCGGTTCCCGGTCAACGCCGACCTGTCCAACACGGATCTGTTCGCCGCGGTCCTGCCTTCCTCGGATCTGTCCTACGCGGACCTTTCCCGTGCGTCCATGGTCATGGCGGACGTATCAGGCTCGGACCTGAGTAACGCGAACCTGACCCGCGCATACCTGACCGAGGCGAAAATGCCCAGCGCGAGACTGAGGAACGCGAACCTGAACGGCGCGACCCTGCGGAACGCGAAGCTGAACGGCGCAGACCTCACCGGCGCGGATCTGTCCGGCGCGGACCTGTCCGGGGCGAACCTTTCCGGCGCCACCCTGATCGGCGCGAAGGGAACGACCGAGGCCGAGATCCGGCGTTACGCCAAGGTCGACGGCGACACCACCTTCGAGTAGCACCACCAACCGTGGACCGTCCCGACGATCTGGAGGTTCAGATCGTTGGACCTCAGCCGCGCCCTCCAGCGCCCGGACGTATCCGCCGTAACCGGACGTGTCGGTGGCCGCGGCCTTGCCGAGCCGCACCACCGCCCTGTCCCAGCCGTCCTGGCCGGGCTCCAGGTGGCGGCCAGCACGGCGCGGCCGCGGGCGCCGGAACAGCGCCCGCGGCCGGTATCGGCACTGCGGCGAGCATGCGGCACATGCCGACCCTTCTGCGTCCCGACCGGCTCCTGCCCACCGATCCCGGCGTGCGGGCCCTGGCGCGGCGGCTCTACGAGACCGTCCGGGACCTGCCGATCTTGTTACCGCACGGCCACGTCGACGCGCGGCTGCTGGTCGAGGACGAGCCGTTCGGCGCATCCGCACCACAGGCCAGGGCGGGGCCGCGGCCGGCCTTCGGCCGGAACTCCCATCCGGTGTTCGCGGGGGCCCGCCCGGCCCGGGTGCGGTTTGGGGACTACTGGGTGGCGTACTTCGCGACGGCGTCGCTCGCCACGTGGTTGTGCCGCCAGGACGGCAGGTGCTCGTAGATAAGCTCCCCGAACGCTGGTGCGAGCGGCTGGTCGACCCAACCCCGGAGGATCTCCGAGCCGACGGCAAGCCAGTTGACGGGGATCGCGCTGGCCTGAACGAGGCGCATGACCGCCGTGTCGTGCGTCTCCTTGGTGGTCGCCGCAGAGGCGTCGACGACGATGTAGACCTCGTAGCCGCGGTCGAGAGCGGTCAAGCCGGTCAGGGCGAGGCAGACGTCGGTCTGGATGCCCGCCACGCGGCTGGTGTCAGTCAGCCGGCCTCCCGCGCGTCGCCACGAGCGTGAGGATGTCGCTCACGTCCTCGACGGCCATCTCGATGCGGCCGTAGACGCGTGGGGTGAGGAGCGTGGTGCCGTCGAAGTCGCCGGAGGATGCGAAGACGGCGACCGGGAGGGTCATCGATTGGAAGAACCCGAACAACGGGCGAAGGGCGTGTTCCAGGACCAGCGCGTGGTGATCCCCGCCGCCGGTGGCGGCGAGGAAGACCGGCTTGTTCGCGAGTGCGTACTGGTCGACCAGGTCGAAGAAGTGCTTGAACAGGCCGGTGTACGAGCCGCGGAACACCGGGGTGGCGGCTATGAGCAGGTCGGCTTCCTCGGCGCGGCGGAGCGCGTCCTCGATCTCGGGGGCGATGCCCTCCCTCTCGAGGGCTCCGGTGAAGGCGGGGCCGAGCCGGTAGACGTCGATCCGGGTGTGCTCGACCGCGACGTCGTGGACGGCGAGCACGCTGGTGAGTGTCTGCAGCACGACGCCGACCAGTCCGACGGTCTTGGACTTCTCGCTCGGGCTGCCGTTGACGACCACCACCCGCAGTGTCCGCGCCTCCCCCTGGGAGGGGGCGCCGCCGATGGGAGCCCGCTGGTCGCTCACGGTGGTAGTCACGCCGCCTGCTCCTTCCGGGAGCCGACCTCGCGGCGTACGACGGGGGCGACCTCGGTGCCGAGCAGTTCGATCGCCTTGAGGACGTCCTCCTGCGGCATCCCGCCGAAGCCGATCTGGATCAGGGCGCGGTCCAGGCCGTAGAGCTCGTGGTAGGCCAGCAGCTTCTCGACGACCTCCTGCGGGCTGCCGACGACGAGTCCGGCGTTGGGGGAGGTCTGGGCTTCGAAGGCGGCCCGCGGCATCGCGAACCCACGGCCACGCTGATGGTTGTTGGCCATCATGCCCGCCGCGAAGTAGGGGTACATCGTGTCGCGGGCGCCCTGGCTCGTCCGCCCGACGTAGCCGTGGAGGTTGATGCTGGTGCGCAGCGTGGCGGGGTCGTGCCCGGCCTGCTGCGCGGCTTCTCGGTACAGGTCGACGGTCTGCCGGTGGTTCGTGATCGGCCCGAGCAGCAGCGCCATGGCCATGGGGAGGCCGAGTCGGCCGGTGCTGATGGCGGAGGCGGGGCTTCCTCCGACGCCGACCCAGATCGGCAGCTCCTCCTGCATCGCGCGGGGACCCACGTCGGCGGCGTCCAGCGCGGGGCGGAACCGTCCGTTCCAGGTGACCGGGTTCTGCGCGCGGATCCGCAGCAGCAGGTCGAGTTTCTCGCGGTACAGGTCGGAGTAGTCGGCCAGGTCGTAGCCGAAGAGGGGGAAGGACTCGGTGTAGGAGCCGCGGCCGGCGATGATCTCGGCCCGGCCTCCGGAGAACTGGTCGAGTGTGGCGAACTGTTCCCAGACCCGCACCGGGTCGTCGGAGCTGAGCACGGTGACCGCGCTGGTCAGCCTGATGTTCGTGGTGGCCTGGGCGGCCGCGGCCAGGACGACGGAGGGGGCCGAGCCGACGAAGTCGGTGCGGTGGTGCTCGCCGACGCCGAACAGGTCGAGCCCGACCTCGTCGGCGAGCCGCGCCTGCTCGATGGTCTCCTGGGCGCGCCGGCGCGCGGAGGGAAGCGTGCCGGTTTCCGGGTCGGCGGTGATCTCGGCGAACGTCATGAAGCCGATCTCGAAGGGGGATCGCTCGCCGGTGACGGTGGTGGGCAACGTGCTCTCCTTACGGTCTTGTGCGGACGCCGTTCGGTGTCCCGACTACAGTAAGCTGCCTGCGCAGGCAGATATTCCATCGAGTGCACTGCCTGCGCAGACAGATACGCCTCCGGCGATGAGGACGGCGGTAGCGGTACGCTTCGGAAGTGGCGACTCCACCTCTGAGCGACCTTGAGAACGAGGCCTGGCAGGGCTTCCTTTATGCCCACGACCGCATCTGGCGTGAGATCGAGTCAGGGATCGCGCCGCTGGGCGTGAGCATGGCCGAGTACAGCGTCCTGTCCCTGCTCGGCCGAGCCGGTCGCTCCGGCATGCGGATGTCCGAGCTGGCCAGGGACCGGCTGATGTCGACCGGTGGTTTCACCCGGCTCGCCGACCGGCTGGAGCGCCGCGGGCTCATCGAACGTCAGCGTGCGGCCGGGGACGGGCGCGGCTACGTCGCCGTCCTGACACCCGACGGGCGCAACCTCCTGCGCAAGGCATGGAAGCAGCAGCATGCCGACCTGCGCAGACTCTTCCTCGACCGTCTCGACGACGACGACCTGCGCGACCTCACACGGATCTGGTCACGCCTCGGCCCGGAGAGCGACGAGAGGACGAGCCTGCGGTGACCGCACCCCTCTCGTTGTGCTCCCGTCCAAGGACCATGAGGATTCGGCGGCGTTCTGTGACACGGGCCCGCCCGGCGGTGGAACCGACGAGCACGGTGACCACCGCCGAACGCGTCAAGGCATCGGCTTGCGGTCCCACTCCTGGGCGTCGTCGTACGGGTAGGGGCCCGCGGTCGGCTTCGTGCTGGGAGAACCGCTGCCCCGACAGCCGTCTGGTCGGGAACCGGGCGCGGATGCCGCCTGTGCCCGGTGTGGCGTTCAGCCGGCCTCGATTCGGGTGCCGGCAGTTCCGGACAGGAGCGCGGGGGCGTCGGTTAGCGCGCCGAGGGCGGCGACGATCCTCATCACCGACCCGCCAGCCGGTCGGTGAGCAGTGCGTACAGGACGGCCTGGGTGGCGGGCAGGCGGTTGGCGGCTTGGCGGAAGGCCAGCGAGCGTCCGCCGTCGAGGACGTCGGCGGTGACCTCCTGGCCGCGGTGTGCGGGCAGGCAGTGCATGAAGACAGCGTCGTCGCGGGCGTAGTCCATGCGGTGCTCGTTCACCTGGTAGGGGGCGAGCGCCTTCATGCGGCGTCCGCGCTCTTGTTCCGGGTCGCCCATGGACATCCAGACGTCGGTGTAGACCACGCTGGCGCCCTTGACCGCCTCGGCGACGTCGTGGGTGACCAGCACGCTGCCGCCGCGCCGTTCGGCCTCGGTGGTCGCGAACGCCAGGGCCTCCTCGGCGGGCGAGTATCCGGGTGGGACCGCTAGGGCGATGTCCATTCCGGCGAGTGCGGCGGCCTCCATGAGGCTGCGGGCGACGTTGCCGGGATCGCCGAGGTAGGCGATGCGGTGGCCGAGCAGGTGGCCGAAGTGTTCGCTGATGGTGAGCAGGTCGGCGACGGCCTGCAGGGGGTGGTGGCCGTCGGTGAGCGCGTTGATCACCGGGACGGGTGCGGCGGCGGCCAGGTCGGCGACGTCGGCGTCGGCGAAGGTGCGGATGACGATCGCGGCGGCGTAGGAGCCCATCACGCGGGCGGTGTCGGCGATGGTCTCGCCGCGGCGGAGCTGGAGCTCGTCGGGCCCGACGGTGACGGGTGTGCCGCCGAGCCGGGTGACCGCGGCCGCGGTCGACAGCCGGGTGCGGGTGGACGGTTCGGCGAAGTACATCGGGACGATCTGGTGGGTGAGCAGGGAGGGGGCGGTGCCGGGGGTGCCCTGGGAGTCGGCGGCCAGTTCCAGCAGGAGGGTCAGGTCGTCGCCGGTCAGGTCGGTGATGCGGAGCAGGTCTTTCATCGGTGTCATCTCTTTCACGCGGTCGCTTGGTCGTCGGCCGGGTCGCGTTGCAGGGGGCAGCTCATGCAGCGGGGGCCGCCGCGGCCGCGGCCGAGTTCGCCGCCGGGGATGGTGATGACCTCGATTCCGTGGCGGCGGAGCATGGTGTTGGTGGTGACGTTGCGTTCGTAGGCGACGACGACGCCGGGTTCGAGGGCCAGTACGTTGTCGCCGTCGTCCCATTGCTCGCGTTCGGCGGCGCGCACGTCCTGCTCGGCGGCCAGCACGTGCACGCGGGGCAGGCCGAGGGCGCGAGCGATCGCCGGGAACAGCGCCTCGTTCTGGTGCACGAGGACCTCCCTGCCTTGGTCTTGGCCGGGCGTAAGGGTGTAGGACCGCAGTGCCGGCAGCCCGGGATAGGCGGTGAAGGCGTCCCGGTCGACCATGGTCATGACGGTGTCCAGGTGCATGAACGCGCGGCGGCGCGGTAGCTCGGCGGCGATGACCCGCTGCGCGGCGCCGGCGGTGAACAGCCGCTGGGCGAGCAGTTCGATGGCCTGCGGGGTGGTGCGCTCGGTCATCCCGATCAGGACCAGTCTGTCGCCGAGGACGTGGACGTCGCCGCCTTCCAGTGATGGCAGGGCGAAGTCGGTGCCGGGATACCAGACCGGGAACTGCGTTCCGGTGAACATCGGGTGGTGCCGGTAGATCGCGGCCAGGTGGACGGTTTCGCGGCGCCGTGCGGGTTTGGCCATCGGGTGCAGTGTCACGCCGCCGTGGATCCACGCCGACGGGTCGCGGGTGAACAGGTGGTTGGGCAGTGGCGGCAGGACGAAGTCGCCGTCGTCCATGGAGGTCAGTAGCAGGCTGTGCGCGGACAGCCCGAGCTCGGCCTTGGTGAGGCCGCCGATCAGGTGGCGGGTCAGGGTCTGGGGCTCCATGTCGTCCAGTACGGAGCGGACGGGGCCGGCGAGGGTCGGCCCGAGCGCGGTCTCGGACGCGGTGTGGTCGAGGATCTGGGCGCGGGCCTGGTCGATCTTGACGGTTTCGGCGAGCAGGTCGGCGAGGTAGTGCACCTGGACGCCGCGTTCGCGGAGGGTGTCGGCGAACACGTCGTGTTCCTGGCGGGCGCGTTTGGCCCACAGCACCTCGTCGAAGAGCAGGTCGTCCTTGTTGGCCGGGGTGAGGCGGAGCAGTTCCAGGTCGGGGCGGTGCAGCAGCACCTGCCGCAGCCGCCCGACCTCGGAGGAGACGGCGAACACGAAGGCAGTCCTTTCAGGCGGCGTGGACGGGCGGCTCGGGCTGGTCGGGCAGGCCGAGCGGCGGCGGGCCGTACTCTTCGGCCTCCTCCACCGCCTCCTCGACCTCGGCCTCCACCTCCTGGACGTGCGTGCTATGGGCGCGGTACTTCAGCCAGGCGTAGACGGGCATCCCGGCGAAGATCAGCAGTGTGCCCTTGTAGACGACCTCGTAGCCGGCCCCGGCGATCGCCCAGGTCGAGTAGCCGAAGGCCAGCAGCGCGATGACGGCGTCGCGGGTGAGGCGTCGGCTGGAGAAGGCGGTGCGGTCGGTGGCCAGCAGCACCAGGTCGGCGAGAGATGCGTAGGCGTAGGGGATGACGGTGGTGAGGGTGGCCAGCAGGATGATGAAGGTGAACTGGTCGACCAGGCTCGCGTTGTAGTTCATCAGCATCAGCCCGGTCACCAGCACGCTGGACACCACCAGCCCGACGATCGGGGTGCCGCCGCGCCCGGTCCGGGCGAACACGCGCGGGAACAGCCCGTCGCGGGCGGCGGCCAGCGGGACCTGGCCCTGCAGCAGGATCCAGCCGTTCAGCGCACCGAACGCACTGATCGCGGCGCCGGCGGCGACCAGGTCGGCGGCCCAGCCGCCGAACGCGGCGTCGGCGGCGTCGGCGAACGGCGCAGTCGAGGTCGCCAGCGCGGCCGCCGGGACCAGGCCCAGCACCGCGACGGTGCCCAGGATGTAGATCAGCGCGGTGACCGCGGTCCCGGCGACGGTGGCGCGCGGAATGGTCTTCTGCGGGTCGGCGACGTCCTCGGCGGGCACGGTCGCGGACTCCAGCCCGATGAACGACCACAGCGTCAGCGCCGCCGCGGCGGTCACCGCGCCGAACGCGCTGCCGCCGCTGGCGTTGAACTCGCCGAAGTTGCCGGACTTGACAAAGAACAGCCCGCCCACCGCGATCATCAGCAGCGGCACCAGTTTGATGACGGTGGTGGCGACCTGGACGGCGCCGGCCTCCCGGACGCCGTAGGCGTTGACCCCGGTCAGCAGCCAGATCGCAGCCAGGCCCACTCCCGCGGCCAGGATCTTGTCGTCGCCCAGCGCCGGCCAGAAGTGCGCGAGGTAACCGACGAACGCCACCGCGATCGCCGCATTGCCCGCCCACACCGCGATCCAGTACCCCCACGCGGTCTGGAACCCGACGAAATCACCGAACGCCCGCCGCGCGTAGGCGTACGGGCCACCGGTACGCGGGTAGGCCCGCGCCAGCCGCGCGAACACCAGCGCCAGCAGGACCGCGCCGGCCGCGGTGAACCCCCACGCGACCAGGCTGATCGGCCCATACTCCGCCAGCGAGCTGGGCAGCAGGAACACCCCCGACCCGATCATGTTGCCCACCACCAGGGCCGTGGCCATCCACAACCCCAACTTCCGCCGGACAGGTTTCTCGCTCATGAGTCCCTCCTTCGGTGCGGCGGAGTGCCGCGGTCGCAGCCGGTCATCAGGTCTGTCCTCGCAGGGGGCGGGCCGCTGCGCGGGTCCGGCTGGTCACCAGGTACGACAGGGCGGCCTCCTGCCGTGTGACGGTCCTTGGGTCGGAGATCAGGCCGAGATGCCCGGCGTTGTACTCGGTGATGGTGGAGCCGGCCCGTTGAGCCATCTTCCGCTCGGCGGCGGGCGGGATGATCTTGTCGTTGGTGCCGATGAGGTACCACGACGGGATCGTCCGCCAGGCCGGGGTTGCGGACGGCTCGTTGAGCGCGCCGATGGTGGCCGGTCGCTGGTGGCGGCCAGCAGGGCCTTGTCCTGCGGGTTCAGGCCGGTGGCGAACGAGGCGAAGACGGTCGCCCTCTTCAGGTACAGGTCGGTCGCCGGGGTGGGCGGGAGAGTGTTGGGAACGAAGTCGAACACGGTGGTGGGGTCGGGGGCCGACAGCGCCGAGTCGGGGCCCGCGAGCGCCGTGGGGGTCTCGCCCTGGTCCGGTGCGAAGGCGTTGACGTAGACCAGTGCCTTGATGTCGGGGTTTCCGGTGGCCGCGTTGGTGATCACCGCGCCGCCGTAGGAGTGCCCGACCAGCACGATGGGGCCGGTGAGGGTCTCCAGACGGGTCCGCACGTAGGCGGCGTCGCCCGACAGCGAGCGGAGCGGATTGGCGATCGCCGCCACCGTGTACCCGCCCCGCTGGAGCCGGGTGATGACCTTGCTCCAGCTTGAGGCGTCCGCCCAGGCCCCGTGCACCAGCACGATCGTGGGCCTGGGGGTCCCCGGCCCGCCTTCCTGCGCGTGGACGGTGCTCGCCGGGCTGAGACTCCCCAGTACCAGGGCGACCGCGGCCAGGAGGATCGCGGCGACGGCGGGCCGTCTGCCGGTAGGGAGCAATGCGGGGGGACCGGGTCTGGTCATGGTCCTGCCCTGTTCTGTGCGAGGGACGGTTCCGACGGCGGACAGGTGCGAAACGGTTCGTGGTGATGACTCGGATGACGCGGATGACTCGTCCGTCCACGCCGTGGCCGCTGGTGCAGTCGGGGCCGAGCGGGTGATGGGCGACTGATCTGTAAGACCGGGCATCGGCCCGCCCTGTGACACCCGGCCGCCGCGCAAAGGGGGTCGACGCCGCCGCTCACCGCCGGACCCGCGACCCCGGGGACCGCCCATGACGGGACGGGACGCCAGCGAGGTGTCACATCTTCACCGGCTGTCCGGTCGTGCTGTACGCGGGTTTCAAACGAGACGAACGGAGGGTCCCTCGTGAGCGAGTTCCCCGCCCATCCAGGTGCCGGCCGGCGGCAGGACGCGCCGGAGCGGCCGAACGTGGGGAACTGGGCGATACCGCCGAGGACCGGGGCGGGTCTCGCGGGCCAGATCCATGACGCCGTCGTCGATCTGCCATGGTTCCTGGCCGCACCGCTGTTACGGTGCTGGCACCTGAACCGGGGGCCACTCCGGGAGAGGCGGCCCGGGAGATGCGCGGCGACGGCCTGCTCTCCCGGGCCCAGCACCGCGCCACCCGTGCGATCACCATCGACGCCGCCCCGGACGAGGTGCGGCCGTGGCTGGTCCAGGTCGGGTACCGGAGGGCCGGCTGGTACGCCGGCGACCTTGACGACTTCCCCCGTCCCAACGTCCGGCGGATCGTCCCCGAACTGCAGGACCTCCGGGTGGGCCAGTGGCCGTCCACGGTCCCGAGGCCCACCGAGCCGACGCCGTTCCGGGGCGACGGCTTAGCCGAGCCGTCCTGGCTCTTGTGGCGCATGCCGAACCGCACGTGGGCCCGGTGCCTGACCCCGCTGCCCGGCGGGAGCACCAGGCTGGTCACCCGGATGAAGGCGCGCAATGAGTGGCCGCGGCCGTCGGCGCTGATGACGGTAGTGCCCATGGAGTTCGCCGAACCCGGATCTCCCCCATACCCGTACCGACGACCTTTGTTGACGTCGCCTTGAAACGAAGCAGTGACTGGAGGGACCAGTGACGACCAACGACGGCACCGGCGCAGACCGCGCCGGACGGCCCTTGCCCGCGCGGGCGCGGCCATGACCGAGTCGACCCTGCACTGGGAGGAGGAGGCGTCGTGCCGTTCGCTCGATTCCGACCTGTTCTTCCCGGTGGCCGGGGAGACCGTGTACACGACACGGATCGCGGCGATCCGCCAGATCTGCGCCTCCTGCCCCGCCGCGAACCTCTGCCTGGAATGGGCCCTGGCCACGGGTGAGCCGGACGGCATCTGGGCCGGCACCACCCCGGGCGAGCGCCGCCGCCTCCGGGCGGCCCGGAGGACCCCCCGTCCCGCAGCCGATCCCGCTCAACCTCCCACTCGGAAGGCCGATGCCGCATGACCCGTCTACCCGAAGAGGAAATGGTCCGCGTCCCCGGCGGCACCCTCATCACCGAGACACCGGAGGAGGGCAGGGCGCTGGCCATCACCCTGGCCCGCCGCACCGTACACAACATCCAGCCGGATCTGGAGACCCTGCGGGCGGGGCGGCCCGGCTACGACGGCGACGCGCTCGGGCTGATCGCCGCGGCGCAGGTGGTCGCGATCGAGTTCGCCACCATCGCCGCCGCCAATCACTACTGGCGTTGACAGGGCCTCAGCGAAGCCACCGAACGAGAGAGCCATGGCAGACGGACCTTCGTCCACGTGCCGGCGCGCTCACGGCACGGGGCGGCAGCGCTCGCCGCGGTGCCGGTCGCGCCGGGACGGTCACGTTCCGCTCGGCGGACCGCCCTGGCGGACGGGACGCCGAGCGGGGCGATCAGGAAATGCACGGCCGGAGCGGCCTGGAGGAGGAGTTCGACGTGATTCATCGACATGTGCGCCTGGCTGCCTACGGGTACCGCCGGATCCACGTCGTGCTGACCCGGTTCCGGTGAGCAGGTCGCGCCGGAACCGGCGCTTGTGGCGGCGCTGCTGCACCGGTTGCCTTCCGGCGCGCGGCGGCGGATGCGGCTGCTGGTGCGGCCGGACACGGTGCTGCGCTGGCACCGGGACCTGATCGCGGGTCCGGCATGCCGCCGGGTCCAGACCCGAGCGAGCCGGGCCGACCGCCCACCGTTCGCTCCATCCGGCTGCTGGTACTGCGACTGGTGCGGGATGGCATGTTCCCTGAGCTGTTCGACGCCGTTCTGGCCGATGTCGGCGTTCGGACGGTGCTGACCGGGGTGCGGATGCCGAGGATGAACGCGGTGATGGAGCGGAGGGTGCGGACCTGCCCCCGCGAGTTCCTCGACCGCATCTTGATCTGGAACCAGAGGCACCTGCTCCCACGGCTCCGGCGTTCTCGCGTTATGGGCCGTAATGTCCGGTTGTGAGGCCAGGGTGGCGAGGCAGCGGTGGGCGTCTTGGAGGTGTCTGCGGTTGGCCTGGGCGATGTTGGTCCAGCCGCAGAGTTTCAGGATCGAGATGGCGAGGTTGCGCAGGGCCGCCATGATGGCGGGTCCGCTGCCGGTGCGTACTTGTGAGGCGTCTTCGCGGTAGGTGACGTCGCGGATATGGTGCAGGGCCTCGATCTGCCGGTGCTGGCGGATCCAGGTTGCGAGTTCGCCGGGTGTGGCCTGGTGGGGGTGCAGGCTGGTGATCGCGTAGACGGTCACGGTGTTCCAGCGTCCACCGTGGCGGGGCCGCGTTTTGCGGGTGATCTGGATCGCTTGGGCGGCGTGCGGGAACAGCAGCCCCTGCCCGTCGGCCGTGACCTTGATCGAGCGGCGTTCGGTGCGGCCGTGCCCGTGACGGTCCTGGGTGTGCCCGATCGGGATCTGCCGCCACGGCAGCCGCTTGAGCTGGTGGTACAGCGACGGCTGGTTCTTCTTCACCACGAGGATGAAGTGGGCGTTTTTGTCCTGGACCAGGAAGCGGGCGTGTTCGCGCTGTGTGTGCAGCGCGTCGGCGGTGACGACGGTGCCGGTCAGGTTCAGGGGCCGCAGCAGCGGTTCGAACGCCGCCAGTTCGCTGGTCTTGCCGTCGATCTCGATCTGGGCCACCACGGTGGCGTGCCGGCCGGTGCAGGCGGCGAGCGGGTGTCGGGCCCGGCCGGAGGCGGTGTGATGGCGGGTGCCGCGCAGCGCTTTGCCGTCCACCTGGATCGACCGGCGGCGCGGCCTACGCGGCGATGGCCCCGCCGCGGCCTGCCCGGTGTCGGCCTGCACCTGGGTCAGGCTGGTCAGCCACGCGCCGGTCGCCGCGGTGAACGCGGTCGCGTCCAGCACGTCCCGGATGGTCGCCTCGTCCGGCGCCTGGTGCGCGCGGGACAACGGGTCGTACCGGACGCCCAGGGCCGACTGTGCATCGGCCGGAGCGTCGGCGACCCACTCGCCGATCGCTGCGAACGAGGTCGCACCGGTCAGCGCCGCTGCGACGGCCACGGCCAGCAGTGAGCACAGCGAGTGCCGCACTCCACGTGGGTCCCGAGGGTCTGGAACCCATGCCAGATGGGCCATGAGCTGCGGAACTTTCCCCGCCAGCACCTCACGGTCAGCGGCCGGCAACCCGGCCAGGTCGCCAAGGACGGCAAGATCAGCGATGATGAACAGGCAGGCACGGTCTTCTCTTGTGATCACGAGGCGTAGACAACTTCATGATCGCGGAGGCCGTGCCTGCACGCATCTCCGGGCCCTCAACCCGGCTGATCGAACCGGACAATCAGGCCGTCACTTCCACTACGCCGGAGCCCTGGCCCCAGGATGGCCTCAGGTTGGTTGGCCCCAGGCATGATCACCGGCGGGCTGTCGAAGCCATGTTTGTGCTGGTCAGGGGTGGTGGGTCGCGTGGGACTCGAACCCACAACCCACGGATTTAAAAGTTGCTACGTAAAGGGCGTGAGTGGTTTTGGTTGATGTCGATAAGACCAATACGGTCATCGCCGAACCCTGAATCGTCGAATGCTGTCATGGTGGGCCAGTGATTCGTGTGTGAAGCTTGATGCTCTCTTGCGTTCTTAATGTTAAGAACGCGCTGACGTCAATGTCACGCGGGTGGTTTACTGCAAATATGGCCGGATGTTGTCCTCCCAGGGAGGGGTGTGGGTAAATGATCCTTTGCCTGTTCCCTTCTAGGGTGCCCGAAGTGAGTTGATCTAGCTTCAAGGGTGCAAGATCACTTCGGCGCTCTGTTCGATTTCACAGGCCGAGCAGGCGTCCTTTCGCGAAGGGACAGCATGAAGACCCCCCACCTTCCCCGAGCCGTCACCCTCACCGCCACCGCCGCCATGGCCACCGCAGCGATGCTTACCGCGCCGGCGCAGGCCTCAACCAGCAACACGCGAGACGTGCAGCGGCAGGTCGACCAAGTCGTGGCCGAGCACCCTGGTGCCCGGCAAACGGCACCGGGAACGATCATCTTCGGCGACGGTGCCGTCCTGACCATCCCCACCGCCGGCGCCGCCGCGGGCGTGTGCAGCTCGGGCTGGTACTGCTTCTTCGAAACCACCAGCTACGGTGGCCGCAAACTCAGCTTCCACGACTGCGGCGCCGCCGGCCTGTGGCAGTACCTCACCGATTACGGCTTCGGCGACGCCGCCTCCTCCTGGCAGAACTACTCCACCAACACGGTGCTGGTCTACGACCAGGCCACCCAGCCGCCGGCCACCTTGTGGACCGAGAACCCGGGTGCTGAATCGACCGGCGTCGGTGGCGCCGACAACAAGGCCGACGCGTTCGAGACGTTCTGCGGATGACGCCGATGAGACGACGTCGGTTTCCCCTTCTGGTCGCAGCAATCGCTGCTGCGCTGTCGGTGACCCTGACCGCCTTCACACCCAGCCCGCACAACCCGGCGAACATCCCAGCGACCAGCACCCCCACCACGGCCGACTCGCTGACGGCCCGCCGGGATCCGAACGACCCGGCTAAAGTCAAGGGCTACCTGGAACGACTCCAGCGTGGCGACACTGTCAGGCAGGAAGACTGTGGTGCCATCCGCTTCAAAGGTCGCGAGGCGCGCCTGTGCCTGAGAACGATCGATCCGAAGAAGGCAGCGAAGGCCCCCGCAACGGTCCAGCGCAGAGCTGCTGACCCGACCCCGCCGCAAGCGCTGTGTTCCAGCAAGCCGGGGCAGACCAACTACGACCGATTCCATGCCTGCTACGAAACCGTCAGGCAGATCGAGATCCTTCAGGACGGTACTGTCACGGTCCATGGACAGGTCCGGACGGACGTGTGGGCGACACTCAGCGCAAGCAACCGAACGTGGCTGATGCAGGTCGGCATAACGCCGCTGTGGCTTTCGCCTGAACTTGTACAGGTGGGCCCCGGCTACATCGCCTCGCTCACCTGCGCAACAAACCAATGCACGATACCGGATCCTGTTCGGAAGAAAATCGCCCCAAGCGTGTACACCTACTACGAGATGCCGACTTCGATTCCCCCCGTGACCGGTGTGAGCATCCAATACTCCAACCCGCAGATCAAACTGGCTCTGAGTGTGGACGACGGAGCCGTTCTCACCCCGGCCTCGCCGGCCAACGATCCGTTTAACGTGCGCTGTGACAAGGAGAGTTATATCGGCGGAGAAGGCTGCGTTTTCTACATGGGCAACGCCGCCGCCGCAACCTTCTACATGGACTACAACGTCGCGGACACGAAATACGGAGACTACCGAGAGGTGGTCAAGCACAACCTGTACGCAATCAGGGTGCGCGATAACCTCAAGCACTACGGAGACATTCAGTACGGCAACCCTCTGCACCGCGCCGACCCCATCACCCACGACCAGAACCGCGCCACGATCTGCACGACCGCATACCAGCAGAAAGCGTCATCGCTCGGGCTGTCATGCGACGAGTACCCGTACGCCTCCAGCGAGGAGGGCGGAACCCAGAACCCACGGTTCTCGTGCGCGTTCCTCCCCCTTACGGAGAACACCGCGCACGGCAATGCCCTGAACAACAGACTGTTCCGCGAGAACCGCATCCTGCCGGCACTCAACGAGGGCGGTACATACATCCAGGGCGACCCGTACTGGGTGTGGGTCACCAACGCCCCAGCCGATAGCCAGATCCCGACGACGAAACAATGCTCCCAGTACTGATCTGAGTGCCCCGCCTGACAGCGGTCAGGGTGTCGTCTCCGAACGGTACCCTGGCCGCTGCTTCCTGCTGCCTAGCAAGAGGAGTGTGAGCTGCATGTCCTTCATTTACGGCGATGCGGTCGCCGTCACCCTTTCTCCCGCGCAGGCCAACACGATCTCCCTGGCCCTGGACTCGGGCATCACCACCGAACCGCAGTGGGGTGACCCGCGCGGGATCGCTGAGGACTCTCTTGCCGTCAAGAGCGTCCTCGGCTGGCATGACCTTGACGGGCAAGAGGTACGGGTGGAACTCACTATCCGGCAGTGGGACGTGGTTGTTGCCGAGCTTGATAAGGATGCCTTGACCAGGCTGCAGACCGGGGACGAAGACGAAGCAACCGAACGTATACAGGCCCGTGACACTGTGCTCACCCAAGTCGGTCACGACCTGCCTGCACATTCTGGGCAGCCCACCACCGTGCAGCAGCACCTGGAGCCCGGCAAAGCCGGCTACTACACGTTGTTCCAGCCGCCCCGCGGAGGCTGGCGCACTGGATTCACCTACGGGCGTCCTGACGCCACCATCGGGCTACCGATCCGCGCCGCCGTGCCTGGCCGGGGCTTGTCCATCGCCACCGGCACTCCCGCCGTGGACGTGACGATGCAAATCCGGGCCGACGCCCCAGAGACCGACCTCACACCATGGGCATACGTCGGAGAGATCAGCCAGCAGTGGATCAGCCACCCCTACCCAGAACTGATCCTCGCCGTCCCCGACCAGGAAGGGACAGTGCTGCCGGAGCTGTCCACCCAGGTATGGCCGAACGTGGTGTACCGGGTACGGCTGAGCGTGCGCAGCTCCGGCAACGCCGAGGAAGAACACAGGGTGCAGCTGTGGCCGGGGCACGCGGCGCCATCCGTCGAACTCAAACGCCCTTCATCGCCACCGACGGATTAACAAAGTACCTGGCCGACCCAGCCCGCCCGCGCCCGAGCAAAGCAATACTCCGGCATTTCGGCCTCGTCTACGGCTTCTGCAACCGCGACGCCGAACACTCCTTCGGCTGACGCTCTGCCCGACAGGCATCCAACGCCCTCCGGGGCCCTAGCTAGTACGGCAGTCCGAGCTGCCGCCATGGTAGAGGTTTGGGCCATCCGCGGTCTTCTCGATGAGTTGATGGGCTTGATGGCCGGGTGTTTCCGCAGGTGGGGACCCCGCGTTCAGGCCCGCAAGTACGTGCGTGCGTTGATGGGCGACCTGCCGCGCAAGAACTGCTGGGCCATCGCCGAGCATGCCGGGGACGCCACGCCCGGCAAGATGCAGCACCTGCTGAACGCCGCCAAATGGGACACCATGGCCGCGATGGCGGCCGTCCGGACGCTGGTGTGCCGGCGGTCCTCGCTCGGCACCTTGCCGCCCGCGGTCGCCGTCTCTTCCTGGGGCAGGTCCTTGGAGCCGGCGAACATGGTGAGGACGAATGCGATGGCGACGCCGCAGCCGATGAGTTGGAGCGTGAAGTTCCCGATGTTCACGGTGGAGGTGATGGTCAGCGCGCCGGGTATGACCATACTGTCGGCCGCGGACTTGCCCGCGGCGGCGATCGCGGCGCCCGCCGCGCCGCCGATGCACCCGTAGACGAAGGGGCGCTTCAGCCGCAGTGTGACCCGTAGATCGCGGGTTCGGTGATGCCGGCCAGGAACGCCGAGACCGTCGCCGGACCGCTGATCCGCTTGAGGTCTTGGTTGCGGGTCTTGAAGAACACGGCCGCCGCCGCTCCGCCCTGGGCTAGGACCGCGGCGAACAGCGGGCCCAGCAGCAGTGAGTGCCCTTGGGTGCCGATGTCCTGGATCATCACCGGGACGAAGCCGCTGGCGCAAGGACTCCGCCTCAGCGCCGGCCTCCAGTGCGCGGCCGTCCGCACGCTTCGACATGTCGAGCCCCGCGAACCAGCGCAAGCTCGACGTCGTCGAGGACATCGCCGAGCAGGCCGGGATGAGCTTGATCGAGATGGCGATCACCTTCGTCATCAACCACCCCGCCATCACCAGCGCGATCGTCGGACCCCGCACCATGGAGCAGCTCGAATCGTACCTGCCTGCCGCCGACATCGCGCTGCCCGACGACGTCCTCGACAGGGTCGACCAGATCGTCGCCCCCGGCGTCACCATCAACCCCGACGACAACAGCTACGGCGCACACGAACTCACACCAGCCGCCGACCGCGTCCTTCAGCTCATCGGATGCGGTCGGCGATAGAAGGAACGTCTGAAGCTCGCCCAAGTCCACGGAGCGGGCAGGGAGGCCATGCCCTATCGCGCTTCCATCCACAGCCAGCGGTTGCGGACTCGCCATGAGGAGCTGGAAGAAACGCTCGGCGACATTCAGCGCACGGCCGGTGCCCATGTCCTCGGCCGTCCCGGTGAGACGCTGGTCGTGGTTCTTGCGGCTGGTCATGACGCCCCCGAAGGTCGTGACGATTCCCTCTCTGCCAGGCTGGTGTGACACAAGGGACGAATGAGTTGTAGCCAGCATGAGCAGGGAGAGACGGGTCTTCTTCACAATGACGTTGAGCATGACCGACCTGACCGGCACGGCCGGGCATGATGACCAGGTGGGTACTTCCTCCAGCGGCTCGGGCTCGGGCCGACCGAAGCGGCGGACCTTCACCGCCGAGTACAAACTTGCGATTCTGGAGGAGTACGACGAGGCCGACGCCCAGAGCAGGGGCGCGTTGCTGCGCCGGGAGCGGCTGCTCACCTCGCACATCTCCGAATGGCGGAAGGCCCGCAAGGGCGGGGCCCTGAAAGCGCTGGAGCCCAAGACCCGCAAGCCGGCCCGCAGCCAGGCCGAGATCGAGAACGACAAGCTCCGCAAGGAGAAGGTGGCCACCGAACTCGACCGAGCCGGTGTCCGCGCTTGAGTCAACTCCGGCGGCGGACACCGGCTCTTCGCTGCATGCAAACTCCCGGTCGTGTGGCCGCAGGTCCCTGCCCGGGCGGCGTTTCTCGTGGTGCGAGCCCGCCGTGGCCGTTCGGGGTGCTGACGACGATGGGCGGCTGCCCTCCCGCGTGATCGACGACACGGCGCCGACACACGAGCGAACATCGAGCGAACACGGGGATGAACCCGGGCATGTCGGGCGCAATTTTTGGATCTTGGTGACGGCAAAACCGCAGGTCAGGGGGTGGCGCGCCCGGCAGGATTCGAACCCGCGACCGTCGGATTAGAAGTCCGACCCGCAACCCGAGAGCCAACCTGTGACCAGAATCTACGCCGCTACCTGCACAAACACGGAACCCCACAAGATTCTTTCCATCGCATGTAGTTCGTATAGCGCAGGATTCTCTAAGAACAGGCCCGTCCGAGAACAGGCCCAAGTCTAGACCGGTCACAGCTCTCGCACCCCCGAGGGAGCATCCCCATGCCCGACGCAGAAATCATCCCCCTCCAGCCCCGCCGTCCCGGCCGCAAACCCGGCCACCGCCGCACCCCCGCACGCACCGCACCCCACGGGCTCTCTTTCACCCAAGCCGTCGAATCGTGGGAGCTCGCCCTCAACTCCCGCGGCCGCGCCGCCGGGACCATCCGCTCCTACCGCGACACCATCCGCGCCTTCACCCACTGGCTCAGCAACCGCGACCGCTGCATCTGCGCCGGCGACCCCATCGAACCCTGCCCCGTCCGCCCGGGCGGCCCGCCCACCGGGGACGTCCCCACCGTGGAGCTGGTCGACGTCGAAGACGTCCGCCTCTTCCTCGCACATGAACGACTGCGCACCTCTGCAGGGAACGCCGAAAAGCAGTTCCGCAACCTGCGAGCACTGTTCCGATGGCTGGTCAAGCAGGGCCACGTCGACGCGCCCGGCCCCGTCGACAACGACGACAAGCCGCACACCTCCCGGCGCGAGTTCCCGCCCTTCACCGAAGCCGAGATCGGCAAGCTGCTCAAGACCTGCAAGCACGGAAGCACCTTCGAAGACCTCCGCGACCACGCGATCATGCGGCTCCTGCTCGACATAGGGCCCCGCGTAGGCGGCATCGCCGGCGTCCGCTACATCCCCGACGACCCTGACACCCACGACCTCAAGCTCGGCCAGTACCGCATCCGGATCCGCCTCAAGGGCGGCGACGAGTACATCGCCCCAGTTGGCAAGAAGGCCGCGTCCGCGATCGACAAGTACATCCGCCGCGGCCGCGCCCACCACCCCGACGCCGACGAGCCATGGCTGTGGCTCGGCCGGTGGGGGCAGTTCAAAGAATCGGGGATCCAGCAGATGCTCAAGCGCCGCGGCCGGCAGGCCCAGGTAGACGACGTGCATCCGCACCGGTTCCGCCGGACGGCCGCCACGGACTGCCTGGAGGCGGGCATGAGCGAGACCGACGTCATGCTCAACTTCGGGTGGAAGCGCCCGGAGATGGTCCGCCGGTACACCGAGGCGACGGCGAAGGAGCGGGCCCGCCGTAATCACCAGCGGCAGGCTCCGGCCGACCGATACTAGGGATGAGGGTGGCGCCCCGGGCAGGATTCGAACCCGCGACCGTCTGATTAGAAGTCAGGTGCTCTATCCGACTGAGCTACCGGGGCCAGGCTTCGTCGCCGAAGTGGAGATTACTACCCCGGCCAGCCAACGTGCGACCCTCTAACCAGCCAATGAGAGAGCCGCGCGTGGGCAGGCGGGGGAGCCCACGCGCGGCTCTGTGTCCTATCGGGCCGGGGAGGGCTCAGGGAGCATCCTGGCGTACGGGCGGGTCGGGCGACGCCACCTCCGGCCTATGAGTTCAGCCATCCCTCACTGGCTGCTGGTCATCCCCTTCGAGGTGGGGCCGCCTGGCCCCGTGCTGGAGACCCTGCGCGTAGAACAGGGCCGTGATTCGCTTGATCCGCTGGACGGACTCGTCTGTCTCCTGAGTGGGGCGCCGCACCTGGTGGCGGACTAGGAACGCCAGCCCCAGGAACAGCAGGAATTCGTAGAGCCTGTCGTGCTGGAGCAGGCCCCATACTCCAGTGACCCCGGCGCACACCACGAAGACGGCAAGATCCACCGCGCGGCTCGTCATCATGCCAGTGACTCCCCCTTCTATGAGGGACCCGGGAACCCCCTGCATGGATGTTCCGCCCGGCCGGGAGTGGGCGGAACGTCCGACACCGACGTCTTTATCGGTCGTCCGGATCGTGTAAGTGGTGAGTCTGCTGTCCACTGATGCGTTTGTCATCCCCCCGGTTACATATTTGTCACTTTGTGTGCACAGAGGGCGACTTGTGCCAGATGGTAGCCGCGCGTCGGAAGTCACTTACTTAGATAGGCCAAACCAAGAGACCCCAGATCAACACGACACGGGGCAAGATCACTCAGTCAAGATCCACACGATCAGGATTTACCCGGTAGCGCGCTACTCGGGCTCGATGACGCGCCGCCCTCCGGCGTCCCCGGGGAGGACCCATCCTGCTGGGGCCGCGTCAGAATCCGGTTCAGCAACCTCTCCCGCTGCCGCTCAGAGTCGAGCAGCTGCTCGTACAACTCCTCCACCACCGGCCGGTGCCGCTCCGGCAGGTCGGCGATCACCGCCCGGATCTTGGTCTCAAGGTCATCCGGGCCGCCGGCCAGCGCGGCGGCGATGGCGCCATCGGGGTCATCTTGGGGGAGCGGCCCCGACGCCGGGAAGCGGCCGTCGGCGATCCGGACGATGTCGCCATCGTCCCAGCCCAACGCTGGCTCAAGCTTCTGCTGGGTCTCAAGCTGCGGCCAGTGCTTGCCCGACTCAACCGCATGGACCGTCTTGTGGTTGATCCCGGCCCGCTCAGCGAGTCCTCGCTGGGAGAGGCCAAGATCGTTTCGGCGTGCGGCCACATAGCGCGCAACGCGGCGGGACCGATCGTCCTGTCGGCTCATGGCCCATCAGTCTGCCCGCTGCCGTCACATTTTGGAACATCGGGCGCATGTTTGGGAGCAAAGTTCACCCGTTCCGGTTAGACGTGTGACCCTCATCCCCGGTTCACGCCAGTCCCTAAAACCCGGGCTACCACGGACAGCTGTTCCAAAGATCTTGGATCACACCCCGAAAACCCCCCCGAACAGGCTTGCGATGTTCCAATAAGTGCCGGTACTTTCGGAACATGCCAACCGCCCACGAGCTCAACGAAGAGCCCGACCCCGAGGCCGCCCGCATCGGCGCACTCCTCCGGTCCCTTCGAGAGGCGCACCACCAGTCCCTCGCGCAGGTGGGCGCCAACCTCGGCCGGGCGCACAGCTTCCTGTCGAAGATCGAGCGAGGCCACGCCAAGCCGGCCACCCAGCTCGCGCTCGTCCCGCACCTCGCCCGCATCTACGGCATCACCACCGACGCGATCCTCCACGACCTCTTCCCCGACGGCGTCGTCAACGTCATCCCCGGGGTCGAGCTGGCGCTCACGCACCGGAAGGACGACGAGTGATGGCCGCCAAAGACCCCACCGCCCGCAGCCGGTCCGCACGCATCGCCGCGAACGTCGGCTGGGCCATGACCCCCAACCGCACTGCTCGGGCCTCACACGGCCACCGCAAGTCGCCGGTCTCGCTGGACTACTGGCGCGACTGGGCCAAGGCCCAGCACCCCGACATGTCCGCGGCCGACCAGCTCAAGGCCGCGAAGAACCGCCACAAGGCGCACATGCAGCAGATGGCGCTCAAGTCCGCCGCTTCCCGCCGCAAGCGCAGCGAGGAGGCCGCGGCGAAGGCTGCTCGTGAAGGAGACCAGCCAGCCGCTTAGCAGAACAAGAAGCCCCGACCTGCTGGAACCAGGCCGGGGCGGGTGACGAGCGGGAGGACATCCCTCGTCCCGTCACCTGCAACAAACCATAGGGAGGACACCGTGGCTCACGCCACCCCCAACACCGCAGACCTGGCCATACAGATAGGCATCGTCCTCGGCCTCCTCATCTGCGCGATCACCGCCGCGGCCGGCCGCCGCATCCTGGCCGACACGGCCGCCGCGTACCTCGCCCTCGCGCTCGCCGCGCTGATGTTCGCGAACGGCGACAACGGCATGACCTGGCTGACGGCCGGGCTCGGCCTCGCCGCCTGCTGCCGGGTGCTGCGCGCGCTGTGGACCGGGCGGGGGGTCACCCGATGACCACCACCGTCACCGACCAGCGGCACCAGATAGAGGCCATCGCCTACCAGGCCATCAGCTTCCCCGGCATGTCCGCCGAGGACACCCTCGCCGACATCGCCCCGCACCTGTCCGCCGGCGAGCGGGACTCGGCGTTCTCCGACCTGGTCGACGGGATCGGCCTGCGCGGCACCGCCGTGAGGGCCTGCGAGGCCGTCCCGGCGTGCGTCGCGGAGATCCTCACCAAGTGGGTCACGCCGAAGGTCGCGGTCCGCGCGGCCGGGACGCTGTACCCGGAGCTGCTCGTGGCGGCGAAGGTCGTCGCGGCGATCCAGGCGCGGAACTGGGACGCGATCGTGGGCCTGGACCGCGACGTGGACGGCGCACGCGATGAGCTGCTGGACCTGACGTCCTGCCGGTCCGGGGCGTCCGAGTACCCGGACGCGGACCCGGAGCTGCTGGAGCAGCTCGCGGAGGAGAAGGTCACGGCGGCGCTGGCGAACCTGGCGTTCGTCGCCGAGCACCGGCTGGAGCAGCTGCTCGTGGACTTCGCGGTCTCGGCGTGGCGGTTCACTTCCGACGCGCGGATGCGCCTGACGGGCGGTGCGTGATGGCCGACCCGATGACCCCCGAGCAGTGGGCCGAGAAGCTCCGCGTCGAGCTCAACCTCGTCGCGCTCGACTACGGCCACGACGACATCGTCAGCGTCCACGCCAACGAGGTCGCCACCCTGACCGCTCGGTTCATGGCCGAGTTCCGAGACGCCGCCCGCGAGCAGTTGGCCGCGTTCGTCCCGCCCGGTGCCCTCGCCCCCGGCGAAACTCCCGCCCTCTGCGCCACCTGCACCGACCGGCTGTGCGTCCCCGGACTGCCCGGCTGCGCGCGGTGCACGAAGGCGGAACTGCAGCGGCTCCGCTCCGAGCTGGACGATGCCGCACACACCCGGCGCCGCATCGAGCGCGAAAGCAACCGTATGGGCCAGCGGATCGAGCAGGGCCGCGCCGCCGCGGTCGTGTACGTCGAGCGCATCCAGGAGGCCGAGGCCGAGCGGGACGAAGCCCTGCAGCGCGCCGAGCGTGCCGAGGCCGTGCTCCGCGAGCTCGACGTCACCGACTACCAGATCCACCAGATCGTGCAGCGCCTCGCCGCCCGCCGCCGCGGCGCCGAGCAGTCCCGCATCCAGCACGCCCGCACCCAGACCACCCGCACCGACCGGGACGGGAGCACCCCATGACCGCCGACACCACCACCCTGCTGCCCTCCGCTCTCCTCTACGGAGCCGCCGACATCGTCGCCGTCCGCGGCCTGGCCAAGGACGACTGGATCGCCCCGGGCGACCCGTCCGATGAGGACTACGACGAGGCCGACTGCCCTGTCTGCGTCCTCGCCTCGATCAATCTCGCCGCCGGCCGGTACCACTCCGAGCCGCTCTGCGACGTGACTCTCGACGCGGCTGAGGCGGTTGCCGCGCACCTCGGCCTGGACCACCTCATCGGCGACGTTGAGCTTCCGCATGACCGGATGGTTCAGGTTCTTGGTGCCGGGTGGAACGACGTTCCGGACCGTACGGAGGGCGACGTGGTTCGGGTGCTGCGCGGCGCCGCCCGCAAGGAAGCCGAGGCGGGCCGATGAGCACCACCGTCCTGCTGCTGTCGCAGATCCTCGACAAGGCCGCCGACACCATCCACACCAACGGCCTGGCCACCGGCACCTGGTACGAACCCGACGCCCTCAAGCCCCCATGGGACTGCCCCGTCTGCGTCGGCGGCGCCCTCGCAATCGCAGCCGGCTACGCCCCCAGCTACATCGAGACCGACGACCCGACCGGGACCCTCGCCGAAGCCATCGACGCCATGATCAACCGGCTGCAGCTGACCCCGCGGTTCGGCGGATGGATGGCGAAGACGCTGGCCATCGCGATGTGGAACGACACGGGCCGCACCGCCGAGGATGCCGTCCGGGAACTGCGCGCCGCAGCCGCCACCGCCAGGGAGGCCGGCCGATGACCGCGCAACCCCAGACCTCCCCGCCCGAGGCGCAGACCGACGTCGAGTACGGGGTCCACTTCTGGGCCCGGCAGATGGCCACCCACACCGTGTGGCGCTGCACGACCCTGACCGCCGCGTGCGGGCGGCTACTCGACATCCGCCGCCACCGGGACGCCGACGCCTACCTCGTCTACCGCCAGCCCGGTCACCGGTGGGCGCCACTCAAGGGGGGCAGGCAGTGACCACCGCCACCGAGACCGCCACGTGCCCCGTCTGCGGAGAAGACAAACGCGTCAAGAAGGACGGCGCCCTCACCAAGCACGGCCGCCCCACCCCCTGCAACGGCTCCTACCAGCCCGTCGGCAAGGCACGCATTCCCCGCCGCTCCAAGTCCGGGTTCTACCGCTGCCGCATCGAGAACGTAGACCTCCGCTCCGTCACCACCATCCTCAACCAGGGCAGCCCCAAAGAGGCGCTGATCCACTGGGCCGGGAAGCTCGTCGCCGAAACCGCGATGGACTTCCTGCCCGCCCTCGTCCGCGCCGCCCGCACCCCCGAGACCCGCAAGAACGCGCTCGACTGGCTCAAGCGCGCCCACACCCGCAAGCGCGACGAACGCGCCGACCTCGGCACCGCCGTCCACAACATCATCGAAGCGAAGGTCCTCGGCCAGCCGATCCCCGCCGACATCCTCGCCGACGAGGAGATGGCCCCGTACATCACCCACTTCGAGGCGTTCGTCCGGGACTGGCAGGTCGAGTTCACCGCCTCGGAGATGGTCGTCGCGCACTACCTGGAGGAGTACGCCGGCACCCTCGACTACCTCCTGCGGTCCCCGCTGCTGGCCGCGGCGCTGGGCTGCCCGCCCGACATGGACATCCCCGGCGACACCAAGACCGGCGGGGAACTCGACGAGACGACCTACGACGGTGACGTCCGCGGCGTGTACCCGACGGCCGGCGTGCAGATGTCCGCGTACCGGAAGGCGCCGTACGGGTGGCTGCGTGACGGCACCCGGGTCGAACTGCCGGAGCGGCATTCCATCGGCGTGGTCCTGCACCTGCGGCCGGAGGGCTACCGGCTGTACCCGCTGGACTGCGGCGACGACGTGTTCGAGGCGTTCAAGCACATCCGCGCGGTGGCCGAGTTCCAGACCGGCCGCGCCAAGACGATCGTCGGCCCGGCGCTGACGCCACCGAAGAACTCCCAGATCAGGAAGGCAGCCTAAGCATGCCCATCATCGATCTTCAGCGCCGGATGCGGCAGCTCGGCGAGATCCGTATCGGCCACGTGGTCGACACCGGCAAGGTGTCGCAGAAGACCGGCCGCCCGATCATGCGCCCGGAGAAGCTGTCGAAGTTCCGGTTCACCTCCCCGAGCAAGCCCCTGCTGGAGCAGGTCGCCGCCCTGTACGGCGGCACCGTCCAGGAGTGGACCCCGGCCAACGGCGGCCCGAAGGAGTGGGAGGTCTACTCCGACGTCGACCGCGTCCCGGTGATCATCCCGCCGATGAACAACGTGCTGGATGCCTGGTACGAGATGTACAAGGGCTCCAAGTGCGTCCGGCGGTGCGACGGGCAGCGCGAGCAGAAGGGCGACACGGCCTGCCTGTGTGACCCGACCGCCCGCGAATGCCAGATCACCACGCGCCTCAACGTGATGCTGACGGACGTCCGGGGCCTGGGTGTGTGGCTGCTGACCACCCACTCCTACTACGCCACGACGGAACTGCCGGCGACGGTGGAGATGCTGGCGCGGGCGCGCGGGGACATCGACGGCTGGCTGACGATGGAGGAGAAGTCCGTCGTCCGCGCTGACGGGAAGACGGCCCGGTTCATGCTGCCGAAGATCGACGTCGATCTGTCGCCGGGGGAGCTGTTCTCTGGCGCGGCGCAAGGTGCGGTGGCCGGTGGTCAGCGGGCGGCGGTCGTCGCGGGCCGTCCGGCGATCGGGGCCCCGTCCCGGTCGGCGGAGGAGTTCGTCCAGGCCGCAGCCGACTGCACCACCATCGAGGAACTGACGGCCGCACTCGCCGAGGCGCAGCGGTCGGGGTTCGCGAAGGACAACGACGCGGTGTGGCAGGCGTTCGTCGCCGCCCGCACCCGCCTCACCCAGCCCGCGCAGGGCAACCCCGCGGCACCGCAGGAGACCGGGCCCGGTGGCGGGTGCTCCTGCGTGGAGCACGACGGCGAGCACTCGCTGTGCGCCGCGACCTGTGAGTGCGCGAACGGTCCAGGCTCGGCCGAGGATCCACGCGCCGCGCACATCAAGGCCGCGTTCCAGGCCCGGACGCTGGACGACCTCACGGCCGCGCTGAACGCCGCGCAGGCCGACGGGTTCTGCAAGGACCTGACGGACGAGGACGACGACGTTACGGCCGCGTTCCTGGGCCGCCGCCGTGCGCTCGACTCGCCTGCCGAGCCGGAGCCGGTGGGGGATCGGGATGCGCTGTGGGCGCAGATCGTCGCGGCCTGGCCCGGCGACCGCACCAGCGAGATCGAGAGCACGCTCCTGTCCGACCACGATGTGACGCCGGCGACCGCGACGGCGGACCAGCTCGCCCGGTTCCTCGCGGACATCAAGGCCGGAACCATCCAGCCCGCGCAGAACGAGAGCGGGGTGCCGTTCTGATGAGCACCGACGACCCATTCCGCACCGCCCGCGCCCTGTTCACCCTCTTCCAACAGGGCGAGATCTGGCTCCCCAACGGCAAGCCGCCCATCCAGATCACCGACATGGACCCGGCCTGGCGGTTCAACACCGCCCGGTTCCTGACCCGCAACGCCCGCCACTACGTCCTCACCTACGAGCTCGGCGAGCACCGCGCGATCTGGCACGCCAAGGCACGCGAAGTCACTGGGCAAATGCTCTCCCTCGCACCGAGCGAAGCGGCGGCGGCCGGTGTGGAGCGGGAACTCGAAGCCGCGTCCGCGTCCCGCGCAGAGGACCCGGAGGCGTGGATCAAGTCCACCCCCCTCTACCAGGCCCTCATGAAGGACCTGCCGGACAACGCCGGCGAGCTGGCCAAGCACTGGTCCGACTGCGCGATCCGCGAAGACGGCGGGACGTGCACGTGCTGGGAGCGGCACGTCACCGAATGCCCGAAGCGCAGCGACATCAACGAGATGTGCCGGTGCCGGGACTGCGCGCCGGAGTGGACGCGATGACCGCCGCGCAGACGCCGGACGCGGGCATCGACATGTGGGCCGTGCTCCTCATCGCCGAGCGCCCCGTCTACTACGGGCCGTTCGAGGAGTACGACGTCGCCGAACGGTTCGCCCGGTTCGTGACGGAGGAGATCGACCCGGCACGGATCGTCCCGCTCAAGGCCGCGTCCATCGACCCGCTGGGCGGGTGGCGGTCGCCGCTAATCGAGTTCCTCAACTGGCGCGACCGGATCCTGGAGGTCACGCCGTGAGCGGCTGGCATCGCGGAGCACTCATAGCGTTCGATCTGGAGAGCACGGGCCTCGACGTCGAGAACGACCGGATCGTCACCGCCTGCATCGCCCTCATCGACGGCACTGGGAAGCGGCCCCCGGAGACGATCGACGTCGTCATCAACCCCGGCATCCCCATCCCCGCCGAGGCCGCCGCGATCCACGGCTGGACCACCGAACGCGTCCAGACGTACGAGGGCGCCATGCCGCCGGCGGACGGCGTCGAGTTCATCGTCGAGATGCTCGCCACCGCCCTGCTGGACGAGCCCTCGGCTCCGCTGGTCGGGCAGAACATCGGCGGCTACGACCTGTCCCTCCTGGACCGGGAGTCCCGCCGCAACGGCGTCCGCCTCCTGGAGGAGCGTCTCGGCGCGCGGCCGCTCCACGTGGTCGACACGTTCGTGATCTCCAAGCGGTTCGACAAGTACCGCCGCAAGCCCAGCCCCACGCAGGGCGCGCACATCCTCAAGACCTGCGCCGAAGTGCTCGGCATCCCCTGGGACGACGAGGCCGCGCACGACTCCACCTACGACGCGGTCATGGCGGCGCGGGTGGCGTGGAAGATGTGCGACCGCAAGCCCGAGCTCGCCCGCATGTCGCTGCCGGAGCTGCATGCCGCGCAGGTGCGGTGGAAGCGGGACCAGACCGTGGACTACGGGCAGTGGCTGCGAGGGCAGGGCCGGGCGGACGAGGCCGAGCGGCTGGATGGGTCGTGGCCAGTGCGTCCCTTCGAGGCTCAGGGGGCGCTGCTGTGAGCGCGCTCCGTGGCTTCGCCGCCGTCGTGACCGGCCTGTTCCGGGTGCACGCCGGCGACCGCGTCTGCGTCTCGTGCGGGACGCGGACGGACTCGGTGTCCTACGGCCAGTTCCTGGCGTGGTGCGACACCCGGGTACTGCCGTGCCGCTGCGGCGGCCAGCTGGAAACCCCGCAGGGAGTGGCGTCATGAGGATCTACCTGGCCGGGCCGATGCGCGGCTACGCCGACTTCAACCACCCCGCCTTCCATCGGGCCACGACCCTGCTGCGCGACGCAGGACACCACGTGTTCTCCCCGGCCGAGCACGACACCGCGAACGGGTTCGACTTCACCGACACCGTCGGCACCGAGCACGAACTCGCCGAGGCCGGATTCGACTTCCGCAAGGTCCTCAACGCCGACCTGTCGTGGATCTGCGAGGAGGCCGACGCGGTCGTGGTCCTGCCGGGCTGGCAGGCGTCGCAGGGTGTCCGCGCCGAGGTGGCGTGCGCGCTGGCGCTGAAGCTGCCGGTGTGGGAGCTGGGGCCGTTCCTCGCGTACGGGGCCGAGTCGCCGTTCCGGGTCACCTGGGAGCAGGTGGCGGCGTCATGAGGCCCGAGGGGACGCGCGTCTGGCGCAAAACCGCCCGCACCGCTTCGAAGGGCGAGGCCCGCGGCCGCCGGACCACGCACCGAACCCTGATCAGCGCGCCGAGCCGGGGCTCGACCTGGCTCCGCCGCAACCCGGGCGACGCCGCCTTCTGGCGGGAGTTCGCCGGCCGCGGGCTGATCCCCGCGGACATGAGAAAGGCCAGCGCCCCGGGTGCATCCGGTGCGCTGGCCCTGACCGACACACACCCTCCCCAGCACTGAGAAGGAGAAACACGGCCATGACCAGTATCGCAGGTCCGGAGAAGCGGACCGCCATCATCCAGGGCTACCGCGACCTCCTGGACTACCTGGAGAACCACCCCGAGATCCCCATCAACGAGTACTACAACGAGGTCTCCGTCAGCATCAACGACGGCACCGACCAGGAGGAGCGCGCCGAGGTCGACCGCATCGCCGCCGCCCTGGGCGTCACGGCGACCGGTGACTCCCACTACCGGGCGCGGCGAGCGTTCGGGCCGGTCGAATACAAGGCCGCGGCGATCACGCGTGCCTGGATGTCGCAGCGCGACGCGGCCGAGTCCTACCGCAGCAATATTCAGCTTGACTCCGCCGAGGCGGAGACGGCGGGGGCCGGCCGATGAGGCGCGGCATCATCTCCGGCGGATCCTCCGAGGTGTCCATCACCGGCACCCCCATCGCCCACATCCCCCTCAACGGCCAGCCCGAGTTCGCGGGCCTGGCGGTGGACGACGACACGGCCCCGATCATGACCGTGCTGGACGGGGCGCTGGTCCTGTCGACGGACGACCGCGCGGTCGCGGTGGCGCACCGGGACGCGTGGCAGCAGGCCATCGACAATCTCGACGCCCGGGCCAAGGCCGACGAGCTGCGCCGCAACGGGCCGGACCCGGCGCGGCCGCGGCTGGGGACGACCGCCCGCGAGCACGAGGGCGGCGCGTCGTGACCGAGTTCCGTGAAGGCGACCGCGTCAACATCACCATCGAGAACGCCCTCGTCACCAACACCTTCCGCACCGGCCGCAAGCCCCTCAACGGCCCGCACGAGGACACCGGAACCGTGCTCGTCTACCGGCACCCCGACGAGGGTGTCGAGGACCGCTCGCACACGGTGAACCTCAATGCCGAAGGCGTCACCGTCGAGCACGCCGCCCCGGACAACTGGCCACCCCGCCGCAACGACGTCTGGCGGCACACAGGCGGGGCGCTCTGGTTCGCGTTCCAGGTCGGCTCCAACGTGACCCTCGTCAACGGTGAGGGAGAGACCCGCGACCAGCAGGAGGCCTGGGAACAGCGGCGGCAGCTGCGGCTGGAGTACCGCGAACCGGAGCCCGTCCCGCCGGGGATGCGGTGCCCGCACCGCGACTTCGACGACCCCACCCGCTGCGACTGCGACGAGGCGAGGCAGCGATGACCGAGATCCGCGGCCTCACCATCCGCCAGCCCTGGGCCCACGCAATCGCCCATCACCAGAAGACCATCGAGAACCGTGGCTGGACCACCGCCTACCGGGGCCTCATCGCCATCCACGCCGCCGCGTCGGCCGGCCCCCGGGACGAGTGGGAGTACGCCGCCGACCGCGTCGCCGCACTCGCCAGCGTCCCCATCCGGGACGTCGAGGACGGCATGCGAACCAGGTCCGCGATCGTCGCCGTCGCCTACCTCTCCGGCATCTGCTCAACCTCGTACGGCATCCCGCACGGCGTGGGCCTGGCGTGCGAGTGCGGGCCGTGGGCGATGCCCCGGCAGCGGCACCTTCACCTGATCGGGGTGCGGGCGCTGGAACGGCCGCTGCCGTGCAAGGGGGCGCTCGGCCTGTGGCGGGTGCCGCCGGCCGTGGCCGTCGAACTGGAGGAGCAGACGCGGACGGTGCGGTCATGAGCCCCGCCGAGGAGTTGCGCGCCGCCGCGACGCTGCTGCGCGAGACCGCGAGCAAGGCCACGCCCGGCCCGTGGACCACGCGGGAGGTCCCCGACGAGCCCTACGCCGAGGTCATGGCGGGCACGGAGGTCGCCGTCGCGCACGCCGTCTCCGAGCACCTCGCCGGGCCGGGGGCTGCCGCCGAGGCCGAGTGGATCGCGCTGATGTCCCCGGCAGTCGCCGAGCCCCTCGCCGCCTCGCTGGAGGAAGCCGCCCAAGCGGCGGAGTTCCTGAGCGAACTGGCGGACAAGTCGCTGATCAACCTCACGAACGCCCTCGCCGTCGCCCGAGCCCTCAACCCCAAGGAGAACCCATCATGACCAGCCCCAACACCGGCCCCCAGCCCACCATCCCGACCGAGCTGCCCACCGAAGTCCTCCGGAACTGGCACGACTCCTTCACCGCCCTCCAGCGCGCCGAGCAGATCAAAGCCCAGCTCCCCGCCCTCGACGAGGAGCTCGCGCGCGTCCAGGCCCGCCTCGACTTCCTCAAGGGCGAGCACCAGCGCGCCGGCCGGGACATCACCGCCGCGTACACCAGCTCGGAGACGTCCCGGGAGATGGCGGAGCTGTGGTGCACCAAGCACGGCCGCCCGCTGCCGCCCGAGCCCGACCTGGTCACGATCAACGCCGGGAACGGGAACGGGAACGGGCAGTACGCCCTCCCGGCCGCGCCCGAGCGGGACGCCGGGGCCGAGCCGCCCCTCGGGCTGGGCGTCGCGGGAGAGACCACCACGCAGACCGTCATCGACCCGGAGGGCGGTGGTGACCTGTCCGAATCCTCGGACCTCTTTCAACCGCCGAACGGCCGTAACGGACGCGGTGAGAGCCGTGCGTGAGCCCCTCTCTCTCCGGTTCTGGTCCGGGTGGCTGGCCGCCCGGTACGCCGTGGCTCTGCACCGGGGGCATCACCGGTCGTCGCGCCGGTGGAAGGCGGTGACCTCATGACCGCCGAGCTCATCGAGCGCGAGGCCGTGGCCGGGTCCACGATCACTATCCCCGCGAGCCGCTGGGCCGAGCTGGTCCGCGAGCGTGACCGGCTCCGCGCCGAGGTCGCGGAGTGGCGCGCGGCCCAGCGGCTGACCCCCACCCAGCGGGTCGTGCTTGCCGCCGTCCGCGACTACGTCGCCCAGCACGGCTGCGCGCCGACGATGCGGGAGATCGCGGACCTGGCCGGGTTGAACGCCGCGACGAACGCCTTCCATCACCTGCGCGCGCTGGAGCGCGAGGGGTTCCTGCGGCGGGACAAGCACCGGGCGCGTGGCATCGAGCTGGTCCAGAAGACGGAGGCCCGCCGTGGCTGACCCGATGACCCCCGAGCGGCTCCGCGCCGAGCGGACGCGGGCCGTGGACGCCCCCGGCGACGACGAGCGGCTCGAACTCTGCGCCGTCCAGATCGACCGCGACCAATGGCGCGACCGCGCCCACCACTTGAAGGCCGCGCGGGACGGGGCGCTCGCCGCACTCGCTCAGATCACCGCCGCCGCACAGCGCGCCGCACGATCCGACGACCCTGCACCGATCCTGTACGCCGCACTCCAGGCCGTCGAGCGGGACGACACCCAGCGTCGACTGGAGAACGACCTGCGCGAGCTGGCCGTCCTCCGCCGCGACGTCGGCGCCGTCCAAGCCGAACGCGACGCCGCACTTGACGAAGCCGGTACTGCTCACAACGAGGCAGTGCGCCTCCGCACCGAACTGGCCGAGCTCAAGCGCCTCGGCACCAGCCCGACCCGCGACGACCTGACCGGCCTGGAAACGCTGTGCGCCCTGCTGCACAGCGCCGACGAGACGGACCCCGCGGCCAAGGACGTCGCCTGGCGGGCGTTCGCCCTGATCCGCGCTCACCGCGAGCAGCGCGCCGAGGTCGAGCAGTGGAAGGCCACCTTCGGCGAGAGCTCCCTCCGTGACGCACGAGAAGTCCTCGCCGAACGGGACGACTACAAGAATCGCCTCGACCAGGCCATGCAGGACGAGGCCGCGATCACCCACGAATGGGACCAGGCCCGCATAGCCATCGAGTGCATGGGCCGCATCCTGGACGGCGGTGTCGGCCATGTCTGACCTCACCGTCTACCGCACCACCCACCCCGCCGTCCTCACCCACCGCAACCGCCACAACCGAACCCTCACCCAATGGCGCCGCAACGCCACACAACTCCTCACCGACCTCGGTTTCCCCGGCCGCACCTGGATCGTCGGCACCGCCTTCGGCGACCGCTGGATCGTCGGCATCACCCCCCGCGACGACATCGAACTCCCGCTCCGCGGATGGCGCCGCACCCGCTTCGACGCCCGAGACGTGTTCGTCCCCGACCGCCGCACCCGCGGCGGCAAGCTGATCGCCGCCCAAATGTCCGGCTGCAAACCGCCAGCCGAACCCCACATCGGCCTACCCGGCATGCCCGCCGAGGTCGAGGACTACGACCACAACCGGATCCACACCCCCGGCCTGAAGGAGATGGACGGCGCGGTCTGGGTCACCTGGAAGGTCGCGCCCGCCGAAGAGCAGGTGCGCCTGGACATGTGGGCGCGGGTGCCGCTGTCGGTCTACCACGCCGCCCGTGAACGGCGGCAGGACAACCTGGAGGCCGGCCGTGTCTGAGACCACGCCCCTCACCGAGCGGCAGGAGAACATCCTCGCCGCCATCCACGACGCCATCCGGCACCGCGGCTACCCGCCCTCCATCCGGGAGATCGGCGACGCCGTCGGCCTCGCCTCCACCAGCAGCGTCGCCGGTCAGCTCAAGGCCCTGGAACGGGGCGGCTACATCCGCCGCACCGGCGGCCGAGGCCAGTCCCGGACCATCGAACTCGTCCGCCGCCCGGTCATCACCGCCGCCACGGCCGGGCACGTCCTCCACGAGTACGGCCACCGCGGTACCGAGCCCGGCCCGTTCAGGCGGGCGCTGATCGAGGCCATCGCCCGCGCCGACATCCTCGACCGCGCGCAGCTGGCTGACGCCTACCCCGGCTATGTCGCCGCCGTGTCGCTGATCGAGGGTGCCGAGGACGGTGTCGAGCAACTCGCCGCGATCGCCGGTGTCCCGGCGCCGGCGATGCTGCGGCCGGTGCCGTGCGGGGAGGCCGTCTGATGCCGCACCTCCTGATGCTCGCCGCCGCCGGCGCACTCATGCTGCGGGCCTTCACCCGCGGCCACCACACCGCCCCGATCCACACCGACGGCATGCCCGACAGCGTGCACGGCCCCGACTCCGACGACACGACGATCGGCGCCTGGGACCGACCCGACCGGGCACCCGGCGTCCACGTCCGCCGCCACCGGCCCCCGAAGGAAGACCTATGACCGGCACCCCCTGGCGGTTCCACGCCTACGAGCCCTACTGGATCCCCCGGCACGACTGGGAAACACACCTCGACTGGATCCTCGCCAACAACATCGGCGACGCCTCCACCCGCCACGACATCACCGTCACCGGCGACACCATCACCTACACCCGCGCCGGCGACGACCACCAGTTCACCGAAGCCACCGTCCCCCTCACCACCCCACCGACCATCGCCCGCCCGGACATCCCGCACCTGCCCGAGCTGCAGGCCTCGCTCGCCGAACACCACCGGGCATCCGCACCGGGGCCGCTACTCGTCCTCGGCTCCACCCTCACCGCCGACGCCAGCGCACTCGCCCCCGGCGCCGCGATCTGCGCGACCTGCACAGGCAGCCCCACCATCCAGCGCGAAACCAACCTGGTGGCATGGCCATGCACCCCGGTCAAGGCCGCCGCGGACCTAGCGGAGGTGACCCTGTGGTGACCACCCAGGACTACCGGGCGTTCCTCGAAGCCAAAGCCCAGCTCGCCACCACCACCGGCCTCGACGTCCACCCCGACGAAGTCAACCCCGTCCTCAAACCCCACCAGCGCGACGCCGTCATCTGGGCCGTCCGCGGCGGCCGCCGCGCCATCTTCGCCAACTTCGGCCTCGGCAAGACCCTCATCCAGCTGGAGACCATCCGCCTCGTCCTAGCCAAACTCGGCCGCGGCCGCGGCCTCATCGTCCTGCCCCTCGGCGTCCGCCAGGAATTCGCCCGCGACGCCCAACTCCTCGACCTCACCGTCCGCTTCATCCGCACCGCCGCCGAAGCCGACGACAACGGCATCTACACCACCAACTACGAGACCGTCCGCGACGGCCGCCTGGACCCCCGCGAATTCGACGTCATCTCCCTCGACGAAGCCGCGATCCTGCGAGGCCTCGGCGGAACCAAAACGTTCCGCGAACTGATGCGCCTGTACGAAGGGCAGGCCGGGTACCGGTTCGTGGCCACCGCCACCCCGTCCCCCAACGAATACATCGAGCTCCTCGCCTACGCCGCGTTCCTCGACGTCATGGACGTCGGGCAGGCCAAGACCCGCTTCTTCAAACGCGACTCCACCAAGGCCGACAAGCTCACCCTCCATCCCCACATGGAGCGCGAGTTCTGGCTGTGGGTCGCCTCGTGGGCCCTGTTCCTGCAGAAGCCGAGCGACCTCGGCCACTCCGACGAGGGGTACGAGCTACCGCCGCTGGACGTCCGCTGGCACGAGATCCCCTCTGGGGAGGTCGAGGAGTTCGACCGGCACGGCCGCGGCGCCCTGTGGCGCAACGCCGCCCTCGGCGTCCAGCAGGCCGCCGCGGAGAAGCGGGACAGCCTGCCGGCCCGGGTCGCCAAGATGCGGCAGCTGGTCGACGCGTCGCCGGGGGAGCACTTCCTGCTGTGGCACGACCTGGAGGCCGAACGCTACGCCATCGAGGCCGCCCTCCCCGAAGCCGTGACGGTGTGGGGATCACAGGACCTGGACGAACGCGAACGCCGGATCATCGACTTCTCCGACGGGAAGATCACCCACCTCGCCACCAAGCCCGTCATCGCCGGGAGCGGCTGCAACTTCCAGCGGCACTGCCACCGCGCGGTCTTCGTCGGGATCGGGTTCAAGTTCGCCGACTTCATCCAGGCCGTGCACCGCATCCACCGGTTCCTGCAGACCGAACCGGTCCGCATCGACCTGATCTACACCGAGGCCGAGCGCGACGTCCGCGCCAGCCTCGAACGCAAATGGGCCGCGCACGAAGAAATGGTCGCCCGCATGGGCGAAATCATCCGCGAATACGGACTGTCCCACGAGGCGATGACGCAGACCCTCGCCCGCTCCATCGGCGTCCAACGCCAGGAAGCGGCAGGTGACAGGTACCGGCTGGTCAACAACGACACCGTCGACGAGACCCGCCGGATGGACACCGACAGCATCGACCTGATCGTCACCTCGATCCCGTTCTCAACCCAGTACGAATACACGCCCTCCTACAACGACTTCGGCCACTCCGAAGACAACGCGCACTTCTGGGCGCAAATGGACTACCTCACCCCGGAACTACTGCGAGTCCTCCGCCCGGGCCGGGTCGCCGCGATCCACGTCAAGGACCGCATCGCCCCCGGCGGGATCACAGGGCTGGGGTTCCAGACCGTCCAGCCTTTCCACGCCGAAGCGATCACGCATTACATGCGGCACGGGTTCGCGTTCCTCGGCATGAAAACGATCGTCACCGACGTGGTCCGGGAGAACAACCAGACCTACCGGCTCGGCTGGACTGAGCAATGCAAGGACGGCTCGAAGATGGGCGCCGGCCTACCCGAGTACATGCTGCTGTTCCGCAAGCCGCCAACCGATAGCAGCAACGGGTACGCCGACGCGCCCGTCGTCAAGGACAAGAACGCTTTCAGCCGGGCGCGGTGGCAGGTCGACGCCCACGGCTTCGCCCGCTCCAACGGCGACAGGCCGCTGCTGCCGGAGGAGATCGCGGAGCTCCCCGCGGACCAGGTGTTCAAGCTGTTCCGCGACCACAACCTCACCCACGTCTACGACTACGAGCAGCACATCGAACTGGGGGAGGTCCTCGAAGCGCGCCGCCGCCTCCCGTCCGGGTTCATGCTGCTGCAGCCGCCCTCGTGGCATCCGGACGTGTGGACCGACATCGCGCGGATGCGCACCCTCAACATGCTGCAGGAACGCAAGGGCCAGCAGATGCACCTCTGCCCCCTGCAGTTCGACATCGTCGACCGGCTGATCGTCCAGTACTCCATGCCGGGGGAGACGGTGTTCGACCCGTTCGGCGGGCTGATGACGGTCCCGTACTGCGCACTCAAGCTCGACCGCCGCGGGATCGGGATCGAGCTGAACCCCCGCTACTTCGCCGACGGGGTCGCCTACGTCGAGAGCGTGGCGCGGGAGGCACGGACACCGACGCTGTTCGACCTGATCGGGCTCGAAGCAGAGGCGGACGGGGTGTCGGCGTGAGCGGCGCGCAGATCGTGATCCCGCTGCCGGGAGAGGGGCAGACGTCCGGGGCACGGCCGGAGCCGAGGAAGCCCGCACCCGGTCCGGGCCCGCGGGTGATCGGCCTCGACCTCGCCGCCGGCCGCTCCGGCGTCGCCCTCCCCGACGGCACCACCCTCGCCATCTGCGAACCCAAGATCAAAGGCAAGCGGACCCTCCTCGCCGACCTCGACCGAATGGACCACATCACCAGCGAGATCGAGCGGCACCTGCGCGAGCAGCCGGTCGACCTCGCCGTAATCGAGGACTACACCCCCGGCATCCGCTCCGCCGCCGCGCACCGGCTCGCCGAGATCAGCGGCAACGTCCGCCTCGCCTGCCACCGCGCCGGCGCCGCCGTCGCCCTGGTGAACACCATGCACCTGAAGATCTACGCCACTGGCACGGCCAAGGCGGAGAAGCGGGACATGTCCATGGCCGCCTACAAGCGGACCGGGCTGGAGTTCCCCACTGACGACGAGTGCGACGCCTGGTGGCTCCGCGCCATGGGCCTCGACCGCCTCGGCCACCCCCTCGTGGCCATGCCGAAGAACCGGCGGGCCGCCCTCGACAAAGTCGCCTGGCCCGACCTGACACGAAGGGAGACCAACTGATGGGCCGCTCCAAGAAGGCGAACCAGACCGCCACTCATCGGCCGGCCAGCAGACGCCGCCGGTTCCGCCACGACGACCTCATCGCCGTGGACCTCTTCAGCGGATTCGGTGGGCTCACCCGCGGAATCGAGATCGCAGGATTCACCACGATCATGGCTGCGAACCACAACGCGTACAAGGTCGAGGTCCACGAGGCAAACCACCCCCACGCCGAGCACTGGATCGCCGACCTGGTCGACCCCGACGCCGCGGACTACCACTCCGCCCGAGACCTCCCCGCAGGTGACCTGCTCGTCGCTGGCGTGAGCTGCGTCAACCACTCCCAGGCGAACACGGTCAAGGCGTACGAGCAGGGCATGGCCTTGTTCGACCTACCCGACCCCGAGTTCGAGGCGCGGGTGACACGGTCCGAGCGAGACCGGGCGACCGCGAACTGCGTCCTGCACTACGCCGCCGAACACCACCCACGGCTGATCCTCGTCGAATGCACCACCGAACTCAGTTCGTGGGGCAAGCAGGTGCCGGGCAAGAAGTACGGCGACGGAACCACCTACAGGTGGTGGCTCAAGCAGTTCGACGCCCTCGGGTACAAGCACCGGGTCCTGTACCTGAACTCGATGTTCTTCGCCGTTCCGCAGTCTCGCGACCGCCTGTACATCGCGTTCTGGGACAAGGCCCTGCGCGACCCCGACCTCGACCACCGCCCGGCGGCGCAGTGCCACCGCTGCGACAAGGACGTCGCAGCAGTGTGGACCTGGCGCACCGGGATCCCCCCGACGGGATCGGTGCGGTACGGCGCGCAGTACGAGTACACATGCCCGTCCTGCCGCCGCCCGGTCGTCCCGCTGATGACGCCGTCGCTGAACGCGCTGGACCTGACCAACCTCGGGACCCGGATCGGCGACAAACCGATCAAGGAATTCAAGGACAAGAAGACCGGCACCATCACCAAGGGGCCGATGGCGCCCTCCACGATGGCCCGCGCGGAGAAGTGCCGCCAGAAGTTCGCGGAGTTCCCGGCGATCCTCATGCCGGCGAAAGGCGTGCACGGCACAGAACGGACCCTGACCCAGCCGCTGGCCACGCAGACCAGCCAGCAGGAGACGGCGCTCCTGTCCGCGGGCGCGGTGTTCGCCGCGCACCGACACAACGGCGACGGCAAGAACCTCGCCCAACCGATGGACACGGTGACCTCGACCCACGAGAAGGCGATCCTGCTCGCGGTCGACAACTACCAGGGCGGCCCCCGCGGCGTCGATACGCCGCTGCCCACACAGGGCGGCTCGGAGACGCTCGCTGTGGTGTCGGCCGGGGTCGTCCCGTACCGGCAGAACACCCTCTCCGCGACGCACGCCGAAGCGATGCCGACCGTCACCTCCGACCAAATTCCCGGAGTCCTCACCGCCGCTGGCACCGTGCAGTTCCGGGAGGGGACCGACCGTCGTGTGGCCGGTGTCGATCAGCCGCTGAACACGGTGGTCGCCGACGGCGCCGGGCACGGACTGCTGTTCTCCGGCTGGTACAAGCAGAACGGCACGAGCCCGAGCCACGGCACCGCCCCGCACCCCATGAGCGACCCGCTCGGCACCCTCACCGCGCACGACACCACGGCGCTCCTCATGGCCGAATGGCGGGCCAAGCTCGCGGACCTCCCTCTGGAGGACTGCTACTTCCGCATGATGGCCGCGCACGAAGTCGGCCGCGGCTGCGGCTTCGACGTCGACTTCCCCGACCACAACGGAACCTTCATCGTCTGGGGCTCGGCCCGCCACCAGGTCGACGGATTCGGCAACGCCGTCTCTCCCCAGGTCGGCGCATGGATCGGGGCGCGGCTACGAGCCGTCATCCACACCCCCCAAGACGTCGATCCCGAACGGCGAGCCCCGGGCGATGTCGTCACCGCCGCCTGATCCGTCCTCTGAACCCGCGCATTACCCATCCACAACAACCCCAGGAAGGGGCACGCAAGTGACCGACCAGCCGAACAACATCGAGCCGGACGACGCAGGCCGGGTCCGCCCGTTCGCCGCGATCCTCCAGGACATCAACGGCGGCGAGTTCGCCACCCAGATCGCCGGCGACATGCAGGACCTCGTGACCGCCGTCCGCGACCTCGGCCGCAAGGGCACCCTCACCCTCAAGTTCGAGGTCGCCCCCCGCAAGGGCAGCAGCACCGCCCTCAACGTCACCGCCCGCCGCGATCTCAAGATGCCCGCCGAAGAGCCCATCGAGTCGGTGTTCTTCGCCGACTCCGGCGGCAACCTCCTGCGCGACGACCCCCGACAGCTCGCCCTCCCCGACCTCCGCACCGTCACCCGCGGCCAGCCCGACGGCGGCGACCTCCGAAGGGCCGGCCAGTGAGCCCCACCCCCGACGAGATGACCCGCGCGATGGAGAACGCCCGAACCGGCGTCATCACCGCGGCGCTCAACCTCGCCGCCACCGAATGGGGCAACGGCCGCGAGACCGCCGGCGACTCCTTCGACCTGGACCACGCCCAGGACCGCATGGACGAAGCGCTCAAGACCTACGTCCGCACCGCGACCAAGACGGCGGACCCCACCAGCCCGGCCAGTAACCCATCAGAGAAGGGCAGCACGTGACCGAGACCGACAACATCCAGGCCGTCATCAACACAGCCCGCGACACCACCCCACCGCAAAGCGTCCAGGCCGGGAAGCTCTACCTCACCCCCTCCGGCGACGGCGGCCGCGAAGTCTGGGACTTCACCGGCGACGAGTACCTCAACCAGCCCAAGCGCAAGACCGGCAACGTCTACGTCGACGACCTGAACTCGTTCCTCGTCTACTTCCGCAAGCACTCCACCCCGGCGTCCGAGATCTACGTCAACGTCGACAAGGCACAGATCACCGCCGTCCTCGACGCCCACACCCGCGACGGCGCCGACTGGGGCCAGCACCGCCTCATCCTCCGCATGACCCCCACCGACCGGTGGGCCGACTGGACGAAGCACGACCGCACCGCGTTCAAGCAGGTCGCCTTCGCCGAGTACATCGAGGACCACCTCGACGACATCCTCAACCCCAACGCGGCGACCATGCTGGAGATCGCCTCCACCCTGGAAGCATCCACCAAGGTCAAGTTCTCCAGCGGCGTCACCCTCTCCAACGGCAGCCGCCGCCTCAACTGGGAAGAGACCACCGACGCCCGCGCCGGCGAGTCCGGGAAGTTCGACGTCCCCACCCAGTTCACGATCCGGGTCGCGCCCTTCGACTTCGCCAACGCGGCCGAGGTCAACGCCCGGTTCCGGTACCGCGTCGCCAGCGGGGACCTGTCCATCACCTACCTGCTCGACGACCCGGCCGCCGTCGTCCGCGACGCCGTCCTCGACGTCATCAAGAACCTGGAGACCAGCCTCACCCCCGAAGGCGGCGACCAGCCGTCCCACCAGGTCATGCGCGGGACCCCCACCGAATGACCACCAGCCCCGACACCGGACCCCGCGCGGCCACCACCCCGGCCACGCGGGGCTCCGGCCCCGCCCCGCACCGCGTCCTGGTCACCGGATCCAGGACGTGGAAGAACCACGCCCCAATCCACGCCGCGCTGGACGAACTCCTCACCACGCATCCCGACCTCGTCCTCGTACACGGCGCATGCAAACAGGGCGCCGACGCCATCGCGGACCGGTGGGCAAGACTCCGCGGCCTGCCCGACAACCGCATCGTCCGGCACCCCGCCGAGTGGCGCCGCTACAAGGCCGCGGCCGGCGGTCGCCGCAACACCGCCATGGTCCAGGCCGGTGCCCACATCTGCCTCGCCTTCATCGACCTGTGCGCCAAGCCCGCCTGCGACAAGCCCATGCCCCACGGCTCCCACGGCGCCGAAGACTGCGCGCGCAAAGCCCACGCCGCCGGGATCCCCGTCACCCCCGACCCCCCCTGGAAGACCCGGCACGACGCCGTCCAGCTCACCTTCGGGGGAGCACCGTGATCTGCGACGACCAAGCATTCAACTTCTACCTCGGCACCCACCGGCCGCGCTGGCTGATCACCGCACCCCGCGACGTCAGCCTCTTCATCTCCCACCGCGTCCTCGCCCCCATCAAGCGCCTACCCCGGCCCGAGTACCGGCACTACGCCGTCGACTCCGGAGGCTTCACCGAACTGTCCATGCACGGCCGCTGGATCACCACCCCCGCCGAGTACGTCGAGGCCCTGATCCGCTACGACGACGAGATCGGCGACATCGCCTGGGCCGCACCCCAGGACTGGATGGTCGAGCCCCACATGCTCGCCCGCACGGGCCTCACCGTCCGCGAGCATCAAGAACGCACGGTCGCCAACTTCGTGGAACTGGAGGCGCTCTGGCCCGCCCACGGGCACGGCGACAACCCGGTCATGCCCGTCCTGCAGGGCTGGACCATCGACGACTACGTGCGCTGCGTCGACATGTACGAGGCCGCCGGCGTCCGCCTCACCGAGCAGTACCCCGTCGTCGGCGTCGGCTCCGTCTGCCGCCGCCAGAACACCACCGAGATCGCCGCGATCTTCCGCGAGCTCGCCCACCTCGACCTCCCCCTCCACGGGTTCGGCGTCAAGACCAGCGGCCTCCAGCGCTACGGCCGCTGGCTCACCACCGCCGACTCCATGGCCTGGTCCTACCAAGCCCGCCGCAACCCGCCCCTCCCCGGATGCTCCGGCCACAAGAACTGCGCGAACTGCCTCACCTACGCCCTCGCCTGGCGAGACCGCGTCCTCACCGCCGCAACCGCGCCCGTCCAACTCGACCTGGAGGACGCCGCATGACCCTCTACGCCCTCGCCATGTTCGCCGGCCACATCACCTTCACCCTCACCTGGACCCTCACACCGCCACGCCGCCGCCACGACCCCCACACCCTCGACCACTACCTCCTCCCCACGGACCTCACATGAACCACTGCGCCACCCCCGCCTGCCCCACAGCAGCCACCACCCTCCTCACCGCCCACGGCACCGGCCCCATCACCTACCGCGCCGCCCTCACCTGCGACGGCCACCTCCGACAACACCGCTCATGGGTCGCCCGAGCAGGCCCCACCGTCCACCAACAACCCCTCAACCCCGCGCACCAGCCGGAGCCCGCAACAACGCAGGCCCAGCTCTTCTAAACCACACCAGCACCACCAGCCAAAGGGGGCCAGCGTGGACACCGACACCACCGAGCAGAACAGCCTCGCTCGGCTCATCCAGCAGGCCCAAACCCTCGTCAACCAGATCGGCGACCAAACCGAACGCGACCACGCCTCCTACAACGCCGGCTACCACGAAGCCGCCCTCCTCTTCTTCCAGCACGGCTACGAAACCGGCTACGCCCAAGCCGAAGACGACATGGCCGCCCGCTGGACCGAAGTCGCCCCCGCCGTCCGCAGCCGCGCCGGGCACCCCACACACACCCACCTCGAACTCACCCGCACCGAACCCGGCAACCTCTGGCGCCACACCCGCGGCGACGACCCCGAACCCGACACCTACACCGCCGCCTACATCCGCCGCGGCCACCGCGAATACACCGGCGGCCCCATCGACTACCACACCGGCCAGCCCCTCAACCCACCCACCGACCCCTGGGCCGCACTCCCCACCCCAGCCGCGGAGGGGGGCGCATGACCCCACCACCACGCCTCCCCGACACCGCCCTCTACGGCCTCGCCGGCGAGACGGTCAAATACACCGCGCCCTACACAGAAGCCTCCGGCGCAGCCATCCTCTTCACCTTCCTCGCCTCCGCCGGAACCTACCTCGGCGGCCAGCCCCACATGTTCGCCGGCGACGCCATCCACCCCGCCCGCCTCTGGCCCCTCATCGTCGGCCCCACCAGCAACGGCATGAAAGGCACAAGCTGGAACGTCGTCACCCGCATCATCGAACAAACCGACCCCGCCTTCGCCGCCGCCCACACCGCCTCCGGCCTCTCCACCGCCGAAGGGCTCATCGAACAAGTCCGCGACGCCAACGGCACCGACCCCGAAGCCGACGGGTTCGACGAAGGCATCACCGACAAACGACTCATGGTCATCGAGTCCGAATTCGCAGCCGTCCTCGGCCGCGCCCGCCGCGAAGGCAACGTTCTGTCCCCAGTCCTCCGCGACGTGTGGGACGGCAAACGCCTCCAGACCATGACCCGCAAGGTCAACGCCCTCACCGCCTCCGGCCACCACATCTCCGTCATCGGCCACATCACCCCCACAGAACTCATCGCCAAACTCACCGACTCCGACATGGCCGGCGGCCTGGTCAACCGGTTCCTGCCCTGCTGGTCCATCCGCTCCAAAAAACTCCCCGACGGCGGCGGCACACCCCCCGACGTCCTGGAGTACCTCGCCGCCGGACTCACCCGCGCCAAAGACCAGACCCGCCGCTACGGCCGAATGCAACGCACCCCCGGCGCCAACCGCCTCTGGCACTCCTTCTACGACGAACTCACCCCCGACGACCTCACCGAAGGCCCCATCGCCTGGGTCTCCGCCCGCGCCGTCCCCCAGGTCATCCGCCTGTCCACCGCCTACGCCCTCCTCGACAGCGCCCGCGAGATCGACGAAGTCCACCTCATCGCCTCCCTCGCCTGCTGGGAGTACGTCAAGGCCACCGTCGGCTACGTGTTCGGCGGCGCCATCGGCAACCCCGACCTCGGCAAGCTCATGGAGTACGTCGACGGGTTCGGCATCCAGGGCGTCACCCGCACCCACATCGCCAAGGACCTGTTCCGCAACCACAAGACCCGCGCCCAGCTCGACGCGCTCATGGACGCGCTGATCGAGATGGAGGAGTACGAATCGGCGGAGATCCCCACCGCCGGCCGTCCGAAGACGGTGGTGCGGCGCCGCCCGCCGGAGCAGTCGAGCCTGTGGGACGCGGACGGGGGCGACGGGTATGCCGCCGAGTCGGCGTGACCGCCGCGGCGCGACGCCGCGGGGAGGGCTTTGTACGCAGGTGCGGATTAAGGTCCGCACCCCCCTTAATACGCAGCCGTTTTCGCAGGTCAGTGGGCTTATTCAGCTTAATACGCTTTATCCGGGCCGAGAGAGTGAGAGACGTGTACGGGATCAGTTGCACAGAGTTGAGTATCGGAAAGATAGTGGCTCTGAAGTGGGAAGATTACTAAGTAAAGTACAGGATGACGTACATACGCGAGAGACCCCTCCCACTCACCCAACCCCGCGTAAGAAGCGTATTAAGCGTATTAAGGCGCTGACCTGCGGAAACACCGAAACGGCCTTGCGTATTAAGTGCGTATTAAGTGCGGAAGAAGTCCTGACCAGCACAAACACCGGAGCCCGACACCCATGACCACCCCCACCACAGACCCCTGGGCCACCCTCCCCCCCGACTGGCGCACCCCCAAACCAAAACCCACCCCAGCCCGACCGCCAGCCAGCTACTACCGCCCCCTCCCCGACCTCACGAAACTCCCCGACACCACCTGCCGACCCCACTGCCGCCGCTGCCACCACCCCGAAGGCAGAGGCTCCTGCCGAGTCTGCGTCATCGTCTGCGACCACACCAAAAAGCCAAAACCCGTCGACGTGTGCATCACCCGCGGCCGGGCCGAAGCAGCCGAACGACGAGGCCCCGGCAGCGGCCGCCTCCTCCTCCTCGTCGCCGACTGCCCCCACTGCCACCGACCACACACCCACTCGGCAGAGCCCAACTCACCCTTCCGGAAGCCGCCCTGCGGCAACCCCTACCTCATCGAAAGGACCGCATCGTGAGCATCACCATCTCCCTCACCTTCGACACCGACTGGACGAAAGAAGCCGTCCTCGGCGAAATCGCCGGCACCATCCGCGACCACGCCCGACTCCAACCCACCTCCACCCACGCCTACACCGACGACGACCTCGACACGGGCGACGTCGTCCACCTCGTCATCCAGGGCGACGGCAAACTCGCGACCTTCACCGGCCGGGACCGCGCGAACTCGGCGCACGCCTGGGCCGAGGAGTCGAACGGCGTGACCGTGGAACTGCCCATCGACACCGACTGCCGAGAGGCGGGCGCGTGATGGCCGGCAAGCCCCTCGACCGGAAAACCCCCGTCCCCCTCCTCCAGCCCACGAACCCGATCAACCGCCCGACAGCGCGCGGCCGTGTCGGCTGCCTGACCGGCTCCCCGTGCGGTGAGCACCACTCGCTGACCGAAGGCCGCTGCTGCTGCGGCGGGAACTGGCCGGGGACGATGACGTGCCACGGCTGCAGGAACCGGGGCCATGGGGCGGAGGAGTGCGTGGACGGGCCGCCCCCGGATGGCGGTAGGTACGGGTCGGGGCGGCGCTGCAACTGCGCTCACCGGCCTGCTGGGAGCGCGCTGGCCGTCCCGGAGGCGAAGCCGTGAGCAGGGAACCCCATGCGGGTGACGGCCCCATGCGGCGTGATGCCGCGGGTGCGGTGTGGTGCGAGGAGCACCACCGGTGGGAGTGCGTCCGGAACCGGAAGGAGTCGCGTGGCGGTGGCCGCTGTCACGGGACGCGGATCATCGGGCTGGATCGGTGCCGGATGCATGCGGGGCAGTCGGCTGAGTTGTCGATGCATCGGGGGCGGGCGGCGTTGGCGGCGGCGACGTATGGGGTTCCGATCGAGGTGGATCCAGGGCAGGCGCTCCTGGAGGAGGTGCATCGGACGGCGGGTCACGTGGCGTGGCTGGCGTCGGTGGTGGCCGAGCTCGATCGGGACGAGGTCGTGTGGGGCGTGGCAGAGGAGGTTGACCGGCCTGCGGTGTACGGGCGGGACGGGGATCAGATCGGTGGGGGCTTGGAGGTGAAGCGGAAGGCGACGCCGAATGCGTGGGTGCTGCTGTATCAGCAGGAGCGTCAGCATCTGGCGCGGGTGGCGAAGGCTGCGATCGATGCCGGGGTGTCGGAGCGGGTCGTTCAGGTGTATGAGCAGATCGCGGGCTCGTATGTGCAGGTCCTGGAGCAGGTTCTTGATGATCTGCAGTTGACGGCGGAGCAGCGGGCGCGGGTGCCGCAGGTGGTGCAGGGCCGGTTGCAGGCGCTGACCGGGGGTGCCGCGTGACCGCCGAGACGCTGACGCTGTTCGACCCCGAGGACCTGATCGAGTGGGTCGTAGAGGTTGACGAGATCTTCCTGAACTCCATCGGCGGGCAGGACCGAGACGCCATGGCGTGGTGGGCGCTGCACTCAGGGCGCCCCGGCATCGCCGCGCGGACGATCTACCTGTTCATCGCCCCGCCCGGCGCGCTGCTCTACCTGACGTGCACTGACCGTGAGGAAGCCGAGTTCATCGCTGGTGTCCTCGTTGGGCATGGCCTGCACCCCAAGGGCGTGACCGTCCGGCAGCTCGGCCGCACCATCACGTGCAAGGGCTGTGGCGAGCGCCGTCCGCTGTGGGCTCGGATCAAGAGCGGGCAGCGGTGCCGCCCGTGCTGGGCAGAGTGGGCCGCCTACACGAGGCGGGGCCGCGCGGCCAGTGATGTCGCGTGATGGCCCGTCTCGCGCATGGCCCCGGCTGCTACGCGTGCACCGATCCGGTCGCGGCCGCGGCGCAGCTGGCCGCTGAGCGTGCCGTGTTCGAGGTTGAGGCGGTGCGGGCGCGGGAGCACCGTGTCGTCGGCGAGGCGCTCGATGTGCGCGCTCGGGACAACCTGGTTGCCGGCCGCGGTGGCGCGGCTGCGCTCCTGGATGGGCGGGCGCTGCAGCACTTCCAGGTCGCCAATGCTCTGGGGTCTGGTGTGCGGTTCTCGCGGGCGCATTTGGAGCGGGTGGTGGCTGCGCATCCGAAGGTGGCTGCCGGGCTCGCCGTGTTGACCGACGAGGCCACTGGAGGTGGCGTATGAGATACGAGATCAGGCCGCTCGGTCATTGGACCGACCCCGAAACCCCCGACCGGACCCGCGCGTTCTTCCGCGCCGGGTGGGCCGACACGCTGGAGAAGCTCGGCCGTGAGGCGGGCTGGCTCGGCGCCGACCTGGTCGTCATGCAGGTCGACGTGGCCGAGGACGACATCCGCCGCCGGGACGGGATGCTGAAGGCGAACGCCAAGGTAGGGCACCCCGGGGTGGTCATCTCGTTCGAGTCCGAGCATGGGCCGCTCCGGTATGCGACGGATCAGTTCACCGGGTGGCAGGACAACGTCCGCGGGATCGCCCTTGCCCTGGGTGCGCTGCGTGCCGTCGACCGGTACGGCGTCACCAAACGGGGTGAGCAGTACATCGGGTGGCGTGCGCTCGCGGCGCCGGTGGCGGGCTTCGCTTCGGCGGACGAGGCGGTCCGTTGGATGGGGGAGAAGGCGCGGGTGCTCGGCCTCGATGTGAGCACGTCGCCACCGCCGAAGGTGTACCGGTTCCTCGCGCGCCGGTTCCATCCGGACGCCGGCGGGGACCCGGGGGACTGGCGTCGCCTCGATGAGGCGCGGCGGCTGCTCGACCTGACGGGGGCCGCATCATGAGCGCACTGCCGCCGTCTGAGCGTCTCGTTGCCGCCCTCATCCACGCCGAGTGCGGGCATGCGTGCATCGTTGCCGACGCCTACCCGCCCGTTGGTGAGTGGGCCAAGGCACGCGGCCTGGAAGACCCTCAGTGGGAGGTCGTCACACTGCCGTGTGACCGCGCGGTCGAGCGATATAAGAACGGGCCGTGCGCGGTGTGCCGCCCGGGAGGCGGGTCATGATCGGCCGCCCGGAGCCGACCTTGAGCTACACCAACCCCGCCCCGCCCGCGCCGGTGGCCATCGAGCCGGGCCAGGTCTACGCCAGCTGCGACCCGCGCGGCGGGTTCCTGATTCGCGTGGTGGCGTACACGCCGGGGACGAGCCGCGCTGACGTGGTCGACCATGCGACGGGGAAGTATCCGCGGTCGATTCTGGTGTCGGCGCTCTACGCCACCGGCACCACCCGGGCGGGCCGGGAGCGCCGGACCGGGTATCGGCTGGTGTCCGGGCCGGGCGCGCCCGATGGGGCCGCGTCGTGAGCGGCCCGCACCTGACGTTGATCGTCACCCAGCCGGACCCGCCCGAGCAGCTGCTGGGGGACTGCGTCCTGCACCGCACGCATCACGTCCTGGCGGGGGAGTGCTGGCGGGCGGTCATCGACTGGAACGCCGAGCACGGTCCGGACGCCGGCCCGGACGTTTACAAGGCCGCCTACGAGCGCGCACTCCTCAACGACCTCATCAAGGAGCAACCGTGAGCAGTCTCATCTTCCTCGATACAGAAACCACCGGCCTCCGCCCGGACGACGACATCTGGGAGTTCGCCGCGATCGTGCGTGCCCCGGACGGCACGGAGCGCACGACCCACATGTTCATCCAGCACGACGTCCAGCGTTGCAGCGCGCTACCCGAGCCGTTCCTGACCGATCACCGAAACCGGTTCCCCGCCTCGGACACGTCTCGCTGGCACCCCGATGTCAGGTCGCGTAAGCAGGCCGCGAAGGAGATCGCGGCGCTGATGCCGAGCGCCGTGCCCATGGGCGAGCGGCCCCACATTGTCGGGGCGGTTCCGAACTTCGACACCGAGCGCATTGCGCGGCTCCTCGACCAGTTCGGGCTGGCGCCTGGCTGGCACTACCACCTCATCGACACCGAAGCCCTCGCGGCAGGGTGGGTGCACGGCGTGTTCCGGCAGGCGGCCGAGGAGTTGGCGCGGCGGGATCTGCCGCACGATGCGGTCGACCGGGGCCCAACTCTGGTCACCGACCTGCCGTGGAACTCCAACACCCTGTCGGGTGCGGTGGGAGTCGACCCGGACCAGTTCGACCGGCACACCGCGCTCGGCGACGCGCAATGGGCGCGAGCCCTCTGGGACGCGGTCACCGGCGGGCGCCAGGCCGCGGTCGTGAGCGAGGCGGCGCGGTCATGAGCATGTTGGGCCGCTGCTACCTCGACCCCGGCGACCGCCTCTCCGGCCGCCGTACCCCGCCCGAGCGGGTGACCGTCCTGCAGCAGTGGCGCGGCACCTCCCGCCAGCACCCGCCCGCTGAGCGCCCGGCCTGGCTGCACTGGCACCACCAGCCGAAGAGCGGCCCCCGCAACGTCCTCGTACGCCGCCCATCCGGCGCGGCCGAGGTAATCCCGTCCCCGCGGCGCCTCCGCCGCCCACCCGAAGGAACCCCCCATGCCTGACCCCACCAACCCCCTCGCAGAGCTCGGCGACATGTTCGCAACCGCGCGCCTGTCCATCGCCGCCGGCGCAACCATCGCCACCCTCCTCAACACCCCGGACGAGCACACGTCCCGGGAGGCTGCCGCGCAGTCCCTCGACGGCATCGACGCCGGCGACCTCGGCCGGATCGAGCGTGCGGCGGCCGCGCTCGTCGACGTGGCGGCGCGGCTCCGGGAGGGCCGGCCCGGCGTGATCGCTGGGACCGCCGACTCCTACCCGATCGGAGGGCTCGATGCATGAGGGCCGCGTCATGACCCAGCACCGCCCGGCCCACACAGGGAGCGTCAGCGCCATGCACGAAAGGACCACACCCATGCCTGACTCGACCACCAGACGCCTCGGCGCCGCGCTCGTCTTCGGTGGCACCGCTGGCCGGTGCGTCCACGTCCACACTGGGCCCGCTGGCATCGCCGTGATCCGGGACCGCCTCGTTGAGTTGCATGACGCCGACGACGCCGACGATGCGGATGTCACCGTCGTCTCGGTTCTCGGCGTGGCCTGGGATCGGGGTGTGGGTCTCGCCGATGTGGACGAGTGGGCGATCCCTGCTGACGCGGTCGAGGACTTGGTCGTGCTCGCGATGGGGCTGAACCAGGCGAGGGACGGGGTGTGCGCTGGCGAGCGGCGGGTCCGCGAGCGGGTGGCCGGGCAGATTGAGGCGCGGCGCTGCGTGGATGTGGAGGCCGATGTGTGCGGCGGGTGCGCGTGCCGCCGGGAGGACGCCCGGATCGCGCGGGGCGAGCCGTGACCGGCGCCCCCACGCCAGGCGACTGCCTGTTCTGCGTGCCCGGCCACAAGATCCTCTGCGAGTCGATGCGGTTCTATGCCCGCTTCGACACTTTCCCCGCGAACTGCGGCCACGTGGAGATCGTGCCGCGCCGCCACATCGTGTCGCTGTGGGAGCTGTCGCCGGACGAGGTGTTCGAGGCGTGGTCGCTGCTCACCGAGGCCCGCGCGCTCCTTGATGCCGAGCACCATCCGGATGCCTGGACGGTCGGCGTCAACGAGGGCAAGGCCGCCGGCCGGAGCGTCGATCACCTGCATATCCATTTGATCCCGCGTTTCCACGGGGACGTCCCTGACCCGCGTGGCGGGGTCCGGCGGTGCGCCCCGAACTGCCGCCCTGACGAGTGGGGCGGGGACCTGTCCGCGCACCGAACCGTCCACCTGGAGGACCGATGAAGCCCGAAGATGTCTCGCCCGTCGCGTCGGCCGCGCTGACTCGCGCGTTCGACGCGGGGCAGGTCGATTTCCGCAAGTGCAGCCACTACGGGGACGACGTCGCCCGCATCACCTTCCGCACTGAGGAGGACTTCCAGGCGTGGTTCCTCGCCGAGATGCGGCAGGTCCGCGAGCGCGTGGCCGAGCAGATCCTCGGTGAGCGCGCCGAGCGGGAGCAGCGCACGCCGGACGGACGCCCGATCGCCCCACCCTCGACCCCGGAGGGGGTACGCATCCGCATGGAGCGCCGCAAGCAGGCCGAGAGGGACGCGCAGATCGCGCGGGGCCAGGCGTGACCGGCGCGATCGTCGCCGATCCCGTGCCGCCGCGTCGGCTGCCCCTGGACGAGGCGGCACATCTCGCGCTCGCGGCGCTTCACGACGCGATCTATCACCAGGTCGGGAGCATCCGCCCTGGCTTCATGTTCGGGCGGCTTCCGCAGGGTGTGTGGGTTGCGGCTGCTGCGCTTGAGCGGGCCTTGGAGGACGTATGACCGACCGCGCGCACGGCGGCGACCCGAACGGCGAGTATGAGCTGCCCAGCCACCCGCCCGCACCCCGCCCCGTCCCGCCCTGGCCGCTGACCGGTGCCAATGAAGAGGACGTCATCGCGCAGATGCGCCGGGACGCCCCTGCGCACGGCGTCCACGTCATCCCCGGCCAGGTGCCCGAAGGTGTTGTGCCGCTGTCCGCGTCCCTGACGCCGCCGCCCGAGCCGTTGCGGCTGCCCGCCCAGGCCATGCCGCTCGCCCGCGCCCTCGCCGGAGACCCCGAGCTTCTCTACCAGATTCGCGTCACCCTCACCTTCCACCTGAGCGACCACGTCAGCCTGCCTCCCGAGCAGCGAGCCCAGGTATCGCATGCCCTAACCGATGCGATCACGCCGGACATCCGGGAGGCGCTTGCCGCCGCCCGCGACGGGACCGACAAGCTCCGCCGCCAGGTCATGGGCCACCGGGGCCTGAAGGAGCTCTACCTGCGGGAGCGCAACGCCGCACACGCTGATCTGATCGAGGCCGAGCGCATTATCGAACTGCTGTGCAACGACCGGGAGGCCGGTCAGCGGGTCGTCAAGGCCGCAATCACCGAGCAGCGGCAGCACGCCGAGGAGGCCGAGGGCGCCGTGCAGCGGGTGCGGACATACGCCCTCTGGTGCGACCAGCACGACGTCGAACCCGACGTGCAGACGATCAACGCGGTCCTCGACGGCACCGACACCTACCCGTACGGCGACCACATCGACCAGCCGAAGGAGCCCCGGTGACCGACGACCACACGCGCCACAACCTCCTGAACGCCCTCACCCACGAAGCCCTCGACGCCGACTCCTACGCCGAAGCCGCCCCCGGCACACACCCCGCACCGTTCAGCATCAAAGACCTCGCCGCCCTCGCCGCCAACCTCCCCGAACCCCCGCCCGTACGCCGCCTCGAAGCCGGATGGGACGCCGCCCGGCAACTCCTCGCCGCCACCCCCAAGACGGCCGCGCCGGCGTCGCCGCTCGCGCAGCTGACCGGCATCCCGATCGTCACCCGGTACGACATGCACCCGGCCGCCTGGCGCCTCGTCGACGCGGACGGCAACGTCCTGCGCGAGCACGTGCCCGAGGCGGACGGCACCGGTCAGTCGGAGGAGACCGTCTGATGGACGACCAGGCGGCACGCGGCATCGCCCGAGGCAGGGTGCTGCGCTGCCCCCGCTGGGCGGAAGGAGAACCGCACGCTCCGCATGCCTGGGAGGACCCGGACTACTCCGCGTACGAACTGCTCTGGTGCGAAGGCACGCCGTCCGACGGACTTCTCAACGACCTGGTCACCGCCCGAGACCTGATCTCTCGCATGCCGCACTTCAGGCCCCGCACGATCTTCACCGCACCCGTCTTCAAGGAGCCCCTCGTGATGGACGAACCTGAGATCGGCCCGTCCGGGCCGTCCGGCATCTACCCGGCCGGCGCGATCCCTGGCGCGCCCGCCGCGCTGCCGCCGTTCTCCGGCGACGACCCGACCTGCGTCAAGTGCGGCAACGTCGGCGCCATCACCAAGTACCGGCCGTGCTTCATGGTGGGCGATTGCCATCACCCCGGCATCGGCGCGCTGCAGGGCGTCGAGCATCTCGACCGGGAGTGCGGCCGCTGTGACTACACCTGGCCCGAAGCCACCTTCGAGACGAAGGAGCCGACCCAGTGATGAACGACCACCCCGACCTTCGCGCACTCCCCGCCCCACCCTCGACCGCGCACGAGAAGCTCCTCGCGGCGAAGGCCCAAGCCATCCAATGGGCCACCTTCATCGCCTTCATGGCCGCGATCCCCGCGATCGTGTGGCTGTGGCGGTGGGCCGTATGAGTCACCTCCGCGACTGCCGAGCCTCCGATGCGCTGTCGCTCACCCTCTCCCTCGACGCCGCCAGCATCGACGCCGTGCGCCGCGCGGACGTCACCCTCTCCTGCTCGAACTGCGGCGGGGAGATCCTGCGCACCGATCAGGTTCCGGTCGACGTCACCTACCGGGAGGAGCCCGCCCACGCCACACGCCGGGCCAGCGCGGGTGGTGAGACCTGATGCGCCGCCGCTACCCGCACGCATGGCGGTGCGTCCGCGCGTTCCCCCTCCACCACCGCACCGGCCGCCCCCGCACCTACCGCACCCACACCGGGCGGCGGCCCCGCGACTGCCAAGGACGGCGACCCCGATGACCGAACCCACCCAGCCCACCGGCCCCCTCGGCCAGGACCCCAACCCCGTCGACCTCGACGCCGTCTCCCACCAGATCGCGATCGCCATGGCCGGGATGCGAGACGTCTTCAAACCCATCGACGAAGCGGTCACCGGGTACCGGCGCCAACTCGAAGGCGAGGGCTGGTCTCCGCCGGCGGCCGAGGCGATGGCGGTCGGGATGCATCAGGTGATGACGGCCCAGCTCATCACCGCCACGGTCACCGGAAAGGGCGAGACCAGCTGATGATCCATCCTCTGCACACCCTCACCTGCGCGGCCCGCCGCAGGAGGAGCCGACGCCGGATCGGCCGCGCCGTTCGCCAGTTGCAAGGCACCCCGTACCGCTGGGGCTCGGGCACCCGGATGGAGTTCTCCGACCCGCCGCCGAGCCATGCCGACCCCAACATTGTCGGCAACGCCGAAGGCAACCACCGCCTACGCGACCGCGACTGTGCCGCGATCCGCGCGCGGCTACAGGAAGAACACGACATGGGGGAGCGTGACCGTTGACCAAGCCCAAGCAGGAGACCCCGGCCGAAGAGATCCGCCGTCTCCTCGGCGAACTCCACGGCGAGCTCATCACCCGCGAAAAGGTCCCGCACTACCGCAGCGTCCGCCGCGCCGCCGACCGCACCGTCGCCGTGCTCGACTGGCGCACCCACGTAGTCCGCGAGCCCGGCCTACTCACCCAGCTCGGCGTCACCACCACCCGCCATGCCACGGTGCCCGTGCAGGTGTACCGGTGGGAACGCACCGACTGCCCCTGCCGCGAGAAGACCGACCGGTGCCGACACGACCGCCGCGTATTCCAACGGATCGAGCAGCGGCCCGCGCCCGTCATCAACCCCGGCGCCACCATCCCCTCCGGCTCACCCGGCTGGGACGCAGACGGCGCCCTCACCCCCCTCGTCGCAGGTTCCCCCGACCCGGGAGAACCCATCACCGACGCCTGGCACGCCGCCGACGACATCCGCCACGAACTCGTGCAACTCGGCCGCGAGCTGCACGAGGAGGGCTGGCGGGCACCGAACGACACTCTCGTCTCGATCGCCCTCGACGACGTGGCGACGGGGGAGTGGATCGCGGCCAGACTCCGCGCGCTCGTCTCGCGCGCACGGGTCGCCGCCGACTATGACGCGCCCGCTGTGCCGCTCCGGGACGTGCACTGCCGCTACTGCGGCGGGCAGCTGTGGGTCCGGGCGGACGCCTCGTCGGCGGTGTGGTGCTCAGGCTGGCTGCCCATCCTCGGGCCGGCTGCCGCGGATGATCCGGACTGGTCGGCCGACTGCGAGGAGTGGGGGCCGGTGGGGTTCGCGCGGTGCGGCAGGTCGTGGCCGCGGGGGTCTTGGGTCGCGCTGCTGGCTGAGGCCGAGCGGCGGGAGGAGGGGGAGGAGGTGCGGGCGTCATGACCGCGCCCCGCGACGACGGTGCGGCGCGGGGGGTGGAGACCGCGAGCTACCTGTCCGATCTCCCGACAGGCGATGATCTGGCCGTCCGGCTGAGGCGAGACCTCCGCCGCGCCGCGGCGCCCCTCCGCGCCGCCGGGTTGTCCACAGGCGCGTCCCCGCTGTGGATGGTGGAACCGTACGCCGACCCGGACGCATGCTGGGGATGCGGCCTCGAACCCGCCCACGAACCGCACCCCATGGCGGGCCTGCTGCTGTGCTGGTGGTGCCGCGAGCTTCACGAGGTTGACCGGGCGAACCAGCGGCGTGAGCGGGACCGCGGCCGGGCGGGGCTCATCCTCTGAACCCCGCCGGCCGCGCTTCAAACCGGCCGCGGCCCCAGCTGCTCCGGCCCGTCCAGGATCAGCGCGATCGCGTTGTAGAGGCGCCGCAGCCCTTCGGTGTCGTCCTCAAGGTCGCCGCGCTGCAGCCTGATCAGGTAGATCGCAGTCTGCCGCTCTTGGACGTTCAGTCCCGGCATCTGCCAGATGCGTTGCTCCCATGGCGGGAGATCCACTGTGGACACGTGGGAGGGGATCTCGACGTCTTGGGTGTCGCCCTCACCCCACCTGACCACGAACCAGCCGTCGCCGGTCGGGCCGGGCATCGGGTTGATGACGCCGGGGGTGAGCCATTGGTGGGCGTGGTTGAGGACGAGGATTTCGCGGCCGCGCGCGAGGATGGTTCCGGGGGGTGCGCCGAGGTGCTCGGTGTCGTCGGTGCTCATGGCCGCCATTCCTTCTGGTAGTCCTTGTGCCAGGCGTAGGCGAGCGCGAGGTGCTTGAGGGTGTCGCACTCCCCGAGTGGGCCGATGCCGTATTCGGGGTGGTCGTGGCAGGTCTCGCAGCCGAAGGTGGGGCCGTTCGGTGGTGGGGCGGCGGCGGGTGTGAGGTTGTGCTCGGCCATGATCCGCCGCTTGCTGTCGACCTCGGCCAGCACCCGCGCCGGGTCGTGGCGGGCGATGTGCTGGCCGGGGCCCGTGGTCACGTCAGGCACCAGGTCGACGCCGCTGGCGACCACCTTCCCGCCCAGGTCGCCATCGTCCTGGTAGGACCATTCCAGGTGCCCTCTGCCGATCGAGCGATCCGCGTCGTACGCCGCCTGCTCGTCCTCGGCCATCCGGGCGTGGAGAAACGCCACCAGATCAGTCATCGTCATCCTCCAGCCCGGTCGATACCTCGTCCCGGAATGGCCCCACATCCCGCTCCACGATCACATCCAGCATCGGCCCCGCCACCGGCTCATGCTCCACAGGCGGCCAGTTCGCCGAACCGTAAGCGTTGTAGGACCACGCCCTCTCGACCACCCGGAACGTGGTCACGATGCCTGGCAAGCTGACGAGGTCTCCCACAGCCGGCGGGTGCGGCAGCGTGAGCCCTGTGGCGCCGGGGGAAGTCTTGAGGACGAGGTGCTCGTAGGTGTAGCCGCCGGGGACGGCGGTGCGCTCGTAGAACGAGCAGCGCGCGGCGGTGCGGTGCATCTCGATGAGGTCGGTCACGGTAGTTCGCTCCGTTCCAGTTCGGCGATCCGCGCATGATCCGGCCGCCACCGCCCCGCCACCGCCCTCAACGGCATCTCGACTGCGGCGTAGCGGATCGCGTTGAGCCATGTGGCCATCTTCGCCAGCGCCCGTCTGCGGAACGGTGGGTGCGCCATCATCGCGACCACGCACGCCGCGTAGAGCCCGATGGCGGCGAGGACGTTCGCTGTGTCGCCGCTCATCCGAGCCTCCTATAGCAGCGGAGGCAGTGAACCCAGGCCCCGAACACGGACGCCATGCCCACGTGGTCACAGCCATCCCGGCGCATGAGCCATGCACGCTGGAAGCCCGTGAGGCCCTGATACCCGAAGCGCGGGTGCGGTTCCGGCAGTCCGACCTTGCTCCTCCGCACTGGCCGCATGAGCAACCCCGCCACGGCGCTCACGCCGGGGTCGCCTTGCTCGGGCTCGCCCCATCTGCCGTTCTGGCAGGTGAGGGTGATGCCGGTCGACCAGTACCCGGTGCCGATCATGTGAGGTCTTCTTCCTGCTGAGGGTCAGGGCGGCGGGGGAGTTTCGCGCCGGGGCGGCGTAGGCGCCAGCGGATGAACTGCCGGATGGTCTCGGCGCGCTGGCGCTCTCCCACCTGCTTGCCGAACTCTTCCCAGTCCGCGTCATCGATGCGGATGACGCGGTTGGTGGTGTGTGTGTCTTTCGCTCTGGAGACCATGCTCACAGACTAGCCGTGCATATGCAATCAGTCGAGCAAACCTCTTGCCTTGCATATGCACGGCGGGTTACAGTGTGCATATGCACAACGGCGACGCGACCACCACCAAGACGGCGAACTGCCTCGGCTGCCGGTCCCTCCTCACGAACCACCGCTCCGTCGCCCGCGGCTACGGCGACCGCTGCTGGGCCCGCAAGCGCCGCGAGGACGCCGCCCGCACCGCCGGATTCAAGCCCGCCACCATCGCCAAGGCCATGGAGCTCATCGCCGACGGCGGCATCGCCCCGGTCCGCGGCCGCCGCGTCTTCCGCGCCGTGTCCTCCGACGGCACCGCCACCTACCTCACCGCCCCCCAGGGCTGCACCTGCAAGGCCGGGCTCCGCGGAAAGCACGGGTGCTTTCACCGCGCCGCCGCCACCATGCTCGCCGCCTGATCCGGAAGGACCGCCGTGACCACCTCCACCTTCGTCTCCGTCAAGCCCCGCAGCCTGGAGCCCGGCGACGTCTTCGCCGACGGCGACGAGATCACCGAGGTGTACCGCGACCGCGACGGTGTCTGGATCGAGACCGAGCGGGGCGACTCCGGATACCTCGACGACCGTGTCCGCTACCGCATCTACCGCCGCTGAGCAGCCCCCACCCACCCGAAGGAGCCCCGAGTGAACACCTGGACGATCCGCTACACCGACACCGGCCAGCCCGCCGAACTCGCGCCCATGGCCGAGGCCGACGCCAAGACCCTCCTCAACGACGTGCACCACCACATCGACCCGCACGCCGTCCTGATCGACCTGACCGCCGAGATCGCGGCGCGCATGCCGGTCGGCTCCCGCATCCGCCACACCACCACCGGACGGACCGGGACCGTCGTCCTCGGCAACGCCAACTCCGCGCCCCTCCCGCGCATCCCCGCCGTCCCGGACGGCACCACGATCGCGTACGCCCCCACCGGCCGCTACACGGCCATCTGCATCAAGTTCGACCACCGCGAGTTCCCGGAGTGGTTCGACGCCGAGTTCATCGCCCCCGCGACCTGAGATCCGCAGCCAGCCCCTCAACGAGACCGCCTCGCCCCGACCTGGAGAATCCGATGATCACGCTCATTCTGCCCTTGCTGGCCGCGCTGGCCGTCGTGACCGCCTACGCGGCGGCGGTCCGCCCCGTGGAGACCATCTCCGGCGCGTTCGCGCTCGCCGGCGCCGTGCTGCTGGTGATGGCCGTCCGGCTCGCCGAGGTCGGGCAGCGCCCGGTCGCCGCGCTGGTCCTGTTGTCCGCCGTGGCGGCGGGTGTGCTGGCGTTGACGGTCGCATTGGACGGGGCAGAGCGCAGGGAGCCGGCCGGTCCACGCGTAGCGGCGGGGCGCTGACGTTGCGCAGGGTGCTCCGCTGCCCCGTGGCGGAGCACCCCGCGTGACGCCAGACCGAACCCCGATCTAGGGAGATCAGATGGACCAAAAGTACGTGTACATCCGGAGCGAGCCGGGCCTGTGGACGGTCGGGTTCTACCGGCCGGACGGCCGGTTCGAGCCGGAGTCCGACCACGGCAGCACGGAGGAGGCGGCCGCGCGGGTCGCGCTGTTGAACGGCGACCAGGCCGTGCGGGTCGCAGCCGTGGTCAAGCGCGTCGAGGAGTTGGAGGCGGAGATGCGGGCCGTCCGCGGGCTGCTCGACGCGGCCAAGGCTCGCGGCTGACGGACGCGCTCCTCAGTTATCTGCACCAAGTCGGGCGGGCTGCCCGTGGCGGGGCAGCCCGCGTGACGCCAGACCCCACACCGAGGCGACACCCGCAAGAGCACAAAGGAGCGACCTACCGATGATGACCCCGATCGTGATCACCGACGACTTCCGCGGTGAGCCTCAGGCCGCCGTGTCCACCGACCGGTTCTGGACCTACCAGCAGGTGTGCGGCCCCGCGCTGTGGTCGGTGACGCACGTCCCGACCGGGCGCCGCTACTGGGTCGCCGGCCTGGACCAGGCCCGGCAGGAGACCGGTGACGGCACCGCCGCCGCCCGGCTGGAACTCGACCGCGAGCCGCGCCCCGGCAAGGCGATGGTCGAGGGCGAGCGGACCGCGATCCGCGGCGAGCTGACCGCCCGCGACTTGACCCGCATGCTCGACCACGCCCGGTCCCACGCGGCGGGGATGGTCGCCGACGTGCTGGCCCGGTTCGGGCTGCGGCCGGACCGCCTGGACCACCGCACCGTCGCGCCGGCCCGCGCGGGCCAGATCCTCGGCGCCGTGTACGGCACGGCCCCGAACGTCTGGCTGGACGCCCTCCGGGCCGTGCGCCCCGACCTGGTCCCGCCGCACCTGGACCGCCAGCCCACCACCTGACCGCCCGCAGACGCTAGACGCGCGCCGCACCTGACCGCCGACGTTCGAAAGGACACCCCCCGATGCCCCTCGTCGACCAAGTCGAACTCCTCGGCTCCGCGATCGAGGACGGCATCATCACCCGCGACACGGCGGCCGAACTCCTCATCGACCACGTCAACGGCCGACTCACCGTGCCGGGGGCGCTGAACTACCTCGACCAGTGGCGCACCCTACGCGCCGACGGAAGGAAGAGACTCGCCGGCATCGCGGCGCTGCTGGCCTGCATCGAAGACGCGAACCGCGCCGTCACCGATGAAGAGAAGGCCGCGGCCGAACTGCAACTGCAGGTCGAAGTGACGCTGCAGCGGGAGGAGCAGTTCCAGCGGGACAAGGCACGGATCCTGCGGGAGATGCGGAACCGCCGCCCCCGCCGAGAGCAGGGAGAGGACCGATGAACAACCCCACCCCCACGACCGCCACCCAGCTCCGGTGCGAGGTCGTTGACCTGATCGTCCCCTGGACCGACAAGGACGGGCGCCTCAACATCCGAGAGGGCGACCTGGTCGTGGAAGACGGGCACTTCGAGAAGGTCTCCCGGCTCCACTGGGACACCGAGTTCAACCACCGTGTCCACGTCCGCTACGACGGCCCCTACGAGACCGCCCACCCCAAGCACCCGGACTCGCTGGTCGCGGTCCGCCGCTACATCGAAACCGGGGAGCCGCGATGATCCGCCCGCCCGCTCCGCGCCCCTGCACGTCCTGCCCCTACCGCCGCGACGTCCCCTCCGGCATCTGGGCCGCCGCCGAGTACGAGAAGCTCCGCGCCTACGACCAGCCCACCATGGAGCAGCCGCCGCAGGTGTTCCTGTGCCACCAGCGCGGCCGCGACGCCGGCGACGCCCGGGTGTGCGCGGGCTGGGCCGGCACGCACGACGGGGCGCACCTGCTCGCGCTGCGGATCGCCGCGGCGGACGGGACCATGGCCTTCGGGGACATCGACGCGACGATCGACTACGTCTCCCCGGTGCCGTTGTTCGCGTCCGGGGCAGAGGCCGCCGAGCACGGAGAGGCGGAGATCGCGGCGCCGGGGGAGCGGGCGGTGAAGGCAATGGCGAAGATCGAGCGCGCCCGGAACGACCTCATCGAGGAGGAATCAGATGGCTGACGGCAAGCTGCCCACGGTCTTTGTGGTCGAGAAGCAGTACATGGTCGGCGGCGACTGGGACGAGGTCGGCACGTTCGACACCTCGGACGAGGCGATCGGTGAGGCGCGCAAGCACTACTACCGGGGCGGCCCGGACGTCCGTATCGTCCGCCACCGCAAGAAGGTCATCTGGTGATGGCTGGCCGCTCGGACCCGACACCCCGGCAAGCGCACACGGCGCGTAGTTGACAAGATCCGCGTCCTTAAGTCACGATCTGCCTAGACCAGTATGTCCAGAACCCGGCACCCGCCACACGGATGCCGGGTTTCTGCACGTCAAGGGGGTGGCCGCACATGCCCCCGATCCCTGCACGGTTCCGGCCCGTCGCCGACGTCGTCTACGTCACCCGGCGTCCCGAACGCACGATCCGGAACTGGGCCAGGGACGGCCGCATCGAGCGGATGAACCACCCCCGCACCGGCGCGCTCTTGGTCGACCTCGTCGCCGCCGACGCCCTCTCGAAGCGGACCGGCCGCCGCAACCGCAGCAAGGTCGCCGCCTGATGACGGTCACCCTCGACCCCATGCGCGGCGTCGCCGAAGCGATGCTCCGGCAACTCGCCCCACCACCCCCGCCCAAGGCGCGGAAGTGGGCAACGCCAGGCGAGCTCGCGAAGGCTCTCGACCACACAACCGTGCAGACACCGGCGCTCGACGTCATCGACCGCGAACTCGTCAACCTCGCCGACGGCGACGACGACCGACTACAGATCTACTGCCCGCCCCAGGAGGGAAAGAGCCAGCGCGTCTCCCGCCGGTTCCCCACCTGGCTCCTCGCCCACGACCGGACCCTCCGCATCGGCATCGTGTCCTACAACGACGCCAAGGCCCTCCGCTGGGGCAAGGCGATCCGCCGCGACGTCCAGTCCAACCCCCAGCTCGGCATCAAGCTCCGCCAGGACTCCCGCGCGGCCGGCCACTGGGAGACCGAACAGGGCGGCGGGATCTTCTGCGTCGGCATCGGCGGCGGCATCACCGGCGAAGCGGTCGACATCCTGATCATCGACGACCCGTTCCGTGGCCGCGCCGAGGCAGAGTCCAAGACCTACCGGGATGCGGTGTGGGACTGGTGGGAGTCGAACGGCTCCACCCGCGCGTCGGCGAACTTCAAGGTCGTCCTGATGAACACGCGCTGGCATGAGGACGACCTGTCCGGCCGTCTCCTGAAGAAGGAGCCCGGCCGGTGGAGGGTCGTGTCCATCCCGGCGATCGCGGGCAAGGACATCGCAGTCAAGCAGCCGGACGGGTCACTCAAGACGGTGTGGGTCTCCGACGGCCCGGACCCGCTCGGCCGGCAGCCGGGCGAGGAGCTCGTCTCCGTGCAGGGCCGCAAGCGCGGATACTTCCACAGCCTTCACGAGATCCGGTCTCCGTATGTGTGGCGGTCGATCTACCAGCAGAACCCGGTCGCGGCCGAGGGCAACCTGTTCCGCCGCGGGTCGTTCCGGTACTGGCACGACATGCCCGCGGACCCGTCGCGCCATGGGGTGCTCGGCGGCAAGCGTGTCGACCTCGACGGGCGGGTCGTCTACCTGGACGACTGCTGGCGGTTCGCGACCGTCGACCTCGCCGCGTCGGTGAAGACGAGCGCGGACTGGACGGTCGTTGCCGCGTGGGCGATCGGCCCGGACGGCGACCTCGTCTTGCTCGACAGGGTGCGGGTGCGGGTGGTCGAGGAGGATCACTGGGATGCGGCGCGGCCGCTGGTGTCCCGGTGGGCGCTGTCCAGCGTGTTCGTGGAGAAGTCGTTCATCTCGTCGACGATGGTGATCGAGGCGACGAAGGCCGGGATACCGGTTGAGCCCGTGGCGGCTGATACGGACAAGGTGACCCGCGCGATCCCGGCGACCTCGAAGCTGAAGGCCGGGCGGGCATGGTTCCCGGCTGGCGCGTCCTGGCTCGACGTCTGGTGCGACGAGCTCGCGGCGTTCCCGTCCGGGACGAACGATGACCAGGTCGACACGTTCTCCTATGCGGCCAGGGTCGTGTCGGCGCATTGGCTTCCGCAAGAGTCGGCCGAGCAGGAGCAGGCGCGGCGTGCGGGTGGCCGGCCGGACGATGGGGCGATCGGGGCGGCGTTCGCGGCGGCCACGGGGGCGCAGCCGAACGGCACCAACTTCATGACGATGAACTACTGACCTGCCCAAACAGAAACCGCCACGACCCACCGCCTGGACGGCGGGCCGTGGCTGAGGTCTGCACAGGAACGGGGATCAGGCGTCGACGCGGCCTCGACCGGCCGTGGTCTTCTTCCTGAACTTCCTGGTCACCATCCCTCGGTCGGAGTAGTCCGGCGAATTGACCATCTGCGACACGCGCTGGTGGGAGATGCCGAGCAGCGTGCCGATCTCACGGGTAGTCAGGTCATGACGAATCAGTTCCCTGGCAGCGGCCGCGGTAGCCGCCTGCGCAACGCGCTGGGCCCGCATAGCGTCGAGTCGCTTGAGCAGCGCTTCCTCAAGGATCGAGCTGCTGGCGGATGGAAGATCAGCTTCGATGACGACCTTGATCGAAGCGTCGTCCAGTAGGTCAAAGCGGGTCGCGAGCCAGTCGCGAACCATTGGCTCTGCCTGGTCGAGTCGGCGGACCTGGGTTGCTCCGGGGCGTTTGAGTCCTGGACCGTCGATCTCAAGCATCCAGAACTTCCCGTCGCGGTGGGCGGTCACGATGTAGGTGTCCATACGGGTCAGTCCTCCTTCTCCCCATTGAGATCTTCCAGGTCTTCCTCGAAGTCTTTGATGATCCTCCGTGCGAGATGCTCGCCGATCTCTTTGTGTCGGGGCACTATCGCCATTGCCTCCCCGGCCAGCCACTTCTCGTGCTTGCTCCCCCCGCCCGCCTTGAAGTCAAGGTCGCGGTCTTTCGCGAGTTGACGGAGTGTGCGGATCAGGTCGGCGTGCTTCACCAGGGAAGTCTACCGTCCTAGCCAGAAACCAGGCTACTCGCATAGACAAATGTCGGGGGGTGGACCGTGGCTCCCCCCACCCGTGACATCGGCGTCATCGACATGCGCGACGTCATCGCCTCCCAATGGGCCGACGTCAACGAGTTCGTCCCCGACCTCATGTGGCCCACCTCCGTGCAGATGTACGCCCGTATGCGCCACGACCCCCGCCTCGCCGCCATCCTCAAGGCCTACTCACTCCCCATCCGCCGCGCGACCTGGGCCGTGGACCCGGCAGGCTGCCGAGACGAAGTCGTCCAGACCGTCGCCGACGACCTCGGCCTCCCCATCCTCGGCGCGGACACCAAACCAGGCCCCGCCCGCCGCCGCGGCGTCAACTGGCAGGAGCACGTCCGCCTCGCCCTCCTGTCCCTGGTGTTCGGGCACTCGGTGTTCGAGCGCCGCTACGAGATCCGCAACGGCCAAGCGCGCCTGGTCAACCTCGGCGAACGCATGCCCTGGACCATCGGCGCGATCAACCTCAACCGCGACGGCACCATCTCCGACATCCGGCAGGAGTTCGGCGTCACCGCCGCCATCCCCGCCAACCGCCTCGTGTGGTACACCAACGAACGCGAAGGCGCCACCTGGACCGGCCGGTCCCTCCTGCGCGACGCGTACGGGCCCTGGCTTCTCAAACACGAGATGTGGCGGGTCAACGCCACCGCGATCAGACGGTTCGGCATGGGCATTCCCACCGTCGAAGCCCCGCCTGGTGCGGCACCCGCGCAGATCGCCGTAGCGCAGCGCCTCGCCTCCGCCATGCGCGTCGGAGACACCGCCGGCGCCGGCCTTCCGAACGGGTTCCAGTTCAAGCTCACCGGCCTCACCGGGTCGGCGCCGGACGCAGTCGAGATGATCCGTTACCTCGACCAGCAGATGTCGACGGCCGCGTTGACGGGGTTCCTCGACCTCGGGCAGACCGAGACCGGCAGCAGGGCGTTGAGCGACAGCCTCGTCGACATGTTCATGCTCAGCCTGCAGGCCGTCGCGGACGAAATCGCGAACGTCGCCACCAGCGGACAGCCTGGGTTGAGCGGCGCCGTCACCGACCTTGTGGACGTCAACTGGGGCGAGGACGAACCCGCACCGCGCATCGTGTGCACGGACGTGGGGCAGCGCCACGACCTGACCACCGAAGCTCTCCACGAACTCGTCACGGCGGGTGTCATCCACGCCGACGACGACCTTGAGGCCTACTTCCGCGGCGCCTACCGGCTGCCGCCCCGCAAGCGCGACGATGTCGCCACGGCTGAGCGGTCTTACGCGTACGACCTGGACTACGGCATCCTCACCATCGACGAGCGGCGCGCGCAGATCAACCTGCCGCCGCTGCCGAATGGCGCCGGGCAGGCGCTGCCCACGCCATCGAATTTGCGGTATGTGCCGCCCGATCCGGAGACCGGGCCGGAGGCGCCTCAGGTCGAAGCGGCAGCCGCAGCACAGCGGGAGCCGCTTCTCACCGTGGACGAGCGGCGCGCGCAGCTCGGGCTCCCTGCCCTCCCTGGCGGTGAGGGCTCACGGCTCTCCGCTTCCGGTGCGGCCGCCACCCCTCCGGCGCCAGTCTCGGGCTCTTCCGCCGCTCCGGCCCCCCATGCCACGGAGCCTGCGGGAGACGGTGCCGCGCCGGCCGCCGCGGCGCGGCCGGCGAGCCGGCGCGGCACCAGCCACACCCCCCGACGTGCCACCGGCCGGAAGGCCCGCGCGCGCAGCATCCGCGCCGCCGGTGATCCCACCGCGGGGCACCGGCAACTCACCATGATCGAAGCCGCATCCGGCATGGACCCCGACCAGATCCAGGCCGACCACGACGCCGCCCTCGACAACCTCCTCGAAGCCTGGGCCGCAATCCAGGTCGCGCAGACCGACGCACTGATCGAGCAAGTCACCGCCGCCGTCGCCGCAGCGGACACCGCCGCCCTCGCCGCCCTCGCCGTCGACACAGCACCGGCCGCCGAAGTCCTGGTTCCAGCGCTGATCGCGATGGCCGGTGTAGGCGCGGGGCAGGTCGTCGCCGAGGCCGCATCGCAGGGCGTCGACCTAGCGGTCCCAGACCTGGACGAGGACGCGCTGACGACGCTGGCCGAGACGATCGCCGCGCTCATGGGCCGGGCGAGCGGGGACGCCGCCGGCCGCGAAGCGCTGCGGGTGTGGACCCCGGACGCATCCGGTGACGACGTCGCGCAGCTGGTGCGGACGCACATGGAGTCCCTCACCGATGCGTGGCCGCGCGAGCAGCTCGGCGGCGCACTGTGGGCCGCGCAAGCCGGAGGCCGGTGGGCCGCGCTCTCGACCGCCGATGACACGACCTACGTCGCCTCCGAGGTCCTCGACAAGGGGACCTGCAAGAACTGCCTGGAAATCGACGGCCACGAGTTCGAGTCCCGGGCCGCGGCCGGTGCGGCGTATGCGGCGGGCGGCTACATCGAATGCCTCGGCAGGCTCCGCTGCCGGGGGATCCTCGTGGCGAGATGGGGTGACTCGTGACCGACCCGGCCCCTGAGGTCACCGTCATGAAGGCGCCGCCCCTCATCACCGTCCCGGCCGTCGAGCTGATGCACACCGGGCAGTGGCCGATCTCCACCGGCATCGCGAACTTCACCCCCGGCGACTTGCAGAACGCCGTCGCCGCGCTCGCCTGCCCCGCCGTCCGCCGTCCCGTCCTCAAGCTCGGCCATGACGAGCCCGACCCGGACGAGCAGAAGAAACGCTGGGACGGGGAGCCCGCGGTCGGCTACATCACGAACATGGCCACGGTCGACGGCGGCCAGACGCTGATCGGGGACTATGCGGGGATGCCGTCCTGGTTGGGCGGCGAGGTCCTCGCCTCCGCCTACCCGGACCGCAGCATCGAGGGCACCTACGACTTCCGCTGCCAGATCGGCCACACCCACCCGTTCGTCATCACGGCCGTGGCGCTCCTCGGCGTCGTCGCCCCCGGCATCGGCACCCTGCAGTCGCTGCAGGACGTGGCCGCCCTGTACGGCGTCACCGACCCCGGAGAGCAGGTCGCGGCCGCGGCCGGCCCGGATCCGGTCTCGGGCCCCTCGTTCACCCTCACCGTCCACGCCGCCCGCCAGGAGGCTTCCATGCCCAACCCGAACCCTGCCCAGGTGCGGGCGGGCGTCACCACCGACGACGTCCGCCGCGCCTTCTACGACTCCGACTACGGCAAGTCCTGGGACATCTGGATCTGCGAAATCCAGCTCGGACCCGACCTGCAGATCATCGCGATCGACGACACCACCGGAAAGCTCCAGCGCATCCCCGTCACCCTCGCCGAGGGCGATGGTGAGGACGCCGTCGAGTTCGCCGACCCGGTCACCGTGGTCGTCCGCTACGAGGACGCGCAGGTCGCCGCATCCGCTGGACGACAGGTCGTGGCGTATGCGTCCCGCGCCGAGTCCCGCCCCGGGCAGGTGCGGGCCGAGACCGTGTCCGACACCGCCTGGGCGGACTTCACCGCCGCCGACTACGACATCACCCAGTGGAAGAAGGCGTGCCTCATCGACACCGGTGAGGGCGAGGAGGACTCCAAGGACCGCTACAAGGTCCCCGTCCGCGAACCCGACGGCACCCTCAACCGCAACGGCGTGCATGCTGCGGCCGGCGCGCACGGCATTTCCGCCGTGAAGGGCATCGACGATGCTGCGCGGGAGAAGGCCGCGAAGGCGCTGGTGAAGCTCTACCAGGACGAGCTGGACGAGGACCCGCCCGAGAGCCTGCTGAAGCTCGCCGGCATGGACGACGACACCACGACGAACGCTTCGGCCGCCGCGGCGCGGCCGGGATCGAAGAACACCCCCGCGCCCGTCCGGGCCGGGGGCACCACCGGTAAGGAAGGAGCCGCCATGGACGCGGCGAAGCTCCGCGAGGCCCTGGGGCTCTCTCCCGAGGCCAGCGACGACGAGGTCAGGGCCGCCCTGGCCGAGCAGGGCGTCACCCCTGCGCAGCCGCCCACCGAGGACCCGGCGAACGAGCCGGGCGAAGGCGAGGGCACCGAGGGCGGCGAGAGTGAGACCGCCCCGGCCGAGCCGGTGACGCAGCAGGCCACGACGGCTCTGCCGCCCGGCACGGTCGCGATCGACGAGACCGCCCTCAACGAGCTCCGCGAGCAGGCGCAGCAGGGTGTCGCCGCCCGCGCGCAGCAGAAGCGCGAGGCCCGGGACCGTACCCTCTCCGACGCCGTCAAGGCGGGCAAGTTCCCCCCGGCCCGCAAGGAGCACTGGGAGACGTACTGGGAGCGGGACGAGGAAGGTGCCCGGCAGGCCCTCGCGTCGCTGGCGCCCGGCCTGGTCCCGGTCGAGGACGCCGGCCAGCCCGGCGGCGAACTCACCAACGAGGCCGTGGACGCCGAGTTCGACCGCCTCTTCCCCACCAGCCCGAAGGCGAGGTCCTGACCCATGGCCGACTACACGCCCGTCTACACCCCCGGCACCGCCATGACCTGCACCGCGTCCGCCACCGTGACGGGCGGGCAGCTCGTCGCGGTGTCCGGCGACGGCACGGTCGGCCCGGCCGCGGCCGACTCCCTGAAGGTCGTCGGCGTCGCCGCCTACGACGCGGCCGCCAACGGCCGGGTGACCGTGTGGCCGCGCGGCCAGGTCCACGAGGTCACCGCGACCGGCGCGGTCACCGCCGGAGACATCCTCGTCGCCGCCACGGCCGGGACCGTCAAGACCCTCGCCGTGGTCACCACCCCCACCGCCGCCGACGTCAACGGCGCGCGGGCCATGCTCGGCATCGCCCTCACCACGGCCGCGGACGCCGCGGCGGTCCGCTACGTCGCCCTCTAAGGCGCCCAACCTCCCATACGTGCGAGACCCCCAACCCTGCGGGCTGGGGGTCTCTGCGTTGAGAAAGGAAACCAGATATGCCCGGGACCTTCCCGGCGGGCGCCCCGACTCTGTCGGGCGACCTGCTCACCATCCACCGGCTGCTCCAGTCGCCGACGCAGATCCAGCGCAGGCTGCGGGAGTTCACCGACCTGCGGTTCGTGTCTGACCAGATCCTGACGCAGCGTTTCCGCACCAGCGGCGGCGCGGTCATGTACGAGGTGTCCGAGCCCATCACCAACGCCCGCGCCGCCGAGTCGGTGGGGGCGGGGTCGGAGTACCCGCACGCCAACATCGGCGTCGGCACCGCCGCTCTCGCGGCCGTCCAGAAGTGGGGCCAGGCCGTCCTGCTCACCGACGAGCAGGTCAAGCGGTCGGTGTATGCCGGTGCGGCGGTGGACCGGGCGCTCCGCAAGGTCGTCAACACGATCATCTCCAAGGTCGACGCGCTCACCATCAGCGCGATCGGGTCCGCGGTTACCGGCACCGTCGCGGCGGGCGCGGGGTGGGGGATGACGACGGCGACGATCCTGCGGGACCTGGAGAAGGCCCGTGCCGCGATCATCGACGAGAACCAGGGCTACAACCCCGACATCATCCTCATGAGTTCGACGAAGTACGCGCTCATGGCGTCGGACACAGTGGTCGCCAGTCTCCGTCAGCGGGAGACCACCGACAACCCGATCTACGCCGGGAAGATCGACCTGGTGGATGGCCTCACCGTCATCACGACCTCCTCGGCGAACCTGCCCAGCGACGACGTGTGGGTGGCGGACTCGCAGCAGCTCGGCGGGATGGCCGACGAGGCGGAGGTCGACCCCGGCTACACCGTGGGGGACATGGCGGTGCAGGTGCAGTCGGAGCGGCTGGCGCGCCGCGACGCATGGGACCTGTGGGGTCGGCGTCTGACGGTGCCGGTGATCCAGGAGCCGCTGGCGGCGCGGAAGATCACCGGCACGAACGCGACGTCGTGAGGCTGGTGACCATGTCGAGCTACAGGGTGACGGCGCCGTGTCTGGTGCATGTGCCGGTGCGGACGGCGACCGGCCCGGCGCTGGGCACGGTGTACGCCGGGGACGTGCTGCCAGGCGGGGTGCCGGAGGAGAAGATCCGGTTCTGGCTGGACGGCGGGATGATCGAGGAGATCGAGGCCGCCGACGAGCCGGAGTCGGGTGGCCCGGAGGTGGCCAAGGGGCAGGGCCCCGAGCCGGGGCAGGCACCGGGACGGCAGCCGGGTGTCGAGGTCGACCCCGACCCTGATGTGCCGGCCCCCAGCGTGACCGCAGGCATCACCCCGCCACCGACGGGTGGTGCGGGTTCGGGCAAGGAGGCGTGGGTCGACTACGCCGTCGCCCGCGGGTTCACCCGCGAGGACGCCGAGGGCATGACCCGCGACGACCTGATCAAGGCACTCAAGCCGGCCGAGTGAGCAGCGGCCCGGCGTTGCGCCACCCCGTCGCACGCCGGGCCGCCCCAACCAGTAGAAGGGAGGAGCCATGGCGACTCTCGCCACCACCGTCCTCACCGCACTCGGCTCCAGAACCACCGGCACGACGGCAGGGCAGGCCGCCGGATGGCAGTCCGCCACCGCGACCACCGGCGACCTCGTGCCGTTGACCGGCCGCGGCGTCATCGTCCGGCTCAAGACCAGTGGGACCGCCTGCGTAGCGACGATCGACTCCGTCGTCCCGTCCAACTACGGCCAGGACCAGAACCTCACGGTCACGCTCGGCGCGACGGACGAGAAGGAGGTGTATCTCGACTCGTCTGACCAGCGGTTCAACCAGGGCGGTGTGAGCAACGGGTACGCCAAGGTCACCTGCGACGTGGTGACCGGGGTGTCGATCACCGCGAAGGTCGTTCCGTAGCCGATGGCTGAAGTGTGGGCGCCGACGCTGGCGCAGGTCGGAGCGAAGATCCCGACCCGCACCCGCGACGACACGGTCCCACCCCCCGAAGACACACCTCTTGCCACCTGGACCGACCGCACCATGCCCACCGCTGCGATGGTGCAGCCCCTCATCGACGGCGCTGTCGTCTCGGTGCTCCACGCCGTCGGGTCCATCCCCACCACACTCGAAGCCCTGGCCACTGAGGCCGCCGCCTGGAGGGCGGCCGCCGATATCGAACTCGCCTGGCCGGAGCGGGACGCCGACCTGCGCGAGGTGTACGACCGCCTCGACGCCCGAGCCAAGCTCGCGCTCAAAGAGCTGGTCGACGCGTGCGATGACGCGGGCACCGGCGCCGACGGAGGCACCCCGCGATGGTCATTCCCCGACCCGGTGCCGTGGGGCGACACCTATCTCTAGCAGGAAGGACACCAGCGATGGCCGGTAAGCCCTACGACTACATCGCCATGCGGACGATCTACTACGGCGGGTCCCGCGCCTACAACACCGGCGACCCCGTCCCCGCCGCGAACGTCGAGAAGCACGACTACGAGGTGGGTGTCGACGTCGCCGAGTACGGCACCGACGCCGCCAAGCGCGTGACCGGCGAGCTCACCGCCGAGCCGCCCGAGCCGCCGGCCGAGCCGGTCGCCAAGCAGCAGCCCGCCGTCCCGAAGCCGACCCCGGCGAAGGCCAAGCGGAGCAGCGGCGACAGCGACGGCAAGGGCGACGCCGAGGCCCCCGAGCCGACGGGCTGACCTGATGCCGCCGCGCCCGGAAGACCTCGCCGCCTTCGGCGTCACCCCGGAGGTCTCGGTCCGCCTCGCCGACGTCGAACCCATCCTCGGCCTCGTCGCCGCGATGGCCAGGTTCAGTGCGCACCTGACCCCGGACGCGTACGCGGCGATGCCCGAAGCCGCACAGGACGCCCTCGGCCAAGCGCAGGCACTGCTCTGGCGGCTCGAACGGTCCGCCCCCGACCCGCCCAAAGCCCAGGCACCGGCGGCCGTCCACGCGGACGCACAGCCCGCCAGGGAGGGGTGAACCGCGATGGCCCCCACAGGCGGCAGACTTCAATGGAACGAACGCGAGTACGACCGCCTGTTCAACAGCGAGGACGGGCCAGTCGGCCGGGACCTGAACCGCCGCGGCGAGATCGGCACCCAGACCGCCAAGCGCCTCTGCCCAACCTCCCCGCGCGGCTCCGACGGCCGCGGGTCCGGCTACACCCGCTCCAACATCGGCCACGCCCTCGGCCGCGACGAGCGAGGCCTGTACGTCGATGTGAAGTCCACGGCCCGGACCCGCGACGGCATCCCCATCTCGCTGCTGCTGGAGTTCGGGACCCGCGCCCACATCATCACCTCGCACGGCGACTACCCGCTCCGCAACCGGCAGACCGGCCAGGTGTTCGGCCGCAGCGTGCGGCATCCGGGCACCGAAGCACAGCCGCACCTGCGGCCGGCGCTAGTCGAGATGGTCCGGAGCTGACGTGGCCGTCGACGCCGAAGGCGCCGTCAAAGACTGGCTCAACAGCCGACTCGACCTCGTCGGCCACGGCAACGCCATCCCGCTCGGCGCTCACCTGAACCGGCTCCGCTCACCCGGCAAAGGCGCCTACGCCTACCTGCAGCTCATCAACGGGACCCGCGCCCTCGCCGCCGAAGCCCCCGTGCACGCCGCCCGCGTCTCGGCGATGTTCTACGGCACCACCCGCGAAACCGCCTCCTACGCGGCCGTCGCCTACGCCACCGCCCTCGAAGCCCTCGACGGCGTCCCCACCCCCATGGGCCCGGGCGTCCTGTGCCACACGGTCGCCGATGTCACCGGGCCCGTCCCACGCGACGAGCACGACTCCAACCGTGAGCAGTGGGTCTACATCGTCGACGGCGACTTCTACCTCGCAGCCGCCTCCACGGTCGCAGCCTGACCGCACCTGCCCAACCCGCCGGGTGCCGCGGAGCGCGGCCACCCACCCCTCCTGTCCACCGTTGGGCTGTAGCAGCCCGGAAGGGATCACGCCATGCCTGCGATCACCGTGCCCACCACGGGCCTCGCCCTCGGGCCGGGGTACCTGTACTACGCCCCCCTCGGCTCCGACATCCCCACCAACACCGTCACCTCCGGCCTGTTCAGCGACACCTGGCCGGCGGCGTGGAAGCCGATCGGCATCACCAAGGAAGGCCACGAGTTCAGCGTGGAGCCGGACACCGACAACGTCGAGGTCGCCGAGTTCCTCGACGTCCTGGCCTACGTCACCACCGGCCGCGAGATCGGCATGTCCTTCGAGATCGCCCGCATCACCCTCAGCTTGGAGAAGGTCGCCATGAACGGCGGCACCATCACCTCCACCGGCGCGGGCGCCGACCAGCTGAACGAGTACACCCCGCCGGAGATCGGCGAGGAGGTCCGCATCATGCTCGGCTGGGAGTCCACGTCGCTGAAGGAGCGCCTGGTCCTGCCGAAGGCGTTCCAGCAGGGCAACGTCACCACCGCCCGCCAGAAGGGCGCCGACAACGCCACCCTCCCCGTGGAGTTCCGCTGCGAGCGGCTCGACGGAAGCCCGCCCTACTTCCACTGGACGATCGGAACGGACCTCGCCTGATGACCACCCCCCAGCCCGAGCAGCAGACCCTGCAGGGCGGCGTCATCCTCGGCAAGGGCCAGCCCGCTGACCAGCCGCCGCCGTCCCACATCCGCCTCGCCCCCGACACCCCCGACACCCCCACCCCGGACCCGGAGGGCGACGCGCACGAGATCCAGGCCATGACCGCGGGCATCACCCTCGTCGACCGCGTCGAATGCCTCGGCGGGCACTACCGCATCAAAGACAAAGTCGGGTTGATGCCTTTGATGCGGTTCGCGCACGTGTCCAAGAAGGTCGACGAGGACGAGATGGAGGCGCTGGTCTGCATCTACGACATGCTCAAAGCCTGCATCCACCCCGTCGACTGGGACCGGTTCGTCGAGGACATGACGGAGAAGGACGCCGACGTCGAAGAGCTCATGCCCGTCGTCGCCCGCACGATCGAGATGCTCGCGGCCCGCCCTACCCAACAGTCCTCCGACTCATCGCCTGGGGACTCGACCACTGGGCCTGGCTCGACGCGCACCTCCTCCTCGGTGGATCTGCCGGCGGGGCCGCGGGTGCCGGACTGGGCCCGGGAGACGGTGCCGGTCGCCGCGGCGGGGGCGCGGCGGGCCTGACGAGCCTGTCCCTGCGGCAGTTCTGCAACGTCGTCTACTACACCCTGATCACCGGCGGCGAGGAGAAGGACGTCGCCGAGGTCGAGGAGATCCTCGCCGCACCCCTCGACCCAGCCGATGCCGAAGCGCACAAGCGCGTACGGGCGGCAGTCGCCAACCTCCACCGTCTCCGCTGACCCGGCCATCCCCGGGATCGACCACGGGTGAGGGGGTGGCTGCTTGGCTCCCCTCGCCGAAGCGTTCGTCCGGGTGCGCGCCCGCACCGATGGAGTCCGCCGCGACGTCAACCGCGAGTTCGGGGGCGCGGGCCGTGAGGCCGGCGACACCTTCACCCGCGGGTTCCTGGGTTCGGGGCTGCTGCGCAGCGCGGGCCGCGCACTGTCGCGGAGCCTGGGCGGAGGCAGCGACTGGTCCGGCGCCGGCGGCAACGCCGGCCGCCAGTTCGGGGCCGGGTTCACCCGGGACGCCAGCGGCATCCTCCGTGACTCGCTCGGCCGGTACGTGTCGGAGTCCGCCGCCCGCGGGCGGGAGTCGGGGCAGCAGTTCGGGCAGCAGTTCGGGGCAGGTTTCACCCGCGACGCACGCGGCCGCCTCCACGACGCCCTCGGCCGGTACGTCTCCGAGAGCGGAGCGAGCGGCCGCGAGTCCGGGCAGCAGTTCTCGACCGGGTTCACCTCCGCTGCCTCCGCCATCCCACCGATCAACATCAACGCCGGGCCCGCCCTCGCGGCGATCCAGCAGCTCGGGATCGGGCTCCTGTCCCTGGCGGCTATCCCGGTCGGCGCCACCGCGATCGTTGGGCTGACCGGTCTCGCCGGCGCGGCCGCGGCCGCCGGGGTCGGGGTGCTCGGACTGCAGGCCGTCGCCGTCCCGGCGTTCGGCCGGATCGCGGAGGCGATCGCGCAGGAGAAGGCCGCGCAACTCCAGTCGGGGCAGGCCGCCGTCCAGTCGCAGGGGCGGGCGCTCGCGCTGGCCGGTGCGCAGCAGGCCCTCGCGTCCGCTGTCAGGAATGCGGGGTTCGCGCACAAGCAGGCACTGGAGGGGGTCCGGACTGCGGAGATCTCCCTGTCGCAGGCGCAGCGGTCGGCGATCGGCGCGCAACTCGACCTGACGCGGGCGCGGCAAGAGGCGGCCCGCGCGTTGCAGGATCAGCAGAACCAGCTGATCTCGGGGCGCCTGGCGATCCGGCAGGACGAACTCGCGGTCGACCGGGCGCGGATCGCGCTGCAGAAACTCACGTCGGCGCGCCAAGACGATGCGTCGGTCGCGCAGGCTCAGGCCGGGCTCGCCGACGCCGAGGCCGCCGCGCGGAAGGTCCTCGCCGATCCGGCCGCCGCCGACGCGGCGAAGGAGGCCGCCAAGCAGGCGGTTTCCTCCGCTCAGCAGGCGGTCAAGTCCGCGCAGACCCAACGCACCGAACACACCCTCGAACGCAAGGAAGCTCAGCTCCAGTACGAGCAGGCGATCCAGCAGCTCCGCGAGCAGCAGCTCGCACAGAAGCGCCTGGAAGCCGACTCCCGGAAGGCCGCCAAGGCTGGCGTCTCCGGGTCGGAGCAGGTGCGGGCGGCGCGGGAGGCGCTCCGGTCGGCGAACCTCCAGGTCGCCAGCAGCGAACGCGCTCTCAGCCAGGCGCGGGCGAACGTCGCCAGGACGGACGCGCAGTCCGCCGACGCGGTCACCTCCGCCCGCCGCGCGCTCACCCAGGCCAGCCTTCAGGGCGCGGCGGGGAACGCCGCACTCGCCGCCGCGATGGCGGACCTGTCGCCGGCCGAGCGGAAGCTGAAGGCCGACTGGGAGGACCTCACCGCCACCTTCGACAAGTGGCAGCGGTCCATGGAGCCCACCGTCCTGCCGCTGTTCTCCAAGGGCATCGGCATCCTCAAGTCCCAACTCCCCAGCTTGACGCCGTTCGTTGAGGGCGCCGCGTCCGGGTTCGACAAGCTCCTCGACCGCGTCAGCAAGGGCGCGAAGGGCAAGGAGTTCGCCGGGTTCAAGAAGCAGCTCGCCGCCCTGTCCGGGCCCGCGACCGAATCTCTCGGCAATTCGACGATCAACGTGGCGGTCGGGATCGGCCGGATCTTCCAGGCGTTCCTCCCCTACGCCCCCGTCGCCTTGGCCTACCTGGAGAAGTTCACCGCCAAGTTCGCCGAGTGGTCCAAGACCAACTTCTCCGGCGGCGGCTCCGAGGGGTTCAAGAACTTCATCGAGTACGCCAAGACCTCCGGCCCCCAGGTCCTGTCCACCCTGAAGGAGGTCTCGGCCGCGATCCAGCACCTGGTGGTCGCGTTGGCGCCGCTGGCCGGGACTGCCGGGCTGGGGGCGCTGTCCACGATCCGGCTGTTCGCCATCGCCGTGCAGGGCCTCAGCCCGGGGCAGATCCAGGCGATCGCGGTGGCGCTGGTGGCGGTCAAGGTCGCGATGCTCGGGATCGCGGCAGCCAGAACCGCGAGCACCGCCATCTCGGGGACGGTCGGCGCGCTCCGTACGGGGGCGGGCGCGGCGGCCGGGTTCGTCGGCGGGTTCCGCAACGTGAACCGGGCGTTCGAGGACGGGGCGTCCCGGTCCACGACCCTCGGTGCAGCGCTCCGCTCCCAGTTGCAGCGGTGGCGGCAGCAGGCCTCGGCCGCCCGCGCCTCGGCCGCGGCGACCCTGTCGACCGCGCGCGCGAACGCCCGCGCGAAGGCCGCCGCTGCGGGGAACTGGCTGAAGACGCAGGCCTCGTCGTTCCGCGCCGCCGCGGCGGCGAAGCTGGCGGATGCCCGCGCCGCGGCCACCAACGCGGCGGCGAACCTGCGGGCGAAGGCCGCGGCAGCGGGGAACTGGCTGTCGGTGCAGGCGGCAGCGCTGCGTGCCGCGGCCGCCGCGCACCTGGCCAATGCCCGCGCCGCCACGGCAGGCGCGATCGCGAACCTTCGCCAGCGCGCGGCCGCGATCGCCTCCGCCGTGGCGGCCGGGGTGGTGAAGGTCGCGACGGTCACCTGGACTGCGGTGCAGTGGCTCCTCAACACCGCGCTCAGCGCGAACCCCATCGGCCTGGTCGTCCTGGCGGTCGCCGGGTTGATCGCCGCGTTCGTGCTCGCCTACAACAAGATCGGCTGGTTCCGCACAGGCGTCCAGGCCGTCTTCTCCTGGCTGCAAACCGCGGTCTCATTCGTGGTCAATTTCGTGAAGTCGCACTGGCGGCTTCTGCTGCCAATCCTGCTTGGGCCGTTCGGGATTGCGATAGCGCTCATTACCAAATACTGGTCGCAAATAAAAGGCGCGGTAGTTGTGGCGGCAACGTTTGTGATCAATTGGGTGAAGTCGCACTGGCGGCTCCTGCTGTCGATCTTGGGCGGCCCGATCGGCCTGGCGGTCGCGCTGGTCACCAAACACTGGAGCAAGATCAAGAGCATCACGACCGGCATGATCAACGCCGTCCAGTCCGGAATCCACCGAGGAATGACCGCAGTCCGCAATTCCTTCTCCAACGCGGTAACCGCCATCGGCCGCACCTGGGACCGCATTCGCGGAGTCACAAAGGCACCCGTGAACTTCGTGATCAACACGGTCTACAACAAGGGCATCCGCGGGCTCTGGAACACCGTCACCGGCTGGCTCCACCTCAAGGGACTGCAACTCGGGAAAATCCCCGCGCTCGCCGCCGGTGGCACCCTCAACAACCCGCAGCGGGTCGGAGCCGGCGGGAAGTACTCCAAGGCGACGGCGATCGTCGGCGAAGGAGACACGACACACCCCGAGTTCGTCATCCCCACAGACCCCGCGCACCGGTCCCGAGCCCAAGCCTTGTGGGCCGCGGCCGGGTCCAAGCTGCAGATGCTGGAGGGCGGCGGGCTCCTGGGCTCGGTCTGGAAGGGCATCAAGAAGGGCGCGTCGAAGGTCACCGACATCGGGAAGATGGGCCTCGCGCTCCTCGACGATCCGAAGAAGCTGTTCGACCAGACCGCCGCGAAAATGGTGCCGGGCGCCCAGCACCTGGCCACCTCGCCGTGGGGCACCGCGATCGCCGCCGTCCCCAAGCGCCTGCTGGGCGCGGCGTGGGAAGCCGCCAAGGGCATGATCGACGCGTTCAAGAAGGGGTTCGGCGGAGGCGGCGGCGCTCAAGGCGTCGTCAAGGCCGCACGCACACAGATCGGCGTCCCGTACGTGTGGGGCGGCACGAACTGGAATCACGGCCTGGACTGCTCCGGCCTCACCCAGGGCGCATGGAGCCACGGCGCGAAGAAGCAGATCACCCGCACCACCTACACCCAACGCAAGTTCCTCAAGACCATCCCCGGCCCCCGCCCCGGCGCCGTCGGGCAGCCGCACTCGGGGCACACCTACATGGCGTCCCGCGTGCAGGGCGGCAAGACATGGGTCGTCGAAGCGCAGCGGACCGGCACCCGCATCAGCGAGCATCCTCTGACCCGGTCGACGCCGTGGTGGGGCTGGCCGCCCGGCATGGCCTCCGGCGGCGCGCTGGTCAAGGGCCTGGGAGAGCAGTTCCTCAAGGGCCGCAACCCGGCCGCGAAATGGCTCGGGCTCGCCGGCGACCCGGGCGGGGTGGTGCGCGGGTACGGGCCGCAACTGCGCCCCCTCACCTTCGATAGCGGTGGCCTGCTGCCGCCGGGGATGTTCAACCGGACCGGGCGCCCCGAACGGGTGACGACCGACGAGCAGTGGTCGGCGCTGATCCGCCTCGCGCAGCGGGGAGCGGAGCCGCAGCGGCCGATCGAGGTCCACAACCACGCCCTGCCCGGCATCCCCTCCGACCAGCAGATCACCAGCTCGCTGGACAAGGCGCTCATCATGCACGGCGGCGGCTGGTAAGGGGAGGGTAGATGCCGCTCTATTCGCCAGGCGCACCGCCGGTCGTCCGGCCGCCGGTCGGGACCGTGGTCACGGCGGTCACCATCATCGTCGACCCGTCCGGGCGCGAGTGGCCACTGGACGGCACGAACGGCATGTGGCGGACGCCGGGCCGTAAGGGGTTCCACGCGCCGAGCTACACGCACTACAGGGACGAGTCCCCGGCGGTGGACGGCGCGTTCTGGCGAGGTGTCCGCGCGACGGTGCGGGAGCTGTTCATCCCAATCGTCATCATCGGCGACACCCGCGCCGACCTGTTGGCCGCGCGCCGCTCCCTGATCGCCGCGATCTCCCCGAAGCGCGGCGAGTGCACGATCGTGTCCCGGCAGCCCGACAACACCTACCGCTCGATCGACGCCCGGTACGTGTCCGGCATGGAGGGCGAAGAGGGTAAAGGGCCGTGGGGCGTCCTCCTGATGACCTACGGCCTCACCTTCGTCGCCGACGACCCCTACCTGTACGGGCCGTCCGTCCCCCTCGCGTGGGGATCAGCCGACGTGTCCCGCACCGAACTCCCCATCCCCGGCGCCGACGGCTTCTACGAGGTCGTCTCCGCGAGCAGGATCCTCGGCGACTCGACCGTGGACAACCTCGGCGACGTCGACGCCTACCCGCTGTGGACCTTCTCCGGGCCGTTCACCGAGATCCAGCTCACCAACACCTCGTCGGGGAAGTCGCTGACGCTGACGCACACCGCCGCGACCACGTCCGACACGATCACCATCGACACCCGCCCCGGGCGAACCAGCGTGGTCGACCAGGCCGGAACCAACCGCTGGTCCGCGCTGAGCGGCGGCTACTCCCTCTGGCCCCTCCTGCCCGGCCGCAACAACCTCGCCATCGAGGTGACCGGGTCGACCGAGGACACCCGGGCGTCCATGACCTACAAGCCCCGCTACGAGAGCGACTGACCTTCGATGGTGAGTCCGCCGCCGGTCGCGACACCCCCGTACGTGATCGAGGCCCGCGACGCAGGCCGGGCCAGGGTCGGGCAGATCGACCGCCTCACCTCGTTGGAGCTCACCCCGGTGTTCAACGGGGTCGGCGGCTGGACCATGAACCTCCCGGCCGGGTCGGCGCAGGAGGCCCTGTTCGTCAAGGGCGGCTGGATCTCCGTCTACACGCCCGACGGCGACGACGTCTTCACCGGTCAGGTCCGCGGCCGCAAGCTGGCCCGCTCCGACTCCGAGCCGTTCGCCGGCACCAGGACGTTCTACGGTCCGTCCGCCGAACAGGTCCTCGCTGACCGCCTCGCCTACCAGGTCCCCGGCCAGTCGGCGACCACGACCCCGCCGACCGGCGGGCAGACCGGTGCCGAGTACGACCGCCGCACCGGGCCGGGCGAGACCGTCATCAAGGACTACGTCAACCTCAACGCCGGCCCCGGCGCCCTCGTCGCCCGCCGCACCGCGGGCCTGGTCATCGAGACCGACGCCGGGCGCGGCGCCACCGTCATCGGATCCGCGCGAATGAACCCGCTCCCCGACATCATCGGCCCGCTCGCCGAGGCCGCCGGCCTGGGCTGGCGAATCAGGTTCAACACCGACGGGAACCTGGAGTTCCAGATCTACGTCCCCACCGACAAGTCCGCGGACGCGCGGTTCGGCATCGACCTCGGCAACCTCGCGAACTACGAGTACACCGAGGAAGCCCCCAAAGCGTCCGTCGCGATCGTCGGCGGCTCCGGCGAAGGCACGGCCAGAACCTTCCGCGAGATCACTGATCCCGACGCGATAGCCGACTGGAGCATCCGCAACGAGGTCTTCGTCGACCAGTCCGGCGCCGGCAGTACGGACGAGATGGATCAGGCAGGCGCCGAACAGCTCGTCACCAACGGGCCCATCAGCGGCCTCACGATCGAGGCGATCGACACCCCCAACCTTGCCTTCGCCAAGCACTACAACCTCGGCGACCGGGTCACGGCCGAGGACGTCACCGACGTCCTGCGAGGCGTCACCATCGGCTGGACCGCGACCGAAGGCGCCACCACCAAGAGCGACGTGGGCACCGCCTCGATGACCGGCACCAGCCGCATGATCCGGTTCCTCGCGGACGTGACGAAGAAGGTCCAAGCCCTGCAGGCCAAGCAATGAGAGAGGGGGAGGGCCTTGGCTGTCACTGAGGTGGCGAAGCCCTTCGACGCAACGCCCATCGCCACGGCGCTGGAGTTCCGCAAACGGAACCGTCCCGCGACTGGTGCGGGCCTGGTGGACGCGTCCTACGGGTCGACTGCGCTGCAGGTCACCGCGTCCGGCGGCACCAGCATCAACATCGCCAACGGCCGCGCGGTGATCCAGGGCGCACTGTACGAGCTGTCGGGCGGGCCGAAGAACATCGCCGTCTCAGCCAACGGCACCGGCTCCAACCGGGCCGACTGGGCCGTCCTCACCTACGACGACTCCCACACCCCCGGCGTGTACGCCCGCACCCTCGAAGGGACCGCGCTCACCCAGAACGACACCGGTGTCTGGGACGAGCCGCTCGCCTCGTGGCAGAAGACTCCCGCCGGCACCATCCAGAACCTGATCGACTGGCGGCCGTGGCGCGGCTCCACCGTGCGGCCGTGCACCTCGACCGCGCGGCCCCGCAACCCGACCCTCGGGCAGCACGCCTACGAGGCCGACACCGGCCGCGTCATCTTCTACGACGGCACGGGCTGGCCCACCGCCTACGAGGACACCGGCTGGGTGTCGCTGCCCATGAACGGCGGCGACGCAGGCGCCTGGACGGCCAACGTCACCAACCGGATCCGGCTGCGGAACGGCGTGGTGCATATGCGGATCTCGATCAAGAGGCAGAACGGCCTGACCCTGCCGACCAGCGATGACGGCTCGCGGGTGTTCATGCTGCCGGAGGCGTTCTGGCCAACCGTGACGGAGTGGGTGAGCGGCTACCACACGCGGTCCCCGGTGATGCTGCGGGTCGAGACCAACGGCGAAGTGCGGGTCTATCCGCTGACCGATGACATTCCGGGCGGCCGCACCGTGCAGGCGTCCGGTACCTGGCTGAAGGGCTGAGGACGATGGCGCGGCACACCTTCGGACAGACCCCGACGGACTGGACGATGAACATCGGGTCCGGTGGCGAGGTCATCGCCGCCGGCGACGTCACCCTCACCTTCTGGTCGGCCAAGAGCGGCGGGCTCCCGTACACCGATCTCCTCGACGGCGGCGGCGCCACCGTCACCTCCATCACCAGCGCGGACGGAACCGGGCTCCTCCCTGTCGGTACCATCCCCGAGTTCCAGGGCCCCGACTCGGTGACGGCGATGTGGGCGGAGCCTGTCGGGGGCACGACCCGGTACAAGATGATCGCGACCGATCTCGGGTCGGAAGTCTCGAACCTCACGTCCCGGGTCGCGACGCTGGAGGCCGAGACCTCGGACTTCGATAGCGCCCCGGCATGGGTGCGGCGGGACCCCGCGACGGGGGTATGGCCGGACCGGCCGGCGACGTCAAGGTGGACGATCTGGGTCGACACCCTCCCGGAGACACCCTCGCCTCCGGTGATCGGGGGCACGGGGATGGTCGACGGGCTCGACATGTACTGGGGATCGGCCTGATGCCGCTGCAGCTCTATGCCGCCCGAGCCGGCGACCTGATCCCTTACACGAGGCGGGTGACTCAGCCTCCGTCGGAGCGGCTGCTGGTCGGCGCGTACGTGGGTCACCCGGACTCGTCCGCCGGGTCCTTCGCCGCGGCGAACGCCGCCTACGGTCCGCTCACCATTCGACGCCAATTCAACGCCAACATTCCCGCCAGTTTTGCGTCGAGTTCCTCGGCCGGTGACGTCGGTAATCCCTGGACGACTTTCCTCAGCGTGAAGGCCGATCCGGCCGAGGTCATCGCCGGTGACTGGGACGCCCAGATCACGGCATTGGCGGCGTCCGGGCCCACTGACCGCGACTGGTTTTTGACGATCTGGCATGAGCCGGAAAATGACACGCCTGCTTTCCAGCCTGCCCCGTCGAGCCCAGCCTTCTCCGGCGGCGCCGAGCAGTTCGTGGAAATGTTCGTACGGTTCTACGGTCTCGTGAAAGCCGCCAACGCCAAGGTGTTGTGCGGACCGGTGCATCTCGGTAGCGCCTGGAAGTCCGGCGCGCCGGTGACGGGCGGCCCCGGGGCGGTCCGCTACGACGCCGATGCCTGGAAGGTCCCACCCGAATCAGCCGATTTCTACGGCGTCGACACCTACAACGCCAAGGCGTCATCCGGGCGGACGACCCTGGCGACGGCGGACAATTTCCAGCGCTGGTATTCGCATTTCCGGGGCCGTGGCCGCCCGCTGCTGATCCCGGAGTTCGGGCGTGTGGTCGACCCGAATGACCCGACCGCGCGGCCGAGAGAGATTATCGCGTCGGTCGAATGGGCCAAGAACACGAGCGAATTCGACATGATCCTTTATTGGGACTCCGACGACCCGGCCACGGGCGCGTGGAGCCTGGACGCCGCCGGCCGTGACGCATGGCGCACGGTCGCTCAACAAGGGAGGGCTCTCACGTGAGCATCGCCTACAGGGACGGCGCGGTCGGGATCCTCGCCGCGATCGGCGGAGACCTCGCGGTAACGATCCCGTCGACCGTCGTCGGCGGCGACGGGATGATCCTCGCCGTGGACGTCGCCGCTGACGTCGACCCCGGCGCAGGCTGGGCGCTCCGCAAAAAGATCACGACCCAGGACGGCAACAACAAGGCCTACGTGTATAGCAGGGTCGCCGGTCCGGACGACGCCGGCACCACGGTCACACTGCTGACGGCGGCCGTGCCGTCACGCGGCATCGCGACCCTCGTCGTCTGGAGCGGCACCGATCCCGGTGACCCGATCCACCAGATCGCGTCCACGTCGGACACCGCCACGTCGACGACCCACACCACCCCCGGCACGATCACCACAACCATCGCCGGCTGCTGGGAAGTGGAGATCGTCTGCAGCAAGAGCCCGAACGGGAACCCGATCACGACGTGGACGCCGCCGGGCGGGTTCGCCGCCCGGAAGACTGGTTTGTCCGGCGCGACGTCCGGGCAGTCGCAGCGTGAGGCGGTCATCGGGGACTCGGGGGCGGCCAAGTCGTCCGGCACGACCATCGGCGGACACGTGTGGACCGCCGACGTGGCCAGCAACAACACCGCGCTCTTCACCCTGGCCTTGGCCCCGGCGACCGGCACACAGACCGTGCACCCCATCTCGGATATCACCACGGCCGGGTGGACCGCTTCCCCCGCGCTGGCCAGCGGACAGCCGCAAGCCAGCAACCTGTCCGACGGCCGCGACTCCTCCTACCTGGAGACCGGCACCGGCCCGACCGCGCTCGTCGGCGAATGGGCGCTCGGCCGGGTCGTCCCCCCCGGGGCCGGCGAGGACATGACCCTCACCGTCCGGTGCCGGGACACCTCGGCCGCGTCGGTGACGCGAGTCATCGAGCTGCGGCAGGGGGCGACCCTGATCTCCACGCACAGCGACACCACCGTCCGGTCCAGCCTGACCGACGTGCCCGTCACGGTCCCCGCCGCCGATCTGGCGGCGATCACGGACTGGTCAGACCTGCGCGTGCGCGTCACGCAGACGACGGCGTAGCCGATGGCCACCACGCAGATCGCGGCCATCACCCTGTCCGGCGAGGCGCCGTCGCAAGCGACCACGCGGATTGCAGCCGTGTCCCTGACCGGTGCGGCAGCGAGCCAAGCCCAGTCCCGGATCGCCGCCGTGTCCTTGACCGGACCGCTGGTCACGCAGGCCCGGACACGGATCTCGGAGATCTACCTGACCGGCGCCCGGCCAGCGGACTCGCCCGCCACCAGCTGGTGGCTCGCCAGGGATGGTCGGCTCCGCCCGCTCACCCTCTACGCCGTGCGGGGCGGACGACTCACATGAGCTGGGCGAAGGACACCCGGGTGAAGGGCGGTGTAGATGACCGATGAGCCCCCCACGCCTGGTGAGCTGCGCCGATCTATCGAGGACATACGCCTGGACCTGCGCGAGCGGCATCACGCGCTCAATCAACGGTTGGACACCACGGTCCCGCTCGCGCTGTGGCAGGCGCACCTGGAGGCCAGCCGCCGCGAGCACGACGAGCTGGCCAAGGACATCGCCGACGTCAACGCCCGGATGGACGCGGATCAGCGGCAGCGCAGCGCGGACCGGCGGCTCATCTTGATGGCTCTTTTCACCAGCGTGCTGGCACCGCTGGGTCTGGTGCTGCTGCAGATCATGATGCGCACCAAGGGGGCTGCGCCGTGACCCGCCGCATCTACGGTCCTCCCTTCATGTGGGCGCTGACGATCGCCGTGGTGCTCACCGGGATCGTGGCGGTCCTGTACGTGCAGGGGCAGCGGCTGGCCGGGCTGGAGCGTGACCGCGCCGCGCTGTCCGATCAGGTTCGCCAGCTCGGCGGCGTGCCGAACGTGTCGCCGGAGCCGTCCCCCAAGCCAGGCCCGGCCGGTGAGCAGGGCGAGCAGGGTCGGCCGGGCGCGAGCGGTGCGCCGGGGGCTCCTGGCGGCCCCGGATCCGCGGGGCCGTCCGGTCAGGCGGGCGCGCCGGGGAAGGCCGGTCCGTCCGGTGCGCCTGGTGGCCCCGGACAGGACGGCGCACCCGGGTCCCCGGGGCCGGTCGGGCCGTCGGGCCCGAAAGGCGATCCGGGGGAACGCGGTCCGCGCGGCGAGCCGGGGCAGCAGGGAGAGCCGGGCTCGGCGCCGCCGACGGTGTACTGCACCCCGCCCACGCCGCCGATCGGGCCATGGGCCTGCACCACCACACCACCAGAGGGCTGATATCCGTGCCCATCGCAGCAGCACCCCAGCGCGCCGAAGAGGGAGATGCCGACATGAACATCATCAGCCGCGCCGAGTGGGGCGCCCGGGCGCCGCGGGCCCGCTCAACGGTCACCTGGGGCGACCGGCGGGAGGTGGTCGTCCACTACTCCGAAGGCCCCACCACGCAGACCGTCAGGTCCATCCAGGACTTCCACATGGGCCCGGATCGACGCTGGTCCGATGTCGGCTACAACTTCCTCGTCGACGTCCAGGGCCGCATCTACGAGGGCCGCGGCTGGCTCACGGTGGGCGCCCACGCACCCGACCACAACAGCTCGGGCATCGGCATCTGCATGATCGGCCGGGACGGCGACGCCACCCCCGCCGCCGAGCGTTCCATCCGGGCGATCTACGACGAGGCATGCCGCCGCGCCGGCCGCTCCCTCGCCAAGCTCGGGCACCGCGACGTCTACGAGACCAGCTGCCCCGGCGACCAGCTGTGGAACTGGGTCCACGCCGGAATGCCCACAGACAACGTCGATGAGCAGGAGGACGACATGCCGGACTACGTCTCCGTCGGGATGAGCGAGAGCCAGGACCTCCCGCCCGGCGAGTGGGTCACGATCAACTGGGGCAAGGAGTTCTCCGACTCCGCACACCACCACTGGGACAAGGGCGGCCCGTCCCTCATCGTCGGGCCGGCCCGCTACAACCTGACCGCGAACGTGCGGGTCGAGGGCCTGGCGGTCGGCACCGAGCTGCAGGCCCGCGTGGTGGAGGTGGCGGAGGAGGGCGGCAAGGTCGAGACTGGGCCGATCGCGGAGTACGCCGCTTCCAAGGGTGCGACGTTCCTGCACTACAACGTCGCGGCGGACACGGTCCGCAAGGGCTACCGGGTCCGGTTCCAGGTGGCCCAGTACGGCACCACGCCTGCGAAGGTCACGGACGGGTCCGCCAAGGCCCTGGCGTGGGGGACTGCGTGAGGTTCGTCCGCCTTTCCGAGCATGTGGTCGAGGGCAAGCCCCTCGGCCGGCATGTCCTGCACGATCCGCGGTCGCGGCGGTATCCGGTCGCGGCCGTGGACCCGGCCGCCCTGCAGAGCGTGCGGCACTTCCGGTACATCCCGGTCCTGGATCAGGGGTCGCTGGGGTCGTGCACGGGCCACGCGGCGGAGGGCGCGCTGGGGTCGGGTGACCTGCTCGGCCCGATCCCTCTCACCGTCGCGGCCCGCCCGACCGGGGATGAGGTCGCCGATCACGAGCAGGCGGTCGCGTTGTACGCGGCGGCGACCCGGTTGGACGAGTTCGCCGGCGAGTGGCCTCCGGAGGACACCGGGTCCAACGGCCTGTCGGTGGCGAAAGCCTGCCAGCGGGCGAGGCTGATCAGCGGATACCGGCACGCGTTCGGGGTGGAGGCGGCGTTGACCGCTCTCGCCGAGCGCCCGGTCATCGCGGGCATCACCTGGTGGTCGAGCTTCGATGAGCCTGAGCCGGACGGGCAGGCCCGGATCGTGAGAGGCGCGTCCATCCGGGGTGGCCACGAGGTGGTCCTAGACGAGCTCGACCGCGAGCGCGAGCGGGTGTGGTTCACGAACTCGTGGGGCCTCGGGTGGGGGATCGGTGGACGGGCGTGGTGGTCGTGGGAGACGTTCGCGCGGCTGCTCGGCGATGACGGGGACGTGACGGTGTTCGTGCCGCTCGATCAGCCGGCCCCGGCCCCGGAGCCCGAGCCGGAGGCGGACAGTCCGCTGGACGACCTGCTGTCGCTGTTTCAGCGGTGGTGGGCGGAGGTGGAGATCTGGTGGCGACGCCACAACCTCCCGTAGCCGAGCAGCCGCTCGACTGCCGCTCGCCGGCGGGCGTAACGGTTGGGCTGATCGATTCGATCATCACCGCCGCCCGTGTTCTCCGAGATCGTGACCTGTCGCATCCGGCGGTGCGGGAGGCGCTCGCAGACCTGGCCGAGGACGAGGACGTCGCGCGGCTCATGCCAGCTAGCAAGAAGGAGTGAACATGAAGCCGACCCTGGGTCGCATCGTCCGCTACGTCGGCAAGTACGGCATCCACGCCCCCCGCGCCGCCGTCGTCTCGTGCACGACGGCGGACATCGTGCCGGGCGGTGACGTCGCCCCTCTCGACTCCGACATGCACGTCCACCTGACCGTGTTCACCCCCGGCGAGCAGGGTCAGTTCCCGGAGATGAACATTCCCTACAGCGAGGGCGGGGAGCCGGGTACCTGGTCCTGGCCGCCGCGCGTCTGACCATGGCGCGGATGCTGGGCCGGGTGGAGTCGCCTGGCTGCTGCCCCGGGACGCGGCAGGGCTGGGTCCGGACGCGCCGTGCGCACAGCCCGGACTGCTCGGGGGCGGTCACCGACCCCCGCAAGGCCAAGCGCCGCGAGCAGCGCGAGACCGCCCGCGAGATCCGCGCTGCCCTGAACCTGAAAGAAACCCTTTCAGATTCCCCCTGACCTGCAACTTTGCGCGGGTGCGCAAAGTTGTCGTGACCCCAAGGAGGTCGCAATGAAGCTGTTCGGGAGAGAACCGGCCCAATGGCTGGCAGTCCTGGCCATCGCCATCCAACTGGCCGCCGGGTGGGGCCTGCCCCTCAGCGAGGGCCAGCAGGCCGCCATCAACGCGGCCGCCACTGCGGTGATGGGCTTCGTCCTCGCGTGGGCCGTCTCCAAGGAGAAGGCCGCTGCGGCGGCCGGCGGCGTCATCGGTGCGCTCGGTCAGCTCGCCGTGTCGCTTGGGGTGGAGGTCAGCCAGGAGCGGATCGCGATGACGGGGGCGGCGATCACGGCGCTGCTGGCGTTCTGGCTGTACGGGAAGGTGACGGCGCCGGTGGACGCGAACATGGAGCGGGTGCCGAAGGTGAAGGTGATCAGCGGCCGCGTCGAGCGGTAGCCCGACCAACGCGAAGGCGCCCCCTGCTCTCTCCTTCGGGAGGGGGCAGGGGCCGTTTCGTCATGCCCGGTTGATGTGCCTGGCCGCGTACTGCCGCTGCAGATACCTGGCGTTCACCTCGTCGACCCAGGCATGGAAGCGCGCGTCGCGGTAGGAGTCGGCCATCGGCGGGTGGACGCCGATCCCGCCTGGCGCGCCGAGCACGGCCGTCGGGCGCGGCGGCTCAACGTTCACGACGATCCGCGGGGTGATGCTGACCTGCTGCTCGCCGGCGTGCTCGTCCTCGCTCATGGCTCCACGGTAACCACGAAGGCCCACGAGGTCAGCCGGCGTGGAGCACCTCGACCAGGTCCGCCGTCGTGAGCCCCGCCCGTGCGAGCACCACCTCCAGCGCGCGGACGTTCGCGCAGTAGCCCACGAGCATCCGGTGCTGCCGGGCACGGAACACGGTCCGGCCGTCGAGCCGGATCAGCTCGACGTCCCAGCCGCGAGGCCCCACCCATCCCACGGTGCATAGGGTACGACCTGCGAAAACATGCTATGCCTGGTTCAAGTGCCGGGCCGCCCCCACCCTCGCATACTTAGAACGTATGTTCTAACGTGGCGATGTGCACCCAATCTGCCCCTACGGCCACCGGCTCCGCCCCGGCCGCGTCCTCGTCGGCTGGACCCCCTGCGACTGCCCACCGGCCCTCACCGGACTGAGAGGCCGCGGCCACCGCACCGTGCAGTGCCGCACCTGCACCACCTACCGGATCACGAGCATCCAGTACACGCCCGAGCACATCGGCGGCGGCCACCCCGGCGGACCGTCCGGGTGGCCGCCGACCACAGCGCCGCACCGGCAGGCTACCGAGGGGCTCCGCGACCGCAGCCCGACATCCCGCCCCTGAGCACACCCAACACCGCCGGGATCTGCCTGGCCGGGAAATAGAGGTTCGCCCCCGGCCGCCGGCCCTGAGCCCGGATCGGGATGCTGCACTCCCAGCCGTTCCCCGCGGCGATGTCCACAGTCGACGCCATGATCCGCTCGGCGTCATCGATCGGCAGCTGCAGCCACGCGAACCCGTCCCAGAAAGCGGCGTACCGGACCCTGCGCGGCTCCGGATAGTGCCACCCTCCCCCGTAGATGCTCGCGCCGACGTCCTGGCAGCACTGGAACGTGTCCATGCCGCAGGCCCAGAGCGCCCGCACCAGCGGGACCATCCCGCAGTCGACTTGGACCGGCTCGCCGCCCGGCGCGGTGAGCGTCTCGGCCGGGTGCACCTGGACGCATTCGGGGTAGCCCGGGGCTGCGTGACTCATTCGAGTACTCCTCTGTGCTTCGCCCAGCGCCGCACGTCCGCGAGGTAGAGGCCGATCCATTCGGCGGACGCCATCTGGTGGCGGCGGCTCCACACGGCTACGTGGAGCCGGGCGTACTGGTCGATGGATGCGGAGTCGGCGGCGGCCCAGGCGGGGAACTGGCCCAGCCATTCCTCCGCCGAGGCGGGGGTGTGTCCGGCCCCGAGCAGCCACGGGATCATCTGCCCCATCTCCACCCACGGGGCCCCGTGGCTGACGAATGCCCAGTCGACGAACCGGACCTCTCGCCGGTCGGTGACCAGGACGTTGCCGGCGTTGATGTCGGTGTGCAGCAGCGCCGTCCCCGCCATCGGCGACGCGTCCCCGAGGCCCTCCCACCGCATGGTGACCGGGCGGTCCACGACAGCGGGCAGAGGCGTCTTCTGCAGGGCTTGTACCGCCTGGGCGACCAGGCCCAGGTCCGGTGAGCCGGGCGCGTAGTCGGGGTGCCGGCCGGGCACGTGCTCGAACCCCAGGACGAGCCACCCCCCGGACTCCACCGTCCAGTGGAGCCGGGGGGCGAACTCGCCGAGGAAGGGGTTCACCTTCGCTTCCCAGCGAAGCGACATGACCTCCGGGCCGTCCTTGTCGGGGAGCTTGCGCGCGGCCTTCACGAACAAAGTCCCGTGCTCGCCGGCCACCGTCGAGGCGATGTCGGCGTGGTTGCCGAGGTCGGCCGACCGGACGCCCCGGATCGGCCCGGTGGTGCGGGTGATGGCCTCCAGCACCTCGGCGGGCAGGTCATTCCAGTCGCTTCGCGTCATGTGTCCCTACAGGTTGGTGATCTGGCCCTGGCAGACGTCCGAGCAGCAGCTCGTACCGACCGCCCAGAACCGGTCGTCCACCGGCCAGCCGTAGTGCCGCAGCGCCCGGACGGTGATGGCGACCGACCGGCCGCTGGTGATGGATGCGTTGGTGACCGGGACGTGGTCGATGAACCGGCCGCCGGTCAGCCGCATACAGGTTTGCCGGTAGTCCGCGGTGAGGTCCAGGAAGGCGTGCAGGGCGGGGTCGATTTCCTTCGACGGGGTGAGCTGGGTGAAGTCCTCGCCGTCCTGGACGATGCCCTCGGGCGGGTCGGCCGGGTCGTACTCGGCGGTCGCCGCGAGGAAGCAGAGCATCTGCTCCACCATCGTCTCGGCGTAGAACCGGGCGACGTCCAGGTACTCCTCACGGACCCGCGTCACGAGCCGCTCGAAGAGGTCCCCGGAGACCAGGCTCCTGGGGTCCTTGACGGCCACGGCCGGCCGTTCGGTGGTGATGGTCATCGGAACCTCCAGGCGCGCTACTTGAGGGTGGTGCCCGCAGGTCCTGGTGCGCGCCACAGCCCGGGGCAGCGGGGTTGAGCCAAGGAAACACCTCGTCTCGTGTGTGCGACAGGGGGCGCCGTTTTGCTTCGTATTCCTCGTTTTGCTTCGTATTGCTTTGCTGTCGGGCTGGAGGGAGCCTGGTCTCGAAACCCCAGCTAGGAGGGTGAAAGGCGATGCCGCGACCGCGAACGCGAGCCTTATGCAACGCCGCACTGGACGCCGCGATCAAACGCGGCGGGCACACTTACGCATCGATCGCCGCCGTGATCAATGAAGTGGCGGCCGAGGGTGGCGCGGACTTGCGATGCACGGCCGCGACGCTGGGTAGGTGGCTCGTTGGTGCGGTACCTGTCCCAGCGACCAGGGTGTACGCCGTCGAGGCGTTCGCGCGCCTGCTGAACGAGCCCGCTCTCACCGCCGGCGACCTCGGCTGGCCGGGCGGACCGGTGAGTGCACCAGAGGACCCTTGGCGAGGTGACCCCGTCACCTGGATCACACAACTGGGACGGAACGACATGCTCGACCGGCGCGAAGCGCTCACGGCCAGCCTGTACTCCTTGGGGGCCGCTGCCCTGCCTGAACGCCTCCACCGCATCACGCGCCGGGCGGGGGAACCACGGCGCGCCGGCGCTGCCGACGTCGCCCGCATCCGCGAGACGACCCGCGCCTTCGGCGACTTGGACGATCTGTACGGCGGCGGGCACGCCCGCACCGCGCTCGCCGCCTACCTCACACACGACGTCGCGCCGCTCCTCCGCGGGACCACCGGAGCCGCCCGGCCCGAGTTGTTCGTCGCGGCCGCCGAGGCGTCCTACCTGGCGGCGTACATGGCGAGCGACGCGGGCAAAGCCGGCATTGCGCAACGATGGTATGTCCAGTCGGTTCGGCTGGCAGACGAGGCAGCCGCCCCGGTGATGCGCGCGACGGCCCTGCGCGGCCTGGCCGTCCAGGCCATCGAACTCGGACACAATCGCAACGGGCGGGACCTGGCCGACGCCGCAGCCGACGGCATCCGCGCAGGGGCGCCCGCGCGCACACGAGCATGGATCACCGGGATGCGCGCCGAGGCGCTCGCCGCAGCCTCCGGCGACCGGGTCCGCGCCCGGTCCCTGCTGCACGCGGCGGAGGCCGACTTGGAGTGCGCGGACTCACTGCCCGAGGCCGAGATCACCGGAGCCTACCGGCGCGAGTCGTTCGCCCACCAGGTAGGTCTGACCTTCCAGCAGCTCGGCGACCTTGCTGGGGCGGAGGAGCACTACGCGGCGTCGGTGCAGTCACGGCGCACGATAGAGCGGCGGACCCGCGCGCTCATCGGCGCCCGCCTCGCCTACGTCCAGCTACGCCGTCGGCACCCCGACCAGGCCGCCCGGACGGTGCTGGACCTGTCGGATGACCTGGCCGGGATTTCCTCCGAGCGTGTGCATTCGGTCCTCGGCCAGATCCGCGCGGGCTGGAGTCCTCTACGCCGGCATCCGGCCGTCGCCGATGCCGATCGGCTCCTGGCCTCGCTTCGATGATGTCTCCAGACATGAGAACGCCCGCCCCGTGAAGGGCGGGCGTCCACATCGACCTGCGGTCAGAGGCCGCCCTCGAACGTCGCCGAGTCGTACTCGACACCGGGCGCGATCTCCACACTCACCACCTTCAGATCCGACGCCTTCGCCGCCGCGAACATGTACTTGTCCGACACCGTCCGCCCCGGCGCCAGCGTCCCCGTGAGCCCCTCGTCGACCCCGTCCTGGAACACCCGCTCCGCCTCGTCGCCGCTCTTCCCGAGCCGCGCCGTCACCTCCACCATCGACAGATCGACCCGGTGCTTCCCACGGTTCTTGATCTGCACCGTCACCACCACCGCCGGATCACCCGGGTGCCCACCCGAGGCGATATCGCTCACACGGCCGCGCCTCAGCGTGGCCACCCGGAACGCGACCCCGTCATCGGCTCGCGCCCACTGCCCGACCTTGGTGACGTTGTTGTCGCCGTCATCCCCGGTCTCCTCGCCGCCGGCGCTGGAGGTAGCTTGGCTGCCGGGCTTGGTGGACACCCCGGTCTCGGCCGCGCAGCCCGTGAGCGCCAGGCCGGTCAGGACCGCCACCACAATCATGATCTTCCGCATGTGCTTCTCCCCGTGTGTCGGTCGGTGGCGGAGGGCGACAAGGCGCACATGAGACGCGACCCGTTCACCGGCCGTTCACCGGCCGAACCCGCCTGGCGCGATCCGGCCAGCCGAGAGAAAAAGGGGGGCGCGCAGGGTTCTGCTTCCCGGCCGAACCCGCGCACCCCCCGGACCTGACCACCCATGAGAGCAGGTTGGGCGTCCCCGGAACCGTATGACCGAATCCCTGAGACGTCCAGATCTAGGAGCGCTACGTATCGCTACGTAGCACGTCAACGCGAGACGATCATGACCCATACGGTTTCCGCCATGCCGGAGATCGACCGCACCTCGCGGCTCTACCCCTACGAACAGATAGCCGCCTGGATCACACACCGCATCCACAACGGCGACCTGCGACCGGGCATGCCCATCCCCAGCGAGACGACCCTCCAGCAGGAGTTCCCCGGCACCGCCAGAACCACCATCCGCCGCGCCGTCCGCCACCTCCGCGACCTGGGCCTCGTAGAGACACTGCCCCGCCGCGGCACCTACGTCCTCCCACCACAAGACCACCAATAGCCCGCACATACGGACGCCCCCGCCCAATTCCCCTGGGCGGGGGCGCCGCTTCTCTCAGGTGGCCGTCTTGCCTGCGCCGGAGCACGCCTCGCGGCTGCCGGGCTTCTGATGAGCCGGAGTCGACTCACCCGCCTCAGCAGACGTGCTCTGACCGCAGTCGGGGCAGTTGGCCATGGATCACACCTCCTCTCTCTGCTGGAACTCACCCCCCGAGAATGAACCGCCGGCCGGCGCGGTGTGCAGGAAGACACCGAATACGTCGGCGCCGGAATGCATGTGGACGGCGATGCCGCACGGACGCGGCCCCGGCTCCGGGCGGGTCGACTTCCGCGCGACCTCGCGGATCTCGGCGCTGCCACCGTTCGTGATCAGGGCGGCGAGGTGCTCCTCGACCAGCGTCAGCGGCGTGCGGCCGGACGACGGCAGCTCAGGCAGCGTCACGGGCGCGGGCGCTTCCCTGGTGACGGGCTCCTCCGGCTGCGACTGGTCCTCACCGCCGGACGCGGATGTGCGCACCCACTGCACGGCGACGTTCGCGCCGGTCCGCAGGGTGATGACGTGACCGCACGGCCGGTCGGCGATCCCGGCGTCGGCGAAGCTCTGCACCTGTGTGATGGCCGGGGACCCGGTGAGGATCTCCTGCACCCATGGCGCCCACCTGGGCAGTCTCATATGGCCTCCTGCTCTGCTGTCGCTCGTCTGCCGGGTCACGCTACCGGGGTCTCTCCCTCGTTGCCCTGGATGGTCCAGCCTCCTTCGCGGAGATGCTGGCACCAGGTGTCGAGGTCGCCGGCGCGCGCGAAGCCCCGCCCGGTCGGCTTGCCGTCCACGGTGTACTCGATGACGAACTCGGCGTCCACACCCACATCGGCGCCACGCCGTATCCTCGCGACCCTGGCAGGCTGATCGATCTCCACGGGTTCTCCTTGAGGTATCGATAGAGGTCAAGCAGCTAGAAGGCCACCGAGCACATACACCGGTGACGCCTCCAGCTCCTGCCGGTGGCCGGCGTAGAGCTCGGTCTGGCGGATGTCGGCGTGCCCGAGCTGGCGTTGGATCCGCTGCATCGGAATCCCCGCCTCATCGAGGAGCGTGGCCGCAGTGTGGCGGAGCACGTGCGGATGCATGCGCTCGACTACCTCGGCGGGCAGGCCCGCTTCGCGGGCGAGGCGTCGGACGAGCTTGCGGACGTACCCACGATCGAGCGGCTGGGGTGTGCCGTCCTTCTTGCACCCGGACGTCGCCAGCAGCGGCCCGGCCGCCCGGCCCTGCAGGTAGGTCTCCAGCGCTTGGGCCGTGCGGATAGTCAGAACGGTGGTCGCCTCGATGCCGCCCTTGCGGACGATCGTCAAAGTCCGGTGCCCGGAATCCAACGCGAGATCGGTGACCTCGGCCGCGCACAGCTCCGAGACCCGCATGCCGGTCTCCAGAAGCAGCCGGATGACGAGGCTCGGCCGGATGTCCGGCAGGCTGTCCGCGTAGTCGACGAGCTGCCGGGCCTGGGCAAGGGTGAGCGCGATGGAGCCGGGGGTACTGGATGCTTTCGGCCGGCGTGCGTGCGCGGCCGGGTTGTAGTCGAGGCCGCCCTCGGCGACCCAGTAGCGGTAGAAGCTGGAGACCGCGGCGAGGCGGCGTCGCACGGTCCGGACGGCGGGGGGCGGGTCGGTGTCTTGGAGTTCAGAGCGGTACGCGTCGACGTCGCCGCGGCGAGCATCCGCGGGGTCTACGCCGTAGAGGTCGCACCAGTCGAGCCAGCGGCGAATGTCGGTCCGGTATGCGTTGCGGGTGTGGGGTGAGTCGTAGGCGCGGAGCCAGGTGTCGACGGCCGCGGCGCGGCCGGGCCAACGAAGGTTGGGGGAGATGGTTGCCGGTGCAACGGTGAGCCGTGCGCCGTTGGACCGAACGCCGCTCGGTCGCGGCATCCCGTCCAAGATCGCGACTTCCCCCATAACCGGAGTTATGCGGTCTCCGTAATGATCTTCGGTCATTGCCGGTTCTTTCGGTCGAGATAGTCCGCCATAGCCCGCAGTCGAGACGGGTCGTCTCCCGCTAGCCCGACTGCTGGGTTACAGCTCCGGCACAGCCATCCACGAAACGCTCCAGTCTCGTGATCGTGATCAAGGTGAAGCCCGTGGTTCGGTGGCTCGACGCCACATATCTCGCAGGCGCCATCGTCCGGGTACTGCGTCGCGGCTACCGCCGGGTCCAGCCCGAGGCGATGAATCCTCGTGGTGACGCGGCGGCAGACGTGACAGTCCGAGGCGAGACCGCTCCTGCGGCGTCTGTCCGGCGGGAACATGTCTAGCGGCCGGATGGTCTTGCACTTCGAGCACCGTTTGGCGGCAAGCTGAGGTGATCTCTGATCTTGTTCGGTCATGACACCGCCTCCAGAACCCCATTCGGGTCCTCGCGGTCCACCGAACCCGGCTCGGGCCACGGCACCGGCGCCGTCCGATCCACACCACCACCACCCGCGGCCGCAGCCGCCGACCGCGCCAACTCCACGCCGCGCCCGGTCAGCCGGAAGTACCGCCGCGGCGAACCCGGCGCCGGCGCACGCTCACCCCGATCCTCCAGACGCGACGCCACGAAACCGCGCGCCTCCAACCGCGCCAGCATCTGATACACCGTCCCCTCCGCCAGCCCGGTCACCAGAGACATCTCCCGCCCGAACCACTCCCGCCCCTCATCGACGAGCGCCTGCCGAAGGACGAGCTGCAGCTGTGGAGTCATCCGCTCCCGGAACCGCGCTCTCCCCACATGGCCCGCCACGGTCAGCCCCTCCCGGCGATGATCGTCGCCGTGATCGCCAGGAGCCCCACATGCCACGCCTGGTCGAGCGCGTTCGGGCCTGACCCGGGGCCGTGCGGGTCGAGCCACGTCTCCCGCTGCACCGCGAACTTGTCGTAGAAGTCCCGTTTCCCGCAGGCGTAGGCCAGGCGCTGCGCGATCGGCCGCCGGTCGAGGACGTAGTGCGTGGCCGCGTTGAACGCCAACCCGGCCACCACTCTGCGCGGGTCGAGTCGCTCGCCCGCCGCGGCGGAGACGCCGGCGAGCGCGATGACCTGGACGGCGCTGAGCTCGGCGACGTGCCGGGCGCACGCCACCTGGGCGGCTCGCCCATGCCCGGCCTTGGCCTGCGCGTCGTCCCCTGACTGGACGACGTGGTCGGCGAAGGTGTGGGCGGAGTTCAGAGCAGCGTAGATGCCGCCGATCCGTCCGAGGCTCATGACCGCCCGCCCTGGTTGCGCTGCACGCGGGCGTAGAGGTCGGCGAGCTTCTCTTGCGGATCGAGCCGCGCCTCCAGCTTGGCGAGGATGCCGCTCATCGCAGAGTGCACCAGGTCGCCAGCGACCATGCCCGCGGCGGAGTGCTTGCCGGATCCGGTGGTCGGATGGATCTGAGCCTGGTCGGTGAAGAGAGTGGTGTAGGCGCTCATCGGTGGGGCTCCTCGTGTGCGGGCCCGCGGCCGCGGGCGGGTGTGGGCGCGGGCGCCTCATGCGCATGCGCGTGCGTGCACGGCTGCGCGTGGGTGATGACGCACCCGCGTGGATGATCTTGTGTGCGGGTGAGTGCGCACCCGGACGCAGGCGAGCACGCGGGCGCCCCCGCGCGGGCGTCACGCACCCCCGTCACGGGCCCGTCATGCACCGTCACGCAGCCGTCAAGCGGGGCCGTCACGGGCACCGTCAAGCAGCCGTCACGGGCCGCTGACCTGTAACTCCCTCCCCCAGCCCCCGCCCCCGTGACAACCAGACCGTCAAGCAGCCTCTCGGCGCGGGCGCTCACGCGGGCACCCCGCCGAGCGGCGCCAGGTCCCTGATCCGGAACACCGTCGACTTCCCAGAGTTGTCCTTCTCCAGCACCCCTTCATCGGCCAGCCGAGACAGCACGTTGTGCGCCCACGTCCGCGACGTGTTCCCCGTCCGATCCCGGATCACCCGAAGCTCATCATCAGAGGAAGTGAACGACAGCTCACCGAGCGAATGCCGGTGCAGGATCCAGTCCTCCACCAACCTGCGCGACGCCTCCGGCGACATCCGCGCCACCTTGGCCGGCGGCGTCTCGATGGCGTTCTCCTCCTCGGTCGGCTCACGGATCTCGTCATACGGCCCGGCTGTCACCTCCGGATCCGGATCCGGCGTGGTCACGTACGCGGCGACCGGATCGCCGTCCCGCCGCAGGTCCTCCAACGCCTCGGCAGCCTCATCAGAGGCGATGAGGACCTCACGCAGTCCGCCGTCCTGGGCGGGGCCGATGATGCCCTTGCGTTCCAGGACCTCCATCACCCGCAGGCAGTCCTTATGGGAGAGGCGGAGCTTGCGCTGCAGCATCTGCGTGGACGCGCCCTGGGTGGCGATGACCAGCTCAGCCGCGAAGCCGAGCGCATCCGCCAGGTCTGCGGGGACATCACCGGCCTGCGCGTTCTCCTGCACGGCGGGTGCTGCGGGGGTGGATGCGGCGGGCATCGGAATCGCCTGTCCCCCGGAGGGCAGCGCAGCCGACCCGCCCGGGCCCGCGATCCGCTGCGTGAACTCGTCCCCGCGCCGGGCCGTCGCCGGGAACTGCGCAGCATGCGCGGCCATCACCGCGGCGGCCTGGCTCTTCGGCCCCCAGTCGTAGGTGCGCAGCGGCACCGCGATGTGGGTGTCGGGGACACCGGGCGCGTCCAGGAACGCCTTCCCCTGATGCTCGGACCGGCCCGCGCCCCACAGAGCCGGGTCCACGTCCAATGCCTGCTGCTTGGCCGACAGGCCGTAGCTGGTGTCGTCGTCGGCGTTCAGCCCGAAGCACATGTACGACAGCTGGGATCGCACGACGGTGGACATCTCGGAGAAGATGCTCTTCTGCAGGCTGACGGCCAGGCGGCCGCCCGCGCTGCGGATCTCCTTGGCGATCTCCTCCAACTGCTCAACGCTGGTATCGCTGAGCTGCCGGAACGCCTTCGCCGCCTCCTCCATGTAGAAGACCCAGTACGCGAGACCGCAGCCTTCCTCCCAGTCGGTGTAGCCACGCGCAGTGAGCCAGTTCGTCCGCTCCGACAACGACGAGTAGACGTCCTCGATCAGCTTGGACGCCCCGGCCTTGGTGGTCTCCAGCCGGTGCAGGGCCGGCCGGAGAGGCCCGAGGGTCTGGTCTCCCTTGGAGATGTCCATTGCGAACACCGCCACATCGGACCTGGTGATGGCCTCACCGAGATAGTTCCAGCCGCCACCGATCGACTTGCCCGACCCGGATGCGCCCATGATCTGCAGGTTCGCGCCCGTGGCCAGCAGTTCGACCGGCTCCGCGTCCTGGAAGATCCCGAGCCGCAGCGGCTGAGCGATGCTCTCGCCCGCCCGCGACGGACCCGGCCACGGGATCGACTTGTTCATCACCCGCGGGTCGGCGATGGTGAAGTGCGCCCGGCCGGCGTTGTCCTCGTTCTTCGCGATGTTGATCGAGCCAGGCGGAACCTCGGACGCCGCCTCCAGCACGTCCACCTTCTTCTGCACGTCAGCGACGGTCTTCCCGTCCGGGACGGTCAGTTCACCGGTCGCCTTCGCCGCGGTGATCTCCTTCGTGCGGAGCTTCGCACCCTCGATCCCGGCCTTGGCCTTCGCCCCCTCGAACAGGGCCTTGAGCGGGTCGACCTGCGCGGACTCGGACGCGGTCTGCCGGATGACGGCGCGGAAGTTCCAGGCCAGCGACAACGTCGCCCCACCGAACGCCCACGCCGTGAACGTCACCGGCGCCGTGACGCCGGTGATGTTCGCGACCACGAACCACAGCCCCGCACCCCCCGTCGTCAACGTCGAGTGCGCGCGTCCGAGCATCCCCCGCTGGTGCGAGATCACCCAGGTCAGCGCAGTCAGGGCCGCGGTGCAGAGGGTCCCGGCCATCGTCGTCCACGTCACCGCCGGCGGGGCGCCCCACACGTGATGTGCGATCGCACCCACGATGAGCAGCAGCAGCATGAGGATCCACGGCGGCAGCAGCACCGCGATCCGGGAGACACCGGCGACGACGAGCCGCTCCATCCCCTCCTGCTGCGCGACCTCCAGGGTCTGCTTGCGCGCCATCAGAGATCCACCTCCCCGGACCAGCGCTTCTTGTCCTTACGGTCCGCGTCGGTCTCGATGAACTCGCGGCGATACTGCGCGTTGAACTTCACCATCTCCGCAGACACCGCAAGCGCCGCCTCCTTGGCCTTACGGAACTGCCTGGTCACACGGCGGGCCCGCACACGCACGGCCACCCCACCCGGCGACAGCATCGGATGGTTCCGGAGCTTCAGCATGTTGCGCCGTGCCCGCTCCGCCGCGTCGTCCAGCTCGGCCGCGAAGTCGTGCGCCAGCCGCTGCGAGTCCTTGGAGTAGGCGGCGACGTTCTTGCCGACCTTCCCCCGGAAGTCGGTGTCGCCGAGCTTGTCGATCCGCGCCTTCCCCGTCCCGCTCATCGCGACGCCTCCGGGAAGTGCCGCAGGTAGACGCGGTGGAGCTTGCCGCCCTGGTCACCCATGGCGTGCGCCATCTCCTGCGCGCGCACCAGCCGCCTGGCCACCTTCCGCGCCCGGACCTTGGTGTCGATCCCGAGCGCCCACCAGCGGCCGTCCAGGCTGGACATGGCCGCCTCGGCGTCCCCTGCGGCCGCCTCGAACTCGAACGCCCACCGCAGAGACAGGCCGCGGAGGCGCTCGCCGTACTCGTGCATCGCCTCACCGATGCTGCCGTCGAACTGGATGTCGTTCAGTTCACTGATGGTGCGTCGTCCCACGTCAGAGCACCTCCTCGTTCTCGTCTTCGATGACTTCGGCGTCGAACACGCCCATGGCCCCGGCCCGGTACTCGTCGGCGATCGCGCCCCACCAGCGGCGGAGCCGAGGGGTGAGGGCCGGCAGACCGAGCAGCGCCGTGGCCACCTCGTCCAGCGCGGTGAGTAGGAGCACCGCCACCGCCAGCAGGCCACGGAACGCGGAGCGGACCCGGGACCAGTACGCCCGATCAGGGTCGTAGACCAGCGGGGTCTTGCAGTAGCAGGTCACCGCCGCCTCCACACGATCGGGGAACGCAGCCGCGGCGTCCGCATGGTCGTCCCGAGGTAGAACCCGACCCCGATCAGACCGGCGATCGCGGCGAGGACGGTGGGCGCGGTGGCCACGCGCAGCAGGATGTAGATGCCGCCGCCCGTGATCCCGGCGAGCATCAGGTGGTCGAAGAGCTTGTAGCGGCGCCGACCGGTCCGGCGGGTCCGGGAGCGTCTGCGGATGCGACCCATCAGGACTCACCGCCCCCCACGCGGACGGCCACCGGGTGCCCGTTCAGTCCGGCATCCGGTCCGGCAGGTCCGGGAGCCCCGATCAGGGGACCGGCCGTCTCGGCGGCCGCGGGCACCACGCCGGGTGCGGAGTCCGGAGTCTGGTCCGGCCGGACCGGCCCGGACTGGAACGCGGACCGGATCGCCTTCGCGGTCGCATCCGCACGAGGCTTCGCGATCTTGAGGCGGGTCCGCATCTCCTCGTTCGTAATGTGCGTCCCAGCCTGCTCGAACTCCCGCCGGGCGATCGCGATCGCGGACGCGAAAACCTCCGCCGGAACACCGTCGGGTCTGATCGAGTCCTGCCGGACCCAGATCGCATCCCACCTGTCGCGGACGATCTTGTCCGGGTCCGGGGTCGTGTCCGGCCCGGTCTCCTCCGCCACCGCCTGGACCGGGACCGGCGCGGGGTCGAGCGTGGCGAGCATCTCCTGGACCCACGCCTGGACCGACTCCTGAGCGTCCAGACTGTGCAGGACCGTCACCGGCAACTGGCCCGTCGCCAGCAGGTGCGTGAGCGTCAGCGGCACGAGCCGCCGGGTCCGCCACCAGGACCGCCGGCCGTAGTGCGCGGCCAACACGGTCCGGGCGTGCAGGATCGCGGACTCCCGGGTGAGCGCGTCGGAGTAGGAGGTGATCTCCCACAGCACCATCCGCCGCCACAGCCGCGCGGTGCGGACCGGGGACAGCAGCCACCGCGACAGCCGGATCTTGTCCATCCGCGCCGGGTCGTCACGCAGATGCCGCGCCGCCTCGATGATGAGGATCGCTAGCGCGGGCATGACCGCGTGCAGCGCCCGGTCCTTCCAGTCGCCGTCGGCGACGGCACCGTTGGCCGCCACCGTGCCGAGCGCGAGCGCCCACGCCGCCGAGCGCAGGAACACCGACGCACGCAGCCAGTCCAATATGAGCAGCGCCGGGATACCGAGGTCCAGGCCGATCGGCAGCGCCGGCCCCCACGCCCAGTCTTGGGCGGACGCGTAGCTGGAGAGGTTGTCGTAGGAGGAGATGTAGCCCACCGCGGCCACAGCGAACCCGAGAGCGAGAGCGAGAGCATAGGCGGCCGTCCGGCCACGATCAGCGCGGATCGTCATGCCGCCGCCTCCTGACGCCGCCGCCGCCGGAGGCTGCGGCGCTCACGGGCGGTCAGGCCCCCGCGGACACCCGACCTCTCACCCCGGTCGAGGGAGTCCTGGAGGCAGTCGGCGCGGACCTCGCAGCGGCGACAGATCTTCTTGGCCGGCTCGGACGACTCACCCGACAACGGGAAGAACAGTTCCGGGTCGACCTCGGCGCACCGGGCGGACTCCCGCCACGTGCGGGACGACTTCACCAGGGTCAGGGGGATGGTCACCATGTCAGCCCCTCCAGCGGGGCGCGCAGCTCGCGGCGCCGCCTGGCGTGCAGGACGACCGTGTGCCGGCGCCCGAACTCCTCGTCGTCGAAATGGCTCGTCGCGTACCGCTCGTTGAGGAGCTCCAGGACGGCGTCGCGCTCGTCCCGGCCGATGAGGTCCCCGTCGTCGCCGGTGAGCGCGTGCTTGAGGCGCAGGCCGAGGGGCGGCCCGTACTCGGTCCGCTGCCGCGCTCTGGCCTGGGCGTCGGCCCGGCGCCTGCGGATGCCCCCGTGGATGAGGAGGTAGGTGGAGGCGGCGCCGGCGAGGGGGAGCAGCAGCGGCACGGTCACTTCGATCTTGATCGAGAACGCGAGTCCGGTGCTCACCAGGAGCAGACCGCTGAGGATGGTGACGGGGAACAGGTGCGGGTGACGGTAGGGCCACGGCGGGCGCGGCGGATCTTCTGTAACCGTCGAGTAGTCGTTACGGTTCATGAGCCGGATGCCTCCTTGCAGGTGTCCGGTAGCAGGACCCCCGGCCAGGCGTGTCCGCGCCTGGCCGGGGTGGTGGGTTAGAGGAGCCGGACGGCGACCTTCGCCGCCGCCTGGAGCTCGCTCTCGTCGGAGCCGACGTCGTACGGCTCGTACATGTGCCGCGGCAGCCCGTCCGGGAGCCGCCGCCCGTCCCACCAGTTCGGCTCCGCGGGGCGAAGCTCGGCGATATCGCGGCTGGCGGAGCGCACGATGTAGGCGCCCGTCTCGTCCAGGTAGAGGCCGTACTCGTTCACGGCCCGGCCTGGTCTGCGGGCGGGATGGTGGGCTGCGGCACCGGGTCGGGGTCGTCGACGTCGGCTTCCCAGCCGGGCGGCCCCGCGACGAGGAGCCGCGTGTACGCGCGGCCGCGGACGTCCGGGTCGCGGGACGCGAGGCCGTTCATCGCGATGGTCCAGGTGTCTCGACTGATCGTGGTGTATTCGTATTCGCCGGCCATCAGGGGTTCTCCGGCTCGTAGGGGTGGGGTGGTGGTTGCGTGACCGGGACGAGGGGGTCCTGGCGTCCCGGCCACGCAACCGCGTTCGGGCACCGCGGGGGTCGAGGTGTGGCGGTGCCCGAGCTCGGGGGTTCGTCTCTCGTGGGGCCGCCGCGCACCACTCCCGGCCGTGCTATGCGGTGCGCGACGACTCCACGAGAGACGAACGCCACGCGGTCAGAACCCGGCGGGGTGCGGTGCGGCCGCGAGCTTCGCCGACTTCCGCAACTCCTCCTGGATTTTGGCGACCAGGTCGTGCGGGTCGTCGGCGTCGACGGTGCGCGCGAGCCCGGCGTCGATCTCGACGCCGGTCAGCGACGCGCCGCGGGTGGCGTAGAGGCCGCCGTTGCCACCGTCGGACGCCCACACCTTCCAGCCGGTGAGGTCCTTGATGACGGTCTGGAGGTTGGCGATGTACTGCTGCGCTGGGCCGTCGCTGGCGGGTGGCGCATCCTGGCCATCCACCTGGTTTTGCGTCATGGCGCGCTCGCTTACTGTCACAATCCCGTGAGCCGGGACTGAGACCTGTGGGGACTAGGTACTCCCCAAGCATGCACCAGACGATGCACAATCACCATAGGCGAATCGACTTAGGCGAATCGCAACCGTCCGATAGGTGCTCGAATGTCCGCATCGCTCAGCCCCACCGGCACGGCAGATACGATCACCGCACCACCAGAGCACGACATCACGCAGCACACCGAGCAGGACGAGGACGACCCGATGGCCGAAGACAGGCGCTCACCCACCGCCCGCAGGCGCCGCCTCTCCGCCGAACTGGAGACCCTCATCAAGGGCGCCGGGCTCGACGCCGTCAAGGTCGACGAGTCGCTCCACTGGACCCGCGGCAAGACAGCCAAGATGCTCCGCGGCGCATGGAGACTCCCCAGCCTGCGGGACATCCGAGACATCCTCGACCTACTCAAGATCGCCGACGGCGACCCGCACCGCGACTACCTGCTCACCCTCGCCCGCCAAGGCCGCGAGAAGGATTGGTGGCACGACTACCAGTCCATGCTGTCCGACACGTTCACCACCTACCTCGGCCTAGAGACCGAGGCCCAGACCATCTACACCTTCGAGCAGGGTGTCTTCCACGGCCTCACCCAGACAGCCGACTACGCACGCGCCATCATGCGCAACGGGCCAACCGAACTCGACGATGACGCGATAGAAGAACGTGTCCACGTGCGTTTGGAACGGCAGAAGCTCCTCACCGAAGGCAAGGACCCGCTCCGGCTCTGGACGATCATCGACGAGGCTGTGCTCCGCCGGGTCCCCATCGATGACGTCAACCCGGACGGTGAGCTCATCAAGAGCGGAGCCCAGATCATGAGGGAGCAACTTCAGCGGATCCGGGAACTCGCTGGCCTAGCGAGGGTGACAGTCCAGGTCGTTCCCTTCACAGCGGGGCTTCACGCTGGCATGTCAGGCCCCTTCACGATCCTGGAGTACGCCGAGACCGCGAGCGACGTGGCTTACACCGAGAACCTGGCCGGACAGTTGATGCTCCAGAAGACGGAGGATCTCAAGAAGTTCCGGAATGCGCACGAGAAGCTGAAGGGGGTGGCGCTCGACCCGAGGACTAGCCTGGCATTCATTGCCGAAGTAGCGGCAGACCTGACCTGACCACCCACTATCCGAGAGCGAAGTACCAAATGGACAAGCAGCTTCCCCCTGCCCGTTGGCGCAAGAGCAGCCGATCGTCTGACCAGCAGGCGTGCGTCGAGGTCGCCGACCTGCAGTCGACCGTCGGTGTCCGTGACTCCAAGGACCCGGCCGGCCCGGTCCTGACCTTCGGTCGCGCCGCGGTCGCCGACCTGGCCGCCCGTATCCGCAAGGGCGAGCTCGAACTCTGACCCTGACCAACACGAAGGCCCCGGCAGCGTGCGCTGCCGGGGCCTTCGCATCGAGAGTGCGGAAGTACCAAGTCCCGCTCCGTCAGGATACCTGCCGGTTTGATCAGAGAAGCGTCTCCTGGACGGCCGCCGCCGGCGGCACGTACCCGATCATCGGGGCGCACCGTTCCCGGCACGCGCACACGAGCCGGCCGGTCGAGGCGGAGCGTCCGACCACCACCACCTCGGGCGCCGGCTGGTGGTCGGGCGGGATGAACGAGGCGTGGCAGACGACGCAGGCGCGGCCGTACGCCTCGGCCGTCCGGAGGTCGGGGAACACAGCGGCCGGGACCGACTCGTCCGCCGGGGTAGAGGTGGTGGTCTGGTGACCGGGAACCATGACGCCTCCAGAGAGTGACCGGAGACGGGCCTGAGTCACAGCGTCGGATTCCGCGTATGTAGCTTCGCTGAATCCTGCGGAAACCCTGGTCGCATGTTGCTTGAGCAGCGAGTATTAGAAGTCCGATGCTCTGTCCAGCTGAGCTACGGGCGCTCGGCGCCCGGCGGGACGCCGGGACACAGTGTAAGGGTGCCGGTCCTCCAGCTCCACATCTATAACGCCGCTACCACGCGTGAGTGGGGCGTTGGGGTGGTTCGGGGATCTATCTTTGGGTGCTGTGGCAGTGGACTTTGAGGTTCCGCTCTCCGGTGGGGACGTGTCGGAGGGCGTGGTGCGGGTCGGGGAGACGGTGCGGAGGCCGCTCGGGGCGCACAGTCCGGCGGTGCACGGGGTGCTGCGGCATCTGGAGGCGGTGGGGTTCGACGGGGCGCCGCGGGTGCTGGGGGTCGATGAGCGGGGGCGGGAGGTGCTCAGCTGGGTGCCAGGGGAGGTGCCGCATCGGCCGCTGGCGGCGCATGTGGTGTCGGAGGAGGCGCTTCGGGGCGTCGGGCGGCTGCTGCGGCGGTATCACGACGCGGTGGCGTCCTACGGGGTGCCGGAGGCGCACTGGGACGGGGACGTCTCCAATGTGGACGGGGAGCCCGAGGTCATCGGGCATTGCGATGTGACGCCGGAGAACGTGGTCTTCCGGGGCGGGGTGCCCAAGGCGTTGATCGATTTCGATCTGGCGCGGCCCACTACGCGGTTGTTCGATGTGGTGACGGCGTTGCGGCATTGGGGGCCCATTGAGGATCCGGCCGATCGGGACGCGCTGCTGTATCGGGCCGATGTCGGACGGAGGCTGAAGGTCTTCTGCGACGCGTACGGGTTGGAGCGTGAGCTGCGGCGGGACGTGCTGCCGGCGGCGCGGGTGAGGTTCGAGCGGTCTTATCGGGCGATGCGGGCGAGGGCTGAACGGGGTGGGGGATGGGCGCGGATCTGGGACGGCGGTGCCGGGCCGCGGATACGGCGGGCGCAGGACTGGTTGGAGAGGTACTGGGATGAGCTCGAAGCGCGTCTCTGCTGAGGGGCTTGCGGTCGGGGTCGTGCTCGACGCCTTTCTGGGGGATCCCCGCCGGTGGCATCCGGTCGCGGGTTTCGGACGGGTCGCCTCGGTCGTCGAAAGGCGCTTGTACGGGGATTCGCGGTGGCGGGGCGTTCTTTATGCGGGCGTTCTCGTCGGCGGGGCGGGGGCGCTCGGCGTTGCGGTCGAAAGGGTGAGCCGGCGGTTCGGGGTGCATTCCCTGGCCACTGCCGGGGTTACTTGGGCCGTGCTCGGCGGGACGTCGCTGGGGCGCGAAGGGCTCGTCATGGCCCGGGTGCTGGAGCGGGGAGACCTGGAGGCGGCCAGGGAGCGGCTTCCTCATCTGTGCGCGCGGGACCCCAAGGGGCTGGACGCGCCGGGGATGTCCCGGGCCGTCGTGGAATCGGTCGCGGAGAACACGTCGGACGCCTCGATCGCTCCGCTGGTATGGGGCGCGGCGGCGGGAATTCCGGGGCTGCTGATGTATCGGGCCGTCAACACGCTCGACGCGATGGTCGGGTACCGGAATCCGAGATACGAGCGGTTCGGGTGGGCCGCGGCCCGGCTGGACGACGTCGCCAATTGGGTTCCGGCGAGGGTCACCGGCGGATTGGTCGTGCTGTGCGGGGGTTCCGAGGCGTGGCGGGTTCTGCGGAGGGACGGGGGAAAGCATCCGAGTCCCAATGCCGGACGGGTCGAGGCGGCGTTCGCCGGGGCGCTCGGTGTGCGGCTGGGCGGTGTCAACGCCTACGGGGGACGGGTCGAACGGCGTCCCGAAATGGGGGACGGCAGGGCGCCCGAGGTGAAGGACATCAGGAGGGCCGTCCGGCTTTCGGCCGCGGTGACGTTCGCGGCGGCGGCCATTGTCGGGGTGCTGCGGTGAGCGGGCTGCTGGTGGCGGGGACGACGTCGGACGCGGGGAAGAGCGTCGTCACGGCCGGGTTGTGCCGGTGGCTGGCCAGGCAGGGGGTGAAGATCGCGCCGTTCAAGGCCCAGAACATGTCGCTGAATTCGATGGTGACGGGTGACGGGGCGGAGATCGGGCGCGCGCAGTACATGCAGGCGCAGGCCGCGGGGGTGGAGGCGCGTGCGGTGATGAATCCGGTGCTGCTGAAGCCGGGCAGTGACCGGCGCAGTCAGGTCGTGGTCCTGGGGCGTCCTGTGGCGGAGGTCGACGCGCTGCAGTACGGGCATCACAAGGAATGGCTCAAAGGCGTCGTGCTGGAGAGCCTCGCCGAATTGCGGGCCGAGTACGACGTCGTGGTGTGCGAGGGCGCGGGAAGCCCGGCCGAGATCAATCTGCGGGCCGGAGACATCGTCAACATGGGGCTGGCGAGGGCGGCCGATCTGCCGGTGGTGGTCGTCGGGGATATCGACCGGGGCGGAGTCTTCGCGTCCTTGTACGGGACGGTCGCCCTGCTGGAGAAAGAGGATCAGGCGCTTGTCGCCGGGTTCGTCATCAACAAGTTCCGGGGCGCCTATGAGTTGCTGAAGCCGGGGCTGGAGCAGCTTGAAACGCTCACCGGGCGGCCGACGCTGGGCGTGCTGCCATGGAAACTCGGCCTGTATCTCGACTCCGAGGACACCCTGGCGTTGGACGCGCCCAGGCCCGATGCCCGCGGCCCCTACGGGAAGGAGACGCTGCGGATAGCGGTCGTCCGGTTCCCGCGCATCTCGAATTTCACGGACATGGACGCCCTTGCGTGCGAGCCGGGCGTCATCGTCCGGTACGCGGCGAGCGTCGGCGATCTGGCCGAGGCGGATCTCGTCGTCCTGCCGGGCACCAGGGCCACGGTGACCGACCTGGAATGGCTGCGCGAGAGGGGAATGGCCGAGGATATTCGCAGGCGCGCCGCGGAAGGGCGTCCCGTGCTCGGCATCTGCGGCGGCTACCAGATGCTCGCCGGAGAGATAACCGATCGAGTCGAGTCCGGGACCGGGACGACGAAGGGCCTCGGCCTTCTGCCGGCGAACGTCGGATTCGAGGCGGAGAAGACGCTCGGACGTCCAACGGGACGCGCGTACGGCGAAGACGTCCACGCCTACGAGATCCACCACGGCGTCGTGACGGCGCACGGGGAGCCATTCCTGGACGGCTGCCGGAAAGGCGCCGTCTGGGGTACGACCTGGCACGGGGCCATGGAGAACGACGGTTTCAGAAGGGCGTTCCTCAAGGACGTCGCCCGGCATGCCGGGAGGGAATTCACCCCCGCCCCCGACGTGTCGTTCGCGGCGTTGAGGGAGGCGACCCTCGACGCGCTCGGCGATCTCGTCGAGGAGCACCTGGACACCGACGCCGTGTGGCGGATCATCGAGAACGGCGCGCCGGGCGGCCTCCCCGTCGTCCCGCCCGCCGGCGCACCGGAACCGCGCGGCGGCGCACCGGAACCGCGCGGCGGCGCACCGGAACCGCGCGGCGGCGCACCGGAACCGCGCGGCGGCGCACCGGAACCGCGCGGCGGCGCACCGGAACCGCGCGGCGGCGCACCGGAAGCGTCCGGCGACACTCCGGAACCGCCCGCCACGGCGGTAAGGTGATCCACTCAGACCGCACCAGGTGCCAGGAGGAACGTCTCGTGACCGACCCGCGGTCCAGTCTGATCGTCCCGCTGATGAAGGCGCGGGTGCCGGCGGAGGTCCAGCTGGAGTTCCCGCTGCCCGCCGACGAGGAGCCGATCCGCGACCCGTTCGCCGGCGACCTGTACGCCACGTACGCGATGGAGATCGCCGACGAGGGCGCCCCGTCCGGCCGCCGCTACGAGCACGTGGCGCGCCGGCACTGCGCCGAGCTGGGCGTCGCGCCGGCCGAGCTGCGCCGCCGCGCCGTGATCAACTTGCGCGACCTGCGCCCGGAGCTGAGTCTCAGCTGGTACCCGGACGTCCGCGCCGTGACGGTGTCCCTCGGCGGGACGGCCGGGCGCGGCACCCTGGAGTCGGGCCTGCTGCTGGACGACGGTTTCCTGGAGAAGCTGGCGCAGGACGTTGAGGGCGACCTCGTCGTGGCGGTCCCGGCGCGGGACGTGTTCGCGGCGTCCGGCACCGGTCATCCCGATGGCGTCGACAAGCTGCGCTGGGCGATCGCGCAGGTGTGGGCCGAGGAGCGCGACAATCCCGACCCCGCCTGGGACGTCCCGGCGGGAAGCCTGCTCACGCACAACCTGATGGTGCGCCGCGGCGGCGTCTGGGACGTCCTGCCCGCCTGACGGGCGAGGGCACGGTCAGGGGCAGGGTCACGACAGCTGCTTGAACTCGGGCCACAGCCGCGTCCACGTGTCGCGCAGCCCGCGGCAGACCCATACCGGTTTGCCCTGTTCCTGGTTGTCGAGGCCCACGCCGTTGTCGATGCGCGCCACCGGACGCACGTCCGTCCAGAAGCGCTGTAGCCCGGCGCCCTCGGCGACGTCGTCGGGGCCGACCACGATGGTGGGGCCGCCCGTGTCGGGCGGACGCCCGAAGTACCAGTATCCGTTGTGCCCGCTGTAGGCGCGGGGGAGGCCGAGGCCCGGCCCGTACTTGTCGAGCGCCCCCGCCTCGCCGTAGTTGCCGACGACGATCGTCGCCGCGGAACGCTCGGCCGGCGGCAGCGTCCGGTAGACGGCGGCGACCTGCGCGGCGAACCGGGGCCAGCCGACCGTCTCGGCCGCGTCGGCGTTGACCGCGGGCTGCGGGGTGTCGGCCAGCCACTTCACCGGGTAGACGGGCAGCGTCAGCAGCACGGTCGTGATCCCCGTGATCGCGTACATCGTGGCGGACGCGAGCCGGCCGAAGCCGCGCGGCGCGCCGTTCCGCTCGATCTCCACGGCCCCGGCCGCCCAGAGCGCCGCCCACAGCCCGCTCAGGTAGTACGGCTTGCCGGCGGTGATCAGGAACAGGACGTTCAGCAGCAGGTACGCGTGCCCGAGGAAGCGGAACGTCCGCAGGCCGTCCGACCGGTACGTCCGCCACAGCCCGTAGATCCACAGCCAGGACGGGAACACGCCGGTCAGGACGAGCTGGAACGGGATGAATCCGGGCCGTCCGGCGAAGTCCCCCTTGTCGGCGATCGCGCTCGCCATGTCGAGCTGCGGCCAGCCGTGCCGGGCCTGCCACACCAGCCCGGGAACGACCGCCAGGACGGCGGCGAGCAGCCCGGCGGCGAGCATCGGCCGCCGCAGGAACTCGCGCGGCCCCGACACCAGCAGCCCGGTCGCCAGCGCGACCAGCAGGAACGCCGCCAGGTACTTCACGTTCAGCGCGACCGCCGACACGGCGCCGACCGCGAGCAGCAGCCGCTGGTCGCGGGTCCGCGCCCACCGGACGACCAGCCACACGATCGCGGTCGACAGCAGCAGGTCCAGCGCCGCCGTGGAGAACGTGTGCCCGGCCGCGGCGACGAACGGGCAGACCGCGTAGGACGCGGCCGTCAGCACCTGCGCGCGCCGTCCGCCGCCCATCTCCCGCGCCGTCAGCGCGGCGATCACCACACCGGCGGCGGCGAACAGCGCGGCCGGGACGCGCAGCGCGACGAGCGAGTCGCCGAAGACGGCCGTGATGGCCCGCGCGATCAGCGGCAGCAGCGGCGGCTGGTCCGGATATCCCCAGGCCAGGTGCCGTCCGGCCACCCGGAAGTACAGTTCGTCGCGGTGGTGGCCGTACCGCGCGCTGACGGCCAGGAGCAGCACCCCGAGCACCCCGGCCAGCACCAGCACCGGCCGCCACGCGATAACGGGGGAGCCGGGCGGAACATCGGCCTCGACCGGATCGGACGCCTCGGACGCGGGGGCGGACATGATCCAGACTTTGGCAGAGATTGTGGCCTAAGTCACGATCTCCACGTGTCCGTCCCCGGCGGGAGCGGATATTCGATGGGACGTGCCGGACATGCTGCGTAATGTGCGTCCCATGGTCTCGTTGCATCAAGTCGCGGGGTTCTCGGTGATGGCGTTCGCGATCATCGTGATCCCCGGGCCGTCCGTCCTGTTCGTCGTCGGACGGGCGCTGGCGCACGGCCGCCGGACGGCCCTCGCCGGGGTCGTCGGCGGGGTGCTCGCCGCGCTCGTGCTCACCGGCGCCGTCGCGGTCGGCGTCGGGTCGGTCGTGGAGCGTTCCGCGGTCGTGTTCACCGCGCTGAAGATCGTGGGCGCGGTCTACATCGTGTACCTCGGCGTCCAGGCCGTCCGGCACCGGCGCTCGCTCCAGGAGACGATCGGCGCGGGCGAACCGGGCGGGTCGGGCGGCCGGGCGCTCGTCCAGGGCTTCGTCGTCGGCATCACGAACCCGAAGACGACGGTGTTCTTCGCGGCCGTCCTGCCGCAGTTCGTCGTCCGCGAGCACGGCCACGCCGCCCTGCAGATGATGGTCTTCGGGCTGGTCTTCGCGGTCATCGCGCTGCTCAGCGACAGCGTGTGGGGCGTCGCGGCGGGGGCCGCCCGCGAGTGGTTCGCCGGCTCGCCGCGCCGTCTCGCGGCGATCGGCGGCACCGGCGGCCTGATGATGATCGGTCTCGGCGTCACCGTCGCCGCCACCGGCCGCAAGGACTGACCCGTCCGGGGCCCTCCGCTCAGACCGAGCAGAGCGAGAAGTTGTCGAAGGACGCCCGCTGCTCCTGGGACGGGTCACCGGCGCGGGCGACGATCAGGCCGCTCTTGCCGGGCTTGCCGTAACCGTCGGCGTGCCCGTGGTCGGTGGTGTTCGCCACCGCGTCGCCGTTCACCCACAGGCCCAGCCGCATGCCGGGGTCGTCGGGCAGGCAGGCCGCCTGGAGACGGTTGTCGTCGTCCTCGCGGAAGTCGCCGACGAACCCCGTCTGGAGCTCCTCCAGCCTGTCGGGCGCCATCCAGACGATGCGGGCCTTGCCGTTGCCCCGGACCAGGAACGCGTACCCGGTGCCCTCCTCGCTGCGGCAGAACACCCCGGCCTCCGTGTCCGCTCCGCCGGGCCGGACCTTGACCTCGATGAGCTGCGAGCCCGGGAAACTCTGCACGGGGGCCGCCACGGTCGTGTGGCTCAGCGAGGGGACGAGCCGGACCTCGTAACGCCGGTCCAGGTACGCCCCGTCGCCGGACCGCGGCCAGCCCGAATCCTCCTGGTTGAACTTGTCGTCGACGAGCTCGTCTTCGGTGTCCGGCGGCTGCTCTCCGAAGTCCGCCGCGGCCGCGGTGCCGGAGCCGCCCGACACCCCGGTCCCGGGGCCGCTCCGGCTCCCGGACCCGCTCCCGCTCCCGGACGCGGTCCCGTTTCCGTCGCCGTCCGGCAGGTCGCCCAGGCCGATCAGTGCTGCGATGCCGACGACGGCCGCGACCGCGCCGATGAGGAGCCCGTGGTCGCGGCGCCGGCGCCCGGCCTTCGCCGCCGGGCCGGGGGAGGACGGGACCGGGGACGGCGGCCGCGGGTGCTGCGCCGCGCCCATCGGACGCGTGGGCGGGGCGGATGCCCCTGCGGTCGGCTGCTCCGCCGAACCGGAAGACGGAGGCGACGGCGAACGCATCTGCTTCGTGGGCGGCACGGGCGCGGACGGCGCCCCGGCCGCCGGCGGCACCGCGAGCGGTGTCCCGGCAGGAGTGCCGTCGCCGGTCAGCACCTGGATGAGCTGCTTCACCGACGGACGTCCGGCGGGGTCCTTCGACAGCGCCCGGACGACGAGGTCGTGCAGGGCCGGGTCGAGCCCGTCCAGGTCGGGTTCGGCGGTCGTCACCCGGTTGATGGTCTCCGGGAGCGTCCCGCCGGGGAACGGGACGCGGCCGGTGCCCGCGTAGGCGACGACGCAGCCCCAGGAGAACACGTCCGCGGCCGGGCTGATCTCCTCGCCGTGCATCAGCTCCGGCGCCATGTAGGCGGGCGTGCCGATGAACTGGCCGGTTCTGGTCGGCCCGTCCGGGGTGTCGAGCGCCCGCGCGATGCCGAAGTCGATCACGCGCGGCCCGGTCGGGGACAGCAGCACGTTGGACGGCTTGAGGTCGCGGTGCACGATGCCCGCGCCGTGGACCGCGCTCAGCGCCGTCGCGATGTTGACCGCGAGCGCCTCCAGGTCGCCGCCGCGCAGCGGCCCGCCCGCCTTGACGGCCTCGTCGAGGGACGGCCCGGCGACGTACTCGGTCACGACGTACAGCGGGTCGCCGTCCAGCCGCGCGTCCAGCACCGCCGCGGTGCAGAACCGCCGGACCTGCCGCGCGGCCGTCACCTCCCGCCGGAACCGGTCGTGGAACGCCTCGTCGTCGGCCAGTTCGGCGTTGATGACCTTGACCGCGACGCGCCGCCCCGCGTCGTCCTCGCCGAGGAAGACGGTGCCCATGCCGCCGCGGCCGAGCCGTCCGGTCAACCGGTACGGGCCGAGCCGCCGCGGGTCGCGGTCGCGAAGGGGGGCCTGCATGGAGCGTCTCCCGGAGCCGGAGGGGTGTGCGCGCTTAGTCTTTCGGACGCCGGAACGGGGCGCATCCGTTCCCTTGCACGGGCGCGGGCCGTCCCGCCCGTACGCTGAGATCCTGTGAGAGGGCCCCTGGGAGGAAGCGTGGACGTGACGGACGACGTGCTCGGCCCCGGCTACGAGGCGATCGAGCTGCCGATGGGCCGGGACGCCGAGGGCGAGGTGGTGGCGACGCTCGTCCGGCGGCGCCGCCCCGACCCGTCGCGCCGGGCGGTGCTGTACCTGCACGGGTTCGTCGACTACTTCTTCCAGAAGCACCTCGCCGACTTCTACGTCGACCTCGGCTTCGACTTCTACGCGCTCGACCTGCGCAAATACGGACGTTCGCTGCGGCCGCACCAGACGCCGAACTACATCGAGAGCCTCTCGGACTACTTCCCGGAGATCGGCGAGGCCGTCCGGATCGTCCGGGACGTCGACGGCCACGACACGCTCCTGCTGAACGGGCACTCCACCGGCGGCCTGATCGCCGCGCTCTGGGCCGACCGGGTCGCGGGCAAGGGCCTGGTGGACGGCCTGTTCCTCAACAGCCCGTTCTTCGACCTCGCCGAGCCGCTCGTCATGCGCAAGGCCGGCGCGGGGCTGGCGCGGGCGCTGCGCTCCCGGTTCCCGAAGGCGAAGCTGCCGGCGGGCGTGTCGGACCGGTATCCGCGCAGCATCCACCGCGAGCACGAAGGCGAATGGGACTTCGACCTCGCCTGGAAGCCGCTCCTCGGGTTCCCGGTGCGGGCGGCGTGGCTCGCCGCCGTCCGCCGCGGCCAGCTCCGCCTGCACCGGGGGCTGGACGTCGACGTGCCCGTCCTCGTCATGGCGTCGACGCGCAGCGTCCGCCCGTCCCGCAGGGTGCTGGACGTGACGGGCGCCGACGCCGTCCTGGACGTCGAGCACATGGCCCGGTACGCGCCCCGGATCGGGCGGCACGTCACGCTCGTCCGGATCGACGGCGGCCTGCACGACCTGGTGCTGTCCGCCGAGCCCGCCCGGACGCGGGTGTTCGAGGAGCTGACCCGCTGGACGAACGGCTACCTGCCGGGCCGCTGACGCCTAACCGCGGATCTTCGACATGTCGAAGTCGTCGAAGTCGGCGACGATCTGCTCGGCCGCGTTGCCGCCCCGCTCGATCTGGAGCCCGATCCAGCCGTTGGCGAGCGGCTGGTCGGTGTCCGTCTCGTCGATGACCTTCTCGCCGTTCACCCAGAGGCGCAGCCTGACCTTCGGGCCGTCCTTCTCCTGCCCCTCGCAGGCGATCTGCACCTTGTTCGGCCCCTTGGAGTCGAAGCCGGGGACGGAGTCGGGGGTCGCGAGGTCCTTCGTGCCGAGGTCCCCGTTGATCTTGCGGAGCACGGCGCCCTTGCCGTCGTGGCGGACGAGGAACATGTACTGCTTCTTGCCCTCCTCGTTCGACCGGCAGAGCATCCCGAAGGTGCTGTCGGCGGGGCCCTGCGCCACCGAGACCGTGACGGTCGCGAGTATCGGGTCGGGGAAGTCGTCCGCGCCGTCCTTCGGCACCCAGCGCGCGACGGCCGCGGTGGTGCCGCTGGTCTGCATCCGGTACTTGTCGTTCGCGTACGTGTAGGTCTTGCTGTAGTCGTCGCCCCAGCCCGAGTCGGGGTTGGAGAACGCGTCGCTGAACGCGGTCGCCAGGTTGCCGGGCGGCCCGTCCGAGCGCAGCACGGTGAACGCGCCGATGACGAGCAGCAGCACCGCCGCGACGGCCGCGCCGCCGATGAGCAGCGCGCGGCGGGGAGGGCCGCCGCCAGGGCGGGGGCCGGGGCGCGCGTCGCGCCGGGTGGTGTCGGCGCCGCGCATGGCGCTCGGCTGCGGGAACGCGGTGGGCGCGGCGGCGGCCGCGGCCGCCTGCGTGGCCGACCCGGCGGCGGGGCCCGCGCCGGGCTGGTGCCAGCCCGCCTGGACGGTCTCGGCGAGCGTCGCCGGGTCCGTCGTCCCGTTGCCGACGAGCCGCCCGAGGACGTCCTGGACGGACGGCCGGCGGCGCGGGTCCTTGTCGAGCGCGGCGGCGACCACGTCCCGCAGGCCGGGGTCGAGCCCGTCCAGCTTCGGCTCCTCGTGCACGACGCGGTAGAAGATCTCCGGGACGGTGCTGCCCGCGAACGGCGCGGCGCCCGTCCCGGCGTAGGCGACGACGCAGCCCCACGAGAACACGTCGGACGCGGAGGACACCTGCTCGCCGCGCAGCAGCTCGGGCGGCAGGTAGTTCGGCGTGCCGACGAACTGGCCGGTGCGGGTCGGGCCGTCGGAGGCGTCCAGGGCGCGGGCGATGCCGAAGTCGATGACGCGGGGCCCGGTGGACGACAGCAGGACGTTCGCGGGCTTGAGGTCGCGGTGCACGATCCCGGCGCCGTGGATGGCGGCGAGCGCGGTGGCGACGCCGACGGCGAGGCTCTCCAGGTCGGAGCCGGGCAGCGGGCCGCGTTCGGCGACGGCGCTCTCCAGGCTCGGGCCCTCGATGTACTCGGTGACGACGAACAGCGGGTCGCGGTCGAGTTCGGCGTCCATCACCGGGGCGGTGCAGAACCGGCGGACCTGCCGCGCGGCGGTCACCTCGCGGCGGAACCGGTCCCGGAACGCGGCCTCCCCGGCCAGCTCCCGGTTGATCACCTTCACCGCGACGCGGCGCCCGGCCGCGTCCTCGCCGAGGTAGACCGTCCCCATGCCGCCCCGGCCGAGCCGTCCGATCAGCCGGTACCGGCCGAGCTCCGCCGGGTCCTCGGGGCGCAGGGCCTCACCGTTCTCTCCTGCGTGCGTGGTCATCGTGATCGTGATCCTGAGGGGGATTGGGGGGAGTCGTCCGTTGAACTCTAGTGGTCGCCGCCGACCCGGTGCGGGTCGGACGGCGGAAGGCGTCAGCGGGTCCGGCGGGCGCGCGGCAGAGTGCGGAACGGCGGGAGCCTCTCGCCGGTCAGCCCGAACGCGTACGCCACGACGCGGCTGGACCAGCGCTGGCAGCCGACGACCAGCCCGTACAGCGGGCGCGGGTAGCGGCCGGTGAACGGGATCACCAGCCAGCTGAGCACCATCACGACCACCAGCAGCGCGTACATGACCAGCATCACGATCAGGTGCGGGATGACCAGCAGGCCCCTGAGCAGGGTGAACCAGCGCCTCGGGCCCCGCCACGCGTCCGGGAACGGCAGGTCGACGGTGACGGTCGGCCGGCCGCCGACCGGCTCCGGCACGGGCTCCGGCACGGGGGCGGGCTCGGGGACGGGCCGCGGGCGCGGGACCTCCACGTCGTCCCGCACGGGTTCGGGTTCCGGAGCGGAGACCGGATCCGGCCCGCGCCACGACATCGAGATCGTCTCGGCGGCGCGCTCCGGGTCGGCCTTCTCCTGCCCGACGAGCCGGGTGAGCAGCTGCCGCGCGGTCGGGCGGGCCGCCGGGTCCTTGCCGAGCGCGGCGGCGACGACCTCGTGCAGGCGCGGGTCGAGGCCGGCGAGGTCGGGGTCCTCGTGGCCGATGCGGTGGAACGTCTCCGCGACCGTCCTGCCCTGGAACGGGGGGCGTCCCGTTCCGGCGTAGGCGACGACGCAGCCCCACGCGAACACGTCCGACGCCTGCTCGACCGGGTCGCCCCGCAGTACCTCCGGCGCGATGTAGGACGGCGTCCCGACGAACTGGCCGGTGCGGGTGGGGCCGTCGGGGGCGTCGAGGGCGCGGGCGATGCCGAAGTCGATGACGCGGGGGCCGGTGGACGACAGCAGGACGTTCGCGGGTTTGAGGTCGCGGTGCACGATCCCGGCGCCGTGGATGGCGGCGAGCGCGGTGGCGACGCCGACCGCGACTCCCTCCAGGTCGGAGCCGGGCAGCGCCCCCTTGTCCTGGACGGCCTTCTCCAGGCTCGGCCCGTCGATGTACTCGGTGACGATGTACGGCGGGTCCTGGTCGAGTTCGGCGTCCAGGACGGGCGCGGTGCAGAACCGGTGGACGCGCCGCGCGGCGGTCACCTCGCGGCGGAACCGGTCGAGGAACGCCGGCTCCCCGGCGAGGTCGCGGTTGACGACCTTCACCGCGACCCGCCGCCCGTCGGGCTCGGCGCCCAGGTAGACGGTGCCCATGCCGCCCCGGCCGAGCCGCCCGAGCAGGCGGTAGGGGCCGAGGACGCGGGGCTCGTCCTGCTCCAGCGGGCGGGCGGCGGTCGTCGTCATGGGGGGCGGCGCTCCTTGGAAGATCGTCTTTCCGGACCCAGCCTAAGGGAGCCGCCGGGGCCGGACCGGACGGTCAGGGAATCAGCAGGAGCTTGCCGGTGCTCCGCCGCGCCTCAAGATCCGCGTGCGCGGAGCGGGCGTCGGCGAGGTCGTGGCGGCGTCCGACGTGCACCTTCACGGCCCCCGACGCCACCCAGCCGTAGACGTCGGCGGCGCGTTCCAGCAGTTCTTCGCGCCGCTCCACGTAGTGGGTGAGCGTCGGCCGCGTCAGGTACACCGAGCCGGCCCTGTTGAGGCGCTGCGGATCGAACGGCGGCACCGCGCCGCCGGCCGCCCCGTACAGCGCCAGGGTGCCGCGCCGCCGGAGGCTCGCCAGGCTCCCGTCGAACGTGGGCGCACCCACGCCGTCGTACACGGCGGCGACGCCTTCGCCGCCGGTCAGCTCCCTGACCCGGTCGGCGAAACCGTCGTATCCCATCGTGACGTCGGCGCCCGCCTCCTTGGCGAGCCTCTCCTTGTCCGGGGTGGAGGCCGTGCCGATGACGCGGGCGCCGAGCGCCTTGGCCGCCTGGGTGAGCAGGAGCCCCATCCCGCCCGCCGCCGCGTGCACGAGGACGGTGTCGCCCGCCTCGATCGGATACGTCGACCGGGTCAGGTAGTGCGCCGTCATGCCCTGAAGCAGCGACGCCGCCGCGTCCTCCAGGCCGACGCCGTCCGGTACGGGGACGGCCCTGCCGGCCGGGACGACGGCCTTCTCGGCGTAGGCGCCCTGCACGTTGGCCCAGGCCACGCGGTCGCCCACCGCGAAGTCGCGGACGCCGTCGCCGACCGCCTCGACCGTCCCCGCCGCCTCGACGCCCGGCGTGTACGGAAGCTCCTGCGCGTACGCGCCCGTCCGGTAGTACACGTCGATGAAGTTGACGCCGGCCGCCGCCACGCCGATCAGCAGCTCGCCGGGGCCGGGCGCGGGGACGGGACGGTCCGCCGGTTCCAGGACCTCGGGTCCGCCGGTCTCGGTGATGACGATCGCGCGCATGGCGTCTCTGCCTTCCTGCTGGGGCCCGGTGGTCGCGATCCGGGAAACCCGGCGCCTCCGCCGGGTATTCCGCCGGAGGTCAGACCCAGTCGCGCATCGTCCGGCCCGCGAGGGTCACGGCCTCCTCCACGCGGGCCGCGACCGTCTCGGCGTCCCAGATCTCCCGGCGGGCGCACTCCTCGAACGCGACCTTGACGGCCGCGAGGTAGAACGCGACGACGATCCGGGGCCGCAGGTCGTGCCGGAGGTCGACGCCCTCGCGCCGCGCGACCTCGGCGGCGAGCGCCTCCGCGGACGCCGAGTACCGCGCCATCTGCGCCGCCATCAGCGACGGCGTCGACTCGACCACCTGCCGGACGCGGCGGAACCGGGCGCCCTCGGCCGGATCGCCCTCCGCGATGGCCCGCAGCACCACGCGCAGCGACTCGAACAGCGCGATGAACGGGCGCTCTCCGGGCGGACGGGTCGCGAGCGCCTCCCCGAGCACCTGGTCGTGCTCGGTCATGAAGCTCGTGACGACGTCCTCCTTGGTGGCGAAGTAGCGGAAGAACGTCCGCTGCGACACCTCGACCGCCGCCACGATCTCGTCGATCGTCGTGGCCTCGTAGCCCTTGGCGAGGAAGAGGTCCAGGGCGGCGTCGATGAGCGCGAGCCTGGTCCGCTGCTTCTTGCGCTCGCGGAGCCCGGCCAGCGCGCGGCCCTCCGCCGGAGCGGGACCGGGCGGGTGGCCTGACGGGTCGCCGGCGGGGACGGCGCTCATCGGCTCGCTCCTTCTCTCGGCCTGACGCGGGCACAGCATGCCCGTCTCACAGAGGCTTTTATCACGGACGCACCCTCCGCATACGCGACGGGTTCCGGCCGCCGGAAGGCGCCCGCCGCGCGGGATCGGCGCACGGGGGCGCGGCGTGTCGCGTCCCTCTCCGGGATCCATCTCCCGGGTCCGTCCCCGGCGGAGCGGGAAACAGCCGTCCCACTCTCCGGATTCTCCCTGCGCAGCCGCGTCTTTCGGGTCATGCTGAAGGCCGGTCACCATTCGTCGCCGGATGATCGCCCAAGGTCATTCCGGGCGGCTCGAACCGTGGTGAGGCGGCTGATGTCTGTAGTCGGTGGGATGGCCGAGGTGCGCAGGCGCCACCTCGCGGCGCTCGCGCGCGAGGTCGAGGCGCGGGGCCTCGCCTGGAGCTTCGCCGGTCCCGGGGATTCGCTGCTGGCGGTCTACAGCCCGCGCGGGCGGCGCCGCCTGATGGTCGTCGCGACGCCCGTGGGCGACGGCTGGTCCTACCTGTGGCCGGACGGCGGCATGGCCGACGTGACCGACCTGACCATCGCCGCCGACCAACTGGCCCGCCTCCTGACCTGATCCCGCCTTGCCCCCGGGGTCGCGCCTTCCCTAGACTCCGAGACGAACGTCTGTTCGAAAGGCCGCATGCCCTTCCCCCGTGCGGTGAGCGCTAGGGGGAGGCAGATGACACGCGTGTTCGGCGATCCGGTGGACGTCTGGGTGAGCGACGGCCGTCCGGTCCGGTTCGTCTGGCGTGGCCGGCTCTACGCCGTCCGGCGGGTGCTGGAGCACTGGGTCACGACCCGTGACTGGTGGCGGGAGCAGCAGCCCGCCGGCGAGGCCACCGGGGAGCGGGAGTTCTGGCGGGTCGAGGCGACCCCGGACAGGGAGATCGGCGTCTACGAGCTGCGTTGCGACGTGGCCGCCGACAGCTGGCTGCTCTCCCGGGTATGGGACTGACGTGCATATTCATGTCGCTTCGGGCTATTCGCTCCGGTACGGCGTCGCCTCGCCGGCGGCGCTGGCCGAGCGGGCGGCGGGCCTCGGCATGGAGACGCTCGCCCTGACCGACCGGGACGGGCTGTACGGGGCCGTCCGCCACGTCCTGGCCTGCGCGGACGCGGGGCTCGGGGCCGTCGTCGGCGCAGACCTGCGGGTCGCCTCCACGGGGGAGGAACGCGTCGTGGTGCTCGCCGAGGGGCGGGCCGGATGGCGGTCGCTGTGCCGGCTGGTGTCGGCGGCGCACGCGGCGGGCGAGCGCGGGAGGCCCGTCGTGACGCGGGAGATGGTCGGCGCGCACGCCGAAGGGCTCGTGGTGCTGCTCGGCCCGGCGTCCGACGTGGGGCGCGCCGTCGCCGGGCGCCGCCCGGACGTCGCGGCGGCGCGGCTGGACGACTGGCGCGCGACGGCCGAGACCGCGCTCGAGATCGTGAACCACTACGGCCGGGGCGAGGGGCCGCGGGCCGCCCGGATGCTGGCGCTCGCCCGCGCGGCGGGGGTCCCGGCGGTGCTCGGCAACGCCGTCCGCTACCTGGAGCCGGCCGACCACCCGGTCGCGCAGGTGCTGGACGTGACCCGCAAGCTCGTCCCGCTGGACCGGCGGCACCTTGAGGACCACACCGGGCACGCCTACCTGAAGTCGGTCCCGGAGATGCGCCGGGTCGCCGAGCTCAGCTGCGGGCCGGAGGAGGCCGAGGCGCTCCTGCGGGCGACGCGGCGGCTCTCCGAGCGCTGCGTCCTGGACCCGGGCCGCGATCTCGGCATGGACGACGTCCACCTGCCGGCCGCGCCGGGCGACCCGTACGCGCTGCTCGCCGCCCGGTGCGCGGACGGGATGGCCCGGCGCGGGCTCGAAGGGTCCGGGCGGGCCGCCGGGCGGCTCGACGCGGAACTCGGCGTCATCGCCCGGAAGGGGCTGGCGCCGTACTTCCTCACGGTCGCGGACGCCGCCGCGCTGATCAGGGAGCGCGGCATCCGCTGCGCGATCCGCGGCTCGGGCGCGGGCAGCCTGGTCAACTACCTGCTCGGCATCGGCGACCTCGACCCGCTGCGGCACGACCTGCTCATGGAGCGGTTCCTCGCCGACAGCCGGGAGGGGCTGCCCGACATCGACCTGGACGTCGAGTCGGCGCGGCGGCTGGAGGCGTACCGGGCGCTGTTCGACCGGTTCGGCGCGGAGAGCACGGCGTGCGTGTCGATGATGGAGACCTACCGGGCGCGCAGCGCGCTCCGCGACGTCGGCAACGCGGTCGGGCTCCCGCCGGCGGAGATCGACGCGATCGCCAAGGCGTTCCCGCGGATCCGGGCGAGCCAGATCCGCGCGGCGCTGGACGACCTGCCCGAGCTGCGGCAGAGCAACCTGGCGGCGGGCCGCCTGGAGGTGCTGTTCCGGATCGCCGAGCGCCTGGACGGCCTGCCCCGGCACATCGCCATGCACCCGTGCGGCGTCCTGCTGTCGAACCCCTCGCTGCGCGACCGGACGCCGATCGAGCAGGCCGCCGCGGGGTTCCCGATGAGCCAGTTCGACAAGGACGACGTCGAGGCGATGGGGCTGCTCAAGCTCGACGTCATCGGCGTGCGGATGCAGTCGGCGATGGCGCACGCGGTGGCGGAGGTCGCGCGGGTGTCCGGGGAGGCGATCGCGCTGGAGGACGTCCCGCGCGACGACCCGGCGACGTTCGCGCTGATCCGCACGTCCCGGACGCTCGGCTGCTTCCAGATCGAGTCGCCCGGCCAGCGGGACCTGATCGGCCGGCTCCAGCCGCGCGACCTGGACGACCTGGTCATCGACATCTCGCTGTTCCGGCCGGGGCCGGTCAACTCCGACATGGTGTCGCCGTTCCTGGAGGCGCGCGCCGGGACCCGCGAGCCCGACTACCCCCACCCCGACCTGGAGCCGGCGCTGCGGGAGAGCCTCGGCGTGGTCGTCTTCCACGAGCAGGTGCTCCGCGTCATCGACGCGATGACCGGATGCGGCCTGTCGAAGGCGGAGGCGGCGCGGCGGAGCCTCGGCCACGAGCGGGGGCAGGCCGTGGTCGGCGCCTGGTTCCGGGAGCGGGCGCTGGCGCGCGGCTACGCCGGGCCGGTCGTCGACCGCGTCTGGCGGGCGCTGACCGCGTTCGGCGCGTTCGGTTTCTGCAAGGCCCACGCGGCGTCGTTCGCGCTGCCCACCTACCAGTCGGCGTGGCTGAAACGGCACCACACGGCCGCCTTCTACGCGGGCGTCCTCACCCACGACCCCGGCATGTACCCGAAGCGGGTCATCCTGGACGACGCGCGGCATTTCGGCGTTCCGATCCTGCCGCTGGACGTCAACCACTCGGCCGCCGGCTGGCACGCCGAACCCGTCTCCGAGGGCGGCCGGACCGGCATCCGGGTCGCGTTGAGCGAGGTCAAGGGCATCTCGGACGCCGAGGTCGGCACGATCGTGGACGAGCGCCCGTACGCGTCGCTGGCCGACTTCTGGCGCCGCGCCCACGTGTCCCGCCCGACCGCCGAGCGGCTCGTGCTGGCCGGGGCGTTCGACGCCGTGCACGACGCCGTCCCGCGCCGCGACCTGCTCTGCCGCGTCGGCGCCCTGGACCGCGTCACCGCCCGCGCGCCCCTCGTCGAGGGCCAGCTCTCTTTCGCCGACGACTTCGGCCTGGAGGCCGGCGCCGCCGACGACATCCCGGCGGGGGAGCTGCCGCCGATGACGCCGGCCGAGATCGTCGAGGCGGAGCTGGACATCCTCGGCATGGACGTGAGCCGGCACGTCCTGACCTTCTACGACGGGCTGCTCGCCGGGCTCGGCGTCGTCCGCGCAGCCGACCTGCCGGGACGTCCCGCCGGGAGCGAGGTCCTGGTCGCCGGCGTCAAGGTCGCCACGCAGACCCCGGCGGTCCGGTCCGGGCAGCGCGTCATCTTCGCGACGCTGGACGACGCGACCGGCCCCGTCGACCTGGCGTTCTTCGAGTCGGTGCAGGACCGGTGCGCCGCCACCGTGTTCGGCTCCTGGCTGCTCGTCGCCCGCGGCCGGATCCGCCGCGCCGGGGACCGCGCCGTCTCGATCACCGCGGACGCCTGCTGGGACCTGAACGTCCTGCACGAGGAGTGGCGGCGCGGCGGCCCGGACGCCGTCCGCGCCGCCATGGCGGGCCGGGCGCCGCACGGCCGCCCGGTGGGCCGCCGCATCGTCCAGCCGACGGGCTTCGCGATGTCGCCGTACTCCGACGTCGGGCACGCGGGCCCGGCCGTCAAACGCCCCCCGGGGTCCGCCCTCTGGCACGCGAGCCCCGGCTCCTCCGGCGGCTAGCCGTCGCGGACCAGCTGGAGGCGGGTGATCTGGAAGACCGTGGCCATGCAGAGGGCGGCGGCGAGGGCCTGGAAGGCGGCCGCGGCGACGCCGACGTGGACGTCGAAGCGCGCCTCGGCGAGGGTGTCGACGCTGCCGTGCGTGAACGCGCGGGCGAGGAGCAGGCCGAGGAGGGCGCAGACCCACCAGCCCGTCACGACGAGCCCGGCGGCCTGGCGTTCGGCCGTCCGGTACCGGCCACTGTTCACCCAGACCTCGTAGACCATCCGGGGCGGCAGCCACAGGTTGACGACGGGCAGGAACCAGCCGAGCACCACCCAGGCGCGGTGGTGCCGGTGCGGGCCGGGCGACTGCCGGAACGCCCGCCACAGCCAGACCAGGTACAGCAGCCCGGTGACGACCGCCATGATCGCGCCGATGGTGAACACGTCCCCGTAGGGGGCGAGGGCCCTGCCGGTGGCCACCGCGTCGTAGCTGTCGTGCGTCGCCCCGCGCAGCGGACGCGCGATCCTGAGCAGGCTGATTCCGGAGCCGAGCGCGACGAACGCGTTGAAGCCGAGCAGCATGAACACGGCCACGCCGACCGCGCGGAAGTCGCGGCGCCGCGCCCACGCGCCGCACGCCGGACACCGGTCGACCTCGGTCGGGATGATGTCGCCGCACAACGCGCACGGCATGGTCCACCTCCCTGGTCTGGCAGCTGGCCTTTGCGGTTGGTTGCTTTGGATACTACGTACGTTTGACATGCCGGGCCCAACGCGGGTTCGCGCGACACGCCCACCGGAGCGTCACGGGTGGAACACGAACCAGTGGGCCGCCCAGGCCGCGGCGGCGGTGCCCGCGATCCACGCGGCGAGCCGTCCGAGGCCGCCCGAGGCCACCAGCCGCCCGGGACGGAAACCGGTCACGGCGAGCAGCGCCCACCACTCGGCGGTCAGCGCGATCGTCGCGTACAGCGACCCGAAGCCGAGCAGGGAGAAGAGGAGGACGATCCCGGCCGGGGTCGCCGTGTGCGCGAACAGCGCGGGGCCGCGCGCGGGCCCGCGCAGGCCGCGAAGCCCGGCGAGGACGGCGCCCCAGCCGACGGCGCCCAGCACCCAGATGACCAGGACGGCCACGGGCAGCCCGTGCAGCGACTCCGGTGCCAGTGCCGTGCCCCTTCCCCCGAATGCGCGCCCCGTGCCCCTCCCGCGTCCGCCCGCCCGCGGGTCAGGTCACGAGGCCGGGCTCCCACGCCCAGGCGGCCGTCTCCACCCGGTTCCGGGCGGGCGGCTCGCGGTGGACGCCGGCCGGCGCGCGGGTCGCCGCCAGGCCGTCCAGAACCGGCATCCGGATGTCGGACGGGCACACGTCGGGCCGCGAGTCGACGATCATCCGGAACCCGGTCCGGACCGTCTCCTGATCGTCGGCGACGAGTACGCGGATGGCCACGGGGTCGATTCTGTCAGCATCCGCGGACAGCCCTCACCGGGTCGTCCCTCCGCGCCGCGTCCCGAGGCCGGGGCAGGGCCGGTGGCGGACTGCCGGATCGGCCGATCCGGCCGATCCGGCTCCGCCTACCGGCCGTCCAGGTCGGCGGTTACGCCCAGCAGCGCGAGCAGCCGGCGCCGCAGCGCGCCGAAGCCCGGCGAGTCGACGGCCCGCGGACGGCCGAGCCCCACGTCGATGGACTCGGCGATCCGGCCGCCGTCCAACACGAGCAGCCGGTCGGCGAGCAGGATCGCCTCGTCGACGTCGTGGGTCACCAGCAGGGCCGCGAAGCCGTGCGCGGCCCGCAGCCGCCCGAACAGCGACTGCATCTTCAGCCGGTTGAGCGCGTCCAGGGCGCCGAACGGCTCGTCCATCAGCAGCAGTTCGGGCTCGCGGATGAGGGCGCGGGCGATCGCCACGCGCTGCGACTCGCCGCCGGACAGCTCGGCGGGCCACGCGCGCCCCCGGTCGGCGAGGCCGACCTCGGCGAGCGCCCGCGCCGTGCGCTCCCCGGCGTCGGGCGTCCGGACGCCGAGCGCCACGTTGCCGGCGACCCGCTTCCACGGCAGCAGCCGGTGCTCCTGGAAGACCACGGCCTGCGAGGACGTGGTGCTGAACTCGCCGGCGGCCTCGTCGTCCAGCCCGGCCAGGACGCGCAGCAGGGTGCTCTTGCCCGAGCCGCTCGCGCCGAGCAGGGCGATCACCTGCCCGCGCTCGATGGCCAGGTCGACGCCGTCCAGGACGACCGTGCCGCCGAAGGACCGGCGCACTCCGGCCGCCTCCGCTACGTGGCCCGCAGTCCGCGCCGCCATCCGAGGAGCCTCCTCTCCAGGATCCGCAGGACGAGATCGGACAGCAGGCCCAGCGCCGCGTACACGACCAGGCCGAGCACGACGACGTCGGTCTGGCTGAACTCGCGGGCCTCCATCATCATGAAGCCGAGCCCGCCGTCCCCGTTGACCTGCTCGCCGACGACCAGGCTCAGCCAGCCGGCCGCGAACGCCAGCCGCAGGCCGATGAACACCGAGGGCAGCGCGCCGGGCAGCACCACGTGCCGGATCCGTTCCAGCGCGGTCAGCCCGCACGTCCTCGCCGCCTCGACCAGCCGCTCGTCGATGTCGCGGATGCCCGCGTAGGTGTTGAGGTAGACGGGGAAGAACGCGCCGAGCGCGACCAGTGTGATCTTCGTGGACTCGCCGATGCCGAGCCAGATGATGAGCAGCGGGACGAGCCCGAGGTGCGGCAGCATCCGGGCCATCTGCACGGTCGGGTCGACCAGGTCGTCCCCGGCGCGCAGCAGCCCGGCGAGGGTGCCGAGGGCGAGCGCGAGCAGCCCGCCGATGAGCAGGCCCGCCACGGCGCGCTGCAGCGAGTCGGCGAGGTAGCCGCCGAGGGCGCCGTCGGCGGCGAGCCGCCGGCCCGCCGCCAGCACGTCGGTGGGCGGCGGGAGCTTGTCCGGGTCGAGGACGCCCGTCTGCGCCGCGGCCTGCCACAGGACGAGCAGCGCGACCGGGGTGATCAGCCGCCTCTTGCGGAAGCCCGCGCGCCCGGCGGCCGGCCTGCCGGGCGGCGCCTCCAGTGCGGCGGGCGCGGCCGCGTCCGTCTGCGCCACGCTCATTCGAGGACGTCCGTGAAGCGGTCGTCGATGCGGCTCTTCATGTCGACCTTGCCGGGGATCAGCTTCAGCTCGGTGAACCCGTCGGAGATCTCCTGGATCTCGGCGCCGATCGCCGCGTTCACCGGCTCGATCGGCTGCGCGCTGCGGGCCTGCGCGCGCAGCGTGGTGTCCAGCGGGATCTTGAGCTCGGGGGAGAGCAGGGCGCCGCGCTCGGCCGGGTGCGCGATGCCCCAGGCGGTGGTCTCCCGCAGCGTCCGCAGGAACTTCCTGACCTGCTCGGGCTTCTTCTCCAGCGCCTCCGGCGACACCAGCACGTACTCGCGGTTGTTGGCCAGCCCGGTGGCGTCCACGAGGACCTTGACGCCGGGCGTCTCGGCGAGCGCGAAGTAGGGGTCCCAGATGATCCAGGCGTCGATCTGGTCGTTGTCGAACGCCGGGCGGGCCTCGGCGGGCTTGAGGTACTTGACGTCGATGTCGTCGATCGTCATGCCGTTGGCCTCCAGCAGCTTGACCAGCAGCCAGTTGACGTTGGAGCCCTTGTTGAGCCCGACCTTCTTGCCCTTGAGGTCCTTGAAGGAACGGAACCCGTTCTTCTCCTTGACCAGGACCGCCTCGCCCTTGGGGACGGGCGCCGAGGTGGCGATGATCTTGAAGTCGATCTTCCCGGCGGCGGCGAAGATCGGCGGGGCCTCGCCGACCTCGCCGATGTCGATCGCGCCGGCCTTGAGGCCCTCGGACAGCGCCGGCCCGCTCTCGAAGAGCGACCAGGTCGTCCCGGGCGCCTCGGCGTGCCGGGCCTTGACGAGGCTGAGCGAGGCGAACCGCTGGTAGCCGACCCGCAGCTCCCCGCTCTCGGCGGCGCCCGCCTCGCCGCCGCCGGCGCCGCAGCCGGCCGTCAGAGCGGATACGGACAGGGCGAGGGCGCAGGCGAGTGCGGCGGCGTAACGGCGCATCATCAGGGTCAGTGCTCCAGTAGGGGACGGTGGTGCGGGGTGGGTGCGGGGGGCGTGCGGCCTCACCTTAGAACTAAAGCTACCGATTTAGTAGGAATTTATGAGGTAGATCACCCCATGGGATCGCCGGGTCGAATACACGTTCGAAAGTGTCCGAGGCGCCCCGTAGCGTTGACCATGTGATTTGGGAGACACCTGGGAACAGGCGTCGAACCAGGTTGCTTGTACGGACGTACTAAGGGGTATGTGACCAGCGGTGGTACCTGCACAGGAGCAGCCCGCCGGGGTTCAAGGAAGGGGCGTTGGCATGAGCGCAGCGACCGGCACGTTCCATCTCTCCCACCCGCGGCTGGGCGGGCCCGCCGAGCGGACCGTCGTCGAGCCGTGGCTCACCGAGCTCTCCCACGCGTCGCTGAACGCCTATGCCGAGACCGCGCCCGTGCTCGCCGCGGTCGAGGCCCTGCCCGTGCGGTCGCGGCCGGCGCCCGCCCGCCGGGTCGCCGTGGCGGCCTGACAGACGCCGGAACAGGGGACCGGGACAGGATCTCGGTCCCCTTTCCCATGCCCGGACGTCTCATATATTGATACGTGGTTCTCAAAGTATGAGAAGCCGTCGTAGGGTTCGGCCCATGCCCGAATACACGCACGGACACCACGAGACCGTCCTGAGCGCGCACCAGTGGCGCACGGTCGAGAACTCCGCCGCCTACCTGATCGAGCACCTGCGCCCGGGGCTGTCCCTCCTGGACGTCGGCTGCGGCCCCGGCACGATCACCGCCGGCCTGGCCCGGCGCGTCGCCCCCGGACGCGTCGTCGCCGCCGACTCCGCCGAGACCGTCCTGGACGAGGCCCGCAAGAACACCGCCGGCCTGGACAACGTCGGGTTCGCCGTCGCCGACGTCCACGCCCTGGACTTCCCGGACGGCGCCTTCGACGTCGTCCACGCCCACCAGGTCCTGCAGCACGTCGCCGACCCCGTCCAGGCCCTGCGCGAGATGCGCCGCGTCACCCGGCCCGGCGGCATCGTCGCCGCGCGCGAGGCCGACTTCGGCACCATGGCCTGGTACCCGGACCCGCCCGGCATGGACTCCTGGCTGCCGATCTACTACAAGGTGGCCCGCGGCAACGGCGGCGAGCCCGACGCCGGCCGCCGCCTGCTCTCCTGGGCGCGCGCCGCCGGCTTCACCGACGTCACCGCGTCCGCCTCGGCCTGGTGCTACGCCACCCCCGAGGAACGCGAATGGTGGAGCGAGTCGTGGGGCGGCCGCATGCTCCGCTCCGCCGTCGCCGACCGCGCCGTGGCGGGCGGCCACGCGACCCGCGACGAGCTGCGGCGCGTCTACGAGGGCTGGAAGACCTGGGCCGCGGCCGATGACGGCTGGTATTCGGTTACCCACGCCGAGGTCGTCTGCCGCGGCTAAGGTGGTCTTCCCGGCCGGGCCATCTGGAGTCTCCATGCCACCGAATGCGGACGTCGGCGTTCCCAACATCGCTCGGATCTACGACGCGATGCTCGGCGGCAAGGACAACTTCGCCGCCGACCGGGAGGCCGCCCGGCGGCTGAGCGAGGTCGAGCCGATGTCGGCCATGTACGCGCGGCAGCACCGGGCCTTCATCGGCCGGGCCGTGCGGCTGATGGCCGAATGCGGAGTCCGCCAGTTCCTCGATATCGGCACCGGCCTCCCCACCATGGACAACGTCCACCAGATCGCGCACCGGCACGCGCCCGGCTCCCGCGTCGTGTACGCCGACAACGACCCGGCCGTCTGCGCCCACGCCCGCGCGCTGCTGGCCGGCGACCCCGGCACGGTCGCGGTCATCGAGGAGGACCTCCGCGACCCCGAGCGGATCCTGGCCCACCGCGACACCCGGCGGCTCATCGACTTCGGCGAGCCGCTCGGCATCCTGGTCACCGGCGTCCTGCACTTCGTCCCGGACGGCGACGATCCGCACGGGGCGATCGGGGTGCTCACCGAGGCGATGAGCTCCGGCGGCCACCTCGCCGTCTCCCACATCACCGACGAAGAGGTGCGCAGGACGCGGCCGTCCGACAACCGGTCCGGGCTCGCGGTGTTCGCCGAGAGCAACGCCCCGATGCGGCCGCGCAACCGCGCCGACATCGAGCGGTTCCTCGACGGCCTGGAGCCGCACGATCCCGGCCTGGTGTGCATCACGCGGTGGCGGTCGCGCAATCCCGCGGCCATCCCCGTCGACCTGCGCGACGTCTGGCTCGCGGCGGTGGCGCGCAAGCCCTGAGCCGCGCAGGCCCCTGAGCGGCGCGAAAAATGCCGGTCAGCGGGGCGTCACCGTCATCGGGAGGGACGCGAAGCCGCGCACGTAGGCCGAGTGCGGCCGGCTCCCCGCGGCCGGGTCGAGGTCGAAGCCGGCCAGCCGGGCCGCCATCTCCTCCAGCACGATCCGCGCCTCCAGCCTGGCCAGCGACGCGCCCAGGCAGTAGTGCGGGCCGCTGCCGAAGGTGGCCATCCGGCCGGTGTCCCGGTCGAGGTCGTACTCCTCGGGCCGCTCGAAGACGCGGGGGTCGCGGTTGGCCGACCCCGGGAGCAGCACGATCCGCGCGCCCTGCGGGATCCGGACGCCGTGCAGTTCGACGTCCTGCGTGAGGGTCCGGAGCTGGAGCGGGGCGGCGGTGTCGTAGCGCAGCGTCTCCTCGATCCAGTCGGGGACGCGGCCCGCGAACGCCTTGGCGCGCTGCGCGGGATGGCGCCACGCCCAGTACCAGGCGTTGCCGACGAGGTTGGCCGTGGTCTCGTTGCCCGCCCCGACCAGCAGGTGCAGGAACGCGATGATCTCGTCGTCGGTCAGCGGCTCCTCGTCCACCGCGGCGTCGAGCAGCGCGGAGGCGAGGTCGTCGCGGCGGCGCCCGCGCCGGTCGGCCACGAGCGCGGCGAAGTGCCCGACCAGTTCGAGCAGGGCCGCGACGCCGTCCGGGCCGATCTCCCGCGCCCCCGGCTCGCGGTGCAGCGCCGCGTCCGCCAGCCGCCGCACCTCGGCGCGGTCCGCCTCGGGGACGCCGACCAGCTCGGAGATGACGTCGGTGGGCAGCGGCGCCGCGATCGCGGCGACCAGGTCGAACGCGCGGCGCTCGAACGCCGCCTCGACATGGCGCCGGGCGATCTCGCGGATGCGCGGTTCGAGCTCCGCGATCCGCCGGGGGGTGAACACGCGGGACACGAGCCGGCGCATGCGGGTGTGCCGGGGCGGGTCCATCGCGATGAACGACATCGCCTCCCGGGCCTGCGGCCCCCAGGCCCGCCGCTCCAGCAGCGGCCCGTTGGCGCTGGAGAACCGCACGGGGTCGCGGAACGCGCCCACCACGTCGGCGTGCCGGGACAGCGCCCAGAAGTCCAGCGCCTCGTCGCGGAAGACCGGCGCCTCCTCGCGCAGCCGCGCGTACACCGGGTACGGATCGGCGTCGACCTCGTGGAAACCGTAGGGATCGAACGCAACGCCCACTTCTGGTCTCCCGCCATGTCCGCGTTCCCGCACAGTCTCGTCCGCGCCGCCGCCCGGCGCCAGACCATGATCGCTAAGGGCCGGAAACGGCCATCGCGGGCGCCGCCGCGGTCAGGAGTCGGCCAGGTCCTTGATGGCGCGCAGGGTCGGCTCGTCCCGCACGCCCGCGATCAGCAGGGTGGTGACGGGGCTGTCGCGCCAGAGCTGGAGCCGCTCCTTGATCCGGCCGATCGGGCCGAGCAGCGAGATCGCGTCCGCCAGCTCGTTCGGGACGGCCTTGACCGCCTCGTCGCGGCGGCCGGCGAGGAACAGCTCCTGGACGCGCTCGGCCTGCTCCGCGAAGCCGAGCCGGCCGATCAGGTCGAGATGGAAGTTGCGGTCCTTGGCGCCCATCCCGCCGATGTAGAAGGCGAGCGGGATCTTGGCGAACTCCAGGGCGGAGGCGAGGTCGTCGGTGACGATCGTGGTGACGGTCGCGGCGATCTCGAAGCCGTCCGGGCGGCCCGCCAGGGACGCGCCGAAGACGGAGTCGATCTGCTGCGGGTCGACGAACAGCGGCAGCCAGCCCTGCGCGATCTCGGCGGACATCGCGACGTTCTTCGGCCCCTCCGCGCCCAGGTAGACGGGGATCTCCGGCCGGACGGGGTGGGCGATCGACTTGAGCGGCTTCCCGAGGCCGGCCCCGCCGGGGCAGGGCAGCGGGTAGTGCGGGCCCTCGCTCGTCACCGGGGCCTCGCGGCGCCACACCTGCCGGACGATGTCGAGGTACTCGCGGGTGCGGGCGAGCGGCTTCGGGAACGGCTGCCCGTACCAGCCCTCGACGACCTGCGGGCCGGACGCGCCGAGGCCGAGGATCACCCGTCCGCCCGACAGCGCGTCCAGGGTGAGGGCGTGCATCGCGGTGGCCGCCGGGGTCCGCGCCGAGATCTGGACGACGGCGGTGCCGAGCTTGATCCGGGACGTTCGGGCGGCGTACCAGGCCAGCGGGGTGAACGCGTCCGAGCCGTACGCCTCGGCGGTGAACACCGAGTCGTACCCGCAGCGCTCGGCGGCCAGGACCGTCTCGGTCTGGTCGTCGGGGTCGCGCTGCCAGTAGCCGACGTTGATGCCGAGCTTGAGTTCCGCGGTCACGTTGCACCCTCCGGTTGTCGACGCACGGCGATACTAGAACAGGTTCTAGTTTCCCGGAAGAGGCGGGGACGGCCGGGGGCGGGCATGGGCGGGGGCCGCGGCGTGGCTCGCCGCGGCCCCCGGTCCATCGCTAGCTCTCCTTGATCGCGTCCAGCAGACCCCGCCAGGCGGACGGCGTCAGCACCAGGGCCGGGCCGGCCGGGTCCTTGGAGTCGCGCACCGCCCGGAGGTCGCGGGACAGGGGCGCCACCTCGACGCACTGGTCGCCGCTTCCACTGCGGGAGGACTTGCGCCAGACGGCGACGGTGAGTTCGCGCTGCAGGTTGGTCACGGGCTGCTCCTTGCTGCCTCGGCTATGAGGTGCGCGGAATCCTCGGGGGACATGGCGGCCGCTTCGATCCGATCGAAGCGGTACCTATGCTTCGCTATTTCCTCGGCGCTCTCAAGGTAAACGTCGCCCATAGTGCCCTCTACGTAGGCGATATCGGGGTCGGCGGGGTCTGGATACGACAATATGGTGAAACGTCCGTCAAGGCCCGCATGCGCGGCTGCCGTGTACGGAAGTACCTGAATCGTCACGGTTGGGTGGGTCTGGACGACGGTCGCGAGGGCGGCCAGCTGGGCGCGCATCACCTCCGCGCCGCCGATCGGGCGGTGCAGCACCGCCTCGTCGAAGATGACCTGGAGGCGCGGGGCGTCGGCGCGGTCCAGCAGCGCCTGCCTGATCTTGCGGGCGGCGATGCGGCGCTCGATGTCCTCCTGGGCGGGCAGCAGCCGGCCCGCCGTGATCACGGCGCGGGAGTACGGCTCGGTCTGCAGCAGCCCGTGGACGAGCTGGGGGTCCCAGGTGCGGATGTGGGAGGCCTCGTCCTCGAGCGCGACGTAGCTGCCGGCGAAGACGTCCTGGTAGGCCGTCCACCAGCCGCGCTGGCCGGCCTGCCGGGCGAGGGTGATGAGCGCGTCGCGATCCGGGCTCGGGACGCCGTAGAGGTCGAGGATGTCGGCGATGTCGCCGGGCTTCGGGCGGGTCTGGCTGGTCTCGAGGCGGGAGACGGTGGCCCGCGACCAGTCGAGCCGGTCCGCCACCTCCTGCAGGGTCAGGCCCTGCTCCTCGCGCAGCTTGCGGAGCTCTCGCGCGAGGCGGCGGCCACGGACGGTGGGGCGGTAGGTCATGGAAGTGGAGTCTTGCGACTCTCGACGCGCGTCACAACGCGATTGGCGAACCCGGCGGGAACGGCCGAGTAATTCCGGGAAGACGGTTGCGATCGTGAGAATCTCACGAGACGCTGTGTTGCGTGACCGCTCGGAGACCCACAGTGACGGGCCGGGCGGTCGCGCACCCGGGCACGTTGACCGCGGGAGGACCCGTGAAGAGCACGCCGGCCGAACTTTCGGCGCACACCGAAGCACTGACCACGACCGACGCCTTGACCATGTCCGACGCCTTGACGAGGCCCGATGCCTCGCCGGCGTCCGACGCCTTGCCGAGGCCCGACGCGATGACCAGGTCCCATGCCTTGACGGGGCCCGATGCCTTGACAGGGGCCGATGCCTTAACGGGGCCCGGCGCGATGGCGTCCGAACCGGCCGTGCCCGATGCCGGGGCGCCGGCCGGGGCGGAGGAGGTCCCCGCCGCCGAGAGCCCCCCGGGCGACGGCATGCCCGGCTGGGTGTGGGCCCTGCCGGGCGGCGCGGGCTGCGCCGGGCACGCCCGCCGCGTCCTGCGCGAGGCGCTCGCCTCACTCGGCGCGCCGCCGGGCGTGATCGCCGACGCGCAGCTCATGGTGAGCGAGCTGGCGACGAACGCCCACCAGCACGCGGGCGAGCACGGCCCCCACGAGCTGTGGCTGTACCGCGGCGGCCAGTGCGCCCGGGAGTTCCGCTGCGCGGTCTTCGACGCGTTCGCCGACGCCGCGTTGCCCGGCTACTCGTGGACGTCCGGCGACTGCGGGCGCGGGCTGAGCATCGTCCGGGAGCTGTCCGGCGGGCGCTGGGGGACGCGGCGCACGCTCTCCCGGCTCGGCCCGCCCGTCCGCGGCAAGGCCGTCTGGTTCGCCCTGCCGGGCGGCAACGCCGCGCTGCCCCGCTGACCCCCTGGCCCCCTGCCCCTCGACCCCCGCCCGGCGGCGTCAGCCGTTCTCCAGCGCGGGGCCGATGTCGCTGACCATCGTCTGCAATGACCGGGCGAGCAGCGTGTGGACCTGCTCGCGGTCGAGCGTCTTCTCCTGCAGCCACTGGCGCGTCGCCGCGTCCACCAGCCCGGTGTAGACGCGCAGGACGGCCCGCAGCGTCTCCGTCGGCTCCGGCACCCGCAGGATGGCCAGCATGTGCTTGACCGCCTCGTCCTTGAACCGGTTGACGATCCGCAGGAGCTCCGGGTCCTGGCCGAAGCCCTCGGCGTCCAGCGCCGCGAACCAGGTCGTCGCGTTCCGCTCGGCGGTGTCCAGGAAGAGGTTCACCAGCAGCTCGACGGACTCGGGCAGCGTCAGCCGGCCGTCCGGCGGGGGGACCTGCATCGCGGCGGACGCCGTCAGCCCGTGGACGACCTTGAGGAACAGCTCCCGCTTCGTCCCGAAGTAGTAGTGGATCAGGCCGCGCTGGACGCCGGTCTCCCGCGCGATGGCGGCCGTGGACACCTCGGAGTACGGCAGCTCGGTGAACATCCGCCGGGCGACGTCCAGGATCTGGGCACGCCGTTCGTCCGGGGACAGGCGCTGGTAGCTCACCGCGACAGCCTATTCTGTGCGGGCGGCCCGCGCTGTGCGGGCGGCGTGAGGGGAGGGCGCGTGACCGCCTTCGAGGGGACCGTGCGCCTGGTGGGCGAGCGGCTCGTCCTCCGCCCGTTCTGCCTGGACGACGCCGCCGTGCTGATCGAGGTGATCCGCGCCCGGGAGGACTTCCTGCCGCCCAACTTCCCGACCGCCCTGGAGGCCGAGCCCATCGCGTGGTTCCTCCGGGAGGGCGTCCACCGGATCCAGCATTTCGGCCTGGGCGTCCATCTCGCGGTGACGGAGCGGTACACGGGCGACCTCGTCGGCACCATCGGCCTGTTCAAGGTGGACTGGACGCATCTGACGTCCGAGGTCGGCTACGGGATGCGGCCAAGCGCGCGCGGGCGCGGCTACGCCACCGAGGCACTGGGCCTGGTGTCCGAGTGGGCGCTGCACGATCGCGGGCTGCACCGGGTGGAACTCCGCGCGATGGTCACCAACCGCGCCTCGATCCGCGTCGCCGAGAAGGCCGGCTACCTGCGCGAGGGCGTCGCACGCGGCGCCGAGCGCGACTCCGGGGGGATCAGCCGCGACATGATCGTCTTCAGCCGGATCGCGACCGATCCGCCGCCGCGCGGCGTGCCGCGGCCGCATCCGGGCGGCGCCTCCGCGAGGCTCGTCGCCGGCGACGAGGAGGGACGGTACCAGTGACCGCTACGGGCCAGACGCTCGTGATGTACGGGGAGGGCGCCCGCGAGGCCGCCCGCAGGATGCTGCCGAAGGAGCCGGAGGCGTGCTTCGTCCCGGCCGGCGCCCCGCCGGTCCGCGAGACGGTCGCGGCCGCGGTCAAGGACGGGGTCGCGCAGATCGTCCTGGTCGCGGGCATGGCCGAGCAGGTCGCCGTGCTGGGCGGCGCGCCGGGCCCGCTGGAGTCGATCACGCTCGACATGGACTGCGGGGTCGCGCTGGCCGGCGAGGTGTCGCGGGCGGCGACGGTCCGCGACGCCTACGCGCTGTGGGAGGCCGCGGGCAGGCTCGGCCCGTGCGGGCGGGAGCTGTGCCGCCGTACGGCGGGGGAGCTGGAGCGCCTCGCCGCCGAGGCCGCCGGCGCGCCGGGCAGCCCGCTCGCCGCCCAGGTCGTCCTGCTGGACGCGGCCGGCGAGCGCATGATCGGCGTGTACGGCCGGATGGCCCGGTGAGCGGGTAGCGACGATGCTCACGGTCGTCGGCTGCGATGGTTCGCCGCTCTCCGCGGCGGCCGGCGCGGCGCTTGAGGGCGCCGCGCTGGTAGTGGGTGAGGCTCGGCTGCTGGAGGGCCTCCCCCTGCCGCCGGACGTCCGCCGCGTCGCCACAGCGGATCCGGTGGAGGCGCTGCAAGGGGTCGATGTCACCGAGCAGGACGTCGTGCTCCTCGTGGACGGAGACCCGGGCCACTTCGGCATCATGCGCGAACTCCTCGAACAGGGGCACGCGCCGGAGTCCTTCCCTGCGACGCCCTTGGTGGCGCGGGCTTTCGCTCAGGCCGATCTGCCCTGGGAGGACGCTCTCGTCGTGTCCGCCAGGGACGGGCATCTGAGACAGGCCGTGAACGCGTGCCGCGCCCATCCGAAGGTGGCCGTGCTGACCGGGCCCGGGGCGGGCCCGGCCGAGCTGGCGCGCGCGCTGTTCCCGGTCACTCCGCGTTCGTTCGTTGTCTGCGAGGACCTGGGCGGGCCCAGGGAGCGGGTCGTCTACGTCCGTCCGGCGGAGGCCACCACCCGTCCGTGGAACGACCCCGATGTGGTGCTCGTCCTCGACAACCGCCACGCCCTGGGTGAAGCGGGCTGGGTCTCGGGGCCTGTGCGGGCTCCGGCCGGGTGGGCGCTGCCCGCGGACGCGTTCGGCGTCGGCCCCGGCCCGCGTCCGGACGTCCGGGCCTTCGTCCTGGCCAGGCTCGGCCCCGGGGTCGGCGACATGGTGTGGGACGTGGAGTCCGGCGACGGCTCGGTGGGCATCGAGTGCGCGCGCTTCGGGGCGGCCGTGGTCGCCGTCGACCGCGACTACGCGGCCTGCGAGCGCGTCCGGCAGAACGTCCGCCTGCACGGGGTCAAGGTCGCGATGGCGTCCGGGGACATCAGGTCGAGCGCCGGCCATCTGCCCCGGCCCGACGCCGTGTTCCTCGGGCGGGGCGGGCCGGAGGACGTCCGGGCGTGCGCCGCGCTCAAGCCGGCCCGGATCGTCGCCGTCGCGGCGCCCGCCGACGCACAGGTCATACTGGACATCCTGGACGAGCAGGGCTACACCCCCGATGCCGTCCAGCTCCAGGCCGCCCGGCTGAACCCGCCGGAACGGCCCGGAGACCCGGTGGCCGTCGTCTGGGGCGAACGGAACGCCCCGGCCCCGGTACGGCGGACGTCCCTGGCGAACCGTCCCATTGAGACGATTCCGGCCCTACCCGGCGAGCCGGACCTACCTCCCAGCCCGGACGTACCTCACCGCAAGGCGTGAAACCCTGGTAACCCGTCCGGAGGCAAGCATCCGGAGCACTGGAGGAGCGCAGTTGACCGTCCGTCAGCCCCACCCGATCGAGGTTCGGTCGTATGAGATCCTGCGGTCCCGCGTCGACCTGTCCCCGATGCCCCCGCTGTGGCGGGCCGTCGCCGAGCGGGTGATCCACGCCACCGCCGACCTGGAGTACGCGGTGGACCTGCTGACCCGGGAGGAGTCCCTCAACCAGGGCTGGGCCGCGCTGCGCGGCGGGGCTCCGATCGTCACCGACGAGGGCATGGTCGCCGCGGGGATCACCGCCCGCGAGACCATCTGCCACGCCGCCGACCCGGCCGCCGCCCGGATGGCGCGCGCCGCCGGCATCACCCGGTCCGCCGCCGCCGTCCGGCTGTCGTACTCCGAGGTCGGGCCGGGCGCGGTCTGGGTGGTCGGCTCCGCCCCCGAGGCCATCTTCGAGATCATCGCGCGCCGGGTCGGCCCGTCGCTGGTCATCGGCATGCCGGTCGGCTTCGTCGGCGCCTGCGAGGCCAAGGAGGCGCTGCGCGCCAGCGGGCTGCCGCAGCTCAGCAACGTGTCGGAGAAGGGCGGGTCCGCGGTCGCGGCCGCGGCCGTCAACGCGCTCCTGTACTACGAGCCGGAGCGGTACGAGGCCGGGCAGTACGAGGCCGGGCACTACGAGGCGGGCCGCCCATGAACGTCGACCTGCGCCATCACGGGGACGCGGAGGTCGGCGGAGGGCTCGCCGACTTCGCCGTCAACGTCCGGACGAGCACGCCCCCCGAGTGGCTCGCCGCGCGGATCCGGGCGTCCGTCGCCGACCTCGCCGCCTACCCCGACCCGCGCCGGGCCCGCCGGGCGGTCGCGCGGCGGCACGGCAGGTCCGTCGAGGAGGTGCTGCTGACCGCCGGCGCCGCGGAGGCGTTCGTCCTGCTCGCGCGGGTCCTCGCGCCGCGCCGGGCGGTGGTCGTGCATCCGCAGTTCACCGAGCCCGAGGCCGCGCTGCGGGCCGCCGGGCACGAGGTGGAGCGGATGATCCTCAGCAAGGACTTCACCCTCGATCCGGGGCTCGTCCCGGAGGACGCCGACCTCGTCGTGGTCGGCAACCCGACCAACCCCACCTCGGTGCTGCATCCGGCCGAGGCGGTCGCCGGCCTCGCCAGGCCCGGCCGGACGGTCGTCGTGGACGAGGCGTTCATGGACTGCGTCCCAGGCGAACCGGAGTCCCTCGCCAGCCGCCTCCCCACCGGCGTCGTGGTCGTCCGTTCGCTGACCAAGACATGGGGGCTCGCCGGGCTCCGCGCGGGCTACATCCTGGCCGACCCCCACTTGGTGGGACGGCTCACAGAAGCGCAGCCGCTCTGGGCGGTGTCCACGCCCGCGCTCGTCGCCGTCGAAGCGTGCTCCGCACCCGAGGCCGTCGCCGAGGCGGAGGCATGGGCCGTCGAACTCGGCAGCGAACGCGACCGGCTCTCCGCGGAACTGAGCGGACGCGGCCTCTACGTCGTCCCCGAAGCGCGAGCGTCGTTCCTGTGCCTGTGCGTGCCGGACGCCCTCGGCATCAGGGCCCTGCTAAGGCAGCGCGGGTACGCCGTCAGGCGCGGCGACACGTTCCCAGGGCTCGGCTCCGACTGGCTGCGCATCGCCGTGCGCGACCGCCCGTCCAATGACCGGCTGCTGGAAGTGCTCGGTGAACTCGGTATCTGACCCCCGAAAGGATTCTGTGGACCTGATCGACGAGACCATCGCCGCCGTCCGCCCGCTGGACGAGGCCGCCATGCGGGACGCCCGCGACCACCAGGCGCGGCTCACCAAGCCGCCCGGCTCCCTCGGCGTCCTGGAGGAGGTGTCGGTCAGGCTCGCCGGGCTGGCCGGGCAGTGCCCGCCGCCGCTGCCCGAGCCCGCCGCCGTCGCCGTGTTCGCCGCCGACCACGGCGTCCACGCCCAGGGCGTCACCCCGTGGCCGCAAGAGGTCACGGCGCAGATGGTGGCCAACTTCCTGGCCGGCGGCGCCGTGGTCAACGCCTTCGCCGCCCAGGTCGGCGCCCGGGTCAGCGTGGTCGACGTCGGCGTCGCCACCGAACTGGACGCGACCGGGCCGGACACCGCGCCCCGCCTTCTCCAGCGCAAGATCGCCCCCGGCACGGCGGACATGACGGCCGGGCCCGCGATGACCGCCGACGAGGCCCGCCGCGCCGTCGGGACCGGCATCGAGGTCGCGCGCGAGCTGGCGGCCCAGGGCGCGCGGTGCCTGATCACCGGGGACATGGGGATCGCCAACACCACGGCGTCCGCCGCGCTGATCGCCGCGTTCACCGGGCTGCCGCCGGAGGACGTCACCGGCCGCGGCACCGGCATCGACGACGCCACCCACGCGCACAAGGTCGAGGTCGTCCGGGCGGCCCTCGCCCGGCACGGGCTCGCGGCCGGGCACGGCAGGCCCCCGATGGAGGTCCTCGCGGCGGTCGGCGGGCTGGAGCACGCCGCGATCGCCGGCTTCGTCCTCGGCGCGGCCGCGCTGCGCGTCCCGGTCGTCCTCGACGGGGTGATCGCGGGCGCCGCGGCCCTGGTCGCGGCCGCGCTGTGCCCGGACGCGCTCGGCGGATGCGTCGCCGGGCACCGCTCGGCCGAGCCCGGCCACGCCGCCGCCGTGCGGGCCCTCGGCCTGCGCCCGCTCGTCGACCTGGAGCTCCGGCTCGGCGAGGGGACCGGCGCGCTGCTGGCGTTGCCGCTGGTCCAGGGCGCGGTCCGGGTCCTGCACGAGGTCGCCACGTTCGACTCGGCGGGCGTGAGCGACAAGTCCGGCGGGTCCGGAGAGGACGGATCCGGACGGCCGTAACAACGTGATCACGGGTTGAGTCCGCTCGGCTATCGACTGGGCCGAGCCCCTCTCCACGGACTCCATAACCCGAGTACCTTTATTCCACAAAGACACTTGCCGGTCACCGTCGTCCGCAAGGTCCCGACCGCGAGCAACCGCACGTCAGCCGCCCACCGCCACCGACCGAGAGAACCGTCACGTGCCCCCGTACCTGCTTGGCCTGCGACTCGGCGGGCGACGCGTCCTCGTCGTCGGCGGGGGCCGGGTCGCCCAGCGCCGCGTGCCCGCGCTGCTGGACGCGGGCGCCGACGTCGTCCTGGTCTCGCCCGACGTCACCGCCGCCTTGCAGGGCCTCGCCGAACGCGGCCGGATCACCTGGCGCCGGCGGCGCTACGAGCGCGGCGACTGCGCGGGCGCCTGGCTGGTGCAGGCCGTCACCGACGACGCCGAGGTCAACGGGGACGTGGTCGCGGAGGCCGACGCCGCGCGGATCTGGGCGGTCCGCGCCGACGACGCCGAGTCGTCCCCGGCCTGGACGCCCGCGAGCGGGCACGCGGGCGACGCGACCGTCGGCGTCCTGCTCGGCGGCGACCCCCGGCGCGCGGCCGGCATCCGCGACGCCGTGGTGGCGGGGCTCCGCGACGGCGCCCTCGAATCCCGGCACTCCCGGCGCAAGCCCGCCGGCGTCGCGCTCGTCGGCGGCGGTCCCGGCGACCCCGGCCTGATCACCGTGCGCGGGCGGCAGCTGCTCGCCATGGCCGACGTCGTCGTCGCCGACCGGCTCGCCCCCGGCGGCCTGCTGGACGAGCTGGCCGCCGACGTCGAGGTGATCGACGCCGCCAAGATCCCCTACGGGCGGACGGTCGCCCAGGACCGCATCAACGAGTACCTGGTCGAGCACGCGAAGGCGGGCCGTTTCGTCGTCCGGCTCAAGGGCGGCGACCCGTTCGTGTTCGGGCGGGGCGGCGAGGAGGCCCTGCACTGCGCCCGCAACGGCGTCCCGGTCACGGTCGTCCCCGGCGTCACCAGCGCGGTCGCCGTGCCGTCCGCCGCGGGCATCCCGGTCACCCACCGGGGCGTGTCGCAGGAGTTCCACGTCGTCTCCGCGCACGTCCCGCCCGGCCACCCCGACTCGACCGTCGACTGGGCGTCGCTGGGCGCCGCGAACGGCACGATCGTGTTGCTCATGGCGGTGGAGCGGATGGAACTCATCGCGGCGGCCCTCATGCGCTATGGTCGACCGTCCGACACGCCGGTGGCCGTGGTGCAGGACGGCACTCTGCCCGGCCAGCGGGCGCTGACGGCGACGCTGGGCACGGTGGCCGGCGCGATGGCCGCCGGTGAGGTCCGGCCCCCGGCGATCGTGGTCGTCGGCGACGTGGTGACCGTGGCACGAGAGATCGACACGATTCGAGCGGACATGGGACGGGATCCGTGACACCCCCGGCAGAGCGAAGCGCGGTCCACGACGAAGAGGCCGCCGGCCAGGGACGCGGGATCGCAGACTCCGCACCCGGCCAGGACGCCATGCCCGAGAGGGACGCCGTGCCCGACAAGGACACCCCAGACACCCCCGAGACGACCCCCGACCCCCCCGAGAAGACCGCCGCGTCCGGCAAGGCCAGGAGCGGCCGGCGGCGCGCCCCGCGCACCGGCGGCGCGACCGGCGGCGCGACCGTCCGGCAGGGCGAGCTGATCCGGGCGCTGACCGCGCTGCGCGAGCAGCTCGGCGCGTTCGACCTGCTGCTGGACGTCCCCGGCGTCGAGGAGGCCCGCGAGGCCCGCGACGAGCTGCGCGGCCAGCTGGAGGACTACGTCCTCCCGCGCATCCAGGCCGCGGGCACCCCCCTGCTCGTGGTGCTCGGCGGGTCGACGGGCGCGGGCAAGTCCACACTGGTCAACACGCTCGTCGGCTCCCGGGTGAGCGCCACCGGCGTGCTGCGCCCGACGACCAGCAGCCCCATCCTGGTCTGCCACCCCGACCACACGGAGTGGTTCATGGAGGGGCCCATGCTGCCCGGCATGGGCAGGGTCCGCGGCCCCGCGCCCGACGCCATCGCCGGCGACCAGCTGGTCATCATCGGCAGCGACGTCCTCCCGCCCGGCCTCGCCCTCCTCGACAGCCCCGACTTCGACTCCGTCTTCGAAGACCACTACGAGTTCGCCACCAAGCTCATGGCCGCCGCCGACCTCTGGCTGTGCGTCACCACCGCGGCCCGCTACGCCGACGCCCAGGTGTGGCAGATGCTCCAGCGCGCCAAGGAGAACGGCGCCACGATCGGCGTCATCCTGTCCCGCGTCCCGGACGGCGCCGGCGAGGAGGTCGTCGAGCACTTCGGCGAGATGCTGGACGAGCACGAGGTCGGCGACGCGCAGCGCTTCACCATCCCCGAGACCCGCATCGAGAACAGCCGGCTCCCCGAGGAGACCGTCGAGAACATCCGCGACTGGCTCACCGGCGTCGCCGAGGACGCCGATGACCGCGAGATCGTCGTCAGCGACACCCTCGCCTCCGTCCTGGACAGCCTCCGCACCCGCGTCCCCGAGCTGGCCCGGCAGGTCGAGGCGCAGGTCGAGCGGCGCGGCGAGCTGGCCCGCGAGGTCGAGTCCGGGTACGGCACCGCCCTCGCCGAACTGGACGAGGCCACCCGCAACGGCTCGCTGCTGCGCGGCGAGGTGCTCGCCCGCTGGCAGGACTTCGCCGGCACCGGCGACCTGCTGAAGGCCCTGCACGTCCAGCGGTCCCGGCGCGGCCGGGCCGGCGGGCGGCGCGCGGGCCGGCGCAGCCCCGTCCGCGTCCGCGCGCTCAAGGCGGCGCTGCGCAGCGGGCTCGAATCGCTGATCATGGCGTCCGCCGAGCACGGCGCCGAGGACGTCATCGCGCGCTGGCGCGCCCACCCGGCCGGGCGGCAGGTCCTCGCCGGGACGGACGCCGACCTCGCGCACGTCTCCCCGGAGCTGTCCCGCCGCGTCACCCGCGCCGTCAGCTCCTGGCAGGACCACGTCCAGGAGCTGATCCGCACCGAGGGCGTCACCAAGCGCTCGGTCGCGAAGCTCGTCTCGTTCGACACCGAGGCGGTCTCGCTCGTCCTGACGATCGGCCTGCTCGGCTACGGCACCTCCGACGTGGCCGTCGAGGGCGGCAACAGCGCCGTCCCGCAGCGGCTGCTGAAGGCGCTGTTCGGCGCCGAGTCGCTGCGCGGCATGGGCGCCAAGGCCCGCGCCGACCTGCGCAGCCGCATCGGGATGCTGTTCGACGAGGAGGCCATCCGGTTCGGGCAGGTGCTCGACTCGGCGGGCATCCCGGACGAGACCGTCCCCGTCCAGCTGTACCAGGCCACCTACAACCTCGAGGTTGCCCGATGACCACCTCGGCCATCCCCGCGAACTCGCCGGCGGGAACCGGCGGGTTCCCGACCCTCGGCGAGCCCGCCCCCGCCGCCGCCGCGCCCACCGGCCCGCCCGCCCTGGTCGACCGGCTGGGCGCCCTCGAACGGCTCGTCCAGGCCGGCTTCGGGCGGCTCGACCAGCCCGTCCTGGACGACGCCGGGGCGTTGCTCGACCGGGCCGGCCAGCGGCTGCGGCTGTCCGGCGACCACACCGTGGTGACCCTCGCCGGCGGCACCGGCAGCGGCAAGTCCTCCCTGTTCAACGCCATCTGCGGGCTCGAACTCTCGCCCACCGGGCTGCGCCGCCCGATGACGTCCCAGGCGCACTCCTGCGTCTGGGGGCTGGACGGCGCCGGGCCGCTGCTCGACTGGCTCGACGTCGACAAGCGGCACCGCTACGCCCGGGCCAGCGCCCTCGACCTGGAGCGCGCCGACACCGGCATGCAGGGCCTCGTCCTGATCGACCTGCCCGACCACGACTCGATCCAGGCCGTCCACCGCGCCGAGGTCGACCGGTTCGTCACCATCGCCGACCTCCTCGTCTGGGTCGTCGACCCGCAGAAGTACGCCGACGCCGCCCTGCACCGCAACTACATCGTCCCGTTCGCCCGGCACAACGGCGTCACCCTGATCGTCCTCAACCAGGTCGACCGGCTCGCCCCGCACGAGATCGACGACTGCGTCGCCGACCTGCGCCGCCTCCTGGAGGCCGAGGGCCTCGCCGACCCGCGGATCGTGACGACCTCCGCCGTCGCCGAGGACGGCGTGCACGGCTTCCGCGACGTCCTCGTCGACACCGTCGCGGCCCGCCGCGCCCGCACCGAGCGGCTGTCCGCCGACGTCGACCGGGTCGCCGAGCGGTTCACCGCCTACCGCTTCGACGCCGAGCCGCCCACCACCGTCGACGAGGGCCACCGCGCCGAGCTGATCCAGGCCCTGACCGACGCCGCGGGCGCGCCCGCCGTCGCCGAGGCCATGGAGAGCGCCTACGAGCTGCGCGCCGCCGACTTCGTCGGCTGGCCCGTCACCGCCATCGTCAACCGGCTCCGCTCGGACCCGCTGCGCCGGATGCGCCTCACCGAGCTGCGCGAGGAGCTCCGCAACGCCTTCACCGGCCCGATCGGCGCCCAGCAGGGCGACGTCGACAACGCGCTCCAGGGCGTCACCGAGGGCCTGACCCCCGAACTCCCGACCCACTGGGGGCGCTCCGTCCGCGCGGCGGCCCGCTCCCACGCGACCGAGATCCCCGAATCGCTCGGCGAGTCGCTCAAGGACGCCCTGCCCACCTTCAACGCGGTGCCGCGCTGGTGGTGGCTGGTCAAGACCTGGCAGTACTTCCTCGTCCTGGTCGCCGTCCTCAGCGTCGTGTGGATCGGCTTCCTCGTCGCCTACGGCCTGCTCGGCGCGGGCGGCGACGACCCGGGCGGCCTCATCGGCCAGGCGGGGCTGATCCCGTACGTCGCCGTCCTGGTCGTCTGCACGCTCGGGATGGGGTGGCTCACCGCGTCCGCCTGCCGCAACCTGGTCGCGCTGTCGTCCGCCAAACACGGCGACAAGATGGAGCACCACATGCGGCAGGGGATCGAGCGCGTCGCGTTCGAGAAGGTCGTCGAACCCATCGAGGACGATCTGGACGTCTACACCCGCTTCCGCCAGGACGTCGACGTCGCCCTCGGCTGAGTTATCCACAATTCCGCGACCCCCTGCCGGGCGGGGCGCCGCTGCGTCACCGTTGACCGCGTAAGCGAGACAACGGAGGTCGCAGTGAACGAGGCACATGTCACCATCACCGGCTGGGTCGCCGCGGAGCCCCGCTACGCCGTGACGGCCAACGGAACGCCCTTCCTGTCGTTGCGGGTCGGCTGCACACCCCGGCGCTTCGACCGGCAGGCCAACCAGTGGCAGGACGAAGAGGCCCTGTTCCTGACCGTCAACTGCTGGCGCAACCTCGCCGAGAACGTCAACGCGTCCGAACTCCGGCGCGGCACCCCGGTCCTGCTGACCGGCCGCCTCCGAATACGCCAGTACGAGCGCGACGACCAGTGGCGCTTCTCCGCCGAGGTCGAAGCCACCACCCTGGGCCCCGACCTGAACCGGGGCACCATCGACTTCCGCCCCGCCCAGCGCAGCGGCCCCCTCACCGACGAAGACCGCCAACTCGCCCGCGACGCCGCCGACCAATGGGCGCTGGCCGCCCCCGCCGAAGAGGACGAACCCAAGGCCGCCTGACCCCGGAAGATCAAGGCCCCGGCCTTCGGCTTTTTGTCGCGGGTCGAGGGCGAGCCCCGAGCCGCGCAGCCACCGTCACCGCGTCCGGGCTGACTCACGAAGCAGGCCAGAGAGGCGGCCAAAGGCCGTCCGTTCCCGGCCGATCCGGCGGACGACCTGGGAGTGGGGTGTGGTCGCGGGATGGCGTGAGGGGGAGCGGGGGAGCGGGGGCGTGGCCGGCGTGGTCGCCGGTCGGCGCCCCCGCACCGTCGGGGTTCTGCGGCCTGGTCAGATCCAGGAAATGCCGCGCATGGTGGATATCCCCCTCAGGATGTGCTGAGCACCGCGATTCAGCGGGCCCTGATGCCGGTGGCCGGAACGGTCACCCGCATGTGCCTTCCCGAACGTACCTGTTTCACGCCCGTTCCGCACACGTTGCAACTATCGTGTTACACAACGTGATGCGTGTAAGGGGGAAGGATGACGGCAGTGCAGTCGTCCGCCGAGGACCGTGGTGGGGAGCTGGTCGGCAGGCCCGGGCGCCGGGTCAAGCTGGGGCGCCCGTCCCTGCTCGTGGTGTACGTGCCGGTGGTCGTCGCCGTCCACCTCGGGCTCACCGTCGCGGGGCTGATCGGCACCCCGTTCCGGGTCGACGACCTGTTGGCGTTCGCCGCCCTGCTGGCCTGCGGGGCGATGTGCATCGAGGCGACCCGCCGGCTCGGCATGCCGGCCGGCGTCGCCCGCGACCTGCTGTCGGCCTGGTGGCTGCCGGTCGCGCTGCTGCTGCCGCCGGTGTACGCCCTGCTGATCCCGGTGCCGGTGCAGGCGCTGCTGCAGTTCCGCGTGCGCCGCACGCTGATCTACCGGCGGGCCGTGGTCGCCGCCGCACTCGGGATCGCGGGCGCGTGCGCGTCCGTGGTGTTCCACCTGGTGGTGCCCGAGCCGCTGGCGGGGGCGCCGCAGTGGGTCGTCGACGCCTACCCGGGCATCCCGGCCGCCGTCGGGTGCGCGGCGCTGTTCACGGTGGTGAACGCGGCGATCGTCGCGGTCGCGGCGCACGCGGCGAACCCCGAGAGCCGCTGGCGGGACGTCCTGTGGACCCGCGAGAGCCTGCTGCTGGACGTGGTCGAACTCTGCGTCGGCATCATCGTGGCGATCACCAGCGCCCTGTCGATGGGCCTGCTGCTTCTGGCGCTGCCCCCGGTGATGCTGCTGCAGCGCAGCCTGATGCACCAGCAGTTGCAGGCCGCCGCGCGCACGGACGCCAAGACCGGCCTGCTGAACGCGGCGGCGTGGCAGCGGGAGGCCGACACCGAGCTGTCCAGGGCGCAGCGCACCCACGACGCCGTCGCCCTGCTCCTGATCGACATCGACCACTTCAAGCGGGTCAACGACACCCACGGCCACCTGATCGGCGATCAGGTCCTGGTGGGGGTGGCCAGCACCCTGTGCCACCAGTTGCGCGACTACGACGTGGTGGGCAGGTTCGGCGGGGAGGAGTTCGTGGTCCTGCTGCCGGGCGCCGACACCGTCGAGGCGTGCCGCGTCGCCGAACGCCTCCGCGGCCGGGTCCGCAGGCTCGCGGTACCGGCCGAGGAGGGCACGGTCACCGTCACGGTGTCCGTCGGCGTCGCCTTGTTCCGCACCCACGGCCAGGACCTCCTGGAACTCCTCGCCGCGGCCGATCTGGCCCTGTACCGCGCCAAGTCGTCCGGCCGCGACCGAGTCTGCCTCCCGGCGCTGGAGGGCCCCAAGACGTCCGGCGGCTGAGCCCGCAGCCCGTCGATTCGGGCCGGCGGCTGAGTCCGCGGGCCCGTCGATCCGGGCCTGTTCCGGGGGGCGTCTTCGGGTATGGGGAGCGGCCGAGCCGTCCGGTGCGCGCCCGCGAGGGACACGCGGCGAGCCCGGCGCGGCCGGACGCGACGAAGCGGTGCCCGAGACCCTCTAGGCTTGACGATATGGCCGAGTACATCTACACGATGCAGCGTGTGCGCAAGGCGCATGGCGACAAGGTCGTCCTCGACGACGTCACCCTGCACTTCCTCCCGGGCGCGAAGATCGGCGTCCTGGGGCCGAACGGCACCGGTAAGTCGACCCTGCTGCGGATGATGGCCGGTCTGGAACAGCCCTCCAACGGCGACGCGCGCCTCATGCCGGGCTTCACCGTCGGCATGCTGCAGCAGGAGCCCCCGCTCAACGAGGAGAAGGACGTCCTCGGGAACGTGCAGGAGGGCGTCGCCGAGACCAAGCAGATGGTCGACCGGTTCAACGAGATCGCCGAGAAGATGGCGACCGACTACTCCGACGAGCTGATGGAGGAGATGGGCAAGCTCCAGGAGCAGCTCGACCACCGCAACGCGTGGGACCTCGACAGCCAGCTCGAACAGGCCATGGACGCGCTGCGCTGCCCGGCGCCGGACGCCGACGTCACGAAGCTGTCGGGCGGTGAGCGCCGGCGCGTCGCGCTGTGCAAGCTCCTGCTCGAAGCCCCCGACCTCCTGCTGCTGGACGAGCCCACCAACCACCTGGACGCGGAGAGCGTGCAGTGGCTGGAGCAGTTCCTCGCCAAGTACGAGGGCACCGTCCTGGCCGTCACCCACGACCGGTACTTCCTCGACAACGTCGCCACCTGGATCCTGGAGCTCGACCGGGGCCGCTGCTACCCCTACGAGGGCAACTACTCCGTCTACCTGGAGAAGAAGGCCGAGCGCCTCAAGGTCGAGGGCAACAAGGACGCCAAGCGCAAGAAGCGCCTCCAGGACGAGCTGGAGTGGGTCCGCTCGAACCCGAAGGCGCGGCAGACCAAGAGCAAGGCCCGCCTGGAGCGGTACGAGGAGATGGCCGCCGAGGCCGCCCAGACCCGCAAGCTGGACTTCGAGGAGATCCAGATCCCGCCGGGCCCGCGCCTCGGCAACACGGTGATCGTCGCGAACAAGCTCACGAAGGGCTTCGAAGACCGCGTCCTGATGGACAACCTGTCGTTCACGCTCCCCCCGAACGGCATCGTCGGCGTCATCGGCCCGAACGGCGTCGGCAAGACCACGCTCTTCCGCATGATCGTCGGCGAGGAGAAGCCCGACGCGGGCGAACTGCGGGTCGGCGAGACCGTCAAGGTCTCCTACGTCGACCAGGGCCGCGGTGGCATCGAACCCAAGAAGACCGTGTGGGAGGTCGTCTCCGACGGCCTCGACCACATCAACGTCGGCCAGGTCGAGATGCCGTCCCGCGCCTACGTCGCGGCGTTCGGCTTCAAGGGCCCCGACCAGCAGAAGCCCGCGGGCGTCCTCTCCGGCGGCGAGCGCAACCGCCTCAACCTGGCGCTGACCCTCAAGCTGGGCGGCAATGTCCTCCTGCTGGACGAGCCGACCAACGACCTGGACACCGAGACCCTGTCCAGCCTGGAGAACGCGCTCCTCGAATTCCCCGGCTGCGCCGTGATCACTTCGCACGACCGCTGGTTCCTGGACCGCATCGCCACCCACATCCTCGCGTGGGAAGAGGGCTCGAACTGGTTCTGGTTCGAGGGCAACTTCGCCGACTACGAGAAGAACAAGATCGAGCGGCTCGGCGCCGACGCCGCCCGCCCCCACCGTGTGACCCACCGCAAACTGACCCGCGACTGACCCGGACGGCGGCCGCGTGATCCCCTCAGATCACGCGGCCACCGCCCCTCCGCCGACCCGCGCGCTCGATACGCCGACCGTGCGGGGGTCGATCATGGTCACGCGCCCGCCGCATCTCCGCGCGATCGTCAACCCGCGCGTCCGCGTGCGCCCGGTCGTGCGATCAGCCCGTCAGCCGCGCGGCAGGACGATACTCAGGTGGCCGCAAGTGTCTGCCTCCGGAGCGTCTCCGGCGGCGCGATCGATCGGCCGGTGGTGTGGTCTGACCGGGTTCGTGCGGTGCGTGCCTGTGCAGCGTGTGTCCGGTCGGTCGGCTCTGCGGGCCCGGCCGCGTGGTCGCTCTGCCGGTGGTGTGGTCTGGTCGCGTTCGTGTGGCTGCTGCGTCTGCGAGTAGCTTCGCCTGCCCCACGTGCGGGGCAGATGTGCGATTGGTCCGCCGTGCGGTGTGGCCGGGCGTGTGAGCGGACCGGTGGTGCTGGGGTCGGTGGGGGGGGCTCCGTGGCCGCGACGAACCGGGAGGTCCGGCTCGTCGGTGCGGACATCGATGGTGATCTCGCGGAGCCCGTGCGGCCTTTTTTGGGGGCTTGTCTGAGCTGGGCGTATGGGTGCGCGCGTTGATCAATGATCGGGGCGGCGGTTATGGTCTACCGGATGCGGGGCGCGTGTCAGGATTGCCGTGTTGGTTAAGCGGTCGGTTGAGGCGAATTATGTTCGGGTGGAATGTCTGGTTCGACTGGTTTCAATTCTACGGTGATCTTGACCTGGGAGATCAGGGGTGGATGGTGACCTCTTGGTCATTGCTGTAATCGATCACGGGTGGGCCGGTTTCGGGGGTTGATGTTGGAGATGTGAGCTCCGGTGGGGCTCCTTTGCGTAAGACTTGAGGGAAAGTCGGCGTCGTGTCTTTCAAGGAGCTTTTGTGGTCTCTCGTGTGTCGGGCGGTGCGGTGAACGTCGAGCGGGAGACGTTGACGTCGTTCCCCGTGTTCTACCGGCACTGGATGCCGCGGCTCACCGGGTTCCTGCGCGCCCAGACGGCCGACGGGCGGTGGGTCGAGGACGTCGCGCGGGAGAGCATGCTCGCCGCGCGCGGCGGCTGGGACGAGCTGGTCACCTGCGAGCGGCCGGGCATCTGGCTGTTCCGGGTCGCGACGACCATGCTGCGGCGCTGGCAGGCGAAGGCGCGCGAGCAGTGCACGTCGCTGGACGAGATGGTCGACGGCGACGCCGGGACGGGGCTGATGGCGGCGGTCCAGAGCCTTCCGCGCCGCCAGCGCGAGGCCGTCGCGCTGCGCTGCCTGCTGGAGTTCCCGATGCCGGACGTCGCGGCGATCCTGGACGTGAGCGAGGCCGCCGCCGCGACGCATGTGGAGCGGGCGCGCAGGCGGCTGGCGGGGCTGGTCCTGGAGGCGGAGGTCGAGCGGGCATGACGCTGGACGCTGTCCTCGCCACCGAGGCGTCGGCCATCGCGCGCATGCCCGAGGCGGAGTTCGCCGTCGGGCTCCGGGACCTGGACGAGGAGTTCCGGCGGCGGCGGACCGACGACATCGAGCGGGCCCGGCACGCGTCGTTCGTCGAGTCGCTCGAACTCGACCGGGCCGCGTACGAGCTGGGGCGCCGCCACGAGGCGGACGGGAACCTGGGCGAGGCCGCCCGCTGGTACCGGATCGCGGCCGGCAACGACCACGCGGACGCCGCGCTCCGCCTCGGCCGGACGCTCGACGGGCTCGCCGGATCCTACGGCCGGGAGGAACTGCACCTGGTCACCGAGGCCGCGCAGGCGTACGCGGAGGCCTACGCCGCGGGCTACCCCGAGGCCGCCGACCGGATCGACGAGATGCTGGCCGGTTTCGCCTGCGGGCGGGAGCCCTCGCCGCCGTCCCCGGACGCCGTCCGGTGCACCCACGTCCGCGACCTCGCCCCGGTGAACGAGGTGCTCAGCGACGAGCGGATCCGCGAGCTGAGCCGCCACGCGGCGCGGTGCATCACCTGCCTGGCGGAGTTCGTCGCGCTGCTCAGGAACGCCTCGGCCGCGGTCCCGTCCGGGACGGTCACCGATCCGTTCGCGCGGAGCGACTGATACCTCGCGCGCATCGAACGATGCGTTTTTCGTGTTGGACAGGTATCGATCCGTCTCCTATCGTCCGATTCGGACCATATGGAGGAGGGACGGCCTTGGTGCAGCTCACCGGACGCATGGTGATCGGCTTCGACCGCGTCGCCGGCACGGGGCGGGCGATCACCGCCGTCGATCCCCGCACCGGTGACGGCTTCGGCCCCGAGTACCGCTACGGCGACCGCGGCGACGTGGAGCGCGCCTGCGCTCTGGCGGACGAGGCGTTCGACGCCTACCGCGCGACCACGGCCGAGCGGCGCGCCGCGTTCCTTGAGGCGATCGCGGGCAGGCTCGACGAGCTCACCGGCGTCCTCGTCCGGCGTGCGGTGTCCGAGACCGGGCTTCCCGAGGCCAGGCTGACCGGCGAGGTGGGGCGCACCACGGGGCAGCTCCGGCTCTTCGCCGCCGACCTTCGCGAGGGCCAAACGCGCGCCGGCCCGCTCGCCACCGGCGGAGAGGGTCGGCCGATCCTCAGCGTGGACCCGGCCGGCGACGGCGGGCCCGAGATCCGGCAGGGACGGGTGGCGCTCGGCCCGGTCGCGGTCTTCGGCGCGAGCAACTTCCCGTTCGCGTTCTCCGTGGCGGGCGGGGACACCGCGTCGGCGCTGGCGGCGGGCTGCCCGGTCATCGCGAAGGCGCACGACGCCCACCCGGGGACGTGCGAGCTGGTCGGCCGGGCGGTGTCGGAGGCCGTCCAGGAGGCGGGCCTGCCCGAGGGCGTGTTCTCGATGCTCTACGGGGACGGCCCCACGCTCGGCATCGCGCTCGTCACCGACCCGCGCGTTCGGGCGGTCGGGTTCACGGGATCGCGCGGGGCTGGCCTGGCGATAGCCGGGGCGGCGGCGAACCGGCCGCGTCCGATCCCGGTCTACGCGGAGATGAGCAGCGTCAACCCGGTGTTCCTCCTCCCGGACGCCGTGGCCGCGCGCGGCGGCGAACTCGCGGAGGGGTTCGTCGGGTCGGTGACGCTCGGCGCCGGGCAGTTCTGCACCAACCCCGGGCTGGTGTTCGCGGTCAAAGGGGCGCAGCTCGACGCGTTCCTGGACGCGGCGGCCGAGGCGCTCGAAGCCGACCCGGGCGCGCCGATGCTCACGCCCGGCATCGCGGACGCGTACGCGCGGGGCGTCGAGCGGCTCGAAGGCCGTCCGGGCGTGGAGATCGTCGCCCGCGGGCGGGAGCCGGACGCGGCGGCCGGCTGCCGGGCCGCGCTCGCGGTCGTGGACGCCGCCGACTTCGGCCCCGACCTGCAAGAGGAGATCTTCGGCGCCTGCTCGCTGGTGGTCCGCTGCGACGACCTCGACCAGGTCGTCGACGTGGCGCGCGGCCTGGAGGGCCAGCTGACCGCGACGATCCACGGCCGGGGGGACGACGCGGCGCGGCTGCTGCCCGTCCTGGAGCGCCTGGCCGGCCGGATCGTGTGGGACGGCTGGCCGACCGGGGTCAGGGTCGGGCACGCGATGGTCCACGGCGGGCCGTTCCCGGCGACGTCGGACGCGCGCTCGACGTCCGTTGGCAGCCTGGCCGTCGAGCGGTTCCAGCGGCCGATCGCCTACCAGGGGGTGCCGCGATGAGCACGCCGGTCGTCACCGGGATGCGGGTCGTGCCCGTCGCCGGGCACGACAGCATGCTGCTCAACCTGGGCGGCGCGCACGGCCCGTTCTTCACCCGGAACGTGCTGCTGCTCACCGACTCGTCCGGCGGCACGGGCGTCGGCGAGGTGCCCGGCGGCGAGGGCATCCGCAGGACGCTGGAGGACGCCCGGGAGCTGGTCGTCGGCAGGCCGGTCGGCCGGTCGGACGAGATCCTGAACGCCGTCCGCGCCGCGTTCGGACACCTGGACGCGGGCGGACGCGGCCCGCTGACGCACGACACCCGGATCACCGTCCACGCGCTGACCGCGATCGAGTCGGCGCTGCTCGACCTGATGGGCCGGTTCCTCGGCGTGCCGGTGGCGGCGCTGCTCGGCGACGGCGTCCAGCGCCGGACGATCCCGATGCTCGGCTACCTGTTCTACGTCGGCGACCGGAACAAGACGGACCTTCCGTACCAGGAGCCGCCCAGGGACGCGGACGGCTGGCTCAGGGTGCGGCACGAGGAGGCCATGACGCCGGACGCGATCGTCCGGCAGGCGGAGGCCGCTCAGGAGCGGTACGGGTTCGCCGATTTCAAGCTCAAGGGCGGCGTGCTCAAGGGCGACGAGGAGGCCGAGGCGGTGCGGGCGCTCGCCGAGCGGTTCCCGGACGCCCGGATCAACCTCGACCCGAACGGCGCGTGGTCGCTGGCCGAGGCGGTCCGGATCGGGAACGGGCTGAAGGACGTCCTCGCCTACGCCGAGGACCCGTGCGGCGCCGAACTGGGCTATTCCGGACGCGAGACGATGGCGGAGTTCCGCCGTGCGACCGGCCTGCGCACCGCCACCAACATGATCGCGACCGACTGGCGCGAGCTGGGCCACGCGATCCGGCTCGACGCGGTGGACATCCCGCTCGCCGACCCGCACTTCTGGACGATGCGCGGCTCGGTGCGGGTGGCGCAGCTCTGCGAGGCGTGGGGCCTGACCTGGGGCTCGCACTCCAACAACCACTTCGACGTGTCGCTGGCGATGTTCACGCACGCCGCCGCCGCCGCGCCCGGGGAGATCACCGCGATCGACACGCACTGGATCTGGCAGGACGGCCAGCGCCTCACCAAGGACCCGCTGCGGATCACCGGCGGCGGGATCGGCCTCCCGGAGGAGCCCGGCCTCGGCGTCGAGATCGACGAGGAGCGGCTGGAGGAGGCGCACCGGCTGTACGTCCGGCACGGGCTGGGCGACCGCGACGACGCCGCCGCCATGCGGTACCTGATCCCCGGTTGGACGTTCGACCGGAAACGACCCTGCCTCGACCGGGACTGAATCGCCTGCGGGTAACATCGGGCCGACCCCGGTTCCCAGACCCCCAGGCGAGGACATGCAGCGGACGCCTCAGGCCGAGTACCGCCACGTCTACGAGTTCAGCATCCGGTTCGGCGACATCGACTCCCAGGGCCACGTGAACAACGTCAAGTTCCTCGGCTACCTGGAGGACGCGCGCCTGGAGATGTTCCACGGCGACCCGGTGCGCAAGGGCGACGAGCCCGTCCGCGGCATGGTGATCTCGCGGCACGAGATCGACTACCGGCTGCCGCTGCTGCCGACCGTCTACCCGATCCGGGTCGAGACGTGGGTGACCGAGGCCCGTGCCGCCTCGTTCAAGCTCGCCTACGAGGTGCGGGACGACGAGAACGTGTACGCGGAGGCGACCTCCACGCTCGTCGCGTTCGACGTCGCGGCGAACCGGCTGCGGCGCTTCACCCCGGAGGAGCGCGAGTTCATCGGGCGCTACGTGCTGCCCACCGCATGACGGCGCCGGCCGGGGCGCCGCCCGCACTGGACCGGAGCGAGCCCGGCGTGCGGCTGCGCGTCGTCCAGACGGCGGACGCGGAGGCGCTCGCGGCACTGATCCGGGCGAACCGCGAGTACCTGCGTCCCTGGGAACCGGAGCGGGACGAGTCGTACTTCACCGCCGACGGCCAGCGCGACAACCTGCACGGCCTGGTCGAGTCGTACGAGGCGGGGGAGATGTGGCCGGGCGTCATCCTGGTCGACGGTGAGATCGCCGGACGGATCACGCTCAACAACGTCCTGCGCGGCCCCCTCCAGAGCTGCTTCGTCGGCTACTGGGTGGCGCGCGCGCACGCCGGCCATGGTGTCGCGACAGAGGCGCTCAAGCAGGCGCTGGACGTGGCGTTCCGCGAGCTGCGCCTGCATCGCGTCGATGCGTTCACGAGGGTCGACAACCATGCGTCCCAGCGCGTCCTGCGAAACAACGGTTTCACGACCGTCGGGACGTCCCGCCGCCACATTCACGTGGACGGACGCTGGTACGACGAGCACATTTTCGAATGCCTGGCCCCATGGGACGACGGGGTGTCCCTCACCCCGCCGGACGAGCGTTCCGCGTCCCGTCCGGAACGGTGACAGCCGAGGCGACAACTGAGGTGTCACGGATGGGTAACAAGCAACACAGCAATCCGTTCGGGGCCCTCTTCTCCCTCTAGTGTCGCGACGCGAATGTGGAGAACCCACGTGAAAGGGGCACAATGCGGCGCGTCTCACGAGGAGCGATGGCACTGCTGCTCGCCGCGGGAATGACCGGGGCTGGCGCCACGGCGGCGCAGGCGGCGATCACGGCGCAGGCGGGTGCGGCCCAGACCGGCGACGTCCTGGCCCGGCTCAAGGCGATCCCCGGCATGCAGGTGACGGAGAAGACCTCGACGATCCCCGGCTCCCGCTGGTTCTGGCTGGAGTACCGGCAGCCCGTCGACCACCGCAACCCGCGGGGGCAGTGGTTCGAGCAGCGCATCATGCTGCAGCACAAGGCGGCGGACAAGCCCATGGTGCTCTACACCAGCGGCTACGACACGCCGGAAGTGATGTTCACCGCCGAGCCGACGGCGCTGGTCGACGGCAACCAGATCTCGGTCGAGTACCGCTACTTCACCCCGTCCCGTCCCGAGCCGACGGACTGGAAGAAGGACACGATCTGGCAGGCCGCCACCGACGAGCACCGCCTGATCCGCGCGCTCAAGACCGTCTACCAGGGCAAGTGGATCTCGACGGGCGCGAGCAAGGGCGGCATGACGGCCGTCTACCACAAGCGCTTCTACCCGAACGACGTCGACGGCAGCGTCGTCTACGTCGCGCCCAACGACGTCGACAACAGCGACGACCGCGCCTATGACGCGTTCTTCAAGACGGTCGGCGACGACCCCGAATGCCGCGCCCACGTGAAGGCGCTCGCGCGCGAATTCCTCAAGCGCCGCCCCGCCATGCTCCAGCGCTTCAAGGCCGCGGCGGACGAGCAGGGCCTGACGTTCGACATCCTGCGCACCCAGGACCGCGCGTTCGAGAACTCGGTGATGGACTACGAGTGGGCGTTCTGGCAGTACAGCCTGCAGTCGGACTGCGCGTCCCTGCCGGCGGCGGACGCCTCCGACGACGAGATCTACCAGACGCTCGACGCCGTCTCCGGCCTGTCGTTCTACAGCGACCAGGGCCTCGCGCCGTACGTCCCGTACTACTACCAGGCGGGCACGCAGCTGGGCTGGCCGGCGCCGAAGTTCGAGCACCTGCGGCCGCTGCTGCGCTACGAGAGCAGCTACCAGCCGCGCACCTACGTCCCGCGTGACATCCCGATGCGGTTCGACCGCGGCCGCGCCATGCGCGACATCGACCGCTGGGTGCGCCACGACTCCGAGCACATGCTGTTCCTGTACGGTTCCAACGACCCGTGGGGCGCCGAGCCGTTCACGCTGGGCAGGGGCAGCCGCGACTCCGCCGTCTACGTCGCGCCCGGCATGAACCACAGCGCCCGCCTCATCGCCAAGCTGCCCGCCGGCGAGCAGGCCGAGGCGATCGCGGACGTTCGGCGCTGGGGAGGCGTCGAAGCCGGCGTCCAGACCTTCAAGTCGGCCCCGCGCGCCGACGACCCGCTCCAGCTCCAGCGTCCCCCGCTGTAGCCGGAGACAGCCGTTCGAGAAGGCCGCGGTGTGCCGGCCCGTGCACTGATCCCTGGCACGGCCGGCGCACCGCGCCGCTGTTTCCGCACACCCCTCCGTCCCGCGCGCGCTTGCGGACGGGTCACTCAGGGGTCGTGAGCCAGGCCGCGGTGTTGCCGGGGAGCAGGTCGCCGTAGAGCGGGGCGCTGGTCAGCAGCGGTGAGCCGGACGGCAGCCGTACCGGGTTCTCGCCGCAGTTGAGCACGCAGGTGAGCGGGCCGCGCCGCAGGAAGAGCGCCGTGTCGGGGGAGTCGAGCCACTCCACGTCCTCCGGCAGGCCGTCCACCAGGCGGCGCCGCAGCGCCAGCGCGTCGCGGTACAGGGCCAGCATCGAGGACGGGTCGGACTCCTGCGCCTCCGCCGTCATGGACGCCCAATCCGGCGGCATCGGCAGCCACGGCCGGACGCCGGCGGGGGAGAACCCGTACGGTTCCGCGTCGCCCGACCACGGCAGCGGGACGCGGCAGCCGTCCCGTCCGGCGAGCTCCCCGTTGGTGCGCTCCCAGATCGGGTCTTGCCGGGCCTCGTCCGGAAGGTCCGTCACCTCCGGCAGGCCGAGTTCTTCACCCTGGTACAGATACGCCGACCCGGGGAGCGCCAAGAGCAGCAGTAGGGCGGCCCTGGCTCGGGCACGTTCGATCCCAGGGACGCCTTCCGGCCGCTCGTACCGGGTCACATGGCGGATGGAGTCGTGACTGGACAGCACCCACGTCGGAGCGGCTCCGGTTGGCGCGACGGCCTTGACCGCGGCGGTGATCACGTCGCGGAACGCCGTCGCCGACCACGGCGCCAGCTGCAAGTCGAACTGGAAGACCTGGTGCAGTTCGTCCGAGCGCAGGTAGAGCGCGAGATCTTCGGGGCCGTCCGTCCACACCTCGCCTATGGCCATGCGGTCGCCGTCGTAACCGTCCAGGATCTGCCGCCACCTGCGGTACACCTCGTGGACCTCTGGACGGTTGTAGATGGGGCCGTCCAGGACCCGCCGGTCCCGGCCCCCGAGGTCGCGGAACGACTCGTCCTTGAACAGCCCCGCGGCCACGTCGATGCGGAAGCCGTCCACGCCGCGGTCGAGCCAGAACCGCAGGATCCCCTCGAACTCCTGCCGGACCTCCGGGTTGCGCCAGTTGAAGTCCGGCTGCTCGCGCGCGTAGAGGTGGAGGTACCACTCGCCGTCGTCCACCCGCGTCCACGCCGGGCCGCCGAACGCCGACGGCCAGTCGTTCGGCGGGAGCTCCTCGCCGGAACGTCCCCCCGGCCTCCCGGAACGGAAGATGTAGCGGGAGCGCTCGGGCGATCCGGGCGGCGCGGCCAGCGCCTCGCGGAACCAGCGATGCCGGTCGGACGAGTGGTTCGGCACGATGTCGACGATCAGCCGCAGCCCGTGCGCGTGGACGTCCGCGACGAGGGCGTCGAAGTCGCCGAGCGTGCCGAACCGGGGGTCGACGTCGCGGTAGTCGGCCACGTCGTAGCCGCCGTCCGCCAGCGGGGACGTGTAGAACGGGGTGAGCCACAGCGCGTCCACGCCGAGGTCGCGCAGATGGCCGAGCCGCGACCGGATCCCCTGGAGGTCGCCCTCGCCGTTCCCGTCGGAGTCGGCGAAGCTGCGGACGTAGACCTCGTACACGACGGCGTTGCGCCACCACGGGATTCGCGTCATACACGGCGATCTACCCGATTTACGGCGGACCGGTCACGTGCGGCGGTCGCAGATCGCCGTCAGCCGCGGCGGACGCGTGCGGCGATCACGAGGGAGCGTTCACCAGGCTGCGCGCCGCCATCGTGAAGTAGTCCCAGAGCTGCTTCTCCAGCGGCTCGGGCAGCTCCAGCTCCTCCACCGCGACCCGCATGTGCCGCAGCCAGGCGTCCCGCTGGGCCTCGTCGATGACGAACGGAACGTGCCGCATCCGCAGCCGCGGATGCCCCCGCCGCTGGCTGTAGGTGTTCGGACCGCCCCAGTACTGGATCAGGAACATCCGCAGCCGCTCCTCGGCGGGACCGAGATCCTCCTCCGGATAGAGGGCGCGGAGGTCGGGGTCGCCGGCGACGCCCTCGTAGAAGCGGTGCACCAGCCGATGGAAGGTGTCCTCACCGCCGACGGCCTCGTAGAAAGTCACCTGTTCAGCCATAGCGCTCCCCACCATATGTGAGTCGCGTCCCGATCCTCACCTTGATCGGCTACGGCGCGGGGGTGGCCACCGTGACGCCCGCCCGGTCGAACGACCGCTTGACGCGTTCGCGCAGCTCACGGGCGATGTCGCCCTGCCGGCCCGGCGCGGTCTTCAGCACGACCCTGATCACGATCGCGTCACCGGCGAGGGCCTGCACGCCCCACACCGACGGCTCCTCCAGGACGAGGGCCTTCCACGACTCGTCCGCGGCCATCTCGTCGGCGGTCGCCTGCAGGATCTCCTTGACCTTCTCGGTGTCCTCGTTGATGTCGACGGGGATGTCGAGGACGGCGCGGCCCCAGTTCTGCGACTCGTTCCCGACCTTCTTGATCTCGCCGTTGGGGACGTACCAGACGATGCCGTTGACGTCCCGCATCCGGGTGACCCGCAGCGTGACGGCCTCGACCGTCCCCTTGGCGGTGCCGACGTCGATGAAGTCGCCGACGCCGTACTGGTCCTCCAGGAGCATGAACAGCCCCGCGAGGAGGTCCTTGACGATGTTCTGCGCGCCGAAGCCGACCGCGACGCCGATGACGCTCGCGCTGGCCAGGATCGGGGCGAGGTTGAGGCCGAGCGAGCCGAGGATGCTGAACAGCGCCGTCCCCAGGATGAGGACGGACGCGATGGAGCGCAGCACCGAGCCGAGCGTCTGCGCCCGCTGCGCCCGCCGCTTGTTCAGCAGGACGGGGCTGCCCTCGAAGACCGCGCGGGACCGTTCGCGGGACCGCTCCGACATCGTGCCCTCGGCCATCCGCAGCGTGACCTTGGTGATCATCCGGTGCGCGATGTTCTTCACGATCAGCGCGACCACGAAGGTGATGATGATCAGCAGCAGCGTGGTGAGCGGCCGGTCCAGCCACGTCGCGAAGAACTTGGTGAAGCCGGTGTTGTGCGAGACGTTCCAGACCAGGCGGCACGCCGTGGTGGGCGTCGGGTCGCCGCAGGCCGACTCCGGGGACCCCTTGTCGGCCCAGGGCAGGACGCGCTCGGCCGCGAGCCGTGCGGCGGACGGCGCCGCGAGCGGGGCGGCGAGTGACGACACGATGAACGGCATGGTGCAGACCCTCCCCGGCCATTGTGGTGCCTCGGCACCTCACCGTGGACCCGCGGCAGGTACGACCCGATCGTAGGGGACGGCTCCGACCGGATCGTACGCCGCGGACGGGGCGCCGTGACCAGGCCGGGGAGGGACTGTTCCGGCGAGCGTGCCCCGCGGATCGCGGCTGCCGCGCCTTTCCAGCCACGGCCCGCGGGACACGCCCGGTCTCAGGGGCGGGAGCTCCTGCCGGGAGAGGGAGAGCTCGTCGGGTGCTCTGCGGAGGGGACGGGTCAGGGGCGGCCGCCCCTGCCGCGGCGGAGCGGCTGCAGGACGTGCGCCAGCTTCATCGCGGCGCCGCCCACGTCGTCCACCCGGTGCATGCGCTCTCCCCACGACCACCAGAAGTAGTGGTCCTTCGTCTCGGGAGCGGGCGCGCAGGTGACGTCCTCCGCGAGGCTCGCGGCCTCCGGGTTCACGACGCGCAGGAAGGCCGGCCCCGAGCGGGTCCGGACGACGCGGGCGACGAGCCCCTGCGTGTCGAGTTCGTGCTCCAGCTCCTCGAGGTAGCCGACGCGTCTGTCGCTGACCACCTTCACACCCCCTCCATGGGCGAGCACCGGGCGTTGCCGGGACCTGGGCGGATGATCGACTCTCTGGATCCGTCCGGTCACTCGCGGCGAGAATTGCAACTCTCACACTGGCGGGTCAAGGGGTCGGCCGTACGGCGAAGTACCGGATTACCCCACCTCAGAGGAAGGGGCCCCTCCTGCGGAGGAAGAATCTCTACCCACGGGGGATGAGACGCCTCCCGGCCGCCGCGTCTTCTCCGAAACCGCTTGGCCGCCCCTGTGGCGGGGGTTACGCTGCGTGCGCGAGAGATTATCTGTCGTGGCCATCAAGTGACCGGTCGCCGTGGCAGGGACGTCCGCCCGCCCCGCGGCGACGGCGTCCCGGCACGACGGTGAGGAGGCCGGAGTCGATGTCGGATCCCCCTCGGAAAGAAACGGACGTCGCCCGCCGGATCCGCGCGCGCGCCCTGGCCCGGGGCCACGGCCCGGTCCAGATCGCGCAGGAGATCCACGAGCAGTGCGGCCCGTTGTTCGGCACCAGCCGGGTCAAGGCGCACCGCCTCGCCCACGGTGTCGCGCTGTCCGACATCGTCGCGCAGGTCAGGGCGCTCTACGAGGTCGACGGAAAGCCGGCGCCCCGGCTCGGGGAGACGCTGCTGTCGGCCTACGAGAGCGGGTACAAGCGACCCGGCCCCGAGTACCTGCACTACCTCTGCGCCGTGTACCGGGTGGAGCCCGACGCGCTCGACTACCAGAGCCCCTGCATCTGCGGCCGCGGGCACGCGGTCCGCACGGGCTCCCCGGGCGTCCCCCAGCCGCGCGCCGCCGAGCGGCGCGCGGTACCGGGCCCCGACGCGCTCGTCGGGGCGATCGTCCCCCGGGCCGAGGAACGCCCCTGGACGACCGTCAGCGACTTACGGGGCCTCGACCGCGCCGAGGGCCCACTGACCATTGATGTGGGAGAGGAGGACATCGTGCTTCGTAGGACCCTTCTGCAACTGCTGGCCGGAGCGGGCGTGGCGCTCGACGGCCAGTTCCTTGGGGCCGTCGACAACCTGCGCCGCAAGATGGACGACACGCTCGTCGGCGCGACCGTCTCGCCGACGATGCTCGACCAGTGGGAGGAGACGACCTACGGCTACGGCCGGCAGTACCAGGCGACTCCTTCGCTGCGGATGCTCTGCGACGTCCTGCTGGACTTCAGCGAGGTGCGCCGCATGTGCGACAAGCGGCAGCCGGTCGAGCTCCAGGAGCGGCTGTGCCGGATCGCCGCGCAGCTGTCCGGGCTGTCCGGTCTGATCATGATCAATCTGGGCGACCACCGGCTGGCCCGCTCGTTCTTCCGGACGGCGCGCACCGCCGCCGACGAGACCGGCGACCGGCAGCTGCGCGCCTGGGTGACCGTCCGCGAGTCCCTCGTGCCGATGTACTACGGCGACCCGCGCGAGGCGCTGCACCTGGCCCGCAAAGCCCAGGACCTCGCCGGCCGGACGCCCGGCGTCGCCGCCGCCATGGCCCCCGCCGTGGAGGCCCGCGCGCTCGGCATGCTCGCGATGCGCGGACGCGGTGACGCGGCCCCCAGCGCCCGCCGGGCCCTCGTCCGCGGACGCTCGGTGTTCGACCAGCTCTCCAAGACCGACACCGGCGACCTGGTGTTCGGGTTCACCGACCGGCAGATGGCCTTCTACGAGGGCGACACGTTCACCAACCTCGGCGACCACAAGCACGGCGACGAGGTGCTCAGCCACGCCCTCACCCTCTACTCGCCCACCGACCGCGTCGACCTGACCCTGGTCCGCCTCGACCGCGCGATGTGCAAACTCCACGCGGGCCACCCCGCCGCCGCGCTGACGGCCGGCCGGGAGGCCATCCACGACCTGCCGTCCGACCACCGGTCCGACATCCTCGTGCACCGCGCCCGCCAGATCGGCGCGGCGGTGTCGGCCAAGCACGGCGAGATCGCGGGCCTGAAGGACTTCTACGAGGCGCTCGCGGGCCCCTCGATCAAGAGCCCCGTCTCCGTCCCCCCGGCCGAGCAGGTCTGACCTCGCATGGGCAGCACCTTCTCGCAGGGCCACCTCGTCCGGCTCCAGGACGAGCCCCCCGTATGGAGCTTCCGAGAGCTGCGGATCCGCCGCTACCACGCCGCCGACCACGGCGTCGTCCTCGCCCTGCACCGCGAGGGCCTCGCCCAGGTCGGCCTGCGCCCCGGCGACGGCGTCTACTACGACCACGACTTCTTCCGGATGGAGGACATCTATCTCCGCAACGACGGCGAGTTCCTCGTCGGCGAGCTCGACGGCCGCATCGTCGCGATGGGCGGCCTGCGCCGCGCCGACCTCATCCCCGGCGGCCACGCCCGCGCGTTCGGCGGCTACGCTCCCGGCGCCCCGAACCTGGACGCCGTCGAGATGGTCCGGCTGCGCGTGCTGCCCGCCGTCCAGCGGCGCGGCTACGGCGCCGCCGTCGTCGGGGCCCTGGAGGAGCGCGCCGCCGAGTACGGCTACCGCGTCCTGCGCGGCGACACCACCGAGTTGCAGGCCCCGGCGCTGGCGCTCTACCGCAGGTTCGGCTGGCGGGAGACCCGCCGCGAGACGATAGGCGGCATCGTCAACATCTACATAGAGAAACTCCTGCGCTGACCCCGGGCCGCGTTGCCTCCGGCCCGCCGCCGGCGCCTCGTGGTCCGCTAGGGGCGCCGGCCGCCGACCATTTGCATCAGCGGGTAGCGGCGGTGGCGGACGCCGGTGAAGCCCCGGGCGGTGAGGGCCCGGGTCACTTCGCGGTCGCCGAAGACGGTGAAGCCGGTGGTGCGGCGGATCAGCGCGCCGGCGATCCGGGCGCTGGGCAGCGGCGTCGGGCGGCGGGACGTGAGGATGACCAGGCGTCCGCCGGGCTTGAGGACGCGGGTCATGCCGTCCAGGGCCGTCCAGGGGTCGTCGAACAGGTAGAGGGCCCCGAGGCAGCAGACGGCGTCGAACACGCCGTCGCGGAACGGCAGGTCGACGGCGTCGCCGCGGACGTAGGAGGTGTTGCCGGCGGGGTCGCCGACGGCCTGGGCCAGCATGGTCTCGGACGCGTCCAGCCCGACGACCAGGCCGTTCGGCGCGACGCCCGCGGCGAGCGCGCGGGTGACGTTGCCGGGGCCGCAGGCCACGTCCAGCACCGTCGCGGGGGGACGGGAGGTCAGGCCGAGCCAGTCGCGGGCCATCGCGTGCTCCGCGGCGGTGCCGGGGCCGAAGGGCCAGCCCTTGGCCGCGTTGAAGCCGATGGGGCGCCAGACCTTCTCGTAGATCCGCGGCAGGAAGGCCGACTCCATCGCGGACTGGGCGAGGGACGGCTTCGCGGGCGGCCCGAGCAGGTCGAGGTAGCCGGCCGACAGGTCGGGCGCCTCGGGCGGGTCGCGGAGCAGGTCGAGGACCCGTTCGCCGGTCGTCCGCATCGTCGCCTCGCTCATCCCGCTATTAGACCACGAGTCAATTCGTCGTCGGGGAAGGCCAGCCCGGTCTGCGCGGCCATGAACGTGAGGGTGTCGGTCATGAGGTCCACCGAGCGGCTCACCGAGCGGGCGGCGTGGCCGACCTCGGCCTCGTCGCGCAGCAGGACCGGCGCGTCCGAGGCGGTCGCGTGCTGGAGGGCGGCGCACAGCTTGCGGGCGTGCAGCGGATCCACCCGGGTGTCGCTGCCGAACGTCGTGAACAGCACGGCCGGGTACGCGGTGCCCGCGTGGACGTGGTGGTACGGGGAGTAGCCGATCAGCCAGCCGAACTCCTCGGGGTCGTCCGCCGTCCCGTACTCGTCGTTCCAGGTCTGGCCCAGGCCGAACCTCTCATAGCGCACCATGTCGAGCAGCGGGGCCGAGCACACCACCGCCCGGTAGAGGTCGGGACGCTGGGTGAGGGCCGCGCCGACGAGCAGGCCGCCGTTCGAGCCGCCCGAGATCGCGAGCCGGCCGGGCGTGGTCAGCCCGTCCGCGATGAGCTTCTCGGCGGCGGCGTGGAAGTCGTCGAACACGTTCTGCTTGCGCTCCCGCATGCCCGCGCGGTGCCACTCCTCGCCCTCCTCGGACCCGCCGCGCAGGTTCGCGACCGCGTAGACGCCGCCCGCCTCCACCCAGGCCAGGACGCTCGCCGAGTAGGACGGCGTCAGCGGGATGTTGAAGCCGCCGTACCCGTACAGGATCGCCGGCCGCGGGCCGGACAGGCCCGGCCGGGACGCGACCAGCATCCGCACCTCGGTCCCGTCCCGCGAGGTGTAGACGACCTGGCGCGTCTCGATCTCGGGGACGGCGACCGTGCCCGGCGCGGACGCCCACAGCGTCGTCTCGCCGGTGCGCGCGTCGTAGCGCATCACCGAGGACGGCGTGACGTTGTCGGTGTAGCCGAACCACGCCTCGTGCCCGCCCTCGGGCCGCTCGACGATCCCGCCGATCGAGCCGAGCCCCGGCGCCGGGACGTCCCCGACGCGCTCGCCGGTCTCCAGGTCGTGGACGGTGATCTCGCTGATCGCGTGCCGCGTCCACCCGGCCAGCAGCACCGGGCGGTCCAGGCCGTCGAGGATCGCGAAGTCGGTGAGGACGGCCTCCGGGTCCTCGGGGACGAGGTCCCGCCACCGCTCGTAGGACGGGTCGGACGGGTCGGCGACGCAGAGCCGGGAGCGGGGCGCGTCCCGGTCGGTGAAGATGTAGGCGCGGCCGTCCCGCCCGACGTGCAGGCCGGTTCCGGCGTCGACGCCCTCCTGCACGACGCGCAGCTCGGGCGCCTCCGCCGGGGACGCGGACAGGTCCGCGATCCACAGGTCGTTGCGCGGCGCCGTGCCCTGCGACGACGAGATCGTCAGCCAGCGCCCGTCCCGGCTGACCCCGACGCCGTAGTAGTTGGTCTTGTCCATCCCGTCGCCGAAGACCAGCACGTCGTCGGTGTCGGGCTCGGCGCCGACGCGGTGCAGGTAGACGCGGCGGTGGTACTGCTCCTCGCCCTCCGGGACGTCCCGCGCGGGCAGCCGGCGGGTGTAGTAGTACGCCTCCCCGCCCGGCAGCCAGGCGACGGCGGAGTAGCGCGCCCGGTCGATCGGCCCCTCGACGCGCTCGCCGGTCGCGACGTCCATGACGAACAGCAGGGACTCCTCGTCCCCGCCCGTGGAGATCTTGTAGGCGAGGAGGCGGCCCTCCTTGTCGGGCTGCCAGCCGTCGAGCGTCGTCGTCCCGCCCGGGTCGAGGGCCGTCGGGTCGACGAGGACGCGTTCGGCGCCGTCCGGGCCGGCCGTGTAGAGGACGGGATGCTCCTGGTCGGCGGCGCGGCGGGTGAAGAACCGCCGCTCGCCCCGCCACACGGGGGAGCCGACGCTGCCCGCGCCGAGCAGCTCGCCGAGCCGCGCGCGCAGCCAGGCCCGGCCCGGCAGCGCGTCCACGGCCTTGTGGAAGAGCCGGTCCTGCGCCGCGAGCCACTCCTCGGTCGCGTCGCTCCCGGCGTCCTCCAGCCACCGGTACGGGTCGGCGACCCGGTGGCCGTGGATGTCCTCGACGATGTCCTGGCGCTGCGCGGGCGGATACGGCGTCATGAATGCACTGTATTGGGCCTTACGGCCTGCACGTCCCGGACGCTCCGACCCGCCCCGAACGCGCCCTTGCGTTCGATCCGGGCTCCGAAGGGGGACTATTGGGGTAGCGGACGGGCTCCGTCAGACGCCACACTGATGAAGGTCGGGTTCGCCCCTGGGGAGGTCCTCATGGCGACAGCGCAGGAACCGGAGACGATAATCGGGCCTCGGTCCGGGGCGCGGTCCGCCGCGCCCGCCGAGGCGAACGAACGGCAGAACCCGGCGGAGGCCGTCTGATGCGGCACGTCCTCCTCCTGAACGCGACGTACGAACCACTCACCACGCTTCCGCTGCGGCGGGCGGTCTGCCTCGTGCTCCGGGAGAAGGCCGAGATCGTCCACCATGACACCTCGGGCGCGGTGCTGCATTCGGCCACCATGACGATCGAGGTGCCGTCCGTCATCCGGCTGCGCCGCTACGTCCGCATCCCGTTCCGCACCCGGGTCCCGCTGACCCGCGCAGCGCTGATGCGCCGCGACAACTTCCGCTGCGTCTACTGCGGGCGCCGTGCCGAGACGATCGACCACGTCCATCCGCGCAGCCGCGGCGGCAAGCACGTGTGGGAGAACTGCGTCGCCTCCTGCATGCCGTGCAACCACCGCAAGGCCGACCGACTCCTGTCCGAACTGGGGTGGACGCTCAGCATCACTCCCGCCGTCCCTCGCGGCGCCCACTGGCGCCTCATCGGGCTGGTCCACGACGGCGACCCCCAATGGGCGGCCTACGTCACCGAGCCCGCTGCTTAACCCGGGGCCTATCCTGGGGGCGTGCCTCGTTATGACTATCGCTGCCGCGCCTGCGGGTCGACCTTTGAGGTCTCCCGGCCGATGATCAACGCGTCCGATCCGGCGCCGTGCCCGGACGGGCACGACGACACGGTCAAGCTGCTTTCGACGATCGCCGTCACCGGGACGTCCCGCGCCACGGCGCCTCCGCCGAAGCCCGCCGGGGGCGGCGGCTGCTGCGGCGGAGGGTGCTGCTCCTAGCCGTTCTGGGCGGCGCGCATGGCGCGGCCGGTCGCGGCGGCGTCGTAGTCCGGCGGGACGCCCTGAAGGAAGACGGTGGTCCCCTCGATGTTGTCGGTGCGCATGGCGAGGATCGCCCGGTAGGCGTCCGACTCGTACCAGGCGCGGGCCTTGTCCATGTCGGGGAACTCGATCAGGACGTAGCCGCCGTCGAGCGGGCCCTCGACCACCTCGGGGTTGGTCCCGTGGACGAGGAACCGGCCGCCGAACGGGTCCATGGTGCCTTGGATGCGCTCGATGTAGGTGAAGACGTCGTCGTGCAGGGGCGGCTGCGGGTGCAGGTGGGCAAGGGCGTAGGCGGTCATCGCACGTTTCCTTTTCGATAGTGGGGCCGGGCTCTCGCCCGGCACGCACCATCTTGCCCACGGGAGGGAACGGCGGCGATTACCTGGTGGGTAATGCTCAGCCGTCGAGGCCGTTGAGGCGGTCGAGCAGGGAGACGTCGCGGGCGGCGCCGGTCGAGGCGGACGTCGCCATCGCCGCGTAGGCGCGCAGCGCGGCGCTGACCGGGCGGTGCCGGTCGCGGGGGCGGTAGCCGCCGAGGTCGGCGAGCAGCTTCTCGCGGCGGATCTCCAGCTCGTCGGCCGGGACGTCCAGTTCGAGGACGCGGTTCGGGATGTCGATCACGATGCGGTCGCCGTCCTCGACGAGGGCGATGACGCCGCCGCCCGCCGCCTCCGGGGAGGCGTGCCCGATGGACAGGCCGGACGTCCCGCCGGAGAACCGGCCGTCGGTGATCAGCGCGCACGCCTTGCCGAGCCCGCGGCCCTTGAGGAAGCTCGTCGGGTACAGCATCTCCTGCATGCCGGGGCCGCCCCTCGGGCCCTCGTAGCGGATCACGACGACGTCGCCCGCCTCGACCTTGCCGCCGAGGATGCCCTCGGCCGCGTCGTCCTGGCTCTCGAACACGACGGCCGGGCCGGTGAAGGTCCAGAGCTCCTCCTCGACGCCCGCGGTCTTCACGATCGCGCCGTCGGGGGCGATGTTGCCGCGCAGGACGGCGAGGCCGCCGTCGGCGGTGTAGGCGTGCTCGGCGGAGCGGATGCAGCCGTTCTCGCGGTCGAGGTCGAGCGACTCCCAGCGCGCGCTCTGCGAGAACGCCGAGGTGCTGCGGACGCCGCCGGGGGCCGCGTGGAACAGCTCGACGGCCTCGGGCAGGACGTCGGGGGACCGGACGTCCCACTTGGCGACGAACTCGCCGATGGACGAGCTGTGGATCGAGTGCGCGTCCGAGTGCAGCAGCCCGGCGCGGTGCAGTTCGCCGAGGAGGGCGGGGATGCCGCCGGCGCGGTGGCAGTCCTCGACGTGGTAGGTGGCCAGCGCGGGGGCGAGCTTGCAGATGCAGGGCACGCGGCGGGAGACGGCGTCGATGTCGTCGAGGCCGAAGTCGGCGCCGGCCTCGGTCGCGGCGGCGAGCAGGTGCAGGATCGTGTTGGTGGAGCCGCCCATGGCGACGTCCAGCACCATCGCGTTCTCGAACGCCTCGCGGGTGGCGATGTTCAGCGGCAGGACGGACTCGTCGTCGCCGTCGTAGTAGCGCTTGGCGACCTCGACCACGGTGCGGCCGGCGTCCTCGTAGAGGCGGCGGCGGGCGGTGTGGGTGGCGAGGACGGTGCCGTTGCCGGGCAGCGCCAGCCCGATCGCCTCGGTGAGGCAGTTCATCGAGTTGGCGGTGAACATGCCGGAGCAGGACCCGCAGGTCGGGCAGGCGCTCTCCTCCATCTCGGCGAGCTTGGCGTCGGCGATGGACTCGTCGGCGGAGGCGATCATCGGGTCGATCAGGTCGAGCTTGTTGCCGCCCATGACGCCCTCGACCGGCTTGCCGGCCTCCATCGGGCCGCCGGAGACGAACACGGTCGGGATGTTGAGCCGCATCGCGGCCAGCAGCATCCCCGGGGTGATCTTGTCGCAGTTGGAGACGCAGACCAGGGCGTCGGCGCAGTGCGCGTTGACCATGTACTCGACGGCGTCGGCGATCAGCTCGCGGGACGGCAGCGAGTACAGCATGCCGCCGTGGCCCATCGCGATGCCGTCGTCGACGGCGATCGTGTTGAACTCGCGGGGCACGCCGCCGGCCTCGCGGACCGCGCCCGCGACGACCTTGGCGACCTCGTCCAGGTGGACGTGGCCGGGCACGAACTGGGTGAAGCTGTTGGCCACCGCGACGATCGGCTTGCCGAAGTCCTCGCGCTGGACGCCGGTGGCGCGCATGAGGGCGCGGGCGCCCGCCATGTTCCTGCCGTGCGTGACCGTCCGTGACTTGAGCGGTGGCATAGAGACCTCTCCAACGTGTGACGTGCCGAGCCGTGTTCTGGGAGCGGATCCCGCAGCGGCGGATCGCGGCGCTGCCGCCGGCTCAGCGGAGGTCGCGCGCGGGCCGGCCCGTGACCCCCGATGCTACCAACCGTAGGGACGGCATTGAAAAAGCCGGGACGCGGGCGTCCCGGCGGTCACGTCCGGTGCGGCGGATCTTCCGGCAAGGCGGCATCCCGGGTGGGGCTCGCCGTTGAGCCCTTCGGGGCCTCGCGGCCTCTTTGGGGCGGGCGGCCCGGGGAAGCAGGGCCGCCCTCGGCCTCAGTCGGGGTACTTCGGCGGCAGGGCGCTCTCTGCCGCCTGGAAGATGCGCTGCACGTCGCCGTCGGTGAGGATCTTCGGACGGCGCCGCAGGTAGGCGCGCGCCCGGTTGCCCGCGTAGACGTCGACGTCCCGCACCCGCATGACCTTCCACGGGATGGACGGGCCGTAGATGGCCACGGAGGGCTGCACCGGCACCTCGAAGCCGACCTGCTCGGCGAGGATGCTGCTCGCCATCTGCGCCTCCCAGCGCGCCTCGTCCAGCCGGTCCTTCTTGTTGAAGGGGCCGTGGAAGAGCTTGAGGTGGGACATGGTGCGCACGGGGAGGCGCTTGTCCCACTTCTCGGAGTCGATGGCGTAGACGCCGCTCGGCCCGATCACCAGGTGGTCGATCCGCCCGTCGCTGACGCCCTCGTCGTCGCGGGGGACGGCCCGTGCGTGGAGCACGAGGTACCCGTTGCGCTGGAGGGACTTCAGCTGCTTCTCGGTGCGCCGCTCGGCGGCCGAGGACTTCTGCCAGGCGGTGACGGACGAGCTCCTGCGCGAGCTGCGGACGAGGTCGCCGACGACCACGAGGATCGCGACGGCGGCGCCGATCCGCCAGCTGAGCAGGACCGCGGCCAGGACGCCGGCGCCGGCGGCCGCGCCGGCCCGCCACATCCAGCGGCGGACCTGGGGGTCGTCGAGCATCGCCGCGGCGGTGCGCTCGCCGGGGTCCTCGTCGGGACGCTCCTTCACCGGAGCCTGGTGGTGGTGCTCACGGGCTTCCTCCGACGGTGCTTCCTCCGGCCGCCTCTCCTCGGACTGGGCCGCGGGCTGGCCCCTGGCTCCCTGCGTGTTGCCCCGCTCCATGATCGCCATAAGTGACGCTCCGTATCCCTTTCCCATCGGGGGCATGATCCTCCGTGCGCAGAGTAATCATCCGGCCGGTCGGCGACTAGTCATGCGGGGTTAATAGTTTTGTCGCCATCGGGTCAGTGAGTAACTTACGCGACGGACGGGTGGGCCGATACTCTTCTCCTTTCTCCGCCTTATCCTCCTTGCCCTCTTTGATGCCCGCGCACACGGCGTCTACCGTTCCGGTTCGTGACACAAACCCATGACCTCAGCGCCACCCGGATGGCCGCGGCCGTCCGCGCCCGCGACGTATCTCCGGTCGAGCTCACCGACCACTACCTGGACCGCATCGAACGGCTGAACGAGCAGGTCGGCGCCTACGTGACGGTCACCGCCGAACGGGCCCGCGAGGAGGCCCGGCGGGCCGCGAAGGCGGTGCTGGACGCGGCGGACCCGGCGGACCTGCCGCCGCTGCACGGCGTCCCGGTCCCGATCAAGGACCTGAACATGGTGAACGGCGTCCGGATGACCTTCGGCTCGGCCGTCTTCTCCGGTATGACCGGGTTCGCGGACGACAACGTGGTGACAAAGCTGTCGCAAGCGGGGTCCGTGCTGCTGGGCAAGACGGCGACGCCCGAGTTCGGCCTGCCCTGCTACACGGAGAGTGACGTCGCGCCTCCGGCCCGGACGCCCTGGGACCTCACCAGGTCGGCCGGCGGTTCCAGCGGCGGCGCGGCGGCGGCCGTCGCGGCCGGGCTGGCGCCGGTCGCGCAGGGCAGCGACGGCGGCGGCTCGATCCGGATCCCGAGCAGCGTGTGCGGGCTGTTCGGGATCAAGCCGACCCGCGGCCGGGTCTCCTCGGGCCCGATCGTCCCCGACCTGTTCGGCCTGGCCACGAACGGCCCGATCGCGCGGACCGTCCGCGACGCGGCCCTGCTGCTGGACGTGATGGCCGGCCACATGCCCGGCGACCTCTACCGGGCGCCGCAGGCGGACGGGCCGTTCCTCGGCCACGCCGACCGGGCGCCGGGCCGGCTGCGCATCGCGCGGAGCATGGAGTCGCCGGTGCCGGGGGTCGAGGTCCACCCGGACTGCGCCGCCGCCTACGACGACGCCTCGGCGCTGCTGGAGGAGCTCGGCCACGAGGTCGTGGAACTGCCGCAGGTGCTCGGCGCCGACCTGCTTCCGCACTTCGCGACGCTCTGGGGCGTGATGGCGACGATGACGCCCGTCCCGGAGGAGAGCGAGCACCTGATGCAGCCGCTGACCCGCTGGCTCCGGAGCCAGGGCGAGGCGACCTCGGCGCCGCGGCTGTTCCAGGCGCACGCCGCGCTGCAGGGGGCGCTGCGGGCGGGGTTCCCGCTGATGGACGAGTTCGACGCCATCCTGCATCCGACGCTCGCGATGCCGCCCGTCCCCGTCGGCCACTTCCACGAGCAGGAGCCTGCGGAGAACTTCTGGCGGCAGACCCAGTTCACCCCGTTCTGCGCGGTCTACAACGTCTCGGGGCAGCCGGCGGTGAACGTCCCCCTGCACTGGAACGGCGACGGCCTGCCGATCGGGGTCATGCTGGCGGGGCGCCTCGGCGGCGAGGGCACGCTGATCTCGCTGTCCGCGCAGCTGGAGGAGGCCCGCCCCTGGATCGGCCGCAAGCCGGAGATCTGGACGGCGTGACCCCGTCCGTACCGGGCATGGTGCAGGCGTGGGCGACGACGGACTGATCAGGCTGGCCGGACGGCACGGGGTCGCGACCCGGTACACCGACTGGCGCGGCCGGGAGGCGGCGGTCCCGCCGGACACGCTCGTCGCCGTCCTGGCGGCGCTCGGGGTCGACGCGTCGACTCCGGCCGCCGTCGCGGCGGAGCTGGAACGCGCCCGCGGACCCGGCCGCGCGCTGCCGCCGGTCGTCGTCGTCCGGCAGGGCGATCCCCTTCCCGCCCTTCCCGCCCTCGCGGACGCGAGCGTCGAGCTGGCGACCGGCGAGACCGTCCCCGCGGCCCTGGACCGGGCCGAGCTTCCGGCCGGCTGGCACCGGCTCCACGCGGGCTCCGAGAGCGCGCCGCTGCTGGTCGCCCCGCGCCGGCTGCGCGCACCGGACCGCCTGTGGGGGTTCACCGTCCAGCTGTACTCGGTGCGCTCCCGCGCCTCGTGGGGGATCGGCGACCTGCGCGACCTCGCCGGCCTCGCCGCCTGGAGCGCGCGCGAGCTGGGCGCCGGCTTCACGCTGATCAACCCGCTGCACGCGGCCGAGCCCGTCCCGCCGGTCGGCCCGTCGCCGTACTCGCCGATGAGCCGCCGCTTCGCCGCCCCGATCTACCTGCGCGTCGAGGACCTGCCCGAGTACGCGGCGCTGCCCGCCGAGGACCGCGCTCGCCTGTCCGCGCTCGCCGGGCCGCTGCGCGTCCCCGGCGGCGCCATCGACCGGGACGCGGTCTGGACGGCCAAGCTCCAGGCCCTCGAATCCCTCCACCGCCTCCCGCGCGGCACCGAGGCGGAGCGCGGCTACGCGGCGTTCCGCGCCCGCGAGGGGACGGCGCTCACCGCGTTCGCGACCTGGTGCGCGCTCACCGAGAAGCACGGCCCGGACTGGCGCCGCTGGCCCGCCGCGCTGCACGACGCCGGGAGCCGTGCCGTCGCGGACGAGGCGGCCCGCCTCGCCGGCCGCGTCGACTTCCACGCGTGGCTGCAATGGCGGCTGGACGGCCAGCTCACGGCCGCGCAGCGGGCCGCACGCGACGCCGGGATGCCGGTCGGGATCGTCCACGACCTCGCGGTCGGGGTCGCGCACGGCAGCGCCGACGCGTGGATCTACCGGGACCTGTTCGCGCCCGGCATGAGCGTCGGGGCCCCGCCGGACGAGTTCAACCAGCGCGGCCAGGACTGGGGCCAGCCGCCCTGGCACCCGCACCGCCTCGCCGGCGCCGCCTACGTCCCGTTCCGGGAGATGCTGGCCACGGCGTTCCGGCACGGCGGCGGGCTGCGCCTCGACCACGCGATGCAGGTGTCGCGGCTGTGGTGGGTCCCCGAGGGCGGCTCGCCCGCGGACGGGACCTACGTCCGCTACGACCGCGACGCGCTCCTCGGCTGCCTCGCCTGGGAGGCGGAACGCGCGGGCGCCGTCGTGGTGGGCGAGGACCTCGGCACCGTCGAGTCCGGGTTCCGGGACGGCCTGGCCGACCGCGGCATCCTCGGCACGTCCCTGCTGTGGTTCGAACGCGGCGCCGAGGGACGTCCGAAGCCCCCGGCCGAGTGGCGCGAACTCTCCCTGGCGACGGTCGGCACCCACGACATGCCGCCGATCATCGGATTCGTCCACGGCGACCACATCGCCCTCCGCGACCGGCTGGGCCTGCTGACCCGCCCCCGCGCCGACGAGGAGGCCGACCACCGCCGCCGGCTGAACGACTGGCTGGCGCTCCTCCACGCGGAGGATCTGCTGCCGGACCCGCCCGCCGAGGTCATGAAGGCGCTGGCAGAAGGCTCCACCGCCTACGACGAGCAGATCGTGGACGCCCTGCACGCCTTCCTGGCCCGCACCCCGGCCCGGCTCACCGGCATCTCCCTGGCCGACGCCGTGGGCGAGCGCCGCACCCAGAACCAGCCGGGAACCGTCGACGAGTACCCGAACTGGCGCGTCCCGCTGGCGGACGCGGGGGGCCGGCCCGTCCTCCTCGACGACCTCCGGGCCGGTGCCGTCAGGCGAGCGTGGCCGTGATGCGCTTGGTCACGTCGTGCAGAAGCGTGTCGGGGCGCAGGTCGGCGTCGGCGATGGCCGAGAACAGCGCGGGCAGGCCGGGCAGCGGGTAGGGGTCGCCGCCCGCGCCCGCCAGCGCCTTGTGGCCCAGCGGGTGGTGGGACAGCGACTTGCGGGCGCGCGTCCACGCCGTCTGGACCTCCTCCGGCGACGGGACGCCGAAACCGTGGCCGACCGGGGCCGCGTGGCGGAGCTTGACGAGCGCGCCGTCGGTGAAGTCGGCGGCCAGCCGGCACCGGTCGGCGAGGTCGGCGCGCACCAGGCCGTCCAGGCGGGTCATGACCGTGCAGGGCGTGCGGCACCGGGCGGCGCAGTCGCCGAGGGCGGACGCGACCTGGCTGTGCTGCCGGTCCAGGTAGGCGCGCCAGCCGGGCCCCGGCTCCTTCGCGACGCGGAGCGTCCGCTCGCAGGCGGAGCGCTCCGGACGCGTGTGGTCGCACATGCGGGCCGTCCCCGGCTCGACGGGCACCCCGAACCGGCTGCCCTCGCCGCTCACCGACGCGCCGATGAGGGCCGGGTCGCCGGCGTGGCCGAGCACGCCCTCCCAGGCCAGCATCGGCAGGTACTCGCTCGCGATGTGCACGGCGGCGACCAGCGCCGCCATGTCGCGGCGGTACCAGCGGACCGCGATGACCTCCAGCAGGAGGGAGTACGCGGGACGCAGGCTGGCCAGCGCGCCGCGCGGACGCTCCCGGGCCGCCTGCGGCATCCGGCTGGCGCGGGCCCGGTCGAGGAGGTCGCGCGGGACCTCGCCGACCGCCTCGGGCATGCCGAAGTCCTCGGCGTCGAGGTCGAGGACGCGCTGCCCGAACGCGCACAGCGCCGCGACCGCCGTCGAGCGGCCGTCCGCGGCCAGCGCGCCCTGCGTGATCAGCGCCTCCAGGTCGCCGAACGCGTAGCGCCGCGCCAGTGCCGTGAGCACGTCTCCGGCCGTCTCCATACCGTCCTCCAGCCCCCGCCCGCCGCCATTCAAAGGTCGGGCTCCGCTCGGCGACCGTCCTCCAGCCCCCGCCCGCCCCGTGACCATGCCACGATCGCACGGCCACGGGGAGGTTGGACAGGGCGTCAGGAGACAGGCGTCAGGAGGACGCGGCGTCCTTCGCGCGGGCGCGCAGCGCGCGGGCGACGCCGTCGCGTCCCTCCGACAGCAGCCGGGCGAGGGCGGCCGGCGGGTCCTGCTCGGCGATGTAGGACTCGGTCCGGTCGATCGTGGACTGCTCGATCACCAGGAACGGGTAGGCGACCTCGGCGAACGTCTGCGACATGTCGCTGCTCCACTCCTTCCAGACGCGCCCCACCTCGGCGAAGTACCGGTCGACGTAGGGGAGCAGCAGCTCCGCCTGGTCGGGCTCGACGAATCCGCCGAGCGTCGACCGGTAGACGGCGTTCGGCAGGTCGCCGGACACGATCCGCTCCCACGCGGCCGCCTTCGCCGCCGCGGTCGGCACGGCGGCCTTGCACGCGGCGGCGTGCCGCTCTCCGGCGGCGGTGCGGTCCCGCTCGTGCTCGGCGTCGATCTCGGCCTCGCCCGCCCGCCCGGTGACGACGAGCCGGCGCAGCAGTGACCAGCGCAGGTCGGTGTCGACGGTGAGGCCGACGAGCGTCTGCGAGCCGTCCAGCAGGCCCTGGACGAACGCCAGGTGCTCGTCGGACACGGCCGACGCGGTGAACGCCTGCGTGTAGGCGAGCTGGAGGTCCGAGCCGGGCTCGGCCTCGCGCGCCAGCTCCGACAGCGTCCCGGCGAGCAGGGCGAGGCCCTCCTCGCGCCAGGCCGGGTCCGCGTACTGCTGGACGGCGGTGCGCGCCTGCCGCAGCAGCGTCTGCGTGACCGAGATGTCGGTGACGCCGCGGATGCCCTTGGCGACGAGCCGGACGTAGTCGCGGGTGGCCATCTCGGCGTCGCGCGTCATGTCCCACGCCGACGACCAGCACAGCGCGCGCGGCAGGCTCTCCCTGATGTCGCCGATGTGCTCGATCAGCGTCTTCTGCGAGTGCTCGTCCAGCCGGATCTTGGCGTAGGTGAGGTCGTCGTCGTTGACCAGGACGAGGTCGGGCCTCTTCCGGCCGACGAGCTGCGGCACCTCGGTGCGGGCGCCGACGACGTCCAGCTCGACCCGCTCCCGCCGGACGAGCCCGCCGCCGGTCAGGTCGTAGAGCCCGATCGCGAGGCGGTGCGAGCGCAGCGTCGGGTAGTCGGGCTTGGCCTCCTGCAAGACGGCGAACGACGTGAAGTTCCCGTCGCCGTCGACCTCGTACGCGGGCCGCATCGTGTTGACGCCGGCCGTCTCCAGCCACTCCTTCGACCACGACGCCAGGTCGCGCCCGGACCTCTCCTCCAGCGCGCCCAGCAGGTCCGCCAGGACGGTGTTGCCCCAGGCGTGCTGGTCGAAGTAGCGCCGCACGCCCTCCAGGAAGTTGTCGAGGCCGACGTAGGCCACGAGCTGCTTCAGGACGGACGCGCCCTTGGCGTAGGTGATCCCGTCGAAGTTGACCTCCACCGCGCGGATGTCGGGGATGTCGGCGGCGATCGGGTGCGTGGACGGCAGCTGGTCCTGCCGGTACGCCCACGCCTTCTCCAGGTTCGCGAACGTCGTCCACGAGCCCTTCCACTTGGTGGCCTCGGCCTGGCACAGGACGCTCATGTACGTGGCGAACGACTCGTTCAGCCACAGGTCGTCCCACCAGCGCATGGTGACGAGGTCGCCGAACCACATGTGCGCCATCTCGTGCAGGATCGTCTCGGCGCGCCGCTCGTAGGCCGCGTCGGTGACCCGCGACCGGAAGACGTAGTCCTCCAGGAAGGTGACGGCGCCCGCGTTCTCCATCGCGCCCGCGTTGAACTCGGGGACGAACAGCTGGTCGTACTTGGCGAACGGGTACGGGCGGCCGAAGACCTCCTCGAAGTAGCCGAAGCCCTGCCGGGTCACGTCCACGATCGCGGGGGCGTCGAGGTGGTCGGCCAGCGACGTGCGGCAGTACACGCCGAGCGGGATGACGGTGCCGTCGTCGCGGCGGTACTCGTCCCGGACGACGTGGTACGGCCCGGCGATGAGCGCGGTGATGTAGGTGGAGATCTGCGGGGTGGGGAGGAAGTGCCACGTCCCGCCGCCGGCGGACTCGGCCGGCTCGTTGGTGACGACCTGCCAGTCCTCCGGCGCCCTGACCGTCAGCTCGAAGACGGCCTTCAGGTCGGGCTGGTCGAAGCACGTGTACATGCGGTGCGCGTCCGCCGTCTCGAACTGCGTGTAGAGGTACACGCTGTCGTCCACGGGGTCGACGAACCGGTGCAGGCCCTCACCGGACCGCGAGTACTCGCAGTCGGCCACGACCCGGAGTTCGTTCTCGGCCGCGAGGCCGGGCAGCGGGACGCGCCCCTTCCCGGCGTCATAGGACGACGGGTCGAGGGCCTTGCCGTTCAGCGTCACCTCCCGCACGACGGCGCCGTGCAGGTCGATGAACGTGTCCGCGCCGGTCTCGGCGCTGCCGAACCTGACCACGGTGGTCGACGCGAACCTCTCCGCGCCCGTCGTGAGGTCCAGTTCCACCGTGTACGACTCCACGGTGAGCAGCCGGGCCCGTTCCCGCGCCTCGTCGCGCGTGAGGTTGCCTGCCACATGTACTCCTTGGTCGGCCTATTCGCTTGATGTAGTCATGTCTACCAACCGGACGCCGTCCCGGTCCGTCCGCCACGGCCTAAGGCATGGGCTTCGGCGGGCCCCGGCGCCGCGGGAATCGGGACGGGGGCGTCCCGGTTGTCGCTCTAAGGCATGCCCTTTCACTCTCTTGGAGGCGACGTTGACTGAGAACGCACCTACGCCGGTGGACTTCTGGTTCGACCCACTGTGCCCCTGGGCGTGGATCACGTCCCGCTGGATCCTGGAGGTGGAGAAGCTGCGCCCGATCCAGGTGCGCTGGCACGTGATGAGCCTGGCCGTCCTCAACGAGGACAAGGACATCCCGGACGAGTACCGGCAGATGCTCGCCGAGGCGTGGGGGCCGGTGCGCGTGTGCATCGCCGCCGAGCAGAAGTACGGCGCCGAGGTGCTCGGACGCCTCTACACCGAGCTCGGCACGCGCCGCCACCACGAGAAGCAGAAGTTCGACCGCGCCTACTACGAGGAGGCGCTGACCGCGGCGGGCCTGGACCCGGCGCTCGCCGACGCCGCCGGCTCCACCGCCTACGACGAGGCGGTGCGCGCGTCCCACCAGGACGGCATCGACCGCGTCGGCCAGGAGGTCGGCACCCCGGTCATCGAGGTGGAGGGCAGCGCCTTCTTCGGCCCCGTCGTCTCCCCGATCCCACGCGGCGAGGCCGCCGCCAAGCTCTTCGACGGCGTCGTCGCGGTCGCGAGCACGCCCGGGTTCTTCGAGCTCAAGCGGACCCGGACGGCCGACCCGATCTTCGACTGACCCGGCCGGGGCCGCGGCCGGCCCGCCGGGTGGCGTCCCGGTGACATGAGGCTTGCTATTGCGAGCATGTTGCAACTACTAGGTATGTGCCGCCAAACTGGTCTCGCTGGTCAAAACAGGCAGGGATGGTGAGGACGTGCACGTACCGGATGGTTTCATCGACGCCCCGGTGTCCATCGCGGCCGGCGCGGTCGCGGTGGCCGGGGTCGGGATCGCGCTCCGCGGAGCGCGGCGGGAGCTGGACGACCGCACCGCGCCGCTCGCCGGGCTGACCGCCGCGTTCGTGTTCGCCGCGCAGATGCTCAACTTCCCGGTCGCGTCCGGGACGAGTGGGCACCTGCTCGGCGGGACGCTCGCGGCGATCCTCGTGGGGCCGTACACAGGCGTCCTGTGCGTCTCGGTCGTCCTGCTCATGCAGGCGCTCCTGTTCGCGGACGGCGGCCTGACCGCGCTGGGCGTCAACATCACCACGATGTCCCTCGTCACGGTCGTCGTGGGCTACGGGCTGTTCCGGCTGCTGCTGCGGGTGCTGCCCAAGACGCGGGCGTCGGTGTCGGGGGCCGCGTTCGTCGCCGCCGTCGTCTCCGTGCCCGCCGCGGCCGTCGCGTTCACGGCCGTCTACGCGGTCGGCGGGACGGCGGACGTGTCGATCGGCAAGGTCGCCACCGCCATGATCGGCGTCCACGTGCTGATCGGGATCGGCGAGGCGCTGATCACCGCCGTGACCGTGTCGAGCGTGCTCGCCGTCCGCCCCGACCTCGTCCACGGGGCGCGCGGGCTGCTGAAGCCGCTGGAGCTGCGCACCGCCGCCGAGCAGAAGGCGGACGGCCCGGCCGAGCCGTCCCGCGCCTGAGGAGGAACTCCCATGACCACGAAGCGCTTCTTCATCGGGTTCCTGCTCGTCTCGCTCGTCCTCGCGGGGATCGTCAGCTACTACGCCTCCGGCAACCCCGACGGCCTGGAGAAGGTCGCGGAGGACAAGGGCATCAGCGCCGAGGAGAAGGACCACTCGCTCAAGGACTCCCCGTTCGGCGACTACGGCGTCAAGGGCGTCGAGAACGCCCGGCTGTCGGGCGGGCTGTCCGGGGTCGTCGGCGTCGGCGCCGTCCTGCTGGTCGGCGGCGGGCTGTTCTGGGGCGTCCGGCGGCGCGGCGCCGGGCCGTCCGGGACGGCTCCGGAGCAGGGCGCGGAGGCGCCGCCCGAGCCCGCGCGGAAGGGCTGATGGGCGCGGGGCACGCGCACCGGCTCTACGTGCCGGGCGCGTCGCCGGTGCACCGGCTGCCGCCGCAGTGCAAGCTCGTCGCCGTCCTGGCGTTCGTGCTGCTCGTCGTCGCCACGCCGCGCGAGCGGCTCTGGGCGTTCGGCGTGTACGCGCTGCTGCTCGCGGCCGTCACGGCGGCCGCCCGGGTCCCGTTCCGGACGGTCGCGCGGCGGGTCGTCATCGAGGTGCCGTTCGTCGCGTTCGCGTTCCTCCTGCCCTTCGTCGCCGAGGGGGAGAAGATCGCCGTGCTGGGGCTGCGGCTCAGCGAGAGCGGGCTGTGGGGCGCCTGGAACATCCTCGCCAAGGGCACGCTCGGCGTCGTCGCGTCGATCCTGCTCGCCGCGACCACCGAGCCGCGGCTGCTGCTCCTCGGCATCGAGCGGCTGCGGATGCCGCAGCTCATCACGCAGATCGCCACGTTCATGCTGCGGTACGGCGACGTCGTCACGGCGGAGCTCGGGCGGATGCGGGTGGCGCGCGCGTCCCGCGGCTTCGAGGCGCGCGACATCCGGGCGACGGGCGTGCTCGCCAGGTCGGTCGGCGCGCTGTTCCTGCGCTCCTACGAGCGGGGCGAGCGCGTCCACCTGGCCATGGTGAGCCGGGGCTACGACGGCCGGATGCCGGTGATGCACGACGTCGGCGCGACGGCCGCGCAGTGGACGGCCGCCGCCGCGCTGCCCTCGGCCGCCGCCCTCGTCGCCCTGGCTGCTTGGATGGTTCCATGACGCCTTCGCTGGAAGTGCGGGGTCTCGCGTACGCCTATCCGGACGGCACGCAGGCCCTCTTCGGCGTCGACCTCACGATCGGGCGCGGCGAGCGGGTCGCGCTGCTGGGGCCGAACGGCGCCGGGAAGACCACGCTCGTCCTGCACCTGAACGGCATCCTGCACGGCGGCTTGGGCGAGGTCAGGGTCGGCGGCCTCGCGGTCGACCCGAAGGACAAGAAGGCGCTGCGGGAGATCCGCCGCCGCGTCGGCATCGTCTTCCAGGACCCCGACGACCAGCTGTTCATGCCGACCGTCCGGGAGGACGTGGCGTTCGGTCCCGCCAACCTCGGCCTGCGCGGCGCCGAGCTGGACCGCCGGGTCCGGGACGCGCTGTCCCGCGTCGGCATGCTGGACGTCGCCGACCGCCCGCCGCAGCACCTCAGCTTCGGGCAGCGCCGCCGCGTCGCCGTGGCCACCGTCCTGGCGATGGAGCCGGAGATCCTCGTGCTGGACGAGCCGTCCTCGAACCTGGACCCGGCGAGCCGCCGCGAGCTGGCCGAGATCCTGCTGAGCCTGGACGTGACGGTCCTGATGGTCACGCACGACCTCCCGTACGCGGCGGAGCTGTGCCCGCGCTCGGTGATCCTCTCCGGCGGCGTCATCACGGCCGACCGTCCCACCCGGGACCTGCTCACGGACGCCGGCCTCCTGGCCGAGCACCGCCTGGAACTGCCGTTCGGGTTCGACCCGGCCGCCGCCGTCCGCTGATTCCCCGGTTCTCGGTTCCGATTCGCCGCCTCTTCGGCCGTTCCGCTTGCCTCGCCGTCCGCCCTTCGCAAGACTCGGACGTACCGACACTGGTAACGGTTTTCATATCCGAAATGAGGCATTCGTGAAGGTTGCGTTCGTCGGCAAGGGCGGCAGCGGCAAGACCACCCTGTCGTCGCTGTTCGTCCGGCACCTGGCCGGGCGCGGGCTGCCGGTGGTGGCCATCGACGCCGACATCAACCAGCACCTCGGCGTGGCGCTCGGCCTGGACGAGGCCCGCGCCGCCAAGGTCCCCGCGCTGGGCGACCGGCTCACCGAGATCAAGGAGCACCTGCGCGGCGACAACCCCCGCATCTCGTCCGCGGCCGCGATGGCCAAGACGACCCCGCCCGGCGCCGGCTCGCGGCTGCTGCGGTTCCGCGGCGACGACCCGTTCCACGAGGCCGGCCAGGAGGTGGACGGCGTCACGCTCCTCGCCACCGGCCCGTTCAACGACGACGACCTCGGCGTCGCGTGCTACCACTCCAAGACCGGCGCGGTGGAGCTCTACCTCAACCACCTCGTGGACGGGCCGGGCGAGTACGTCGTCGTCGACATGACCGCCGGCGCCGACACGTTCGCGTCCGGGCTGTTCACCCGGTTCGACCTCATGTTCCTGGTCGCCGAGCCCACCCGGAAGGGCGTCGGCGTCTACCGGCAGTACACCGAGTACGCGCGCGACTACGACGTCGCGATCCGGGTCGTCGGCAACAAGGTCCAGGGCGAGGAGGACGTCGCCTACCTGCGCGAGCACGTCGGCGACGACCTGCTGACGTGGCTCGGCCAGTCCGCCGCCGTCCGGGCGCTGGAGCAGGGCCGGCACGGCGTCGTGCTGGAGGACGACAACACCGCCGCCCTCGACCGGATGCGCGCCGAGGTCGACGGCCGCGTCAAGGACTGGGACAGGTTCCAGCGCCAGGCCGTCGAGTTCCACGTGAAGAACGCGCGCAGCTGGGCCAGCCGCGCCGCCGGCGAGGACCTCGAAGCGCAGGTCGATCCCGACTTCCGCTTCCCGCCCGCCGCGCGGGCCGCTTACCCGGGGTGATACCGGGCCTACCGGCGGGCAGCGATGCCCACTACTCTGCCCGCCATGACGATGCGGCGGATGCTGGTCATGGCGGGCGGCGCGGTGGTTCCCATCGCCCTCATCTCGATCCTCCTGGGCAACCAGTGGGTCGTCGACGCGATCAACGACAGCGGGCTCCACTGGGACGAGGGCATCGCACCGCCGCTCTACTGGCTGCTCTTCCCGGCGTGGCGGCTGACTCCCGGCGAGGGCCTCTGGAAGTACGTCGTGGTGCTGGACATCGGCCTCGTGCTGTTCTTCGTCCTGCTGATCCTGCTCGCGGTGGCGGGCGCCCGCGCCGTCGACCCCGAGCGCGGCGCGATCGGCGCGGTCGTGACCGGCTGGTGGGCCACGACCGTCGCGGCGGGCATCGCGGGGTTCGTGGTGGGCGTGTTGATGCGCTTGGTGCTGGACATCACCAGCGACAGCGGCTCGTTCGTCTTCAACTCGCTCACCCACGGAGCGAGTTTCGGCTTCGCCTACGGCTGGCTCGCGGGGTTCGGCATGCTGCTGGGCTACTTCGTGGGCCGCCCCCGCGGCGCGGCGGCGCAGCAGCCCGGCCAGGTCGGGCAGCCGGGGCAGTACGTCCAGCAGCCCGGCCAGTACGGGCAGCCGCAGCCCGGCATGCCGATGCAGCAGCCGTCCTACGGGCAGCCGATGCAGCAGCCGATGCAGCCGCAGCCGATGCAACAGGGCGTCCCGTATGTGCCGCCGCAGGGGCAGCCTCAGCAGCAGGCATGGGGCGGCATGCCCCAGCAGCCCGCGCCGCAGCCGTACCCGCCGCAGCAGGCCGCGCCGCAGCAGTTCGGCGCCGCGCCGATGCCGCAGCAGGCGCCGCCCGTCCCGCAGCAGGCGTCCGCGCCGCCGCCCGAGCAGGCGCCTCAAGCGCCCGCCGAAGCACCGGCCGAGGCCGGGCAGGACGCGCCCGAGGACGCCGCGCCCCAGAACGACGCGCCTAACGACGAGCCCAAGGACGACGCGCCCAAGGGTGACACGCCGGAGGACGACGGCCTCGGCCTCGACGACCGGACGGTCATCGACCGCAAGCGGGACGGCGAGGGCGCCTGACCCGCGGCCCGACACCGGCGGCCCGACCCCCGCGCGCACGACGCCCACCGGCCTGCGAGAATCGGCGCATGCGCGTGTTTCTTGGATCCGACCATGCCGGCTTCGAACTGAAGGAGCACCTGGTCTCCTGGCTGAAGGAGAGCGGGCACGAGGCCGTCGACTGCGGCGCGTTCGTCTACGACGCCGTGGACGACTACCCGCCGTTCGTCCTGCGGGCCGCGCAGCGCACGGCCGCCGAACCGGGGACGCTCGGCGTCGTGATCGGCGGGTCCGGCAACGGCGAGGCGATCGCGGCCAACAAGGTCAAGGGCGTGCGGGCCGCGCTGGTCTGGAACGAGGACACCGCGAAGCTCGCCCGCGAGCACAACGACGCCAACGTCATCGCGCTGGGCGCCCGCCAGCACGACCTGGCCGCCGCGACGCGGTTCCTGGAACTGTTCGTCGGGACGGCCTACTCCAAGGAACCGCGCCACACCCGCCGGATCAGGATGCTCAGCGCCTACGAGCACACCGGCGAACTCCCCCCGCTGCCGCGCGAGGGCTGACCGGCCCCGGCCGGGTCAGAGACCGTTCTCCGGCGGCTTGCGGGCGGCGGCGCCGCGCTTGTCCTGGCGGCGCCGCTCGTTCTTGGCGGCCTTGGTGCGCTTGGCGGGTTCGGCGGCCTTGCCCGGGGCGGGCGCGGCGGCGGGCGGTTCCTCGCCGTCGGGGCGGGGACGGGACACGTCCCGCGCACGCATCGCCGCGTCCACCGTGATCCGCATGCCGGGCTGGACCATGCGCCGTCTCCTCTCACCGCGACACCGTTCTCCCCAGGACACCATGTGTCCCGTTGGTGACACATACCCATATAAAACGAAGCTGGACCGTTGCAAGGGGTCATGGCTGCCCCGGATACCGACCGGCCGGGGTGATTGCTCGATACAGTGCCGGAGTCATGCTTCAACGACTGGTGCAGCTCCTTCCGCCGCGGGTGCGCGCCGTGCTGCGCAGGATTCCCCTGCTCGTGGCGCTGTACCGGTGGGCCAGGCAGGGCAAGCTGACCAGGGAGCGGTACGTCTTCGCCGTCCTCGCGGTCCTCGCGATCGCGATCGGGCTCGCCACCACCAGCGAGTCGCGCGGCCTGGCCCCGTCCGGCGCGCTGGTCCTGGTCGTGCTCGGCGGCGGGCTGCTGCTGAAGGTGCGCAGCCTGGTCGCGCTGCTCGGCGTCGTCGTCGCGATGACGGCCTACAACGCCTGGCAGGACGTGGCCGCCATCGGCCCCGGCATGATCGCCACGCTGACCATCACCGCGGTGCTCGCGCTGACCCTGGCCCGCACCCGCCAGCAGCTCGGCGTGCAGGGCCTGCGCGGCGACTCGATGCTGCTGGAGCTGCGCGACCGGCTGCGCCGGCAGGGCGAGATGCCCGAACTGCCGGACGGCTGGGAATCGCAGGTCGTGATGCTCCAGGCAGGCGGCTCGTCCTTCGGCGGCGACTTCGTGGTGTCGTCCTTCGACGGCGACAGCCTGGAGGTGGCCCTCGTCGACGTCTCCGGCAAGGGCACCGACGCCGGAACGCGGGCGCTGATGCTGTCGGGCGCCTTCGGCGGCCTCCTTGGATCGATCCAGACCGACCGGTTCCTGCCCGCCTGCAACGTCTACCTGCAGCGCCAGCGCTGGGACGAGGGCTTCGTCACGGCCGTGCACGTCGTCGTCGACCTGAAGACGGGGGAGTTCACGGTCGAGTCGGCGGGCCATCCGCCGGCGGTCCAGTTCGACGCGAGCAGCGGCGAGTGGCGGGTCAGCTCCGCCAAGGGCGTGGTGCTCGGCGTGGTGCCCGACCTGAACTGCGTCCCGGAGCGCGGCACGCTGCGGCCCGGCGACGCGCTGCTCCTCTACACCGACGGGCTGGTGGAGTCGCCCGGCAGCGACCTGGACGCGGGGATCGACCGGCTGCTCGGCGAGGCGGAGCGGCTCGTCCCGCAGGGCTTCGGGCGCGGCGCGCGGGAACTGGTCGAGACGATGGCCGCGACCCGTGACGACGACTGCGCGCTCGTGCTGATCTGGCGCACCTGACGCACCTGACCCGCCGTCCGGTCGCCCGGCGCAGCCTCAGCCGCGCTTGTGCCTGCCTTTGTGCTTGCCGTGCTTCGGTTTGTGCTTCACCTTGTGCGACTTCGCCGGCGGCCGCTTGGCCGTGCCCGGCTTGATGACGCTCGCCCGTTTCGGCGACGCGGGCGACGCCGACGGCGTCGACGGGACGGGCGTGGACGGCCTCGGCGGCGCGTCGCTCTTCCCCTGCGTGAGCCCGGCGATGATGGCGCCGATCAGGATGGTGCCGGCGGCGGCGCCCGCGCCCGCGAGCAGCCGGGTCCGGGTGGACGACCTGGCGCCGGCCATGCCGGGCGGTGTGAACGCCTTGGTGTCGGCCCCCTCCCGGTCGGTGGGCGGCGGACGGCCCGCCCGTCCCGGCCGGGCCCGGCGCGGACGCGGCGCAGGGTCCGCCTCCGGCCATTCGCCGACGTGCGGCTGCGGCTGCTCGACGAGGGCGAGCAGCAGGTCGGACGCGCTCGGACGGTCGGCGGGGTCGGCCGCGAGCGCCGACCGGACGGCGGGGACGAGCGATTCCGGCAGCCCGTCCAGGTCGGGGTCGCCGGTGCGGAGCGTCGCCGGGTCGCCGCCGATCGGCATCTGGCCCGTCCCGGCGTGGGCGATGAGGCACCCCCAGGCGAAGATGTCGGCGGCCGGGGTCGCGGGCCCGCCGACGAGCACCTCCGGCGCCATCCAGCCGGGCGTGCCGAAGACCTTGCCGGAGGCCGCGGCCGCGTTCGGGGAGTCCCGGCCGCTGGCGATGCCGAAGTCGATGACGCGGCAGCCGGACAGCGTGAGCATCACGTTGGCGGGCTTCAGGTCGCGGTGCACCAGCCCCGCGGCGTGGATGGCGGCGAGCGCGGACGCGACGCCGACCGAGACGCCGTGCAGGTCGGCGGGCGGCAGCGGCCCCTCGCAGACGAGCCGGTCGTGCAGCGAGATGCCGCCGACGTAGTCGGTGACGAGATAGGGGCGGCCGTTCTCCTCGCCGTGCGCGAGGACCCGGGCGGTGCAGAACGACGCGACCCGGCTCGCGAGGTACGCCTCGTCCTTGAACCGGCGGCGGTAGACGGGGTCGCCGGCCAGGTGCGGGTGGATCGTCTTCACCGCGACGCGCCCGCCGGACACGGGGTCGGCGCCGAGGTAGACCGTCCCCATGCCGCCCGACCCGAGCCGGCCCAGCAGCGTATGCCCCGCGACCTGGCGCGGGTCGGCGGGTTCGAGCGGCCTGATGTCTCCGTCCATGGGGCGTTCCCGGCTCCCTCTGGTATCTCCTGTCCGTCCAATCCCCGTTCGGCGGCAGATTATGGCCGGTTCCTGCAGGAAGTCCGGAAACGCGATTGTCACGCCGATGTAGCACCGCGTGCACCGGAGGAGTGCAGAGTGGGGAGCAGTTCGGCAGCACGACCCGGCCCCCGCGATCCTCCTCGGCGCACGGGCAACGGGCGGCTGGCGGCACCGAAGGCGGTGCCCGTGCGGACGGCTCCCCAGGGGTGGGAGGCGCCGTCCGCACGGGCGCCGGTCCGGTCCGCGGTGAAGGTTTCGCAGGGCAATGACCTGGTAAGACCTCTGCTGCGTCAACCCCCCGGCGTGTGCGAGCCGGTCAGGGGGAGGGGCGCCGGGGTGCGGATCTTCGGGGACCTGCTGTCGCCGTCCCGCTGGTCGGTGCGGACCCGCGTGACGGCCGCCGCGACCCTCCTCACCGGCGTGCTCCTCGTCGTCGGCATGGTGCTCTTCTACCAGGCCGTCCGGAGCACGGTGTTCGAGGGACTGCACGACCAGGGGACGCTCGTCGTCGCGGACCTGGCCACGATCGTCACCGAGACCGACCCGCGCGGGTCGCTGGCCGTCCTGGACCCCGATTTCACCCTGCTCCAGGTCGTCAGCGGGGAGGGCGAGGTGCTGGCGGCGAGCGAGTCCCTGCACGGGCGCGGCCCGCTGAGCGTGCCGGAGCCGCGGACGGTGGGCCGGCGGGAGTACCGCACCGTCAAGGTGCAGGGCAACGCCAACGTGTACCTCGTCTCGGAGAAGCTGGTGACCCGCGAGGGCGTGCGGATCGTGTACGCGGGCGCGCCCATCAACGAGTTCACGCAGTACCGGGGCGCGTTCATCGGGCTGCTCGTGATGCTGGCGCTCGCCGCGACGGCCGCGGTCGGCTGGATCGTGTCGCGGGCGGTGCGCCGGGCGCTGCGGCCGGTGCGGGTGATGAGCGCCGAGCTGGCGCAGATCACCGGCGGCGAGTCCGACCGCCGGGTCACCGTCCCGGGCCCGAACGACGAGGTGTCGGACCTGGCCGAGTCGGTGAACGTGACGCTGGACCGGCTCGCGGACGTGCTGTCCCGGCAGCGCGCCTTCGTCGCGGACGTCTCGCACGAGCTGCGCAGCCCGCTGACCGGGCTGCGCGCCCAGCTGGAGGTGGCGCTGGAGCATCCGGAGGACGAGGACTGGCCGGCGGTCGCGCGGGCGGCGCTCGGGGACGCCGACCGGCTGCAGGGGATCGTCGGCGACCTGCTCATTCTGGCGAGGCTGGGCGCCGGGGTGCACGTCGAGCGGGAGCGCGTCGACCTCGGCGAGCTGGTGCGCGCGGAGGCGGGCCGGCGGGTGCGGCGCGTCCCGGTCGAGGTCGACGCCGCCGCGGGCGTCACGGCGCGGGTCGCCCCGCGCCACCTGACGCGGGTGCTGACGAACCTGCTGGACAACGCGGAGCGGCACGCGGCGTCGCGGATCTGGGTGACGGTGGCGGCGGAGGGGCGGGAGGCCGTGCTGGAGGTCCGCGACGACGGGCCGGGCATCGCGCCGGAGGACCGCGAGCGCGTCTTCCGGCGGTTCCAGCGGCTGCCCGAGGGCCGGGCGCGGGACGCCGCCGGCACCGGCCTCGGGCTGACGATCTCCCGGGACATCGCCGGCGCGCACGGCGGGACGCTCGTCGTCGCGGACAGCGACCGGGGCGCCCGGTTCGTCCTGCGCATCCCGCGGGACGCGCCGTAGCGCGCTACGGCGCGGCCAGCGGAGGGCGGCGCGCCGCGTGCCGGGTCGCCTGCTCGAACGCGTGCCCGATCTGCAGGACGGCGAAGTCCGCGCGGTGCGGCCCGACGATCTGCAACCCGACCGGAAGCCCGCCGTGCTCCTCGGAGGTGAACCCGGCCGGCACCGACAGCGCGGGGCTGCCGGTCGCCGAGACGAGGAAGCACGACCGCATCCACTCCAGGTAGTCGGGCATGGGGCGCCCGGCGACCTCGGCCGGGTACTCGATCGCGGCGTCGAACGGCGGCACCTGGCTGACCGGCAGGAGCAGCGCGTCGTACCGCTCGAAGAACTCCCGGACGCGGTGGAACAGGGCGGTGTGCAGGGTCTCGGCCCGTCCGAGGTCGGCGCCGGTCAGGGTGCGTCCGGCGTCGATGTTCTCCGCGAGGGACGCCTTGACCTCGCGGCCGGAGCCGCTCCCGGCGGCGCGGCGCTCGTCCAGGAGGGGGCGCAGGGCGATGTCCCAGTGCCAGGCCCGCAGCGTGCGGAACACCTCGTCGGCGCCGGACAGGTCGGGGGACGCCTCCTCGACCGCGCAGCCCAGCTCCTCGAACACCTTGACGGCCGGTTCGAGGACGCCGGTGACGGCCGGGTCGACGGGGACCGCCCCGCCGAGGTCGGGGGACCAGGCGACGCGGAGCCCGGACAGGTCGCGGTCGAGCGGGCCGGCGAACGCCGAGCCGGGCGTGTCCAGCGCGATGGGGCTGCGCGGGTCGGGGCCGGCGAGCACCGACAGCAGCAGCGCCGCGTCCGCGACCTCGCGCGCCATCGGGCCCTGCACGCTCATCGCGGCCCAGCCCGCCGGGACCGGCCAGGACGGCACCCGACCCGGCGAGGGGCGGAATCCGACCACGTTGCAGAACGACGCGGGGTTGCGCAGCGAGCCGCCCATGTCGCTGCCGTCCGCGAGCGGATGCATCCCGCAGGCCAGCGCCGCCGCCGCGCCGCCGCTGCTGCCGCCCGCCGAGCGGGACGGGTCGTAGGGGTTGCGGGTCAGCCCGAAGACGGGGTTGAAGGTGTGCGAGCCGGCGGCGAACTCCGGCACGTTCGTCTTGCCGAGGGTGATGGCCCCGGCGGCGCGCATCCGCTCGACGACCAGCTCGTCCTCGTCCGGGACGTGGTCGGCGAAGATCGGCGATCCGGACGTGGTGCGGATGCCGGCGGTGGCGTGCGTGTCCTTGTGGGCGATGGGCAGGCCGTGCAGCGGGCCGGGCGGCGCCCCGCCGGCGAGCCGCTCGTCGGCGTCGCGCGCCTGCTCCAGCGCCCGTTCCGCGACGAGCGTGACGATGGCGTTGACGTGCGGGTTCGTGCGCTCGATCTGGTCCAGGTGCGCCCGCACGACCTCGCGCGCGGACAGCTCGCGGGCGCGGATCCGGCGCGCCAGCTCCCGGGCGGACGCGAAGCAGATCTCCTCGGACACGTGCCCTCCTTCTCCGCCGGGTCTCCTGCCGGGCACCTCCCAGTGTCCACCCCCGGATGCGGGGCGTCCCGGCCCTGCGGCCATCATGCTGGGAGGACCGGCGGAAGGGGCGGCGTGGCGGGACGGGTCGGGGCGCGCGAGCTGCTGCGCCGCGTGCTGGACGAGGGCGCCTGGACGTCCTGGGACGAACCGCCCGCTGGGGAGCCGCCTCCCGCGTCCCCCTACGGCAGGGACCTGGCCGCCGCCCGGGAGCGCAGCGGATGCGACGAGGCCGTCCTCACCGGGGAGGGCCTGCTGCGGGGCCGCCGCGTCGCGTTCGTCGTGTCGGAGTTCCGCTTCCTCGCCGGCTCGATCGGCCTCGCCACCGCCGACCGGATCGTCGCGGCGGTCGAGCGCGCCACCGCCGAGCGGCTGCCGCTGCTCGCCGCGCCGTCCTCGGGCGGCACCCGCATGCAGGAGGGGACGGCCGCGTTCGTCCAGATGGCCCGCATCACGGCTGCCGTGGCCGCGCACCGCGCCGCCGGGCTGCCGTACCTCGTCTACCTGCGGCATCCCACGACCGGCGGGGTGTTCGCCTCGTGGGGGTCGCTCGGCCACGTGACGGCCGCCGAGCCGGGGGCGCTGATCGGCTTCCTCGGCCCGCGCGTGTACGAGGGCCTGTACGGGGAGCCGTTCCCGCCCGGCGTGCAGGTCGCCGAGAACCTCGCCGCGAAGGGCCTGCTGGACGCCGTGGTCGGCATCGGCGATCTCGCGGAGGTCGCGGCGCGGGCGCTGAACGTCCTGTGCGGGAGGCCGCCTTCGGCGCCGGTGCCCCGACCTCCGGAGGACGTGCCCGACGTGCCGGACGTGCCGGACGTGCCGGACGTGCCGGCGTGGGAGTCGGTCGGACGGTCGCGCCGCTCCGACCGTCCGGGCGTCCGCGAACTGCTGCGGCACGGCGCGGCCGACGTGACCCCGCTGTCGGGCACCGGGCAGGGGGAGGCCGACCCCGGACTCACGCTCGCCCTCGCCCGCTTCGGCGCGGCGCCGTGCGTGCTGGTCGGCCAGGACCGCGGCAGCCAGCGCGCCGGCCACCCGCTCGGCCCGGCCGGGCTGCGGGTCGCGCGGCGCGGGATGCGGCTGGCCGCCCAGCTCGGCCTCCCGCTGGTCACCGTGGTCGACACGCCCGGCGCGGTCCTGTCGGCGGAGGCGGAGGAGGGCGGGCTGGCCGGCGAGATCGCGCGCTGCCTCGCCGACCTGATCACGCTGCCCGCGCCGACGCTCTGCCTGCTCCTCGGCGAGGGCACCGGCGGCGCGGCGCTGGCGCTGCTGCCCGCGGACCGGGTCCTCGCGGCCCGGCACGCCTGGCTGTCGCCGCTGCCGCCGGAGGGCGCCTCCGTGATCGTCCACCGGACCCCGGCGCGCGCGGACGAGATGGCCGCGTCCCAGGGCGTCCGCTCCGCCGACCTGCTCCGCGACGGCATCGCGGACGTCCTGGTCGACGAGCGCCCGGACGCCGCCGACGAGCCCGCCGCGTTCTGCCGCCGCGCCGCCGCCGCGATCGAGGCGGGACTGTCCGGCCTGGCGCCCGGCGGAGCGGCCGCCCGCCAGGCCCGGTACCGCCGCGCCCGCTAACGTCGGGGCCCATGACCGAGATCGCCACACGGGACGGCTACGACGCCGTCGCCGTGCTGTACGCCGACATGTTCCGCAACGTCCTCGACGACCTGCCCCTGGACCGCGCGCTGCTCACCGCGTTCGCGGATCTCGTCCGCGGCCGGGGCCCGGTCGCCGAGCTGGGCTGCGGCCCCGGCCACGTGACGGCGTTCCTGCACTCCCTCGGGCTGGACGCGTCCGGCGTCGACCTGTCGCCCGCGATGATCGCCCAGGCCCGCGCCGACCACCCGGACCTGCGCTTCGAGGAGGGCACCATGACGGCGCTCGACCTCCCGGACGGCGGCCTCGCGGGCGTCCTCGCCTGGTACTCGATCATCCACCTGGAGCCCGCCGAGGTCCCGCGCGCCTTCGCCGAGTTCCACCGCGTCCTGGCCCCGGGCGGCCACCTGCTGCTGGGCTTCCAGTCCGGCGGCGGGCACGAACCGGAGGGCTTCGACCACAAGGTCGTGCGGGCCTACCGGTGGCCGATCGACTCCGTCGCCGACCTCGGCCGCCGGGCGGGGCTGACCGAGGTCGCCCGGCTGCTGCGGAGCCCGACCGAGATCGAACGCTTCCCGGCCGGCCACCTGCTGCTCCGCAAGGACTAGAAGCCGGTCACGTCCGCGGCTCGTCCGCGGCATCGCGCGGCCGGGCCGCTCCGGGGGAGCCCGGCCGGCGGTGCCAGGGACGCGTCCGGCGCAGCCGCCGCCTGCCGCGATGCCCGCGGGGGACGAACGACTGGACGACCGCGACCGCCGCCATGGCGCCGACCAGGACGAGGGTGCAGGCGGCGACCCGGTGGATCCGGCACTCGCGCGGGGCCTTCCGGCCCGCGAGGCCCCGGACGTTCGCGGAAGGCCCGGTCGGCGCGGTCTTCTCGGCCATGGTTCGCTTTCCCGTCCTCTATCGCCTCGTCTCTTTGGACCACAGTTTGTCACAAGTTGACTACCGAGTGCATCGTGGAAACCTCTTACGTCCGCCGCCGCCCGGCCGCTAGGTTGTCGGAAAACCGACGGTTCGGGAGGCGTTGCCGTGGCCGAGCACCCTGAGATCGACACGACGGTGCCGCATTCGGCACGGGTGTGGAACTACCTCCTCGGCGGCACGGACAACTACGAGGTCGACCAGCGCGCCGCCGAGCAGTTCCGCGCCGTGTTCCCGCCGATCACCGACATCGCCCTCGCCGACCGCGCCTTCCTCGGCAGGGCCGTCCGCCACCTGGCGGGCGAGGCGGGCGTCCGCCAGTTCCTCGACATCGGCGCCGGCCTGCCGACCATGGACAACACCCATGAGGTCGCCCAGCGCGTCGCCCCCGGCGCGCGGATCGTCTACGTGGACAACGATCCCCTGGTGCGGACCCATGCCCGCGCCCTGCTCGGCGGCACCCCCGAGGGCGCCTGCGACTACGTCCACGCCGATCTGCGCGATCCGGGCGACATCCTGGCCAAGGCCGCCGGGACGCTCGACCTCGACCGGCCCGTCGCGATCATGCTGCTGGGCATCATGCACTTCGTCCACGACGACGCCGAGGCCCGGCGCCTCCTCTCCGCGCTGCTGGACGCCGTCCCGTCCGGCAGCCATCTGGCGGTCACGCACGCCACCCTGGACTTCGACGAGGGCCGGACGGCCCAGGCGGACGCCCAGCAGGACTGGAACGAGAAGTCGGCCAACCCGATGGTGCCGCGCACACGCGACGCCGTCACCCGCTTCTTCGACAGGCTGGAACTCCTCGACCCGGGAGTGGTCTCCATGTCCCGCTGGCGGCCCGACAACAGCCCCGGTGGCGAACCCGCCGAAGTCCCCGGCTACGCCGCCGTGGCCCGCAAGCCCTGACCCGACTTCCCCGCGCGGGCGGAGGCTGAGCGGCCGCCGGGGCGCGGGAGGCTACCGGAGAGTACGGTTGGCGGAACCCCCTGGGCTTGGAGGACGGTATGGCGTCGTTGGCGGAGATGGTGCCCCCCTCGGTGGCGGGACGGATGCTGCGGAGCGTCTTCGCGCTGCCGGAGCCGGTCAAGCGGCTGATCGCCGGGGCGCCGGTGCACCGGGACGGGCAGCGGCTGGCGCTGGACGCGCAGCTGCTGCTGCTGATGATGCGGCTGGAGGGCGAGCGGAGGCTCGGCGGGGCGAGCGTCGGGGCGGCGCGGGCCGGGCTCGCGCGGACGAAGGTGCTGCTGCCGAAGGTCCCGGCGCGTCCGGTGGCGGCGCGGACGGTCGACGCGGGCGGCGTGCCGGCCCGGCTCTACACGCCCCGCGGGCTCGCGGAGGGGTCGCCGCTGCTCGTCTTCTACCACGGCGGCGGATGGGTCATCGGCGACATCGACACCCACGACTCGGTCTGCCGGTATCTGGCGGTGCACGCCGAGGTGCGGGTGCTGACGGTGGAGTACCGGCTCGCCCCCGAGCACCCGTACCCGGCGGCGGCCGACGACGCGCTCGCCGCCTACGAGTACGCGGCCGGGCATGCCGCGGAGCTGGGCGCCGACCCCTCGTCCATCGCGGTCGGCGGCGACAGCGCGGGCGGCAACCTCGCGGCGGTCGTCGCGCTGCTGGCCGGGCGCACGCCCGACTTCGCGCTGCTGTTCTACCCGGCGACCGACTTCTCGGTGCGGCGGCGGTCGCGGGAGCTGTTCGCGGAGGGCTTCTACCTGACCGACGCGGACATGGTCTGGTTCGCCGACCACTACTGCCCACAGGAGCGCCGCGCCGAGGTGAAGGCGTCGCCGATGCTGGCCGCCGACCTGGCCGGGTTCCCGGCGACGTACCTCGTCACGGCGGGCTTCGACCCGCTGCGGGACGAGGGCGAGGAGTTCGCGGGCCGGCTGGAGAAGGCCGGGGTGCGCGTCGCGCTGCGGCGGCAGGAGGACCTCATCCACGGGTTCGCGAACACGTGGTCGCTCGGCGGGCGGTTCCAGGAGGCGCTGTCGGAGGCGGCCGGGGCCCTGCGCACCGGGCTGTACGCAGGGCCGCGCGGCGCGGGCCGGGGCGGGACGGACTAGAGCGGCAGGCCGGTGAAGACCATGACCTTCTCCTCGGTGTAGTCGGCCATCGCCGACCGCAGGCCCTCGCGTCCGACGCCCGAGTCCTTCACGCCGCCGTACGGCATCTGGTCGGCGCGGTAGGACGGGACGTCGCCGACGACGACGCCGCCGACGTCCAGCTCGCGGTGCGCGCGGAACGCGATGTCGATGCTCCGCGTGAACACGCCCGCCTGGAGGCCGAACTTGGAGTCGTTGACGAGGGCGAACGCCTCGTCGACGCCGTCCACGGGCTGGACGAGCATGACCGGCCCGAAGACCTCCTCGCGGGAGACCTTGGCGTCGGCGGGGACGCCGGCGAGCACCGTGGGCGCGTACGCGGCGCCCTCCCGGGTGCCGCCGGTCAGGACCTTCGCGCCCGCCGCGACGGCCTCGTCCACCCAGGTCTCGACGCGCTCGGCGGCCTCCCGGCTGACGAGCGGGCCGACCTGCGTCTTGTCGTCCCACGGGTCGCCGGTGACGAGCGAGGCGACCGTGTCGACCAGCTTCGGCACGAACTCCTCGTACACGGACCGGTCGACGTAGACGCGCTGGACGGCGATGCAGCTCTGCCCGGCCTGGTAGTTGCCGAACAGCCCGATGCGCGCGGCGGCCCAGTCGAGGTCGGCGTCCGGCAGGACGACGGCCGCGCCGTTGCCGCCGAGTTCGAGGGTGACGTGCTTGCGCGGCGCCCGGTCGTTGATCGCCCAGCCGACGGGGACCGAGCCGGTGAACGACACGATCGGCAGGCGCGGGTCGTCGACGAGCGCGGGCGCGCGGTCGTTCGGCACGGGCAGGATCGAGAACATCCCGGCGGGCAGGGCGGTCTCGGCGAGCAGCTCGCCGAGCAGCAGCGCGGACAGCGGCGTCGCGGGCGCCGGCTTGAGGACGATCGGCGTCCCCGCCGCGATCGCCGGCGCGATCTTGTGCGCGGCGAGGTTGAGCGGGAAGTTGAACGGCGAGATGCCGAGCACCGGGCCCTTCGGCACGCGGGTGATGTAGGCCATCCGGCCCTCGGCGGCCGGGTCGGTGTCGAGCCGCTGGGTGGTGGCGCTGAAGCGGCGGGCCTCCTCGGCGGCGAACCGGAACGTGGAGATCGCGCGGGTCACCTCGCCGCGCGCCCACAGCAGCGGCTTGCCGTTCTCGGCGGTGATCAGCCGGGCGATCTCCTCGGCGCGCTCGGCGATCCGCGCGGACACGTGCGCGAGCGCCTCGGCCCGTACGTGCAGGGGCAGCGCCGCGGCCTCCCCGCGCAGCGCGTCCGCGGCGGCGATCGCCTCCTCCACCTGCGCGGGCGTCGGGACGGCCGCCGTCCCGACCACGCGGCCGTCGTAGGGATGCGTAACGGTCAGCTCACCGTCACCGGTCTCGGGCCGGCCGGCCAGCCAGAATGGGGTCACGTTCATGCCGTTCACGCTAGTGCCGGGGGACCCGATTGCGAGTCTCCATCGTGTCCAATCCGGCCGGCCCGGTTGGCCGTGACGGCGAGCGCGATCCACAGCTCGGCGCGGACGGCCGGATCGTCGGGATCGCGTCCGAGGAGCTCGGTGGCCTTGCGCATCCGCGCGCGGAGGGTGTGCCGGTGGACGCCCAGCGCGCGGGCCGCCGCCTCCCCCTGCCCGTTGGCCGAGACATAGGCCCGGACCGTCTCGATCAGGTCCTCGTTCCGGAGCGGTGCGAGAAGTGTGTCGGCGAAGGCGTGCGCGAGGCCGGGCTCCAGGAGGCCGAGGAGGCCCTGCCCCGGGAGGTCGGCGTAGTGGAGCACCTCCTGGTTCGTCTGCCTGGCCGCCGCCAGCGCCTCCTCCGCCTGCCGCAGCGCCGCGGCCAGGTCGCCGGACGCGGGGGCGCTCACGCCGATCGGGCCGGTGCCCGCCAGCAGCGCCTCGACCGCGTCGCCGGCCCCGTCCGGGACGATCACGGCGCAGTGCCCGCCCAGCGGCAGCGCCGGGCAGTGCGCCCCCGCCGGGTCGGACTCCAGCGCGTCCAGCACGGCGGTCCCGCCCGCGCAGGCCAGGACGCGGACCGGCCCGCGCGGCACCGAAGGCCCCGCGCCGGGACGTCCGAGCAGCAGCGCGGCGAGGGAGGCCCGCAGGTCGCGGCCGGTGCGCGGGGTCTCCGACTGGAGCGTCAGCAGCGCGACGGCCGCGCCGGCGATCGTGTGCGCGGCGGGGGGCAGCGGCGCGTCGGTCCCCACGGCGAGGAACCCGCGCGGGCGCCCGCCGAGCCCGATCCGCTGCACCGCCGTGTGGCCGTCCGGGACGGCCAGCGAGACGCTCGCGGCGGAGCGGCGGCGCAGCCGGGCCAGCTCGGACGCGAGGGCCCCGGCGCGGCCGCGGGCGCTCGCGGGCTCCGCGTGCTGGACGGCCCCGGACGCGTCCAGCAGCAGCGCCCATCCGCCGAGCAGCCGCGCCAGCCGGGTGACGAGCGCGCCGGGCCCGGTGAGCGCGGCGCGGGTCAGCTCCCGCTGCGCCGCGAACGCGCGGGTGACGTCCTCGTACCACTCGGCGGCGAGCATCCGCGACACGGCCTTGCCGATCGCGATGAAGGGGGTGGGCCGCGGCACCTCCAGCAGGACGAGCCCCTGGTCGCGGGCCGCCGCGAGCAGCTCCGCCGGGACGGTCTCGTGGATGACTCCGACCGCGAACCCGAGGCCGGTGACGCCCCGCCCGACCAGCCGGGACACGTACGCGGCGGCGTTCGCCGGGGTCAGCCGCATGCCGGTGGTGAGGACGAGCTCGCCGCCTTCGAGGAACGGGGTCGGGTCCTCCAGCTCGCTGACGGCGACCCACACGACCGGTGCGTCCGGCAGCGGCCCGGTGCGGGAGCGCAGGCCGAGCTGGGGGAGGGCCGCCACGGCGGCCAGCATGGGCGGCATCGGCAATCCCTGTGCAAAGTGTCCATCTCGGGGAGCGGATTTCGCCGTCCCGTACGGTTCATCGTATGCGCCGCCCGGCTTATGTTCAGGCACATGACCAGCCAGGACTCTGCCCTTGGGGCCAGCGGCGGCAGGCTGCCGCAGGAACGCCGCGTCGTGACCGAGATCCCGGGGCCGCGCTCCCGGGAACTGCAGGAGCGGCGGGTGGCGGCGGTGCCGCCGGGCGTCGGCAGCGTCCTGCCCGTGTACGTGACGGACGCGGACGGCGGCGTGATCGTCGACGCCGACGGCAACTCCCTGATCGACTTCGGCTCCGGCATCGCGGTGACGAGCGTCGGCAACGCGAACCCGCGGGTCGCCGCGCGGGTGAAGGCGCAGGCCGACCGGTTCACCCACACCTGCTTCATGGTCGCGCCGTACGAGTCGTACGTGGAGGTGTGCGAGAACCTCAACCGCGTCACGCCCGGCGGCCACGAGAAGCGGTCGTTCCTCGTCAACAGCGGCGCGGAGGCCGTGGAGAACGCCGTCAAGATCGCGCGGTACGCGACCGGGCGGGACGCGGTCGTGGTGTTCGACCACGGCTACCACGGCCGGACGCTGCTGACGATGACGCTGACCGCGAAGAGCATGCCGTACAAGAACGGGTTCGGCCCGTTCGCGCCCGAGGTGTACCGGATGCCGCTGGCGTACCCGTACCGCTGGCCGACCGGCCCGGAGAACTGCGGGCCGGAGGCGGCGGCGCAGGCGATCGACCAGATCACCAAGCAGATCGGCGCGACGAACGTCGCCGCGGTGCTGATCGAGCCGATCCTGGGCGAGGGCGGGTTCATCGAGCCCGCGCCGGGGTTCCTGCCGGCGCTGGCCGCGTTCTGCCGCGCGAACGGCGTCCTGTTCATCGCGGACGAGGTGCAGACGGGCTTCGCGCGCACCGGCGACATGTTCGCCTGCGAGCACGAGGAGATCGTCCCCGACATCGTCGCGACCGCGAAGGGCATCGCCGGCGGGCTGCCGCTCGCCGCCGTCACCGGACGCGCCGACATCATGGACAAGGTGCACGGCGGCGGACTCGGCGGCACCTACGGCGGCAACCCGCTCGCCTGCGAGGCGGCCCTCGCCGTGCTGGCGGAGATCGAGGACGGCAAGCTCGCCGGGCGGGCCCGCCGGATCGGCGAGATCATGCTGCCCCGGCTGCGCGACCTCGCCGCCGTCCACCCGGCGATCGGGGACGTGCGCGGCCGCGGCGCGATGATCGCGATCGAGCTGGTGCGGCCGGGCACGAAGGAGCCCGACCCCGAGCTGACCGCGCGGGTCGCGGGGCGCTGCCACGAGCGCGGCCTGCTCGTGCTGACGACCGGCACCTACGGCAACGTGCTGCGCTTCCTGCCGCCGCTCGTCATCCCCGAGGACCTGCTGGCCGAGGGCCTGGACGTCCTGGCGGAGGCGTTCGAGGAGTGATCCGGGACGGCCCCGCGGGCGCGGGGTCAGCCGGCGTCCGCCGCGAAGTCCTCCTTGTAGAGGTCGGCGAGGATGTCGTAGGAGCGCAGCCGGTCGGCGTGGTCGAACACCTGCGTCACCACCATGACCTCGTCGACCGCGGACCGCTCGATGAGCGCGTCGAGCTGCGCGCGGACGGTCTCGGGGCCGCCCATCACCTGGTCGGCCAGCCGCGCGTCGATCATCTGCCGTTCCAGCGGCGTGTACGGGTGGGCGGCGGTCTCCGCCGGGGTCGGCAGCGGCCCCGGGCGGCCCTGCCGCAGCCGCAGGAAGCCGAGCGCCTGCGGGGCGGCCAGCTCGCGCGCCCGCTCGTCGGTCCCGGCGGCGGTGACCGAGACGCCGATCATCGAGTACGGCTCGTCCAGCGCGCCGGGACGGAACGAGTCGCGGTACAGCGCCAGCGCGGGCACGGTGTTCTGGGCGCTGAAGTGGTGCGCGAACGCGAACGGCAGGCCGAGCAGCCCGGCGAGGCGGGCGCTGTAGCCGCTGGATCCGAGCAGCCAGATCGGCGGCTCGTTCCCGGCGGCCGGCGTCACCGTGCTGGCCGCGCCGAAGTAGTCGCGCAGCTCGACGACCTGCTCGGGGAAGTCGTCCACCGACAGCGCGTCGGGGGAGCGGCGCAGCGCCCGCGCGGTGGCCTGGTCGGTGCCGGGCGCGCGGCCGAGCCCGAGGTCGATGCGGCCCGGGAACAGGGCCTCCAGCGTCCCGAACTGCTCGGCGACGACCATCGGCGCGTGGTTCGGCAGCATGATCCCGCCGGACCCGACCCGCATCGTGGACGTGGCCGCGGCGACCTGCCCGATCAGCACGGCCGTCGCCGAGCTGGCGATGCCCGGCATCGCGTGGTGCTCGGCGAGCCAGTACCGGTGGTAGCCGAGCCGCTCGGCGTGCCGGGCCAGGTCGAGGGTGTTGCGCAGCGCCTGGCCGGACGTGGAGCCGCTGACGACGGGGGCGAGATCGAGGACGGAGAAGCGCACGGTCATACCGTGTGCCAACCCGCCGGACGGCGGTCCTCTTCCCGGCGGCGCTACGCGAGCAGCTGCACCGCCGCGACGACGACGGAGGCGGCGGCCCCCAGCGCGACGGGGACGGCGACGCAGGCCCACGACCAGTTCACGAGGGTGCGGGCCCGCGCCGGGTCCTCGGCGAACCGGGTCTCGGCGCGTGCGTACAGCAGCGCGGCCACCACGACCAGCGGCACGAACACCACCATCGTGAAGAGGCCGAGGATGAACGCGGCGATCTGCCCGGGGCGGGTGTAGGTCCCGTCGGGGCCGATGCCGAAGGCGAGCGCGGGGGTGGCGGGGGCGGGGGCGGGGGCGGTCTCGGTCATCTCAGCGCACCGATCACTCGAAATGTGATCTGGATCATACGCGTGGTGATCGCCGTGCGCGAGGGGCCGGCCGCCGGTTTCCGGCGGCCGGCCCGGTCGGCGTCAGCGCAGGTTCAGCCCCAGCAGGACGGGGTCGTGGTCGGACGAGCGGAACTCGTCCGGCCGGTAGAACCGCGCCGGGTTGAACTCGGTGTTGTAGTCGAGGAACACCGGCTCGTCGCTGTTGACGTGCCAGATCGTCGCGCCCGTCACGCGCCGCGACAGGGACCGTCCGGCGAGCGCGTGGTCCAACTCGCCCGACTGCCCGTCGAACACGTAGCTGTACCGGTCGCCGGGGCGGACGAACCGCGGCGTCTGCGAGACGAGCCCCGCGCCGGTGAGCGTCTTCACCGGGTCCTCGGCCGCGTAGGCGTTGAGGTCGCCGACGACGAGCGGGTTCTCGGCGCCGTCCGCGATCGCGCCGATCGCCTTCGCCTGCGCGACGCGGCGGGCGTTGTAGCAGCCCTGCCCGTCGCCCTGGTCGGCGTCGGGGCCGGCGGCGTCGCCGCAGCCCTTCGACTTGAAGTGGTTCACGATCATGGTGAACGCCGTCCCGCCGGACGCGGGCCGGAACGCCTGCACCAGCGGCGGGCGGTCGAAGACCGGGTCCTGCGACGACCGCGCCGCGCCGACCGGGGTGACCTTCGCCGGCTTGTAGACGAGCGCGACATGGATCTCGTCCGTCCCCGGGTACGGGTGCCGCACCCACGCGTACGTCCCGGCGCCGGCCTCCCGGTTCAGCCGGTCGACGAGCGCGCCCACGGCGGTGTCGCCGTTGTTCTCGACCTCCATGAGCCCGACGACGTCGGCGTTCAGTCCCTTGAGCGCGGCGGCGAGCTTGGCGAGCTGCCGCTCCTGCTCCGCGGCGGTGTCGGCGCCGCGCCTGCCCGGCGTCGTGAACCAGTTCAGCGTGTTGAAGCTCGCCACGCGCACGTCGCCGCCGACGCGCGCGGGCCGGTCCGGCCGCGGGTTCGCGGGGGCGAACCGCGCCGTCTCGGTCGGCTGCAGGCGGTACTCGCCGAACCCGTGGTCGAGCACGCCGGTGAGCCCCTGCGCCGAGTCGCCGATCCGCAGGACGCGCGGGTCGGTGTACGGGATCGCGTCCGGGTTCTGGACGTTCGACGCGTCGTCGACGAGCAGTTTCCGCGCGTCGTTGCGCGCCTGCGTCGAGCCGTGCCCGTCGGTCGGCTGGAAGAGCCGGCCGCCGGCGGAGACGGTGGCCTCCCCGTACCGTCCGAGCCGGTAGACCTCGGTGGCGGTGAGCCGCTGCTGGAACCGCAGCAGCATGCCCTCGTACCGCTCCCGCTGGGCTGCGCCGTCCAGCGGGAGCCGGACGCGGGCCGGAGCGATCCGCCCCGTGCCGCACACGTCGACCGCCGAGACGGGCGACAGCTCGGTGAGCCCGTTGTACTCGACGGCCTGGCCGGTCACGAGGACGCGGTCGCCGACCGCGGCCTCCCGGGTGGAGTAGACGAAGATCCCGTCGGACGTGCGCGGGTCGCGGTCGGGCGTCGGGTCCTGGACGAAGAACCCCTTGAGCTGGTCGGACCGCTGGAAGTCCGCGGTCACCACGCCTTCGACCCGGACGGTCCGCCCGGCGAGCGGGCTCGCGTCCCCGCCGCCCTGGACGTCGGCGATCTGGTGGTCGGCGGGCGTGCCGCAGGCGGGCGGCTCCGCCGCGGCGACCGGCTGCACGCCGGCGGCGAGGCCGGCGGTCAGGACGGTCGCGAGTGCTGCTGCTGTTCGGCGCATGGCGGGAGAGTAGGGCGCGGCCTCGGCGAGGGTGCGAACCGTTAATGAAGACTCCACCAATTTGCAACGGATTGTCGCAATCTTGGGTGCGGCTCGACCTCCGCTTTGCGAAACGCCGTGCGGGCGCGCGGGGATAACCGGCTGGAGGCGCCCCCCGCAACGCCGGAACGAAGCCGCACAAAAGGAGAGCCGTGACCGAGTCGCCGGTCGGATCCGAATACGCCCGCACCAGGGACGTCGTGGCGGCCGCGGCCGTGCTCCTCGCCCTCACGGCCGTGCTGGTGGTCGTCCTCGTCCAGGTGTGGCCGCCGTCCCCGCGCGTCGCGCCGGACGGGCGCACCGAGATCCCCGCGCTCAGCACGACCGTCCGCCTGCCGGGCTGGTCGCCCACCGTGTCCCGCGAGACGAGCCTGTTCGTGGTCGTCATGGCGGCGGGCGCGCTCGGCGGCGTCGTGCACGTCCTGCGGTCCTTCTACTGGTACGTCGGGAACCGGGCGCTGCGCCGCAGCTGGCTGGTGATGTACCTGCTGCTCCCGCTCGTCGGGGCGCTCTTCGGGATGATCGTCTACCTGGTGCTGCGCGGCGGGCTGACCTCGCCGGCGGGCGGCGCCGCCGACATCAACCCGTACGGGATGGCGGCGATCGCCGCGCTCGTCGGGCTGTTCTCCCAGGAGACCGCCGAGAAGCTCCGCACCGTCTTCGGGACGCTCCTCGCCCCCGCGCAGCCGGGCCGCGACCAGGCGCTCGCGCCGCGCGTCATCGCGGTCGAGCCGGTGAGCGGCCCGCCCGGCACGGCCGTCACCGTCCGCGGCAGCGGCCTCGCGGCCGCGACGGCCGTCCGCTTCGGCCCCGCCCGCGCGCCGGTCAGCGACGTGACGGACACGCTGCTGCGGACGGCCGTCCCGGCGGGCGCGGCCTCCGGCTGCCCGATCGTCTACACCCCGGCGGGCAGCGCCGCGGGCCCCGAACCGTTCACCGTCGAGTGAGCCGCGCCGGGGTGAGCCGCGCAGAAGTGAGCCGCGCCGGGTGGGCCGCACCGGGTGGGCCGCGCCGGGTGGGCGGGCCTACTTCGCGTCGCGCCAGTGGGCGTGCCAGGCGTCGTAGGCGGCTCCGGGGAAGACGCGCGGCAGTTCGGACGTGGGCAGCCGGCCCAGCTCGGCGCCCGTCCGCGCGACGCCGAACTGCCGGTCGCTCGCGTAGCCCGTGCGGCGCAGGCTCTTCGGCCCCGCGACCAGGCAGGTGTAGCGGGGGCCCGGCAGGTCGCCGTCCGGGATCGCGGCGCCGACCGCGAGGCTGTTGGACACCGTCACCCAGGCCCCGAGCTCCGCGATCTGCCGTTCGGCGCCCTGCTCCTCCCAGCGGTACTCCAGGATCGGCTTGGAGAAGATCGGGACGAGCAGGTGCGACACCCCGCAGGCCAGCAGCTCGCGGTCCCAGCGGATCGACCGTCCGAGGTCCTCGCAGATGAGCACGGCGAGCCTGCCGAGCGAGGAGTCGAGCACGCCGATCCTGCGGCCGGGCCGGATGTGCTCGGCGGCGGTGCCCGCGTCCGGCGCGTCCGGCAGCCGCCACAGCCGCATCTGCGGGGCGTCCAGCGTGAACCCGGACATCTTGTCCTGGACGAGCAGTTCCCGCCCCGTCCAGCGGTCGAGCAGGACGGCGCGGTTGGGCGGCGGGTCGCCGCCGCCGACCGGCCCGCTGCCGAGCAGGATGAACCGCAGCGGGCGCCGGTCGCGGTCGCGCGCGGCCGTGTCGAACGCGACCTCCTTCCAGTGCTCCAGAAGGGAGTCCGACAGCGACGCCTCCGGCATCACGGCGAGCTGCGCGCCGGACTCGTCCAGCCGCCGGACGATCGCCTTGATCCGGCTGCGCAGCCCGGAGGAGTCCATCGGGCGGATCCGGTAGACGGCGGCCCCGTCCAGCTCGCCGAACTCGATCTCGACGTCGTCGTAGGTCTCCAGGACCGGCGCGCAGCCGACGGCGACCGGCTCGTCCCGGCTGAAGTGCGGGTCGTGCACCGCGGGCAGGATGGCGTGGTCGAGCAGCTCCCATTCCGCCTGCGGGACGCGGTGGACGCCGAAGAACTCCGCCTTCGACCGCAGCCCGCGGGGCCGGCCGGGGAAGGCGCAGCGGGGGAGCAGCGCGCCGGTCGTCCCCGGCCCGTTGTACTTGCCCTCGGTCAGGTAGGCGACCAGCACGGCCGCCAGCGCGGGCGCGTCGTAGCAGGGGGCGTACGGGCTGGCGTGCGCGAGCGCGGTGTCGAGCCCGAGCAGGATCGTGAACCGCCCGAGGTCGCCGCGCCCGGCGACGATGCGCTCGGTCGTCCCCGGGTCGAGGACGCCCCGCTCCAGCACGATCTCGGCGATGTCGTTCGCGCGCCGCCGCACCCGCTCGTCCTCGTACCAGTGCGTGGCCGTCCAGTCCTGGAACACGTCGTCGGAGATCGCGTCGTAGAGCCGGACGAAGAGATCAGCTGGTTCGGCCGGATAGACGGCTGCAGCCAACTGATCCTGCATAAGCGCCCCCGGGGGATTGACAAGCACGGTTACGGGTGGTGCGTCGATGCTAACTCTCCCGGGCGTCGCGCACCGTGTCGTCGGCAACAGAGTGTGGTCGCCTGGAGCGGCAGGATCACTTGACAATCACTTGGCATGACCTCACTCTGGAGGTGTCCGGCGTTGCTCGTCGACCCAGGAGTGAGCCGTGAACGCGATCACCGACACCGCATCCGCCGACCGCGACCGCCGGACCGAGATCCGGCGCCTCATCGACGCCATGGAACACGCCAAGGTCATCAGCGACGGCCACTTCTCGGCGCTCGGCATGCTGATCACCGACGCCTCGCTGAGCGCCGACGAGCCAGCCCTGACCGAATGCCAGGACGGGCTGCAATGGCTGCACCGCCACCACCTCGACGCCGACGCCCTCGACGGCCCGCAGCGCGAGCAGCGCGGCCGCATCCTCGGGCTGATCGACGTCGTGCACTGGGCGCTGAAACGGCTCCCGTCCGGCCTCCAGCTCGCCCTGCAGCCCGACGGCTACGCGGCGCGCTTCCTCGTCGCCGTGTCCCGCCGGCAGGGCATGTCCAACCAGCAGCTCGCCGCCGAGCTCGGCGCCGACGAGACGGAGGTCAGCCGCGTCGGCCGCAGGCTGCTGTCGGCGGGCGTCGTGTGGCGCCGCAAGGAGTGGCGGCACAACGCGTGGGATCTCACTCCCCGCGGCCGCCACTACCTGGAGACGTCCGGCCTCCTGACCGCGGGCTCCGAACACGACCCGCCCGCCGAGCGGCCCCGCCGCTCCCCGGACGGCGTCCCCCGCCGGGACGGCCCGGCCGGCGCCGGGACGGCCCGTCCGTCCCCGCCGCCGGACGAGCCCCGCCCGTCCGGCGGCTGAGCCCCGGGCCGCTCAGGAGCGGCGCGCCAGCGGCAGCGCCAGCAGGATCACGGCGGCCGTCAGCGCGAAGGCGGCGGGATAGCCGGTGTGCGCGGCGGCGACGCCGAACACCGCGCCGCCCACGCCCATGCCGCCGTCGTAGCCGATGTTCCACAGCGCGCTGACCGTCCCGTAGCCGGACGCGGGCGCCCGCTCGTACATCATCGCCAGGCTCGCGTTCTGCGCGACGCCGAAGCCCGCGCCGAACAGCGCCATCGAGGTGAACACGGCCGCCGGGTGGGGGACGAGGAACAGCAGCGCGACGCCCGCCGAGGCGGCGGCGACGGCGGGCATCAGCAGCCGGGCCGCGCCGTGCCGGTCGCCCGCGCGGCCCGCCCACCAGCGGGCGGCGGTGGTGGCGGCCGGCTGGACGAACAGCGCCGCCGCCGCGACGCCGCCGGACGGCACCGCCTCCGGCAGGAACGTGATCAGGATGCCCGCGGCCATCGCCGTCGCGGCGAACGCGGACGCCGGGCGCAGCAGCGCCGGCGACCGCAGCCCCGCGACGACCCCCAGCGGACGCCGCGGCGACGCCGCCGCGACCCGGCCCGGGATGCCCGGCAGCACCGCGAGCGCGGCGAGCGAGACGACCGCGCTCGCGATGAAGACGGGCGGGTAGCCGATCCGGTCGGCGAGCCACACGCCGAGCGGGAGCGCGAGCACCGCCGGCGCCCCCGAGGTGATGCCGAACAGGCCGAGCGCCTCGCCGCGCCGCTCCGCCGGGGCGAGCACCGCCACCAGCGCGTTCGGCACGACCACGGCGACGCCGAAGCCGAACCCGCGCACCAGGCTGGTCAGGACGATCATCGCCGTGCCGGACGAGAGCGGCAGCGCGAGTGTCGGCAGCGCGAGCAGCAGCGTGCCCGCCGCGAGCACCGTCCGGTACCCGAACCGGTCGATCAGGCGGGGCAGCGCGAGTTCGGCGAGCACCGTCGTCAGCATCAGCGCGCCCGTGGCGAGTCCCGCGCCGGTGCGGCCCGCCCCGCCGTCGACCGCGTACATCGGGACGACCGACAGCAGGAGGAAGACCCCCGCCAGGCTCGTGAAGGTGGCCGCGAACACCAGCGCCAGCGGCCGGGTGACCAGCCGCGGGCGCGGGGCGCGGGTGCGCCCGGCGTTCCGGAGTGACTCGCTCATGAAAGCGACATTAGGGGACCGTCCGGACGGTCCGGTCGCCGAGCGGAGCTCGTCCGTCGGACGGTGGCGGGCGGGGGCTGGAGGACGGTTGTTGAGTTCGTTGCTAAGAACGGCGTCCGACCATGTGAGAAGAGTTCATTCCGCGCGGCGGACATGATCGGCACAGTCGTCAGGGTTCGGTTTCCAGTCCACTCCTGGAGCGAGAATGCGTCTCCGTGCCGTGATCACCTCCGCCGTCCTGGGCGCGGCCCTGGCCGTGCCCGTCGCGGCGCCGCCGGCGGCGGCCGCGCCGCCGGGCTGCACCGCCAACGACGCCGAGATCTACGCGGCGCCCCCGGCGACGGTGCCGGGGAAGCCGGGCGACCTGCTCGCCTGCCGCCCGGCGAAGCTGACGAACATCCCCGGCGACGTGCCGATGAAGGCGTGGAAGGTCCGGTACGTCTCGACGGACGCCAAGGGCGCGAAGAACGTGGTGACGGGGACGGTCGCGGTCCCCGACGCGGCCTGGACGAAGGGCGGCTCCCGCCCGACCGTCGCGTTCAACCCCGGGACGCTCGGCTCCGGCCTCCAGTGCGCGTTCTCCAAGCAGCTCGCCGGACAGTACGTCGACATGTACGAGGGCGGGAACCTGCAGCTGTTCCTCAAGGCCGGGTACGCGGTCGCCGCCACCGACGGCGCCGGGTACCTCGACGGGCAGGTCCACACGTACATGATCGGCGCGAACGCGGGGCACGCGCTGCTCGACGTCGTCCGGACGTCCCGCCAGGTCCCCGGCGGCACGCTCACGGCCGACGGCAAGGTCGGCATCTCCGGATACTCCGAGGGCGGCGCCGCCGCCCTGTGGGGAGCGCAGCTCGCCGCGTCCTACGCGCCGGAGCTGGACGTGGCCGGCGCGGCGGCGGGCGGCGTGCCCGGCGACCTGAAGCTGACCGCGAAGCAGCTGAACGGCAGCTTCTTCGCGGGCTTCCTCGCGGACGCGCTCATCGGCCTGAACGCCGCCTACCCGGAGATGCCGTTCACCGAGCTGATGAACGACAAGGGCGCGCAGGCCATCAAGGACGTGAAGTCCAACTGCCTGTTCGGGACGCTCGCGGTGTTCCTCGGCGCCCGCATCGAGAACTTCACCACCGACAAGCTGAGCCTGGAGCGGCTCTACGCGCTCAAGGGACCGGGCGGCGTGACGTGGGGCGAGATCGTCGACCGGCAGAAGCTCGGCGTGGACGTCGGCACCCCGGCCTCGGCCGCCAAGTACAAGATCGGCTTCCCGGTCTTCCAGTACCGCGGCTGGCTGGAGGAGATCATCCCGCACGAGACCGAGGACGGCACCCGGCAGGCGTACTGCGCGGCCGGCATCAACACGACGTGGAAGAACACCTACCCGACCGAGCACCTGTCGACCGACTGGGGCGCCGCAGGGGACGTGGCGAACTTCCTCGGCGACCGGTTCGAGGGCAAGCCCGTCCAGGGCGACTGCTGACCGATTCCCCCCGCCGGCGGGCCGGGTCGCCGGGACGACCGGCGGCCCGGACCCCGCGAGCGGGGTCTCCCGCACCTGAAACCCCAAAGGAGTCCGAACATGACAGCGGGCGTCGCCGACGTTGGCAGCCGAACCCCCCAACCGGACATCTCCGGCACCGTTCCGTTGCCCGAGCGCATCGCGGTCGTGGTGTTCGTGGCCGCGCCGATCATCGGCGTGCTGGCTGCCGTCCCCTTCCTGTGGGGCTGGGGGCTCGGCTGGACGGACGTGGCCATCTTCGCCTTCCTGTATCCGCTCAACGCGATCGGCATCACGGTCGGCTACCACCGGCATTTCACGCACGGCGGCTTCAAGGCCAAGCGGTGGCTGCGGATCGCGCTCGCCGTCCTCGGCGGGCAGGCGATGCAGGGGTCGGTCATCCGGTGGGTCGCCGACCACCGCCGCCACCACAAGTTCTCCGACCAGGAGGGCGATCCGCACTCGCCGTGGGCGTACGGGCCGGGCGTGTGGGGCCTCACGAAGGGGCTGTACCACGCGCACATGGGCTGGCTGTTCAGCAAGGACCGGACGTCCCGCAGCAAGTACGCGCCCGACCTGCTCAGGGACAGGGACATCCGGTTCCTGTCCCTCGACCCCGTGTACGCCGTGATCGTGCTCTCGACGTTCCTCGTCCCGATGGGGCTCGGCGCGCTGCTGACGTTCTCCTGGCACGGCGCCCTCACCGCGCTGTTCTGGGCGGGCCTGATGCGGGTGTTCGCCGGCGAGCACATCACGTTCTCGATCAACTCGATCTGCCACGTGTTCGGCAAGGAGGACTTCAAGACCCGCGACAAGGCCCGCAACGTGTGGTGGCTGGCGATCCCGTCGTTCGGGGAGTCCTGGCACAACCTGCACCACGCCGACCCGACCTGCGCGCGGCACGGCGTCCTCAGGGGCCAGCTCGACATCAGCGCCCGCGTCATCTGGATCTTCGAGAAGCTCGGCTGGGTCTGGGACGTCCGCTGGCCCGACCACGAGCGCCTCGCCGCCCGCCGTGTCACCGGCAACGGTGCCGCCCAGACCGGAGAAGCAGCATGAACGACCTCCCCGCCCTCGACCGGACCCCGCTGATCGAGCGGCTCGCCCGCTTCGCCAAGGACTTCCCCGGCGACCGCGCGTACACGTTCATGGACTACATGACGGACCCGGACGGCATCGCCACGGACGTCACCTGGGGCGAGCTGGACCGGCGCGCCCGCTCCATCGCCGCCGCGATCCGCCGCGCCACCGAGCCGGGCCGGCGCGTCGCGCTGCTCGCCCCGCAGGACCTGCACTACGTCACCGGGTTCCTCGGCGCGATGTACGCCCGCGTCATCGGCGTCCCGCTGTTCTCCCCGGACCTGCCCGGCCACGGCGACCGGCTGCTCGCCGTCTACCAGGACGCCGAGCCCGACGTCGTGATCACCACGAGCGCGTCGCTGCCGGCCGTCGAGTCGTTCCTGAGCGGCGAGTCCGTGCGCGCGCCCGCGGAGATCATCGTCGCGGACCGGGTGGACCCGGCGCTCGACTGGGCGCCGGAGCCGATCGACCCCGACGACGTCGCCTACCTCCAGTACACCTCCGGCTCGACCCGGACCCCGGCCGGCGTCATCATCACGCACGGCAACTTCGCGACGAACGCCGAGCAGCTCTGGCGGACGTTCGAGGGCATCCCGCGCGAGTCGTCCGGCGTGAACTGGCTGCCGGTGTTCCACGACATGGGCCTCGTCACCACGGTGGCGCTGCCGCTCGTGTACGGCAACCCGGGCGTGATCATGGACCCGGTGGCGTTCATCATGCGTCCCGTCCGCTGGCTGGAGCTGCTCAGCGAGCAGGAGCACGCGTTCACCGGCGGGCCGAACTTCGCCTACGAGTACCTCACCGCGCAGGTCACCGAGGAGGAGAAGAAGAACCTCGACCTGAGCGGCGTGCAGGTCTTCATGAACGGCGCGGAGCCGATCCGGGAGAGCACGCTCACCGGCTTCTACGAGGCGTTCAAGGACTGCGGGCTGCGGCCCGAGGCGCAGGTGTGCGCCTACGGCCTGGCCGAGGCGACCGTCTACGTGTCGGCGTCGTCCCGGTTCCGGACGCCGACCCGGGTCGCGTTCGACCACGAGGGGCTCCGCCGCGGCGTCGCCGAGCCGTGCGCGGCGGACGCGCCCGGCGCGATCCAGCTGATCGCCTGCGGGACGTCCTACGGCCAGCACGTCGCCGTGGTCGACCCGGAGAGCGGGGTGCGGCTCGCGGACGGGAAGGTCGGCGAGATCTGGGTGCACGGCCCGAACGTGGCCGCCGGCTACTGGGGGCGTCCCGAGGCGACCAAGGAGACGTTCGAGGCGAAGCTGTCCGGCACGGTCGGCGACCTGCCTCGCGGGCCGTGGCTGCGCACCGGCGACCTCGGCGTCCTGCACGACGGCGAGCTGTTCGTCACCGGCCGGATCAAGGACCTGGTCATCGTCGACGGCCGCAACCACTACCCGCAGGACATCGAGTTCACCGTGTCCGGCGCGCACGAGGCGATCCGCCGCGAGTACACGTGCGCGGTGTCGGTCGACACCGGCGACACCGAGGGCCTCGTCGTGATCGCCGAGCGGAACCGCCGGGTGCCGGTCGCGCTGCTCGACCCGGCGGAGGTGGCGCAGGCCGTGCGGACGGCGGTGAAGCAGCAGCACGACCTCCGCGTCCACGAGTTCGTGCTGATCGAGCCGGGCGGCCTGCTCCGCACCAGCAGCGGGAAGATCGCCCGCGCCGCGTGCCGGCTCGCCCACCTGGACGGGACGCTGCCGGTCACCGAGGCCGGCGCCAGGGACGAGTGACGCTCACGCCTGCTCCCCGTCCGCGGCGTCCCGCAGCCAGACGGGGAGCAGGAGCATGAGCTCCAGCCGGATCGCCGGGTCCTCGATGTCGTAGTCGAAGAGCTCGTGGAGCTGCGCGAGCCGGTACCGGACGGTCTGCGGGTGCACGCACAGCGCCTCGGCCGCGTCGGTCGCGTTGAAGCCGTGCTTGAGGCACTCCAGCAGCGTCATCGCGAGCCGGGCGCCGCGGTGCGCGCCGACCGCGGTGAGCGGCGCCAGCCGCCGCCGCGCCGCCGCCTCGGCGAGCGTCCAGCCCTCCTGGAGCAGCAGGTCGGGCATGTGCCGGTCGGCGTGGACGAGGCCGGGCCCGGTCGGTGCGAGCCGCCCGGCCGCCATCAGGTCGAGCGTCCGGTGCGCCCAGTGCAGCGAGACGCCGGCCTGGTCCGCCGGCACCGACGGCCCGACCGCGCCCGTCCAGCCGCCGAGCGGGGCGGTGAGCCGGTCGGTCCCGCCGGGGCGGTCCGGATCGGGCATCACCAGGCACGGCCGGCCCCGGTCGAGGCCGCTCAGCAGGAGCGGCGGCAGCCCGGCCGGGCCCTCGCCGCCGCTGCCGGGGCGCGGGCGCAGCACGATCACCGCGAGCCGCTCGGGCAGCGCCCAGCCGGCCAGGTTCGCCTGCTCGACGACGACGTCCTTCGGCGCCGCCGGCTCCGACAGCAGGAGGCTGAGCAGCCGGCTGCGCCGCTGCTCCCGCTCGCCCGCCGTCTTCTCCCGCGCCCGCGCGTAGCCCTGCGCGGCGGCGGAGGCCAGCAGGTCCAGGTAGGCGAAGTTCACCTCGGTCAGCGAGACCACCAGCGCGCGGGGCTTCTGCAGCCGCTCGGCCTCCCGCGACATGTACCGCCACGCCGTCCGGGACGCGACCCGCAGCGCGTTCTGCAGATGCTCCAGCGAGCGCCCCTCCATCGCCTCGCCGTAGCCGATGTCGAAGAAGACCTGGTGGACCTCTTGCCAGGACGCGTCCGGGTCGGCGATCATCTGCACGAAGTGCCCCATGCCCCGGGTGATCGCGACCCGGATCACCTCGGTGTAGACGGGGTCGTCGGGCCGGCCGTACTCGGGGACGTGCCGCAGCACCCCCTCGACCATGGTGTCCGCCAGGGCCGGAAGGTGCGGGCGCATCCACTGCGCCTCCTCGCGCGCGACGTCCCGCCAGGGCTCCCTCGCCAGGTCGTCTATCTCCGCGGACGTCTCGTACAGTTCCGTCAAAGTGTCACCTCCAGCGCCGGACACCCGGGGCAGCCAGGCTAAGTAACCCACATCACACAAGACACTCACATCGGTGACAAGGCGCCCGGCCGCCTTGTCACGCCCGGCGAATCCAACAGACGAAAACGGACAAATCGCTCTTCCGTTTGTGGCTCGGCGACGGTGCGCGGCGCGGCGCCGTTCGCGTGCGATCCTGGCGGGTAACGGAGTCTGCCGGAGGTCGCCTGATGGATCGCGAAGCCGGGCCCGCCGCGGGGGCGGACGGGCGGCGGCGGATCGCCCGCACCGACGTGCTGCTCGCCGACCCGCGGCTCGCCGAGGCCGCCGCCCGGCTCGGCCGCGGGGTGGCGAAGGCGGCCGTCGTCGCGGCGCAGCGGAGGGCGCGGGCGGGCGAGATCCCGCCGGACGCGGTGGCCGACGCCGCCGTCGCCGCCCTTCCGGCGACGGCCTCGGGGCTGCGTCCCGTGATCAACGCGACCGGGGTCCTGCTGCACACGAACCTGGGGCGGGCGCCCCTGTCGGACGCCGCGCGGGACGCCGTGGCCGTCGCGTCGGGCGCGACCGACGTCGAGCTCGACCTGGAGACCGGGCGGCGGGCGAAGCGCGGGCGGTCCGTCCTGGCCGCGCTGCTGGAGCGGGTTCCGCAGGCGGAGGCGGCGCACGTCGTCAACAACGGCGCGGCGGCGCTCGTGCTGGCCGCGGCCGCGCTCGCGCCCGGCCGCGAGATCGTCATCAGCCGCGGCGAGATGGTGGAGATCGGGGACGGGTTCCGGATCCCCGAGCTGCTCGCGGCGGCGGGCGCGCGGCTGCGGGAGGTCGGCACCACCAACCGCACCACGCCGGACGACTACGCGGCCGCGGTCGGCGACGAGACCGGCCTCATCCTGAAGGTGCACCCGTCGAACTTCCGCATCACCGGGTTCACGCGGGGCGCGGACGTCGCCGAACTGGCCGGGCTCGGGGTCCCGGTCGTCGCCGACATCGGCTCCGGGCTCCTCGCGCCCGAGCCGCTCCTGCCGGACGAGCCCGACGCCGCGTCCATGCTCAAGGCGGGCGCGCACCTCGTCACCGCCAGCGGCGACAAGCTGCTCGGCGGGCCGCAGTGCGGGCTCGTCCTCGGCCGGGACGACCTGGTGCGCGCGCTGGCCCGGCATCCGCTGGCGCGGGCGCTGCGGGTCGACAAGATGACGCTCGCCGCGCTGGAGGCCACCGTCCGGGGGCCGCGCACCCCCACCGAGCAGGGGCTGCGCGCCGGCGTCGACGGGCTGCGGGAGCGAGCCGAGCGGCTCGCCGCCCGGCTGCGGGACGCCGGGGTGGACGCGGCCGCCGTGGCCAGCGAGGCCGCCGTCGGCGGCGGCGGCGCGCCCGGCGTCGTCCTCCCGAGCGCGGCCGTCGCGGTGCCCGAGTCCTGCGCGGCCCGGCTGCGGCGGGGCGTCCCGGCCGTGATGGGACGGGTCGAGGACGGCCGCTGCCTGCTCGACCTGCGCTCCGTGCCGCCCGAACGGGACGAAGACCTGGCCGGGGCGGTCCGGGCGGCGGCGCGATGACGCACGTCGTCGCCACGGCCGGGCACGTGGACCACGGCAAGTCGACCCTCGTCCGCGCCCTCACCGGGATGGAGCCCGACCGCCTGGAGGAGGAGCGCCGCCGCGGCCTGACGATCGAGCTGGGCTTCGCCTGGACGACCCTGCCCGGCGGCGACCGCGTCGCGTTCGTGGACGTCCCCGGGCACGAGCGGCTCGTCACCACGATGCTCGCCGGGGTCGGGCCCGTCCCGGCCGTCATGTTCGTGGTGGCCGCCGACCAGGGGTGGCAGCGGCAGTCGGAGGAGCACCTGGCGGTGCTGGACGCGCTCGGCGTCCGGCACGGCGTCCTCGTCGTGACGCGCCGCGACCTCGCCGGCGCGGGCGCGGCCGGACAGGTCCGGGACGAGGCGCTCGCCCGCATCGCGGCCACCTCGCTCGGCGAGGTCGAGTCCGTCATGGTCAGCGGCGCGACGGGCGAGGGCCTGGACGGGCTGCGCGCCGCCCTGGAACGGCTCACCGCGTCCCTTCCCCGCCCCGACGCGACCGCCGACGTCCGGCTCTGGATCGACCGCGTCTTCACGATCCGGGGCCGGGGCACGGTCGTCACCGGGACGCTCGGCGCCGGGACGATCAGCGTCGGCGACCGCCTCGCCGCCGGCGGCGACCTCGTCCGCGTGCGCGGCCTGCAGAGCCTCAAGGAGGACCGCGACCGCCTCGGCGCCGTCGCCCGCGTCGCCGTCAACCTGCACGGGGGCGCGGCGGAGCCGGGCCGGGGCGACGCCCTGCTCGCCCCCGGGCGCTGGCTCGCCGCCGACGTCGTCGACGTGCGGCTGCGCGGCGAACCGGCGGCCGACCTGCCGCGCGAGCTGACCCTGCACGTCGGCACGGCGGCGGTGCCGGTGCACGTCCGGCCGCTCGGCCACGACACCGCGCGGCTGTCGCTGCGGCGGGCGCTGCCGCTGCGGGCCGGCGACGTCGCGCTGCTCCGCGACCCGGGCGCGCACCGCGTCCCGGCCGGGGTCACGGTCCTCGACGTCCGCCCGGAGCCGTTCCGGCGGCGCGGCGCGGCGGCGGCGCGGGCCCGCGAGCTGGCCGCCGTCGGCGGACGTCCCGACGGCGCCGCCGAGCTCCGCCGCCGCAAGCTGATCAACCGGACGGAGCTGGCCGCGATGGGCTTCCCCGTCCCGTGCGAGCCGGTCGCGGGGGACTGGCTCGCCGACCCCGGCCATTGGGCGGACCTCCGCGACCGCCTCCGCGCGGCCGTCGAGGAGCACGCCGCCGCGCATCCCGCCGACCCCGGCCTCCCCGCCGACGCCGCCCGCCGCGCCCTCGGCCTGCCCGACCGGGCGCTCGTCGAGGCCCTCGCCGGCGGCCTGCACCGCCGCGACGGCCGGATCTACGGCCGGGCGACCGCGCCCGAACTGCCGGAGCCCGTCCGGCGGGCCGTCGACGCCGTCCGCCGCGACCTGGCCGAGGCGCCGTTCCGGGCGCCGGACGCGAACCGGCTCGCCGAACTCGGCCTCACCCCGAAGATGCTCGCCGCCGCCGCCGCGGCCGGCGCGCTCCTCAAGGTCGGCGACGGCGTCGTCCTGCTGCCCGGCGACGACGCCCGCGCCGCCGCACTGCTCGCGGGCCTCGGCGGCCCGTTCACGCTGAGCGAGGCGCGCCGCGCGCTCGGCACCACCCGCCGCGTCGCCGTCCCGCTCCTGGAGCACCTGGACGAGAAGGGCTACACGACCAGGGTGGACGACCTCCGGCGGCGCTGCACAGAGGGGACGACATGACCGGGACGACGCCGAAGAGGCTGACGCAGTACGCGCACGGCGGAGGCTGCGCCTGCAAGATCCCGCCCGGCGAGCTGGAGAGCATCGTCGCGGGCCTGAACACCGTGCCCGCCGCCCCGAACGCCGAGCTGATCGTCGGCCTGGACACCGGCGACGACGCCGCCGTCGTCCGGCTGCCCGGCTCCCGCGGCGGGCTCGCCGCCGTCGCCACCGCCGACTTCTTCACCCCGGTCGTCGACGACCCCTACGACTGGGGGCGGATCGCCGCCGCGAACGCGCTGTCGGACGTCTACGCCGTCGGCGGCCGCCCGCTCGTCGCGGTGAACCTGCTCGCCTGGCCCCGCGAGGTCCTGCCGTTCGAGCTGGCCCGCGAGGTGCTGCGCGGCGGCCTGGACGTCGCCGCCGAGGCGGGCTGCCACGTCGGCGGCGGCCACAGCGTGGACGACCCCGAGCCCAAGTACGGCATGGCCGTCACCGGCGTCGCCGACCCCGCCGCCCTGCTCCGCAACGACACCGGAAAGCCCGGCGTGCCGCTCACCCTGACCAAGCCGCTCGGCATCGGAGTCCTGAACAACCGGCACAAGGCGACCGGCGAGGTCTTCCCGCACGCCGTGGCGGCGATGGCCGCGCTGAACCGGGACGCGTCCGCCGCCGCCCTCGGCGCCGGCGCCGTCTGCGCCACGGACGTGACCGGGTTCGGGCTCCTCGGGCACCTCTACAAGCTGGCCCGCGCGTCCGGCGTGACCGCCGTCGTCGACGCCGCCGCCGTCCCCTACCTGGACGGCGCCCGCGCGGCCCTGCGCGCCGGGTACGTCAGCGGCGGCACCCGCCGCAACCTCGACTGGGTGGCGCCGCACACCGACTTCGGCGGCACGCCCGAGGAGGACCGCCTCCTCCTCGCCGACGCGCAGACGTCCGGCGGCCTCCTCGTCGCGGGCGAGATCCCCGGCGATCCCGTCATCGGCGAACTGGTCCCGGCCGGGGAGCACCCCCTCGTCATCCGCTAAAGCTGGGTGCCCGTGTCCTCGGTGACGCCGGCCCGCTCCCGGTAGCGGCGGACGAGCGCGCCCGCGGCGGCGCCGCGCGGGCGGCGGCCGGGGCGGATGTCGCACGTGAGCGCCTTCGCCTCCTGGATGTGGGTGTTCGGGTCCAGGGACAGGTGCAGCAGCTCGTTCGCGGCGTCGCCGGTGCTGTAGCCGTTCGGGCCCCAGTGGTAGGGCAGGCCGATCTGGTGCATCGTCCGCCCGGCCACGACGAGCGGCGACATCCGGTCGGTCACCAGGACGCGGGCCTCGACGACGGCGCGCGGGCTGACGATCGTCGCCCAGCCGCCGTGCGCCAGGTCCCGCATGGCCGCGAGCTCCGGCGACACCTCGCAGAAGAACTCCGGCTGCAACTCGGCCAGGTACGGCTGCCAGCGCGACATCCCGCCCGCCGTGTGGTGCTCGGTGAGCCGGTACGTCGTCGCCACGAACGGGTAGACGTCCGCGCCCGGCGCGGCGCCGCTCGGCGCGTACCGGTTGTCGGGATGCGGCGGCAGCAGGTGCCGGACGGGGTTGCACTGCTGCCCGTACAGCGGGTTCGTGAACGGCGACTCCTGCGGCTCGTAGTGCGCCGGCAGCGGGCCGTCGGTCAGCCCGGCCGGGACGAACAGCCACGCCTTCCCGTCCGCCTGCATGATGAACGGGTCGTCGCCGGCGAGCGCGTCCGGGCCCGTCGCGTCGCGCGGCGGCTTGTAGTCGGGCGGGCGGTCGGCGATGAAGTCGGGCACGTCATGGCCCGTCCACGTGCCCTCGTCCGCGTCCCACCAGACGTAGGCCTTGCGCTCGCTCCACGGCTTGCCGTCCTTGTCGGCGGACGCGCGGTTGTAGATGATGCGCCGGTTCATCGGCCACGCCCAGCCCCATTCGGGCGCGACCCAGCTCTGGTCCTTGCCGGGCTTGCGGCGGGCGGGCTGGTTGACGCCGTCCGCGTAGCAGCCGCAGTAGATCCAGCAGCCGCACCTGGTCGACCCGTCGTCCTTCAGCTGCGTGTAGGACGACAGCGGGTTCCCGTCGGCGTCGAAGCCGTTGATCTCGGCGAGCACCGCCTCCGCGTCCGGCTCGTCCAGCCGGCCGTGCGTCGGGTAGTCCCACGTCAGGTCGAGGACCGGACGGTCCATCTCGTCGTCGGACCCGGCGAGCTTCTCCCGGATGATCCGGCCCAGGTGGTACATGAACCACAGGTCGCTGCGCGCGTCCCCGGCGGGCTCCACCGCCGCGTGGTGCCACTGGAGCATCCGCTGGGTGTTGGTGAAGCTGCCGTCCTTCTCGGTGTGCGCGGCGGCGGGCAGGAAGAACACCTCGGTGCCGACGTCCTCGGTGCGCATCTCGCCCGACTCGATCTCCGGGCCGTCCTTCCACCAGGTCGCCGACTCGATCAGCGAGAAGTCGCGGACGACGAGCCAGTCGAGGTTCGCCATCCCGAGCCGCTGGATCTTGGCGTTGGCGGACCCGACGGCCGGGTTCTCGCCCATCAGGAAGTAGCCCTTGCACACGCCGTCGATCTGCGCCATCGCCGTCTCGTACGTGCTGTGCGAGCCGGTCAGCCGCGGCAGGTAGTCGAAGCAGTAGTCGTTGTCCTCGGTCGCCGCGTCGCCCCAGTACGACTTCAGCAGGCTCACGGTGTACGCCCGCATGTCGCCCCAGAAGCCCTTCTTCGCCGACTCGCCCTGGACGAACGCGTCCAGGTCCTCGTTGGTGTGCGCGTGCGGCATCGGGATGTAGCCGGGCAGCAGGTTGAACAGCGTGGGGATGTCCGTCGAGCCCTGGATGGACGCGTGGCCGCGCAGCGCCAGGATGCCGCCGCCGGGCCGCCCGATGTTGCCGAGCAGGCTCTGCAGGATCGCCGCCGTCCGGATGTACTGGGCGCCGACCGTGTGCTGCGTCCAGCCCACCGAGTAGACGAACGCGGACGTCCGGTCCCGGCCCGAGTTCTCGGTGAGCAGCTCGCACACCTTCAGGAACTGGTCCTGCGGGACGCCGCAGATCCGCTCGACCATCTCCGGCGTGTAGCGCGCGTAGTGCCGCTTGAGCACCTGGAACACGCACCGCGGGTGCTCCAGGTCCGGGTCGCGCTCGGGGTCGCCGACGCCGATCGCCGGGCCGCCCGAGCCGTGCGCCTCGCCGCGCCCCGCCTCCGCGACGGACTCGAGCTGCTCGTCGTACTCCATGTCGCGATCGCCGGCGGCCGACTGGACCTCCATGCCCGCGTACTGCCACGTCGTGTGGTCGTAGCTGCGCTTCTCCGGGTCCAGGCCGGAGAACACGCCGTCGAGGTCCTCGGTGTCGCGGAAGTCCTCGCCGAGGATCACCGGCGCGTTGGTGTAGGCCACCACGTAGTCGCGGAAGTACTTGTCGTTCTCCAGGACGTAGTTGACGATCCCGCCGAGGAACGCGATGTCACTGCCCGCGCGGAGCGGGACGTGCGCGTCCGCGAGCGCGCTGGTCCGGGTGAACCGCGGGTCCACGTGGATCAGTTTCGCGCCGCGCGCCTTCGCCTCCATCACCCACTGGAACCCGACCGGATGGCACTCGGCCATGTTCGAGCCCTGGATGACGATGCAGTCCGAGTTCTGCAGGTCCTGCTGGAAGGTGGTCGCGCCGCCGCGTCCGAACGAGGTTCCCAGACTGGGAACGGTGGAGGAGTGTCAAACGCGGGCCTGATTCTCGATCTGCACCGCGCCGAGCGCGGTGAACAGCTTCTTGATCAGGTAGTTCTCCTCGTTGTCGAGCGTCGCGCCGCCGAGGCTGGCGACTCCGAGGGTGCGCCGCACCTGCCGGCTGTTCTCATGCCACTGCCAGCCGCGTCGGCGCGCGTCGATCACCCGGTCGGCGATCATGTCCATCGCCGTGCCGAGGTCGAGCGGCTCCCAGTCCGTGCCGCCCGGCCGCCGGTAGAGGACGCGGTGCTCGCGGGCCGAACCGGTGGTCAGCTGGAGGCTGGCCGAGCCCTTCGGGCACAGCCGGCCCCGGCTGACCGGCGAGTCGGGGTCGCCCTCGATCTGGGTGACCGCGCCGTCCTTGACGTACACGTCCTGCCCGCAGCCGACCGCGCAGTACGGGCAGACGGACTTCACGACCTTGTCGGCGGTGCTCACCCGCGCCTCGATGCGCTCGGTCCCGGCGCTCTTCGCCGCGGCTCCGCGGCCGAGCGGGTCGTCGCCGGTGAACTGGCGGTAGACGGGCCACGACTCGATCCATGTGCGAACGCCCACGTCACACCACCCCTCACCGTTGGCGCGCCGTCCACCTACCCGCCGCCCGATCCGCAAAACAAAGCCGTGGCCGACTTTCCGGACGGCACGGGGGCAGGGCGGCGGGCGGCGGGTGCGGCGGTCAGCGGACGGCGAAGGCGGCGAGGTTCGTCGAGATCGGTTCGGGCCCTCCGCCGTTCTGGACGGCGGACGCGGTCAGCACGTCGAGGTGCTGGTAGCCGGGCGCGATGACGTCGCCGGGCTGCGGGTCGCGGGACCCGAGGCCGTCGCCGGCCTCCAGGTTGAGGATCGGGTTCGCCGCGATGCCGCCCTCGTGGACGGCGTCGTCCGCGATGCCGGGCGAGCCCGCCAGCGCGATGTCGGTGACCATCTTGGTGGGGAAGTAGTGCTCGGTGAAGTCGAGCGGGTGCTCCGACAGGCTGCGGGCCAGCTCGGCGATGTCGGTGACCTCCTTGCCGGCGGACGTGAACGGCGTGCCGTCCTTGGACGTGTGGCCCGGGTCGTCGGGCGCGCCGACGCGGTCGTAGTTCCGCCACGTGAACAGGGGGCCGCCCGGCTCGTCCGGAATCGCCTTCTTGTCCTTGCCGAGCAGCGCGGACAGCCCGCCGAGCCCGAGCGCGTCGAGGTTGTTCGGCGCCGGGAACTCCTTGTCGACGATCTTGCCGCCGTCCCAGAAGCCGACGCTGGCCTGCATGAACGCGAGCGGCTGGGAGTTGTCGTCCAGCAGCCCGCCGAGCGCGGCGGCGTTGCTGAACCGGAAGTCCTTGACCGTCGGGGAGCCCTTGAGGAACGTCGGGTAGTCCTTGGAGAACAGCAGCCGGTACGTCATGTCCTGGTTGAACCCGGACGGGACGTACGTCGCGAGGTCGGAGAGGCCGCCCGGGTCGAGGCCGGCCGCGAGGCCCGCGACGCCGAGCAGGTTCATCGTCTCGGTGTTGACCACCGCCGGGGCCGACAGTGCCCGCGGGATCACCCCGGTGTCCAGCCCGGCCTGGACGGCGCCCGCGCCGAACTGGACGAGCGGCACCCACTCCTGCGGGATCTGGCCGTCCATGCCCGGCAGCCCCGTCGAGATCCGGGTGTCGAGCGCGAAGTAGCCGGAGCACTGGTTGTAGCCGGCGTCGTCCGTGGTGGAGCGGTTCCCGTCGAAGTCCCATTTCGCGAAGAACCCGGTCAGGACGCCGCCGAGGGAATGGCCGCCGCACAGCATCGTCCGCTTGCGCGCGGCCTGGTCGGGGAGCTCGTGGACCATCAGGTCGTACTGGTCGCGGACGGTCTGCTCCAGGCCGACGTTCTGCAGCCATCTCACCTGGTCGTTGCTCTGGTAGCCGGCGAACCTCCGCCCGTCCACCTCCTTCTGCCGGTAGTAGTAGTCCACGGCGAGGTGGGCGTCCTTCGCCTTGAGCCCGGCCTGGAGCCCGGTCGGGTCCTCAAGGCAGTTGGACCGCCGGTCCAGCGCCCAGAACTCGATGTGCCTCCCGCTCTTCGCCGCCGCCGACACCGTGTTCCGCGCGACGCTGTCGAACGCGCCCGCGCCCTCCAGGATGCCGGGCTGCGCGACGAGGATCCGGTCGGCCCGCGCCGACTCGGCGGGCCCGTCCTTGTGCCGGAACCGCAGGTACGACAGCCAGTCGCAGGTCTCCGGATGCGGGCCGGCGGAGGCCGGCAGCGGCACCCTGACCCGCACCGCCGACTCGCTGACGTCGGTGACCGGCGAACCGGACGGGACGGGCGTCTCGGACCGGTCCGCCTCGCGCGCGCTCACCGGCCCGGCCACCGCGCCGAGGACCAGCGCGGACGCGGCGAGCACCGCCGCGGGGAGTGCAGGAAGCCCCATCACGTGCTCCTTTTCCGGAGGCGATCGGTCATGGGGCAACAATGAACCCGTCGTTCTGCCGACGACAGTCGTCCATTTGCACAATCTCCGCGCGGCTCTTGTCCCGCCGCGACAAAGCCGTCCGGAAGCGCCGGTCAGGAGAGGACGGCCGAGCCCGCCTTCGCCGCCAGGTCCGCGAACTCGGCGCGCTCGGACGGCGTCAGGGCGCGCTCGTACACCCTGGCCGCGAGGCGGTCGGTGATCTCGTCGGCCTCCAGGAGGAGCGGCTTGAGCTCCGTGCAGTCGGGCAGGTCGCCCTGCCAGGCGAGGAACCGGGCCCTGTCGTCCCCGCTGCGGGTGAGCACGGCCTCCAGCGGAGTCAGGCCGACCGCGGTCGTCGCGACGAGGTGCAGCGCCCCGCGCAGCTCGCGCAGCACGTGCAGCGCCTGCACCAGCCGGGCGGGGCCGCCGTCCGGCAGGGGCTCGGCGCGCCAGCCGGCGAACAGCGGCAGCGCCGACCCCTCGGCCGCCGCGGCGGCCCGCTCGGCGAGTGCGCAGAGGCGCGGGTCGTCCGGGAGGCGCTTCTCGGCCCAGGCCGTGCACGCCGTCGCGTACCGCCGCGCCGCCTCGCGGGCCCCGGCGACGGCGACGCCCTCGTCCCACATGGCCCGGACGAAGCCGGGCTCGAACCAGCCGAACGACGCCGACACGACGCTGGCGTCCACGTCCCCGAGCACGCCGCCGCGCCCGGCGACGTAGAACGCGAACGGGTTCGCGTACCCCAGTTCCTTGCCGTGCCGGGAGACCGCCGGGTCGAGCATCCACGCCGCGCCGATGTCGTGGACGACCGGGTCCGCGGCCCGTACGGTATCGGCGGCGCTCAGTTCCGGCATGGGGGCTCCTCGGCTCGCGGGGGGACCGGCGAAGGGTCGGTAAGCGGGAGATTACCTCCCGGCCGCCGGGGGGTGCCAGTCGAGGCACACCACGACCGCGTCGTCGGCGAGACCGGCGCCCTCGTGGTACTCGATCAGCTCGTTGATGATGGTCAGCGGCACCTCCGCCGCGTCCTGCAGGCGGCTGCGCCGGGTCGCCTGCTCCAGCACGAGCGTCCCGAACTCGCCGCGCGCGGTCCGCGCGGCGAAGACGCCGTCGCTGACGATGACCAGCCGGTCGCCGGGGGCGAGGCCGAACTGCTGCGGGCGGTACTCGGTGTCGGGGAACATGCCGAGCGGGAGCTGCTGCTCCAGCGGCACCCGGGTCACCTCGGTGCCGCGCAGCCGCAGGATCCGCGGCGAGCCCGCGTCGATGACGTGCACGGTCCCGCTCGCGACGTCGATCCGCATGACGAGGGTCTCGGTGAACTCCCGGCCGCCGTAGCGGGCGTGCACCATGTCGTTCGCCAGGCTCGCCTGCTCGCCGAGGTCGGCGCCGGAGCGGCGCGCGTTGCGCAGCGCGCCGACGGTCAGCGAGGTCAGCAGGGCCGCGCTGATGCCGGTGCCCGCCCCGTTGGTGACGGTCAGCGCCAGATGGTCGTGCTCGGCGGACCAGTCGAAGTTGTCCCCGCCGATCGAGTACGCGGGCTCCAGGTGCCCGGCGAGGCTGAACCCCTCGTCCGCGCACGCGTGCCCGGGGAGCAGCTGCCACTGGAGCTCGGCGGCGAGGGTGAGGCGCTGGCGGCGCCGGGCCCGCTCGTACCGGTCGGTCCAGTTCCACGCGACCTTCAGGGCGGTGCCGAGCATCTCGCCGATCTCCGCCAGCGCGTCCGGGGTGCCCCAGGGCCCGGCCGAGACCACTTCGAGGACGCCGAGCCGCTCGCCGCGCGCGGTCACCGGGATGTAGGTCGTCGTGTCGCGCGGCCCGCCGTCCGCGCCGTCGCCCTCCTCGGGCACGGCGAGCAGGACGCCGCGGGAGACGTAGGCCCGCCCCGCCGTGCTCTGCCGGATGGCGACCGCGTCGTCCTCGCCGGAGCGGGCCGCGCCGGAGCCGGCCTCGCCGGGAAGCGGCGCGACCGGCAGCAGGACGCGCGTGTGGTAGTCGCTCACCAGCAGCCGGACCCGCGAGACCTGCGGGTACTCCCGGACGATCGCGCCCGCCAGCGCCTCGGGCACCGCGTGCGCGGGCGCCGCCCGCAGCACCCGCTCGATCCCGGCCGGGCCGTGCCCGCCCGCCGCGCGTCCCCCCTGCTCGGCCCCGGCCGGACGGCCCTGCTCAGCCCCGGCCGGGCGGCCCTGCGTGCTCATCGCGACCCCATCTCCATGATGCGGCCGTCCCGCGCCTGTGCGTAGGCGGGGGCCGTGGACCGCAGGGGGAAGACTGTCAAAGAGTTTGCCCTATAGCAAATACTTGACGTCGAGCTGTGGACGGACGCCCTGAAACCGGGCGAAACCACGGGGATCCGCGGGGGTCAGGCCGTCCGGGAGTCGACCGCCCGCCCGCCGCCCGGCGCCCGCCGCTCGGACGCCTGGCCGAACTCCGTCAGCGCGTCGATCAGCCGGGCCCGGGACCCCGGCGACAGCAGCACCAGCACGTCCCGCACGGCCGCGCGCCGCCGCCGGACCAGCTGCGCGTGCAACTGCTCGCCCTGGTCGCTGAGCCGGACGATGATCTCCCGCCGGTCGGCGCGGGCGGGCTCGCGCATGATCAGCCCGGCGGCCTCCAGTCGGTCGCACAGCCGGCTCGTCGACGAGGGGATGGCGCCGAGCTCCTCGGCCAGCCCGCCGAGGTTCAGCTGCCCGGCGCGCGAGATCGCCTCGACGGCGCGCAGCTGGATCGGCGAGATCGCGGGTTCGAGCCCCTGCTCCGCGCGGCTCCACAGCAGCGCCGTCGTGCTCAGCACCCGCTCCACGGCGGCCGCGACATCGTCCGGGACGCCGCCCGTCCCCTCGCCCGCCGGCTCGTCGCCCGGCGGCCGCGGTCGTCGCTGACTCACACCCTCGGCCTTTCGCACGGAGTCCTCTTCGGCGGGCCGGCGCCCGCGGGCGCCCGCCTCGCCCCCGGCGGCATCGCCGCGGCTCGTCCCGGCCGTGATCGGGCGGTGCGGTCGCGGGCGGTACCCCACGATAGAGGTTAGGGGCGGCGCGGCGCGACGGCCCGGGGCGGCCCGGCGCGCGGCCGGGCGGCGAGCGCGTCCGGCCCGCCCTCGGTACCGGGGTCGTCCCAGGTCCGCGGCGCCGTCTCGGACGCCCGCGCGCCGCGGCCGTCCTCGCCGGACTCGCCGTCCGCCGCCTGGAGAGATGACTGGTGGACGGCGCCGCCGCGCGCCGTCCGCCTGTTGACATTCTGCTGAGTTAGCGCAAACATTCGGGTCGTAGTGATGGCTCGGCTCGGGGAGGCGATGTGGCCGCCGAATCACCGGAGGCGCCCGACGGCCGGCGGCTGGCGGTGATGGAGGACGTGGCCGCGATGGCCGGCGTCTCGGCGATGACCGTGTCGCGCGTGCTGAACACGCCCGAGAAGGTGCGGCCGCAGACGCGCGCCCGGGTGATGGCGGCGGTGCAGGCCCTCGACTACCGGCCGAACTCGGCGGCGAGGGTGCTCGCCACCGGCCGGTCCGGGGTGCTCGGCGTGGTCAGCTTCGACACCACGCTGTACGGGCCCGCGTCCACGGTGTTCAGCATCGAGCAGGCCGCCCGCGAGCACGGCTACAACGTCAGCATCGTCAGCCTCAGCTCGCTGAACCGGCGCTCGATCGGCGAGGGCGTGGAGCGGCTGCGCGCCCAGTCCGCCGACGGGATCATGGTGGTGGCCCCGCACCAGTCGGCGGCCGACGGGCTGCGGGAACTGCCCTCCGACACCCCGCTGGTCGCGGTCGGCGCGGCCGGGGACGTCCCGTTCCCCGCCGTGGCGGTCGACCACCGGGACGGCGCCGAGCGCGCCGTCCGGCACCTGCTCAGCCTCGGGCACGACACCGTCGTGCACCTCGGCGGCCCCGCCGACTGGGTGGACGCGAGCGGCCGCGCGGCCGGCTGGCGCGCCGCGCTGGAGGCCGCGGGCCGCGCCGTCCCCGCCATGCCGGCGGGCGACTGGAGCGCCAGGTCCGGCTACGAGCACGGCCGGCAGATCGCCGCTGACCCCGAGGTCACCGCCGTTTTCGCGGCCAACGACGCGATGGCCCTCGGCCTGCTGCGCGCGCTGCGCGAGGCCGGCCGCGACGTGCCGGGCGACGTCAGCGTCGTCGGCTTCGACGACGTCCCCGAGGCCGCCTACTTCCCGCCGCCGCTGACCACCGTCCGGCAGAACTTCGGCGAGGTGGGGCGGCGCGCGTTCGCCCTGCTGCTGGACCGGATCGAGGGGGCCTCCCGGCCGGTTCCCGAGCCGTCCGGCGCCCGCCGCGTGGTCGAACCCGAGCTCGTCGTCCGGGAGAGCACCGGGGTGCGCCGCCGCACCTGACCCCCGCCGGTACCGGAGAGCCCCTTCGTCGTCCCGTTGATGTTAGCGCTAACAGAGGAGCGGACATGACAGAGTCCCCCCTGGGGGCGGACCCCCAGACCCCCGGGGCTTCGCCCGGAGGGCGCTCGGAGCACACCGCGCTCCGCACCGAACTCGCCGACCTGCACAGGATGCTCGTCGAATGCGGGCTCGTCGTGTGGACGGCCGGGAACGTCTCCGCCCGGGTGAGCGGCGACGCCTTCCTGATCAAGCCGAGCGGCGTCGCCTACGCCGACCTCGCCCCCGAGTCGATGGTGCTGTGCGACCTGGAGGGCGCGCCGATCGGCGAGGCGCCGCTCAGGCCGTCCAGCGACGTGTTCGCCCACGCGTACGTGTACCGGCACCGCCCCGACGTCGGGGGAGTGGTGCACACGCACTCCACCTACGCGACGGCGTGGGCGGCGCGCGACGAGCCGATCCCGTGCGTGCTGACGGCGATGGCGGACGAGTTCGGCGGCGAGATCCCGGTCGGCCCGTTCGCGCTCATCGGCGGCGACGACATCGGCCGCGGCATCGTCGAGACGCTCGCCGGGCACCGCAGCCCGGCCGTCCTCATGCGCAACCACGGCGTGTTCACCATCGGCGCCGACGCCCGCGCCGCGGTCAAGGCGGCCGTGATGTGCGAGGACGCCGCCCGCACCGTCCACCTGTCCCGCCAGCTCGGCGACCCGCTGCCGATGGACGCCGGCGACGTCGACCGGCTGTACGACCGCTACCAGAACGTCTACGGGCAGAGGGGCCGACCATGAGCTTTCCGAACCGCGAGATCTGGTTCCTCACCGGCAGCCAGGGCCTGTACGGCGCCGACACCCTCCGCCAGGTCGCCGAGCAGTCCGGGGCGATCGCCGCGCGGCTCGGCGAGGCGCTGCCCGTCGCGCTCCGCTGGATGCCCGTCCTGACCGACGCGGACGCGATCCGCCGGACGTGCCTGGACGCGAGCGCCGACGACTCCTGCATCGGCCTCATCGCGTGGATGCACACGTTCTCCCCGGCGAAGATGTGGATCGCCGGCCTGGACGCGCTGGCCAAGCCGCTCCTGCACCTGCACACGCAGGCGAACGTCGAGCTGCCCTGGCACTCGATCGACATGGACTTCATGAACCTCAACCAGGCGGCGCACGGCGACCGGGAGTTCGGCTACGTCCAGTCGCGGCTCGGCGTCGCCCGCAAGACCGTCGCCGGGCACGTCGCCGACCCGGCGGTGGGCGCGCGCGTCGCCGGGTGGGCGCGGGCGGCGGCCGGGCACCACGAGCTGCGCACGCTGAAGCTCGCCCGGTTCGGCGACAACATGCGGGACGTCGCGGTCACCGAGGGCGACAAGGTCGAGGCGCAGCTCCGGTTCGGCGTCTCCGTCAACACCTACGGCGTGAACGACCTGGTCGACGTGGTGGACGCCGTCCCGGACGTCGACGTCACCGAGCTGGTCAAGGAGTACGAGGACGTCTACGACGTCGCCGCGGCGCTGCGCGCGGGCGGCGAGCGGCACGCGTCGCTGCGCTACGGCGCCCGCGTCGAGCTGGGGCTGCGGACGTTCCTCGGCGAGGGCGGCTTCAAGGCGTTCACCACGAACTTCGAGGACCTCGGCGGGCTGCGGCAGCTGCCCGGCCTCGCCGTGCAGCGGCTGATGGCGGACGGCTACGGCTTCGGCGGCGAGGGCGACTGGAAGACGGCGGCGCTGCTGCGCACGCTGAAGGCCGCGGCCGCCGGGCTGCCCGGCGGCACCTCGTTCATGGAGGACTACACCTACCACCTGGAGCCCGGCAACGAGCTGATCCTCGGCGCGCACATGCTGGAGGTCTGCCCGTCCATCGCGGCCGGGCGCCCGTCGCTGGAGATCCACCCGCTGTCCATCGGCGGGCGCGAGGACCCGGTGCGGCTCGTCTTCGACGCCGAACCCGGCCGCGCGGTCGTGGCGGGCCTCGCCGACATGGGCGACCGGTTCCGGCTCGTCGCGAACGAGATCCAGGTCGTCGCGCCGCCGGAGCCGCTGCCGCGGCTGCCCGTCGCCCGCGCGGTGTGGCGCCCGCTGCCCGACCTGCGCACGTCCACCGAGGCGTGGCTGACCGCGGGCGCGCCGCACCACACCGTCCTGTCCGCGGCGCTCGGCGCGGACGAGCTGGACGACCTCGCCGAGATGGCCGGGGTCGAGCTGCTCACCATCGACGCCGGCACCACGCTGCGTCAGTTCACCAAGGAGATCCGCTGGAACCAGGCGTACCATCGCCTGGCCCGCGGTCTGTGACGAGCAGGTCCTGGAGGAGAGGCGCATGAGCGCGGACGAGCGGTACGTCGTCGGGGTCGACTTCGGCACGCTGTCGGGGCGGGCGGTGGTCGTCCGCGTCCGGGACGGCGCCGAACTCGGCGACGGCGTCCACGAGTACGGCCACGGGGTGATCGACGAGGCGCTGCCGTCCGGCGCCGGCCTGCCGCCCGACTGGGCCCTCCAGGCCCCCGGGGACTGGGTGGACGTGCTGCGCTTCGCCGTCCCGAAGGCGCTCGCCGTCGCGGGCGTCCCGGCCTCGCGGGTCATCGGGATCGGCACCGACTTCACCGCCTGCACCGTCCTGCCCGCGACGGCGGACGGCACGCCCCTCTGCGAGCGGTACCCGGACCGTCCGCACGCCTGGCCGAAGCTGTGGAAGCACCACGCCGCGCAGCCGCAGGCCGACCGGATCAACGCCCTGGCCGCCGAGCGCGGCGAGCCGTGGCTGCGCCGCTACGGCGGCAAGATCTCCTCGGAGTGGGAGTTCGCGAAGGCCCTGCAGCTGCTCGAAGAGGACCCGGAGCTGTACGCGGAGGCCGACCGCTGGATCGAGGCCGCCGACTGGATCGTCTGGCGGCTCACCGGCGCCGAGTCCCGCAACGTCTGCACGGCCGGGTACAAGGGCATCTACCAGGACGGACGGTACCCGTCGCGGGAGTTCCTCGGCGCGCTCCACCCCGGCTTCGCCGGCTTCCCCGCCAAGCTCGGCCACGACCTCGCGCCGCTCGGCGGCCTCGCCGGGACGCTGACCGCGGAGGCCGCCGCCTGGACGGGCCTGCCCGCGGGCATCGCCGTCGCGGTCGGCAACGTCGACGCGCACGTCACCGCCGCCGCGGCCGACGCCGTCCGCCCCGGCCAGATGGTCGCGATCATGGGGACGTCCACCTGCCACGTCATGTCGTCCGGCCTGCTCGCCGAGGTCCCCGGCATGTGCGGCGTCGTCGCCGACGGCATCGTGCCCGGCCTGTGGGGGTACGAGGCCGGGCAGTCCGGCGTCGGCGACATCTTCGGCTGGTTCGTCGACAACTGCGTGCCCGCCTACTACAACCAGGTCGCCGCCGCCGCGGGGCGGACCGTCCACGAACACTTGACCGCGCTCGCCGAGGCCCAGCCGGTCGGACGGCACGGCCTCGTCGCGCTCGACTGGCACAACGGGAACCGCTCGGTCCTCGTCGACCACGACCTGTCCGGCCTGATCGTCGGCCAGACGCTCGCCACGAAACCCGAGGACGTCTACCGGGCGCTGATCGAGGCCACCGCGTTCGGCGCCCGGATGATCGTGGAGACGTTCGAGGCGTCCGGCGTCCCCGTCGAGGAGTTCGTCGTCGCGGGCGGCCTGGTGAAGAACGCCTTCCTCATGCAGGTGTACGCGGACGTGCTGCGCCGCCCGCTGTCGGTCATCGGGTCGGCGCAGGGCCCGGCGCTCGGCTCCGCCGTCCACGCCGCCGTCGCCGCCGGCGCCCACCCCGACATCACCTCGGCCGCCGCCGCGATGGGGCGCCGCGTGCCGTCCGCCTACGTCCCCGACCGGGCCCGCGCCGACGCCTACGACGCCCTCTACGAGATCTACCGCGGCCTCCACGACCACTTCGCCGACGGCGCGATCATGCACCGCCTCCGCGCCCTCCGTTGACCTGCGGCGTGTTGTTGTTATGGGGCCCCTCAAAACAACAACACGCCGCAGGTCAACGGGCGGGGGCGGTGCTGCGGCGGATGACCAGGCGGCTGGGGACGAGTTTCGGGTCGTCTGATGCCGGGGGCTCGCCCGTGAGTTGCGCTATCAGCAGTTCGACGCAGTGGCGGCCGAGGGCGGTGAAGTCCTGCCGGACGGTGGTGAGCGGCGGGGTGAGGAACGCCGCCTCCGGGATGTCGTCGAACCCGATCACGCTGACGTCGTCGGGCACCCGGCGGCCGCTCTCGTGGATCGCCCACAGCAGGCCCAGCGCGATCTGGTCGTTCGCCGCGAACACCGCCGTGACGTCGCCGTCGGCGGCGAGCAGCCGGCCGCGCTCGTAGCCGGACCGGGCGCTCCAGTCGCCGGGCGCGCAGTCCGGGACGGCGGCGCCGGCCTCGGCGAGGGCGTCCCGCCAGCCGCGGGTGCGCTCGGTCGCCTCCGACCAGTCGGCCGGGCCCGGCACGTGGTGGACGGTCCGGTGCCCGAGCCCGAGGAGGTACCGGACCGCCTCGCGGGGCGCCAGGTAGTGGTCGGCGGACACGGTCGGCACGGCGGCCGCCGGCCCCAGCAGGACGGTCGGCAGGTCGCCGGGCAGGTGCCGCAGCGCCTCGTCCGGCGGGACGTGCCCGGGGATCATGATGATGCCGTCCACGCCCTGGTCGCGGAACCGGTCGACCGCCCCCGCCACCGCGCCGTGCCCCGGCGACTCCAGGCTCGCGACGCTGGTGAAGAACTCGGCGGCGCGGGCGGTCCGCTCGATCGCCGCGATGATCGACGCCGGGCCGAACAGCGCCGTGTCGAAGCTGACCACGCCGAGCGTCCGGGACCGGCCGGTGGCGAGGGCCCGCGCCGCCGCGTTCGGCCGGAAGTCGAGCTGCGCGGCCGCGGCCAGCACCCGGTCGCGGGTCTTCGGGCTGACCATCGGATGGTTCTTGAACACCCGCGACACGGTCTGGTGCGAGACCCCGGCGAGCCGGGCGACGTCGCGGAGCCCGGGCCGGGCCGGCGGTGGGGTGGCGGTCATGTCTCCTCGGAACATACCGGGTCCGCCGTCCGCGGCGGCCCGGTCAGCGGGACGTCCCGGCGCGCCGCTTCGTCCAGATGTCGAACGCGACCGCCGCCAGCAGCACCAGGCCCTTGATCAGCATGACCCGCTCGCTCGGCGCGCCGAGCAGCGACATCCCGTTGTTGATCACGCCCATGATCAGGCCGCCGGTGATCGCGCCGACCACCTTGCCGACGCCGCCCTGCACGGCCGCGCCGCCGATGAACGCCGCCGCGATCGCGTCCAGCTCGAACATGTTCCCGGCGGTCGGGCCCGCCTGGTTGAGCCGTCCGGCGAACACGATCCCGGCGACGGCCGACAGGACGCCCATGTTCACGAACAGCCAGAACGACACCGACTTCACCTTGATGCCGGACAGCCGCGCCGCGAGCGGGTTGCCGCCGAGCGCGTACACGTGCCGGCCGAACACGGCCCGGTTCATCACCAGCGTGGAGCCGAGGACGAGCACGCCCAGCAGGACGAGCACCCACGGCATGTTCTTGAACCGGGCGAGCTGCACGGCCATGAACATGACGACCACGACGGCGAGCGCGTTCCGCAGCGCGAACACGGTGAGCGGCTCGACCTTCTGCCCGTAGCCGATGCGCCCCTGCCGGTTCCGCCAGCCGAGCCCGACGTACCCGCCGACCAGGGCCAGCGCGGCGAGCAGCGTGAACAGGTCGGCGCCGCCGAGCGGCCCGAGCGCGACGTTGCCGAGGTAGCCGGACAGGAAGCCGTTGGCGATCGTCCGCACCTCGTCCGGGAACGGGCCGATGCCCTGGTTGCCGAGGACGGTCAGGGTCAGCGCCCGGAACACCAGCATCCCGGCCAGCGTCACGATGAACGCCGGGATCTCGAAGTAGGCGATCCAGTAGCCCTGCCACGCGCCGATCGCGGCGCCGGCGAGGATCGTCAGCAGCACCGCGAGCGGCCACGGCACGCTGTGCTCGACCATCAGCACGGCCGCGATCGCGCCCGTCACGGCGACCACCGACCCGACCGACAGGTCGATGTGCCCGCCGATGATGATCAGGATCATGCCGATGGCCAGGATCAGGATGTAGGAGTTCTGGACGATGATGTTGGAGATGTTCTGCGGGGACAGCAGCTGCCCGTCGGTGAGCACCGCGAACAGCGCCACGATCAGCCCGAACGCGATGTAGATCCCGCTCTGCCGCAGGTTGACCGGCAGGCCCCGGCGCGGGGCCGGCTTCTCCGCCGGCGGCGGGGACACGGCCCGGTCGGCCGGCGCCACGCTGCTCATGTTCTGGTCTCCTCGGTCTGGGTCATGTAGTGCATCAGCCGCTCGGGGGTCGCGTCCGCGCGGCTCACCTCGCCGGTGATCCGGCCGCCCGCCATCGCGTACAGGCGGTCGCAGATCCCGATCAGCTCCGGCAGCTCGGACGAGATCACCAGCACCGCCCGGCCCTGGTCGGCCATCCGGTTGATGATCGAATAGATCTCGTACTTGGCGCCCACGTCGATGCCGCGGGTCGGCTCGTCCAGGATCAGCACGTCCGCGTCGGTGAAGATCCACTTCGACAGGACGACCTTCTGCTGGTTGCCGCCGCTCAGCTGCCCGGTCACCGACAGGACGCTCGGCGCCTTGATGTTCATCTCCTTGCGGAACCGCTCGGCGACCTCGAACTCGCGGTTGTCGTCCACCCAGCCGGCCCTGGCGAGGCCGCGCAGCCCGGCCGCGGAGACGTTCCGCTTGACGTCCTCGATGAGGTTCAGCCCGTAGGTCTTGCGGTCCTCGGTCGCGTACGCGAGCCCGTGCCGGATCGCGTCGGTGACCGTGCGGACGGAGATCTCCCGGCCGTCCTTGTAGATCCGGCCGGTGATCCCGGTGCCGTAGCTGCGGCCGAACACGCTCATCGCCAGTTCCGTCCGGCCCGCGCCCATCAGGCCGGCGAGCCCGACGATCTCGCCGCGGCGCAGGGTGAGCGCGGCGCGGTCCACGACGACCCGGCCGCGCTGGGTGGGGGAGTGGACGGTCCAGTCCTCGATCCGCAGCACCTCCTCGCCGACGGCGGGGACGCGGTCGGGGAACCGGTGCTCCAGGTCGCGGCCGACCATGCCGGAGATGATGCGGTCCTCGGACACGTCGCCGCCCATGTCGAGCGTCTCGATCGTCCGGCCGTCGCGCAGGATCGTGGTGGAGTCGGCGATCGCGCGGATCTCGTTCAGCTTGTGCGAGATGATCACGCAGGTGATGCCCTCGTCGCGCAGCCCGCGCAGCAGGTCGAGCAGGTGCGCGGAGTCGGCGTCGTTCAGCGCGGCGGTCGGCTCGTCCAGGATGAGCAGCCGCACCCGCTTCGACAGCGCCTTCGCGATCTCCACGAGCTGCTGCTTGCCGACGCCGAGGTCCATCGCCGGCGTCACCGGGTTCTCGTGCAGCCCGACCCGCTCCAGCAGTTCGGCCGCGTCGGCGTTCGTCCGGTTCCAGTCGATGAGCCCGAACCGCCCCCGGCGCTCGTTGCCGAGGTAGATGTTCTCCGCGATCGACAGGTACGGGCTGAGCGCCAGCTCCTGGTGGATGATGACGATGCCGCGCTGCTCGCTGTCGCGGATGCCGGAGAACCGGCACGGCTCGCCCTCGAACTCGATCTCGCCGCTGTAGTCGCCGTGCGGGTACACCCCGGACAGCACCTTCATCAGCGTCGACTTGCCGGCTCCGTTCTCGCCGCAGATCGCGTGGATCTCGCCCCGCCGCACCTCCAGGTTCACGTCCTGGAGGGCCTTGACCGCGGGGAAGGTCTTGGTGATGCCGCGCATGCGCAGTATCGCGTCGGTCATGGTCCTCCTCCGGGCCGGCGGGCGCCCCGCTCCGCGGGGGAGCGGCGGCGCCCGCCCGTCCGTCCGTCCGCTACTTCAGCTGGGCGTCGGTGTAGTAGCCGGTGTCGACGAGTTCCTTCTGGTAGTTGTCCTTGTTCACGATCACCGGGTTGAGCAGGTAGGACGGCACGACCTTCTCGCCGTTGTCGTAGTCCTTGGTGTTGTTCACCTCGGGCTTGCCGCCCTTCAGCACCGCGTCGGCCATCTTCACCGTGACCGAGGCGAGCTGCCGCGTGTCCTTGTAGATGGTCGAGTACTGCTCGCCCGCGATGATCGACTTGACCGACGCGACCTCCGCGTCCTGCCCGGTCACGATCGGGTAGGGCTGGCCGGGCGTCCCGTAGCCGCTGGACTTGAGCGCCGACAGGATCCCGATCGACAGGCCGTCGTAGGGGGACAGGACGCCCTGGACCTTCGTCCCGCCGCCGTAGGAGCGGGTGAGGAGGTCCTCCATGCGCTTCTGCGCGCGCTCCGGGTCCCAGCGCAGCGTGGCGATGGTCTTGAAGTCCTTCTGGCCGCTCTTGACGACGAGGGTCTTCTTGTCGAGGTAGGGCTTGAGGGTGTCCATCGCGCCGTTGTAGAAGAACGTCGCGTTGTTGTCGTCGGGGGAGCCGGCGAACACCTCGATGTTGAAGGGGCCCTTCGCCGTGCCCTCCGACCCGTCCGGCTTCTTCAGCCCGAGCCCGACGAGCAGGGACGTCGCCTGCTGCACGCCGACCTTGTAGTTGTCGAAGGTGGCGTAGTAGTCGACGTTCGGGGAGTTGCGGATCAGCCGGTCGTAGGCGATGACCGGGACGTCCTTGTCGGCGGCCTTCTGCAGCTGCGTGGTGAGCGCGGTGCCGTCGATGGACGCGACGATCAGCAGCCGGGCGCCCTTGGTGATCTGGTTGTCGATCTGGTTGGCCTGGGTGGGGATGTCGTTCTCGGCGTACTGGAGGTCGACCTTGTAGCCGAGCTGCTCCAGCTGCTTCTTCAGGTTGTCGCCGTCGTGGATCCAGCGCTCGGACGAGCGGGTCGGCATCGTGACGCCGATGAGGGCGCCGGCCGCCGGCTTGTTCTCGGCCTTCTCCTTGTCGACGGTCTTCTCCGTCGAGCCGCACGCGGTCATGCCGAACGCGAGGCCGAGGCCCAGCGCCAGGCTGACGAGCTTCCTACGCTTCACGTCTCACCTCGGGGGTGGTGCCGGTGTCCCGGGACACACTGTTACCGGTCACACTGCGATGTCAAGAGCCCGCCGCCCGCCGCGCCACAACCGTGACCCCGCACCCGGACGGGCCCGTTCACCGATTGTTAGCGTTACCAACCTGCTCGTCAACACTCTCCGGGCCCCCAATGCGGCGCACCCGGAAAGTCGGGCGAATCTCCGTCAACCTGGGTGTTCGCTTGTGCACCTCTTGACAGCGGACGTGGTTAACGCAAACATCCGAGGGCGGGCCCGTGTACGGCGCGGACGGGTCCGGGCGCGCGACCGGGCGAGCCCGCGGCCTCGCCGGCCGCGGGCTCGCGACGTGCCGGGGAGGGGCCGGGCGATCGGTCCCCGCCGGGTTCAGGATTCGCTGAAGTCGTCCCGGGACAGGCCCTTCTCGGCCATCTTGTCCTCGAGTTCCGCGCCGAGCTCGGTCCGGTCGTCCGGGCGCCGCCGGGGCTCCCGATCCGGATCCCGGTCCGGGTCGCCGCCCGGTTTCGCCACCACCTGGTCGGTGTCGTGGGTCTTCGGCGCGTTCTCCTCAGGCGTGGTCATCGCTGCCCCCCGGTGTCGAATGGCTCGCCGGCACGTCCGGCCGTCGCGCTACGGGCTACCCGGCGCGGCCCGCCTCTAACTGCGCCCCCGGGCGCTGTGAGAGGCGGGCCGCGCGGAACGCCCGACCTAGCGTGCGGGGCGGGACCGGCCGCGGCGGCCGAGCCGTATCCCGCTCAGCACGAGGTCGACGACCAGCACCACGATGCCGATGATCAGCAGGTAGAACAGGCCCTTCACGACGACGCCGACGATGCCGAGCGCCACCGCGATGAGCAGGATGAACAGGAACAGTGCCACGGCGCGTCCCTCCCTGGCGGGTCGATGGTCAGCGGCGTGCGAGCCGGCGCTCGTCGGGCGCTGCCTCGTAGGCCAGGTCGTAGTGGGCGAAGACGGCGTCCTCCTCGCCGGCGAGGAGCTCCCCGTCCGTGTCGATCGCGGGGGCGTTCTTGATCTGCTTCTTCGAGCGGGCGAGCCGCACGTGGTCCGGCCCGACCGTCGCCCCGTCGAGCGGCGCGAACACGAGCCGCTGCCGCATCGGCATGCCCATCTTGACGGTGGCGAAGGCGGGCTCGTCGGTGAGGGTGTCGACGTAGACGGCCTCCAGCTCACCGATCTTGCTTCCGGACTCGTCGATCACCGTCCGGCCGCGCCACTCCCGGATGTCCTCGATCTCGAACATGTGCACTGTCCAGCCCTTGGAACGGAAGCCCTGACAAGCCTCATCTACCCAGCTCGCAGGGGATATGTCCGGCTGGCGGGACGGGTTCTCACGCGGGCGGGACGGCGCCGTGGGCGGCGAGTTCGTCCTGGTAGGGGAACGAACCGGGGGAGTAGGAGCACCAGGGCTCCGCGGCGTAGGGATCGCCGGACACGGCCGTGGCCCGGGAGCGCGATCCGCCGCAGAGCGTCCGGAACTCGCAGGCGCCGCACTTCCCGGTGAGGTTGGCGGGGTCGCGCAGGCCGACGAACAGGGGCGAGGTCCGGTAGATGTCGGGCAGCCGCCCGCCGCGCACGTTCCCCGCGGGCGTCGGCAGGAACCCGCTGGGGTGGACGGTTCCGCGGTGCGAGACGAACACGAACCCGCGTGCCGAGCCGACGTCCATGGGCGGGCGCCGGGCGCGCCGCAGCGGCAGGTCCATCTCGGCGAGCCGGTCCCGCAGGCTCGCGTAGAGCGGGCCGAGGCCGAGCGCGGCCGTATGGTCGGCGCCGTGCCGCCGCAGGATCTCCCGCTGGACGGCGACGCGCCGGAAATGGTGGGCCTCGGTCGTCCGCGCGGGGATGTGGGCGCCCGCGTCGTAGACGAAGTTGAGGACGTCCTCGACCTGGTGCGGGTCGAGGCCGGGCAGCAGCTTGCCGCGCCCGGTCGGGACGAGCAGGAACGCGCTCCACGTGAGCGCCCCCATCTCCTGGACGACCCGCACGATCTCCGGCAGGTCGGTCAGGTTGTGCCCGGTGACGGTGGTGTTGATCTGCACCTTCAGGCCGAGGCCGCGGGCGGCCCGCCAGGCGTCCAGCGTCCAGCGGTAGACGCCGGGCGTGGCGCGGAAGTCGTCGTGGATCCGCGCGTCCGACCCGTCCAGGCTGAGCGAGACGGCCCGCGCGCCCGCGTCCCGCAGCCCGGCGAGGGCGGCCTCGGTGAGCGTCGGCGTGCCCGACGGGGAGACCGCGACCGGCAGGCCGACGCGGTCGCCGTGCCGGACGAGGTCGAACAGGTCCGGCCGCTGGAACGGGTCGCCGCCGGTGATGACGAACAGCGGCGGCGGGCTGCCGAACGCCGCCACCTGCTCGATGAGGTCGAACGCCTCGGCCGTGCTCAGCTCCCCGGCGTCCCGGTCGGGCCGGGCCTCGGCGCGGCAGTGCCGGCAGGCCAGCGGGCACGCCTGCGTCGCCTCCCAGATCACGATGAACGGCCGGTCGGCGGTGTCGTGGCGGGGCACGCGGATCTGTTTCACGGTCACGGCGGTCTCACGTTCGCAGCAGGTAGTCGATGGCGTCGGCGGCGGAGTAGTCGCCGCCGGTCGCGCGGACGAGGTCGGGCAGGAAGCCGAGGTCCTGGCCGAGGGTGAGCAGCGGCGGCTCCACGTAGCCTTCCGGGCGGTGCTGGCCGTGGCCGATGTTCGCGACGAGCGCGTTGCACAGGCAGCGGCGCCCGGCCGTCTCCGCGGCGGTCCCGCCCTTGCGGACGTAGGCGTCGACGGGTTCGGCCGGGCAGCGGTAGCCGACCGTCCCGTTCTCCTTGAGGTAGGGGGTCCGCAGGTAGCTCAGGTCGCACAGCCGGGGGCGCTCGGCGTAGACGTCCGGCTCGGACAGCGTCCCCGGCAGGGCGGCGACCTTGAACGGGAACCCGGTCGGCGAGGCGCGCGGGTCGTTGCGCACGCGGAGCGTGCCGTCCAGCGCCCGCTGGACGAGCTCCTTGCGCATGCCGGGTTCGAGGCCGGACTCCCGGCACAGCGCGAACACGCTGCCGGCCTGGATGCCGGCGGCGCCCGCCGCGCGCGCCTCGGCCACCGTGCCGGGCCGGGCGCGGCCGCCCGCCACCCAGAACGGCAGGCCGAGCACGGCGACCTTCGCCGGGTCGATCCGGTCGCGCTGCCCGTAGACCGGCTCGCCGCCGTCGTCCAGGCGGAGCCGGCCGCGCGGCGGCGCGCTGTGCCCGCCCGCGACCGCGGACTCCAGCACGAACCCGTCCGGGCGGGTGGCGGGCGACCGGTGCAGGTACATCGCGAGGACGGACGACGACACGATCGCCAGGAACCGGGGCCGGGGCGCCTCCGCCTGCGTCCCGGGCCCGGCCAGCGACGCGGGGTCGAAGGAGAACTCGCGGCCCTCCTCCGCGCCCGCGACCGTGATCGTCACCCGGCCGGGCCACCCGGCGGCGAGCGAGTCCAGCAGGGCGGGGATCTCGGTGGGGATGCCCGCGCCCATCAGGACGTAGTCGACGCCCGCCAGCATCGCCCCGTAGGCGGCGGCCGGTGTGGCGAGCTGGATCTTCTCCAGGTAGTTGATCCCGACCGGGCCGCCGTGGCCCTGCTTGGCGAGCCAGACCTCGGCGAAGTTCCCGGCGACGGTCAGCTCGTCGCGGGTCCGGTTCGGGCGCAGGCCGAGCTTCGGCACCGGCCGGAACCGCTCCCCGGGCTCGATCCCGCCGGGGACGAAGTAGCGCTCCAGGACGCGCTCGGCCACCCCGGGCAGCGGCAGGTGGGCGAGGGCGCGGCGCAGGTGCCCGCCCTCGTCCCCGGCCTGGAGCCCGCGGGCGAGCAGGGCGTCCAGCGCGACCCCGGAGACGACGCCGAGCTGTCCCGTCCGGGCGACGGCGCTCGCCAGCCGCCATCCCGAGACGCCCGCGCCCATGCCGCCCTGGACGATGCGCGGCGTGTCCGTCTCAGACATTCCGCTCCCGCGCCGTCGCCGCCCACGTCAGCAGGCTCAGGCCGGCGGCGCGGGCGTGGCGCCGGGTCGTCAGGATGGCGTCGACCGTGTCCTCCGGGAGGGTCTCCACCATGATGGACAGCCCGTCGCAGTCGCTGACGTGCGGGAGGATCTGCCGGGTCAGCTCGATCCCCCGCTCGGCCTGGCGGGGCGTCAGCCGGTCGTGCCCGGTGAGCGTGTAGAGCCGCTGGACGTTGCGGATCGCGCCGTCGTGGTCGGCGAGCAGCTTGGCCACGTACTCGGCGCCGAAGATGGCGACGAGCTGCGGATACATCGACTCCTCCTCGTAGCGGAAGTGCGGGCCGGTCGCGGCGTCCACGGCCGCGACCAGCTCCCGCACCCGCTCGGTGTCGCGGAGCCGGAACGCCTCCACCAGGTCGAGCAGGAGGTCGCGGACACCGCGGTGCTCCGTGCGGAACACGTCGGTGAACTCTTGGACGAGGGTTGGCATCGTTCGCCTTTCTTGCGCGGGTCGTCAGACGCGTTCGAGGACTTCGGGGAAGGGGCGGCGGGGCGTGCCGGGCACGAGCCGGCCGTAGCCGAGCCGGATGACCGCCTGGATGTGGCCGTACGGCCGGGGCTCGGCGGGCCCGGCGGCGCGGGCGTCCAGGAGCTGGGAGAGCGGCGAGGCCGACACGCCGCGCCGCGCGGCGGTGAGCAGGACCCGCTGCAGCGCCTGCCCGGCGCGCAGCCAGTCCGGCGGCCCGTCGCCCCGGGTGAGCAGGACGGCGAGCTGCGGGCGGGCGTCGAAGTCGTCGGCCTCGCGTCCGGCGTCCGGCGCGCCGAGGCCGAAGTCGCGCAGCGGCAGCCCCCGCCCGGTCGGCCGCGGGCCGAAGGCGTACCAGGGGATGCCGTCGCCGCGGGCGCGGTCCGGCGTCCAGCGGGCCAGCTCGGCGCGGTAGGCGGGGTCGGCGGCGAGTTGCGCGTCCGCCGCGGCGATCAGGCCGAGCAGGTACGCCGTGGTCTGCGGGCCGGGGAGGCTCAGCGCCGCCCCCTCCTCGCGGGCCGCGGTCACCAGCTCGTCCCGGACGACCTGCGGCACCCGCTTCGCCCCGAACGGCCGGCGGTTGGTGCGCCGGTGCGGGATCGTCGCGTACAGCTCCGCCTCGCCCGGCGACGGCATCGCCGCGTCCACCGCCCGGACGGACGCCAGCAGCGCCGGCTCGCCCGCGGCGTCCGGGAACGCGGTGACGACCGGCCGGTGCCCGGTCACCCGGATCGCGAGCCGCAGGTTGAACAGGGCGGCGCCGCAGCTGAGATGCAGGGCCCGGCCGCGCGGATCGATGACCGGGAGCCCGCGGTCCAGGTCGGCGCGCAGGTCCATGACGGACGCGTCCTCGTCGAGCCGGAACCGCCAGGGCTGGGTGTTGTGCACGGACGGCGCCGCGACCGCCGCGGTCACCAGCCGCCGGACCCCGACGTGCGTGGCGAACGGATGGAGCATGCCGCACCTCCTTGTGCTGCCGCTGTACTCCACAGGCTCCCGCCCGCCGGGCCGGCCGCCCCAGGGCCGAAGGTCCCGCGGGCGGCGGGACCAAGGACGGTACGTGCGCCGATACCGCCACGACGGGCCCTTCGGTCCGGGCCGCCGGGACTTTGGACCCTCCTCGCGCGGCGGGCCCGGCCGTAACCCTGGGAGCGTGACCCTCCTCCGCCCGCGCGCCTCCCGGTTCGCCGCCGCCGCGATCGCCCGGCTGTCCCTGCGGCCGTCCCCGCCCGTCGCCGGGGTGCTGGTCGGCTGCCTGCTGACCGCGCTCGCGGTCGGGTACGCGACGAGCGGCCAGACCGGGACGCCCGCCCAGACGGTGGCGGCGTCGGGGGCGCGGGTGGTGGAGGTGAGTCTGGTCGGTATGCGGATCCGTCCGGGGACGGTGGAGGTGGCGCCGGACGCGCGGGTGGTGCTGCGGGTGACCAATAAGGACGCGATGCGTCATGATCTGCGGTTGGCGTCGGGTCAGGCGACGCCGATGCTGGACGCGGGTGAGTCGGCGACGTTGACGGTGCCCTCGGTGCGGGGCGTGATCGAGGGCTGGTGCACGGTGCCGGGTCATCGCGCGGCCGGGATGACGATGCAGATCAAGCCGGTCGGGGGGTCTGCCGCGCCGTCGGTGTCACCGTCGATGGACCACCAGGCGATGGGTTCGGGCCAACTCGATCTGTCCGCGCACCCTTCCCCGGGTTGGAAGCCCTATGACGCGGTGCTCAAGCCTGCTCCGGGTGGTAGGGAGCATCGGGTGGAGTTGCGTGCGGCCGATGGGGTGTTGGAGGTGGCGCCGGGGGTGCGGCAGGCGATGTGGACGTTCGGTGGTTCGGTGCCGGGTCCGGTGCTGCGCGGCAGGGTCGGGGACGTGTTTGTGATCACGTTGGTCAATGACGCCGGTATGGGTCATGGGATTGATTTTCATGCTTCGACGTTGGCGCCGGATGTGCCGATGCGGACGATCGGGCCGGGGGAGCGGTTGACGTATCGGTTCACGGCCGAGCATGCGGGGGCGTGGTTGTATCACTGCTCGACGATGCCGATGTTGCAGCACATCGCGAACGGTATGTACGGCGCGGTCGTCATCGACCCGCCCGATCTGCCCCGCGTGGACCGTGAGTATGTGCTGGTGCAGGGCGAGTTGTATCTGGGTGCGCCGGGTTCTGTGGGGCAGGTGGCCAGGATGCGCGAGGGGCGTCCGGACGGGTGGATGTTCAACGGGACCGCCGCCGGTTACGACCATGCACCGTTGGTGGCGCGTGCGGGTGATCGGGTGCGGGTGTGGGTGGTGGACGCGGGCCCGTCCGACGGCACGGCGTTCCATATCGTCGGCGCCCAGTTCGACACGGTCTACAAGGAGGGCGCGTATCTGCTGCGCAAGGGTGATCCGGGCGGCGCGCAGATCCTCGACCTGGCACCGGGTCAGGGCGGCTTCGTCGAGACCGTCGTCCCCGAACCCGGGCATTATCCGTTCGTCGACCACGACATGCGCCACGCCGAATCCGGCGCCCACGGCATCCTGAAGGTGACCGGATGACCTGGTGGTCGGCCATCCGCTTCTTCCACGTGACGGCGGCGGCGCTGTGGGTGGGCGGGCAGCTCACCATCTCCCTGGTCCTGCTGCCGCTCGCGCGCCGGATGCTCGCCGGGGAGCAGTGCGCCCAGGTGGCGCGCGAGGTCGGACGCCGCTTCGGCATCTTCACCGGCGCCGTCTTCCTGCCGGTGCAGATCAGCACGGGCGTGGCCATGGCCTGGCACAAGGGGGTGACCTGGGCGTCGCTCGTCCAGCCCGGCTACGGCCGCATCCTCGGGGCGAAGCTGCTGCTGTTCGGCGCCGTCATCGCGGTCGCCGGCGTGCACGGCTGGGCCAGTTCCCGGCATCCGTCCTTCGCGCGGGCCATGGCGATCGCCTCGCTCATCGGCTCCGTCGGCATCGTCCTCGTCGCCACCGCACTGCCCAGCACCTGAGGGGAATCCCATGACCGACCGCCGTGACCGCCCGCTCGTCTACTCGTGCTCCGGCTGCTCCAGCGCCGCCCAGATGACGAACTGGCTGGCGGTCCAGCTCGACCGGCGCGGCGCCGCCGAGATGTCCTGCATCGCGGGGGTGGGCGGCGACGTGCGCAGCCTGGTCCGCAAGGCCACCAGCGGACGCACGGTCATCGCGATCGACGGGTGCGCGCTGGAGTGCGCCCGCCACTGCCTCGCCCGGCACGACGTGACCCCGGACGTCCACCACCGGCTCAGCGACGCGGGCGTCCGCAAGCGCCTGGGCGAGGACTTCGACCCCGCCCAGGCCGAAGAGGTCCTCGGCGAACTCCTCCGCCGCGTCGAAGCGGAGACCGGCCCGCGGGACGGCTCGGACACGTGAAGCGGCCCGGCGGCCGGTCGCCGGACCCGCGTCAGCGGGTGCGCTGGAGGAGTTTCAGCGCCTCCACCACGAGGTAGGACGCGACGGCGATGACCGCGATGCGCGCCCAGGCGGCACCGCCGAGCGGCGCGGACCCGAACACGTCGTTCATGAAGGGCGTGTACGTGTAGAACGCTTGGAGCGCGGCGAGGGCGACGACGCTGACGGCCACCCACGGGTTGCGGCGGACGCCGCCCCACAGCAGCGGCCGGTCCAGCGACAGGCAGTTGAACATGTAGGTCAGCAGCGTCAGCGCGAACACGTTGACGACGATCGTCTGCGCGGCCGCCGGGGACGCGCCGTGGGCGCGTTCCCAATGCTGGAGGCCGAAGGAGCCGGCGAGCAGGATCCCCGAGACCAGCAGGATCCGGACGGTCATCGCGCGGGTGAGCAGCGGCAGCGCCGGGTCGCGCGGCGGGCGGCGCATGATGTGCTCGTCCTTCGGCTCGACGGCGAACGGCAGCCCGAGGACGAGCACCGCGGTCATGTTCAGCCACAGCACCTGGAGCGGCAGGATCGGCAGCGCGGTTCCGGCGACGATCGCGGCGACGAGGACCAGGCCGAGCCCGATGTTGGACGGCAGCGCCCACACGATGAACTTCACCAGGTTGTCGAAGACGCCGCGCCCCTCCTCGACGGCCCGCTCGATGGAGGTGAAGTCGTCGTCGGTGAGCACCATGTCGGCCGACTCCTTGGCGGCGTCGGTGCCGGTGCGGCCCATGGCCACGCCGATGTCGGCCTGCTTGAGGGCGGGCGCGTCGTTGACCCCGTCGCCGGTCATCGCGATGACGTGCCCGGACGTCTGCAGCGCCTGGACGAGGCGGAGCTTCTGCTCGGGGGAGACGCGGGCGAAGACGGTGGTGGCGTGCAGGCGCTCGGGGGAGAGGTCGCCGGTGAGGTCCGCGCCGGTCATGACCTCGCCCTCAAGGCCGACGCGGGCGCCGATGGCGGCGGCGGTCGCCGCGTGGTCCCCGGTGATCATCTTGACCTGGATGCCCGCGTCGTGGCAGGTCCGGATGGCGCGCGCGGCGTCCTCGCGGGGCGGATCCAGCATGGCCTGGAGGCCGAGGAACGTCAGCCGGGGCAGCTCGTCCAGCGTCTCGGCGCGCCCGCGGGCGAAGGCCATCACGCGCAGGGCCCGCGCCCCGTACGCCTCGGCGCGGGCGGTGACGGCGGCCGGGTCCAGGGGGACGGGCGCGCCGTCCGGTCCGGCGGCGTCGTCGCACAGCTCCAGCAGCCGCTCGACCGGGCCCTTGACGTAGACGGCGCCGTCCTCGTGCAGGGTCGCCATGTAGCGGCGCTCGGAGCTGAACGGCAGCGTGGCGGTGCGCGGCGGTACGCGGTCGAGCCCGGCCTTGGCGGCGCTGGTGACGAGGGCTCCCTCGGTCGGGTCGCCGGTGATCGTCCAGCCGCCGTCCTTCGCGGCGAGCCGCGCGTCGTTGCAGCCGAGCCCGGTCAGCAGCGTCTCCCGGAGGGCGGGGTGGTCGGCGAGGGCGACCGGGCGGCCGTCCCGCTCGATCGCGCCGTCCGGGGCGTAGCCGGTGCCGGTGAGGGTGTAGTCGCGTCCGCCCGCGGTGATCGCGGTGACGGTCATCTGGTTCTGGGTGAGCGTGCCGGTCTTGTCGCTGCAGATGACGGTGGTGCCGCCGAGCGTCTCCACGGCGGGCAGCCGCCGGACGATGGCGCCGTGCCGCACCATCCGGGCCACGCCGAGCGCCAGCGTGATCGTCACGACGGCGGGCAGGCCCTCGGGGATCGCGCCGACCGCGAGCGCGACGGCGGCGGTCAGCATCTCGGTCGCGTCCCGGCCGCGCAGGATCCCGATCACGAAGGTGAGCGCGGCCAGCACCAGGATCGCCACCGTCACGACCTCGCTGAACCGCGCGATCTTGCGGGTGAGCGGCGTCCGCACCGCCGCCGTCGTCTGCACCAGCCGGTTGATGCCGCCGAGTTCGGTGTCCGCGCCGGTCGCCACGACCAGCCCGGCGCCCGCGCCCGCGGTCACCAGCGTCCCGGAGAACGCCATGCCGGTGCGGTCGGCGAGCGCCGCCTCGGGCAGCGCCGCCGGGTCCTTCGCGACGGGCGCCGACTCGCCGGTCAGCGCCGACTCGTCCACCGCCAGCTCGTCGGTGCGCAGCAGCCGCAGGTCGGCCGGGACCTTGTCGCCGGCCTCCAGCGCGACCAGGTCGCCGCGGACCAGCTCCGCCGCCGGGACCTCGACCGGCGCGCCGTCCCGGACGGCCACCGCCGTCGTCCGCGCCATCGCCGCCAGCGCGGTCAGCGCCTTCTCCGCGCGCGACTCCTGGACGAACCCGACGATCGCGTTCACGACCACCACGCCGAGGATCACGAGCGCGTCCACGTGCTCGCCGAGCAGTCCCGTGACCAGCGCCGCGGCCAGCAGGACGTAGATCAGCGGGCTGTTGAACTGGAGCAGGAACCGCAGCACCGGGCCGCGCCCGCGCGCGGCGGGCAGGGTGTTCGGCCCCTCCCGCTCCAGCCGGGCGGCCGCCTCGGCGGAGGCCAGCCCCCGGGACGCGTCGCCGCCGAGGTCGCGCACGACGTCCTCGGCGGGTCTGCGGTAGGGCGCGAGTGCCGTCGTCATCCCATGCCTCCTGTCGCCTTCACCCTCCGGTGCCCGCCTCGGCGTCGCCAGGGCCGGAGGTCCCGTGGATCTTCGGACCATGCCCCTGAACGGGGCCGCGACGCGCGGGGACGGTTCAGGGGCGGGGGTTCCGGCGGCCGGCCTTGAGCTGGGCGGCGAGGGCGGCGGCCTGGGTGCGGCGGCTCATGCCGAGTTTGGCGAAGATGTTGGAGATGTAGTTCTTGACGGTCTTCTCGGCGAGGAAGAGGCGTTCGCCGATCTGCCGGTTGGTGAGGCCCTCGCCGATGAGGTCGAAGATGTGGCGTTCCTGGTCGGTGAGGCCCTTGAGGGGGTCTTGCTTCTCTTGGCGGTCGCGGAGGCGTTGGAGCATCCGGGCGGTGGAGCGGGGGTCGAGCAGGGATTGCCCGGTGGCGACGGTGCGGACGGCGCCGACCAGGTCCGAGCCGTGGATCTGTTTGAGGACGTAGCCGGAGGCGCCTGCCATGACGGCTTCGAAGAGGGCGTCCTCGTCGTCGAAGGATGTCAGCATGAGGCAGGCAAGGTCGGGCATCTGGGAGCGGAGTTCGCGGCAGACGGTGACGCCGTCGCCGTCGGGGAGCCGGACGTCCAGTACCGCCACGTCGGGACGCGCGGCGGGGATGCGCGCGAGCGCGTGCTCGGCGGTCCCGGCCTCGCCCACGATCTCGATGTCGTCCTCGGCCGACAGGAGTGCGGCCACCCCGCGGCGGACGACCTCGTGGTCGTCCAAGAGGAACACCCGGATCGTCTTGCCGGCCTCGCCGGTCATGGCATCGTCCTTCACCTCGTCGCTGACGGACTGGACGTTACCCGCTACCCGTACACGGTCACACGCATCGGACGTCCCGCCATTGAAGGGACCAAGGTCCCGAATCGGGTGTCCGCCCCGGGCGGGGCGGCCCGCCCGCGGGGGAGACCGGGCGGAGGTCCCCCCGCCAAGGGCCCTTCGGCCCTGTGTCGCCGATCACGTAGGGGGTGGGATGGGACGCGGGAGAACGTCGACCACACGATCGGGGGCGAATCCGGTGAGCAGCATTACCGCGGCGGACCTGGCGCGGCAGGCGTTCCTGCGCGGGATGCGGGGCGCCGACCTGGCCAGGCTGGCGACCGCCGCCCGCGCCGCCGAGATCCCGGCCGGCCGGCGGATCATCGCCGAGTCCGCGCCGGCGGAGCGGTTCTGGCTGGTCCAGGACGGATCGGTGGCCCTCGATCTCCGCGTCCCCGAGCGCGGCCCGGTCGTCGTGGACACGTTCGGGCCCGGCTCCGTCCTCGGCTGGTCCTGGCTCTTCCGCCCGTACCGGTGGCGTTTCGGCGCGACGGCGCTGACGGACGTCCGGGCGATCGAGTTCGACGGCAGGCTGATCCGCACCCTCTGCGCCGTCGATCCCGCGCTCGGCTACGAACTCACCCGCCGTTTCACCGAACTCGTCGTCGACCGGCTCCAGGTGGCCCAGATGCGGCTCCTGGAGACCCCCTGCCCGGAGCCCGCGCCGCACCCCTGACCGCCTCAGCCGGGCACGATCACGGCGCGTCCGGTGAGCCGCCCGGCCTCCAGGCCGGCGAGCAGCCATTGGAATAATTCCGATTGACTAAGTAGGAAATAGGGTCCATGCTGTTCGCATGAACCAGGGGCCCTCTCTGTGGACGCGACCGCACGTCGATCTGGGTCGGCTGGCGAGCGGCCTGTGTCGTCCCGCCCCGTCCCAGTGACGCGTGGCGGCAGCATCCGACGACTCAGGAGAGGGAACAGATGACGACGAGCACGATCGCCCCCGCCGGCGCCGCACTGGCCGCGGCGGCGGCCGACCTGGCGGAACGCTGCGACGAGTGGCTGCCGCGCGTGCGGCTCAGCCCGGAGGGGCGCTGGTACGAACGGCTGCACCGCGACGGCGACCGGGAGATCTGGCTGATCAGCTGGCTGCCCGGGCAGAGCACCGGCCTGCACGACCACGGCGGCTCGCGCGGCGCGTTCGCCGTGGCGCTCGGCGCGCTGGAGGAGGCCGACCTGAGCGCGGTCCGGACGGTGACGGCCGGCAGCCCCCGCGCCTTCGGGGCCGACTACGTCCACGAGGTGCGCAACGTCTCGTCCGCCCCGGCCGTCAGCGTGCACGTCTACTCGCCGCCGCTGGCCCACATGAACCGCTACGACCTCGTGGACGGCCGCCCGGTGCGGCGCGCCACCGAGGAGGCGGGCCAGTGGTGACGCCGCGCATCGTCACGCTGATCGGCGACCCGCGGCCGCGATCGCAGACCCGCGCCGCCGCCGCCCTCGCCGCCAAGTCCGTCGGCGGGCGCGTCGGCCCCGCCGACCAGGAGATCCTCGACCTGTCGGCGCTGGCGGCCCCGCTCGGCTCGGCCTCGGCCTCCGCCGTGGTGGAGACGGCGGTGGAGATGGTCGCCGAGGCCGACGTCCTGGTGGTGGCGAGCCCGTCCCACCGGGGCACCTACTCCGGGCTGCTGAAGACCTTCCTCGACCGGCTTCCCGGCGGAGCGCTGACCGGGTCCGTGGCGCTGCCGCTGCTGGTCCTGAGCGACCCGCGGCACGCGCTCGCCGTGGACGTCCACCTGCGCCCGGCCCTGGTGGAGCTCGGCGCGTTCGTCCCGACCCCGGGCGCGGTGCTGCTGGAGAGCCGGATCGAGCGGGCGGGCGCGATCCTGGACGGCTGGGCCGGGCAGGTGGCTCCCCAGGTGGCGGCGGCGCTCGCCGTCCGGGCCACCGCCGCCTGACCCGCCGCTCCCGGCCCGGCGAGCAGGCGGCTCACATGGGACTTGACGGTGTGCTCGGACAGGACGAGCCGCCCGGCGATCTCGGCGTTGCTCAGGCCGTCGCCGACCAGGTGCAGGACGTCGTGCTCGCGCGGGGTGAGGCCGTGGACCCGGCCGGGGCGGTAGCGTTTCTGCTACAAGTGTAGTCCCACGCGACGGGGGAGTCCGTGAGCGCCGAAGGAAGTACGAAGGCCGTCGTCACCGCGCTGGCCGCGAACCTGGGGATCGCGGTGACCAAGTTCGTGGCGTTCGCGCTGACGGGCTCGTCCTCGATGCTGGCCGAGGCGATCCACTCGGTGGCCGATTCCAGCAACCAGGCGCTGCTGCTGATCGGCGGGAAGCGCGCGGAGCGGCGCGCGACCGAGGAGCATCCCTTCGGGTACGGGCGCGAGCGCTACATCTACGCGTTCCTGGTGGCGATCGTGCTGTTCAGCCTGGGCGGCCTCTTCGCGCTGTACGAGGCGTGGCACAAGATCAGCGACCCGCACCCGATCACCGAGTGGCAGTGGGTGCCGATCGTCGTGCTGCTGGTCGCGATCGTCCTGGAGGGGACGGCGCTGCGCACCGCCGTCAAGGAGTCCAACCTGGTCCGGGGGCGGTCGAACTGGGTGCAGTTCGTCCGGCGGTCCAAGTCGCCGGAGCTGCCGGTGATCCTGCTGGAGGACACCGGGGCGCTCGCCGGGCTGGTCTTCGCGCTGGGCGGTGTCGGGCTGACGCTGATCACCGGCGACGGCGTCTGGGACGGGATCGGCACGGCGGCGATCGGCGTCCTGCTCACCGCCATCGCGATCGTGCTGGCCACCGAGGTCAAGAGCCTGCTCATCGGCGAGTCGGCGGGGCCCGAGCACGTGCGGCTGATCAGGCGGGCGATCGTGCAGGGCCGCGACGTCCCCTCGGTGATCCACATGCGCACCATGCACCTCGGGCCGGACGAGCTGCTCGTCGCCGCGAAGATCGCCATCGACCTCCAGGACGACGCGCGCGAGGTCGCCGACGCCATCAACGACGCCGAGGCCCGCATCCGCGAGGCGGTGCCCATCGCCCGCCTCATCTACCTTGAACCCGACGTGCTCCGCAAGGGAGGCTGAGGGCCGTGGCGCGCAGGTCGCTGGGACAGCTGGAGGCCGAGGTGCTCGCCGCCCTGGCGGGGCTCGGCGGGGACGCGAGCACGGCCGAGCTGGTCGCCCGGCTGGACGGCGAGCCGGCGTACACGACGGTGAACACCGTCCTGCACCGGCTGCACGAGAAGAAGCTGGTCTCGCGCACCCGCGCGGGGCGCCACTACCGGTACCGGCTCGCCGTCGACGAGTCCGAGCTGGTCGCCGGGCGCATGCACGACCACCTGCGGCACGCCAGCGACCCGGCCGGCGCGCTGAGCCGCTTCGCGCGGTCGCTCAGCGCGGAGGAGGCGCGCCGGCTGCGCGAGTTCCTCGACCCGCCGAAGGACGGCGGCGGGTGAACTGGTTCCCGCTGCTGCCCCTGGCGATCATGCTGGCGCTGAGCGCGGTGCTCGGCCGGCTCCCGTCCCGGCTGCATCCGTCCTGGTCGGCGCGGCTGCTGGCCACCACGGGGGCGATGACGGCGGTGGCCGCCCTCGGCACCGGCGTCTTCGTCGCGATCAACTACGCGGCGACGCTGGCGCCGTCCGCGGCCGCGCGCGTCCCCGAGTGGGCGCTGTTCGGGGACGACAGGCCGGTCCCGGACGCCCTCGGCGTCGCGGCGGCCGTCCTGTCCGCCGCCGGGCTGCTGGTCACCGCGCGGACGGCCGTCCGCTGGTCCGGCGAGCTGCGGGCCGCGCGGGCGCGGACCGGCGAGCCGCTCGACACCGACGTCCCGATCGCCGTCGCGGTCCCCGGCCGCCACGGCGGCGTCATGGTCTCCCGGGGCCTGCTGCGCGACCTGACGCCCGCGGAGCTCCAGGTCGTCTTCGAGCACGAGGCGTCGCACCTCAGGCACCGCCACCACCGCTACCTCGCCGCCGGGATCCTGGTGGCGGCGCTCCTGCCGCCGCTCCGCCCGCTGGACGGGCGGCTGCGGCTGGCGGTGGAGCGATGGGCCGACGAGGACGCGGCCGAGGCGACCGGCGACCGCGCCGCCGTCGCCCGGACGCTCGCCAAGGTCGCGCTCGCCCAGCCGCGGACCTCCCCGGCGGCCGCGTTCGCCGAGTCCGGCGTCGTCGAGCGCGTCGAGGCGCTGCTCGGCACCCCGCCGGCGAAGAACCCGGTCACCGGCCCGCTGCTGTTCATGGGCAACGGGGTGGTGACCGGTTCGCTGGCCGCCGCGACCCTCCAGCTCGATCACGTCATCGCGTCGTTCCTGCTGTCGCTGCTCGCGTTCCGCTGACGCGCCGCCGGGCTCGCGTCCCGCCGACGCGCCGCCGGCGGGCCGCGCCCCCGGTCAGAGCTCGAACTCGGAGGGGTCGAGGCCGACGGCGAAGCACGCCTCGCGGACGACGGCCTTCTCGCTCTCGTCGAAGTTGCCGTCCGCGCCGCCGATCACGATGCCGATCTGGATGACGGCGCGGGCCTCGGCGGGCTTCTTCTTGGTCTTGCCGATGTCCTGCAGCACCGAGACCTTGCCGAAGTCGAAGTCGGCGGTCAGCTTGGACACGTAGTCGTTGAAGCGGCGCTGCAGGTCGTCGGCCGGGAAGTTCTGCAGCACCTCGTTCGACGCGATCAGCGACGCGGTGCGCTGCCGCTCGGCCGGGTCGACGCTCCCGTCCGCGGCGGCGACCAGCGCGCACATCGCCATGCTCGCGTCCCGGAACGCCCCGCTCTTGAGATCGTTCTTCTTGCTGAGCAGCTGCGTCTGCATGGTCTGAGTCGACTCGCGCAGCTTGTCCCAGAAAGCCATCGATTCCTCCGCTCATCGGTTCCACCAACTGCTACAACCGTAGTAGCACAATGGAGGACGCCCATCACCCCGCGGACGTTCCCGCTTTCCCGAACCCGGACGGAACCCGGGCGATTGCGGGCTAGCGCGCGACCCAGCGGTGGTAGTCGTCCAGGTCGACGTTGCCGCCGCAGACGATGGTGACCACATGCCGGCCTGCGAAACGGCCGGGGTCCTCCAGGACGGCGGCGACGCCGAGGGCCGCCGAGGGCTCGACGACCAGGCCCGCGTGCTCCAGGAGCAGCCGCATGCCCGCGATGATGGACGCCTCCTGCACGAGGACGGCGTCGTCGGCCACTTGCAGGAGGTCGTCCAGGACGGCGGGGATGGGGGACCGTCCGGCGACGCCGTCGGCGATGGTGTCGGTCGAACCGGTGGTGACGACGCGCCGCTCGCGCCAGGAGCGGGTCATCGCGGGCGCGCCCAGGGGCTGCACGCAGACCACCTCGACTCCGGGCGCCAGGGCCTTCAGGACATGGCCCACCCCGGTGGCCATGGCGCCGCCTCCGAGGGCGATCAGGACGGTGTCGAAGCGGGACGCCTGTTCCGCCAGTTCCAGGCCGATGGTCGCCGCGCCCTCGCAGGTCTCGACGTCGAGGCTGTCCTCGACCAGCCGGACGCCGCGCCGCCGCGCGATGCCCGCCGCGTGCTCCCGGGCCGTGTCGAAGTCGCCGTCGACCAGTTCCAGCGCGGTGCCCAGGGCGCGAATCCGGTCCAGTTTGGCGGCCGGCGCCCGGCGCGACGCCACCACGGTCACGTCCAGGCCCCGGCGGCGTCCCGACCAGCTCAGCGCCAAGCCCAGGTTGCCGGCAGTGGCGCACACCGCGGCCGTCCGGCCTTGATCGAGCAGCCCGCTCGCGACGAGTTCGGTGCCCCGCGCCTTGAAGCTGCGGACGGGGTTCGCCGTCTCCAGTTTGACGCTCACCGCGCAGCCGAGCACGCGTCCCAGGGTGTCGCACGGGAACAGCGGAGTGTCCAGGAACATCGGGTCGATCGCGCGGCGACCGGCGCGGATCCGGTCGAGATCGAGACGCGTCTTGGCCACGTTGCGACAACGTACTCCACTGCGGTGTTACCGGACGGCGTCGCCGTGCGGCGGCGGCTCACCGACCGGCCGACCAGCGCTGCGGACGATATCGCGGTAGAAAGCGAAAGCGGATTTGGGCCGGTAGGTGTCGGTGACGATGCCCAATGTGCCGGTCGGCTGGGTGGAATCGCTGTCGGCGTCCCGGAGGCCGAACAATTCGTACTGGGTGATGTTCAGGGATTCCCGGCGGTCGAGAATCGCGCCGATCATGTCGGACAGCGAGTCGCGCTGCGCCTCCTCGCCGCGCGGCGCCCCGCTCGGGCTGCCGTTCTCCACGATGTGGATCGGCGTGGCGGCCGGAATGCGGGCCCGGGGCAGCGAGTGCTCCCGCAGATGGTGCAGGGCATGGGCGGTGAGGGACGCGGTGTCTCCCGGCGTGCCGCGCGGGGCGACGGGCGAGAACGCGTCCGGATACAGCCCCAGGCCGACGTAGTCGACGTGGTCGGCGAAATCCCGTCGCGGCACGGCGGACAGGTGCTGCCAGAACTCGTCGTCGCCGCCCAGCCATTCCGCCGGTTCGGCCACCGAGAAACCGATCCGCACGTCGTCCAGGCCGCGCCGGTCCAGCGCGCGGCGTGCGTGCGGTACGCCCTGCGTCAGCGCCTGGAGGACGCCGGGGGAGCTTCCGTCGATGAGCGGGATGGGGAAGTTGGGCTCCAGCGTCACCTGCAGAAACCGGGTCAGGCGGCCGTAGCGGTCGATGACGGAGTCGAGGAAGGCCAGCCAGCCCGGAATGTCGGCGGCCTGGGGAATGTAGCTGACCACGAGGTCCAGTTCGCGGCCCGCCTCGACGTACCATTCGTCGGGCATCGTGAGGCGGGCGAGTTCGTCGTCGGCGCCGAGCGAGGCGACGACGTCCGGCGGGGCCGAATCGCCGAAGTAATGGACGTACTCGCGGACGACGAAGGGGCGTCCGCCCGCGAGGTCCTCGACGAGCGCGCCGATCTCGGCGCGGTCCGGCGGATGCGAGCAGACGGTTCCCGCGCGGCCGCCCGGATAGATGCCGAACTTCACGATTCAGTTCTCCTTCGGTGCGGCGGGCCATTCGATGTCGTGGGAGCGGATGCGCGATGCCAGCGTCCTGATCCAGCCGATCTCGGCGGCGACGATGGTGCGCCAGTAGGCGGCTTCGAGCATGTGCGCCTCCGGCACGCCGCCGGGCCGTTCCCTTTCCGGCGGGAGCAGTTCCCGGTCGAGCCGGTCGGCGCGGGCGTCCAGGAGGGACGCGGCGTCGCCGGCCGGGAGGACGGACGCGTAGGCGACGGCCATGATGAAGTCCACGGAGGCGGCCTGGCCGTCGCGCAGCCCCGCCTCGACCTTCCGCCGGAAATCCGCCATGCCCGCTTCGGTCAGTTCGTAGGCCGTGCGCGGCGGCCGGTTGCCGACCCGCTCGGGCTGCCGGGACGCGACCAGGCCGGACCTTTCCAGCGCCTTGAGCAGGGACGTGACCGTGCTGCGCGTGACCGGCAGGTGCGCGTACCGCTCGCGCAGGCGGGAGGTGAGTCCGTAGGCGTGCGACGGCTGCTCGACCAGCAGCCCGAGCAGCGGCAGCACGAGGCCGTTCCGTGAGGCGTCCGAAGGCACCCGCACAACGTATAGACGTATACGTCTAATCGCAATCGGAGACGCCCGGACGGCGAACGCCGCCCGCTTTCACGGCGACTACCGGCCGCCGGTGACACCGGGCGGGACCGCGTGTGCCGTCTCACGGGCGGGGCAGGACGGGGGCGTGACCACGAGCGCGCTGATCGTCATCGACATGCTGAACCCGTACGATCACCCGGACGCGGGCCCGCTGACCAGCAGCGTCGAGCACGTGATCACGCCGTTGCGGCGTCTGCTGGACAGCGCCGAGGGACGCGGCGACGTGCACGTCCTGTACGTCAACGACAACCACGGCGACTTCTCGGCCGACCGCCGGGACCTCGTCCAGCGGGCACTGCGCGGGAAGCGGCCCGACCTGGTGGAACCCATCGTCCCGCCGGAGGACCTCGACCTGCTGGCCAAGGTCAGGCACAGCGTGTTCTACGGGACGCCGCTGGAGTACCTGCTGTCCCGCGAAGGAGTGGAAGAGGTCGTCCTCACGGGCCAGGTCACCGAGCAGTGCGTCCTCTACAGCGCGCTCGACGCCTACGTCCGGCACTTCAAGATCAAAGTGGTCCGGGACGCGGTCGCGCACATCCACCCCGACCTCGGCGACGCCGCCCTGCGCATGATGGACCTGAACATGCGCGCCGAGATCGTCACCGCCGACCAGTGCTTCTGACACCGGGCATCCGGTAGGGGACCGCCGCGGGTGCGGGCCATCGCGGGCCCCGACGCCCCGCGCGGCGCGTCCGGCGCCCGCCGCACCTGAGCACCCCCGCCGGGTTCGGTGGTGTTCGGGCGGAATCTGGACCGTACTCTGGCGGTGGCCGGCCGGGTTGGCCGCCGAGGCAGAGGAGCCGACAATGAGCGATCCGGTGGCGACCGCCACGCATTCGGGCGTGCTGGAAGAGGTCGAGCGGCGGGTGCTGTGGCTGGCGACGGCCATCGTGCACCACGCCAACCGGGTGCGTCCCAACACGTCCGGGCTGAAGGTCGGCGGGCACCAGGCGTCGTCGGCGTCGATGGCGTCGATCATGACGGCGCTGTGGTTCGGCCACCTGGGGCCGGACGACCGCGTCGCGGTCAAGCCGCACGCCTCCCCGGTGCTGCACGCGATCAACTACCTGCTCGGCGAGCTGGACGAGCGGTACCTGACGTCCCTGCGCGAGTTCGGCGGGCTGCAGAGCTACCCGAGCCGGACCAAGGACCCCGACCCGGTCGACTACTCCACCGGGTCGGTGGGCATCGGCGCCACCGCGCCGATCTGGGGCGCGATCGCCCGCCGGTACGCGGACCGGGCGGCCGGCGGGACGCCCGCCGGGAGGCAGTACTCGCTGGTCGGCGACGCCGAACTGGACGAGGGCGCGGTCTGGGAGGCGATCCTGGACCCGGGCGTCGCCGAACTGGGCGAGATCGTGTGGATCGTCGACCTCAACCGGCAGTCCCTGGACCGGGTCGTCCCGTACCTGGCCGCGCACCGGCTGAAGGGCATGTTCGCCGCCGCGGGCTGGCAGGTGCTGACGCTGAAGTACGGCCGGCTGCTGACCGAGCTGTTCGGCCGTCCCGGCGGGGAGGGGCTGCGCGCCCGCATCGACGCGATGCCCAACCCGGAGTACCAGCGGCTGCTGCGCTGCGAGGCGGGCGAGCTCCGCGACCGGCTGCCCGGCGGCGACGAGGGCGTCGCCCGGCTGGTCGCGACGCTGGACGACGCCACGCTCCTGGCGGCGCTGCGCAACCTGGGCGGCCACGACCTCGGCAGCCTGTCCGACGCGTTCGACGCGATCGACGACACCAGGCCGACGGTGGTCTTCGCGTACACGGTCAAGGGGCGCGGCCTGCCCAGCGAGGGGCACCCGCAGAACCACTCCTCGCTGCTGACCGCCGACGAGGTCGCCGGGCTGGCGACCCGGCTGGGCGTCGACCCCGGCGCGCCGTGGGCCCGGTTCGAGGAGGGCTCGGCGGCCGCCGGGCTGTGCGCCGGCACGGCGGCGCGGCTGCGCCGCGCGCCCGCCGCGCCGCAGGCCCCGCCCCGGCTGCCCGCCGACATCGGCCGCACCCCCAAGGGCACCGCGACCACCCAGGCCGCGCTGGGCCGCCTGCTGCTCGACCTCACCCGCGAGGCGCCCGAGGCCGCCGCGCGCATCGTCACCGTCAGCCCGGACGTCAGCTCCAGCACGAACCTCGGCGGCTGGGTGAACAAGGTCGGCGTCTGGTCGACCACCGAGCGCCGCGACTGGTTCGCCGACGACGGCGAGACGATCCTCCACTGGCGGGAGGGGCCCGCGGGCCAGCACATCGAGCTGGGCATCGCCGAGACCAACCTCGTCGGGCTGCTCGGCGAACTCGGCGCCACCTGGTCCCGCTGGAACCGTCCCCTGCTGCCGATCGGCGTGCTGTACGACCCGTTCGTCGGCCGTGCCCTGGAACCCTGGTCGTTCGGCATCTACGCCGGCGGCCAGTCGATCCTGATCGGCACCCCGTCGGGGGTCACGCTGGCCCCGGAGGGCGGCGCGCACCAGTCCGTCATCACCCCGTCGATCGGGGTCGAGCAGCCGGGCTGCGTCGCCTATGAACCCGCGTTCGTCCTCGACACCGAGTGGACGCTGCTGGCGAGCATGGCCCGCCTCGGCCGCCCCGACGGCGGCTCGGCCTACCTGCGCCTGTCGACCCGTCCGGTCGACCAGACGCTCGCCGCGGTGCCGGCCGACCCGGCGGCCCGGGAGCGCCGCCGCCGGCAGGTGGTCGCCGGCGCCTACCCGCTGCGCCGCGCCGCCCGCCCCGCCGTCACCGTGGCGGCGATGGGCGCCCTGGTCCCCGAGGCGCTCGCCGCCGCGGACCGCCTGGAACAGGCCGGCGTCGGCACCGACGTGGTGTGCGTGACCAGCCCCGGCCTGCTCTTCCAGGCGATCCGCTCCCGCCAGGGCCACGACGACGCGCCGAACTGGATCCTGGACCAGGCGTTCCCCGCCGCACGCGCCACCCCCCTCGTCACCGTCCTGGACGGCCACCCCCACACCCTGGCCTTCCTCGCCGGGATCAACAACGTCCCCTGCGCCACCCTGGGCGTCACCGACTTCGGCCAGTCCGGCTCGATCGACGACCTCTACCGCCACCACGGCATCGACACCGACTCCATCGTCCGCGCCGCCCTGGACCTCCACCCCCGGTGAACGACAAGCGACGCTGAGCCGGAGACCCGAGGGAGCAAGGCTCCTATCCGGGCTTTCGGACCGAACGGGCTTGTAGATCCTTTGCACCCGCATGACCGCTTCCTGCGCGGACGCGCCATCCGGCGGGTATGGGCCGCTGTGCACGGGCCGACCGTTCACCGACAAGCTGGACGTCTACAAGGCCGAGGGGAAGGTCTTCCTCATCGTCACCGACGATCCGCGCGAGCAGATCATCACCGTGAAGGTCGAGCCCGACCACGCGCGGTCGCTGCGGCGGCGGCACGAGTCGGTCTCGCCGGGCCGGTACCTGAACAAAAGACACTGGATCTCCCTGGGCGCGGGCCCGGACATCACCGCGAACCTGGTGAAGGACCTGGTCGCCCACTCCTACGACCTGGTCACAGCGTCGCCGCCGGCCCGCCGCCCGAAGACCAGGGCGGCCGGACACTGACACAGCCCAGCGGCACGCACTCGAAGGGGACCCATATGCACACCATGTCAACACAGCAGTGGCACGACTTCGTCGCGGGCGGGGCGCGCACGGGCAAGTTCTGCACGGTCGGGCCCGATGGCGCGCCTCATGTCACTCCCGTCTGGTACGTCTTCGACGGCGGCGATTTCGCGTTCACCACCAACGGGGAAACGGCCAAGGCCCGCAACCTGCGGCGTGATCCGCGCGCGGCCCTGTGCGTCGACGACGACACCCCGCCCTTCGCCTACGTCGAGGCCCGCGGCGAGGTGACCTTGAGCGACGACCTCGACGAACTGGTCGACGTCGCCACCCGGGCCGGCGCCCGGTACGCGGGCCCCGACCAAGCCGAAGAGATGGGCAGACGCAACGGGGTGCCCGGCGAGGTCGTCGTCCGGTTGCACCCCACCAAGGTCATCGCCTACGGCGGCATCACCGACTAGGGCTCAGACGAGGCCGGCCGGCGGCTGGACGTCGTCGTAGAACCGGGCCGCGGCGAGCAGTCCGTCCGGGGCGCGCTCGAAGACGCCGAGCCCCGCCTGGGGCGGCAGTTCCCGGCCGCCCCAGCTGAGGCAGTTGTACTCCAGCGCGCAGCGGAGGCCGTCGTCCGTCACGGCGCAATGCTGCAACCCGATGCCGCCTGAGCCGAGCCGGGCGGTGAAGAACGAGCGGAGCGCCGCGGTGCCGCGATGGGTGAACTCGGGTCCGATGGGCTCGCGGTAGTACCCGTCGGCCGCGAAGGTCCCGACGGCCGCCTCGGCGTCCCCTGCCTGGAGCGCGGCCCGATACCGCTCGACGACGTCGCCGGGGCCCGCTCCTCCGGGCGGCAGGAACGCGGGCCGGACGTGGCGGCGTCCGTCGACCGGCCATTGACTGCAATAGGTGCGGAACACCACCGACGTGTCGGCGGTGGATTCGGCGACGACCGCGACCGGCCACACCACGTCCTGCCCTCCGCCGTCCAGCCGCGCGAGCAGCTCCACCACCGCCCGCCCGCCGGACCGCGTCGCCGCCACGACCTCGGTCCGGGCGCGGCGCCCGGCCAGCCAGGACCTGTTCGCGTCCACGAACCGGCGCAGCTCCCGGTGGCCGCGGATCTCACCGGCGCGCGGATCGAAGACGACCACCTCGCCGGGCCACACGGACTCGAGGACGCGGGCGTCGCCCTCGCTCAGCGCGGCGAGGTACCGTCCGACCGGATCGGCCCGGCCCGCGGCGAGGGCCTGCGCGCGTGCCATCTCCGCGGCACTGACGAAGTCCGGGAACCACGGCATGACGCCCTCCAAGCCCGCCCCCGCCGGGTGGACGGCGTCCACCGCCCGCGTTCGGCCAGCGTCCTTATCCCCGCCGCCGCCCGAATGAAGCGGGCCGCGGCTCCGCAGCCCGCTCGCGGACCGGATTCTGCGGGCTTCGGCATCCGCCCGGCCACCGCTCGGGCGACGCGTATCGGCAGCGCGCGGCCACGTCCACCAGCGCGCCATCCGGGCCGCGAAGCGGACACCAGAGGCGGCACAATGCTCTCCATCCCCGCAGGACGGAGCAGACGGTGCCCGACGACAGGCCGAAGTTCTTCGATTCCGCGTCGTTCGCCCCGGCGATGAAGGCCCTGACACGCGGGCACGTCGCGCTCTTCCGAGCCACGGGCGGACGGCTCGGCAGCCGGTTCCGGTTCGGCAGCGCCTTCCCGTCCGGGGTGCCGGTCTGCCTGCTCACCACGCGCGGCCGCACGTCCGGCCTGCTCAGGACGATGGCACTGCTCTACCTCCCGGACGGTGACCGCGTCGTCCTCGTCGCGTCCCGAGGCGGAACGGGCAAGCACCCCCAGTGGTACCTGAACGTGCGCGCCAACCCGAAGGTGGCCGTCCAGACGGGCCGCCGCCCCCGCCCCATGACCGCCCGCACCGCCGAAGCCGACGAACGCGCCGACCTCTGGCACCGCCTGGTCGACTTCTATCCCGAATACGCCGACTACCAACGCTGGACCGACCGCACCATCCCCGTAGTCATCTGCGACCCCACCTGACCACCCGGCCGGGCCTCCGCAGGCGAGCGCGGACGGCTTGGACCGGTCTGATCCCACGAGGATCCCGGGATTGCCGAGCGTGCGCGCCGTCTGCGCGGCGAGAGGAGAAGCGCGCTGAGGAAGGCTGAGTGAGCGCCGACCGCCAGCCACCTGCGCAGACCCCGGTGACGTCCTTGAGTGGCCCCGCCTCTCTGCCCCGGGGGTGAAGCAGAGAGGCGGGGCGGACGGTGACGTGTGGCGGCCCGAAATCCCCAGCCAGGGCCGCGTGTCACCGTCGTGAATGAGGGTCGATCCTTTGAGGCCCACCCCATGGAGTCGTCCCTCTTGCGGCCTACCAGGTGTCGGGGTACATGCGGTGCTTGAGCAGGTCTTCGACCTGTTCGGCGGCGGCCTTGGCGTCGCCGCAGGGCGCCAGGTAGATCCACAGCAGTGGCGGCGGGAACCCCTGCGTGCGGTAGAGCCGGACGGGGCGCCACCCACGCGGCTCCAGAGCGACGGCCAACAGGCTCAGGAACGTTTCCGCCGTGGCCCGGCCCCGGTACGTCCGCCACCGCAGAACATGCCGCTCGACCTGGACGTTCAAAGGGCGCACTCGGCCCATACGATCGTTCTGCCTTCCCGTGATCGGTCGGGTTCCCCACTCGTCCACGACTTGCGACATCAGCGGCGGGCCGCGTCCCGCGATCCGGAAGACCTGGGGGTTGATCTGGTCCTCGCCGTGGTGCCACGCGGTGGTCGGCCTGTGGGGCCGACCATGCGTTCTTCATGCAGGGTCGATGACCGCGAAGACGACCTTGCCGGCCTGGTCCGCGAGGGGCCGGACGCCCCAGCGGCGGGAGAACTTGGCGACGATGAACAGACCGCGGCCGACCTCGCTGTCCATGTCCGCCTCCTGGACCTGCGGCAGGTTGCAGGTCGCGTCCTGGACCTCCATCCACAGCGCGCCGTCCTCGGCGCGGTCCAGCCGCAGGATCACCTTGCCGTCCTCCTCGGACGCGTACCGGAGCGCGTTGGTGACGAGTTCGCTGGCCACCAGGCGCGGGACGAAGTCGTCCATCCCGTACTCGCCGGTGACCAGCCGCACGAACTGCCGAACCTCCGCGACCGCCTTGAGGTCCTGCTTCACCACCATCTCGTTCTGCGTTGCCGCCTGACCCATGACCTCTCCTCACTCTGTGTGGCGTGCAACACACATTGAGCCACTAACCCGGCTAAGATTTGCTTACCCAGTCAGCTTGGCTGGCGTTGGCAAGCCGCTAGTGGAGCTGGTAAATGCCGAAGTGAGGTAAGAGCGATGCCCCCACGTCGTCAGCGGCCCCGAGAGTCCCCCGCCCTCGTCGCCTTTGGCCGCCAGTTGCGCCGGATGCGAGAGGCGAAGGGTGCCAAGCAGGAGACCATCGCCCACCTGACGAACCTCAGTGGTGCACAGGTCAGCCGGATCGAGTCGGGTAAAAGACGCGCAAGTCGATCATTCGTGGAGATCGTGGACGACTTCCTGGAGGCGGGTGGTGCACTCATCAGCCTGTGGGAGGACCTGAACAAGGACGGTCACCCCGTCCCGATCTGGTTCGACTGGCCACAGATCGAAGGTGATGCTGTCGAGCTGACGTGTTACCAGCTCTGCGTCATAGCGGGGCTGGCCCAAACGCCGGCGTACGCCAAGGCGATCCTCAAGGGAAAAGAAGAGGCCGTCGCGGCACGGTTGGAGCGACAGAAGATCCTCGACCAGGAGAACGGTCCCGTGGTTACGCTCCTGGTCGACGAGCAAGCGCTGTACAGACCAGTCGGTACCGCTGAGACGATGAGGGAACAGCTTGAGCACCTGATCGTCCTCAGTGAACGTCCCAACGTGACAGTCCAGGTCGTCATCGGAAGCGGCGAACACCCAGGAAACGGCAGTAGCTTCGTCCTGGCTACGATGGCCGACATGACCCAGATAGCCTATGTAGAGACGGCTATACGAGGGCTCACAACAGACGACCCCGCAGACCTTGCGGAACTCTCACGCGTCCTGGTTGAACTCCGGAGCAGAGCACTTCCGGCAGACATGTCGCGAGACTTCATCAGGAAGGTGGCCGAAGAACGATGGACCTGAAGAACGCCAATTGGCGCAAGGCCAGGCGGAGCCTGAGCAACGGCGGTGAATGCGTCGAACTGGCTGGAGTGGCCGGTGCGGCGGTGGCGGTGCGAGACAGCAAGGACCCGGACGGTCCCGTCCTCCTGCTGACCCGCGCGGCCCTGCGCACAGCCGTCCAGTCCGCCGCCAACACGCACTGACAGTTCAGCACCCCAGGGGCGAGTCGTCCCGCCCCCCGGTCGGGACGACTTGCCGTCAACATCCTCCCCACGGCCACGCCTTGCGACCGCCCGTCCACAAGGCCGCCCCGGTCGGCTCGTCCCGGGCGCTGCTGGCGGCCGAAGTGGAGAATCATCGATGACGAATTGGCGCAAGTCGAGCCACAGCGGCGGCAGTGCGACCTCCGATTGTGTCGAACTGGCGCGCTCCCCTCGGGCAGTCGGCGTGCGTGACAGCAAGGACCCGAGCGGCCCCCGCATCATGCTTCAGGTCGAGCGCTTCCGCCGGCTGGCCGCCGGACATCAAGCGTGGAGCACACGACCTGCCCTGACAGCAGGTCGAGCCAGCCCACACGTATCCCCCGAGGCCCCCCGAGCGAGGACGCGTCCAGGACCCGGATCGTTGAGATCATGGAAGGTTTCTCATGAGGACCCACTGGCGCAAGAGCACCCGAAGCGGAAGCGCGACCGATGAGGCGTGTATCGAGTTGGCCGCGTTGCCCGGCGGAGTCGGGGTCAGGGACTCCAAGGACCCGGACGGTCCCGTCCTCGTGCTGACCCGCGCGGCCCTGCGCACAGCCGTCCAGTCCGCCGCCAACACGCACTGACAGTTCAGCACCCCAGGGGCGAGTCGTCCCGTCCCCCCGGTCGGGATGACTTGCCGTCAACATCCTCCCCACGGCCACGCCTTGCGACCGCCCGTCCACAAGGCCGCCCCGGTCGGCTCGTCCCGGGCGCTGCTGGCGGCCGAAGTGGAGAATCATCGATGACGAATTGGCGCAAGTCGAGCCACAGCGGCGGCAGTGCGACCTCCGATTGTGTCGAACTGGCGCGCTCCCCTCGGGCAGTCGGCGTGCGTGACAGCAAGGACCCGAGCGGCCCCCGCATCATGCTTCAGGTCGAGCGCTTCCGCCGGCTGGCCGCCGGACATCAAGCGTGGAGCACACGACCTGCCCTGACAACAGGTCGAACCAGGTCACCACACATCCCCCGAGAACCCCGAGCCGAGTTGGACGGCCGGGGGTGGCGACCTCCGACCCGCCGCACCCCACCCTCCCCATGGGCAAGACCCACGCCCGTCCGCCTATCCCAGAGGCAACCCCGGCCAAGCGGGGCCAGTGACACCTGCCCATGGCGTGGGCTGCGGAAGGGCCGGCTGGGCGTGCCGCCCCTCCGTCGGCTTTCATGAACGCTCGATGGCCGCGAAGACGACCTTGCCGACGTTGCCGACCAGCAGGCGGACGCCCTAAGCGCGGATTATGGGGCGCTACTTGCCGCACTGCCACGACCCCGACCGCGTGCCGGCTGGCCCTCACCCGCGATGGACGCGCTTTCGGCGGGTCCACGCAACGGGCTTGCAGGCGATGTACATGATTACGTACACTTCAGGGCAAGGGGAGGTTCGATGCATCCGATGTCCGCGAGCGAGTTCCGCGCGAAGCTGGCGGCGGCCCTGGACCGCGTCACCGAAGATCTCGACGAGATCATCGTGACCCGGCCCAACCGCGAGCCCGCCGTTGTGATCAGCCTGCGCGAGTACGAGTCGCTGAAGGAGACGGCGTTCCTGCTCGGCATTCCCGCCAACGCCCGCCATCTCGCCGCCTCGATCCAGAGCCTGCGCGACGGCCAGGCCCAGCCGCACGAACTCATCGAAGACGGCGACCCGGAAGCCGAGTGAAGCTCCTCTTCACACCGGAGGCATGGGACGACTACCGCTGGTGGCAGCGGAACGACCGTGCGACCCTCAAACGGTTGAACCGGCTGATCGAAGACATCTGCCGCAACGGTTACGAAGGCATTGGTAAACCAGAGCCCCTCCGTCAGAACCTGGCGGGCTTCTGGTCACGCCGCATCACCACCGAACATCGCATCGTCTACGTCATCGAAGCCGACACCGTCCAGATCGTCGCCTGCCGCACCCACTACGAATAACCGGACGAAGCTCGCGCCTCCCGAGGAAGCCGAGACAGCTTCATGCGCACTCGTCGTGGACATTCCTGCGGAATGCATGTCATGCGCTGCCTCTCGGGTCCGGTTATGGTCGGAGCGGAACGCGCTGCCGTCCACAACACAATGGGCGGAAAGAATCACCAGGACTCCCCGGGAGACGTTCATGCCCCTCGAACCTCGATTTCGGCGGGTCGTGGCCCTGCATCGTCCGTTCGTGAACCGGGAGTCGGTGCTGGCCGCGTTCGCCGAGGTTCAACGGACACGGCGTGGGTCGCCGTGCGTGTTCAACGTGGTCTGGGTGGGTGGCATCGGCAAGTCCCGGCTCTTACAGGAACTCAGGCAGCGCACCGCCGCGACGCACCGGGCCGCGACGATCGGCCCCTACTGGCACGTCCCAGAAGCCATGGCCACACGCACCGTCGAAGAGGCCTCGGACGCTGAACCCAGCCAGGTGGCTGCACCGCGATGGCGGTGGCCGGAAGCACCTAGGGGCGCACCGGGGCGGCCGGGATGTCGGTCAGGCAGGAGGTGTCGGGGACGCGCAGGTCACGGATGAATCCTGTCTGGATGGCGGCCACGCAGCCGCTGGGTTCGTGTTCGGGTACGTGGCCGACGTTGGGCACCTCCACGACCGCGGCGCGGCGGAACTGGCGTGCGGCCTGCCGGCCCGTTTCGGTCGGGGTGTTGGCGTCCAGGTCGCCGGACGTCACCAGGACGGGGACGTCCGGGAACGGCCCGCCGACCGGCTGGCCCACGCCGTGGCTGTCGGGCCAGCGGATGCAGGTGTTGCCCTGGTCGTAGCTCATGCTCGTCCAGGCCCGCTTTCCGAACGGCCAGTAGTCCCGCTCGGGTAGTGCCGCGCGCCCGGCCGAGAACTGCCGGAGCCGGGCGGGGAGCGCCGCTCTGCGGTTCCATAGCGTCGGGTAGTCGTTGCAGACCACGGTCGCCGCCAGCTCGGGGTTGAAGGGTTGCGGCTCGTCCTGGCGCAGGGACGATCCGCTCAGCGGGGCCGCCTGCTGAGCCGCCTCGATCAGCGGCGCATAGTCGGAGTGCAGGGCGCGGCGGACCATCGCGGGCACGTCGCCGATCCCGGCGGGCGCCGTCTTGGCCAGGCCGTAGACGATGGAGGCCAAGGCGGTGTCGTCGAGCAGCCGGTGCTGCTCACCCAGCGTGTAGCCGATCGGCTGGGCGCGTAGCCGCTGGGAGAGCCGTGCGATGTCGCGCTGCACCTGGTCGCCGTCGCAGGCGCCGGAGCTGCGCTCGCAGACCAGTCGCAACGAACGGCGGGCAGCGCGCACGTTGGGACGTCCCCACATGTCCACGGCGAGCGGGTAGGCGCTGGACAGCACGATCGAGCGCACCCGCTCGGGGTGCCGTTTGGCGTACACCGTCATCAGGTAGGTGCCGTAGGACTCCCCGAGCAGGTCCAGCCGCCCGATGCCCAGCTTGGCCCGGACGGCGTCGATGTCATCGGCGATCTCGGCCGAGGTGTAGCCGCGCGCCCGAGCCCCCAGCCTGCGCCCGCACTCCCCGACCGCCTGCACGAATTCCGCATGGGTCGCGGGCAGTGAACTGAGCGTGCCGCAGCTGACCGGATCGGAGCGGTTCACCCCGTGCGGATCGACGAGCAGCAGGTCATGGTCCTTCAGCAGACCGCCGAACATCCGCGCATACGCGGCAGCGGACGCGATCGCCGAGTCGCCGGGGCCGCCGGGGTTGATCGTCACGGTTCCCTTGGCGGGCCGCGACGTATCGCGGTGCTTGATCAGCGCATAGGACACGGTGATGTCGCCCAGTCCGGGGTTCGCCCGCACCAGTGGCACCCGCACCGTCCCGCACACCGCACTCGACACGGGCACGCACCCGGCCGGCGCCTCCTGCGCTGCCCGCTGCGCCGTGCCGGCGTGTCCCGCCGGCACGGCGGCCAATCCACCCGCCGTCAGCACGGCGAGCCCGGCCACCAGCATTCCGGTGCTCTTCGAGATCAACTTCATGCAGGGAAGCGTGACCGGCGCGGAACCGGTCGCGCATCGTCCTGCACGGGGAACCCGCAACCGGCACCTGAGAGGGAGACGCCGCCATGCTCCTGACCGAGGCCGGACGCGTGACCGCCTGCAGCGGTATAGAGCCGTATGAACCCAGTAAAAGTCGCGCGAGTGCAGGGCATCGAGGCCGGGCTCAGCCTTGGACGGGGTGGTTGATGCGGCGCGCGTCGGCCAGGTTGGCGGCGAGTTGCTCGCGATTCTGGTGGGCGTGCGCCAGCCAGGCAGGCTGGCCCGGGCCGCTTCGCCAGGACTCGCTGAGCGGGCTGTTGTCGACGGTGTCGAATCCGAACTCGTCGTACAGGCGCGTGACGAGCTCCACCGCCTCGGGGTAGTCGCTGGAGACCGAGAGAGCGTGCCTGCCGGGAGTGCCCGGGGCGGCGGCGGAGAGGAAGAGGCGCGGAGCCTGGATGTGTGTGAACGCCTTGGCGACCTTGGCGGCGGGCAGCTGCTCCTGCCGCAGCTCGTGGACGGTCTTCTCTCCCGAGTCGATGGCCCGGAAGTGGCCGTCGCGCCAGGGCATGTAGTTGTTGGTGTCGAGCACGATCTTGCCGGCCAGCTGCTCCACGGGCATGTCGTTGACCAGCTTGAGGGGGACGGCGATGATCACGAAGTCGCCCGCTTCGGCGGCGCCGGCCGCTGTCGCGGCGCGGGCCGAGGGCCCGAGCTCGTCGACGAGGTGCGTCAGCGTATCCGGTCCTCGGGAATTGGCGATGACGACCTGGTAACCGTGGGCGACGGCCGCGCGGGCGAGCTGGCCGCCCACCTCGCCCGCTCCGATGATGCCGATCGTGGTCACGTGTCGCTCCTTTGAGAAGAGATGATGCCGGCGTATTCGAGCTTGGACTCGCCCTCGCCGCCCGGGACCGCCGCGGCCGGTGTCGTGCGCGTCACCACGGCCTTCCTGCCGCTTCTGCGCGCCTCCGATACTCCGGCCGTCGTCAACGTCACCAGCGGCCTGGGTCCGTCGCACTCACCCGCGCCCCCCGCACGGATCGAGTCGAAGGTGATCGCACCCGCCTACGCGGCGTCCAAGGCCGCCGTCGCGATACTGACCACGCGATACGCGACGGCGTTCCGAGTCGGCTACGTTGCCGGGTCGTCCGATTCGGGCGGTGGGCAGCAGGTGTGCAGGTAGCCGCGCAGTTCGGTGAGCGAGCGGTCCACTGCGGCCGAGTCGATGCGGTAGTGGACCTGTTTGCCGTCCCGGCGCGAGGTGAGGAGCCCGCCTCGGCGCAGCAGGGCGAGCTGCTGCGAGGCGTTGGACTGGCCGATGCCGAGGCGCTGCGCGACGATGCCGACGGTGAGTTCGACGCCGCCGGTGAACAGCTCGAGCATCTGCTGCCGCTGCTCGCTGGCCAGCGCCTTGAGGAACTCGCGTGCTCCCGCGCCGAGCGGGACGGCCGATGTCCCGCACCCGTCCTTGAGCGGCGACGCCGTGCTCGCGTTCTCCGCCGTCGCGTCCGTGGACGGCGGCGGGCCGGTCACCGGCTTGACCATCGCTGCAGGCTCCTCCCCGAGGTGAGCCCCCACCCTATGCCACATATCGACACATTGACATATTATGAAGTATTGATATGTTCACGGCATGCCCACCACAGCACCTCTGCTCATCGTCGGCGGCGGCCAGGCCGGTCTGGCCACCGCTCACGTCGCCCGTTCCCTCGGGCTGGCACCCGTTGTCCTGGAGGCGGCCGGTCAGCCGGTCGGTTCGTGGCCGCACTACTACGACAGCCTCACCCTGTTCTCGCCGGCCCGGCGCAGCGCCCTGCCCGGAGCGGCGTTCCCCGGTGATCCGAACGGCTACCCCGCGCGGGACGAGGTCGTGGCCTACCTCGCCGAGTACGCGGCACACCTGGACGCCGACATCCGCACCGGTCACCGCGTCGAGAAGGTCGTGGCCGCAGAGGACGGGGACCGGTGCGGATTCGAGGTGGTGACGGCCGGCGGCGATGTCTTCGCCACTCCGCTGGTGGTCGCCGCGACCGGCGGATTCAGTCGCCCCCACCGCCCGGACTTGCCTGGCCTGCCGGAGTTCACCGGCACGGTGCTGCATTCGTCCGACTATCGGCACCCGGAGCCGTTCGCGGGGAAGCGGGTGATGATCGTGGGTGGCGGGAACTCGGCCGTGCAGATCGCGATCGAACTTGCCGCCCATGCGCGAGTGACGCTGGCAACCCGGCATCCGCTGCGCTTCATGGCGCAGCGCGTCCTGGGCGTCGACATGCACATCTGGTTGCAGCGCACCGGCCTGGACGCAGCGGGATGGGCGCGGCCGCTGCTGACCGGCGGCACGGGCACTCCGGTGTTCGACACCGGAACATACCGGGACGCCTTCGCCGCAGGGAACCCCGAGCGCCGTCCGATGTTCACCCGCCTGGACGGTGACCACGTCGTGTGGAGCGACGGCACCCGCGAACGCGCCGACGTGCTGCTGCTGGCCACCGGCTACCGGCCCGGCGTCGACTGTCTCGCCGAGTTGGGCGCGCTGGACGAGGACGGCCGACCGCGCCACCGCGGCGGCCTCTCCACCACCCATCCGGGCCTGGGGTACGTCGGCCTGGAATGGCAGCGCTCGTTCGCCTCGGCCACCCTGCGCGGGGTCGCCGCCGACGCCCGCCACGTCCTGACCCGGCTGCGCAAGCAGCAGACCCGCGCCGGCAGCCCGGCGCCGTCCGGGCGATGACGGCGTAGCCCGCGTTGAAGGGCCGATCCCCGCAGGTCAGGCCGGTACCGGGGCAGGCAGGGCGAACAGGCCCGACAAGCGAGTCAGCCGCTCCGGCACCACGCGGTAGTACACCCAGGTCCCGCGTCGTTCACCCTCGATCAGCCCGGCCTGGCGCAGCACCTTCAGATGGTGGGAGATGGTCGGCGCGGTCAGCTCGAACGAGCCGGTGAGGTCGCAGACGCACGCCTCGCCGCCGTCCACTGAGGCGATCAAGTTCAGCAGGCGCAGCCGCACGGGATCGGACAGCGCCTTGAACACCTTGGCCAGCTCGGCCGCTTCCACCTCGCTCAGAGCGGGACCGCTCAGGGGTGCGCAGCAGGCCGGGTCCGTCACGTCCGCGAGCTCCATCAACTTAGGCATACATCTAATTTGACATCCATCTATGCAAGAGGGCAAGCTTGCACCTACTTAGACAGGTATCTAAGCAGGGAGATCGGAGATGACGGCGCCGCTCGCCCGGCTCACCGCACCCGTGCCGGCCGGATCGCCTTCCGCGAGGATGGCGGCCAGGCGTGCACTGCCGCATGCCGCTCGGCCGCCCACGTCAGCCGCGCCACCACCGCCGCCTACCGCGCCCGCTTCCGACCGCCTCGCCCATGGCGAGATCCAGCACGAACAAGGTAAGGAGTCATCGTGAACGACGACACCGGACGAGAGGAGCCGGCCGTGTCCGTCGGCGAGGGAAGCTGCTGCGGCGTCAGTGCCTGCTGCACCGACGCCGAGCAGGCCGTGCACCCGGAGACGACCGTCCACCAGGCCAAGACCGACGCCGGCTGCGGCTGCGCCACCGATGCCGACGACGAGGGGCTGCCGGTCGTGGTGATCGGCGCCGGGCCGGTCGGGCTGGCCGCCGCCGCGCACCTGGCCGAACGCGACCAGGACTTCGTCGTCCTGGAGGCCGGCGACGAGGCCGGCGCCGCGATCTCCGGGTGGGGGCACGTGCGGCTGTTCTCGCCGTGGCGGTACGACACCGACGCCGCCGCCCGCCGCCTGCTGGAGCCGACCGGCTGGAGCCTGCCCGACCCGGAGGCGCTGCCGACCGGCGCCGAGCTGGTCCGCGACTACCTGGCGCCGCTGGCCAAGGTGCCCGAGCTGGCCGGACGGATCCGCACCGGCACCCGCGTGGTCGCCGTCACCCGCCAGGGCATGGACGTCACCCGAACCATCGGCCGCGACGATCACCCCCTGCTCGTCCGGACCGCGGGCCCGGACGGCGCCGTCACCGACCTCGCCGCCCGCGCCGTCATCGACGCCTCCGGCACCTGGGGACGCGGCAACCCGCTCGGACACTCCGGCCTCCCCGCCCCCGGCGAGGACGAGGCCGCCCCCTACCTGACCGGGCCGCTGCCGGACGTCCTGGGCCGCGACCGCGACCGTTTCGCCGGCCGCCGCACCCTGGTCGTCGGCATGGGCCACTCGGCCGCCAACACCCTGCTCGCCCTCGCCGAACTCGCCAGGACGGCCCCCGGCACCCGCGTCACCTGGGCGATCCGCGGCTCCTCGGCCGCCCGCCTGTACGGGGGCGGCGACGCCGACGGCCTGCCCGCGCGCGGCGCGCTCGGCACCCGCCTCAAGGCGGCCGTGGACGACGGCGAGATCGACCTGGTCCGCGGCTTCACCATCACCGGTTTCAGCAACCCCGAAGGCGGCCCCGCCACCGGCCCCGCCACCGGCCCCGCTCAGGTCACCGGCCTGACCCCGGAGGGTGCCCGCACCCTGCGGGCCGACAACGTGGTCGCGGCCACCGGATTCCGGCCCGACCTGGACATGCTGCGCGAAGTCCGCGTCGAACTCGACCCCGCCACCGAGGCGCCGGCCAAGCTCGCGCCGCTGATCGACCCCAACTTCCACAGCTGCGGCACCGTCCCGCCGCACGGCGAACGCGATCTCGCCCATCCCGAGCCCGGCTTCTACCTGGCGGGCATGAAGAGCTACGGACGCGCCCCCACCTTCCTGATGGCCACCGGATACGAGCAGGTCCGCTCGATCGTCGCCGCGCTCGCCGGCGACCGCGAAGCCGCGGACACCGTCCAGCTCGACCTCCCCGAGACCGGCGTCTGCTCCACCAGCCTGGTCACCGAGGACCTCCTCCCCGGCGCCACCAGCGAGGACGGCGGCTGCGGAACCTCGTGCTCCACCGGGCCGGCGCCCGCCGTGCAGATCGAGCCCGTGGGCGGTTCCTGCTGCGGCACCGCAGCGCCCGAACCGATCGCCATCGGAGCGGGAGCGGGCTTCGCGACCGGACGCGTCCACGGCTACTCCGGCGAGGCCGAACGCGACGATGCCTGACGCGGCGGATCCCGCCACGCGAGACCGGGCACCGGCGGCCCCGGCCGCCGGTGCCCGCAGGCTGATCGGCTACGCCGCGGGCTACGCCGCGCAAGCGGCGGGCAGCCCTCTGGCCGCGCTGTCCGTCACCGAGATCACCAGCTGGGGCGTGCTCTACTACGCCTTCCCGGTCCTCGCGCAGGACATCACGCGCGACACGGGCTGGTCCACCGCGGCGATCACGGCCGCGTTCTCCACCGCACTGATTGTGGCCGCGCTGGCCGGTATCCCGATCGGCCGCGCGCTGGACCGGCACGGCCCCCGCACCCTGATGACGGGCGGCTCGGTGCTGGCCGTCCTGGCCGTCCTCGCAGTGGCCGCCGCACCGAACCTGCTGTGCTTCGCCGCCGCCTGGCTGCTGGCCGGGGCCGCGATGTCCGCCGTGCTCTACCAGCCCGCCTTCGCCGCGCTCACCCGCTACTACGCGCCCCGCCACCTCGGCGCGCTGACGACCGTCACCCTGGTCGCCGGGCTGGCCAGCACCGTGTTCGCGCCGCTCACCGACGTCCTGGCGGCGCACCTGTCCTGGCGCGCCGTCTACCTGGTGCTGGCCGTGGTGCTGGCCGTCGTCACCGTCCCGCTGCACCTGCTCGCCCTTCGGCGCCCCTGGCCCGCGCCGCCCAAGGCCCCGCCCGCCCGACGCGACGGTCCGGGCGAGCCCGCCCGGGACCGCGCCGGTGTTTCGGCCACCGTCCGCAGCAGGCCCTTCCTTCTGCTGACCCTCGCGCTCACCCTCTCGGCCTTCGCGATGTACGCGGTGGTGATCAACCTCATCCCGCTGCTCACCTCCCGCGGAGCCGACAGCAGCACCGCGGCGTGGGCCCTCGGCCTCGGCGGCATCGGCCAGGTCACCGGACGCCTCGGCTACGGCGCCCTGGTCCGCCGCACCAGCGTCCGCGCCCGCACCGTCTGGATCCTGGTCCTCTCGGCCGCCACCACCGCCGCGCTCGCCATCGTCCCCGGCCCCGTCGCCCTGCTCATCGCCGTGGCGTTCCTGGCCGGCGCCACCCGCGGCATCTCCACCCTGCTCCAGGCCACCGCGGTCTCCGACCGGTGGGGCACCACCGCCTATGGCGCGCTGTCCGGAATCCTCGCCGCTCCCATCACCACCGCGACCGCGCTGGCGCCCTTCGCCGGCGCCGCCATCGCCGCCGGACTCGGCGGCTACCCCCAGATGTTCTTGGTGCTGACCACGGCCGCCGCCATCGCCGCCCTCCTCGCCGCCGGCACCGCACCGGCACGCACCACCGCCGCCGCGCCTGCCGGCCCGACACCGAACTGCCAGGAGGACACCACGTGAACGACACCGTCCTGGACGTCGCGGCCACCGGTGCAGGCCAAGCGAACCTCGCCGCCGGCTTCCCTTTGCGCCGCAGCGGTGCGGACTTCACCTCTTCCACGCCCAGGCCCAGCCGGGCGGCGCCCGGCCGCACATGTGGACGTCCCTAGGGCTGTTCTCACCCGCCGGATACACCGCGGTGGTGACCTGCTCCGGCTGGATAGCGCCACCACATCCTGGTGGGCACCGGCACGCCATTAGCGCGACGGGCCGCTGGTGGCGCCCGTACCCGCCGTACCGCGAAGGGCACGCCGACTCCGGCGGACTCGGCGACATCGTCGTCGTCCCACCCCGACCGGTGTGGCCTGGCCCGACGGCCACACCGAAGACTGCGACACGATCATCTGGTGCACCGGCTTCCGTCCCGCACTCAGCCACCTCACCCCGCCGGGCCTGCGCGATGGGACAGCGCACACCTGCTGGGATACGGCGACTGGACCGGCCCTGGCTCGGCGACCCTGGTCGGCGCCGCCCGAACCGCCCGAGACGCCGTCCGCGACACCACCGCCCACCTCGGCTCCTGAGGGTGGCTTCGGGTGCCGTTTCGGATCACGAGATCCGTCATGATCGCGGACGGCCCAAGTGATAGAACCAGTGACAGAAGATCTTGGTGTCACTCCGAGATCGCCGCCACAGAGCCTCTGACCTGGGGAAATGAGAGAGCGGGCGACGGGAATCGAACCCGCGTAGCCAGTTTGGAAGATTTCGGGCCGCGATCTTGAAACCAGCGAAGATGCAGGTCAGCGGGCACAACCCATGCCCCGCGAACGACCGTAGCACCCCGCTGCCGACCACCCCAACGGGCACGATCAGGGCACGCCGCACCTGACGTGAATTACTCCCCAAGGAGCACGATCGGATGCCGCTCGCTCCGAGTACTCCGTATCCACTTCTCGGGGAACCAGTGTCGCTACGCTCTCGTCTTAGGGAGACGAGACAACCGGTGAGTGGGGCAGCAGTGAGGGCTGATCGGGAACGGCGCCAGAAGATCACGGCGGCGTTGCTGGCAGGCTGGGTGGCGGCCCTCTCTGCTATCGCTGGCTATGCGCAGGGCGAGGAGACACGGGCGCTGGCGGTTGCCGTGCTGTCGGTTTCCGCTTGCGTAGCCGGGGTCCTTCCGCTTAAAAAAAATGCCCCGCACGCGTAGGGGGCAGTGGTCGCACCTTCCCCACGAGGGTTCGCAACGGTGTGGCCCTTCGTCCTGCTGAGGTCCACCGGTCCGGGGTGCTCATTCGCGCGAACGGCGCGCAAGGTGTGACAGACCGTTTCGCGCGAATGAGTGCTCCGGCTCGCGGGGGTCCAGGGGGCGGCGCAGCCCCCTGGTTCGAACACGCTCCATGGTTCCGGTCTTCGAGCCGTTCCAGGCGGCGGCGCGTCCCCGTGGCGGGCGGTCGGGGCGGGGCTGGCGGAGGTGTCGCGATGCGCGGCCCGGCGCGGCCGCCCGGTGACCGGCGCCCACGCCGCATGCTCCGGGCGGCCAGGCGCGGGGCCGCGCCAGCGGCCCAAGCGCCGCCGCCCCTTGATCCTAAACAGCCCAATTCGGCAACTTCTAGGCACCCTGCTTCGGTACTACGTCGTTCGCAACAGATCCAGAGCAAGTGCGCTATATCTGCGGAATAGCGAACGCGCTGCGTCGAGAGGCGGCACCTCTGTGAAGTCTAGGTTGCCATGTATGCCGTTGCGATACTTGTTTATTCTCTTAAAGTCGGTCACGTCCGAAGTAGCTGTTGTGGGCGAAAGCGCAAGAGCGACAAGTGTAAACTTGTGTACGATGCTACGCCCTGGCTCTTTGCCTGCATCGTCAGGCACAGGCCATATAAGCTCGTTGAGAATATCGCCGCTCAAATGTTGAGAATCGCCATAGGTGAACAAAAGGGCGGAATGGACATCACCTTTGAGTCGGCTGTACAGCTTGTTGGAGATTATTTCCAGGCCGCTGTAACACCAAAGGAAACATTTGAAGTCATCGGTTTCTCGCTCCACTTCAACGGCGAAGCGAGAAATTCCGATAATTCCTGTCTTGTCCTTGCTTGGAGCGGAGTTGGATGATTGCAGCTTCGCCAGTCCATGGTTCAGGTACGAAACTTGCCGTACATGTCTGGCGATGCCTCGGCCTGCCATAGAGTAGGTGATGGGAGAGGGTATCCGCCCTTGGCGAACTATGGCCCACCGATTTGGAATGAAGGACTCGTACACCATGCGAGGTCCGAAGCATTCGAGGATTAGCCACAGCAGTCTCTCTAGTAGCTTGTCTCTTTGTGTCCTATTGTTGTCGGCTAGCCGCTCTGCCTGGTTAAGGTCGAACCATAGAATTGGCGCGTCTCTCCGTTTGGGGTCGGCGTCGATGTTAATGGTCTTCTTTATGATTGTTGTTATATACAAGCCTCTTGGGTCTCGCCAATTTTCGGGAAGGGTGTAGTTTCGGATGGCAGAAGTTATAGACTCAGCCGTGGGATTGCCAAACATGGTGTCCAGCCATGCATCGCCCGCTGCGATTGCATCAACTATAGGTGGAGGTATTGCGCCAAGGTGAATTTCGGCTTTCCAGTCGTCGAGGTCAAAGTACCTCTTGGCGACCTCGGTTCCCTCGCGTTCGTACAGGTCCTGGGCTCTATAGATATGGAATCCCCACAGTTCCGTCACACTGCTCATGTTCGGTGCTTTCTTTTGGAAATTCGTCGCCACACCTCTACCCTCGGCTAGCCTTTTGGTTGCACCTAGAATTTTCGATAGCTTGGAGAGTGAGATGCCAAGGATACTTCGTGAGCGCACTTTCCCCCGTCCCTGGAGTGTGAGCTTCGATTTGGCCCTTGCCCCACAAAATACAGATTCTCTCTTCTCGAAGAGAGGCTAGGCTCTCTCTAAAAGGCTTGCGTGCGGCTAGGGCAGTGTTGATGAATGGGAGGACTGTCGTCGGGATATCGAGTCCTGGGGCTTCGGCGAGGATGCCTAGGGCGTAGGTGTCGCTGATGCCGTTGGCCCATTTGTTGATGGTGTTGTAGGTGGCGGGGGCCACGATGATGGCGTCTGCTTTGGGGGAGCGGGGTTCGCCTGGTTTGCGGTATTGGCTGCGGACGCGGCGGCCGGTCTGGGCCTCTAGGGCTTCGGTGTCGATGAAGTCCAGGGCCGATGGGGTGGCGATGACTTGGACGTCCCATCCTCGTTGGTGGGCGAGGGTGACGAGTTTTCCGACGTCGCCGGCGGGGCCTGCTGCGCACACGATGACGTAGAGGACTTTGCGGCGGTCGGCCTCGCCGGTCATAGGTGCACTCCGATTTCGGTGGTGAAGTCCCTGAGTTGTCGTTTGGTGCTGGGCGGGGCGGTGGCCATGAGGTCGCGCAGCATGCGGTGTACGGCGGGGCGGGCTGAGATCTCTTCGGGGGCTAGCTGGTGGGCGAATCGTAGGACGTCGTATGCCTTGTCGTGCTTGCCCCATTGGGTGAGGGCGCTTGAGGTGTCGACGAGGAGTTTTGCCTTGCGTTCGGTGAGGGGGATGCGGTCTAGGTCGATGCGGCGGGCTTCCTGGATTGCGGCTCCGGCGTCGCCGAGTCGGAGGGCGATGTTGACGCGGTGGAGCTGGACGTTGGTGGGGCCGAACGCGGTCCATCGGTGGTTGTAGTCGCCTCCGAGTTCGCGGCCTGCGTTCTCGGCCTCGTCCAGGAGGGTGGCGGCGGTCTGGCGGTCGCTGCGGTGCCCGGCGGCTGCGGCTCCGCGTAGGAGGAGTGCGCCGTAGACAGAGAGGAAGTCGGGGGTGCGCTCGTCGACGTCGTGGCCGATACGTTCGGCGTAGGTGCTGGCGGTGTGGGTGGCTGCGCCGTGGTGGCCGTCGTTCATCAGGGCGTGGGTGATGATGCGGGCGCTTGATCCGATGATCGTGAGGTCCTGGCTGTTGCGGGCGGCCTGCATGCTGCGGTCGGCGGCGACCCATGCCAGGCCCTCTTCGTCGAGTTTGAGCAGGATGCTCGCGGCGACGTGGTGGGCCTCGGCCGAGAGGGCTTCGGCGTGGAGTCGGGTGTCTCCGTCATAGGTGGCGCATGCGGTGCGCAAGTCGGTCAGGAGTTGGGGCAGGGATTTGATGACCGTGGTGTATCGGCAGTCTTGGTAGTTGCGTTTGGCGGCGGCTACGGCCTGGTTCATGCGGGGCATGCTGAGTGCGGTCGGGCGCGGGCTGCTGATGCCGGGGTAGCCGGCCAGGGCGGCGGCGAATGCCTCGACGCCTTCTAGGGGTGCGCCGTCTGCGGGGAGGTCGGCGAGTATGGCGCTGAACAGGCTTGCTCCGGCGAGCTTGGTGAACGTCCTACGGCGCACCGGGTCCCCTTCCTCGACGTCGGGATCTACGTCCAGGGAACCCAGGAAGGCGGCCGGAACCAAGCCCGCGGGCTCATCCCGGGGTGTGATGACCATCGCGTTTGCGGTGGTCGGCGGGGTAGTGAGGTTGCGGGGGGCCAGGCCGAGGGTCATGCGGGCGGTGTCGGGCATGTGGAGGCCGTCGGCGATGCGCTCGAAGACTTCGAGGGTGGTGACCTGGCGGCCGCCCTTCTTCATGGTTTCGCTGACCTTGCCCTGCGTCATGCCGCAGGCGATCGCGATCTGGGTTTGGCTGGCGCCGGTGTACTGGCGCAGGAGGTGGAAGACGGTTCTGATGTCTCGGGCGGTCAGGGCTTGGGTCATCTGCGGGCGTTGCCACAGTGAATCGGGGATGACGATCGGGTCTGACGCCCGTCTCGACATCGGGTCTCCCTCCGCGTGACTGGTCCTTGCTGAGCGTATATCCCGTGGCGGGATATCGCCTGGGAATGGGTGCCGGGCGGGGATTTGGCGGATCTTGGACGGCATGACGCAGCAGCGAGAGACGGTCAAGGCGGCCTGCGGGAACTGCGGTGGTCGTGGGTGGAAGTTCGCTCACCCTCGGCGGGCGGTGCTGGTCGGGGTTCCGGCCGGTTCGGGGCCGGAGGTTGAGCGGGTGCCGTGTCGCTGGTGTGCGCCGCCGCGTGAGGTGCGGGCGGCGTAGTCCGAAAGCTGCGGGGCCGGTGGGGTGTCGTGGCGGCTGTGGCGTGGTCGTGCCGGTGGGTGCGGCTGCGCTTGGGGGTGGTAGGTCGTCCCTGTGCCGCTCGTCCCTGCCGGCCCCGCTCTCTTCTTCTTGGGAGTGGTGCCGTGTGGGTGTGTCGGTGTGGTCTCGGGCTGCTGGTGGCGCGTGGCGTCCGGCAGCGTTGGGGCTGGTTGCGGAGTTGGAGCGGCGGGGCCTGGTGGCGGAGGTTCACGGGCCGGGTGTGGTGCGGGTGCGCAACCCGGCCGGTGGGCCCGACCCGGATGACCCGCAGGGGCAGGTGTTCGCGCCGGGGTTGGGGCAGGAGGTGGTGTGCCGCCGCCGGGACGGGGTGCTGTGGTGGTGGTGGGTGTGGTCGGGACCGACGCGTAAGTCTCCGCCGGAGTTGGAGCCGTTGTGTCCGGTCGGCGATATCGCTACGGCGGTGACCCGGATCGTGCGGGTGGTCGCGGTGCCCTTCGCCAGCTCGCCGGCCTCGTCGTCGCCTCCGGCCTCGCCCGACTCGCCCGACTCGTCAGATGGGTGCGGGTGATGGGGGTGTCGTGGGTGTCGGCGTCGGACGAGCGTGGTCGGCGGCCGGTGGCGGCGGCGATCGAGCGGGAGTTCTCCGGGGTGGTGGCCTGGTACGGGCAGGCCACGGGCGCGTGGTGGGCGATGGTGCGTGTTCACCGTGATGTGCGGCTTGTGGAGGCGCTCAATCCGCGGGAGTTGCGGGAGGCGATCGCCCATGCGCGGGGGTGGCCGTGGCCGAGGTGAACCGGACCGGCCTCGACGGCGGGTTACATCGGGTCGGGCACTTGGGCATCGGGCCTGAGTGCCCGGTCTGGTGTCTGGGGGTGCGGACGGTCGGTGATCTGGTCGGCCTGCTGGTGGAGGCGGGCCGGGTGTCGGGGCTGCATGCGGTTGCTGCCGGTGCGGGTGCCGGTGGCGGGGATGGTCATGAGCATGTGCGGGTGACGGCGTCCTGCCCGGTCGGGTGCCTGGGGTTGTCGGCTCATGCGGCGAACCCGCTGCGGAGTGCGTTGGGTTGGTCGGCGACGGTGAGTGATGTGCTGGGCCTGCTGGCCTCGGGGGAACTGGCGCAGGTGCGGGGGCTGGGTGCGCGGCGGGTGGGTGAGGTGTGTACGGCGTTGGTCGCGGCGGGCTTCCCGGTGCCGCGTGACGTGCTGTGATCATCTTCCCGTCGGGGTGGGTCGTTGGCCTGGGGGGATGTGGGCGGGGCGTGACGTGACGTGTGGCATGTCGGGCGGCTACAGTGCCGTGAGGTGCACTTATGTGGTCAAGCGTCCTAGTAGTCAGGTGGTTGATATGTCGAGCTTGGAGTTCGAGCCCCCGAAGTATGCGCGGGTGGTGTTGGAGATCCGGCGGCGGATCGAGAACGGGGATTACCCGCCCGGATCGATGCTGCCTTCGGAATCACAGCTCGTGCGTGAGTTCGCGGTGGGCCGTACGACGGTGGTGCGGGCGTTGCAGATGCTTCAGCAGGACGGATGGATCACCCGTGAGCACGGGCGCGGCTCGTTTGTGAAGGGTCGCCCTGCTTCGGATGTGCGGGTCGGTCGGCGGGGCCTGGCGCTGTTGGACCGTCCTGAGACGTTGCCGGGTGTGCGGCTGGTCGACGTCGGCCAGGTCGACGCTCCCGCCGGGGTGGCTTCGCTGCTGGGCCTGGACGGCGGCGGGGGGCGGGTGCTGGCGCGGCGGTCGTTGACGGTCCGCGACGAGATCGCCTCGGACCTGGTGACGTGCTGGTTTCCGCTGGAGTTGGTGTACGGCACCGACCTGGACAAGGATGCGGCGTTGCCGGTCGGGCTGCGGGATCACCTGCGGTCGGTCAAGGGTCTGCGGGTGGATCACATCTCCGAGCGGCTGACCGCGCGGCTTCCCGCCGGCGACGAGGCCGAGGTGTTGCAGATCAGCGGGTCCGACCCGGTGATGGTGATGCTCGCGGGCATGCACGACGCCTCGGACGTGGTGCGGTTCGTGGCGGAGGTCGTGATGCCGGGGTCGCTGCATGAGCTGGAGGACGTGTACAGCGTCCCGGCGTGAGCCGCACTCCCGCGTGATGTGACGCACGTCACTCTCTCCTGAGCTTGTTCGGTCGAGTGGGCGACGTACAATCCATGTACATGCACTCGTCCGGACAAGCGGACGGGTGAACAACGGAGGTAATTCACGATGGCGGTGCAGGGTCCGTTCAAGGTGGCGTTCGGGGACGTGTTCCCGTTCGGGGCGTTCGTGAAGGGCGGGGTGGAGGCGGTGCGGGACTTCGACCGGTCGACCCGTGAGAACTTCGTGCAGGCGCGGGACAAGGACTCCGGGGAACTGGTGTGGGCGGTGGAGGTGCTGGACGCCGACCCCGAGTCCAAGGGCACGTTCAAGGTGAAGCTGTCGGGGCCGGTGCAGCCGATGGTGCCGGAGGCTCCGGCGGGGTTCCCGTTCGTGCCGGTGGAGTTCGACGCCCTGATGGTGACGCCCTACGTCAACTCCGGTACCGGGCGGCTGGCCTACTCGCTCAAGGCGGGTGCGGTGCGTCCGGCCAACTTCAAGGGCGGCGCGGGCCGCTCAGGCAAGGACGGCGGCGCGGCGGGCAAGGAGGCCGCGTGATGGACGCCTACAGCTACACCACGGTCCAGGTGGAGCCGGACGGGTCGGCGGCGGTGCACGTGTCCCTGTACCCGGACGAGTCGGTGTCGGTGCTGGCGGTCACCGGTCGCGGGCGGGCGCAGATCTCGGTGCAGCACGCCAACGCCTCGGTGTCGGTCGCTCCGACGAACCCGGCGGCCCCGACCGCCGAAGACGTCCAGATCGCGCGTCGGCTCGCCGAGTCGTTCGCGGCGTATGCGGCCGAGGTGGAGCGGCTGCACGTCCAGAACCGCGCGGCCGAACCGGCTGAGGACACGGCGGCCTGAATCCGGGGTGGGGCGGCTGGAGCTGGTACCTCCGGCCGCCCCGCTTCTCTCGCTCTCCCACAGCTTGAAAGAGAAGAGGTGTCCAGGTTATGGCCTGGGAGTTCCGCAAGCTCGGCCCCGGTGAGAACGTGGCGGTTGAGGCGCAGCGTGACCCGTTCGCCGCGCCCAAGTGGGCGCCGCCTGTGTGGCACATGCCCGAGGGCCTGGTGCTCATCGTCAACGCCATCCGCACTCTGGTCCGGACGGTCGTGTTCCTGGTCCGCAACATCGTCCCCGTCTCGGCTGCGGCCGGTCTGGGCTGGCTCGGCTACCGCTTCGGGTGGCTCGTCCCCGTCCTGGTCCTGGCCCTCGTCGCCGTGGGCTTGGGCGTGTGGGCGGTGGTGGACCGTCCGTCCTTCGTCCGCTGGATCGCTCGTCCCGCGCGCGCCCGGTGGCGGCTGGTCGCGGTGTACCGGAGGGACTGGCAACCCGTCCTGGTCACCGCTGGCCTGACCAAGGTCCACAAGGGGCGGGAGTACCTGCCCTCCCTGGTCCGGGTCCGCTGCGGCCCCACCTCGGACCGGGTGCTCGTCCGCATGTTGAAGGGCCAGGCTCCCGACGCGTGGGAACGGGTCGCGGTCAACCTCGCGCACGGCTTCGGCGCTTCACTCGTCCGCGTCCGAGTCGGGGACCGTCCGGGCCGCATCTGGCTGGAGTTCGTCCGCCGTGATGCCCTCGCCGTCCCGATCCCGGCCTTGCCCGTCCCGGACGCCTCCGCGGTCGACCTTCGGGCGCTGCCGGTCGGGCGCACTGAGGACGGCTCCCCCTGGCTCCTCCGCCTGCTCGGAACGCACGTCCTCATCGCGGGGGCGACAGGGGCCGGCAAGGGCTCGGTCATCTGGTCGGCGATTCGCGCGGTGCTGCCGTGGATGCTCGCGGGTCTGGTGGAGGTGTGGGCCGTCGACCCCAAACGGATGGAGTTGAGCTTTGGGCGGGCGCTGTTCGAGCGGTACGGGCGGTACAGCGATGACCCCAAGGGCGGCATGGTCGACCTTTTGGAGGCGGCGGCCGAGGACATGAACGCTCGTGCCGAACGATTTGCGGGGGTGACGCGGTCGTTCACGCCGTCGCATGAGTTCCCGTTCCGGGTCGTCGTGGTGGATGAGCTGGCGTTCCTGACCGCCTACTGCCCTGAGCGGGACCTACGAAAGCGGGCCGAGTCGGCGCTTGCAGTGCTCACCAGTCAGGGGCGTTCGGTCGGTTATTGCGTGATCGGGGCGCAGCAGGACGCGCGCAAAGAGGTCAACAACCTGCGCAACCTGTTCCCCGACCGCATCGCCCTGCGCCTCGATGAAGACGAACAGGTGGACATGGTGCTCGGCGACGGTGCCCGCGACCGTGGCGCCCTCGCCGACCAGATCTCCTCCATCCCGGAGATCGGCGCGGGCGTCGGCTTCGTCCGGCTGGAAACCTCACCTGACCCGGTCCGGGTCCGGGCGGCCTACGTCTCCGACAACGACATCCGCGACATGGTCGCGCTCGGCCTGCCTGACGTGGAGGCGGCGTGAGGCAACCCACCCTCGACGACACCTCCGAGGACACCCCACCCTCCGCACCTGAACCCGGCCCGGAACCGGTGGTCAAGACGCTGGCTCCGCTGGCGCGGGGTGTGCTGGAAGCGGTCGCGGTCGAACACGGCGTCTGCATCCGCCCCGTCCCCATGCGGCGGGTCAACCTGCACACGGGCGCGACCGAAATGGTCTACGTCCCGTGCGGTCACACCCTGGCCTCGGTCTGCCCCTCATGCGCTGAACGCAAGCGCAAACTCCGCGCCGTGCAGTGCCGCCAGGGCTGGCACCTGGACACCGAGCCCGTCATCACCCGCGCCGACCCCGACGAGGAACAACGCGCCTGGATGGAACTGCGGGCGCAAGCTGCGGCGGCCCGTGACCGCGCGGCCGAGGACGGGACGGCAGACGGGGAAGACGCCTCGTTCTGGGATGCCGTGGTGCGTGACCTCGACAACGAACTCGAACGCACCGGGGTCCGCGGTGCCCTCAAGACAGAGGAGGGCAAAGGCCGGCGGACTCGGTCGACCCGTCGGAGGCAGGATGCGCCCGACCTTCCCCGGCGTCCGGTCGACTCCCGCACGGTCGGCAAGGTCTTCCACGGCAAGGACGGCCAGACCTTCCGGCCCTCGCTGTTCCTCACCCTCACCCTGGACTCCTACGGGCGGGTGCGCTCGGACGGTACGCCGGTCGACCCCGAGTCCTACGACTACGCGCGGGCGGCCCGTGACGCCCTGCACTTCTCCAAGCTGGTCGACCGGTTCGTGCAGAACCTTCGCCGGTTCGTCGGCTATGACGTCCAGTACTTCGCCGCCGTCGAACCGCAACGGCGCCTCGCGCCTCACCTGCACATGGCCATACGCGGCACCATCTCCCGCGCTGAGCTGCGGCAGGTGGTGGCGGCCACCTACCACCAAGTGTGGTGGCCCCCGACCGACCGCGTCGTCTTCGACGGAGAACACCTCCCCGTCTGGGACGAGATCGCGGGCGAGAACGGCGGCTACCTCGACCCGGCAACCGGCGAAGTGCTCCCCACCTGGGATGAGGCCCTGGATGCCCTCGGCGATGACGAAGACGCCGAACCGCTTCACGTGGTGAAGTTCGGGCGGCAGATCGACGCACAGGGCGTCCTGGCCGACTCGGCCGACTCGCGGCGCTGCATCGGCTACCTGACCAAGTACCTCGTCAAGGGCGTGGCCGAATGCCACACCGCCGAGACAAGCGCGCAGCGTGAACATGTCGACCGGATGGCCGAAACGCTGCGCTATGAGCCGTGCTCGCCCACGTGCGCGAACTGGCTGCGCTACGGCATCCAGCCCAAGAACCCGCGCAAAGGCATGACGCCCGGCTACTGCAAGGGCAAAGCCCACCGACACGAACACCTCGGCTACGGCGGACGCCGCGTCCTGGTCTCCCGCAAATGGTCCGGCAAAACCCTCGCCGACCACAAAGCCGACCGCAAAGCCTGGGTCCTCGCCCGCCTGGCAGAGGCTGGCGTCCCCGTGTCGAACCCCGCCGACCCGCAAGCGGCCCACGTCTGGGAGAGAGCCGGCCCCGGCGACCCCGACGTCAAACCCGCCGAACAACGGCTCCTGCTCCTGATCAACGAACGCATACAACGGCGCCGCCAACTCGACGCCGCAACCCACAACCCCACCCCAGAACTCTCGGCAACTGCGGAGGCAGCGTGACCAACAGGCGTAAGCAGACGGCGGCCTTCGACCCCGATGACCGGCTCCTGACCTACGCCCAAGCGGCCGAGGTGCTCAACACGACTCCGCGGTTCCCTCGCCGTCTGGTGGAGGAACGGCGCATCCGCTTCGTCAAGGTCGGACGGTTCGTCCGCATCCCCGAATCCGCGCTCCGCGAGTACATCGCGGCCGGTCTCGTCGAGCCGGTCACCCTGCGGGGCTACTACAGCAGGAGGGCCGCGTAATGGCTGGCAAGCGTCGCTTCGGACGCATCCGGCAACTTCCCTCCGGACGGTTCCAAGCCCGATACCTCGGCCCTGACGGGATCGAGCGTCCGGCGCCGAACACGTTCGCGACGAAGAAAGAGGCTGACCGCTGGCTCGTGCTCAAAGAGGCCGAGATCACGCGGGGGGAGTGGGTCGACCCCGACGCGGGCCGCGTCCCCTTCGAGGTCTTCGCGAAACAGTGGATTGACGATCGCGTGCTCAAGCCTCGTACGGAGGGGCTGTATCGCGGCCTGCTGCGCAACCACCTCATCCCAACTTTCGGCAACTACAACCTTGCCGACATCCGTGAGGCGGACGTCCGGCGCTGGCGCAAGGAACGGCTCGGCGCGGTCGGGCAGTCGACGGTCGCAAAGGCTTACCAGCTCCTCAAGTCGATTCTGAGCACGGCGGTTGACGATGAGCTGATCCGCCGGAACCCGTGCCGCATCAAGGGGGCCGGCGTCCCGGACACGCCAGAGCGGCAGATGATCCCGCTCATGAAGGTGGTCGAGATCCTCGACAAGATCCCGGACCGGTATCGGGCGCTCGTCCTGCTCGGCACGTTCGCGAGTCTGCGATGGGGTGAACTCGCGGCACTGCGCCGCGCACATCTGGACTTGGACGCGGGCATCGTGCGAGTGGTCGGCTCGCTCGCCGAACTGGACGGCGGGCAGCTCCTGGAGGACACGCCCAAGTCCCGGGCCGGTCGTCGCGTGGTGTCGATTCCTCCGGAGATCATCCCGGACCTGCAAGCGCACTTGGACGAGTTCGCCGAGGACGGTCCGAACGGGCGGGTCTTCGTCGGTCCTCGGGGCGGGCCTCTCCGGCGCTCGGGCTTCCGGCGCATCTGGAACAAGGTCCGGGCTGACGTCGGTCTGCCTGACCTCCACTTTCATGACCTCCGGCACGTTGGCAACACCTTGGCGGCCTCGACCGGTGCCAGTCTCAAAGAGCTGATGGCGAGGATGGGTCACGCCTCGACGCGGGCGGCGCTGATTTATCAGCACGCAAGCCAGGATCGGGACAAAGTGATCGCGGCGGCCCTCGGTGACGCGTTCAAGGTGGCTCGGGCCAGTGACAAGGGTGACAAGGGCACGCAGACACGATCGGGCACGCAACGGGCACGGAAGCGTTAACGATCATGGGAAACATCAAGGCCCAGGCGGGGAAATATGGTCTCTGCCTGGGCCTTCGTGGTGGGAGCGGGCGACGGGAATCGAACCCGCGTAGCCAGTTTGGAAGACTGGGGCTCTACCATTGAGCTACGCCCGCGTGCGCATGGAGCCCGCATGGGGTCTCGGTCGCCATCCCGTAGCGTACAGGGTTCCCGGGGTGGGCGTGGCGGCCGGGTGGGATGCGGGTTCGGCGCAGCGGGCGGGGCCTGATCGGGACTAGACTTCTCCCGTCCGCGGGCTGTAGCGCAGTTTGGTAGCGCACTGGCTTTGGGTGCCAGGGGTCGTGGGTTCAAATCCCGCCAGCCCGACAGGGGACGGCCGGGCGCGCCGCGCCCGGCCGTCGTCGTCCTGGCTCAGTTCGCTCCTTCGAGGAGTGTGCGGGCCCGGGTCGCGGCCAGGGTGATCGCCTTCGGCAGGTTCTCGGGGCGGGGGCCGCCCGCGTTCGCTATCGGGCCCTTGCCGCCGGCCCCGCCGCCGACCTCCCGGGCCGCGTGGGTCAAGAGGTCGCGGGCCTGGATTCCGGTGTCCGCGCCCACCGCCGCGATCAGGGCCGCCTTGCCGTTGGACTCGGTGCCCAGGATGACGACGCCGCGCGGGTCGAGGACGCCGGTCGCGATGGTGCGGAGGTCCGCGCTGGTCAGGGCGGGGATTGCCTGCGCCACCAGCCAGCCGTCCGAGACCGGTTCGGCCTGGGCGGCGAGGCGGCGCGCGTGCGCGTTCAGTTCTGCTCGGCGGAGTGTCTCCAGTTGCCGCTGGGTCGCCGTGAGTGTCTCCAGTCGCTGGCGCAGCCGGTCCGGGGCCTGGTCAGGGTGGACGTTCAGCAGTGCCGCGAGTTCGTCGAGGAGGTGGCGCTGGTGGTCGTAGTGGCGGAGCGCGTCGGCGCCCGTGAGGGCCTCGATCCGGCGCAGGCCGGTGCCGATGGACGATTCGCCGACGATGTGGACGGGGCCCGCCTGCGAGCCGTGGCCGACGTGGGTTCCGCCGCACAGTTCGCGGGACGCGTCGCCGATGTCCACGATGCGGACGTGGTCGTCGTACTTCTCGCCGAACAGCGCCATCGCGCCGGCCTCTTCCGCCTCGGTCCGGGTCGCCTCCCAGACGCGCACTTCGGGGTCGTCGAGCAGGTAGTCGTTGACGAGGGTCTGGACGGGCGCGATCTCCAGCGGGGAGGGGTGCGCGAAGTCGAAGCGCAGGCGTCCGGGTTCGACGCGCGACCCGCGCTGGGTCGCGTGCTCACCGAGGGTGCGGCGCAGCATCGCGTGCAGGACATGGGTGGCGCTGTGGGAGCGTGCGGTCGCGTCCCGGCGGGACGCGTCGACGACTGCTTCAGCCTCGTCGCCCGGGTGGAGTTCGCCGTCCAGGATGCGGACGGTGTGCACGTGCAGCCCGTCCAGGCCGGGGCGGGTGTCCAGGACCTGCGCCCGCGCGGTGGCGGTGCGCACTTCGCCCGTGTCGCCGACCTGGCCGCCGGACTCCGCGTAGAACGGGCTGCGGGAGAGGACCAGTTCGACCTCGTCGCCCTCGTGGGCGCTCCGCGCCTCGCCGTGCGAGGTGAGGAGCGCCAGGACGGTGGTCTCCGCCGCCGTGGACGAGTAGCCGACGAAATCGGTGCGGCCGTGCTCGGCGGTGATGCGGCGGTAGACCTCCTGGCGGGCCACCGCGTCGCCCTTCTTGTCGCGGCCCGCGCGGTGGGCCTGGCGGCGCTGGTCTTCGAGGAGTTCCGCGAAGGCGTCCTCGTCGACGGCGAGTCCCGCCGAGCGCGCCGCGTCGACGGTCAGGTCGATCGGGAAGCCGTAGGTGTCGTGCAGTTCGAACGCCGTGCGGCCGGAGATGGTCGAGGTCGCGCGGCCGATCGCCGCGTCGAGGAGGCGGGAGCCCTGGCGGAGGGTGCGGTCGAAGCCCTCCTCCTCGGCCGTCACGACCTGCCGGATCAACTCGGCGTGCTCGGCGAGGCCGGGCCACGTTCCGCCTAGGGTGCCGATCACGCTGGACGTCAGGTCGGGCAGCGCCCGGTCGATGCCGAGCCGGCGCGCGTGCCGGACGGCGCGGCGCATCAGCCGGCGCAGCACGTAGCCGCGGCCGTCGCGCGCGGGCATGACGCCGTCGGCGATGAGGAACGCGATCGACCGGGAATGGTCCGCGAGGACCCGGAACGACGTCGAGTCGTCGCTTCCGTCGCGTCCGGGATAGGCGCGGCCCGCCATTTCCTGGACGAGCCGGAACGTGGGGGAGAGCAGGTCCGTTTCGCATACGGTGTCGACGTCCTGCAATATCGCGGCGAGGCGGTCGAGGCCGAGTCCGGTGTCGATGTTCCGTGCGGGCAGTTCGCCGAGGATCGGGTATCCGGCCTTTCCGGAGCCCGCGCCGCGGAGGTTCTGCATGAACACGAGGTTCCACAGTTCCTGGTAGCGCTCGCCGTCCACGGCGGGGCCGCCCTCACGGCCGAACGAGGGGCCGCGGTCGTAGTGGATTTCGGAGGACGGCCCGCACGGGCCGGGCACGCCCATCGACCAGTAGTTGTCGTCCATGCCCAGTCGCTGGATCCGGGACGGGGGGACGCCGACGCGCCGCCAGAGACGCACGGCCTCGTCGTCGTCCAGGTAGACGGTGACCCACAGGCGTTCGGGGGCGAGGTTGTAATGGCGGGTGAACAGCTCCCACGCCCAGGCGATCGCCTCCGCCTTGAAGTAGTCGCCGAAGGAGAAGTTCCCGAGCATTTCGAAGAACGTCGCGTGTCGCGTGGTGCGGCCCACGTTCTCGATGTCGGACGTGCGCGCGCACTTCTGCACGGAGACCGCGCGGGAATGGTCCGGCGCGGTCTCGCCGAGGAAGTACGGCTTGAACTGGTTCATGCCCGCGTTGGTCAGCAGAAGCGTCGGATCGGACGGGACCAGCGGGCTGGAGGTCACGACGCGGTGGTCGCGCTCCTGGAAGAAGTCCAGAAAGGTCGAGCGGATGTCAGTCGAACGCATGGGACGGCCTCACGAGGTCGATGGGATGACGGCGCACACCGCCGAGCCGGGCCGGGCACGACTGCTCGTCCCCCAGCTCGGCGCGGCTAGCTCGCCGTCCCACCTCGTGAATGACCATCGCCGCCCACAGTACCTCCGCCCCCGGCGCGGCGGCACCCGGATTTGCGCGCTCAGGAGGTCTTGAGTGGCTCCTGCTCGGCGGCCCGGGTGTCGTAGTCGGCCCGCGCGGCGTCGATCTCGGCCAGATGGGACTCCGCCCAGAGGACAAGGGTGTTGGCCGCGTCCATCAGGGTGGCGCCCATGGGGGTGAGGGAGTACTCCACGCGCGGCGGGACGACCGGGTAGACGGTGCGCGTGACGATGCCGTCGCGTTCCAGGCCGCGCAGCGTGACGGTGAGCATCCGCTGGCTGATGCCGTCGATCTCGCGTTTGAGCTCGGTGAACCGCTTGGTGCGTTCGCCGAGCAGCGAGATCACCTGCAGCGACCACTTGTCGCCGACCCGGTCGAGGATCTCGCGGGCCCGGCAGTTCACCGCGGTGTGCTCCATGGTTATCTCCAGGTGACCGACGCAGAAAAAAGTGCCTTCTTGTGCTGACCTCGCGGGTCTCCGCACGATGGAGGCGGTTACCGATCGGAACCGCCTTACCATTCATAACCCAAGGAGACAGCATGACGGCCGAACTTGTCGAGATCCCCGGCTACATCGCGGGCACCTGGGCGATCGACCCGGCCCACTCCGGCGTCGGCTTCACGATCAGGCATCTGATGGTGAGCAAGGTCCGCGGCCGCTTCGGGACGTTCGAGGGGACGATCGTCACCGGCGACGACCCGCTCGACTCCTCGGTCACCGCGACCGTCGACCTGTCCTCGATCGACACCGGCAACGCCCAGCGCGACGAGCACGTCCGGTCCGCCGACTTCCTGGACGTCGCGAAGTACCCGGCCATGACCTACCGCTCCGCGGGACTGCGGCGCGACGGCGACGACTACGTCCTGGACGGCGAGCTGACGCTGCGCGGCCTCACCAGGCGGATCCCGCTGAAGCTGGAGGTGGGCGGCTTCGGGCCGGACCCGTTCCGGCAGGACGACCCGTTCAAGGGCGCCCGGGCCGGGTTCACGGCGACCGGCGAGATCGACCGGCTGGAGTTCGGCGTCGGCGACACCACCAGGATCCCGGGCGGTAACGGACTCGGGCTGGGCCAGAGGGTGGAGCTCGTCCTGGAGATCGAGGCGGTGCTCCAGACCGAATGACCGGCGTGGCGGCCTGCGCGGGTCAGCGCTCCCCGAGCAGCCGGGGGAGGGCCTCCAGCGTCGTGATGCGCGGGACGGCCAGGTCCTCAGGGACGGGGCCGCCGGAGCGGTCGAGCCAGATGCCGGCCAGGCCCGCCGCCACGGCGCCCTGGGCGTCGGTGACGAGCCGGTCGCCGACGTAGGCGGCCTCGTCCGGGAGGACGCCGAGGCCCGCGCAGGCCGTCCGGAAGATCCCGGCGTCCGGCTTGGCGGAGCCCGCCTCGCTGGACGCCACGACGCGCCGCCCGGCCCCGCGGGACCGCGGGTGGAGCCGGTTCGCGACGGCCGTGGAGGCCGCCTCCGCGGCGCTGTTCCTGATGGCCAACGCTACATGAGCGGCGAGGTCCTCACGGTGGACGGCGGGCAGTCGCTCACGTGACTCGGGAGACTCGCGTGACTCGGGAAAGGGGCGGGCCCCTGACCGGCGTCCGTTAGGTCAGGGGCCCGATGTCTCGGCCGTCCGAGGGGCTGGGAGTACCCCTTCTGCGAACAGCTCGGCCGAGACCGCTCAGCGTCCTCAGCCGAGACCGCCGCGCATGGCGCCGATCAGTTCGCCGTTCGCGGTGTCGCCGCTGAGTTCCCAGAAGAAGGCGCCGGCCAGGCCCTCGTCCTTGGCGTAGGCCATCTTCCCGCCGATGGTGGACGGGGTGTCGTAGCTCCACCATTCGCCGCCGCACTTGGCGTAGGCGGTTCCGGCGACGGTGCCGGTGGCGGGGCACTTGCCCTTGAGGACCTTGTAGTCCTCGATGCCGGCCTCGTAGGTGCCGGGCGCGGCGCCGGTGGCGGTGCCGCCGGGCTCGGACTGGGTGACGCCCGTCCAGCCGCGCCCGTAGAAGCCGATGCCGAGCAGCAGCTTGCTCGCCGGGACGCCCTTGGCCTTGAGCTTGGCGATGGCGTCGGCGCTGTTGAACCCGGCCTGCGGGATGCCCGGGTAGGACGTGAGCGGCGAGTGCGGGGCCGTCGGTCCCTGCGCCGCCCAGGCGCCGAAGAAGTCGTACGTCATCGGGTTGAGCCAGTCGGCGTACTGGGCCGCGCCCGCGTAGTCGGTCGCGTCGATCTTGCCGCCGGAGCCGGCGTCGGCGGTGATCGCGGCCGTCACGAGGTTGCCCGACCCGAACTTGGTCCGGAGTGCGGACATCAGCTTCTCGAACGCGTCCGGCCCGCTGGTGTCGCAGGTGAGGCCGCAGGCGTTCGGGTACTCCCAGTCGATGTCGATGCCGTCGAAGACGTCCGCCCAGCGCGGGTCCTCGACCAGGTTGTAGCAGGACTCGGCGAACGCGGCCGGGTTCTGCGCGGCCTGGCCGAAGCCGCCGGACCACGTCCAGCCGCCGAACGACCAGATGACCTTCAGGTTCGGGTGCAGCTTCTTCAGCTTGCGGAGCTGGTTGAAGCTGCCGCGCAGCGGCTGGTCCCAGGTGTCGGCGACGCCGTCGACGCTCTGGTCGGCGGTGTAGGCCTTCTCGTAGTCGGCGTAGCCGTCGCCGATGGCGCACTTGCCGCCCTGGACGTTGCCGAACGCGTAGTTGATGTGGGTCAGCTTGTCGGCGGAGCCGCTCGTCTCGATGTTCTTGACGTGGTAGTTCCGCTGGTAGACGCCCCACTCGGCGAAGTAGCCGACGACCTTGTCCCCGCCGCTGCCGCCGCCGCTCTCGTCGGTGGTGACCGACACGGAGGCCGACGCGGGGGAGGTGTTCCCGGCGGCGTCGCGCGCCTTGACGGTGAAGGTGTAGGCGGTCTTCGCCGACAGCCCGCCGATGGTCGCGCCGGTGCCGGTCGTGGAGGCGGCCTTGGCGCCGCCGTTGTAGACGTCGTAGCCGGTGACGCCCACGTTGTCGGTCGCCGCGTTCCAGGCCAGGGACACGCTCGTCGCGGTCTTGCCGGTGGACCGGAGGCCGGACGGGGCCGCGGGGGCCTCCGCGTCGTCGCCGGGCGTGCCCGAGCCGTCGCAGGACGCGCCGTTGACCGTGCAGCCGGTGAACCAGCCGGAGCCGCTGCCGCCGAACCCGAAGCTCGTGCTGGCGCCGGCGGCGATCGTGCCGTTCCAGCCCGTGTTGGTGAAGGTGTAGTGGTTGCCGGAGACGGTCTTCGCCGCGTCCCACACGTTGCCGACGGACGTCCCGGACGGCATGTCCGCTTCGAGTTTCCAGCCGTTGACGGCGGAACCGGTCCCGTTGGTGATGGTGCAGCTTCCGTCGAAGCCGGTGCCCCAGTCGGAGCCCTTCTTGCAGGTGGCGGTGACGGTCCCCGCCGACGACGCCGGGGGCGCCGTGAGCAGGGCGGTGGCCGCCGCCAGTGTCGCTGCGCCGGCGAGCGCGATCGCCCGCCGTCCGCCCGGTCTTGACATGATTCTCCGTTCGGTCCGGCCCCCGAATCAAACAGGAATCCCCGCTCAATTCTTAGGAAAGTTTCCTAAGAATTGGGAGGATGGTAACCGGGCCGCACGGCGCGTTCAAGGGCCCGCGGCGAGCCCGCGGACCCGCGCGCGAGTGGTCTAAGCGGCTGCCTGGACTCCTACGGTCGCCGGCCGCGGAAAAATCCTCAGCCGGTGCCGAACCAGCCGGGCATGTCGAGCCGCCACGGCTCGGCGGGCGTCATCCGGCGCAGGTCGTCCTCCAGGGCGCCGAGGCGGTCCGCGCCGAGCGCGCGGGCCCAGTCGCCCCGGATCCGGTCGAAGATCCGCGCGGACCGGGCGAGCGAGTCCGTCCCGCGCGCGGTCAGCCGGACGATCTTGCGCCGGGCGTCCCGGGGATCGGCGCCGCGCTCGACGTAGCCGGCCCGCTCCAGCGACTCGACCATCTTGCCCGCGGCCTGCTTGGACACCCCGAGCCGGCGGCCGAGCTCCACGGCCGTCGTGCCGTGCGGCCCGATGGCCTGGAAGACGAACCCGTGCATCGGGCGCAGGTCGGGATGCCCCTCCCGGGCCAGCTCGGCGTGCACCTCGTCGATGATCACGCGGAAGGCCAGGAAGAAGCGCAGCGGCAGCTCGAAGCCCGGGGGATCGCTTGACATGAAAGACAACCTCGTTGACTATATGGACAACCACATTGTCCAACTTAGGGGATCGGGGAACCGATGACACTCGTCCGCGCCGCCGCGAGCCGCCGCACCGAGACGCCCAACGGCGTCATGACCACCTTCGCGACACCGACCCAGGGAGGGACGGAGGGCATCGCCGTCTGGCGCGTCGACATGACGCCCGGCAGGACCGGCCCGCTGCACGCCTTCGACACCGAGCAGGTGTGGACGTTCCTCGACGGCGCCGCCACCGTCGACCTGGACGGACGCGAGCTGGCGGCCGGCCCCGGCGACACCGTCGTCCTGCCCGCCGGCCTGCCCCGGCAGATGACGGCCGGCGACTCCGGGTTCGCCGCCGTCGTCGCCGCCCACGCCGGCTGCCTCGCCTACGACCCCGACGCGGTCGTGGACGCGGCCAAGTGCGAGATCGCGCCGCAGGGGGACGAGCGCATCGTCCCGCCCTGGGCGCAGTGATCAGGCGCCGAGATAGGCGAGGACGGCCAGCACCCGCCGGTTGTCGTCCTCGGACTGCGGCAGCCCGAGCTTGCCGAAGATGCTGTTGGTGTGCTTGCTGATCGCCTTCTCGGTGACGAACAGCTGCCCGGCGATCGCCGCGTTCGAGCGGCCCTCCGCCATCAGCCCGAGCACCTCGCGCTCGCGGGGGGTCAGCCGCTGCAGCGGCTCCTCGCGGGCGTGCCGGGTGAGCAGCTGCGACACCACGTCCGGGTCGAGGGCGGTGCCGCCGTCCGCGACCCGGCGCACCGAGTCCACGAAGACCTTGACGTCCGACACCCGGTCCTTCAGCAGGTAGCCGATGCCGCCGCCGCCGCCCGACAGCAGCTCCCGCGCGTACAGCTGCTCCACGTGCTGCGACAGCACCAGCACCGGCAGGCCCGGGATCTCCTTGCGCGCCTCCAGCGCCGCCCTCAGCCCCTCGTCGGTGAACGTCGGCGGGAGCCGCACGTCCACCACCGCGACGTCCGGCCGGTGCGCGGTCAGCGCCCGCAGCAGCGACGGCCCGTTGTCGACGGCCTCCGCGACCTCGAGACCGAACGCCTCCAGCAGGCGGATCAGCCCGTCCCGGAGGAGGGCGAGATCTTCGGCGATGACAACGCGCACGGCAGCTCCAGGGTCACGACGGTCGGCCCGCCGGGCGGGCTCGTCACCGCCATCGTCCCATCGAAGGCGGCCAGCCTGCGCTCGATGCCGCGCATGCCGCCGCCCGCCGCGGGGTCGGCGCCGCCCGCCCCGTCGTCCCCGACGATCATGAGCAGCCGGCCGCCGGAGTGCTCGATCTGGATCCAGGCCCGCCGCGCGGCGGAGTGCTTGACGACGTTGGCGAGCATCTCCGCCACCGCGAAGTAGGCCGCGGACTCCACCGGCGCCTCGGCCCGCCCCGGCAGCTCGACGTGCACGTCCACCGGCAGCGGCAGGGTCAGCGCCAGGGCGCGCACGGCCCCGTCCAGCCCGCGCTCGGCCAGCACCGGCGGATGGATGCCCCGCACCAGGTCGCGCAGCTCCGTGAGCGCCGACCCGCTCGCCTGCCGGGCCTCGGCCAGCAGCTTCCGCGCCGTCTCCGGGTCGTGCTTCATCATCTCCTCGGCGAGCCCGATGTTCATGCTCAGCGCCACCAGCCGCGCCTGCGCGCCGTCGTGCAGGTCCCGCTCGATGCGGCGCAGCTCGGCGGCCGAGGCGTCCACGGTCTCCGACCGCGTCTCGGTGAGCCGCCGCACCCGCTCGGCCAGCGCGGACCGCGTCGGCGCCAGCAGCGACCGCCCGAACAGCGCGTGCGCCTTCAGGATCGCCCCGGCCGCCGGGAGCGAGAGCACCAGGAGCAGGGCGCCGCCGCCGACCGTCCCCGCGAACCCGGCCGCGCCGTAGTCGTCGATCATCCAGAACGGGCCCCAGCCGTAGTCCGTCAGCAGCGCGACCCACCACGCCACGAACACGCCCTCCAGCCCGTACACGGTCAGGCCCCCGGCCAGCACCCCGAGGACGAGCGCGACCGGCACGTTCAGCAGCGACCACAGCAGGTCCCGCCAGGTCGCCGGGTCGCCGAGCACCCACCTCAGCCGCCCGACCGGACCGGACGCCCCGGCCGGTTCCGGCCGGTACGGCACCGGGATCGGCACGTCGTGCCAGTCCGCGGCCAGGGTCCGCTGCAGGTTCGCCACCGCCCGGATCGCCAGCAGCACCGGCGGCGCCAGCACGACCCCGACGCCCAGCGGGATGAACGCGATCGACAGTACGGCCAGGATGAACAGCGGGAGGTTCACCGCGTAGGCCAGGACGATCTGGGCCGCCGCGCGGACGACGTTGAGGAACGTCGCGCGGGCGAGCCCGCCCAGCCGGCCGATGAGGGGATTCCTGCCGTCCACCCGTCCTCCAAGGGGTCCCGATGTCCTGGGGAGCCAGCAGTGCGGGCTCCCGGTTCCACCATTGTGTCGCCGGACGCCCAGCGCCCCAGTGGTGCTAAGCCCCCGATCCGGGCGGATCATGGGGGAGTTAGCCCTACCCTGCTGGCGCAGTGAGCGGGACGGCCGGTCCCCCCGGCCGGTCCGTCATTCCAGCGGTGACAAGACAACCGGCCCCTTTCCCTGGACAATGCACAGGCGACACCCAGGGGAGAAAGCGAATCCAAGCTGTGACAGCGACCTTCAGCCAGACGTCCGCCGGCCAGAACGGGCCGCCCACGCCGTCCATCACCCAGCGCATCGCCGAGGAGATCGGCGTCCGCGAGGGGCAGGTGCGGGTCGCGGTGGACCTGCTCGACGGCGGGGCGACCGTCCCGTTCATCGCCCGATACCGCAAGGAGGCGACCGGCACGCTCGACGACGCGCAGCTCCGCGCGCTGGAGGAGCGCCTGCGCTACCTGCGCGAGCTGGACGAGCGGCGCGCCGCCATCCTGGAGTCGGTCGAGTCGCAGGGCAAGCTCACGGACGAGCTCAAGGCCCAGATCACGGCCGCCGACTCCAAGGCGCGGCTGGAGGACATCTACCTCCCGTACAAGCCGAAGCGGCGCACCAAGGCGCAGATCGCCCGCGAGGCCGGCCTCGAACCGCTCGCCGGGCTGCTGCTGGACGACCCGTCCCGCGACCCGCAGGCCGAGGCCGCCGCCTACGTGGACGCCGAGAAGGGCGTCGCGGACGCGACCGCCGCGCTGGAGGGCGCCCGCGCCATCCTCGTCGAGCGCTTCGCCGAGGACGCCGACCTCATCGGCGCGCTGCGCGAGCGCATGTGGAACCAGGGCCGCATGCTCTCCCGGGTCCGGGAGGGCAAGGAGGAGAGCGGCGCCAAGTTCGCCGACTACTTCGCGTTCGCCGAGCCGTTCGCCAAGCTGCCCTCGCACCGCGTCCTCGCGCTGTTCCGGGGAGAGAAGGAAGAGGTCCTCGACCTCGACCTGGAGCCCGAGCAGGCCGACGACTCCGCCGCGCGCAGCTCGTACGAGGCGGAGATCGCGCGCCGGTTCCAGATCACCGACCAGGGGCGTCCGGGCGACAAGTGGCTGTCGGACGCCGTCCGCTGGGCCTGGCGCACCCGGATCCTCGTCCACCTCGGCATCGACCTGCGCACCCGGCTGCGGCAGGAGGCCGAGGACGAGGCGGTCCGCGTGTTCGCCGCCAACCTGCGCGACCTGCTGCTCGCCGCGCCCGCCGGCACCCGCGCCACCATGGGCCTCGACCCGGGCCTGCGCACCGGCGTCAAGGTCGCCGTCGTGGACGCCACGGGCAAGGTCGTCGCCACCGACACGATCTACCCCCACGAGCCGCGCCGGAAGTGGGACGAGTCGATCGAGACCCTCGCCGGGCTCGCCCGCGCGCACAAGGTCGACCTCGTCTCGATCGGCAACGGCACCGCGTCCCGCGAGACCGACAAGCTCGCCGCCGACCTGATGGCCCGGCACCCCGACCTCGGGCTGACCAAGATCATGGTGTCGGAGGCGGGCGCGTCGGTGTACTCGGCGTCGGAGTACGCGGGCCGCGAGCTGCCCGGCATGGACGTCTCGCTGCGCGGCGCCGTGTCCATCGCCCGCCGCCTCCAGGACCCGCTCGCGGAGCTGGTCAAGATCGACCCCAAGTCGATCGGCGTCGGCCAGTACCAGCACGACATCTCCGAGGTGAAGCTGTCCCGCTCCCTGGACGCCGTCGTCGAGGACTGCGTGAACGCCGTCGGCGTGGACGTCAACACCGCGTCCGCGCCGCTGCTCACCCGCGTGTCCGGCATCGGCGAGGGCCTCGCGGAGAACATCGTCGCGCACCGCGACGCCAACGGCCCGTTCCGCGGGCGCCGCGGGCTGAAGGACGTCCCGCGCCTCGGCCCGAAGGCGTTCGAGCAGTGCGCGGGCTTCCTGCGCGTCCCCGGCGGGGACGACCCGCTGGACGCCTCCAGCGTGCACCCCGAGTCCTACCCGGTCGTCCGCCGGATCCTGGACGCCGCCGGCGGCGACGTCAAGGGCCTCGTCGGCAACACCGCCGTGCTGCGCTCGCTGAAGCCGGAGCGGTTCGTCGACGACACCTTCGGGCTGCCGACCGTCGGCAACATCCTCGCCGAGCTGGAGAAGCCCGGCCGCGACCCGCGCCCGGCGTTCAAGACCGCCACGTTCAAGGAGGGCGTCGACAAGCTCGCCGACCTCGAACCCGGGATGCTCCTGGAGGGCGTCGTCACGAACGCCGCCGCGTTCGGCGCGTTCGTGGACGTCGGCGTCCACCAGGACGGTCTCGTCCACATCTCCGCCATGTCCGACAAGTTCGTCGAGGACCCGCGCGATGTCGTCAAGCCCGGCGACATCGTCCGCGTGAAGGTGCTGGACGTCGACCTGCAGCGCAAGCGCATCTCGCTGACCCTGCGCCTGGACGACGAGCCCGGCGCGGGCAGGCAGGGCGGCGGCAGGCCCGAGGGCGGCCGGCAGGGCGGCGGTCGCCAGGGCGGTGGTCGGCAGGGCGGCGGGCAGGGCGAAGGCAAGCAGGGCGGCGGCGGGCGTCCCGACCGCGGCGGCCAGGGCCGGCGCGGCGGCGGCCAGCCCCGCGGTGGCCAGGGAGGCAGTGGCCAGGGAGGCAGCGGGCAGGGAGGCGGCGGTCAGGCCAGGGGCGGCCAGCGCGGCGGCGGTCAGGCCGGAGGCGGCCAGGGCGGCGGGCAGGGCGGCGGCGGCGCCATGGCGGACGCCCTCCGCCGGGCCGGCCTCGACAAGGGCCTCCCCGGCGGCGGCCGCAAGGGCCGCTGAGAGAGAGCGGTCCCCGGCCTCAGCGGAGGCCGGGGACCGCTCTATCGGGACTCGCCGCCCGGACTCAGTCGCCGAACCCGCGCCATCGCCCGTCCGCCCCCGTCTCGGTGGGGTTCTGCGGCCGGACGGGACGGCGCGGCGGCGCGTCCTCGCGTGGCGCGTACCCCTCCGGTGGGTTGTACGGGCCCTGGCCGAGCGGGTCCTGCGCGTAGGGGGACCGCTGCGGCGGCACCGGCGCGCCGTGGACCTGCCCGAGCCGCGGCCCGCCCAGCGCGGGCCCGCCGAACGCCGAACCGCCGAACGGGTCCTGCGCGGCGTACGCGTCGTCCTCGCGGGACGGTTCCTGCGGCTCCTCCTCGACCGGACGGTGCTTGGGGAACTGCACGACGGCCACCGCGCCCAGCGCCAGCGCGCCGAGCCGCATCGCAGAGTGCGCCGCGTCCTGCGGCCACGGCTCCCCGTACAGGAACGTGCCCATGGTCAGCAGGTACGACTTGGCGGCCACCGTCATGACCGTCGCCACGATCGACACCCGGCAGCGCTGGAACGCCATCACCATGATCCCGAACCCGATGCCGGCCGCCAGCACCGTCAGGTACGGCCACGGCGTCGCGATGATCTCCAGGCTCGTGGCGTGCGGGTCGTCGCTCCACCCCTTGATCGCCAGTTCGGCGGTGCCGACCGGGAAGCCGGCGCTGAGCCCGTAGGCGATGCCGGTGACGGGGCGCGCGTGCCGGCCGTCCGGCCGGTAGTCGCCGAGGACGAGGATCAGCACCGGCACCGCGATCGCCGGGGCGACCACGACGGCGAGCTTCCACAGCGGCGCGTCGGCGGTGCCGATCGGCTCGTCCCCGCTGAGCGAGGCGGTGAGCAGCAGGATCGCCGCGCCGATCAGCACCAGGCTCAGCCACTCGCGCGCGGTGAGGCGCTCCCCGAAGAACACCAGCGCGATCAGCAGCAGCGGCACCATGCCGGACATGAAGATCGGCACGGCCTGGGACAGCGGCAGGTTCCGCAGCGCCAGGATCTGCAGGCTGAGCCCGCCGAGCACGATTCCGAGCGCGATCAGGAAGATCCAGTTGCTGACGATCACCCAGATCATGTTCAGGATGCGGTTGCCCCGGACGGCGGGCATCCGGTCCGCCGCCAGTTTGAAGACGGCGAACCCGAGGTAGTAGAGAGCGGTCGCACTGGAGGCCGCGGCTATCCCGTTCATCCCGGACGAGTATGGGCCTTCCGGTCACTTCTGTCACTGCCTGTGCGGCATCGTTGACGCGGATTCGGAGGCCCGGTGCGCGGCCGGTGGCCGCAGCCGGGGCCGCGACCCCATACACTTGACGCGCGAAGGCGCGGAGCCGTATTTCGGCGTGCCCGCGCCCCTCGAGTTGAGCACGCGTCGAACGCCGCGGCCGAGACAGCGCCCGATCAAGGAGACCTACCCCAGTGAAGACCGATGTCGAGGAGCTGACCCCCACCCGGGTCAAGCTCACCGTCGAGGTTCCGTTCGACGAGCTCAAGCCGAACCTCGACAAGGCGTACAAGGAGATCTCGCAGCAGGTGCGGATCAAGGGCTTCCGGCCCGGCAAGGTCCCCGCCCCGCTGATCGACAAGTACGTCGGCCGGGGTGCGGTCCTGCAGGAGGCCGTCAACGACGCGCTTCCCGAGCTGTACGGGCGCGCCGTCGAGGAGTCCGAGATCTTCGTCCTCGGGCAGCCCGACGTCGAGGTGACCGAGCTGGACGACGGCACCCAGTTCGCCTTCACCGCCGAGGTCGACATCCGGCCGAAGTTCGAGGTGCCCGAGTACGACGGCCTGGAGGTCGTGGTCGACGACGCCGAGGTCACCGACGAGCAGGTCGAGGAGACCATCGGCAACCTCCGCGAGCGGTTCGCCTCCCTCACCAACGCCGAGCGCGCGGCCGAGGAGGGCGACTTCGCCTCCATCGACCTCGTCGCCCGGATCGACGGCGAGGAGATCGAGGACGCCTCCACCACCGGCTACTCCTACGAGGTCGGCAGCGGCTCGGCCGTCGAGGGGCTCGACGAGGCGCTGGTCGGCCTCGCCGCCGGCGAGGACAAGACGTTCACCGGGGCCCTGGTCGGCGGCGAGCACGCCGGCGAGGACGCCGAGATCACCGTCACCGTGCAGAGCGTCAAGATCAAGAACCTGCCCGACCTGGACGACGAGTTCGCCCAGCTCGCCAGCGAGTTCGACACCATCGACGAGCTGCGCGACGACGTCCGGACCCGGCTCGGCCGCCAGGTGAAGCTGCAGCAGCTGTCCGAGGCGCGCGACAAGGCCCTCGAGGCGCTGCTGGAGAAGGTCGACATCCCGCTTCCCGAGAAGGTCGTGGAAGAGGAGATCGGCCGCCGCAACCAGCAGCTGGAGCAGCAGCTCCAGATGGCCGGCATGACCAAGGAGGACTACCTCAAGGACGAGGAGAAGTCCGCCGAGGAGTTCGACACCGAGGTCGCCGACGCGGCCCGCCTCGCGGTCAAGGGCGGGTTCGTCCTCGACCAGCTCGCCGTCCAGGAGGAGCTGGGCGTCGAGAACGAGGAGCTCAGCGAGTACGTCGTCACGCAGGCGATGCAGATGGGCGTGCAGCCGCAGCAGCTCGCCGAGTACCTGACGCAGAACAACCAGCTTCCGGCGATCGTCTCGGAGGTGCTGCGCAGCAAGGCGCTGAACCTCGTCGTCGAGCACGTCACCGTCAAGGACGAGTCGGGCAACGAGATCGACGTCGAGGCCGTCCAGCGCGAGCTGAACGGCGACACGGGCGAGACCGTCCAGGCCGAGACGGCCGAGACGGCCGAGAGCACCGACGACGCCGCCGAGACGGCCGAGGACGCCGCCGAGGCCGGGGAGACCCCCGCGGAGACGGCTGAGGCCGCCGCTGAGGAGGCCCCCGCCGCCGAGGCGAAGGACGAGAAGGACGCGAAGGACAAGGACGCCTAAGGCGCTCTCCCGCGCGTCGCGCACACGCCCCGCATCCGTACACCGGGTGCGGGGCGTGTCGTATGCGCGGGGCCGGGCGGGCGCGGGTCGCCCGTCCCGGACGGCCCCGGGTGACCCCTTCCGGACGGCCCGCCGCGTATGGGCGGTGCGAACCGGGGGATGAGGTGGACGTCCCCGCGCGGCGTCCGGCACGGCGTCCCGTTGGCGAGGATCGTCCGGAACGCGGGCGGGGGTCCGGCGACGCGCGGGTACGCCCCTGGCGAAAAGGCGGCCCCCCGGGCTTAAGCGGGTCCTGTGGCGCGTTAATGTCCAATCATCCGAACCGATTAAAAGGACCGGAGGAACACCCGGTGAGCATGCCTCCGACTTTCGACGAGTCGTCGCGGATCCAGGCGCGGGTCGCCGAGGCGCCCCTGTCGCCCCTGGGCGACCAGCTGTTCCAGCGGCTGCTGCGCGAGCGCATCGTCTTCCTCGGCCAGCAGGTCGACGACGACATCGCCAACCGCATCTGCGCCGAGCTCCTGCTGCTGTCGGCCGAGGACGGCCGGCGCGACATCACGCTCTACATCAACTCGCCAGGCGGCTCCGTCACCGCCGGCATGGCGATCTACGACATCATGAAGTACGTCCCGAACGACATCGTCACGGTGGGCATGGGGCTCGCCGCGTCGATGGGCCAGTTCCTGCTGTGCGCCGGCACCACCGGCAAGCGCTACGCGCTGCCGCACGCGCGGATCATGATGCACCAGCCGTCCGGCGGCATCGGCGGCACGGCCTCCGACATCAAGATCCAGGCCGAGCAGATGCTGTACGTCAAGAAGACGCTCGCCGAGAAGATCGCCGAACACACCGGCCAGTCGCTCGACCAGATCGAGCGCGACTCCGACCGCGACCGCTGGTTCACCGCCGACGAGGCCAAGGACTACGGGTTGGTCGACCACGTGGTGCTCAGCGCCACCCAGGTGCCCTCCGAGGGCCCCGTCTCCTGACGACCGCACAACGATTCGGAGGCACGCAGTGAGCGACCTGTACCGACCCGGCTTCGCCGATATGGTCCGGCCGGGCGCCGGCCCGATGCCGGTCGACAACCGCTACATCATTCCGTCGTTCGTCGAGCGCACCACGTACGGGGTCAAGGAGATGAACCCGTACAACAAGCTGTTCGAGGAGCGCATCATCTTCCTCGGCGTGCAGATCGACGACGCGTCCGCCAACGACGTCATGGCCCAGCTCATCACGCTGGAGTCCATCGACCCGGACCGCGACATCAGCATCTACATCAACTCGCCGGGCGGGTCGTTCACGGCCATGACGGCCATCTACGACACGATGCAGTTCGTCAAGCCCGAGATCCAGACGGTCTGCATCGGGCAGGCCGCGTCCGCCGCCGCGGTGCTGCTCGCGGCCGGGACGCCGGGCAAGCGGGCCGCGCTGCCCAACTCGCGGATACTGATCCACCAGCCCGCGACCGAGGGCACCTACGGCCAGTCCAGCGACATCGAGATCCAGGCGCGCGAGATCATGCGGATCCGCGAGCTGCTGGAGAGCATCCTGGCCGAGCACAGCGGCCGGAGCATCGACGATGTCCGCCGCGACATCGAGCGCGACAAGATCCTCACGGCGGACGAGGCGAAGGACTACGGTCTCATCGACGACGTCTTCGCCAGCAGGAAGCGGAAGGCCGAGGTAGTGTCGTCGTGAGACGGCACTGGGACTAGGGAGACCCCCGGCCCGGGCGCCACACTTCCGGGCCAGGGGCTTTCCAAGTCCGTTGGAGGCGGTAACGTCGAATCCAACGTCGAGAGCCTTCGGGACGCAACCGAGCTGCGCCGCATCCTCCAGGGCGGGCGGCCCCACGAAAAGGAGACAGTTGGGTGGCACGCATCGGCGACGGTGGTGATCTGCTCAAGTGCTCGTTCTGCGGGAAGAGCCAGAAGCAGGTCAAGAAGCTCATCGCGGGTCCGGGCGTGTACATCTGCGACGAGTGCATCGATCTCTGCAACGAGATCATCGAGGAGGAGCTCTCCGAGACCTCCGACCTCAAGTGGGACAACCTGCCCAAGCCGCGGGAGATCTACGAGTTCCTCGACTCCTACGTCATCGGGCAGGACACGGCGAAGAAGGCGCTGTCCGTCGCCGTGTACAACCACTACAAGCGGATCCAGTCGGGCGACGCCGGCAGGGACGACCCGGTCGAGATCGGCAAGTCGAACATACTGCTGCTCGGCCCCACCGGATCCGGCAAGACGCTACTCGCGCAGACGCTCGCAAAACTCCTCAACGTCCCGTTCGCGATCGCGGACGCCACGGCGCTGACGGAGGCCGGATACGTCGGGGAGGACGTCGAGAACATCCTCCTCAAACTGATCCAGGCGGCCGACTACGACGTCAAGAAGGCCGAGACCGGGATCATCTACATCGACGAGGTCGACAAGGTCGCCCGCAAGAGCGAGAACCCGTCCATCACCCGGGACGTCTCGGGCGAGGGCGTCCAGCAGGCCCTGCTGAAGATCCTGGAGGGCACCACCGCGAGCGTCCCGCCGCAGGGCGGCCGCAAGCACCCCCACCAGGAGTTCATCCAGATCGACACCACGAACGTGCTGTTCATCTGCGGCGGCGCGTTCGCCGGGCTGGAGAAGATCGTCGAGTCCCGGGTCGGCAAGCAGGGCATGGGGTTCGGCGCGCAGATCCGCTCCAAGTCCGACTTCGAGGTGTCGTCGGCCGTGCTCGGCGACGTCATGCCGGAGGACCTGCTGAAGTTCGGGATGATCCCGGAGTTCATCGGCCGCCTCCCGGTGATCACGTCCGTGCACAACCTGGACCGTGAAGCCCTCATCAACATCCTCACCGAGCCGAAGAACGCGCTGGTCCGCCAGTACCACCGCCTCTTCGAACTCGACGGGGTCGACCTGGAGTTCACCGACGACGCCCTGGAGGCGATCGCCGATCAGGCCATCCTGCGCGGCACCGGCGCCCGCGGCCTCCGCGCCATCATGGAGGAGGTCCTCCTCTCCGTGATGTACGAGGTCCCGAGCCGCCAGGACGTCGCGCGCGTCGTCATCACCCGGGAGGCCGTCCTGGAGCACGTGAACCCGACGCTCGTCCCCCGCGACCGCCCCAAGCGCGAGCCGCGCGAGAAGTCCGCCTGAGCAGACGCGGGACGCCCTCGACCTCCGGTCGGGGGCGTTTCGCGTGCCCGGGGGTCAGCGGGGGGTGGACTCGCCGAGGCCGGCTTCGCGGGCCAGGACGATGGCCTGGGCGCGGTCGGCGACGTGCAGCTTCATGAAGATGTTCGAGACGTGGTTGCGGACGGTCTTCTGGCTGAGGAAGAGCGTCCCGGCGATCTCGGCGTTGCTGCGGCCCTGCGCGATCAGTTCGAGGACCTCCCGTTCCCGTTCGGTCAGCTGCGGGAACGCGGCCTGCCTCGGGTCGGGCATGTCGGTGAAGTAGGTGAGGACGCGGCGCGCGATCTCCGGGCCGTAGATGGCCTCGCCGGCCGCGACCGCGCGGACGGCGCGGGCGATCTCCTCGGCGCCGGACTCCTTCAGCAGGTAGCCGCGGGCGCCGGCGCGCATCGCCGCGAAGACGGAGTCGTCGTCGCGGAACATCGTCAGCACCAGCACGCCGATGCGCGGGCTGGTGCGGGTGATGGTGCGGGTGGCCTCGATGCCGTTGCCGCCGGGCATGTGCAGGTCCATGACGACGACGTCGGGTTGCAGCTCGGCGGACAGCCGCACCGCCTCCGGCCCGTTCTCCGCCTCGCCGACGACCTCGACGCCCAGCGCCTGCAGGAGACCCTTCAGGCCCTGCCGGAACACCGGGTGGTCGTCGGTGATCAGGACCCGGATGGTCTCCGTCATCTACGCCCGCCTTCTGCCGACCGAAGGACGATGATACCCGGCGGCGTTCTCCGCGGCGCTGAGCGGGAGCCGGACGGTGACGAGGGTCCCGCCGCCGTTCCGGGACGTGACCACGCAGCTGCCGCCGATCTCGGCGGCCCACTCCTTCATCGCGGCGAGCCCGCGGCGCGTCTTCGGGGCGCCGCGCGCGGCGTCGGCCAGGCCGGGCCCGCTGTCGGCCACCACGAGGTGGAGGTCGGTGTCGCGCTTCAGCCGGACGGACGCGCAGCTCTCCGGCGCGTGCAGCCGGACGTTCGTGAGGGCCTCCTGCGCGATCCGGTACGCGGCCACCTCGACGGCCGCGGGCAGCCCCGCGGGCTCGCCGTCGAACCGGACGTCCACCCGTTCGCAGCAGCCGTCCGCGAACGACTCGATGGCGGCGACGAGGCCGAGGTCGTCGAGCGCGGGGGGCCGCAGCCCGTGCGCCAGGTCGCGGATCTCGCCGACGGCGCTCGCCAGCCGGTTGCGGACCTCGGCGAGCAGCGGGTCGGTCCGCTCCGGCTCGCAGGCGAGGGTGATGCGGGCGGCGTCGAGCGACATGGCGAGGCTCGCCAGCGTCGGCCCGAGCCCGTCGTGCAGGTCGTGCCGGAGCCGCCGGCGCTCCTCCTCGCGGCTGGCGAGGATCCGCTCCCGGGAACGTTGCAGGTCCGCGGTGAGCCGGTGCAGGTGAGGGATGGTCGCGGCACGTGCCGCCACGGCCCCCGCGGTGAACGCGCCGGCCAGCACGGCGGCGCGTGCCAGTACCGCTCGCATCCCGTCCCTCTCTCTCCGCCCCGGTGTCGCGGACCATTGCCGACCACCTTTTCGGGCGAGGCGACCCGGTGTCAGGTGACCTGTGTCCCGACCGCGGCGGGAAAACGCTCTCAGGGCCTCGCCGGCGGCGGTCCGCGGCGCACGTGCGGGCGTCCCGGGGGCGTCCCACCCCCGCCGTCCCCGTAGAATCGTCAGCCGTGACACAGCCCAGCACTGAGCGCGGCCAGGGGGCCGCCGCGGACGTCGACCTCCCCACCCAGTACCGACCGGCCGACGTCGAGGGCCGGCTCTACGAGCGGTGGGTATCGGCGGGGCTGTTCACCGCCGACCCCGCGCGCGCCCCGGAGCGTCCCGCGTACTCGATCGTGATCCCGCCGCCGAACGTGACCGGTTCGCTGCACATGGGGCACGCCCTCGACCACTCCATCCAGGACGCCCTCGTCCGGCGGCGCCGCATGCAGGGTCACGAGGCGGTGTGGGTGCCCGGCATGGACCACGCCGGCATCGCCACCCAGAACGTCGTGGAGCGCGAGCTGGCCAAGGAGGGCCTGTCGCGGCACGACCTCGGGCGCGAGGCGTTCGTCGAGCGGGTCTGGCAGTGGAAGGCGGAGTCCGGCGGCCGGATCCTCGGCCAGATGCGCCGCCTCGGCGACAGCGTCGACTGGACGCGCGAGGCGTTCACGATGGACGACGACCGCGCCAGGGCCGTCCGCACCATCTTCAAGCGGCTGTTCGACGACGGCCTGATCTACCGCGCCGAGCGCATCATCAACTGGTGCCCGCGCTGCCTGACGGCCCTGTCCGACATCGAGGTCGAGCACGAGGACGTCGACGGCGAGCTGGTCTCGATCCGGTACGGCTCCGGCGAGGACGAGCTGGTCGTCGCGACCACCCGGGCGGAGACGATGCTCGGCGACACCGCCGTGGCCGTCCACCCCGGCGACGAGCGGTACGCGCACCTGGTCGGGCGGGAGATCGAGCTTCCGCTGACCGGCCGCCGCATCCCGGTCGTCGCCGACGAGCACGTCGACCCCGCGTTCGGCACGGGCGCGGTCAAGGTGACCCCGGCGCACGACCCGAACGACTTCGAGATCGGCCGCCGGCACGACCTGCCGTCCATGTCCGTGATGGACGAGCGCGGCGTCGTCACCGCGTCCGGCCCGTTCGAGGGCCTCGACCGCTTCGAGGCGCGCCCGGCGGTCGTGGCCGCGCTGCGCGAGCAGGGCCGGATCGTCGCGGAGGTCCGGCCCTACAAGCACTCGGTCGGGCACTGCCAGCGCTGCTCGACGGTCGTCGAGCCGCGCGTGTCGCTGCAGTGGTTCGTGAAGGTGGAGTCGCTGGCGCGGGAGGCCGGGAACGCCGTCCGCGACGGCCGCGTCAAGATCCACCCGCCGGAGATGGCGTCCCGCTACTTCGAGTGGGTCGACAACATGCACGACTGGTGCATCAGCCGGCAGCTGTGGTGGGGGCACCGCATCCCGGTCTGGTACGGGCCCGGCGGTGAGGTGGTCTGCCCGGGGCCCGACGACGAGCCGCCCGCCGGCTGGACGCAGGACACCGACGTCCTCGACACCTGGTTCTCCTCGGCGCTGTGGCCGTTCTCCACGCTCGGCTGGCCCGACAAGACGCCCGAGCTGGAGCGGTTCTACCCGACGTCCGTGCTGGTGACCGGGTACGACATCCTGTTCTTCTGGGTCGCCCGCATGATGATGTTCGGGCTGTACGCGATGGACGGCGTCCAGCCGTTCGACACCATCGCCCTGCACGGGATGGTCCGCGACCAGTTCGGCAAGAAGATGTCCAAGTCGTTCGGGAACGTGATCGACCCCCTCGAATGGGTCGACGCGTACGGCGCCGACGCGACCCGCTTCACGCTGCTGCGCGGCGCGAACCCGGGCGGCGACGTCCCGGTGGCCGAGCAGTGGGCGCAGGGCTCGCGCAACTTCTGCAACAAGCTGTGGAACGCGACCCGGTTCGCGCTCATCAACGGCGCGCACGTCCGCGGCGCCATGCCCGCCGAGGTGACGACCGTCGACGCGTGGATCCTGTCGCGCCTCCAGTCGGTCATCGCCGACGTCGACGAGCACCTGGCGGACTACGACTTCGCGAAGGCGTGCGAGGCGCTCTACCACTTCGCGTGGGACGAGGTCTGCGACTGGTACGTGGAGCTGGCGAAGGTCCAGCTGGCGGACGAGCGGGCCGAGGCGACGCGCCGCGTGCTGGGCGAGGTCCTCGACAAGCTGCTGCGGCTGCTGCACCCGGTGATCCCGTTCGTCACCGAGGAGCTGTGGACGTCCCTGACCGGTGGCGAGACCGTCCTCACCGCCGCGTGGCCCGCCGCCGAGCCCGCCCGCGCCGACCGGGACGCCGAGGCCCTCGTGGAGTCGCTGCAGCGGCTCGTCACCGAGGTCCGCCGGTTCCGCGCCGACCAGGGCCTGAAGCCCGGCCAGAAGGTCGCGGCGGCGCTGGAGTGGGGCGGTTCGCCGCTGGCCGCGCACGAGGAGGGCGTCCGCGCGCTGCTGCGCCTCACCGCACCCGGCGACGGGTTCTCCGCCACCGCGTCGCTGCCCGTGGAGGGCGTCGCGGTGCGGCTCGACACCGCCGGCGCGATCGACGTCGCCGCCGAGCGCAAGCGGCTGGAGAAGGACCTCGCCGCCGCCCGCAAGGAGGTCGACCAAGCGCGCCGCAAGCTCGGCAACGAGGCGTTCATGGCGAAGGCCCCCGAGGCGGTCGTCGCGAAGAACCGGGACCGGCTCGCCCAGGCGGAGGCCGACATCGGCCGGTTGGAAGCGCAGCTGGCGGCGCTGCCGGCGGGCTGACGCGGGCGGGCCGCCGGTCCGGCGGGTCACGAGCGCGTGAACCCTCGGCGCGGCGGGCCCGTCGCGGTTACGATCCGGTTGGGCCCGCGGGCTTATGGCGGTACATGAACCATCGGGAGTGCAATGGCCGAATCACCCCGCCGGTCCGGTTCCCGGAACGGAGCACCAGCGGAGCGCAGAGAGCAGGACCGGCCTGCGTTCGAGGGGGGCATGGGGGGCCCTCCTCTCGACGAGGTCCGGCCCGGCGCGCCGGACTCCGGGTCCGGCGATGACCTGGAGGCGGTACAGGTCATGGAGTACGAGGACGGGCCCGAGGCGCCGTGGGGCGGGGCGCGCCCGTGGTGGTCGGCCGACTCCGGCGGCGGGACGGGCCCGCACGGCGCGGTGAACGGAACCGGGCCGCACGGCATGCCCCCGCAGCGCGACGGCTCCGGCCCCTACCCCGTCCCGCCCTACGGGACGGGTCCGCTGCCTGCGGTGAACGGTACGGGCGGGCATTCGATCGTGGCCGGCTCGGGCGCGTTCCCGAGGGTCGGCACCGGCGGTCACCCCGTCGTCGGCACCGGCGGGCATCCTGTCGTCGGCACCGGGGGGTATCCCGTCGTCCGGGACGGCACGGGCCCGCTGCCGACCGCCCCTGGCGTACCGGCCGCGCGGAAGCGGCCCGTCCCGAGGCTGCTGCTGGTGGTCGGCGCCTCCTCGGTCGCGGCGGTCGCCCTCATGGCGGGGGCGCTGGCGTTCCAGACGGGCGGCGGCGGCACCGGGAAGGGGGGCGGGGCGGCCGCCCCGCCGTCCACGAAGGTGATCAGCGCGGGCCCGGCGGCCGGGGGCCTGCGCGCGGACGCCGAGACGCCGCCGCGGGCGAGCGCGGCGTACCCGTTCGTCGCGGGCGCGGTCGAGGCGGGCGGCGTCCCGGCCGCCGGGCGGGGCGTGGCCGTCTACACCGAGGAGCCGGTGCGCAAGGTCAACGTCCTGTTCATGGGCGGGACGGGCCCGGTCGGCGACCCGGCCGCCTTCCTGCGGAAGGTGCGGCCCACGACGTTCATCGCGGGCCAGGGCGCCGAGGCGGGCGGCGCGGACGCGAAGGCGGTCTGCGGCACGTTCGCCGTCCTGGCCGAGACCCACACGTACTGCGCGTGGGCGACCCGCGACTCCTTCGGGGTGGTCGCCTCCAACAATCCGACGGTGAACCCGCAGTTCCCGCTGATGGCCGACGTGATGCGCCGGATCAGGAAGGATGTCGAGCGGCCGAAGTGACGAACAGCCGCTCGGTGCCGGCGCCGACCACGTCGAGGACGTGCCCGGTGAAGTAGCCGGTGCCGAGGGCGACCACGCGGTGCCCGAGCGTCGCCAGCGACTCGGGCGTGATGGCGGCGGCGCCGACGACGTCCCAGCCGGCCGGCAGCGGGCGGGTGAAGCGCAGGTGCGGCAGCGGCAGCCGGACGAACGTCACCGGCAGCGCGCCGAGTGCGGCGACGGCGCCGTCCAGGTCCTTGTGGTCGGGGAGGCAGACGACGGCGTGGTCGACCGTCCCCCAGGCGTCCCGGGCGGCGGCCAGCGCGGCGGCGACCCCGGCCCGGTCGACGGCGGCGTCGACGAGCAGCCTCGTCGCGGACCCCGGCACGTCGTGCCACGACATCCGCCCCGGCAGGACGACCGACGCCATCACCTCCCGGAGCGTCTCGGCCGGGGGCTCGGGCACGTCCGGCAGGCGGCGGGCGGCGGCGACGCCGAGTTCGGCGCCGGCCCGTCCGAGACCGGCGGGCAGCAGGCCGTCCGGCAGCCCGCTGCCGCCCGGCCCGACGACCTCGGCGTCGCGCAGCACCGCGGCGACCGCCGGGGACTGCGGCGCCGACAGGACGACCGTCCCCGGACCCGCCACGCCGAGCTTCTCGCGGGCGATCTCCGCCTCGGTGTCCCCGAGCACGCCGGCGTGCTCGCGGAAGACCGGGGTGATCGCGGCGACGTCCGGCGGGAAGAGGGAGACCTCGTCCGACCGCCCGCCCATCCCGGCCTCCAGGACGAGCGCGTCCGCGCCCGCCCGACCCGCGTGCAGGACGCCCGCGATGAGGAACAGACCGGACGGCGAAAGGTATCCGTCCGAGGGCGGGGGAAGCGCGTCGGCGGCCTCTTCGAGGACGTCCGCCAGAATGGCGAGCTCGCCCTCCGAAACGGCGCGTCCGTCGATCCTGATCCGGTCGCGGTTCGTGCGGAGACCGGGACTCGTGACGGTGCACACGCGCAGTCCGGCGGCGGCGAGAAAGGCCGACGCGTAGGTCGCCGTCGTGCCCTTCCCCTTGGACCCGACGACGGTCAGCACGGGCGCGCCCGGCGCGGGGCGCGCCCCCAGCGCGCGGGCCAGGGCGCGGGCCCGTCCGATGCTGCGGGTCTCGCCCGGAGCGCGCCGCTCCCATTCCCGGAAGAACACGTCCATCTCTCCAGTGTGGGGCCGGACGGAGCGTCCCGCGCCGCCGAGTAGGCTCAGGGACCGTGAGTCAGCGAAGCGAGCCCGCCGGCTACCAGGCGACCGTCGGCGCGATCATGGCGCGCGGCGTCGAGTGGGACATCGATCCCACCCTCGACCGGATCCGCGACCTGGTCGACGTCCTGGGAGAGCCGCACCGCGCGTACCCGGTGATCCACATCGCCGGGACCAACGGCAAGACCAGCACGGCCCGGTTCATCGAGTCGCTGCTGCGCGAGCGCGGGCTGCGCACCGGCCTCTACACCAGCCCCGAGCTGACCACGCTGCGCGAGCGCATCGCGATCGACGGGGAGCCGATCAGCGAGGAGCGGTTCGTCGAGTCCTTCGAGGAGGTCCTGCCCTTCGTCGAGCTGGTCGACGGCAAGCACGCCGGGCGGCTGTCGTTCTTCGAGGTCCTGACGGCGATGGCGTTCTCGGCGTTCGCGGACGCGCCCGTCGACGTGGCCGTGGTCGAGACCGGCATGGGCGGCTCGTGGGACGCCACGAACGTCGCCGACGGCGTGGTCGCCGTGATCACCCCCGTCGGGCTGGACCACACCCGCTACCTCGGCGACACGCTGGAGGAGATCGCGGAGGAGAAGGCCGGGATCATCAAGACCGGCGCGGTCGCGGTGATCGCGCAGCAGCCGGTCGAGGCGGCCGAGGCGCTGCTGCGGCGGATCGCGGAGGTCGGCGCCACGGCGGCGCGCGAGGGCATCGAGTACGGCGTCCTCGACCGCGACGTCGCCTTCGGCGGCCAGCAGCTCCGCATCCAGGGCCTGCGCGGCGCCTACGACGAGATCTTCCTGCCGCTGTTCGGCGATCACCAGGCGAGCAACGCCGCGACGGCCCTCGCGGCCGTGGAGGCGTTCGCCGGAGGCGCGCCGACCAGGGGAGAGGCCAACCTGGAGGCCGCGACACGCATCGCGGCCGGGGAGTCCTACCTCGGCGGCGAGGAGGGGCAGCTCGACCCGGTGCTGGTGCGCGCCGGCTTCGCCCGGACGGCCTCGCCGGGACGGCTGGAGGTCGTGCGGACGGGCCCGACCGTCCTGCTGGACGCGGCGCACAACCCGGCCGGGATGGCGGCGACCGTCGCCACGGTGACCGAGTCGTTCGGCTTCACCCGGCTCGCCGGGGTGCTCGCCATCGCCGCCGACAAGGACGTCGCGGGCGTCCTGGACCAGCTCGAACCCGTGCTGTCCGAACTGGTCGTGACCCGCAACTCCTCACCGCGCTCGATGCCGCCCGAGGAGCTGGCCGAGATCGCCGAGAGCATCTTCGGGCCCGAGCGCGTCCACATGGCGCCGCGCCTGGACGACGCCATCGACCGGGCGATCGGGCTCGCCGAGGAGACCGGCGAGTACCAGGGCGCCGGCGTGCTGATCACCGGGTCGGTGGTCACGGCGGGCGACGCCCGCACCCTGCTGCGCGTGGAGGGGGGCCGGTCATGACCGCCCAGGCCGCGGACAACCCGGCCCGCCGGCTCTTCGCCGCGGTGCTGGCCTGCGAGGCCATCGTGATCGGGCTGGCGATCCCGGTCGCCGTGGTGGTGCTGGACGTGGACGGCGCGGTCGCCGGCGGCGTGTGCGGCAGCCTGGCGCTCGGCTGCCTGCTGCTGGCCGGCCTGCTTCGCCGGCCGTGGGCGATCCCGGCCGGCACCGCGTTCCAGGCGCTCATCATCGCGACCGGTTTCATGGTGCCGGCCATGTTCTTCCTCGGCGTCGTTTTCGGCGCGCTCTGGGGAACGGCCATTTGGCTCGGACGCAAGGCGGCGAGCGCGCAGGCGCGCTAAGTTCGGCGGCGACGGCAGCCAATCATCCCGCCGATCGCCGCGAATTCGAATTATCGCCCCAATTTGGGCATCCTTCACTTTTAGGAAATGCGCGTCCGGCGGATGACGACCCTCCGGAGGAGCAGGCCGTGTCCGATGCAGCGCCCGCCCATGCGTCCAGCCGAACAGCGTCCGCGCGAGCGGCGTCCAGCCGGGCGGCGGCCGGCCGGGCGGTGCCCGGCCTCGCCGCCGGGCATCCGGTCGCGGAACGTCCGGCGCGGCGGCGGCTCGCGGCGCTCGGCACGCTGCTGCTGACCGGCACCGCGCTCCCCGCCGCCGTCCTGACCGTGCCCGACGCCTCCGGCAACGTCGTCCCCGCGGCGGCGAGCGACCTCGGCCTCGGCGACGCCGGCGTCGCCGCACTGCTGCACGCCACCGGCCTGTCGCTGCCCGCGCTGCTGCTCGCCGTCCCGATCGGCGCCGTGGCGGCGCGCAGGCTCCCCGCGTGGCGGGTCCTCGCCGTCGGGCTGGCCGTGCTGCTGGCCGGCCTCGGCGCCGTCCGCCTCGCCGACTCCGTGCCCCTCGCCGGGACGGTCCGGGCGGCGCAGGGCGCGGGCGCGGGCATCGTCCTGCCCGCCTCGCTCGTCCTCGTCTGGGAGCGCCGCGACCGCGCCCTGGCCGCCGCCTGGGCGGGCGTGCTCGCGGGCATGCTCATCCTGGCGATGCCACTGGCGCTGGCGGCCGTCCCCGGGCCCGCCGGCGGCGCGCCGGGCGCCGGCTGGCGCGCCGCGCTGGCGCCCTGCCCGTGGCTCGCCGTCGCCGCGGCGGGCGCGGCGCTCGCCCGGCCGCTGCTGCACGGCCGCATCCCGTGGGCGCTCCCCGCGTCCCGGCGCGCCGAACGCGGCCAGCTGCTGCTCCCGCTCGTCCCGGCGGCGGGTTTCACGTTCCTCGCCGTCGTCGCCGCCGCCGATTGGTCGCCCGGCGCGCGGGTCCTCGTCGCGGGCCTCGCGGTGCCCGCCCTCGCCGGCCTCGCCGTCACCGGCGGACGCGACGCGCCCGCGGGCAGCCCGCACGGCTGCGCCCTCGTGATGATCGCGGTCGGACTGCTCAGCTACCCGGTCGCGGCGCCGCTCGCCGGCATCGCCGCCGCCACCGCCCAGGCGCACGGCGCCGGCCTCCCGCTGCTCCCGTTCGCCGCCGGGGCCGCGGCCGCGCTCGCCGGCGCCCTCGCCGCCACCCGGGTGCCCGCGCGCGGCGCCGTGCCCGCCGGGTTCCTGCTGCTGATCGTGGCGGTGGCGCTCGGCCTCGGCACCGGCGCCCGCGGCCACTGGACGCTGCTCGCCCCGCTCGTCCCCCTCGGCGCGGGCGCCGGGCTGGCCCTCGCGGCGTCGCTGCGGGACGCCGCCGCCGGCGCCGCGCTGTTCGGCCTGTCGCTGTGCTTCCCCGCGGTGCTGGCCGGGCAGCTCCTCGTCCTGTCCCTGCAGGCGGCCCGGCTGCGGGGGCCGCGTCCGCCGGCGGAGGCGGACCGGGTCGACGCCCTGCTCGCGGGCTACCACGGCTGGCTCGCCGTCGCGGGAATGGTCGCCGTGCTGCTCGCCGGAGCGGCCCTCGGCATGGCCGCCCGGCGCCGGAATGCCGCTTCCGGCCCGCGAGCCGGGTAGTATTCGCGCGCTTACCGATACCGAAATTCCGCAAGGAGAACCACCCGTGTCCGAGCGCACTCTTGTCCTGGTCAAGCCCGACGGCGTCCGCCGCGGCGTCGTCGGCGAGGTCATCTCCCGGATCGAGCGCAAGGGCCTGTCGCTCGTCGCGCTGGAACTCCGGACCCTCGCCCGCGAGACGGCCGAGACCCACTACGAGGAGCACGCCGGCAAGCCGTTCTTCGGCGAGCTCGTCGAGTTCATCACCGGCGGCCCGCTCGTCGCCCTGGTCGTCGAGGGCCCCCGCGCCATCGAGGCGTTCCGCTCGCTGGCCGGCGCCACCGACCCGGTCAGCGCCACCCCGGGCACCATCCGCGGCGACTTCGCGCTGGAGATCGGCGAGAACATCGTGCACGGCTCCGACTCCACCTACTCCGCCGAGCGCGAGATCAAGCTCTTCTTCCCCGAACTGGGCTGAGGCGCGGCCGCGGGGGCGGCACTCGAGCGCGGGCCGGAACTTCCGGCCCGCGTCTTCTTTAGCGAAAACCGAGCTGGTCAGGACGCGTTTTTTTCGCGACGCGCGGCGGTGGGGTGACTGCCCGCGGACGGGGGCGCACGTTACGATGGACGCGCCGCTATACACGCCCGTCAATCATGAAGGGCTCCCTTTCTTCATGGGTAACAAGCTGTCGTTTCTTGGCCGGGACATGGCCGTCGATCTTGGTACCGCCAACACACTGGTGTACGTGCGTGGGCGTGGCATCGTCCTGAACGAACCATCCGTGGTGGCGATCAATACCAACACCGGCAAGATCGTCGCGGTCGGCATCGAGGCGAAACGGATGATCGGCCGGACACCCGGCAACATCGTCGCCGTCCGTCCGCTCAAGGACGGGGTCATCGCCGACTTCGACGTCACCGAGCGCATGCTGCGCTATTTCATCCAGAAGGTCCACAAGCGACGGCACTTCGCCAAACCGCGGATCGTCGTCGCCGTCCCGAGCGGGATCACCGGGGTGGAGCAGCGCGCGGTGAAGGAGGCCGGCTACCAGGCCGGCGCCCGCCGCGTCTACATCATCGAGGAGCCGATGGCCGCCGCGATCGGCGCCGGGCTGCCCGTCTACGAGCCGACCGGCAACATGGTCGTCGACATAGGGGGCGGCACCACCGAGGTCGCGATCATCTCGCTCGGCGGCATCGTCACCAGCCAGTCCGTCCGCGTCGGCGGCGACGAACTCGACCAGGCCGTCATCTCGTTCTCCAAGAAGGAATATTCCCTGATGCTCGGGGAACGGACCGCCGAGGAGATCAAGATGGCGATCGGGTCGGCCTATCCCGGCGGCGAGGAGGAGCCGCACGCCGAGATCCGGGGCCGCGACCTCGTGAGCGGGCTGCCGAAGACCGTCGTGATCTCCGCGGAGGAGGTGCGGCGCGCCATCGAGGAGCCGGTCAACGCCGTGGTGGACGCGGTGAAGACCACCCTCGACAAGTGCCCGCCCGAGTTGTCGGGCGACATCATGGACCGCGGGATCGCGCTGACCGGCGGCGGCGCGCTGCTGAAGAACCTCGACGAACGGCTCCGCGAGGAGACCGGGATGCCCATCCACCTGGTGGACAACCCGCTCGACTCGGTGGTGCTCGGCACAGGCAAGTGCGTCGAGGACTTCGAGTCGCTCCGCACGGTCCTCGTGCCGGAGCCGCGGCACTAATTCGGACGCAGTCCGCCGGAGGGACGCGGGTTCGCGTCCCCCGGCGGGAGGCTCTGAGCTCCCGGCGGACCAGGAAACCGGAGGTCGGTGCGTGAAGGACACCCGGCGCACCCGCGTGGTGCTCGGCGGGCTGCTCGTCGTGGCGCTCACGATGATCACGATTGACTACCGCGGCGGGGCCGACTCCCCGCTGCGCGGCCTGCGCGACCTCGGCGCGACCGTGTTCGGCCCGGTGGAGCGCGCGTCGGCGGCCGTCGTCCGGCCGGTCGGCAACACCTTCGACGCGATCACCGACGCGCCCGGCGAGCGGCGCCGCGCCGACCGGCTGGAGCGGCAGAACCAGAAGCTGCGCGAGCAGCTGCGCTCCTCCCGGCTCGACAAGGACAAGTCCGCGCAGCTGCAGCGGCTGCTCGGCACCGCCGGGATGGGCGGCTACAAGATCCACGCCGCCCAGGTGATCTCCGCCGGGCAGGGCTTCGAGGACACCGTCACCATCGACGCCGGCAGCCGCAGCGGCATCAAGCCCGACATGACGGTGATGAGCGGGGACGGGCTCGTCGGCCGCGTCACCCGGGTCGGGCCCGCGACGTCGACCGTCCTGCTCGCCACCGACCAGACCTCCTCCATCGGCTCCCGCCTGGAGGACTCCAAGGAGATCGGGATCGTGCAGGGCCGCGGCCGCCGCGGCCTCGGCGGGGGCGGCGAGACCCCGCTGCGGTTCCAGCTGCTGGACGCCGCCGCCCCGATCCACGTCGGCCAGCGGATCGTGACGCTCGGGTCGCAGGGCCAGCGCCCGTACGTGCCCGGCGTCCCGATCGGCGAGGTCGCGCGCATCGAGAACTCCACCGGCGGGCTGACCCGCACCGCCTACGTCCGGCCGTTCGTGAGGTTCACCAGCCTGGACGTCGTCGCGGTCGTGGTCGCCCCGCCGAAGACCGATCCGCGGGACGCGGTGCTGCCGCCGAAGCCGAAACCGCCGCCGACGCCGAGCCCGAGCCCGAGCAAGAGCCCGAAGGCGAGCAAGAGCCCGAAGGCCCGCGAGAGCGCCGACGCGCGGCCGAACGGCTCCACGAGCCCGTCCACAGAACCGAGCGCGGGGGACTGAACGTGCTGAACCCACCCGAGGCGTCGCCGGCCGGCCGCACCGCGGTGGCCGCGGTGGTGATCGTCGTGACGCTGATCCTTCAGGTGTCGGTGGCGAACCGGCTGCCGCTGCCCGGCGGCGTGCAGCCCGACCTGGTGCTGCTGGCCGTCGTCGCGCTGGCGCTCGTCGCCGGGTCGATGACGGGCATGGTCACCGGGTTCCTCGCGGGCCTCGCCGCCGACATCGTCCCGCCCGCCGACCACACCCTCGGCCGGTACGCGCTCGTCTACTGCCTCATCGGCTTCCTGTGCGGCGTCGCGGCCGCCGAGATGGACCGCCAGTCCGTCGTGCCGTTCTTCGCCGTCGCCGCCGGCGCCCTCGCCGGGACGGTGCTGTACGCGGCGACCGGGATGATCCTCGGCGACCCGCGCGCCGAGTGGGGGACCGTGTCGAGCATGGTCCCGCTGCAGGTCCTCTACGACATCATCGCCAGCCCGTTCGTCGTGTGGGCGGTGCTGCGCGCCACCCGCCGGTACGAGAGCGGCGAACGATCCCGGGGCGACCGCCTCGCGGTGCCCCCCGCCCGCTACCGCGCGATGTCGGGGCGGGGCGGGGCGCTGTGAACACCAGGACCCACTTCCGCCTCGTCGTCCTCTACGTGCTCGTCGCCGCGCTGCTGCTCGTCCTCCTCGGGCGCATGTGGACGCTCCAGGTCCTGGAGGGCGAGCACTACCAGGGGATCGCCGCCCAGAACCGCACCCGCGACATCGTCGTCCCCGCCGTCCGCGGCATGATCCTGGACGACCGCGGCAAGCCGCTCGTCCGGAACCGCAGCGCGCTCGTCGTGTCCGTCAACCGCACCACGCTGTCGCGGCGGGAGGACGGGGGCGAGGCCGTCCTGAAGCGGCTCGCCGGCGTCCTCGGGACGAGCTACGACGAGATGTCCAAGCGGATCCGGCTGTGCGCGCCGAACGTCAAGCGGCCGTGCTGGCCCGGCTCCCCGTACCAGCCGATCCCCGTCGAGGACCACGTCGACCCGAAGCGCGCCCTCCAGATCATGGAGCGGCAGGAGGACTTCCCCGGCGTCACCGCGCAGATGCAGGCCGTCCGCGAGTATCCGCGGCCGGACGGGGCCGGCGCGGCGCAGGTCCTCGGCTACCTCCAGCCCGTCACGCAGGAGGAGCTGGACAAGCGCAAGGGCCTGAAGGTCACCGGGTACAGCGGCGTCGACCTCGTCGGGCGCGCCGGGCTGGAGTCGCAGTACGACGCGGTGCTGGCCGGCGAGCCCGGGTTCCGCCGGGTCCTGGTCGACAGCCAGGGACGCGTCACCGGCACCGCCGCCGAGCAGCAGGCGGTGGCCGGCAACAACCTCGTCACCAGCATCGACGCGGGGGTGCAGGGCGCCGCGGAGAAGGCGATCAAGCACGCGATCGACAACGCGCGCAAGGGCGGCCACCCGGCCGACGCGGGCGCCGCGGTCGTGATGGACGTCCGCACCGGCCGCATGGTCGCGATGGCCAGCTACCCGACCTACGACCCGTCGATCTGGACCGGCGGCATCTCGCAGGAGAAGTACGACGCGCTGCTCGGGAAGAAGAACGGCGAGCCGCTGATCTCCCGGGTCACCCAGGGGCAGTACGCGCCCGGCTCCACGTTCAAGATCTCCTCGGTGTCGGCCGCCGTGCAGGAGGGGGCCAGCCTGAACGGGATCTACCCGTGCCCCGGCTCCTACAACGTCGGGAACCGGGCGTTCAGCAACGCCGGCGGCACGGGGTACGGCCCGATGACGCTGCACACCGCCCTGGTGAAGTCGTGCGACACGGTGTTCTACCGGTTCGCCTACCAGGAGTGGCAGCGCGACGGCGGAATGCACCCGAAGAAGAACGTCGCCGACTCGATGGTGGACATGGCCCGCGAGTACGGGTTCGGCACCAGGACCGGCATCGACCTCCCGAGCGAGAGCTCCGGCCGCATCCCGGACCGGAAGTGGAAGAAGGACTACTGGGAGGCCACCAAGGCCGGCAACTGCAAGGGCGCCAAGGAGGGCTACCCCGAGGTCGCCAAGACCGACCCCGCGCGGGCCGCCTACCTGAAGGCGGTCGCGACGGAGAACTGCACCGAGGGGTACGTGTGGCGTCCCGGCGACGCGGCGAACCTCTCGGTCGGGCAGGGCAACGTCCTGGTGACGCCCTTGCAGCTCGTCCGCGCGTACGCGGCGGTCGCCAACGGCGGCAAGCTGGTGGTGCCGAGGCTCGGGGTCGCGGTCGTCCGGCCGGACGGCACGGTCGTCCGCCGGGTCGAGCCGCCCGCGAACCCGCCGAAGCTGCCCGTCGACGCGAAGGTGCTGAAGTACATCCGCAGCGCGCTCGGCGACGTGACCAAGGACGGCACCGCGGCGGGCGCGTTCGGCGGGTTCGACTTCAAGCGGGTCGACGTCGGAGGCAAGACCGGTACCGCGGAGGTCTACGGCAAGCAGGACTCCTCCTGGTTCGCCTCGTTCGGGCCCGTGAAGAACCCGCGCTTCGCGGTCGTCGCGATGGTCTCGCAGGGCGGGTTCGGCGCCTCGACGTCCGCGCCGGCCGTCCGGGAGATCTGGGAGGCCATGTACGGGACGAAGGACAAGAAGCCCCTCCTCCAGGACGGCGACCTCCCGTCCGAGCTGCCGAAGATGCCCGGCCAGGGGGCCACCCCATGATCACGGGCACCGGGGCGGGGACGGTCGAGGGGTACGGCGCGCGGCGCACGTGGCGGAGCCGGCTCGGCGGGCTGCACCGGCTCGACTGGCCGCTGTTCCTCGCGGTGCTGGCGCTGTCGCTGGTGGGCGCGCTGCTGGTGCGCTCGGCCACCTTCCACCTGCTCACCGAGCAGGGCCAGGACCCGGAGAGCCTGCTCAAGCGGCACATCCTGAACCTGCTCATCGGGTTCGTGCTCGGCGGCGTCGTCACCGTCCTCGACTACCGGCTCCTGCGCGCCTACGTCCCCATCCTGTACGGGGTCGCGTGCGTGGGCCTGCTCGCCGTGCTGACCCCGCTCGGCTCGACGATCAACGGGTCGCACTCGTGGATCGTGCTCGGCGGCGGGTTCCAGGTGCAGCCGTCGGAGTTCGCGAAGGTCGGGCTCGTGGTCCTGCTCGCGATGATCCTCGGGGAGCCGCGGGACGGGGAGATCGGGCCGGGCCGCCGCGACGTGGTGCTCGCGCTCGTCCTCGCCGGGGTGCCCGGCCTGCTGATCATGCTCCAGCCGGACCTCGGCACCACGCTGGTGTTCATCGCGGTGGTGCTCGGCATGCTGGCGATCTCCGGCGCGCAGAAGCGCTGGCTCTTCGGCCTGGTCGGCGGCGGGTTCGCGCTGGGGGTCGCGGTGTGGTTCTTCGGGCTGCTGAAGGACTACCAGATCGACCGGTTCACCGCGTTCCTGAACCCGGAGGCCGACCCGCGCGGCGCCGGCTACAACGCCCAGCAGGCGCGGATCGCGGTCGGGTCGGGCGGCGCGTTCGGCAAGGGCCTGTTCCAGGGCGAGCAGACCGGCGGCCACTTCGTCCCCGAGCAGCAGACCGACTTCATCTTCACGGTGGCGGGGGAGGAGCTCGGCTTCGTCGGCGCCGCGATCATCGTGGCGCTGCTCGGCGTGGTGCTGTGGCGCGGGCTGCGGATCGCCACCCAGGCCGCCGACCCGTTCGGCACGCTCGTCGCGACCGGCGTCGTGTGCTGGCTGGGGTTCCAGGCGTTCGAGAACATCGGGATGACGATCGGGATCATGCCGATCACCGGGCTGCCGCTGCCGTTCATCTCCTACGGCGGGTCCGCGACCTTCGCGAACATGATCGCGTTCGGTCTGCTGCAGGCCGTCCACGTCCGCCGCCGGGCGTTCGATTAGCGTCCGCCGACCGCGTAGGCTGGACGTTCATCCCACGTCCCCTGCACGGAGGATTCCGTCATGCCGGTCGAGTCGCTCTTTCCGCGCCTGGAGCCGCTGCTGCCGAGCGTGCAGAAGCCGATCCAGTACGTCGGCGGTGAGCTGAACTCCCAGCTCAAGGACTGGGACGAGACCGACGTCCGGTGGGCGCTGATGTACCCGGACGCCTACGAGGTGGGGCAGCCGAACCAGGGCGTCCAGATCCTCTACGAGATCCTGAACGAGCGCGACGGCGTGCTCGCGGAGCGGACGTACTCGGTGTGGCCCGACCTCGAGGCCGTCATGCGCGAGCACGGCATCCCGCAGTTCACCGTGGACGCGCACCGCCCGGTCGGCGCGTTCGACGTCCTCGGCGTGTCGTTCTCCACCGAACTCGGCTACACCAACATGCTCACGGCGCTCGACCTGGCCGGCATCCCGCTCGACGCCGCCGCCCGTACCGGCGGCCACCCGATCGTGATCGCGGGCGGGCACGCCGCGTTCAACCCCGAGCCGATCGCCGACTTCGTGGACGCGGCCGTCCTCGGCGACGGCGAGGAGATCGCGCTCGCCATCACCGAGGTGATCCGCGAGTGGAAGGCCGAGGGCGAGCCCGGCGGGCGGGACGGGCTGCTCATGCGGCTCGCGGCGTCCGGCGGTGTGTACGTGCCCCGCTTCTACGACGTCACCTACCTGCCCGACGGCCGGATCCAGCGCGTCGCGCCGAACCGTCCGGGCGTCCCGTGGCGGATCGAGAAGCACACCGTCATGGACCTCGACCAGTGGCCGTACCCGAAGAAGCCCCTCGTGCCGCTCGCCGAGACCGTGCACGAGCGGTTCAGCGTGGAGATCTTCCGCGGCTGCACCCGCGGCTGCCGGTTCTGCCAGGCCGGGATGATCACCCGGCCGGTGCGGGAGCGGTCGATCACCACCATCGGGAACATGGTCGAGCAGGGGCTGAAGGAGTCCGGCTTCCAGGAGGTCGGGCTGCTCAGCCTGTCCAGCGCCGACCACAGCGAGATCGGCGACGTCGCGAAGGGCCTCGCCGACCGGTACGAGGGCACCAACACCTCGCTGTCGCTGCCGTCCACCCGGGTGGACGCCTTCAACATCACGCTCGCGAACGAGTTCTCGCGCGGCGGGCGGCGCTCCGGCCTGACGTTCGCGCCGGAGGGCGGCTCCGAGCGGATGCGCAAGGTGATCAACAAGATGGTCACCGAGGACGACCTGATCCGCACCGTCAGCACCGCCTACGAGAACGGCTGGCGGCAGGTCAAGCTCTACTTCATGTGCGGCCTCCCCACCGAGGAGGACGAGGACGTCCTCGCGATCGCCGACATGGCCAAGCGGGTCATCCAGGCCGGGCGCGAGGCCACCGGCCGCAAGGACATCCGCTGCACCGTGTCCATCGGCGGGTTCGTGCCGAAGCCGCACACCCCGTTCCAGTGGGCCGCGCAGTGCGACCACGAGACCGTCGACCGCCGCCTGCACGCCCTCAAGGACGCGCTGCGCGGCGACAAGGAGTACGGCCGCGCCATCGGCCTGCGCTACCACGACGGCCAGCCGTCCATCGTCGAGGGCCTGCTGTCGCGCGGCGACCGGCGCGTCGGCAAGGTCATCCGCGCCGTCTGGGAGGAGGGGGGCCGCTTCGACGGCTGGAGCGAGCACTTCTCCTACGAGCGCTGGACGGCCTGCGCCGAGCGGGCCTTCGCCGACGAGCCCGTCGATCTCGCCTGGTACACCGTCCGCGAGCGCGACGAGGTCGAGGTCCTCCCCTGGGACCACCTCGACGCCGGCCTCGACCGCGAGTGGCTCTGGCAGGACTGGCAGGACGCGGTCGACGAGACCGAGGTCGAGGACTGCCGCTGGACGCCCTGCTACGACTGCGGCGTGTGCCCGACCATGGGCACGGAGATCCAGATAGGCCCCACGGGCAAGAAGCTCCTGCCGCTGTCGGTGGTCTGAGCCGCTCTCCGAGCCGGCCCGTGCGAGCGGCGGGACGACCCGCGCGGGGGCCCGCAAGTCCGGAAACGGTTGCGGGAACGCCTTGGGCAGCGGGGGTCCCGGCCTTGCCGTACCCGTGCTTGGCCGAACGAGGCTCGGGGACCCGTACTCTATAGGGAGACCTAGTTTTTCGACTCGACACGAGTAGGAAGGACCAGAACCCTGGCACCCATGCCGGAGGGTCCTGCGCCGGCCCCCGTGACCCAGCGACTGCGCGTCCGCTACGCCAAGCGGGGCAGGCTGCGGTTCACGAGCCACCGCGACATTTCCCGGGCCGTGGAACGCGCCGTCAGGCGCGCCGGGATCCCTGTCGCGTTCAGCGCCGGATTCACCCCCCACCCGAAGATCTCGTATGCGGGTGCGGCGGCGACAGGGGTGGCCAGTGAGGCCGAGTACCTCGAAATCGGGCTTACCGAGACCCGCGATCCTGCGCGGGTTCGGGCCGAGCTCGATGCGGCCCTGCCCCCCGGGCTCGACATCGTCGATGTCGTGCCGGTCCGGGCGGGACGCGGCGACGCGCCGATCAAACCGGGCGCGTTCGCCGATCGGCTGGAGGCGTCCGAATGGCGGATCAGGCTGGACGGTGTGCCCGCGGGCGACGCCGCCGCGGCCGTGGCCGCCTTCATGGGCGCCGAGAGCATCGAGGTGGAACGCCTCACCAAGAAGGGACGGCGCCGTTTCGACGTGCGCGCCGCAGTGTCCGCCTGTGAGCTGGACCGGCGCGCCGCGGAGGCGGCGGATGCCCCTTGTGCGATACTTCGAATGGTTGTTCGGCATTCCACACCGGCCGTACGACCCGACGACATCCTCACCGGACTGCGCCAGGTCGCCGACCTCGCGCCGCCGTCACCGCCACTGGTGACCAGGCTGGCGCAGGGGCCCCTCGACGCGGACACCGGTGGCCTCGCGGATCCTCTGGATCCCGACCGGGAGATCGGCCTGCCGTCCGGCGACGACGCCGAGACGGCCCGCGGCCCTGCGCGGCCGCAGCCCGGGGACGCCGCGAGCGCGGATGCCGTCAGCGCCTGACCGTGGGACCGAAGCCGTGGGAGCACGGAACCGGTGCCGCAGGGTACGGCGGGCGCACCCCCGACGACTTCGTCGTCATGGCCGGACCACCGTCCGGCGATGACGACACCGATGACTGACGAGGTGCTCCCGTGCGGCGCACCGCATCGGTCCGCCCCCTGGCGGAGCGAGCGGACGCGCCCGGGAGCCTGACGGGAGATTGCCCGGATGCTTGAGAACGAAGCCGATTCGGCCACCGCCGAAGGCAGCGAGAACGAAACGACCGACGGTCCGACGACCGAGACCCCGGCCACGGGGAGCGGGAGCACGGAGAACGGCACGGGGGTGACCTCGCGTCCGCGCAGGGCGAGCCGCCCGGCGGGCCCGCCGCCCGAGGTGGACGACAGCCCGGCCGCGCCCCCCGCGGCCGCGTCCCCCGCCGCCGAGACCGGCGCCGGGGACGACGCCGCCGAGGAGCCGGCCGCCGAGGAGGCGCCCGAGCCGCCGAAGCGGGCCGCCCGGACGCGCACCCGCGCCCGGAGCGCGAAGGCCGCCGCCGAGACGTCCGAGCCCGTCCCGATGACCGGCGCCGAGACCTCCCCCGAGACGTCCCCCGAGCCCGAGACCGGCTCCGAGCCCGAGGCGGCCGCCGAGCCGCCCGCCGAGGAGCCGCCGGCCCCCCGCACCCGGACCCGCCGGCGCGCCGCGTCCTCCCCCGCGACGCCCGCCGTCCCGCCGGTCCCCGAGGTCCCCGCCGTCCCCGTCGCGGGCGCGGAGGCGACCCCCGAGCAGGTGTCGGAGATCGAGCCCGCGAGCGGCGTCGGCATCCCCGGCGTGACGTTCCAGCCGCCGATGGTCGTCTTCCAGCCGCCGCAGCCGAAGGCCGACGCCGCGGCCCGGCCCAAGGACGAGCCGGCGCCCGAGCCCGCCGAGCCCGCCGAGCGCGACACCGGCGACGACGACGACCAGGACCACGGCCCGTCCGACGAGGACGACTCCGACGACCGCCCGTCCCGCAGGCGCCGCCGCCGCGGCGGCCGCGGCCGGGGCCGGGGCAAGGACGGCGCCGACGACGAGGGGCAGGGCGACGAGGGCGACGGCGAGACGGAGGCCGAGGCCGAGGAGCCCAAGGAGGAGCCGCCCGCCAAGACCGCGAAGGCGGCCAAGGGCGGCAGGTCCGGCAAGGCCGCCAAGACCGCCAAGGGCAAGGACAAGGAGCCCAAGGCGGAGGAGGCCGACCAGGACGCCGCCGACGACGAGGACGACGAGGACGGCCAGGGCGGGACGAGCCGCCGCCGGCGCCGCCGCCGGCGCCGCTCCGGGGGCGACGGCGAGGGCGGGAACGGCACGGACGACCCGCCGAACACCGTCGTGCACGTGCGCACCGCCCGCGAGGAGCGCGCCGCCGCCGAGGACGAGGTCAGGTCCGTGCGGGGCTCGACCCGGCTGGAGGCCAAGAAGCAGCGCCGCCGGGAAGGCCGCGAGCAGGGCCGCCGCCGCCCGCCGGTGATCACCGAGGCGGAGTTCCTCGCGCGCCGCGAGGCCGTCGAGCGCGTCATGGTGGTGCGGCAGGAGGGCGAGCGCACCCAGATCGCCGTCCTGGAGGACGACGTCCTCGTCGAGCACTACGTCAACCGCGCGACGCACCAGTCGTACGTGGGCAACGTGTACCTGGGCAAGGTCCAGAACGTCCTGCCGTCGATGGAGGCGGCGTTCGTCGACATCGGCAAGGGCCGCAACGCCGTCCTGTACGCGGGCGAGGTCAACTGGGACGCCTCCGGCCTGGAGGGGCAGCCGCGCCGCATCGAGTCGGCGCTGAAGTCCGGCCAGTCGGTGCTCGTCCAGGTCACCAAGGACCCGCTCGGCCACAAGGGCGCCCGGCTCACCAGCCAGGTCTCGCTGCCCGGCCGCTACCTCGTGTACGTGCCGGACGGCTCGATGACCGGCATCAGCCGCAAGCTGCCCGACAAGGAGCGCACCCGCCTCAAGTCGATCCTGAAGAAGGTCATGCCGGAGCACGCGGGCGTGATCGTCCGCACCGCCGCCGAGGGCGCCACCGAGGAGGAGCTCTCGCGGGACGTCTCGCGCCTCGCGGCCCAGTGGGAGAGCATCCAGAAGAAGGTGAAGACGGCGTCGGCGCCGTCGCTGCTCTACGGCGAGCCCGACCTGACGGTCCGGGTCATCCGCGACATCTTCAACGAGGACTTCTCCAAGCTGGTCGTGTCCGGCGCCGAGGCGTGGGACACCGTGTCCGAGTACGTCGAGTACGTCGCCCCGCACCTCGCCGACCGCGTCGAGCGCTGGACGGGCGACCAGGACGCCCTGTCCGCGTACCGGATCGACGAGCAGATCGCGAAGGCCATCGACCGCAAGGTGTGGCTGCCGTCCGGCGGCTCGCTGGTGATCGACAAGACCGAGGCCATGACGGTCATCGACGTCAACACCGGCAAGTTCACCGGGCAGGGCGGCAACCTCGAGGAGACCGTCACCCGCAACAACCTGGAGGCGGCCGAGGAGATCGTCCGCCAGCTCCGGCTCCGCGACATCGGCGGCATCATCGTGATCGACTTCATCGACATGGTGCTGGAGTCCAACCGGGACCTGGTGCTGCGCCGCCTCGTCGAGTGCCTGTCGCGGGACCGTACCAAGCACCAGGTCGCCGAGGTCACCTCGCTGGGCCTGGTCCAGATGACCCGCAAGCGCGTCGGCCAGGGGCTGCTGGAGGCGTTCTCGGAGACCTGCGAGTCCTGCAACGGCCGCGGGATCCACGTCCACCTGACCCCGGTCGAGCCGAAGCCGGACAAGGCGGCCGGCAAGGAGAGCGGCCGCCGCCGCAAGCGCAAGGGCGAGGTCGAGAAGGCCGTCGAGGAGAAGCTGGCCCAGCGGGAGACCAGGCCGAGGGAGGCCGCCGCGGCCGAACCGGCCGAGCCGGAGCCGGCCGAGGCGCCCGTCGCGGCGGCCGAGCCGGTCCGGTCCCGGCCGAAGAGGTCGCGCCCGGCCAAGCGCCCGGCGGGCCCGCCCCCGGAGATCGACGAGTCCCCGGCGCAGGCCGCCGTGGAGGCCGCCGACGCCGCCGAGGAGGCCGCGGACGCCTCCCCGGGCACCCTGGACTCCGCCGAGCCCGTCCCGGTCACCGCCAACGGCGCCGGGCCGGACCTGGGCGGCGCCGACGTGCCCGCCGACGTCCCCGCCGACGCGGCGACCGCCGAGCCGAACGGCTCCGCGCCCGCCGAGGACGGGGCCGAGGGCGGCACGGTCACCCGCCGCCGCACCCGCCGTACCCGCGCCGCCCAGACCGCCGACGCCGGCGAGTCCGGGGACTGACGACGCACCGGGGCCCTGGCCGGACGCGTTCGCCTTCCGGTCAGGGCATCCGGTACTCTTGTACTTCGGCGCGTCGTAGGCGCGTCGCCCGAACCCGCACCGCGAGCCCCCTCCGGGGTTCGTTCGGTGCTCACCTCGCCGATCCGGTGAGGGCAAGCAGAGAGCGCCAGGGGCTTTCCTGGTGTGCCGCCCTCGGCCCGGTGCCGGGGGTAGGCCCCCGTCCGGGGGCTGGTGAACCACGCGTGGGACCGGTTCAGCCCGGAAGCGCGCGCAGACGAAGGGTTTCCGCGGTGTACGCGATTGTCCGCGCAGGCGGCAGGCAAGAGAAGGTCGCCGTCGACGACGTGCTGACCGTCGACAAGCTGGCCGGCGAGGTCGGCTCGACCGTCAAGCTCCAGGCCCTGCTCGTCGTGGACGGCGACGACGTCGTCAGCAAGGCGGCCGACCTCTCGCGCTACGAGGTGACCGCCGAGATCCTCGGCGCGGTCAAGGGCCCGAAGATCAACATCATGCACTACCGGAACAAGACCGGGTACAAGCGGCGGATGGGTCACCGTCAGCCCTACACCGAGGTCAAGATCACCGGTATCCAGGCCGGGAAGTAAGGGAGAGCGGTCACATGGCACACAAGAAGGGCGCATCGTCCAGCCGTAACGGTCGCGACTCCAACGCCCAACGCCTCGGCGTGAAGCGGTTCGGCGGCCAGGTCGTCAACGCCGGCGAGATCATCGTCCGGCAGCGCGGCACCCACTTCCACCCCGGCCCCGGCGTCGGACGCGGCGGCGACGACACGCTGTTCGCGCTGGTCGCGGGCGCGGTGCAGTTCCGCCGCTACCGCGGCCGCAACGCGGTGAGCATCGTCCCTCCGGCGGAATAGTCCGCCTGGGCAATAAGCGTTCTCGAAGGGGCGGACCGGTGTCGGTCCGCCCCTTCGCCGTTTTCACTGAGGAGAGTTCACCGTGGCCGCTGGAGCTGGATCGGGCGCGCAGTTCGTCGATCGGGTGGTGCTGCACGTCGCGGCGGGCGGCGGCGGCAACGGGTGCGCCTCCATCCACCGGGAGAAGTTCAAGCCGCTCGGCGGCCCGGACGGCGCCAACGGCGGGCGCGGCGGCGACGTCGTCCTCGTCGTCGACACCAACTCGGCGAGCCTCCTGGAGTACCACCGGCGCCCGCACCGCAAGGCCGTGAACGGCAGGCCGGGGCAGGGCAGCCTGCGGACCGGCGCGGACGGCGGCGACGTGATCCTGCCCGTCCCGGACGGCACCGTCGTGAAGGAGGGCGACCGGGTCCTCGCCGACCTCATCGGCGAGGGGACCCGGTTCGTGGTCGCGAGGGGCGGCCACGGCGGGCTCGGGAACGCCGCGCTGGCGTCCGCCAGGCGCAAGGCGCCCGGGTTCGCGCTGCTCGGCGAGCCGGGCGAGGAGCGGGACGTCGTGCTGGAGCTGAAGAGCGTCGCCGACGTCGCGCTCGTCGGGTTCCCCAGCGCGGGCAAGTCGTCGCTGATCGCCGCGCTGTCGGCCGCGAAGCCGAAGATCGCCGACTACCCGTTCACGACGCTGATCCCGAACCTCGGCGTGGTCAGCGCGGGCGACACGACGTTCACGGTCGCGGACGTGCCGGGCCTGATCGAGGGCGCCAGCGAGGGACGCGGCCTCGGCCTCGACTTCCTCCGCCACATCGAGCGGTCCTCCACCCTCGCGCACGTCCTCGACTGCGCCACGATGGAGCCGGGCCGCGACCCGGTCAGCGACTTCGACGTCATCGAGCGGGAGCTGCGGGCCTACGACCGGGTCCTCGGCGACCGCCCGCTGTCGGACCGCCCCCGCATCGTCGTCCTGAACAAGGTGGACGTGCCGGACGGCCGCGACCTCGCCGAGATGGTGCGCGCCGAGTTCGAGGAGCGCGGCCTGAAGGTGTTCGAGGTGTCCGCGGCGACGCACGAGGGCCTGCGGGAGCTGTCGTTCGCGATGGCCGCGATGGTGGACGAGTACCGCGCTTCGCTGCCCCCGGCCGAGCCCACCCGCATCGTGATCCGGCCCGAGCCGGTCGGCGGCGACGCCGACTTCGAGGTCAAGAGCCTCGGCGACAACACGTACCTGATCACCGGCACGAAGCCCGTCCGGTGGCTGCGGCAGACCGACTTCGCCAACGAGGAGGCCGTCGGCTATCTCGCCGACCGGCTCGCCCGGCTCGGCGTGGAGGACGCGCTCGCCAAGGCGGGCGCCAGCGCGGGCGCCACCGTCCTGATCGGCACCACCGACGACTCGGTCGTCTTCGACTGGGAGCCGGAGGTCCCGGCGGGCGAGGCCGCGATGGGCCCGCGCGGCACCGACCGGCGGCTGGACGGCTGGTCGTGACCGCGGCGGAGCGGGGAGCGCGGCTCTCATGAGCGAGCGCGAGGAGATCGCGAAGGCGCGCCGCATCGTGGTGAAGGCGGGGTCGTCGTCGCTGACCACGCCGGGGGGGACGATCGACGCGAACCGCATCGACGCGCTGGTCGACGTCCTCGCCGCCCGCCGCGCCGACGGCACCGAGATCGTGTTCGTGTCGTCCGGCGCGATCGCCGCCGGCCTCGGGCCGCTGGGGCTGACCCGCCGCCCGCCGGACCTCGCGACCCAGCAGGCGGCGGCGAGCGTCGGGCAGGGCCTGCTGTTCGCCCGCTACACCTCGTCCTTCGCCCGGTACGCGCTGACGGTCGGGCAGGTGCTGCTCACCGCCGACGACATGATGCGCCGCTCGCACCACCGCAACGCGCAGCGCACCCTGGGGCAGCTCCTCGCGATGGGGATCCTGCCGATCGTGAACGAGAACGACACCGTCGCGACCGACGAGATCCGGTTCGGCGACAACGACCGGCTCGCCGCGCTCGTCGCCCACCTGATCCGCGCGGACGCGCTCGTCCTGCTGTCGGACGTCGACGCCCTCTACACCGGCGACCCGCGCCGCCCCGGCGCCCGCCGCGTCGACGACGTCCGCGGGCCGGACGACCTGCGCGACGTCGAGCTCGGCCGGTCCGGGCGCGTCGGCACCGGCGGCATGGTCACCAAGGTCGAGGCGGCCAGGATCGCGGGCATCCCGGTCGTGCTGACCAACGCCGCGTCGGCCGCGCACGCGCTCGCCGGCGACCGGGTCGGCACGCTGTTCCACCCGGCCGAGGGCCGCCGCATGTCGACGCGGAACCTGTGGCTCGCGCACGCCACCACCGGCCAGGGCCGCGTCACGCTGGACGCGGGCGCCGTCGAGGCGGTCGTGCGGCGCCGCACGTCGCTGCTGCCGGCCGGGGTGACGGGGGTCGACGGCGACTTCGCCGCAGGCGACCCGGTCGACCTGTGCGACACCGCCGGAAACGTCGTCGCGCGCGGGCTGGTGAACTACGACGCGTCCGAGATCCCCGAGCTGATGGGGCGCTCGACGCGCTGGCTGGCGCGCGAGCTGGGCGCCGGATACGAACGCGAGATAATCCACCGCGACCACCTGGTGGTGCTGACCGAAGGGATCGTGTGATGAGCGACGAGCGCGAGGAGTTCCTGCGGGTGGCGCGGCGCGCCAGGGACGCCGCCGCCGGGCTGGCTCCGCTGCCGCGCGCGGCGAAGGACGCGGCGCTGCACCGCATCGCGGACGCGCTGGTCGCCGCCGCCCCCGAGATCGTCAAGGCGAACGAGGCCGACGTCGAGCGGGCCGTGCGGAACGGCACGTCCGAGTACATGATCGACCGGCTGAGCCTGTCGGAGGAGCGGATCGCCGCGATCGCCGACGCCGTCCGGAAGGTCGCCGTCCTGCCGGACCCGGTGGGCGAGACGGTGCGCGGCAACGTGCTGCCGAACGGCCTGGAGCTGCGGCAGGTGCGGGTGCCGCTCGGCGTGGTCGGGATCATCTACGAGGGCCGCCCGAACGTGACCGTGGACGCCGCCGCGCTCTGCCTGAAGAGCGGGAACGTGGCGATGCTGCGCGGTTCGTCGTCCGCGCACGACTCGAACACCGCGCTGGTCGAGGTCATGCAGGGCGCGCTCGCCGAGACCGAGGTCCCGGCGGACGCGGTGCAGCTCGTGCCGGGGACGTCCCGCGAGTCGGTGAAGCACCTGATGCGGGCGCGCGGCCTGGTGGACGTGCTGATCCCGCGCGGCGGCGCGTCGCTGATCAACTCGGTGGTGGAGGAGTCGACCGTCCCCGTGATCGAGACGGGCGTCGGCAACTGCGCGGTCTACGTGGACGCCGCCGCCGACGTGGACATGGCCGTCGACATCCTGCTGAACGCCAAGACGCAGCGTCCCTCGGTGTGCAACGCCGCGGAGACGTTCCTGGTGCACGCGGGCGTCGCCGACACGTTCGTCCCGCGCGCGCTTGAGGCGCTCAAGGCGGCCGGTGTCACCGTCCACGGCGACGACCGGATCCGCTCCTACGGCGGTGACGTCGTGGAGGCCACCGAGGACGACTGGTACGCCGAGTACCTCTCGCTCGACATCGCCGCTCGCGTGGTCGACTCCCTGGAGGACGCCGTCGCGCACATCCGCCGGTACGGGTCCGGCCACACGGAGGCGATCGTCACGGCGTCCCAGCCCGCCGCGAAGCGTTTCGTGTCGCTGGTCGACTCGGCCGCCGTGATGGTGAACGCCTCGACCCGCTTCACCGACGGCGAGGAGTTCGGCTTCGGCGCGGAGATCGGCATCTCGACGCAGAAGCTGCACGCGCGCGGCCCGATGGGGCTGCCGGAGTTGACGTCCACGAAGTACGTGGTGACCGGTGAGGGCCACACCCGCGGCTGAGTCGGGGTATTCGTCCAACTTGTGACATCTTTGCCATTGATGTCACGTTGGCGGTGTGGTCTGATTCACGATTGTGACTCGTGAGTACAGCCGCCGCCGCGTTCTGAAGGGCGCCGCCCTCGGCGCGGGGATCGCCTCCACCGGACTGGCCGCGTTCCCCGCGCGTCCCGCCGCCGCCGCGGCCGCGCCGGCCGGCCCCGTCGCCGGGACCACCCTCGACCGGACGTACGTGCTCGGCGCGGCGGGCGCCGGCGGGTACCGGCCGGTGATCACCGGGCCGGGGGAGCCGCATCTGCTGCGCCGCGACCTCGGCGGCGCGGCCGCCGCGCGCCGCGCCGCGACCCGCCGGGGCGTCCTCGCGTTCGGCCACCTCACCGACGTGCACGTCATCGACGCGCAGTCGCCGGCCCGCGTCGAGTTCATCGACCGCGTCCGGGACCTGGTGAGCGGGTTCCCCGAGGGCGGATGGCGCCCGCAGGAGATCCTGACGACGCAGGTCGCCGAGGCGATGGTGCAGGCGGTGAACAAGGTCGGCCGCGGGCCCGCGACCGGGCTCGGCCTGGCGTTCACCATCAACACCGGCGACGCCGCCGACAACGTCCAGTACAACGAGATCCGCTGGATCATCGACGTGCTGGACGGCGGGCGCGTCCGCCCCGACTCCGGCGACCCGACCCGGTACGAGGGCGTCATGGACTGGAAGTCCTACGACCGGGCGTACTGGCATCCCGACGGCCCGCCGCCCGGTGCGCGGGCCGACGTCGCGTTCACCGAGTACGGGTTCCCGCGCGTGAAGGGCCTGATCGACGCCGCGCGCAGGCCGTTCCAGGCGACCGGCCTGACGATGCCGTGGCTCGCCGCGTTCGGCAACCACGACGGCCTCATCCAGGGCAACCTGCCGGTCAACCCGCTCGTCTCGGGCCTCGCCACCGGCGGCATCAAGATCGGCGCCCCGGCGGACGACGGGCAGGCCGAGCGCCTCGCCCGCATGATCCAGAAGGCGGACGCGGCCGAACTCGTCCGGCTGAGCCGCGAGCAGGGCGGCGCCGGCGGCCTGTTCCGCCCCGTGACGCCCGACTGGAACCGGCGGATGCTGTCGCGCGCCGAGGTCGTCGCCGAGCACTTCAAGACGACCGCGTCCCTGCGCGGCCACGGCTTCACCGCCGCCAACCTCCGGGAGGGGACGGCCTACTACGGGTTCGACCAGGGCGTGGTGCGCGGGCTCGTCCTCGACACCGTCAACCCGAACGGCTACTCCGAGGGGTCGCTCGACAAGAAGCAGTTCGCGTGGCTGGAAGCCCAGCTGAAGGCGGGCAGCAGCCGCTACACCGCGGCGGACGGCTCGGTCGTGGCACACTCCGTGAAGGACCGGCTGTTCGTCCTGTTCAGCCACCACCCGCTCGCCTCGCTGGAGAACCCGCTCGGCGGCGACCGCGTCCTCGGCGACGAGGTGCAGGCGCTCCTGCTGCGCTACCCGAACGTCATCCTGTGGGTGAACGGCCACACGCACCGCAACGAGGTCATCCCGCACGCGCGCCAGGGCGGCGGGGGCTTCTGGGAGGTGAACACGGCCGCGCACATCGACTTCCCGCAGCAGAGCCGCATCGTGGAACTGGCCGACAACGGCGACGGCACCCTGTCGATCTTCGCGACGATCCTGGACTCCGCCGGGCCCGCGTCCTACGGCGGGCGGCTCGGCGACCCCGTCCGGCTCGCGTCGCTGTCCCGCGAGCTGGCGGGCAACGACTGGCAGGACCGCGACTCCGGCCGGCGCGGCGACGCCGCCGACCGCAACGTCGAACTCCTCGTCCCGGCGCCGTTCTAGAGACGCGGGAAGGGCCGCCGCGGCCGTGCCGCGGCGGCCCTCGACGTCGTCCCGGCTAGCGGTCGGTGGGCCCGCCGTCCCGGCGGGTGATCCGGTCGAACAGCCCGCCGGCCGCGCCCGCCGCCGCGTCCGCCATGTCGCGGACCTTGCCCACGAACGGGTCGGCGGTCCGCTCCCACGACTCCCGGTAGGAGCGCGCCGCGTCCTTGACCCCGTCGCTGACGGACGCGCCGCCGTCGTCGTCGCGGCGCGGGTAGTCCCCGGCGAGGATGCGCTCGTACTCGCCGCCGCGCGCCCACCGGTCGATCTCCGCGAACCGGATCACCGCGTACGGGTGCGACTGCCCGAGCAGGTTCAGGAACTTCAGGATCCCGTCCCGCACGTCGCCGGCCGCGTCGTACTCGCGCGCCTGCTGCAGGAACGCCTCGCTGCTCATCTCGCCGAGCCGGACGCCGCCCGCGAGCTTCATGTTGACGCGCTTCGCCGCGTCCACGTCCTGCCCGGTGAGCAGCCCCGCCCGGTCGGACGACAGCTCCGCCTTCCGGAACCACTCGCGCAGCCCGATGATGATCGCCGCGATGCCGACGTTGCCGAGCGGCAGCCACGCCAGCCGCGACCCGAGCTGCAGCAGGATCTGCATCATCGTCTGGTACACCGCGTGCCCGGACAGGATGTGCCCGACCTCGTGGCCGATGACGAACCGCAGCTCCTCGTCGTCCAGCAGGTCGATCAGGCCGGTGTTCAGCACGATGAACGGGTGGTCGGAGCCGAGCGCCATCGCGTTCGGCGTCGGGTCCTGCCGGACGAACAGCTCCGGGACCTCCGGCATGTCCAGGATGTAGCAGGCGTCGCGCACCATGTCGTGGATGTGGCGGAACTGGTCCTCGCCGGCGCGTACCGTCCCGCCGAGGAACATCAGCCGCAGCGACCGCTCGTTGACCAGCCCCGACAGCTTGCGCAGCACGACGTCGAACCCGGAGAGCGAGCGCAGCGCCACGAGCGCCGATCGGTCCGCCGGGTGCTCATAGGCCCGGGAACTGATCCCGGGGAACCGCGTCCGTGCTCGATCCGGCGTGTTCTCCGTCATGTCTGACCTCCTGAAGGGCGAAAGGCCCGGTAGTCGAGCGGGCGGTGAAGCGCCGCCGCGCCGCGGCGGCTTCGGAGGCGCGGAGACGAGTGGACGCCGACCCCCGATCGAAGGTGCGGATAGTCCTGGCAGTGTGACTCGGCGCGTCCGCCGGCCGTTCCGTTGCCGCTTCCACCCGGCCCCGGAACAGGCTGAGCATTCGAGCCGCGCCTTCGGCTGTGTCCGTCTGGTCTACAACATGGCACGCGAAACGCGCATCCGAGCGCGCCGCGACGGCCGTCCGATGCCGTACGGGGATCCGACCTCAACGGGAGGCTTCTCTCCTGAGCGGGCATTCGGTGGCGAAGCTGGAATTCTTCTTCAACGGCGAAGAAGCCATGTCTGGCATGGTATTCCCGACGAACCAGAGGGCCGCAGGGTTCCACGCCGGGAATCCGCGCCCACTGCGGTCCGCCCGGGAGGCGATTTATGTTCGATCCCAAAGCCGAGGCGATGTCTCTGGACGCGCGGGCCGCGCTGCAGCGGCACCGGCTGTGGGGCCTGGTCGACCGGCTCCTCGCGGCCGGCGGCGTGCAGGGGCGGCGGCTGAAGGACGCCGGAGTCGCCGGCGGCTCGGACGTCACGCTCGCCGGCCTCCGCGACCTCCCGTTCACCACCAAGCAGGACCTCTGGGACAACTACCCGTTCGGGATGCTCGCCGTCCCGCAGGACCAGGTCGCCGCCGTGCACGGCTCCAGCGGGACGCGCGGACGCCCCACCCTCGTCGCCTACACCAAGGCCGACCTCGACCTGTGGGCCGCGATGTGCGCGCGTTCCCTGTCGTGCGCCGGAGCGTCGCCGGGCAGCGTCGTGCACAACGCCTACGGGTACGGGCTGTTCACCGGCGGCATCGGCATCCACCAGGGCGCCGTCGCGTTCGGCGCGACCGTCGTGCCGATGTCGGGCGGCATGACCGACCGGCAGGTGCGGATGCTCGCCGACCTGCGCGCCGACGTCCTCACCTGCACCCCCGCCTACGCGCTGCGGCTCGGCGAGGCCGTCGCCGAGGCCGGCGTCGAGCTGCCCGCCCTCAAGGCCGGGCTGTTCGGCGCCGAACCCTGGTCGGAGGAACTGCGCGCCGCCATCGAGGCCGTGCTGCCACTCAAGGCGATGGACATCTACGGCCTCTCCGAGGTCATCGGCCCCGGCGTCGCCACCGAGTGCCTCGAACAGGACGGCCTGCACGTCAACGAGGACCACTTCATCGTCGAGGCCGTCGACCCGTCCACCGGCGACCCCGTCGAGGACGGCGCCCCCGGCGAACTCGTCTTCACCACCCCGACCAAGCAGGCGCTGCCCCTGCTGCGCTACCGGACCGGCGACATCGCGTCCCTCCACCGCGGCGAATGCCCCTGCGGGCGGACGCTCGCCAAGATGAGCAAGGTCCTCGGACGCGCCGACGACATGATCGTCGTCCGGGGCGTCAACGTGTACCCGAGCGAGGTCGAACGCGTCCTGCTCGGCTCCGGGCTCATCCGGCCGCACTACCAGCTCGTCGTCGACCGGCGCAGCCCGGCCGCGCGGCTCCTCGTCGCCTGCGAGGCCCTGTCCGGCGACCCGAAGGACGCCCTCGTCCACGCGCTGCACGAGACGCTCGGCCTCACCGCCGATGTGTTCGTCCTCCCCGGCGGCACCGTGCCGAGGGCCGAGGTCGGCAAGGCCGTCCGCGTCGTGACCTGGGACGACGGCCCCCCGCCGATCCCCGGCCTCGGCTGAGCCCGGGGCCCGGACGTCCGGGCCCCGGACCCGGCCAACTATTCTCGTCGTCATGACGCAAAAGCGGCGGCTGGGGGTCATGGGCGGCACCTTCGACCCCATCCACCACGGGCACCTCGTGGCCGCGAGCGAGGTCGCGCACTTCTTCACCCTCGACGAGGTCGTCTTCGTCCCCACCGGCCTCTCCTCCCACAAGGAGGGAGGAGACGTCACCCCCGCCGAGGACCGCTACCTCATGGCCGTCATCGCCACCGCGTCCAACCCGCGCTTCTCCGTCAGCCGCATCGACATCGACCGGCCCGGCCCCACCTACACCGTCGACACCCTCCGCGACATGCGGCGCCTCCAGGGCCCCGACACCGACCTGTTCTTCATCACCGGCGCCGACGCGCTGGAGAAGATGCTCACCTGGCACGACACCGACGAACTGTTCGAACTCGCGCACTTCGTCGGCGTCACCCGGCCCGGCCACCGCCTCGCCGACCCCGGCCTGCCCAACGGGCGCGTGTCCCTCATGGAGGTCCCCGCCCTGTCGATCTCCTCCACCGAATGCCGCGAACGCGTCCACGCCGGCGAACCCATCTGGTACCTCGTCCCGGACGGCATCGTCCAGTACATCAACAAGCGCGGGCTGTACTAGCCCGTCGCCCGGGTGAGAGCGACGCATACCCTGGAGGGGAAAGGCCGCATGAGCATTGCGGTCGTACAACGACAAGGGGGTCCTCCGCCGCCGCCCGTGAGAGGGTGTCAACGGAGACAGAACCCCTACAGGGAGGATCGCGAGCGCACCGTGACCGCATCCGAGAGGGCGGCAAAGCTCGTCCAGATCGCCGCCGAGGCGGCGGGCGACAAGCTGGCCGACGACATTCTTGCCTACGACGTGAGCGAGCAGCTCGTCATCACCGACGCGTTCGTGCTCTGCTCCGCCCCCAGCGACCGGCAAGTCCGCGCCATCGTGGACGAGGTCGAGAAGCGCCTGCGCGAAGAGGCGGACGCCAAGCCCGTCCGCCGCGAAGGCGAGCGTGAGGGCCGGTGGGTCCTGCTGGACTACGCCGACATCATCGTGCACATCCAGCACGAAGAAGACCGCATGTACTACGCCCTCGAACGCCTGTGGAAAGACTGCCCCCTCCTCGACCTGCCGGAGAGCGCCACCGCCCACCAGGCCCAGCGCGCCCGCGCCGTCGGGAGCCCCAGTGAGTGACACCCGGCCCGCCCGCGAACCCGGCAGGCGCCGCCTCGTCCTCTGGCGGCACGGCCAGACCGGCTGGAACGTCGAACGCCGCTTCCAAGGCAAGACCGACATCCCGCTCGACGAGACCGGGGTCCAGCAGGCCGCCCGCTCCGCCAGGCTCCTCGCCGGGCTCCGCCCCACCGCGCTGCTCGCCTCCCCGCTCCGCCGCGCCGCCGACACCGCCCAGGCCCTCGCCGACATCACCGGACTCCCCGTCCGCTACGACAAGGACCTCATCGAGCGCGACGGCGGCGCCTGGGAAGGGCTCACCGCCCGCGAGATCCGCGAACGCTACCCGGCCGAGCACGCCGCCTGGCAGCCGCCCGGCGGCGAGACCAGCGCCCAGGTCGCCAAACGCGTCGGCGCCGCCCTCGAACGAGCCCTCGACGACCTGCCGCCCACCGGCCAGCTCGTCGTCGCCTCCCACGGCGCCGCCCTCCGCCTCGGCATGTCCCACCTCATCGGCCTTCCCGAAGAGACCTGGGAACGCCTGGGCGGCCTCTCCAACTGCTGCTGGTCCGTCATCACCGAGATGCGCGACGGCGGCTGGCGCCTCGCCGAGCACAACGCCGGCACCCTCCCCGAGCCCGTCCTCAGCGACGACCGCCCCGACGCCGGCACCTGACCCGGCGCCGGCACCCGACCCCGCAAACGATTCGAGACCAGCCCCGTCCGTCCTATACACTGGCCAAGCGCTGCGGGATGAACGTCCACGCAGCGGCGGGGCTATGGCGCAGTTGGTAGCGCGCCTCCATGGCATGGAGGAGGTCTGGGGTTCGAATCCCCATAGCTCCACTCGCAGTTGGGAGTGGTGTGGTCGGAGCCGTTGGCTCCTTCCGCGCCACTCCTCGTCATTTCTCCCGGGGGGCGACCCCCGGACCCCCGATGTGGGGGGCTCCGCCCCCCACGCCCCCTGCCGGTTTCTGTCTGAGTGGGTGTTCCTCGTGCGGGGGTGTGTCCGCTTGGGCGTTCCCCTTGGCGAACGGTTGGGGCCGCCTGTCGAGTCGGTTGGGCCGACGGCTTGAGCAGAGGGGCGGGGATGGTTTCATGCGGGGTATGGGAAGACATCGCAGGGGGGCGAAGCGAGAGGTCACCGTGGGGGACCTCATCGACGAACTGCGCCGGTTCGAACCCGGGACGCAGGTTCGGCTGGCCGTCCAGCCGCGGCTGCCGCAAGAGCACGCCGTCGGGCCCATCGCCGAAGCCGACGGCATGGTCTGGATCGGCGACGGAGGGCACCGGGGCTACGCGCCCGACGAAGTCGGCGAACACCTCGGATGGACCTGACCGCACAGCACGCACCACCCCGCGGTCGCCACGCCCGGGAGCGCGGCCCTCACGGCCACGGCCGCGCCCCCGGTCCGCGCGTCCCAAGCGCTCCCAACGTGCACTAAGCTTTTCCCGATCGAGGGGCTATGGCGCAGTTGGTAGCGCGCCTCCATGGCATGGAGGAGGTCTGGGGTTCGAATCCCCATAGCTCCACTCGCAGTTGGGAGTGGTGTGGTCGGAGCCGTTGGCTCCTTCCCGCCACTCCTCGTCATTTCTCCCGGGGGGCGACCCCCGGACCCCCGATGTGGGGGGCTCCGCCACCCACGCCCCCTGCCGATTTCTGTCTGAGTGGGTGTTCCTCGTGCGGGGGTGTGTCCGCTTGGGGGTTCAGGGTTGGGCTTGGGGCATCGTCGTGTAGCGGAGGACGGCGCCTACGGGGGGTGGCGCGTCTCCGTTCGGGGGTAGGACGACCAGTTCGCTGTCCGTCGCCGCTGCCGCTCTGACCAGGGCCGCGTCCGCCCGGTCCTCCCGGGGGTCGGTGATGCCGAACTCCTCGCGGAGCTCGTCGACGGTGGCGGCGACCTGGGTCGGGTCCGGGCCGATCCACAGGCGCGCGTCGGCGCCGGCGTCCGCGATGAGCAGCGTCTCCACCTGGCCGTGGCGGAGGGCCTCCGTGGTCGCGGACAGGCCCGAGACGGCCCGCTCGCCGTTCGCCAGTTCCCGGTCGAAGCGCTCCGCGACCGTCATGACGCGTTCGGCCGTCTTCAGCTTCAAGAGGCGGCGCAGCTCCGCGTCCAGGTCGGGATCGTCGATGCCGGTGTTCTTGTCCGCCTCAAGGGTGTGCTCCAGGACGCCCTCCGAGACCTCCTCCATGACGGCGTTCCGGGCGCGTGTGTCACCGGCGATCACGACGGCCTCGGCGCGGCAGCGGTCCGCGGCGCGGTCGATCTCGTGGGCGACCTTCTTCGCGTTGACCTTCCAGGTGTTCTCCGACGAACGCTGGTACCGGGACTGGTTCCAGTCGCCCGCCTTCACCTTGCGGATGGGGAACTCCTCGTCCCCCCGCACGTCGATGTGCTCGTGCCGTCCGTCGCCGTCCACGCAGTCGATCGCGCCGCCGCGGCGGTCGACGACGGCCAGCAGGTGCGGGAACCTCTCGCCGCGCTCGGCCAGATAGGGCAGGACGTCCGGGAGGGGCGCCACGGTCGCGCGGGTGGCGCGGGGCGCGCCGGGGAGCCGTTCGGCGTGCACCACCTCGCCGTCCGCGGCGAAGACCACGATGCCCTCGGACCGGCGCAGCGCCAGCTCCTCCTCGATGGTCCGCTCGACCGCGCGGACGGCGGACTTCGGGGCGTTCTGGTCCTCCAGGTCCGCGCGCAGCGCCCGCCACCGCAGCTCCGCCGCCTTGGCCGCGTCCTCGGTCGTGCGGGTCAGGTCGGCGTACACCGACGCGTACGGGCCCGGACGTTGATACAGCGTCTTGAGGAATGCCAGATCCATGGGGTGGCCGTACCCCTTCTAGCTGGGACAAACGTAAATAAAGCGGGCGGAGGGGTCAGCCGCCCTCGGCGGACCGCTGGAGGCGCGCGTAGGCGAGTTGCAGCCAGTCCGAGCCCGCGACCGCCGTCATCGTGGTGCCGGCCAGCCGGGTCGCCTGCGGCGCGAAGACCAGGCCCGCCGCGTACGCCGTCGCGACCCACTGCGCCGTGCAGAACGGGCAGGTGACCAGTTCGCCGACGGCGTGCCGGACGCCCCTGCCGCGCACCTCCTCCGCGACCTCGGCCGGCCCCGACGTGCCCGAGTAGCGGGTGAAGGGGGCGCGCAGCGGGCTCGTCACCGGGTCCTTGGCGATCAGCCGCGCCACCTTGTGCGTCGTGATCGTCATCAGCGCGAGGTCGGCGAACCCGATGGCCGGGGGCCGGTCGCGCATCCTGCGTCCGAGCAGCGCCATGGCCGCCGTGGTGAGCGCGTAGACGCCCAGGGTGCCGAGGTAGGAGCCGAGCGGGCGGTCCTCGCCGGGGGCGTACTCCTCCTTCTGCCTGCGCGCCGAGTCGACGACCGCGTTCATCTGCTCTCCTTGCCGGGTTCGACTATCAGGCAGAACTCGTTGCCCTCGGGATCGGCGAGCACCGTCGTCGGCCACCCGTCGTCCACGAAGGGGCCGCGGACGACGGTCGCGCCGAGCGCGGTGACCCGGGCCAGTTCCGCGTCCATGTCGGCGATGCGGAGGTCGGGGTGCATCCGGTTCTTCGCCGCCTTCGGCTCGGGGACGCGCTGCAGCAGGATCGTCGGCCCCTCCCCGGACGGGTCCGTGAGGTGGACGTACGGGGGGTCGAACCCGCCGCGGTCGTAGCCGAGGGCGGCGGCCCAGAAGTCGGCGAGGGTGTCCGGGTCACCGCAGTCCAGGACGAAGACGAGTCTCATCTAGTGGTCGCGCAGCGCCTTGACGAGCTCGGACTTGTTCATCGAGGAGCGCCCCCCGATGCCGATCTCGCGGGCGCGTTCGAGGAGCTCGTCCTTCGTCCAGTCGTCGTAGGAGGGGTTCTTACCGCCCTTGCGGCCGACGTTCTCCTTGCCGCGCTTCGCGGAGGCGTTGGCGATGCGCGCGGCCTTCTCCTTGCTCTCGCCCTTGTCGCGGAGCTCCTGGTAGGTCTTCTCGTCCTTGATCTGTGCTCTGGGCATATCGGACAGGTACCCGGCACGCGCGGTCCACACATCGGGAACAATGGCACCGGGGAAGGGGACTCGTGCGCATCGGCATCCTGGGCCCGCTCGACGTGCGGGACGAGGCCGCGCGGCCTGTCGAGGTCGGCGGCCGGAGACTGCGCGCCCTGCTGGTCCGGCTGGCGGCCGAGGCGGGCCGCCCCGTGTCGGCCGAGCGGCTGCTCGACGACCTGTGGGAGGGCGTCGCGCCCGGAGGCAACGCGCTGCAGGCGCTCGTCTCCCGGCTGCGCGGCGTCGCCGGACGGGACGTCGTCGAGCACGGGCCGGGCGGGTACCGGCTCGGCCTCGACCCCGGCGAGGTCGACGCGGTCGCGTTCGAGCGCGGCGTCGCGGCCGCGCGGGCGGAGGACGATCCGGCGCGCCGTGCCGCCGGGCTGCGGGAGGCGCTCGCGCTGTGGCGCGGCCCGGCGCTCGCCGACGTGTCCGACGCCGACTTCGCGTACGGGGTCGTGACGCGGCTGGAGGAACTGCGCGTCGCCGCCGTCGAGGACCGCGTCGAGGCCGAGACCGCGGCCGGGCTGCCCGTCCCGCCGGTCGCCGAGCTGGAGCCGCTGGCCGCCGCGAACCCGCTCCGCGAACGGCTGCGCGGGCAGCTCATGCGCGCCCTCTACGCGGCGGGACGGCAGGCCGAGGCGCTGGAGGTGTACGAGGAGACGCGCCGCGCGCTCGCCGACCGGCTCGGCGTCGACCCGTCCCCGGAACTGGCCGCCGTCCATCTGTCGATCCTGCGGCGCGAGGCCGCGGCGCCGCTGCCCGCGCCCGCACCCGCGCCCGCCGGTCCGGACGTTCCGGCTTCGCCGCGCACCAACCTGCCCGCGCAGCTCACCAGCTTCGTCGGACGGGAGGAGGAGTCGCGGCGCGTCGGCAAGCTGCTCCGCGAGACCCGGCTCGTCACCCTCACCGGGCCCGGCGGCGCCGGCAAGACGCGGCTGGCCGGGGAGAGCGCCGCCGCGCTCGTCGAGGAGATGCCGGACGGCGTGTGGTTCGTCCCGCTCGCCCCGGTCGGCGACCCGGGCGACGTGGCGCAGGCCGCGCTGTCGGCGCTCGGCGTCCCCGAGACCGTCCGGCCGGGCGAGACGCGCGCCATCGTGCGGCCCCTCGACCGGCTCACCGACTTCCTCGCCGCCAAGCGGATGGTCGTCGTCCTCGACAACTGCGAGCATCTCGTCGACGCCGTCGCGCGGCTCGTCGACCACGTCCTCACGCACGCGCAGGGCGTCCGGGTCCTGGCGACGAGCCGCGAACCGCTCGGCATCACCGGCGAGTCGCTGTGCCCCGTCCCGTCCCTGCCGTTGCCGGACGACGACGTCGCCGACCCGGCCGGAGCCCTCGGATGCGCCTCGGTGCGCCTGTTCGCCGACCGGGCCGCCGCCGTCCGTCCCGGCTTCGCCGTGGACGCCGGAACCGTCGCCGACGTCGTCGCCATCTGCCGCGCCCTCGACGGCATCCCGCTGGCCATCGAGCTGGCCGCCGCCCGGCTGCGCTCCCTCACGTCCGGCCAGGTCGCGGCGCGGCTCGGCGACCGGTTCCGGCTGCTGGCCGGCGGCAGCCGCGCGGCGCTGCCCCGGCACCGGACGCTGCGCGCCGTCGTCGACTGGAGCTGGGACCTGCTGGACGACGGGGAGCGCACCGTCCTGCGCCGGCTGTCGGTGTTCGCGGGCGGCGCCACCCCGGAGGCCGCCGCGCACGTGTGCGGGCTGGACGCGGCCGGAGCCGCCGAGACGCAGGACGTCATCGACGTGATCGCGGCGCTGATCGACAAGTCGCTCGTGATGGCCGACGGCGACGCCGACGTCCGCTACCGGCTGCTGGAGACCGTCCGCGTGTACGCGGGGGAGCGGCTGGAGCAGACCGGCGAGACGCGGCGCGTCCGGGACGCGCACGCCGGCTACGTCGTCGGGCTCGCCGAACGCGCCGAGCCGGAACTGCGCCGCAGCGACCAGCTGCGCTGGGCCGACCGGGTCGCCGCCGAACGCGACAACATCACGGTCGCGTTCCGCCACGTGATCGAGACCGGCGACGTCGACACCGGCCTGCGCCTCGTCGCGTCGCTCGTGTGGTTCTGGGTGCTGCGCGATCTGGAGGTCGAGGCGGGCGGCTGGGCGATCGCCGTCCACGGCCTGGCGGGCGACACCCCGCCGCCCGGCCTGGAGGAGCAGTACGCGCTCTGCGCCGTCTTCTCCCGCATCACCGGGGAGATGGCCAAGGATTCGGGGCCGACGCCGGAGGCGCTGCGCGCCGCCTTGGAGGACATCGGCGCTTACGTGCCCGCGAGGCCGATGCACCCGGTCCTCGCCCTCGCGGAGCCGGCGTCCGGCGTCTTCTCGGGCGACATGCACGAGTTGCGCCTGCGCCTGCGGAACATCCAGGACCATCCCGACCCGTGGGTCCGCGCCATGGTCCACGTCCTCCTCGGGCACATGGGGATCAACAGCGGGGACATCGGCGAGGCCGGGCCGGAGGCCGCCGACGGCTACGCGCGGTTCCGCGAGCTCGGCGACCGCTTCGGGATGATCGTCGCGCTGAGCGGGATGATGCAGGTCGCCCTGGCCCGCGGCGAACTGGCGGACGCCGTCCGGCTCGGCGAGGAGGCGTACGGCTACGCCACGACCGGGGTCAGCCCGGAGCAGGGCGCGGGCATCCTCACCCAGCTCGCCCGCGCGCGGGCGAGGCAGGGCGACGCCGCGGGAGCCCGCGCCGACCTCGAACGCGCCATGGCGCAGACCGAGCGGATAGGTGAGTTCGCCGACGCCGCGGGCGCCTCGCTGATGCTGTGCGAGCTGGCCCTCCAGGAGGGCGACCGGGCCGCCGCGCGGATCCACGCGGACCGCGCGCACAAGTGGGTCGAGTCCCGCGGCCACCGGCCCGACTTCGCGCAGGCCTCCCGCCGGACCCACAGCCGCCTCGGCTGCTTCGCCGAGGAGGACGGCGACCTCGAGGCGGCGCGCAGCCGGCACGCCGACGCGTTCCGCGACCTGCGCGACGACGCGATGATGGGCAACCCGACCGTCGCGTCCCTCGTCGAGGGCCTCGCCGCCTACGCCGCCGCGCGCGGCGCCTTCGTCCGCGCCGCCGAACTGCTGGGCACCGCGCACAACCTGCACGGCTACCGCGACACGTCCTCCTACGAAGTGGGCCGGACCCTGCCCGCCGCGACCGGCGCCCTCGGCGCCGGCGCCTTCGAGGCCGCCTACGAGCGCGGGCGGCTGGTCACCCGTGAGGACGTGTTCGCCCTGGGCGCCGACCTGGTCGCGTCCGTCTGAACGACGCCGTTCGGACGACGGGCACGGGTGCGCGCCGCCCCGGGGGTGCATCCGGGACGGCGCGCTGCGTGGTGGACACGTGGTTGTGCACGGTGTGGTGTCAGGTCCGTCGCGAGTACATGAACATGGCCAGCGGGAACGTGACGGCGACGATCCCCGCCGCCCACGCGAGCGTGAACCAGACGTGGTTCCCGACCGGTCCGCCGACCGTCAGCGCGCGCACCGAGGCCGCCAGGTGGGTGACCGGGTTCGCGTCCGTCCACGCCTGGAGCCAGCCCGGCATCGTGGACGTGTTGGGGACGAGGATGTTGCTGCCGAACGTCAACGGCATCACCCAGAGGAAGGAGAGTCCCTGAACGGTCTCCGGCGACGGCGCGATCAGCCCGACCAGCACGGAGAACCAGCACACGGCCAGGTAGAACACGTACGCCAGCGCGAACGCCGCCAGCACCGACAGCGGATCGGTGTGGAACCGGAATCCCAGGACCGATCCGAACCCCACCAGGATCGTCATCACGGTGACGAACCGGGCGGTGTCCCCGAGGACCGTCCCGATGAGGGGCGCCGAACGGGCGATCGGCAGGCTGCGGAACCGGTCGAACACGCCCTTGTGGATGTCCTCGTTCAGCGCCGTGCCGACCCCCATCGTCGCGAACATCGTCATCATCGCGACGAGCCCCGGCAGCAGTGCCTGGAGGTAGGCGTGCGTGCCGCCGGCGACCGCCCCGCCGAAGACGTAGAGGAACAGCACCAGGAACACGATCGGCATGAGCGTCGTGTCCAGCAGCTTCTCCGGAGAGTGCCGCAGTTGAGCGAGATTGCGCCATGCCAGCGTCAGGCCGTGCCGCGCGGTCCGCCGCAGGCTGATGTGCGCGGGCGGCTCGGTCGCGGCCGGACGGGAGCCTGCGGTCATCGTGGTCATGCCACGCTCCTTTCGAGTTCGGAGTCGGTCTCCTCGGCGAGGCGGCCGGTCAGTGTGAGGAACACCTCGTCCAGGCTCGGCATCCGCAGCGACAGCTCGGCCGCCACGATGGACGCCTCGTCCAGCCGCCGGACCAGCGCCGACAGCAGCTTCGGATCGCTCACCGGCGCCGTGACGAGGCCGGCCGCCTGCTGCACCTCGGGCCGCTCCCCGGTCAGCTCGGCCACGATCGCGCTGAGCTGACCGGTGCGGTACGGCTCCGCCGCGCGCACCGCGAGGGTCTGCCGCCCGATCCGCCCCTTCAGGTCGTCGGACGTCCCCTCGGCGATGACCCGGCCGTGGTCGAACACCGCGATCCGGTCGGCGAGCGCGTCGGCCTCCTCCAGGTTCTGCGTCGTCAGCAGCACCGTCGCACCGTCGGCGACGACGTCGCGGACGGTGTCCCACACCTCGTTGCGGGCCCGCGGGTCGAGCCCGGTCGTCGGCTCGTCCAGGAAGATGACCTCGGGATGGTTGATGAGGCTCGCCGCGAGGTCGAGCCGGCGCCGCATCCCGCCGGAGTACGTCTTCGCGGCGCGCGACGCGGCCTCGGTCAGCCGGAACTGGTCCAGCAGCTGCCGCGCCCTGGCCTTCCCCTCCCGCCTGCCGTGGTCCAGCAGCCGGGCGATCATCACCAGGTTCTCCGTGCCGGTCAGCTCCTCGTCGACCGACGCGTACTGCCCGGTGAGCCCGATCTTCGCCCGGACGCGCCCGGCGTCCTTGACGACGTCGTAACCGGAGACCTCGGCCCGGCCGGCATCGGGTTTGAGCAGCGTCGCCAGCACCCGCACGGCGGTGGTCTTGCCCGCGCCGTTCGGCCCCAGCACCCCCAGCACCGTGCCGCGCCGCGCCGCGATGTCCACACCGTCCAGCGCCGTCGTCTCCCCGAACCTTTTGCGCAATCCCTCCGCGCGGATCACTTCGTCCATTTCGTTCGCCTTTCACCAGGGCCGTCATCTGTGACGGTCACCACCGTGGAGGAAGGCGCTGACACGGCGCGTACATCGGCGTCCGAGCGCTGACACGCCACTGACGCGCTACTGATGCCGGACTTCAGAACTACTACTGACCTGCGGCTTCCCGCGGGAAATCGTCCCAGCGCCGAACCGGACCACCGTTGGGACGATGAGCCGGGACGGGCGGCCGGTGCAGACGGTGAACGCGGTGCTGTCCGAACGATGGGCGGTGCTGATTTGACGGACCGTTCAGGGCTGCCTAGTGTCTGTCATGCCCCAAGGGGATGCGGGACGCCGAGAGGCGGACGGCCCCGGGGGAAGCTGAAAGAGGAAAACGGTTCGAAGCACGCTTCGAACCGAGGTACTCTTGAAAAGCAAGCCCGGACGGGACGCAGGACGCCGCAAGGTGGCCGGCCCGCAGGGCATCTCCTACGGAACGATCTTCGCCAGGTCTTGGGCCTGGGGGTGTGTCGTCGCCGTGGGGGACTGGGAAGCCTCCGGCCGTCGAAAAGATCTTCACGGATCTGCTTGACAACGGGAGTGGAACAGGTAAGTTAGAAGGGTTGCCCCGGGGCCGGGTCTGCGAGAGCGGGGTTCGGCGCGGTGGGTGTCCGTTTCTTGAGAACTCAACAGCGTGTTAAAAGCCAGTGCCTTTATCGGCTCGGTCTTCTTTTTGGGGGCCGGGTCGCCCCGTGATCGTCTTCGGATGGTCGGGGATTTCTTTGAGGCAATGCACGGCCCTCTTTTGTGGGGGTGCGTGTTTGCTGGGATTTTCTTCGAGGTTTGGCCGGCTGGGGTTCGCCCCTTGGTTGGTCGTTTGGACCTTAATGGAGAGTTTGATCCTGGCTCAGGACGAACGCTGGCGGCGTGCTTAA